>NZ_CP051167.1:3207500-5607500 GCF_012295525.1 Oxynema aestuarii AP17 | reverse complement strand
CGGCAATTCCCTTTTTTTGTAATACGCTTGTATTGGCAATACTGGATTGACGTGGGAAACGAAAAGTTATGACCCGAAAACCGATTTCACTCCGAATGGATCCGGAGGAGTGGCAATCTTTTGTGGCCCTTTGCCAGGATGAGGGGACCACTGCCACGGAGCAGATTTCCATCTTTATTCGCCAGTGCCTTGCTCAGGGTTTGGGCGTTTGAGTAGCAATCGTACAGAAACTTACGCTAAGGCTGAAATCCTTACTGGGTAATACTTCTAGCTTTCAGAATCTTCTGTGCTTATGCCAGTCAAAGATGGAGCGGTTTTTTGCCTATGTCGCTTCACAATGTCATTAACTGTAGTCTTACTCAGATGAAGCTGTCTGGCGATCGCCCGATAGGAGTGACCTTGCTCAACCAGAAGCAAAACCTTGTTCTCTAAACGGTCAGCTTTCACCCGTTGCCCAGGCTGTCTACCCAACTTAACTCCACGTGCCTTAGCCGCAGCCAAACCTGAACGCACCCGCTCTCGAACTAAATCGCGCTCAAACTCAGCCAGAGTAGCCATAACATTGGCAATCAGTTTACCTTGAGGCGTGTCTAAACTAAACTCAATTCCAGTTTGAGCAATCAACGAGACTCGCCAATGAGCTAAATCCTGCAATGTATGAATCAAATCTAAAGTGCTGCGACCCCAGCGAGTCAGTTCAGTGACCAGCACCGCATCAATGGCACGAGCTTGAGCTAACTTCAGGATCTGGTCTCTTTGTAATAGGCGATGCTTACTCCCAGAAGCCGTTTCTTTCCAAATCCCAACCACTTGATAGCCAGCTAATTCAGCATAAGCAACCAAGTCACGTTCTTGGCGAGAACAGGACTGGTCAGAAGTCGAAACCCGACAGTAGATAGCAACTTTTTGTACCAATTAATCCCTCTGTGAAACAAGAGTGAAAACCCTAATGCTATCGTTCCCTTTCAGTGTACCAAATAGATTATAGTCTTACGGGTACAAACAGCCAGTCACAGAATGTCGATACGATTTCTGACGGAGGAACAGCAACAAAGTTATGGACGGTATGTGGGAGACCCAACGCCAGTTCAGCTCGCTCGCTATTTCCATTTAGACGATACAGCCCGACAGTTAGTGAACAAACGCCGTGGAGACCATAACCGCTTGGGCTTCGCGATACAGCTTTGTACAGTTCGCTTTCTAGGAACGTTCCTGACCAACCCTATTGATGTCCCTCAAGTTGTCATTGCCGATCTGGCAGCCCAGTTGGATATCACCAATAAGAACTGTTTACCCCGCTATTTGGAACGACCCACAACTCATTGGGAACACGCACAAGCCATTAAACTGCACTACGCCTATCGAGATTTCAGCGAGCAACCCTTTCACTGGCGATTAGTTCGTTGGCTTTACGAACGAGCTTGGGTCAGTGACGAAAGTCCAAGTATTTTATTCGATCTAACCACAGCTCGATTGGTTGAAAACAAAATTCTTCTGCCGGGAGTGAGTGTATTAGTTCGGCTGATTTCCAGTGTGCGTGAGCGGGTCGCCAAGCGTCTGTGGCTTTTGTTGTCAAAACTACCTAATGCCGAGCAAACCAATCAACTAGAAGCTTTACTTTTCGTCAATGAAAAAATGAGACCCACTCTTCTGGAGCAGTTACGGCGCTCGCCAACCCGGACCAGTTCTTCAGCTCTAGTAAATGCTTTGAATCGCTTAGTAACCATTCGTTCTCTAGGAATCAGGCAGCTTCCCGTCGCTAAAATTCCACCCACTCAATTGAAAGCTTTATCCAGAACTGCCTTAACGGTAAGAGCGCAGGCAATCGCACGAATGCCCTCTTCAAGACGCCTTGCCACTCTGGTTGCTTTCGCTTATGTCATGGAAGCGATCGCTACGGATGATGCACTTGATGTGTTAGAGTTACTCGTCAAAGATTTACTCTCCTGCTCAGCGCGTGAGGGAAAGAAAGAACGCCTCCGGACGCTCAAAGATTTAGATGCAGCGGCTCTACAACTTTCCCAAGTGGGTCGAGTTTTACTTGACCCTAACTGCGATGATGAGAAGGTGCGAGAAAAAGTATGGAGGCTCCTAACCAAAGACCAATTGACCAAGGCAGTAACTCAAGTTGAAGAGTTGGCAAGACCTCCCGACCATAATTATTATCAGGAATTGTTGGGACGTTGGCGACAGGCTCGGTGTTTTCTTCCTACCCTACTCTTGACGATTGAATTTTTGGCTAACAAAGCGGGTCAGCCTATCTTAGCCGCTTGGCGTTTTCTCCAATCGATTGAGGGACAAACCAAGCCAGATATGAAGGCTGCACCGCTTCAAGTCGTGAGCAAAAGTTGGGGACGGTGGGTCGTTCTTTCTGATGGTAGAATTGACCGTCGCGCCTATACTTTTTGTGTCTTAGAGCAATTAGTTGAAGGGCTTCGTCGTCGAGACTTATTCGTAAGTCCTTCTGAGCGTTGGAGTAATCCTCAAGCTAAATTGTTACAGGGTCGTGCTTGGGAATCAGCTCGGTCTCACGTCTGTCGAGCTTTAAATCTTAACCCAACTCCTGTCGAGGAACTGAATGTCCTTAGACAACAATTGGATGAAGCTTACTCTCGGACTGCCAACAATTTACCTAATAATGCTGCCGTCAGAATTGAAGTTACCAAAGGGCGTGAAACTCTAACTATCAGCAATCTGGATAAGTTGGAAGAACCCGATAGTTACCTTCTCCTCAAACAGCAAGTTGAATCGTTGCTTCCCCATGTCGATTTACCAGAAGTCTTGCTGGAAATCCAAGTCAAAACTGGGTTTATGGATGAGTTCATCCACATCAATGAAAGTTTCGCCAGGGTGAGAGACTTATCCACCAGTATTTGTGCTGTGTTAATTGCTTCAGCTTGCAATATTGGATTGACTCCCTTGGTACGTCCAGATCTCCCGGCTTTAACACGTTCTCGGCTCACTTGGGTAGAGCAAAACTATATTCGCCCCGAAACTCTTGTCCGAGCTAATGCGCGGCTGGTTGATACCCAGGCCCAAATTCCTCTCGCTCAAAATTGGGGAGGTGGCGAAGTGGCTTCAGCCGATGGTTTGCGCTTTGTGGTGCCTGTACGAACTTTGAACGCTGGGCCAAACAGTAAATACTTTGGTCAGGGACGAGGCATTACTTACTATAACTTTACCTCCGATCAGTTTACGGGCTTTCATGGTCTGGTTGTGCCAGGAACGCTGCGGGATTCTCTGGTTGTTTTGGTGGGATTATTAGAGCAACAAACTAGCCTACAACCTAAAGAACTGATGACAGATACTTCTGGTTACAGCGATGTGGTGTTTGGGTTGTTTTGGTTGTTAGGTTATCAGTTTAGTCCTCGTCTAGCAGACGTAGGGGAGGCTCGATTTTGGCGACTTGATACAAATGCTGATTACGGAGTTCTCGATAAACTAGCACGACAGTGGGTCAAGACACACTTAATTGAGCAGAACTGGGATGATTTGCTCCGGGTAGCTGGTTCATTGAAGTTGGGAACTGTCAGCGCTCAAGAAATTATGCGAGCTTTGCAATTAGGAAAAAAGCCTTCTACTTTAGCCAAGGCAATTGGGGAATTAGGACGAGTTGCCAAGACTTTGTATTTGTTGAACTATGTCGATGATGAGGCTTATCGCCGTCGCATCCTTACTCAATTAAATCGGGGAGAAGGTCGTCATAGTTTATCTAGAGCGATATTTTATGGTCGTCGAGGAGAGGTACGCCAACGCTATCGAGAAGGTCAGGAAGAGCAGCTATCAGCTTTAGGTTTGGTGGTTAATGTGCTGGTTTTATGGAATACCTATTACATGAATACCGCCTTGAATCATCTACGCCTTCAAGGAACACTGGTCAAGGCAGAAGATATTGCTCGGCTATCTCCTCTGGCCTATTCTCATATCAATATGCTGGGTCGCTATCACTTTAATTTGCCTTCGGAGTTGCTTGATGGAGGGATGCGTCCCTTACGTGACCTCAATGATTTCCCAGAAACATGGGGTGAAACCCCTTGTATGTAAGGCTTTTAGCCTTAGCGTAAGTTTCTGCATGGTTGCTATTCAAACCCCGTTTGCCCCTTTGCGATGAGGATTTGGATGCAAGGGAGTCGAACCGGCTCAACAACCGCATCAACGAATTGGAGGAGAAAATCGGGATGGCGCTGGCTGAACTCCGGTTACGGCTCACCGAGTTGGAAGAAGAAAACGAACGTCTACAGGATTGAATAGTAGTCTACTTGTTTGTCTACACTTGAAGGGGATGTGCCGCTTCCCCCCACAGCCAAACTAGGGGTTGCAGCCGGAGGAGTAGAGTGGAGTGAAAAATTCTAGGGGAGCAATGTCGGATTAGGTGTAGATTCAGTGTAGACTGAGGGTAGATTCAGTGTAGACTGAGGATAGATTTATTGTAGACTGAGGGTAGATTCACTGTAGACTGAGGGTAGATTCACTGTAGACTGATGATAGATTTATTGTAGACTGAGGGTAGATTCACTGTAGACTGATGATAGATTTATTGTAGACTGAGGGTAGATTCACTGTAGACTGATGATAGATTCAGCGTAGACTCATAGTAGATTCAGTGTAGACTATTCAAAATAGAGGAAAAAACATGAGCCGACCCTCAAAAAAAGCCGAGGCGAAGTCATCCAAATCGGGACGCGCCCAGGTGAATGTCCGGACCACTCCCCAACTGTTGGCCCAGATTGATCAGGCACGGCAGGATACGAGTCGCAGCGAATTTATTGTCCAAGCGATTGAGGCGTACCTGGGAATAGAACCGCCATCCCCTCAGACGACGGCGACTGTTCAATCCCTTGTAGACGCTGCGGTTGAGCAGGCGATTCTGGGGGTAACTCGCACCCTTGAGGAACGCCTGAAAGCATTGGAAATACGGCTGTCTGCTTCTGATGTAGATGAGAATGTAGACGCGCCGGTAGACGGGCTAGACGCGCCGGGAGACTCGGGTGATGCACCAGTAGATGAGGTGGCCCGGGTTGATGTAGACGGGCAGGTAGACTCGCTGGTAGACTCGGGTGATGCGCCAGTTGAAGGAGAGATTCAGGCAACTTCGGCAGAGTTGGAGTTGGAGGAAGTAACCGTTCGAGATCGCCACGCTTCCCCAGAATCTGAGCGCTTTGTAGAGGCGGCGGGAGACTCGGGTGATGATGCGGTTGAGGGTGAGGTTCAGGCGACTTCTGGAGAATTGGGCTTGGAGGAAGCAACCGGGGGCGATCTCAGCCGTTCCCAGGAATCTAAGCAGGGAGTAGACGCGGCGGGAGATTTCCGCACTCAAGGACTCAGTGGCCGGGAGTTGGCAAAACGGTTGTCAGTCAGCCCGTCGAGCATTACCACCAACCGCAAGAAAAAAGGCACGAACGCCTTTGCCAAATGGACCAGCCAACAGGACCCGGAAGAGATCGCCTGGAGCTATCAAAAAGAGCGCTACTATCCCGTTGAGCCAAAGGGTTAGGGCATTTGTAGACAAAGATATAGACGAAAACTAGACTGTTGTTGGCTCCCTAAACTAGACAGGGTTGTAGACAAGAACTAGACCGATATCACCCACTAGGATAGACAAGAGGTAGACCAATCTCGACCGCTAGGATAGACAGGATTGTAGACGAAAACTAGACCCTTGTTGGCCCCCTGAGATAGACGGGATTGTAGACAGCAGTTAGACCCGTGTTGACCCCGGTGACCCATAGTAGTCTAGGCAGGGGATAGACAGAGGCTAGACTTGGATTGACTCCCTTAGCAAGGTTATAGGCGGAAAATTTGGCGGGGAACAGCCCTGAAGTAGACAAGGTTATAGACGGGGACTACACTCGGGTTTGCTCCCTATAATAGACAAAATTGTAGACAGGGGATGGACCCGGATTATCCTAGGGGTTTGAGGTGGGCGCTTACAATTACCGGGCATGATAGTAGACAGCAGTGTAGACTAAAACTAGACCAGGTACTCAGTAAGCCGGTGGCTGGGTTTGGATGACCCGGGTGCGATCGCCTCAAGGAGACTTCAAGGGTACGAAAACACCATGCCGCGATCGCCTCAATCCGAGATATCCAGTTGGTTAGAACGAGAGCGTTTCGATGGCCTATAACGTTGTTGACGTTGCCTGATATCTTCCTGCATCAGCGGGATAGACCGTTCCACAATATAGTTGGCGTCCTCGCGTTTGACCTTGACCGGAAACTGTTTGGGAGTCTCCCAAGACCCGTTGCCAGTGGGTCGGCCAATAATCAGAGTGCCCGAACCATCCCGATATTCCAAAACGAGGTACTGACCCCGCTTGTAAGTCCGGAAGCGATCGCCGGAGAACATCCGCACACCCCGGTGCTTCAGGTAAGTATTGAGGAATGGAGCCACGGTATTCACCCACTGTTGATATTCCTGCTCATTCAGGACAGAGGGTGGGGACGGGGTGGGTGATGGTGTTGGCGTTGAGGTTGGGGTTGATGAGGGCGTTGGTGACGGTGTTGCGATTTGAGACTGAGAGGGTTGAGGTGTGGGCGGATCTGTTGGAGACTTGCCTGAGATACTCGGATGACTGAGCCTCATAGTGCGCTGCATGGCCGGGAGTAACTGTGACAAAATGTGCTCCGCAGTGGTCCGCTTAACCGCGAAACAGTTCGGAATCTCCCAGGAACCCGAGTCACTGTTATGGGCAATCATCAGTGTTCTGGAGTCATCCCGATATTCCAAAACGAGGTATTGACCGCGCTTATAAGTCCGGAAGCGGTTGCCTTCGATAACTGGAATCCCTCGGTGCTGGAGGTAAGTATTGAGGACGGGCGCAACCTGGCGGGACCATTGATGATATTCCTCCTCATTCAAGATGTCCGGTTTGGATTGAGTGGGTGAGGCTGACGCCGGGGACAACTCAGGTCCGGTTGATAGGGGGTTTTGTTGAGGAAGTTGGCGATCGCCTGGAGTCGGTCCAGATAACGTAGGGGACAACGGAGGTGCGGTTGAGTTGGGGTTTTGTTGGGTTCGGTGGCGATCGCCTGGAGTCGGTTCGGTTGATCTGGGTTTTTGTCGGGTTCCGTGGCATCAATCCATTGCTGGTCCGGTGGGCAGTTTTCGTTCGGGGTGACTACCTGGTTATGGGGCGATAAATTCCGCTGCTGTTGTTGCGGTTGCTGGGGGTTGGGGCGCAAAAAGGGGATATAACGGCGTGGGTCTGTGAGCCATAAATCATCACCCGGTAAGCGAATCTGAGGGTTGGGTTCGTCAAACCGTCGTCCGAGGTTTTCGGTATCATAGTTCTCAAAACCCTTACCAATCATGTTCGCAGTCCCCGCACTAAAAAACTGCACCACACTATCAGGGGAAGCATTGCGAGAGGGATTGATTCGCTGGGTAAACATCCCCCGCCCGATTGGGGCAATGAGCGGACTCCAAAGAACCCAAATTGCACCCGCGCCAATGATGGCCGTGCCTACATTTTTAATCATGGTTTTTGCTCCGTTTTATGTTGATTAACTAACTCGTTCCAGACGGGGCTAACAAAGCGCTTGTAACGCTCGTCTCTACTCATGTTGGTGATATTGAACAGCGAGATAACTTCCCCCTTTAGAGGCGATTTAATCTCGCCATTGGCGTAACTTCGGGCGAGTTCTTCTACCCGCTTTCGGGTCTCTCCCGTCCAGGTTTCACGCCACCAAACCTCGTCCGGGTCAGTAGCGCAAACCCTTACCCGGTGAGCTTTGATGTCGATTTCTGGGATGACTCTAACCTCGGGGAGTGATGCGCCAAACTGCACCACACAAGCCCGCTTTTTCTGTTTTAGTAAAGGCTCGATTTCCCCTCTCAAATCTTGGGCAGTCCCGGGGATGCGGTTGATGATGTCGGCGTCAAGGGCGGATGTCCCCAGGATTAACTTGTTAACTTGTTGCTGTTGAGCCTTAGTCAGGGCGACCGAGCCAACGGCGAGCATCTGGGAGATGAGGAGGAGCTTGACCCGGTAACCGCGCCCCATTGTCAGGATGTCGGCTATCTTCTCCTTAATCTCCTCATCCACCTCATGCTGCTTGGCGGTGTTCATGAGTGCGGGCAACTCGTCGATAACACAGAGCAGGGGGGTGAAGTTGAGGGTTTGCTTGCCCCCATCACTCGCGACTTTAATTGCTTGCTGACGGCGCTTTTCCAACTCATCCCAGACCGCATTAATCCCCGCATGGATGCGGTCAAATTGGGCCTCTACTATTTGATTCAGGGGTAAACCCATCCAGGTATTTACTCGCCCCGAGTCATCGGGTTTGCCGTAGTTGATGTCGAATATCCGAAGCTGCCCAGTGCCTTCACTAAAGCGGATGAACCCGACGATAATCTCGTTGACCACGGTGGTTTTGCCGCTCCCAGGCAAGCCCACAACGAAGTTGCACTGCCAGGATTGACCGCCTAACCCCTTCCGGAATCCAGCCCACTCCACGAACCATTTGCGATCGCCACTCAACTTCTCAGCCGCGCTTTTCAACTGCGGAGGGATGACACGCAAGACCACCTCTTTCCCTTTTTTCGCTGGGGGTGAGGTCAGGGCAATTTTGGCAGTAGCTTGGAGACCTCCCGCGAGTAGGTAATTCGAGTGGGAAGTCAAGGCAAGGATGGTGCTGATGGCGTCATCCCGGAGGGTGGAGGGGTCAAAAAATTCCTTGCGGCTGAGAATCAAACTTCCTCCCGCGAGGCAGGCGATGGAGGTCCCCAGAAAAAATCCCCAGTTGTCGTTCGGGGTCCGTTCGGTGAGTACATCAATGGCCCCTTGAGTTTGGCGCACTGCCGAAGTGGTTTGGGGAGTGAGGGAGGCAATCCAGGCAGCGATGGACCCACTAAATAAAGTGGCCGCTAGGAGTAAACCTAGCTGGCGGGTTGTCAGCGGGTCAGGTTTAGTTCGGCTCATCAGGTGGGCCTCCTGTGGGCGATTCTCGTTCCGAGACGCTACGCGATCTGCTGGGGAGGGCAATCCCGCTTTGTTGGCGGATGCGCTCAATCTCCTGGAGTTGTTTTTGGCGTTCCATCTCCTCGGTGATGGCCTGTTGCCGCGCCTCCATCCGCAGGCGCATATAGTCTTCACGGCTCAACTGGTTGGCTGATTCCAGGGTGAGTTGCTCCATCAACGAAGCCAGGTAGGCGAGGTTGATGGGTTCCGGGGTATTTCCTCCGGCGCTGGCCCGGATTGCGTCGTTTACCGCATCAATCTCGCTGGATAGGCGCTCAAATGTGGCGCGGTTGCTGTCGGTTACTTCCCCCATCGTCGGGGCTAAAATCTCGTTCAGTTCGTTGGTGAGAGTCTGGAGTTGTTGGGCTAAGAATGACTGGACTAAACTCTGCTCACCAATCCGGGTCAGGGCTGCTAGAACAACCGCACGGGCGTCGGAATTGTAGACCCGAGGGATATCAATAATTGAGGCTTCACCGGAATATTCAAATTGGCCCAATTCCCTCAAGTTTTGGGATTGTCGAGCCATCTCTCGCACTAACTTAATATCCAGGGGAGTGTAATCTCCCTCTTTATGGTTGGGTGCGAATAGAGCCAACAGGTTATCCCGCCTTGCCCGGTCGATTGCCGTCTGCTGCATGGAGGTTTCTATCAGGGTTTTTGCCAGCAACTCATTCCGCCTCATCTCAGCCGGGTCAAGGGCTGGCAAGGGGATACAACCCGCCATCGATTGTTCCCCCTCGCGGCAGATAGGTTTTTGGTGGGTTTGTTGGCCTGTCTGCGGGTTGAGTTGGGGGAGAGAAATTTGGCTAAATTGGGGTTGATTTTGGGCGATGGCTGAAACGGCTAACCCCACCCCTATCGTTCCGATAATCAGCCATAACCGGGCATGATTGACTGAGGGTTTTACGGTGGGTGCGGGGTCTGCCTCCAGGGGAGGAGGATTGAGCAAATCTGGCAAATTAGATGTTTCATCGGGGGAGTCTTGGAGGTCTGGCAAGTCTTCCTCTATCTCCAGATAACTCCCACCGAATGGCGTCATCATGGGCTTAATCTCCTATTTTTCAGGGGGTGGGGTTGGTTAAATCTGTTGGTTACATCTGAAACCCAACCCACGGAATCTCAATGGTTACAGTGGTTGGTTTCCCGGTTGTTACGCCTTTTCTCGCTCGTCCAAGATGGCGATCGCATCCAGGATGGTGAATTGCTGCGCCGGTGAAAGTCGCCCTCCGCGCAGAAGGCTCTGGAGGGAGTCGGAAGCTGGGGGACAGCGCCGCCGTTGAAACACTATGTTTGCAATAGCTGACCCTATGCCGCATAAGATGGCAATGGTCATCATCCGGGCTGAATCGACCTGGGGTTCAAGCGCACCGAGGACGAGGATCATGGTGAGCATTGAACCGACTATGCAGGTAATAAGGGTGGTAATTTTGTAGTTCATAAGTCAATGACTCCGAGTATTTCTAAGTCGTCATTGTTGGGGGAAGTATTGCCACCTTTTGTATGGGTGGCATGAGGGATAAATCCTTCAGCTTTCAATCCCAGATAAATCAGCCGATTCATCGCCGCTCCAAGGGAGTCGTCCCCTTTAGCACTGGCGAAGGATTCAACCAAGGGGATAAGCTCAGTCCGGAGGGTTAATTTTTTGCCCATTACGCCACACTCCGAAGGTTACGGATTCGCTTGTCTGCCAACTTTGCTAAACCTAAGACATTGGCTAACTGAGGCTCCGGGCATAACTCAATCGAGTCTTTCTTTTCGGCTAAGATTTTGACGATGTTTGCGCCACCGCCAATCAATAAAATGGTGTCGATTTCATCCTTCATCGTGCTAAACTTTTCGAGGGCTTTCTTGAGGGCTTGTGATGCCCAGCGGTTGCGGTGTTCACGGTAGATGTTGCTGATGTCAATATTCCGGGAGCCGTAGCTGAGTGAGCCATCCTCGATTGCCTGCTGAATCAGGTGAATATTCCCTTCTTTCCCGAGGGTTTTTTTGAACCGGATATCCGAGGCGATTGACTTGAGCAAATGAAACACCCCAACCTGAGAAACTGTGCGACTTTTAGGGATTAAATGCCCGTTGGGACTGAAGGCTTGAGCGATTGTCGTGCCATTCCCACAGTCGATAATCGCGTTAGCTGTTCCACTGGGAAAAACCCCCTGGGATAAGGCATAAACGAAAGCTCCCTGACCTTCATGGAGTACGGTCACATCGTCGATTGTGGCGCTCGCCTCCACTCCGTTATGAATGTATCGGTGAGTGCCGATGATGGCTCGTTTGAAGGCGCTTCCCAGTAGTGCCGGGTCAGGCAGACTGGCATACATCATCGGAATTTGGAAGTATTGGCCGTGACTCACTGGGGGGAGTCCAGCGAGTGCAAAATGAAGTGCAAAATCAACTTTCCCGGTTGAATTCTCGCTATCAACGACTCGACTGAAAGCGCCTGGGAATGAGGTTTTAGCCGCTTCCCCTACTGCCCAAATTCGTCCGGCTAGGTCAGTGCGCTCTCCGACGGTGTATTTGATAATTGCACCGAAGCCAATGTCGTCACACAACTCTGATGGATCTAGGGCTTCACAGATGTAGGAGGGCATCATCTGAGGGGTTGAGCCGCGTGAGAATTTCGTGTATCCGTTGCCTAAATCAAGCGCGTAAGGTTGCATAGGACTGTATAACTCCTTATGGGTCTGTATAGGTCTTGATAGGTCTAAGAAGGAACCAATAGAATAGCGGGACAGAATTATCTCTATCCCGCTATCTGAGGTTATTTGAGGTAGTTTTTGGCCTAAGTACCTAGGCAGGTCTTGTGAGGGCTGATGAGATACTTAGGGAGTGAAAGATGTCCCTCAAGTTATGATCGATAAATTAGGGGTCTTTTTTCACTCGGATCCAGGCGATCGCACCTATCGGTTCGGCAGTCCGGAGCACGGGCAACTGATGCCAGAAACCAGAGGTAACCGAGGGAGAGGGTCAGGCCAATGTCAAGGAAAATGCTCATCGGCGTACCTCCTAAAGGCTCACCGACTGAGCAGCGCGGGCCATGATAGCCTGCTGCTGACGGGTCCGGGCATCAAAACCCCAGTTTTCATCTTGAACGAGGATGGTGGCGACATAGGTCACTAATTCGCCGGGGAGTGGGGTAGCCATCAGGACCGACTCCCAATGAATGGTTCGCTCCTCAACGTTGTTCATTTCGCGACCTCAAACACCAACTTGAGTGCTGTTAAAACAGCCTGGGAGAACTGGATCCATTCCACCTCGGTGAGGGTCACTTCGAGAAATTCGTGACTTTCGGTGATGCCCTCAAAGGCGTCCTGCGTACAGTCTGAATTTTCGAGGGCGTTAAGCAGGTCGATTTCGTAATGGCTATTAGAGTGGCACTGCTTTAGAGCTTGGGTGGCAACGATTAGGAGGTCGAGCTTGTCTTCGTAGCAGAGGTTATCTAGCTGAATAAAGGGGGCCAGCTTGTTGGGTAGTTGCATCAGAGTACCTCCCAGATTGGAGGCGACTGTGCAGCCATCTCGCTGACTTTGGCTCGGGTGTAATCATTGAGCCGCAGTTCAGCCAGTTCCGAACTCCACCGGGCTAGGGCTAACCATTCGGTGAGTTCGAGTTTGAGGGCCCGGAACTCATCAGCGTCGGAATCAAAGCCGTCAAAGGGAACGCAATCCATAGAGTCGGCTTCGAGGTCACTCATGATTTGGCCGATCGCCTGGTCCATTCCTTTTTGCATCGCCCACCAAGCACCTTCGCTGGATAGGTGGATCAGGCGGATGGCATCGTCAAGTGTTAGCCTCTGGCCGTTCTCAACAAAGGGATAGAGCTTATCTTGGAGTCCCTGGGAGTAAAATCCCATGCACTTGGGGCTTGAAATTGATAGAGTAGTCATAGTGTTAGTTGAAAAACTACTTGAACTGAAATACGGTCCAAAGCGTTGGCGCGCCTAGGACTAGACCGATACGGTCATGAAAATGATTATTCGGTTGTCAATGTTCGGTTCATGGGGGAGAAATCTCCCGTAAGGTGGGACCCTGTAGCTTTCGGGCTATGGGGTCTCGTTTTTTTTGCAGGATTCCGAGTCGATCGCAGGGACAAGATTTGGTTTACCGGGTTACTCCGGGAGTCTCTGGGGGTCTTGTCGGTTCCAATATTTTAATGTAGCGTAGCATGGGATATTTGTCAATTTATAAAGGTTATTTGTCCTATATAGTGGATTATAGCAGGACCCAAAGGGGTTACAATGAAAGGAGCGGGCTGACTCGCTGAACACATCAAATAACCCGCCCCGTGGAACAATAGCAGAGAGGAATGATATATGATGGCAACCGTTATGGAGATTTACTGGAACCTGCGAGCGTTGATGGCGCTTAAGAGGGTAAGCGTAGGGGAACTCGCGGAAATCTTGGAGGTTAGCCGCACCACGGCAAGTAGATATAAAAATTCGGATATTGTCCCGCCAGGACTAGATCACGAAAAACTGACCCGACTCTGCGAACTGTTGCAGTGCGAACCGGGGGACCTTATCAAAACTGCTAACGACTAACCAGGGGCGATCGCCTCTCAACTGCGATCGCCCTTTTATTTATACTGATTATTTAAAAAGGACCCCCCGAATGATTCTGACAACTTACACCCGGCGAGGATGTCCCACCCTTCTAAACCCCTTCGATGGTCTGGTCTGCACCACGCGATCACCACCATCCGACGGGTCAACTCCAACGAGTCGCCGCCAGTCCTGACAGGGCGATCGCGGCGATCCAACTCGCTCTCCTCTGGACTAAAATTTTCCATAGAGAATCCCCAGGGGCGATCGTCAGACTCGCTCCTTCTTGCTGCATTTATGCGAATACAGCCGCGAACCGGGACCCCCTCTCGGCGAAATTCTCCGAAACTGAGCGCGATCGGTACCTGTTGGCCCTATTCCGTGATGGGGATTTTTCAGGTAATGGGGTGCAGTCCGAGGTCGTCAGGTTAGCCGATGGGTTAACTATTGCCTTAGAAAAAGCTCAAGAAAATCTCCAATGATTCCCTGGTTTACCGGGTTCGCACGGCATAATCTGAGATTTTTATTAGTGCAAACCCCAAATATTTCGCTAACAGCAACTAATTCTCAATCAGACTACCGATAAGGTGTGGCAAGGTTAAAGGGGAAATTCACCCTGGTGCGATGAAGGGTGAAAATTTCCCCAACCGGGAAACAATTTACAAAAAGGTATTACCAAGTCCCCGATTTCTGGGGTACAATTCAATCTGTACAAACGGAAGAAGGCCCCGCGCTTCCTGGTTGTTTGGCGACAACCACACGAGACCCCCAAAGAAAAAATCAATCAATTTAATACTGGATTTATCTTAGCACCACTAGGATAATAAAGAGATTTTTTCTAAGGTTTTTTGAAGCGCGAGGGTCGCTCCCACCACGAAGGACCCTCATGAAAAACATAATATCACCTTCTTTGGAATCCCGACCGGGATACCGGGGATTAAAAAAATTACCTCCCCATATTCACGGGTGTGCATCTTGCGGATGCCGCGAGACTCGCCTGGAACTCCACCCCCAGGGCAATTATCCGGCTTCGCTTCACTGCTTGCGGTGCGATCGCTGGTGGCGGAAGGTGGGGCGGCTTGAATTTGAAGATCTAAAGGGTTGCGCCCAAACCAAAACAGCACCGAAAACCCAGCAACTTGAACTCGACTTCGGAGGGTGCGGGCTATGACCTCCCCGGTAAGTCTTCGGAGTTTCAATAAACAAAACCCCTGTCCGGTGTGTGGGGGTAACAGTGGATGCGCCCCATCTAAAGCCATCCCGAATGGGGTAGCTTGCTTACGTCCCGATCAGGCTGACCCGTATTTATGGCATAAGGTCAAGGAACTGCGAGACGGAATGGGTGCGCTATTCCAGCCTCAGTCCGACCGGGAACGAGATCGCCAAACCTGGACAGAAGAATTAGGGGCGGCATTGGCGGAAATCATGGGGCAACCGGACGCCCATTGGGACAGTTTGGAGGCGATCGAAGGACAATTACGGCGCAACGGGGCGAACCACTGGCTAACCGTGCTAATTTTCGACCAATTTGAGGAATTTTTCTTAGCTTGTCCCCAACCGAAACAACGCCGCCAGTTCTACGAATTTCTCGAACGCTGCCTCGACGCCAAAACCATTCCCCTCGTCAAAATCATCCTTTCCTTAAGGCAAGATTACTTACACGAACTCCTAGAATTCGAGCGCTTTACCCAAGTCGCCGACATCCGGGGCGACCTGTTAAACCCCAAATATCGTTACTATCTCGGCAACTTCGACGCCGACAGCGCCCGTAAAGTCATCCTCGAATTGAGCCAACGAGCGCATTTGTCCTTACAACCCGAGTTAATCGATGCCGTCGTCGCCGACCTCGCCAGCGAAGTCGATGCCGTCCGCCCCATCGAACTGCAAATCGTCGGCGCCCAACTGCAAGCCGAGAACATCACCGACCTCGACCGCTACCGCCACCTCGGCGACGAACCCAAAACCACCCTCGTACAACGATGGCTGGAAACCGCAGTAGCTGACTGCGGCCCGCCCAACATCGAAGCCGCCTGGAAAGTCCTCGCCGCCTTAACCGACGACAAAGGCACCCGTCCCAGCCGCACTTATGCCGACCTCCAAGCCGCCTTAGAGTTAGACGCGGCGACCAGACCTCAAGCCCCTCACTTGCAAGACGCGATTTTAACCGTCCTCGTCGGTTCCGGCTTAGTCGTACACTGGATCGACGCCGCCGCAGACTGCTACCAACTCGTCCACGATTACCTCGTCGAACCCATCCGGCAACGGTATCACTACGACCTCGAACGACGCCTCGCCGAAGCCGAAGCCGGGAAACAACAGGCGGAACGGGCGCGAGTGAAACTGTTGCAACGCAGTTTGGCAGGAGCTTTAACCTTTATTTTCGCTCTCTCTGCCGCGACTGCGACAGCAATTTTTCTCGCGAGAGACGCCAAACGCCGGGAAATCAATGCGGAAATCCTAGCCATGAGTCTCAAAAGCCGAGAATTTTTTAATTCCAACCAGAAAATTGAAGCCTTAGTCGAAGCTTTAAAAACTGCCCAAAAATTGCAAGACTTAGAAGCCCAAGGTCATACTGTCGCAACGCAAATGCATCCCATCATGGCATTGCAACAAGTAGTTTATGACATTGAGGAGTTCAACCGTCTTGAAGGTCATACCCATTGGGTTTGGGCAACAGCATTCAGCCCAGATGGAAAAATCATTGCATCAGGCAGTCGGGATAAAACAGTGAAGTTGTGGCAGACCAATGGCACCTTAATTAACACCCTCGAAGGTCACACAGATCAAGTTAGGGCAGTAGCATTCAGCCCGAATGGGGAAATTTTGGCTTCTGGCAGTTGGGACAAGAAAGTGAAATTGTGGCGACCTGACGGCACCTTAATTACAACCCTCGAAGGTCATAAGGATGTAGTTTATGCAGTAGCATTCAGTCCAGATGGGGCAATCATTGCATCAGGTAGTTCGGACAAAACCGTGAAATTGTGGCGACCTGACGGCACCTTAATTACAACCCTCGAAGGTCATAAGGATGTAGTTTATGCAGTAGCATTCAGTCCAGATGGGGCAATCATTGCATCAGGTAGTTCGGACAAAACCGTGAAATTGTGGCGACCTGACGGCACCTTAATTACAACCCTCAAGGGTCATATAGATGGAGTTGATAGTCGCATTCAGCCCAAATGGCGAATTATTAGCATCGGGAAGTTGGGATGGCACCATAAATTTGTGGCGGCGCGACGGCACTTCAATCAACACTATCAAAGCTCATACATTGGCGATTAGAGAAGTCGCATTCAGCCCAGATGGTAAAACTTTAGTCTCCGGTAGTGATGATAAAACAGTTAAATTGTGGAAACTTGATGGCAAATTAATTAAAACCCTCGAAGGTCATACTCATAAAGTTAGAACCGTAGGATTTAGTCCCGATGGAAAGACTATTATTTCTGGTAGTGATAACAATACGGTGAAGTTTTGGCGGAAAAATACCCCTTCAATTCCTAACCTTACAACTCATGGAGATTCTGTTTGGTCAGTGGCATTCAGCCCAAATGGAGAAATCATTGCATCGGGCGGTAGGGATAACACAGTGAAATTATCGCTGCGTGACGGTACTCTAATCACGACTCTACAAGGTCATAAAAACTACATTAACACACTAACATTCAGTTCGGATGGAAAAACTCTCCTATCAGGCAGTTCGGATAAAACGATCGCACTCTGGAACCTTGATGGTAGCTTAATTAGAAATTTTCCAGAACATACGAGTTCAATTTTGGCAGTAGCTTTTAGTGACGACGATCGAAAAGTGTTATCAGCTACTTCCGACAAAAAAGTACATGTGTGGCATAAGGATGGCCAGTCTATTACCTCATTTCCTCTCGAAGGCCATAGTAGCAAGATTAATGCGATCTCCTTCAGTCCTGATGCCAAGACCGTCGCATCAGGGGGTGCAGACGCAATGGTCAAACTGTGGAATCTTGATGGCAGTTTAATTGCTACTCTCGAAGGTCATGCTAGTGAGATTAATACAATCGCCTTCAGTCCCGATGGCAAAACCATTGCATCAGGCAGTAAGGATAAAATGGTCAAACTGTGGAATCTTGATGGCAGTTTAATCGCTACCCTCGAAAGCCATGCTAGTGAAGTGAATGCAATCGCCTTCAGTCCCGATGGCAAAACTATCGCATCAGGCAGTTCCGATAATACGGTGAAATTGTGGCAGCCCGACAGTACTTTAATTCATACTTTTTTATCTCATAACGGTCCAATTTATGCATTAGCATTTAGCCCGGATGGAAAAACCTTGGTATCTGGCAGTGAAGATAGTACCGTGAAATTATGGAATCTGAATTTACCCGACCTGATAAACCGTGGTTGCACCTGGCTTGAGGAATATAATATTAGCCGACCAGATCGATTCAGTCAATTAGAATCTTGCCAGAACCCTCAACGATTGCAAGCATCTGCACTTTCTCTAGTTGCCCAAGGCGAACAACTAGTTAAAACAGGAAAGTTCGAGGAAGCAATTCACAAATTCGAGCGAGCAAAACAGTGGAATCTAAAATTAACTTTCGATTCTCAGCGAAAAGCAGTCCCCGCCTTAGTCAAACAAGCCGAAAATTTGGTTCTCGAAGGAAAACGCGATGAAGCAATTTACAAATTGAAAGAAGCACAAACTCTCGACCCTAATCTCGATCTCAATCCTGATACTAAAGAAGTAGAGACAGATGCAGAAATAGTTGCTAATCAATTTACTGCTGTGAAAAAACGTGGAGAAGCAACCACGTTAGCGAGGGAGGGAAACCTCGATGAAGCCATTGCTAGATTTGAAGAAGCGCAAACTCTCGACCCTAATCTCGATCTCAATCTGAGCACTGCAGAAGTAGAGACAGACGCAGCAACTGTTGCCAAGCAATTCGCGGCTGATAAAAAACATGAAGAAGGAACTAAATTAGTGAAAGAGGGGCAACTCGATAAAGCGATTGCCAAATTTAAAGAAGCACAGAACCTCAATCCGGATATCGATCTAATTTCCGACAACAGTGATGAACAATATAAACAGCCCGAAATGGCTGTTCGCTACTTGGCTGCCATTGAAAAATTCAAGAAAGGCGAATCATCAGCAAAAAAGGGAGAAATAGATGAAGCAATTGCCTTGTTTAAAGAAGCTCAAAATCTCGATCCGAATGTAAAAAAGGCTAGTTCTTGGAATACCCTGTGTCGTTTTGGTGCGCTCCAAGGTCGCGCGGCTGCAGTGCTGTTTGCTTGTGAAACAGCAGTCAGTTTAGAAGCAGAAAATGCAGTCTATCAAGATAGTCGCGGTTTGGCAAGAGCGCTGACGGGAAACATTGAAGGGGCAATAGAAGATTTCCAAGCATTTCTCGATTCAATTAATAACAACTCAGCACAGTTTTGGCGAAAAGAATGGATTTATTCCCTCCGTAACGATAAAAACCCATTTACGGAACAGGAGTTACAACGTTTGTTAGAGGAATGATTCTTTTGAAATTGTGATGACGACTATTTACGGTAGTTTAGTTACTTGCAATTACAATCTGAAGACACCGGGTTTTTTGCTTATCGCTCTTGCATCATGAAACAAAATCACCCCAAATCTCTTGAAAAATAGCAGCTTGCAGCAACTTTTTTAGAGGTCTATAGAGCCATCCTAAAATAGTTGGAAATCAAGGTCACGACTCGCATAGGATAACTACAGTATTTTTCTCCCTCGTCCCCCCCTTTCTAAGGGGGTTAGGGGGGATAAAAACTATCCCTCATCAGACACCCGAGTGCTGTATATTTAATAACTATTTCCAAATTTCCTCAAAAGATAAAACAAAACCGGGTAAAATTTCTTCTCCAGATAAAGTGGCTGGTTTCTCAAAAACTTGCTTATCCCGTCCCGGTCGATAGACCTCGACGCGATTTGTTTCTCGGTCAATTAACCAAGCTAATTTCACCCCATTTTCGATATATTCTTCGAGTTTAGCCTGCAAAGTGCTGAGGTGGTCTGTGGGTGACTTCAACTCCAAGACAAAATCCGGTGCAAGGGGTGGAAATTTCTCTTTTTCTGTCGCCGTCAGTCCGTCCCATCTCTCCACCTTCACCCAAGCCAAATCGGGAGAACGGTTGGCGCCATTTGGCAATTTAAAACAGGTGGAAGAATCGAATAATTTCCCTAATTTGGTTTGGCGGTTCCAAATGCCAAATTCGATTAATAATTCTGCATTGCAGTTTCCTGTTTCTCCTCCCGTCGGCGACATGATGAGGATTTCTCCATTGGCGTTGCGTTCAAATTTGAGTTCGGGATTGGCGCGACAAAGTTGATAAAATTGTTCGTCATCGATCGCACAAAGCGGTTTTAAGTCAAGAGTAATTATATTCATTTTTTGGATTTATTAAAATAAAAGTTAAATTCGCTTTTAAATCAAAAGTCTATTTCCAAATTTCCTCAAAAGATAAAACAAAACCGGGTAAAATTTCTTCTCCAGATAAAGTGGCTGGTTTCTCGAAAACCTGCTTATCCCGTCCCGTTCGATAGACCTCGACGCGATCTGTTTCTCGGTCAATTAACCAAGCTAATTTCACCCCATTTTCGATATATTCTTCGAGTTTAGCCTGTAAAGTGCTGAGGCGGTCTGTGGGTGACTTCAACTCCAAGACAAAATCCGGTGCAAGGGGTGGAAATTTCTCTTTTTCTGTCGCCGTCAGTCCCTCCCATCTCTCCACCTTCACCCAAGCCAAATCGGGAGAACGGTTGGCGCCATTTGGCAATTTAAAACAGGTGGAAGAATCGAATAATTTCCCTAATTTGGTTTGGCGGTTCCAAAAGACAAAATCGGCGGCAATCTCAATATTGCAATTCCCTGTTTCTCCTCCGGTCGGCGACATGATGAGGATTTCTCCATTGGCGTTGCGTTCAAATTTGAGTTCGGGATTGGCGCGACAAAGTTGATAAAATTGTTCGTCATCAATTGGGGTAATTGAATTTAAATCAATTGTAATTGTATTCATTTTTGTTTTGAGGTGATTTTAAGTTACAGCACGCGGGCGTCTGATGAGGGATAGTTTTTATCCCCCCTAACCCCCCTTAGTAAGGGGGGAACGAGGAAAGTCGCCCTTTTCAAGGGGGATTTAGGGGGATCTAAATGTCTTGCAGAGCAGAGGAAAATGCTGTATTTCTTTTGGAGATTGTTTATAAAATAAACATTAAGAGTCATGTTTGAGGATCCTGTAGGAGTTTGGTAAGCAAACCCCTAGATTCTTTGAGATTTTCTTGATAAAAAGTCTCTTAGATGGCTATCACGAATGTTGTTGTAAAATTCATGATTTTTAGGGATACGGCAATTCTGTTTCCCTACAGGGATGCCTGACGATCGCTGGATGAAACAACTTAGAGAGGATAGCTATATTTTAAAGCGGTTATTGTCGGCAAGGTAAGAAGCGGTGGAATCGCGATCGCCCGGTGACTGAATTTCTGGCGGGTGGGGGAGGTGAGTAGGATGTCCGGAGTCCGGGGTTCGGGCTGGCTCGAATAGCGACACGAACGGGACGAAGGGCTATACTCGGATGAGCAGAGGACGATCGCGGAGTAAGCACCGATGCAGGGAGTAGCCAACGCTGTTAGTTTGACGTTTCAACCTCTCCTCGACCCGCCGATAGTGGGGGCAGAGGAGCCGGAAAATCTCAAAGCGGCTTTCACGATTTTTCTGCACTTAGTGCAGTTGGAGTTAGAGGATGCGGGGCTGGAGGCGGAGGCGATCGCCCAATATCGCGAACCATTCCAAAAATTTCTCGATCGCCCGTCGGTCAAAACCACCTTACTCTCGGCCTTCACCCCCCAAAGCCCGACCCTGGAACTCGAAGTTTTTCCCAGATCTTGGGCGGACCTGCACTTACCGCCGTTGCCGGATCTGTGGAGTTGGTCCGATCTCGCTCGTGCTTACTTGCAAAAAGTGAAAGCGCTCGCCTACGCCCAATCGGTCTGCCAGCGCCTCGAAAGTCCGAATGTAGAGGACAGTTTAACCCGCGAAACCCTCAAAACTCGGATTTTTGGCGAACGCTGGTTTGACGAAACCTGGCACGAAATTCTCGTAGAAATTGTGGCGATCGCCGATCGCGAACTGGCTGGCGAACTGATCGACTATTTACTCCACCTCGACGGCGAAAACGCCAATTTCCTCAACCTGTTCCTCGCCGCCACCTGCCTCGCCAGTCGCGGCGATCGCGCCGAAATGGCTCCCCTCACCGCCACCGTGCGCGATCGCCTCCGGCAGTTGTGCGATACCCCTTCGGCGTTCCTACGCGATCGCGGCGTCGCCGACCGTCGCTTCCCGATCGCCCTCAAAGCCGTCAGCGCGATCGCCAACCTCTCTCCCGGAGATCCCGAGACCCTCCACTGGCTGAAAACCCTCGCCCAGTCCGACGCCTACGACTCGATCCGCATGAGCGCCGTAGACGAAATCGCCCGAGGCTGGAACCGCGATCCCGAGACCCTCCAGTGGCTCGAAACCCTCGCCAAAACCCCCGGTTCCGACATTACCCGGGCCAGTGCCCTGCGCGGACTGGCCACCTACGCCCCCAAAAATTCCGCCACCGAACCCTTACTCAAAACCCTGATTAAAGACGATCGCGACTGGTTGGTACGCGAAGCCGCCGTCGAAGCCCTGGCCCAACATTATCGAGACGATCTCGAAACCTTCTCCCTCCTGCAAACCCTCGCTACGGGCGATCGCGAACCGGACGTGCGCGAAACAGCCGCCCGCGAACTCGCCCACACCTACCCCGATCGCCCCGAAACCTTCTCGGTCCTGCAAACCCTCGCCCGGGAAGATGCCGATTGGCGCGTGCGTCGCAGCATCGTCCGCGAACTGGCCGCCGAATGGCTCAATCGACCGGAAATCGAAGCAAGGGTCGAAAAATTACTGCGCGAAATCGCCACTACCGATGCCGATTGGCACGTGCGCCGACGGGCGATCGAGGCGATCGCCAGCATGAGAATCACCCCCGGCGATCGCCTCGACTGGCTCAAACAGTGCGCGACGCCCAAGGAAACCTGGCAAGTGCGCGTCAGCGCCGTGCAAGCCGTGGCCGCCCAAGGGTGCGATCGCCCCGACACCGCCCCCTGGCTGGGCGATCGCACCCAAACTGATGCCGATTGGCAGGTGCGCATCGCCGCCGTCGAGCAACTGGTCACCGGATGGTTCGATCGCCCGGAAACCCTCAGTCTCCTGCAACGTACCACCACGGGCGATCGCGCTTGGCAAGTGCGCGAAGCCGCCCTTCACGAACTCGTCAAAGGTTGGAAAGGCGAAACCGATACGATCGAAACCCTCGAAACCTTGGCCGTCGAAGACTCCAGCTCCGATGTTAAAATGGCTGCCCTCAGCGAACTCGCCACCGGATATTACGGTCGCCCGGAAACGCTGACCTTACTGCAAGAGCGGGTCGAGTCCGATCCCGATTGGGACGTGCGGATCGTGGCGTTGCAAGAACTGGCTGCCGGATGGTTTGACGATTCGGAAACATTTTCAATACTCAAAAACTGTGCCGGATCTGATGAAAATTGGGCCGTTCGATTGGCGGCGATTAAAGAACTCTTTCGCGGCTGGATCGAACTACCAGAAACGATCGCCCTTCTCAAAGAACGGGCCATTAAAGATGAAGATTCGTTCGTCCGTCATGCCGCCGTTCAATATCTCGCCCGAGGCATGAGTGACGAGGGTTTATTATTTGAATTTCTGCGCGATCGCGCCACCCAAGACCCGTTTAAATCGCCGGAAGATGGCAAACTCAATCCCCGACAAACGGCTTTAGAATGTTTGTGCGATCGCTATGGCGATCGTCCCGAAACCGTACAAATTTTGCGCGATCGCCAGACCCAAGATACCGATCCTGCGGTTCGCCAGTTTGCCGAAAAAATCGTAGCAGAGTGGGGATTGTAGATTGTAGATTGTAGATTGTAGATTTTAAGATTTTCGATAGAGCCTCTGTTTCCGATCGACCAGGCAAGACGCCCGCACCCCAGACTTTCTACTCCCCTCCCCCCTCTTGGCTCCCGCGTCCCAAAACTTCCCCAAACTATGGAATTTCTCACAATCGTACTCGCCGGACTGCTCGGCCTCGGTTCGCCCGTCGGCACCGTGTTCGATACCGCCGCCGAGAAAGCCGTTCTTTCCGGCCTTCATTCTGCCGACAATTTGACCGTTCGCATGGACAATTCCCCCAACTATCTTTGGTTTGGGGGCAAGATCGATCGCCTGCGGGTGGCCGGGCGCGGATTATATCTCACGCCCGACTTGCGGATCGATACATTAGAGTTGGAAACCGATCGCCTCAACGTAGACCTCGATCGCCTGCGCGAAGAAGGAAGCGAATCGTTACCGCTCTTTTTGCGCGAACCCCTTCAAGGGGCCGTGCGTTTGGTGTTGACGGAAGCCGACCTCAATCGGTTTATTCAGTCCCCCGCCTTTCTCGAACAAGTTGGCGTCGTCGGCGAACAGATCGCCGAAGGAACTGCCGCCGAAACCCAGGGCGATCGTTATGAAGTCGTCAACCCGCGATTGGACTTCCTCGGCAACGATCGCCTCGCCTTCCAAGTCGAAATCCGCGATCGTCGCGATGGGGAAAGTTTGCAAGTTCGGGTTAATTCCGGTTTAGCCGTAATTTCCGGACATCGCCTCGAACTGGTCGAACCCAAGATCTCACTCGGCGATCGCGAATTACCCCCGAAGGCGATCGAATTGATTGCCAAAGCGGTTAGAGAACGGGCCAACTTGCAACAATATGAAGACCGGGGCTTACTCGCCCGGATTTTAGAATTTTCGATGACCGACGAGGCGATCGAAATCGCGGGATTTATCAAAATTCAGGATGCCAGTGCGCCCATTTCGCCGTGAGGGCGATCGCCGCTTTTCTGGAAATTCGGGGGAATTGGTTGTAGTTTTGAAAGGGTTGTCATGGCGAGGCATCACCTCGAAGACACCGGGACAACATCGATCTTGCTTTTGTCCCGTTTCGGGTTGGCTCGGGGGCAGTCATGGCCTCCAAGATCGGCAGGTTTGTAGATTTATTCCTGTTTTTTAGCTGAATCGGCGGGAAGCCCCGCACTCTACGCGAAGCGTGAGTGTCGGGATGAAAGCCGAGGCGATGGAGTGGAATGGAGTCGCCATACTCTTTCGCGATTTTCTAGGGAGCATTGCTGTTTCTCCTAAGTTATAAGAGTTACATGCTTGTATTGACCTACTCATACCGGATTTACCCAGATCTCGAACAAGAACTCCAGATGCTGAATTGGCTGGAGACTTGCCGCCAGGTTTACAACTATGCGGTCGGGGAGCGCAAGGACTGGATCGACAGTCGGAAGTGCTCGGTCAATGCTTGCACTCTCCAGAAGGAGTACAATTACTACCGTCAGAAGAAGGCGTTAACTGAAGCTAAGAAAACCAATCCTGAACTCAAAGCGGTTCATTCTCAGGTGCTTCAGGATGTCATGGGGAGGGTTGATGCTGCTTTCGTCGCCTTCCACCAAAAGCGAACTGGGTTTCCTCGGTTCAAGAAATTTGGTCGGATGCGGTCATTTCTGTTTCCGCAGATCAAAGGTGAGGCGATTGATGGCAACAGCATTAAGCTGCCAAAGATCGGGCAGGTGCCTATCAACTTGCATCGCCCCATCCCAGAGGGCTTCGATCTGAAAGCTGTTCGGGTCGTGCGGAAGCATTCAGGCTGGTACGTCATGCTGATTCTAAAAGCCAACGTTGATGTACCCGACATCCCGCCAGAAGGTCATGCCCTGGGGCTGGATGTGGGTCTGGAGTATTTTCTATCCACCTCTGATGGCGAGCAGGTTTCTCGTCCTCGTTTCTTCAATAAGCTGCACCGCAAGCTGAAATCGCTGCAACGTAGGCTAAAAGGGAAGCAGAAGGGGTCGAAAAACTGGCTCAAGTTAATCGAGCGGATCGGTCGAGTTCACGAAAATATTGCGAATTACCGTCTGGACTGGCAGTTTAAGCTGGCTCATCATCTCTGCGATCGAGCCGGGATAATATTTGTTGAAGACTTGGACTTCAGGACACTCGCTAAGGGCTTCCTTGGCAAACAGATGGTTGATGCTGGCTTGGGTCAGTTCGTCAACATTGTGCTGCCGTGGGTGTGCTGGAAGCGTGGTGTCTACTACAGCAAGGTCAACCCTAGAGGCACCAGCCAGGAATGCCCTGAGTGTGGGGCTCAAGTCCGCAAGGAACTAAAAGACCGCATTCACCATTGCGGTGAATGCGGTTCCATCAAGCCCAGAGATGTTGCCAGCGCTCAAGTTATTCGCAATCGTGGCCTCTCAGTCGTGGGTCTCACGGCTGATGAAATCGCCTGTGGACGGGTTCTGTCGGGGGCATTGCCTAGACAAGACCGAACGAAGCAGGTAGTCGCTGGAGCGATCCAGTGAAGCCCGCGCTGTACCGTTGGCGAAGCCTGCGCGAAGCGCATAGGTCAGCGTCGGGAGAACGTCACTCGAGGGAATCGCAGATCCGACCGTCGCGAACGGAGTCGAGTGCGAGCAACCGAGGAGGACTGCGCGTCCAACCTTACCCGGTTCGGGTTTCGCCCCGCGATCGCCCGATTTAGATCGACTATTCTCGAATCCAAAAGGAGCACATTGATATCATGCAAAACCAACCAAACACGCGCCGCGTTCCCGTCGGGATTGTCGCCCTCGGTGCCACTGTCGCGATCGCGGCAGGGGGTGCTACGGCTTGGTGGGTTTTCAAATCCCAACCCTCTGCAACCCCCGACCCCAGTCCCACCGCCACCGTCGCACCCCAAACCGAGACCCCCGCGACCCTACCGACTGAAGCGCAAAAGGTAGAAATTTACTTGCTCGAAGATACGGGAACCGAGTTCAAGCTCGAATCGACCCCAGTTTCCGTAGAAGCATCTGCCGAACCCGACGCCTTGTTGAGAGCCGCTTTCGAGCGTTTATTTTCTCAATCCGGTGAAGTTCGAGGGTTCAGCGCCATCCCGCCGGAAACGAAGTTACTCGACGTTAGCGTTAAAGAAAACGGAGTCTTCGTCGATTTGTCTGCTGAATTTACCAGTGGGGGCGGCAGTAGTTCGATGATGGGGCGCTTGGGACAAATTGTTTACACGGCCACCAGTTTAAATCCCAATGCTCCCGTGTGGATTTCTGTCGGCGGAGAACCGTTAGAATTGCTCGGCGGTGAAGGGTTGGAAGTTCCCCAACCGATTACCCGGGAGATTTTCGATCGAGAATTTTCGCTGTAAACCCCTTCAGACGTGGGTTAACGACGCTCCCCACGTCATGGGTGTGGGGAGTGGTTTACTTTTTGCTCGTGAAACTTAAGGCCCGGAATTGGCGGGCTTGTTCTTCGATGCGGGCGGCGAGGCGATCGCACACCAAGTTACACAGGTCAAAAATTAGGGGATCCTCGACGCGGTAGTAAGCAGAAGTGCCTTCACTCCGACGGCTGAGGATCCCCGCTTGCAACATCACTTTGAGGTGTTTGGAGACATTCGCCTGACTGGTATCGGTCGCTTCGACGAGTTCTTGAACGCATTTTTCACCGTCACGTAAGAGATTTAAGAGCTTTAAGCGCATCGGCTCGCTCAAGATACTAAAGTAGTCCGCAACGTACTGTACGACTTCTTGGGGGACAGGTTGCGCGATTTTCATGGGAAATTAACCTGAAATGACCGATCTAACTATCTTAACAGTTAAAAGGTTTATGACAATAGAGTGATTAAAGTAAAACCTTGTCGGGCAGGGGCGATCGCATAGGGGCGACCGAGGAGAATCGCCCCTCGTCCGAATCGAGACCGTACCGAGAAGGGAACGACAACTGGCACGGGGCGATCGCCTCTCCAGACGAAACCCCCGAGCCTCAAGGGTTATCCCCCGCATCCCCGGGCGACGCCACGTTTAGCCCTCCGGATTGACCCGCATCAACACTTGACCGTATTCGACGGATTCTCCATTTTCGACTAAGATTTCCATCACCTGTCCGGAGACCTCCGCTTCCAGTTCGTTCATCAGTTTCATCGCCTCGATAATACAGACGCTTTGACCGACACTGATGCGATCGCCCACCGACACAAACGGCGGTTCGTCCGGTGCGGGGGCGCGATAAAACGTACCCACCATCGGCGAAGCAATCTCCACCCACTGGCGATCGTTCGGCGTCGGCGGCGGCGAAGCGGGAGTCGGCGACGGAGTGGGCGCAGGCGCGGCGGGAGGCGCGGGGACGGGCGCTACGGGAGCGCTCGGCGTACCTTCACCCGTCGCCAATCCGGAGACCTCCACCGCCGGAGTAGGCGCCCCCGTAGCGGCAACCGTTCCCCCGAGGGGGCCTTTACGCACGGTCAGCTCAAAATCATCACTTTTTAAAATCAGTTCGGAAATATCGGTCCGATCGACCGTTGCGAGCAGTTCGCACAGTTGACTGAAGTCAAATACCACAGTGTTTTCGATCCCGTTAAATCATCATGAAAGCAAACCCAGCAGATCGCTCGGCTGCTTTAAAATATCTTTCTCGGTTGGCGCCGAGAACGATCGCGCAGTGCTTGAGAAATTCAAAGCCCCGTCGTCGAGCGCGTCTGGAAGTAATGCACTCCCGACCCGTCATCATGAGGGGCTGTTGAAATAGAGAGCTGGCGCTTCGGTTTATTCGCGACCTAGATAAGTGTCGTTGCGAGTATCGATTTTGATACGTTCTCCAATCGAAATAAACAGGGGAACCATCACCTGGGCGCCTGTTTCGACGATCGCGGGTTTGTTGCCGCCAGTCGCTGTATCGCCTTTAACTCCGGGTTCGGTTTCGGTCACCTCCAAAACCACCGAATTCGGAAGTTCGACTTCCAGCACCTGGCTTTCCCAACGGACGACATTGACGTCCATCCCTTCCTTGAGATACTTCACGCGATCGCCGATTTGCTCGGTTTGCAGGCGCGTTTCCTCAAACGTTTCCATATCCATAAAGACGAACTGATCCGCGTCTTTATAGGTGTATTGCATCGTGCGCTTTTCTAGCGTCGCTTGAGGAACGGTTTCCCCAGCTCGGAACGTGCGCTCGACAACGCTCCCGCTTTGCACATTTTTGAGTTTCGTGCGCACGAAAGCAGAACCTTTTCCGGGTTTGACGTGAAGGAATTCAACTACCCGCCAGACCGCACCATCTAATTCAATCGTGACCCCAGTGCGAAAGTCATTACTCGAAATCATCTATCTTTCTCGGGCAGAACAATCGGCATCTAATTGTACCGCGAGGGAGGTCTTCTCCTTCCATTCAAAATCGATCCCGACCGATTCGACGAGTCGCGATCGCGCGTATCGCCCCTCCCATCAACCCCTTGCGCTGCTCTAATTTCCCCCAAAACCCCACGAGATCCTACGGTTTCTCCCTCGGCGCGTCCAAGAAACCCACCCCTCTATATGGCAAGATAATTTCATGCCGTGTCAAGGAGTCAGGGATAAATCAATGCTTCTTTGGAGCAAAAAAATAAAAAATTTACTACGGACTTGGCTGACAACCTCAGTCGTACTCCTGCTGATGGTCAGTCTCTCCCTCGGACTGAGTTCGGCATGGTGGGACTTATCCGGAGGCGATTCCGGACGCACCAGCCGCCTCGCTCAAGGAGATGCGATCACCGATGCAAAAGCGCTCTTGCGCTACGCTTTACCCATCGATAACGATACGATCCGCGACATCCAACAAAACCTCGAAGATATTTCCTATCAACTGCGCGGCAAACGTTGGGGGCCGATTTCCTCCGATCTCCGTCGGATCTCGATGGCCCTCGATACCCGCGCCTCCGATATCCTCGCCAGCATTCCCGAAGACCGACAAGCTCAAGCCAAACCCCTCGTCGAACAACTCCGTCAGGGACTCGGCGACCTCGAAACGGCTGTCGAGGCTAAAGATCGACCCGCTACTCAAGAAGTGCGCGATCGCCTCCTCGCCACCGTCGGTCAACTCGAACAGATGATGGTCACCGGCTTTCCTTTTGAAGTTCCCGAAGAATACGCCAATCTTCCCCAACTCAAAGGTCGCGCCACCGTGGAGATCGAAACCGATCGAGGTCCGGTTACCGTCGTCGTTGACGGCTACAGCGCCCCCGTTACCGCCGGAAACTTTATCGATCTCGTCCAACGTGGCTTTTACGACGGTCTCGAATTTATTCGCTCGGAAGGCAACTACGTCCTGCAAACGGGCGATCCCCCCGGTCCCGACGAGGGCTTTATCGATCCCAAAACCGGTGAATATCGCAATATTCCTTTAGAAATTTTAGTCCGAGGTGACGAAAAACCCACCTACGGAATCACTTTAGAACAAGCAGGTCGCTATCAAGAAGATCCCGTCTTACCTTTCTCCGCTTATGGCGCCGTCGCAATGGCTCGACCGGAAATCGATCCCGATGGCGGTTCTTCCCAATTCTTCTTCTTGTTGTTCGATCGCGAACTCACCCCTCCCGGCTTCAACCTCTTGGACGGTCGTTATTCCGTTTTCGGTTATGTCGTCGAAGGTGAAGACATTTTAGAAGAACTCAAGCAAGGAAATAAAATTATTTCAGCTAAAGCGATCGAAGGATCTGAAAACTTGGTTGAACCCTAATTGCATTCCTTTCTAACTGCATTTGAACCCTAAAAGGTCTAGGCCAGTCTTCGGTCTAGACCTTTTGGTATTTTAGGTTTTAGATTTTAGATTTTAGATATGGAATCGGCGATCGCGGTGAGAACAGGGTTGGGGTAAGTAACGGTATTGAAATATAGGAGGTTATCGGGGGTTATCGGGGGTTTAAATGTAGGCTCGGGATGTTCGAGTCCTTCCCCCACGGGTGTAGCTGGCTTACTGACCTGTCGGCGAACTCCGGCAGCCATCCAGAGTCACTGAAGTTAAGTTAAGTTAAAAATAACCGCCAAAGCGCGATCGCCCCACAGATAATTAACAATAGATCCCCGTTTTAAAGATTCCGCGATCGGTTCAAACAAAAACCAAAATAATCTTAAAACATCATGGCAATTATTCAATTATTTTTCTTCCTAGTTTTCGCATCTATTCTATTTTTCATTGTCAGCGCGCTGCTGCGAGCCAATGAAAATCAACGGCGGTTGGAAAAAGCATTTTACCATCTCCTAGAAAGAGAAAAATGCAGAATTTCTACCATTCAATTGTCCGTCGTCGCTCAAGTCGATGCCGACATCGCCAAACCCTATTTAGAACGGCAAGCAAAAGCATTTGGAGCCACCTTAGAAGTCGATGTCGATGGGGATCCGTTCTATCGCTTTCCTAAATTGCGTCCGTCGGATTCGGCGTTGGAATAAAGATCGAAATCATCGAAATCGAGGTTCAAAATAACAACAGCAAGGGTGAGTTTGATGGCGAATGACGATCGCAGCGTCCGGCGAGTGCGCGATCTCGGCGAACAGGGAATTTTACAGTGTTTGTATCAATTTTGTCCGGCGGATTTAGTCGGTGACGATGCGGCGACGATCGCCCTGACCCCAGACTTGGGGGATTCCCTCGTGGTCACCACCGACGTACTCGTCGATGGGGTTCATTTCAGCGATCGCACCACTTCCCCGGAAGATGCGGGATGGCGCGCCGTCGCCGCCAACTTATCCGATTTAGCGGCAATGGGGGCCACTCCGATCGCGATTACCGTCGGTCTCGCCCTCACGGGAGAAACCCGCCTCTGCTGGGTCGAAGGACTGTATCGGGGGATGGTCGCTTGTCTCGATCGCTATCGGACCGCGATCGCCGGAGGGGATGTCTGTCGTTCCTCAGTCAATACGGTCTCGATTACGGCATTCGGTCGGGCCGATGGCGCACGGATCTGGCGGCGGGACGCGGCCCGTCCCGGGGATGCGATCGTAGTGACAGGGTGGCACGGCGCCTCGCGGGCGGGTTTGGAACTGCTCCTCGATCCCGACCGGGGAAAGGCTTTGAGTGCGGACGATCGCGCCGATTTGATTCGAGCGCACCAGCGACCGAAACCGCGTCTCGACGTTCGGGAAGCTTTACGGGGGGCGATCGCCGAAAACGAGAACGACAGCCAGACCCGAAGTTATGCGGCGATGGATAGCAGCGACGGGTTAGCCGATGCGATCGTGCAAATTGCGCGAGCGAGTGGGGTGGGCGCCCGGTTGGAGCGGTCGCAACTGCCCCAACCCGACAGTCTCGGCCAACTGGCGACTCCGGAACAGGCCCTCAACTGGGTGCTTTACGGTGGCGAAGACTTCGAGCTCGTCCTTTGTCTGCCCCCGGCGATCGCGCGATCGCTCCTCTCTCGTCTCAATGCCGAAGCGCGAATCGTCGGTGAAGTCACTCGGGAACCTGGAGTTTACTTAACCGGGACTCCTGGAAGCTGTCGCGAACAACAACTGAGCCTCAAGAAAGGATTCCAACATTTTTAGCTCTGAAAATTGCAACGTCGATCGAAATTGCAACAGCCACAATTCCAACGAAAAAGCGAGTGGCGAACCTTGAAGATTCTTGCAAATCACTCAAAGTTCAACACTCACTTTGCAAAAAAGATTATAGCTTTAAGCGCTCCACTTTGCAGCCACTAATTCGGCCAAGTCAACCACCCGTTGGCTGTAACCCCATTCGTTATCGTACCAAGCCACAACTTTGACCAGATCGCCATCCATGACCATCGTCAAGCTGGAATCGACGATCGAAGACGCATCGTGTCCCCGGTAGTCCGAAGAGACTAACGGTTCGTCGCTGTATTCTAAAATTCCGTTGAGCGAACCGTTTGCCGCTTCGTGCAGGACTTCGTTGACCTGCTCGGCAAAGGTCTTTTTCTCAACTTGAGCGACGAAATCGACCACGGAAACATTGGGGGTAGGAACGCGCATGGCAATCCCATTGAGTTTGCCCGCCATATCTGGAATCACGAGAGAGACCGCTTTAGCAGCTCCCGTGGAGGTCGGAACGATGTTGATCGCGGCAGCACGAGCGCGTCGCACGTCGCGGTGGCTGGCATCGAGCAAGCGTTGGTCGCCCGTGTAACTGTGGGTGGTGGTCATCGTCCCTTTGATGATGCCAAAGTTGTCATGAATGACTTTAACCACCGGAGCCAAACAGTTCGTCGTACAGCTTGCATTGCTGACGACGTTGAAATCTTCGTGCTTGTAATTGGCGTGGTTGACTCCCATGACAAAGGTGCCAATCTTACCCCCTTTACCGGGAGCTGTAATCAGAACTTTTTTGGCGCCTGCCTCTAAGTGTTTGGAGGCTCCCTCTTCGGTCACAAAAACGCCAGTCGATTCGATCACCAAATCAACTCCCCAGTCAGCCCAGGGCAAGTTTAATGGATTGCGATCGGAAACGCATTTAATCGTCTTGCCGTTTACGGTGATGGAATTTTCATCGGCACTGATTTCAGCATCCAATTTCCCCAGCATCGAATCGTATTTCAAAAGATGGGCGTTCGTTCTGGGGTCAGAGGTATCGTTCACTCCAACTATTTCTAGTTGACTGTTGGTTCTGGTTAGCCAGCAGCGCATGAAGTTGCGTCCGATGCGTCCAAAACCGTTGATCGCTACTCTAATCACTGCGTCTTGCCCCTTTGTCTACTTAAAAATGCCTATTGTTGAACCCGATCATATCGCAAAGGCTGTACGATTCGATACTCGTTTCCAAGGGTTGGCTGATATTCAGGGTTTGACCGTCGGAGTGTGGTGGTTCGACGGCGATCGCTCAATGGCGGTAGAGATTGTGACTTTCAATATAGATTCTAACGGCGTCGGCCAGACCCTCGCACGGCCAATTCCCTTGGCGCCGCGATCGGCGAATTGCAGTGGATGAAAGGGGGATTCCGGGTAAGTCTAAAATTTGCCAGTGAAGGGTCTGGCCGAGGCGGCTAAATTCGGCGGCCACCCGTTCGGCGAGACCGGTCGTGGGATCGGGGGAGTTCTGCGGACGATCGCCGATGACGGGGCGCGGTGCGACCAACCAGCGACAGGCATCAACGAGGTCCTGGACGCGGTACCATTGGGGCAACTTGGCAAAAGCATCGGCGCCGAGAATCCAACTCCACTGGGTATCCGGATAGGCTCGGCAGAGGGTGAGAAAGGTGTTAATGGCATAAGAGCGGGAAGCACTCGGCTGATTCGGATCGCAAAATAGGGCAAATTCACGACGATCGGCGATCGCCAATTCGACCATCTTGCAACGATGTTCGTAAGCCGATGGTGAGGCTTTGAGCGGATGGGGCGGACGGCGATCGGGTAACCACAAGACTAAATCGAGTTGACCTTGGCTGAATGCTGCCTCGGCAAGGATCTCGTGACCCCGATGGACGGGATCGAAGGTGCCGCCGAAAATACCTATTTTTTGCATCGATACTCTGGCGTGCAAGGGAGAGTCATGAGTTATTTCCCAACAAATTCTCCCGATTTCTGGCGATCGTTATTGAAGGCGGTACGAGACTTTAAAACATCCCTCTACGATTCGATGGTCTGCCTCCATTGTCTCCGGGATTTGGCGTTCTTACCCGTCGCTTATTGTTGGCGATCGAACTGCGATCCGGCGGGTATAGTGGCGGGTATAGTGTTTTGACACTCCCCCATCTAAAGGTATGGGGATTCTCGCTTCATCGGGAGTCCAACAACTTTCCCCTCGGCGATTTCAAGTGTGCCGCCCATTGCGAGCCAGCTTCCTCCGGTCGATCGCGAGACTCTGGCCGGGTTGCGGATCGTCTTCATTCTATCCAAAAGCCGTCCTAGATGGTGGCTGAGCTGGCCGAAGTCAGGACGGGGCTTGTACCCCATTATTTTCGATTGAAAAGCCAACTCGGGCGGCCTAATTTCAAGTACTCTGGGGACGATCGTTCGGACAGTCGGGGAGAAGTTGATTTTTGGGGTTACTCTTGTGTTGGTAGCCGCGATTTTTGCCGATCGTTTGCTTGCCGACCCGTTCGTTTTTGGCCAGGGATTTCGACCGAACAGGGAGTGCCTTCCAAAAGGGACGACTCTGGAGCTGAAAATTCAAGTCCAAGTTGCCTTACTGGACAATTGGGTAGCGATCGCGTTAAAAAATGTCCACAGATAGAAAAAATGTCAGGAATTGACCGTGACAGCCATGTATTTGACTTTACAATCTCCAGAAAGCTCTGGAGCGCTCGCAAGGGATTTAGCCTTCGAGTGTATCGTGAAAAAACAATTCTTGATATGATATCGCGTGTTATTGGCGTGGTGTGGTGTGTAAGGAGCTAAGATGCCGAGTTCTGTTGATTTTAGCGGTAGACCTTTCCATTTCATTGGAATTGGTGGCATAGGAATGTCAGCCCTCGCCTATATTTTAGCGAAGCGTCAGGTTCCCGTATATGGCTCGGATTTGCGATCGAGTCATATCACCCAGCGCTTGCAAGACAATGGCGCTCATATTTTTTGGCGACAAGATGCAAGCAATTTATTATTCTTCGAGAAACTAAATGGAGAACAGCCGGAACCCGCCCGGGTCAACGGAGGGGGCATTCCGGATACCCGTGCGCGTCAACGCTCCACCCCACAATCCGTCAACGGTCAGTCCCCGTCTAACTCGGCTTCTTTACTGCCACAAGTCGTCTGTTCGACGGCAATCGACGCCAACAACAGCGAGTATCGAGCTGCCTTAGACTTAGGCTGTCCGATTTTCCATCGCTCCGACTTGTTAGCCGCCTTGATCGACGATTACGACAGCATTGCCGTTGCCGGAACCCACGGTAAAACGACGACGAGTTCGCTCATCGGTCACCTGCTCCTTCAGTGCGGACTCGATCCGACGATTGTGGTCGGGGGTGAAGTGAAAACCTGGGAAGGCAATGCTCGCTTGGGACACAGCCCGTATTTAGTTGCCGAAGCCGACGAATCGGACGGTTCGTTGGCCAAGTTGTCGGCGAAATTCGGGATCGTCACCAATATCGAACTCGACCATCCCGACCACTATCAAAGTCTCGATCAAGTGGTCGAGATTTTTAAAGTGTTTAAAAGGCGCTGTGAAGTTTCGATCGGTTGTATCGATTGTCCGACGGTTCGCGACCAGCTCCAACCGTCAGTGAGTTACAGCCTCAATTTGGATTCGGGCGCGGATTACACTGTCGATTGCATCGCTTATCGAGCCGACGGAACTACCGCTCGGGTTTGGGAACGAGGTGAAATTCTCGGCCAACTTTCCTTACCGTTGTTGGGACACCATAACTTGAGTAATGCGTTGGCGGCGGTAGCGCTCGGACGTTTGTTAGGATTGGAGTTTTCTCAGATTGCGGCGGCGATCGCGACTTTTGCCGGGGCCGCTCGTCGTTTCGAGTTGAAAGGCGAATATAACGGCATTCAGTTCGTAGACGACTACGCGCACCACCCCAGCGAAATCCGCGCTACACTCAATGCGGCTAAACTACAGACTAAAAGTTTGTCCTCGGGCGATCGCCAACGCACGGTTGCCGTGTTTCAACCTCATCGTTACAGTCGCACTCAGAAATTCTTATCGGAATTTGCCAGTGCCTTTGAGGATGCCGATTTGGTCGTGGTTACCGATATTTACAGTGCGGGGGAAGCCAAAATTGAAGGCATCGATGGGGTAAGAATTGCCGAGGCGATCGCCGAACATCATCCTCGGGTGCATTATCAAGAAAACCTCGATGCAGTTCGTCAGTTTTTGTGTGAAATGTTACTTCCTGGGGATTTGGTCTTGTTTCTGGGAGCGGGGAATCTCAACCAGATCGTCCCGGAGGTCATGGCATTCTACCAAGAGACGGAGCGAGAAGGTTTGCAAGCCACGCGCCATCGCGCCTAAATTGGAGGCGAACGGACGAGGGACGTTCTTCAACGTTCAAAACGCCTGTTCGAGCCAATTTTCGGCATAGGTTTACCAGCATAAAAGCACCATTACTATCATGACACTTTCCCACGAGCAGCTTAGCGCCGTCCCGAGGGCCGAGGCGGTCGTCTCCCCCAAGCCCGAGAGTTTTCAGCGAGAAACCCAACGCTCCCCTTACTCGATCCCACTTGAAAGTGGTAATTGTGAGATAAAACCGAATATTTCTCTGGCGAGCTATACATCATTTCGCGTCGGCGGTCCGGCGGAGTGGTTTGTCATTCCCAGATCCCTCGACGATATTAAAGCCAGTTTTGCTTGGGCGCGGGAGCGGGGGCTACCCATCACCCTCTTGGGGGCGGGGTCTAACTTGCTCGTCAGCGATCGCGGCCTGCCCGGTCTGACGATCGCCACTCGCCATTTAAGAAAAACTCACTTCGATCCGGAAAACGGGCGCGTGCGGGTCGCCGCAGGCCAATCCCTAGCCCGCTTGGCATGGCAAGCAGCCCAACTCGGTTGGGAAGGCTTCGAGTGGGCGGTCGGGATTCCCGGCACCGTCGGCGGCGCCGTGGTCATGAATGCCGGAGCCCACGGCAGTTGTTGCGCCAACGTCCTCGTCAACGCCCACGTCATGGATCCCCAGGGCAACGTCCGCGTGCTGACCCCGGATCGACTCGGTTATGCTTATCGAACCTCGATCCTCCAAGGGAGCGATTTGCTCGTGGTCGAAGCGACCTTCGCCCTCAATCCCGGCGCCGATCCGGAAAAAGTCCTGGCCACGACCGGGGAACAACTCCAACTTCGCAAATCCACCCAGCCGTACCACTTGCCCAGTTGTGGCAGCGTCTTCCGCAATCCCCAAGGGTCTCCCGGGGCCGGGTGGCTGATCGAACAAAGCGGACTCAAAGGCTATCAAGTCGGTCAAGCTCAAGTCGCCGAACGCCATGCCAATTTTATTCTCAACTGTGGGGGGGCGACGGCAAGCCAAATTTTTGAACTGATCCGTCACGTTCAAGCCCAAGTGTCCCAACATTGGTCCTTGGATTTAGAACCGGAAGTTCGCATTCTCGGCGAATTCTAACGATCGCCCGCCCCGCAATCCCCCCCTGGGGTCGGGGTCGCTCCGGGGGAGAACGGCGCGATCGAGTTGGATCGAAAATACCGATCGCGCTACACTGAGGGACAACTTCAACATCAGAAAAGCGATCGTCGCTGTTCACCTAATCCATAAAACAATAGAGTCAACCAATTATGTCAAAAGGACAGGGATTTGGCTTCAGTCTCGGCAAAATGAAAGAACTGACTGAAGCTTTCAAAAAAGCTCAGCAGGTGCAAGAAGGTGCCAAAAAGCTCCAAGAAGAATTAGACCAAATGGAAATCGAAGGCCAAGCTGGGGGAGGTTTGGTCAAAGTCATTCTCAGTGGCAACCAAGAACCGCGTCGCGTAGAGATTTCCCCGGATGCTCTCGGCGAAGGAGCCGACGTGGTTTCCGAATTGGTCACCGCAGCAATGAAAGACGCCTACAACAACTCCACTGCCACCATGCGCGAACGCATGGAAGAACTGACCGGAGGCTTGAACCTCCCCGGTATGTAACCTACCGACTTTCCAAGCCAACGGCTCCCGAACCCCCAACCGATTTCGACCCCTTCGAGGTCGAAACCTCGGTTCGGCGATCCGGGGTCGTTTTTGTCGATCGCGCAGCCCTCTGGCGGCGATCGCCCCGCTTCCCCCGCGACCACTCCGCTCGTACCCATGCCCTACAAACTCCTGTTCGTCTGCCTGGGAAATATCTGTCGCTCTCCCGCAGCCGAAAATATCACTAACTACTTACTGCAACAACAGAACCTCGACGGTCAAATTACCTGCGACTCCGCCGGAACCATCAGCTACCACAGTGGCAGTCCCCCGGACCGTCGCATGGTCGAAGCGGCAAAAGCCCGGGGAATGACCTTTAGCGGTCGGGCCCGTCGCTTCGATCCCGCCGATTTTGAAAAATTCGACCTGATCTTAGCAATGGATCGGGACAACTACGCCGATATCCTCGCCTTAGATCGCAAGGGCGAATACCACCATAAAGTCCGGATGATGTGCGACTTTTGCCGCCATCACTCCCTCAAAGAAGTCCCGGATCCCTACTACGGCGGTCCCGAGGGCTTCAATCGCGTCATCGACTTGCTGCTCGACGCCTGTGAAGGTTTGCTAGAAGAAATCGCGAGCGAACGGCTCGATCCTTCGACGACGCCGCGATCGCACTAGTCCGGCGGCGGGACGACCAACGGAGAATTTCGCTCACAGCAAGGCCCGTTCGATCGCCACCCCCACCAACTGCGCGCGATTTTTGGTCGCCGTTTTTCTCAACAAGCTGCTGACGTATTTTTCGATCGTGCGCGGACTGAGGTGGAGGCGATCGCCGATTTGAGCGTTTGACAACCCCTCGGTCAGCAAACTCAACACCTGCCGTTCGCGATCGCTCAACACAATTTCAGCCTCGCCCTCGCCGTCACGGTTTCGATCTTGAGCTTGATTCCAACTCGGCGCCGAGGCGCGCGATCGCCGCCCGTCCGAGGGCGGATCCCCTTCTGGGGACAAATACGCCGCCGCTCCCCCGGTCTCGGGGCTGGGTTTGTAAGCAAACCGCCACTCCGCCTCGATCACGGGAGAACTCAAGGTCTCTTGCGCTCTCCAGGTGGCTTGGGCGATCGAGGAAGCTCGCTCCAGCAGATTGCGAATCACCGCCCCGAGTTCTTCCAATTCAAACGGTTTGGCCAAATAAACGTCGCAGCCGAGTTGATAGCCCAAGATCCGCTCTTGGGTATTGGTCCGCGCCGTCAGAAAAATCACGGGTAACAAGCGAAATGCAGGCTTTTTGCGAATTTGCCGCACTAACTCGTAACCGTCCATCTGGGGCATCACGATATCCGTCACCATCAAATGCGGTTGATGTCGCTCCACCATCGTCAACGCTTCCCGACCGTTGGCAGCCGCGATCGCCATATAGCCAGACATTTCCAAATATTCGCCGATCGCCAGGCGAGTACCCGGATCGTCATCGACTACTAAAATTGTCAAGAGCATGATTTCACGGAGAGCGTCCCAGTGTAATGCAGATCCCCCCTCCCCTCCGATCGAAGAGTAACGTTGAGGCGGGATCGTAGCATCTATACTCTCTAGATTAGCGAACTACACTCCCTTCCCAACGCGATCGCGCGATCTTGCGCTCCGTCTTCTCCCGAAACCCGGGAGCGACCCCCCGCCAAATCGAAGGTCTGGCGAGGGCAAGGAAAAAGGCGTCAACGGGCGGAAATGTGCAAACTCGAAGGGGTTCTCGGATTCCCTTCTATTTTCACTCCCCGTCCGTTGGCGTCGAGATGGCGCACGATCTTATAAATCATCTCCACGCGATCGCCGACCCCCGCACGCACCGCCAACTCCTCTAAAGACAGGGGTTGTGCGCTTTTTTGGAGAATCTCCACCACTTGTTTTTGCAACTGCAACACTTGCGCCGCCGCCTTTTTACCCGCTTCTACCCCCGGTTGGTGATAGGCGTTGATATTCACCAAACTGGCATAGAAGCCGACGGCGCGATCGTAGAGCGCAATTAACGCGCCCACGGTCCGAGCGTCCACCTGGGGAACCGTCACCGTAATCGAATCGCGCTGGTTCTCGTAAAGCGCTTCTCGGGTTCCGTAGAGAAACCCAAATAAATAATCTCCCGTGGTTACTCCCGGCTCGACTTCCGGGGACGTTCCCCGGCGCTCTTCCAACACCTCAATAAAGGTTGCGAAGAAATTCGGCACCCCTTCGCGCAATTGCTGCACGTAAGCGTGTTGGTCCGTGGATCCCTTATTCCCGTAAACGGCAATCCCTTGATAAACCGTATTGCCGTCGAGGTCTTTTTCTTTCCCCAACGACTCCATCACCAATTGCTGGAGGTAGCGACTGAACAGCAGCAGACTGTCTTTATACGGCAAAATCACCATATCTTTCTCGCCGCGCCCATTTCCGGCGTAGTACCACGACAGCGCCAACAAGGCGGCGGGATTCTCTTTTAACTCCCACCGACGGGTGGCTTCGTCCATGGCTTTCGCCCCGGCGAGCAACGCGCGGATGTCGATCCCTTGTAAGGCGGCGGGAACTAAGCCGACGGCAGACATTTCCGAGGTTCGTCCGCCGACCCAATCGTGCATCGGGAACGTGGCGACCCAGCCTTCCGATAGGGCTTGTTTTTCTAAGGCGCTCTCGTGACCCGTAATGGCGACGGCGTGACCGGAAAAGTCGAGTCCGTTTGCCTCGAATGCTTTTTGAACTTCGATCGCCCCGTTGCGGGTATCTGGGGTGCCGCCGGATTTGGAAATGACTAAGACCAAGGTGGTCGAGAGGCGGTCGCGAATCCGAGCGAGGAGAGAATCGATCCCCGCCGGATCGGTATTGTCGATGAAGTGCAGGTTCATCGGCGGGAAGTCCGGCGAGAGGGCTTCCGAGACGAATTGCGGCCCGAGGGCAGACCCGCCAATGCCAATCGAGAGAACGTCGGTAAATTTGGAGGCTTTAGGGGGATGAATTTCCCCGCCGTGAATTTTGCGAGCGAAGTTTTCGATCCGCTCTATATTTTCGAGGATTTCTTGCTTGAGTTCGTCCCGAGGCGCGATCTCGGGGTTGCGAAGCCAGTAGTGACCGACCATCCGGTTTTCGTCGGGATTGGCGATCGCCCCGTTTTCTAGGGCTTCCATGTCGGCGAAGGCTTTCTCGAATTTCGGTTGCATTTGGCTGACGAAGGCATCGTCAAAGCCCATGCGACTGATATCGAGGTAAAGTTCTAGACCTTCGTGGTAATATAGCCAGTCCTGATAGCGTTGCCAGTGTGCAGCAGCATCCATAAATAAATACGTCTCAAAACAATTTCCCTGTAGTGATTGAAGTTTATCAGGGTACCCAAATTTTAACCCCCCAAGGGTTATCACTGAGGGGATTGAGGGCTTGAGTGGGGCGATCGCGTGGAAATTCGGCTCTTCACTCACAGGTTTTCCCGGCGCGCGGTTTGTCTTCGATGGGATCGTGGTCGAGGTGACGGCGATTCTGCTTTGCAGACGCTTCGCGAACGCCGAACAATACAATATATAAATCCGATCTACACGAGTTCGATCGCGGGGGTAGCGATCCCTATTCTGGGGCGATCGCCTCACTCGGCGGGATACCTTCCACCTGAATCAGGGCTTCGATCGTGGACTTGACCACGGGAGCGGCAGTCATACCCCCACTGCCGCCTTTGGGTTCGTCAATCGCGGCCAAAACGACGTAACGGGGATTGTCGGCGGGGACGATGCCAACGAAGCTCGCAATTTTGGCGTAATCGGAGTAACCTCCCGTCGCCGTGGCTTTCTGGGAGGTTCCGGTTTTGCCCGCAATGCGATAACCGGAAATTTGAGCATTTTTCCCCGTTCCCTCGGCGACCACATCTTCCATCATGCTGACCACCGCGTGGGTCGTTTCCGGGGAAAAGACCTGGCGGCTGCGGGGTCGTTGCGGTTGCCAATAGAGCCGACCGTCGGCATTATACAAGCCTTTGACGACGTGAGGCGTCACCAGGCGTCCGCCATTGGCTAGCGCCCCGTGAATTTGGGTCAATTGCAATGGGGTCAGGGAAAATCCCTGACCGAAGGAGGCGGTAGCGGCGTGAACCGGGGAGGCGACAAATTCCTGACGCGATCGCAGTTGGCTGGCGACTTCAAAGGGCAAATCCGCATGAGTGACGTCGCCAATTCCCAGACGTTGGAGCCAACTGTAGAAGACGCGCAATTCCATTTGTTCGACGACGCGAACCATGCCGACATTACTGGAATGGCGCAAGATTTCGCGCACGTTGACGGTTCCGCGCGCTCCGGCGTAGGAATAATCGTAGTTAGAAATCGGCCAGCTATCGACGTAGATCCGCCCTTCGTCGTAAAAGGTGCTGTCGGGTTCGATCGCCCCGGCTTGGAGGGCGATGGCGACGGCGATCGGTTTGAAGGTCGAACCGGGTTCGTAAAGGTCGGTCAGAGCCCAATTTTTAAACAGTTCCAGGTCGAATTCGTAAAACTGGTTGGGGTTGTAGGTCGGTTGGTTGGCGAGGGCGAGAATGGCGCCGTCGCGGGCATCCATGACGATGACGGTTCCCCGTTTGGCTTCCCACTGCTTGATTTGAGCGGCCAACGCCTGGTGAGCGGCTCGTTGCAATCGCAAGTCTACGGTCAATTGGAGGCGCAAGTCGTCAAAACGGTAAAAGTCTCCCGGTACCGGATCGGGGATCAAGGCGCCGCCGAGGCTGCGATCGCTTTCGACGAGCGGCGGCGCCGGGACGAGGGATTCTTGACGGCTGTATTCGATCCCCGCTTGACCCGTGCGTTCGTCGTTGACGTAGCCGACGATATCGGCGGCGAGTTGGTCGTAAGGATACAAGCGCTGCTGTCGTTCTTCGAGTTCGAGTCCGTCGAGGTAGAGTTGGCGGATCCGGTCGGCGGCGTCTTCGCTAATTGAGGTGGCGACGACCAGACCGCTTTCTCCGCGATCGAGGAGTTCCCAAATTTCGGCAAAGGGGCGTTCGAGAATCGGGGAGAGGGATCGGGCGATGGTTTCGACGGATTCGGTAAAGAGTTTGGGGTGGGCGTAGAGTTTGTAGACCGGGCGATCGATGGCGAGGACGTTCCCGGCGCGATCGACGATCGGGCGTCGGGGGACGAAGGGTTTGAGGCTAATATTTTGCTGCTGTCGAGCTTGTTGGCGCAAGTTGCCGCCGGAAATAACTTGGAGGCGATATAGGTTGGCGAGCAGTCCGACACTGCTCAGGAGCAACATGCCCCAAACGAGGGATAAGCGAACTCTGGGGCGATCCCAGATGGCGGAACGACTTAAGGGCGGTCGCCCCCCCCGTTGGGAGGATGGGACGGGAGCTCGGCTGGGGGTCGAGGGAGACACGGCGAGGGCGGCGATCGCCGTGCGAAGTAAATGACTGAAGCCGTTACGCTTCGCTGGCTTGGAGGCGGTCGCCCGTCGGACTTGCACTCGTTGGCGGCGTCGCGGCGATCGCGGGTCTCGTCGTCGGGAGGTACGAGCGGAACGCTCCCGTGAAGCACGTTTGAAGCGAGTGGGATGGTCGGGAATGCGAGATGCCATTGCGCGATCGAGATGAAACGGCCTGAACTGGAAAATCGGGAACTCAACAGCAGTCCCCAAAAGTATAAAACAAGCTCGTCTCAGTAGCCGACGGGTTTCGAGGAGGTCGGTTCGCGTTGCGCGTCCGCTTCGGTCGGTTGCGGCGCGAGGGCGTCCCGTTTCGGGGTGGGTTCGAGTACTAAGGTTAACTCGGCGCTCGGCGGGACTAAGCCACTTGAGGGATCTTCGGCTTGTCGCGCGATTTGATTTTTGAGCGCTTCGCGAGCGGCCATCAGTTGCCGTTCTTGATGTCTTAATTTTTCAAGTTCTCGGTATTGTTGACCCCACTGCTGCTGAGAATAAACGGTGTTTCCGTAAAGGGTTAAGGCGACGAAAGCTAAAACAAAGGTGGTTACCGAACAAAGGGAATGCACTTGGAAGAGGGTTTTCAACCAGGTGGGCGTTCGTTGGTGCTTCGCCAGAGAGGTGACTTTATTTCCACGGCGAGGGATATCCTGGCGAGGGCGAACTTTCTCGGGAGAATGAGGAGATCTCAGCGCAACAGTCATAATGCTTACCAATCGTAAATAGGTCAACTTATAGGGAATTTCCAGGGGCGATCGCGCCTCAATTCCCAAGAAAATATAAAGCGATTTTTATTGGCTAAATTGTCAGTAAAAAGCGCTCGCCTCCATCCTAACACCGGGCTACCGGGATATCGGTATGGGGTCGCAATCCTCAGCGATTCGGCGGTTTCGTGGCGATCGCCCCACCGCCGCGCGGCACTGAACCTGCTCCCTGCGCCTGTTGACAAAGCCTTCAATGGCGTTCGCGAAGCGTCTGCAAAGCAGAATCGCCGCCCCTGGGCCACACCGATCTACTCGACCCGTCCGCTCCCCCTACAGGAGCGCCAACGGAGTTTAAACAGGTCAACCCGAGTTGAGGGTTCGTAGGGTTTGCAGGTCATTCGGTCGATCGCCTGGAGGGCTTTTTTGTTCCCCCCTGTTGTTTCACTCTGCCAAATGCCTATCCCGCTTATTTTTGGGGAAAAGAATTTTAATCCCTAGTTTGGCTTATAGCAACTATTTGAGTCAATTTTTCCCGGTTAGGGTTGTCATACAACCTAAGTCGGATTAAGATAGCGTGAAATTTTTGGATGAATGCTTTATTCTATTCATTCAGCACGTTGACAACTTAGACCTAATTTAGTAGAAGCGAGGGAAAATGACGAAGAAATTCTTGAGTTTGGCTGCCGTGTTAACTTTAGCCACCGTGTTATCGGCTTGCAGCACCCCCACGGACACGGGTACGGACTCTCCTCCGGCAGAGACTGGCGCTCCGACGGAAACCACTCCTGAAGCGACTGACGCTCCGACGGAAACTACTCCGGGAGCGACTGACGCTCCAGCGACGGAAACCACTCCTGAAGCAATGGAAACTCCGGCTGAAGGGACTCCTGAAGCGATGGAAACTCCGGCTGAGGGGGCTCCTGAAGCGATGGAAACTCCGGCTGAGACGACTCCGGAGGCTGCCGAACCCCCGGCTGAAGGCGCTCAGTAAAAGCGAGACCGTCCTATCGGAGAGGGTAAGGAGATCGTCTAGCTCGATCTCTTTCTCCCTCTCACAATTGTCCGTTCTCTTTGACTTTCCCCCGGTAGAGGAACCCTCCGAGGTTTCCCCTCTGGGGGTTGGTTTTCGGGGTCGATCGCCCTGATTGGAGGGATTAGCCGAGTGCATTCGTTACAATGGCAACAGGGGCGCAAGTGCACTGACCAGCGTTGAGGTGCGGTTGATTGTCCTCGGTCGGGTTTGAGGCATGGCAAGGGATGGAACAGCGCCACGGGTCAAAAAACGGGGTTTTCGGAGCGATCGCGGCGATCGCTTCGGCTGTTTCGATCGCCGCGATCGCCGATCCGGCTAGCGCTTTGCCCCCTCCGGAAGACTTACCCGAAGAAATTTTACGCACGGAAATTATCACCGAAGCGCGATCGCCCGTAGACGGGCGCCCCCTGACGCCGAGCGAGTATGCTACTGTGGAAAACCCCGTGCAAACGGCCAGATTTGGGCGATCGCGCCCCCGAACGACCATCGCCGAACCGCCGGACGCGATCGCTCCCGAACCCATTGTCGAACAATTGCCCGTGCGCGAGATCCTGCGATCGATTTTTCCCTTCTGAAATCCCTCCAGACTCGACTCGCTCCCCACTATTACCCAAGCATCGGGCAACCCCCACCCGCGAATCCATCGAGAGGGCGATCGCCTTTTGAGCTATTTACAATACTTAATACTTGTGGTGTATTTTTATAAAATCCCGCATTCTATTCCCTGGGATGAACATCGGGATCCACAGACCCCCCAGACTTGTCGATTCCCCAGTTTTCGGGAAGGGTCAAGCCCTACAATGGGGATGAGAAAAACAACATAACGAGAGTTGTACTTTTAAAGATCTTCAACAGCCGCATAAATTAGGTAGGTAATTTCATGACAGCAAGCATCGCCCCAGAGCAAGTAGAACGCATTGTTGCCAACCAGCATCAGGATCCGTTTGAAATTCTCGGCGCACATCCCCTAGACGGGGAAAATGGCAATAGCACTAAATGGGTCGTCAGAACCTACCAACCGACTGCCAAAGCGGTTTGGGCTCTCGTTCCGCAAGAACGCAAAGAAATCCCGATGCAGTCGGTGCATCATCCTAACTTCTTTGAATGCATTATTGAAACCAAAGAACTGGCCAATTACCAGTTTCGGATCGAAGAAGGCGATCGCGAACGGGTGATTTACGATCCCTACGCCTTTCGTTCCCCCAAGTTAACAGACCTTGACATTCACCTGTTCGCAGAAGGCAACCACCACCGCATCTACGAAAAACTCGGCGCCCACTTCATGGAGGTCAACGGCGTCAAAGGAGTCTACTTCGCCGTCTGGGCGCCCAACGCCCGCAACGTCTCCATCCTCGGCGATTTCAACTACTGGGACGGTCGCAAACACCAAATGGCCAAGCGCGGTAATGGCGTTTGGGAATTATTTATCCCCGATTTAGACGTCGGCGAACACTACAAATACGAAGTTAAAAACCAAGACGGCCACATCTACGAAAAAAGTGACCCCTACGGCTTCCAGTCCGAAGTCCGCCCCAAAACCGCCTCCATTGTCACCAACCTCGACGATTACACCTGGAACGATGAGGAGTGGATGGAACGGCGACGCAACACCGAAGCTCTCAGCCAGCCGATTTCTGTCTACGAATGTCATTTAGGCTCCTGGCTGCACGCCGCCGCCTCCGAACCCGCCCAATTGCCCAACGGCGAAACCGAACCCGTCGTCGTCGTTTCCGAACTCAAATCCGAGGCGCGTTTCCTCACCTACCGGGAACTCGCCGAAAAATTAATTCCCTACGTCAAAGACTTGGGGTTTACCCATATCGAATTATTGCCGATCGCCGAACACCCGTTTGACGGCTCCTGGGGGTATCAAGTCACCGGATACTACGCCCCCACCTCCCGTTTCGGCACCCCGGAAGACTTCATGTACTTTGTAGACCAGTGCCACCAAAACGGGATCGGCGTAATCGTGGACTGGGTACCCGGACATTTCCCCAAAGACGGACACGGACTCGCCTTTTTTGACGGCACCCACCTTTACGAGCATTCCGACCCCCGTAAAGGCGAGCATAAAGAATGGGGAACGTTGGTCTTTAACTACAACCGCCACGAAGTTCGTAATTTCTTAGTGGCGAATGCCCTGTTTTGGTTCGACAAATATCATATCGACGGGATGCGCGTGGATGCGGTCGCCTCGATGTTGTATTTGGACTACTGCCGCAAGGAAGGCGAGTGGGTGACCAACGATTACGGCGGACGGGAGAATATCGAAGCGGCAGATTTTCTGCGGCAAGTGAATCACCTGTTATTCTCTTACTTCCCGGGGGTGCTTTCGATCGCCGAAGAATCGACCTCGTGGCCGATGGTGTCCTGGCCGACCTACGTGGGGGGTTTGGGCTTTAACCTCAAGTGGAATATGGGGTGGATGCACGACATGCTCGATTATTTCAGCATGGATCCGTGGTTCCGCCAGTTCCATCAAAATAATATTACGTTTAGCATGTGGTATCACCATAGTGAGAATTTCATGCTAGCGCTGTCTCACGATGAAGTGGTACACGGCAAGAGCAATATCATCGGCAAAATGCCGGGCGATCGCTGGCAGAAGTTCGCCAACGTGCGCTGCTTGTTTACCTACATGTTCGCCCACCCCGGCAAGAAAACCTTGTTTATGAGCATGGAATTCGCCCAGTGGAGCGAGTGGAACGTCTGGGCAGACTTAGAATGGCATTTGTTGCAATACGAACCCCACGCCCAGCTCAAGCAGTTCATGGGGGATCTCAACCAGCTTTACAAGAGCGAACCCTCGTTATACACCCAGGACTTTGAAGAGCCGGGATTTGAGTGGATTGACTGTTCCGACAACCGTCACAGTGTCGTTTCGTTCCTGCGTCGGGATAAGTTATCCGACGAGTTCGTCGTGGTGGTCTGTAATTTCACTCCGCAACCGCACAGTCACTATCGTGTCGGCGTTCCCGTTCACGGTTTTTATACGGAGTTGTTTAACAGCGATTCCGGTAAATATGGCGGCAGCAATATGGGCAATCTCGGCGGTAAATGGGCCGATGAATGGTGGTTCCACGGTCGTCCCTATTCGTTAGATCTCTGCTTGCCCCCGTTGGCGGTGTTGGTGTTCAAGTTGGATAAGGAGAAGACGGAAGCCGCCCCCAAGTCGTTACCGTCGGCGAAGAGAGAGTAAGTCGAGTTTGAATAAATCCCCCGGTTTCTGAGTGACCTGTCCTTATAGTATTTACAGGAAACTTATTGAAACCGAGGGATCTCAAAGCTAACTCTCGAACTGGATTTTAGAGTTGCCTTTCCTGCTTTTGGGTCAATTGAGGTCGCAATTAACAACTCTCAGCAGGCTTGCGAAGGGCACCAAGTAGGGTGGAAACAACAACGCATCGGTTGTTGTCACCTCCGTTTTGTAGGGACACGATCACGCGCCCCATGCGTCCATTTGTATGACCTTTATCGTTAAACTGAACCCGCCAAGCTTCGGTGGCGGGATGTTGGTAAAAGGTGCTTCCATCTTCTTGAATTTTTATTTCTCGGTCGATTGTCTGCCACTCGCCTGACTCAGGGGTTCGCGTAGCGGGATGAATTGCCCATTGAGCGGTGTTGTTGTGGTTTCTAAAGCTGGCTTGATAAATTGTTTTGTTTTGCTTGGCTTGTCGTTGTGCTTCCCGGATCGCCATATATACCCGATCTTGGGCTTTATTGAGGCGGCTTCGGTTCGTCAACCCAAACCAACTTGGAATAGCAATCGCGGCTAAGATTGCTATCATTAGCGTGGCCAGTAAAGTCTCTAACAGGGTAAAGCCGGGGGCAGGCGATCGGACAAGTCGTGGTGTGCTGCACTCCTGGGTAACCATATCACAAAACCCTCGTTTGTAAGAGTTGAACTGATATGGGTTAACTATCTCACTATCAAAGCAGGTTTTTTATTAATTTTTTTTACATTTTTACATTTTCGGATTCATATCTAGCCCCTTGTCAATCAGCGATCGCACTCACCCCAATCTATCTGGAATGCTATAAGTTACAGTCCTCATCTTGCGCGAGCCTCATCGACCCTAACAAGGTCTGGACGATCGCACAGCGTTTTTTATTGGGATTGCTGGTCAGTGTAATGGTAATTTGCACCGGAGCATTGCTGACTTCCCCTCTTTCATTAAAGCCAATACTCCACGGTTCCTCTTCATCGAGATTGGTGTTGTCCGGATCGAGAGTGACCGTTGGTTCGTCGATCTTCTGCCAATTGGCGGGATCGGTTCCCGACCGATGCACCGTCCATTCGATCGCCTCATCCTGCTGACGAAAGCTCGCCATCCATCCCGACTTGGATCGTAACGCTTCGCGTTGCGCATTACGAATCGCTTCTTCAATCGGCGCTTGCCCTTTCTTCAACCGGGTATTATTTAACATCGACAACCAACTCGGAATGCCAATCGAAGCAAGAATTCCGATCATGAGTGCGACTAACACCACTTCTAGAAGTGTGAAGCCCCCTTCAGCTTTAGATTGTCCCCGATTGCGGCTGAATTGTTGGATTAGATGACTTCCAGCTTTCATAAACTTCCCACTCCTAAAATATTTTGAGACTCTTACCTCACTATTCAACAATCAAAACCCGGGAGGAGTCCGATTAAATACACTACGAGCTTGAACGCGCCGTTGCAGACTTGGCAAGTACACAGAATTACGGTTTCCCCTCTTTCCAGCTCGTTCGGCAGCATTCCCTCGCAAATAAACGATCGCTTCTGCAAATTCCCCCGCATTAGTAGCAGTTTCTCTGGGTTTTACACAAGCATAAAAGCTTGTATTATTATCCGGTAAAGTTGGTGTAGACAGCATGTAATCGCCACAATCTGGTACGGCGCCTTCGGGATGGTAATCGACGAGATCCACTAAAACATCTGCATTTTCAGCTTCACTGTAATTAATCACTTCAGTCGGAGACCAATCAGCAAAGTTACTACTGTCTGGATCGACATAACCCGGGGTTTTCGTCAAGTTAGCGAGATCTTCAGGGTCGTATTTGCGCAGTTGAAAGCGAGTAATTCTGGCCGGCCCTTCCCAAATCTCGGTGTTATCTCTTTTTAGGGAATAAATAACCAGGGTATAGGTATTACGGCTTGTTTTTAACTGATAACACTCGCTAGCTGTGGCTCCACTACAGGAGTCAGGTAATTTTTGATTGCCTTCTGGATTATTTCGGTAAGGCACTTTCTCAATTTTCCAAAATCCTAAAATAGGATGTACTTCATCCGGAAAACTAACTAAATTCTCTAAATCTTGTCCTTCATAGATATAGACGGCCTGCTTTAACTCCGTTGCTATATAATCGATCGCTTGACCCATATCTTGCTGAACTTGGTTTTTTGCAGTCTCTCGTTTTTCCAGTCCGAGCAAATTCACAACCAGTGAAAGCATCGCATATAAAACCATAGCAGTAATAAGGATAGCCATCAGAATTTCTAAGATGGTAAACCCTTTATTGCTCGATCGCGATTTACGAAACCGAAGATATGCTTTTAAGATATAATTAAGGTTGTTTTCATCCATGGCTCTAATGCTTTCACTTTAAAGGTTTTGTTTACACATAGACTTTTAGGAACTTTGGTGTTCTTGGATCCGAGAGCTATCCTCAGCAACTTTACTCTGAATCGAGGGGTGAATATGAAGAGAACGATCGATTAAAATAGCGATCTAAACTGGTGAGCGTTCCAAATTTTAGTGTTGTAGCAATTTGTCTGAATTCAACAACATTACGATTTAGAGTTCACAAGTTTCTCCATTAATGACGCTTTTGTATATTACATTTGACAGAGGTAAATCGCTTCTCACGATCGGTACTTCCATAACTGCTAGAGGAGATTTGCCAGATGTAGTTGCTGCTGAGAATGCCAAGGATCCTTGTTTCGTTCCTAGAGAACCGCTATGGGCGTCAAATGAACTCTTTGTGTAAACTCGTACACCCATCCTAAAGCCTAGTGGGATCCTTTCTCCTTGGCTATTTTCTGATTCACAGGAATGAGTACGGAACGTTTGAATGACAAAATCATCGGTTCCATCATTTTCAATATCAACAGCACAAGCTGTATTGGTAGAATCGGCAAGAGTGGTACAGTCACTTTCAACTGCTGTTGGGGCAGCCACTTCATTTGATGTGGCCGCACCCGATGCTGGAGGTAAGAGATCGACAAACTCAGCGCTGGGCAAACCACTATTGCCTTTTTCCATCAATAGTCTGACTCGGTCAATTTCACTTTGAGCAATTTGTAAGGCTTGCTCAGCTCGGTGAGCACGAACGCGAGCAGCCATCGCCATCATCAATGGTGGTGTAATGGCAGTAATGGCAATTCCAAAAATGACAATTGCCGCTAACGACTCCATGAGCGTCAGTCCTCGCTCGCTGCCTTTTTGGCTGATATCTAGCATGTTTCAACCTCCCTATTTACTCTTGACAGCCGAATCCAATCGCATCGCGCAACTTGCAAATATATCGATCGTCAGCAGGTAGTTCGCGATAAAATTCATCCCGCTCGTTGGATAAGCTAACAAGACGCTTAGAAACCGGTCCGGCAGGCAGATATTGCAGCCCGACATCGTAACCCCAATTCCGTTGCGGTGGACTGTAGTAAGGGAAAATAAGAGCGGCTGTTGGTTGACCGTCTTCCCAACCATCCTGATCGAAGGGTGCTGTCGCATAATTACTAAAGTTGAGTTGCATCAGCGAACCTTGGATCGTCAGCACGACTGTATCATTCCAGTTTTCCAGCAAGCGAGGGAAATTGTGCAGCCCGCCATTGAGTTGATTTTCTTGTGTTGGTGAAATGCCACTAACCAAGACGAGGTTGACGGTCGTGGCGATGGGATTGATGAGATTCTTGCCCTGGTTTTGCTTGTCAGCAAATTTCAGAAAGGTGCCATCATAGTCGCCTGCGGTGGTTTGATGAATACCATTACGTGAAATTAGAATGGGTGAGTTTGGAGCGAACGGAGTGCTTAGCTGTCGATCGAAGGGGTTTTCTCGTTGCCATTCAACGCTAGAATCTAGCGCAGTGGACGGACGGTTTTGATTCAGATAAGAGGTGTAGTTGGAGGCATTGTTGCAGCCATATAAGGTTTGACGCCGTGCAGCACCCAATTTATCGGCTTCGTTCGGATCGTTATCTCCGGCATAGATAATTCCATCTTCAATACTGCCATCACAGAAGTTGTCCGAAAGAATGGTAATAGCATCTGCTAAAACTTCTACTGGTCGCCAATTATCTTGTCCCGGTCGCGAGAAACTCGGGTTGAGATCGGTACGACCGTAAAAGTCATTTTCATCATAGTTACCATTGGCGGGCAAGGTTTGGGTAAACTCTTGTATTTCGTTCGTTGTTGCCCCGTCAGCAGTAGCATGTAGGTTAAATGCACCCTGGATGTACAACGGATTATCGGTAATGAAAGTCATCCCATTGGCGTTGTTATCACCCCGATTAATATAGCGACCATTTTTGAACCGGAAACCATAGGGACGGCGATCGGGGTCGGGGTAGTAATCGACTGCTTTGATCCGAAGATCTTTGGGATCTTGTTCTTTGTAAAGCGCATCTTCGCGCACTGCATCTTCTCGGAAGGCAAAGACAATTCCACTTTCAGGTAACCAAAAGTCCCCTTGGATCTGATTTTCGCGGAGGAGTTCGAGATCTAAATTCAGAGTTCTCACACTCATCGCTTCGCGACCATCATAGAGCGCAGAATCTTTAATCGCTACACGCCTTAGCGCTCCATCAGCTAAGACCAATTCCTGACTACTATTGTTTGGATTATTCCCACCCGGACCACTTTCTGTAGGTAGAAACCATTCGGCGCTATTAAAATCCAAAGGTTTAGGCATTAACGCAATATCTGCTGGATTGACAGGCTCGAAGTTAGTGTCTGCGGTTGTATTGCTGATGTAGGGTTCGGTTGTCGGTTGCGAGATACCTGTTGCTGTTTCGTGGCGATCGTGGGCTTGTGTGGGGAAAATATAATGCAATGAGGGAAATTTGGGTGTTGTCGAGCAAATCAGAGTAGCAAGATCGATAAAACGCTTTTCTAATTGTGCTTCAGGAGCTCCTGCTGCATTTCCTGGATCTCCAAACCCGAAATAGTCGTTGCCATTACTACTGAAGTCACAGCCAATTTTGATTTGATTTTCACCGTCAGGAGCTCCGTCTTTATCGTAAATGACATTACCATGAGAAAAATCATCAATAAAACGGACAGGGTATGTGTAGTAAGGCCCACCACCAGTGATTTTTTTATTCCCATCGATATCAGTCGCTGGAACTTCTGCTGCAGGAGATTGAGCAAAACCAAATTCCCGATCGCGCTTAACTTGTTCCTTAAGGTGCAACAACCGAGCGAGTTCTGCTAACTCGGGTTTTTCAATCGCTTCTAACCCAAGTAAATAAGCCTCTCTCGTTGGAAAACTTCCAGGAATAGACGCAACCTCGGTTCCACTATTATCAACAACTTTGATATGGTCTTCGCCACTTACATCTTGGATCTGTACTTCGCCGTTGTCCGTATTTCCATCACTAAGGATTTGTAAAGCATTGTCTAATTCTTCCAGTTGTTGTTTATTATTTGCGTCGGTGTAATCGTAATCTTCAAGATATGCAATATTGTACGCCAGCATCCCTAGGGTTCCTGCTGCCGTATGGAAGGTAGTGGCATGAGCTAAGCTCATCTCTCCCTGAGCCCCAGCACTGGGAAGTTCAGTCTGCTCTCTGAACAAAATACACTGAAGATTAGAGAAATTCCCCCACATCGTTAAAAAGGCATCGGGATAGCGATCGGGGTGAGAAAATGAACCAACCAAATTTTCAGAGGTTGTATTTGGAGGAGGACATTGAAGATTGGGTGGATAGGCTCCGTCGCGATCGCCTGTAAAATTCGCGAGATTTTGTAAAGCCGTCCATAACGGTGTTCCTGGCTCAAAATCTGAGGCTAGATGGGTATTAAACTCCCAACCGTTAGTTCCTCTTCCTGTCAAAAAGTCAATTAAAATTTCATTAGAATCGTTACCAAAGGTGCTGCCAAACAAACCCGAACCACCATCAGCTGCTGATTTAACATTGAAAGCCGATAAAGGTTGCTCAAAGGTCGAACTCCTTTGTAAAGTCGTGCTGGTTCCCGGATGAACGGTCGTTGCTACATAAGCAACTGGGTGATAACCCTGACTGGCATCACTATGATGGTAAATAGCTGTGGCTTGAACTGCAGCTAAATTATCCCGCAGTGTCCGGCGTTGTACCAGTTCACTTTTACGCTGATTCATTGGGGGATAATTAATGCTTCCCTGGCGAGCTACTGGGTCGGGATCCAAGTCATGAGGATTGAGTGGATCCTCACCAATATCTTTTTCCCCAGGATCTTGGTAGTCTCCATCTCGGTTGAGATCGATGGTCCAACCAAAAGCATTGCCTAATTCTAAGCGTTCTCCAACAATAATACGTAGTCCTTCACCACGCGCACGGCGTTCCCAGTAGCCATCGAGACCGTAAGAATCGGGTTGCAACGGTGGTGGCTCGTTACGAATTAGCTCTAGTTCCCCATTTCCAATGGGAGCGCCAACACTGCCTCCTAACTCTGCCGAACACTCCCCTGTCTCCGGATCGACTTGAGGTTTGCTGTATCCTGGCTTTGGACCTCTGATATTATCGGCTCGATAAGTGTCGTCAATATAGGGCGGACAATCCGTTCGTTCATCTTGGGTAGCTTCACCTCGATTAATACGTGCGGAGACATCCGCATCAAATGGTCCGACATCCACTGCATCGGGATCGCGGTAAACTGATGCATTCTGCGTCACGATTTTCTCGGGATCGAGCATGATGCCAATCGAGCTATCGGTTGAGTTGACCGAATCGGTATCAGGATTGAGCAAAGCAAATTCCGGGGATGCACCGCCATGAAGATCGAAGGCCACATTGCCTCGTTGATTTCCTTCGGCTTGTGGCGCCCCAGGAATTGCTGAAACAATTTGCTTTTCTCCTCTCACTTCCGAGTTGAGTGCAGGGTCGTAGAAGCAGGAGTTTTGAGCACTAATCAAATAACTGCGAATTCCATCACGTCCGCGTGCGAACAAAGTGCCTTCTGTATGAATTGCTCCATTCCAACGAAATGTAGGACCGGTGTAAAGTTCTATGTCTGTTCGGAACCAAGCCCCCCATTTATTGGCTCGCTCTAAAGTTCGATCTTGTTGATAAAGTAATGTCGAAATCGATGGAGAAGTTATTGTTCCGCCTTCAGCTAAAACTTTGGGGATGGTGACTGCATAAACCTGGAAATTTTTCCGCAATAAAGCGCTACCTTGTTCAAACCACCCTTGAATAAAGGTACTATTATCCTGATCTGAGGCTACAAATCTGGGTTCGCATAATTCATCTGTTGCACTACCCGCAGATAAGGGGCCGTTGCTGACTACCATGTAGTTAGCTTTATCATCTTCGGTTGCTAACTCGGTGAACTGATCTGGTAAATCATCAGCTCGCTTAGGATCCATCGTTTGAATTGTCCCGCCTTGTTCTCTTCCTGTTCTTGCGAGAATGGCATAGGCTGTAATCGAATCGGCAGTTCCATCGCCATCTGTATCGGTTTCAAAAGTCCACGCCGGAACTACCCCATCGTTCGTTGGTAAAGTTAAAGATGGACTGTCTCCAATAAACTCTTCATCAGGAAATTTATAGGCATTGATGGAGTTTTCTGGATCGCCACCTGCTAAAAATTCTTCTAAAGTCCTTTCGCTGGGAACTCCCGCCGTCTGTACTCCTTCTTCAAATAAGTATTCCAGCTTAGCTTTAGCCCGTTCGATCGCCGGACTCGCTCCATTCTGTACCTGTTGTCGTTTAAAGTCGCCAATCACGTCGGTCGATCGCTGGTAAGATCGGAAAATCAGCGCCCCCGCCACCAAAAGCATGACTACAATGAGCAAAGTGGTGGTAGGCAAGACAAAGCCAGATTGCGACTGCCGCTTGCTGAGTAAGGCGGCGCGCATGAGTTGGTAGGCTTCTCGGCTAGTGGCCTGTTGGACGCAACGGGTCATCGACTGGACGAGCCGATTTAGAGCCTTTTTGATTTTGCGTTGCTGAGGCATAGCTGCTCCCTAGGTGGCGATCTGACGGATGGATAAGATAGACTTTCGTTTCCGTGTTAACTTATTTGTCCGGCACTTGACAATCGGTACATTTCCGGACAAACCAGTGGAACTGGCGTAATATCTAAGTTCAAGCATACCCAGGTTGGCTCGAAAAGTTATCAATTGCTGGTTAAAACTTCGGGAGTGGGGAGTTGGGAGGGGGGAGTCGGGAGTCCCGACGGGGGCGATTGTTGCTTTCTCAAAAACTGGTGAAAACTGAAGAATCGATAAAAGCTGCGATAACATCAAAAAGAATAAAAAAGAGGAGGCTAGCAAACGGCTAGTCTCCCTTTTTTTGACCGAATTTAATCAAATTCAGGCAATTTTGTTTAGAGTTTGTTGAGGTTAATCCCGGCTTCTTTGGCGAAAGCTTGCAAGCCTTTGCGATCCAAAGTTTTAATTGCTTTGGTGGACAGACGCAATTTCACCCAGCGATTGCCTTGGGGCCACCAGACTCTTTTCTCTTGGATGTTGGCGTGTTGGAGGCGATGGGTGCGGCGGTGCGAGTGGGAAACGGACATGGCGTTATTCGCCTTTTTCCCGGTCAATTGGCATTTACGCGACATAAGATTTCTCCCGGTACGGTTTCGCTATTTCAGACACGATCTCTAATTGTACCTAGTTTTGGTTCGGATCGGGGAATAGGGGGAGTGGGCAACAGTAGCCAACAGTAGCCAACAGTGGGCAACAATGCTGGCGGGCAAGATGCCCGCGCTACGGATTTCCTAACTCCCGAAGGCTTTTTGAGTCAAGTTGGTCAATACGTCATTGGACCGTTCGACGAAAGATTTCATCCCGTCGGCGTCAAAGCCTTTTTGCGCCATCAGGGCGAGGTCGTAGACGTGGCGGCAAATTTGTTCGGCAAGTTCGGCAGAGGGGGATTGGGCGTCGCCGGGTTGAATGATGTTGCCTTGGGTCATTTGCGCCAAGTTCTGAATTAAGGGATGGGCGGTGTTGACTAGCAAGATGTGTTCTTCGGGGAATTCGACGTTTTCTTGGGCGACGAGGGCGTTCATGTCGCGCAGGCGGCGCAGGAATTCGGGTAGCAATACCATTGCGGGGGGTGTGGCTTTGGCGTCTTCGCCTTTGAGGGCTTCGGTGCGGATGTTGAGTTTGGGTTTGTTGAGGGCGTTTTGGAAGAGTTCTTTAATTTGTTCGCCTCGGGTTTTGTTGGTGGTCGGATCGACGATTTCGGTACTTTTGTCTTTGTCGAGCAGTTTTTCGTCGATTTCGGCGTCAACGCGGGAGAATTTAACGTCTTGGTGTTCTCGTTCGAGGAAGCTGATGAAGTGGGGGTCGATGAAGGAGTCCATAAAGAGGACTTCTAAGCCCTGACTTTTGTGCAGTTGGACGTAGGTGGCTTGGGAGACTTCGTCGGTGCAGTAGAAGACGCGATTTTCGTGACGGGCTTGGTTGCGTTGGAGGTATTCGTCGAGGGTGGTGTAGGAGGGACCTTCGGTGTTGCTGTCGCTTTGAACTTCTTTCCAGGCGTCGCCTTCTTCGCCTTGGACTTCGACGGCGGGGGTGTCGGGTTGGGCGGGGCTGAGGTCGGCGGTGGTGCGGTAGATGACGAGATCTTCGACTTGTTTTTTGAATTTGTCGTCGTTGAGGCAGCCGAATTTAACGAAGGTGCCGAGGTCTTTCCAACACCGGATGTATTCTTGGCGGTTTTCGTTGTAGAGTGCTTTGAGGCGATCGCCTACTTTTTTGGCGATGAAGTCGGCAATTTTCCGCACGGTGCGGTCCATCTGTAGGGCACTGCGGGAAACGTTGAGGGGAATGTCGGGGCTGTCGAGGATGCCACGCATCGGCAGCAGGAATTTCGGGATGATTTCTTCGCAGTGGTCGCTGACGAAGACTTGGTTGCAGAATAGTTTGATGTTGCCTTTGCTGACATCGACGTCCGGGCGCAGTTTGGGGAAGTAGAGGATGCCGTTGACGAGGAAGGGGTAGTCGGTTTTGAGGTGAACCCAGAGGAGGGGTTCGTCTTGGAAGGGGTAGAGGTAGCGGTAGAGTTCGAGGTAGTCTTCGTCTTTGAGGTTGCTGGGAGATTCGCGCCAGAGGGCTTTTTGGCGGTTGACGACTTCGCCATCGAGTTTGATGGGAACGGGCATGAAGTCGCAGTAGGTTTTAATGAGTTGTTGGAGGCGGGGGGTTTCGAGGTATTCTTTTTCTTCGTCGGGTAGGGTGAGGATGATGGTGGTGCCTCGGGTGGTTCGAGAGGAGTCTTCGAGTTGAAATTCGGGGGAACCGTCGCAGGTCCAGTGGACGGCTTGGGCGCCTTGTTGGTAGGAGAGGGTATCGATTTCGACTTGGCTGGCGACCATGAAGGAGGAGTAAAAACCGAGTCCGAAGTGTCCGATGATTTGGTTGTCGGAGGCGCTTTTGTATTTTTCGATGAATTCTTCGGCGCTGGAGAAGGCGACTTGGTTGATGTATTTTTTGATCTCGTCGGCGGTCATGCCGATGCCGTTGTCGGAGATGGAGAGGGTTTTTTTGTCTTTATCGACGCTGATGACGATTTCGGGGTCGCCGAGTTCGCCGTTGATTTCGCCGGAGAGGGAGACCATTTTGAGTTTGGAGATGGCGTCTACGGCGTTGGAGATCAGTTCGCGGAAAAATACTTCGTGGTCGGAGTAGAGAGATTTCTTGATAATGGGAAAAATATTTTCAGTATGGATGGCGATCGTGCCTTTTTCGAGTACAGTCATGGTGGTTAGTTATAATTTTGCTTGGAGTCTCAAGTATAGATTCTGCGAGAATTTGGGCGATCGCGGATCCGGGATGACCCCCCGATAGGGATTCGGATTTCCCTACTTCGTCGGAGAGCCAGCACTCAACGGCAAGAGAATTTAGAGGTAAAATCGACGATGACAATGCCAAACTTTTTGATTATTGGGGCGGCAAAAGCTGGAACTACAGCCCTTTATGCATATTTAAAGCAGCATCCAGAAATTTATATGAGTCCCGTCAAGGAACCTAATTTTTTTGCCTTTGAAGGAAAACAACCGGATTACATCGGTCCGGGTGCTGCCGAAGCGGGAACAAATCATTCAATTGTCAATTTAGAAGACTATCAAGCTTTATTTTCTGGAGTTTCTCAGGAAAAGGCGATCGGAGAAGCTTCAACGATGTATTTATATATTCCTGAAACGGCTAACCGTATCAATCACTACATTCCCGATGCGAAGTTAATTGCTATTCTTCGCAATCCCATCGATCGCGCTTATTCTCATTTCTTACATTTACGTCGGGATGGTCGCGAATGGATTGGAGATTTTTTAGAAGCTTGCCAACAAGAAGAAGATAGGATTAACAAGCATTGGTCTCCAGCATGGCACTACAAACACGTTGGTTTATATTACCAGCAGCTTCAACATTATTTTGAGATTTGCGATCGCAAGCAAATTAAAGTTTTGTTATATGAAGACTGGAAACAACAACCGGAGGCAACAATTGAAGATATATTCAGTTTTTTAGGTGTAGATCCTCAGTTCAAACCAGACATGTCTGTCAAGCATAATGTCTCTTCTTTTGTCCAAAAAAATAAATTTCTATTTAATTTTTTAAAAAATAATAATCCCATTAAATCAATACTTCGACCGCTTATTCCGAGTCACATCCGTAAGCCTCTAGCTGCCAAAGCTTATCGAAAAAATACAGGACAAGCAGAAACCCTACAAACCTCACAAAAACAAGAATTATCTCTTTACTTTAAAAAAGATATTTTAAATTTACAAGAGTTACTGAAAAGAGACCTTTCTCATTGGATGTATTAATGGATTGCGATCGAAAAAAAGCAATTAACAACCTAAAAGATATAGCTAAATATGCTTTTTAATTCTTATATCTTCATTTTTGTTTTTCTCCCCATTACCATTTTAGGATTTTTTTTTATTCCAAAAATTAGAAATTTTAGATTTTCTTTTCTTTGGTTGACACTTGCTTCTTTATTTTTCTATGGATATTGGAATTTTAAGTATTTATTAATTCTCCTAACTTCTATCCTGGTAAATTATGTTTTCGGGCAGTTACTTGATAGGAATAAACAGAAATCAGCAAGAGCTAAGGGACTTCTAGTCTGTGGCACGATTTTTAACTTAGGTTTGTTGGGTTACTATAAATATGCTGATTTTGTCGTTAACTCTATAAATTCCAGCTTCAAAACTAACTTACCTAATCTGAATATTGTTTTACCTTTAGCCATTTCATTTTATACATTCACTCAAATTGCTTATTTAGTTGATGTTTACAAAGGAGAAACAAAAGAACAAAAATATGATTTGATTAGCTACACTCTATTTGTATCATTTTTTCCTCAACTAATCGCCGGACCCATTCTTCGCCACAATGAACTGATTCCACAATTTCACAAATTGTCTATTTTTCGATTTTCTGAGGAAAATTTTGCAAAAGGAGTTACTTTATTTATTCTTGGTTTATCTAAGAAAGTTATCATTGCAGATAATCTCTCCCCTTGGGTTACCTTAGTTTTTAATAATGCCGATTCAGTTAGCTTTTTAGAGGCGTGGATAGGTGCTATCAGCTACACTTTTCAACTTTATTTTGATTTTTCCGGTTATTCAGATATGGCAATTGGATTGGGATGGATGTTTAATATCCAATTACCTATCAACTTTAACTCTCCTTATAAAGCAACTTCAATAATTGATTTTTGGCGTCGCTGGCATATTACTTTATCTAACTTTTTACGGGATTATCTCTATATTCCTCTCGGTGGCAATCGACTGGGAGAATTTAGACGTTATATTAACTTAATAATTACGATGCTTTTAGGTGGACTTTGGCATGGTGCAGGTTGGACTTTTGTTATTTGGGGTGGTATGCACGGTCTGCTTTTAGTCATCAACCAAATCTGGCGACGTTTAGGCATTTCTATACCCAAGTTTTTGGCATGGATTTTGACATTTCATGGAATTTTGCTGAGTTGGGTATTATTCAGAGCTAAAACTTTTGCAGATGCTTTTCATATCATTAAAGTAATGACTGGTATCGAAGGTATTTTATTACCCCATACTTTCAAAATATTTTTGAATTGGGTACCGATTGGAGGTATTTTTAAAGGATGGCAAGAACTTCTCTATCTTCCACCCATTGGAGGAAAAAATAGTCTAATAATCTTATTCATTGTGTTTGTAAGTACTCTGACTTTACCTAATACTCAAGAACTAATGAGTCGATTTAAACCTAATTTAAGAACGGCTATATTAACGAGTATGCTGGCAACTACTTGTTTTCTATTTTTTAATAGAATATCAGAATTTTTATATTTCCAATTTTGAATAGAATATGAATTTATTTCTTTATTTATTTCTTTTAGAATGTTAGAGATAAATCTATTCAGTTCAATGGCGAGACAATATGGTTTATAAATTCAAGAAATACTTAATATTTTTAGTAATATTTTTTTCTGTGCAATGTTTTACCTTATTGAGTTTTAATTTATTCATAGATCCTTATGGTATATTTAACTTTATTACCATCAAGAATGTAAATCTTTCAAAAATCAAACAAGAGACTAATGTACGGATATTTAAGTCATTAGAAGTCTTACAAAAAAAACCTAAAATATTATTACTCGGTTCATCTCGAACTGATGTCGGCTTAAATCCCCGTCACGTGAAACAGCTTGATATTAACACTGTTTACAATTTAGGGATTTTAGGGGCAAATATGTATGAGGTTATGCGTTATTTTCAACAGAGTATAGCAGTAGAACCGAATATTAAAAAAGTTATTTTAGGAATCGATTTTTTCATGTTTAATGAAAATCGAGATGCAGATGCAAGCTTTTATGAAGATTTATTAGAACAAAAATATTTTTGGTCGAGTTTTTTAAAATGGACTTTTTCAATTGATACTGTTTTTGCAAGTTTTGAAACAATTCAATGGAATCAAGCGGGTAAAACATTGACCCCTTATGATGATTACGGAACTCGTAATGAAAAGTATTTTATTCGCTATAATTTACCAGAAGAATCGAAAATCAAGGGATTTGAAGTCACATTAAAGAGGTTTTTGGAAGATCGAAGTCTTTATAAAGATTATCAACTTTCTCCAGCGTCTTTAGAATATTTGAAGAAGATAGTTGAAACTTGCAAGGAGAAAAACATAGATTTGTATATATTTATCTCTCCTTCCCATGTAACTCAATGGGAAGCAATTCATAAGGCTGGAATCTGGCCAATTTTTGAACAATGGAAGCGTGAAGTCGTAAAAATCTCAGAAGTTTGGGACTTCTCCGGTTACAATAGTATCACTGAAGAAATAATTAGCGATCGCATGTCTAATTATTTAGATAGTTCTCACTATAGTCAAGCAGTGGGTGAATTAATTTTTCAGCGTCTTTTGAATCAAAATCACAATCAAATTCCTTCAGATTTTGGTACGGTAATAAATACAGACAATATTGATGATTACTTATCAACAACTAGGAACCAGCGAGCATTGTGGTTAGAGACTAACTCTCAAACTGTTGAATTTCTCAATAACATTAATGTAGACCTTTAATTGCTATAGCTTTTAGAAAAGCGACAACCATTTTCCAAAAAATAAAACCTTAGAATATTAGTTAAGAGAAGATAAGCACTGTCTTCCATAAATAGCTAAATTAGGTGTAAAAATGGGAGGGAATGTATTGATTTTTGTCCATTGATATCGATCTGCTGGTTCGCGTAAATAATTTTGCAGGGATCCATCCATTTCTAACCATTTTGCAGCGAAATTTTTTCCTAAATTGATATAACCTTGGGAGTCAAAGTGAAGATTATCTTCTGCTTTAGACAACGATAAAGTAGATAAAGTTTGAGTATAAGATAAGTTCTTGGCAACTAACTTTTGATTTTCTCTGACTTGGTCGGCGTAAATAAAGTCACCAAAACTGGTTTGATGTTGGTTAGTTAGTGGAATCAAACCATATACAAAGGGGAGATTGGGTTGATTTAAGTCTTTTCGCAAGGTCTGAATAAAGTTGCTTAAGTTTAAAGCATAGTTGTTAGCCATGTAAAAATCTGATTTAGCATCCGATTCTCCTTGCATCCAAAAAAAACCTGAAATTTCAGGAGTATACCCTAATTGAGATAAGTCGCCGATCGCCTCATTGACAAGAACGAGCATTTTATGATAGAGAGAGTTTGGATAATTTGGATTCCAATCTATTTCTAGATTGGTTCCATTTTTAGAATATTTGATGAGTGCGACTGTTTCTCCAATAACTGTTGAGATAGATACACCTACAGAAATTTCCGGACCAAACCCAACTTGATATGCCATTCTCCCTGTTGAAGGTAAGGGTTCGGTAGGTGGCTTAAGGGGAACCCACCGATTTTGGCGATCGTACCAAAGAGTATTATTTTGAGTTACAGTCATTTCGGAGGGCAAATCTTCCATGTTTGATAACGAACCAACCATGTTTGATTGTCCGGCTAGAATGAAAACTTTAATGTTTTTTGAAGTTGACATTTCTAAGTTTCGATCTGCAATTGCTGCATCACTACTCAAAGGTTGAGTGGAGCGATCTAACATACTCTCTAAAAAGGGTAGATTCAAGGAAGGGTCGTGAATCATCAGATCCTTCAAAAACCAATTAATACCAACTATCGCTAAAAAACAATCAATCATCAATCAAGTTATTTTGTACAATTTAATCCACCCAAATCTATAAACAACGATTTTATATCTACTCAAATAAACTCCAATAAATAGTTTAATCTCTACACAAATAAATTTTAATTCTATAAATAAATTAATTGAATCGATTCAATGACCCCAACAAATGAAGGGGTCAGTCATTAGTGTTATTCATCAATTAACATTATTTTTTGCTCATAGAGAGTTGAGTTAAATTCATTATTTCTCAAGTACAAAAAAGTAGTGATATGGATAATAGGGATCCTGGAATTGTCGTTTCAATTTCAGACCTGTGGTTTCAATGGATTTGAGGATGCGTTTTTTAGGATATCCCTTTAAGCCAATTTCCCAGTAATGTTCTTCAGACAAGGGAGTTGAATGCCAAAATTTAGGAATTTCTAATTTTAGATATTTTGGAGTCCAAGCGAAAGAAGCATGAAACTGTAGGGTCATAAAAATACTTTGATAGGGTAGGGAAATTACAACATATTTTTTGCTGGCTTCTGAAAACTTGATTAAAACTTTTTCAAAAAAATCGTAAGGAATATGTTCTAAGACTTGAAATGCAACAATAACATCGAAAGTATCTTTTGGCAGTTCAAAGTCTGTCATTAAGTTAAGTAGAATATCTGGTTTGAGATCTGGGTTAATATCAGCCGTTGTCACCTGATAACCATTAGGACTCATAAGATGAGCAAAAATCGAATTTAAGATACCAATTTCTAAAATATTTGTAACTGATTTTCCTAAAGATTTAATAATTCTAACTTGGTTGTAGTAAGTTACCATCCGATGCTTGGTAATATATTCGCGATCCATGTCTGAACTCCTAATACTAGTTTTGTCTGAATTAAGATGTAGTTTTTTTAGTTGGCTCAAAAACTCAAATTGAAAGTATTTAATCTATTCTATCTCAATGGAAATTGGTTTTAATGATTTTTGTGAATTCTTTATATTTTTAACAATAACTGTTCGATTCGATCGATAGTGTTATCCAAGGTGAATTTTTCGATAATACATTTCCTGCTTTTTTCACCTAGATATTTTTGACGATCTCGCCAATTAATAAAGGCATTAATTTTAAGAGATAGCTCTTCTTCATCACCCGGTTGAAACATTTGATCTTCAAAGTCACTGCCTAGAATTTCAGGAATTCCTCCAATATTACTGGCGATAACTGGAGTTCCACAAGCCATCGATTCGATAATACTGCGACCAAATGGTTCTGGATAGATGCTCGGTAAAATAGTTAGATCGCTAAGTTGATAAAGTATTGATGTCGTTTTGACATGACCTAAAATTTTTACATTATTTTGTAGTTTTAGATCTTTAATTAATTTTTGTAAATTCAGTTGATATTGTTGTTTGTCTTTTTCTGTGCGGTGAGCGACTGGAATACCAGCTAAGAAAATTTTTAAAGGAATTTTAAATTTAACGATCGCTAATGCACAAGCTTTTAACAAAGTTTCTATTCCTTTTTCAGGATCGAGACGTCCTATATAAGAAATCACTCTAGTTCCTGGAGGAATTTTCCATTGTTTTCTAAGAGACTGATAATTAGTAATCGGTTTAAACTTTTCTGTATTGGTTCCATTATAAATAACTTGTATCTTTGAAGGTGAAAGATTCAAGGTGTGAGACCAAGTTTTTAGGGTATGATTAGAAATAGCAATAAACCGATTTATTTTAGAAATTGCGTAAGTATCTTGTTTATGAAAAATAATTTTTTCCCCTAAAGCTAAGCGAATATGAAAGACAGATGGGATGCGTTTAAGGTAGCTGAGAGCAATCGCAAAGGGACTCCATAGGTAGTTATCGAAATAAATTAAAGAATTTCGATAACTAGGTATTTTCAATAAACAACTAACAGCAGTAATAGTTTTTAAAAACTTTATACTGCTAGTTATGGGATGTTGTCGATCTATTCGCCATTCTTCGATATGAATTAAGTTAACACAGAACTTTTGATATTCTTCTAATAAATCGCCTGTACGTAGGTAAATTAGGATAATATGATGGCCCCGTTTTGCTAATTCTTGACAAACTTCAAACAGGCTTAAGTGCTTGCCACCAAGCGATGATGAAGGATCGGTTTCTAAAGCAATAATGTACATATAGCAATACTAAACAAGTTGGAACAATAAAGAGACTGTTAACCCGATTCGACTTTGGGTTTAGTCCGAGTTCAATTGGTGAATTTCCGACAGAAATGACAGATTAAATGGGTGGATTGAGAAAAAAATCGGTATCGTCTCTTTACTATTCAATAAATGTTACAGCTCAGATAAAATTGGTATAGCTCGATTGACTTGAATCATTAAAATTTATAAATTTTGCAAAAGATAATAATCATTATTCACTCGGTTGATAAGCCAACTAATTGTAAATATTCATTGGCAGCTCGCTTAACGGTAAAGTAGTTTGCACGTTGCTTGAGAAGAGTTCGATCTATGGGGGACTCCAAACTATGTTCCATTGCTTTAGATAAGGCCGAAGTATCTGTTATAGGAACTAACCAACCGTATTTTCCATTTTCTAAAATTTCATCAGGTCCATACTGACAGTTAGTTGAAACGACCTGACATCCACTTGCTAATGCTTCAATTAAGACCGTTGGTAAACCTTCCCATAAAGATGAGAGAACAAAGGTGTTTGCCTGTTTTAAATAAGGATATGGATTTTTAACAAACCCCGGTAAATCCACATCAGAGCGAATATTTAATTCATCCACTAAGTTTTCTATTTGTTTTCTTAATTCACCATCGCCTAATATAATGAGTTTGGCCGGACGTTTTTTTCTGAGTAGAAAAAAAGCTTGAATGAGAGTAAAGTGGTCTTTTTGTGGAGCAAATCGTCCTACGGAAATAAAAACAGGAGCCTGTGGTGAAGTTAACCAAGGATGAGCAATGGAGTCTTCTAACGCTATAGGGACTTTTTTATCAATAACGGGGTTATAAATTGTTTTGATTAAACCGGGTTTTAAATTCAAGCCTTTTTCGATTCCTCTTGCTAACCCTAGAGAATCAGAAACAACCGCAGTTACTTGCGGATACCATAATTTCATTGCCAAAGGCAAAGTGATAGAAAATAAACTATTTTTTGTATTATCTTTTAAATGACTTTTGACTGAATGACGGTATCCTTGTAGTTTTACTAAATCATTAAATAATAAAGTTTGTTCTATTAAAATAAGTTTGCTGCTTTGATGATGTAGAGACCAAGCGATCGCCGAGCAAATATTCGCAATTGGCAAATATGAAAAAATATAATTTGGATTTTCTGCTGCAAAATATTTCGTTAATTTATCTGTTAAACTAATATAACTTTTTATTCTATTCTCTAAATGAATTTTGAGATCGATGGTTCTGACATTGTCGGGAATTTCTTGTTCGTATACCCCTTTACCCCAGCCTACGACTAAATCAATGGATAAGTCTTGACGTTGAGCAATAAAATTGAGAAGGTTAAATGCAAGTCGCTCTATTCCTCCATAATTTAAACTTTTTAGAACAAATGTTAGTTTTTCTTTACGAAGAGACATAATTACTTTAATGAATTTAATTGAAGCTATTATCTTTTTCTCAATAACTCAATGGGACTTAGAGAACATTGTAAATAAAAGTTAATTTGAAAGGTGGCCGTTAAGTTATTTTTTAATTTTCCTTTATATTTTAAAAAATGTAAAACTAGACGCTTTCCATTCCCTACAATAGTTCTAAGAATAATCCACGGTTTTTGCCACGGTTTGGCATTAATCATTAAGAGTTTGCAGGTTGCCAATCCACAACCTTGGGCTAGTTTCAATAAATAGTCTTTTTCTAAGCGCCATTTAGGAATTTGATGATAGGTATGCATCTCAGGATTGTACCAAATTTCCCAGCCATGCTTATGTAGATAAAGAAGTGGTTCGTAGTCGTCGCCTTGAATTAAAAGACCGGGGAGTTTTCCGGTTAAGCTGGGACGAGGAGGGACGCTTTCTTGCCATGCCTGTTTGCGGACGATGAGGGATGCAGCAGGAGGGAGTCTGAGGTTAGCTGCGTCGAATCGAAAGGGTTGCGAACCATGTTCTCGGATGGCGAGGAAAGGTTCGATGGGTTTGAAGTTTTCGGGGGGAGGGATTTCGTAATTGGCGTGAATTTGACCGCCGATCGCCCCCGCTTGAGGATGTTCTTTGCAAAAAGAATAAGCTGAAATGAGCCAATTGGGTTCGGGCCAGTTGTCATCGTCAAGAAAGGCAATATATTCTCCTTTCGCTTCTTTAACGGCTCGTAATCGAGCGAAGGCAGCGCCTTGTTCGGACTCTAAAATGTATTTCAGTGGAATCGATCGCGGCCAGGTTTCTTGATAGTTTTTGACAACTTCTTCGGTGTTGTCGCTGCTATTGTTGTCGATGACAATAACTTCCCACTTGAGCGATTCAGTTTGGATTTGCGATCGCACCTTCTCCAAAACCTGTGGGAGTCTTTCCGCTCCATTATAAGTGGGAATAGCGACAGTGAAATCTAGCATGATTTTGGGAGAGAGATGTAAACGATAGAAATCCCTGAATTCCAGATTGAAAGGCGGGCAAGATCTGCACGCTACGGGATGCCTGACTCCTTCTTTAAATAACCATGTTTCCAGAGATAAAAAGGACTGATAAAACTACTCGTTAATAACTCAAATTCGCCCTCTATTATTAAATCATTTTTGATTTGAGTGCGGTATTTTAATAAGTATTGGAGGATTTTTCGCAGGTCGTTGACCATGTAGACGATCGCCGCTAGCGGTCTCAACGATGGCGGAATGCGAACCATGCGGGTGACGTAGCGACTTAAGCCAATTCCGCGTAAAAAGGGCAATAAATAGGCTCGTTGGAGGCGCGATCGCCCGATTTTATGTTCGATCTCCATCGCCGGGTTGTACCAAATTTCCCAGTCCGATTTTTGAATGTAGGATAACACTTCTAAATCTTCACTGGTGAGCATACTTCCGGGAATTCTGCCACTTAAAATGCAGCGTTCGGGAACATTATCGAGCCATGCTTGTTTACGCACGACTAATCCCGCCGAAGGGGGCAGTAAATTACTTTTGGGATCGTAACAAAGCGGTTGCGATCCTCTTTCTATAATAGCAAATAACGATTGAATGCGTCTGAAATTCGGCGGTGGTTCGGCTTCAAAAGCGCCGTGAATTTGGCTGCCGTAGGCTCCCGCTTGCGGGTGTTCGCGGGCAAATTGTACCGCCGCCGCGACCCAATTGGGTTCGGGTAAATTGTCGTCGTCGAGAAAGCCAACTAACGGCGATCGCGCTTCGCAAATAGCTTTTTTGCGAGCGAACCCTGCCCCTTGTTGGCTTTCAAAATAGGCGTGGAAGGGAATCGAGGCGGGCCAGGTTTCTCGGGCGATCGCGATCGCCTGGGGCGTATCGTCATTGCTGTTATTATCGATGACAATAACTTCCCACGAAAAGCCCTCGGTATTGACTTGTTTTTTCAAATTTTCCAACACTTCGGGCAAGCGATTTGCACCGTTGTAGGTGCAGATGGCTACTGTAAAATCGACCATAACCCGCCTCGTTTTGGTTTTGTCGTTTTAGGGTTGTAAATTTGGCGATCGCCGTCCTTTAGCTTAATTCACTTCCTCTCCGGTAATATCGATGGTCGGTTCGCTGCTGAAGGTAGAAACTTCCCGGCGCGTTTGGGCTTCTTCCACCTCATTTCGCCATACATCTTTGAGTTCTCGTTCCGTTTCTTGTTGGGGTTCGCCTTCAATTTCTTCTTTCACTTCTTGGAGTTCTTCTGTAATCGAAGCTTCCCCTACCTTTGCTTTAGAAATCGGCTCTTTTTCCCCATAGCGGTTCGATGATGCTGCTTCAGTCAGGGGTTGGTTGTCGAAAACTAACGTGCTTTCGTCGCGATCGATATAAACCGTGTCGCCACTGACAAACTTCTGCTCCAATAATAACGTAGCCAGGGGGTTTTCTAATTCCCGTTGGATCGCCCGTTTCAGGGGTCTGGCCCCATAGACCGGATCGTAACCCACTTCGGCGATATAGTCTTGCGCTTGCGGGGTCATTTCCAGGCGAATTTTCTGGTCGGCGAGCAGGCGTTCGATGCGCTTGAGCTGAATCCCGACGATTTGGCGCAGTTCGGAGCGAGAAAGGGGGTGGAACAGGATAATATCATCCACGCGGTTGAGAAATTCCGGGCGGAAATGCGATCGCAGGGCATTGACCACCCGTTTTCGCATTTCTTCATACTGGCTGTCATCTCCGGCGACGTCGAGAATGTAATCGCTGCCGATATTGCTGGTCATGACGATCGCCGTATTTCTAAAATCGACCCCGCGACCTTGGGCATCGGTGATCCGCCCGTCGTCAAGCACTTGCAACAAAATGTTAAATACGTCGGGGTGAGCCTTCTCCACTTCGTCGAACAGAATCACCGCGTAAGGGTGACGGCGCACGCTTTCGGAGAGTTGTCCGCCTTGGTCGTAGCCGACATAACCGGGAGGGGCGCCGACCAAGCGCGACACCGAATGTTTCTCCATATACTCGGACATGTCGATGCGCACGAGGGCATCTTCGGTGTCGAACAGGGCCGCCGCTAAGGTGCGCGCCAGCTCAGTTTTCCCCACTCCCGTCGGTCCCATAAACAAGAACGAGCCGATCGGTCGCCCGGGGTCTTTCATTCCGGCGCGAGCGCGGCGAATGGCAGCAGCGACGGCAGAAACCGCCTCTTCTTGGCCGATCACGCGCTGGTGCAGGTAAGATTCGAGTTTGAGTAATTTTTGGCGCTCGGATTCCAACAGCCGATTGAGGGGAATTCCGGTCCATTTGGCGACGATTTCGGCGATGTCGGCGTCGGTGACTTGTTCGCGCAGGAGGGAGGAGCCTTCGGATTGCAGTTTGACGAGTTCCGCTTCTTTCGCTTCACGATCGCGCTGGACCACTTCCAAGCGTCCGTATTTTAACTGAGCGGCAGTGTTGAGGTCGTAATGACGCTCGGCGCGCTCGATTTTAACCCGCAGTTGGTCTTCTTCCTCTTTGAGGGTATTGATAGCGTCGAGTAACTGCTTCTCGGCTTTCCAGCGATCGCTGAGGGTCTGCTGTTGCCCTTTTAACTGCTTAATTTCCGCTTCGATCCGCTCCAAGCGCTCTTTTGAAGAACTGTAGGCGCTTCCGGTCGGGAGGGGAACGCTCGTATTGCCTTCCCCTTCGAGGGAGAGTTTTTCCATCTCCAACTGCATGACCCGGCGTTCTACATCTTCGAGTTCGTCGGGTTTGGAGGTAATCTCCATTTTTAATTTCGCGGCGGCTTCGTCTACCAGGTCGATCGCCTTATCCGGGAGGAAGCGATCGCTGATGTAGCGGTGAGACAAATTCGCCGCCGCCACCAGGGCCGAATCGAGAATTTTAACCCCGTGGTGAACTTCGTAGCGCTCTTTCAAGCCGCGTAAAATCGAAATCGTATCGTCCACCGTCGGCTGATCCACGAGCACCTGTTGAAAACGTCGCTCTAGGGCCGCATCTTTTTCGATATGCTTGCGAAACTCGTCTAAAGTCGTGGCGCCGATACAACGTAGCTCACCTCGGGCGAGCATCGGTTTGAGTAAATTCCCCGCATCCATGGTTCCCTGTCCGGCGCCCGTCCCGACGACCGTATGCAGTTCGTCGATAAACAGGACGATTTGACCTTCCGATTGGGTGACTTCGCGCAGGACCGCCCGCAGGCGTTCTTCAAATTCGCCTCGGAATTTGGCTCCGGCGATCAAACTGCCCATGTCCAGAGAGATGAGCTGGCGGTTTTTGAGGGATTCGGGAACGTCGCCGTTGACGATGCGCTGGGCGAGTCCTTCGGCGATCGCCGTTTTACCGACCCCCGGTTCCCCGATTAAAACGGGATTGTTTTTGGTGCGCCGCGATAGCACTTGGATCACCCGGCGGATTTCTTCATCGCGACCGATCACCGGGTCTAACTTTCCGGCTTTCGCCTGTTCGGTGAGGTCGCGTCCGTATTTTTCTAACGCTTCGTACTGGCTTTCCGGGTTTTGGTCTTGGACTTTGGCTTTACCGCGCGTTTCCTTAATCGCCGTTTCCAATAGTTGCGGGTCGAACGGCGTGCGCGGGTCGGCGGTGGATGCTTTGATGACGCGACGACCCACGCGCTCGTCTTCCCACAAGGCGATCAGTAAATGCTCGATGGAGATATAACTATCTTGCCAGGATTCGCGGGCGGCTTCGGCTTTGTCGAGTAGCAAGTCCAAACCGCGCCCGAGATAAAGCTGGCTCGTGTTGGCGACTTTCGCCTGACGGGCCGCAAACGCATTGAGTTGTTGCAGGAGTTTTTCCGGCAGGATCCCGGCGCGCGGCAGGATCCGATTGGCGAGTCCTTCTTGTTCGAGCAAGGCGATCGCCACGTGTTCGACTTCGAGCTGTTGGTGTTGGTAACGGCGCGCGACATCTTGGGATTTGACAATCGCTTCCCAAGCGCGATCGGTAAACTTACTGGCGTCAGTGGGCTGCATGTTTTAAATGCTCGGTGCCTCCAAAAGGTGCTGGGTCGTTAGGCCGACAGTTCGTTTCTATTGAAACTCAAAATCACGGGAAACGAACACCTGTAGTCTATCTCAGATTTTCCCCCGAACGGCTTTGCTGTCGCGATCGAGGCGGGCGTACCGACGCCCGCCGTCGAGCCTGATTTAACTCGCTGCAGTCGCTTTCTCTTTTTCCGTGGCCGATCCCTGGGTTCCCAGTTGAATTAACTCGATTTTATAGCCGTCGGGATCTTGGACGAAAGCAATCACGGTGGATCCGTGTTTCATCGGTCCGGGTTCGCGGGTGACGGTGCCGCCTTTGGCTTTGATTTGTTCGCAAACGCCGTAAATGTCATCTACGCCGAGGGCGATGTGACCGTAACCGTCGCCGAGGTCGTAATGGTCTTTCCCCCAGTTATAGGTCAACTCGATGACGGCAGTTTCGGACTCGTCGCCGTATCCGACGAAGGCGAGGGTGAATTCACCGCCGGGATAGTCTTTTTGGCGCAGCAAGTTCATCCCGAGGATGTTGCAGTAAAAATCTAGGGATTTGTCTAAATTGCCGACGCGCAGCATGGTGTGTAACAGTCGCATCGAGACCCTCCTGTTGCGAGTTTCTTTTTTATTGTAAAGGGAGGGGTTTTGGGGAGTTTGGAGTTTGGAGTTTAGAGTTTGGAGTTTAGATTTCGATCGCGTTGGGGACTCGGTTAGCGCATCGTAGCTAGGCTAACGCTATCGGGGAAGTAAATCCGGTAAACTTTTGAGAGTTTATTTGAGAGTTTGCCTCGATCGCCCCTCCGGTCCTGTCCGGCTATGGGGAGGGGCGATCGCTCGAACAGTCCACGATTGGCGAGTTGCACTCCAAATCCTGCAAGCAGAAGAGGGAATCATCAGTATGTTAGATAATACGGCGATTGACATGATTAACGCCCGCGAAATTCTCGATTCTCGCGGACGTCCGACCATTGAAGCCGAGGTAATCTTGGCCAATGGCGCCCGGGGTCTGGCTCAAGTTCCTAGCGGCGCTTCCACGGGCTCGTTTGAAGCTCACGAACTGCGCGACGGCGACAAAAATCGTTATGGCGGTAAAGGGGTTCAAACGGCGGTGGATAATGTCATCCACAAAATCGCCCCTAACCTCGAAGGGTTGGACGGTTTAGATCAAGCCACGGTAGACCATACGGCGATCGCCCTCGACGGTTCCCCCAACAAAGCCAATCTCGGCGCCAATGCGATTTTAGCCGTGTCTCTGGCCACGGCGAAAGCGGGCGCGGACGCCCTGGGAATTCCGCTCTATCGTTACTTAGGCGGTCCGATCTCTAACGTGCTGCCCGTTCCGTTGATGAACGTGATTAACGGGGGCGCCCACGCCGCCAATAATATCGATTTTCAAGAATTCATGATCGTTCCGGTCGGGGCGCCGACGTTCCGCGAAGCCCTGCGCTGGGGGGCGGAAGTGTTCGCCTCTTTGAGTACGGTTCTCGACGAGAAAGGGTTGCTCACCGGGGTCGGCGACGAGGGCGGTTTTGCGCCGAACCTCGGTTCCAACCAAGAAGCGCTCGAAATCTTGATGGCAGCCATTTCTAAGGCGGGTTACAAACCGGGCGAACAAGTGGCGTTGGCGTTAGACGTGGCGGCGAGTGAATTTTATAAGGACGGTCAGTATATTTACGAAGGCAGCGCCCACCCTCCGGCGGAGGCGATCGCCTATTTGGAACGCTTGGTCGCCGAATACCCGATCGTTTCGATTGAAGACGGTTTGCACGAGGAAGATTGGCAAAATTGGCAACTGTTGACCCAGAAATTGGGCGACAAGGTGCAGTTAGTCGGCGACGACTTATTCGTGACCAATCCCACCCGCTTGAAGAAAGGGATTGACAGCAATGCGGGGAATTCGATCTTGATCAAACTCAATCAAATCGGTTCCCTGACCGAAACCCTCGACACGATCGATATGGCCAACCGCAACGGTTATACTTCGGTGATCAGCCACCGTTCCGGCGAAACGGAAGATACGACGATCGCCGATCTGGCCGTCGCGACCCGCGCCGGACAAATTAAAACGGGTTCCCTCTGCCGTAGCGAACGGGTGGCGAAGTACAATCGTTTACTGCGGATCGAGGACGAGTTGGGCGATCGCGCGGTCTACGCCGGGACGATCGGCTTAGGTCCGCGTCGCTAGGCAGTCGCTAGGGATTCGTAGCGCCAGCCTCTCGAACGTGCTAGGGACACGGCATTGCCGTGTCCCTAGCGGGCAAAGTCCTATGTATAGATAATGGCGGTAGAGAGGAGACGATCGCCCGTCCTACGGATAAAAGCCCAACTGGGGCAACCCGAGGGTTTCGTCCCAATCCATCATCAAATTCAGACATTGAATCGCCTGCCCCGCTTGACCTTTGAGCAAGTTATCAATCCCTGACATGACGATCGCGCGATCGGTGCGTTGGTCGATTTCGACGCCGAGGTAACACATATTACTACCCATCGCCCATTTGGTCTGGGGATAAACTCCCGCCGGAAGCACCTTCACCCACGGGCAATTGCGGTAAAACGCCGTGTAAATCGTCACTAAATCCTCCCGAACCAGGCCGGGATCGCGTAAGTTGGCGTAGACCGTGGACAAAATCCCCCGCACCATCGGGATTAAGTGGGGCGTAAACTGAACTAAAACCTCGTGTCCGGCCAAATCGCTGCAAATTTGCTCGATTTCTGGCGTGTGGCGGTGGCTGGCAACGCCGTAAGCGGCAAAAGAATTATCTGCTTCCGCTAATAACAAATTCACTTTCGCTTTGCGACCGCCGCCAGAGGTTCCCGATTTCGCGTCGATAATGGCACTTTCCGGCACGATCATCCCTTGTTTGAGCAAGGGCGCCAGAGCGAGCAAACTGGCGGTGGGATAGCAACCGGGACAGCCGACGAGTTGGGCGTCTTTAATGCGATCGCGGTACAATTCCGGCAAGCCGTAAACCGCCGTCGCCGCCACCTCTTTATCGGTGCGATCGCCCCCATACCAGGCTTGATAGGTATCTAAATTGCTAAAACGGTAATCGGCGGACAAATCGAGAACCTTGCAGCCTTTATCCAGCAAGGTCGGCGTCATTTTCCACGCCAATCCGTTCGGTAACGAGAGAAAAACCACGTCACAGCGATCGCCGATGGTCTCGGGATCGACCGTTTCAATCGTTAAATTCGTGGCGAGATCCATGTGAGGGTATAAATCCGAAAAAGCTTTCCCCGCGCTGCTTTCGCCACCCACGTAAACTAACTCCAAGTGGGGATGGTCGGCAATCAAACGAACTAACTGCACGCCTCCGTAACCGGATGCCCCGACAATACCAACTTTGACTCGTGTTGAATCTCCCATGCGACCTCTCCTTTCCTCTGATATGCTCGTCTGGCCTGCGATCGACCCGAATCTTTCCCCGATTTTTGCAGATCTTTACAGAACTGTTGCTGCATTTTAGTACCAAATTGGAAATTTAAGTCTCGAAATGCCTACATCTGCCAGGGGAAAAGCTTCGCGCCTCCACCGTCCCCGCCCGTTTTTACCCCGAGCCAACATGGGTTAGGATATAGGCCGAGGACCGTAGCGTAGCGGACTTGACGCCTGTTCGCGCCACGGTCTCGCAGTGAAGACGACACAGAAGAGACAAGTTAATGAGCAAATATCACGTTTACGGGATTGGCAATGCTTTGGTGGACATGGAATTTCAACTTTCCCCAGAGTTGCTACAACAGCTCAGTATCGATAAAGGCGTCATGACGTTAATCGACGAATCACGAGAACGAGAACTGATCGAAACACTGAGCGATCGCCCGTCTAAAATGATTTCGGGAGGATCCGCCGCTAACACCCTCGTCGCGATCGGGCAATTGGGCGGCAAATGCTTCTATTCTTGTAAGGTCGCCGACGATGAAAGTGGCGAATTTTACATGAAAGATCTGGTCAGTTGCGGGATCGAAACCAACTTGCAACACCACGAGCCCGGCGAAGGGATTACCGGAAAATGTTTGGTTTTCGTCACCCCCGACGCCGATCGCACTATGAATACTTATCTCGGGGTCAGCGCTACTTTTTCTAAAGACGAACTGGTTCCCCACGCGATCGAAGATTCCCAATATCTCTACATCGAAGGTTATTTACTCGGGGATACGAACGGCAAAGAAGCGGCGATCGTCGCTCGCGATATCGCCCAAAAAGCAGGGGTTAAAACCGCCCTTTCCCTCTCCGATCCCAATATGGTCAAGTTTTTTAAAGAAGGTTTGATCGAAGTAATCGGCTCCGGTTTAGATTTCATTTTTGCCAACGAAAGTGAAGCGTTGCAAATGGCCGATACCGATAATTTGCAAGGGGCGATCGCCCATTTCAAAACCTTAGCTAAAGGCTTTGCGATCACCATCGGTCCCAAAGGTTCCGTCATTTTCGACGGCGAACAACTGCTCGAAATTCCCGCCCAAAAAGTCGAGGCGATCGATACCGTCGGCGCCGGAGATATGTACGCCGGAGCCTTCCTCTACGGCATCACCCACGGCATGAGTTACGAAAAAGCGGGTCATCTCGCCTCTCGCGCCGCATCCAAGATCGTCACCTCCTACGGTCCGCGACTGTCGGCGGAAGAAACCAAAGCCCTGTTAAATTAAAGACCCATAAAATAAGAGGCGATCGCCTCTTATTTTCAATCGAGAAAACCAGAGACAAAAATCTCTGGTTTTTTTCGCGATCGTCATTTAGAATTTTTCTATATTCCTCGATCGAGCTAAAAAAAAGATCTTTTAAAAAATGTTTCAACCGGATCGAATAATCAAAAAAAGAATTGTGCTTTAGGTTTAAATAAGGACTATCCCATTCAATACAATATCAATTGTCAAACCTCTATCTTATTTCCTATTCATTCAAAGATCGCCTTTTTGGTAAACTATCAATAACCCAACCATGACCGAACATCAATTACCAAAAACCATCGAAGCTTTACTCGATCCAAACATTTATCCCCACCCGGTTAAAGAACCGATCCAACTAATTCAAACCCATGCTTCATTCGTTTTGCTAACTGGGGATTACGTTTATAAAATCAAAAAAAGCGTCAATTTTGGCTTTCTGGACTATTCGACCTTAGAGAAACGGCGGCATTTTTGCCAAGAAGAAGTCCGCATGAATCGACGCAGTGCGCCGGAAATTTACCTAGGGGTTGTCGCGCTGACCCAAACGGCGGATACTCCGGTGGAGACCCTACGCGATCGCCTCGAATTCGACGGGACGGGCGACCCGGTAGAATATGCGGTTAAAATGCGACAATTTCCGCAAGAGTGCTTGTTTAGTTCCTTGTTTCAAGCGGGAAAATTGAGCGAAGATCGCATGAGAGAACTGGGGCGCGTCGTTGCCGAATTTCACGGAAAAACGGAAACTGACGATCGCATTCTCCAATTCGGAGAAATCGCACAAATTCGTCAGGCGATCGATGAAAATTACCGCCAAACCGAAAAATACATCGGCGGACCGCAAACGCGGCAGCAATTTGAAGAAACGAAAGCTTACAGCGATCGCTTTTTTGTCGAACGCAAAGACTTATTTAAGACCCGGATCGCACGAGAAAAAATTCGCGAATGTCACGGCGACCTGCACTTAAGAAATATCGCCCTTTACGACGATCGCATCATTCTATTTGACTGCATCGAATTTAACGAATCTTTTCGGTTTGTCGATGTCATGTACGATATCGCCTTTGCGGTGATGGATTTGGAATCGCGGGGGAGTCACGTCCTGGCGACGGTGTTTTTAAACGAGTATTTGGAACGAACCGGGGACTGGGAAGGGGTGCAAGTGCTACCCTTATACCTGAGTCGGCAGGCATACGTGAGAGGAAAAGTTACCTCTTTTCTGCTCGACGATCCGACCGTGGACGAGACGGAGAAAGACCGGGCGCGGGACACGGCGGCCCATTATTACGAGTTGGCTTGGCAGTACACGCGGCGCGATCGCGGGCGCCTGATTTTGATGTCCGGGTTGTCGGGATCGGGGAAAAGCACGGTAGCGCGGCAGTTGGCGAAACCGACGGGGGCAATTCACATTCGTTCCGATGCGGTTCGCAAGCATTTAGCGGGAATCGCCTTGCACGATCGCGGGACTGACGCCATCTACACCCCCGAAATGAGTCGCAAAACCTACGGGCGCCTGTTGGAATTGGGCGAACTGCTGGCATCGCAAGGGTTTACCGTCATTTTAGATGCGAAATACGACACTCGGAACCATCGCGAAGCGGCGATCGCCGTCGCCGAAAAACGCGAGATTCCATTGACGATCGCCCACTGCACGGCGCCGATGGAGGTCTTGCGCGATCGCCTGCACCAGCGTCGAGGAGATATCGCCGACGCGACCGCCGATTTACTCGCCAGTCAGCAACAAGCGGCAGAATCGTTTACCGAACGCGAGCAAGCTTACGTGAGAACCATCGATACGACGGCGGCGATCGCCCCTCAATTAGAGGCATTTTTCGCCCCTTAAACGGGCTTATTCCGGTTCGGAAATCGGAATTTCTACGGTAAACTCCGTCCCGCAACCGGGAGAGCTATAACAACACAAGCGTCCTCGATGTTTTTCCTCAACAATTGTCCGACTAATTGACAGTCCCAAACCCGTCCCTTTGCCGACGGGTTTGGTTGTAAATAAATAGTCAAAGACACAAGTTTGCACCTCTTGCGGCATTCCGACGCCGTTATCTTTAAAGGACACGGAAATATAACCCTCTTTGCAAGTGCTGTAAATGCGAATTTCGTTGGGATTGGCTTCGATGTCTTCGTAACTGCGATCGCGATCGCTTTCTTCTAACGCATCGATCGCGTTAGATAAAATATTCATAAAAACTTGATTGAGTTGGCTCGGATAACAGCGAACTTCCGGGATATTGCCGTAATTTTTAATAATTTTAATTTCCGGGCGATCGGGATTGCCTTTCAGTCGATGTCTGAGAATCACTAAGGTACTGTCAATCCCGGAATGAATGTCAAATAAAACGCGATTCGATAAGTCATTGCGCGAAAAAGTCGTAAGGGAACGGCTGATACTGCGGATGCGTTCGCTTCCGAGTTTCATCGACTGAATTGTTTTGGGAAAATCTTCTAAAATATAGGGTAAATCAATGCTTTCGGCATGGGTAGCGATCCCGTCTCCCGGATTGGGAAAAGTTTCTCGATACAATTGCAAATGTTCGATTAAGGCTTTCCCGTAATCTTGAATGTAACGCAGATTGCCGTCAATAAAATTAATGGGATTATTAATTTCGTGAGCCACTCCGGCGACGAGTTGACCCAAAGTAGACATCTTTTCGCTGTGAACTAATTGCAGTTGCGATGTCTTGAGTTCTTCTAAAGCATTTTGAAGCTCTAACGTGCGTTGTTTGACTTGTTCTTCTAAGGTTTGACTGAACCAGCGTAACTTTAAATGAACCTTAACCCGGGCGATCGCTTCTTCAGTTTGAAAAGGTTTGGTAATATAGTCTACGGCGCCGAGTTCTAAGCCTTTGACTTTATCGACCGTATCCGCTAAAGCGGTCATAAAAATAATCGGAATTTCGGCAGTGTTGGGATTGGCTTTTAACCGCTTGCAGGTTTCAAACCCATCAATTCCCGGCATCATGACATCGAGTAAAATCAGATCGGGACTGGCATATTCGGTCTGCTCGATCGCGGTTTCGCCATCGGTTGCGACCAAAATTGTCCATCCCGAGCCTTTAATCGAGTCGCATAAAACTTTTAAATTGGTGGGATTGTCATCGACGATTAAAATACGAGCGGATTCCCCAATCGGATCGAGTATCATTTTGGTGTGATGTTTGCTTGTTAACTGTATCTAAAAACTCGAACTAAGCTGTCAAAAAAATAGATTTTGATTGAATGGATGGAGTTAATTGTAACCCACAATCTGAGTTTGCAGGAGAAAAATAAGATAAGTTCGGATCGACTAAGCCGATCGGTTTTTTGGGAGGAACGATCGCAGGAGTTCTTTGACTTTTTTGACCTGAAAGCTCTCGGTTAATTGCAAAATTTCGCGGGCAAAGGGTTCGAGGGCGCGATCGTTGCTAACCAATCGATCGATCGCCTCTTCAATGCCTTGTAAATTGCCCATCATGGCTAAATCGTAAAGCTGTTCGAGCTGTGCGCTATCCGGTACGACCGAAGGGGTGCCGGAGTCCTCCTCGGGAGCGGGACTGGCGGCGTCTACTGTTTCATAAATCCACTCCAATTCTAAATAGTTTTGCAAAATCTCGAAGAGGCGATCCATTTCGACGGGCTTGGGCAAAAACTCATCGGCGCCCATTTCAAAACTCTTGGCGCGATCGCGTTCAAAAACACTGGCGCTGGCGACGACGATCGGAATTTTCTTTAAGTTTGAATCGGCGCGCAGTTCGCGAATCAATTCAAACCCATCGACCGTCGGCATCGTTAAATCGGTAATAATTAAATCCGGCGAATGTTTGCGGGCCAGATCGAGTCCGTCGCGTCCGCAATTGGCTTCGATCGCCTGACAGCCGATCGCTTCGAGAACCATCACTAACACTCCGCGATTTTCCGGGCGATCGTCCACGATCTCGATCGTCGGTTTTTTATGTTTAATGCCGATAATTTTACCGAAGTGCGGAGTCGATCGCCGTTCCACCCAATCCCGGGCAATTTCTAGGTCGAGATCGAACCAAAAGATCGTTCCCGTTCCCAACTGACTTTTAACCTGTAATTGAGCGCCCATCAGGGTGACAATTTGCTGACCGATCGCCAATCCCAACCCGGTTCCTTCGGCTTTGCGGTGGTTGTCTCCCACTTGCTCGAACGGCTGAAAAATCTTTTCTAATTGGTCGGGACTCATGCCAATTCCCGTATCTTCAATCTCAAAACGAACCATTTTTCTCCCTTGAGAATCGCCGAGGGAACTCACCTTAAACGTCACCCGACCGCGATCGGTAAACTTAATCGCATTGCCGAGCAAATTAATCAACACTTGGCGCAAGCGTTTTTCGTCGCTGCGAACCCCCGGGGGCAAATTGCTGGCGATCGCGAAGTCGAAGCCAATCCCTTTTTGTTCCGCTTTAATGCGACAAATTTCGGCGACTCCCGTCAAGAAAGAGGGAAAATGAAAATCGCTGTTATACAATTCCAACTTGCGCGCTTCGATTTTTGACAAATCGAGAACGTCGTTAATTAAGGTCAGTAAATGAGAGCCGCATTGATAGATAATCTCGATACCTTTGCGATCTTTGTTCGATAAAGAGGAGGATTGTTGGAGAATTTGAGCGTAACCGAGAATGCCGTTGAGGGGGGTTCGTAGTTCGTGGCTCATATTGGCCAAAAATTCGCTTTTGGCTTGATTGGCGGCGTCGGCGGCGACTTTGGCTCGTTCTAATTCTTGGGTGCGTTCCTCGACGCGCCGTTCCAGGGTTTGGGAATAATCGCGCAGTTGGCTGTTGGCGGTTTCCAGTTGGCGGTTGGTTTGGGCGAGTTGCCATTGTTTGTAGTGATTGGTCGTGGCGATCGCGCTGACCCCCATCGCCAGAAACGGAGAGACGACGGGAATCACCCAACCTGCGATAAAGGCGAGATAACTACCGCCCATCAGAACCAGTCCCCCGGCGCCGATGCCCCACAGGGTCAGACCGCCGGGAAGGGTAGACGATCGCTCGCCAGCCCGTTGCAGAAACCAACTGCCCCCGGTTCCGATACTGGCCCACAGAAAAATCCACAGCCATTCCTCGGTGGAGGACCAGGCTTGTAGAAGCGGGCGCCCGTGTAGGGCGGCATTGAGAATTTGACTGGCTAAATTGGCGTGAATGGCGACCCCCGCCATCGGCGGATCGTCGTCGATCCAGGAACGGCTGTAGGGGGTCTCGAAAAAGTCGTTGGTGCTGGTGGCGGTCGAACCGATCGCCACGATGCGATCGCGCATCAACTCCGGGGGAATCTCGCCGCGCAACACCTCGCTCATCGAGATTTGGGGGAACATGATTTCTTTGCCCCGCCAGTTCATCAAAATTTGATAGCCGCCGAGGTCGTCGCTGTTGCTGTAGCCCGCTTGTCGGGGGCGCAAGGGCTTGAAGACGGCTTTTCCTAAGTGGAAGAGTTGCCGTTCGGGGTCGATCGCCTCCAAGTGGATGCCCTCGCTTTCGAGATAACTCAGGGCCAGACGAACGCCCAGCCCGAGTTTGATCGTGTTGCCATCTTGAAAGTCGGTCGCGGAAAGCAGACCCCGGCGAACCGTGCGATCGCTGTCGAGGATCAGATCGGCTAGGGCCACGCGATCGCTCGCCTTGAGAATGGGGGGCGGCGCCACGCGATCGCCGATAATTTTTTCAACGCCGATTAAATTAGGCGTTTCCCGGAAGACTTCGACCCGGCGATCGTAACCGGGTTCTTCGGGAAAATTGCGATAAATATCTAAACCGATGGCGCGCGGTTGTTGGGCGTCGATCTTTTCGATCAGTTCGGCTAAAATCCGGTCGGGAATCGGCCACGCGCCGACTGCCGTAATATCATTTTCGTCGATGGTCACCAGGACGATCCGCTCTTCGCGGGATTCTCGCGGACGCAGGCGAAAAAATTCGTCGCGCACGGCCCATTCGAGGAATTTGAACCAGCCGAAAAAGCTCCCTGTCGCGATCGCCACCGTCACGATCCCCGAGATCGATAACATACTGCGCCATTGAGTCATTGGGTGGGTGGTAGCCTCCGGCATGGCTCGATTGAGTGACTTTCAGCAGCTCCCAAACAAAACGGGTTCGAGGAGATTAAGGCCGGGTCGCGTCGGCGAGTTCGCCCAATCCCACCGAACCGAGGAGTTCGTGCCAATGTTGGCTCAGTTGGGCGTTTTGGGGGTCTTGGCGTCTCATTCGCCACAAGATCGCGGCGCTGTCGTACCAGACTCCGGCGGAGGCTAAGGCGGAGACGTTCTCGATCCGGTCTCCCGGTTCGAGGTCGGCCAAGTCGAGGCTGTCGGGTTCGACCCGTTTAATCCAACCGTCGATTAACGGCGAACTGGGGCGCAGTTTCTCGTCTAATTTGAGGGCGAAAAACCATTGGTAGGGGCGATCGCTTTGCAACGGCGGCGCATCTTCCGGCAGGGCGATCGCCACGATGCCGCCATTGGGCGAAATCGGGATGGTGGTTTGATAGTGTAGGTTTTTCTCTTCGTCTTTAATGCTAAAAAAGGCTTGGTTAACTCCGGTTTGGGGCAGGTAAACCAAAATTGTCGGGCGTTCGGAGAGGGTCAGTCCGTAGTTGCTTTGGGGAATCAACCCCGCGATTCCGTTGGCGATCGCCGTTGGCGAGTCGCTGGTGAGAGCCAGTCCGCTTTCCCCGTGACGGGAGGCCCCGCCACTACTGCGCTGGGGCGCTTGGGCGTCTGTCGGCGGCGTAAAGGTCGCCTCTCCTCGGGACGCCCCGCCACTGGTGCGCTGGGGTGCGGCTCCATCCGCCGGGGGGGTGAACACGGTTTGACCCCGGGAGGCGCCTCCGGTACTTTCCCGAGGGGCTTGGTTGTCACTCGGGGGGGTGAAGGTGACCGCTTTCGCCGGACTGACGGCGATCGCGCCCACCCCAGTGGTCATGGCGATCGTGGCGATCGCCGCTAATAAACGTTGGCTTAGCATCGATAGTCTTCTCCTGTCAAAGATTCAGGGGATGGAATGATTTTATCAACGAACGGTTGTAAAACTAATAAAATTTTATTAAAAACAATATCTAAAATTTTAAAGATTTGATGACCCTTTTTCTCCAGTTTGTCGCGGGTATTACTGCAGTTTTTTTTCGAGAAGTTCGAGGTGAAAACTGCACTAAAAACAATGGCGATTCTCTTCGGGAGACACTTCGCGATCGCACCCCTTCAAGCTATCGCTCGATTTGAATGAAGTTAACCATCAATAGTTGTTCTCGTCTGCGTCTAAATTAAGCTCCACTATTCTCCGATTTTTACTCAGTTCGATTGAAATGTGAATCCGTCAGTGGTGACGGTTAACTTTTGCGTCTTCTCCCTCCTACAACCAGTTACCGACTAACACGAATGGCGCCCAAAAGAACGGATCGTCAGTCGCCGGATCCGCCAATAATTTGAGCTGGGCTTGACGGACCGCTTGGGCTTTAGAAACCCCCGGTTTTCCGAGCTGAGTGTAAAACTCGCTCATGAAAATAGCCGTCGAGCGATCGCGCACGGCCCACAGGGTCGCCAAGGTCGCTCTGGCGCCGGATTTGAGCGCCAGACCCGCCAATCCCAAGGCGGCGCGATCGTCGCCGACCGCCGTTTCGCACGCACTCAAAACTAACAACTCGATCGCCGTTTCTCCTCGGACCGATTGCTCGGCGAGCAAGCGGTCTAATTCGTCGATTCCCAGTCGTCCGTCCCAGGTCAATAAAAAGGTATCTTCGAGTTTGGAACTGAACTGACCGTGAGTGGCCAAGTGAATAACTTCGGCGGAATTTTGATTGACTTTACGCTGCAAACTCGCCGTTGTAAACCCTTCGTCGAGCAGTACCGCCGTGGGAAATTCTTCGCTGAGGCGATCGAGTTCCGACTTGACCGCAGGTAAGGAATTAAACCCCTGACGCGCTTCGCTCAAGCCCGCCGCGATCGCCTGCAAACGTCCCTTGTGCAAAGGTTGCCCCGGCAGCAACTGCAACCCTTGAGAAAAAGCGATATTGTAATCTTCCACCAGATAGTTATCGCCGTCGTACAACGCCGCCATCGGTACGTTTCTCAAAGCTCCATCGAGGACGAAAACTAATGTTTTCACCCCCTCTAAAGTGCCGTCGCTGCGGGCGGGTAAAACTAACCAGTTGTAGAGAATTTTCGACAGGCGCAAGCGCTCTAAATTGTCGTAAGCGGGACTGAGGGCTTGTAATAATTCCTCGACGGTTTGATTGACAAAGGTTTGGGGGATGGGAATTTCGTAATAGCGCAGGGGATGGCGCGAGGAAGAGACAATCGTCGCCAGACGGTCTTGGAGGACGATCGGATAAATTACTGCCGCTTCCGGGTCGATCTCCTCAATTTTGACGGGCTGCATGTCGAGACAGGCTTCGCGTAAAAAGTTATCGAGTTCCGCTAATTGGAGGGCTTCGATTAACTGGCGCGCTTCGAGTAAGCGGGGGGGACTCGGGTCGCCGTCGAGTAACAAACTCACCAATTCTCGATAGACGGGTTCGATACTGTCGCGGAAGGAAAACTGAACTTCGCGATCGATCGCCACCAGGTCGATGCGCAGGGATTCGAGAGCTTGGATGGCTTCTCGATAAGCGGCGATCGCCCCTTTGCGATCGCCTTGACTCCTCAAAATCCGCCCGAGTTGCCAAGCGCCTTGAGAGACGATATCCGTAGCGACGATTCCTTGAGCGATTTGGAGGGCGTCTCGGGTGAGGCGCAAGGCGATATCGAGTTGTTGGTTGCGTTCGTACAGGCGCCCCCAACGGACTAAGGCGTGAGCTTCGGCGCGCGGGTCGCGCAGCGATCGCGCCGCCGCGACCGCCTGGGCGAGTAATTCGTTAATTTGGGGGAGGCTGACATTTTTCTGGCGGTCGTCGAGTTTGATTCCGGCGTCGGTAAAGTTGAGGACGCTGTAAATCCAAGCGCGAGACGGCGCAATTTGGCGTAATTCGTGGTACAGGGGCTCGACGAGAGCGGTGGCTTGGTGCCACTGGCGCGATCGCACGGCAACGTCGAGCTGGTTGAGGCGGGCGTCGAGGCGTTCGAGATCGGATTGGGCCGTGGTTTCCGCTTTGGCAAAGTAGAAGGCGGCGCTGTCGAAATCTTCTAAATTAACGGCGGTATTGCCCAAACTCAGATAAATGGCGCCGATTTCGTCCAGGTCGCGCTGTTGGCGGGCGATCGCCAAACAGCGTTCGAGCACCTCGCGACTGGCGTCTAAATCCCCCACCAGTTGCAAGCCAATTCCCAAGGCGTGCAAGGCTTGCACTTTGAGCCCGCCTCGGTCGAGGGTGCCGAGTTGTCGGTTGAGTTTTTCCAGGCGATCGCGCGCCTGACGGTAAAAGCCCAAATGTTGCAAGGCATAGGCTTGGTCGATCTGGCTGCCGATCGCGCCGATGTCGTCCCCCGCTTGTCGGTACAGTCGTTCGGCCCGTTCCCAGGTTTCGAGGGCGGCGCGGGGTTGTCCCGTGGCTAGCAGTAAGTTGGCTTGGGTGTTAGTGGCTTGGGCGAGGAAAATCGGTTCGCGGTCGGGGGAGTTGGCGAGTAAACTCAGGGCGCGATCGCTGGCGTCTCGGGCGCGGTCCCATTGGCTGAGCCGTTGGTAGGCGAGGGAGCGGTAACTCCAGCTCAGAGCTTGGCTGGCCTGATCGCCGCGATCGCCCGCTTCGGCGGCAGCGCGTTCCCAGGCTTCGGCAGCATCGGCAAAATATCCGGCGCGATAGAGTCGGCGACCGCGATCGAGGGGATCTTCCCCTTGGCGCTGCCGCCATGTAGGTACGGAACGCAGCAAGTTAGGCATGGGGTTCGCCTGGGCGAGATCCGGCGCGGCGATCGCGCCGCCTCTCCCCAGCAAACTCCCCAGCGCCACCGCGAGGGCCGCCCACAGGCCAAACTTAAATCTCGGGAGTCCCTTCGCCATCGTCCACCTCACCATTCTCGAACCGAACCGAGCAGGTTGCAGTCCTCGGGCCGATCGCTCGCCAGTCGTTCCGGCACTGCCGACGGCCCGACCAATTCGATCTCACCTACCGCCGTCGTCCGCCAGCCGTCGGCCTCGACGGGGATAGAACTTTGTGAGTCGGAGACGGGCGCTTCTTCGGGAGAGACGCCGTGGGATTCTTGTTCGCCGTTGTCCGATCGGAACGGGGACAAGTCGCGTAAATCTTCCCAGAGGCGCTGACTTCTCAAGCGGGTACTCGGCCCGGTCGGCAAGCCGCCGCGACCGACGAGGGCGAAGCTGCTTCGCTGCTGCGTCGAACATCCGGTAACGATTTGGGTGCTCGGGTCGGCCAACTCGACGGATAACTGAGACAGGGCCGAACTGGCGTCAATTTCGGGACTTTTGATGTTGACGATGCCGTTGACGCCAAATTGAGAACTCGCCGTAATATCGCTCTCCGGCGTGAGGCGATCGCGAAATTGCGGCCCGAAAATCCCCTGAGTGCGGATTTCGATATTGCCGCCCTGTCCCCGTACCGCATTGGCGACTAAATCGCTATTTTCCAAGGCGACAATCGTATTGACATCGAGGCGGATGTTGCCCCCGTCCCCCGTCTCGCCCCCTTGGGCGTTGATTTGGCTGCCCCGTCGGGCCGAGAGCTGGTTGCGAACTTGTAAGGTAATATTGCCCCCGGTTCCCGACGTCGTCGCCGCATTCAGTTGTCCCCCACCGTCGAGGATCACTGAATCGGCGCGCACGAACAAGCTGCCGCCGTCGCCAATCCCTTCGTTTTCTACCGCAATTTCGGCGCCGTCGAGAACCCGCACCAGGGGAGCGGCGATCGTGATGTTGCCCGAACCGCCGGACGGACGCGCCGGAAAGCCAAAGGCTTCTTGCAAGACGAGATCGACGATATTCGCACTCGACGCGATCGTGCTGCGTCCTAACGCACCGGGAACCCGATCGCTGAGGGTAATTTCTTCCGTCGCCTCGATCCGCACGCTGCCCGCCGCGCCACTGCCCAAGGTCGTCGAACCGATGCGACCGCCCTGACGAATACTCAGGGTTCCCGTTTCGACGATCGCCGCCCCTGCATTGCCCGATCCGGTGGTCACGGTGTTGATCGAACTGGGAACCAGCAAAATCGGCAGCACGCCGCTCACGGCGATCGATTCAGTAGCTTCGATGACGAGATTGCCGCCATTTCCCGGCCCCTGGGTTCCCGAGGAAATCGCCGTCCCGTCAATTAAGCTCAGGTGTCGGGTCATCAGGGAAAGATCGCCTGCCCGTCCGGAGCCGAGGGTATAGGCATAAATGGAGGTAAATAGATTGGGGGAGATCGTGCCGACTTGGGTTAACTGGATCGAATCGGTGACGCGCAAACTCAGGTGACCGCCCGAACCCTCGCCGAAACTGCGGCTGAACAGACGACCGCCGCCGGACAGGGCGATCGATTGGGCGGAGATCTCCAAGTCGCCTCCGGATCCGCGATCGATCGCTTCCGAGAAGAAGCCACTAGAAACGGTGGCGTCCGAACTCGCTCCGTTGACGATCAGCGACTCACTCCCTCGGGCGCGAATACCGCCACTGGCTTGAGAGCCGCGATTTTGCACCCAGGCGAGGGATCCCTCGGTTAAAGTGAGACGACGACCGACCAGGGCGATATCCCCGGCGATCGCCCCACTGGTGTCGAGGAGAGATTGGTGAGATAGGGATAAATCGGCAAACTCACTGGCGTTGGTGTAATCGAAGTTCCAGCCTTCCGGGGTGTTCTGCCAGGTGACGCGACCCTCGGTGATGCCGCCGAGTTCGATCTGACCGCCTTCGGCGATTAAAACGCCGCCTTCGAGGGTCACCGAACCGCCGATCAGGGCGAGGGTTCGACCGGGATTGACTTGCAAGGCATCTTCGATCCCGGTTTTGAATAAGGGACTCAACAGGGGATCGGCGCTACTGAGGCGGTGACCGAACCCGCGCACGACGATTCTCCTGTGGAGAGGCTGGGCGATCGCCCCGGTTGGGGGATTTTCATTCGCAGACCCTTCGCGATCGAATTGCAAGCCGACGGGAACGCTAACGGTGAGTAAGGGAGGGGCTTGCGGTTCCGTGGCACTGTAGAGACTGCCGTCGGACAGGGCGATCGCGTCGGCGGTGGAGGCGAAGAAGCTGCCCCCCAATTGCAAGCGCGCATTCGGCCCGAACTCGATCCCGTTGGGATTGAGGAAAAATAAGTTAGCGCTCCCGTTGGCGCGAATTAAGCCATCGATTTGCGAGATTTCGGCCCCGGTCACCCGGGTGATGATGTTCTCGATCGCCCCCGGATTGTCGAACAAGGCTTCCATTCCCGTGGGAACGGAAAATTTGTCAAAACTGTGAAAAAGGGTGGTTCCCTGGCGCGTTCCCCCGTCGATCGTCAGCCGACGCCCAAGGCGATCGACCCGGCTGGGTTCGGGTAAGGTGTCGTCCGGCACGATCTGAGCCGTGGCGAAGCCACTCCCGAGTAGGAGTGTCCCCGCCACCCAGAAACCTTGAAGGTAAGGGAGGAAACGGCAGTTCATGTATACGCAATTGCCAAGCACTCTGATTGACTTCCAGGTGCATTCGTCGCCCGTGTAACGCTTCTGCACTGGACTATTAAGAATCGCGATCCCCCAACTAACGCGGGCGAATGACCTAGTGACTTTTTATGACCCCATCCGATCCTAAACTAAGCTGTTGGGAATGTCTCGTATTTGACTCTCGCCGAGGGTTTATTTTTTAGAAGTTTGGCGGGCGATCGAGGTCGGATTTAGGAGAAAATGGGATGCTTGTCGGGCGATCGCCTCGGATAATTGAATTTGTTTTAAGGTCACGAGACCTTCCTCGACGAAGGAATCGCGCACGCATTTATTCTGTTTGCTTTTAAACGGCGTTTCGTAAAAAACTTCCCGAATTCCCGCCGAAATAATCAGTTTCAAACAGGACAAACACGGTTCTAAGGTGACGTAAATCGAGGCCCCGTCCGTGGCGATCCCGTGTTTCGCCGCTTGGGCGATCGCATTGGCTTCCGCATGAACCGCCCGCGAGGGTAAGTCACTCTCGCTACAACTGACGACCCCCGGATAGCAATATCCTTGTTCCGTGCAGTGGGGCGACCCCGCAGGCGGTCCGTTATATCCCGTCGCCAACACTTGTTTATGTTTAACGATCGTCGCCCCCACCGGAAACGCCAAACAGGTCGATCGCGTCGCCGCCAATTTGGCTAACATTAGAAAATATTCATCCCAACTCGGTCGGATTACCCCCTCGTCGGGGTTATGGCTCTCATTCACGGGGTTTGATTGCGGCTAAAGGTGCAGTTTCCATTCTGGGGCGATCGCGGCGATCTGTGAAGGGCTTTTGTCTGATAGGATCGGAGCTTTGCTCATTCGATAGTTTTCGATGAAAATTCGCCTACTCTATCCCGATTCTACCCTACCCACCTACGCCCACGAGACCGATTCCGGCATGGATTTGATCGCCCATGAAGACGTCCTTATCCCTCCCGGGGAATGGCGATTAATCGGAACGGGAATTGCGATCGAATTATCCCCTTTAACCGAAGCCCAAATCCGCCCCCGTAGCGGCTTAGCCTCCAAACACGGCATCACCGTTCTCAATAGCCCCGGGACGATTGACGAAGGGTATCAAGGCGAAATTAAAGTCATTCTCATCAACCATTCTTCGCAACCTTTCGACGTCACCAAAGGAATGCGAATCGCTCAAATGGTCATCGCCCCCATCGTTCGTCCCCCCATCCAAGTTTTCCGGGGAGAATTAGTCGAAACCAGCCGAGGAAACGGCGGTTTCGGTTCCACGGGGGTGTAATCCTGGCGGCGGGCAAAATACCCGCCCCCTCTTATTTCTCGCCTGTTCTCTACGGCGACAACCGCGCTTTTTTCAAGCGCGTTTTCTCGTACCACAGCGCAATTTCTGGCATCCATTCTTGAAAATGTGGCCAAATCTTCTCACACAGTTTTTGACATTCTAATTGAGCGTCTAACTTAAAGCGTAAATCTAATAAATGCATCAGCGATCGCGCATTTAAAGACATCACCCAATGCTGGCGAACGTCAAAGGGAATAATCCCCCGGGCGTGTTCCTCCGCCGCCCCTTCTTCGATGAGTTGGGCGTACCGTTTCGCCGCCTCCAAACACCAGGCTAAATCCCGATCGCGCTGTTGTTGGCTATACTCGTAACGCTTGCCCTGGCGATCGTGATAAAAGCCCACCGGACGCAGATAAAAAACATCTTCGAGATCCCGTTCTCCTGCCGCCGCCTGTACGATTCTCGACCCCGTATAACGATTGGACTGGACATCGAAACTAAGAAGCCGATGCGTCCGAACTTGCTGCATGACACTGTGTGGGAAAAAGCCACAATTGAACACGATCGATACATGTTCTAAAGGTCCGTAATGTCCGCGTTCCCCCGCCAACAAACGCTTGACCACCGTTTCCCCAGCTTTCGTCTCCTCGGGCCATTTCCCGCGATCGTCCACCACAAAGTTTTCGCTGTAGTCCTGATGCATGGCAGCGTAAATGGTTTGCTGCGGTTGAGGTGTTTTCGTAATGACTTCGACTCTAAATTTATCCATGCAATCCTCAAGAGCACCTGCGATCGACAAACTTATTTAAAATACCACAATTTTCTGCATTAATTCACCACTTATTCAACAATCCGATCGAGAGACTGTTTATAAAATAAACATACAGAGAGCAGCCATCTGGTTACCCCAACTCTCTCGACATTTCTATTGTGTCCTGTAGGGTTTGGAAACTAAACCCCCTACTATAGCAATCCTAAATAATTTGTAACCTAAGTAGGGAGCAAGATGCTCCCACTCTCAAAGGGTCGGGGGCGATCGCCCTGCATCGACTGATTTAGGAAGGCTATATATGGCGTACATCTACAATTATAATCCTTAAAGCAAGAGGGTCATTATTTTGATTGATTTTGATTGATTCTGGGTGATTTTATTTGATTTTATGAAATTTTTAAGATCGTTTATTCTGCTTAAATATTAGATTTATACAATAAGTATTTTAGGACATTTTCACTGATTTTTGCTCTAATTATTAATAGAGATGTCAAAAGTTTGGATAAAGTTTGGATGAGTCCGATGACATCTCAAAAATTCGCCTTAAATAAGGACAAACTGTATCAATTGCTGGATTGTCTCATTCCCAATGTGCTGGGTTTGGGCAATGCTTATTGAGGTGTTGGATTGAGTCTATTGCTGTTATTGTTGTCTTGGCAGCAGGAACGGGGAAACAGGCGGCGCCAGTGTCCGGTTTTGCTGTCTCTGATGGCTTTTGGGTTGCTGGTGGTGGTTTATCCCCGGTTGGAGGGGACGGCGATGCGGGTTGCGCATCCGCAGGTGTCGGCGCCCGCCGCTTTGCCGACGGCGACAGGGGGCGTGAAGAAAGTGCGATGAGGTCTGGATTGTACTGTTTGATTCTCAATCAATTATCTCTCTTTCTTGCCCGCAGTTTCAACGCAAACTATTCGCACATAAAATTCCGGAGGCCGCGACAGCAGGCACGCCAATGCCGGGTAAGGTACTGTCGCCGACTCGATACAGCCCGGGAATGGGGGTGTAGGTACTCGGAAACGATCGCTCTTCGACGGCGATCGGCGATCTTTTTATACAAATTATCTTTTTTTACCCCGAATAAGGCTCTAATGTATAAATACCAATGCCACGATCTCCCGCCCGGGCTAAACTCGAAGCCAAATACGCCTCGCTGCTGGCATAAACCGGGAGGACGCGATCGCCAGTAGCACCCTCGCTGTAAGTGCACTCACTGCTACAGAATTCGTTTTCAGTTTGGCGATCGGATCGATTCCGATATTCATTACTTTGTTGTGTTAGCTATTCGTATATATTAAAGCTGTTTTAAAAAACAACGGTCGAGAGTCGAGATTAACCGTCGGTACACGAGATTTCCGTGTCCTTCCAAACGATTCATCGCTATCAATATTTTCAAAAAACTTTCAAAAACGATCTCAACATCTGGGTGGACTTTGCAGGAATGACTTATTGACAAAATCGCATCCACTGGCGGCGAAGGTTTCAGATTTAGTTGATTTAGCGGAAGTCGTTTCGCTCTAAAATCTTATAGAATAGTCCATTCTAGCGATCGCAATCGATGATGGAGGAATGCGCTTGACTACCTTGAGTCCCGACGTCACCCAAGCGGGAGTTCCCGCCGAGTGGGAACCTCACGAAGCCTGTTGGTTGGCGTTTCCGAGTCACGAGGAACTGTGGGAAGACCGCTTAGACGCGGTTCGCCAAGAGTTTGTAGAATTATGTCGGGCGATCGCCGATCTCGATCCGAAAACGGGAAAGCGGCGGGGAGAACGGCTAGAAATCCTCGTTTTGGATGAAGCAGGAAAGGCGGAAGCGCGATCGTTACTCGGCGATCTTTTTCCCCGATTTCATATTATCCCCTTTGGCGATATTTGGTTGCGCGATATCGGCGCAATTTTCCAAGTTCAACCGGATAAAACTTTAGCCGCCATTCGCTTTAATTTTAACGGTTGGGGTGAAAAATATATCTTGAGTGGCGATCTCGAAGTGGCCGGAAAAATGAGCGGCATTTTAGACGTTCCTCAAATCTATTTTCCCTACACCCTTGAAGGGGGCGCCGTCGAAATTGACGGCGAAGGAACTGCCTTAACCACCCGAGAATGTCTGTTAAATCCCAATCGCAATCCTCAAGCAACAGAAGCCGAATTAGAAAAGGTGTTGAGATCGGCATTTGGCGTCCGTAAAGTTCTCTGGTTAAATCGCGGTTTACTCAACGATCATACCGACGGACATATCGATACGATCGCCCGTTTTGTCGCGCCGGGAACAGTCTTGTGTATGGAACCGCAAACCAGCGACGATCCCAATGCCGAAGTGTTGGCAGAAATTGCCAAAGATTTATCGCAAATGACCGATGCTTGCGGTCGCCAACTCGATATTAAATTAATTCCTTCTCCGGGAAAAATCTGCGATCGCGACGGCCAAATCATGCCCGCCAGTTACCTCAATTTCTACATTGCCAATACCACCGTCGTCGTTCCAACCTATGGCAGCAAATATGACGCACAAGCGGTAGAGGCGATCGGTCAATTCTTCCCCAATCGCCGCACTGTCGGATGTCCGGCTAAAAATATTTTACTCGGTGGCGGTGCCTTTCACTGCATTACCCAACAGCAACCCATCATTAAAGCTTAGACCTCCGGTGGGGCAGACATCTTGCCCGAACTCATACAAATTTAGCGATGAATTTAGGGACTGATTCAGGGCTAAAATACCCCCTATTTTGCCAAAAAAACCATGACTGACCTGATTACCGTTGCTGCCTTACAAACTGCCTTTTGTGAAGATCGATCGACCAATGTCTCCCGCATCGACGAACTGGTGAAAGAAGCGGCGGCGAACGGCGCTCAAATTATCTTACCCTCCGAACTTTTTGAAGGCTATTACTTCTGTCGAGAAGAACGGGATAAATATTTCGAGTGGGCCCATCCCGTAGAGAATCATCCGACGATCGCCCATTTCCAAAAACTCGCCGCCGAATTGGGGGTAGTTCTCCCTATTTCTTTCTTTGAAAAAGCGGGACAAGCCTATTACAATAGTGTGGCGATCGTCGATGCGGACGGTCGCTTACTCGGGGTTTATCGAAAAAGTCATATTCCCGACGGTCCGGGGTACGAGGAAAAGTTCTATTTTAGACCGGGGAATACGGGATTTAAGGTCTGGAAAACGCACTTTGGTACCATCGGCGTTGGCATTTGTTGGGACCAGTGGTTCCCCGAATGCGCGCGATCGCTGGTTCTCATGGGCGCCGACGTGCTGTTATACCCGACGGCGATCGGTAGCGAACCGCAAGACCCTGAGTTAGATACAAAAGATCCCTGGCAACGTGTGATGATCGGTCATGCCGTCGCCAATGTGGTGCCTGTGGTCGCCGCCAACCGCATCGGAACGGAAGCGGGACAGACCTTTTACGGTCACTCGTTCGTCGCCAACCCCCGGGGGGATAAGGTGGCAGAACTCGGGGCCAGTCAGACGGGATTTGTTTGTGCGAGTTTTGATTTTCGGGCGATCGCTCGCACTCGCGCGTCCTATGGCTTTTTCCGCGATCGCCGTCCGGAACTATACAATGTTCTGACTACGGCTGACGGAACGCTTTAGCTTGGCGCCACTGGTGCCAACTCAACACCCCTAAAAACCCTACAAATTGAACCACAACAATGCTCGGACCGGAAGCAAAATTAAACACGCCGGATCCGAGCATTCCCAGCAAACTACTGAGGACGCCCAAGGCGATCGAAATGGTCATAAATCGAGCAAAATGATGGGTTAATAATTTAGCGGTTGCGGCTGGAATTACGAGAAACGCATTCACTAATAAAATCCCGATCGCTTTAATCGAAACGGCAACCGTTAACGCCAATAAAACAACAAATAAATACCGATGGATATCTACCGCTACCCCTTGAACCTTGGCTAACTCTGGATTGAGCGTCAGTAAAATTTGCGTCTTCCAAGTTGCAAAAATAAATCCCATACTCGCCAGCAATAAGATGATTATTAAAATAATATCGCCGCGATCGATCGCCAAAATATCGCCGAACAAAACTCCCATCAAATTACCTTGATATCCGCTTAAAAAGCTGGTTAAAATTACCCCGACTGCTAACGCCCCCGACACGGCAATACTAAACACACTATCGCTGGCAAGTTCCGTTTTTTCCATTAAAAATAGCGCGCCCAATCCAAATAAAATCGTAAACGGTAACAACGTCCAATTGGGATTAATTTCTAATAAAACCCCTAACACAATCCCCACCAAGGCAGAATGACCCACGGCGTGACTGAAAAATGACAGTTGTCGCAACGTGACAAAACAGCCGAGAAAACCCCCGAGTATCCCCATTAATACCCCTCCGGCGATCGCCCGTTGCATGAACGGCAGTTGCAGCAAGTCGAATAAATGGGTAACGCCGATCGAACTTGAGATCGGTACGCCGACGAATTCGTTAATGTTGAACAGATCCAATAAACTGATTATCATAATTAATATATAGGGCTTGGCTTTTCGCTAAAGCCCGATCGCCCGAACTCTAGCGCCGATTTATCGCCAATTGTATTGAAATTATTGAAATCTCTGAAGTTAAACCGTCCGAGTTCTCGTCTAAATCCTCACATTTCTTAGCAATGCCTGCCAATTCTTCTCTCGATCGCGCCAGCAACCTCACCGACGATGCCGACGATCTCGACTGCACTCCCACTCATCCTCTCGATCTCGACTGCATCCACCACCTCCAAACCAGTTTACTCGATTCTGAAAAAGCCCAACGGATGGCCGAATTTTTCAGCTTTTTAGGAGATGCCAACCGCTTGCGAATTATCGCCGCTTTAGCCCTCAAAGAACTGTGCGTTCACGAGTTAGCGGCGATCGTCCAAATGAGCGAATCGGCAGTTTCCCATCAGTTACGCAATTTACGCGCCATCCGTTTAGTCAGTTATCGCAAGGAAGGACGCAAGGTTTTTTATCGGCTGAAAGACAATCATGTTTTAAACCTTTATGAAGCGGTCGCCGAACATATTGATGAAAAAGATTGAGGGGGTTGAGATGTTAGATGTTAGATTTTAGATGTTATATTTTTGATTTTAGATGGGTGTCTTACGCAATTTTTCCCTCAATGATGATGCCGATAGCGGGCAAATTCAGGGCCGTAGGTTGCCAGCAAATTATCGGGATGGAGGGCGATGTCTGGGTGTCCGCTACAGACAATCGTTTGATTGAGACATAAGACGCGATCGCAGTGACGGTTGACCATATCTAAATCGTGGGAAATTTGTAAAATCGTCCAGTTTTGTTCGCGTTTGAGTTCTTCTAATAAACGATAAAAGTCGCTTTCTCCTTGTAAGTCTACTCCGGCTAAGGCTTCGTCTAAAACTAATAAGTCTTTGGGCGTGACTAAACAGTAAGCGAGTAAAATTCGTTTTAACTGTCCGCCACTGAGCTGACCGATCGCCCGTTCTTTCAAACGATCGGCATCGACGCGCTGCAATGCATTTTCAACGGCAGCGATTTTCTGCGGATCTTGTTTCCAGGGCAGCTTGTCTAAAATTGCGAGTTTTTGACGAGATTTACCGCGTTTTTTCCATCCCAAACCGACAAATTCAGCAACGGAAATGGGGAAAGTGCGATCGAATTTAAAGTTTTGCGGGACGTAGCCGATTCGCGATCGCAATCCGCCTAATTTCTCCGGCGATCGCCCGATGATTTCCACCGTTCCTGTAGCGCGAGGAATCAACCCTAAAATGCTCTGGACTAAGGTGCTTTTTCCCGCTCCATTCGGTCCGACAACTGCCGTATTCGTTCCGGCGGGTAATTCAAAAGAAATGTCGCGCAGAGCGAGGTAATTGCCGCGATATACTGTTAAATCTTTAACTTGAACTGTAAGGTTTTCTGCCATAAATGAGGAACGAGACGTCGCATTCAACCTCCCTAACACTTCGGGATTCGATAGGTTTTGGATAAGAGACGATCGCTCTTCGGAACGGTTCGCGCGATCGTCGAGGCGATCGATAGGCTTGGGTGTCATGACAACGGTTTGCAGGCGGTTTTTAAGGTTTCTAGGTTGGACTGCATGGCTTTAAAGTAATGCTGGGGGTCGAGATCGCCGGAAACTAAGGGATCGATCGAATAGAGTTTTAAATTGAGATCTTGGGAGAGGCTTTCTAATAATTTATTATCTACTCCCGGTTCGCCAAATAGGGCTTTGGCTTGGTACTGTTCTACGGCTTCAATGGTAGTTTGAATGTCCCCGGGAGACAAACTGGTTTCGGGAATTTCAACTACGGCTATTTGTTGCAAGTTATAGCGTTGGGCGAGATAGGGATAGGCATCGTGAAAGGTAATGAAACTACAGTTACTATAGGGTTTGAGTTCTTCTTGGAATTCGCGATCGAGCTGTTTGAGTTGCTCGATGTAGGCGGCGGCATTGGCTTCGTAAGTGCTGCGATTTTTGGGGTCGATCTCTATTAAGCCATCGCGAATGGCGATCGTTTGTTGTTGCGCTAAAACCGGATCCATCCACACGTGAGGATTTCCCGCTTCGTGACTGTGGTCGTGACCGTTTTTGTCTTCTTCGTGAGCGTGGTCTTCGCCATGTTCTTCGAGAGGTTCGACGACGGGAGAAAGGCGATCGATCGCCTCAATTCCTCGACTGGCTTCGATCTGTTTGAGCTTGGCGTTACCGCTATTGGCGATCGTTTCGTCGAGAAAACTTTCGAGATCGAGTCCATTTTTGACGATCAGATCGGCGTTGGCGATCGCCCGAACGTCGGCGGGTTTGGTTTGATATTCGTGAACGTCCGAACCGGGAGGGATTAATAACTCGACATCGGCGACGTCTCCGGCGATCGCTTTGGTAAACCAGTACATGGGTAAAAAGGTCGCCACGATTTGAACCCGATCGCCGGAGGATGCGATCGTTTCTTGACTTTGCGTGAGATCGGTTTCGGGGGGCGGGGGAGCTTCGCTACAGGCGATCGCCACGGGTAAAACCCCCAGCGCTAACAACCACTTTCCCCAGTTCAGGCGGTTCACGGCGTTTTCCTCCGAGTCACAAGATGCCAAAAAAGAGAACAATTTTTATTTTACCGCATTATGAGAATAAATCTCATTCTAAAGATCGCCCTTTTCATCCCTCGGTTGCCGGGGGGATCTCCCTCGCTGATTTTGTGTTGGATTTACAAAGATGGAACGCCCCACAACGCTAATATAAGCTTGGATCGAAGCAATTTTTCCCAGAATGAAGCTTGATTGAATTTCACAAAAATCCTTTAAAACCGAGCGATCGGCGCTCTGGACAAAGTGAATCGAGTATGCTAAACTATCGGTCGGTATAGAGTTTGAGTTCGGCGAATTGTGTTTGTTATTGCGTATGACAGGCAGCTCACCGACTCCATGCCTAGTTAGTCCGACGAGTCGGGAGATGTTTGATGTCCATTTATGTAGGTAACCTATCTTACGAGGTCACTCGTGACGATTTGGTTCACGTTTTTTCTGAATACGGCACGGTCAAACGTGTCTACTTGCCCACAGACCGAGAAACAGGTCGCCCCCGGGGCTTCGGCTTTGTAGAAATGGAAGCTGAGACCGAGGAAGTTTCTGCGATTGAAGATCTCGACGGCGCTCAATGGATGGGGCGTCAAATGCGAGTTAACAAAGCCAGACCTCGACAATAAAGACGATATTCAATTGAGAGGTCGCGATCGCCAGTTCCGTTAATTTTCGAGTAACTCGCGCGATCGGCCTTCCCTGAAGAATTCAAATCGACCACCTCATAAGCTCGGGTGAATTGCTCATCCGGGCTTATTCTGCGTTGAAAGACCCGGGAGCGATCGCGGCGCAGAAGATTCGGCAAACATCTCATCGAATGACCGTTGTTCCGAAGCGAGACCGCGAGAGTTCCCAGTCAAGGCAAACTGTATAAAATTTCCCCCGTATCGACCGTCAGAGGGAGAGGGGCGATCGTGCGCTTCTAACGCAAACCCTCGATTGAACCGAGTCAATTCTGATACAATCTCGTGAATGTCGAATTTGCAAACACCGCTCGTCAGTCATCGACCGAGCCAGGTTTTCGTGAAAACTTCGCCTAACAGACCGCCAGCAACCTGAACAGACTGTGAAAAAATATGCATTGGTTCACGAATGGTTGACCCCTCATGCCACAGGTGGTTCGGAATTGGTCGTCCGAGAACTCCTCAATCAGATTGACGGGGATTTATATGCCTTAATTGATTTTGAATCGAGCAATCCCCACAGCTATCTTTACAAACGGCAAATCGGCACGACATTTTTACAAAAATTGCCGTTAGCGCGTCAGGGGGTTCAGAAATATTTACCCTTATTACCCGTGGCGATCGAACAACTGGACTTGCGAGACTACGATATTATTCTCTCCTCGTCCCACGCCGTAGCCAAAGGGGTACTCGCCGCACCGCACCAACTGCACGTCTGCTACTGTCATACTCCCATGCGCTACGCCTGGGATTTGACCTTCGACTATCTCGACGGGAGTAAAGCCGGACGGGGGATCCGGGGAATCTTCGCCCGCTACTTGCTCCATCGCCTGCGTCAGTGGGACGTGATTTCGGCGAATCGGGTCGATTATTTTATCGCCAATTCCCGACATACAGCGCGGCGGATTTGGCGCTGTTACCGCCGCCAAGCGGAAGTGATTTATCCTCCAGTCAATATCGATCGTTTTGCCTTGGAAACGCGCAAACAGGACTTTTATCTGACGGTTTCCCGGTTGGTGCCTTATAAGAAGGTATCTCTGATTGTTAAAGCGTTCAATCGCTTGGGGAAACCGCTTGTCGCGATCGGAACCGGACCGGAACTCGATGCTTTGCGAGAGCTTGCCGGATCCAACGTGCAGATTTTGGGGGAACAACCCGATCGCGTCGTCGAACAGTACATGGCTGAGGCGAAAGGGTTTGTTTATGCCGCTTGCGAAGATTTTGGGATTGCCTTAGTCGAAGCGCAAGCGTGCGGAACCCCGGTGATTGCTTACGGGAAGGGGGGAGCCAGGGAAACCGTGCGCGACCTGCGCCAACATCGCGATCGCGCCACGGGGATATTATTTCCAGAACAAACCGAAGAAGCGATCGTCGAGGCGGTAGAGATCTTTGAGGAGTATCGCACGGCGCTCGACCCGTACGACGGGCGATCGCAAGCGGCCAAGTTCAGCCCAACTTTGTTTCGGGAGCGTTACCAGACCTTTTTGGACTGGTGTATCCGGCAATTCTGGGAAGAAAATCACCGTTGAGCGATCGCCGCTTGCCGTCGGCGAGCGAACCGAGCCAGAGGCGGTGGAAATCGTCCGAAGGCTTTACAATCAGGACTGTGTGTGGTGTGAATTGAAGGAGTAACATGACTGCCGATAGCCAACTTATCTCCGGCAAAATGATTCGGGCAGTTGCGAAACGCGGCTTTCGGCCTTTGGGAAGACTCGGACGCCTGGACGTCGAGTTCACCAAGCGGCTGTTCGATATCGTCTTTTCTCTCGGCGTTTTAGTTGTCTGCTCTCCCGTTTATCTGATTTTGGCTCTGCTCATTTTTTTAAGTTCGCCAGGGCCAATTTTTTACGTTCAAAAACGGGTCGGTAAAAATTACAAGACCTTTGATTGCCTGAAATTCAGGACAATGGTTCAAAATGCCGACGAAATGTTGCAAGATCTGATGGAAACTTCTCCCGCCATTCGAGAGGAGTTTGAGGATAACTTTAAACTCAAAAAAGATCCTAGAATTACCTGGATCGGTTATTTTTTGAGAATTACTAGCCTCGATGAATTTCCTCAGTTTTGGAATGTTCTCAAAGGTGATATGAGCGTAGTCGGTCCTCGCCCGTTGGTGGTAGAGGAACTCCCGAAATACGGTCGTTATATCGATAAGGTGCTGACCATCAAGCCGGGAATTACCGGGCTGTGGCAAGTTTCCGGTCGCAATGACATTCCCTATCCGAAACGCATCCAAATTGACGTTTACTATGTCAATTTTCATCATCTTTGGATGGATATTTGGATTGTTTTAAAAACCATTAGAGTCGTTATTTTTCCCAAAAATAACGGAGCCTATTGAGACCCAAAGTCAAGATTAACTGCACTCCCTTTCCGGTGCAGTTAATCTTTGCCGCCCTTGCCGAGGTGAAGGGGCGATCGCCCGTCAGGCCATTTCGCACGAATATGCTCGAACTCGGCAGCCGTGACTGAGAGGGTCGAAACTGTTTTATCTCGCCGTTGAATTCTCCCTCGACCATCCCTCGATCGATTCCTTCCCCAAACTCTAAAATTCCTTCATATTTGCTGAAAGGATTTGAGTTAGAGTGAAAAAACTGTGAGTTCCCCGATGTTCTAAAGAGGAACTAGGGAACTATGGAAGCGGCGATCGCCGCCGCCATTGCCCTTGCCCCGTGCAAGCCGCGATCGCGGGCGATCGCCCCACAAACAGCAACATCTTTTAACCTTCGTGCGGAGGAAATACTTGAGGGATGACCGAACCCAAACGCGCCTTAATTACAGGAATCACCGGACAAGACGGTTCCTACTTAAGCGAACTCTTACTGCAAAAAGGCTATGAAGTCCACGGCATCATCCGCCGGACCTCCACGTTCAACACCGATCGCATCGACCATATTTACGTCGATCCGCACAACGAAAACGCCAAGCTCTTTCTCCACTACGGCGACCTCACCGACGGGACGACCTTGCGTCGTATCCTCGAAGAAGTCAAACCCGTCGAAATTTACAACCTAGGGGCCCAGTCCCACGTCCGCGTCAGTTTCGACTCTCCCGAATATACCGTCGATGCCGTCGGCATGGGAACCTTGCGACTCCTCGAAGCGATTCGCGATTACCAACACCGTACCGGGATCGAAGTCCGCTTCTACCAAGCGGGTTCCTCGGAAATGTTCGGGAAAGTTCAAGAAATCCCGCAAAAAGAAACTACCCCCTTTTACCCGCGCAGTCCCTACGCCTGCGCCAAAGTGTACGCCCACTGGCAGACCGTCAACTACCGCGAATCCTACGGCTTATTTGCCTGTAACGGAATTCTCTTCAACCACGAATCCCCCCGACGCGGCGAAACCTTCGTCACCCGTAAAATTACCCGCGCGATCGCCCGTATCCTCGCCGGACAGCAGAAAAAACTCTATCTCGGCAATCTCGACTCCAAACGGGATTGGGGCTACGCTAAAGACTACGTTCGCGCCATGTGGCTGATGCTACAGCAAGACGAACCGGAAGATTACGTAATCGCCACCAACGAAACCCACTCGATTCGCGACTTTCTCGACCTCGCCTTTAATTACGTCAACTTAGACTGGCACGATTTCGTCGAATTTGACGAACGCTACCTGCGTCCCGCCGAAGTAGACCTCTTAATCGGCGATCCGGCGAAAGCCAAACAGAAATTAGGATGGGAACCGTCGGTGACCTTCGCCCAGTTGGTCGGCTTAATGGTAGAAGCAGACCTACAAGCTCTCGGCGTCGAGTCTCCCTCGGATAAACCGATCGTCGATCGCGCTTTTATCCGCCAAGAAATGGGATCGATGTTCGATTAAACTTCCCTTCATCGGTGATGAGTCGGGCTTCCCTTCAAGCGGTGCATCGCCACAATCTATCACCTCGACCGAGCCGCTCGTCACTCGTCAGCGATCTCGTTCCAATAGCAGGCATTATCCAGACAGGGCAACTAAGATGGCAACCCTAGATTTAAACGACAAGCGAATTTTAGTCACAGGTGGGGCGGGGTTCCTAGGACGTCAGGTCGTCGCCGCCCTTGAAAAGGCAGGCGCCGACCCACAAAAGATCTCCATTCCGCGATCGCGCGAGTACAATCTCTGTTCGATGACTGCCTGCGAACACGTCGTTCAAGCTCAAGATCTCGTCATCCACCTGGCCGCCCACGTCGGCGGAATCGGCTTAAATCGCGAAAAACCCGCCGAACTGTTCTACGACAACCTGATGATGGGCGCCCAACTGATCGATGCCGCCTATCGTGCCGGAGTTCAGAAATTTGTCTGCGTCGGCACCATCTGCGCCTATCCCAAGTTCACCCCGGTTCCGTTCAAAGAAGATGACCTCTGGAACGGCTACCCGGAAGAAACCAACGCCCCCTACGGCATTGCTAAAAAAGCCCTTTTAGTCCAATTGCAAGCCTACCGCCAGCAATACGGCTTTAACGGGATTTACCTCCTTCCGGTAAACCTCTACGGTCCCGAGGATAACTTCGATCCGAGTAGTTCCCACGTGATCCCGGCGTTGATTCGCAAAGTCCACGAAGCCCAACAACGGGGCGATCGCACCCTCCCCGTTTGGGGCGACGGCACCCCCAGCCGCGAATTTCTCTACTCCACCGACGCCGCACGCGGGATTGTCATGGCAACCCAAAGCTACGACAATCCCGATCCGGTCAATTTGGGAACCCATCAAGAAATTACCATTCGCGAGTTAGTCGAACTGATTTGCGAACTGATGGAGTTTGACGGCGAAATTATCTGGGAAACTGATAAACCCAACGGTCAACCCCGTCGCTGTTTGGACACCCAACGGGCCGAAGCCGAGTTTGGCTTCGTCGCCGAGGTCGATTTCCGCCAAGGATTGAAAAATACGATCGACTGGTATCGCGAACACGGGGAGTAGGGAGTCCGTAGGGCGGGTATCTTGCCCGCCCGGTCGTCAGATCTCCCCCAATCTAAAATCTAAAATCTAAAATCTAAAATCCAAAAAAGACGATCGCCCCTAGAGTTCGCGAGGCGATCGTCTTTTTTGCCTTTTTGCCCTAATTTAGGACGTTCGACGCAGGCTTTTTTCTAGCCGCCGAAGGGGAAAACGAGAATATCCGGGTAGAAACGATTGAATTCAATCAAAATCCCGGCGGTAATCGCCATCCAAAGGGTGGCCAGAACCGGAGCGGTCGATAGATATTTCACGAAAGAATCCATGAAAGTTCTCCCAAGTAAATTGTGAAACCGTATTGATTGCAGTGGCGCCAATTGAGCGATCGAGACATTGGAGCGCCTCATCCAAGATCTCGCAACCTTCGCGAGTCAAACTATTCTAACGAGGGGAAACCGGAATTTCACCTTCTTTGGCGTAGAGTTTGCCACTGGTGGCTTCGCCTAACGCCGCAAGGGGCCAAACGGCAGCACCGAGGGAGCAAGAAATCGCTAAAGGCAGATCGATGATGATTTCTTTTTCTTCGGCGTTCTTCTCACCGCGAATCGCAATCAGGTAAGAACGCCCGGCCCAACCGATCCATCCGGCGATATACAAAAACAACACGCTCGGAATCAGGAATTCACCCGCGTGGGCTAAGTTGCCGTCGGCAATCAGGTGAGGATAGCCTTCCGGGCCGCACAGCAGGCTGGAATAGTTCTCAAAGCGGGCTTTGGCTTGAGGGGTCGAGGCACTTTTCGCCCGTTGCACGAAAGCAGGGGTTTCGCTGCAAGGGGTGAGATTGGCGTAGTATTCAGCCGCAGCCGAGGGGACAAAGCTGAACCACAAACAAACCGTCAGAATCAGCGCAAACAATCGTCGCATAGAATTGTTTCCTTTTGTTACGAAACAAGAAGTTTTTTGTACAAACTGAAGGGTTAGTTTAACAAGCAAGCTTGCACAACTTCGAGAAAATCATACTCTTTTAAGAGCATTTTTTGGTACTCTCCTGTTGAAAAAGATGGAGAGTGTTGGGGAGTCGAGTCCAAATAATTTGAAGGATCCGACTCGAAAACAAGTCATCAATGTACTTAAGGATTTGCATAAGTTCCCGTGGGGGTCACGGGAATGCATTTTTCCTGAAGAACTTAATCTCGCCTATTCTACAACCGCTCCGGGCTGTATGGCCGATTCTCTCAGGGAGTCGCGCGCCCCGACAGGGACGACCCGATCGCCTCGGGTACGGCTTTGAGGTCGTCGTCGGCCTGGCGAAAGATTAAGCTAGATGACGATAATTTAACTATCAAATCAGACCTTACCAGGCAATGGCAACCGTTTTAGCAATTGAAACAAGTTGTGACGAAACTTCGGTCGCAATCGTTAAGAATCGTGAAGTTTTAAGTAATATTGTCGCGTCGCAAATTGCCTTGCATCAAAAGTACGGGGGAGTCGTCCCCGAGGTGGCGTCTCGGCAGCACGTGGAAACGGTCAACGAGGCGATCGCCGAAGCGGTGGAACAAGGGGGAGTGTCGTGGTCGCAAATCGACGCGATCGCCGCCACCTGCGCCCCCGGCTTAATCGGTGCCTTACTCGTCGGCTTGAGTGCCGGAAAAACATTGGCCGCGTACCATAACAAACCCTTTCTGGGAATCCATCACCTCGAAGGCCATATTTACGCCTCCTATTTGAGCGAACCGACCTTGCAGCCGCCCTTTTTATGCCTGCTCGTTTCCGGGGGACATACCAGCGCGATCGCCGTCCGAGGCTGCGGCGAGTACGAACTGCTCGGACAAACCCGCGACGACGCCGCCGGAGAAGCCTTCGATAAAGTAGCGCGCTTATTAAACCTCGGCTATCCCGGCGGTCCAATTATCGACAAATTGGCTCAAACCGGGAATCCCCGGGCCTTTCCCTTACCCGAAGGGCGCATTTCCCTGCCCCAAGGAGGCTACCATCCTTACGATTCGAGTTTTAGCGGCTTGAAAACTGCCGTCCTGCGCCTGGTTCAAAAATTGGAAGCCGAGGGAGAACCCTTGCCCGTCGGCGATCTGGCTGCCAGCTTTCAAGCCACCGTCGCCAAAGCCCTGACCAAACGGGCGATCGCCTGCGCCGTCGATTACGGTTTCGAGACGATCGTCGTCGGCGGGGGAGTTGCCGCCAATAGCGGACTGCGATCGCACCTGCAAGCGGCGGCAGGCGAACGAGGCTTGCGCGTCTTATTCCCGCCCCTAAAATACTGCACCGACAATGCCGCCATGATCGGCTGTGCGGCAGCCCAACACTGGGAACGGGGGGAACAGTCCTCCCTCGACCTCCCGGCGCGATCGCGTCTCGCCGTCACCGAGGTCGGGCAACTCTATCGGTAAACCTTCAAGATCTCCCGGATTTGGCCAACTAACGCCTCCGGCTTTTCCACCATCGACAGATGGCCGCATTCGGGAATTTCGATCGTATTCTCGCCGCAACCGTTAAATAAGGGGTGAAAGCTCGCTAAATGGCGGACGTACTTCGGTTCCATCACCTTATCGTCCGCTCCGGCAATGAAATAAACGGGTTGTTCCAGTTGGGAAACGATTTGGGGCAGGCGGTGGACTTCCGCTTCGGTCGTGGAATCGAGCAGCGTTCCCAACGCCGCTTGGGGATGGGCCGTGGCGAAATCGACGACCCGTTGACGGGCCCAAACTCGCTCGATGGGTCGGGCCACACTATCGCGAGTAAACAGTAAATCGATGAAGGGCAAATGGCACAACCAACGAGGCCGCATTTTTAATAACTGCCGTCCGGCAAAGCGAAAGCGCTCGAATTCTTCTTTGATGTAAATTCCACCGCCGGAGTTGACGCAGATGGTGCCCTGGACGCGATCGGGGGCTTTGGCGGCGCCCCACAAGGCAATACTGCCGCCGAGGGAATGGCCGACGAGCCAGACATTACTCAGATCGAGAGTTTCTAACAAAATGGCTAAATCCCGGGCGTAAGCGCTCGGCGTGTACCCGGCGTGAAACTGCGAGGTGGGATTCGGGTAGGGTTGGGAGTCGCCAAAGCCGCGCAAGTCGTAGGCGAGACATTGATACTCACCCGAGAGACGGGCGATCGTCGGCTGCCAGTAACGACGGGAGAGCAGCCAACCGTGAATGAAGACCAGAACCGGGTTCCCAGGAATGGGAGCTGTCAACTCGTAGGCGTGAGGAACTCCCAGGATGTCAATCTTAGCCATTTTTCTATGGTAATCGCGAAGCGTTCCCAAATCCACACCCGAGGCGGGGGAAACCGCTAAAAACGACGTCCTAAGAGGCGTTGGCGGACGCCTTCGGCGATTTTTTGCCCTAAATATTCCGGGATCAAGCTTTCGTTGGGACCGAGCAAGTACAAAATTAGGCGAGTGCGCCCGCGCCAAACGAGCAAGTTAGCGTTGACCACGAGTAAGTCTTCTTGCCAGATGGCATACATGACTTTGTAAAATAATCCCGGTTGGTTGTCGGCTTCGATCAGTAAGGCGGGTAAGTGAAAGACCGGATCGACGTAGAATTCGGTTTCGACATCTTCTAACCCCGCATCGAGGTTGAATTCGACGGCGAGCATTTCTTCTACCTCAAAATGTCCGGCGAGAGCTTCTCGGATGGCGCGGGCGACATTTTCGGAGGTTTTGTCGGTGAGGGCTTTGCCGCCTCGGGAGACCACGAGCTTGATAAAGACCAGCATCGGCGGGTAAATCTGACCGTAAAGACTCAAGCTGTGAATGGTCAGACCGTAGGCGGCGAGGACTCCAAAGATATCGCTGAGTAAGAAAGACTGGTTGCGATAGGCAAAATGGAGCGCGCTTTTGTTCCCTTCCGGTCGCAGTTCGATAACTGCTTGCTTGGTTCTGTAGAGCTGATAGGCAAGCTTGAGATTTTGCAGTTGGATTTCACTGCTGACAAATTGTTCGTAGAACTGCGGAAACGCCCGATTGAAGCGTTTGAGCAGTTCCATGGTCGATGATTTTAAGCCCGTTGCCATATTAGGGGAAGGAAAAAGTCTCGTGGCACGTCAAAAGCAGGAATCGGAAACAAGCCGGGTGCCTTCTACTATAGGACGAATGGCGCGCTCTTGAAGATGAGCGGAAGCCTACAGCTTCGGGGGATCGTGGCGATCGCGTTCGCACTCGCGACTCCAAAGGAGCATCGCCCCCATGCCGAAAAGGTAACGATCGCAGAGCGATTCCCGGTTTTGAACCCCTCGCTCGGGTTACCCTAAACACGAACCCATTGGAGAGATCGCTTCCCGGACTCGGCTCTGTGGGGGCTTCCATCGGCGCTCTTAACGGGAAGGCGATCGCGATGGGGTCGATCGGTGCAAATTTTGGAGCGATCTCGAAGTGGTGAAGGTTACGGGAGAGCCTGTTGATATGATAACTGTAGGCGATCGCATTTCTGTGGGGAAATGACCGCGATCGCAACCGGCGCCGATCGCACTCCTCCAGGGTCGGCCAAGAAAACCGATTCGGCGAACATCTTCTAAAAATTCTACTGAAGATCGGCGGTTGTGGATTAAACTCGGTAACAGGAGATAAGCGGAGTAAGGACATCGCTCTCGACGCTTTCCTCGCTCGTCCCCGGACGGGCGATCGGCCTCAAAGCCTGGGATCGGCGTCGCTCGCTCCAGTCGTCGAGACTGGCAGCTCCTCGATTTTTACGGACTTCCGTCGATTGCAGACGCGAGGTTTTTGACCAGTTCTACTATCACGCAAGCTTGCCTGGATGGGTTTTTGGAAAAACTTGTTTAGCGGTTCTGAGGCACCTTCAAGCCCGAATAGCGGCTCGATGGAAGTGTTTTCTAGTTACGACGGCACGGGCGATCGCCCGGAAGCCGACTTCCGGATCTGCTTCAGTACCGATCGCGATCTCGACCTCTACGAACTTGAAGAACTCTGCGATGCTGTCGGCTGGTCCCGCCGTCCGTTACGCAAGGTTAAAAAAGCAATTCAATATAGTTTTTTAGTTGTGACAATGTGGGAAGTACGCGGCAAGCGGCGGCGCCTGATCGGGTTTTCCCGCGCCACCTCGGACCATGCGTTTAATGCGACGATCTGGGATGTCGTGGTTCACCCGAGTTTTCAAGGCAAGGGATTGGGAAAAGCGCTGATGAACTACACGATTAAAAAGCTCCGTTATGAGGACATCAGCAATATTACCCTGTTCGCCGATCCCCACGTGGTCGATTTTTATCGGATGCTCGGGTTTATGCCGGACCCGGAAGGGATTAAGGGCATGTTTTGGTATCCGAACCACAATTGAGAGCAATTCGCCGAATTCTGCCATTTAAAAACCCGCTCGATGGCGGGTTCTCGTTCCTATTGGCATCTGATTGTTGGGGTGAATAAGGTGGGATGGGCGACGATCGCCGTCGGTCGCGCTTTCGCGCTTCAATGATAGGCTTTCACTTTGTGTCCCCTTCTCTTCGTCGCTTCGTGCCAGTAGGCGGTCAGAATTTTCGGATCCGGCGGACCGTCCAAGCATACGACTCTCAAGCCTCTGAGTAGGTCGATGAATTTGGCGTAAGGGGTTTTGGCTAAAATGCGATCGTTGAGGGTGAAGACGGTGGCTCCCCGACTGAATCCTTTTTTACCGTAGAGCAGGGCGACTTTAATCATTTCGTTACTGATCGCTCGTTGTTGTTGTCTGCGTTCTAAATGATTGCGGTCTTTACGCCGTTGTACGGCACTGATCGTACCGATCGCCTGGCAGTTTGAATCCCTCTCTAACAGTCGGGTCAGTTTTTTGTTGGCATCCATTTCCAGTGGCTCCTCTAAGTTGTTGTGTATTTTCAAAATTCCCGATTCCACGATCTCGGTAACAATAATTTGCGGACGAACATGGGAACGAATCGATAACTGTTGGCTTGGCATTAAATTCTATTGAACGTTGAATGAAGTTTCGGTAAGCTAACAGACATCTGTAAATGTTCTGTAAATGTTGAGAAAATTTAAAGAAGTCTGAGGGTGATGACATCAATTGGTTCACACCATAGCAGATCCTCCTCATTGCTTTTACCTACTCCTCAACCCTTCTTTTGAAAACGTTACTCCTCCTTAAAATCACTAAAAAAACGCAACAAATTTCAATAAATCTCAACAGTCGGGGAAGGCGATCGCACCCCGAGGGGGTCGAGTCTCTTCCCTCAGTGGCTGTTAACGCAATCCTATGCAATTTCAAAAGAGCAAACGAGACGAGTAGTGACAGTTTCTCAAATGTCTCCTACTCGGAAAGAAACGAGGGGAGGGCAGGGCTTGGCTGACCGTCGTCGTGCAACGGAACTGCTAGAATCGTCAACCGCCCGAACGATGACCCCTTTTCGGGCGATCGCGCCTTTCCCAAATGATTCGGATGGCACCCCTACTCTCCGACGGGCGATCGCTCGACGACGCGATTGTTCGGCGCCTGACGGACGAGTAAGTGGAAAAAATGTTCGATAATTAGTTTTATGGTAAACGAACTTTTCGTTAAAGTCATGACAATGTAATCATTCTTAGTTGTTGCGACTCCGACCGAGACGATCGCAGAACGAACCGCGCAAAAAAAAACCCGCGATCGTCGAAATCGCGGGGAATCTCTAAGGAGAATCGAAATTAGGAGTTAGAAAATTTGGAAGAGAGACGTTGCTAAATCCTGCAAAAAGACTTGACTAAATTACACCAAACCACACTAAATCACCGACCGCTCGCTCGATGAGGCTTGTTATCCTGTCCATCTTTTTGAACATCTTTTTTAGCCGCAAACGCACGACTAACTCTCGATTGACTCGTAACCGACTCTTGCAGATCTTGCGAACTATACGGGGCTTCAACTAATCGATCGGCGACCGATTCGATATTTACGTTTTGAGTTTTCGTATCTTCTAAACCTTGCGAAGAACGAGAGGCGATCGCCGCCGCCGGATCGATAAAAGCAACAGTTAAAAGAGTAGAAACAAGAATCGAAGTAGAGATGCTCACGATGGACTTCCCTTGCACAACTATTGGAAGTTTTCGTGACATCTGGGAGGGAATCGGGAAGGTTTCAAAAAATTGTCTGAGATCCCCTACATCCCGATAAAATCACTGGCTCCGATCGCCGCGAGGCCGATATTTTCCAGGGTGGCGATCGCCGTTTCGCCAACATGAATCGAAATCCCACTACCGACTTGAGCGAGGGTCAAGTCCTCGAAACGCAAGCCGTCCGCGAGCACCAGCACGTCGATGCCGTCCTCAAAATCGGCGATCGTCTCCGTTCCTCTGGCCGAGTGCAACACAAAGCGATCGCTGCCCAAACCGCCGAGGAGCGAATCGTCGCCCAAATCGCCGAACAGCCAGTCATCGCCGTTCCCGCCACTCGCGGTGTCGTCATCTTTGCCGCCATAGATCGTATCGTTGCCATCGCTACCGTGCAGGAAGTCGCGCCCTTCATTGCCGAGGAGCGAATCGTTACCGCCGCCGCCGCAGAGATAATCCCGTTCGCCGCGATCGCCGATGGCGACATCGCTGCCCAAACCGCCGTAAAGGGTATCGTTCCCCTCGTCCGCACATAAGGTATCGTTGCCCAAATCGCCGAATAGCAGATCGTCGCCGAGATAACCGCCGAGGAGGTCGTCCCCTTTACCGCCGCGAACCGTATCGAGTCCGGGGCCACCGCAGATCGTATCTTCGGATTCGTTGCCGTTGATAAAATCATCCCCGAGACCGCCGTAGAGCCAATCGCGACCGTTTTCGTCGCCGACTGCCGGATCGCTGACCCCGCCGAAAATACGGTCGTTACCACGATCGCCCATCACCGAATCGTTGCCGCGATCGCCCCAAATCCAGTCATCATCTTTGCCGCCAAAGGCCAGATCGTCATCCTTTCCGGCGAACATGGTATCGTCGCCTTGGTTGCCATTGAGGATGTCATTACCGCGATTGCCGAACAGCAAATCGCGATCGTCGCGATCGCCCACGGGCCGTTCGCTACCGATACCGCCAAACATGGTATCGTCGCCGAGGTCGCCGTAGAGTGTATCGTCATCGCGATCGCCGAACATACGATCGTCGTCCTTGCCGCCGTGAACGCGATCGTCGCCGGAACCGGAGTAAATCGTATCGTTCCCTTCATTGCCGTTAATATAATCATTCCCGGCTCCCCCTTCGAGGCGATCGCGCTCGATCGCATCGCCCACGGGGGTTGCGCTTCCGGTTCCCCCCCGTAAGGTATCGTCGCCGACATCGCCAAACACCAAATCGTCGCCCTCTTGTCCCATGAGCAGGTCGTGGCTGTCAAACCCCGTCATGACTTCGTTGGCGACCCCACCGATCAGGGTGTCCGGTTCGCTCGAACCCAGAGACCACAAGCCTCCCGTCTCGCGAGGGGCCGCCGGATCGAAGGTAATTTGTACGGGGGCGGGAATCGGCGGACAGAAGCAGTTCGGATCCGAACTCGGACTTTGACAAAATCCGCCCCCTTGTCTGGGAAAAGGTTCGAGATCGGGTTGAGTATTCGATTTGGCGATCGCCAGATCGCGCCCTTCTTCACTGGGGGAGACGGTGGGCGTCCCCTCGTCATTGCCGTCATTGTCGCCATCCACCGGGTCGATCCCTGGTGGAATCGACCCGGGATTTTCCTCGGGTGGCTCTGGCGGCGTAATGACAGGGGGCGGATCGACCGGATCGGGAGGAGTGATGACGGGCGGCGGATCGTCCGGAATCGAACCGCCACCGGAACCGCCTTCCGAGGAAGTTGGATTGACTGTTAATTCAAACTGCATCGCAGCGCTGGCATTGTCGCGATCGATCGCCTCGATGACGATCGCCAGTTCGCCGATATCCCCCGTTCCCGGGGTTCCGCTAAACGTTCCCGTTCTCGGGTCGAATTGTAACCAGTCCGGTAACGGATCGCCGTTGGCTAGGGTGACGCGATAGGTAAAAGTATCTCCAGGATCGATATCGGTGAAAGTTCCCTCGGGAATTTGGAAGCTAAACCGATTGCCGACTAAAGTTTCGCGAATGGCGATCGCCCCGTTCGCCGTGGGCGGGTCGTTGGTATTGTTGACGGTGAGGGTAACGGTGGCGATGTTGGAATCTGCCGCGCCGTCGTTGGCTTGATAGGTAAAGCGATCGGTTCCGGTGAAATTCGGATCGGGTGTATAGGTAAAGGAACCGTCGGGATTGAAACTCAACCGTCCGTGACTCGGGGAAACGATCGATCGCGCCGTCAGACGATCGCCGTTCCCGTCGTTGTCGTTCGCCAGCACGCCGGACGGTGTAAGGGTCAGTGCGCTATCTTCATCGAGAGTATAAAGGTCGTCGGCGGCGATCGGGACGAGATTGCCATCGCGCACGGTAATCTTTACTGTCGCCAGTTCGGAGAGATTCGTGCCGTCGTCGGCGCGGTAGGTGAAGCGATCGACCCCTTCAAAATTGTTATTTGGTGTATAAACGAACGAACCGTCTGAGTCCAATTCCAGCGAACCGTTCGTGGGTAATTCTGTTAAAATTGCTGTCAGTGACTCGTTTTCCGGGTCGCGGTCGTTGGCTAAAATTCCGGTGTCGGTCGGCAGAATTAATGCTGTATTTTTAGGGGTACTGTAGTTATCGTTTTCGGCGATCGGTGCGCCGTTGGACGGCAACAGGGGAACGCTAATATTCACCGTGCCTTTATTTGGAGAAAGGGAGTTGCCGTCGGAGACTTGCCACTCAAAGCGGGTGGTGCCTTCCCAAGTGGGATCGGGAGTGAAAGTGAGATTTGTTAAATCGCCGATCGCGATCGCCTGACCGATGGCGACCGGGTTGCCTCCCAAGAGCAAAGTGCCGTTATCGGGGAGGGAAGTAATGACAATCTCGGTGAGGGGGTCGTTGTCGGCGTCGATCGCGCGATCGCTGAAGTCTTCCGGTGAAAACGGAATCACCGTATCGGGATCCCCAGATTTGTTCAGATCCCCCGTGATGGTGGGCGGGTCGTTCAGTGGGACGATTTCTATGGTTACCGTCGCCGCTTCCGTCGCGTATTCCGTCCCGTCGGAACCGTTCCAGTTAAATTGAGTGGTTCCGTTCCAATTCGGATTGGGAATAAAAACGAGTGCATCTAAATCGGCACTGGCAATTTCCGCCCCCGCTTCTAAAACGTTGCCGTTGAGGGAAAGAGTGCCGTTATCCGGGACCGCGAGCAGTGCAATTTTAGCCAGAGGCGTATTTTCGCCCAAATCGGCGTAAACTTCCCTAAAATCGTCCGCACTAAAGGCGATCGTTTCATCTTCGTTCGCCGATTTTTCGATATTTTCTACCGTGGGGCGATCGTTGAGTGCTTCGACGGTGAGGGAAATCGTAGCGTCGGCGGCGGCGAAATCGCTACCGTCCGATCCGTTCCATTGAAAACTGGTGGTTCCGTTCCAATTCGGATCGGGGATAAATTGCAAATTTTCAGCGTCGGCGAGGTCAATTTCTCCCCCGACATTCACCGGATTGCCATTGAAGAATAAGGTGCCATTGTCCGGGAGGGAGACGAACCGTAGAGTTTTGAGGGGGTCTCCTTCGACCGGATCGGTATAGGCTTGTTGAAAATCGGTGAGAGTAAAGGCGATCGCCTCTTCTTCTTGAGTGAACTTACTGAAATCCTCGACTTGCGGCAAATCGTTAATGGGATTGACGGTCAGACTCGCCGTGTCGATCTCGGCGCTGAACAAGGTCGATCCGGTGGTGGTATCCGCCGTTGCTCCACTTTCACCCGTGGTTCGATCCCAGGCGCGAAAACTCAATCCTTCGCTGAGAATCCCGTTATAATTCGGATCGGGAAGGAAGCGGACGCGATCGCCTTCGTCGAGTAATACGGCGTTAGTTTCCGAGAGGGTTTCCCCAAATGCGAGCCAAGTTTGGCCGTCATCGAGGGAATATTCCCAGGTTCCGTTGTTATTATCGACAGCAACGACGGCGATCGCCTCTACGGTTCCGTCCGGATCGGCGATCGCCCCATCCACCAACAGATCGGCGATCCTATCTCCACTCGGATCGGTCGCATCTTCGTCAATAGGAGTCAGAGTGGGGGCAAAACTCGCATCGAGAACCGGAGGCTTATTATTAATGACGTTAACCGTGACTTCAATGCTCAGAAAGATCGGCGACGGATCCCCAGGAAGCCCCCCATATTCGACCACAAACCCCATCGGTTTGTAGTTCTCTAAGGTACTCGCCTCGTTTTTAAAGTCGTTCCACTTCCCACGCGCAAACCCAGGTTCGTCACTGTAGAGCATGTGCAGAAAATGCTCTTTATTATTGTCGTTATTCGGTTCTAGGGTGGGTTCGATATTGTCCCAATTGGCATACAGATCGTTGACCGTATTGCCGTTAACTCCGCCTTGCCAAAACTGTAAGCCTTTCCCTTCGTCTTCGAGTCCTTCCGGTCCGGTGACCCATCGCCAGACTCCTTCTTCTGTTTCATCGACACCTTGCAATCGATCTGCACCCCCTAACCAGCCGACTCCTTCGAGTTTGGAGGAGACGAATTCATTTTCTGCGGCGGAAGTGATGGTCGCGAGATACCCTTGCAGTCCGTAAAGGTTGAGATTGTCCGATAAGGCTTTGGCATTTGTCCAGTTGCGATTATCTTCATCTTCCGGGTAAGGAACGAACTCGTAGAAATGCCCGGTTTCGGAGAAATAGAGGGTATTCGGCCCGATCGAAAAGGTGAGTTTGCGTTCCCCGGGGGTGGGGTCGTCGCTGCTATTGCGATAAGTGACCGATCGCAGGAGGTCTTGATATTGGGCGTCGGAGGCGCTACCGGAGAAGACTAACACCCCCGTATCGGCGTTATAGGTTCCGGTGATATTTGCGGCGGCGGCGAGGGTTTCGTCAAAGGCAAGTTCGTCTTCTCCTTGGACGAAACCGGTTTCGATATTGACCCGTGCTCCTTGAATTGGTTCGGCGGCGGGGTCGTCTTCTTCTAGGGTGAGTGCGTTGTCGATCGCCGTTGCCGGATCGCCACTTAAATAGGTGAGTTCAGCCCCGGAACCGAGCAGAACGGGCAGGAAAATACCGCGATAAGCGTCTAAAACGGATTGTTGGAAGGCGAGGGGGGCTTCGATCGCCCCGGTGGTCAGTTCGAGCAGCCAATCGCCACCGAGGGCGCTATTTCCGGTGCGATCGCTCGAAGCGGCGAGATCGGCTCCGGTGAGGTCGGCGAGTTGTTCGATGAAGGCGATCGCGCTGTCGGTGGCGGCAAAGTTGCAGCCGTAGAACAGCAGGTCGCCGCCCGGGGTGAGGGCGTCGCCCCATGCGGGGAGTAAGTCGCGGTAGCGGTCGAGGGTGCGATCGCTCAACAGGCCCGTTCCCAGTTGGACGGTCCCCGCTTGTCCGTGGGAAACGACGTGAATGCTATCGAGGTCGTGGCGATCGCGTAAAACTTCCGTAATTTCCTCGATCCCATCTCGGCTCGGATCGAGGATAATGACCTCGGTTCCGTCATTGACCCCGGTCACCAAGTCCAAGTAATCTTCAACACCGCGATCGACGAATAGGATCGCCTTCTCAGCTCCTAAGTCCGTTGAGTCGGAATTTGCACGGTAGGAAAAATTACCGCGCGAGTGCGCGTCGCGCGAAAAAGCGGAGTTCATAGTTACACCCTCGGCAAGTTCAAGCAGATTGGAGCAAATTCGGATCGAATTGAGGCCAATTGAGGGGAGTTCTCACCAAAAAAGCGCAAAAGACCCCCTACCCAGCCTCGTATAGGTACGAGCTGGGCTTTTTTAGCCTGTCGTTCGACTGGCAAGAACCGTGAGAAAGGTCAATGCGGCTGGCTAACGGGGCTTCTTTCCCTCAGTGGTCGGGTCAGAAACCTAATTATGGCGATCGGTTGAGAAGCAAACCCGGGGATGCAGTCAGACCCCGGTCGAGTTGCGTTTTCTCAAAGATTTTGGAACCTCAAAAACATCCCAAAGCAATCAAAAGAAAAGAAATAATGGCCTTCTCAGTCGTTTTACTGAAAATAGTAAGACGACTGAGGGGCTTGACCCCCCATCATGCTAACACGATTTTTATATGCCTGCCAAAAATCACCGTAAATTTGCTGAGGTTGGTGCAGACTGGCGCGAACGAAAAAAGCTGGCGATGCGTAAATTCCCAATGGCATGGCGATTTCAATCTTGTCAAATGAGTTCAAAAGTAGCGATCGACCCAATTCGTACATCCCAATATTTCTGTTGTAGCCTCGATGTTTGTCCGTGTCGAGGGCGATCGCCTTTGTCGGCTTGACGAAAATAGACATATATATATTAAGTTATATACAAAACGTAGCATAATATCAATCAATTTAAAAACTGTCGAAACGGCTCCCCGGCGATCCGCCTAACTCCTAGCCCCTTCGGGGCGGCTACGCCTGCGGAGTCGCTTCGCTAACGGCGTCGCGAAGCGATCGCCGACGGGGGAACCTGGTGCAAAAGAAGCCCGCAAACGAGTTATCATAGAAAACTGCACGATCGACGACGAGCAATAAAGTCTATGAGTAAGGGGACCCTTTTCGATAAAGTTTGGGATTTGCATACAGTCGGCACCCTCGCGTCCGGTCAAACCCAACTGTTCATCGGGCTGCACCTCATCCACGAAGTTACCAGCCCCCAAGCCTTCGCCATGATTCGCGAACGGGGACTGAAGGTGCTGTTTCCCGAACGGACCGTCGCCACGGTGGATCACATCGTCCCGACTGAAAACCAAGCCCGTCCCTTTGCCGATACCCTGGCGGAAGAGATGATGCAAGCCTTGGAAAAGAGCTGCCAAGAGCATCAAATTACCTTCTATAACGTCGGCTCCGGGCGCCAGGGCATCGTCCACGCGATCGCCCCCGAACTCGGACTGACCCAACCGGGGATGACGATCGCCTGTGGAGACTCTCACACCTCCACTCACGGCGCCTTTGGGGCGATCGCCTTCGGCATCGGCACCAGCCAAGTGCGCGACGTTCTCGCCTCACAAACCCTCGCCCTGTCCAAACTCAAAGTTCGCCGCATCGAGGTCAACGGCACCCTGCGCCCGGGAGTTTACGCCAAAGACGTTATCCTGCACATCATTCGCAAACTCGGCGTTAAAGGCGGCGTCGGCTACGCCTACGAATACGCGGGCAGCACCTTCGAGCAGATGTCGATGGAAGAACGGATGACCGTTTGCAACATGTCGATCGAAGGGGGCGCCCGATGTGGCTACATCAACCCCGATCGCGTCACCTACGACTACCTCAAAGACCGGGAATTCGCCCCCAAAGGGGACGACTGGGAAAAGGCCGTCACTTGGTGGGAAAACATTCGCAGCGATACCGACGCCGAATATGACGATGTGGTGGTTTTCGATGCCGCCGAGATTCCGCCCACAGTCACCTGGGGAATTACCCCGGGTCAAGGCATCGGCGTAGACGAGAGCATCCCGACCCCGGACAGCTTGCCCGATAGCGAACGGGCGATCGCCGAAGAAGCCTACCGCTACATGAAACTGCAACCCGGCGACCCGATTAAAGGCACCAAAGTCGATGTTTGCTTTATCGGCAGTTGCACCAACGGACGCTTGAGCGACCTGCGCGAAGCCGCCAAATTTGCGAAAGGCCGCCAGGTTTCCACGGGCATCAAAGCGTTTGTCGTTCCCGCCTCGGAGCAGATTAAAAAAGAAGCGGAAGCCGAAGGACTCGACAAAATCTTCGTAGAAGCGGGATTTGAATGGCGCAATCCCGGCTGTTCGATGTGTTTGGCCATGAATCCGGACAAGCTGCAAGGCGATCAAATCAGTGCCTCCTCGTCCAACCGCAACTTTAAAGGGCGGCAAGGATCCTCCGAAGGTCGAACCTTGCTGATGAGTCCGGCGATGGTCGTCGCGGCGGCAGTGAATGGCAAGGTGGCTGATGTCCGCGAGTTGCTCCCGTAGAGACACGGCATTGCCGTGTCCTGATTCCAAGGCACCCAATTCAAGACCCCACATAGGGGAGATCCCATTGGGAAAACATATTGTGGTTTCAAATAAGAATGAGACACAATATCTGTGTAGAGGTGATTCGCGAATCACCTCTACAGGGTGTGGGTCAACTCACTCTTAAAGGCGCTGTAAATGCCAGAATCTGTCTCAATCTAAATTGACGGCAATAATAACGGCAAGCATCAACGAACGTCAGTTATTGTGGTTTCAAATAAGAATGAGACACAATATCTGTGTAGAGGTGATTCGCGAATCACCTCTACAGGGTGTGGGTAAACTCACTCTTAAAGGCGCTGTAAATGCCAGAATCTGTCTCAATCTAAATTGACGGCAATAATAACGGCAAGCATCAACGAACGTCAGTTATTGTGGTTTCAAATAAGAATGAGACACAATATCTGTGTAGAGGTGATTCGCGAATCACCTCTACAGGGTGTGGGTAAACTCACTCTTAAAGGCGCTGTAAATGCCAGAATCTGTCGCAATCTAAATTGACGGCAATAATAACGGCAAGCATCAACGAACGTCAGTTATTGTGGTTTCAAATAAGAATGAGACACAATATCTGTGTAGAGGTGATTCGCGAATCACCTCTACAGGGTGTGGGTCAACTCACTCTTAAAGGCGCTGTAAATGCCAGAATCTGTCTCAATCTAAATTGAAATGACTATAATTTCCCATCCCACCAAATCATTCACCCAACAAGCGTTTAATCTCCTCCTCGGTAAACGGATTTTCCCCGGCGCGCAAGGTATCGATATATCCCTGCACAACTTCTTGAACTCCTTCATTCTCACTTAATTCGATGAAATTTTCAAACGCTTGAATCGCCCCTTCCGTATCTCCCGTGAGGGCTTTGGCGATGCCCAGATTGCCGCGAGGGTTGGCATCGTTCGGTGCTAATTGCACGGCGTTTTCGCAGGCTGCCAGCGCCGCCTCGGCCTCACCGCGCAAGCTGCCATACCAACACAGGTTATTCCAAGTTCGGGCAGAAATTTCTAAATTGGGATCGAGTTTCTCCGCTTCGGTATAAGCCTCAATCGCCGCTTTATACTTTCGGTCTGCCGCGAATTGCTTCGCCTTGTCCACCCAAGCAGCCGCCGCCAGTTGTCTCGCATCCGCTTCCGGGTCGAGGTCGAGGGAGTCGTCCAGTTTCAACGCTTGCTGGAATTTCTCTATCGCTGCATCCACCCGACCCTCGCGGGCGAGTTGTTTCCCTTGTTCCACTAATGCGGACGCGGCAATTTGTGTTGCTTCCGATTTCGGGTCTAGTTTCAGGGTTTCATCCCATTTCAACGCGGCTTGGAATTTTTCCGCAGCTTCGTCAACTTTACCCTCCCCGGCGAGTTCTTTGCCTTGTGCCACTAAAACGGGGACGCCGAGTTCCGTGGCTTTCGCTTCCGGGTCGAGGTCGAGAGTCTCGTCCACAGTCACCGCCTGTTGGAATTTGGCCACAGCTTCGTCAACTTGACCCTCCCCGGCGAGTTGTTCCCCTTGTTTCACTAACGTAGAGGTGGCAATTTCGATGGCTTCCGCTTCCGGGTCGAGGTCGAGGGTCTCGTCCAGTTTCACCGCTTGTTGGAATTTCGCTCTCGCTTCCTCTACTTGGGCTTCCCGGGCTAACTCTTCCCCTTGTGCTATCAAGGCGGGGACGGCAAGTTCTCTGGCTTCCGATTCCGGGTCGAGGTCGAGAGAGTCGTCCAGTTTCAAGGCGCGGTTGAACTGAGTCACGGCCCCCGAGAAATCGCCATCCCGGGCGATAGCCTTGCCGTGACGGACGAGAAAATCTGCCGACTCGGTGGGACTCCAGGCATATTTCTGACAGGTTTTGCCAGCATCCCGGGCGATGTCGGTTTGCGGGTGGACCAGGACCGGATGATACTGTAACTGATTGCAGGCCATTTGCAGCCAAATTTTCCAATCCCCCGCGTGCCACAAGCGCAGGGTGTTGTCCGCACTGCCACTGACGACGGTCTCGCCGTCGGGGCTGAAGGCCACGGCCCAGACCGAATTCTGATGGCCGCGCCAGGGTTCGCCGATGGGTTCCCCCTGGCGGGTCCACAAGCGCAGGGTACCGTCCCTACTGCCACTGACGACGGTCTCCCCGTCGGGGCTGAAGGCGACGGCCCCGACCCAATTCTGATGGCCGCGCCAGGGTTCGCCGATGGGTTCCCCCTGGCGGGTCCACAAGCGCAGGGTACCGTCCCTACTGCCACTGACGACGGTCTCCCCGTCGGGGCTGAAGGCGACGGCCCCGACCCAATTCTGATGGCCGCGCCAGGGTTCGCCGATGGGTTCCCCCTGGCGGGTCCACAAGCGCACGGTGTTGTCCGCACTGCCACTGACGACGGTCTCGCCGTCGGGGCTGAAGGCCACGGCCCAGACCGAATTCTGATGGCCGCGCCAGGGTTCGCCGATGGGTTCCCCCTGGCGGGTCCACAAGCGCAGGGTACCGTCCCTACTGCCACTGACGACGGTCTCGCCGTCGGGGCTGAAGGCGACGGCCACGACCGAATTCTGATGGCCGCGCCAGGGTTCGCCGATGGGTTCCCCCTGGCGGGTCCACAAGCGCAGGGTGTTGTCCGCACTGCCACTGACGACGGTCTCGCCGTCGGGGCTGAAGGCCACGGCCCAGACCGAATTCTGATGGCCGCGCCAGGGTTCGCCGATGGGTTCCCCCTGGCGGGTCCACAAGCGCAGGGTGTTGTCCGCACTGCCACTGACGACGGTCTCGCCGTCGGGGCTGAAGGCCACGGCCCAGACCCAATCCTGATGGCCGCGCCAGGGTTCGCCGATGGGTTCCCCCTGGCGGGTCCACAAGCGCAGGGTGTTGTCCGCACTGCCACTGACGACGGTCTCGCCGTCGGGGCTGAAGGCCACGGCCCCGACCGAATTCTGATGGCCGCGCCAGGGTTCGCCGATGGGTTCCCCCTGGCGGGTCCACAAGCGCAGGGTACCGTCCCTACTGCCACTGACGACGGTCTCGCCGTCGGGGCTGAAGGCGACGGCCACGACCCAATTCTGATGGCCGCGCCAGGGTTCGCCGATGGGTTCCCCCTGGCGGGTCCACAAGCGCAGGGTGTTGTCCGCACTGCCACTGACGACGGTCTCGCCGTCGGGGCTGAAGGCGACGGCCACGACCCAATTCTGATGGCCGCGCCAGGGTTCGCCGATGGGTTCCCCCTGGCGGGTCCACAAGCGCAGGGTGTTGTCCGCACTGCCACTGACGACGGTCTCGCCGTCGGGGCTGAAGGCCACGGCCCAGACCGAATTCTGATGGCCGCGCCAGGGTTCGCCGATGGGTTCCCCCTGGCGGGTCCACAAGCGCAGGGTGTTGTCCGCACTGCCACTGACGACGGTCTCGCCGTCGGGGCTGAAGGCCACGGCCACGACCGAATTCTGATGGCCGCGCCAGGGTTCGCCGATGGGTTCCCCCTGGCGGGTCCACAAGCGCAGGGTGTTGTCCGCACTGCCACTGACGACGGTCTCGCCGTCGGGGCTGAAGGCCACGGCCACGACCCAATCCTGATGGCCTTGGAAGCGATTTTGTTCTCCGGGGGTTTGAATGCTGGCGCGCAAGCTACTTTGCACCGAACTCATCACTCGCCCCAATTGGTCTTGACTCTCTCCCGTCGCCTGTATCGCCAGCACTAATCCCCCTAACGGTTGGGAAGTGGTCAGCAACTGTTGCGCCTGGGCTGCTTTAGCCCGCAAGTTGGCGATGGTGGCTTGGCGTTGGGCATTCAGCCAGAGTCCGGTGACGACGGTCAACACGGTGGCGACGGTGCCAATACTGAGAATGTGGGTGATGCGTTGCTGGCGGATACTTTTCTGCACGTACTCTAGTGCGATTCCGGTTTCCCCATAGCGTCGCACAAATGCCTCTGCATCAGATAAATCTATCCCCCGCAACAACCCCTCTCGGCGTTTGCCTTTGTTTTCCCAATCTTGCGCTTTGTCTTTGAGTTCGTCTCTTTGACGCTTGATTTGCCGGTTTTCGCCTAGCCACTGCTTTAAGGTATTCCAGTTGCGAATCAGCGCTTCGTGGGCGACATCCACTACCTTGATTTTATCCCCGTTGTTCCCTCTGGCTTGCAGTTCGCCGGTGACGATTAAGCGGGCGTCTTCTAATTTCGCCAGTACGGTTTCTACTTTTTCTGGGGAGGGGGGTAAGTCGGTTAACCGGGTTTTGCGGACTTGTCTGCAGGTGGGTTTGTCCTCTTCCACCAGTTGGGTGAGTTCGAGGAAGATGCTCTTGGCGACGGTCTGTTCTTCTGGGTCGAGGGAGTTATAAACCTTATCCGCTTGCGTTTGTAGGGTTCCGAGTACGCCGCCCATGTCTTGGTAGGTTTTCACCTTCAAACCGCGATCTCTCCAATCCCACAGTTCGTACAGGAGGTATTGCAATAAGGGCAAGCTTCCCGGGGACTGCTGCACGTCTTTCACTATCTCGTTTTGCAGGTCTTCTGGGATGGTCCATCCTTCTTTCTCGGCGGGTTTAGCAATGGCTTCGCGTAACTCCGCCTCCTGCATTTGGCCAACAATTTTATTATTCGTTTCGATGAGTTGCGCCAGTTGGGGATATTCGGCACATTCCCCGACAAAATCCGCCCGCATGGTGATTACGACCCGTAGGGAGGGGGAGTATCCCCCCCGGCCCCCCTTGGAAAGGGGGGGGTCGGAGTCGATGTGGGGGGTGTGTCGGGTTTGAATTGCCCCTGGTGTAGGGGCGATTCGCGAATCGCCCCTACAATGGTTTAATGCCCCCAATAAACAATCCAAAAATTGTTGGCGTTTGGCGTGACTTTGACGTTGGGTAAAAATTTGCTCGAATTGATCTACGACCAACACCACCGCCGGGGCTTCGGTTTCGGCAATCAGCCGTTGTAAGCCTTCGGCCCCTTGGGCGAGTTCGGCGTTAACCTGTTCCAAGGAATGGCGTTCGTCTACCAAGACGCGGGCTAAACTCTCTAGGGGGTCGTCTCCGGGTTTGAAGGGGTCGTAAATTTTCCAGGATTGGGTGTCGGGGAAGCGATCTCCTTTCTCCAATTCGGGAATTAATCCGGCCCTGACCACCGAGGATTTCCCACTGCCAGAAATCCCCAATACTGCCAAAAATGAATCGTCATGGATGCGATTGACTAAGGTTTTCGTCAGTTTCTGGCGACCGAAGAAATAGGGGGCGTCTTCTTTTTGAAAGGCGGCCAATCCTTTATAGGGATTTTTCCCCGTCACCACCGCTTTCTCGCGTTCCCGTAACGGTTCTTTGTCCGGGTCGATTAAGATAATCTCGCCGTCGCGGTTGATAGCTTTTGGGGTTTGCCCGCAAGGTTCTAACGCTTGGATGAGATAGTGAGAGAGGGTGACGGTACTCACGACGCCCTCCTGCTGCAACCCTTGCAATAATGCCTCGGCGAATACGCTATGTTCGGCTGTGGTGGACTCATACGCCAATTCCGGCGCGCCACAAGCGGATATCAAACAGCGCGTCACTCGTTCCGATTGTCCCGGGTCTGCTTCTTTATAATTGAAGAGTTCCCCGGAATGGCAGCAGTCGAGGATCGCGATTTGCTGTTTGACGGGACTGTGTTCTAAAACTTGCCGCAAGTATGACAGGGATACCCCCCATTTCTCGGTGCTGTTATTCTCGGGGTTGGCGCGACTGGTGGCTAGAAATCCTTGGGTGAAGCGACCTTTCACCTGTCGCAACCCATGTCCGGCAAAAAACAGCAGGGCAGTTTCCGGGATGTTGCTATTATCATCGATCGCAAATAACCAATCGATCGCCCGTTCTAATTCATCATGGCACAATTGTTTCGGCTTTTCAGCGTCTTCCCCCGCATCCACCTGCCATGCTTCCAGGGTCGAGACTACAGGGAGTCCCCGGATATCGTCAAAGCCAATTTCTCGCAGTCGTCGGGCTAATGCATTGGCATCATTGGCGGGGGTTCGCAGGTTTTTTAAATGCCGATAATTGTTAATCCCAACGACTAAAGCTCGCTTCATGGCAAAAATGGCTATAATTAAACGAGATAGAATTGACCCCGATCGCCCCATATTTTTAGTAGTATAGCCAGGTTTGACGATGGCAATCGCCTCTCTTGATAAAAGTTTACTCGCTCTCTTGATGGCGCTATACAGATTCGATAGCGACCTCGACGCCGACAGCCTCGATACATTAGAAAATCTCGGCGACTTACTCAACGAAGACCCCCCGGATCTCGAAGACATTGACACGGCGATCGACGATCTCTTGACGACTCACACGGCATTAACGGCTTTATATCAAGAAGCCCTGACCCAACTCGATCGCCTCGATCTCCCGGACGATTATCTCCCCGACGAAGCTACACTCGAACAACAATTGAGCATCGAGGTTAAAGCCAAAGGTTATTTTGGCGGTAAGCCGAGAAACAATCTTAACGAGATCGGCAATTTAATGGTTCTTATTTTAACCAGCGACAAGCCACAAAAGACGGCCAAAAAAATTGAAGGTTTAGATAAATATTGGGAACTTCCGCCAACTCCCCTATTGTAACCTCTGAGTAAGAGGAAAATGAAAAGGGAAAAGGGAAAAGGGAAAAGTTACTATTCACTTTTCCTTCGTCATTCCTAAATCAGTCGAGTCAGGGCGAGCCACTCGAACCCCTTGGGAGTGGGAGCATCTTGCTCCCTACTTCGGTTATAAATCCTTTAAGATTGCTATATATGGCTACTGTATGGCAATATTTTTTTGAACCATGAGTGATTTAATTTTTTTAACCCTCGATCTGTACTTATACGATTTACGCGATACCTTAGGACAAACATCAGAAGAATCAGAAAAAAATTGGGAAACCTTTAAAAAGAAGCTTCCAGAAAAGTTAAGATCTAACCTTCAGCGCGACCCTCAATTTGAATCTGACTTTACCGAACTTTTCGGACAACAACAAATTGTTAAATTTCAAACGAATACAGACCCTCCCCATGAGGGATATTACTACCCCATTCGCTTAAATGATACCTACGGATTATTATTAAGTTGCTCGATCGCCGATCGCCAGAAGTCCTATGCTGCTAAGTCGATTAGATCCCTGAATCAAGATATTGAAAAGCGGCTGAACTCAGAAAAACCCTCATTAGGGAGAAGCTGGGTAATTTACGGACAATTAGCCTATCCAGACGAACAAAGCCCGGAAGAAATTGCTAAAATCTGCTATCGTTCTTTGTTGCCCTGTCGGGAATGGGACGAGGATTTACAGGGCAGAACTTGTATTTTCAATACCCACTTTTTTGAGCTGAGTTCCCATCGCATTGTTTTAAAAGAAAACAGTTCTACAGAGAATCGGAAGACCCGGGGGTCACGGCGCAGTCTCGACGGATCGATTCAAGAGGGCGAACATGTGGTCATTATTTTATATCCCACTGAAAATATCGCCAAAAGGGCGGCAACATTATTAAATTTTGAATGGATGAGTTTATTTCATTATCGGGCTAAAATTTTGTTTAGTTACGGCCAAAGTCGGAGTTTAAAACAGTGGCTGAAAGAGGACGCGATCGCCATTCGGGAATGTTTACAGGACATTCGCAATTCTAATTTAAAAACTAGAGCGTTTAAAAAACTGCAACGCACCCTCGATCGCACCCGAAAAATTTTACCCGACTATACGATCGATTTAGGGAGTTTAAATGACCAAATTACCACGATTGAAATTAATTTACATGACTATCAACTAAGGGTGCAGGCGATCGCCGATCTTTTAACTCAAAAATTCAGCCCAACTGTTGCAGAGGAACGCACCCCGTTTGACTTAACCTTTCTCGATCGATTTGGGGAGAGGGTACGCGATCGTTATTTGCTACAAATGAATAAAGAAAGGGATTATTTTAGTTCGACATTAAAGACATTAGAAGCGTCGATCGAAACCACGTGGGCGATCGTCGAAATCGACCGTTCCCGGCGCGATCGCAACTTCCAAAACACCGTCGCCATTGTTGGAGTCGGCTTGGGGGCAGGTTCTGCAGCCGCTTCGATTTCCGGGCAGTTTCCGACCTCAAATGAGGCAATTTCGATCGCACAATTGCGACAGCATCCGATCGGGGCGATCGTAGATCGAATCCCCGGGTTACCTTCCCTGTGGTTGCGTCCGGTGATTTCCGGCGTCTATTGTCTGGGGGTTGCATTCGCCTTTGCGGGGCTGACGGCGATCGCACTTGCCCTCTGGGAACGGCGGCCTCGTTGATACGTACTTCCCTTGCAGACGGCGATCGCCGCCTTCAAAACCCTAGATTTCCCCGCACTTCAACCGCACATTTACCCAACTAAAACGGGATTTGCCAGGTCTCGATGTCGCTACCGCCGACCATTAAAGTGCGACCGTCGGGACCGAAAACGAGATCGATCGCGGGACGGTGGAGGTGGCGTAAAAGCTGCCCTTGAGGCAAACTCCAAATCTTGACGCCATCGTCACTCGCCGAGGCGATCGCCCGACCGTCGGGACTGAACGCCAATGCACGTATCAAAGCCTTCTCCCCATGACCGCGAACGGTCAACTTGCGAATTCCCCGTTGCAAATCCCACATCTTAAATTCGCCATACGTCCCGCCTGCCACGGTTTCCCCGGCGCGATCGATCGCCACCGCTTCCATTGGATATTCCGGGGTTTCGGCGTTCAAAGTCGATAACAACTCCCCGGAATCGACAGTCCAAATTTTAACCGTATTGTCTTGATGGGCGCTTGCTAACGTGCGACCGTCGGCAGCGATCGCGATCGCCTCGGCCCCCGCCGACCCTTCCAAAGTATCGAGTAATTCCCCGGTTTCGAGATTCCACAAGCGCACTCCAAACCCACTCGCCGTCACCAACGTGAGATCGTCCGGGGCGGTCGGGTCGCGACTCGGTGGGAGGATCGCCAGATCTGCGATCGGGCCGTTCTCCCGGGCGCGATCGATCGCGATCGATCGCGCGATCCGACCGGACCGCCAATCCCAAACCCGCACCCCGTCGTCACTGCCACTGACCAACCATCGGCGATCGGGCGACATCGCCAAGCTACTGACGGTTCTGCCGTGCCCCGAAAGCGTCCCTAACAGCTTGCCGCTTCTCACTTCCCACAGTTGGATGGCGTCGTACCCGGCATCGTTCGCCACGATCGCCCCGTCCGAACTGAGGGCGATCGCCGCGATCGTCTGACCCACGCGAATCCAATTCGATCGCACCATCCCCCGCCAGCCCAAATTCAAGCCGACCCGGGGGGCTAACTCCAAAAACTGCTCGATGGAGATCGCCCCGTTGACCGGGGTTCCGTCGCGATCGAACTGACCGCGTATCGCCACGACCCGACCCCACGGATCGAACAACACGCCCCCCTGGGTAGTCGGTTGCAACGGACTGGTATAAATCAACCCGTAGCCTGCGGATAAATTGACCGTCGGATAGTTGAAACGATCCGCCCGGGCGACTAAGGTCGGGCCTTCCGGGGCCGTAGCCGACAAGTACAGGCGATCGCCCTCCGACGGCCCGAAGGTCGCCACCGGATAATCGACCTCGCTGGTAAAGGCGATCGTCGCCAAATCCACCAGGGGGAAGCGTTTGACCGAACTCGCCGCCACCGGATGACGCCGACCGTCCGCCGTTCTCACTTGATAGCTTTCTCCCCCGGCTAACACCGCGTTTGTCGTCAACACAGTATAAACATCCCCGGAACGATCGACGATCGCCCCGGTCCCCAAATTGCCGCCCGCGATCGCCACGGTCACGTCTTCCGCAATCCGCGCGATCTGGCTCTCACTCAGTACCGGATTCGGGGTCGGCGGTTCGGCGGCGATCGCCCGCACCGGGGGCAACCCCACGGGCATCAATGCCATCGATAACGCGATCGCCCCGGTTCCGACGCCGAATCCGAGCCGTCCCTGGCGACGAGAGCGAGTCGCCCCGCCTAATATCCATTTCAACCACTGCATGTCAAATACCCTACAGGAGATTCATCCAACGAGATCGCCCCGATCAAATGCTTACGGAATTCGCCACACCCGGATATCCCAACCCGCACTGACGATCGTCCCTCCATCGGAACTCAAGGCGATCGCCCGGGTCTCGGTGGGAAAGAAATGCAACAGTCCTCCGTTTGTGAGATCCCAGACCCGCACCGCACTCACTTCCCCCTCCCAACTGCGACTGACTAAAATTTCTCCATCTTGAGAAAAGGCCAAATCGGCAAAACTCGCATCGGGATGGCGGGCGATCGTTTCCGTGGGATTGCCCGTTTCCACATCCCACAACCGAATCGTTTGGTCTGCGGCGATCGCCAAAGTGCGCCGATCCGGACTGAGGGCCACACTGCGAACCGGGCCGCTATCGGCGACGAGCGATCGCACTAATTCCCCGGTCGCCAACCGCCAGAGGTTGACCCTGCCGTCATCGCTGCTGCTGACCAGGGTTTCGCCGTCGGGGGCGATCGCCACGGACCAAACCGACCCCTGATGTCCGCTTAAGGTGCGGATTAACTCCCTACGGTCGAGATTCCAGACCTTGACCAGGCGATCGCCCCCACTGCTAACCAAGGTTTCGCCGTCCGCACTTATCCCTAAATCGGTGACTTGTTCTCCGTGGGCCCGAAAACGATCGATCGCGGCGCCCGTTTCGAGATTCCAAATGGCGATCGTGCCGTCCAAACTGCCACTGACTAAGGTTTGACCGTCCGGGGCGATCGCCAGGGTCTGAACCCGACTGCTTTGAGTTTCTAAAGTGCGTAGCAGTTTCCCCGTCGTCAGATCCCAGAGTTTAATCGGCGATCGCTCCGGACCGCCATGTCCGCTCGCCAGCAGGCGCCCCCCCGGGGCGATCGCCACGGAAAAGGCATCCATCCGCGCCGCGACCTCCTCGCACACTCGCGATCCACTCCCGTCGTCGCGACATCGTTCGACTTGCGACTCCGGCGTAATTCCCGCAGGTTGAAAGTTGAGAATATCGGTGAGCACCGCACTGCGCCATCGGCTCTCGATCGCCGCAATCTCCCGGGGCGCTTCCGATTCCGTCGGCGCTTCCGACTCCCGGGGCGCTTCCGACTCCCGGGGCGCTTCCGACTCCGTCGGCGCTTCTCCCTCACTCCTCGCCACCGCCACCCCATCCGCTTTGGCGATATACTCCTGGGGGACGAGGGCCAACCCGCTTAACTCCGATTGCGCTTGACAAATAAAGGAGGCGGCTTCGGCCCGGGTGGCGTTCCGGTCGGGATTGAGTGTGGCCGGATCGGGGTAGTTAATGACGATGCCTCGTTCGATTCCGGCGGCGATCGCGCTGTGGGCGTAGTCGGGAATCGCTGCCGCATCCCGCAAACTGGCTTGTAAAATTGCTGGCGCGTTGGCGGGCGCCGGATAGCGCAGTCCACTGGCGATCGCCACTAAGACTTGCAAGCGCGGGATCGTTTGGGTGGGATTGAACAAGCGCCCGGAATAGCCGGAGAGAAAGCCACTGGTGTAGACGTAATCGACGATCTCCCTGGCCCAATAGTCGCTGGGCAGATCGATAAACTGGACGGAATCGCGCACGGCTTCGCGGTTGGGAAAGGCGCGGGCGATCGCCGCCGCCAATTCAACTCGGGTGATGGGGTCGTCGGGGCGAAAGGTGCCGTCGCGATCGCCTTTGAAGATATTACGCTGGTTCAGTTGGACGATACATCGGCGCGCCCAGTGATTTTCGAGGTCGGAAAAGGGGGACTGGGCGAGGGTCGTGGGAACGAGACCGAAAACGGACGCGGCGATCGCCACTCCACCGATCCCGAGGCGATCGTGGCGCCCGTGCCGTTTCCAGCTCTGTGGGGGTGTATCTTTCGATTCGGGGAATCGGATTGGAAAAATAGCGAAAATTGCTCGGAGTTGACACCAAAATTTCACGTAAATCTCCTGGATACTTGGAAGCCCTTCTCTTCAGAGTGGGGTGCTGACAATGGCTTCCGATCGCAACTCCCCACACGAGCGCCGAGCTGTTCGTTCGGGGTGCCATTTCATCGATCGCACCACCGACCTCGATTGTAATCTCTGTGTCGGTTGCGTCAAGACCGGATCGTTTTCAAACAAATCGGCCAACTTCTCAAGATCGTCCCGAGAACTTGGCCGATTGCATAGCATATTTTTTGTATTTTGTCAAGTCAGAGTACGCGCAACAAACTGGGAATTGTCGAAATCGCGCTCATGGTTTGGATGTCGGCTAAAGCGCTGTTAAAGTTACCCTCGCGCACGTCGTGAGTCACTAAAACAATTTCCGCGAGGCGATCGCGCATCCCCGTTTGGACGACGGATTCCAAGCTGACGCCGTGGTTGCCGAAGCAGGTACCGAGTTGACCGATGACGCCGGGTTGGTCTTCGGTGAGCAGGCGCACGTAGAAGCGGGTAACGACTTCTTCCATCGAGGCGATCGAGCAGTAATGTTGATGGCTGCAGCCGATCAAGGGATGGGGAATCGGTTCGGTTTCCGTTTTCAAAACGGCGGCGACGTTGAGCAGGTCGGCGACCACCGCGCTCGCCGTCGGTCCGGCTCCGGCGCCCGGGCCGTAGAACATCACCTGTCCGATCGGGTCGCCTTCGATGAAGATCGCGTTATAAACACCGTCGATACTGGCGAGGGGATGGGTTTTGGGGACTAGAGTGGGATGGACGCGCAATTGCAAACGATCTTCGCTATGTTCGGGGTTTTGGCGTTCCCGTTTGGCGATCGCCAGCAATTTGATCGTAAATCCGAGTTTTTCCGCGTAGCTGATATCGGCGGCGCTCACCTTGCGGATGCCTTCGGCGTAGACGCGGTCGCGATCGATCCGTCCGCCAAACGCCAAACTCGCCAAAATCGCAATTTTATCCGCCGCATCGAGACCGTCAACGTCGGCGGTGGGATCGGCTTCGGCGTAGCCGAGTTGTTGCGCGTCGGCGAGCACCTCCCCAAAGTCGGCCCCTTCCCGTTGCATCCGGGTCAGAATATAGTTGGTCGTGCCGTTCACAATTCCGGTGACACTTTGAATGCGATTGGCGCCGAGGGATTGTTTGAGGGGCTGGATCACCGGAATGCCGCCGCCGACCGAGGCTTCGAGCATCACGTAGACGCCTTTTTCGTTGGCGGCGGTAAAGATTTCGGCGCCGTGGCGGGCGATGACCGCTTTATTGGCAGTGACCACGTGTTTGCCGTGGGCGATCGCCTGGAGGATGAGCGATCGCGCGGGTTCCAACCCGCCGATCAATTCGACCACGATCTCGATTTCGCGATCGCTGACGATCGCCTCCAAATCTGCGGTTAACACCCCTTCGGGGAACTGAACGGCCCGAGGTTTGTCCGGCGATCGCACGCCGACGCGATGAATTTCTAACTCTTTTAATAAGGGATGGCGACCTGCGGGATCGAGCAGAATCTGCGCCGTTCCCGTCCCTACCGTTCCCAATCCCAGCAAACCGACTTTAAACGCCACGATCGATACTTAAGTCAACACTACATAAAACTAACAGAAATTCTAACGCTTTCTAAACGCACGAAGGGCGAATCGCCCAGTCGCGCCCCTCCATTGAAGTGGGGAGGTCGCGTCCGAGCGATTCGCCTCCGGCGTCGCTAACGCGATCGCGCATTCAGTTCAACCGTTACCCTTCATGGCGCACGGAAACTGCAATTAGTAGGTTTCCACGTGCCAGCGATGGGCTTTTTTCAGTTGTTTTTGGTAATCGGACCAATCGATCCCCTGTTTGGAGGTCACCGCCGACATTCCGGCATCGATCCCGTCTTCCATGCCTTTGAGACCGCAGATATAGCCGTGGGTGTTATCTTTTTGCAGCAGTTGCCAAATTTCCTCGGCATTTTCGGCGATCCGGTCTTGGATGTACATCTTGCCGCCTTGAGCGTTTTTCTGTTCGCGGCTGATCGCGTAGGTCAGGCGGAAGTTCTCGGGGAACTCTTTTTGTAATTGTTCGAGTTCTTCTTTGTAAAGGATGTTGGCAGTGTAAGGAATGCCGAAGAACAGCCAAGCGAGACCCTTGAACTGATAATCTTCGTGTTTTTCCTTAAACATGCGCCACAAGAAAGCACGGAACGGGGCGATCCCGGTTCCGGTGGCGATCATGATCACCGTAGCCTCTTCGTCGTCGGGGAGCAGCATTTCTTTCCCGACCGGCCCGGTGATTTGAACGTCATCGCCGGAATTGAGGTTGCACAGGAAAGAAGAGCAGACCCCATAGACGGTTTCGTTAGTTTCGGGATGTTGGTAAACCAGCTCGCGCACGCACAGAGAAACCGTTTTATCGTCTTCGTTGTCGCCGTGGCGGGTCGAGGCGATCGAGTAGAGGCGTAATTTGTGAGGTTTGCCTTTTTCGTCTTCCCCGGGGGGGATGATACCGATACTTTGACCTTCGAGATAGCGTAAATCGCCACCCGAAATATCAAAAACTAAATGTTGGACGCGACCGCTTCCGCCTTCTCTGACGAGGGCTTCGTTGCTCAAACATTTGCCAATATAAGGATTTTTAGGCTTGTAGATGTTAACGGGAATGTCTTTCGCTTTGGCCTTGGCTTTAGCTTTTTTGTCCTTCGCTTGAGTCATCGGCTTACTCGGTTGTGATTGAGGTTCGGCCTGGGGTGCCTCAGCGACGGTATTATTTTTACTGCCATTGGCATTGGCGATCGCCTCTGCCGCTTCACTCAAGGGGCGAATGCTGACGATTTTGCCGCCCATTTTCGCGATCCGGCGCATCTCTTGGTTCATCCGGTCGTAAGGCACCGTAATCAAAATACTGCCACTGCGACGGATCGGGCTGTTGTTTTGAGCACTTTCTGCGTTTTGGCTCAAGCCAACGACTTCATAAACAAAAAAACGGTTTCCGGCTTGCGTATTTGCTGACTTCCCAACGGCGCTTGAATTGTACATAGATTTGGATCTCTGAGTCTTTTTGAATTTACTTCCTGCTCGGTCTTGAGATGAGGCGCTCTGCGCGCGATCTATTCCCTACTCTTGGCAATAGAAACTCGATCTCGTGCCATTAGAGGCGATCGCCTCCCTTTCGCTAGGGATTAATTATCTCCTGATTCGGTCAGGAAAAAAACTTGAACGCTATTCTCTAGATTACCGCCCGACGGTCCCCCAAAGGATTCAATTTGGGGTAGACTGTCCCACTGACGGCCATTGATAGCTGATTTTGAGGCTCGCCCTTGTCCTTTGGGACTCCATGAAGATCGCGCCGAGCCGTCTGGGAATCGTGGCGATCGCCACCGCCGTGCTGGCACGGGTCAAATTTTACGTTAGAATTGCACTTTTTCAAACGGGCGATCGGCTCGGGCCACTCCCTCGCTCCCGAACTCGTCGATCCCTCCCCGTCGAGGCGATCGCCGAAAATCTAACATTTCATGACATCGAGCCGATCTCAATTGCCCCCCGTCTACTCAACTCGACGAGGCGATCGACCCTCGATCCACCCCTGTAGGGAGGCTCGGCGATCGCTCGATCTAACCCCTTTAACTCTTCGGTCAAGTTCAATAACCGCGCTCGTCTAATGGTAGGATTATTCAGGGATTTGTAGCTCTTACCAATTAACTAGACCTCAATATGGCAATATAGAATCAATTTTATTGTCTTTATGCAAGGGAAGCGGGGCTTACCCGCTTGCAAAGGAGCAATCGCTTTTCGCGGTATGAAAGCGATCCCAATAACAAAAACTAGAGCAACATGCTCGCATGGGCTGACAATCCAGTCTTTTACGCCCTAGGCGCCTGTCCGAGCGGATTGTAGCGCGACAACCAAGCGCCCCAGACAAACTTACCCCTTGGGAAGCCGGGGGTCTGCCTGTGGAGGCTGAGTCAAACCAAACTAGGCTTGCCTAGCAAGGCATCGGCTGTTGAAGCAGGAAGCTGCTTGTCCGTTGCATAACCATAACAATGACAAGCGGTACTTCACCCTGAGCTGAAGGTACTAAGACGCAATTATCGATAGAGGGAATCTATGACGAGTAAGCCGGATCGCGTGGTTTTAATTGCTGTTGCCGGGGACTCCGGATGCGGAAAATCAACTTTTTTACGCCGCTTGTCCGACCTGTTCGGCGAAGAACTGATGACCGTCATCTGCTTGGACGACTATCACAGTTTAGACCGGAAACAGCGCAAAGAGCAGAAGGTAACCGCGCTCGACCCCAGAGCCAACAACTTCGACCTGATGTACGAGCAAGTCAAAGCTCTGAAAAACGGTCAGGCGATTGACAAACCGATCTACAACCACGAAACCGGAGAGATCGACCCGCCAGAACGGATCGAACCCAATCGCATCATCGTGATTGAAGGACTTCATCCTCTCTACGACGAACGGGTACGCGAATTAGTTGATTTCAGCGTTTACCTCGATATCAGCGACGAGGTCAAAATCGCCTGGAAAATTCAACGGGATATGGCCGAACGCGGTCACCGCTATGAAGATGTCCTCGCCGCCATTAACGCCCGTCGTCCCGATTTTAGCGCCTACATCGAACCCCAGCGCGGTCATGCCGATGTCGTCCTGCGGGTTCTGCCGACCCAACTGATCCCCGACGACAAAGAACGCAAAGTCCTGCGGGTTCAGATGATCCAACGCTACGGCGTTCACGGCATGGATCCCGTTTATCTGTTCGACGAAGGTTCCACCATTCACTGGACCCCGTGCGGTCGCAAGTTAACCTGTCCGTATCCCGGAATCAAAATGTACTACGGTCCGGACAGCTTTGAAGGACATGAAGTCTCGATCCTCGAAGTAGACGGTCAATTCGACAATCTCGAAGAAATGATCTACATCGAGAGCCATCTGAGCAACACCAACACCAAGTTCTACGGCGAGTTGACCGAACTACTCCTGCAACACCGCGACTATCCCGGTTCCAGCAACGGAACGGGCTTGTTCCAAGTGTTGACCGGACTCAAAATGCGTGCGACTTACGATCGCCTGACCTCGACGGAAACGAAAGTCGAAGCCAAAGTGTAAACGGCGATCGCTTTCAGTTGAAATCAATTATCGACGCGAGAGATTTGGCTCTCGCGTTTTTTTTAAGTTTTTTTAGGCAATTGCGGGTTCACACGGGCCAAAGGTGATAGACAACAGACAAAACAGCAACCCTCTGTAGGACGCTCCTCTTCTCCCGACTCCCGACTCCCCACTCCCCACCTCCAACCGCCTATGGCAAAATGAGACAAGATTCTCAACAACCAGCCGATTCAATCACCAGCTTGACGTTTACCTGATGACCTCCACCTTTACCAACTTACCCAGTCAATACGATCCATTTACAGCCGAAGCCAAATGGCAGCAGTTCTGGGAAGAACGCCAGACCTTTAAAGCCGATCCCGATCGTCCCGGCGAACCTTACTGCGTGGTCATCCCGCCACCGAACGTCACCGGAAGTCTGCACATGGGTCACGCCTTCGAGAGTGCCTTGATCGATACCCTGGTGCGCTACCATCGCATGAAAGGATGCAATACCCTCTGGCTTCCGGGAACCGACCACGCCAGTATCGCCGTTCAAGCCTTACTCGATAAAGAACTCAAACAACAAGGCAAAACCCGCCACGAGATCGGACGGGAAAAATTTCTCGATCGCGCCTGGCAGTGGAAAGAAGAATCCGGCGGTAAAATTGTCAATCAATTGCGCCGTCTCGGCGTGTCCGTAGACTGGACGCGCGAACGCTTCACCATGGATGAAGGCTTGTGCGACGCCGTGCTCGAAGCCTTCGTCTCCCTTTACAACGAAGGACTGATCTATCGCGGTCAGTACATGGTCAACTGGTGTCCCGGAACGCAATCGGCGGTGTCCGATTTGGAGGTCGAACAAAAAGAAGTCAACGGTCACTTGTGGCATTTCCGCTATCCCCTCAGTGACGGTTCCGGGTTTTTGGAAGTCGCTACGACCCGACCGGAAACCATGCTCGGCGATACTGGGGTGGCAGTCAATCCAGAAGACGATCGCTACGCCCATTTAATCGGCAAAACCCTGACCTTGCCCATTATGAATCGCGAAATCCCCATCGTGGCGGATGAATGGGTCGATCGCGAATTTGGAACCGGATGTGTCAAAGTCACCCCCGCCCACGATCCGAATGACTTTGCCATGGGTCAGCGCCATCACTTGCCCTCGATTAACATTATGAATAAGGACGGCACCCTCAACGAAAATGCCGGACCGTTCGAGGGCTTAGACCGTTTTGAGGCGCGCAAAGCCGTCGTCAAGCGCTTGGAAAGCGAAGGGGTCTTAGTCAAAGTCGAAGACTACAAACATACCGTCCCCTACAGCGATCGCGGCAAAGTCCCCGTAGAACCGCTCATCTCTACCCAGTGGTTCGTCAAAATCGAATCCCTCTCCCAACGGGCTCTGAGTGCCTTAGACGATCGCCAAGAACCACACTTTGTTCCCGAACGCTGGACGAAAGTATATCGCGATTGGCTCGTCAGCCTCAAAGATTGGTGCATTTCCCGCCAACTGTGGTGGGGTCACCAAATCCCGGCGTGGTACGCCATCAGCGAAACCGGGGATGAAATTACCGATAATACTCCCTTCGCCGTCGCCAAAACCGAAGCCGAGGCGATCGCCCAACTCCAAGCTCAATTTGGCGAAAACGTCAAAGTCGCCCAAGACCCGGACGTTCTCGATACCTGGTTCTCCTCCGGACTGTGGCCATTTTCCACCCTCGGCTGGCCCGAGAACACCGCCGACCTCCAAACCTACTATCCCACCACCACCCTCGTCACCGGATTCGATATCATCTTCTTCTGGGTGGCGCGCATGGCAATGATGGCGGGGCACTTCACCGGAAAAATCCCCTTTAAAGATGTCTACATCCACGGGTTAGTCCGGGACGAAAACAATAAAAAAATGTCGAAATCGGCGGGCAATGGCATCGATCCGTTGATTTTAATCGACAAATACGGCACCGACGCCCTCCGTTATACCTTGATCCGGGAAGTCGCGGGCGCCGGACAAGATATCCGTCTGGAGTACAACCGCAAAACCGACGAGTCAGTGTCCGTGGAAGCGTCGCGCAACTTTACCAACAAATTGTGGAATGCGGCCCGCTTCGTGATGATGAACTTGGACGGACAGACCCCGCAGCAGTTGGGAACCCCAGCAGCGTCGGCCCTGGAGTTGAGCGATCGCTGGATCCTGTCGCGCTTCAATCAAACCGTGCGCCAGTCTCGGGAACACCTCGATCGCTACGGTTTGGGAGAAGCCGCCAAAGGGCTTTACGAGTTCATTTGGGGCGACTTCTGCGACTGGTATATCGAATTAGTCAAATCCCGCCTGCAAGGGGAACCCGGCCCCTCTCGAACCGTGGCGCAGCAAACCTTAGCCCACGTTTTAGAAGGGATCCTCAAATTACTGCATCCCTTCATGCCCCATATTACCGAGGAAATTTGGCATACCCTCACCCAAATCGGCGAGGAAGAGACGTTAGCCTTGCAACTTTATCCGGAAACGCAAGGGGAGTTCGTCGATTTAGAATTAGAATCCGATTTCGACTTGCTAATCGCAACCGTACGCACTTTGCGGAATTTGCGCGCCGAAGCGGATATCAAGCCAAGTGCCAAAATTAAGGCGATTTTGCAAAGCGAAAGCGCCAAAGAACGGGAAATTTTAGCCAAAGGCGAAGCCTACTTGCACGATTTGGCCAAAGTCGAAGAATCGACGATCGCCGCCACTATAGACGGGGATTTACCGCAAACGATCGCCTCCGTGGTCGGAACCGTACAGGTGTTGGTTCCCCTGGCGGGAGTCGTCGATATCGAGGCATTAAAGGCCAAATTGGAGAAAAATTTGGCAAAAGTCGAAGGAGAAGTCAAATCTCTCTCCGGACGGCTTGCCAATCGCAAATTTGTCGATAAAGCACCGGAAGAAGTGGTACGCGGCGCCCGCGAAAGTCTGGCGGAAGCGGAAAAACAGGCGGAAATTTTGCGCGATCGCCTGCGCCGCTTTACCGAAAATTAAAAGTTAGAGAAGCAACGCGCGACTATAATACCCTCGATCGCGCGTTGCTTCCCAGCGATGGTTCTTCAGGGGCACCATCTATGCTCTATTTAGCCCAAGTTCAGAAGAAAGGTTTTTTAGGAAAAACAGGTTTGCGCCTGTTGGCGTATCGCAAATCGGCGTACACCTGGCGACTCGTCGGCGAATCCGAGGACATTGTCGCGAACGAGGCGAGTGGGTGGAGTGAAGGGGTTTTACTGTTAGTGGAGTTATCGCGAGACCGTCAAGTGCGATCGGTCGAAGAAGCGACCGGATGGATTTTAGAAACGATCGATCGCTGTCTCAGTCAAGGAGTCGGCCCGGAGGCGATCGAACGAGAATTAGAAGGGGTGGAAAACTGGCGTCACTCGTTGACGTTGCAAAGTCAAGAGTTATCCCGTCAGCGTGTGGAATTAGAGGCGCGACGAGACCAGTTACAAGAGTTAGAAGAAAAGTTAAAAGCGGAACAACGGCGGTTGGAGGCGATCGCCAAACAATTGCGATCGCAGATGGATTCTTAAAAGACTGTTGAAAAACGGTATTTTTTTATAACCCGTGTCTGAGATTTTATATTTTTATATTTTATATTTTAGTCGTTAATTGAGTTGATTTTTGGTGTAAAGGAATCGAGATTGCAAATTCCGTTCCTTCACCCCAGGTGGAATGACAGAATAAATCGCCGCCATGTTGTTCGACGATAATTTGATAGGCGATCGACAAACCCAATCCAGTCCCTTTCCCGACGGGTTTCGTCGTAAAAAACGGATCGAACAAGCGCTCTTTTGTCGCTTCTTTCATACCGATACCGTTGTCAGAAATATAAATACCCACGCGATCGCCCTCTAACAAGCGCGTCCGAATTTTAATTTTACCGCGATCGTCTGACTTACTCGAAAATTGATGATTGCCGTGGGCGGATTTTGCCAAAACTAGGCGCTGTTCGATCGCGTCGATCGCGTTGGAAAGAATGTGCAGAAAGACTTGATTGAGTTGACTGGCGTAGCATTCGATTAACGGTAATTTTCCGTAATCTTCGATCAGGTCTACCCCATTTAATCCTAATTTTTGTTTGATGCGACCTTCTAAAATTGTCAGCGCACTGTCGATTCCCGAATGAATGTCGATCGGTTTCATTTCCGCTTCGTCCAAACGCGAAAACGTCCGCAGGGAGATAACGATATCGCGAATGCGATCGGCGCCATTTTTCATCGATTTTAGCATTTTGGGAAAATCGGCGATCGAGTAATCTAAATCGATTTCTTCCAAAAACTCATTAATTTCCGGTTCCACATTGGGATAACATTGCCGATACAGTTCTAACAACTCTAATAATTCATCGAGATAAGTTTCTGCATGAACTAAGTTGGCGTAAATAAAGTTAATCGGGTTATTGATTTCGTGAGCGATGCCAGCGACGAGCTGACCCAAACTCGACATTTTCTCGGTTTGAATCAGTTGCGCTTGGGTTTTGCGTAACTCACGCAAAGTTTGTTCCATTTCTGCGGCTTGCAGCCGATATTTTTCTTCGGACTTTTGCAAAGCAAATGCCGCTTGTTTGCGTTCGGCAATTTCAGAAATGAGCTCTTTATTCGCCCGCGATAGTTCTTCCGTGCGCTCTTTGACGCGATGTTCTAATTTCTCTTTAGCTTTTTGCAGTTCGGTGAATTTTTGTTCTAATGTCGCTTTCATTAATTTAAAATTTTCAATTAATGAATTAATTTCAGTGACTTCACTCGAAGGCCAATAGACGGTACGATTTTCGTTGAGTTTTTCCGGTAAATTAGTCGTCACGACCGCCAACTGAGAAAGAGGTTTGACTAAAGAACGAGTTACCGGAACGGCAAAAGCGATCGCCAATACGGAAATTCCAAATAAAATCCCTAGGGTTTTAATATAGCGGCGATGGACACTTTCAATATAAGGGGCGGCTGATGTTTCTAAGATCAGTTTCCACGACAAATTGCTCGAAATTTCTAATTCGAGAACGTAAAAAGAGTTATTCCAACGCTGCATGAGTGGCATTCCCGGATCGGACGGTTTCCACAGATAACTGTTTTGTTCTAACAGTTCTAGGTTGCCCTCTTTTCGTAAGTCTAGGGTCGAAAAAACTTGGCGATCGCCCGTACTGCTAATCAACACTTTATTGTTAGCATCCACCACCGTCATTCTTAAGGGAAACGGATAAGAATGAGATCTGACAATGTTTTCTAGAGAGCTTAAATTAACTTCGGCAATGGCATAACCGAGTTTCTTGTTATTTTCGCGAACGGGAATGCAAAAAGAAATCAGAGGAAATTCGCGATTGTTGACCGTGCGATCGTGAATTTTGGGTTGGGTACCATCGCAAATGTCTGGGATAACTTGCACGGATTGAATGGCACCGATCGCGCGATTTTTACGAGCGATTTCTAGTTGTTGGCGATCGAGAAAATAAAGCCGTTCGAGATCGGGTAAAATTTGACTGGTGAGCGCCAAACTGCGATCGAAATCAAAGGAAGAATCGAACTCCCATTCCGTCGCGATCTGGCTTAAATCGTCAAGGGTATTCACATGCTTTTCATGCCATAAGCGCAACTCGGCAGCAAGATCCGAGGAAATCATCGATAAATTGGTTTGAATATCGAGTTGGACTTGTTTAAAGGTTTCTTGTCCGTCGAGAACGGTCAGCAAGAATAGGGGAAAGAAAACGAAGGAAATCAATAAATTAAATAAAGTGTGGTAAAAGGAAATTGTTTTACTAATTTTGAGGCGATCGACCCATTCGTAAAGGGGAGTATGAAAGACGATCGCGCTGGCAATTAAAGCATTGAAAATTCCGTTAACGGCTTGTTTGAAAACAATTAAAAAAGTAGAAGCGGTTTCGACTTGCATGATACCGCCGTAAGTAATCCAAATAAGCGGTATGCCAATGCACGACCAGTAAACTGCATCTAAAAGAACCATATTGCCCTTGCGATCGCGCAAAAACCAACTCACAAATAGGGCTTCTGCGGTAAAAATGAGCATGGCGTAGGGATGACCCCACGCGAAAAATGTCGGGCTGGCGGTCAAAAAAGCGGCTAGGGTTGCGGAAAAACACCCGTACAACCGGGCAATAATTAAAACGGCAATGCTTCCGAATAAAAAATCGACGCCGAAAAATAGGGGAAGTTTATAAATATTGCCAAAATAGGCGAGCAAGGTCAGCAACAGTAATCCAATTAATGGTTTACGTTGCACTTGCGGGAGGGAAGGCGGAGACAAGGGACGATTAAAATTCATTTTCTGCACGACTGAATTAGAATAATGTGGCGAGATCGCCCTAGAGGAAAGTCAATAATGAGATAATAATTTGACATCGAATTGACGATCGAAATCGATGACTTATTTAATGCAGCGATTCACCCGAGGTTGCCATTTGATTTCTGTCAGGTAAGCTAACGCAAACAAAACGATCGCGTTGATGACATACATGAACCAAGTTTTGGGGGAAAATGAATTCAATCCCCACTGTACCAAAATGGGATAACTTAAGAGGTACAGACTGTATGAAATCGGCGCGATCGCCGCAAATTTACCTAGTAATAAATCAAAGCCAACTAAGCGGTAACGATACCAAACTAGCCCCACACCCAGTCCCAGCAAAGCGGAAAAGAAATGACGAAACATTAAAAAAGGATAGTAACCTGGTTTGAGTTCTTCAATCCAGAATAACGGTAAGCTGGTCGCCACCACCGCCAGACCGAGACCGATAAAAATTGGTTGCAAGTTTCTGTACGTGAAGGTGCGATCGCGCAAAAACACTTCCGCACATTCGACGCCAACCCACCATAAAATAAAATAAGATAAAATTAGAGCAATTTGATTGGGAATGGCTACATAAATCCCAAAGAAAAGAATTGAAAATGCGGCAATTAAATAAATTCTTTTGTTATTTTTAGGCAACCATTTGTAAGTGGGATAAAACATTAAATAAAACCACCATTCATAAGACAGAAACCACAAGGGCAAATTCCCTAAAAATGGATAAAACCACGTTCCGGGCTTGACGCTGCCGAAGTCCTGCAAGAGTAATAAGTTTCCGGCTAAATCGTACCAAGAAAACTCCTCGATCGCTTTCCCTCGAAGGGCGGCGATCGCCAGGGAGACCAAAAAGGTTATTGCTAAAGGAAAATAGATCCGACGGAATCGCCGGACAAAAAAAGTTTTAAATAATGTTTTCGGATGGCGTTCTAAGGATAGCCTCACGACAAAACCACTGAGAATAAAAAAAATGATGACAACTTCTTGACCCGCAGAAAATAAGAGTCTGAGATTCCCCGAAACTAATTCTTTTCCGTAGAGGCCGTAAACGAAATTATGGAGTAAAATATATAGACAAGCCGCCCCCCGAATAGCATCTAATTTCTGGATATAGAATCTCTTGGCCATATTGGGTAATGGTTTTGTACAAGATAAAATTAGTCCGATTTGAGCGATCGCGCCTGAAATTCCAATTGGATTCAGAACCGGATTTAGCTTAAAATCGAGTCAAAAAAACCCTTTTCTCGGGGTTGGGCGAGCAGTCAAGCAACAGTAAGTCCCAGTTAAAATTTAAAATTCTAGGTGACTTTTCTAGCTTAAATTAAGCTGCTATTGCCAGGGTTAAAAGAACTAAAATCATCGATGATTTTAGGGATCAATTGGCGCAATACCCTCATTTTAACGGTCAACAGAGTCATTGCAAGCACTTAAAATTAAAGATTTGAATTTTTCCTCTAAGATTTGATGAAAGCAAAACATCGCGATCGCCGGATCGTGTTAAGTAAATGGGGGGTTCGGGGAAGCCCTACCATGGGGAAGATGAGACCAGCAAGCCGTAGCTATGGCTTGTGGTAAGCTAGAGGACAGAGTAGCCCAGGGACTCTGGGAAAAAGAAACAGCCTGTCAAGTCGGTCTGTCGGGGTTCAATAACCTAGATAAGTAGGGTGAGACCCGAATTCCCTAACTGCGAAGTTGAGAAGCCCGCACTGTACCCGTAGGGTCGGCGTCGGGAGGATGTCACGATATATGTAACTCATGTTGAGGGAAATCGTTCTGTGACGTTGGGAGAGATCGACGGCAATCGGACAGCCGCGAGCTTTACTGAAGCGATCGCGCCGTATAGTCCCGGTCGAATCCCAGCGATCGAACGACGAACCCGGTCGGAGTTCTCAGTCATCAATACTATCGATTTCGACTGACTGTAAGGGCAAAACCTTCAAATTTCCTACGTCATTCGCGCCGTGGAATCTGCACGAAGCTGAGTGTACCCGGCGTTAAGTCAAAGAATTTTCGGGAATTTGAGAGGATCGCAGCCCCTTCGTGACGTTGGCGCCAAGTGGGGCAAACGCCCGTTTTAAGCTGACGTTGGAGTGCATCGGTGGGCTGAATCAGCAATTTTAGGGCCGCATCGTCGGTTAACCCTCGATGGATGCACAGATTTGATGCAAATTGATGCAAATTGACGCAAATATTTCAGGAGGTCAAATGACACAAGTCGTAGTCGGAAAAGACGAAGCGATCGAATCCGCCTTACGCCGCTTTAAACGCCAAGTTTCGCGAGAAGGTCTGTTTGCGGATATGAAACGTCGGCGATTTTACGAAACTCCCTTGGAAAAACGCAAGCGGAAAGAAGTGGCGCGTCGCCGCAAGAGTCGCCGCTATCGTTAACGATCGCCGACCCACGGCCACGGCGCCAATCGCCGACAAGATATCCTAAAATCGGCAAGGGCTTGGTTTCTAACCAGGCCCTTGCGATCGTTTCGCCTTCATCCCCTCACTGTTCCAGGGGATCTTAATACGACTTCAACACTCGTTCGATTTCTCGGTTTTGCTGGCGTTTCTTGAGGGTTTCGCGTTTGTCGTGCAGTTGTTTCCCTTTCGCCAAAGCTAAACCGACTTTAACCAAACCGCGCTTGAGATACATCCGTGTCGGAACTAAGGTCAATCCTTTTTGTTCGACTTTACCGATTAATTTGCGAATTTCATACCCGTGTAATAACAATTTGCGCGTCCGACGCGGTTCGTGGTTGAAAAATTCACTCGCGGTTTGATAGGGAGAAATGTGGACGTTGTGCAACCACACTTCGCCATTGCGGATTAATGCATAACCGTCGCGCAGGTTGACTTTCCCTTGGCGGATCGATTTAACTTCGGTTCCTTTTAACTCGATTCCCGCTTCGTAGGTGTCGAGAATTTCGTATTGGTGGCGAACTTGCCGATTGTCGCTAACGATTTTAATGCCTTCGCTGGTTTTTGCCATAAAAATTTAGTTGTAAAGGTCAATTGAAGGGACAGACTCTTCTATTTTAGGTTTTAGATTTTAAATTTTACAGTTTGCTGGGGCGATCGCCGGACCCGGATCGGGCAAAACCCCCGTGACGACAGCAACAGGGGGTTTTCTCTCGCGATCGCGCCGCGATCGCCTCCACGCCGGGTTAACGGGTGATTTTCTCTTGACCGAAATTGCGAACTCCCCAGACGGCCCAGCGTCCTTCGGCTTCGTCGTCGTCGAGGTCGTACTCTAAAACCGCGAAGCTCTCTCCCGGTCCCCAACCGACGACGAACCAATCCCCCGATCGCAGGCCCACCCCTCGATAGGTCTCGTCATCGACTTCCCAGGTGACCTGGTAGGCGTCGCGATCGGGTTCGATCGTCAAACGACCGTCGTAGGAAGACTCGCTGCGTCCGGGGTCGGTACTGACCGTGCGATATTCCCCTTCCAAGCGTCCGGAACGCCCTCCCGTCGCCTTTTCCGTCCCCACATTGCCATCCGCCGTGGAGAGACTCCAGCGTCCGTCTAAGCGGTTGCCGTCATCTTCAATTTTATAAAGGGCTACTCCGTAAATTTCCGCTTCCCGTCCGTATCCGACCAGGAGTTTGCCGTCTTCGACAAACCCCAAACCCGTATAGTCGCCTTCCGAGGTTTCCCATTGGAGTCGGTAGAGGCGATCGTCCGGATCGCCGATCGCCTCGATTTCGACGGTTCCGGTGTATTCGTTGCCGTTGGGGGCTTCGCCTTCGCGAATGTTCCAAATGCCTTCGGGGTCGATGTCGTCGTCGTTATTCCACCAGAAGGCGATCGCCTCCCCTGGGGCAGAGACCCGCGTCTCCATCGGGCCGAGACCTGCGGCGATCGCGCCGGTACTCCCCCCGAGTAGGGCGATCGAAAGCATCGCTAAACTGGCTGTAATTCGCTGTTGCATGGTAATTTCTCCTCGATCCGAGGTGCGGCATCTTATTTGCAGGGGCGATCGTCTTACCCGCCCCACCTTTGTTTATTCACAGGCCGCCTCGGACTCTCCCTATTTTTGGACGCGATCGCGAGGGCAAGGGTTGCGATCGAATTTATTTAAGATTTGCTCTGCTACAAAACAGTAAATTTAAATTCGCCAATTTTAGCTTAAAATGCAGTAATTTGCGATATTTTGAGCGAATTACCCCAGAGACTTTTTGTAGTTTATCAATATTTATATTAGCCAATCTTATCGCTAATATTATTAACTTTTGTAAAACCCTTGACAATTTCCACTCAAACCGTAACAATAAATACAGAAACGAATCGTTCATCTCTCTAAAGCCTCAATAACTGCCGGATATGCAATCTAGAGGTCGCTGGAGAGACGGAAGTAGGGAATTTTCCCGAAGGAACGCGCCTCAAAATTGCTACAGCCAGTTATTTAGGAGGCGACCCTCATGCAATTAACTTATCGCGGAATCACCTACGAATACACTCCCCCCACCGTTGAAGAAACTGAAGGGACTCTGAGTGGTCGTTATCGTGGTTTAGATTGGCAGTTCTGCAACGTTCAAAAGCAACCCGTGCAACAAACGAATGTGGAACTGAAATATCGCGGAGTTAGCTACAACCCGGCTGAAACGGTAGCGGTCAATGCGCCGGAAGAAAAAGCGCGCTACCGGATGATGAAACGCGATCGCCGCGTCCAAAAACGCCAACGTTCGATGTTGAGCCGCTTGGCGGGCGAAGTCGGTCTCGGATTGGCGTTCTAAGCGCACCGGATAGAGAAAGATTGCCAAAAATCGAATAGGCTAAACCCAATGAAGGCACGAATTTCGTGCCTTCATTGCTTCTAGAGGATTTTTTAAAATCCCCGCCCTCCTTCGCGAGGGTCTTTTTTTTTGGCCAAAAATCTTTGGGCAAAAATCTAGTGCGGCCAGCGTTCCCGACAACCGACCGATAAGATAAAACCTACATCTAGATTGGCGAAGAAGACTCCTTCGGCTGCATTATAGGCGAAGAACAAAGCTCGAAAAGACCCAATCGAAACCGCTTCGGGCGCATCTACACCGCATCAAAATCTAAAATCGTATAAACAGGTTGCAACAGGTAGGGCTATGTCCGAATTCGAGAAATCAGCAGCAACTCAGGGGTTGACCCCACCGAAGTCGCCTCCCGAGAGTTCGCCGCGACCGAGAGGGGGGTCGCCGCTTTGGTCGTGGGTGACCCGGTTACTCGGACCGTTTTCGGAAACCGATCGCGCCAATCGCCTGTACGAGGCGAAGAATTATCAAGGGGCGATCGCCTTTTACGATCGCGCCCTGGCGAAAAAGCGCAATTTACCGAAAGTTTGGCTCAAACGCGGTATGGCCCTGATGAACTTGCACCGCTACGAAGAGGCGATCGCCTCTTACGACGGGGCGATCGCCTTGCGTCCGAATGACTATTGGGCGTGGACGTTGCGGGGGCGATCGCTGTTTCACTTGCAACATTATCAAGAAGCCCTCGCCTCGTTAGATCAAGGGATCGAGATCGAGGGGAAGGGATATGAAGCGTGGTACTATCGGGCGCGATCGCTCGATGCCTTGCAAAAGTACGCCGACGCCTGGGACGCTTACGATCGCGTGGTGCAACTCAAGCCGAATTTACCGGGAGGTTGGTACTATCGCGGACTGCTGGCGATCGAAGTGCAACGCTACGCCGAGGCGATCGTCGCTTTCGAGAACGTGGTCAAACAACAAGCGGACAACGCCGCCGCCTGGTTTTATCAGGGAATCGCCCTCGAACAGTTGCAACGCTACACTGAGGCGATCGCCGCTTACGACGAAGCCCTCAAGCTGCAACCGGACAACCCCGCCGCCTGGTTCAATCGCGGCGTCGCCCTCGATCGCCTCGGACGCCATACCGATGCGGTGTCCTGCTTCGATCGCGTCTTGCAACAAGTCACCAACAATCCGGTGGTCTGGTTTTATAAAGGGAAAGCCCTGCGTCATCAGTGGGCGCAAGCGGCGATCGCCTGTTTCGACAAGGCGATCGAACTGCGATCGCAATGGCCCGAAGTCTGGATGAATCGCGGGATTGCCCTGTCTGATTGCGGTCAGTACGAAGACGCCCTGACCGCCTTCGATCGCGCCACGACGATCGACCCGAACTTACCCGCCGCCTGGTTGGGACGGGGGATGGCGCTTTACGGATTGCAGCGTTACAGCGAGGCAATTCTCGCTTACAGCAATGCGTTGCAAATCGAGCCGAATTTGACTGAAGCCTGGTATCACCGGGGGATGGCGTTGGAGAAGATGGAGCAGCATGAGGAGGCCCTCGCTGCTTACGAGAAGGTCATCTCCGTGAGTCAGGATGCTGCGTTTGTCTATCGCGGTTGGGTGAAATGTAGCCACGTGTTGGAGAAGTTGGGGCGCTACGAACAGTCCCTCGAAGCCTTCGATCGCGCGATCGAACTCAAACCCAACGACGGGGAAGCGTGGATGAAACGGGGGGATTTGCTCTATCAGTTGGAGCGATTTATCGAGGCGATCGCCGCTTACGACCGGGCGATTCAAATTTGGCCGAAATATCTCGAATGCTGGATGAAACGGGGGAAAGCGCTGACCCGCTTATCTCAGTATGCCGCCGCGATCGCCGCTTACGATAACGCGATCGCGATTAAGCCGACCCATGCTTTAGCCTGGATCAAACGGGGCGAAGTGTTCGATAAACTGCACCGCTATCCCGAAGCGTTGAAATCGTACGGCGTGGCGATCGAAGTTCAACCCGACTCCACCGAGGCGATCGACAAACGCAATCGCCTCCTCGAAAAAATCCAAGAATCCCCCCTCGATTTACCCGAACCCGAGTGACGGCGCGATCGCCCGTCGCGCCCCTCATTCCCACGCAAGCGGAAGTCTCACTTTCTATCTCATATAAACCCCTCAATCTAAAAAAACCTAAAACCCCTTCCTCCCCATGAACAAAATTCTCGGGGTCACTACTACCCTCCTTTCCTCACTTTGCTTCGCCGTCGATGCGGGATACGCCGTCAATCCCAACCACCTGCAACAACTCCTCGCTACCAACGAATGCCGCTACTGCGACTTAAGCGGCGCCGACCTCACCGGGGTCGACCTGCGCGAAGCCGACCTCATCGGCACCAACTTGCGAAAGGCGATCCTCGATGAAGCCGACTTGACCGATGCTAATCTCACGGGCGCCGATCTACAAAGTGCGTCCGCCATCGCCGCCAATTTATTTAGCGCTAAACTCACAAACGCTAATCTCACGGCGGTCAATTTCCATCAAGCGATTTTAGTCAGTACGGATTTAACCGGGGCGGATTTAACCGGGGCGATTCTGACCGAGGTCACCGGATTGGAGGAAGTCCGTTAACATTGGCAGAACTCTCGTTGGGTTCGACATGATTTAATGATGCTTTTAGGAACATAACGGGCTTAAATCATGCCGTTTCAATGTCTAAATACTTAAACCAAAAATAGATCGTTTTAAATGCAATATCAATTAATTTTACGACAGGGAAAACAACTTGACGGCGATCGCGCGGATATCGGTATTGTTGACGGTAAAATTGTTACGATCGCGGCGCAAATTGACGGGACGGGCGATCGTGAAATCGACCTCGACGGACGCCTCGTCAGCCCGCCCTTTGTCGAGTCCCACATTCATCTCGATTCCGCTTTAACCGCCGGACAACCCCGTCCCAATCAAAGCGGCACCCTTTTTGAAGGGATTGAAATTTGGGGCGATCGCAAAACTAATTTAACCGCCGAAGATGTTAAAAATCGTGCCATTTCCACTCTCAAACAACAAGCCACCCAAGGCATCCTGTTCGTGCGATCGCACGTCGATGTCAGCGCCCCAGACTTAACCGCCTTACACGCCTTACTCGACGTTCGAGAAACCGTCAAAGATTGGATAACTTTACAAATTGTTGCCTTTCCTCAAGATGGCATCTACTCCCATCCAAACAACGAACAATTAATCGAAAAAGCATTAACTTTAGGCGCCGATGTCGTCGGGGGCATTCCCCACTATGAATTCACCCGAGAAGATGGGGTCAACTCCGTTCGTCGCATCTTTGAATTAGCGCAAAAATACGATCGCCTCATCGATATTCACTGCGATGAAATTGACGACGACCACTCCCGTTTTTTAGAAGTCGTCGCCGCTTACGCCATTCGCACCGGATGGCATTCTAAAGTCACTGCCAGTCACACTACGGCGTTCGCTTCTTATAATAATGCCTATGCCACCAAATTAATGGGCTTGTTGGGGCGATCGCGCATCAACTTTATCGCCAATCCCTTAATTAATATTACCCTCCAAGGTCGCAGCGATACCTATCCCAAACGGCGCGGAATTACCCGAGTTAAAGAACTGTGGCAAAATGGCTTAAATGTTTCCCTCGGACACGATTGTATTCAAGATCCGTGGTACGGCTTGGGAACGGGAAATATGCTCGATGTTGCTTATATGGCCGTTCACGTTTGCCAAATGACCGGATTAGCTGAAATTGACGCTTGTTATGACATGATAACCGCAGGGGGTGCCAAAACCCTGAATTTAAAAGATTATGGAATTAAAGTCGGCAACGATGCTAATTTAATTGTTTTAGACGCCGAAAATCGCTTTGATGCCTTGCGCCGTCGCCCTACCGTTTCTCATGTTATCTCCCGGGGACGGCTAATTTTTGAAACGCGATCGGCGGCAACTTGTTGTTATTTAGAATAAGAAGAATACAGCCATTCGTGCTGTCATGAGGTACAAGAGGCCAAGATTCCCCCAACCCCCCTTTTTAAGAGGGATTTAGGGCGATCGAAATGTACCGCCCAACAGCGAAAATGTATAAGAATCATCACTGCTCAATTTCGATCGTTCTTACCCGGCGACTCGTAAGGTTGCCCCGCGAACCGTTACCATGAAAACGAGGTGGAACCGTCAAATCGGGTCAACTCACTGCACAATAGAGCGTTCAGGAGGAAATCTCATGGCTTTAACCCCTTCGACGATGTTAGATCTCGGTACGACTGCACCGGATTTTCAACTTCCCGATACGATCTCGGGTCAGATGATTTCCCTCAAGACTTTCAGCGATTGCAAAGGGTTACTGGTGATGTTTATTTGTCGTCACTGTCCCTTTGTCAAACACGTGCAAGAAGAACTCGCCAATCTCGGTAAAGATTATCGCGATAAAAATATTGGAATTGTGGCGATTAGTGCGAATAATGTTGGCACTCATCCCGACGATGCACCGGAAAAGCTCAAGGAAATGGCCCAGGAATTGGGGTTTAATTTTCCGTTTTGCTATGACGAAACTCAGGAAGTTGCTAAAGCGTATACGGCTGCTTGTACGCCAGACTTCTTTTTATTTGACGGCGATCGCGCGTTGGTTTATCGCGGTCAACTCGACGATTCCCGTCCCGGTAATAATATCCCGGTCAGTGGGAAAGATTTACGGGCGGCCCTCGATGCGATCGTTGCGGGAAATCCGGTTCCTTCGGAGCAGAAACCGAGTATCGGTTGTAATATTAAGTGGAAACCGGGCAACGAACCGCCTTATTTTGGGGCTTAAATGAATGAAGGTTAAACCGATATTTTGAATCATTGCAGGGATTGAAAATTGAGTTATAACGGTTCTTAATTTCATGACGGAGGATCTCCCTAAATATCCCGTCGATTGAGTTGAAGACGACCCGATCGCGTCTCGCGCAAGCGAGCATGAAAAATCGCGAAGATTTGCCAACGGAAAGGATAAAGATCGTGAAAGTAGCATTTCTCGGCACCGGATTAATGGGTCTACCCATGGCCCGACGTTTGTTAACCCATGGCATCGAAACGATCGCCTACAATCGCACCCCGGAAAAACTCGACCCCTTGCGCGCGGCGGGGGCGACGGTGGTCGAGTCCAGCAGGGACGCGCTACAAAGATGTGACTGTGCGGTGTTGATGCTGACGGATGCGCGGGCGATTCGCGAGGTGGTGCTGTCGGGGTCGGCGCGCGATACGGTGAAAGGACGGGCGATCGTCCAGATGGGAACGATCGCCCCGGAGGAAAGCCGTTCTCTGGCGCGGGAGGTGAGCGATCTCGGCGGCGAATATCTCGAAGCCCCGGTCCTCGGTAGCATTCCGGAAGCGAAGGCGGGCAACTTGTTGGTCATGGTCGGCAGTACGGCGCCGCAGTTCGATCGCTGGCGTCCCCTGTTACAACATTTTGGGGAAGACCCCCGTTATATCGGCGAGGTCGGTGCGGCGGCGGCGGTGAAATTGGCGCTCAACCAGTTAATTGCGGCACTGACGGCGGCGTTTTCGCTCAGTTTGGGGTTCGTGCGCCGTCAGGGGGCGGATGTGGATGCTTTTATGGAGATTTTGCGCCAAAGCGCCCTCTACGCGCCGACTTTCGATAAAAAGTTATCGCGGATGAGCGATCGCGATTACGAGAACCCGAATTTTCCGACGAAGCACTTACTCAAAGATACGAAGTTGTTTCTCGGGGAAAGTCAATCCCTGGGTCTCGACGATCGCGCTTTGGACGCGGTCCGCGAAATTTTAGAGGCGGCGATCGCCCGTAATTTAGCCGAAATGGATTATTCTGCTTTATTTGAAGTAGTGGATCCGCCTCGCTAAAGCGCTTGCAAACTGGCAGTTGTGGCGATCTCTGGCGACGGGGCGATCGCCAAAATCGATCCGAAGTTGCTCCGGTGTCACGTTTTGGGATACACTACACTTCCTGCCACGACCGCCGACGAGCGATCGCCTCGCTCACTGTCCTCTTATTGTCCGAATCGCGGCAAGGAGATCGATCGCGATGGATCTGCCTGTTATTTCCTCTACCTTCTTGCTGACGCTGTTGTTAGGGGTGGGTTTGTTCTTCTTCATTCGGGCGTCGGTCAAAGACCGTACCGAAGAGATGACCTTCCGGGTCGTCAACTCCGAAGAAGCAACCCTCAAGCAAGTTCAGGATTATTTCGAGCAACGCGCCTATCGTTTGGCGAAGGTCGATCCGGAAAACAACCGGGTCACTTACGAAGGATTCGTGCGTCCGAGTTGGTTCCTCGCCAGCTTTTTAACCCTCCTGGCGGCGATCGGCTTGTTATGTCTGTCCTTGGTCTGGTGGACCGTTCTCCCGAAAGGGGGTGTCTGGTTTCTCTGCGTGCTGTTGTTGTCTCCTTTGGCGGGGTGGTTCTATTGGAAAAATGCCGCCCGTCCCGAACGAGTCGCCGTGGCGATCGCCTCGGCGCCGAGCGATCGCGATACCGAAAGCGAGTCCGCAGCATCGGAACTCGAAATCGTGTTAATCGGTCATCGAGACGAGTTGGCCACCTTTCGTCAAACCCTCCACTGGCCCTTAAAATAGGGCTGGAGACAGGTTCCACAGAAATAAACCCCACTCAAATACGGTTGAATGGGGTCGATATCTGAATTGGCGCAGTCATCCGGTCAAGCCAAGCGCTCGATCGAGGGACAATAGAAATTCCCAATATTCTTATAGAAAGCTTTATTCCAATCTGTCTTAGCGACTGTTAACAGCCACGTTGGCAACCGTTTCCGGACTACCTTCGACAATCTTCAAACTTGGGAACAGGAAGTGATTTTCTTCCACATATTGAGCGCCGAACAACCCTTTTTCGGCCCAAAAGTACCGATCGGTGGTATGCTCGTTACGTTTGACTAACAGCAAAGCGGGCGGGACGATCCCTTCGGCCTTGATGTATTTTCGAGCGGCTGTAACTGGCTTATCTTCACCACTTTCGATACTATACTGAGGCACGTGCTCTAGAATTCTGCGCCCTTCTTGGCGGCGACGGCTCTTGCGCTTACGTCTCCTTGCCAAATTCCTTACCTCCTCTTTCAGCCGACGGTTGTAGTGATAGTTACAAAAGCCGTCGTGATTATATCGTCTTCACTGCAAAAGATCAATGGGGCTTAATTTTTCTGATAGGACGGACGCGATCGCCTCAAAATCAATAAACACGCGGGTTCTCGCCGGACTATACAAAACGAACCGCAATCGACCGCTTCACAAAAATTAAAAAATTGTAAATTAGGTTTAAGAAGTCCGCGATCGCGCGGTGGCGAAGGGCGATCGCGGCTCTGAGTCTGGGCGATCGCCCCGGAAAAGAAAAGCTTGCGGACGGTCGGTAATGTAACGCAGTTGACCGGAAGGCTCCCAGGGAAAGCGAAGCGAAATTGTATCCTAGCATTTAATCTGGCCAACTCCCAAAGATTTTTGTAACCATGTTAGGGAAGGGGCGATCGCCACGGGGAAAACTCTTGCGATCGCCTCGAAGCGTAGCGAATCAAACTCAATTGAGTCCGACCGCGCGATCGCCTTGCCGAACAGACGCTTTGCCAAGAAATTGATGAGTGCTAGTGCCGAGTTTATTGACCTGTGTAAATCCCAAGTCGCTCTACTCACGAAAGGATTGGGCGCGTCCGTCAGTGTCGTCTACTTAACCGAAGAACGGGTAGAAGGAAGCGACACCAAACTCGTTCCCGTCGTCGCCTATCCCGACACGGCGCTGTTTTGGGAAGAAGGGAGCGATCTCGGCGCCCTCCAACTCACCGCCGAGTCCGAACCGACCGCCTTGCGATCGCTCGAAGCCGCCGTCGGCGACGATCGCCCCGCCGAGCCCGTCTCCCCCGACGATCGCCCCTCCATTTCACCCGCCGTTTCCCCTCCTGGTGCCATTTCCGGCGATCGCCCCTCGAACGACCCGTGGATCGAGGCCCTGACCTACGAGATCGACCCCGACCGCGACGGCAACCTCGCCCAACCGCGCCAAATCGTCTTACCCTTAATTCACGAAAGTGTCGTCATGGGATTGCTCGTCACCACCCGCGACGATCGCCCCTGGAACGATCGCGAACGCAGCCAGATCGAGCGGATCGCCCAGACGATGGCGATCGCGTGCATTTTAGACCGACGCCAGCGCTGGCTGGGGCAGCAACTCGACAGCTTGCAAACCCACACCCGCGAACGGCAACACCTACACGACGAACAACACGACCTGTTCGACAGCCTCTTACACCAAATTCGCAGCCCCCTCACCGCCGTCAAAACCTTCGGTAAATTACTACTCAAACGCCTGCTTCCCGAAGATCCCAACCGGACGATCGCCGAAAATCTGCTGCGGGAAAGCGATCGCGTCCGCGAACTGCTCGAACAAATGGATCGGGTCAACGATTGGGTCGGCGAATCCGACAACGGCGACCGACCCCGCGATCGCGGTGCCGCCGTCCCCCGCTTGAGTCCGGGTCCCGAATTGCTCCTGCCCCCGTCTCGCCTCGAAATCTGCGACGTCAGCACGATTTTAAACCCCTTACTCGCCTCCGCCGAAGCGATCGCGGGCGATCGGGGGTTACACCTACAGACCCGACTGGCGCCGCAATTGCCCAACATCCGCGCCTACCCCAGTGCCTTGCGCGAAGTGCTGACCAATTTAATCGACAATGCCTTGAAGTATACCCCCGCCGGGGGCCATATCGAGATCGCCAGCTTCTCCACCCGCGATCGCGCCGACCGCCCCGAAGTCGCGATCGCCATCAGCGACACCGGACCGGGTATTCCTCCAGAAGACCTCAAAAATCTATTTCAACGCCACTATCGCGGCGTCCAAGCCCAGGGAAACATCCCCGGAACCGGATTGGGGTTGGCGATCGCCCGCAACCTCATCCGCGACCTCCAAGGCGATATCGAGGTTTACAGTCCCGCCGAACCCGACTGGATCGCCTGCCCCGATCCCGCATTTACCCACAAAACCACTCCCGGCACCACCTTTGTTGTCAAACTCCCGGCCCTCGACGGCGACGATCGCCACGATTGAAATGAGCCGATCGAACGGACGTTTTGACGCAGCGATCGCGACGGATCGGGGGAGTTAAATCGGGGGGTAAAATTGCTCCGGCGATCGCCCAATACTTATCCATCAACCCGGGCAATTTTTATCGGACGACGGGCGACCCTTTCTACCGCCATCGATGGCGATCGCGGCTAGAGAGAACGAACGATCGTCTCGCGATGTGCTTCCAACCGTTCGATTAAACGATCCACGGATTTTTCCGGTTGATTGCGGGGATTAGAATTTACCGATCGCCGCTCGCTCGGAGCCTGTTCTTCGTACCCTAAATGAGAAACCGTCAGGCGCAAACGATTCGATAAAAAGACGGCGATCGCCCGATAAAACCGCGCCGCAAATGCCGTATCTCGTTCTAACTTTTGCTCCAGTGCCAATCGCGGGATCGACAAGACGATCGCATCTTCCAAGACGGTGACCGTGGCCGACGGCGGACGAGTATCGAGAAATGACATTTCCCCTAAAATTTCACCGATGCCGATTTTAGCGATTTCTTTTCCTTCTAATGCGGCGACTTCCACCACTAAGGTGCCTTGCAAGACGATATAAACACTGTGAATAGGTTTACCTTCTTCAATAATCGTCGTTCCCGCCTCTAATTCTTCGCTCGTGGCGATCGTCAACATCCACTCCAAGTCTTCTTGACTTAATTCGCTCAGAATAAAAAGTCCTTTTCTCATGAGTTCATGAATATATTTTTATGACTTATTCCCGAGGTTATAGCTTAGCGCTGGACACTCGAATAGGGTCAAGAATCGATCGTCGATCGAACCCCGACAAGCGCCAACGGCGATCGTCTTTATTTTCTATTGTAAGAGCTAAACAAAAGAAGTTATTAACCCTTGAAATATATCCTTACAGCGACCCAATTCCCACGGCAGGATCCCGCATCTGGCGCCCCCAGCCTTGTGCGACCTCTCGCCACAATCAAAAGACCAATATTTTTAGCCCCTTATTCTGTCGGGGGTACCTGGGGTGAGTGCAGTTGACCGTAGCGTTTGGCCCCAGGAATGGCACTGATTCCGTGAACGACAATCGACGCGCAAACCACCGCACTGACGATCGCCCAAATCGATTCGGTTTGGGTTTCGCGAATCGCCAACATCGCATAAAAGATCGCCGCCACCCCCATCGGACCGAACCATCCCATAAATAGCAAATCCCCATTGCGTTGCAGGGAGTGCGGAAAACAGGATTTGAGTAAAAACAGAACGGGAAGTCTGCGCAAGAGTAAAAGTGCCCCGATCGCGATCGCCCCGGACCAGCCGAGATCGAACCATTCCCGCCACGGTAACCCCAATCCGAACAAGACAAACACGTATAAGGTGAAAAAACGGTCTACCGCTTCTTGGACTCGTTCTTCCTGCGATCGCTCGGAACCGCTTACGACTAAACTAAACGTACTCCCCGCCACGAAAACCGCCAAAATGCCATCGCCGTTTAGCAGTTTGATGCCACCTAAAACAAAGAGGGATAACGCCAGAGTGTAAGCTAAAAATGAGGGTTTATCGATCGTGTGCTGCCGTTCGGCCCGCAACAACAGCCGTCCGGCGAGATAACCGCAAACGGCCCCCAAGATGACGGTGGCGCCGACTTCCCAAAGCAGGATTTCGCCAAACCACTGTCCGAGGGCTTCTCCCGGCGATCGTGTCAGCAACAAGATCGGTAAAAATACTAAGGGATAGGCTAAACCGTCATTCGCCGCCGATTCGGCGGAGAGGGTATGACGGAGGCGATCGGGTAAATTGCGTTCCGCGACTTTTCCGGTAACGATCGCCGTCGCCACCACCGGATCCGTCGGCGTGACGATCGCCCCGACCAGCAGGGCGACCCACAACGGCAATCCTAAAATGAAATAGACCAACACCGCACTCGCCACGCAGCTTAAAGGCATCACGAGTCCGAGTAGCACGGCTTGGGCTTTCCAGTGTCGTAATAGATAACCTTTCGGCAATCGCAGGGCCACCCCCATCAATTGGATGGCGATCGCCAAGCGGGCCCCTTGTTCTAAAATAGATTGCGGATTGCCCCAATGACCCAAATCCAATAAGTGCAATCCTGACGGACCGAGGAGAATCCCGATACAAACTGCCACGAGTGGATCGGACAACAAGAGTCGTTCTTTGAGAAATCCCGAAAGTAACCCCAAAATTAAAACGAGTCCGCCAAGGGCAGTTAAAGCAATATCTAGCTCGTTTCCACTGAATTCATCCATGAGAATTGTAGATTTTAGATTTTAGATTTTAGATTTTAGATTTTAAATTTTAAATTTTAAGAGACTGTTTATAAAATAAACATTCAGCGTCATGTTTGAAAGGAAGCAATCGCCGCAGCATCAAATGACACGGGGTTGCCATCGGTTTAACCCAACGCTCTCGACAGTTTACGATGCTTTGTAGGGGTTTGCTAACCAAACCCCTACTCAATGTTTATCCCCTGTCGTTGGCGATCGCTGTATTAACAGGGGATTGCTATAGTCCGGCGATGGGAAAACAAAAAAAAGGTACTGGAGGGTTTCCAGTACCTTCGTGCTTACAAACAGGAGCGATACTAAACTTTAAAAATAAGGCGCGACGATCGCCATAACGGATTTCAGCTTAATCTCAGTCTGTTGAATTCTCGAATAGAACATACAGCCACCTGGGAATCCCGATCGCGGGATCGGCAGGTTTTAGTTAATTTTTAGCGCTCAACAACTCGAAGCGATCGCACACCAACGCCAACACGCCGACGAGTTGAAATTGCCAAGGGGCAAATACCAAGGCACATAATAGTAAAACACTGGCAATCGAAATCGCCATCACCCCTACAGTTTCTTCGGCAACTCGTCGCCACGACCACCACGCAGCTAGTGCGACTATTGGGGCGATAATGTAGAGAGCAATCATAGTGGGGGCAGCTCCAAATTAGCGAGAAATAAACGTATCGTAGGACACAAATTTTTGGATAGCTCCACTGTATCACCGAATACGGTTTTTGGGGGCATTTCGCTATTGAGATTTTCTGACATCGATCGCGCAAAACTTAGTCAGAAAATAGTGAACAGCACTGCCGCAAGAAGGTTTCAGAGATTTTAAAACCTTAGATAACTTGAAATTGTGTGTTCTATTTTACAGAAATCTTGATGGAGAGCTTGAGTAAGAATGCTCAACAGGAACGCAAGCCGTCGCGATCGCGTTCGTTCCCGATTGGATCGAGCTTGTAAGCATGGATTTCTTCAGGTTTGCTTGGATATTTTTCGGTGAAAAAAGTAGCCTATTTATCAGAAAAATAATGATTTTTTTGATATGGAAAACCCCGTTTGACGGGGCAGAGTTGGCGAGGGCGAGAGCGGGAAGTGCAAAGACTTTAAACGTCAGGATCGAGTAGTTCCCTATAGAGGATTCCCGATTAGGGAGTCAAACTCCCTCAATCTTTCCACAAAGCAATTCCGCCCAACAACCCGGAAATATTGGGAACGATCGCCACGTTCTCGGGTAAATCGATAGAAATTTTTTTGGCTTCGCCGCCACCGAGATAGAGGCGATCGTAATTGAAGAGATTTTGCAGGGTATCGATCGCCCGGGCTAAATTTTTATTCCAACGTTTGGAACCCATTTTTTTGAGGGCGGCCCGTCCGAGTAACTGTTCGTAGGTTTTATCTTTGCGGAAAGGATGGTGTCCGCCTTCCAAATTCGGAACCAATTTGCCATCGACAAATAAAGCGGTTCCGAAACCCGTGCCCAAAGTCACCACCAGTTCGACCCCTTCCGAGGCGATCGCGCCGAGTCCCTGGATGTCCGCATCGTTCGCCACGCGCACGGGTTTATCTAACTGCTGTTGCAGAGAAGTCGCTAAATCGAAGCCGACCCAATCCTCGTGCAAATTGACGGCGGTGTAGGTCACCCCGTGACGGACGACCCCGGGAAAGCCGACGGAAACGCGATCGAACGGGGATTGTTCTTTCGCCAAAGTGACGATCGCCGCGATAATCGGTTCGGGTTTGGCGGGTCTGGGAGTTTCCTGGCGGTTGCGATCGGCGATCGGCGTTCCATCTTCGTCTAAAACGAGGGTTTTCACCCCACTACCGCCAATATCCACCGCTAGAGTGCGGATGCTGCCATTGTTCTCGGTCATAACTGTGCGAATCGTCAATAATTGAGCGCGAGCAATCGAGGGTCACAAGTCGAGATCGGAGCGAGGGATCTCGTCAAAAACTGAAAGGGAATCGTATTCCCCAACAAATTGCACCAAGGCGGAATCGCTCGATAGGATCGAGAAACCCGGTTTCTGCGCGATCGTTGGCTCGGGATAGACGAAAAACGCAGAAAAACCGGGTTTCCGGTCAAAATTTGAAATTACAGCGTTAGGGACTGGGGATCGTTCTCAATTAACGCCGCCAAATCTTGCAAGAACGCTGCCGCATGAGAGCCGTAAATTACCCGGTGGTCGCAAGTAATATTGACCTGCATCTGACGACAGACGCGGATCGACCCATCATCGCTGGCCACCACTTGAGGACGAGCGGCGGCGATCGCCAAAATCGACCCTTGACCCGGCGGCAAGATCGCGTCAAAACTGCTGACGCCGAACATTCCTAAATTCGACAGGCTAAAGGTGCCTGTACTGTACTCGTCCGGTTGCAACTGTTTGACCCGGGCGCGATTGACCAAGTCTTTCCAATTGCGCGACAGAGAATAAATATCCTGACCGTCGGCACTTTTCAACACCGGGGTAATCAACCCGCCATCGGGCATCGCTACCGCCACGGCAACATTAATGGCCGAAGGATACTCGATCCCCTTTTCTGTATAACGGGCGTTGAGAACGGGGTGTTTTTGCAAAGTGACCGCGACCGCTTTCGCCAGCAGGGCGGTCATCGTCACCCCTTTAGACTTAATCTGCTGGTAGAGCCGATCTAAATTATCCGTCGTTATCGTATAACTGACGTGGAAGACAGGCGCTTGCCACCCCGCGAGCATATTGCGAACTACGGCTTGCTGCAAGGTATTGAACGATACCACCTCGCCGAGGGGGGCGGGGGTTGGCGTCGGGGGAGCTGCCGGGGCTGGCGTCGGGGCGATCGCTGCCGGACTCGCCGGGACTGTTGCCGGAGGAGCCACCGGGGGCGCACTGGGTTGGGGCGCTTTGCCCGCCGCCGCTTCCACATCTTCGGCAACGATGCGACCGTGGGGGCCGCTTCCTTGCAAGCCACTCAAATCGACTTGATATTCTTTCGCTAACTTGCGGGCGCGAGGCGAGGCGATCGTGCGTCCGTTACGACGAGAAGGACTCGCTGTCGTCTGGGCAGGGGCTGCACCCTGACTGGCTGACGGGGCGGCAGACGGAGCCGAAGCAGCAGGGGCGGCGCTTTGAGCCGCAGACCCTTGCAGTTGGGCTGCTTTCTGCTTGGCTTGTTCGATTTCGGCTTCTGTTTCCGCCAACAGGGCGATCGCCGCCCCCACCGGAGCTACTTCTCCCGCAGGAACGACGATCTCGGCGAGAATCCCTTCGTAAAAAGATTCTACGTCCATGTCGGCTTTGTCAGACTCGACCACCACCACCGTTTCTCCCTTTTCCACCTTATCTCCCGGGGATTTCTCCCAGGAAACGATCTTTCCTTCAGTCATGGTGGAACTGAGAGCAGGCATAAAAACTTCGTGAATCATGGGGCGATTTCCGACTCGACGATCAATGAAATACGAAAATAAGGCAAGCTTGAATTGTATCGCGATACAGGGTAGCCCGGATAGCCTACGGCCAGCGCCGCTCGATCGGTTTCAACGGTCGGGGTTCGCACGCGATCGCCCGGTGAGTGCTTCCTCGGGCGATCGCCTCAAACCGTTGCAAAATTACAAATCGCCGCGAATCTCTTCGACGACCCCATCGCGTAACAAAATCTCCACCTGCATTTTCTTCACCAGATTATCGCCTCTTTCGACGGAGAAAAAGCTTTCCATCTGTCCGGTATTGACCTCTTGTTCCAGTTCCAGGGTCTGGACTTGCTGTAAATTCTGCAAAATTTGGTTTTTTTGCGCCAGCAGTTCCCGTTGTTTCTGATTGACTTGTCGTTGCACGTTTTCCCGTTGCTGTTGGGCTTGCGGGCTACCAGCTTGCGGGTTTTGTTGTTCCAAATCGGCCATCATCCGTTGTCCCTGCATTTCCAACTGCTGCATTTGGGTGTCGATTTGGTTGATCTGCGCCTGTAACTGCTGTTGGACTTCTTCTTTCCAACGGGGCGTCACGACAGCTTTGACAATAATATTGCGCTTGAGCAGTAATTTCGAGTTAGACAAGTCCATATCCATTCCGGTCGCTGATGATGCGTAAACGACAAAGACCGGGCGACGATCGCCCCTCGGCAGCACCGGGCTACCCCGAGGCGATCCGCCCTCTAGTTATACATGGCTTCGATCGCCGAACGATAGCGTTCGAGAACCACGGGCTTTTTAATTTTAAGGGTTTGCGTCATCATGCCATTTTCAATTGAAAACGGTTCGTCCAACAGCCAAAACGTACCGATGCGATCGTCACTCCGGTAACTCGGGCGGTTTTTCACTTCCCGATTTAACTCCTGCCGGAATAACCGATGCACCACGTCGCTATTGAGGGCGATCGCCCCTTCTGCTGCCCTTTCCGACCCCATATCCCCGTTTCCCGCCTCGGGTAAGTGCAACCGCACGTTTTCTCGACTTGCCCACCCTTCTAGGGCTTCAAAATTCGGCACTACTAACGCCCCGAGATATTTTCGATCCTGTCCGACCAACACGATTTGATCGATGTACGCACTTCGCAAACAAGCATCCTCGATCGGCTGCGGTTCGATATTCTCGCCATTGGTCAGGACGATCGTCTCTTTCGCCCGTCCGGTTAAAATTAAATCCCCTTGGGTATTTAACCAGCCCAAATCTCCCGTATCGAACCAACCGTCTCCATCGATCGCCTTCGCCGTCGCTTCGGGATTTTGATAATACCCTTGCATGATTTGCGGCCCGCGCGCCAACACCAGACCCCGTTCTCCAGGCTTCAACGTGCGGCGGGTCTCGGGATCGACAATGCGAATCGCCGTTTCCGGAATCGGACGTCCGGCGGAACCGCGCAAGTTATGCCAAAATCGGCGGGCCGTCAACACTGGGGAAGTTTCCGTCAGTCCGTAACCGACGAGGATATCCAAGCCGATCGCTTCAAAAAAGTTTTCTAAGTGCATCGCCAGAGAACCCCCGCCACTGATGACGTAAGCGAGTTGACCCCCGGTGGCTTCTCGGATCTTGGCGTAGACCAACTTGGAGGCGATCGCGTGGACGGGCCACAACAGCGCCAGTTTCACTCCCGCCATCAGGCGATCGCCCCCTCCCGGCGGTTCCAACTCCAAGCGCAACCCCTGCCAGGTTCGCCGCGCTTCGATATACTGCTGGCTAATCCCCATCAAGGTCTTAGCTAATTTTTGCTTGTTTTCCGGTTGCTGGCTTAACTGTTTTTGAATCGCTTCGTAAATCGACTCCCACAAACGAGGCACGCCGATGGTGTATTTGGGTTTGTATTGTTTAAAATCGGTCTTGACGTGGCGGATACTCGTGTAAATTTGCGTGCAACCGCGCGACAGGAAAAAATATTCCCCGATGCGCCCGAAACTGTGCCAGGTCGGCAGCAGGCTGAGGGTGCGATCGCCCGGATGCGCCTGCAACACCGCCCCGATTGTCGAAAGTTGGTGCAGTAAGTTGCCGTGGGTCAACATCACCCCTTTCGGTTTGCCCGTGGTTCCGGAAGTGTAGAGTAAGGTGGCCAGGGTGTCGCGATCGAGACGGACCCGCTCTAACGGGCGATCGCCCCCTTTCGCCAACAGTTCGCTAAAATTAAACCCCCGGACTCCCTCCCGTCGCGGCGCTTCCTCGTCGGAGAGCAAAATCACCCAATTTAACCGTTCGGTCTCTAAATGAGGGTCGAGTCGGTCGTAGAGGTCCCGATTTTCCACGACTAGACCGACACTGCCGCTCTGTTGGAAGATATAAACCAGTTCTTCGATATCCGCATCGCTGCCGCGCACCACGTCGGCGGCCCCGGCATACATTAAGCCGCGATCGGCGATCTGCCAGCGCGGGCTGTTGTTGGCAAACAGGGCAATCCGTGGCGGCAAGCCGTTTTCGATCGGCGGCAGTCCCAAGCTTTGGATCCCGGCGGCGAATTGTTCGACCCGATCGCCCAATTGAGCGTAGGTTAATTCGACGGCGGGTTGGCTGTGAGGATCTTTGAGGGCGACGATGCGGCTGAAGTGCGATCGCTCCATCTCCCACGCTTCGGGCAGCGATCGCGCCCGGTGGTACTCCGGTTGTTCGCTTAAATATTGCCGTTCGCGATCGGTCAGCTTGTACGCATAATCAGCTTTTGTGAGAGTCATGACGGTCGATCTGAATAGTAGAGAGTAGAGATATCCGCAGGGGAGCCATCTGGCCCGTCCCTCCTTAGCACCCAGGCTAAGGGGATTGCAATTTATCTTAATCTTCTCGGGTTGGCGGAGTGACCTGGGGGGACAGTTTGGCGAGTGTGACCCCTCAATGTGCCACTCGCGCGTCCAGTTCGGCTCAGCTCTGGTGAACTCGTCGCCTGCGTCCGCGCACGAAGCGGATTTCGTCGTAACTGTAATGCTCTCCTAAATGTTCGCGGATGGCGGTTAACGAGCGATCGCCGAGCAGGTCGAGGGCCTGCCATATTTCGACTTGTCGGTTGCGGTTGACGAGGCGATCGATTTCGACGCGATCGTCAATTTCGAGTAATTCGGCTAAATGGCTGGCGATCGTGCGGGGGCTGAGTTGGCGGTGTCGGGCGATCTCTTCGATGCTCCAGCCTTCGCAATGCAATCTCAAGGTGAGGGCTTGGGTGTTGGAGAGTGCTTCGGAGTCGGGTTCGTCTTCCGGCTCGTCTTCCGGCTCGAAGGGGGGGTTTTCGCCGCAGTAGGCTTGAATTTCTGCCAGGAAGCTAGACCCGTATTTTTCCAGTTTTTGGGCGCCGACGCCTTTAATCTTGCGAAATGCGGCTAGGGTTTGGGGTTGGCGTCGCGCCATTTCCTGCAAGGTGCGATCGGGAAAAATCATATAGGCGGGAAGGGCTTCTTCCGCCGCAATTTTTTTGCGTAATGCCCGCAATGTTTGAAACAGATCGTCGTCTGCCCTCGGGGTCGAACTCGGCGCCGCACTCAGTCCTTGTTCCTGACAGTAGGTTTGAATGGCGCTCAAGAAGCGATCGCCGTATTTAACTAATTTATATTCGCCGACTCCCGCCAAACTGCCCAAGGCTTCTGGGGTTTGGGGACGTTCTCGCGCCATCAATTTTAAGGTCGAATCGGCAAAGACCATATAAGGGGCCAGGGATTCGGTGTCGGCGATCTCTTTACGCAACGATCGCAGCAGATCGAAGAGCATTTCGACTTCGGCGGCGAGGCGTTCGCGCCCGTCCAAGGGGGTTTCTTCGGCTTTGCGGGTGACGGCGAGCTGGACTTGGCGCTGTTTTCGCATCACTTCCCAACTCGCCGCATTCAATTTGAGAACGGAATAACCGTCGTCGGTTTCGTTTAATAAGCCTTGGTGGACGAGCGATCGCGCCAGCATTTTCCACTCGTCTGCGGTTTTATCGGTACCGATTCCAAAGGTCGATAATTCTTGATGGTTGTAGCGCAAGACTTTGGCTTTTTTCGACCCGCGCAAGACGTCGATAATATGATTGGTTCCGAAGCGTTCTTTCGTGCGCGCCACGCAAGAGAGAAACTTCATCGCTTCTACGGTCCAATCCTCGATCGGTTTGGGATTGCGGCAGTTATCGCAGTTTTCGCAATTCCCGGGAAAGCGTTCGCCAAAATAGCCCAATTGAATCGTGCGGCGACAGTCGGTTCCTTCGACATAATTGAGGATTTGGCGTAATTGTTGGCGGGCGATTAATTGCTCTTGCGGGTCGGGTTTTTGGTCGATTAAATATTCGATCGTTTTTAAATCGCCGTAACTGTAAAAAAGGGCGCAATGGGCGGGTTCGCCGTCCCGTCCCGATCGCCCGGATTCTTGATAGTAACTTTCGAGATTGCGCGGTAAGTCGTAGTGCACCACAAAGCGAACGTCGGGTTTGTTGATGCCCATCCCGAAGGCGATCGTCGCGACCATAACTTGCACGTCATCGCGAATAAACCGCCGTTGGGAGTTCGCCCGCTCTTCGTCGCCCAATCCGGCATGATAGGCTAAAGCTTTGATTTTATCGCTTTGTAGTCGGGCGGCCAGCTCTTCAACCCGGCGGCGACTGAGACAGTAGATAATCCCAGAACCCCCTATTTCGCGAATAATATGCAATAAATCGCCATAGGACTGCCTGCGTTTTTGACGGACTTCGTAATAGAGATTGGGACGGTTGAAACTGGCGAGGTGGACGCGGGGATTTTGGAGGGCCAGTTGGGAGACGATATCATGGCGGACGCGATCGGTCGCCGTCGCCGTCAGACCCATGACGGGGACTTGGGGATAGCGATCGCGCAACAGCCGCAGTTGGCGGTATTCCGGGCGAAAATCGTGACCCCATTCGGAAACGCAGTGGGCTTCGTCAATGGCAAAACTACTCAGCCCCACTCGGGCGCGCACCACTTCTAAAAAGGCGAGAAAGCGATCGCCGACCAAGCGTTCCGGAGAGACGTAGAGCAGCTTGACGCGACCCGTGACGATCGCCATTTCCCGCGATCGCTGTTCCTCCCAATTGAGGGTACTGTTGAGAAACGTCGCCCCGATCCCATTATTTTGCAGCGCTTCGACTTGATCTTGCATCAGGGCGATCAACGGCGAGACCACCACGGTGACCCCCGGTTTGAGCAACGCGGGAAGTTGAAAGCACAAGGATTTTCCGCCTCCGGTCGGCATCACGATCAGTTGATCGCGATCGGCTAAGGCGGCTTCGACAATCTCTCGTTGTCCGGGGCGAAAACTGTCGTATCCAAAAAACTGTTTGAGGGACCGTTCTAAGTTTCCCGGGGGTGTCACGGGTCGAGGGCTGCTTAATGACACGATCGGCTCGGTTTCGTCTACACTGCTCTCCCTATTCTAGGGGCTATCGGTCCCTCGGACGCCTTCGGGCGATAGCTTCGCGACGCCGAGGCGTATCGCCGCCGTGCTTCTGCCCGCGATCGGGTCAATTGTCGGCAGCTTTATCTATTCTTCATCATTTTTCGCCCTTTGTTTAACTCGATTTCGTCCGGTCGCTCCTTTATTTCTCTCGAAGGAAATAGTTAGTTTAACGGCTCTGTGTTGCGTGCGATCGAGCGCGGAAAGCCTTTTTTTCAATTTTTATTAATTTTATTACTGTGAGGACGATTATGGGTACGCCCGTTTTGCGGCATCCCCGTAGCAGCCATCGACGGTCTTTTATGCGAGTGATTCCAATTCGGAAAACAATTGATTCAGTGGGTAATTCAGTGGGATCGAAGCGGGCTTGTTTGGCGCTCGACGGGATGAAAGTGATTGTTTTACACCCGAAAACCGAACCGGAAAAGTGCGATCGCGATCGGTTTATCTGTCCGATCGCCGCCGAACGATGGTCCGATTCCGCCTGCGCGCGATCGGCGACTAAATTGAGCGATTGTTGTGCTTGGTGTCCCGGCGCCCAGTTCGATTGACCCGGCGATCGCGACCCGGGCTACCGTCGAATGGTCCGGTGGTCCCACCGAGGCAATCGCGACAGTAAAAACCTGTAGAAGTCGAGCGATCGCCTCGATTTCTACAGGCTATTTCGACGAGCTAAATTAACGAAAAGAAAAAACTCAGACGCGCGCCAATTCTTGTTCGGTCGCAGGGCGCTTGCTATTGCGAATCCCTTCAATTGCCTTGGCATAATCGTCAGCTTTAAACACTGCCGAACCCGCAACAATCGCATTGGCTCCAGCTTCGAGGACTTGCCAGGTATTATTCCCTTTCAAGCCGCCATCGACTTCGATCCACGGATCGAGACCGCGTTCGTCGCACAGTTGGCGCAGCTTCCGGATTTTCGGCACGACCCCGGGGATAAAGCTTTGACCGCCAAAGCCCGGGTTGACGCTCATGATCAAAATCAAATCGCACACGTCCACAACGTATTCGATCAATTCTAACGGCGTGGACGGATTGAGGACGACCCCCGCTTGTTTGCCCAGTTCTTTAATTTGACAGAGGGTTCGATGCAGGTGAGGAGAGGCATTGTGTTCCGCGTGAACGGAAATAATATCAGCTCCCGCGTTGGCAAAGTCGGCAACGTATTTTTCCGGTTCGACAATCATCAAGTGAACGTCGAGGGGTTTTTCCGTCACCGGACGGAGGGCTTCCACGATTAACGGGCCGATGGTGATGTTCGGTACGAAACGACCGTCCATTACATCGACGTGAATCCAATCGGCTCCCGCTTTATCGACGGCGCGCACTTCGTCGCCCAGACGGCTGAAATCGGCTGATAAGATAGAGGGAGCAATAACAATGGGTTTTTGAGATTGGGTTTGGGTCATCGGTAACGATACTCTCCTGCGTCCTGAAGTATTAAGTTTAACAAAATCTCAAGAAAGTCCCTAAGTCAAGTTGTTGGGGAGCGATTCCAAAATTGAGCGAGCAAAAGCAGATTAAAAAACTGGGTTGGACGATCGGTAGTGCGACGGTGGTGTTGTTGGGTCTTCCGGCGATCGCCCTCCAAAGTTCCGTTGGCGAGAACGGGATCGACGCCCGACGACTCCACGAGCCTCCTTATAATCTGATCGGTCGCAAAATCGCGATCGCTCAGGTCGATATCGGTCGTCCGCGACAGTTCGGACTGGATAAATCCGTAGAACGCCATCGCGAAATCCCGGTCAGTCGGGTTTTTTTTCGCGACTCTCCCGCCAAGACCCACACCAGTAACGAGCCCCACGAAAAACAAGCCCAACAACACGCGGAAAATGTCGCCGCCGTGATGATTTCTTCGGATAAAGCGCTCCAGGGGGTCGCTCCGGGAGCGAAGTTATATGCGGCGGCGATCGGCTTTTTACAGCGAAGCGGTCAGCCCGAAGAATGTCTCGCGGCCCAACATCTCGCCCAGCAAAATGGGTCTGATGTGAGAGCGATTAATTATAGTTTTGGGGAATCTTTGGGTCAAGATCCCCGACCGAACGCGGTTTTGGACGGCAATGCACTACTCACTTTGTGTGTCGATTGGCTGGCGAACGTCCAAAATGTGCTGCACGTCGTCGCCGGAAATCAGGGACGCGGCGGCATTCCCATTCCCACGGATAATTACAACGGGTTGAACGTGGCGTTTACTACCCGTCAGGACAATGGGGTGTTTTCTAAAGTGGATTTTGCCAATATCGGTAGTTCCTTTACCGGAATCCGCGATCGCCTGCGGGGCTTGGAAGGCAATATCGACGATCGCCGGGCGATCGGCTTGGTCGCCCCCGGGAGCGATTTGGAATTACTCAACTTAGAGGGGGAAGTGGTGCGCGCCAGTGGCACCAGTTTCGCGGCGCCCCACGTGACCGCCACCGTCGCCCTCCTGCAAGAGTACGGCGATCGCCAACTGAGCGAACAACAGCCCGGTTGGAGTTTGGACGCGCGCCGTCACGAAGTCATGAAAGCGGTACTGCTCAACTCCGCCGAAAAAATTGCCGATAGCGGAGACGGCAAACATTTAAACATGAGCCGGACGATCGTCATCGAAGACAATCGCACCTGGCTCGACTCCGACGCCTACCGCAATCCGGAGATTCCCTTAGATGGGAATATGGGAACGGGACAGCTCAATGCGTTTCGCGCTTACCAGCAGTTTAGCGGCGGGCAGTGGAGTCCCGAGGCGCCCGTTCCGGCGATCGGATGGGATTACCGCCGTCTCGAAGCGGATTCCTATCGCGATTACGTGTTAAGTCAGCCCCTCGCGGCCAACAGTTACGTGTCCCTGAGTCTGGTGTGGAACCGACAGGTCGAACTCGAAGATCGCAACGGCAACGAACTTTACGACATTGGCGAGAGTTTCCGCGATCGCGGCTTGAACCAACTCGACCTTTACTTGATGCGCGCCGACGAAACCGATCCCGCCAACAGCATTCGAGCGTCGGTCAGCCTCGTTGACAGCACCGAACATATTTTCTTCCCCGTTCCCGAAAGCGGACGTTATAAAATTCGCGTCCACTTCCGCGATCGCGTCAACACCGACGAGCAAGCTTACGCCCTCGCCTGGTGGACCGTTCCCACTCCCTAATTCAACCGATGGTCAACCCTCCCCGTCCTCCCCAACCGCCGCGCGATCGCGCCACGGCCCGCCAGCGCCAGAAAGCCCTCGAAGTACTGCGCGAGTTAGAGCACCCCTCCGACGGCGAGGCGCCCGAATCCACCGCGATCGCCGAGGAAGAGATCGACCCGGGCGATCGCGATCGCCCCCCCGCATCCACCTTGTTCTATCTCATGCCCGTTTTCGGCACGATTCCCGCCTTGTGGACCTTGTATCGGCGGGGAGGCACTGCCGAACAACGGCGCATCAGCCGTTTGGCCGTAACCCTTGCCCTTCTGTGGCTGGGGGGGTACATTTTACTAGAAACCGGGGCCAATCATGCGGAATCCCTGCATTTACCCTTGTTATTAAGCAGTAGTTTGTTGAGCTCGGGGTACTTTGTGGTCAATATTTGGCTGATGGTTCGCCTGTGGAGGCGGCGGCGAATCGACCTGCCGGGAATCGGTCGGATTGCCGACGGAGCGATCGGCAAACCTCCCTTTTGACCGTTCATCCCCCCATCCCCTTCTCAACGAAGGAGGCGCGCAACCCCCCAACCCAACTACCCCCGAGTCTGGCCTCGCGGGTTGCGCGCAGTGCCATCTAACCCGACGAGTGTCCGGAGTCGATCGCGCCTTCAACTCAACCCCTGCCCCGATCTCGATGGCCGACCGATTGGCCCGTGCGATCGACCAACTGAACAACTCCATTTGTGTGTGTGAGGAAGCCCGTGCCAACGCAGAATCTATCGAACCAAAAATCCCTGACTTCCAAGAAAACGCCATCGGTTCCCAAAGAACCTCCAAAAGGGAATCGCGGGGGATGGTTGTGGCTGTGTTTTGGCTTGAGTGGCGTGGCAATGCTCTCCGCAACAGCAGGGGCATTGCTCGCCGTGTCGCTGTCGAGTACGCCTTTAATGCAAAGTCAGCTCAGCGCCGAAGATGCGGCGATCTTTTCCCAAAGCGAACTCGCCAAAACCAATCTTCGCCTTCCCGAGTTGACCCGCCCGGTCAATATCCTCGTCCTGGGAACCAGCGTTCTCAGTTCCGATCTCGAACAAGAAGCCGAAACCGATCGCCAATTGGGTTATCACGCCCAAGTCAATTCCCTCGAAGGGCTTTCCGACGTGATGCTCTTGGTCCGCTTCAATCCGGAAACGAACAAACTGGCGATCCTCTCCATTCCCCGCGATACCCGCACTACCATCGAAGGGTACGGCGTTCGTAAAATCAACGATGCCAACCGTTATGGCGGTCCGGCGTTGAGCGCTAAAGCCGTCAGCGAACTCCTCGGCGGCGTTCGCATCGATCGCTACATCCGCGTCAACGTTCAAGGGGTCGAAAAGTTAGTCGATGCCCTCGGTGGGGTCAATGTCTACGTCCCCATCGATATGAAATATCGAGACGACAGCCAACACCTCTACATCGACCTCAAACAAGGGGAACAATACCTCAACGGCGCCCAAGCGCTGCAGTTCTTGCGCTTCCGTTACGACAATTTGGGCGATATCGGTCGCATCCAACGCCAGCAAATCATGATGCGGGCGTTGATGGATCAAACCCTCAATCTCAATACCATCGGTCGCCTACCTAAAATTCTTTCGGTGATTCAAGACCACATCGATACCAACTTGACCTTGGAAGAAATTGCCGCTTTAGGCGGATTTGCGGCCAAGGTAGACCGTTCGGCGGTGCAGATGTTGATGGTTCCCGGGGATTTCAGCGATCCGGAAGAATATAAAGCCAGCTACTGGATGCCAAATTACGAGCGACTCGATGCGATGGTCGCCGATCATTTCGATTTCGACCTGCACGCCCGGGGTTATCGATCCGTGGATCCGGCTTACGTGAAAGTGGCGATCCAAGATAGTATCGAGGATTGGGAAGCGGTGGAGCGGTTGCGCGGGATTCTCGGCGATCGCGGTTATTGGAATGTCTACGCTTCCAACCCTTGGCACGAACCCCTCGCGACGACCCGGATTGTGGCACAAAACGGCGATCTCGACAGCGCCCGTTCGATTCAAGAAGTCCTCGGATTCGGTGAAGTCTTTGTCGAGAGTACCGGAAGTTTGCGATCGGATATTACGATTCAGTTGGGACGCGATTGGTACACGCGCCGCCAACATACTGCCGCCACGAACGAGGAGACGACCCCAGAGGAAGACCTCAGCTTCGATCGCACGTTGCCGTCCGAGTCGTCCCAGGTCGAGGATTTCCGTTTGGAGGAGATCCCCGCCGAATCGAGTGCGCCCCTACCGGACTACAGTTGGGACAATGCCTATCCGTCGAGTTACGGATCGGATTACGGCGAAAATGAGGGGGCGCAATCGCGATATTAAACGGCGATTCGCCTTCAAAATCAAACAAAAGCTGAGGATTTTTTCCTCAGCTTTTGTTTTAGCTGGATTTACCAGAGTTTAGCGGAAATTGTCCGGATTTAGTTGAGCGTCGGAACTCCCACGGTTGAGGCTGTCGAGACGATCGCCCGTCCCGCCATCGGCGCGATCGAGGAACGGTCGCAAATCGATTCCATTGGCGCGTACCACCGAACCGCCGCCGCTACCGGGTAAAGGAACCCCTAAAACCCCTTCGACTTCGCGCAGGATGCGACCGTCGTCGCCGACAATCGCGTTTACCGCATCGGTTTGTTGACCGCTATCGGCCACCGTGAGATTCTCGAAGATGCGATCGCGGGTCAATTCCGGGTCTTGTCCCGGCGGAACCGTCAGCACGATCCGACAATCCGGGTTATTCGCCGTGGTCACGCAAATCGTATTGTAATTATTCTCGACCGCCGTTTGCAGTCGTTCCAAACCATCCGGGCGATAGGCTTCCAGACGGCGCGCAATTTCCTGACAGCGCATTTCCGGCGTCCAACCGCCCCCCATCGCACTCGGTTGCGCCCATTCGTAGGAACCGCCCGGTTGACTTTGGGGGTGGTACATCACCGTATATTCCCCCTCGACGACCTCGCAGGTGAAACGGGGTTGGGTCGCCGTCGGATTGCCTTCTGCGTCCGCATCCCCGGTTTCCGTCGGCGCATTGTCCGAATCGGGGGGAACTCTAACATTAGACGGACGCGGCGGGTCGAGGGCCATCACCGCAGCACTCGAACTGAAGACGAGCGCCAAACTCGCCGCCATTCCCAAACGCAAAGGATTTTTCAAATTAAGTCGCGACATAGAATAAGTCTCCCTATTGTTTACGATCTCCAACTCCTGAGACGATCGCTCCACACACCCGAGCAATTTCTGGCTACTGTTGCTTGAGTTGTTGCAAAAATTTCCCCGTCCGAGCGTACTTTGGGAGGTGGCGATCGCCCCCAAACTCGCCCGGGACAACTGAAAATCGGGATATTTTACCCAAATCCCGAATCTCGCGTTGCACCCGAGGGGACTCTATAGAAACAAGACGAAAGTTGTGGCAAAAAGATTCTCGACCCGCGCGATCTATTTTAATCCTTAGATCGGGAAAACTTCAATTCGGAGATCGCCATCGATCGAAAAAGCCAAAAAAAAGCTCAAAAAAAGCTCAAAAAAAGCTCAAAAAAGCGATCGCCCCCGGAAAGGAGCGATCGCCTCAGTTCGTTCTTGGCTTTATTGCGAGATCTGAATTCTCAGAACTATTAAGCCACTGCCGATTCGTTGTTTTCCGCTTCGCGTTCTAAGGCTTCGATCGCCGCTTCATTGGCTAAAAATTCATTCAATTGCGCTTGAATGCGATCGCGCACCAACTGCCGATATTCGTAGAAATGCTCGAAATAGGCGCAAATCGTCAAATAATGGTCCCAAACCCCGGGATTGTAGCGCAAAATATTCAACAAATTAATCCAGAACTTCCAGCGCGTCTCGCGAACCACTCCCTGACGCCACGCCAAAATCAACAGCGCCCGAATCGCAATCCAATCGACCTTACGCCGCCGCATGGGATTTTTGGGGGCTCCCAAAATCAAGAAATGTCGGTAGACGCGATCGAGAAACTTCTTCGGGTCGTACAATTCCCAAAACGCCTCGATATACTCCCGGGCGATGTCTTCCACAGGTCGGGTGGGAACGAAATTCATCAACGTGGTTTGATTGCCATTGACGAGGGTTTTACTCCGCATCCGCCCTTCTTTCTTCAACCGTTGGGACAGGCCCGTATTCGGCAGCGCTTGCAGCATACTCAACATCGGCATCGGAATCGCCGTTTCTTCGACAAAGCGCACGATGCGATCGCCCGCCCCCGGTTTTTCGCCGTCGAAGCCGATAATAAAGCCCGCCATCACCCGCAATCCGGAACGGGTAATTTTTTCTACCGCCGCCGACAGAGGATCGCGGGTATTTTGAAACTTTTTAGTTACGGTCAAACTGGCTTCGTCGGGGGTTTCAATGCCTAAAAAGACTGCATAAAAATTGCAGTCAGCCATCAATTCCATCAGTTCCGGATCTTCGGCCAAATCGACGGAAGCTTCCGTCGTAAATTTAAACGGATAACCCCGTTCTTTCTGCCATTCTTTCAGGGCTCTTAACAAGAGTTTGACATTGCGTTTGTTGCCGATAAAATTATCGTCCACCAGGAAAATACTTTGCTGGAAGCCGAGTTCTAAGAGGCGATCGAGTTCGGCGAGCAGTTGTTCTGGGGTTTTGGTACGCGGTTTGCGACCGTAGAGGATGATAATGTCGCAAAATTCGCACTGAAAGGGGCAGCCGCGCGAAAATTGAATCGGTAAGGTATCGTAGGCGTCGCGATCGAGCAGATCGAACCGGGGAATCGGGGTTTGGGTCACGTCGGGCTTTTCGTGGGCGCGAAAGACCCCGTGGGTGTCGCCGCGTTCGAGGGCTTCGACGAACATCGGCAGGGTAATTTCCCCTTCATCTAAAATCAGGTAATCGGCCCCGGCTTCCTTCGCTTCTTCGGGAACCGAGGTCGGGTACGGACCGCCGACGGCGACGGGTTTGCCCCGCCGTTTGGCTTCGCGAATTTGGTCGCAAAAATCTTCTTTCTGGACGATCATGGCCGAAACGACGACCAGATCGGCCCATTCCCAATCTTCCTCGGTCGCATCGCGCACGTTGCGGTCTACCAGTCTAAAGTCCCATTCTTGAGGCAAAATGGCCGCTACGGTAATCAATCCCAGGGGAGGCAGTAAGGCTTTGCGATTGACTAAGGCTAAGGTTTTCTCAAAAGACCAGAAACTTTTAGGAAAAAGGGGGTATAAAAGCAATACTCGCATTCGTTTTACCTAAATGCTGGGAAGTTCTCCCAATATACACGTCAATTCAAGCGTGAATTACATTCACGCTTGCGGATATTCTAATGAAAAAATAAAAAAATACAGATGTGTTCGGACACATCTGTGGAGAATGATGCCAGAAAAAGGCGATCGCGACGGCGCGGTTTCTAAAAACTTTTTTCCGGTTTGAGCATTCCGTCTTCGAGATATAAAACGCGATCGGCTACGTCTAAGATTCGGGGGTCGTGGGTGACCATCAAGACGGTGGAACCGCCTTCTTTGGCGAGTTTGCGTAACAGTTCGATTACGGCGTGTCCGCTATGGGAGTCGAGGGCGGCGGTGGGTTCGTCGGCCATAATGAGTTTGGGATGTCCCGCCAGGGCCCGGGCGATCGCCACGCGCTGTTTTTGACCGCCGGACAAGTCGCGAGGTAACTGGTGGGCTTTGTCGTGCAAGCCGACTTCTCCGAGGAGGTGAACCGCTTCTTGGTGGGCCTGTCGTCCTTTAATGCCTTTGAGGTTGAGGGCGACTTCGATGTTTTCGGCGGCGGTCAGGGCCGGGAATAAGTTAAAGCCTTGGAAGATAAAGCCGATATGTTGCTGGCGGAAACGGGAGAGTTGCGATCGCGACATCCAGGTAATTTCTTCGCCCAATAACTGGACCGTTCCCGAAGTCGGCGTCAGCATTCCCGCCAAAATTGAGAGTAAGGTGGTTTTCCCGGACCCGGAAGGCCCCATCAACAGTTGGATGTCTCCGGGATTGACAGTCAGGTTGATGCCTTGGAGCGCTTCAAAAAAGCCCGTTCCCGAGGGAAATCGCATTTTGATCCGTCTTGCTTCGATCGCCCCGCGATCGGTCGTGACCTTGGGGACGGCGCGATCGGCCACGTCGGTAAAGTTGTCGCGGATTGACTCTTGATATTCTATGGAAGCAGTCATGCGTTTCGATAAATTACTTCGATAAGCGATGGGCAATTGACGGTGAGAGCGAAGCAAAGCGTTTTCTAACCCAACATCCCTGGAAAATGGCCTAATCTAGCCCTCGATCGCCATTGTGACCCATATTTTCCAGATCGTCATCGCCCAATAGGGCTGAGTAATTATGCTGATTAATTTCTAAAATGGCAAGGGTTCGCCCCGAGATTTAGGCTTTGAAGACGATCGCCGGATCCACCCGATTGACTTTCTGAATGGCAAAAATCGCCGATCCGACACACATGACTACGGTCAAGCCGAACACCCCCACCGCCGTCATCGGATTAATGGCGATCGTCAATCCCTGGGCGGTCACCACCCAAGCTCTCACCCCAAAACAGAGCGCCATTCCCGGCAAATAGCCCAAAACAGCCATCCACAGCGCCTGTTCGATAATCACGCTGTAAATCGTCCAATCTGACGCCCCCATCGCTTTGAGCGTCCCGAACTCTTTGAGGTGATCGGAAACGGAAGAATACAAAATCTGACCGACGACCACCATCCCCACGACGATGCCGACGACCGCCCCCAAGCCGAGAATAAAGCCGATTCCGGTTCGTTCTTCCCAATAGGTGCGGGTTTTTACCGTCATTTCTTCGCGGGTGTAGGCGATCGTATTCGGTAAGGCGTCTTGCAACCGTTGCTTGAGCACGTCTAGATCTTCTCCTGTTGCCGCTTCAATTAATACAAAGCTGATTTTGTCGTCCTCGCCGAGGGGTTCCGGGTCGTCGGGGGATAAATCTGGAGCCCCTTCTCCCGGACGCGAGGTGACGTAAGCGTTCGCATTTTCCAACGAGGTCAGCACTAAGGGACTGTTGATCGAATTTTGCAGCCCTTCCATAAAACCGACGACCCGGGTACGAAAAGCTCCCACCTCTACTACATCATTCACCCAAGCCACGTTTAAATCTGTAGCGCTTGCTTCGTCTACAAAAACTGCATAGGGGTCGTTTAACTCGTCGATGCGTCCTTTGACGATCTCCCCGGGACTGAATAACTCCCCTTGCGGATCGAAGCCGACAATGCGAACGTGGTTTAGGTTGCCACTGCGATCGCGCCACAAGGTCCCGTTGACGATCAACGCTTCCGCACGGCTGACCCCTTCTACAGTTTGCGCTTCTTCGAGCCGTTCGAAGGGAATTTGCAAGGTCATTTCGACGTTGGCGAGATTTTCCGAACCCAACCAGATATCGGCTTTGGACCGCTCGACCATCAAAGCGGTGGAACGGATGACGCCTTGAAAAATACCCGTCTGAATGGTCACCAGGCTGACGGCAAACATAATTCCCGCTTGAGCGACGAGGAAGCGAGGCAGGTCTTCAAACAGGTTTTTACGAGCAATTGAAGGCATGATAACTGCGGCAGAAAATAATTAATGTTGTGAAAATTGTGGGAGCGTTTGAGTTAGGTCCGGTTCCGTTAATAAGTGTAGCTTGAGATAGATTTTAGGCAAGCAGCTCAGGAATAAAAGCACTCCTGTTGGCTTCTCTTTTTTTGTCTTTTGCCTCTTAGCTTCTCCCGATCGTCTTCAAATATATCCCGCCAAAAATTCAAAAGTTTCTTCATCCCAACAGGGTTCTGGATACAGGAAGCTCAAATAAAGATCGACGTCGGTTTCGATTTCAGCTAAGTCGTCGCGATCGAATAAGGCGGCTAAGGCGGTGTTATCTCTGGCTTTCAGTGGCGATAAGGGGTCGGCAAAGATAAACTGGGGACCTTCGAGGACGATCGCCACGGGTTCGGCGATTTCTTTATCTTTTTTTAAAACTTGTTGGCGAGATTTGGCACTGAGTAACCGTCGCAGCCGTCTTGGCGGGTTGGAGGCGGCAACTTTCGAGCTAAAACGAATGAGTTCGGCGAGGGCCAGATCCCCGGGATGACTAGATATACTCATGAACGGTACGCACCCTTTTGCAAGGAATGACGGCAAGAGCGTGGGTTCTCCGATCGCCCGTCGGTTGAGAAGTGGGTGCAACGGAGGGCTACCGGGTGTTGAGATCGAGAAACGAGCGAATCGCGATCGCGACGGTCAACACCTGCGATCGTCTTCGCCCTTGAATTTGAAATTCGCGTAAAATTGACAACGGACCCGCGTCCGCTTGCGGGGGTCGCGGGGTAGAGAAAGCTAGAAAACTAATCGAGTTGAAAACGGTGGAGGGAGAATGAAGACGATCGCGCCGGGATGGCGATCGATCGGATTCGATAAGTTTTGGGAAAGCGCGTTAAAAACCCCTAGAAAAGATGCACCGACTCCCTACCCAATTTGGCGATCGCGATGGCGGAGGATCGCCGGAAACACTAACCATTCGCGAGCTTTTGAGGCCATTCTAACTCAATCACTCGCACTCCAAACGTTTCGGCAAAGGCGGCGATCGTCCTTTGGCGGACGCGATCGCACGAGACGTCCCCGACGAATTGAGCCAAACTCCCTACGGGGCGATCGGCAATCCCACACGGGACGATCGCCTCGAACCCTTTGAGGTCGGGGGACACATTCAAGGCAAAGCCGTGCATAGTAATCCAGCGACTGACTTTAATCCCGACCGCCGCCACTTTGCGTCCTTCGACCCAGACCCCGGTCAATCCCGCGAGGCGATCGCCGCGCAACCCGTAATCGCGCAAAACTCGGATGACCACTTCTTCGAGTTGGCGCAAGTACCAGTGCAAATCTTGGCGATAGTGCTGCAAGTTTAAAATCGGATAGGCGACCAGTTGACCGGGACAGTGGTAGGTCACTTCGCCGCCGCGTTCCACCCGGTAAACCTCGATCGCGCTCGCCTTCGGATCGAACTTGAGAAAGTCCGAGGTCGCCCCTTTTCCGAGGGTGTAGACCGGGGGATGTTCGAGCAAGAGCAAAACGTCGCTTAACTCGGGGTTTTCCCGGCGCGCGCGCACGAGTTCTTGTTGCCACTGCCACGCTTGAGCGTAAGCCACGCGATCGAATTGGTAGAGACAGACCGGACGCAAGGAGGACATCAATCACACCGGGGCGATCGCCCCGTAGCGGCAAAACAGATTTGTTATTTTAGCGTCCCCACGGCGATCTCGGTTCGCGGCGATCGCCCCGTCACCGTCGATCCCCTCGATATGCAACAAATTTTAAAGACAACGAGCAGGTCGCGACTATTTAAAATATACCCATGGTAGGGTGTAAATAAGACTACAAACACGAAGGGGAAAGCTAACGGTGTTAGAACCACCACCAAGCAGAAGCAAAAGGGTCAGCCGACCGTTCCGAAGGGAGACCTCAGCATTAAGATTTTCTGCCAATCCGGTTAAACAAAACTAGGGTTCGTGCTAGAATAAATCCATAAAACCCAGTAATCGACAAAAGCCGTTATAGGGTTAAAATTCAGAGGCAAATTCTCTGAAACCTTCTTTCCACAAGCAACTTGCGGACGATTCAAACTGAAAAGAAAGAGTGAGTAAGTAAACTTATCGCTCGAAAAAAAGATAGATTTCCTTGAAAAAGTCCACCATGAAATCGAGGAAATCCGTAGTCGGATCGGAACGCCGCATCGCTTGGGGAATGCATGTCACCCACCACACACCGGGGACATGAAACCCTCACCCTATAAAGGAACAGACGAATGGGAAATCAAGGAGCGGAAAGAGAGAGTCAGCGTAAGTCCGTCAATGGGAGCGGGTGAATCCATAGCATCAGGAAGCCATCCTCGATTAGAATTGGAAAACACTTCCTGCAAGTTTAGGCACCGTTCTTGACCAAACTATCCCTTCAAAACGGGCAAATAGCCATTATTTCAGGAAAGCGGCAATACCCGCCCCGGTTTCCCCACCTTCAAGAAAGTAAGCAACACGCAAACCGTCAGAAAAACTACCGTTTTCAGTCTGACGCTTGAGTGTTTGCCTTTTGTCTTTCTGACTGATGGATATTGTTAGCGGGAAGAGTTCATATGAAGCTTGTTATCCAAGGCAAAAATATTGAAATCACTGACGCGATCCGCGATTACGTCAATCAAAAGATCGAGAAAGCCGTCAATCACTTTCAGAATTTAACGATGGAAGTAGACGTGCATCTGTCGGTGGCGCGCAATCCCCGAATCAACCCGAAGCAGACGGCTGAAGTCACCATTTACGCCAATGGGACGATCATCCGCGCCGAGGAGAGCAGCGAAAATCTGTATGCCAGTATCGATCTGGTCGCCGACAAAATCGCGCGTCAGCTTCGCAAATATAAAGAAAAACGCAATCACAAGAAAAATCACGGCAAACCGAAAGAGATCGAAGCCGAGGTTCTCAACGAACCGCCTGTGGTCGAGGATCTAATCGGCGATCGCACTCCCGAACTACCTGCCGAAGTCGTGCGGACGAAATACTTCGCCATGCCGCCGATGACCATTGAAGAAGCCTTGGAACAACTCCAGTTAGTCGATCACGATTTCTACATGTTTTGCAACAGCGAAACGGGAGAAATCAACGTGATTTACGAACGCAACCACGGCGGTTATGGGGTGCTGCAACCGCGCAAGACCAACGGGAATAATAGCAATGGTGCCAGTCGCGAAAGTGGGACTAAATCTCAAGCTGCCAATGCTTAAATCCCCCGGCTACCCCTCCCCTTTTTGATCGTTTTTAGCCATCTCAAACCACCGTCAGCCTCGATCTTGGGGGTGACGGTGGTTTTTTTAGCGATCGCCTCCCCCGTGGCGGACTTATTGGCCGATCGTGTTTTGAAAGTTGCGCGGCCCCGAGTAATCCGACAGCTTCGCCAGTTCTTCTAGCGATCGCCGACCCGGATATAATTTATCGTTAATTTCCCACGTCGGATAACCAGTAATTCCGACTTGCTGGCACAATTCCACTTGAGGATCGGGCGCGCGATAATCGCATTCAATATATTCGAGTTTCTCCGTCGCTTCTTTCCCAAACAGTTCTTTTTGTTCGTGGCAATGGGGACACAAGAAACCGCCGTACATTTTGGCATCGAGTTCGCTCAAATGCTCGGCTAAAGCGATTTCCGCCGGACCGGAACTGTTGACAATATTAAAGGGACTGCTGCTATTGGCATTGGGAGAATTAATACTCGCATACATCCCCAGGGTGCCGACAATGGTCACCATTCCCACGGCCAGACTGGTAAATATTGCTTGGCCGATATCTTCCCAATCTTTACCCATCCAGGCGAGGACGAACAAAGTCAACGAAAATAAAGCCGAAGCCAAACAATAAATGCAAAGCGCTTGAATTTTATAGGCAAGAAGATACATCAAATAGCCGCTAAAAATAGCCATTGACGTACCGCCGACTAAAATCAGCCACCAGGTCCAGTCTTCCAAGCGCGATCGCAATTCTTTATTCTCTGCCGGATCGACGGCGAACGGTCCGACGGCAAAACCCGTCATTCCCACGTAAGCCACCAGTCCGAACAAGGTCAGGGGAAAACCGAAAACGGTGGCGTAGGGACTGTTGAGAACCTCATCACAGCCACTGGTCGGACAAGTGGCAGAATCCCCCATTAATTTAATTACAGTTAAATAGGCCGTCACCACTGCCCCCATCGTCGCGATCGCAGCAATGAGGAAGCGAGACTTCCGATGAATCCAGGGAGTAGAACGTCGGCGTATCATAAGGGTTTTTGACTCTCATTAGCGCAAAAAGGCAAACCGAGAAGAAATTCTCTATAGCAATCGTACATGATTCACGAGAAGCGGCGTTGACCGTCCGGGTCAACCCCTGTTTTTGCGTGGGATTTCCGGCATAGACTGACGTCTATCGCAATACCCGAGTTGCATTTAAAATCGCGAGTAACGCAACTCCGACATCGGCAAAAACTGCCGCCCACATACTCGCTAAACCGAAAGCCCCCAAGGCAATAAATACCCCTTTAATCCCTAATGCAAACCCAATATTTTGCCAGACGATCTGTTGGGTTTTCTTACCGACGGCGATCGCTTCGGCCACTTTAGACGGGGCATCGGTCATAATCACGATATCGGCAGTTTCGATCGCCGCTTCCGAACCTAACGCCCCCATCGCAATGCCCAAATCCGCCCGAGCGATCGCCGGAGAATCGTTAATTCCATCTCCGACAAAGGCCACTTTTTTGCCGTCGGGCGATCGCGCCAAAATTTTCTCTAAAATGGTTACTTTATCTTCGGGAAGTAACTCGGCGTAATATTCATCGACTTGTAAAGCTAGGGCAACTTTAGCCGCTACATTTTCTCGATCGCCCGTCAAGACGATCGCCCGTTCGATTTGCTGTTGTTTGAGCAATTCGATCGCCGCGATCGCGTCACTTTTCAATTCGTCGGCGATCGTAATATATCCCGCATAAACCCCGTCAACGGCAAAATGCACCGCCGTCTCCTCAATTGCTTCTATACTGTCGTCAATTCCTTCACGAATTAAAAACCGTTCGTTCCCGGCGATCGCGTCGCGTCCGTCGATCTTCGCTTTAACTCCAAATCCGGCAATTTCTCGATAGTCCGCAATCGTTTCCCGGGCGATCGCACCCGAATATGCCTCGCGAATGGCAACGGCGATCGGATGGTTGGAATAGGATTCTAAATGGGCTGCTAATTTTAATAATCCCTCTCGATTCCACTCTCCGTTCGGGTGAACTTCTCTCACCTCAAACGTTCCTTGCGTCAAAGTTCCCGTTTTATCAAAAATAACGGTTTTAATTTCCGTTAACGCATCTAAAAACATCGAACCTTTTACCAAAATCCCTCGTTTCGCCGCACCACCGACGCCCCCAAAATAACCGAGGGGAATACTGACGACCAAACCGCAAGGACAGGAAATGACCAAGACCACCAACGCCCGATAAACCCATTCTTCTATCGTCGTACTCGGAAATAGTAACGGCGGCAATAAGGCAACTAAAAGAGAGGCTAAAACGACGATCGGCGTGTAAACTCTAGCAAATCTAGTAATAAACTTCTCTGTTTTTGCTTTTTTCGTTCTCGCATTTTCAACTAATTCTAAAATACGGGCGATCGAAGACTCTTCAAATCGTTTAGTGACGCGAATTGAAAGCATTCCCGTTTGATTGATACTCCCCGCTAAAACTGTTTTACCGGGTTGGACGGTACGCGGAACGGATTCCCCGGTGAGTGGGGAGGTATCCACTTGAGAAATTCCCTCGATCGCCTCTCCGTCTAAGGGAATCTTTTCCCCGGGTTTAACCACAATCAGATCGCCAATTTCTACAGTTTCCGGATCGACGGTTTCGAGTTTTCCGTTTCTTTGTAAATGAGCAATTTCTGGGCGTATTTCTAATAAACTTTGAATCGATCGCCGCGATCGTCTAACCGCTTTTTCTTGGAAGAATTCGCCAATTTGATAAAACAGCATCACCCCGACGGCTTCGGGTAAATGATGGATGGCGATCGCCCCCAAAGTCGCGACGGTCATTAAAAAGTTTTCATCAAAAATTCGCCCTCGGGTAATATTTTTGCCTGCATTCATCAACACTCCCCAACCGCTAATTAAATAGGCGGGAATAAACACGGCATATTCGCCGATCGCGTAAGGGGTTGAATGCAAGGTTTCTTGAAAAATCAATCCCGAAATAAAGAGGGCGATCGCGATGGCGATCGGGATTAATTTTTGGGCGATCGCGGTGTAATCTTCGATAGAATTATTCTCATTTTTAGGATTGGCTTCTTGAGAACAACTGCAACAGCCTGTCGCGGAAGAATGTAGTTCGCTCATGAAACAAAACCAATATATCAATATTTGAACAGTATTTCATATATTTTAGCAAAAAAAGGGAGGTCTCGTAAACTGCTCGGGAGACCCGAGGAAGGCTAAGTGGGAGAATTAGGCAGGAAGGACGCGATCGCCGCGCCCAATTCAAAATAAATGTAAAACAAGTTCTAAAATTGCTGCAAACTTCTTATTGAAACAGGCGTTTAATTTCCTGCCAGAGGGGAGAAGATCCGCGATCGACCTGCGGTCGAGTAAACAGACCGTAACTCGGACTGAAGAGAAAGGCAAGGGTAAATAAGCCGGAAGCGACTAACACGATCGCCGGACCCGAGGGAATATTTTGATAGTAGCTCAGATACATGCCGCTAATACTGGACAGAATGCCCGCGATCGCGCCGACTGCCATGATTTGATGTAACCGGGGTACCAATAAATAAGCCGTAGCGGCGGGAGTGACGATTAAGGACAACACCAACACCACGCCGACGGCTTTCATACTGGCGACTACGGTAAGTGCAATCAAAACCATCAAGCCGAAGTTGAGTAAATTAACGGGCAACCCGACGGCTTCAGCCCCGAGACTGTCAAAACTGTAAAAGAGCAATTCTTTATAAAATAAAATGACCACGGCAAGAATGACCGTAGCGATCGCGGCAGTTTCCCACACTTCTGCCCCAGTGACGCCGAGAATATTGCCGAATAAAAAGTGATTGAGGTCGATTTTATTATCTTTTTGGATAATGGTAATTAAGGTAATACCGAGGGCGAAGAATGCGGATAAAACAATTCCCATTGCTGCATCTTCCTTGATCGGCGATCGCCTCTGAATCCAAGCAATAATGACCGTACTGAGAATACCAGCGATGAAAGCCCCGACAAATAGATTGACGCCGAGAATAAAGGCGATCGCCAATCCGGGTAAAACGGAATGACTGATAGCATCGGCGAGTAAGGCTAACCGTTGGACCATCAGATAACTACCGACAACGGCGCAAATCAGACCGATGAGAACGGCGATCGCCAGAGACCGTTGCATGAAACTGTATTGAAGCGGTTCGATCGGCCAATCGAGCATGAGGAAAAGGGGAGAATGGGGAGTGGGAAATGATGGCAGTTGGCGAACTATCGGAAATGAGATCGACATTGAGCTTAAGCCGCTTCCCCGCTAAAGAAGACGACTTTACCGCCGTAGGCGCGATCGAGGTTGTGTTCGTTAAGAACTTGCTGACGCGGACCGGATGCAATTAACTCGCGATTGAGCAAGATTAAATCGTCAAAATTAGTAATTGAGGCGCCGAGGTCGTGATTGACGACTAACACGGTTTTGCCTTCGTCAGCGAGTTCGTGGAAAATCTCGAAAATGATATTTTCTGTTTTTTGGTCGATTCCGACAAAGGGTTCGTCAAAGCAGTAAATTTGGGCTTGTTGGGCCAGCGATCGCGCTAGAAAGACGCGCTGTTGTTGACCGCCGGACAGGTCGCCGATGCGGCGATCGCGCAGGTGACTCATTCCCACCCGTTCTAAGGCTTCGCGGGTCAAACGGCGACTGATGGCACTAAAGCGCTTAAACCAGCCCGTTTTTTCAACTCGTCCCATCATTACCACGTCCCACACCGTCGCGGGAAAGGTCCAGTCAATCTGCGATCGCTGGGGAACGTAAGCCACCTGGCGACGTTGTTCGCTGAGGGGTTGACCGTTGTAGAGAATTTGACCACTGGCGATCGGGGTCAATCCCAACATCGCTTTCATTAAGGTACTTTTACCCGCCCCATTCGGTCCGATAATCCCGGTCAGTCTTCCCGGGGCGATCGCGCAGTTGACATCGGTGAGGGCTTCGACTTTGCGATAGCTGACCCCGAGATGGCTGATGCCGATCGGGGCGCCGGGAGTCTGTTTTTGTTCTCTCCAGACTTGGATATTCGCGAGGGAACCGGAGGTAGGCGTCGGGTAATTCATCGGTAGATCTGTGGGGGGTAAGTGGCGTTCTTATTTCAGGATACTGCAAAAGTGAACGAAATATGAGACAAATATGAAATGAAAATGAAAATGCAATTCAACTCAACACAAGCCGATGACTGACGCGATCGCCTCCCAGAACTCTCCGACCCGGTGGTGTGGATGGATAGGGACTGTATTGATAGGATTGTCCCTGGTTAGCTGTACGCCGAGTCCGCCAGAAACGGGGAACGAGAAACCCCGAGTGGTCTCGACCAGTACCGCGATCGCCGACTGGACCGAGATCGTCGGCGGGGATGAAATCGACCACACCGGAATTCTCGAACCCGGCGCCGACCCGCATATTTACGAACCCGTCCCCCAAGATTCGATCGCCTTCGAGGAAGCGGATTTGATTCTCTACAACGGGTACAACTTAGAACCGGGGTTGATAAAATTGATGAATGCGGCGGGGGTCAAGGCGCGCCAACTCGCCGTAGGAGAAGTTATCGAACCGTTGGACATGGATTATGACGGTCAACAAGTCCCGGATCCTCACGTTTGGGGGAACGTCAGCAATGCGATCGTCATGGTCGAAGCGATTCGAGATGTATTGATCGAACTGTCTCCCGAAGATGAAGCGCTGTTTCGCGAAAATACTGCCGCCTTCGTCAGCACCTTAGCCGAGTTGCACGGCTGGATCGAGACGCAAATCGCGACGATTCCGCCGGAAAATCGCCGTTTGGTGACCACTCACGATGCGTTTCAATATTTTACTCGGGCTTATGGCTTGCAGGTAACCGGGACGTTAATCGGGATGAGTACGGAAGAACAACCCAGCGCCCAAACGGTGACCCAATTGGTCGAACAGATTAAAGCGGCGAAGGTTCCGGCAATTTTTGCAGAAACTACGATTAATCCTAAGTTGATCCAAACGGTCGCCGAGGAAGCTGGGGTGCAATTGTCGCCACGGGAGTTGTATTCGGACTCCCTCGGCGCCCCGGGAAGTGAGGGGGATTCTTACGTCAAGATGATGGTCTCGAATACCCGGGCAATTGTAGAAGCGTTAGGGGGAGAGTATACACCTTTTCCGACGGAGACGGGCGATCGCCCCTAAATGAAAAAACGGGGGGTGTGAGATCGGGAGGGTTCCCGCCGATGCTGCCCGGGGGAGGGAAATCGCGATCGCTGACGGACACAACGCCGGAATTTCAAGGGCGATCGCGTCAAGTCTGGAACCTGCCGCGTTCGGCGATCGCCCTCACTCTTGCCAGCTTAAATATAGATCTTTTTCAAAGGATTTTAATATAAAAAATGCCATCTAACGCGATCGCCGGGTGGAATAGGAAGGCGAGGCGGGCGATCGCACTACAATTCCAATTTAGATTGCGATCGGGTTTTGTATATTCTGTAACAAATTATCAATGCCACTTCCAGAGATGGGAAATGTTTGTTTAAACTGTAAATAGAGCAACGCAATTATTTTCTGAAGGATGTGGCCGTCGCAGAAAATTGAAGTTATGCTTTCAAATAATGGTTTCTGTCAGTTTCAGTGGGGCGATCGCCCCCTGATTTTTTCGAGCTAAGAACCTTTTAAAAATTCCGGATTTTGAGATAAATTTTTGGTAAGCAAAAAATATAACATCAACAAGGGTGAATATCAATGAATGATAAAGATAAATTTTTACATCCACGCAGTCGCTATTACGGGCAAGTCACCCCAGAAAACCTCTTATTTAACGCTAATTTACAAGAATTCGCCCAGCGCGTGACCTTTATTAGCTGTTTGGAAACCGGGGGAAAGCTTTCTCCCGAACAAGCTTACCAGGAAATTAGAGCGCTGTGGAAACAACTCAAACGGTCTAAAAAACAACTGAAAATTGGAGAAATTTCAATTTCCGGATCGGGGGAATCCTAGAAGAGATCGCCAGTTGACGGGCGATCGCCGCTTTGTCTGTTTCCAAAGGAAATCGCGACCGTCGAGTTCGATCGCGGTGCGACGGCGAGATAGAGGGCGATCGCCATCATGACGAATTGGAAAAATCCGCAAGTCCATCGAGCGCGCGATCGGTGCAACTTCTTATTCTGCTCGTGATTTGATTTTTGGATGTTTTATATTAGCGACCGCGATTCCCCTTCACTCAAGCGGTCGTCGGGGCAGAAATAGACAGTGACGATCGCTCAGAAATCGCCGAACTGCCGAACTTAGGATCGCACGGAGCGGTCGAAAGTATCCCGGATCGCCCCAAAAAAACAAAGCTATAGCAATGCCGCAGGCTATATGCGAACGCCGCCACAACGCTACAGCAAGATTTCCGAGGCGATCGCGCCCGTCGTGGTAGTTTCCCCCGGTCAACAGGTAGGGTAAGATACTAACATCCAGTCGGTTTTGGCGGGAATCAGCCGTCAAACGTAAGGGGGAAAGTTCGGTGCGAGTCCGACGCTGTCCCGCAACTGTGATGGGGCGATCTCCGCCTCTAAGTCAGAATGCCCGCCGACGCTTCGATCGACCACCAATCGCATCTGCGAGGTACAGATGAAGGGGAATTTATCACTTGCTCGATTTTTCCAACCCAGCCGCACCCGTTTGCATCCCCCGCGATCGCCACGCTACGGCGCGAATCGCATTCCCAGGGATGCCGAAATCGCCCCTGTGGGAGGCCCTGAGCGACCGCCAGCAAGACCCGAGGCGGCCCGTCGCCGTCCTTCCCTGGTAGCCCTTCTTTAGCCCCTATTTCGCAAGTTCAAATCGCCTGTTCGATCGCGACGTCCGCGCGATCGCCCTCGGACTCGCCGACCGCCAAACTATCTGGCAGATCGGATGCTGCTGCAACAGGTCGGCGAACGGCTTTCGCTGTCGTTGCGCTTCGCCAGATTGAGGATTTGCGGCATCGGTGCGACCTTCCTGACAACCCCCATTCTCAGCTAATCGTTTGTCGTTTTCTTAGGTTCTTCCATGCATAAAATTCCCGTTACCGTCGTCACCGGATTTCTCGGTGCTGGCAAAACTACCCTCATCCGCCACTTACTGCAAAATAACCGAGGTCGTCGCATCGCCGTTCTCGTCAACGAATTTGGCGAAGTCGGAATTGACGGCGAGTTTCTCAAAGCCTGTCAAGTTTGCGACGACGGCGAAACCGCCGAAGGAGGGGGTAATATCGTCGAACTGAATAACGGTTGTCTGTGTTGCACGGTCCAAGAAGAATTTCTGCCGACCATGCAGGAATTGCTCAAACGCCGGGAAGATCTCGATTTTATTTTGATCGAAACCTCCGGTTTGGCGTTGCCGAAGCCGTTAGTGCAAGCCTTTCGCTGGCCGGAAATCCGCACGGGAGCTACAGTAGACGGCGTAGTGACCGTGGTCGATTGCGAGGCGATCGCCAACGGTACCCTCGTCGGCGATCTCGATGCTTTGGAGCAAGCTCGTCAAGCGGATCCAAATTTGGATCACGAAACCCCGATCGAAGAGTTGTTTGAAGATCAGCTCGCCTGTGCGGATTTGGTCTTGTTGAGTAAGGGAGACGTGTTAGACGACGCAACCCGCACCCGGGTCGAAAATTGGTTGCGCGAGCAAGTCAGTCCCGGGGTCAAAATTCTGCCGTGTGAAAACGGTCAGGTCGATCCGCAGTTGCTGTTGGGATTCAATGCGGCGGTGGAAGAGAATTTAGAAAGTCGTCCGAGTCATCACGACAGCGAGGAAGATCACGACCACGACGACGAGATCGGGGCGGTTCATGTGGTGTTAAATGAAAGTTTCGAGCCGCGCCTTTTGGTCGAACGGTTGCAAGCGTTAGTCGCCGATCGCGAAATTTACCGGATTAAAGGGTTTATTTCGGTGCCAAATAAGCCGATGCGCCTGGTTTTGCAAGGGGTCGGCAAGCGGTTTGATTATTTTTACGATCGCCCCTGGGGGCCGACTCAAAAGCGGCAGACCCGGTTGGTGTTTATCGGTCGCGAGTTAGACCGCGCCGTTATTGAAGCGGCGGTGCGATCGCCTCAAGCGATCTCGACATCGGTTTAACTTTTGAGGGGTTCGGGGAGCTATAAATCCCGCGCTGTATGCGAAGCATCAGCGTCGGGATCCATGGACTCCTCTCGAACAGTCGATTCCCCACCCTACGGGAAGGACTAAGCCCTACGATGGGGATGAGACCAGCATTTATCAGCAGCTATAGTCTGTAGTAAATTATAGTCATGCTGACCGTGAACTACACTTACCGAATCTATCCAAATGTCGTACAGCAGACTGAACTGCGGTCGTGGCTTGAGACGTGCACAGGCGTATATAACTACGCTTTACGCGAACTCAAAGACTGGATTGCTTCGCGTAAGTGTCCGGTAGACCGATGTTCGTTGGAGAAGAAATACATCATTCCCGCCGATGAGCCATTTCCGTCCTACCACCGTCAGCAGAACAACCTGCCCAAAGCGAAGAAGCAATTCCCGCATCTGGGTAAGGTGCATTCTCAGGTGTTGCAGACCACGATTCGCAGACTGCACGATACCTGGGAAGCCTTTCAGAAACGGGGACATGGATTTCCACGTTTCAAAAAGTTCGGTCAATTCAAATCCTTTGTGTTTCCCCAATTCAAGCACAATCCCATCAATGGCTTCACAATCAAATTGCCAAAGTTAGGGGAAATACCCATGAACCTGCATCCCCCCTTCGCCCCCCTTTCAAAGGGGGGTTGGGGGGATACAGGTAAGGGTATTGTCCAGGGTGCGAGGAACACAATGGTATGTCGTCGTCACCATTGAATCGGATATATCGGTTCCCGATGCTCCGGTTCACGGTCGGGCGATCGGGATTGACCTGGGATTGGAGCGATTCTTGACCGCTTCCGATCGCTCTTTCCAAGAGCGCCCTAAGTTTTTCAAGTCGATGCAACGCAAGCTGAAATTGCTGCAACGCAGAGCCGCACGAAAACAAAAGGGTTCTCAAAACTGGGAGAAAGCGCAAATCGAAGTGGCTAGAATGCATCACCGAATTGCAAACCGTCGTAAAGATTTCCATCTGAAGACGGCTCATAAGCTTTGCGATCGGGCACAAACCATCTTTGCAGAAGACCTCAACGTCAAAGGCTTGACGAGAGGAATGCTGCGAAAAGATTGTGTTGATGCCGCCTTCGGACAATTTCTGTCTCTGACGGAATGGGTTTGCTGGAAACGGGGAGTGTACTTTGCTAAAGTCAACCCCAACGGCACCAGTCAAACCTGCCCCAACTGTTTTGCTACGGTCAGCAAAGGGTTGGAAGTCAGAGAGCATCATTGTCCTGAGTGTGGGTATCGGACTCATCGTGACCATGCTGCAGCAGAGATGGTTTTGCATCGTGGACAAGAAAACGTAGTATCCCAGGGACTCTGGGGAACGGAAACCGCCTGTCAAGTCGGTCTGTCGGGGGTCTATGACCTAGATAAGTGGCGTGGGGCAGGAACACCCAATCGTGAGGCTGGGAAGCCCGCGCTGTAATCTTTGATTCAGCGTCGGGAGGATGTCACTAGAAAACGATCCGATCTCGGGTAATAGAGATCGGATCGCGACTTCGTTCAGACCAGATCGAGTTCTAATCGGAGATGAGGGGCTTATGCAACATTGCCCATTCTCGTGTTTAATTGAGCGATAAACTCTTTGAATTCCCGTTCTTTGCGCTCTCCCGCCTCGACTTCGAGCCAATGTTGTAGGGATTTGGCCACTTGATTGAGCCGGGTTTTGCCTAAGCGCAGTGCGTCGAGATCGGCTTCAATCTGGCGATCGCCCAAGTGTTCGACTAAGGTGTTGATGTATTCGGCAGCGAGTTCCATCGCTTCGGTTTCCGTTGCCGGACCGTTTTCGCCGACCGCTTCGGCGATTTTGCGCGTCAGGCGGTTGAAGGCTTCATAAGCTGGGTTATACATGAGTTTCACTCCATTTTTTGATGAAATCGAAAGACTGTCCGATTCCTACTGGAGGGCGATCGCAGCGCGATCGTCCCCGGACAAAGAAATTGAATTGAATTGAATTGAATTAAATTGAGATCGATTTAGAAATCTGACAGCAAACTCGGGCTTGTCAAGACAAACAAATCGACGATCGCGCGATCGGCCATCAGAGGTTCGATCGCCGTTGTAAAGTGCCTGAACTGGCGATCGTTAACCACGAGGAGTTCTCCGGGATAGAGAACTTTTTTAAACACCGGAGTTTCGTAAGGGTCGAGATATAACAGGGTCATCCCGCCTTTAACGTTATGGCGATCGACCGCAAAGATCGCCAGAAAATCCGCACCATCGCGATGGATACCATCCGGCGACGGGTGACCGAAATCGTGGGGCGAACAAGTCCGACGAATTTGGTGAACCGCAATATCGGCATCCGGTGATAGTTGGCAGCAATCGGCCACTTCCGTGACTAACCGTTTGAACGAAGCCAGCGCGATTAAATCGGGGTCGAGTTCGATAAACTCCCGCCTCATTCCCTGGCGTAGCGGATTTGACTTTTCCGGTGCATTCAAATAGCCGTGGGGCAACTTAACTAACTGCTTGTCCGCCAGCTTGAAACGCGACAATCGACGGCGTTGACCCATACGTTTATAGTACGGATCGACAGGTAAATCCTCAAAGAACTCTTTAAACCGTTCTAGTTTAATTGAATTAATTGTTTGGAGAGTAAAGCTTATTCCAGAATCTCGTATTTTGGATCCCGATAGAGTTTGCATGGTATTATGCCTCTGTTTTTGACGATCCCCATATAGTTTTTATCGAAAAACCTATGTTTTAAGTATAGAGGATCTTTTTAAAGGGGTTGCGAAGTTCCTGACAAAAATTAAAAAAATCTCGTGAAGACACTCTCACGAGACCCTCAGATTTGCCACTCCAGACAGCTCGATGCGCGCGCGGCGATCGCCTCGACCCCGATCGCCCCTAGATGCAATGCCTCGCCCAATATAGGCTCAGAACCAAAAGCCGTAATACATAAAAATCGCACTGGCTCGAAGAACCAGTGCGATTTCTAAATTTAACGCTCAGTCAAACTCAATCGAGCTTGAGATGAATCGCGGGATTACAACAGCGTCACATCATTCGCCGTGATTTCGGTTTCAGAGAAGATCGTCAGCGAGTATTCCGCACTGAAGCTAATCTTCGTGAAGGTATCGCCGGCTTCCGTCGAGCCACTGACAACACCCACGTCACCGGAACCATCCGCCGAGAACACATCGGAGATGTTGGTGATACCGAAAGCTTCGCCAGCGATCGCGATCGTGTCACCTTCTTCCGCATTGAAGTCAGTAATCACATCGCCCTTCTTGCTGGAAACCACACCATCTTCACCTTCAGCCAAGTCATCCGCATCGAGGATGAACAAGTCAGCTCCGGCACCGCCCGTCAGCGTATCCTTGCCTTCGCCGCCGTACATGGTATCGTCGCCTTCGCCGCCGTAGAGCATGTCTTTTTGCTTGCCGCCGAAGAGGATATCGTTACCCGCACCGCCGATGAGGGTGTCTTTCTGGTCACCGCCATCGAGGTAGTCGTTGTCATCGCCACCCGCGAGCAAGTCTTTCTGGTCGCCACCGAGAATGGTATCGTCGCCAGCACCGCCAAGAATGGTGTCTTTCCCTTTGCCGCCTTCGAGGTAGTCATTACCACCTTCAAGCTCGTCACCACCCATCATGCTGTCGTCACCTTCGGCTCCGGTCGTGGTGTCGTCACCTTCAGCTCCGGTCGTGGTGTCGTCACCTTCAGCACCCGTGGTGGTGTCATCACCTTCGGCTCCGGTCGTGGTGTCGTCACCTTCAGCTCCGGTCGTGGTGTCGTCACCTTCAGCACCCGTGGTGGTGTCGTCACCTTCAGCTCCGGTCGTGGTGTCATCACCTTCGGCTCCGGTCGTGGTGTCGTCACCTTCAGCACCCGTGGTGGTGTCGTCACCTTCGGCTCCGGTCGTGGTGTCGTCACCTTCAGCACCCGTGGTGGTGTCGTCACCTTCGGCTCCGGTCGTGGTGTCGTCACCTTCAGCACCCGTGGTGGTGTCATCACCTTCGGCTCCGGTCGTGGTGTCGTCACCTTCGGCTCCGGTCGTGGTGTCATCACCTTCAGCACCCGTGGTGGTGTCATCACCTTCGGCACCCGTGGTGGTGTCGTCGCCTTCGGCACCGTCATCGGAATCGTCGTCACCTTCGCCACCAATCATGGTGTCGTCATAGTCGGCACCGTCACCGATGAGGATGTCATCATTGTCGCCACCGATTAAGGTGTCATCTCCGGAACCGCCGACCAGAATATCTTTGTCTTTGCTTCCTTCAAGCAAGTCATCGCCGCCGTTACCGAAGATGACGGTTTCGCCTTCGCTACCGACTAAGGTTTCTCCTTCAGCCGAACCGAACAGAGCCGATTCAAAGTCGATTTCGAGATCGTCAATTTCGACTTTGTACTCTTCTTCTTCAATATCATCATCCGGCTTGGAAGCAATCAGACCTTCAAACTGACCGACTAAGAAGTAGTGTTCGAGGACAGTAGAGAACTCGCCACTCGCAATGAGTTGTTCGACTTCCGGATTCAGCTTCAGGTAGAGTTCTTCGTTGAATTCTTCACTGGCGGAGATACCTTGTTTAACACCCACCGAGATGAAGTGCTTGTAAACCAGTTGGAATTTTTGGGAAGCAGTCGCACCTTCGGGAATTTCGAGTTCAAGTTCTGGATTTTCTGCAACTTGTTCGGCGTTTTCGCTGATGAAGGCTTCGAGCTTCGCTAAATATTGCTCGACATTGAAGAAGGGAATCGGGCTGCCAACTTCGCCGCCGTCATCATCACCTTCATCGTCATCCGATCCTTGAGATCCGCTTTGAGTGAAGGCTAAGAAAGCTTCAAAGGCACTGGAGAACTTGCCACTTGCAATGCTTTCTTCAACTTCCGGATTGCTATCGAGGAAGAATTCGACGTTGAAGAACGGAGTCGGGACTAAGCCTTGAGAGATTCCTTCTTTCAGGAAGAATTCGCGAACGCTGCTGAACTCGGCACCTTCCCCAATCCGGGCGAGGATCTCTTCACTCAACTGAGAGCTAAAGAATTCTTCGTTAAACAGTCCGCTTTGTTCTAAGGCACTGTCAACATCGACCGTAGGTTCTTCAGGTTCTGGGGGTTCGGGAATCTCGATGTCCGGAGGATTGGGAACGTCGGGCAGATCGTCGGGATTGGCACTGTCTTCAATGTCGTCACCGTCGGCGTCGTCACCGTCGTCATCGGCGTCAGCACCATCGGCGTCGTCACCGTCATCATCGGCGTCAGCACCGTCGGCGTCACCGCCGTCATCGTCGATGTCGTCGCCACCTTCACCACCAACGGCACCGTCATCGGAATCTTCCCCGGCGATGTCATCATCATCGTCATCGTCATCGCTGTCGGGGTCGGCACTCGCCAAGCGACCTTCTTCTAATCCAAATTGCAGGAAGTGGAGGAAGGCACTGAAGATCGAGCCTTGTTGAAGGGCTTCGGCAATGTCGCTATTGTTGTTGATGTAGGAGATCGCGCTAAATTCGCTGCTGAAAACGCGAGCTTCAAAAATCCCAAATTGGAAGAAGTGAGCGGCACCGCTTTCAAACTGGCCGCTAGCAACAGCTTCTTGAACGTCGGTGTTACTGGCGAGATATTCGTCTTCTTTGAAGAAGCGGCTGAATCCACGACGTTCTTTACGACCGTGTTTCAGGAAGTGAGCGAAGGAACTGACGAACTCGCCACGGTTGACAGCTTGGGCAACGTCAATATTTTGTTCTTCGTAGTAGCTCGCTTCAAAGCCAACTAAAACGGTGCGTTGCTCTTTGTAGCCAAATTTGACGGCGTGTTCAAAACCACTGGAGAACTGTCCGGCTTCAACGGCGACGCGAACGTCTTCGTTGTACTGGAGATACAGTTCTTCGTTGAAGCATTTCGAGAGAAATTCTTGGCTTTCGCCATCGAGACCGTCGGCGTCGTCCATGTCGTCGTCACCCATTTCGCCGCTCATGTCGTCGTCACCCATTTCGCCGCTCATGTCGTCGTCCATGTCGTCGTCCATGTCGTCGTCCATGTCGTCGTCCATGTCGTCCATGTCGTCGCTCATATCTTCGGTGACGGTGACTTCTCCTTCGGGAGCTTCTTGTCCTTCTTCAGGGACAACGGTAGTGGTGACGTCTCCTTCCTCACCAAGATCATCCCCAGCATCGTCACCAACGACGTCATCTTCAGCGACGGTTTCCATGACTTCCGGCTCTTCAGAGACGCTATCGTCGGTACCGTCATCGGCGACACCCGTGGTGACGGCTAATTCTTCGTCGGTTAAGCCTTCTTGAGGGGGAACGACTTCTCCTTCGGTTTCTTCAACGGGTTGGTCTTCTGCGGTGACTGTCACTTCACCTTCGACGATGGGTTCTTCGGTCGCCGGGGCTTCTTCTTCGACCACAACAGGTTGTTCTTGTTGTTGTTCTTGTTCTTGTTGTTGTTGTTGTTCGAGTTCGTCCATTCCAATTCTCCTGGGTTATTTTTCGATCGCGAAAACTTTTTGGGAACACAAACCACCCCATGACGTTGACGAACGCCTGTTTGAGATGGATGATAACCGTGCTAGTTTGCGTGGCTAGCTAGGTAAAAATCTAGAATTTCTGGGTTGAGTGGCGACCCGATGGGGCGATTGCCAGATTGTTTGTTTCGATGACGCTCTCAAAACGTTAACCCCCTTTTAGCACTGTAGTTCTGCACTGAAGTTTATTTTCTAAGGGAACTGGTGTTGCCAACTGAGCCAGTTGGATTCAAGTGGAAGTTGTGCAGTCGGTTTGGATGGGATTCGATGGACTCAATTAAGCGGAACCAGTTTCATAGTCTACTACTTAGAAATTCTCAAAAACAGTAGGGTTTTTAGTTTGATATGGCTTGAGAGCGAATGGATTTGAAAGTTTTATCGTGTAGTTGCCATTTGGGGTGCTTACCTATTTTCTACTTTCACTCCATCCCATTCATCGGCCATCGATAATCTCAACCACCCATCATTTCATAATCCTCAACCTGTGAATATTAGGTTATAGATGAACCCTGTCAGACAACTTATTGTTAGCTGGTTGTTAACTTGTTGTTGTTCGTTCGATGGTAGCGAGATTGTCGAACTCCGTTCGATCGATTGATTTAAATCGCGGGGGGTTCTCCAGATCTCAATCTCAAGGCTTTGCTAAAGCTAGAGACTACAACCGAATTGTTTGGGTTCCCAAAGGAGGTGCTAAAAATGCGACCTGCGTTGATAGACCAAGGCTTGTTTGGGTTTGTTCCCCACTCAAAAGATTTTTTTTAGAAATTTGTTGGCAAGTTACCCGATCGCCTATCCGGCTCGCCCGTCGGTATCTTCTGTGCAGGCGATCGCGGTTCAATTCTACCTTAACGTAGGTTTCAGGCGCTCTATTTCGTGGTTTCGCCCCTCGGGCAGCCTGGGTATTTCAACTCTATACTCAACAAAAAAATGACCGATCGCCCCGGCGATCGCGCCTTCATTTTTATTAACTGAGGAATTATCTTTTAAGGAAAAGTAAAATTGAAATTCCGTAATTCTTCGGGGAATGTTTCGGAAATTACTCAAGTTTTTTGAATTTTAAAAAAATCCTTAAAATCTGCTTTTCTGACTTTTGATAAATTGACAAATTTGGCAACCGTAGAAACACTGAAGTTTGGAAAAATGGAACATGGCGATCGCGAAAAAATGGCATGGAGAGATCGGCTTTTCGATCGCGCCATCCGGTCATCTCCTGTTTCCCCTAGGCTCGCACTGGGTCTGGCACGGGGCAGGTCGAGAGAGTGTCCGACCCCCTATAGGGCAGAATACCCAAATTCGCCGACAAGTTTAAACCCGTCGCCAAAAAATAAGGCGACCCCGGAAAGGAGATCGCCCATTGCCCGTCAACAGAGCCGTTAAATCGCAAAATAACGCTCAATACGAGCAGATCGAAGCCGCTCGGCGGGGGCGATCGGCAATTTCACCGAAAAACAGCGTAAATTTACCGATCGCCCCCCTCAACCCCCTATTTCCAATCCTCCCAAGAATTATTGAAAATCGAAGTTTCCGGGAACGCCGTCGGATTCCCCTGACGGTTCAACCGCCCTTGCAAAACCTCCAAGTCCGGTTCCTTATAGGGCAAGTCATCCACCAACTCGTAAGGCAATAAATCCTTTTCCAATAACAAATCTGCCGTAACTCCTGCAGCGACACCGACAGACCATTCAAACGAATGAACCCGATAGGCGGCGGCGGCGATGTGACTGGTGGCAATACTCTTCCCCGCCACCAACAAATTATCGATCTCTTGAGGAATCATCGACCGCAGGGGAATTTGGAACGGATAAGCCGTCCCGGCGCCCCGTCGTTCCCCTTCCCGTTCCGTATTGCCGGGGGCTTCCGGGGGACTCTCCGTCATGCAGGGATGAAAGTCGATCGCGTAGTGGGCAATCCCGACGGAATCGGGGAAAATCGTAGAACGCGATCGCGGCGGTATATTCTCCGTATCTGGTTGTTCCCGAAGGGCCTCCAACGCATTCAATCCGGCGAGGGATTCCCACAAGCGGCGATATTCCTCCGGGAGCAAATTCAAACGATAAAAATCCTCGCTGTAGTCGGCGCGAGAAATATCGATTTCCCAGACGGTAAACCCATTGGGATGACCCCAACCGGGACGACCGATAATCCGGCGACCCTCGCGCATGTAAGGATATTTCGACAAGCCGTGAGCCGTCGCCATCGGCGAGTCCAACCCCGCCAAATAGCGATGATTCGGGTGTTTCTCCTTCACCCCGTCGCCGAGTTGGGAATCCGTCGTCCCTTCCACCAGCCAATAGAAAAACCCTTTGGCGTGTTCTTCTCCCGCCGCCAGGGTTTCGACGCGCAAACCGCCCAACCAGCCGCCGGGTTCGAGTTGTCCGTTGGCTTCGAGTTGGTCGCGGGTGTAGATTAAATTATCCACGGAAGTCCCCGGGCGGTAGTCGTTGCCCCAGGTCCAGTTTTGCATGGAAATATCCCCCGGATTGATGGGGTATTCGCGGACGTTCCCGGGCAGATTTTTAGTATATTTGGCACTCCAGATGCGGCGGTAGGTGTAGACGAGAGTAAAGTTAGCGAGACGTTCGAGTTCGTAGCTGTAGTAGGGGGCGTAGCGATCGTAAAAGGGCGGTTTTTCGTGTTCTTGGGGTTCCTCCGTCGCTTGCATGGCAAACGTATAGGTGAAGCCCTGAGTGCAGTAGGGATCGCCCGTTTCGCTGGCGGAGGAAGGCTCGAAGCGCGATCGCGGGTCGATGCCGAGGCGGTAGGGGATGTCGGCGAGGGCGACGATTTCTCCGGTTTCCGTGGCTTCGATGACGTACCAATCGGCTTGACGGGAACCGCCGTTACTCGCGGGGGTGGGAACGAAGCGGACGATCGTTTTGTCGAACCGCTCCGAATCTTCGTAGCGGTAGGCATCTTCGAGCTTTTGGGAGAGGGTTTCGGTATTGAGCGGCGGCGCCCCTTCCGTAGCCCGATGTTGGATGCCGATGGCGGCGGTAATTTGGCGTCCGTTGCCGCGATCGACGATTTCGAGGTCTTTAATCACCGTGTTCGGATACCATTTAAGCTGACCTTTCCCGCGTTTGGCAGCTTCTTCGAGTTGTTCCATCAACAAATTGTGGCCGTCTTCGGGAAGAAAGCACGATTCGCTCACCCAACACTGACCGGGGTTGAGTTTGCCGTAGTGGTCTTGAATGCGATCGCGAAATTCTAAATACCCGCGCGGGTAAAAGAGTTTCTGCCGTTGGGTGGGGCGTTCGTCGAGGGCCGAGGTCCCTTGAGAGGAAATTTGGCCGCCCACCCAGTCGGTAATCTCGGTCATGCAAACGGTTCGTCCGGCGAGGAGGGCTTCGTAAGCGGTTCCCGATCCGGCCAATCCGCCACCGATAATCAAAATTTCGCACGTTTCTTCGAGATCGGGCGATCGCGGTGGGGTGGCACCGACTCCGGTGGCGAAGGGAGCCAGTTGCACGAGGCTCAAGAGCAAGCTCAATAAGGATCGGCGTTTCGAGATGCGCGGTAAACTTCCGGATGGCAATCGCTGCGGTTGACGCTGGATCATTTCCAAATGTGTTCGTCGGTAAAAAACAATCGATTTTGTTCGGGGATCGCCGAGTTCGCCAAGAACGATGACAAGTCCCCCGTTCTCAATCATCGACTATACGCACCGAATGCGAACCGATCGGGCAAAGAAATCGATCGCGGTTGTCATAAGTGAAACCTATACGTATGGGTCGAAAAGCGACGATCGCGACGGTCGGCCAACCAAAAACCTGTCACACTAGTAGATGAGCAGTCACATGAGCAGTGGCCTGTCAAGTTCCGTCAGCCCCCCCGGCTGAAGCACGCGGGCTTCATGCTTCCAGCTTCAGTAGGGGCGTTTCGCGAAACGCCCCTACCCAGCCTAAGTCTTAACTGACTACGTTTTTAAGGTCATGGCACCTACAAATGCTTTCCAGTTTGGAACCCTGCCGTTAACGGTTAAACAGCCCTAGGAGGGGTAAGGCAGTGCCGTTAGCCCAACAAGCCCTAAAAACATTGGCGAGGAAAACATTACCCGTTTTACGGAGACCTTCAATGTCAAATTTTGTTTTTGTCTTGGACAGAAACAAGCGGCAACTTGACCCAGTGCATCCGGGAAAAGCTCGGCGACTCCTCTGTACAGGAAAGGCTGCCGTATTTCGCCGTTATCCGTTCACCATCATTCTCAAAGAAGCCTACCCAGACATACCCGTGCGGGACCTGGAACTTAAACTCGATCCGGGTTCTCAGGTCACAGGAATTGCGATCGTACAGGGCACGAAGGTAATCTTCGGGGCTGAGATCGAACACCGAGGTCAACAAATCAAAGATGCAGCAGCCGTCAATTCAACCCGATGGGCGTTGTTCAATGCTCTGAAACAAACAGGCTTGCCTGTGGCGACAGGTACGGGGGGACAAACCAAGTTCAATCGGACGCGATTAGACCTACCCAAAACGCACTGGCTAGATGCTGCAAGGGTTGGGAAAATTGATTCACTTAAAGTCTTGACCACCAAACCGTTGTTAATTTCAGCAAAAGGACATGGTACTCGATAGATGTGCGGGACGGATAAATATGGGTTTCCTACTCGTCATCCCCCCTTTAGTTCCCCCCTTAATAAGGGGGGTTAGGGGGGATTCATAAAAGATTTCAGACTGGCGATCTCGTTACTGCCACGGTCACAAAAGGCAAGAAAATAGGGTCTTATGTTGGGCGAGTTCTCTGTCGCGCATCAGGCCACTTTGATATTGTGACTCGATTGGGTCGGGTATCTGGAATTAGCCACAGGTATTGCCAACCCATTCACAAAAGGGATGGTTATGCTTATGCGTTCGCTCATACCATAGGCGGCTAAAGTCGCCATTCGTTTTTCCTCCCTGCGCTAAAGTGACAGGGCTTCCAAATGTATTGAAGATTTTCCGTGAGGGTGCTATTGCGATCGCCGCTTGCGATTGCAATACTTTCTACCAAGCTCCCAAACTCTCCCGATCTAACCCTAACCCAAGCTTCAAGCGAAAGAGGACTTCACGGTATCGTGCAATTTCCATCTCAACCTTCCCCCCGACCTTCGAGCAACTCTCCCGACCCGCAATCGGTTCCATCTTGCTCGCGCGATTGTTGCGCCGACGCGGAGGATCTGTTTGCGAGTTTGCTGGTCAATTTGCCGGGGGCCTTTTACCGTCGTGCGGCAGGATCCGGCTGGCCCGTGCAGTATATCAGCGAGGGCATCGAAGCGATTTCCGGCTATCCGCGATCGGCGTTTACGGGCGATCGCCCCCGCACTCTGTGCAGTCTGATTCACCCCGAGGATCGCGGGCGCGTCCGGGGGGCGATCGAAGGGGCGATCGCCGCCCAAACCTCGTTTGACGTCAAATATCGCCTGATCCGTGTCGATGGCGCTACCCGTTGGGTTCGCGAACGCGGTCGCCCAATTTTTGACAGCCAACAAACCCCCTGCTACCTCGACGGGGCGATTTTGGATATTGGCGAAACCCAAGCGGCGCGCGAAGTCCAACGCGAAAGCGAGGAAACTTGCCGTCTGCTGGTCGAACATATTAAAGATTACGCCCTCGTGCGTCTCGATCGCCGGGGTCGGGTCGTCAGTTGGAATCTCGGCGCCCAAAATATTCTCGGCTACCAACCGGAAGAAATTTTCGGGCGGCACTTCAGTTGTTTCTACCCTCCCGCCGAGGTCACCCCCGATCGCGCCAACCAGAAACTCGACCGTTGCGCCACTGACGGACGTCTGGAAGAACGAGGCTGGCAAGTTCGCAAAGATGGCTCTCGTTTTTGGGCGGAAGTCAGTTTTTCCCCGTTATTCGACGCGGCGGGCCAACTGTGCGGTTTTTGCCAAGTCACTTGCGATCGCACGGAACGCAAAACCAGCGAAGACGCTTTGCACAAGGCTCACGCGGATATGGTCAACTTGCTCGACAATCTCAACGAAGCCTTTTTTAGTTTGGATTGGCAATTGCGCTTTACCTACATCAACAACCCGGCGGAATTGCTGCTGGAGCGATCGCGCCAAACTTTATTGGGCCAGCCGATTTCCGTGGTCTTTCTCGATCGCGTCGAATCCTTCGCCACTCAACTCCAAGCTTGCTTGGTCGAACACGTCCCGGTCACTTTCGAGACCCGAGATCGGTTTGCGGATCGCTGGTGGGAGGTGCGGGCTTATCCCTCGGCATCGGGAATTTCGGTGTTTTTAAGCGATATCGGGGAGCGCAAAGCGGCGATCGACGCCCTCAAACACAGTGAAGAACTCTATCGCACCCTCGCTCGCAATTTCCCCAACGGGAGTGTCGCGTTATTCGATCGCGACCTGCACTATACCCTCGCCGAAGGTACCGAACTCGAACATTTCGGCAGGTCCGGCGATCGCTTTGTCGGATCGAGCCTCGATCGCGTCTGGCCCGCTTCCGTCGCCGAAATCCTCCACCCCCTGTACCGCAAAGCTCTCGACGGCGAACCGACGGAAATCGAGATCGCCGACGGCGATCGTGTCTACGCCATGCAAATCTTACCCGTCAAAAATGAGAGTGGCGAAATTTTTGCCGGAATGGCGGTGACTCAAAATATCACCGATCGCAAACAAGCTGAAGAGGAAAACCGCCGCCTGATCGAATCCCTCCAAAAAAGCGAAGCCCAAATGCGATCGATGGCGTCGTTACTCGCCGAAGCCGAAAAACTCGCCCACGTCGGCTGTTGGGAATTCGACCTCGAAACTGCAACCATGGCCTGGTCTGACGAAATTTACCGCATTTTCGACCTCACCCCCAGCCCGGAAACGCTGACTTACGAGGATTATTTACAGCAAATCCATCCCGACGATCGCGAGATGACCCAGCAGTTGCTCGACCGCGCGATCGCCGAATGCGAACCCTACGAATTCGACCAACGCCTCCTTACTGCTGACGGTTCGGTTAAATACCTCGCCGCCAAAGGCGAACCGATCCTCGACGAAAACGGTCGCGTCGTCAAACTGATCGGCAGCATTCTCGACATCACCGAACGCCAAAAAGCTCAAGAAGCGTTACAACAATCGGAAGCCGAACTCGAAAAACGCGCCCGGGAACTCGAACAAACCCTCAACGAACTGCGACGCACTCAAACTCAACTGATTCAAACCGAACGCATGTCCGGTTTGGGCCAGATGGTCGCCGGAATTGCCCACGAAATTAACAATCCCGTCAGTTTTGTCTACGGCAATATCGTTCACGCCAATTCTTATATCGAAGATATCTTTTATTTACTCGAACTCTACCGCCAGCACTATCCCCAACCCGTCCCGGAAATTGAAGAAGAAATTCAAGCGGTGGACCTCGAATTCGTCCGCGAAGACTTGCCCAAATTGGTGCGATCGATGCGCGTCGGCGCCGAACGCATTCGCGAAATCGTGCGCGGTTTACGCAATTTCTCCCGCTTGGACGAGGCGGACATGAAAGCGGTGGACATTCACGAGGGGATCGACAGTACTTTGTTGATTCTGCAAAGCCGCTTGAAAGGCATCGGTCGCACCACCGAGGAGAGCGAGACGCCTTTTGTCGAAGTCGTGCGCGATTACGGCGATTTGCCCCCGGTGGATTGTTATGCCAGCGAACTCAATCAGGTCTTTCTCAATTTACTCAATAACGCGATCGACGCCCTCGAACGCCAGCAACCGCCGCGTCAACTTCGCATCCGAACCTCGCGGGTCGATCCGGAGACGGACGACTTACCGGACGGATCGACTTCGGATTGGGTGGAAATTCGGATTGCCGATAATGGGGTGGGGATTCCTCCAGAGCTTCGCTCTCGTATTTTCGATCCCTTTTTCACGACTAAACCCGTCGGTAGCGGTACGGGTTTGGGTTTGTCGATCGGCTATCAGATTGTGGTCGAAAAGCACGGAGGTCAATTGATTTGTACGTCTGAGGTCGGCGAAGGCAGCGAGTTTATTGTTCGTTTACCCGTCCGTCAGGATTACGACGAGCCCGCTTTATTTGAAGATTAATCGGCCAGTGGAGGATCGATTCCGATTCGAGTCGCTTGACGATCCGCAGGATAAACCAGCAGATCAGGGCACTGGTAAGGGCGATTTTCCACAAGCCGCAGCCGATCGCCGTTCCCAGGGCGGCGGAGACCCAAATGGCGGCGGCGGAGGTCAAACCGCGCACTTTGCGATCGCGCAAGATCGTTCCGGCCCCAATAAAACCGACTCCGGAAATAATTCCACTCATGACTCGGGAGAGGGTTTCGGGATTTTGAACGGCTAAACCCAGTTGGATCGGCAGTAAGACGAATAAGCTGGAACCGAAACAGACGAGCATGTGGGTTCTCAGTCCGGCAGGTTTATTTTTGATTTCTCGTTCGCCGCCAATGAGAATACCGACAATCAGGGCCAGTCCCAATCGCAGGTAAAGGGATGGAGCATCAATGGGTTCGAGGGAGTAAAGCTCGGGCAATTTGTATCCTAGATCACATTCATGTCTTTAAATCCCAGTCTAGCGGCTTTGGGGAAGATCGCCTCCGCCTTTCCAGGGAAACCGAGTAGAATGTAACAATAGTTACCAATATTTAGGGTGAAGTTCTGCTAAATATGTCTTTTGATAGATGAATGCGCGGCGGATTATATACAAAAATAAACCGTCCCCAATGTTTGGTCTGCTCCTCGTGTCCTCACCCACTCGACCGCTATCTCCCCCGCAAAACTCGGAAATTCTCTGCTATTACGTCAATCCGAGCGATCGCCTTCAAGTGCTTCGCAGTGGTTCGGAGCGACGATGGCATTTCAAACGGATCGTTTTCCCCGGCGAGCGCCTGTTTTTTAAAGCACCTTCGGGGGCTAGCGTTCGGATCGATCGCGGCCAAAATCAAACGGAAGTGTTAGGGTGCGATCGCCTCGAAGTTGGAGAACGGTAAATAATACTCATCTCTGGATTTAATCTATAGGCGATCCCTCGATCTCACATAAAGCTGTGGGCTTGAGTTCCGTTTGCTAGAACCGAGAGCCACAAGTTCGCACTCAGACGATGATTAATCATCCAGAGAAGTGACAAAATCTACAAAATGCCGCGATCGCCTTGACTATACTTGTTTCTCTTCAAAAGTCACAAAAGCGATCGAAATCGCGATCGACAACAAAAACAGATCCCCGACCCCCATCGATTAGAGTCTTCCTGTCTACGATACGCCCGAAGCCCCAGATCGGATCGGCACCGAATCCACAACGGTCTCTTGTCATCGCTGGAGCGGGTTTGTGCTACAAATAATTCTATCAGCTAACCACTGACCAGATTGAGAGTGAACGTCAGGCTTGGCCGAGACCTCCAAATTCTGGGAACGGGATCGAACTTTGACCACCGGAGTTAGGCAGTTCCACCCAGAAACACCGAGCGACGGTCGGTGGTTGTGGGTGGGTACGAGGTAAGTAGACACCGATCGCCTGTTGGAGGAAACTAGTCGTGGACGCCGATAAAAATCAACAGATTCTAGGGTATTTCATCGAAGAAGCCAAAGAACACCTAGAAACCTTAGAACGGGGGTTGCTCGATCTCAAAACGACCCTCCAAGACCCGGAACAAGTCAACGAACTGTTTCGCGCCGCTCACTCCGTTAAAGGGGGAGCGGCCATGTTAGGATTTAGCAGCATTCAGAAAACAGCCCACCGCCTCGAAGACAGTTTTAAAGTTCTCAAAGAACAACCCGTCGCCGTGGATCAAAAACTCGAATCCCTGTTTCTGAAAGGCTTTGACACCCTACAAGAATTACTAGAAAGCCTGCAAGGGCCATTCGGTCTGCGAGAAGACGAAGCCGATAAAGTCGTCCAAAAGTCGGATCCGGTTTTTCAAGAACTACAAAATTATCTCAACAGCTTAGTCGGTGGGGGCGCCCCGGGAGGCGGGGGCGACGGTGAGGCAGCATCGGGAAAAATGTCAGAAGATGCGGCCTTGGCGGCGATCGCCCTGTTGCGGCAAATGCTCGATTTATTCAGACAAGCAGAAGACGAGAACAACCGCCAGCGTCTGAGAACCTTTTGCAATCAACTTGCCGAAATGCATTCCGATTTAGAGGGGTGGCAGCAGTTAATCGCGATGGCGGACGCGGCGATCGCCCGCAGCGAAAATAACTACAAAACCTTAGCCCCGGTCGTGATTAAAGAAATCAAACAAGCCACCGATTTAATCGCCTTGGACAAAACCGATCTGGTCGGTCCGAGTCCAGTGTTACTCGATTTAGCGGGAAAATCGGTCAACCCCGGGGTCAACCTCGCCGAAAATCAAGCGATTATCGACCTCGAACCGAAAGCGGCGGCAAAAATCTTATTAAAAAATTTAAACAAACAGCAAGTGACCACCTTGGTCAAACTGCTCGTCAAAGCGGTGCAATCGAGTTAAAACCATCGGGAAATCGAGCGTTCGCGGGAGGGGAGTCAACGGGCGATCGTTCCGGGAAAGAACACTTTTCCCGGTAAAAACGGTCTAGATCTTGGCGATCGCCGCGCTTCGTGGGATGAGCTGGGGTAATCTGACAAGAACGGCCAAAATACATCCCCTCGGCTCCGATTTGATGCCATCCCATCGATTGTCCCGTTATTTTTGCATAACTTATGCCTAAATTCCCCTTTTTTGGCGGTTCCAAACCGAATAATCCGGTCAACCCGCCCAATACGAGCGGTAGTGGCTTGGGAACCTTTGGTGGCGTCTATACTCCGTCAATTTTGACGATTTTAGGCGTGATCATGTATCTGAGATTTGGCTGGGTCGTCGGCAATGTCGGCTTGATCGGCACGCTGATTATCGTCAGTCTCTCAACCTCGATCACCTTTTTAACCTCCCTGTCTGTCTCGGCGATCGCCACCGATCGCGTCGTGCGGACTGGAGGCGCCTACTACATGATCAGTCGCTCTCTGGGCATCGAAACCGGGGGCGCCGTCGGTATTCCCCTCTACTTCGCCCAAGCCCTCTCCGTCGCCCTCTACACCATCGGTTTTGCGGAAAGTATCGTCGAATCCTTTCCCGAATCGGACCTCAAATCGATTCAACGCCTCATTGCCTTAGTCACCACCGTCGCCGTCGCCTTCTTGGCCCTCAAATCCGCCCGCACGGCCATTCGCGCCCAATACTTCATCATGGCGGCGATCGTCTTATCCCTGATTTCCTTCGCCTTCGGCCATCCCCTAGAAAACACCACGATCGAGATGTGGGGGGCCAAACCGGAAAATTCCGAGGATTTTTGGGTAGTTTTTGCCGTATTTTTCCCGGCAGTAACCGGAATTATGGCGGGAGTGAGCATGTCCGGGGACTTACGCGATCCGGCGCGATCGATTCCCATCGGCACCCTCGCCGCCGTCGGGACCGGATATGTCATCTATATGGGACTGCCGATTTTACTCGCCACGCGCGCCGACGCGATCACCTTGATTGAAAATCCTCTGATCATGAAACAGATGGCGTTCTGGGGTCCGGCGATTTCCTTGGGAGTTTGGGGCGCCACCCTATCGAGCGCCCTCGGCAGTATTCTCGGGGCGCCTCGGGTCATGCAAGCCCTTGCCCGCGACGGTATTTTACCGGGGTGGCTGCGGGTTCTCGGAACGGGTAAAGGCGCCGACGACGAGCCGTTTTACGCGACCTTAGTCACGTTGGGCATTGCAGTGGCGGCGGTCGCCGTCGGCGATCTCAATATCATCGCCCCAGTGCTGACCATGTTCTTTTTAACCACTTATTTGGTGTTGAACGTGGCGGCGGCGATCGAGGGATTTTTGCAAAGTCCGTCATTTCGTCCGGCGTTCCGGGTTCACTGGGTCTTGTCCCTGTTCGGTGCGATCGGTTGTATGGGCGTCATGCTGCTTATCGATCCGATCGCCACCGTCATCGCCGCTTCGATCGTCCTCGGCGTCTATCTCTGGTTGGAACGGCGCGAACTCGAAAGCGCTTGGGGAGATGTCCGACGCGGCTTGTGGATGGAAGTCGTTCGCACCGGGTTATTCAACCTCAGTCCGGTTCCCGATACCAAAAACTGGCGCCCTCACTTGCTCGTCCTCTCCGGCGCCCCCACCCGGCGCTGGGTGTTGGTCGAACTGGCCATGGCCCTGACCCACAACCGAGGCATGGTGACCGTTTCTAGCGTGCTGCCCACGGGGGCCCGCGATGCCGCCCAACAGGCGGAATTGGAAACGACTATTCGCGAATATCTCGAACGTCGCGGCGTACAAGCCCTCGTGCGCGTGATTACGGCGCCCGATCCGTTTGTGGGCGCCCGACGGCTGATCGAAACTTACGGTCTCGGACCGCTCGTTCCCAATACGATTTTATTGGGGGATAGCGAGGAACCGTCCCGGCGCGATCGCTACTGCGAGACCATCGCCACCATCCACCAAGCCAAACGCAATGTGGTTATCTTACGGGAAAATGTCGAGCGCGGTTTCGGTCGTCGCCGTCGGATCGATGTCTGGTGGGGCGGTTTGCAAGCCAACGGCGGTTTAATGCTGATTTTGGCCTATTTGGTTCGTACCAGTGCCGAATGGCGCAACGCCCAAGTTCACCTCAAATTGGTCGTTCCCAACGCATCTGCCGCCCGCGATGCGGAACCGAACCTCAAGGCTTTAGTCGCCCAACTGCGGATCGGCGCCATCCCGCAAGTTATCGTCGCCGACGGCAAACCGTTTAACGAGATCTTGCACGAATCTTCGGCGAGTGCGGATTTAGTCTTTCTCGGCATGGCTTCCCCCGGGGAGCAGTTCACGGAATATTACGAAAATCTGCAAGCAAAAACCTCCGGCTTGCCGACGACGATTTTCGTGTTGGCCGCCCCAGACTTCGCTTTTGAGGAGGTTCTCACGGAGGGGACGACTTAAAATTTGGCAAAATTCCGCCGTCGGTGCAAGTTAAATCTGGCACGTTTTACACAAAATTTTGGGATGGGATATCCCATCCCCTGCCGGGTCACCGTTCACGCGAATGCAGACGAGCCGAAATCCGGGGGGATATCCTGAAGGCGACCGGGGCCGACGGCTTGCAAGGCATCTTTTAGAGAGAGATCCCCGGTATAGAGGGCGCGACCGACGATCGCCCCGCTCACGCCTCGGGTTTCGAGGGCGAGCAAACTGAGTAAATCGCCGACGGAACTGACCCCACCGGAGGCAATAATCGGAATTTCGATCGCCTCGGCAAGTTCTTTTAAGGCGTCGAGATTCGGACCGCTTAAAGTACCGTCGCGATGGATATCGGTATAGATAATCGCCGCAACGCCCAAGGCGGCCATATCCTGGGCCAAGGTCGGGGCGAGAATTTCGGAGGTTTCCAACCAGCCTCGGGTGGCGACGCGACCGTTACGGGCGTCGATTCCGACGACGATGCGATCGCGGAATTCCCGACAGAGTTCGCCGACTAATTCGGGTTGTTCCACCGCGACGGTACCGAGAATGGCGTAGCGAACGCCGAGGTCGAACAAGCGGGCGACGGCGCTGCGATCGCGCAATCCACCCCCCACTTGGACGGGAACGGAAACGGTTTGGGCGATCGCCTCAATTGCCCCTAAATTCTTCGATTTCCCGGCTTTAGCTCCGTCGAGATCGACCAGGTGCAAGCGGGTTGCCCCTTGTTCGACCCACTCCCGGGCGACGGCGACGGGATCTTCATTAAAGGTCTGCGATCGCGCGTAATCTCCCTGGTACAGCCGCACGCAGCGACCTTCTAATAAATCGATAGCGGGAATGACATCCATAGAATTTGAGATTTGAGATGTTAGATTTCAGATTTTATAAATTTGAGCTTCAATCGTCATTTTTATTGAAATCGGGTTCGTGTTTTCTGTTGTTTAACCTTCGCGATCGTCTGCCACGCCGGACGGGCGATCGCCCTTTGGTTTGCTATTGTTAGCATCCTGTTATCATACAAGCATCTCTGGCACTCGCTCAAATGCCCGAGAAAACTACCGTCGCGGACGAACTAACCGCCGAATTTACTCCCCGTATTCCCAGGCAAACCTTGCAAAAAATTAGCAACTCCTATGTGTGCAAGAGGCATTGACGTTTCCGACTGGCAAGATCCAGTCAACTGGTACAGTGTCGCTCAATCCGGTATGGCTTTTGCATTTACCAAAGCTACCGAAGGTGCTACATTCGTCGCCGATACCTTCCGAAGCAACTGGAATGCGATCCAATCCGTCGGTTTGGCACGCGGCGCCTATCACTTCTACCGCGCCAAACAAGACCCCGGCGCTCAAGCCGATTTATTCTTATCCACCGTCCCCTTAGGCCCGGACGATCTGCCCCCCGTCCTCGATATTGAAGCCACCGACGGTGTTTCCGCCAGTCGCATTCTCGACGGGATCGGCTACTGGCTCGATGTCGTCGAACGGGAAACCAAACGCCGACCGATTATTTATACTTATCCCAGTTTTTGGGAACGGATCGGCAATCCAAAAAGCTTTTCCGATTATCCCCTGTGGATCGCTCACTACGGCACCCAAAATCCTTGGGTTCCCGGGGGTTGGGACGGTTGGACCTTGTGGCAGTACACCGATACGGGAACGGTAAGCGGGATTAGTGGGGGGGTGGATATCAATTGGTTTAACGTGTCCCGAGAAGGGGCGCGCGGTTCCCACGTCCGCTACGTTCAGCAACGGTTGAACGAACGGGGGTTTTATCGCGGTTCCATTGACGGCCATTTTAGTTCGGCGCTCACCCAAGCGGTACTCAGTTTTCAGCGCGCGATGAACTTAACCGCCGATGGGATTGTGGGGATTAATACCTGGACGGCGTTGATGAGTTTGAGAGCGGCGTCTGCCACTCCTTCCCCACCACCGCCGCCACCGAGTCCGCCTCCGGTCTGGTCGCCGCCACCGCCGCCGCCACCGCCGAGAACGCCGACGCCGACGCCGATTATTCAACTGCTCGACGTTTTTCGTTTTTATCAAGGATTCGAGCATCAAACGCGGGCGATCGATTGGTTGCAAGGACAAATTTCTCAAGCGGTTTTGCTGGAGTTTGCCCGTTTGTGGCGCAATCAATCGACGAGCCAACCGAGTTTAATTCGTCTGCTCGACGTTTGCAAATATTATCGCGGTTTGCCTTATCAAGACCAAGCGGTGCGATGGTTGCAAGCACAGTTGAGTGAGGGGGTGTTGCAGGAGTTTGCCCGTCGCTGGCGCAGTCAAAATCCGGATCGGGAGGTGGCGCAAAGTTCGCCGCCGATTAGTTTGATTAATGTGTGCGAATACTATCAAGGGTTTGACGGACAAAAAGCGGCGTTGCAATGGTTGCAAGGTCAAATTCAGAATTCGACCCTCGAAGAGTTTGCCCGTCGTTGGCGCAGTTGAGGGGGTACGGTTGGTGAAGGTCGGCGGTGGCGATCGCGATCGCCGACCGATGCAGAAGGGTTCGAGGGGGTCTGTTATTCGATAGGAATCCTTCTGTTTTTCTTGCCTTGTAAAATTTAATTTAAAATTTAAAATCCAAAATCTAAACTTTAAATTCTCAATAAATTACAACACCAGTTTGGTGCCTTCTCGGGCCAGACAGGCATCGGGATAGGCGGCGCTGACTTGCGCTTCGACATCGGCGAGAAAGTCGTCGCCGTGGGCCGGGTCGTGGTGGAAAATTACCAGTTTTTTCACTCCGGCGGCTTTACAAATTTTGACTGCTTCTTGCCAGGTGGAATGACCCCAACCGACTTTGGAGAATTGAGGGTGATAATATTCTTCGTCGGTGTAAGTGGCGTCGTAGATAAAAACGTCGGCATCGCGGGCCAGGAAGAGAACGTTTTCGTCGAGGCGGTCGGCGTAATGTTCGGTGTCGGTACAGTAAACTGCCGTGCGACCTTGCCAGGTGACGCGATAACCGATCGCCTCGCTAGGATGGTTGAGATGGGCGGTTTCGATTAAAATATCGTCAATTTTGATGCGATCGCCCGGTCGTAAATCGTGAAAGGTCATCTCCGATCGCATTCCCCGCAAGGGAATCGGAAAATTCGGGTGCAGCATCTGATCGGACAGCCGTTGTTTGATGGTAGCGCCGTTGGGGGCGATCGCCCCGTAAATATGGAAGCGATTTCCCGGAATAAATGCGGGAACGAAAAAGGGAAACCCTTGAATATGATCCCAATGAGAATGGCTGAAAAATAGGTGCGCTTCGATCGGCATCTTGGGGAGTAAAGTTTTCCCGAGAACGCGCAAACCCGTTCCGCCGTCAAAAATTAAGAGTTTCCCGCCAACTCGAACCTCGACACAAGATGTATTGCCACCATACTCGACGGTTTCTTTACCGGGAGTGGCAATACTGCCGCGTACTCCCCAAAAGCGGACGAAGAAGTCAGAGGAACGGTTAGTTTCCATACTGGCTGATTCCATCAAAAGGCTGTGAACGAAGGGTTCGATCTGGCTACAATCCCACTGGGGTTTCACCCGGAGCGAGTTGGAGTCCGGCTCCCACGTTAAGATCCCGATAACGGCAGACTTGTTGCAAGCGGTTGCGCTCGTCTACAAAAACCACTGTGGGGGAGTAGGTTTTAGCTTCTTCCGAGGTAAATTGTCCGTAACTCATGATAATCACGCGATCGCCTGCCATTCCCAGCCGTGCTGCCGCACCGTTTAATTCGATACTGCCGGAACCGGAGGGAGCGGCGATCGCGTAAGTCATCAATCTCTGACCGTTAGCGACGTTAACAACCTGCACTTGTTCGTAGGGTAAAATGCCTGCGGCTTCTAGCAAGGCGAGATCGATACTAATACTACCGACATAATCTAAGTTGGCGCGGGTAAGCGTGCAATTATGAATTTTTGCCAAAAGGAGCGTTCGCTGCATGATGCTCGTTAAATAAAGAGTGACCGATCGCGATAGTCCGGACAAACTTTGCTGGCTAAAAGATTGGCCGACAATGAAGTTCTCAATGCTCTAATTCCCAAGAACTTCTACAGTGATTTTAGCGTTTCGATTTTCGATCGGGAAGTCTTGGCGCTTTTACGCGAGCCGCCTCGTTGCAGTAGGATATTCCGTTACATAAGACTTACCCAAAGTTACCCACAAGTGGACATCTTTGGAACCTACTTCCGGCTTCTTTCTGGTAGTGTCGGCACTCACCAGTCCACAGGCTAACACCACCTAACTGGCGGCGATCTCCAAATTAATGGAGGCATTGAAATCCCCCTTTATTGTTTAACTGCTTGAGTTGCTCGTTTCTCCAGTATATCCGACTCCTCCTCCGTCATACCGTTCGCCGTGCAATTAACTTCACTCTCGATGCGATCGCCGAGAACTTGTACTCCCAACCCTCGGAGGTCTCCCCTAGACGCAGTTTTGACTCTCAAGCGCTTGTTGGCTCGTCACTTGGGCAACTGTGTTCGGATATTCCCCCTTGAGATGGGGAAAGAATTTCGACTTGCTGGGAGTGCGAGCATCTGACTCGCGATCTCCGTCCCCCATTTCACTCCCTTTCAATGCGCGACAGCTTAGAAGGTGCGATCGATGGAACATCTATCGATGGAACATCTGGATATCGCCCCCTTTCCCGCCGTTCCCCCGCTTAACGCGAGTGAGGGGGGATTTGGGTTCGAGAAAGGGTGGCGATGGGAATGGAGAAGCTCGGGATTATTTAGCCGCCGCTTTAATGCATTGTTCTACCAACGGCATGACGCTATCAACATCTTTCCAACCGAGAATTTCCGTTTCTTTCTTTTCCAAGTTTTTGTAAGTTCTGAAAAACTCGGAGATTTCGTCAAGACGATGACTGGCAACATCTTTAAGAGATTTGATGTTGGTATAGCGCGGATCGGTGACGGGAACGCACAACAATTTCTCATCGCGATCGCCGCCGTCAATCATCTCTAACATACCGATCGGTCGGGCGGCAATCACGCAGCCGGGAAAGGTGGGCTGGTCCATAATAACCAGACCGTCGAGGGGGTCGCCGTCATCGGCGAGGGTGTTGGGAATAAACCCGTAATCTAAAGGATATTGAACCGACGAATACAAGACGCGATCGAGGGCAAAGGCTTGTAAGTCTTTATCAAATTCGTACTTATTTTTACTGCCCCCAGGGATTTCAATTAAAACGTTAACCGTACCGGGTTTGGGTTGAGCTGGAATCCGCGATAAATCCACTATTATCTCCTTGGCAACAAAAATCTCGGCATGTCGAGTCGGCGATCGCCCCTCCTACGCCGATCTACGATCGCTTTCAAGGTCGTTGGCGATCGCGCGGGCGATCCGTCAGCCATCGTACCAGAAAGCCAGCTCTTACACACTCGATCCGGCTTTTCAATTCGGGTTTTTAATCCCGATCTCGTGGCGGGTCGGTTCTAGGGGGCGATCGCGCTGCCAACTCCCGGGTAAAACTGCCATTAAAATAATGCCGTCGTTCTGTTTCTAGAAGGGTTAACCTCCGAAAAGATCGACGGCATTTTGAATTAAGTTTGCATTGTTATGGCGGCGATCCGAGCGCGGACATCAGCGAACGATCGCCATCGAGATCGTTAAACGAAAGACCGATCTAGGGCGAAGGGCAATCAATAGCGAAACCTACCTATCGGATAATTCCGTTGGGGTAAGGGATTTTGATTGCTCGGAGAATAGTGGGCGATCGCGAAGATCGGTAGGAGTAAAGTCAGCAAAGCAATAAGGGTTCCGACAAATTGAGAGAGTCTATGAGGAGGTTTTTCAGCCGAACTAGCAGACGGACTACCTGATTCCATACCGAATTGTTATAGGTGCGCTTTAAATTCAATCAGCTAAATCACTTTAACTGGGAAGGTTAGGATTAACCCTCTATCCCTAGTATGACCTATTTACGAGTCCAATACTGTCTTACAGCAAACAATCTCAATGTTGCGCCGTGTACCTCGAAGGAGACAAACGGTCAAAGGCTTATCGGAGGGTCGATCGCGGCGATCGCCGCCGAGATCGAATTATACGGAGATCGGCCAGTGGGCTTTCCCAGGGCGCTGCCGATCGCCGCCGTCGCGATCCCGTGGAGATCGGGATACACTTGCTTGTGTTCGGTTTCGAGGACGATGCGGGATCTATGTTGCTGTCCGTGCAGATTGAGAATTTTGCGTTGATCGACCGACTCCAAATCGAATTTGGCAAAGGTCTCAACGTCTTGACCGGGGAAACGGGAGCGGGAAAATCGATTATTCTCGATGCAGTCGATGTGGTTTTGGGGAGTAAAGTACAAGGGCGAGCGATCCGAGCGGGAGCCGATCGCGCCGCGATCGAAGCGACCTTTGAATTAGACCCGCCGACGATCGCCTGGTTGCGCGAACAAGAAATCGATCCGCTCGACGAAAATTTACTGGTCGTCAGTCGAGAACTGGTGGCGACCCGGGGGGGATCGATGCGGAGTCGATCGCGACTGAACGGGATTTTAGTGAATCGCCAACTGATGGAGCGCGTCCGCGAGCGTCTCGTCGAGATTACCGCCCAAGGGCAAACGGTGCAATTGGTACAGGCGGCGCGCCAACGGGACTGGCTCGACAATTTTGGAGGCGAACCCTTACTCGCCCAACGGCAACGGGTCGCGGAAGCCTTTGCGAAAACGTCCCTCGCCTTGCAAGAACTCGAACGGCGGCGTCAGTCGGAACAACAGCGCTTGCAACGGATTGATTTGCTCGAATATCAACTTAAAGAGTTGAGCGAAGCTGATTTGAGCGAAGCGGACGAAGCGGAACGACTCGAACAAGAACGGCAGCGCTTGAGTCACGTGGTGGACTTGCAACAGCAGAGTTATCAAGCATACCAATTTCTTTATCAGAATGATACGGGGGAGCAAGCTGCCGCCGATTTATTGGGAGAAGTGCAATCGATCTTACAAGAAATCGTCGGTTATGATGGGAGCCTACAAGCGATTCTCGACATGGTCGAAGATGCGTTAGCGCAGACGATCGAAGCGGGACGGCAGATGAGTAGTTACAGCGCTAATTTAGAAGCCGATCCCGACCGTCTCGAACAGGTGGAACGGCGGTTGGTGCAGTTGCAGCAAATTTGCCGCAAGTACGGCCCGAGTTTGGGGGAGGCGATCGCCTACGCTCAAAGTATCGAAGCCGAACTCGAACAACTGACCGGAGGCGGGAAGTCGATCGAAGAGTTAGAACAGAATTATCGGGCGTGTCAGGCACAACTGAAGGCGGCGTGCGATCGCCTCACGACCCTGCGGCGACGCGCCGCAAGGGAGTTGGAAACCCGCTTGCTCGAAGAGCTCAAGCCCCTGGCGATGGAAAAAGTACAATTTGAGGTGCAACTGTCCGAAATGCCGCCGAACAGTACCGGAGGCGATCGGGTGGTGTTCGCGATCGGGCCGAATCCCGGCGAACCCTTGCAACCCTTGCACGAAATTGCTTCTGGGGGCGAATTGAGTCGGTTTCTACTGGCGCTCAAAGCCTGTTTTTCCCAAGCAGACGACGCGGTGACGCTGGTGTTTGACGAAATCGATGCGGGGGTGTCCGGACGGGTCGCCGGGGCGATCGCCCAAAAATTACACCAACTCTCTCTCTACCATCAGGTTTTATTCGTCACCCACCAACCGATCGTCGCCGCAATGGCGGATTGTCACTTTCGGGTAGACAAGCAACTGATCGACACGCCGACGTCCTCGGGAGAGGCGATCGATACCGACAGCGCGATCGCCACGGAAACGCGAACCGCCATTCGCGTGACCCCCTTGACCCCCCAGCAACGACGGGAAGAACTCGCCCAACTCGCCGGAGGAGAAGGGGCCGATGCGGCGATCGCCTTCGCCCAATCCTTACTCAACCAAGCGGCAGACTTACGCCAAGACCCCGACAACCGCCGTAAAAATGCAAACGGTTCGGGGGAAGGTTAATCCAAACTCCCCGTAACATTCCCTACTTTGGCGAAAAAATGTTAAAAAGATGAGGATTCTCCAATTAAAAGTAAGCGTTCGTTGGCCGGGATTCGTCAATGCTCAAATCCCAGTCGCTCAATTGAGTCAAGCAGGGTCGAGGCGATCGCCAACTTCTGTGATTTTTCCCAAAACTCCCGGCTATTGTGTGTCAAATTAGTAGAGACAGTCACATCTATTTTTAAACAAGGATGCCAAAATATTTTTATCCCTGCCAAGCGCCTTTATAAAATGAAAATTCCTGTCGGCCCGATTTAGCTTCACCGCTCTCAAAGCGCTCGCCAAACGTAGGGCAATATCGTCCGTCGGATGTCCTATTCTTCTCGACAGAGTACACTGGTGAGTAGTCTTCGATCTGCTCGGCGACGTGCCACGAATCTGCAAGGCTTGCTCCAGGCGATCGCTCGCTCGTCTGAGGAGGCAATCTCATCCCTGGTCTGAAGTAAAGAGTATAGATCTATGACAGCTGCATCTCCGAATCCGCATTCTTGGGACAGCCCTGGTGGTGCCGTCATCGATGTCACCCCCCAAGTGGAAGGCAAGAATGCGAATCCATCATCAGCTCACCAACGTGCATCTGCTTCTGCCAACAGCAGCAGCGCCCTAACGGCAACAAGCGGAACGTTTTCCCAGTTCCTGGCACCGCTTACCCAAGATACCTTCAAACAGGTCGTCACCGACGTCGAGCAGAAACTCGAAGTCGTCAATCAAACCCTGTCGATGCTCGACAACCTGCTCGACTCTCAAGGGTTCGACGCCATTCTCGACGAAATGCTCCACTCGATTACCCTGAAGACCGGGGAACTCTTGGGAGCCGATCGCACGACGATCTTTTTATTAGATGAAGAAAAAAACGAACTGTGGTCGATCGTCGCCAAAGGCGAAGGTGAAGGCTCCTTAGAAATTCGCATTCCTGCAGATAAAGGCATCGCCGGAGAAGCCGCAACCTTTAAAAAAGAAATCAATATCCCCTACGACTTCTTTGACGACCCGCGATCGGGCGCCGCTAAAGAGCAGTATAAAAAAACCGGATATCGCACTTACACGATGCTCTGCTTGCCCCTGCTCAACGAGAAAGGGGATTTAGTAGCCGTCGTCCAACTTCTCAACAAACTTAAAAAAGAATACAACCCCCAAGCCGAACTCTTCGATCGCATCGATCCCAAAGGCTTTACCGACGAAGACGAGCGAGTTTTTGAAGAATTCGCCCCCTCGATTCGCTTAATTCTAGAATCGTCGCGCTCCTTCTACAAAGCCACCCAACGGCAGCGCGCCGCCGCCGCCTTGATGTCGGCGACCCAATCCCTCAGTAAAAGCAGCCTCGACCTCGAAGAAACCCTCAAAAAGGTCATGGACGAGGCCAAACAACTGATGAACGCCGACCGCAGCACCTTGTGGCTGATCGATCGCGACAAAAACGACCTGTGGACTAAAATCCCGATCGGCGACCAACTTAAAGAAATCCGCATCCCGATGGGAGTCGGTTACGCCGGAACCGTCGCCAAAACCGGAGAACCGCTCAATATCCCCTTCGACTTGTACGACCATCCCGGCTCGGAAATGTCGAGAAAAGTGGACCAAACGAGCGGTTATCGAACCTGCAGTTTGCTCTGTATGCCCGTGTACAACGCCGACGGCGACTTGATCGGCGTGACCCAACTGGTTAACAAGAAAAAACAAGGGGACCATCCCGCTTACGACCCGGCAGAATGGCCGAAAGCTCCCGATTGTTGGAAAGCCAGTTTCAACCGCTCCGACCAGGAGTTCATGCAGGCGTTCAATACCCAAGCGGGAGTGGCCCTGCAAAATGCCAAACTTTTCCAAACGGTCAAACAGCAAGAGCAAATGCAACGGGATATCTTGCGCTGTTTGAGCAACGGGGTGATCTCGACGGATAAATCCGGTCACGTGATCGCGGTCAACGAAAGTGCGATGAAACTGTTGGAAATTGACGACAGTACCCAGCTCGAAGGGAAACAGTTGCGCGATCTGATTCACGTCAAAGAAGGGGATTTTGCCAAGTGGTTTGACGCGGCGTTGAAAGGTGAAGACGAAAAGGCCAGACAGCAATATTATCCGGATCAAACCTTAGTTTCCGAAACCTCCGAAGAGCAGCACAGCGTTCATTTGTTCATCAATTCGATCGCCGACGCCACGGACCCGAGCAATGTTTACGGGGCCTTGGTGGTCATGGACGACATCAGCGACGAAAAACGGCTCAAGAGTACGATGTACCGCTATATGACCCAGGAAGTGGCGGAACAGTTGCTCGCCTCCGGAGAAACGGGATTGGGCGGCAAGCGCAAAGAAGTTTCGGTGCTGTTCTCGGATATTCGCAGCTACACCACCCTCACCGAAGGCATGGAAGCGGAAGAAGTGGTGATCATGCTCAACGAGTATTTCGAGTCGATGGTCGATGCGGTCTTCAAGTACAAAGGGACCCTCGACAAGTACATTGGCGATGCGATCATGGCCGTGTTCGGTTCGCCGTTGCCCCTTAAAGATCATGCCTGGTGTGCGGTGCAAACGTCGTTGGAAATGCGCAAGCGGCTGATCGAATTTAACAAGCGCCGTTCGGCGGCGGGCAAGCAGATTATTAGAATCGGGATCGGGATTCACTCGGACGAGGTGGTCAGTGGCAATATCGGATCGAGTAAGCGCATGGAGCTGACTTCGATTGGGGACGGGGTGAACCTCGGTTCGCGTCTGGAAGGAACCAGCAAAATGTACGGTACCGATATCGTGATTAGCGAAGATACGTACAAGCCCTGTGCGGATCTGATTTGGGTTCGCGAACTCGACTGCGTGCGGGTGAAAGGGCGCAACGAACCCGTGAATATTTACGAGGTGGTCGGATTGCGATCGGACCCGATTCCGGATGACAAGCTCGCCTTGTTGGAGCATTACCAAAAAGGACGGGAATGTTATTTGGGGCGGCAGTTTGCCAAGGCGCTGATCGAGTTCGGTCGCGTGATGGAAATCGATCCGAATAATAAAGCGGCCAACATCCACATGGAGCGCTGTCAGAACTTGTTGGAAGCTCCGCCGCCAGAGGATTGGGATGGGGTGGAAACTTTAACCTCGAAGTAGGCGATGGCTTGGGGTCTGGCGGTTGGCTCGGATACTCAGCCCGATCGCCGCGCGGCGCTCGAGGATCGTCGATCGGCGGTCGAACCGAGCGTGTTAGGGTTAGGAGAGGACAAGTCCACTTCCCCGGATCCGACGGGGGAGCCTTGTCATAAGTGAGTTGGTTGACGTTGTGTATGGAATATGGAAGTAGGGAGCCAGTTTGAGACATCTGCCCGAGGCATGTGCCACGAGGTCTCCGTTTTATTTTCGGAGATTAGCGGTTACGGCAGCTTGACGAAAGATTTGGAAAGTCAAGAGGTGGCCGACCTCCTCCATGAGTATTTCGAGTCGATGGTGGAGGCGGTTTACAAGTACAAAGAACGGTGTAAGAACCAGATAGAAATTGCCTGTGTGGGCAATTCTTTGATTGCCGTTTTCGGTTCGCCCCAACCCCTAGAAAATCATGCTTGGCTGGCGTTACAGACGGCTATCGAAATGCGTCAAAAACTCGAAGAGGTGAACCGACGACGCCGGGAGGCAAACAAGCCCGCGATCGAAATTGGCATGGGGATCAATTCGGATACGGCGATCGGCGCTCAGATTGCCTCGAAAAGACCGTTGGAATTCAGCGCGATCGGGGAAGGGGTGAATCTGGGTTTCCGTCTCGAAGGGGTCAGTCGGCAGTACGGCTGCGATATTGTCCTCGGGGAGAATACGTATCATTATTGTGCCGATCGCATCTGGGCGAGAGAACTCGACACGATTCGCATCCGAGATAACCACCATCCGATTTCGATCTATCAGTTTTTGGGACTGAATTCGGAACCGATTCCCGACGATCGCAAGCAGTTGATCGAACATTACGATAAGGGACGCGAGTTATATCTCAATCGGAAATTCGCGATCGCCATGGGGGAATTTGCCACGGTTTTAGAAATTGACAGCAACGATAAAGCCGCCGCGTTTCATTTGAAACGCTGTCAGCGCTTGCTGCGCGAACCCCCCAAGGAGCCGTGGGATGGGGCCTGGACCTTGGTCGAAAATTAGAGGAGCTTGGGGTAGAGATCGCGACCGTCCGGCTTCGTCGTCCCGCTCCTTCTCCTCGCTGCCGGGGGTCGGGCGATCGGGCTACCGCTTTTGACCGCAAATTGGGGTTGGAGAGTGCGAGGCGATCGCGCTCCCCGGTTTGCCAATTCTCAACGGATGTCGAGTATCGATCGAGCCTACGCGAGGGGCGATCGCGCGAACTCACCCCCTTCAACTTCACCACAGGCGGTCACGAGCCTTGAGAGAGCTTTGGGAAAGTCTTCAGAAATCAATTGTTACAATCTATTAAGCGCTCGTTTCTAGACGATCCTCGATCTATGAATGCCAAGACCGTATCTCGTTCTGCCAACCCCGTAGAATCCAACCCCCTGCCCCGACCAGATGAGGCCAAAACCGCCTCCTCCCAGAGCATCCCCGTCTCTAGCGTCGCCGTCGAAGGCGAAGCCGACCCTGCCCGTAGCACCCCCCTCAAATCGGCTGCCGCCCCGGACGAAGAACTCGTCACCGAAAGTCGAGACTACGACGCCGTGGCGATCACCAACTACTACCGACCGCGCGTTTGGCTAGTTTGGCGGCGTCGCTTTGCCATCCTCTGGCCGATGCTCAAATTGGCATTCAAAATCTGGTTCGATCGCCGACGCGGCACCCTCAAGCAACACGAGTTGCAACGAGCCGAAGAACTGCGCGAAATGCTCACCCAACTCGGCCCGGCGTTTATCAAAGTCGGACAAGCCCTCTCCACCCGTCCCGACCTCGTACCGCCGTTGTATCTCGAAGAACTCGCCAAACTTCAAGACCAACTGCCGCCCTTCCCCAACGAAGTCGCCTACCAATTTATCGAAGAAGAACTCGGCGATCGCCCCGATCGCATCTACGCCGAACTCACCCCCGACCCCGTCGCCGCCGCCTCCCTCGGCCAAGTGTATAAAGGCAAACTGAAAACCGGGGAAACCGTCGCCGTCAAAGTCCAGCGTCCCGGCCTCGCCGAAAGCGTCGCCCTCGACATCTACATCCTGCGCGAACTCGCCCTTTGGGCCCAGAACAACATCAAGCAGATTCGCAGCGATTTAGTCGCGATCGCCGACGAATTCGCCGCGCGCATCTACGAAGAAATGGACTACACCAAAGAGGGCCACAACGCCGAACGCTTTGGCGACCTCTACGGCCACCTGCGCGATATCTACGTCCCCAAAATCTACTGGGACTACACCGCACGGCGCGTCCTGACCATGGAATGGGTCAACGGCACCAAACTCACCCAACTCGAAGCTCTCAAAGCCAAAGGCATCGACGCCAAATACCTCATCGAAGTTGGCGTCCAATGCTCCTTACGCCAACTCCTCGAACACGGCTTTTTCCACGCCGACCCCCACCCCGGCAACCTCCTCGCCACCAACGACGGCAAACTCGCCTATCTCGACTTCGGCATGATGAGCCAAGTCAAACCCTACCAACGCTACGGCTTGATCGAAGCCGTCGTTCACCTCGTCAATCGCGACTTTGAAGGGTTAGCCCGCGATTACGTCAAACTCGAATTTCTCACCGAAGACACCGACCTCACCCCCATCATTCCCGCCCTCGCCGGAGTCTTTAACAACGCCTTGGGAGCCAGCGTCGCCGAACTCAATTTCAAAAGCATCACCGACCAACTCTCGGAAGTCATGTACGAATACCCCTTCCGAGTCCCCGCCTACTATGCCTTGATCATTCGATCGCTCGTCACCCTCGAAGGCATCGCCATCAACGTCGATCCCAACTTTAAAGTCCTCAGCAAAGCCTATCCCTACATCGCCAAACGCCTGCTGACCGACTCCTCCCCGCAACTGCGCGCTTCCTTGCGCGACTTACTCTTCAAAGACGGTGACTTTCGCTGGAACCGCCTCGAAAACTTGTTGCGAAACGCCCGCAGCAGCGACGATTACGACCTCTCCCAAGCCTTAAATCAAGCCTTAGAATTTCTCTTTTCCGAACGCGGCGAATTCATTCGCGAACGGATCGTCGAAGAATTGGTCAAAAGTATCGATACCCTCTCCCGCGACGCCGTCGGGAACGCCAGTGCGGTGTTGAGCGAGTGGTTCGGGCTGAAAATGCACCAACCGACTCCAGCTAGCGCCGCCGATACCCAAAAAATCGAACATATCAAACGAATTTGGGAAATCTTGCAAGAAACGCGCGGTTTCGACCCTACCAAATTGCTGCAAGCCTTACCCCCCTTGCTCATGAAGCGAGAAACCCAGGAAATGGGCCGTCAAATCGTCAATGGCTTGGCGGAACGAGTGGTCGCCCGTTTGATTCGGGAACTGTTACTCGAAGATATGCCCGCCGAACGCAACGGTCACTACAACGGTCATAAACCCCCGTTAACCTTGCCGCCATCGAGTCGTAATGGCAAATCGGCTTGAGGCGATCGCCTAATCGGAGAGTGGGGGCTCGTAGGGACACCGACGATCGTGTCCCTGCATTCCCATACCCATTAGCGCCAATTGCCGACTAAAAGATAAGGCGCCCAAAAATAAGGCAGTTTGAAGCGGCGATCGTCCAATAAACTTAATTGAGCGCGTCTCAACGCTTCCGCTTTGGATATCCCTACATTTTCGGTTAATTCCTGATAAAAACGAACCATTAATATTGACGTCGAGCGATCGCTGACCCGCCACAAGGTCCCCAGCGTGCTGCGAGCCCCCGCTCTGAGTGCAACTCCCGCCAACCCTAACGCCGCGCGTTCGTCTCCATCTGCGGTTTCGCAAGCGCTGAAAACAAGCAGTTCAATGGGATTGGAAACATCCCGTTGACGATCGCGTAAAAGACGATCTAATTCCTTTACTTTGATTTTTCGATCCCAACTTAAAATAAAAGTGCGATCGGCTTGAGAACTAAATTGACCGTGAGTTGCAATATGGACGACCGGAAAGGGAAATTGCGCGATCGCCTGCTGTAAATTATCGCTGGTAAATGCTTGATTGAAAAGCAACTGACTCGATAATTGTACCTGAATACGTTCCAATTCCTCTTTAACATTGGGAAGCTCGGGAAACCCTTGACGGGCTTCGGACATTCCCGCACTCAATACTTGAAATTCGAGATCTTCAGACCCCTGAGAAGGAAGCAGTTGCAATCCCGGGGCGATCGCCACTGCATACTTTTCAATAAAATACTGCCGTCCGTCGTTTAGAGCGGCCATGGGAACATTGCGTAACAGTCCGTCCAGGACAAAAACAACGGTTTCAATTTGACTGTATTCTAATTGAACTTCAATGGGTCGAATTAACCAGTCATAAACTTGTCGGGACAACTCTAAAACCAACTGATTGTTCCCCGATCTTCGCCCGATATTTTGTTGTAACTCATCGAGAACTTGGCGAATCGTCGTTTCAGATTCGAGGGTGTGGTAAAGCTGTAACGACGAGTCCGGTAATGCCACAATCACTGTCAGGCGATCGGGTAAAATAATCGGATAAATTGCCGCCGCATGAGGGTCGATGCGATCGATTTGAATAGGTTTGGCATCCAAACAGGCTTCCTGAAAAAAGTTATCGAGTTCCGCTAATTGGAGAGATTCGATCGCCTGTCGTGCTTCCCTTAAATTTTCTTCAGTCGGTCGTACAGTAGGCTGGGTCAATAGATCGACAAATTCACGATAAACAGGTTCGACCGTTTCACGAAAAGAAAACTGAACGCTAGAAGAATTGGCATCGATCGCCACTAAATCTTTTCGTAAAGATTGCAACGTATTCACCGCCCCTCGATAGGCGGCGATCGCCTCATTTCGATTTCCTTTTTTGGCTAAAATACGACCGAGTTGCCATTGCCAACGGTAGGCAATTTCCCCCGCATTCATCTTTTGAGCGAGTCCTAATGCGCCTTCCGTAAGCTTTTGAGCATCTTCAAAATTTCCAGTTAATTCGTAAAGTTTTCCCAAACTTCCTAAAGCATAAGATTCAGCTTGAGGATCTTCCAGAGTTCTAGAGGTATCGATCGCCGTAGCTAATAACTCCGCCGTGCGACCGACGAGCAATCGGCGATCGCCTCCTCTTGTTTCATCTTTTAACGCATAAAGTTTCATCAAACTTTCGGCAAAATTAATACGAGCTTCGATCGCATAACGACTGAACGGGAGACGGTCGAGAGAACCCTCAATTTCAGGTAGTAACTCTGCCGTATATTCGAGTTGTTGCCTATCGATGAATAAACTGAGTTGGTTGAGCTGCGATCGCGATTGGAGGACGGGCGATCCGGCAATTTCTGCAGCTTTTCGGTAAGCATCGAGGGCGATTTCAAATTCCTGTTTTGCCCGTTCTTGTTCTTGCAAAGCCATCGCATTTTCCGCGATCGCCCGCGCCGTATTGCCCAGGCTAAGCTGAGTTGCCGCGATCGCCTCCGTTAAATTTAAACCTCGCGCAATGTCCAAACTTTGAGATAATAATTCGCGGGAACGTTCCAACTCGCCCATCCCCCGCAAAGCATTCGCCAAACTTTGCAATCCCGTCACTTTGAGGGCAGAATCGGGTTGATTTTTCAGGGAAATAGTCGAGGCTTCTAAAACTTGACGGGAACGGCGATAGAGTCCGAGAGATTGTAAGGCTTGAGCTTGGTTGAGTTGCGTTCCGATCGCCCCTTCATCGTCCCCCAGTTGGGTATAAAATTTGTGGGCGGTTTCCCAGTTTTCTAGGGCAGGTTGCCAATGACCCGTCTGTTGTTCTAAATGTCCTTTCGTATTAAAAATTTGGGCAAGAATCGATAAAACTTCCGGAGAATTTTCGTCAGTGCGATCGCCCGATTCGAGTAAACTTAAAGCCGTGGCGATCGCGGTTCTGGCTGTGGACCACTGTCCTAATTTCTGATAGGCGAGGGATAAATAATTGAAGACTAAAGCGCGATCGAGGCGATCGGTTTCGCCTTGCAATTGACTCGCCGCGCGTTCCCATTGGCGTTTAGCTTCAGAGAATTGTTGAGCTTGAAACAATTCGCGACCCTGTTGCAACAATTGGAGCGCATCCGGTGCCGTTTGGGCGTTGATTCTCGCAGAAAATAACTGAAGATCGCCCCAAATCGGCTCGAAATAGGCGATCGAATGGCGATCGAGGCGATCGATATTAATACTCGTAACGGTGGCTACGATCGCCATTCCCAAACAGAATTGTCCGACCCATTTGGAGCGACCTAAACATCGCTGCAGACGGGCGATCGGTTTTTTTCCCCGATTCAATCGATCCATGATGACCCCCTCCCCAAATCGTTTCGAGCTGCGAGTCGCACTTATATTCTTTTCTGGCCTGGAACGAAATCAACTAATGTATATCACTTACCGCGTCTCAAGACATCGCCGTTGCGGGGTCGAGGGATGGGGTGATGTGTTTTCCGGTGATTCGGCGACGAGTTCGACTTGTCCGTTCGCCTTCACGGTCCATCCTTGCGCCTCCACCGATGGCGATCGCTCAGTAGACGCCGCCAGAGGGCGATCGCCGAGTTGTCCCCGGTCTTGCGGTTCGCGGGCGGTCGGTCGCAAATCGATCCAAGTGGCTTCGTCGGCGATCGCCTCGATCGGATTCGGCGGCAACCCGCCTCGCCCGGTGACGACGAACTCACTTTGTTGCTGACCCGGACGGCAACTCGAATCAATTTGGTTGCTGGCATCGACAAAATTATCCGGTAACTCGACTAATCCCGAGGTCGGGTCGATGTCGGGGGTATTAATTGTGACCGTCCCACTCAAGCTGGAATTGGCCCCCGTCGCGGTAATGTCGCTGGCGGCAGTGTTTTGGGGACGAAACGCCGTACCGAAGATGCCTCGGACGTTGAGAGTGACATTGCCTCCTTGAGCTTGGGCGGAATTGGCACTAATATCACTATTTCCTACCGCCGCCAAGATCCCCGTATCGATCTCAATATTGCCGCCCGTCGCCTCGGCGATCGCGTTCGTGGCGATATTACTATTGCGGCTGAGGATCGTGGAATTGGCGGAAACCTCGATATTGCCTTGGCTGCCAGCTTCGGTTTCGGCGATCAAGTTCGATTGGTTGTCGAGTCGAACTCGGTCGGCGCTCACCCGGAGGCTGCCGGGGGAGAAGTTGCCTACTGCACTCACATTGATGAAAGAGCCATCTTGTAGGGTGAGTTCGTCGGAGGCGATCGTCAAATTGCCCGCATTTCCCCGACCAAAGCTTGCAGACGAGATCGCCGATCCGTCGGAGAGCGCCAATCGGTCAGCTTCCAGGATGACGTTCCCCCCACTGCCCTCACCCAGCATCGAAGCTGCGATTTCCGATCGATCGGCGAGGGTCAGTTCCCCCGTTTTTACGGTGAGATTGCCCGCCGTTCCACTGCCTTGAGAACCAACCAGAGTGACGACAACGCTGCCAACCCCAGAGCCACTAGAATCATTCAAGGCGATCGATTCCGACGCCATCAGTGTTAGGTTGCCGCCATTGCCCCCGCCCAGGGTTGCGGCTGAAATAAGGGCTCCATCCGCAAGGGTCAATTTTCCGGTCTGCACGGTCAGGTTGCCTGCATTTCCAGTGGCTTCGGGTCCGACATCCGTCGCTAAAGCGCTACTGACTCCAGAGGCATTGAACCCATTCAAGCTGACGAATTCCGACGCGAGAATCGTCAGATTTCCCCCATTTCCTCGACCTAATGTCGAGGTGGAGATCCCCGCTCCATCGAAGAGGCTCAATCGCTGCGTTTCTAAGGTGACACTGCCTGCATTCCCACTAACGTCCGGACCGACGAGGGTGAGGATCGAGGTGGCCAGTCCAGATCGATTGAAACCCTTCAAAATTGCCGATTCCGAGGCGAGAATGGTGACATTGCCGCCATTGCCTTCACCCAATGTCGAGGTGGAGATGGCCGCTCCATCAGAGAGGCTCAAACGAGCGGTTTCGATCGCGAGGTTCCCTGCGTCCCCGGTGGCGTTTAGACCGACGGACGTCCTCAAAATGCTGCCTTTTCCCGATGTATCTAAGCCGCTCAATTCTATAGAGTCCGAGGCGATCGCCGTCAGTGTACCCCCATTGCCCCGACCGAAGGTAGAAGAGGAAATTCTCGCGCCATCAAAGAGGCTCAAGCGAGCGGTTTCGATCGCGAGGTCCCCTGCGTCCCCGGTGGCTTCGGAACCGACATCAGTGCTTAAAAAGCTGGGTTGTCCAGAACCGTTGAAGCCCGATAAGATTACAGAGTCGGAGGCGATCGCCGTCAAGTCCCCCCCTTGACCCCGACTCAAGGTTGAGGTCGAAATCCCGGCTCCGTCCGCAAGACTCAAGTGACGGGTTTCTACAGTGATGTTGCCTGCATTGCCACTCGCCTCGGAAGTAACTGAACTCAACACACTGCTGCCAAATCCAGACCCATCCAACCCCCTTAATTCAACGGATTCCGACGCCACAATCGAGAGATTGCCGCCATCGCCGTTACCCGATGTCGCGGCGGAAATCATGGCTCCGTCAGCGAGGATTAACTCGGTGGTTTCGATCGCGAGATCGCCTGCATGACCGAGGGTTGAGGATGTTGTATTGGTGCGCAAGCTGCTGCTGAATCCAAAATCATCTAATCCCTTTAATTCGACCGATTCCGAGGCGAGAACGCTCAGATTTCCCCCGTTGCCTTGACCGGATGTGGAGGAGAAAACGATCGCTCCGTCAGAGAGGGTTAACTCGGTGGTGGCGATCGTCAGATCTCCGGCGTGACCCGTAGCTTGTGGGGCGACTGAGGTTTCTAAAAAACTTCCCAATCCAGAGGGATCTAATCCTTTCAATTCAACGGATTGTGAGGCAAAAACGGTCAGGTTCCCCCCATTGCCCCGTCCCAAGGTCGAAGCGGAGATCGCGGTTCCGTCGGCGAGGGTTAACTGACGGGTTTCTACGGTCAGATCGCCTCCGTTCGCAGTGGCTTGTGGCTCGACCAGAGTAACTAACACGCTGGGAAACCCGAAGTTATTAAAGCCACTTAATTGCAGCGATTCAGAGCTTCGGACGAGCAAATCCCCCCCGGCTCGATTTCCCAGGGTGAGTCCCAAAATGGCGGATCCTTCGCTTAACGATACGGTGCGACCCTGGAGGTGGATCGCCCCTGCACCTTCGCCACTGCTATCTAAAGAGGCGGCGGCTTTGAGTTGAATTTCCCGGAAATCGGCAATTTCTGAATAGTCAAACGCCCAATTTTCCTCGATCTTACTTAGCGTAATTCGACTGCGATCGCCGACGCTGCCGAGTTCGATGCTGCCGCCGTTGCTGGTGATATTGCCGCCACTCAGTTCGATCCCCCCGCCCAGAAGGGCGATCGTGCGATCGTTAACTTGCAAGCCTGGCGATCGGTTGTCTCTCACGATGCCATTGGTTTCGCTATCTCGACTCAGATTATTGCCCGGTCCGTTGACGACAATTGAACCGGGATTAGACCCCATTTGCAAACCCACCGGGACGCTAACCGTCAGTATCGGTGGGGTTTCGCTGGCTAGGGTACTAAAAGAGGTTCCATCGGCGAAGTCGATCCGATTGGCGCTGGAGGCGAGGAAGGAACCGCCGAGGTCGAGTTGGGCGTTGGGCCCGAATACGATCCCGTTGGGATTGAGTATAAATAAATTCGCGACCCCATTCGCTCGAATTAAACCGTCGATGTTAGAAGGCGATCGCCCCGTGACCCGAGTAAAGATATTCTCTATCTCCAGTGCGTTATTGAAAAATGCTTCGCCGTTCGTTGGAAGTGAGAAGTCTTCAAAACTATGGAATAAATTCGTTTCGGCTTGAGTTCCCCCTTCAATTTCATAAAGATTTCCTTGGCGAGTGACGCTCGAATTAACGGGCAGGGTGCGATCGGGGACAATTTGGGCTTGAGCTGGGTAAATAAAGCTCGTGAAGAAGATGGGTAAAAGGTAATTTTTTAAGCGATGTTTTGGTAATAAATTAATTTTGTTTCGATCTGAGATAGGGTTTGAGTTTCGATCGGGGTGTTGCCGTTCCATTGTTTTGATACCCCTCAATAAAAAATGTTTTTAAATGGCCGTTCGATCGCCCGAAAATTTTATTATTTGTTGTCGATGCAAATTCAACTATTAAAATCATCACCAAAAATTGGATAATTTTTCGACGATTTCGTCTAAAATTCGGGAGTTTTTTCGAGTTCGATAAAATTCATCGGTACTTCAGTAAAGCTCTCCAAACCTGCGGATTCGAGTAAAAGTTTCCACTCTCGAACGACGGCGGGATTATCGGGATTTTCAAGATAAAGTCGCGCCAGAGTGGCGATCGCCTCGTGCCAAATTCCAGCTTCTGCATATAAGTTAGAACGGGCGATCGAGTCCGATCGCTCTAATCGATCTAATTGATTTTCTAAAGTCGGATCGAGGTCAAGTCTTTGAACCCATCCATCAATTTCAACATTTTTTCTCAAATTATTCGGATTGCAAATCAGGGAAAAATACCAGTGATAGTTTTTATTGACGACAATTTCCGGAATCTCCGGCAACCAAACGATCGCAATTCCCGATTCTCCGGAGATTTCAAAAATCGTTCGATAAAGGTCAAATTCATCTTCATCTTTTAAGACAAACTCGACTTGTCGGGCGCTGGTTTCAGGAAGGTAAATAAAGAACTCGGGAGATGTAGATAGGGTATAACTCAAATTTACACTTTCTTCGGAACCTAAATTCGGAATCAATCCCGTTAATGTGAGTTGGTTTTGAGCTGCATCTCCTTCGCATTGTCCTCCGCGAGTTGCCCCGCCAACAGGAGGCGGCGATCCCCCAAATCCTTGTTTTGGCGGTTGATATTTTGCTAATTCATGGCGTGAAAGGTTAATCGTCGCTCGTTCATTGTGGGAACTCGCACTCAAAACCGCAGGAGGTATCACAAGCGTGACAGTGATATCGAAGGTCAGCCAAACCATGAAGAGACGGACGGAGGGTTGAAAGACTTTCACGATCTTGCACGATTGTCAAGTTTAATTCTTCCCGAGGGATAACATATCAGTCAGGCGATCGTCATCTAAATTGACCCTAAAAATGTTAATTTTTATGACGAGAGTGAAATTCGCGTAATACCCGATAAACCTGCATGGGTTCTTTACGACCTTTGAGAAATACTTTACCGATAAATTGGGTCTGAAAGCGATCGGACAATAATTTTTGAGTCTGTTCGGAAATCAATATTCGACAAATTCCCCCCTCAATTGATTTGTCAAAACTTTCTAAACGTGAAGCGATATTAACCGTATCCCCAATGACCGTATAGTCTTGTCTTCGATCGGATCCCAAACTGCCAACTACCACGGTTCCAGTAGTAATGCCAACTCTCATTAAAACTGATGGTTTTCCTTGGTTTTCCCATTGTTCGTTAAGGGATTGAAGGGCTTTTTCCATGGCCAAAGCACAACGCACGGCTTGACGGGCATCTCTTGCAATTCCCTCGGCAGTTTTTGAGGGAATGGGAATCCCAAAAACGGCCATAATTGAATCACCAATAAATTTATCAATAATGCCGTTATATTCTAGGACAACTTGAGCCATGACTTTCATATAGTCGTTGAGCCAAGACATTAATTCCCTCGCTTCCATTCCTTCAGCAATGCTAGTAAACCCTTTGAGGTCGGTAAACAAAATAGTTGCGGTAATTTCTTGACCGTGAATTTGACCATCTTCTAAAATTTGATAGCGATTTTCCCAGATATTTTCGGCAACTTTATCGGTGACATTACGCTCGAAAAGATTCATGATAATTTCCCGATCTTTACTCTCCACTGTGGCGATATAACCGATCGCGGCGATCGCAGATACAATCGAGCTGGAAAGCGCAGGAACGAGGGGAATCCACCAGCCTTGTAAAAAGATAAAAAATGAAATACCGACGAGAAAAGTTAAAGATAGAAAAAGGGTGACTGTTGTTTGAAAAATTGAATAATAAAATTTTTTGCCGGGAAGGTAATTCTGCCAACTCGCTAAGCTAAAACCGATCGCCGCCCAAAAGAAGATCCACAAATTCTCTATTTCATCGGTCCAGCTTTTGATTAAAGGGCGATCGTCGAGGGCTGCACTGAGAATTTGACTGGTGATATTGGCGTGAATTTCTACCCCAGAAGTGCGGCTAGGAAGACCGAGTAAGTTACTATCATAAGGAGTAATAAAATAATCTTGTATGCTGAGGGCTGTAGATCCAATTAAAATAATGCGATCGCGGGCAAAGTTATCGGGGACTTGGTTGGTTAAAACATCGGTCATCGAAACTTTTAGAAATGGCTTTTTCGGCTTTCTATAATTGAGAAAAATTTGATAGCCGCGATCGTCTGCTTTAATATAACTGCCATCATTGGATCGCCAGCGCTCGAACACCGCTTGATTGAGTTGCAAATATTCGGGATTATCTGTTGCATTTTCCGGTTCGATTCCCCGATCTTCTAAATAGATTAAGGCCAAATTTAGAGCGATACTGGGTAGAATATCGCCGTTTTGAGTTTCGGCGAACAGCAAACCCCGACGAACTTTTCCATCATTATCTAAAATAAGATTGCTGGCTGCAACTCGATCGCGATCGTGCAATAGGGGGGGTGGATTCACTTCAATCCCGTTCTCATCGCTACCGACTAATTGGACGCCAATTAAATTGGGTGTGTTTTTAAAAATTTCAATTAACTCTTGATGACCTTCGCCGACGGATAAATCTCGATAAATATCGAAGCCGATTGCTTTTGGTTGTTGTTGTTTGAGGCGATCGAGTAATTGAGCGATCGTCCGATCTGGAATGGGCCACTGTCCGGCAGTTTGAATATCAGATTCGGTAATAGCAACAATGACAATGCGATCGTCGGGGGGTTCGAGGGGACGCAGACGAAAAAACCAATCGATCGCCGCCCATTCTAGCAGTTGAAATGCACCTGTAAGCCGCAATAAAATTAAAATGACGGCAACGCAGGGCGCGATCGCTAACATTTCCCAAGGACGTCCAAAATGCAGGAGCGTCTTTTTTTTCTTCATCGCTTTTTATCGCTTGAAAAGCATAACTGAATTGAGGTAAATAAAAAATTTATAAAATACAATATTGTGTTCCTAGCTTTTTTATAACCTATCGATCGTCCAATTTTTTTGAAAAATGGCGATTCGATCGCCGTCGCTGGATCGATTTACAAAAACAGAAAAAAACAGAAAAGGTAAAAACACTTAAATTTATCGATTCGATCCTGACGCGGCGATCGGCGATCGAAGCCGTCTCCGATGAGGTTAAAAATTGCGAGATTAACGATCGCTACAACCTATCTACCACGGCAATATTTCCCCATTGGCGTGCCAAAATGTACCGGAATTATCTAAATTTAATTCGTCGATGCGATCGATGAGTTTGGCGGCGGCTTCTTCCGGGGGCGTTCCTTGATATCCAGTCATCCGTGTGGCAATTAAACCCGGATGCAAGATAGCAACAGCAATTCCACGAGGTTTGAGGTCGATCGAGAGCGATTTTCCCGCCATACTCAAGGCAACTTTTGACATCCGATAGGCGTAAGAACTGCCGGAAGTATTATCGTCAATTGATGCCATTCGACTCGTCATAATCGCAATTTTTGAACCCTTATTTAACTGGGGTAAAAGAGCGCGAGTAATTCGTAATGTTCCCAGAGTATTGACGTCAAATAACTTACGAATATCTTCTTCAAAATTCGGATCGTCTAACGCCGTTCTCGACCAAATCCCGGCATTGTTAATCAACACGTCTAATTGAATCCCTTGGAGGCGATCGACTAAGGTTTCAATGCTGCTAGGATCGCTGAGGTCAACTCCGGTTTCGACTCGGACGCCCAAAGCGTCTAATTCTGAGGAAGATTCGCGACAAACGGCGATGATGGTTTCGCCTCGATCGCGCAACTGCTGGCAAAAAGCGAGACCGATGCCACGATTTGCACCTGTAATTAAATAAGTTCCCATTCTAGTCGCGTGAATTCTATTTTTCTCTATCCAAACAGGGAAGGCGATCGCCCGTCAAGAGGGGTCGCAAATTTGAGAAAGGTTAGAATGTCGAACGCAAAGTCATTTTAAAAAGCAAATATTATCGAAGTAATATGTTTTTCTCTTGGTTTTTTATATCTGTTTTCGGCAATCGAAAAATTTCTACGATGAAAACTTTCTAATTCTCCATTCAAGACCCGTCACAATCACAGCCAATATGCCTAAACAACGAGTTAGCCAATCGCCCCAACGGACGTATAAGGTTTGGGTATCTCGGCGGTAAATTGTGGCAATATGTTCTTGATAGCGATTGATTTGCGATCGCCATAATATGCGTCCGTGAGGGTCGATAACACTGGATAATCCCGTATTCGTGGCGCGGACGATCCAGCGATCGCTTTCGACCGCACGCATCAGATCGAGGGCATTATGTTGGTGCATCTGGACGGGGGTATAATGGGCGTCGTTAGACGCACTTAAAATAAATTGACCCCCCGCCGCCGCTTGGCGCCGAAAATGCTCGGGAAAGGCGGAATCGTAGCAAATTCCGACGATCGCCCGTCCGAAAGGAGTCTCGAAAATTTGATGTTTGTCTCCGTGAACTAAATGAGCATCTAAAGGAGAAAGGCGATCGATAAATTTCCCTAAAATATCTTCAAAAGGAATGTATTCTCCGAGAGGAACCAACTTGGTTTTATCGTAACGACTGTAGGTTTCTCCCGTTCCCGTTACCGTTAATAAACTATTCGTAATATTGCCATCTTCGGTTTGAGCAAAGGTTCCGACCCACGCCGGAATATTTTTTTCTAAAATAACTCGATAAAAATCACGGGATTCTCGGCTTGTTTCCGTCCAGAGATACGGTAAAGCGGTTTCGGGAGTCAGGACGATATCGACGCCGCGATCGGTGAGGGTTTCATACCCCGTGGTATAGCCGTATAATGCTTTTTGATAGCCGAAGTAATTGAGTTTGATCTCGTTGGGAATATTCCCTTGAATGAGACCGACTTTTAAAGCGCGATCGCCGAGGTCATTTAAGGGACGAGATAGTAAGTAAAAGCCGATCGCATGAACCGTACAAAATAAAATTAAAGCCGTTACCAATAACCCGCGAACCCTACGAACCGATCGCCCCTCCTCGCGATAGTTTTTGAAATAAGCAATCAGTCCTTCCGCGATCGCGCCGTTGACCGCAACGATCGCCGCCGCGACTGTATTCGGTCCCGAGAGTTGAGATAAGTGTAAAATTGCTAAATTATTCGGACTTTGAGTATAGGCGATCGCCGTCCACCACAGATCTCCCGCACTCCAAACCGACTCTAAAATACACCAGGTTGCCGTTGCTAAAATCAAGCGAGTAATGACGTGAGTTCGAGTGGTCGCGATCGCCACAACCGTTGCCCAAACCACGACCAAACCAGCCCCCCACAAGCTGATAAATCCCCAACAAAACAGGGCGATCGCCAAACTCGGCCACCAGGGAACCCCCATCCACGTCATTGGATGGATCCCCAAAATCCACGATAAAGCCACGCCGTGATAGCCCAAGCCCCACACCAGGGGAAACGCCCACAGTCGCAACCAAAATCGTAATTTTGGCTCTTGTTTTAACGTTTTTAAAATCGAAAATAAGCGATTTTTCTGAATAGGTTTTTGGTGGAAGAAAAACGACAGAATCGCCGAATTGCGAGATTCAAAGGCGATCGCCATCCAAAGCGGCACCAACGCCACCCACCCTAAAGGCCATACATTCATCGGGGCGGGGGTCAACCCCATCACAACCCCCCCAGCAAAGGTCAACCCCAAACGGGTCATTGTGGTTAATTTCATCAGCAATTCTTGCGATCTAAAACAGTGAGAGGCGCGAAATTTCGCGCCTCTACCCATCGAATCAATAATAAAATCAATCCCGTCAGTTTTGGCAGAACCCCCGTTTTTTTGGCTGTCCCGTCAACCGAAAAAACCGGGAATTCCTAGGAAAATTCGAGGAGTTAAACCTCTACGGCGATCTCTTCGTCTCCTTCCGCCGACGGAGGAACCAACGCCACCGCGACGATCGCATCTTCGCGATCGATCCGTTGCACTCGTACCCCTTTCGCCGACCGGGATTGAGACGAAATCGCTTTCGCCGCCTGACGGATGATAATCCCCCGGTTGGTCACGATCATCAGTTCGTCATCTTCGGTAACCACCCGCAGGGCCGCCAGTTGGTCGTTACTCTTGCGGAATTTAATCGCGATGATGCCTTTCCCGGCGCGATTTTGGAGGCGGAATTGAGAGACCGGAACCCGTTTGCCAAAACCGGCAGTAGTAATCACCAGAACCCACGGCCCTTGCTGGGCGGCCATTTCCGGTTCTTCGGCGTCCGTTTCTTCCCCGTCGAGTTCTTCGTCGCCGTCGAGGGTGTCGAGATCGACGGTTTGCACTTCTAATTCCTCGTCGAGGTCGCCGTTATCGCCGTTGGTGTCTTCTTCCAATCCGAGTAAAGTCTGACTGGAAATGACATCCATACTGATTAACTCGTCCTCTTTGCGCAAGTTCATCGCTTTGACCCCACGGGTCGATCGCCCCAACGGTCGCAGTTGATTGCGATCGGCTTTGAAGTGGATCGTCATTCCCTTGCGAGATCCGACGATGATGCTATCTTCTTCCCGGGCCCGACGAACCCAGCGCAATTGATCGCCGTCCGCTAAAGAAATCGCGATCAAGCCATTAGAACGAATATTGCTAAATGCAGACAGGGCGGTCTTTTTGATGTAGCCGCCTTTCGTGAGCATGATCAGATATTCGTCATCGGAAAACTCGCTGACTGGGACGATCGAAGTAATTCGTTCTTCCCGAGGAATCGGCAACATTTGAACGATCGCCATCCCTCGGGCCGTGCGCGATCCGGTGGGAATTTGATAGGCTTTCATGGAGAAAACGACGCCGCGATCGGTGAAGAACAGAACGCTATCGTGATCGCAGCAGGTAAAGAAATGCTCGACGCGATCGTCTTCTTTCATCTTCGTTCCCGACTTGCCCCGGGTTGCCCGACTTTGCGCCTCGAAGGTACTCACGGGCATCCGCTTGATATAACCTTGTTCCGTAATCAGGATTAAGGCTTTTTCGTTGGCGATCAAATCGGTGGCGTCGATTTCCCCTTCCGCATGTTCGATGACCGTTTGGCGGGGGGTGGCGAATTTCGTTTTGAGTTCACTCGCCTCGGTTTCGATAATTTCGAGAATGCGTTCGCGACGGGCCAAAATATCGCGCAAGTCGGCGATCAGCGCTTGCAATTCGGCGTGTTCTTGTTGAATTTTTTCCGCTTCTAAGGCGGTCAGTCGCCGCAATTGCATTTGTAAAATGGCGTCGGCTTGCTGTTCCGACAAACCGAAAGAATCGATTAATTCTTGTTTCGCCGTCGGCGTATCCGGGGCGCGACGAATTAAGGCGATAATCGCGTCTAAGTTTTCCAGGGCGATCAGCAAGCCTTGTAAGAGGTGGTCTCGTTCTTCGGCTTTGCGAAGTTCGTACTGGGTTCGGCGAACGATCGTCTCGACGCGGAAATCGAGGAAAACCTGCAAAAACTCGCGCAAAGTCAGCAGTTGCGGTTCGCCGTCCACGAGGGCGAGCATGTTGCAACCGAAGTTACTTTGCAGGGGAGTTTGTTTGTAGAGGTTGTTGAGAACGACCCGGGGATAGGCGTCGCGTTTGAGTTCGATGACGATGCGCATTCCGTCGCGATCGCTCTCGTCGCGAATGTCGGAAATGCCTTCGAGTCGTTTCTCGTTGACCATATCGGCGATTTTTTCGATCATCGCCGCTTTGTTGGTTTGGTAGGGCAGTTCGGTGATGATAATCGCTTCGCGATCGGGGCGTCCCCGTTGTTCGAGGGTTTCGATCGTCGCTACACCACGCATGGTGATCGACCCGCGCCCGGTGGTGTAGGCTTCGCGAATGCTGGTGGTTCCCAGGATTTGTCCCCCGGTGGGAAAGTCCGGTCCGGGGATGTAGCGCATCAATTCGAGATCGTCGATCTCTGGATTGTGGATCAGGGCCACCAATCCGTCAATCAGTTCTCCCAAATTGTGGGGCGGGATGTTGGTCGCCATCCCGACGGCGATCCCGGACGATCCGTTGAGCAGAAGCTGCGGAACTCTTGCGGGCAGGACGATCGGTTCTTGTTGGGATCCGTCGAAGTTGTCGATAAAACCGACGGTTTCCGAGTCGATATCCCGCAACATGGCGTCGGTACTCAAGGGACGCAGGCGACATTCGGTGTATCGCATGGCGGCGGGGGGATCGTTGTCGATCGAGCCGAAGTTCCCATGTCCGTCGATCAGGGGCGATCGCATCGAAAACGGCTGCGCCATCCGCACCAAGGCATCGTAAACCGCCGTATCGCCGTGAGGGTGGTACTTACCCAGCACTTCCCCCACGACCCGCGCGCACTTCCGGAAGGGGCGGTCTGGGGTCAACCCGAGTTCGTGCATGGCGTAGAGGATGCGCCGATGGACGGGTTTGAGACCATCCCTCGCATCTGGCAGCGCCCGACCTACAATGACGCTCATGGCGTATTCCAGGTAAGACCGGGACATTTCGTTCCGCAGATCCGTCGGGACTATCCGCTCCTGGGAGGTTGTCATAAGATGAAAAACTCCAAAAATATAAGACTCAAGAAGCTATGGCACTGAAAAAAACCACAGTCTTCGACTGAACTCTAAATATGGCCTAATTACTATCAAGATTTTAGCATATTTTATGTAGCTTGGCCGCTTATTCCGTTCTGCCCCATTATTTGAGTCCCGAGATACATTTGAATAAGTCTATTTTAGACTTATTTTTGTTTAAATATAGAAGGGAGTTTTTTGGGGGTATTGATTGATAAAATGAAATCAAAAAAGCGGTTGGTTTAATGGTAGCTCGATCGCTTATTTTAAAAAGAAGTAAAACCGAACAATTTTGAACTTTTAAAAAATTAAATTTTATTTTCAATTTTTAAAATTGAAGCTTCAAAAGAATCGATCCCGGGACGATCCGGCGATCGCGCGATCGCCTCGAAGCGGTTTCTCAAAAGTCTCTTGGATCCGAACCAATCTCGAAGGAAACATCACGAGCGAATTTCTGCAATAATCGATCGCAGATGGGTCAGTGTTGAGGTTGCCTATGTTTTCCGCGATCTACTGCGATGAATTTCTCTTACACGATACCGGGCGAGGACACCCGGAACGACCCGATCGCCTGCGGGCGATCGTCAAAGCCCTCAAAAGCGCGCCCTGGGCCGATCGCCTCCACTGGCAACAGCCCACCCCGCCGAACGAGCGAGCGGTCTCCGAGGCGATCGCGCGCATCCACACCCGCCGCCACGTACACGCCGTCGAAACGATCGCCCACAACGGCGGCGGCGGCTTGGATCTCGACACCCCCGTCTCGCCGCGCAGTTACGAAGTCGCCGAACTCGCCGTCAGTGCGTGGCTCGATGGCATCGATTGGATTTGCCAAACCGGAGATCCGGCCTTTGTTTTAGCCCGTCCCCCCGGTCATCATGCCACCCCCGATCGCGGTATGGGCTTCTGTTTGTTCTCCAACGCCGCGATCGCCGCCTACTACGCGATCGAACAGTGCGGCGTCGAGCGCGTCGGAATCCTCGATTGGGATGTCCATCACGGCAATGGCACCCAGGAGATCGTCGAAACACACCCGCAGATGACCTACTGTTCCCTGCATCAATTCCCTTGCTATCCGGGAACCGGACGGGCTGAAGAAACCGGATCGTACAACAACGTCCTCAACATTCCCATGAAACCCGGAAGCACGGGCGCCGAATACAAACAGGCATTCGACGAAAAAATCATGCCGTTTTTCGAGAACTTCAAACCCGACATCCTGATCGTCAGTGCCGGATACGACGGCAACTCCAGCGATCCGCTCGCGGGGATCGACCTGCAACCGGAAGACTTCGGCGTTTTTACAAATTACTGCCTGCAACTCACTCGCCGAATCGTATTCGGACTCGAAGGCGGTTACGAACTCGACAGCTTGAGTCGCTCCGTCCTCGCCACGATCGCCCCGTGTTTGTAGCCGCGATCCCCGCCGAACTCAAACCAATACTGTACCCTTTCCGACTGCCCTTTCCTACTGGCCGACTTGCAAATACGGTACGTCCAAGCCGATATTTAACAGGGCTTCGCGCCACTTGTCCAAACGCATTTGAATCCGGTCTTTATTTTTCGTTGAAGACGTAATGGCCTCGCAAAACTCCGGATCCTGGCAGACCTGTTTTAACGCTTCGACGATTTCATCTTTCATCGCCCGAATATCTTCGGAGTTCAGACGGGCGAAAAAGAGCATTACTACGTCATAAATCGCTCGGTTGAGGGATTTTTCCCAACCATTTTCCAGGGTATATCGCCGAAACGCTCGATCCTCAAACACGTAATAAACATCGTCGATCGTCTGTCGGAATAAGGCTCGGTGTTGTTCGAGGGTTTCCTCGTCAAAATTGATTCCCGATTCCAAATACCGATCGAGAAAGCGGGCGAGAGTCCCTTTATATTCGGACAAGTGGAAATGAAACGCAAAAAAGCGCAAAATCATTTCGCAATCGTGCATCCGCTTGTCAATATCACTCACCCGCCGCGCTTTTTGAAAGACTTCATCTTCTGAAAGTTGGTGAATGAGATCGTTCAACTTGCCGCGATAGACGCTATTTCTCAATTCTTGAGCGTTGAGCGGCACAAAACCACTATTCAGTCGCTCGAACACGTCATATTTAATATCCGGATGCGACTCTTTAAGAATGACAATACAACGGATCGTGCGCGACAATAACAACCGCTTGTAAGGAGCGTCGAGTTGATAAAACTTCTGCCGATTCAGTTCCGAGAGAACTTTCAAGGCTCTGAGGGGATATTCGTCGTGGAGAAATCGATAAATCGCGGTGAGTCGTTGTTGACCGTCGATCACGCTGTAGGTTCCGTCTTCCAATTCGGCGAAATAGCAAACGGGAATCGGAACGTTGAGCAAGAGTGACTCGATCAACCGACTCGATTTCGTCCGGTCCCAAACTTGACGGCGCTGGAATTTATCCGCCAGAATCAGCGTTCCGTCGTCGATTTGATCTTTGAGGGAACGAATGACGAAATCATAGGGATGGGTTACTAATTTACGATCGGACAAAGGAATTTCCAATTCTGGGGAGTCTTCGTCTTCTTCAGCATCAAATTTTTCTTCTACCAACACCGCTTCTTCTTCACTGTTGGTATCCGCGTTCGCAATCGTCAAACCTGTTTCGATCATGGGCTGTCTCCTGTGTTTCCGCTTCGACCTGTCAGATTGAGGTGAGGGAGATTTCTTCGAGCGTCGAATTATTTGATTCTCGTCGATGGAGGTCGTCTCTAGTTGAAAGAGTCGAGCCTTTTATTATTCATCAGTTTAACAGTTATATCATTTTAGGTTTTGAATTTGAAATTGAAACCCGGGAAACGCTGCAAAAACTGCACGGCGATCGCCTCGACGAGATTAAATTAAGAGAAATTTGAGACGACAGGGGGCGATCCTCCCCCTCTGGATGCTCTCGAATCCGTACCGACGAGAATTGTTCCATAGGGTCGATGAGGGCGATCGCCCCTCGTTTCAAAAGCGGGTCGATCCTCCCCGCCTTCGTCTCTTTGCGATCCTCATTGAGCGATCGACGGCCAAGTGTAAACTGTAAACTCCAAACTCTAAAATCTATTATAAATTCTCCTATTCCGGTTCCCCCAACATCACCAAAGACAGGGGTAATTGACGCAGGAGTTGAGTGGTCAGATCGTCAATTTCCAATCCCGCGACCGTTCGGCGCCGGGTGGATCGCAAAATGGCCAGATCGTAACGCGCCGAGGCGGTCACGATCGCCCCAACCGGGTCGTCATCGGCTAAAATCGCGATCTGCGAGGGAGTACTTCCCGACCATTGCGCCACCAACTGGGACAGTTGCGCGCCGATCTGCTCGTGGACTTCCGGCGAGGTATGCCGATCTCCGGCATATAAAAGGGTGACTTCCCCTTGATTGGCGCTCGCTAAAATAAACGCCACTCGTACCGACAGCACGGATTGAGCGATCGCGCGATCGACCAGAACCAGAATGCGTTGCATTTGCATCGGCGAGGCGAGCAATCGGGTCACCGCCACCGGACAGTGTGCCCCCCACAACACCGAATCGATCGCATTCCCGAATAGGCGCGATCGCAAACTCGTCGTTTCCGACCATCCCATGACGATCGCGCTAGCATTTTGCTCTCGACTCCCATGGACGATTCCCAAGGCGACGTCGCTGTCAATCCGCAGGATACCTCGGGCGCTCACTCCCATGCTGCGGGCGAACTCGACCGCCTCGTTCGCGAGTCGTTCGCCGCGCGCGATCGCCTCGTCGAGGGCGCTAACCTCCATGTAGGCGATCGAACGGGCGATCGACAACGACACGATTTGTCCGGCTTCGGAACGGGCCAACAAAGCTGCCATTTCCACCAAATAGCGCTCGGTTTCGGGATTGCAAACAGGCACCACCACTGTAAATAAATGACCGACTTGCGCTTCTGTCTCGTCGAAGGTCGTGGCGATCGCCCCTAAATCCGCTTCCGGTAAGGGCAAGGCCCCCGCCACCCGCGCCGTCACCCACGGTCCGAGGGTCGCCGTCACCAACATCATCACGATCGCGCTATTTAACACCTCTTCGGTTAAAATTCCCTGGCGATAGCCGACAATGGTCGCCGCTAAGGTCGCCGCGACTTGCGGAATCGAAAGGGACCAAATGGCGATCGTTTCGGCCCGGGTGTAGCGATACAGCCATTGGGTCCCCACCGCCGCGATCCATTTACTCCCCAATAAGGCGCCGACAATGGCGATCGTCAGCCCAAAGGAGGCTAACCCTTTGGCAAATTCTTGCAAGTCGATCAGCAGTCCCAAGTTAATAATAAACATGGGAATAAATAAAACACTGCCGACAAAGACGACTTTTTCTTTAACGGTTTCCGATTCGACTACTTCGTTCACCGCCATTCCTGCTAAAAAAGCGCCGATAATTTTTTCGACGCCGATAACTTGCGCGCCGACTGCCGCGACAAAGACTGCTAATAAGATAAACAAAAATTGATTGCCTTCTTCGTCTCCCGATCGCCGAAAAAATTCTTTGCCGACCCAATTGACTCCCCAGAGGACGACGGCAGAGTAAAGGCTCAAAGATACGATTAAAATCAGTAACTCGACCGGGGTGAAATTTCCCGTTTTTACGCCCACGCAAATCGCTAAAACGAGTAAGGCGGGAATATTGGTAAAAATTGTCCCTCCCAAGGCGACGATAACCGCTTCGTTCCCCATTAAGCCCATGCGACTTAAAATGGGATATCCTAATGGAGTATGGGAAGAAAGTAAGGAACCGAGTAAGATCGAAGCATTCCAGTCGAAGCCAAACCAACGACCGACGATCGTTCCGGCAATGAGGGGAAAGAGAAAGGTGAGAAAACCAAATCCCAACGCGCGATCGCGCACGCGCTGAAATTGAGCGATGTCCATTTCTAATCCCGCCACAAACATCAAGTAAACAACTCCGATATCGGAGAGCAGTTTCATCGCTTCGCTTCCAGATTCGAGCAGTTGTAATCCATGGGGTCCGAAGACGACTCCCGCGACGAGTAAGCCTACTAAACCGGGAAGTTGCAAGCGCTCGAAGCAGAGGGGAACGACTAAAATAATGCCGAGCAACAAGGCGAAGGGAAAAATCGGATCTTGAGCGAATAAATCTCTGACAATTTCCATGTTCGAGGGGTTGAAGAGGACGACCGTCGCAGCGCCTACCTAGAGAAAAACCCGTTTCCAGAAGAAACGGGTCGGGTTGAAACCGTGGGGATATTTAGATTTAGGACGAGAGTCGAACGGGGTTTTTACAGGTGGTTTCGAGTTCGTCAACGACCCGGGCGAGGTCTTCGATTAAGGGGGTCGAATCGATTTGTTTGAAGGTTTCGACCAGCGATCGGTAATACCATAAGGTTCCGTCGCGACCGCCTTTGAAGCGCGTCCACAGGTCTTCGCCGACTTGTCGGTAATCGTTGAGGATGGAACGGGCGTTGTGGAGTTTGTCCGCCGCACAGACGAGGCGAACCGAGGGGGAAGCGCTGAGAAGGTGGGCGAGGTAGGTTTCTTTTCGCTGGCGCCAGGGGGGTTTGGGCAGGGTGTCGGCGTCGGTACACCCTTCGACGATCGCGGTGACGGTGTCGCCAAATCGACGGCGAATTTGTTCCCGGGCGATCGCCCCGCCTTGGTCTTCGATGGCGTCGTGCAGTAAGGCGGCGATCGCTTCGTCTTCGTTGGCGCCGTATTCGAGGGCGATGCTGGCGACGGCGAGTAAGTGGGCGATGTAGGGGATTCCCGACCCTTTGCGGGTCTGGGTGGCGTGCAATTCGGCAGCAAAACTGAGGGCTTCGTTAAATCGTTTGGACAGCATGACGCTCGCTCCCGATCGATCTGGCGATCGCACTCTAGCGTAAAAATGGCGCGATCGGATCGCAAGGGCAAAGTCGCTGGAGCTGCCCGACTTGCGGAAATTGGGGGATGTGATATAGATTACAGTCAGGCTGAAAAAAACGTGCTAATCTGCCTATACATCAGCGTGGAAAAGCGCTGGTAACCGTAAGGAATTCCGTACAGTAGAGATCGAGCGGTTGGCGCGCGATCGCTCGGTTTCAATCGGAAATTTCCTCAATTTCGACTGAAACCGAACCCTATCGACCTAGAGTTCTTGCCCAGGGTCGCCCAGCTTGTCCATCCCACTCGAAAAAAAGAGGCGCTCTCCCGGTAGCGATCGCCCCAGAATTTCTCCAAATCCCTTCTATTTTCATGCTTTAAATCGCGCGATCGCCGCGATCGGATCGTTATTACTTATCTCGATCTCTTGACCTCCAACACCCTAGATTTACTTCCGTAATATTCAGAAATAAACAACCCTCATCGATGAAAAGTCAATGAGAATTCATTCCACCGGACTTGAAATGAACTAAAAATCGATCTACAATAACTCAATATTAGTATTTTGAAATTTCATAAAGTTTTAACATTAAACACTTTTTTAAGATTTAAACCATTGATTTTCTAAAAACTCGTGTTTATGATCGACCGTAGCGTGTCAAAGAAAAAAACACACGTTTGACAACAGTTCTTATACAGAATTGCAGTACGCATAGAGGAATAAAACCTATGGTTTCCACCGCTCCTGAAAAAACGCCTCAAGGTTCCAAAGAAACCGCATTCGTTTTGTGGTTTGAAGAAGTCGGCATCGCCGATCTCGCCTTAGTCGGCGGTAAAAACTCCTCACTGGGTGAAATGATCCAGCAACTGGCGTCCAAAGGCGTCAGCGTTCCCACGGGGTTTGCCACCACCGCCTATGCTTATCGCTATTTCATCGAAAAAGCGGGATTAGAAGAAAAGCTACGCAAACTCTTTGCCGACCTCGACCTCGATGACGTCAACAACTTGCGGGAGCGGGGGAAACAGGCTCGCGCCCTCGTCATGAACACCCCCTTCCCCCAAGACCTGCAAGACGCCATTGCCGCCGCTTACCTGCAACTGTGTAAGCGTTACGGCGGCGACAGCCAGTTCTGCGAGCGCTTCGGCCCCGACTACCAAAAAGTCTGCGAAGAATACAGCAGCGACACCGACGTAGCTGTCCGTTCTAGCGCCACCGCCGAAGACTTACCCGACGCCAGTTTCGCCGGACAACAAGAAACCTACCTCAACGTCCACGGTGTCAAAGGGGTACTCGAAGCCTGCCACAAGTGCTTCGCTTCCTTGTTCACCGACCGCGCCATCTCCTACCGCCACCAATATGCAGAGAAGCGCGAAGACTTCGACGAATTCAGCGTCGCCCTCTCCGTCGGCGTCCAAAAAATGGTGCGTTCCGACCTCGCCACCTCCGGAGTCATGTTCTCCATCGACACGGAAACGGGCTTTAAGAATGCCGCCTTAATCACCGCCGCTTACGGTTTGGGTGAAAACGTGGTGCAAGGGGCCGTCAACCCCGACGAATACTTCGTCTTCAAACCGACCTTAAAAGAAGGCAAGCGTCCGATCCTCGAAAAACGGCTCGGCAGTAAAGAAATCAAAATGGTCTACGACTTGGGCGGTTCCAAGCTGACCAAAAACGTTCCCGTTCCCGAACCGGAGCGCGAAAAATTCTGCATCAGCGACGAAGAGATCCTGACCTTGGCGAAATGGGCTTGCATCATCGAAGACCACTACAGCCAAGTCCGGGGCAAAGACACGCCGATGGACATCGAGTGGGCGAAAGATGGGATGACGGGCGAACTGTTTATCGTGCAAGCCCGTCCGGAAACCGTCCAATCGCAAAAAGCCGGAAACGTCATCCGCAACTTCAAACTCAATGGAACGAGTGACGTTTTAGCACGCGGTCGTGCTGTCGGCGAAATGATCGGCCAAGGGAAAGCCCGGGTCATTCTCGACGTTCACAAGATCGACCAGTTCAAAGAAGGGGAAGTCCTGGTTACCAACAAGACGGACCCCGACTGGGAGCCGATCATGAAGAAATCGAGCGCGATCGTCACCAACCAAGGCGGACGCACCTGTCACGCCGCGATCATCGCTCGGGAAATGGGGATTCCGGCGATCGTCGGATGCGGAACCGCCACCGCCGACATCGAAACCGGACAAGAAATCACCGTTTCTTGCTCGGAAGGGGAAGAAGGAAAAGTCTACTCCGGCTTGATTCCCTTTGAAGTCCAAGAAACCAAAATCGACAACCTGCCGCGCACCAAGACTAAAATCTTGATGAACGTCGGCAACCCTGAAGAAGCCTTCGGTCTGTCCTCGATTCCTTGCGATGGCGTCGGTTTGGCTCGCTTCGAGTTCATCATCGCCAACCACATCAAAGCGCACCCCTTGGCGTTGATTCATTACGACGAACTCGAAGACGAAAGCGTCAAGAAGGAAATTGCCCAACTGACGGCTCTCTATCCGAAAAACAAACCGGAATTTTTCGTAGACAAGCTCGCTCACGGGATCGGCACGATCGCCGCAGCGTTCTATCCCAATCCCGTCGTCGTCCGCATGTCCGACTTCAAGAGCAACGAATATGCGAACCTCCTCGGCGGTAAGCAATTCGAGCCGAAAGAAGAAAACCCGATGATCGGCTGGCGCGGTGCCTCCCGCTACTACGATCCGAAGTACGAACAAGCTTACGGATTGGAATGTAAAGCCCTCAAACGGGTTCGCGACGAAATGGGTCTGACCAACGTCATCCCGATGATCCCGTTCTGCCGCACCCCGGACGAAGGTCGCAAAGTACTAGAGACGATGGAGAAATACGGTCTCAAGCGCGGCGAAAATGGCCTGCAAGTCTACGTGATGTGCGAAATCCCGAGTAACGTCATCCTCGCCGACCAATACAGCGAAATCTTCGATGGCTTCTCGATCGGTTCCAACGACCTCACCCAGCTTACTTTGGGTCTCGATCGCGACTCCGCGTTAGTGGCTCACATCTTCGACGAACGCAACAAAGCGGTCAAAGATATGGTGCAAATGGTGATCGAAAAAGCCAAGAAAAATGGTCGCAAGATCGGGATCTGCGGTCAAGCGCCCTCCGACTATCCGGAATTCGCCCGCTTCTTGGTCGAACTCGGAATCGACTCGATCAGCTTGAACCCCGACTCCGTGATGAAGACCTTACTCGACATTGCCAAGTTGGAAGAATCCCTCAATCGTTAGATTGTCATTAGCCTCGATGGAGTGGGGAGTTTTGATGCTCCCCCAACTCCCATAAAGCCCGCCGAAGCGGGCTTTTTTTGTTGAATCGCTCTGTTTTTCTCGATCTAGAGTGACCAAAGAGGGGTATTTGGCGATCGTCTCTTCAGTAAAACCCGTAGGGCGCCGCGAAAGGTTCGCCGATTCTCTGTGTAGTTTTGTAAAATTTTCGGACGCCGAGTGGGTAATCCATAGTCGTTATGATTACGATCGAAAACATTAACTCATATCGAGTTCCTTCTCCTATCAAAAGGAACACCAATAATAATGAGCGATCGCAATAATTTAACCACTGCCGATGGAATTCCCGTCGGGGATAACCAAAACTCTTTAACTGCCGGATCTCGTGGCCCGGTATTGATGCAGGACTTTCACCTGCAAGAAAAACTCGCCCATTTCAACCGAGAACGGATTCCCGAGCGCGTCGTCCACGCCAAAGGGGCCGGAGCCTTCGGAACCTTTACCGTCACGCAAGATATCACCCAGTACAGTAAAGCTAAACTCTTCTCTCAAGTCGGCAAACAAACCGACGTCCTCGTCCGCTTCTCCACCGTCGGCGGCGAACAGGGTTCAGCCGATGCCGAACGCGACCCCCGTGGATTTGCGATCAAGTTTTATACCGAAGAGGGCAACTGGGATCTAGTTGGCAATAATACGTTTAGCCTGATTAATGCGAATAACGAGCGGGTTTGGTGTAAGTTTCACGTCAAAACTCTGCAAGGGATTCAAAATATGACCGCCGAAGAAGCGGCGCGAGTGCGGGGAGAAGATCCGGATCGTGCACTGCGTGACCTTTACAAGGCGATCGCGCGCGGGGAGTATCCCCAATGGCGGGTATCGATTCAGGTCATGACCGAACAACAAGCTGCCAAGCACCCCGACAATCCCTTCGACGTGACTAAAGTGTGGAAACACGCGGACTATCCTTTAATTGAAGTCGGAATTCTCGAACTCAATCGCAACCCCGAGAATTACTTTGCTCAAATCGAACAAGCGGCGTTCTCCCCGAGTGCGGTGGTTCCGGGGATTAGCTTCTCTCCCGATAAAATGTTGCAAGCGCGCATCATGTCCTATCCCGACGCCCACCGCTACCGCTTGGGGGCGAATTATCAGCAATTGCCCGTCAACGAGCCCAAATGTCCGGTGATGCATTATCAACGAGATGGCGCCATGGCATTAGGTAATAATGGCGGTAATTCGCCGAACTACGAACCGAACAGCTACGACGATGCTCCCAAGCAGAATCCGGCGTATGTCGAACCCTCCCTCCCTCTGGGCAATGTCGAAGCGGGGCATTACGACCATCGTGAGGGCAATGACGATTATACTCAGGCTGGCGATTTATTCCGCCTGCTCTCTACAGACGAACGACGGCGATTAATCGATAATATTGTCGGGAGTTTGTCTCAAGCTACCGAGGAGATTCAGAAGCGGCAACTCTGTCACTTTTTCCGCGCCGATGCCAATTTCGGCGGGGCGATCGCTTCCGGTTTGGGACTTGAGGTAGAAATGCCGACTCGTTAGTGATTTTTAGATGACAATTTGCATCGGTTTGGGTTGGGCGATCGCGCCCCTCAAACCGATGTTTTTTTGGCAAGGCGATCGGCGTTAGAGATATAAGATTAGAGAGATAAATTTTGCATCGCCGATCGCGCATAACTCTGCATCAAAACCCTGGCTTCTGATGGAGTTGAAAAGTCAGCGCCAATGTCTCTGTCGATCCAGCACCTGTCAACTTGCCATCGAAGATTTTCCCGAGTATCGTAGATTAATTCTCAAGCATTTTAATTTTTGCCGTACACCTAGATGGAGGCGAGCCTAGCTCGTAACACCCAGCCTAACTTAGGGGGGCGAGTTGTTGCTCGACAATTGAATGAAGGCGATCTCTGCCATCTTTTACCAAAGTATACGGTTATTCGGTGTTTTTCTACTGATATCCAGTCCCGGTTTGAGCGAACCTGTCACCCCTTCGCTAGAATTCCAGGTCGAAACTGGGAAGGTGAAAGAAACGGCGAGTGAAGCGCAGCAATTGTTCGATCGCGGGGTAGAATTTGCAGGGAAAAATACGATTCCCGATCTCGTGGCGGCGATTGAAGCATTAGAAATGGCCCGATCTTTGTGGTCTAAAACGGGCGATCGCGATCGAGAAGTCTTGACCTTATTAGAGTTAGGTTCCCTTTACAAGGCGTTGGGCGCCACCACCCCAGCCCGGGAACGATACAACGAAGCCCTCACCTTTTATCAAGAGCGCGGCGATCGGCTTCTTGAAGCCTTTATCCTCGCTCAAATCGGCAGTCTCTACGCCGAAGATGCGATCCAATTGAAATTGGATTCGTTGCCTTATCAGGTTGGTTTTCCGGAAGAAAACGAGTCAAGCCTTACGTTAAGCGGTCTAGGAAGCACATCGGAAATTGAAGGAAATTCACCGGACGAATGGGACTCGAAAATTGAACAAGAAGTAGAACGAGCGAGAGAATTTTACGCTCGTTCTTTAGAAATTTATGAAGAGCTTAATAATAGTTCCAATCCCGACCGGATAGCTGTACGTCAAGCACAAGCGCAAACCCTCAAAAGGATGGGAATGATGTTTGTACAACGTCGTCGTTTCTATCCGCATTTTTTTATGCGATATTATCATTTTTATGATAACTTTTATAATTTCAAACCTAAAAACTTTCTCGAACAGTCTCTAGAAATCTATCAAGAAATTGGGGATTTACAGGGAGAAGCATTCGTTCTCGGACAGTTAATGAAACTATATAGGGACGACCCCGTAAAATCAGAGCAGTTATTCGACCGTGCAATAACAATATATGACGATCTTGAAAGTGCTAGAGGCGATCGCAATACTACTATCCTTCAAGCTAAAGCAAAACTTTTAAATATAGCAGCTCAAAATACCTCCCGCGAAACCCGTGAAACAGCTTTAATGTTTTACGATCGCGCCCTAACACTTTATCAGCAAATCGGCGATCGTCATGGTGAAGCCAACACGATCTTCGATCTTGCCCAATTCTACTCGGAGGTAGATGTTTTAAAATCACGAACTTATTATCAGAAATCTTTAAATCTTTATGCAGAGACTGGCGATCTTTTTAGTCAGGCAGAGGTATACAAACGACTAGGAGGAACTTACTTTAACTTAAAAGACTGGATAAAATCATTAAGTTTTTTTGAACAAGAGCTAGATACAATTGATGAAATCATTCGACTTTATCAAAAATTAAACGATGAAAAGTTAACATTGAAATTCAAATATAGAAAACCCATTATTTTATTGAAGATTGCTTTTGTCTCCAATCAAGAGGGAGATCGAGAACAAGAATTTCAAGCTCTGTCTCGGGCGCAAACAGTTTATCAACAGCCAAAAAATATCAAAAGGGAATCTAACTTTTTAATTAGTATTGCTCAATACCATCAATGGCACAATCGTCCCAAACAATCGCAAAAAGCAATCGATGAAGCAATTGCACTTTATCGTGAAAGCGGAGATTTAGAAGGAGAAGTACGGTTTTTACGCGATCGAGTTCAACGCTTTTTCGGTCGCAATTTAATTGATGACATAGAACCTGTAAATTCAAGAAAAGAATTATTGCTCACTTACGATCGCATTATTGCCATTTATCAACAACTGGGAAATAAAAGAGAAGAAGCTCGGAGTCTCGCTAATCTTGCTGAATTTTATTTTTCTTCCTTAACCGTTGTAGACAATATAGAACTAAAGCATCCAGAGAATACAGAACTAGCACTGAGTTTTTATCAAAAAGCCTTGAATGTTTCTAGAGAAATTAGCGATCCAGACGTACAAAAAAGCGACCAAAGCTTCCAAGTTTATCTTCTTTTGGCTATGGCGAAAATTTACTACGTTTTAGATCGACAAGAGCAATGTGTAGAGACCTTAAAAGAAATAGAAAGGACAACTTCGGGATTGGATGACCTCTATAACCTTGCTGTAGATGCAACGACATACGAAGAACCTCTACTTGCCATAGATTTTTATTATAAACTTTTGCAAGCTTCCCGAGATTTAAAAATGAATAGTGATTCTGAAATACGGTATGAAGAATCTCTCATATTCCGAAGTATTAGTGAGATTTATTACTACGAACTGAATGACTTGGGGCGGGCATTAAGATATTTTGAAAAAGCATATCAGCTCGATGGAAAGAATCAAAATCTAGAGCATTAATTCTAGTTTTTTAGGAGAATTAGTGAAATTTATACAACACTTGGCGATCTGATGAGGTACAGTGCCGATCCCCCAATCCCCCCTTCGCCCCCCTTTGAAAGGGGGGTTGGGGGGATGGCGGGGGGAACGAGCAAAGTCTACCTTTTTAAGGGGGATTTAGGGGCATCTAAATGTCTTGCATAGCAGAGGAAAATGCTGTAGCAGATTCGGAGACTTGAAACATGAACGGGCTTCATTTCATCGATCTGAAGATATAGTAATTTTCGATCGCATGAGATATGAATCTTATTCTAAAAATCCGCTTTGTGAGAAAAATGCTCGAAATTTCAAAACCTTGTTACACGAGCCGATCTCCAGATCGAGCTTTAGCGATTTTGAGTTATTCTTGTCAGGAAAGGTGACTCCCGTGCAAGGGTTGGGAGGCGTACAGATCGAACAGTGGGAAAGTGAAGGCTGGAAATCCACTTATTTGTGGGCGGGGTTTACCTTGCCGGGAGAATGGCGGTAAGAATGCTAAGGGGGAATTGCCCAGCCTACGAACTTTACTGCACCTCGATCGCGCGATCGCCCGTCCCCCAATTCCCTGTAAAGGACGATTCCCGGTATCATGAACAACATAGGAAGCTTCTCGTTGAATATGAATCCGGAATCGACGCTCAACCAGCTTAAAGCGGCTTTGCCCGAAGGACAACTGCCTTCGAGTTATGGCGTGTACTTCAAAAATACCTTAGTCGCGCTCTGTCACGCCCTCGAAGATCACATTCTCCAAACCTCCTCGGACAAAAGCGAAGTCGATCCCTTGGTTTTAGCCACTTTTCAGCAAGGAAAATGGTATCTTCAAGAAGCCGAACGCTATCGAAAAATTGCCGATCGCTCGCGCCACATCCTCATCAGTGCAGTTTCCGATAGCGGTTTTTCCACCCACGAAACTAGCCAACTCGATAACGTTTCTTTAGTGGATCTCGATCCGGAAGATAGCTTAGTCAACGAGTGGAATCTGGTTATTCTCGCGCCGAGTTATCAGGCGATCGTTTTGTGTCACGAACTCGACCCCGACGAATACCGACCGGAAGATCGGCCTCAAGTCGATACCGAACGAAAATTTTATGGATTGTGGACCTTCGATCGCGCTGTCGTCTCCCAATCCACAGAAATCTTACTCGATCGCCTACGTCCGTACAATCCAGACCTGATCGATCGCCTCAAAGCCACCCAGCGCCAGATCCTGGAATGCAAAGACGTTCCCCAAACGGATATGAGTGGCGTTGTTTCTCGCATTGTTTCCTACCTACAAAGTTCTCAGCAGCAGATCGTCGCCGTCAACCGCCAAACCCGCGAACTGTGGGAACTCGAAGGTCAAGCTCTCAAAGTCAGCCGCAACCTCAACGCCAACAAACTGCAAGCCTTTTTACGCATGGCGCAACGGGTAGACGAGCGCGATTCCGCCAATCCGGTCGCTTCCTTACAAGTGTCGGCCCTGTCGGAAACCTTGGGACAACTGCTCGACTTGCCCACCCTCAAATTGCGGCGCCTGCGCTTGGCGGGCTTATTATTCCGAATCGGTTTAGTTTCGGCTCCTCCAGAGGTCTTTTCCACTCCAGCCAGTCAGTTAGACGATGTAACCCGGTCGTTTTGGCGCGATCGCGCGCGCATCGGCGCCCAACTGCTCGCCGCCATGCCCGAACTGACGCCAGTGAAAGAAATTGTCGAACACCACCTCGAATATTGGGATGGAAGCGGACAACCGGACGGCTTGCGCGGCGAAGAAATCCCGATCGAAGCGCGGATTTTGGGATTGGTCGCCTATTTCCAAGAACTGACCCAAACGCGGGGCGATCGCAGCGCCCTGACCCCCCAAGCCGCCTTAGAACAGTGCCAGCAGCGCAGTGAGACTCGTTTCGACCCCAAGGCGATCGAAACCCTCGGCAACGTCGTCCGCCTCGCGGAAATGGGGCTGATGCAACTACCGAACCGTCCCAGTCAACTCCCCAATGTCTGGCTCGAAGAATCGCCCGCCCCTTCCACCACCGTCAAATCGTAAATTCCTCAATTCTGAATTCTCACCTCTCCCATGATTTCCAGCTCTCCAGACCTCCAAGCCATCCGACAGGGCAAAGTCAAAGACTTAGCCGGAATCGATCTAGCAGGCGCCGATCTCTCCGGTGCCGATCTCTCCGGCGCCGATCTGTCCCAAGCGAATTTAAGCGGGGCCAATCTCTCCGGCGCCAATTTAGCGGATGCCCAGCTACGGGCTAACTTGCGCGGTGCCGATCTCTCCGGCGCCAATTTATCCGGTGCCGACTGTCGCAACGCCGATTTACGCGGCGCCCTCTTGCTCGATAGCAAGGTCACTGGGGCCAGCTTTGCTGGAGCCTTTTTGACCGGAGCGATTGGCAGTGGGCTCGACTGGACGGGCATCGATTTGCGCGGGGCCGATTTACGCGGCGCCAGCTTGGAACGGGCGATTTTGCGTCACGCCGAACTCGCTCACGCCAACCTCTGCGGTGCGGACTGCACCCAAGCGGATTTAGAAGAAGCCGACCTTACCGGGGCCGTGCTGCACGGGACGAACTTGAGACGCGCTAACCTTTTGTGTGCCATAGTAGAACATGCCGATCGCGCGGGGGCGTTGCTCGACGGGACTTGTCTGGAGGGAACCCCCTGGAGTCTGTAATCTGCGAACCGATTCTCGATGGACGGGGGATCTCCGGGACTTTGCTTTTACCTTATAACCGTCATAAGTTCAACTAAATTTTACATATCTTAATAAATTGTTATAATAGGAAGCGTTGGCAAGCGTCCGAGGAAATGGTATCAGCTTTGTTTGGCAGCACCCCCTTCCAGAACCAAGGTGGCGACGCGCTTGTAAGTCAAGTGGCAGGTAAGGCGATCGCGGCCTTGTTCAAGCGATCGGAAAAAGTCGAGGCGAACGTTCGCGCCGAACCTGTTGCTAAGTTGCTCCAGGGAAGTATCGACGGCTTCGATTTCATCGGCCAAGGAATGCTGATGTATAACGGCTTGCGGATCGAGAACATGGAACTGTACTTGCAAGCCGTGGCGATCGACTTTGGCGCCATTTTTTCGGGAAACGTCAAGTTGCGCCAACCGACCAGTGCCCGAATGCGAGTGGTTTTAACTGAAAATGACTTAACCACTTCATTTAACACGCCGTTTGTCGTCGAAAAATTGCAGCGCCTCCAATATAACGGAGAATCCCTACATTTTCAGAAAACCGAAGTCAAGTTGACCAGCGATAAAGCACTTCGGGTGTCGTCTGAAGTAAAAATTGGCGACGCCGACGAACCCGTGCATCTGGATTTCACGGCGCAGGTGGATGTAGAAGAACGGCGCAAAGTGCAATTTGTCAACGTCAAATGTGAAGGGAGCGATCGCGCCGTAGACTTAGGTAATGCGTTAATCGAGCATATTAATAGCCTGCTCGATTTAGATAAATTCGCCTTAGAAGGAACGCAGCTAAGAGTCGATCGCATCCGCATTCAAAGTAAAGCGATGGTCTTTTACGGTTCGGCCAATATTTATCAATTTCCGTCGCGACAACTGCAAAAGAAATCGTAAATTCCAGATGCGACTCAATTCAAAGAAAATCGGTAGGGTGGGCATTGCCCACCCTACTTTTTCTCAATTAGATTCAATTAAGAACAGCCGATACCCACATAACGGAATCCAGCTTTTTGCAACATTTTGCGATCGAGGAAATTACGACCGTCAATAATGACCGGATTGTTCATCACCTTCGCCATCGCCGCATAATCCAACGTCAAGAACTGCTGCCAGTCCGTGACCACAACCAGAGCATCGCAAGCGTAAGCTAACTGTTCCGGGCTCGTTTCCACCACGACCCCACTGAGACCCTGACCGATGCCACTTTGAGAAACGATCGGGTCGTAAGCCTTGACCTTCGTTCCCAAGCGGTTGAGTTGTTCGATCAAATTGAGGGCCGGGGCGTCGCGCATGTCGTCCGTATCCGGTTTGAACGTCAACCCCAACAGACCCACAGTTTTACCTTTGAGGATTTTCAGTTCGTGTTGGAGTTTTTCGATCGCGATCGTGCGCTGGCGCTTGTTGACATCCACCGCCGCTTTGAGCAAGTGGGCGTCGTAACCGTAATCGTCCGAGGTATGAATCAGGGCCGAAACATCTTTCGGGAAGCAAGACCCCCCCCAACCGATCCCCGCTTGTAGAAACTTAGTGCCGATGCGCGAATCGAGACCGATCCCCTTCGCCACTTGCACGACATCGGCGCCGACGCGATCGCAGATATTGGCAATCTCGTTAATATAACTAATCTTCGTTGCCAAGAACGAGTTAGCCGCATATTTGATCATTTCCGCCGAACTCAAATCCGTCTTGACCACCGGAACCGGAGGTAACGAAGGATCTTCACCAAACTTGCGCTTGACAATCGGCTGATACAGTTCTTCCATCATCGAGAGGGCCTTGTCACTGTTGCCCCCCAAAACGATGCGATCGGGATTAAACGTATCGTAAACCGCCGAACCTTCCCGTAAAAACTCGGGATTGCTCACCACGTCGAACTCGATCCCCAACTTCGCCGCCGCTTCATCTCCCGAAATGCTATTGCCGCCGCCAGAGGCTTTCTGACGTTCCGCAATCCCGTCGAGAACGATCATGCGTACCCAGTCCCCGGACCCAATCGGCACCGTAGACTTATTGACGATGACCTTATAACCTTTCTCCAGATGACTGCCAATTCCTCGGGCGACCGCTTCCACATAACGGGTATCGCTTTCTCCAGTCGGTAATGCCGGAGTCCCGACAGCAATAAATAAAATATCGCCGTGATTGACCCCATAAGCGAGATCGGTCGTAAATTCCAATAAATCTTCTTGAGACGCTTTTTGAATGATATCGGACAAGCCCGGTTCGTAAATCGGGGACTGTCCGGCTTTCATCATCTTGACTTTTTGTTCGTTATTATCGACGCAGATCACGTGATGCCCGGTGTGCGCCAAGCAAGCGCCCGTGACTAAACCTACGTATCCGGTTCCAATGACACAAACGCGCATCGGGGTAAATCCTCCAATTGAAATAGTGATGTCCTTCCGTCCAGCACCCTGATTTCTGGCAAAGTCACTTGTTTTCGGGATAAACCTGCATTTTTAGACAACAATCGGCTTTCCCGGTTAGTATTCCCAGGCGATCGGGTTAACTAGACCTCAAACGGCTGCGAAAATCTTCTATCGTTAACTTTAACCCTTCATCCAGAGGAATCGTAGGTTGCCAACCGAGGAAGGTTTTTGCTTTGGTGATATCCGGCTGGCGCTGGCGAGGGTCGTCTTGGGGAAGGGGTTTAAACTGAATTTCGGCGTCGGGATTGACCGTTTTTTGAATTTTTTCAGCCAATTCGAGAATCGTGTATTCGTCCGGGTTACCGAGGTTGATCGGTCCGGTGGACTCCCCATTCATCAGGCGAATCAAGCCTTCGACCAAGTCCGAGACGTAGCAAAAACTGCGGGTTTGGGAGCCATCGCCGTAAACGGTCAGGGGAATGCCGCGCAAAGCTTGCACGATAAAATTGCTGACCACGCGACCGTCATTTTCTAACATGCGCGGGCCGTAAGTATTGAAAATCCGGGCGACGCGGATATCGACGCCATTTTGACGGTGGTAGTCGAACGCCAGGGTTTCGGCGACTCGTTTACCTTCGTCGTAACAGGAGCGAATCCCGATCGTATTGACGTTGCCGCGATATTCTTCAGTTTGGGGATGAACGTCCGGGTCGCCGTAGACTTCGGAGGTCGAAGCTAAGAGGAAGCGTGCTTTCACCCGTTTGGCCAATCCGAGCATGAATAGGGTTCCGATCACGTTGGTTTTGATGGTCTTGACCGGGTTGTATTGGTAGTGAACCGGAGACGCCGGACAGGCGAGGTGGTAAATTTGATCGACTTCCAAGCGAATCGGTTCGGTAATGTCGTGGCGGATCAGCTCGAAGTAGGGGTTATCCAACCATTTGAGGATATTGTGTTTGTGTCCGGTGAAGAAGTTATCGAGACACAATACTTCATGGCCTTGGTCCATTAGGCGATCGATAAGGTGGGAACCAATAAAACCAGCCCCACCCGTGACCAAAATTCTCATCGTCAACTGCCTGAAAAGGGGTGAAATTCGACTTCTAACCTAACCTGCCCGAAAGTAACTGTCTAGAGGACACTAGGAGTCTTAAGATTTGCGATCGCCCGTAGTCTTTTTTCGGTGGCGAGCTAAAAACGACCGGGTGCCAATTGTCAAGTACCCGGTCGTTAATTTATATAAAGTATTGGAAGCCGAATCGATGGCCGGATCAACCGCGATCGAGCTTGAGAACGGCCATAAACGCATCTTGGGGGACGTCCACCGTTCCGATCGCCTTCAAGCGCTTCTTCCCTTTCGCTTGCTTTTGCAGCAGTTTCTTCTTCCGACTGATATCCCCGCCGTAACACTTCGCCAACACGTCCTTACGCAAAGCGGGAATACTCTCGCTGGCAATCACCCGCGAACCGATCGCCGCTTGCAGGGGAACCTTAAACTGATGACGCGGGATCAACTCTTTGAGCTTTTCCACTAACGCCCGTCCCACCGGATACGCTTTATCCCGGTGGACGATCGTCGAGAGAGCATCGACCGGATCGCTATTAATCAAAATATCCATCCGCACCAGGGGATTTTCCCGATAGCCGATTGGATGGTATTCCATACTCGCATAACCGCGCGATCGTGACTTCATCTGATCGAAAAAGTCCGTCACCAACTCCGCCAAGGGCAACTCGTATACTAACGTCGTCCGCCCCAAGGTCAGATATTTCATATCCTTAAACTCGCCGCGCCGGGACTGGCTCAACTCCATCAACGCCCCGACATACGTTTCCGGCGTAATCATCTCCACCCGCACGTAGGGTTCCTCGATTTTCTCCCGTTCTTGCGGGTCGGGTAAATTGCTCGGATTGTCTACCAGCAGCTCTTCCCCGTCAATCGTCGTGACCCGATAGACCACGGAAGGAGCCGTGGTAATCAAATCGAGGTCGTATTCGCGCTCTAACCGTTCTTGGACGATTTCCATGTGCAGCAGCCCGAGGAAGCCGCATCGGAAGCCGAAACCCATCGCGCTGGAGGTTTCCGGTTCGTAAGACAGGGCCGCATCGTTGAGCTTGAGCTTTTCGAGGGCTTCGCGTAGGTCCTCGAACTGGTCCGAGTCCGTGGGGAACATCCCGCAAAACACCATCGGTTTCGCTTCGGTGTAACCCGGGAGAGCTTCGCTGGCTTGTGCTTTGGCGAGGGTGATCGTATCGCCGACCCGCGCGTCTTCGACGGTTTTAATCGCGGCGGCGAAGTAACCGACTTCTCCGGCGTGCAGTTCGTCTACGGGTTTTTGGGTGGGACACAAGACGCCGAGTTCGTCGATTTCGTATTCTTTTTTCGACGCCATCAGGCGCACGCGATCGCCCTGTTTGACGGTCCCATCGACAACCCGGAAATAGACGATGACGCCGCGATAGGGATCGTAGTAGCTATCGAAAATCAGGGCGCGCAAGGGTCGGTCGATCGTGTCTTGAGGCGGTGGCACCAAGTGAACGATCGATTCGAGAATTTCGTCGATCCCGATCCCTTCTTTCGCCGAGGCGAGAATGGCTTGGGAGCAGTCGAGTCCGATCACTTCTTCGATTTCTGCTTTGACGCGCTCGGGCTCGGCCCCCGGCAGGTCGATTTTGTTGAGAACGGGGATAATTTCGAGGTCGTGTTCGAGGGCCAGATAAACGTTGGCGAGGGTTTGAGCTTCGACCCCTTGGGAGGCATCGACGACGAGTAAGGCGCCTTCGCAGGCGACCAGGGAGCGAGAGACTTCGTAGGAGAAGTCCACGTGTCCGGGGGTGTCGATTAGGTTGAGGACGTATTGCTGACCGTCTTTGCCTTTGTAGTTCATGCGGGCCGCTTGCAGCTTGATGGTAATGCCGCGCTCCCGTTCGAGATCCATGTTGTCGAGGAATTGCTGTTTCATGACCCGATCCTCGACAGTGCCTGTCGCCATCAGCAGACGGTCGGCCAAGGTGGATTTACCGTGGTCGATATGAGCGATAATGGAAAAGTTACGAATGCGAGAAACAGGAACGTCGGTCATAAGCTTTAGGTTCGTGGCTAATTGCGTGAAGGAGTACGCGGCAAGGGGGGAACGGCGCGATCGCCGTGCGACCCGTCGAGGTCGTCTCGTCGTTGACGGCTCGAACGGTGGCAATGCTTAACACATTTTAATGGTTTCCGAGACACTCGTGCGCTAGGGGAAGCGATCGCCCCATCCGTCAGCCCCGAGTTGGCTGGGGGATCTTCGGGTCGCGTTCGCTCGGTTCCAAGCCTTGATATAATAGGTTTGGGTTGTTCTCAAAATTTCTACCGACTTCAATTCCTGCTGCTCCACGAGCCGATGGCCGCGCGATCGCGCCGCTCGAACGGTCTTCCCCTTGGGGGCGATCGGTTCGTTATTTCCTCGGTTCGACCGCCATGGAATCGTTTTGCGATCGCCCGGGCGATCGCCAAGTCACGAGTGTCTCGTACAACAGAATCTGTTGTTCATTCTACTTTATCCTTATTTTTTGCTGAGAGAATTAATGTCCTATGAATGACCAGGTCGTGCATTCCGATCGGAAAGAAAAAGTAGAAGTTTCTATTCATTTAGATGCCGAACTACTCGAACAAATCCAACATTTAACCAACGATCCGAGCAAAGTCATTGAAACTGCTGTAAGGCAGTGGTTGCGTGGCGAACGCAGTAGAGACAACGACTTGAGTCGAAACTTATTAAGAAATCCTCCCGTTCCCCCACGGGGCGAATGGAATGATTAGAGCGTGAAAAATCTCTAGGTTGTAGCTCGCCATAACCTAGAGAAATAGGCATTTGAAGAGCTGGCGGTCAGTCTCGCCACCGCCTTTGTCGAGCAGTGTTTGAATACAGTCCCAAACAACGAGGGACAACTCCGATCCCCCTAAATCCCCCCTATTTAAGGGGGCTTCGAGGGGATGGTCGAGCGACGCGATCGATCTAGAAAATGCTATAGAAGCGGCGACGCTCTCCAATAAAATGCTAGCTTGGGGTCAGAATTTCACTGCTGTTAGCGATCGCCGTCGTTTCGTTGCCATTGCTTTTGGGAGGCGATCGCTTCATGCCAACCTCTGGCCGTTTACTCTCGGACTCCGCTCATGGCATCTGCCGATCGCTTTTCCGTTTCTAGTAATTCTGCGTCTGGGCCATCCCATCACTCGCAACAAGGGGATAACTGGTTAGAAGCCCTCGGCGCCCCCTTAGCCTTCACCCACGATCGCGAAGGTTATTACCGTGCATTTTATTGGGAAAGGGCCAGCGAGTGCGAACTCGACCCTCAGACCCTGATCGGAACCCGCATCGACGAACAGTTCCAACCCGTGGCGATCGTCCCCTACGGCGATCGCGTCAGGCGCGTCCTGTCCTCCGGGGTTCCCGAACGCTTCAGCTACCCCTTTCGCTATCGGGATTGCTACTTTCTTTTCGACCTAACGATCGCCGCCATACCCGATTCCGACTCCGAAGGTCAGCAAGTCTTGGTGATGGGACGAACGATTCCCGGTGTCCTGAGCCAGTGCGAACTCCCCACCAACGAGAATCCGAACAATAGTCACCTGCTTGCCTCCGGGTTAAACCTCCATCAAAAATTACTTGCCGAGATCGTTGGCAGTTTGCGCCGTACCCTCCCCCCGGGATCGGAACTGTATCAAAAACTGCTCGCCCAAATGTCGCGGCAAATTCGGCGAACCCTCGATTTGAATACGATCGCCCGACAAACCGTTAAAGGGTTAGCCGAAGCTCTCGGAGTCAGCCGTTGCTTCATTTGTCTTTACAATAGCGCCAGAAACTGCGTGCAGGTCACTGCCGAATATTGTCCCGGCGATCGCCCGTCCCTCCTCGGTTGGGACTTCCTCCTCGAAGACTATCCAGACTGGCAACGCGCTTTAGACTCCTCGGACGCGATCGCCGTCGAAACCCTGATTTTACCCGGGTGCGCCCCTCAAGCGGCGCTGATCTTCGCCACCCGCTATCAAGATCGTCCGAATGCATTAGTGTGTTTGTGTCAGGAAGCGATCGCAGATGGCGAACGCCAGCCCGATCCCGACCCGGAACCCGATCGCACCTGGGGCGCCGCCGAAATCGAATTTGTCCGAGAACTCGGCGAACAAGTGGGAACGGCGATCGCCCACGCCACCTTATATCAAGAATTAGAACAAGCGCGGGAACAAGCCGAAGCCGCCTCCAAACTCAAAAGCCAATTTTTAGCCAATACCTCTCACGAATTACGAACCCCTCTCAACGGCATGATCGGCTTTTTAAAACTGATTATGGAAGGCATGGCCGAAGATGAAGAAGAAGAAAAACAGTTTATTGAAGAAGCCTATCGTTCCGCCTTACACCTGCTCAATTTAATTAACGATATTTTAGATATCGCCAAAATTGAAGCAGGTAAAATGCACTTGGATCTCAATCCAGTCAATCTCGGCGAACTGGTGAGCACCGTCGAAAACCATACCCGCGCTTTAGTCCAACAGAAAAATCTAACCTTACAAATTCAACTTCCCGAAACAGAAGATGAAATTTTGCTTTACGGCAATTATCAGCGCTTGTTACAAGTAATGTTAAATATTGTCGGAAACGCAATTAAATTTACCCACGAAGGGGGAATCGAAATTCGCGCGACGATTGTTAAAAATAAAGTCGAAGTCCGGGGTTTGGAATTGCCCGGTGTGGTGCAGATTTCCGTTACGGATACGGGAATTGGCGTTTCTTTAGACAAGCAAGACAAACTCTTTCAATCGTTTTCGCAAGTCGATAGCGATCGCACCCGACAGTATGGCGGGACGGGATTGGGATTGGCAATTTCACAGAAACTGATCGAGGCGATGGGAGGTCTAGTGAATTTTTACAGTCTCGGGGAAGGACTCGGTTCCACGGTGACCTTTGTCGTCCCGCTTTATCAAGAACCCGCGATCGTGTCCCTCGGATCTCCAGATTCCCTCGATTTATTGAGTTGAGGGGCGATCTAAGGGAGGCGATCGCCAAACCATGCTGATTTGAGATCGAAGAATTTAGATCTCAAAGAGTTTTGAAAATTCCCGCTTACCGCGCCGAGGGGCGATCGCCTTTCTGGAGTCGTTGCAAGCGTTTCAAAACCTGGGAAAGGCGATCGCAATTTTCCTGGCGTCCGCCATAGCGCCAGCGCACGTAAGCTTGCGAAATTTCCGCGATCGCCGCCGCACGCTCCTCCGGATAATGAGGCGGCAACTGGCGGGCGTACTCGAACGGCGTTTGAGCCGGATTCTTGGGATACCCCTCCCGGGCCAAAGTATCCACCATCTGACGGTAGATCGACTCCAACGGCGGTAATTTAGCCAGAAAACGACGGTAGTGCCACCATTTCCAGCCCTTCCAACCAAGCCAACCGAGCAACCCAAAGCTTAAAAAGACCACCAACCCGGAAACCACCCCAAACCAACCGCGACCGAACAGGCGCAACAACCACGCCGCAAAACGCAATATCCCGCCAATCGCTGCGGAAACCACGGTTTGAATCAAACCCGTCACGGGGGAAGGTAACCACCCCGCTACCCATTTCCAGAACATCTGCAAGACGCCAAAGGGTTCGTATTCTTCCACCGAGGGGGGGATTAACTCGTGACCGGGAATCGGATCGAAGCCAAACCAGCCGTATTGAGGAAAGCAGACTTCGGTGATGGCGTAAGCGTCGGTATTGCGAACCACGTAGAGTCCGGTAAAGGGATTGAACTCTCCCGGACCGAAACCGACGGCGAGACGGGCCGGAATTCCGATCGAGCGTAGCATCACAGTCAAGACCGTCGAAAAATGATCCGGGTAACCGCCTTGTTGCTCGAACAGGAAACTTTCGACTAAATCCTCATTTTCATCAAAAAAGGGCAAGCCAAACGGGTCGGTGGGAATGGAATAATTTTGTTTGAGATATTGGGCGAGATAGAGGGTTTGTTCGTAAGGGTTATCTAAAGGATTGGGAGAGGTTTGTAAAATCTCTTGTGCCAATTGGCGCACACGATCGCGAATCGACGCCGGAACGTCGAGATAATAGTCGCGAATACTCGGCGGATAATTTTTCGGGGCGTTACCTAACGCAGTGCGATCGCGGTGAGGGACTTCGGAAATCACCGTGTAGGTCAGTCCTTCGAGCAGTCCCAGAGGCGATCGCAAACTGCCTTCCGGATCGAGCGCCACTTCTCGCGTCGGGAAATATAAGGCGCGCGGTTCTAACAGCGCCGGAATGATATTGGGTAAGTCAGAAACAACCGTGTAACTCTGCACCACCCGGCTTATTTCCGCCAGTCCAGTCCCCGCACTGCGAGCGTCTCGGGGGATGAGAAATTGGTAAGACCAGCCCGGACGATCGAGGGTTCTAACATCGTCGTTGCGGGAAATTTCCCATCCTTTTCCGGTGTAGCGGTCGAAAGCTAAAACCCGCCAAAATCCGGGAGCCTGCGATCGCACCCGCATCACCACCTTCGGTTCCATCTGACCGCGCAGGTTCTGATTGATCCGGGAATTGAAGCCGTAGTAAAACGTCGAATCCATTTCCCCGGGTTCGTCGCCGCCTTCACCTTCCCCGAGGTCTTCCCCATCGCCGCGACCGTTGCGGGCGTAACCGGGATTGACAATGCTGCGACCGTCGAACTCTCCTTCAAATTCGATTTCGGAGCTCACGGGAAAGGTTTGCAGTTGGTAACCCGGAAAGCGGGGCAACAGGGCGAACACGAGCAACCCCAAGCTGACGGTTACCAATAAAAAGACGCCCAAGCGTTTGGGAGACAGATCCCGACTCAAGCGTTGCCAAAGGGTTTGGCGAGGTTTAGAGCGGCTTTCCCCTCGCCGGGATAAGGGGGTCAACCCGAGGCGCGAGCGATAGTCGAGGACTAAAGTCGGCAGGGCGAGGGCTAAAAAGATGAAGAGTAACGGCGCAAATGCGAGGGTTTGGCTCAAAGTTCCCGCGACGCCGAGTAAAATCAGGCCGATGACCATCGAGTAGCCTAAATCTTTGCGTCGGGGAATGTCGAAACTATGGATAATTTGGATCCGAATCAGTAGTTCGGCTAAAACGACTCGCGTGTCGTTGAGTTCGCGAATCAGGCGATTAAAAAACGCCCCCAACACGAGCAACATGGCGATTGCGAGGACGAATTTGACGGGAATATCGGGTTTGTCGCGTCGGTACCAACTCCAGACCGCCCCGAGAATACTCAGGGGAATCGCCCAGAGGCTCATTTGGGTTTGAGCGGCGATGTCCGTGGCGATAATGCCGACAATGACGAGGGTTTGGACGAGAACGCGCAAGGCGATCGAGTGTTCCGGAACCGGAGGCGGCAAGGCGGCGAGCTTCTGTCGCAGACGGCGAACGCCTCGAAAGTCGAACAGATGCCAAATCCCTGATGAGTGAGACATGAGAAGGAATCAGTCGCGAGGGGAACAGATTGAAAAGGAAGGAAAAAATCAGCAGTGTGCCGATTTCCTTCCTACTTTAATCCATTCTCAAAACTGTGCCGTCTCATGCTCGAAAATTGTCGAGGGGATAAACTGTGAAAATTAAGGGGTGACTGTCGGGATCGTCCAATTCCACTTTTAAAAAGTATTTTTCATGGGGTTGGGGGTCTTGTACTTCGACGCTCAACGATCCGGCATCGCTGCGGCAGTTACTCCCTTGGCTGCGATCTTTTTCGAGGGTCAAACGGCCACCACAGGGCAGGTCGGCTGCGACGCGCAAGCACGAGGGGGCTTGGGAGGTCGCTGCCGTTGACGGGCGATCGCTTCGCGACGCCTCCGGCGTATCGCGCCGCGTATACTCGACGTTGAGTTCGAGGGTGCCGTACCCGGTCAGCCACTGCCGTTGGACGGGAGGGTCGCCCGCGCGCACGGACAGGGTTAAACTGCCGACAATTTCGCGAGCAGCCAGTAAGGACATTACCATTTGTTGGGTGGGACTGGCGGCTTCGTAAGTTTCGGGAAAGTCCGCAGCCGCTTGGGAGAGGCGATCGATCGCGTCGGTACTGCGTTGCGGCGCTCCGGCTACCATGAGGGTTCCGGCGAGCTGATGCAGGGTGTAGGTTTGTTCGGGAAAGAGATCTTCAACGGCCCGCACCAGTTTGAGTCCTTCTTGCACGGAGGAGTTCACCAAGCGGCGACACTGCTCGAAAATGCGGGTCAATACGGCGGGGGGCAGGGTAACGGGTAAGTTGAGTTGTTCCAGTTGCGCCGTCCACAGGCGATCGGGAACTTGTTGGGCGACGGACCAGTCTGACGTTTCAGCGTCGTAGTCTAGCACTTCGTTTTCCCAAGGAAACAGGGGAAGGTGGTGCTGAATTTCAGTTTGCAATCTGCGCTTGAGGAGCGCGTAATAACGGTCTTGCACGGCAGGTATCTCTCCTGGTTGATGTGGTCGAATTCCTCCGAGAGGCGATTCGTCAGGGTTCGCGATCCCCGCCTCGATGTCGCCCGGACCCGAGAGGAAATCGTCGAAGGTTTCTGAATCGAGCGGATCGAATGGGCGGTCGATGTCGGTCGTCCCCGGCGGCGATAACTCGACCGGGTGGCGATTTTCTGAGAGCAACCATTCAAGGAGTTGCTGTTGTAAAGCTTTGGAGTGTTGAATGCGCTCAAAAGCTTCGGCGTCCCTCGATTCCATTTCTTAACCCCCTATTCATCTGTAAATGCACGTTTTCCGGAACCTTAATGGTTTCTAATTTCCCAGGCTACCTCAAGCAGTTTAAACCAGCGTTTTTGAACTTGGTTGAGGGTACACCCGAGGGCTTGGGCGATTTGCGCTTCGGGTAAGTTTTGTTGTTTGAGTTCGAGCAGTTTGACTTGTTCGGGACCGATTTTTTGTTGAAATGTCTGCCATTGACTGGGACTGAGGCCGAGGTTATGGTCTAAGTCGGCTTCGAGCCACTCGTGGACGAGTTCCCACCGATGGGAAAGGGCAAAGCGGATCAAGTGGTATTTGAATCGTTGTTGCAAGTAATCTCGTTCTCTCGGGGTCAAGCCGAGGATTGCTTCGATTTCTGCGGTGGGCAAGTCTTGCAATCTTAAAGCGAAGTAGTCGGCGCAATCTTGCTGGTCGCGATTTTGCAGGTAGGTCATCAGTTCTTGAATGACGGTTTCGCGCAGGGAATCTTCGGCACTGAGGGAATCGGGATCGACCATCGCTTCGCGCACTTGCTGCACGGAGGAGTCGTTCCAGGTGCGATCGGAATCGAGGCTGGCGCCCTCGGCGGCTTGCTCCATATCGACGATCGTTTCGGGCGGTTGTTGTTGGGAAAAGGTCTGAGCCCGCAGGACGATGAGCTGTTGGGAGCGTCCCCCGGGTAAGGGGATCCGCCGTTTGCCGTAGCGTTCGGTAAAGGCCATGTATTCGGCCAGTTCGAGTAAGGTCGAGGGGGAAAAGGTGGCTTCGAGTTGGGCTTCGCGCCGAAAGGCGTTGAGGGCTTCGAGATAAAATCCTTGTAAAAAATCTTCAATCAGGTTCAAGCGGGCTTGGTAGCTCGATTGAACTTGGGGAGGGGTGATGTAACGGTAGACAATTGCACTGAGGGTGCTGTGTAAATCGATGCGCCCGGCTTGGGAGCCGAGTTTGTAGTAGTTCAAACACTGCTGGAGGCGATGTCTGGATAGGGCGATCGCCCAGGTACGAACTTCCCCGGACGCTTGAATGCGCTTGCTCTGCTGGCAAATTCGCTCGACTTCGGCGGCAATGCGCCCGCTCACCTCCCGGCAATTCGCCTCTGACGCTCGTGTAGACTGTTGGAGTTCTGTAAATAGCAGCTCAAAAATATCTTCCACGCCCCTCTCGATCTCCGCCATGATGACTAAATAGCTAGCGATTGTTCCCCGGTTAGCTGCGGGCAACACTCTGGCTAAACTCAGAAAAAGACGTCCAGCCAAAAATTAATATCGCAATGGATTTAAACCAACAAATTCAGCTACTCACTGAGAATGCACCCCAAGACGGTAAAACGCCTGGAATTGTCGCGGCGATCGCACCCGTTCTCAAAAGTGTGGCGGGACAGTTACGGCATCGGGAATATTACCTCTTGCAATCTTTAGATTCCCGTTGGGTGGTGACGACCTTGAGCAACCGCGCCCACCCCGATGTAGAGAAACGCGCGATTTATGCTTTTCCTTCACTCAAGGACGCGACGAACCACGCGATCGCTCCCAAAGATGCGGGAACGATTGCCGTCGCCGTACCCGTGACTCACATTTTGTTTCAAATGGTAGCCATTGATGCGGTAGATAGTCTCGTTTTTTTTGAAACTCCCGGGGACTTCTCCACCGGAATTGAAGTCAGCCGCGAAACCCTTCAACAGTCGATCCGCGCCGAACTCCAAAAACATCTCCAAAAGAGAAGTAGCCCTCAAGAGAGTCAGTTGCCGCCTGATTTGGCCTGAAATTGAGTCTCAAACTCCCAGAAATCGCCTTTGAGAAGCTCTCAATCGGGATTTCTCAGGATGCATTCGCTTCCCCTAATACAGGCGGCTGACGACGTAATCAGCAAGCTTTATCAAGGTTTGACGCGCGGGGGAAGCGGCAAGGGACTCTAGATGTCCGACGGCCAGTTTAGCATGGTGGGTTGCCAGTTTGCGAGCTTGCTGGATGCCCGTGGAATCGTGAATCAGGGCGATCGCCTGCTCTAAATCCCCTTCTTGGGCGAACTCCCGCTCGATCGCCACCCCCAAGGCGGGTTTTTCGGCCAAGGCATATAAAGCCGGGGCGGTTAAATTACCGCTTTTGAGATCCGACGCGGCGGGTTTGCCCAGGGATTCGCTCGAACTGGTGAAGTCTAAAATATCATCGACGATTTGAAAGGCCAAGCCGATATGGCGTCCGTACTCATAGAGATCTTCGACGATTTCCGGCTCGACCTCACTTAAGATCCCGACGGCTTTGGAACTGTTGGCAATCAGCGAAGCCGTTTTGTAGTAGCTCTTCTCCAGGTAAGCCTCGATGGACAACTCGGTGTCAAATCGATTCATCCCCTGCCGGATCTCCCCTTCGGCCAAGTCCATAATCACTTTGGACAGCAATTTGACCACTTCCAAATTATCTAAGTTGGCCAAATACCAAGAGGATTGGGCAAACAAGAAGTCTCCCGCCAAGACGGCGACCCGATTGCCGAACAAGCTGTGAACTGTGGCAATTCCCCGCCGGACTTCCGATTCGTCTACAACGTCGTCGTGGACGAGACTGGCGGTGTGGATCATTTCGGTAATCTCCGCCAGGCGACGGTGACGAGGCGTGATTTCGCGATCGAGCAGGGTGGCTTTCGAGAGTAACAGGACAATCGCTGGTCTCACCTGTTTTCCCCGCGCCCCGAAAAGATGTTCTGCCGCAGCGTACAAAATCGGGTGGCGGGCTCCGACCAGATTTTTGAGGTTCTCTGTGAGCAACCTCAGGTCTGCTTCAACCGGGGAAAAGAGGGAGGTGGTTGACGTCATGGATAGGCCGACTCGGGCGTAAATTTACGAAATTTTACATATATTCTAAGCGAAGCCTCTCGGATAGGAAAGTTTTATCAAAAAAATATCGTCAAAATCCATGCCAGAGACTCATTCGGAGATTGTAAAGAATTGTTAAGCACAGGGGCTGGGGGACTCCAAAACGGGCCGATCTTGTGATAGGGTAGGAGTTAAGAATTTAAACAATTCCATACATAAAGCGGCACGACACGACGGGGTTTTCCTTGAAGACCGCAAGTGGGTGTTGTAGCTTAAGTGTAAAGCAAGATACGTTTTTAGCTGGCGGGCGCCTGAGTATGTAGCGCGTCGGCGACCGATCGAACTCTATCGATCCGAGACGGTTACGATTTCGTAACGACAATCCTGGTGGTGAGGCTCGGGTCGGGGGAAGATTCCCCGGAGGGGGAGGGTCGAGATCGCGAGCGGGCGATCGCCAGAGACAAACGAGCCAACGGTTTCGGTCAGTCCGCGCTCGGGCTACGTCGGCTTGAGTCCGGACGGTTCGCTCCGATGCCATCAACCGATGAAAATCCTTCCAGAACTGCCGTTCTGGTCTGTTTTCTCGTAGCCGAGCAGGGGCGCGCACCCGCTCGCCGAAAATGCCGATCGCCTTCGTCTGGCTTTTGTATGGCTTTGTCTGTTAACCCGTCTCCCTCGCATTCACCTTCTGGCCGTACTATGAATTATCTCGATATGCCTTTGATTATTCCAATTCTTGCCACGGGTTATTTGCTGACGGTTTACGTATTACTGACATTTGTAGGGCGCACGTCGAGGCGATCGAGTTCTCGTCCCTAGCCCGTTCGCTCCCGTCAGTCCGAGGAGTCGGCAGAGTCCACGGCGCCAGCCCTCTCCAGACGACTCCCCAGACAACCCCATCGCTCCGTATTCCCGCGAGAATACGGAGCGATTTTTTCAGCCAGAGGGGCCTACAGGGGGGCCTACTCCACCGCTTCCACGGGTAAGGGCTGCTGTTCGACAGTGGGCAAACAAATTTTTTCCACCAGAGGCGTACAACCCAACCACGGAACTGCCCGACGGGCGAACTCTTCGGGGGAGCCACTCACGCAAAAGCGCGTCGGTAGGGCCGGGAGGGTTTCGCGGATCCCTAACATTTCCAACTCTTGCGCCGCCGCCGTGACCACGTGAACCGCCGGGTCGATTAAAGCGACCGACGGGGGCAGAATCGTCTTAAACACCGGAGCTAAGAGGGGATAATGGGTGCAACCGTAAACCAAGGTATCGATCTGTTGTTCTTGTAACGGGGCGAGATATTCTCGGGCGACCTCCACGGTGTACGGATCGTGAATGCGATTGCGCTCGATCAGGGGGACGAATTCGGGACAGCCGACTTGCCAGACTCTGGCGTCTGGGTTCATTTCACGGATCGCCCGACGGTAGGCGTTGCTGGCGGCGGTGGCGGGAGTGGCGATCGCGCCGATCCGCCGACCCCGACTGACCGCCGCGCGGGCGCCGGGCAAAATCAACCCCAAAATCGGCAAGTCAAATTCCGATCGCACCACGTCCAAGGCGAGGGCCGAACTGGTATTGCAGGCCATAATGGCCATTTTGATGCCTTGGGGAACCATCCAGTGCAGGATTTCGCGCACGAACTGGATAATTTCGGCTTGAGAGCGATTGCCGTAAGGCAGGCGGGCGGTATCGGCAAAATAAAGAATCGATTCGTGGGGCAATTGCCTGTAAAGTTCTCTCAAAACGGTTAAGCCGCCCACGCCACTATCGAAAATACCGATTTTGGCGCGTTCCGGGGCCGCACCTGCAAAAGCGGAGCGCGCGTCTTCCGAGGCGGTCGGTCGGTCGCGGGGGTCGGGGGAGAGAGAGGATAAATCGTTTTGCATGGAACAATCGCCCTTCGTAACAGTCGGATCGGAGGCAGACAGATTATACACAGGTGATTCTGACAAGGGTTTAGAAAAACAAGTCGTCGGCGATCGCGAGCCGCGAACGAACCGCGATCGCGGTTCGACAGACTAACGATTTTGTTGAAGGTACTGTAATATACCCCGGGCGATCGCGGAAGCCATTTGCTGCTGGTAAGCCGGGTCAGCCAGACGGGGAGCGTCGCGGGCCCCGGTCACAAACCCGACTTCTACCAGAACCGCAGGCATCGCCGTGTGTCGGAGGACGTAAAACCGCGCTTGACGAACGCCGCGATCGCCCGCTCTCGTCGTTTGCAAAATACTGTTGTGAATCGTGCGCGCGAGGCGATCGCCACTGGCGTAATAATACGTCTCGATCCCGTTGACATCAGGGCGACTCATATCGATCGCGTTGGCGTGAATGCTGACAAAAATATCCGCATTGACCCGATTCGCCAGTTGGACGCGCGGGGGCAAATCGATTTCGCGATCGTCGCGCCGGGTAATCACCGCTTGAACGCCGTTTTGTTCGAGAATCGAGACCACTTGTTGGGAGATCGGCAAAACGATATTTTTTTCTTGTAAGCCGCCGATCCCGACCGCACCGGGGTCGCGGCCCCCATGTCCGGGATCGACAACCACCACCAGGCGTTCGCGACGGTTTTGAGCCGTTGGGGCAGGAAAAGGACGGTTTGAGGGAGCATTCGCCAGATTGCGGTTGGGAGGATTGAGGGTTGTTGACGATCGCTCCAAGGCCAGGGAGAGCGTTTCCGGATTCGACTGAGTTAAAGTTCCGATCCGCACTCCCGCCGCAGGCTGCACGAGAATTTGGACCGTTTGCGGGTCAGCTTGCTTGAGGCGCACCCACAATAACGAACTGTTGGGAAAACGCTGCGCGCGATCGGCCCCAGAGGCTAACTGAGCGCCGGGAATCGTGATTTGATAGACTCCCGTAGAGCGATCCCAGCCACTGCTGTAGGTAAACGGACCGTCCGAACGAATCGACAGTTGCGACCCGCTATTTTCCAAGTCGATCGAGCGAATCGTCACGGGACGATCGCTTGGGACCGACGGCGGGGAAGAAGACGATCCTCGGGAGATCGTGGCCCTCGGATCTTGGGGAAGCAGGACGATCCCGCCGAGATTGCTGGCGCTGGCGACCCACTGGGCGTCCGGGTTCTCCAGTTCTAAGGTCAGACGGGTGACCGGGGGAGAATTGTTCGTTTCCGACAGGGTGAAGCGCTTGACCCCATGACGGGCGACCATTTGCTGGCGCGATCGCAGTTGGGTCGAAATTGTCGCGCCGCGCACGTCGATGTAGACTTGGGCGCGATCGCGACTGTGCTGCACTTCGACGGCGGCGACATTCCCTCGGGTCCGGATAAATAAGCCGTCGGGGGTCACTTGAATATTTTCGACCAGTCCCGCGCCTCCCTCTCCCGGATTCGACGGGGCGCCGATCGCACGGCGATCGCTATTTCGCGCGTTCAACCCGCCATCGGATCCATTGGCGATCGGTTCGGGATTGGGCAGTTCGACCACCCACTCACTGGCAGAATTACCGTGAAATCTCACCGCTTGCGGGTTGAGGGTATAGCCGGGTTTCAATTCGATCACCAAGCGGGTGATATTTGACTCGAACTGTCCGACCCGGATCGAATCAAAACCCGGTTTGGCGATCGCCTGTTCCTGTAACGGTCGTCCCAGGGTCGTTCCCGGTAAATCGATCGTCAAGCGCGTCGGATTGGCAATCAATTGAGCCTTGGGTTGGACTCCCCCTTGGGTTGTAAAGTAGAGTCGGTTTTCGTTAGCATCGAAACGCCACGATTCCAGCCTCGCCGCATTCGCCGGAGACGACAGCAACAATACGGCGATCGCCGTCGGTAGCAGCCATGAACATACGCGCAACTTCACCCTATTTACTCCTCTGGAGATCTTCTACCTGTAAATAAGTTCTCAATACTTCGCTCCCGGATCGATTGATTCTCTTGATTTCAGATGAATTCCCGCGCCTGTCTAACTCCGTCCTCAGTTTTGAGCCAATCGCGTAATGCTGCTAGACCTCGACCGAGAGATCGGGAAGTTCTCAACAACTTGTTAGGATCCTCCGTGTTTGAAGGCACTGACCCTCGATTTTAGATCGTTCCAGCAGGTCGCGAACGGGTTTTGCACTCGAATCGAGAGGGGATTCGCTCGATCTTAACAACTCAAAGCCGATGTTTTGCGAACTCGACTCAAAAAGCAGGCGACCGACTCCACTTTTCTGACCCGCATTGGGGATACTCGGTTTGCAGGGCCAATAACACCCGATAGCGAAGCGACGCCGGAGGCGTTTCGACCCCAGTTTCAATCGCTCCGATTGAGGCGATCGCCCTATTTCTAATCCTTCTCTACTTTTTACTGCGTTTAACCGCTTCAATCGGTCAAAAATTAGTCGAAAATTGGTCGAAACGATTCCCGGAACACCTCTAAATGTTAACGACTGACGACCCGAGCGGCGATCGCCTTTTCCGTTAAGGAATCTGATACCCCGTCACCCTTAAAATTAAATCGCTTTTTCTCGGATCTAAACTGAAAATAAATGCTCCTTCTTTTGTTTCTCCCCGAGACAGAAAATCGATCTGTTGGTTGCCACTTTCTCGGATTTCTCCTTTTTCTAAAAGCTTGGCAGAAATCCGCACCGAAGATGCAGTTTCTCCGCCCCGATTGACAATTCGGAAAGGAACGTAAAATTGGCCATATTCTTCGCGAATCAAACCCTCGGATGTAATAGAAAGAATAGGAGGATCGGCGGGTTGGGTCAGCCCGTCGTAAATCACTAATCCGATTACGGTTCCGACGAGGAATAAGGCGATCGCGAACGTACACCATTCCGGCAGCGATCGCCCTCTAGTTCGGTTGCTTTTGGCGTCGCTTTGTTCGGGCGATCTCCTTTCTTCGACGCTATCTTTTAACTCTTGAGAATTCATAAATTCATACAGCTAGACGTCCGGCAGCACCGCCAATGGTCGCCGGAAGTCCCAGTAAGAGAACGTAGCGCAACCATTCATTCCAAGGGTCGCTAAAGGTTGAATTTTGAAAAAACCAAAGCATGATCGCGCTGGCGACCAGGGAAACTAGATAACATAATAAAGTTTCGCTTAAGGGATTTTCAAACCAGCCTCGGTGTTGAAAGCGTTTGTTTTGATTGATAAATCCAGCGATAAAAACTATACCATAAGAAATTAACAACGAAGAAATAATAATAGCGATCAGCCAGATCGGAGAAGTTGCCGCCGCTAACATGGGGATTTCGTCGGTCGGAGCGAGGCTAAAGGCGACAGTGGTCGCGCCAATTAAGGTGGCGCTGATATCGGTTAAAGTATCATTAAAATTTGCAGAAGTTTGGGAGGATGTTGGTAATGTTCCTGTCTTTTGCTCGGCAATAGAAGAGTCGCGATCGCCCCTTAAAAAAGAGCGGGCTAAGGCGACGCCGAGAGAAAAGGGCAATCCTTCAAAGACCAGTTTACCTAAGATTTCAGTGAGCGGCGTGGTTTGATTGATTTCCCGCAATAAAATGAGAATGTAGGCGGCACAAGTAAAGCCGATCGCCATTGCTTCGATACTTTCCATGGCGGTATCGAGCCAGCTCATGGGGGATTTTTTGTGATGACGAAATCCGGCGGTACGGTTGAAGAGAAAAACTGCCGCATAAGTTAAGGCGATCGCCCCCAAACGAATCCACGGTTTGGTAAAGGAACCGACCCACCAGACTTCCATGGTATAGAGTAAGGGAATGCCGAATAAAAATCCGCCCAACGACCCGCAAATGAGATCGTTGAGTTCTCGCAACCATAGGGAAGAAATCGGGGAGGTGGATGGCGGTTTCATGGAGGGCTGGCGGGGGCGATCGCCGCGCGTTAGGGTTAGGGCATTTGAATCGGAATCAGGCGATTTTCCGGGAGATATTCGCAATAATGCTCGTCTTGAGAAATGACGAGCAGTAAATGCAAGAACCAATCGGGTTCGGTGGGTAAATCGGCCCAAGGAATGGCAATTTCCAAGCAGAGATCGAGTCCGACTTGGGCGCGACTTTGGCGGGAGTGCCATTGGAAGTTGGCCGCCGCTTCTTGGAAGGATAAGGAACGGGTGAGCAGGTTGATGGCGAGGTGGTGGCGGAAGTGGTAGTTCAGGGGTCCGGCGTCCGGGAGATTTTTAAGGGGAATGGGACTGTTAATCATGGTGCGATCGGGATAGTACCACAGCAGATTGAGTTCGGGGGGGCAGTCTTTCCCGGGGCGGATTCCCCGTTTGAAGTCGAGACGGAGGTAGAAATTGAGGTGATCGACACCGTACCAGATGCCTTGAATGGCGCTGCTGCGGTGCATGGTGCCTCGGGCGCCCCCGACTTCGATCCGTCCGGCTTTGTCCCAATCTTGCTCGTCGGCTTTACCGTCGATCGCGGGATGGATAAAGCTTTGAGGACGGCGATCGCCCTGTTGTACGTGGTCTTCGACGGATGTTTCGATTTCTGAGGGGATCGGCTCGTTTAAGGCTTGGTAGAGGGCGGCGAGATGTTCGCGGAACAATTGGTCGAACATCGCATCTTGGTTCGAGCTGTGTCCTTCGCCGAACCACCAGAACCAGTCCGACCCTTCGGCGGCGTAGAGGGCTTCCCAGGCTTCGGGGTTATTTTCTTCGGTGGCTTCGGGATGTTTGGCGAGGGTGGCGCGGGCTTGGGCGAGCAGGTCCCAGGCGCGGTTTTTGGCGGGATCGCCGATCCAGGTGGTGAGGCTGCCATCGACCCAGGAACCGCTATGGAGGCGATCGCTCGGCAGGGTTTCGGTGGGGGGGAAGCGATCGAGAAATTCGGAGACGGTGACGAGTTGGATCTCGTCGTCGTCGCTCAAGGTGCTATATAATGCGTCGAGGAAGATTTGGCCGTCGCGTTCGTAGAATTCCCAGCAGTTTTCGCCGTCGAGGGCGATCGTCACCAGCCAGGGGTCTTGCAAACCGCTTTCGACGCTTTCACTCTGGCGTTTTTTCAGGGAATGGGCGATCGCCTCCAAGTGACCGATTAAGTCGGACGCCGCTTTATACGGGTTCATGGTGGCGTAGGTAAAGCCGAGCAAATCGGACAAGCGGTGGTCGCGAAAGACGATCGACAAGTCGCCCTGTTCTGTTTCCAAGCGATAGGGACGATAGAGTAATTCCGGTTCGTAGAGGTTACCGACGCCGTCGCGATGGAAAAAGTGGTTGAGGGTCCAGCCTAAAATGGCTTCGTCGGAGCAGATCCATTTGAAGCCCTGGCGGGCGATATGGGGTAAAATTTCGGGGCTGACCGCTTGTTCCGAGGGCCACAAGCCCCGGGGCGATCGCTCGAAGCGATCGCGGTACATCTCCCACGATTTTCTTAAATGGCGCGGAATATCTTCGGCCCATTGAAAACGATTTTCGGGTAACTCCATTTGGGGAATGGCCACCCGTCCCGCATTCGTATCGGCGAGCAAGGGTAAAATCGGATGGGTGTAGGGGCTGGTAATCACTTCGAGCTGGCCGATTTCCTGCATTTGGCGGTGTTGGGGCAGGATGCGGCTCATGATTTCGCGCTGTTTGGCGTAAATGCGCTGGCGGTCTTCTAAGTTAAAGTTGCGCCCCTGTTTCAACCACACTTCGATATCGGGATCGTCCCAGAAGAGGGGGTCGATCCAAGCGAGGTTGTGCCATGCGAGCAAGTCGGCGTATTCTTGTAAAGTCCAGTTTTCCAGACACCAACTTTTCCCGTTTTCTTGCCGTTGTTCGTAGAGTTCGGCGTAGCGGTGGTGGGGGTCGATTAAGGTGCGGTGGTTACCGTCGAAGAAATGATCGACGATGAAGTGTTTGTCTTCGGTGGTGAGTTGGTCGTCGGGTTTGAGGGCGACGGCGAGGTAAGGATCGCAGGCGGTTCCAGCGATGTAGTCTTCGAGTTGGAGGATGAGGGAGGGAACCAGGTTGACGGTTTGGTGCAGGTTGGGGTAGCGATCGAGCAACAGCACTAAATCGAGATAGTCTTTGGTTCCGTGCAGTCGCACCCAAGGTAACCGATACTCACCGCCCATGCGACTTTTATAAAGGGGTTGGTGTTGGTGCCAAATGAACGCAACGTAGAGTGGATGAGGCATAAGTATCCGATGAGAAACGAACGGGTTTCCCTGTTCACTCTATCGAAAAACGCACCCCCAGGGAGGATTTGTCGGATTTTTTAGGGTTGGGGGGCTTTGGGTTGCCAAGAGACAAAAAAAGAGGCCGCGATCGCGACCTCTGATTATAAAGCTTTGATAATTTGTCAAGTCAAAGCCTTCAAAACACTATTCGCTCAGATTAAATGACTTGAATTTGAGCTTCTGTAATAGCTGGGGCACCTGTGAGATTGGCAAGCAGGACGGCGGCACCTGCGCCCGTGCCGTCGGCATCAAACGAGAGCGCCCCGGCATTATAGATAAACTGCGGGGCTGCTGCCGTTGCTGCCGCTCCGGTGACAAAATTGGCTACGGGAAGCGCACCGAGAGGAAAACCACCAAATGCACCTGCTGCAACCTCGATCAAATCGGCACCGACCGTAAAGTTATTGATGGTATCGGTTCCTTCAGTCGTGGCATTATAACGGAAGCGATCGTTTCCCGCGCCACCTGTCAACACGTCGTTACCTTGACCGCCGACGAGGATATCACCATCGCCAGCATTATCACCTGCGGTGATGTTGTCATCTCCATCGCCACCCGCTAGGACGCCGTTGCCACCAGCACCCGTGATATTGTCAGCACCTGTAGTACCGTCATTATCATTAATACTCAAGGTTTGAGTGGACGTAGCGCCAACATTGTAACCCGCGCCAGCCGCCAAGTTCAGAGCAACAGTCTCAACACCTTCACCGAGAGCATCATCAATTGGAGTGATGGTCACAGTAGCCGTATTTGCACCAGCCGCAAAGTTAGCAACTCCGGCACCCACATCAGTGTAGTCCGTTCCACTGATAGCTGTTCCACCAAGGGTATAGTTGACAACCAGTGGATTCGCCGTGTTACCCGTTCGTGTCAGCGTAAACGTTCCATTAGCCGGACCGCTTTCGTTACCATCAGTGAACGCCGTCACTTCCACGGTATTGGTTTCGTCGTCCAAAATCGTCAGGTCAGCCGTTCCTGTTCCGACTTGGTAGCCTGCAGGAGCAGCGATGGTCACCTGAATCGTTTCATTCGGATCGAGATCCGTATCGTTAAAGATCGGAGCGGTAATTGTCGCAGTTGTGGCACCACCTGCAACATTCACCGTACCTGTAGCAGGTAAACCAGTTGCAGTGTTGTCGTAGTCGATGCCAGCAGCCGCAGCCGCTCCGCCGACTGCCGTACCTCCAACGGTATAGGAGATATTCAAGCCAGCCGCCGGGGCGGGAGTATTCAACGTGACAATGAAGGTACCATTAACCGGGCCGACTTCATCCGGCGTTGTTCCGGCTGCAATACTCACGGTCGGTGTTTCGTCATCGACGATGGTGAGCGAAGCCGTTGCCGAACCTGCTGGGTCGATAATGTAATTGGCAGGGGCTGTAATGGTTACATCTACCGTTTCGTTCGGATCGATATCCGTATCGTCAAAAGTGGGGACACTTAGGGTTGCGTTGGCTTGGCCTGCAGCGAAGGTAACCGTCCCTGCCGCCGCTAATCCTGTGGCGGTATTGTCGTAGTCAATACCCGGTCCGGCGGTAGCGCCACCCACGGCGGTTCCTGCTGCCGTGTAATTGACAGTAAGTTCCTGACTTAGGTTACCCGTGCGCGTCAAGATAAAAGTTCCATTGACGGGATTTCCTGCGCCTGGAGTCACCGGATCTTTCTCTAGAGGCGTGACTGCAGGCGCAATACTGACGGTGGGTTGTTCGTCATCGGCAATGGTTAAGGCTGCGGTTGCCTCACCTGCAATAGTGAAACCTGCGGGAGCGGCCAGGGTTACTTCCACGGTTTCGCCGGGATCGATTTCGGTATCGTCAAACGGGGTGACCGAAATCGTTGTCGTATTGGAACCCGCGGCAAAGCTTGCGGTTCCTGTCAAGTTTTGATAGTCAATGCCCACTCCTGCTGCGGCTCCAGCGAGAGCAGTTCCAGCAATTGTATAATTAACATCAAGAGTACCGCTAACATCCCCCGTTCGAGTGAGAGTAAACGTGCCTGCCGTACCCGGTTCTGCTGGATTGGTGGTGGGAGCAATAGAAATGGTTGGCTGTTCGTTATCGGTAATCGTAGCGGTAGCCGTACTTTCCGTGAAATTGAAACCGTTAACCGGATTCAAGTTAACAACTACAGTTTCGTCAGGATCGATATCAGTATCGTCTACGACATTGAGAGTAATCGTGGCTTCGGTCGCACCTGCGGGAATCGTGACACTCCCTGCACCAGGATCCGCGTAATCTGTCACTGCCGTTGCCGTACCACCGAGTGTATAAGGAACGACGAGTTCGGCTGTTGTATCCCCAGTTCGGGTGACCGTGAATGTCGCATTCGCCGGACCGGTTTCATCTCCTTGGGTTGCAGTGACGATGCTGAGGCTGGGCGATTCGTCATCGAGAATTGTTAAGGTCTGAGTCGCATCCCCAGCAATGGTGAGACCCGTTGGTGCAGTAACGGTGACTTCGATAGTTTCACCCGGATCGATTTCATCGTCATCGAGGGTGGGGACTTCGATAATCGCTTGAGACTCGCCGACGCCAAAGGTCGCCGTTCCGCTCAATTCCGTGTAATCAGTGCCTGCGGTGGCGGTTCCGGCGACGGTGTAGTTGACGGTTAAGGCTTGGGTCGTTTCACCGCCTCGGGAGAGGACAAAGGTTCCAGCAACGGGGCCGGCTTCTTGAGGGGTAATCCCTTGGGCGAGGCTAATGGTTCCCGGCGGCGGCGGCGGCGGGGGAACGACGGGCGGGGGATCGCCAGGGGTCACGTCCGGCGGGGGCGGAACGCTCGGAAAAGTGTTCGGATCGGTGACTGCAGGCGGCGGGGGCGGCGCCGGGGGCGAGGCGGGTTGTCCGGTGATGGTGGTGGCATCGACGTCACGCAGGATGGCGAGAAATTCCCCGGTGACGTTCTGCTGGATGATGGTATGGTTGGCGAAGTCGCCCGTCCCTTGGAAGATGTTGAGCTGGTCGAAGGTTAAATCGCCGAGCAGTTGGAGGGTGTCTTGACCGCTCACAAAGTCGAGGAACCAGTCTGCATCGTCAAGGGTGGGGCCGCCGATACCGTTGCCGAGGGTGAAGCGATCGCTCCCGTCCCCTCCGGTCAGGCTGTCGGAGCCTTTGTCGCCGTAGAGCCAGTCATCGCCGAGGTCGCCGAAGATTTCGTCGTTTTCTTGGCCGCCATAAATGGTGTCGTTATCTTGACCGCCATAAATGGTGTCGGCTCCACGATCGCCGAACAGGACGTCATTGCCTGTATTTCCGAAAATTAAATCGTTTTCGTTATCCGCATCGGTAACGTTAATGCCGTTACCGCCGAGAACGGTATCGTTTCCTTCTCCGGCGACGATGGTATCGCTACCGCGATCGCCGAACAAGAGGTCATCACCTTCATTACCGAAGACTTGGTCGTTGTCTTGACCGCCGCGAGCCGTATCATTGCCCGGACCGCCAACGACCACATCGTTGTTTTGGTTACCGTTTAAATTATCCCCTCCTTCGTTGCCGAAGATGGTATCGTCTCCATCGAGCGCCAGATAATCGTCAAATCCTGAGTTTCCGGCGAAAAAGTCATTACCGGAGGTTCCAAAAGTCGTCATATTTCCATTTCTCCCACCACTACAGGTATGGCTTGTGAAAGCTCATCCACTGAAGCCTAAATATGTTAGGTACGTTAAGAGCAAGAATGCCCGAGGTTGAATTTCTAGCTACAACAAGAGTTTTAAAACTTTTCTGTTTCGCTAGACTCCAACAAGATGAGGGCTGTTCCCCTTGCAGGCATAATATACTATGCCTTTTGAAAAGGTAAGAGTCTGCAAGCAAGAGCAATCTCGCTCCTACCCCCTTGTTACAAGCCAACCTCGTTCGATCCGCAGTTCCAAAAAAACTTAGACTTCTTTTGCGATCCCCATCGAGCCGACAACCCCTTGAGTGGCTCGAATCATAAAACAGGGGAGGGGCGATCGCCCTCCCCCCGCATTAAAGCATTCCCACTCACGCGGGCCAATCTAAATCACTTGTTCGACTTCGGCAATTTCGGGGATCGACTCGCGCAGTTTGCGCTCGATGCCCATTTTCAAGGTCATGGTCGAACTCGGGCAAGACCCACAGGCTCCTTGCAGTCGCAGTTTGACGATCGGTCCTTCGAGTTCGACTAACTCGACGTTGCCCCCATCAGCCATCAGATAAGGCCGCAGTTCGTCTAATACGGTTTCGACGTTCTCGGGGGTCAGGGCTAGGGTTGCAGACATGTTATCTCCTCGTAGAATCTTTGGGCTTGCTGTTGTTGAAAATTTTAACGGGTCTTCGAGGATCTCGGCACTCTTCGATCGCGTCTCGTCGAGGATCGGCGCTGAGGTCGGGCAGGGGCGATCGCCCTCTCTAGACGGCCACTGGTTCGAGTAGCTTGATATTCGAGTAGTTAAACTCGGTGACGGTCACGTCTCCTTTTGCTTTGGCCTTGACAACTTGCCGCGTCATGAGGTAATAATCGCCGAAGCGATCGTAACGATCCTCAAATTCCAATTCTTTAATCGTTTCTCCCGTTTGCGGATTGCGGAAAATCGCATCGTAATGGCTCGCCGCATAGCCGCTTCCCGTATCCAAACTCTCGTGAGTGTCGATGGTAAACGCCATGCGTCCCATCACGCGGCTGACCTGACAAATTTCGGTACCGCGCACTTTATAATTCGATCCCATCGCATCGCCTTCGACTAAAACTTCGACGGCGCCCGTTTCGTCGCGATCGCCCAAACTAAAACGATTTTTACCATGAGCGTTCTCAAAGGTGTTGCGCTTGCGGTGGGTGACCACATCGCGCAATTGCGTATAAACACTCTGGCTGACTTCCTCGTCTTCGATCCCGTTGACTTCGACGCTCAAATCGCCATTAATCCGAATTTGACCCGTGTAGACTTCATCCCCTTGTTTCAGTTCGATGTCGGCGCTGTATCCGGGAAAGCGATCGTCCCAGGTGTAGCGGCTTTCGTAAGCCGAACGGAATAAGTCGCGAGCTTTGTTATTTTCACTCATATGTTTTCAGTCTCGATCTCGATCTTGTTCATTATCTCGATATTGTTCATTGGTTACATCCTCCCGACGCCTACACTAGTTACAGAGCGGGCTTCCCAACCGTGCTACGCACGCTTCTTCCCCTTACTGACCATAGCAAAACAGTTGGGATAAGTTTGGCGAGTGCTGCTAGGATCGACCTTAGCAAAGTAGACCCCCGGTTTCCAGCACACCCACTCTGCCAGCGACAAAATTGCCCGCAGGCAGCATCCCTCGCGTTAACCATTTAACGTTGAGGTCTTCTCCAAAAATGGTTTGTACCTTTTTCCCAGGTTTGAGAACCCTTCTGTTTCCGAGCCGCTCTGGGTTGAAGCAACTCGCACGTTCCGCTCTCTAAAACTTACTCAAACTTAATCATTTGATGTTTAGTTCCTAGCTTGGATCTTCCAAGACCTTTCCATCACGCTTGCTTACACGGCTGAGCTCTCCGCGTTCTCCAGATTAATTGCCGCATTTAAGTCACGATCTATGGAGACGTGACAGCTCGGACAATCATACTGTCTTTTGTCCAGGGGCATTTTTTGTTGGTGTCCGCAGTTGGAACAGATCTGCGAACTGGGATACCACGGGTCAATCAGCGTTAATTTGCTCCCGTACCACTCGCATTTATACTCAAGCTGACGACGGAATTGATAAAACCCACCATCCGCAATCGCACCAGCCAGCTTGTGATTTTTGAGCATTCCTGACACATTTAAGTCTTCAATTTCCCCTTTCCCCTTTTCACTTTTCACTTTTCACTTTTCACTTCGCCGTGGTTCTTGGCTAAGTAAGTTGTTAACTTGTGTAAATGGTCGGCTCTAATATCCGCGATGCGTCGGTGGGCTTTAGCTAACTTGAGTTGCGTTTTTTCTCGGTTTTTACCTCCTGTTTGACGGCGACTGAGTTCTTTCTGGAGTTTGGCTAGTTTTTTCTTGGCCTGGCGATAAGCTTTCGGATTGGGATAGATTTTACCATCGCTCAGGGTCGCTAGAGTTTTGATTCCTACATCTACCCCAATCCGCTCTCTATCCCCCCTTCGCCCCCCTTTCAAAGGGGGGTTGGGGGGATGGTTCAAAATCAATTTTGAAGGCAATATACCAGTCCCCTGCTCGTTTACTCATCGTGACGTTTTTGGGATGGACTGGCGGTAACTGTTCGTGGCTTTTTACCCAACCGATCCGAGGTAGCTTTACCCAATTACCGGAAACTTTAATGCTTCCTTCCAGGTAAAAACTCTCTTTGACCTTCTTTTTCTTAAACTTGGGAAAACCTGTTTCTTCGACTTGCCAGACTCGCTTAAACGCTTTATTGAGGTGACGCAACGCTTCTTGAGGGCTACATGTTGAGACTTCATAGTACCAAGGATTCCGACTTTTTACCTCGGCGACTAATCTTTTGTGTAAGTCGATAGAACTCGGGAGTTTACCTCCGGCTTCTAATGTTTCCTTACAGGTAGCGAGTCCCCAATTCCAAGCGTGCCGAGCGACTCCTGCGTGTTTCGCCATCGGCGTTCGTTGTCGGTTATTTAAGTCTAGCTTGGTCTTAAAGCTTTTCACTCACTTTTTAACTCCTCAACCCTCTTTTTGTTCGGCTAAGTTCAGCTACCATAAAGACTAGCAGAAAACAATGGAGATGGTGAAATCCGCGATTTTTGCAGCTTCACTCCTTCTAAAGCTACTCAAACTTATATTATAGCATTAAAAAGTGAGTAGTTTTAAAAAACTTTAGATATAAATTTAAACCCTGTTTTTAACCCCAACACCGCACTGGTCTCACCGTGCGACGGTGCGGGGTCGCTCGTCAATTGTAGCTTGCTTTGCATCGACTGGAAAAATTGAGCAGACTCTTAAAATTGGGGAAAGACAAAGGATTTGAATTGACCGAACTTGTTGAAACGGGGGAATCCACAGCCACTTTTGTGAAACGTTTCCCAGGGATCGAGTAGACGACGATTCGCAGACTGCGCGATCCCCGGGAATCCTCTTTGCTCAAATGCGGGAATTGCTTCTTAGCTACTTGTGGTTTCTATCAATGTTATACAGCACTCGGGCGATCCGATCGGGTGGAGTGCCGATCCCCCTATCCCCCCGAAGATCGTGGGGAACGAGGAAAGTCCCCCTTTTTTAGGGGAATTTAGGGGGATCTAAATGTCTTGCCTAGCAAAGGAAAATGCTGTACCATTTTTCAAAAATAATGAGAAAGATCGCCTTCGAGAGTTTAGAAAAATGGTATTAGGAACTCGGATAGCGCCGATCGCCTCAATCTAAGACCAATCAGTTCGCTTGAAGGCAATCTCTTGGGTTGTTGCCCGCGCTGTACCCTGAGGGTCAGCGTCGGGTAGTTCAGCAGTACAGGCTGATATCTTCGCCGCATTCGTCGGCTAAGTAGCACAAGGCCCGAAAGCGAAGGGTGACGACTTCTTCGTACAGGGGATTGAGTTTGCACATCGGTGGGATGTGAAAGAGGACTTTACCGCCGATATGTATATCTCTTTCAAAGGGACATTGTGCAGGGATGTGTTGGCATAGCCAATGAGCCATGTGGCGATCGCGGATTTCGAGGCGATCGAGCCAGTGCCGTAAAGGGTGCCAGGGATCGAACCCGGTGGGTCTGGGAGCCGCCGGGATGGTGGTTTCGGTGGTGGCGTTCGATTGATTGAATTTCCAGATTTTCGGCCAATTTGCAGAAATCAGATCGTGTATGGTATATTCCAATACATTCATCTGTCCGCTCCTCTGTTGTAACTGAGTGCAAAGCACTTGTTGCAATCTACTCGGTCGATTTCTGTCAACCCGGAAGGCTCCTTTCAGAATCTGTCGCCTTCGCGTTCGGGAACAGTGAAAATCGTCGGTTTTGGCGATCGAAACAAGAGAATTGCTGCATCTGGATCGATCTTGACCCACGGATTCGGGGTCGCGGATGATGTCGATCGCGCGATCGGATAACGGGGTTCACTGGGAGAGTGCGATCGCGATCGCTGCACGGGAGTATCGTCCGGAAAGTTCATGCTGGAGAGGGAGGGCGATCGCCCCGGGCGAGTGGCAAGCTGTGGGGGTGCCACGATCGCCGACGAACGGCGATCGATAAGCTGGAAATTGCAATATTGTCATGAAGCCTGTACCGTTATCCGCTTTGCGAATCAGTTCGGCGTTCGTTCTCAGTGGTTTGTTAGCCCTGTTTCACCCCAACTCGACACCGGGATTGGAAATGGCGACCGAACGACCGGGGGAAATGGATCTCCCGGAATATTCTCTCGATGGAGTTATTGTGGTGATGTCGCCGACCTCGGGCGATCCTTGTGCGACTTCTGGGGAAGGGGCGATCGTTGCAGATATGCCGATTTGGCTTGAAAATAGTGATGGCAAACCGATCGCCCGAGGGACGTTAGGGGAGGGTCAGCCGCGATCGTTAACGCCTCACAATTCAGTGATGGTCTGTCATTTTCCTTTTAAAATTCCTGGGATTCCCAAGTTACGCAGTTACGACATTAAAATCGATCGTCAATCGACATTTCTCTACGGTCACGACCAACTCGAACAGAAAAATTGGTACATTGAATTGACGTTTATGGATCCTTCCTTTTACGAGCAGTTCCCGGCGGCGGCGGCGGGAGAAAATCAAGCATTTATAGCCCTCCCCAAACAGTTGGAACCGTAAGAGGATAGAAATTAATCTCTATTGTTTAGTAGCTAAACTCTTCGTTGCTTGGATTCTTTGCACGGGAATGAGAGGTGGAGTGAGTCGGTGTACAAAGACAAGAACGATACTCAGATAGGATCGTTCTCTCAATTGTGAACGTCACCCCTTCAAAAGCAATTTTTAAGAGCGATTTCTCGGTTTGCGGATCTTTTGTTTGGCGACCCATTCAAAATGCTTGCTCAACCCTCGATCGGCGAGCAATAAATCGAGAGAAGCAAATTCTTTGGCTAAAGTCATCTCGTCGTAGAGGTCGTGAATGCCATTGTGGCAAAGCCGACAGATATCGAGACCCCGATTTAACTCATCTTTAGAGTAATTTTTCTTGAAAAATTCGCGCCGATGAACTTTACGGGGGATTAAATGATGGAAGGTTAGATAGCATTCTCGCTGACAAAGCGGACACAGACCAAATTTTTCGCGGCGGTTGGGTTCCATAGTCGGCGGCGATCGCAAACGTTGTAACCTGTATTGTAGTACGTTTCGATCGACGATCGAAAATATAGGGGCAATTTGCAAATCGCCCCTACATACAGATTCATCGATTCATTCAACAACCACTGGAGATTATGCAGCGATCGCCGATTCGGGGACGCGGACCGATTCCGCATCGGCGATCAGTTGGCTGTAGGTATGGGCCAAACGAGTAGCGACGCTATCCCAACTGAACGCCAATTCGACGCGCAACCGCCCGGTTTTACCCAGTTCGTCGCGCCATTGCGGGTCTGCGAGGATGCGATCGATCGCCTCGGCAAATTTGGCGTCATTTTTCGGGGGAACGAGTAAACCGTTGACCTCGGAAACGACGGTAAACTTGAGTCCGCCGACGTTGCTGGCGACGACGGGGGTCGCACTCGCCATCGCTTCAATGGCGACTAAGCCAAAGGGTTCGTAGTGACTGGGAACGACGCAGACATCGGCGGCGGAGTAGTACAGGTGCAGGTCGTCTTTACCCAGACGTCCGGGGAATTCGGCGATCGCCTCTAAACCGAGTTCCTTGACGATCCCGTCAATGCGATCTCGTTCGATTCCGTCACTCTGTCCGGGACGATACCCGCCACCGATAATCAATTTGAGGTTACGATCGCGGTGCTGAGATCGCCCGATCGCGCGCACTAAGGTTTCGATCCCTTTGCGGCGGTCGAAGCGTCCGACATACAGCACGACTTTCGCATCGCGATCGATCCCGAGTTGTTCCCGGGCCGTGGCGCGATCGATCCGTCCGAAACGGTGGATATCCGTGCCGCAGGGAATCACTTCGATCTCGCCTTTGTGTGATACCAAGCTCCGCATGTGCGCTTCTTCCTGCGGGCTGGTGGCGACGATGCGATCGGCGTTTTCCAGACAGGCTTTTTCAGTTTCCAAGCGGGTCGAGGCGATCGCGGGTAATGTTTCGACAGCTTTATACTTAACCGCGCCTAGGGAGTGATAGGTGTGAACTTGAACTAAATTATTGTGGCGTTTTTTCAGTTCCATTCCCACCCAAGAAGACAGCCAATAGTGGGTATGAACTAATCGATATTCAATCCCTTCTTTTTCTTGAAAAGCTTGGAAAGCATCCACAAATTCCGGCAAACATTCAAAGATTTCATCGCGACTGACGAACTGTTGCGGTCCGGCATTCAGACGAATCGTGCGGCAATTTTCCCGGTGAGTGACGATCGCCTCTTGGTCGGGACTGGTTCGCCGCGAGAACATATCGACTTGCCACCCGAGTTCGGCTAAAGCCAAGCCGACTTGGAGGACGTAAACGTTCTGTCCTCCTGCTTCTTCTTTACCGATTTCAACGGCGGGGTCTCCGGTGACGGAGATTAAAGCAATTCGTTTGTTTTTGTTGTTAAACATTGTTTGTTTTTTTACCTCATGCCTGACAATTTTTCTCGAAAAACGGCGATCGCCCTCGATGAATGCAATCGGTCGCTTCGAGACGGGCTGAGGACACTGACGAGAAACGCACGCGATCGTTCAAACCTTTAAAATGGCGTTCTTTCAGTCTCCTCTCAATGCCGACGGAGTTAGCTGACGGGCGAGGACTGAGAGATGTCCCTTTTCAACTGGCCATTTATTTTGTCACGCTTTTGTGAATGACTCGTGAATGACTCGTTGAAAATTAGCCCCGATACTGGTTCCCCCGCTTCGGCGTTTCACCTGGAGAAAATCTCGTTATTTTATTAAAGTTTTTCTCCGGCATTGTTACGCCGAATTAGGCTGACTTATTCGAGCTGACGTTATTTAATATATCTCGGTCGCGTTTCCGGTTCAATATATCCCAAGTGGGATTTTTTTCGAGGGGTAAAAATCAATTTCATCTATCTAGGGGTAGATTGGTGACTCTTCTTCTAGATAGATTTACACTGAGACGCGATCGCCTCTAGCCCATGGTTGCGGGAGAGTTCGGGAGAGTTCGACGCGATCGCACTCAGGAACCGGGGGCGATCGGACGGGAGGTCAACATTTTGTTAGGATGCAATCGCCAATAGCTCATCTTCAAGAGCCGAGAGTCAATAGGGCATAGGGTACAATACAATTTGAGGACGACAAGATCGAGAAATTGTCAGTCGATCCAGGAGTTAAAAAAGCCAGACAATCTAGATCGTTGGCAACAATTAGCATTTCCAATCAGTCAATCCAAAAGGGGGGGAATTACCCATGGTTTGAAAATGACAGCTTAAAGAACAAAAGCTAAAGAAATAAAATGCGGTTGCCCTTCTCCATGGCCTCAGATCTGGGCTGAGTGCATGGTTACTTATCTCGTAAGAACAGCGTGACGAATAAACCTGTGATTTTCAGAAATAAATTTCCTGAAATGCGATCGATAAATAGATTGAAAAAGTTTGAGAAGCATCTAAAATCTAAAATCCACAATCCCTCCAGTCGTCCCATTTGAACGCCGACCCCGCTAAAATTAAGAGAACTCCTTCACAAACCAAAACGGTGACTCGCCAAATTACACCCCCCTCGCCGAGTATCAGCACGATCGCCATCCGGCGTTATATCGGCACTTTCATGCTGACCTTAGCCGTCATTGTAGTCGGCTTTTTCTATATCACCCAACTCCCCGTAGACTTACTCCCGTCCATCACCTACCCTCGGATTGGATTGCGGATGGATGCGGCGGGAATTTCGCCGGAGGTCGCCGTAGACGAGATTACCCGACCCCTCGAACAAGGACTCTCTGCGACGGAAGGAGTCGTGCAAGTGTTTTCCCAAACGAGGGAAGGACGCATCAGTATCAATCTCTATTTTGAACCGGGAGAAGATATCGACCAAGCCCTCAACGACGCAACTGCAGCTCTCAACCGGACTCTCAATCGACTGCCGGAAGGGTTGGAAACGCCGCGCCTGTTTAAATACGACCCATCCCAGTTGCCCGTTTACGAATTTGCGTTAACCTCGCCAACTTTAGCGGATGTGGATCTGCGGGTGTTCGCCGATGAAGAATTGGCCCGGGAACTCAACGTGATTCCCGGGGTGGCGTCGGTGGATGTTTCCGGAGGAGTTCGAGAGGAAGTGAGGGTTAACGTCGATCTCGATCGCCTCCAAAGCCTGGGAGTCGGTTTAAACGAAGTGTTAACCACCTTGCGAGAACGCAACCAAGATATTTCCGGCGGTCGCTTGGTCGATTCCCCCGCCGAACCCCTGACGCGAACCGTGGGACGGTTTAAAACGGCGGGAGAATTACGCAATTTAGCCTTTGATGTCGGGAACGGACGAGTCTACTTGCGCGATTTTGCCGAAGTCATCGACGGAACTGAGGAACAGCGTGTTTTAGTCAATCTCAACAGCAATCCGGCGGTGAAAGTGAGTGTCCAGAAGCAACCGGATGCGAATACGATCGCCGTCGTCGATGCGGTCAAAGCGAAAATCGCCGAATTGCGAAATGACGGCACGATCGCCGAAAATATGGAGATGACGACGACCTTGGACGAGTCGGTGTTCATCCGCCAGTCGATCGCCAACGTCGCCACCGCCGGGATTTCCGGGGCCGCGTTAGCCGGATGTGCGGTGTTGTTATTCCTCGGATCCTTACGTCAGACCTTTATTATCGTCCTGGCGATTCCGTTAGCGACGTTAATGGCGATTATTTTAATGGGACTGTTCGGATTGTCCCTCAACGTCTTCAGTTTGGGCGGCTTGGCCCTCGGGGTCGGGATCGTGGTAGACAACGCGATCGTCATGTTAGAGAATATCGCACGAGCTTACGAACGGCGCGATCGCGGATCGAACCTCGGGGCCTCTCCTCTGGCGATCGCCGAAAATAGCAGCCGAGAACTGGAATCGGCGTTAGTTGCTTCGACGACGACCAATTTAGTCTCGGTCTTGCCCTTTCTCTTAATTGGCGGCTTTCTGGCGTTATTATTCGGCGAACTGATTTTGACGATTTCCTTCGCCGTCGCCGCGTCTTTAATCGTCGCCTTAACCGTCGTTCCGATGTTATCGTCGCGGTTGCTTTCGATCCGGCGATCGAGTGGGGTCAGTCGCTTGTGGTTGTTGCGGGGCTTCGATCGCACCTTTGAAGCGATAACCGGACTCTATCAAAACGTTTTGGGCTTAGTCTTACGTTACCGCCTCATTTTCATTGCTTGCGCGATCGTCGCCTTAGGCGGAACCAGCATCCAACTCGCCGGACAGATTCCCCAAGAAATTTTACCGCGCATCAACACCGGACAAGCGCGACTGTTCGCCCAATTTCCGCCGGGAACGACCTTAGAAACCAACCAAAAAGTGATGCGAGAAGTCGATCGCATCCTCCTCGAACAACCGGAAACCGAATACGTGTTTACTTCGATCGGTGGTTTTCTGTTCGGCAATACCACCAGTGCTAATTTACTGCGATCGAGTGCCACGATTACCCTCAAACCGGGAACCAATGTCGCCGCCTTCAGCGATCGCCTCGGCAAAGAATTCGACCAACTCAACCTCGTCGATATCCGCTTGCGCGTCTCTCCCGAATCCGTTCGCGGTCTCATTCTCAATAATTCCCCGGTTCGGGCCGACATCGACATCGCCTTGACCTCCGAAGACCTCGAACGCCTCGACGAAGCCGCCAAACTGGTTCTCGACGCCCTCGACGAACGGGTCACCCTCGCCCAATTCCGCCCGGATGCGGACCAACCGCAACCGGAGGTGCAGATTTTGCCGGATTGGGAACGGGTCGCCGAAGCGGGGTTATCCGCCGAGGAGATTGGCGACACGATTCAGACGGCGATTCTCGGGTCGGTGCCCACCCAACTGCAACGGGATTCTCGCTTAGTCGATATTCGGGTACAACTGGCCCGATCTTCGGTCCGTCAAGCCTCTCAATTGAGCGGAATTCCCCTATTTACGGGCGATCGCCGTCCGATCCGCCTCGGGGATGTCGCCCGCATCGAAACCGGACAAGCCCCGGGCGAGATTCAACGCATCAACCAGCGTCAGGTGTTTCTCATTGCCGGAAGTCTCGCGGAAGGGGCCAGTTTGGGAGATGCCTTGGCCGAAGTCGATGCAGTGTTGGCCGAGGTAGAATTACCGCCAGGGGTGCGGATTTTGCCGAGTTCGGCGGCGGAAAGTTCCCAGGAATTACAGCGATCGCTCGTGGTTTTAGGACTGTTGGCGACCTTTTTAGTGTTCGTGACTATGGCCGTCCACTATAATTCCCTCGTCGATCCGTTTGTCATTATTTTGACGGTTCCTTTAGCCCTCAGTGGCGGGATTGTGGGCTTGTACGTCACCCACACCGCCGTAGGGGCGACGGCGATCGTCGGGGCGATTTTGTTGGTCGGGATTGTGGTCAACAATGCCATTGTTTTAGTCGAGTTGGCAAACCAAATTTGCGATCGCCAGGAAATCAGCCGCCGTCAGGCGATCTTGCAAGCCGCCCCGCAACGGTTGCGACCGATTATGATGACGACGGTAACGACGGTCTTGGGTCTACTCCCCTTGGCGTTGGGGGTCGGCGAAGGATCGGAGTTCCTGCAACCTTTGGGTGTGGTCGTCTTTTGGGGATTGTCGTTGGCGACGATCTTGACTTTATTTCTGATTCCGTGTTTCTATACCCTGGTTCACGAAGGGTTTATCGACAAACCGCCGTTTGGCGGTTCCGGGAACTTCCGGGATAAACTACGGGGTAAGTCGCCTTCGACCCTCAAGCAGTGAAGCCGATCGCGGTAAAATTTGTAAAGCCAGATCGGGATTGAGATAGCATTGGAAGCGGCGATCGCCTCCGTGTCGATCGCCTGCAGCTTTTCCATTCTTTGAAAGGTTCTATATTTTTTTCTAATTCATTCGGCTTTATGTTAGATCTGTTGTTGTTGGATATTTTGGTATTAGTTGCTTTGTTTGTATCGATCGGCGATCGTCAGCGTTCGACAAGCCGGAAAGTCCGCAAGCCACGTTCGCGAAGGGTCGATCTTCGCGAAGCGACTCCAAAGGAGTCAGGAGAATCGTCCTGGGGCGATCGCGATCGCTCGGACAATGGGGAAAGTCCTTTTATGTTACAGAAAAAAGCAGCGAGAAAAGCATCGAAACGAATTAAGATCGAGCCGATGTCCAAGCCTGCCGTCTGGCCTTCAGTGACGTTAAAATAACGGCGATCGGCTTTATTGCTTGCAGCAGCACTCAAGCTACCCGCCCTACAGTTTTGCGATCGATGAGCGATCCTATTGTTGTCCATCTCAAACAAGCGTTTCTCAATGCCCCCGGGTTTTGGGAAAGTACGTTATCGGAAAAATCGGGAAATTGGGGCAAAAAAGTCGAAGATCTCGATAAAACCCAAACCGACGGTTATTCGATTTTGGGTGATTTTATTAGCGATATCGACTGCGTCGCAACTCACGAACCGGGATTGTATTTATATTGTGAAAAAAAGGGGCGGCGCAAAGGTCAAGAAAATCGACTGTACACCCTTTTTGTCCTCGAAGCCCATGGGGAAGTGCGAGTTTTAAGGGAAGTGAAAACGGCGAGTAAGGATTGGGCGATCGAACTTTGGCCGGAGATCGAGGCTCATTTTGCCGTGTGCAATAGTGCGGTGGAACAACGGCGTCAACAGTTACTGTCGGAGATAGAAACGTTGGAGTTTCAGTTAAAGCAAAAACGAGCCCAACTGCTGGCGATCGAAATGCGCGAGAGTTGAGCAAGTATGAGAATCTCTCCTGAGAATTTCCCAAAACTTCTCGGTCGGGAATCGGGGTTATTCAACATCAAACAGCCGTTGTATTTCTATTAAGTTATTGCGGGCTTCTACGCCCTTTTCTCCTAAGTCCGGGTCGGACAGGACACTGCCCTGTCCGATCCCCTCGATCGCCCCCCGTCGCAATCTCGATCGACCTATTAAACCGTCTGCCAAGAAACATAAGGTAACTTGGTCGCAGTCGCGCGAATCTCCTCGGCTTGGGTCACTAACTGGCCGCAGGTGTCCCAAGTCCCGGTCGTCAGCATGTTACGCGGTCCGTCGGGGAGAGTGACGGAAATTGTGAGATTCCCCGCGCGCACTTGCATTGCTTCGAGATCCACCGTTAATTCAAGGTGCGGATTGGCAGCAATAGTATCTTGCAATTGTTCCACACTTTGTGTGTCTGCGGTCAGGCAGGGAACCCCGATCGCCACGCAGTTTCCGAAGAAAATCTCGGCAAAACTCTCGCCGACGATCGCCTCGATTCCCCACCGGGCGATCGCCTGGGGCGCGTGTTCCCGACTCGACCCACAGCCGAAATTGCCGTTCACTACCAAAACTTTCGCCTCTCGATACTCCGGTCGGTCGAAGGGATGCTCGCCCTTACTGGCACTGCGATCGTCCGCGAAGGCATGTTCTCCCAAGCCGTCAAAGCTGACGCAACGCAAAAACCGCGCCGGAATGATCCGGTCCGTATCGATATCGTTCCCTCGCACGGGAATACCGCGTCCGGTGACTGTTTTGATTTCGCTACTCATGTTTGGATACTAGATTTTAGATTTTAGATATAGAGATGTTCGGTGGAGCAGGTATCCTGCCTACCTCAGAAGGAACGAGCTGTGGGGAGTTCACCCCTCAATACCCTCCCTTCTTAAGGGGGGTTAGGGGGGATCCCTCTCTTCTTAAGCGGGTTAGGGGCAGGGAGGACACGCCAGCTTCACCTGACCGAAGCGGACAGAGCGGTTCATCGTCTTCCACCAGACTACCAATAACATACAAGGTACACGGCTATGAAACCAACAATTCTCGGCATCGATATCAGCAAGAAGAAATTTCATGCAGCTCTGATGCTGGAGAACGGCAAAACCAAACCGAAAGTGTTCTCGAATGATCCAGAAAAATTCAACGAGTTGCTCACCTGGCCTAATCGACATCATGTAACCAGCATTCATGCTTGCATGGAAGCAACAAGCATTTATGGCGAGGCTTTGGCTGAGTTCTTGTACGAAGCAGGTTTCACCGTCAGCGTTGTCAATCCCGCAAGGATTAAAGGCTTTGCCAAAGGGGAATTACTTCGTACCAAGACCGATCAAGTCGATGCCGCCCTCATTGCTCGTTTCTGTGCAGCCATACGTCCACCAGCTTGGCTCCCGTTATCTCCAGAAGTCAAAGAACGACAAGCACTTTTAAGGCGCTTGGAGTCCTTGATGGAGATCCAACAACAGGAGAAAAACCTTCTAGAAACGGCAACTGGCACAATTGCCAAATCCATTGAAAGTCACCTAGAGTACCTCGAACAGGCGATTTCACAAACTAAGGAGCCGATCTCAGGCCACTTTTACCAGCATCCCAACCTCAAAGCACAGCGCGATCTGCTGACCACTATCCCTGGGATTGGTGAACACAGTGCTGCTGTAATCTTGGCAGAAATTGGCACAGTACAAGCGTATAAAAATGCTCGCCAAGTTGCCGCTCATGCCGGGTTGACGCCTGTTGAACGTAAGAGTGGTTCTTCTGTAAATGGGAAGCCGAGATTATCGCGCATGGGTAACGCCCGGTTACGAAATGGTTTGTATTGGCCTGCCATTGTCGCCTGGCGACACAATCCCTTGCTCAAGACCTTTGGCGATCGTTTACTCGCTCGTGGCAAGGCGAAGATGCAAGTTATTGGAGCCGTGATGCGAAAGCTGTTGCATTTGGCTTTCGGGATTTTAAAGTCTAACAAGCCTTTCGATCCCAACTTTTTATCCACAGCCCCTTGACAGGTCAATACAGTATCTACGGGTGGGGTTTTGAACAAAAATAGCGACGCATTCCCCGACCTAGGAACAGGTGGGGGTTAAGGAGCGGCGGTTTCTATGTGATGATTCTATACATCTTGAGCGGTACGGTAAAGGGCGGACCTGAGATTTCCGAACACCCCGGAGACACGACCTCTCAAGTGAGAGAGAAGCACCCTGTAAATCCTGTGGAGTCGGTTGATACAGGTCGGACTCCGGGTCAAAGTTTCACTCAAAGCCCCATAGCGGAAACGACTTGGGGGTATCTCTGGGCAAAAGTTCCCAGAACACGGCGAGAATACCGCCTGTCGGGAGGGATAAACCCTTCTAATCAAGACACCGCCACCTCGCGTAGCAGGTGGAGGAGTATTCATAAGAGGCAATTGGAGGAGGATACGGGAGTGAGAGTTTAACGGAGTTGGCGGATTTGGGCTTGGGCGTCGTTGTAGCAACTGGCTTGACCGCGATCGAGGCAGAGGGTGGCGGCTTTTTGGAGGTCTTCGATCGCCCCGGGTTTGTCGCCGAGTTGGGCGCGCAGTAAGGCGCGATCGTGGTAGGCGCGGTCGAAATCGGGTTTGAGGCGGATCGCTTGGCTGTAGTCGGCGATCGCCGCACTGCTGTTCCCCTTATCTGCATAAGCTGCCGCCCGATTGCTGTAGGCAACCGCGTCACTGGGTACCAACTGGATCGCCTTAGTATAATCGGCGATCGCCCCGGCTTTGTCCCCGGAGACCGATCGCGCCAAACCGCGATTGCTATAAAACTTCGCATAATCGGGATGGATCTGAATCGCTTCGGTACAATCAACCACCGCTTGTGCGGCATTGCCGAGATTGACGTGAGCGATACAGCGATTGCCGTAAGCGGTTCCATCTTTGGGGTCGAGTTCGATCGCCTTCGTACAGTCGGCGATCGCCTTGTCGTATTGCGACAAATTCAAATAAGTCGCACAACGATTGGTATAGTACGCCGGATTGCCCGGATTGAGCCGGATCGCCTCGCTGTAGTCCTCCATCGCCCCTTGATAATCCGCCAGGAAGAAGCGATCGCGCCCGCGACTGTAGAACGCATCGGGATTGTTGCGATCGGAACGAAGCACCTCGGTAAAATCCGAGATCGCCCCTTGTTTGTCCCCGGACGCCGACCGAGACAAGCCCCGATTCAAAAGCGCCAAATTCGCCTGTTGGGGGTCGAGACGGATCGCCTCGGTATAATCGGCGATCGCCTTCTCGTAATCGAGTAACTCGTAATATACCAACCCCCGCTTGTAATACGCATCCGCATCGTTGGGATTATCTTCGATCGCCCGGGTAAAATCGGCGATCGCCTCGGGATAATTTTCCAACTCGTAATGAGTCAAACCGCGATTGTAAAACGCATTCGTCTTATTCGGCGATAACTCCAGGGTGCGATCGTAATCCTCCAGGGCCGCCTGATAATTCCCCAAATCGTAATGGACATTGCCTCGGTTGTAGTGCGCTTCCGGATTGTCCGGTTCCAATTCCACCGCCTGATTGAACTCTTCGAGGGCCGCCTGGGGGTCGCCCCGATCCACCAACTCCAACCCCGTGGTTTTCAACCGATCTACCCGATGGCGGGCCGACTGGGCCAAAAACAACCACAACACCACCACCACCCCGACGGCGCCGAGAATGCCGATCGCACTCCACAACAGCGACCCCGAACTGACCGGCGATCGCCATCGCGACGACGACCCCTTCAGTGCGGGGCGCGGGCGTTCTTCCGGGGTCTGTGCAGGGGGACTCGTCACCGGAGGCGTCGGCGGCGCGATCGCCGCGAAAACCCCTTCCGGGCGGGGGTTGAGCTTTCTCAAATCCGCCAGCACCTCCGTCGCCGACAAATAGCGATCGCCGGGATTGGCGTGTACCATTTTTTCCAAAATCCGGGCGAACTCCCCAGAGACTTTCAAATTTTGTCGCCAGGGCGCCACTTCCCCTTTGGTCCCGTTCGACGCCGATAACGGCGGCAACTCGCGGGCCGACAACCCCGAAACCGCCTGAATGGCGATCGCCCCCACCGCATAAAGATCGTCCCCGTAAGGGGCATGTAATTGGGCCGACTCCAAAGGCACGTAGGTATTGACTTCCCCCGATCCATTCAACGAGGATTGCCCTTGAGTTTTCATTAACTGATAACTAATTTCTTTAATCGGTCCGAAGTTAATCAAAACCAATTGATTATCGAGTTGGCGTCGGATCAGATTCTCGGGATTGATATCCCGATGAACGATTCCGTGACCGTGGACGAACACTAAAATTTCTAAAATTTCTTGTAATAACGACACCACCACCGCTTCTTCCAGGGGATTTCCCTGGCCGATGTCCGCCGAAAGTGGTCGTCCGGGAATAAATTCTTCAACCAGGAAAAATTCTTTATCTTCTTCAAAAAAAGCCAGCAGTTGGGGGATTTGGTCGTGTTTGCCGAGTTTTTCTAAAGATTCTGCCTTTTTTTTAAAAATAAGTTCTATAATTTGCAAAGTTCTCGGATTGTTACTCGGCGGTCGCAATTGCTTGACGACGCATTGAGGATAGCCCGGGCGGTGGGTATCTGCCGCTAAATAGGTCTGTCCGAATTCCCCCGTTCCCAGAACTTTGATAATTCGATAACGCCTGTCTAAAAGTTTGCCGATCATGAGCGCCCTAGAGCCATAGTTGGTTTTGATTATGCCATGAATGTTCCCTAGGCTCGGTATCGCAGTTTATTTCTGTGGAAATTTGAAAACCTGTTTCGATCGGCATTATTGTGGCGATCGAAACATGGAAATTTTCCCGGCGAACTGTCCATTTTCAAGCTTCGATCGATCGCCGATCTTCAAGTGGATGCACCCCGATCGCCATCGATCCGCCGTAAGGGAATCAGAGGTGGCGCCCTTCAATAGATTTGCGATGGCGATCGCCTCGGCGGGCCTGACGAAATTGGCCGATCGCCCACAACCCGATAAAATAACTGGCACTGGCGGCGATCGTGCCGACGATCGTGCAACCGACCAACAGGGTCGTCACGAACTCCGTCCCCAACAGCAACAACGCCGAGGCCGATTCTAAAAACTCGCTGGCGAAGACTTCCCCAGACCCCAACACCCACTGACCGACCTCAAAATTGAGCCAAAAGATCGGCCCGTAGGTCAGGGGATTGCTCACCCAGGTTCCGGCGGCAGCCATCAGCTTGTGACCGCGACAGGGAATCGCCAAACCGATGCCGATTAAAGTTTGCAAGCCAAATAAGGGAAAAAACCCGGCAAAAACCCCGATCGCCAACCCTCGCGCTAAATATTGGGGGCTACCTTTAATTCGCAAAAAGCGATAGTAAAAATAACGCAGCCGTCGCTTCCAATCCGGTCGCCGTTCCAGGGAACAAGGCAAGGGATTGACCCAATCCTTGAATCTCTCCCACCGCGATCGCTCCCGAGGGGCCGACCCTTGCACCGAATCTCGACGGGAATCGTGGTTTTCGTCCAATGGTTTATCGCACTGGGGCTTGACCTTGGGATAGGACAATTGGTTCATAAGACAATAGCAAACTATTTTAAAGACGGGTTAATTATTCGTCGGTTCGTGTCAGAATTGAGGGATTTTCAGTCAGTCGGTTCCCTCGCGTTTATGAGTAGGTTCGTCGTTCGACGACCATTCCTGTATGAATATTGTACTAGCGAGCATCGAAGGGAAAAAAGGAAGGCAAGATGGCGCCAGAATATGCGGCAGCAGAAACGATCGCGGCAATTGCGACGGCGATCGTTCCCCAACAGGGGAGTATCGGTATTGTGAGAATGTCCGGGTCGGAGGCGATCGCGATCGCCGAACGCCTGTTCGACGCCCCGGGACGGCAACCGTGGGACAGCCACCGGGTCTTGTACGGCTACGTCCGCCATCCCCAAACCCGGCAAGTCGTCGATGAAGCCTTGTTACTGCTGATGAAAGCCCCCCGGTCTTACACCCGCGAAGACGTGGTGGAATTTCACTGTCACGGCGGCATCATGCCCGTCCAGCAAGTGTTACAACTGTGCTTGGAAGCCGGGGCGCGGTTGGCCGAACCGGGAGAATTTACCTTGCGAGCCTTCTTAAACGGGCGGCTGGACTTGACCCAGGCGCAAAGTGTGGCCGATTTGGTCGGCGCCCAATCTGCCGCCGCCGCCCAAGCCGCTTTAGCCGGGATTCGGGGCAAATTAAGCCAGCCGATCCGCCAGTGGCGCGCGGACAGTCTCGACTTACTCGCCGAGATCGAAGCGCGGATCGATTTTGAAGAAGACTTGCCGCCTTTAGACGAAGCGGAGATCGTGCGGCAGATCGATCGCCTCGTCGGCGAAATGAGCGAGATTTTAGGGACGGCGCAACAGGGGGAACTGTTGCGGATGGGCTTGAAGGTGGCGATCGTCGGTCGTCCCAACGTGGGAAAATCGAGCTTGTTAAATGCCTGGAGTCGCAGCGATCGCGCGATCGTGACCGACTTACCCGGGACGACCCGCGACGTGGTGGAATCCCAATTAGTCGTACGGGGAATCCCGGTACAGATCCTCGATACGGCAGGAATTCGCGAAACCGAGGATCGGGTCGAACAAATCGGCGTGGAGCGATCGCGGTTGGCGGCGGAATCGGCGGATGTGGTCTTGTTGACTGTCGATGCTGCACTCGGGTGGACGCCGGGCGATCGTGAAATTTACGATCGCGTCAAACACCGCCCCCTGATTCTCGTCATCAACAAAATCGATCGCGCGGACACCCTACCGGAAATCCCCGTCGGCGAGTCGATTCGGGCGACGGTCAAAACTTGCGCCGTCCGCAACGAAGGCATTGAAGACCTCGAAACCGCCCTGTTACAAGCGGTGGGCGCGGGTTCGGTAGAAGCCGCCAACCTGGAAATCGCGATCGATCGCCGCCAAGCTGCCGCCCTCACTCGCGCCAAAACTTGCCTCGAACAAGTTCAAAAAACGATCGCCGACCACCTCCCCCTCGACTTTTGGACGATCGACTTACGCGGCGCCATCCAAGCCCTCGGGGAGATTTCGGGAGAAGAAGTCACCGAGTCGGTCCTCGATCGCATCTTCAGCCGTTTTTGCATCGGTAAGTAGGGGGGCGATCGGATTTGAGTCGTGTTCAACCAAATTTTTGGATGAGGGCAAAGAGAAAGTTAGCACTTAAAACGCCGAGGGCGACGGAGAGAAGGATAAATAAACCGATGCTGAAGATCGAGCGAATTCGAGATTTCATGGAGAGATTAGAGATTAGATTGTAGATTGTAAATTGTAGATTGAGGGAAACAGAGGCGGGCAAGATGCCCGCACCACAGGCTTTGAGATCGGCACCAGTCTCGATTTCCTACTCCCTAGATTCCCCTAACGGGGTCTGCCCAAGGTGGTAATATAAATGACTGCTTCATCTTCGGGAATGCCGAGAACTTCGTTGACGCGATCGTCGAAAAAGCCGCCGATCCCACTGACGCCCAATCCCATGTAAATTGCAGCTAAATTGAGCCGTTGACCGAGATGTCCGGCGTCCATGTGCAGGTAGCGGTAAACGCGATCGCCGTATTTGGCGATCGCCTTTTTCAAATCTGCCGTATGGAAGACTAAGGCGGCAGCATCCCGCCCTAAATCTTGTCCCAAACACAAGAAATGCAGTTCGCGACGGAAGTTTTTAAACCGCACTTGGCGTAACTCTTCCGCTTTGGGGGCGTAATAATAACAGCCTTCGTCCAACCCTTCCACGGAAGAGACGGCGACAAAGGTTTCGAGTAAGGTCAGGTCGAAAAAGTCCGGCTGTCCGTCCAATCCTTGATAGAGATAATGTTGCGGATGGTAGGTAAAATCGAGAATGGCATTGAGTTCTTCTAAAGTAATCGAGGCGCCGTTATAGCTGCGGGTAGAACGGCGGCGCAGGATCGTATTTTCCAATCCTTGGAGATTTTCACCCCAATCGATGGGAGGCGTTCGGGTGGAGACTTTAGAACAAAAGGGCAAATTATACTTATCTTCCCGTTCTTCCGGTTCGCTGTCCCGGGTCCAGCCTCCGGTACCACTGGTATCGGTATCGATCTCGGTGGCGTGGTGGAAGTAGGTGAGTAAGTCGCCGTCGGCGACCTCGGGATAGGTGGTTTGGGTGGCGGAGGGTAAAGCGGTACGATAGGGGGGCAGGTTCTGATCCACTGCCAGCAAGTCGGCGAGGGGAATCACGGTAAGCACTGCTTCTCGGTCGGGATCGAGATAGAACAGCTTGTTGAGGGAGGCATCGAGAAAGCCGCCAATGGCGTGAGGTCGGTAGTCGGTTAAGGCGCTGGCGAGTTCGAGATTGCCGAGTAAGTGGCCTGTATCGAGAAAAATACGACGGTAGGCGCGGTCTTCGTAACGCCAAGCGGAGCGGTAAAATACGGCGGTGGTGGCGATCGCCAGTCGCGTACTTTCTAAGACGGGATGCCAAAAACACGAGCCTTTCAAAGTGGGCCAGGCGTCTGCATCCCAGAAGCGGATCAGGGAGTGAGTTTTGGTTTGGTAGTTGTAAAGTCCGGGAGGGAGAAAGGGAGTGCCTTGAGAGATTAGATACACTTCTGCCGGGTATAAGCCTCCGGCGGAAGGTGCGGCCCGAAAATAGAGGGGATTTCCGGTACTCGTCGGCACTTTGGCGGTCAGTCCGTAAGTACAGAATAACAGCCGCGACAGTCGCTTCAAACCGAGGATCTCTCGGTCTTGGCGCTCTTGTTCGGACAGTTTTTTCAGATACGGTTTGAGGTCGATCGTCTTGCCGATCTTGTATTCTTTAAAGGGGATCGGTTGATTCTCCCAATCCAACTTTCGCGCTTTCGCGGCGAGGGTGTCGGGGTCGTATTTGGTGCGATCGTGATAGTGTTGGGCGATCGAAATTGGCAAGTCTGGCATAGGGGGAGTGCGTCGCTATTTTTGTTCAACATTCTTTCCGATCTTGACATTAGTGAGGCTGAAAAGGGGAATTTTCTAAGTAAAAATACTAAGTCTTTACCCGGGCGCTCCCTCGATCGCGGGAGGAAAGGCGATCGCCGCGCGCAAGGTGGCGGCGATCGGGATTAAGTATTAAAAAATTTTAAAGAAAAATGAGATTGTTGTTACATTCCGTTAACCTCAAAAAAGACTAAGTATTAATGCTCAAAAAAACTTTTTGAGATCGATACTCAAACCATCGACTCTCGGTTGTCATTGTAGTCAGCAGACGTACAGCCAATGGAAGGGGTTGACGAAGAAAACACATTGTTATGCAGAAACTCAGTGCCAAAGAGGTATTAGCTCAATATGGAGCAGGTCGTCGCGATTTTGCCGAAACAGATCTGGCGGCTATCGATTTATTTGAAGCAGATTTGCAAGAAATCAATCTGGTGAGTAGTAATTTAACTGAAGCCTACTTACCTTATGCCAATTTATCTTATGCAAAGGTAGCGCTAGCTCAAGCCGTCGCGATCGAGTTAAGTGATGCCAAATTATATCAAACTGATTTATCGAATGCCAATTTAGCAGGCGCTAATTTATCGCGAGTTAATTTACGGGGCGCTAATTTAAGCGGTGCGAATCTGTCCGGCGCCAATCTTCAAAATGCCGACCTTTCTAATGCCGATTTAAGTAATGCCGATCTGTCAAAAGCTAATTTAAGCCGCGCGATTTTGGAACGCACCCGATTGAGTGGAACCAAATTATATGGATGCAATTTGTTTCGCGTCCAGCAGTGCGATTTATCGGAAGCTTATCTCGATCGCCTGACGGTTTATCCCGATGGCTATCGCCGCTATCACGATCGCTGAACCCTTGGCGGTTGGCGATCGCTAGTCAGACTCGGAAAAAGCCGATAAAATAACGATCGCCCGTCCCTTAATACAATTACCATGAACGAGGTTGTCATCGAGGTCGATCGCGCGATCGCCACGCTAAAACAGGATTTACCGACCCTTTTTAAACGGGATATTTCTTACGATATTTACCGAGACGATATCTTTTTTCAAGACCCGGTCAATACGTTCAAAGGAAAATTCAACTATCGGATTATTTTTTGGACTCTACGTTTCCACGGTCAACTCTTTTTTACTCAACTCGATTTTGACGTTGCCGACGTGCGCCAAGCGAGCGAAAATACCCTTTTCGTGGAATGGACCGTGCGCGGTACCTTACGGGTACCGTGGAAAGCTCGTATTTTCTTCAATGGCAACTCAACTTATAAATTTGACGAACGAGGATTCATTTACGAACATATCGATCGCTGGGATCGCAAACCGAGCGAAATTTTAAAACAGTTTTTCCGTCGGGGAAATTCAGACTCTTGAACGGGCGATCGGTTCTCTCGATCGCCGAACAAAGAGCTGAAGCTAATTAGGATGACAATATCCTCAAAATATTCTCAAAATATCCTCAAAATCATGAGAGCGCCTGAAGAGAGCAGTAGAGTTTCCTTACCGAGGATGCCTCTCTCCCACTTTTAGAGCAATATAGCGAGCCTAAATCTGTTGGAACAAAACCAGCGATCGGAATGCTCGCACTCCCAAGGTTTTAGGTAGGGAACTCCGACCCAATTGATTGAGGAAGGCTATAGTATAACTATTGACGATCGCCTTTTTTTTTGCTAGGCATAAGAAGTCAGTTTATTGATTCTAAAACTTATGTCAGCTTTTAATTTCCAACTATTAAGAAAAGTTGGGGTGACGGTGGCTCTTTCAGCGATCGCCGCGATCGCCAATCCCGCCAGTGCCGCACCGGGAACAAGCCAGCAGAACGCAGAAGGGACGACTCGTGCAAGCCACCCGGTCACCCCCGTAGCCCAACTGCAACAAGGGGGAAATGCGGCACAAAAACAGGCGATCGAAGCGGCAGTTCGTGAAAATTTGCGCGCCTTAAACGCGGAAGATATCGATGCTTACATGGCGACCATCGATGAAAATTCGCCCGTTTACGATTTTACCCGCAGTTTCACCCAGCAGTTAATCGATAATTACAACCTCAGGTACGAAATTAACAGCCTGGAAGTGATCTCACAATCGAGTAACGAAGCACAAGTTCAAGTCACCCAAACCACGACCAAAATTAGCGGTCCTGAATTTAGAAATAACCGCATTCAAGCGGTACATATCCTCAAAAAATCTAATGGAGAATGGAAAATTTTCGCTACGGAAGTTCGTAACGTCGAATATTTAGATTAAGTATTTAGATTAAGGCGATCGCCCCTCGCAAGATCAAAATAATTGCCACGAGGAAGACCGTAACAATTTGAGGTGTTCGAGACGTTGAGTAAAATAGCTCTCGTCTAAGCGACTGTAGTTGTAAAGACGGGCATTGTGGAGATTGATCGACCACATCCAGAGATGGGCCATTTGAGTGAGGGATTGCAAACCGTCAAGTTCTCGTTGGCTGAGGGGTTCGACACCTTGATACCCTTCGAGAAAAGCCTGACGGACGGCTTTACTCGTCCCGGCGCGTAAGGAAACTTGCCAGAACTTGGCGATATCGAAGGCCCGCCAACCATAACCGCATTGATCGAAATCGAATAAGGTCATCTGTCCGGACGGGGTAAAGTGGACGTTCCCGCTATGGGGATCGCCCCAGCAGACGGTCCAAAAGGGGCTGTGTTGGGGCAGTTCGGCGAGTCGGGCTTCGATCGCACCGATCGCCTCTCGTAGCTGTTGGAGGTCGTGGGGGCGGTGTTTGAGGAAAGGGGCGATCGCCTCTAGGGCATCTTCGAGCAAGTAATCGGGGGTTAACGACTGGCGAACCGCCCGAGGGCGGAATTTTTGGCAAATTTGGTGGATTTTGGCCAGGGTTTCGCCGATCGCAAAACTTTGGGTCGGGTTGAAGTCCCCCACCGGAACCGTTCCCGGGGCGTAAGGAAACAGGGCCGCGTAGCGATCGCCCTCCGGCGCCGCGATCGTTACCGAGAGGTCTCCGGCGATCGTGGTCAACGGGGCCGCAACCGGGAGGTGGTGGCGATCGAGAAAATCGAGCAATTCCAATTCAAAATCAATTTCTGACTTCGATCGCCAGTGGTAGTGGGAAACCCTCAAAACATACATCTGCCGTGACGTTTCCACCACGTAAACGTCACTCAAGCCGCGATGCCAAAACTGACAACGACGAACTGGATCGAGAGGATAGCAGGCGAGAACGCGATCGACCAATGCCTCGGCGTTCAGGGTCGAGTAGATAACCGGAAAGACCTCGTGAATCATAAGATTTTGCCGCGCAGGAACGAATCGATCGATGGATTGATGAGGCGAAGCGCATTCGACGGTTGACGACGATTTCTCCCGCCACTGCACCCATCAAAACCATCACCGTCTCAAGGGTATAAAGTCTGCGTTCCTACAATCGTTATTTGTGTAACAGTACACAAAAAAAATGGGTCTGCCGACCCCAAAATCGAGAATTATCGCGATCGCCCCTTACATCCGTTCCGAGGTTTTCTCTGGGGCGGCGGACCCCTGAAGCGGTTGGCGTTGGGGAATTTCAATCACAAATTCCGCCCCGCGTTTCTTTTGCGAAACACAGTACAATTTGCCGCCATGTTTTTCGGTAATAATCTGATAGCCGATCGCCAAGCCCAAACCCGTCCCTTTCCCGGTCGGTTTCGTGGTAAAGAATGGATCGAACAACCGCGCCAAGACCGATTCTTCAATCCCCGGACCGTTATCGGCAATTCGGATCGAGACCCAATCGCGATCTTTAATTGCAGTTCTAATCCAAATTTTTGGCGGTTTGTCGGCGTGGATTTTTCTTGTCCCCTTATTCCCGTCGAGGGCGTCGATCGCGTTGCTGATGATATTCATGAATACTTGATTGAGTTGACCCGCGTAGCATTCCACTAACGGCAACTCCTGATATTCTCTAATAATTTCAATACCGCCTTTCTGTTCCGGATTGAGGCGATATTGCAAAATCATTAATGTATTTTCAATGCCTTCGTGAATATCCACGGGTTTCATGTCGGCTTCGTCGAGACGGGAAAAACTTCGCAAACTCCGCACGATTTCTCGCACTCGTTCCGCCCCGACTTTCATCGATTGCAAAACTTTCGGCAAATCTTCAATCAAAAACTCTAAATCGACTTCCTCCGCTTGAGCTTCGATATCCGGCGGCGTCACGGGATGATGATTGCGGTAGAGATAGAGTAAATTAATTAAATCTTGGGTGTAGTTATCCGCATGGGTGAGATTGCCGTAAATGAAGTTAATCGGATTGTTAATTTCATGGGCGATTCCAGCGACTAACTGACCCAAACTCGACATTTTCTCGGTTTGAATCAGTTGGGTTTGAGTGCGTTTGAGCCGTTCTAAGGCTTCGGCTAGTTTACTGGCTTGTTGCCGAGAATGGGCTTCGGAATGTTGTAAAGCTTCGTTGAGCCGTTGCAGTTCTTCGGCTTTTCGTAAAACAATATTAATGAGTGCGGTTCTCAACTCTAAAGCGGCATCGACTTCGCACGCTTTCCAGGGCAACGATCGCCCGTAAACGGTTTCTTTCCACAAATCGAACGAGTGGCGCGGCGTTAACGATTCGCTGCCATCTTCGCGCACTTCTACAGGTTTGTTGGGGTTTCCTCCCCATTTCACCGTTTGCACGACTTCCGGTCGAAACCAGAGAACGTATTTCCTCGGATTTTGGGCGATCGGAATCGCTAATAAGCCGCTCGCCGTCTGTTTGAATTGCTCCGCTTCTTTATAAAATTTGGACAAACAATCGGTTTGAAATATGGGTTCGTCGCCGATCGCGCTTTCGATCCAGTCGATTAATTTATCGAGTCGTTCTTTGTCGGGAGTTTTGCCGATCGCTCGGAAGCGATCGTCAAAATAAATCGCCGCTCCCGAAGCTCCAACCAACTCTAAAACATTGGGTTGTCGCCCGACTAAACCATCGATAAAGTTGTCTTCAACGGACATATATTCGATTAAGCGGGTGACGATTGATTTTAATTCGATTTTGTAGTCGTAATCTTGATTGTTTTCTTTGGAATCAATTTCCAAAGACATAATTTGTCCGAGAAATTCGCAGGTTTTTCGGACTTCGTAAGCGATATATTTCGGTGAATGGTGGTGGCAGGCGATCAATCCCCACAAGCGATCTTTATGAATCAGGGAGATTGACATCGAGGCGCGCACCCCCATATTTTCTAAATATTGAATGTGAATGGGGGAAACACTGCGCAATACTGAAAAACTCAAGTCTAAGGGGCGCTCGGTGAAGGGATTGAGTTCGGGAACAATCGGACTCGCTTGATAGCGAATGTCGGGAATAATTCGCAACCAATTTGAGTAATACAGTTGGCGCGCTTGTTTGGGAATGTCCGACGCGGGATAGCGCAATCCTAAATAAGGCTCTAACTGCGGCGCTTTGCATTCGGCGATTACGGTTCCGTAACCTTCCACGGGATCGAGCTGGTACATCATCACGCGATCGAATCCCGTGAGTTTGCCAATTTCCCGAACCATTTTTTCGCAGAGTTCCTGCAAGGTCGCGGTGTTTTGGATCGTGGAAATTGAATTTCTCAGTAAGTCGTAAACGTTTAAAAATGAAAGGTTCGATCGCGTGCGAGCGGGTTCTAACTCTAAAATGACTAATCCATCGTTTCGGTGGATAATTCCGTCAAATAATAACTTTCTCCCTTCTGCTTCGGCGGACAGGGGAATCGGATTTCTGCCGCTAATATCTTCTTGTCTGAGATGATGGGACAGCAGTTCGAGATCTGTAGGATCTAATAATAGACTGAGAGATTGACCGATTAATTCACGGACTTGGCATTGAAAAATGGTGGCGATATTGGTGCTGGCTTGTACGATCTCGAAGGTATGCTCTTTGAAAGCCAACAGCAATCCGTGCGGTTGAATGGAACCGGGGATATGTATGGGTTCCCGGTCGCAATTTGTCAGATCGACTTCGGGATATGTGGAATGGAGGTTGCTATTCATTGACGTGCAGTCGCGCGATCGCCCAAACCTGAATTGAGTTGTTTAATATTATAGAAATCCAATTTATTTCTTGACTCGAATTTATAAAATCGTTACATTCTTAAACATTTTAACCCGATTGAGGATAAGGCGATCGCCTCGTGGCGGAATTAGAAAGCCGTCATTCCCCGATCGCCCCTACCCGATAGGGATCGCGAAGTTGCGGGAGAGAAACTTTATTCTAACGGGGGCGATCGTCGGAGAATCGTGCAAATTCTCTTGTTTCGGTCAAGTCCGAGCCAGTGATAAAAGATGCCGCTAAAATATGCCCAAAAACGTATGATTTACGGAGATTAAAGCATTTGCTTAAATGCTATTACAGTGGAGAAATCGGCTTCTAGATCGAGGCGGTTACCGTCCTAGGCAAGGGGGCAATCCCAAGCCAACTTGAAGGATTCCCCCCCTGTAAATACCTTTTCACTTTTCACTGTTCACTTTCTCCTTTCCCCTTTCTCCTTTTCACTGTTCACTTTCCCCTTTCCCCTTTCCCCTTTCCCCTTTTCACTCTTCACTTTTAACTTTTCACTTTTCCCTTTCCCCTTCAACACCTCCTTAAGATACTTTCCTGTATAAGAAAAGGGATGTTCGGCGATTTGTTCGGGGGTGCCGATCGCGATCGCTTCGCCCCCTTTATCGCCCCCTTCCGGACCGAGATCGATAATCCAATCCGCACAACGAATCACGTCCAAATTGTGTTCGATAATCAGAACGGAGTTACCTTTATCGACTAATCGCTGCAAAACATTTAACAGTTGGTGAACGTCGTAAAATGACAGTCCCGTAGTCGGTTCGTCGATTAAATAAAGGGTTTTTCCCGTGGCCCGGCGGGATAATTCCGTGGCGAGTTTGACCCGTTGGGCTTCGCCCCCGGACAGGGTAGGGGCGGGTTGTCCTAAATGAATGTAACCGAGTCCGACATCGACCAAGGTTTGCAGGCGGGTGGCGGCGCGAGGGATATTTTCAAATAGAGCGCACGCTTCCTCGACGGTCATGTTGAGGACGTCGGCGATCGATTTGCCTTTGTATTTGACTTGCAAGGTTTCGCGGTTGTAGCGCGCTCCTTTGCACACGTCGCACTGCACGTAAACGTCGGGGAGGAAGTTCATCGAAATGACGTTGACGCCTTGACCGCCGCAGGCTTCGCAGCGTCCGCCTTTGACGTTGAAAGAGAAGCGACCGGGTTTGTAGCCCCGGGCTTTAGCTTCGATGGTTTCGGCGAATAGGGCGCGGATGACGTCGAATACTCCGGTATAGGTGGCGGGGTTCGATCGCGGGGTTCTGCCGATCGGCGATTGGTCGATGACGATGGTTTTATCGACGACATCTTTAATGGTTTTCGTACCCGGGGTTTCGAGGGCGTCGAGGTCTTCGGGAAGGGGGACTTTGCGGGTGAGGTGGTGTTGCAGCGCCGGATAGAGCAGTTCTTCGACGAGGGTGGATTTCCCGGAACCGGAGACCCCGGTGATGCACAGGAGTTTGCCGAGGGGCAGGGTTACGTCGATGTTTTTGAGGTTGTTGCGCCGACAGTTTTTGAGGATCAGCGATCGCCCGTTTCCCGGTCGTCTTGCGGTGGGGGTGGCGATCGCGCGGCGCCCGGACAAATAAGCCCCGGTGAGGGACTCTTCTGCATCGAGGAGGGTTTCGAGAGACCCTTGGGCGACGATCGCCCCGCCGTGAACCCCGGCCCCGGGACCGATATCGACGATGCAATCGGCAGCACGGATCGTGTCTTCGTCGTGTTCGACCACAATTAAGGTATTGCCGAGGTTTCTGAGTTTGGTGAGGGTGTCGAGGAGACGGCTGTTATCCCGTTGGTGCAGTCCGATGCTGGGTTCGTCGAGGACGTAAAGCACCCCGGTGAGTCCGCTTCCGATCTGGGTGGCGAGGCGAATGCGTTGGGCTTCGCCGCCGGAAAGGGTCATGGCGGGGCGATCGAGGGTGAGGTAGTCCAAGCCGACATCGAGGAGGAATTGGAGGCGCGATCGCACTTCCCGCAAGACCAGTTCGGCGATTTGAGCTTGGCGATCGCTCAATTCCAAGTCATTGACGCGATCGAGGGCTTCGGCGATCGAAACTCCGGTCAGGTCGAGAATCCCGTACTGTCCGACGCGAACGGCGAGGGCTTCGGGTTTGAGCCGTTTTCCGCCGCACTGTTCGCAGGGGAGATCGACGAGATAGACTTCGAGTTTTTGCTTTTGGGTTTCCGAACTGCTTTCCTCGTACTGGCGTTGCAGCATTCCCAACACCCCGGGGAAATGGCGGTAATAGCCTTTGGTGTCTCGATAGCGCGATTCGGTTTCGATCCAGATCGGTTCGGAGGATCCGTTGAGTAACACCGCTTCTTGGGTCGGGGTGAGGTCTTTCCAGCGCGTGTTGATGTCGAACCCGAACGCCTTTCCGACGCTGTGGAGGACGCTGAGGTAATAGGTGCTATCTTTTTCCGACCACGGGGCGATCGCGCTGTAAACCGGGGCTTGGCGATCGGGAATCACCAGATCCGGGGAAAAGGCGCGCCAACTGCCCAATCCATGGCATTGGGGGCAGGCGCCGTAAGGGGAGTTGAAGGAAAATAGGCGCGGCGAGAGTTCTTCCATCACGGCCCCGTGTTCGGGACAGGCGAAGTTTTCGGAAAAGACGATTTCGCGCGGCGGTTCGTCGTCGCCGTCCGTCTGGATGAGGACGATCGCGACGCCTTCGGCATTTTGCAAGGCGGTGGAGAGAGAATCGGCGAGACGTTCTTGGATACCGTCTTTTTTGACGAGGCGATCGACGACAATTTCGATCGTGTGACTTTGGTTTTTATCGAGGGCGATCGCGTCGGACAGGTCGCGGATTTCGCCGTCGATCCGAACCCGGACGAAGCCATTGCTGGCGAGGCTGGAGAGCAGTTTTTTGTGGGTGCCTTTTTTCCCGCGCACCACCGGGGCGAGAATTTGGAATTTGGTGCGATCGCTCAACTCCATGACCCGATCGCACATCCGATCGATCGTTTGCGGCGCGATCGAGCGATCGCAGTGCGGACAGTGCGGTTCTCCGGCGCGTCCGAACAGCAAGCGCAAGTAGTCGTAAATTTCGGTGACCGTCCCCACGGTGGAACGCGGGTTGTGGGAGGTGGATTTTTGATCGATCGAAATCGCCGGGGACAACCCCTCGATCGCCTCCACGTCCGGCTTGTCTAGTTGTCCCAAAAACTGCCGGGCGTAAGCACTCAGGGATTCGACGTAGCGACGCTGACCCTCGGCAAAAATCGTATCGAAGGCGAGGGAAGATTTCCCGGAACCTGACACCCCAGTAAACACGATCAGGCGATCGCGCGGCAGTTCGAGGTTGAGATTTTTGAGGTTGTGCTGCCGCGCCCCCCGAATCCGAATGCAGTTCGGATTCCCTGTCGCCGGGGCGACAGAGGGGGGAACTGACTTGCCGTTCTCGGTTTCGGCAGGTTGGTTGTCAGAGACAGCAGAGTTAGGCATGGGGTAGTCTGCGATACATTCCTTAACAATTTTAGCGGGTTTCGAGCCATCGATTGTCCCTGCGGGCGATCGCTTCGTGTCCCGGTCGTCCCGTTCCCCATGGGATCTGAGATGACCGATCGATCGTCGGGAAGGATCGATCGGTATTTTTCCTGTTTCCTCAATCGGCGATCGCTCGCACGAGAACTAAGCGATAGGGACGCAAAATCAAAATTTTGTATCCCGACTTATTGCGGATTGCTTGTAAAAGAATTAGCAATTTCCGCCACCACCGGATCGAATTGCGATTGCAGCGATCGACGGTAACGAAGTTCTAAAACCTTGAAAACGCCCCCCTCTTCCCGTTCTTCTACGACCTTTTGATAAAAAACAAATCCGTCATCGTATCCCGAAACCACAAACCAATTATCTCGACGAGTTTTATAAGTTACTTCTCGGCGATCGCTCCCCCGCGTCGCTTCGCGATACCAACCGTCCAAACTGCCATAGAGACTATGGTGAGTCCCGTAAACACTCATCACGATCTCATTGTTCTCAGAAATAAACGATTGACCGTCTCCATTTTGGGCTTCCCCTTGGGGAACGAGCAGATCTCTCGGATATTTCACCGCGTAATTAAATCGGGAATTGTAATAAGTTTCATAGGCGATGTCCTCCAGTGGCGGGAGGGCGATCGAATCGCCCACTCGTTCGCAAACCGCGCGATTAGCTTCGTAATAAACTTGATTGGGATCGTTCGGTCGTACCGTGATTTTACGATCGCGCTGTTCGGTGCGATCGACTTGGCCATTTTCGTTATAAAAGCGAGCTTGTTTCAGTTCTACTCGTCGAAGATCGCTACAATTAACGATCGCTTCCGATTCCAACTCTCGCCGATTCGATCCGACAACGATCGTATATTGAAACGTATTGTCGCTCAGTTTCGTTAGGGTTTTAAGATCGACATGGCGATCGCTATTTTTCCCCTCAGAACTGCTCAAGTGGATATAGCGATCGTTTTCAGCTTGTCCCGGAAACGTACAGGCGGCGAGGGGCGTTACAACGGCGATCGCGCCGAGGAGGGCGATCGATTTCCAGCAGATCTTTTCAATCACGAACATGGATCGAGACGCGGAAGATTGAGCAAAGGCGGATATAAAAGAATTTTAATCGATAAAATCATCCTTGTCGATTTAGCGGTCAGTTAATGCTTCAAATCCGGCAGCAATATCGAGAAGTTCTCCGGTAATCGAGCTTTGGCGCTGGCGCCGATATTGACCCGTCAGATCGTCGAGACGTTCGTTAATATTTTTTTCCGCCGCTTGCATCGAAGACAGACGGCTGGCGTTTTCACTCGCTAAAGATTCGGCAAAAGCGCGATAGAGAGAAACAAAAAGATATTGCCGAATTAATGCCGAAAAGAGAAGTTGCCAATCCATGGTAAAGGTGGGCATTACGTTACTCTGCCACTGTTTATTTTGTAAGTTAGATAGCCATTGGCGATCGACGGGTAAGAGAGGAAACACCCGAGATTCGTAACTAGAACCGGAAACTGAATGATTGTAAAAGAGAACCACGCGATCGATTTCGCCTTGTTCTCGCCACCGTTCGATATTGAGAATAAGTTCTTGCACCATGGGGGTAATTTCTTTTGCAGAACTGGGGACGGAAAAGAGGGCGTCAATTTCGTATTTTGAGGCTTGAATGGGCGGGACAACCCGTGCGCCGACGGCGGCGATCGAGAGGCGATCGATCGTTTCGTTGTGTTCGTGGAAATAGGCGATCGCCCGTTCGGCAATTTGTTCGTTAAATTGACCGCACAGTCCTCGATCGGAACCGAAAACGATCGCCCCCAAGCGAGCAGTTTTTGGATTGAAATTGCCCAAAAACTCGCCAAAATCATCGCCCTCAAAATACTGGTGTTTGAGCGCAATTTGCAAGCCCATTTCTACACTACGGTTGTAATCGGCGAGGGATTGGACGGCTTTTTGATATTGGCGAATGCTGACCGCCGCTAGCGCTTTCATTGTTTTAACCACGGATTGCAAATCTTCAACCCGAGTAATGGTAGATTTTAAGGCTTCTGGAGTTGTCATATCAGTCGTTATCTGCGCTATTTTCTACTTCGTTATCGTCTAAAAACGGCGCGATCGCATCCCCGGCGACTTCCACGAGGGACTGGCGATCGTCATCGCTCAATTTTTCGCTGTTTTCGATGCGATCGCACAAGTCTGGGTGGCGATCGATCGTCCGTTCTCTGACCGCATTTTCTGCATCTTCAATGCGATCTAAAGGGATGTCGTCGAAAATCCCCTCGTTCGCCGCCATCAACACCGCAATTTGTTCCGCCACGGGTATCGGTTGTGACTCCGGTTGTTTTAAAATTTCTCGCACTCTTCGCCCCCGTTGTAACGTTTGTCGGGTATCTTCATCGAGTTGAGTTCCGAAACGGGCGAAAACTTCCACTTCTTGGAATTGGGAATAAGAGAGGCGCAGATCGCCGGAAACATGGCTGTAAGCGGCGATTTGAGTCTTTCCACCGACGCGAGACACCGATTTACCGACATCTACCGCAGGTAATACAGCTTTTTGGAACAAATCCGGGGATAAATAAATTTGACCGTCGGTAATCGAGATTAAATTGGTAGGGATGTAAGCGGAAATATTTTGCGCTTGAGTTTCGACAATCGGCAGCGCCGTGAGAGAACCGCCACCGAGTTCGTCCCTTAAGTGAGTGGATCGCTCTAACATGCGAGAGTGGATGTAAAAAATATCCCCGGGATACGCTTCGCGACCGGGGGGACGACGCAACAACAACGACAGTTCGCGATACGCCCACGCATGGCGGGTTAAATCGTCGTAAACGACTAAAACGTCGTGTCCCCGTTCCATAAAATATTCGCCCATTGTCGTCGCGGCGTAGGGGGTAATGTATTGCAATCCCGGGGGATCTTCGCCACCCGCGACTACGGCGATCGTGTAGTCCATCGCGCCGCTCTCACGTAGTGTGGAAATGGCTTTGGCGACGGCTGAGTTACGTTGAGCGATCGCGCAATAGATACAAATCGCGTTTTTGTCTCGTTGGTTGACGATCGTATCGAGGGCGATCGCGGTTTTTCCCGTTTGGCGATCGCCGACGATCAATTCTCGCTGTCCCCGTCCCACGGGAATCAGCGCATCGACCACTTTTAAGCCCGTTTGTAGGGGAACGGTGACCGGAGCCCGATCCATAATCGCCGGGGCTTCCCGTTCGATCGATCGCCGTTCTTCTACTTGAATCGGTTCGCCGCGATCGAGCGATCGTCCCGTCGCATCGATCGCGCGACCGAGTAGGGATTCGCCGACGGGAACTTTAAGCTCGTTTCCGGTACGATATACTTCATCTCCAGCTTCGAGACGATCGCTATCTCCTAATAAAATTACGCCGATTTCATCCGGATCTAAATTGAATGCAATCCCGAATAAATTTCCGGGAAACTGGAGCAATTCATTAATTTTAAGATTCGGCAATCCCGAGACGCTGGCAATTCCTTCACCAACGGATTTTACACGACCGATTTCTCGCACTTGAAGGCGCGGTCGATATTCGTCCAATACGGAATTAAAGGTAGATTGAGTGGCGTCTAAAACTCTTTCTAATACGCGATCGCTCGTCATTCACTTCGTCCTCTGTCTGCAAATATGTTGAATATAAAAATAACTAGATTGTCTCTCTTTAGTGAATTACTTGTAGCTCTTTTTCGATCCCCATCAACTCCGCTTCTAAATCTTGGAAATATCCGTCTAATGTCCACCCAATTTCGCGATCGCCCAGCTTTAACTGGATGCCACAATCGAGATCCGAGGATTCTACAAATTCGACCGATTCCGAATCGAGTAAGCTGCACTCTTGTAACCGATCGATTAACTGCTGTCGGGTTGATTGGGAGAGCTTAAAACTGGTACGAATTGCGATCGCCTGTCCGGAGTTTCGGATCGATCGCGCGATCTCGTCTCGGTCTCGTTCGTCCAATTGTTTTAATTGTCGGAGGAAAACATCGATGGCGCGGTTTTGTAATTCTTCATCGGCGAAATCTTTTAAAACTCGACGGGCGATCGTATAACTTTGGCGGACGAGTTCGACCTGCAAGGCTTTTTCCCGATTTTCCTCGGACTCCACCCGATCGCTTTCCTCTCGATCTAGGGGAACCGTCACGCGATCGATCGCTTCCGAGACGCGATCGCGAACCCCTTGCAAATAAGATTCGATCGTCCATGCAATTTGATATCCGCCTATATTCAGCGTAATTCCGCCAATTACTCGGTCTGATGTTTTAAAATTGACATCTAACCCGTCAATCTTTAATTCTCGCCCCATTACATTGAGGAATTCCTCGTGAGTTTCCGGCGACAGCGCGAAGCGAGTGCGAATTAAGATCGGCGCGTCAGACGAGTTGAGTGCTTCGCGAATTTGCTCGCGATCGCGATCGCTCAAGTGATGGAGGCGATCGATCAGTTGGGCGATCGCGCGCTCTTCGAGATCGACATCGGCGAGATCCCGCAAAACCCGCCGGGTCAAACTGTCCGTTTCTTCGACGAGTTGATTTTGCAAGTTTTCTACAAAATAATGGCGATCGCGCCGTAACTTAGAATGCCACTGGGCGCGCATTCGATCGACTTGCGATCGCGCTTCTTCCACTAAAGACTTGCGGCGTTTTTCCGCTTCTTCCCGAGCTTCGGCGAGCCAGCGATCGCGCTGTTGCTCTAGCTGTTCTTGTTGCTGGCGGTACGATTTAGCTTCGCGGTCGGCGACTTCGCGCGATCGATGCGCCTCATTCCACTGTTGCTCGATCTGTCGATCGCGATCGGCGATCGTCTTGACAATGGGTTTGTATAAAAAACGCTGCAACAAATAAACGAGAATTAAAAAATTGATAAGTTGGGCAATAACGGTAAACCAATCAATTAACACGAATTACCCTCCACTTCGATCTAAAACATAATTCCAAAATGGATTGGCAAAAATTAAAATCATCGAGACGACAAAACAGTAAATTGCCGTGGATTCAATCAACGCCATCCCCACAAATAAAGTACGAGTAATCGTATTCGCTTTATCCGGTTGTTGCGCCAAAGCTCGCATCGCATTTGCTAACGCCAATCCTTCACCGATCGCCGGACCGATCGCTCCTAACCCAATCGACAGTCCTGCGGTAAAAATCGACATCATCCCAATTAAACTAATGTCGCTCATCGCTTTTTTTTACTCCTATTTCTTGGACGATCTTTTTTCCGATAGTTGCTCTGTACTGAAACCAAAATTAACGCTCTAGATTCGATAGCTTTCAATCGTTAACTGCTCTTCTGAGCGCGCATTCCCGAAGCAATGTAAACCATTGCCAAAATTGCAAATACATAAGCTTGAATGACGCCAATTAACAAGCCAAAAGCGCGCATGACCATTGGAAACAATAACGGCACGATCGAGAGCAAAATCGCCACCAACATACTGCCACTCATGATGTTTCCAAATAAGCGAACGGCGAGGGATAAAGTCCGCGAAATTTCGCTAATGAGTTGAAACGGTAACATGAAGGGGGACGGTTGCAAAAAATGCTTTAAATAGCCTCCCACTCCTCGATTTTTAATCCCGTATAAAGGAACGGCAACAAAGACGCATAAAGCTAATGCGGTTGTTGTCGATAACGACCCCGCCGGAGATTCGTAAATTGGAAATAAAGTCAGTAAATTACAAGTGGCAACAAAGATAAATAAAGTGCCGATAAAGGGCAAAAATTGGCTGGGTTCTTGACGACTGGCATCGCGAATTTGGTCGGCGATCGCATCTACAATAATTTCCAACAGATGTTGGCGTCGAGACAGTTTAGGTTGAACCGATAACTGGCGAGTCACTAGCCACGATCCGCCAACTAAAATTATCATCACCAGCCAAGTGTAGAGAATCGTTGCATTGAGTTTGACGATTCCAGATTGCCATAAAATAATATTGTCCGGGCTAATTTCCATCGGGTCTAAATTTGAGAATTATTAATGATACAAGTCAGACGTTAATGAGACATTAATGAGACATTTTTAGATGTTCTACTTTTTCGATCGCACCACAGCTATTATCAAAAGTAAACTAATCAAAAATCAGCCAAGAAATGGATCGAAAAATGGGCGATCGAAGGACATTCATGCAGAATGTACAGAAAGAAACATTTTTTGATAAGAGCGATCGCTTATTTCTGGATCGAAAACTTAGCCTTTTTGGGAAGTTTCAAGCTTTTCGTTAAGATGAAACGAGCTAAAATAAAACCGAGTAATCCCAGTAAGGCGCGTTGCCATTGCCCGTCTATAATTAAATAAAACCCTAATAAGGCAATCGTCAAGCGACCGATTAAACTGCCGATAATTAACTGAATTGGCCACTGTGTTGTTGGCAGTTGACGCACGGTCACCCAAAGACTACCAAAGTAAAATAGTCCTAAAGCAAATCCTCCAAAAATTGCTGTAAGGAGAGGTGAATAATCGGCGAAATATTCTGCAAAATATTCTAAGTTCATGGATTTAACCTTAAATTCTAGGTTTCGTACGTACAATATTTAAAAAAACTTTAAAATAGGCGATCGCTCGTTTAAATCGGGGAATTTTAACAGAACTAAGGTTGTTTTTCCTATCGTTCTATTCGTTCTCGCTGAATCCAATACCAAGCATTAAAACAGCCGAGAATGACCCCAAATAATAACATCATTAATGTCCAGGAATATTGACTTTCCCAGGTGCGATCGAGCCAAATTCCGATCGCCGTTCCGATTAGGGTGGGAATGGCGATCGCCCAACCGACGAGACCGAAGGTTCCCACCCAAAACCACAAATTTTCATCCTCATCGCGGCGTGCTTTTAATTTGCGTCGGGATTTTTGACGGATTTCTTGCTGAAAGCGATCGCGTTTTTTTCGGTATTTTTTTAAACCGAATTTATTGGGGCGTTTCACCAGTTCCTCCTGTAAGTTCGACAAAGCCCCGAACGAAGCCAACTTGCAATTTGGCTAAAGCCGAACGGGTTTGTTTTTCGCGATCGTCGGAGCGTTTAAACTGTTCTTCGACGGTGCGATCTAAACTTTCCAAATCTCGATCGCCGATCGCCGCTCCGGTAGAAATTAAAACCTCGCGATCGCATTTGACTAAAATTCCTTCATCGACGGCGATAAAGCTTTCGTCGCCGCTTCGATCTTCGTAAGCTAAAATACCGGGAACGAGGGCGGTGACGAAATCAATATGATTCGGCAAGATGCCAAAGGAACCGTTGTCTGCTTCTGCATTAATTTTAGTTACGATTCGATCTAAAAAGATTTCGTTTGGGAGTAAGATTTTTAAATTAATCGTCATTTTATAGAAAACTCAACTGACTCGAAAATCGCGATCGTGAGGGGAAAAGACAAAATAAATAATAAGTTGGTTTTTACTTGTCTGTCTTCCCCGGTTCGTCCGATTTTTTAACCTCGTCGATCGCGCCAATCATGTAAAGACGGCGTTCGGGGCGATCGGAAAATTCGTCATTTAAAATGCGATCGCATCCGGCTAAGGTTTCTTGTAAGGAAACTAACTTACCCGCTTTGCCTGTAAACTGTTCGGTGGTAAAAAAGGGCTGAGTTAAAAACCGTTCTAAGCGTCGGGCGCGTTCGACCACTTGGCGATCGCTCTGGGAAAGTTCCTCGATGCCCAACATGGCGATAATATCTTTTAATTCTTGATAATTAGCTAGGGTTTGTTTGACCGCTTGAGCTGTTCGATAGTGGCGTTTTCCGGCGATCGTGGGGGTGAGCATTTTCGAGCCGGACTGGAGGGGATCGACGGCGGGATAAAGCCCCTGACTAGCTCGTTTGCGCGACAGGACAATCGAAGAAGAGAGATGTCCGAAGGTGTGGACGGCGGCGGGATCGGTAAAATCGTCGGCGGGCACGTAAACCGCCTGCACCGAGGTAATGGCGGCGCTGGCACTGTTGCTGATGCGTTCTTCCAACTCGGACAGTTCGGTGCCGAGGGTCGGTTGGTAGCCGACGCGGGAGGGGAGGCGGCCCATCAGTCCCGAGACTTCTTGTCCTGCTTGGATGAACCGAAAAATGTTATCCATCAATAACAAAACGTCTTGTTGGGCGTCGTCGCGGAAATATTCGGCCATGGTCAGGGCCGCGTGACCGACGCGGAAGCGGGCGCCGGGGGGTTCGTTCATCTGCCCGAAAATGAGAACGGTATTGTCGAGAACCCCCGCCTCTTTCATATCGCGATAGAGTTCTTCGGCTTCGCGATTGCGTTCGCCGATGCCACAAAACAGGCTGATACCTTCGTAGTGAGATACCATGTTATTAATCATTTCGGTGATTAAAACGGTTTTGCCGACTCCCGCACCGCCAAACAGTCCGGCTTTGCCACCCCGTTCGAGGGGAGCGAGCAGGTCGATCGCCTTGATCCCGGTTTCGAGAATTTCGGAGGTGGTGGCGCGATCGCCTATGGGGATCGGTTTTTGATGGATCGATCGCCATTCCCCCTCGACGATCGGGGTTTTGCGATCGACGGATTCGCCAAAAACGTTGAAAACGCGACCGAGCAATCGCCGACCGACGGGGACTTGTAGCGGTTTGCCCGTGTCGGTGACCGTCGAGGAGCGGCCCAAGCCGGAAATGGAGTTGAGGGCGATCCCGCGCACGGTGCGATCGTCGAGATGACCGATCGTTTCGATCGCGATCTCGTCGTTTTCCCCCGCACTCAAGCGATGGTACAGTTCGGGGAGGCGATCGTTAAAACGCACGTCGATGACGCTGCCGCGAATGGAGATAACTTCGCCTCGGTTGGCTGGCAATGCTTGAGATTCACTCACGATCGCTCCGGGTCTAGCTACACCAGAAGCGATCGCCTCCGGGTTGCAATTCACTCTCGCCTCGGTCGGTTCGCTTCTGTTATGCTTTACCTCTACCAAAATATATTGATTCGGTACATCTTCCCAAGGGCAGAGACTCGATATCCATAAGGGGGATTTGCGATCGCCGAGTCATGGCTTTGAAGGTTAAAAATTTTCTTGCTTTTCTTGGCAATCCTGCTGTTTGACCCGCCGTTCTTGTTCGGCGATCGCCCGGTGATGGGAGGCTTCTCCCGCCAGATCCGCACAGCGATCGTCGAGTTCGGCTAACACCGGAAGGCGCCCGTAAAGCACCAGGGTATCCCCGGGATAGATGCGCGTGTCGCTCTGGGGTGCGCCGACGTAACGCCCGTTGGAGCGGTGAATTCCCAAAACGGTGACCCCTTCACGGGTCAGGTTTAACCCTTGTAAGTCGTCGTTAGCGAGCCAATCTTGCGGTTGTACCCTCAATTGCGTGACGGTATATTCTCCAGACAAGTGGAGAAGGCGCACGTAATCTCTCACCTCTAGCCGCGTCCACCGTCGCAACGCCGATTCGATCGCCCGGGACAGATGGCGATCGATCCACTGACTGGTGGCTCCCCGCCACAACAGGAACAGTCCCACCCCTAAAATCAGCAAGCGGACGATCCACTGTCGCGGACCGACACTGTTGAGAAACGTTAACAATAATGAAGAAATCGTCGTCACAATCCCGACATTTCCGAGCAACATCAACACCGAGATCGTCTCTCGACGGACGCGATGGCGGACGATTTGCTCGGATTCGCGGGTCGTAAAGCCGACGCCAGTTAAGGCCGATCGCGCTTGAAAACGGGCGGACTCGCGGGATAATCCAGTTAAAGTCAGTACCACCGTCGCAATACGGTTGATAAGTAATGATAAAGTCAAAACAACGAACACCGAAGCTAAAGCAGCCAAATGCAATTTCCTCCAATATTTTTCTAGTTTGGGTTGCCTTCCGTCCTCGATTGTGAGCCAAAAAAAGGGGACTCGTAAAGGCAGCAGGGGAGACTTTTACGGCAAAAAACACGGTATCTTGTGAGTAGGGGATCTCGATGCAACAAGGGATCGGCGATCGCCCTCGTTCCCATCGATTTATACATTTCTCCTTTTTAAAATGGCCAAAAATTAGGAGGTGTCCATTCGTGAACGTCATTCAAGTGAAAGCTCGATTAAAACAGGGAGTCCGGGATTTCCAACAACAGGATTTAACCGGAATTGATTTAACTGGATTTGACCTGAGTTACAGCAATCTCGCCGGGGTCAATCTCAGTTATGCCATCCTCAAACATACCAATTTAGAAGGTGCCAACCTGGAACAAGCGAACTTTAAATGCGCCGATTTAACCTATGGAAATTTAACGGCGATTCGTTCGACTGCCGCGATTTTCGTTGGAGCCAATTTGAGTTACGCCAACTTAAGCGGCGCCGATCTCAACGCTTGTAACTTCAAAAAAGCGAACTTAATTCGTGCCAATCTCTATCGTGCTCTTTTGACCAATACCGATTTCACGCAAGCCAATTTAACGGAAACTAACCTCGCCGAAGCCGATTTGAATCACACCATTCTCTACGACACCAATTTAACTCGCTCTGACCTCGAACGGGTCGATTTAAGCCAAGCCATCCTCGATAAAGTTGTTTTAGCTGATGGTACGATGCCGAGAGAGGATTAATGATGCGATCGCCACTACCAGGGTGTTTATTTCTCCTCGATCGCCATTCCATCTGCCTCAAGCGGATCTCTACCGAAAGGTAGAGGTCTATTTTTAAAGGGGCAATCTATTGATAGATGTCAGTTGGGGGTCAAAATCGATAGGCTTGAATCGTGCTGGTCAAAGGGTTGGCTTAACAATTCATCGAGATTTACTGACCGTTTGGCAAGCCATTGATTTTCAACCCAACTGAGGAAATTTTTTGCCTATGAATATCATCTTAACTTTAGGAATCGCGGCTCTCACTCTCGCCAGTTTGTTTGCTCTCAATCGGCGATCGCTCAAAACTCCATTTGCCTTGCTATCTGTGGTTGTTCTGATGGCAACGAGCGCTTTCCCGGCGATCGCGCACACTCAAGTCGCCGCATTAGGTGCCTCGGACTCGGCTCTCAATAGTCGTCAGAAACAAGCCGAAGAAACCCTCAAACTCAGTCCCGAAAAAACGCAATATAAAGGAATCGAGTACGTCCGACGCAATACCGGGGGTCAACCTCTGAGCGATCGCGAAATTCAAACTAAAATTTCATCGGATATTTCCGAAAACTTGGTCGCCAACGTCTCCAGTGGTGCGGTCATTCTATCGGGAACCGTCCAAGATCGCCAAACCGCTAAAGACATCGTTCGAGAAGTTAAAAATATTCCCGGCGTCCATCAAGTGACCTTTGAATTGGGATTGCAAGAAGTCGCCTCATAACTGACGAGTTGAGCGATTCTCAATAATTCTCAATAAGATTATTGGGGTATAACCTTTTTAGTCAAACCCGCACGTCTCCCGCTTTTTTTCCGGGATCTCGTGCGGGTTTTGACCTGGGAAGGGACGCGGATAACCCGCGTCCCTCGGAGTTTATTCTTCTTGGGAATCGAAGTCGAGAGAAACTGAGTTAATGCAGTAGCGCAAACCCGTCGGTTTCGGTCCGTCATTGAAGACATGACCCAAATGCGCGCCACAGTTAGAACAATGCACTTCAGTCCGTCGCATAAACAAACTGCGGTCTTCTTCTTCCCCTACATTTTCTGAGGCGATCGGCGCCCAAAAAGAAGGCCATCCCGTGCCCGAATTAAATTTTGTTTCCGAACTAAATAATTCGGTTCCGCAACAAATACACTTATAAACCCCTTTTTCCTTATGGTCGTGATAAACTCCGGTAAAGGCTCTTTCCGTACCTTTTTTGCGCGTTACTTGGAATTGCTCCGGGGTGAGCTGTTCTTTCCATTCTGCATCAGTTTTTTCGACGTTGTAACCCATTGGTGATTTCCTTTAAGATTGCGCGTTCGACTCAGTGGCGATCGCGATAGAACTACGCCACTTCCTTTTTCATTGTATCGCTCTTTCTCGATGCGATCGCGCCATATTTGCTCCGCAAGACTCTTATTCCGAGCCCTCGGACTCCGTTAAAGAAATTAACGGTTCTTCGGCAAATTCCCCCAAGCCAACTAATTTTAATAATTTGCCTGCTTGACCGAGTTCGTAAGACGCCTCTAAGGCATCGTACCAAATGCGCGCGAGGCGAAAGTGGGGGGTTTTCTCGCGCGATAATTCGGCAGGAGTTAACCGTTGAATTTCGCCGCGAACGGCGATCGTGCGGCTGGGATCTTCCCAATCACAAACCACCACAAACGACCATTGATAACGCCGACCGACTTGCAAAGAAACCGATTCCGGTAAGACAACCCGAACCACGCCACCGCCATCGGGTACCTCAAAAATAAGTGGCGTTCCGACCACATTTTCTGATTCTTGCCGCTCATTTTCAGTAACGATCTCGAACTTTAATTCCCAAGCTTGATTGGGGGGAATGTAGACGAAAAAAGAGGGTCTTTCCGAGAGGGTTCCGAGATTGCTAAATTCTTCAGAATTAACGGGAATTAAAGGGGTCAATTGTTTGTCACCGAGCAGACAAGTTCCACCCCGTTCGGGTTGGTACAGTCGCAAGTCAGAATCCGTGTTTTGTTCGTTGGCGATCGCGGGCGAAGTGAATGTCGGCAATACCCCGGCGGCGATCGCCCCTACCATCACCCCGCAGACTCGTTGGATCGATAAATATAAATCATTATTCATTATTTTACACCCCCTTTTCAGAAAAATCTATGGCGATCGCTTGCACGGATGCAGGCAATCGTAATCATATTTCAAACATGACTAACGAACGATATCAATATGGGGTGAAATTTGCCAAAATTTAATCGTTCCATCATCACTTCCTGTGGCGATCGTCGTGCCATCGGGACTGAAAGTCACCCTATTAATGGCCGACGCATGACCTGTAAGCGAAGTTAATTTTTCTCCCGTTTTAACATTCCAAAAACTCAGTAAATTCTGGCGATCGCCCGTCACTAGCAGCCGACCGTCCGGACTGAAAGTTAAAGATGAAATAATCCCACGAGTCCCATTTAAAACCTTGAGTTCCGTCCAGTCTTTGGTATTCCATAATTTGATCTGTCCGTCGCGAGTGGCCGTGGCCAACATGTCCCCCTCGGGACTAAAAGTAACGGCGATCGCCTCAGTCGTTTGTGGCGCAAGTCGATCGATTTGCTCGCCTTTTTGCCAATCCCACAACCCAATTGTTCGGTCGAAACTCGCCGTTGCTAAAATTGGTTCTTTGGGATGAAAGGCGATCGCATAAATCGTATCCTGATGACCCTTTAACTCAGTCATTAACTCGCCGTTTTCTACATTCCACAACTGCACGTGCGGTTCGTCGCCTTCACCACTACAGGAGGCCAAAACTTGACCGTCGGGACTGAAGGCAATATCTACAATTTCACTAAAATCGCGATCGATCGTCCAAAGTTTACGCCCTTCTTGCCAATTCCACAACGTAATTTTACCACTGCCATAACTGCTCGCTAATAAGGGGGAAGATTGCCAATTGGAAGCCTGATTGAAGGCGATCGCCCTAACAAAATCACCGTTTCCTAATAGGGTGGCGATCGCTCCCGACTCGCCGACCTGCCAAAACTTAATTTGATGGTCTAAACTGCCACTGGCGACCCACTGACTGTCCGGACTGAAGGCGATCGCGCTAATCGGGCCGTTATGACGCCGCCAGGTTTGTAATAATTTCCCGCTTTCAACTTTCCACAGATTGACGGTCAAATCCTCACTTGCCGTCGCTAAAAACTGCCCGTCAGGACTCAATACTACGTCGGTAATCCGTTCGGAATGACCCCGTAAAATATGTAAGACTTCCCCAGTTTTTGCGTTCCACACTCGGACGGTGTAATCGTCGCTACCACTGGCTAAAATCGTTCCATCGGAACTGAAATCAATACTATTAATTCGCTGTTCGTGACCCTCGAAGGAACGAACGACCTCGGTGCGATCGCGATTCCATAATAAGATATTATTATCCAGGGTTCCAGTCGCAAGTTGAAACTCGGAACGATCGGATTTTTTGTTCCCCGTTTCTTGCAAGGCGATCGCGCTGACTGAGCGAATTTCTAACAATTGAGAACGCTTTTGAGACCGGGAGCGATCGCCCGTTACCTCCCAGAAAAACACCCCATCCCAGGTATTCGCACCGATTAACATCTGGCGATCGGGGGTAAAACTGAGGGAGTGAATCGGTTTCGCTAAAATCTCCTGCCAATCGCTGAAATCTTCGACCATTTCCCCCGTTTCGAGATTCCACAAGCGAATGGTTTTATCTCTACTACTACTCGCTAAATATTTGCCATCGCCACGATAGGCGATCGCCCAAACTGCATCTTGATGGGCGATAATACTCTTTTGAAAGCGAGCTTTATTGACCCCTTCACTGATATCCCACAAGGCAATTATTCCACTACGATCGCCGACAGCTAACTGTCGCCCATCCGGGCTGTAAGCTAAGGTTTCAATTTCAGAAAAATAGTCCGGTTCTAACGTTTTTTGTAACGTCCCATCTCGATTCCAAAGTCTGAGTAAGTGACCGCCCCCTCCACTCGCTAAAACTTCTCCATCCGGGCTAAAAGCAATTGTCTTAACTGAACCTTGATGGCTCAAACGCGGAAAAATTGGAACTTCTTGCAGTTTGGCAATACTATTTGGTTCGATCTCAATATTTTGGGGTGAAACGAGATCGGAATTGTTCCGTTCTTTTAGTTTAAAAAGCAGTCCCGCGATCGCCCCCGCCACGATCGCCGCGATCGTCCCGGCAACAATCCATTTTTTTAAATCAGGTTTTGAATTAAATTCTATAGGGTGCATTTTATTTTAACTTTTAACTTTTAACTTTTTAACTTTTAGTTTTTAACTTTTAACTTTTTAACTTTCGAGATACTTGTATTTCCAGGAAACTGAAATTCCTTCCCCATTTCCATATCTATTGATGGACTTTTGCCTTTTCCCCTTCACTCCGGACTTTTCAAATTCACTCCGATCGCCGCATCCATTAATTCGAGATCGTGAATAAAATCAGAACGATATAAAGCATTGATGCGATCGTAACAAGCTTGATGGGGTGGAACGCCGCGATAGTTGACTTGGAGATTGTGGAAGCGATCGAGCAAATATCCGGCAATTTCTAAATAGCATTTCGCCCGTCCTCCGTCGGCGGTGGTCGGTAAGAGTTGCTCGACTTGAAAGGCTTCTTGAAAGTTACCGTAAGCTTGTAATAAAAAGATTAAATCTTCCGGTTGCGGTTGCGCTAAATCGACCTGCGCCCAACGCAAAATTCCTTTATTTAAAGCAACCTGATAGTGTAGTTTTTCGGAGTATAAATTATCGTGCTGACTGAGTTGATGTTCGACTAACTCGAAATAAAATTCAGCTTGGCGCACGTCGGCTTCGGGAAGCTTGCCCGTCCAGCCGACTTGTTGTAAGCCTTCTAGGAGAATAACGCGACCGAGGGCGTTTGCGGATCGGGCATTATTTAAAAACTTTTCATAAATCGATTTTGCGCGATCGAGTTGTCCTCGATCTTCGTAACGACGGGCTAAACCGACCATTAAATCAGCTTGCCGATCGCGATCGCCGATTAACTGATATTGTTCTTGAGCTTTTTCGAGTTCGCCTCGTGCTTCGTAAGCTTCACCCAAGCTGGCAATTAACTGTTGTTCGAGATTCCGTTGGAGCGGGAATTTTTGAGCTTGGCGGTATTGAGCGATCGCCTGGGAATACTGCCCGATTTGTGCCAATTTTTCGCCTTTATTAAAGTAGTCTATCCCCCACTTAGGCAAGTTGGCATAAATTCCCCAAGAAACCAACAGTAATCCGCTCGAAATCATCAACGTTCCGGCGCCTTGCCATCGGGGGGGAATGCGAGCGCTAATTAAAATATTTTCGACAATTTTTTGACCTTGTTTGGTGACGGCGCCTCCGGTGACTAAGACCAACCCTCCCGCTTGGGCGATCGTGGCGAGATGTTGGGCGAGATCGCGACCGATTTGTTGATTGGATTTAAATACTTCATAGGTGCTGACCGTAAAGCTGGCAGCGATCGCCAGACAACCGATCGAAATTCCGGTACACAACCAATCCCACAAGGAGGCGGGTTCTTCTTCGGAACCGATGAGGGTCGGGTTCAAATACCACCACCAACGATCGGCGGGCGGTTTGAGGGTGTTGCGCCATCCGATCAGTTGATTCCCCCGGGCGATCGTCAATCGCTGTTGTTTCAAGCGGCGATCGAGTTCGACGATCGCGGCGATCTGGGCTTTAGGAAGGCGATCGCGCACGCTTTCGACGCGATCGCGGGCGGCGAGTAATTCTAAAATGGCTTCGGAACTGGGACGGCGATCGGTTTCGATCGCCGTCAGAGTCCGTTCGTAATGCTCGATCGCGCGCAAGCTGTCGCGTACCGGATCGCTCAACTGCCACCACCAAAAGCTTTCCGGCGGATTCAGGCTCTGTTTCCAATGCTTCAATTCTGTATGGTTGGCGATCGCGGCGCTCTGTTGTCGCAGGCGGTTGTCGAGTTCGACAATGCGTTTGGCACTGCGATCGCCGAGTTGAGAGCGACTCCAAACCTCGTGCAGTCGATCGCGAGCGAGCAGTAGCTCTAAAATCGCCTCCCCGGTGGCGCCTTCCTCGCGATCGACGCTTTCATCGACTCGGTCGAGGGCGATTTCGTAGCGGGCGATCGCGCTATCTATCTGAGTGCGCTCGGCACTTTTGCTCTCTTGAATCTTATCCATCGATCGTTCACCCTACCCCCTTCGGCGATCTGGGCGATCGCTGTCTCCCCCCACTATAACTAGCCCAATCCTCTCAAAAAAGCAAAAAAAAGCGAGCCCGTTACGGCCCGCTCGTTCGCGTCTTAATTCTGTTGGGAGGAGGAGGAAGTATCAACGATGCGATCTGAACTGATGGAATCCGAACTTATGCAAACGGATCGATTCCCATGTCCGTAGCAGCTTTACGCAAAACGGTGATTTGTTGGTTGAAGTCGAGCAGGGTAATCCGATTGAACACCGCAGACGCACGCGGCGATAAGCTGTAGTTCGCGGGAACCGGAATCACTTCCCCGGACTTCATCCATTCCGCCAGTTGGAACCAAAAAGCCAGTTTGTTGTTATTACTCAGGACGCCGTAGGCGCGCGAAATCGGATTGTTGACTTTCTCGACCAAGTCGCGCATCGCTTGCAGTTGCGCCTCGAAGGGCATTTCTCGGATTTGATTTAACAGACCTTCGGCAAACTGCATCCGGGCGGCGCCGGGAGCGGCAGGCGTAATCGCACCGCCGAGATTTTCGTAAATCACCCACAGCAAGCCGAGTTTGTCGTCGGTACTCAAGCGCTCGTATTCGGCGAGGGTCGCGGGAACGGCTTCGAGTTGGGGATTGAAAATCGCGGTATTAAATTCGGTGGTAACAGCCATGTGTAGAACCTCTGTTGAATGTGGTTTACGGTCGTCTGTTGTTAAAGAAATGATTTGTTAGGTTAGAGATTGCTCAACCAGGAGATTAAACCCTGTCCGGTCAAGGCTTCCATCACGAGCATGGAGACGAAACCGAGCATCGCCAAACGTCCGTTGAGTTTCTCGGCATATTGGGTAAACCCGGTGCGCGATTGTTCTTGAACGTACATCTTGGGCTCGACGGCAAAGTTATTCATCAGTCCTTGTTCGTTGACGGTGTAGCCGTTCATGGGTAGTCGCTCCTGTTTGCGCTGTCTCTGTTATTAAGAAATGTAACGCATTGTAAATTTATGTTGTTGTGACTTGACTCACGGCGACTGGCGATCGCGATCGCTCAATAAGCTGAAAGGCTTGATATTAAAAGATTTCAGAGGGTAGAAAAAATTTTTTAATCGTCTCGATTTCTTCGCGATCGCCTCTTCCGGGAGCGTGGGGCGATCGCATAACTTTATAAAACTCAATTTATGGCAATTAATAGAAACTAATCTTTATAAATCGCAATAAAGCTCAAGCTATCTCAATATATCTCTAAAAATCGGCCACCGGCGATCGAGGGGAGGCGACCTCAGCTTCTCGGGATTTGAGTGGGAATCTCGATAACGAACTCGGTTCCTTCCCCCGGCTTCGAGATGCACTCCAAGCGTCCCTTATGTTGCTCGACGATAATTTGATAGCTAATCGAAAGGCCCAAACCCGTTCCCTTGCCGATCTCCTTAGTGGTGAAAAACGGATCGAATGCCTTTTGGCGGACTTCTGGAGGCATTCCCGGTCCGTTGTCGCGGATGCGAACGGCGATCGTCTTCTTATTTAACGCCTCGGTGCGAATCCAAATCGTCGCCGGGACGGGCAATTTGCGACCGTGGCGGTAGCGTTCGTCAGACTCCAACGCATCGATCGCATTGCTGAGTAAATTGAGAAACACCTGATTGATCTGACTCGCATAGCACTCCACCAAAGGCAGATCGCCAAATTCCTCCACGGTGACAATTTCGACGGGCGATCCGCCTTGAAAACGCGGTTGCAGAATCAATAACGTATTTCTCAACCCCTCCTCAATCTTGACGGACTTGAGTTCGGCTTCGTCAAAGCGGGAGAAATTGCGTAAAGACAGCACGATATCTCGAATCCGTTCGGCGCCGACTTTCATCGAAGCGAACAGTTTCTGGGTATCGTCAATTAAAAACTCCAGTTCGATCTCGTCGAGTCGTCGAGCGATCTGTGGGGTCGGTTGGGGATAACTCTGTTGGTACAGTTCGATCAAGTCCACCAACTGCTCGAAATACTCCTGAGCAAACGTCAAATTCCCAAAAATAAAACTCACCGGGTTGTTGATCTCGTGGGCCACACCGCCAACCATGCGCCCCAAACTCGACATTTTCTCGGTTTGCACTAACTGCGCTTGGGTTTGTTTCAACTCGCGCACTAACTTACCGAGTTCGTGGGATTTGGCCCGTTCTCGCGCTTCGCTTTGGCGTAGGGCCGCTTCGACTTGCTTGCGCTGTTCGATTTCCTTGTGCAGTTGGTCGTAAGCTTCTAACTGCTTGACAACCCGCTCGAAATTACGGGCGAGGAATTTAATTTCATTGCGAGGAAGGTTCGCAGGCATGGTAAACACCCCGGTGCGATCGCTCTCGGCGACCGCCTGATTGACCAGGGTGAGGGGTTTGAGAACGACGCGATGAATCGAGACCCACATTAAGATTAAAATTGCCACAATCCCGATCGCGATCGCCCCGGTCAAGGTCAAGAACATTTGTAACGTGGCGGCTTGCAGTTGGCGCAGATCGAGAATTGCGATCGCCAAACCCCGCCGTCCCGAGGTGCCGAATAAGGTATTGTGAAACGGCAAAATTTCCACTAAAACGGGTTTGCCGTCTAATTCGAGTTCGAGAAAGCGTTCCTCGCCGCTACGGGCACTGTCTTCCATCGCCGCCGCCAGTTGGGGACGCACTAAAGCGTAAGGGCGATCGTTTTTAAACGCACCGCTACGGGTAATCGTCTCGCCATCGGGAGCCACGATCGCAATTTCTCGCACCGCAGGTAAAGTCACGTAATTTTGCACCACCCGTCTTAACATCCACAGGCGTTCGGCTTCGAGGGTGCTTTCCGTGGAAAATTCCAAACTTTGGACGATCGAGCGCGCTTGTTGGCGCACTTGGGTTTGTAAGTGCGACTCCAATAACGTATAGCTAAACGATAAAGTGAATAAGCCTGCGGTAAATAGAGCGGTTCCGAAACCCGTCAGCAGTTCCCCGGACAATCCTTGTTTGATGAAAGAAGATTTTTTACTCAAGATTCCCACGCCTCAATTGCTGCATTCACCGAGGTTGCATTGAGTTGGATGTCTTCGCGAATCGACTTCCCGTGACGCGGATCGGCTTTTAACAACTCGGCAATTTTGCCGACAGCTTCTTGCAACCGACCGTTTGTCGCAAACATGCGCCGATTGAGGTCGCGATCGCCTTTTTGCAATCCGCTATAATCTTGTGCGAAGGATTCGCCCGTTTGGCCCAATTGTTCGCCGACGAACTCGAACACGCGATCGGGTTGGGTTTCCACCGCGTTCATGATGTCGAACCAGGCTAGAATGAACTGTTGCAAGGCTCGTTCTCGTTCGGCGACAAAGCTAGAACGGGCGATGACCCCATCGATCACGAGACTGTCTACTTCGGCGGTGGTAAAGACGACTTTTCCCTGAATTTCCCGGGCGATCGCCGTCAAATCCGGTTCCCACAAGACCGCCGCATCGAGGGTTCCTTCTTTCAGTTGTCTCGCCGCCACTTCGTTCGGCAAGTCCGCAATCTCGACCGCGTTCGGTTCGATCCCGTTTGACTGTAGCGCTTCGAGCAAAATCAGGTGGTTGACCGTTCCTAACTTGCAACCGATCTTTTTGCCGCGCAGTTGTTTCGCCGATTCGATTCCCGGTTTCGCGACGACCCCATCGGATCCTTGGGAAACGTTGGTGACCATGACGAACTCGGGGCGATCGCTGGTCGGATCGACTTGCATCACGTCCCACAACGACGCAAACGCCAGATCTAACTGGTTTCGCATGACGGCCCGGGAAGAGTCTTGTTGATTGTCAAAGCGAACGAATTCGACATCGAGCCCCCGTTGTTGAAACAATCCCGCCTCTTTCCCGTAAATCGCGATATCGAATCCGGGCCACGGCGTAATCCCCATTCGCAACGGCGTCAGTTCTCCTTGGGGCGAACCCAAGCAGGCATTGAGTGCGATGACGCAAAATAGAGTCAAAATCGATAGCAATAGGGGAAATTTGCGCCGTTTAACGCGCAGTTTAAAGTTAAAATTTCTTAAGAAAGCCCAACTCGACCCGAAACGGTCGTGATTGAATTTTTGCATGAGAAAATCCTCCCCAGACAATGAGGGTGAAAACGAATGTTGATGCTCCCGATAATTTTGCTGAAAAACTCAATAGCGGTTGACATCGATCGAGCGCTATTGCCCCCGATTGCTTAGTTTAGCTTCAATCGAAGCTGAGTTTCCACAGTAAAAATGTGAGCAAATTTAAAACAAAGCTTAAGAACGGGCGGATCGCTCCTATTTTGCGGTGAAGCTCGATCGCCGATCTATTATTTAATGTTGACGATGTTGACACCGACCCCGATCGATGGTTTGCGATCGCCGCGCGACGGGCGTAGTTTGACCTTTGTCGCGATCGCTTATCTTTTATTATTAGTTCCCTTCGCGATCGATCTGCCGATCGGGTGCTGGGGATTTTGGTTAATTGGGAGTAGTTTATTTTGTTTTTGTGCCTGTGTCATCAACCACAATCACCAGCATTTACCGATTTTTGTCCGACCGTGGCTGAACCAAGTTTTTAACGTCATTTTAACCCCAATTCGCGGCCATACGGCGACTCAAATCGCGATTCCCCACAATTACAACCACCATATTTATCATGGCGATCGCCGGGATTGGATGAGTCCTGAATTGGCGGGCGAAGGCTGCGGTTGCGTGCGGTGGTTGCGCTATTTAGTGAAGGCTTCTCTGCATACAGCCCACCAGAGAAAACAACCGGACGCGCCGCAATTGTCCCCCGAACAACAACAAAGTTTACAACGGGAACGAGTCGTTTTATGGCTGTTTATCGGTGCGATCGCGATCGCCAATCCCGTAAAAGCACTCTGGTTTGTCGGGGTTCCCTGGGGAATGGCCGTCATTGCTTTACTCAGCGTCAATTTTATTCAGCACGACGGTTGCAATCCGGGCGATCGCTACAATTGCTCCCGCAATTTTACCAGTTCTTTGGGGAATTGGTTATTTTTTAATAACGGCTATCATACCATCCATCATTTGCGTCCGACCCTGCACTGGAGTGAGCTTCCCGAGGCCCACGATCGCCTCGTCAAACCCCACCTCAACCCCGATCTGGACGTGCGATCGATTCTCGGGTTCTTCCTGTCGTCTTATTTATTGGCGTGGCGATCGCCGAAAATCAAAAATCCTTAAGAATCCCTCGATCCCCGAGATTTGGAATATTGTATCTTAAGAATATCGTCAGAATATCGTCTCGATCGAGGATGAGTCCACCATGAGCACCGAGTCCGAATTTCTCTATCCGCACAGCCACTTTCACGGAGAACTTACCCCGGAAAATATCGAATTTCACAACAAAATGGAAGATTTCGTACAACGATCTTCTATTCTTTCTAATTTAGCGAGTAACGGTAAAATTTCTTTAGAGCAAGCCTTTACAGAAATCGGAGACCTTTGGGAAGAGCTTTGTCAGAAAAAAGAACAATTAAACATTGGCACGTCTTCCGAGGTTAGCCAGACCGAACCCTCAGAAAAAGAGGATCGATCTTAACTCGTAATCTCCCTCCCGATTTTTGGCAGCGCGATCGCCTTCGGTTCCGGTTCTTGACAAGGTTGGGGACCCGCCCAAAATCGAATAAATGCCGTCAAATATCCCGGGCGATCGCGGTTGATATCGTCAAATTGCGGTAAATAAATCCAGGGAACATTTGGATATTGATGGTGGGCTAAATGCCAGTTAAAATTTAACAGCAAGCCTTGATACAACCCGTGTGCTTTCAAGTTGTGCGCCCCGTTTAAAACATGTCGGGGAGAATGGGCATGATTGATATATTGTTGCGACGACCAATTTAATCCATAACAGGCATAAAGGAGTAAATACCATTGCAGTTGTAAGTCGAGCCAGAAAAACAAGCTCACTTGAATGGCAATGACCGCCAAACATTCCAGGCGTATTTTTAATAAATAATGGGTGGGCAACCCGTTAATCATCGCCGAGGCAGACGGTGCATCTTGCAGTAATTGATTTTGTAATAATTTGGGATAAATCAGTAAGGCGATCGTCGCGACGGGAACCGCCAACCAAAATAAGCCTAAATAAAGACTGTAAAAATAAAGCCGTTTCATCCCTAAGTTATCGGTGGGATAGTAGAGATCGAACATTTCCGCATCGGTACGATTGCGGCGGTGATGGCCCAAGTGACAAGAACGCAAAAAGGTAAAGGAACCCGGGAAAAAAGCAGCGAGGAGAAAGCCAAATGTATTATTGATTTTTGGATGCCGATGAAACAGGTTATGTTCGGCTTCGTGCAGGAGGGAATAGAGGGGTAAAAACAGGAAGGAAAAGGCGATCGCGAAGCCAAAAGCAATACCAGCATGACCGACGTGAGAAGCACCCCATTGCAGCCCCAATCCGGCGAGAACGATCGCACAACTCAAGGCGATATTGAGTCGTTCCGGTGGCGTTAAATCGAGGTGAGCCGGGGGAGGGAGTGGGGTGGGGTTCATAGGGAGTAGGAAGTCGGTAGGGTTGTCGTTGTTTGGAGCATCTAGAGTCTTGAACGTCTCCAATCTAAACTCTAAACTCTAAACTCTAAACTCTTAAAATATACTTTAACCGAACTCGATTTAAACGCCAAAAATATGCTATGGAATGGGATTGGAATCGCGATCGCCGTGTTGGCGTCGGTCACGGCTTGGGCGATGGTTGTAGCGACTTTATATTTTCTGCGATCGCGCAGCATCGACCGAGGAGAATCGCCCGCACCGCCAGAGGTGGATTCGTCGGTGAGAGTGAGTATTCTCAAACCGATTAAGGGACTCGACGATCGCCTCGAACGCAATTTAGAGGCGTTTCTCAACTTACAGAGTATAGCTTATGAAGTATTAATCGGCATCGGCGATCGCCGCGATCCGGCGTGGCCCGCGATCGATCGTTTTCTCGCGGCCCATCCGGAAGCGCCGATGCGGGTCATTTTCACCGACTCTCCCCCGGACGCCCACCCGAAAATGAGTAATTTGGCGGGATTGGAAGCCCAGGCGTGCGGCGAGATTCTCCTGGTCAGCGATGGTAATACCTGCCCTCCACCGGACGCCCTGGAACGGTTGGTCGCCAGCTTTGCAGACCCGCAAATCGGTTTGGTGGCGGCGCCGTTTTTAGTGCGATCGCCCCTCACGTTGGGGGCGCGCTTGCGATCGCTGCGGATCGGGACGGCGATCGCCTGTTCGATTTGCGGCAGTTATACTTTATTCAAAACCCCGTTTGTAGTCGGTAAATGGATGGCAGTCCGCCAGCAAGCGTTGGCGGAGATGGGCGGCTTTGCGGCGTTGTCGGGGGTGATGTGCGCCGACGGTTTAATTTACCCGAAATTGCGCGCCCTCGGCTGGCGGGGGGCGATCGTTCCCCAGGCGATCGACGTATACTTAGGGCCGTGGAGTTGGCGTCAAGCCTGGAGCCAGCAGCTCCGGTGGTCCCGTCACGTGCGCTTCGTGGCGCCGATCGAAACGGCGGTCGAGTTTTTGTGGAATGGCCTATTTTTAGGCAGTTTGGCGATCGCCTTCGCCTGGGGAGGGGCGACGATCGCCGCTTGCGCGTTGGGGGCCGCCGGGTTGGGGATCTGGTGCGCTTACGCGATCGCCTACGTGAGTTTGGGAGGCGCGGCGACGGACTTGCTCCTGTTGCCGATCGTCGATCTGCAAATGCTGGCGATCGCCGTCTGGGCTTACGCCAGTAACGAAATCCAATGGCGGGGACGTCGGTTTTACATCGGGCCGGGAGGTCAGCTCGAACGCTCGGAAAGCCTCGATCCGACTGGATGAGTCGGCCCGGGTGACGGTCGGAGGGCGGCGATCGGAATCACGATCCGAAAGGTCGTCCCGTTCCCGGGTTCGGACTCGCACACGAACTGACCGCCGTGTTTTTCGACCACGATCTGATGGCTGATCGACAGGCCCATCCCGGTACCCTTGCCGATGTCCTTGGTCGTGAAGAAGGGGTCGAAAATGCGATTTTTGAGGTGTTCGGGAATTCCCGGCCCGTTGTCGCGAATTTCGATGGCGATCGTGTGATTTTTATGGCGTTCGGTGGTAATCCGAATAGAGGGTGTCGGCCCCGGGGGCTGGTCTGGGTGGGAGTGGGCGATCCAAGCTTCTTCGAGGGCGTCGATCGCGTTGCCCAGAATATTCATAAACACCTGGTTGAGCTGTCCCGCATAGCATTCCACCGAGGGGAGGTCGCCGTAGTTTTTGACGATCTCGATCGCCGGGCGATCGCCCTTGGCTTTGATCCGGTGATGCAGGATCATCAAGGTACTGTCGATCCCGTCGTGAATGTTGACGGGTTTCATTTCCGATTGATCCAACCGGGAGAAGTTGCGCAAACTCAGCACGATCTGACGGATGCGATCGGCGCCGACTTTCATCGAGGCGAGCATTCGCGGCAGGTCCTCGACCAAGAACTCGAAGTCGATATCTTCCATCAGATCGACGATCTCGACATCCGGTTCGGGTAGGTGTTTTTGATAGAGATCGAGCAGTTCGAGCAAGTCGTGAGCGTACTCGGTGGCGTGGGCGAGGTTACCGTAGATGAAGTTAACGGGATTGTTGATTTCGTGGGCGACTCCGGCGACCAGTTGACCCAAACTCGACATTTTCTCGCTTTGGACGAGTTGACCTTGGGCGTGTTGCAAGTCTTGCAAGGCGACGGTCAGTTCCCGGGCTTTGGCTTCGGCGGTGGCGGCAGCTTGCTGGCTTTTGCGGTAGAGTTCGGCTTGGGAAATGGCGATCGCCGCTTGATCGCCGAGTTGTTGCACCAGTTCGATTTCGTCTTTACTCCAAACTCTCGGCCCTTGGCATTCGTGGGCGATCGTCAGTCCCCACAAGTCGGAACCCATGCGAATCGGTACGATCAAATTTGCTTTGACTTGCAAGCTTTCTAAAAATTCCCGGTGACAGGGGGTCAGATCTTCCGTGGCGATATCGTCGATCGCCCGCACGCGCCCGCGCAGGTAAAGGTTACCGTAAGCTTGGGGAAAGCAATCCCCCGGACAACGGGTACCCAGAACCGATTTCCAGTTGCCGCGCACGTCTTCGACGGTGACTTCTCCGGTTCCGTCCCCTCGAAATTGGTAGATGACGACGCGATCGGTGTTGAGTAAATTACGAACTCGCCCGACGATCGTCTGCAAGATTTCGTCGAGGTCGAGGGTACTGCGGATGCGATCGCTGACTTGCTTGAGAATGCGGGTAAATTTGAGGGTATTTTGCAGTTGGGCGGTTCGTTGTTGGACTTGATATTCTAAGTTGGCGTTGAGGGCTGTAACTTTTTTATAGAGCAGGTATTGGCCTACGCCCATCGAGAATTGATCGCCGAGGGCTTTCGCCATTTGGAGTTCTTCGTCGGTCCACTCTCGGGCTTGGTTTTTTTTGCGTTCCCGCCACGCTTCAAAGGACTGTCGGGGCATCAGTTGGCGGACGTTGCTGTTGAACCGTCCGGCCCACAAGGTTTCGGTATCGACTTCGTGACGGAAGATGCTGAGATAACCGAGGAATTTTTGGCGGTAGTACAGGGGAATGACCAGAAGACCGCGAATTTGGGTGTTTTTGAAGGCGGGGGCGATCGCCGCCAAGCTGGGGTCTTTGTACAGGTCGGCGATCGCGTCGGCGCGTTCGTAAACCTGGCTACTATTGTGGCTGGGGCTTCGCCGCCGTTCTCGCCACTGGCGCCATTGGGGATGTTCTTCTAAGATGGGGGTCTCGGTCGCGTCGGGAAAGGTCGGGCGATCGCCCCACGCGAAGATTTCCGGCAGACGCCTCCCGCGAACGTCGTCGTCCCCTTCGGCGGGGGCAATATACACGCGCCCCCCGCAACCGTCTAAGGATTGCACCGTCGCTTCTAAGGCCCCTTGCAGTTCGATCTCGGGGCTGCCGTGCAGTAAGGTGGCGATCCGGTTGATCGTCGCCTCCCGCGCTTGTCGTTCCCGGGTTTTGGCGAGTAAGGTGGCTTGGGCGATCGCGATCGAGACCTGGTCGGTAACCAGTTGTACCAGTTGTAAGTCTTCTTCGGAGATGTCCCGTTCTTCGGCGTGGTGGGAGACGATCAAACCCCACAACTCGCCGTTGGCAATAATCGGAACCACCAGCGAACAGTAAACCCCCATCGCTTTGAGGTAGGTCATATGACACGGATCGAGGGGGCGATAGGAGATTTCGACTTGTTCGCGTTCGCCGGGATCTTCTCTCCCGTTGCAGCCAAATGGACTCAAGCCGATTTGTTGGGAATTGACTTTGACAATCGATCGCACTCGTTGTTGCAAAAAGCGCTCTCGCGCTTCGAGTGGGATGTCGTCCGGGGGAAAGTTGAGCCCTTTGAGGGAACACAAGCGCCCTTCGTCAATCGATTCGGCAATCACTTCGCCGCTACTATCCGGGTTGAAGCGATAGACCATCACGCGATCGGTTCCCAGGAACGAGCGGATCTCTGCCGCCGTTGCCGTGAGAATTTCTTCTAATTCGAGGGATTGTCGGATGCGATCGATCGTTCGGTGAAGTAAAACTTCCCGATCGAGTTTCTGTTGGAGCGATCGCACGTGATTTTCTGTATGTTTCATTTTTTAAACTTAGACCGTACCAACGCCAAGGGAACCCCGTTTTTAACTTTTCCCCCCTTCCCCTTCCCATCTTGAAAATTTCGGTGATTTTCCCCTTGCAATCGGCGTTTTTCCTGTTCTACGAGGGGTTGGCAACATCAAAATGACACTCCCGAGTTTCAATCTTTTTAGATATTTTTCGCGATCGCCCGTCGGTCCTCGACTCACCCTTTTTCGAGCGGGTTTTAGCGTAAACTTTTCCCTCCTTAATTTAATAGCTCCTCTTTGTTGGTATTTTCTCCTAAATTTGGAAGATGCGACCCTTGATGACGGATTGATGCAAAAATTAGTTTTTTATTTGTTAAACTTAATTTTTCTCAAAAATTTTCAGAGAAAAAAGAAACTCGATTCCGAGCCTTAAAATCACGTCCTCAAACGCGACGATCGCCGACCGCCAACGATCGCCGAGCTATCCAGATCGAGCCGGATTCGACCGCAGGATCGCGTTGTCTAACTTTATACTTTAAAGCATGGCGATGTCGAGCGGGTTTTCACCCATTCGCGATCGAAACAAATCGAGCTTGAGCCGCTTCAATCCACGAAGCATCTTCCGGATTGGCGATCGCCTCCTTGAGCGCTGAAATCGAGCGATATCGACCCTTTCAACTCGGTTTCAATGGGCGTTTTTATCCCAGTTCGGCAACGGGATACTCTAGAAGATTGACGCTTTTGACCCCAGAAGTCTTAGCCGCAATCAAGGGAGATTTCGACCTTCAACTCCGATGGAAAATCGACCCGAGCTTGATGGATGTTTTCGATCCCCGATTTTTGAGTTTGTCAATTATGATAACAAGAAAATCGTGAAAATCTTGGGTTGGTATTTGTTAACAGAGCGATCGCCACCCGCCGACGATCTCGGGCAGCGATCGCCGTCGAAATCGAGGTTTTGAGGCGATCGCCCTCGATCTCCCCCGCCGGAACTGCTCTCGTTTTTCCCTCACCCGCCCACAATTGTTTCAGTGAAAACCGCTCGATCGCGAAGCTGCGATCGCACCTCCATCAAGATTTTACCCAGATGGTTCGCTCCCGTTTTTTCAGCGCCACACCCCCAGTAATAATCCGTGGGCGAATCCTCGACGATCGCCTCGTCTCCCGTCTCCAACAACACCTTTTGAATGTCCCTATGGGTGAGAAACTTCGTCAACACCGCTTCGTACATGATCTCTCGTTTGACCCCTTCCCAATCCGAACGAACCTCGTATCCGCGATCGCGCCCCAACGCCGCCGCCTCTTCCGGCGTCTTCACCCCTCGGATTTTCTCTATCAACCCTTCGTCCCGAGTTCCGACAAACTTATGCGCTTGATAATAATGTTCCACCGTCGGCCAGTCCCGACCGTTCAAATGAATCGAGTGAGGAGAAAAGTTAGAAAAACAGCCATAGGGATCCGGAACTTTATAAAAGTAAATCGTCATAGGATTGGAGTGGGAAGGGGAGAATCGGAATCGGTAGGGCGGGCATCTTGCCCACTTTCGAGCAAAAAAGCACACTATATCCATCCTAAATCAAAATCTGTAGGGCGGGCATCTTGCCCGCTTTCGAGCCAGAAAGCCTCCTAGATCGAGGTCTCCACTCCAATCGGATCGCTCTACAAGATTATCAATCTAAACTCTAAAATCTAAAATCTAAAAGATCGAATCCGGGTACAACCACTGCACCCGGATTGAATACCGATCGCCCTTCTTCCTTTACCGACCGCGACCGGGAATTAAGCTCCCTTTAATATGTTTGATCGCTTTATTGGCGATTTCGCCGTAGCGCAATTCGCCGCAGAGAATTTGACCCATGCGATAAGTCGCCGCAGGCTGCTTGATAACCACCTTATAAGCCAAACCGGGAAACTGATAGAAGACCCCCGCCAGTCTTCCCGCCCAAGTCATATCGCTTCCCCACTCCTCATTCATGACTTGAGTGTAGGTTTCTAAAGCCTTAGCGTCGCCGCCGAGGGCGCCATCGATCGCCTCCGCCGCTTTCATACCGCTATACATCGACGGACGAATCCCTTCCGCCGTGAGCGGATCGACCATACAAGCCGCTTCCCCAGCTAACAGCGCATTTTGGGTATGTAATTTCTGCTCGCCGTCCCACAAACATAACCCATGTTCGTAATGTTTGGCGCCGTCGAGGCTCAACCCGAGTTGACCCGCATAAGTCTGCATGGTTTTGTCGAGGTTATCTTTACTGCGCCCTTGCAACGCCGCCGCCCCAATCGAGTAGCCGTCAGCTTTCGGGAAGTTCCAGATAAACCCTTTTTTGACTTGTCCGAGGTCGAACTGAATCCGCGCCGAGTCGTCGCTTTCGCTGCCGGAAACTTCGATCGCCCATGCAGTATGGGGTTTGCGTTCTTTAAACCCGAGCAATTTCGGCATCGGGCCTTTGGCCCCATCCGCCGCAATCAGATAGCGCCCTTCCACGGGTTCGCCGTTGGTGGTGACGGTCCAGCGATCGCCCGCGAACTTAACCCCGGTCACTTCGGTATTGTCGCGCACTTGGGCTCCTTGGGCTTTGGCTTGTTCGATCAAGAAATTGTCGAACACGTCCCGGCGAACCATCCACATCGGTTCTGGGGTTTCAATTTCGGCATCGATCGGATCGCCACCTTGCCAGGTATAACGCAGTTGTTTGACTTTCAAAGAAATAGCCGGAGAAAAATCGAAGTCAAACCACTGGGCGATCGCCGGAGAAACGCCGCCCCCACAGGGTTTGTAGCGCGGTAGGGCTTCTTTTTCGACAACCAAGACCGAACGCCCCCGTTTGGCCAAGTGATAAGCTGCCGTGCCCCCTGCCGGGCCACCACCGACGATAATGCAGTCAAACATCATGCGTAAACTTTCACTCCTCAATAAACTTTTTAGATTGAGTCACGCCACTGGCGATCTCATACATCCCTCGCGCCAGTGATTCGGGATGGTAGATTGTAGAATTTAGATATTTTTAGATTTTAGATTTTTGATGGGAAAGATTGGCAAGTTTTAACGAATCTGGGTTCTATAAATCGATTTTTACTCTCGTTCGACCCACCGTTTAAGCCCTTGCCGATCGCCCATTTCCCCTAGGGGAAAACAGCTAGCCCGTTCGCCAAACTCCGGCTAGCTGTCAGCAATTTTTAGGGCTTCAAACGGTCTTGATGTCTTCTTCTTTAGCCGCGAGCAATTCGTCAACTTTGGCGGTATATTTATCCGTCAACTTTTGGATGCGATCTTGTAAATCCCGAGATTCATCTTCAGAAATATCGCTATTTTTTTCCTGTTTGCGAATGCTGTCGATCGCGTCGCGGCGGATATTGCGAATGGCGACTCTGCCTTCTTCGGCATATTTTCCGGCCAATTTCACAAATTCGTTGCGGCGATCGCTCGTCAACGGCGGAATGTTCAAGCGAACGATACTCCCGTCATTATTCGGCGTCAAGCCGATGTCGGACATCGAAATCGCTTTTTCGATCGCCGCCAAACTAGAGCGATCGTAGGGTTGAATGGCGATCGTGCTGGCATCTGGAGTGCTGATATTGGCCAGAGATTTGAGCGGGGTGGGAGAACCGTAATATTCCACCATCACCCGGTCGAGTAAAGCGGCGTTCGCGCGACCCGTGCGAATGGTGTTAAAAGAGCGCTGAGTCGCCTCAACCGCCTTACTCATATGACTTTCAACTTCAGATAACTTCACAGTAACCTCCCACTATGGTTCCGACTTTTTCTCCCATGACGGCTCGACAAATATTATTTTTAACCGTAAGGTCAAACACCACGATCGGAATATTGTTCTCTTTGCACAGCGCGATCGCGGTACTGTCCATCACGCGCAAGTCGTTCGCCAGGACGTGACCGTAGGTCAAGCTTTCGTAGCGTCGAGCTTCAGGGTTTTGATGGGGATCGCAATCGTACACCCCATCGACTTTCGTAGCTTTAAAAATCACCTCTGCATCGATTTCTGCCGCTCTCAGAGCAGCCGTGGTATCGGTGGTAAAGAAAGGATTGCCCGATCCGGCACCGAAAATCACCACCCGTTTTTTCTCCAAATGGCGCATGGCGCGACGGCGAATGTAGGGTTCGGCGACTTCCTGCATCGAAATCGCGGTTTGAACTCGGGTCGGTACCCCAATTTGTTCGAGGGCATCTTGCAAGGTCATGGCGTTCATGACCGTGGCAATCATGCCGATATAATCCGCCGTGGCCCGATCCATCCCTGCCGCAGCGCCCTTGACGCCGCGAAAGATATTGCCGCCACCGACGACGATCGCGACTTCTACCCCTTTAGAGGTGACTTCCGCAACTTGTTCGGCGATGCCTTGAACGACCCCCGGATCGATGCCGTAGGCAAGATCGCCCATTAGGGCTTCACCGCTTAGTTTGAGCAAAACCCGACGGTAAACTATCCCCATGCACTCACTCTTTTCCCAACTCTAATTGCCTCCACCATAAGATAGCAGCACGAAGCCATTTTGCCACCACCTGATTTGAACGCGGGCGGCACAGTGGCGAGGCACAGTGGCGAGATCTCGAAGGCTCGAACCCTGCCTCAAGGGTGGCGCGGGAGGAGGCGCGGACGGTTACGATGGGGACTGGCGCCACTTGAGGGAGCAGCCGACAGGTTGAGACGACGGTATCCGAATGGTTTCGCCGTCGAGCAGTTGGGCGATCGCGTCGCGCAAGTAATGCACTCCCACGGCTTTGGGATCGTCGGGACTATCATCGATCGCGCCACTGTAGCCGACAACACCACTTTGGTCGAGTAAAAACACTTGGGGAGTCAAGTGCGCCCCAAAACTGGCGGCAACATCTTGATTCGCATCTCGCAAATAGGGAAAATTCAACCCGTGTTCCCGGGCGAAACTTTTCATTTTCTCAAACCCATCTTCGGGGTATTGAACCGCATCGTTGGAGTTGATCCCGATCAGGGTAAAGTCTCGCCCCTCGAACTGGCTTTGAATTTGCTTGAGCCGTTCTAAATAGCCTCGCACGTAAGGACAGTGATTGCACATGAAAACGGTGCAAACGGCACGGTACCTGTCGAGGTAGCGGGCGAGGTGATGCACTTGGTCGTCAATCCCCGGTAACTCGAAATCTGGGGCGTGGATGCCGATGCTCTTCCCGGTATTTTCCATAAGAAAACACTCTATCTACAGTGGACGGTTTAATCAATGAGGGGCGATCTTGGGGGGCGAAGGTTGACCTTGACTCCGATTCCCTCCAGGGCAGGTTTCGATTCTTATTTTTCCTTTACTTTAGTCTTTGACGCTCCTTAGCGATCGCGGTGTGGGGATTCTTCTTTCGACGATCCGACTTACCCTGACAGGTTGGGACCCGCCAAGGTAGCGGTTAAATCTCCAGAAGCATTTGGGTCATCGACCCGAGTTCCCGTATGCCCTACCGCACTCAAGGCAGTCTTCAGACTATTAATGGCGGCGTTGTGGTCTCTGTCGAGTTCCCACCCGCACCGACAAATCGTTGAGGACTGCTATAGCAATCCTAAATGATTTGGAACCTCTGTAGGGAGCAAAATGCTCCCACTCCCAAGGGATTGAGGTGGGCCACGCCGACGATCGCCCCCGGCCCGATCGCCCCTAAGACAAAAGCGCCGATTGCCCTTTAAAATAATCCCTAAAGGCTCGATCCCTGTTTTGCGCGATCGCCCACAGAAAAGTACGGACAGATAGCCGATGAATAGTTGTATTTTAATGGCGGAAATTATTGAAGCGCCGCAATTGCGATATACAAATGACAACCTGGCGATCGCCGAGATGTTGGTGCAATTCCCCGCACTGCGCTCCGACGATCCCCCGGAAACGCTCAAAGTCGTCGGCTGGGGCAATCGTGCCGAGGAAATCCACAACGACTTCAAACTCGGCGATCGCGTCGTCCTCGAAGGGCGCCTCAAAATGGAAACCCGGGAAATGCCCCAGGGCTATAAGGAGAAACGCGCCGAACTGACCGTGCAACGGGTTCATCGCCTCGACGGTAGCGCCTCCCAAACCGCCCCCGCTCCCACCGCCGCGCGATCGCCCGCACCGAGTAACTTGGTGAGCATGGAATCGCGCCGCCCGGAACCCCCGGTGGAGCGATCGCAGCCCTCCCGTCCGGCAGCACCACCGCCCCCCACCCCCCGTCCGACAGCTCCCAGTTTCAACGACAGTGACGACGACATGGACGACGAAATCCCGTTTTAGACCGAAAAGGGTAGTAGGGGCGCTGGCCAGCGCCCCTGCGCGATCTGGCGATCGTGCAGAAGTTCCGCGATCCGCCTAACTCTTTCGGAGTCGCTAAGCGCAAAGCACGAAGCTATGCCGTAGAGGCGAAGCGGCTTCCCGTAGGCTAGGCTATGGCGGACCCTACGGGAACGGTTGTAATTGTATCGAGCTGACTTGAAATATCTATTTTAAATATCTATTTAAAATATCTATATTGTAGTTTTAGTATCACAAATCTATAGTCACTCTCTAAGGGAAGGGCAAATTTTTTTTGAATTCTATTCGTGTATTCTTAAAGAGTGAGGATTATTATTGAGTCGAATACGCTCGACAAAACGCATCACCGTCAATCGCACAACTGCCGTTGTTCCTCTTTCAGTTGCGAATTCGTGTGCAAGTAATCGCGAATTAGATCGCAACCGTAAGCCACCGGATCGAGATTGACAATCCGCTCCACATCCCAGAGAATCAGGGCGCGATCGTCCCCGACCGATGCGATTTGCTTGCCGTCGGGGCTGAACGCCACTCCCCAAACATTACCCTGATGACCCTTCAACACCGCGATCTCGTTGCCCTCGGCGTCGCGCAGTTGCACGACCCCCGAAGCGCCGCCACTCACTAGCATCCGACCGTCGGCACTCCAATCGATCGAAGTGATGCCCATACCAGATCCCTCAAGGGTTTTGACTAATTCACCCTCAATCGTCCACAGGGCGATCGTATCGTCGAGACTCGCACTGGCAATCCTCTGTCCGTCGGGACTGACAGCCACTTGCCAAATACCGCTTTGATGGGCGTCGATGGTTTTTAATAATTCACCGTCTGTACTCCAGACCCGAATTGTGCCATCTTCACTCGCTGAAACCAACCGTCGCGCATCCGGCGTAAAATCGACATCGTAGACTCTGGTCTGATGTCCGACCAGGGTTTTGAGTAACTGACCGTCACGAGTCCACAGTTTGATGGTTTTATCGTCGCTGGCAGAGACCCACCGATCGCCCTTGGGAGAAGGGGTAATATCCAAAACCCCTCCATCGTGTCCGGCAAGCGTTTGTACTAAAGTTCCGTCGAGTTGCCACACTTTAATGGTGCGATCGCTGTTGGCGGAGGCAACCCAGGTTACTCCAGAAGCGCTCTTCCCTGGAAGAAATCCAATTCCTAGAACGGCTGCTTCAGAGGTCGTTAACGATCGCACTAAGCTCCCGTCTCTCGTCCACAGTTTCAGGGTGCGATCGTTGCTACCAGTCCCGACGAGCTCTCCGTCGGGACTGTAATCGATATCCCAAATCGTCCCCCGATGGGCGACGATTTTCTGTGAAAAATGGCGGTTCGGCTTCCAAAGTCGTACCGTAGAGTCATCGCTGGCGGAGATAATCGTCCCCCGACTGCCGAGCAACGTAACCCCGCGAATACTACTTTGATGGCCTTTGAAAACCTTGAGGGGCATTCCCTGGGACGTCCAGAGGCGGACTGTTTTATCCGCACTGGCAGAGGCGATTTGCTTGCCATCGGCACTGACTGCGATTTCAAACACTTCCGATTCGTGACCCTCGATGGTGGAAATCGCCATTCCGTCAGGGTTCCACAGACCGATCGTGCGATCGGCACTCGCCGAAATGACTGTCTGCTTTTGTTCGCCTCCGTCAACCTCTAACAAAGCAAACTCGACATCCCAGACCGCCGCCTCGTGGGCGTCAATTTTGGTCGCCGCCTTGCCGTCCGCCGTCCAAATCCGAAGGGTGCGGTCTTCACTACCGGAGGCAATCAACTTGCCATCGGGACTGAAAGCGACTCCCCAAACCGCTCCCTGATGTCCCGTGAGGGTCGCGAGGAGTTGTCCTTGGAAGCTCCACAGGGCGATCGTCCCGTCTTCGCTGGCGGTCGCAATTCGTTTTCCGTCCGGACTGACGGCTACGTCCCAAATGGCGCTATCGTGAGCGCGAAAATTGCCGATCGCCCTGCCATCGCGATCCCATGTATAGACCATCCCATTTAAGTTGGAGGTCACTAAGGATTGACTGTCCGCACTGAATGCCAGGGCGTGAACGGTGTGACCGTGGGGAAGGGTGGATAAGAGCGTCCCATCGGGTTTCCAAAGCCTCACGGTGCGATCGTTGCTGCCCGTAGCAACCCGTCGGCCATCGGGAGAGCTTTCCACCGCCAACACCCAGCCGAGATGTCCCGAAAAACGGTTGACTTCCGTCGCACTGTAGAGTGCCTGTTGCAAAACCCCCTGTACCTCGGTTTGTAAGGGTTTCGGGGCGGACGGGAGGCGGTCTAGGGCTTGGTGGGCCGCGATCGCCTCGACGAGGGCATCTAAATTGCGCTCTGACGCGAACAAGGCTTGAGAAGACGACACTAGCGCTTGGACCGCACTGACGCGCGATCGCCGTTCGCTGGAGATCGCCTCTCGGTACTGCCACAGCGCACAAACACCTAAAGCCACCGCCACCGCTAACACCCCACTCAGTACCAGAATAAAGGTTCGTTGTCGCCGCGCATTTTCTCGTTCTAACGCCAAGCGTTTGTGCTGTTCCTTCAGTCGCCCTTCGACTTCGCGCACTCGTTGCGCTTCTAAGGCTTGCTGGACGATTTCGCGATCGAACTGTTCGGAAGCGGCGAGGAATTGATAGTCCGCATCGCTCAACCGCTTTCCTTGCGCCCAAAGGCGGGCGTCGGCGAGAGCTCGACCCCGTAATAAACGGGAACGATCTTCTCGGTCTGTAGCTAGCCAAGCGTCTAAGGCTGAAGCATAGGGACGTAAACGATCCAGTTGGGCTTTGACCCAGGCGCGATCGAAAACTTCGCGATAAATGCGATTTTTAACCGTCAACCGTCCATTTTGTTTGACCGCTATCCCTGAAAGTAATAACTCGATTTGTTCGCGAGAATCGTCCAGTTCACAATCGCCATTTTCTAAAAGTTTTTGGTATAAACTCAGGTGGCGTGCGGCAGATTGAAAATTGACGAGCAGACGATTGCGAATGGTTTTTAAATGTTCCGGTTCGTCTTGTTCTTCCCAATTGTAAATGAGGCGATCGCGCACTAAAAACTCGATCCACTCTCGTTCTTTTCCCGCGATCGGAAGCAATGGTAAGGCCGGAGAATCCTCGCCGTCTGCCGGGTATTCCAGGGCAACTCGGGCTAAATAACAGAGTTTTTGGGTTAAAAAGGGTTGTCCGCCAGTCCACCCTAGGATTGCTTTTAAGATGGCTTCGGGATCCCTGGTTTTACCCTCGAATCCCAAGGCTAAATGTTGCGCTTGCTCCAGTGTAAATCCATCGAGGGCGATCGCCCGACCGATATTGAAGGGCGTTCGTTGGCGATCGGCGATCAGATCGCTCGGTGTCGCCACTCCAAAGAGCGCAAAACTCAGCCGTTTGTACTCGGGATTGACCGCCCGTTGATTGAAAAAAAAGCGAATGAGCGCAAAGAAATCATCGACGCAAAAATCTAGAGAGAGAAGACTATCAATTTCATCAATAAAAATAACAATATTTCGATCTGGGAAAAATTTTAATAAAATATCTTCAATAAACTCTTTACATTGCTGGCTGACCGATAAATCCTTTTTGTCTTGCCACCACTGTTTTAAATTAACTTTGCCGAACAACTCGAAACTGCGCCATAAATCGGCAACGATCCCTTTATACCATTGTTCTGCCGTAATCAGTTGGCTGCCGATCGCACTCATATCGAGGCTCGTACAACGATATCCTTCGGCTTGCAAGCGATGGGAAGTCCTCACTAATAATGAAGATTTGCCCATCTGTCGGCAATTGAGTAAATAACAAAAATCTCCTTGTTTTAAAGCCTGGTAGAGTTGATAGTCTGCGGGACGAACTACATAGTTGGGCGAATTGGGTTCTAAACTGCCACCAACTTGATAAAAATACAAGCTCATAACCATGATAGATGGACTATAATAATTGTCGATAAGTTGTGCAATTGATATATCGCAAAATATTTTTAATGTAGCTAGTTTTTACGTCAACAATTAGTGATTGAGAAGGATTCGATAAATAACAATAAGGATTGTAGGGAAACGGCAATGCCGTGTCCCTACGGTGATTTGACTGATTGAGAATTTTTATAGACATTTAAAGAGATCGAGTCAGTGATGTTCTCAAAAGTGCGATTAAATAAGGTTTTTGGTGGGACACTCATCCCGGCAATTTCGTTCCTCCTGTAGATTTTAAAAGTAAAACGGCTTAAGCCATAAAAAATCCTTTAACCTAGCAACTATCACTCCCGAATTGGAGATTCCGGAAATGAAACTCAAAATACCGGCGGTACAATTCACAGGAAATTGCACAGCCATCCGTCGAACAACGAACTAAACCCAAACAATCCAATTTATAGGCGGCGATCGGTTCTAAAAGGACGGGGCGATCGCTGGAAATCACTTTTCTAAAAGCGTCGTAAAGTTGGGGATTTTGTTTGAGCGTTAACAGCAAGTTTCTCAAGCGATCGCCGTAAATTCCAGTATCGCTAGAAGCTTCTGCTAAAAGTTGCTTCAGAGTTAACGATTGACCGGATTGACAGAGATAATAAAGCGCGATCCGGATTAAGTAAGGATGTCCGCCCACAAAATCCCTCAATTCTTTGGCTTCTTTCGAGTTAGACCAATCCAGTCCGTGACGGCGAGCTAATTCTTGAGTTTGAGCGAGACTAAACGGTGGTAAACTCAGGGGCAATCCGACATTAAAAGGAGATTGATTGACATTAAGGGGAATATAAACTTCCGTCGAATAAATTACAATTAATCGCAGTTTTGTCCAGTTTTCTCTTTGTTTAGCTTGCTCGTGCCAAAAACGCAAAAGAGGGAGGAAATCTCGCGCAATTTCCGGATATTCAAAAACTACATTAACTTCATTGAGAATAAAAAGTAGAGGGGTCTCGATTTGAGAGAGTAAATATTCTTCAAAGTAACTCGTACAACTAACTTTACTCCCGATTTCTTCAAACCAGTAATCATCGAGGTGGAGGTCGAGTTGTAACTGTCGGGTGACATTGGCACTCAACCAGCGCAAAAAGCGATCGCTACTGTTAAAAATACTGGCATCGGCTTCTTGAAAATCCAGTTTGACGATATGATAGTTAAGCTGGCGTGCGCGATCGGCCATGCGCAACATCAGCGAACTTTTACCCATCAACCGGGGTGCTTTGATGCGGATGACCGTTCCCGGACGAGTGAGTTCTTGATAGGCGAGTTCTTCGATGGGGGGGCGATCGATATATAAAGGCGAATCGAGGGGAACCGGACCACTGGGAAAATTAGGTAGTTCGTAAGGATAAGTGCGATTGAGAGTTTCGAGTAATTGCTGTTGTTCTCGGCTGAGGGGACACGCTTCCAACTGCGATCGCAAATTCGGCTTAGAAATCGATTCTCCCCAAAATTCGCTTAAAATCGGCCAGAGTTCCGATGCGGCTTTACTGCGTAAGTATTGCGCCGAATAATTGAGTTGAGCTGCCATATCCGCATAGGTTTGTCCCTCCCAGGAGCGCCGCAACATCCATTCTTGTAGTTCGGTCAAGGGTTGGGACAAGCTCGCATTTAACAGTTGTACGACTTGGTCGATGGTCATCTCAAGGGTTCCTAAAGCGAGCTACATCAAGCTTTCGAGCGGATAAAGTTCTCGTTCGACCGAGGTCAATTGCTAAAATGTAGACTCTTTTCTCCGGGAGTTGTCCCATTGCACTCTAAATTAACCTACTTTTTGGAGTTGACAAAAACAACGATTTATGTACTAATTCCTTTAACTCTAACCCAAGACCCCAAACTGCAAGACGTCTTGCCCTACATAACACAGTAGCACCGTCATTTCAGGACTTTTGGGCAATGGCGACGCCGCGCACAGATCGAAACTGCTTTTGAGGGGATCGGCGCTGAGCCGCGATCGTATAGTGCTTTTTGAGAAATATTGCAACCTTCTATTATAGCATCTATATTTAGAGCATTCCACTCAACCGGAGGACTTCCTCCGTAGAAGTCAGGATTTTTGTTAGCCTGTCAACCGCGAATGCGAATTTCAACAACTTTTTTCAATTGACTGTACTCGTGTAGGCTCTTTTAAGATCTGAAGAAGAGTGAGGCTAGAGCGAATCCAAACTCGTACGGAAACGATCGCCTACTCCACGACCGAGCATCGATGAGGTGACGGAACGCCAATTGTAATCGGTGAAGGACAAGCGGTCAAATCTCCCTCAAGAGCGATGAGTCGATTGCCTTTGAGGATAGCTTATCTCCCGTGTAAAATCAATTTTTCAAGAACAGTATTATGGTCAATGTGATTAATCAAATATTTGATTTGGGAAAAATGACGAGTTCTAAAGAAACAGCCAATCCGACGATCGATGTCAACGTTCTCTTGATTGACGAACATTCCAGCGAGCAGAAGGCGATCGCCACCATGCTCGATCGCCCTTATAAAAATTTTCAATTTACGCTCTGGAAATGCCTGACCCTTAGCGAAGCTGGTTTTATTATTACTGTAGAACAATTTGACATTATTTTCATTAACTTATCTGGAATTTCCGAAACAGAAATTGAAGCATTTAGCCAGTGCAATTGCAAAAATCAAGGCATTCCCCTCGTCGCGATCGTCGATGAAAGTCAAGAAGAATGGGCAATTTCTTTATCCGAGTCTTGGCTTGACGAATATATTGTTAAAGGTCGATACGATCGCGACTTATTAGTTCGTTTAATTCGCTGGGCTTCATGTTACCATCATTTAGAACATCAAACTTCACGAGAAAGTAACAACAAAATTTTTTGGCAAAGTTATTTTAATAATCCTTTAGTTGGTTTTTATAAAATTAGACCGAATTTAGGACAAATCCCAGGGGGAGAACCGTGGTTAGATCTCAATCCGAGCTTTTGCCACTGGCTGAATTATTCTCTCGGCGACTTAATGTTTAAATCCTGGGATGAATTTACCCATCCAGAGGATGTGAACCAGGAGTTAGAACATCTGAGGCAAATTTACAATAGCCAAAAAAATATTGCCATTTTTAACAAGCGGTGGCTGGGGAAAAATGGAGAAATTGTCCATACTCGCGTCTGTCTTTCTTGTAGTCGTGATGACCATGGCGAAATCGAGCAGTTAACCGCAACTTTAGTTAATATCAGCGATCGCCTGCGATCGGAAGAAATACTCGTCGAACGAGAGCAGTTTTTACAGTCAATTTACAACGGCATTGAAGCAGCGATCGCCGTCGTTAATGTCGAAGAAAATGGCGAATTTCGCTTTTTAGGAATCAACCGAATGCAGGAGAAACTTTTGGGTTTGCGATCGCGCGAAGTCGAGGGAAAGTCCCCCGAGGATCTGTTCTCGCCGGAAATCGCTAAAACCGTTTGCGAGCGATATAAAAGCTGTCTGCGATCGGTCAAACAGATCGTTTATGAACAATCGCTTTTATCTGAAGGTGAACCAAGTTGGTGGATTACCAACTTAACCCCCTTATTTGACGCTGAAAATCGCATCGATCGCATTATCTCGACCAGTTTTAATATCAGCGATCGCAAACAAGCTGAGGAAGAAGTGCGCGCCAGTCAGCACTTTATCGAACAAGTCGCCGAAGCCAATCCCAATATTATCTATATTTACGACATCGAAGAACGGCGAAATGTCTTTATTAATCGCAACATTGCCGCGATGCTGGGCTACAATAAAGCCGAGATTGCTGCCATGGGAAACACCGTTTTACCGACCTTAATGCATCCGGATGATTTTGCTCGATATCCGAGCTACCTTGAGAAAATTATCAACGGTTCCGATGGGGAATTTTTTGAAATCGAATATCGGATGCGATCGAAAAGTGGGACTTGGTACTGGTTGAATAGTCGGGAAGTCATTTTTGCGCGCACGCCGGATGGAAATCCCAAACAGATTTTAGGAACGGCAACGAATATCACCGAACTCAAACACCAAGCCGAAGAGTTACAAATTGCAGGAAATCGCTTACAATTAGCATTAGAAGGCAGTAACTTGGGCTTGTGGGATTGGAATCTTAGCACCCAAGAGGTGTATTTCGATCCCTATTGGAAAAAAATGCTCGGCTATGAAGTTGAAGAACTTCAAAACTCTTTTGAAACCTGGGAAAAATTAGTTCATCCTGACGATTTACCGCCGATCCGAGTCCGCTTGATGGATTATTTGGAAAATCGCTTGCCAAGTTATAATGTTGAATTTCGCATGAAACATAAATCCGGCGAATGGCGCTGGATTTCCTGTCATGGAAAAATCTTCGATCGCGATAAAAATGGTAAAGCCGTTCGCATGACCGGAACCCATCAAGATATTACCGATCGCAAACTGGCAGAATTAGAATTAATTAAATTTCAGTTAGCTGTAGAAAGTAGCAGCGACGCGATCGGGATGGCGGATATTGAAGGCAATCATTACTATCACAATCAAGCCTTTAGCGACCTCTACGGTTATCCGACGGCGGCGGAATTTAATGCAGCCGGGGGACCTCCAATTGCCTTTGTGGATCGCGAAATTGGCAAACAGGTCATTGAAACCATTTCAAGCGGTCGTCCGTGGGTTGGCGAAGTCGAGCAGATTGCACGAGACGGTCGCAAAATGCAAATTTTATTGCGGGCTAACCCGATTAAAGATAAACAGGGAAATATTGTCGGCTTGATTGGTATTAATACAGATATTACGGAACGCAAACGAGTCGAAGAAGAAAAAACAGAATTAATCCAATCACTGCAACAAACAACCCGACATTTACAAGACGCTCAACGGATCGCTCATATTGGTAATTGGGAGTTGGATATTGTCAGTTCGGAGATGATGTGGTCGGAGGAGTTATTTCGGATTTTTGGTTTAGAACCCAGTTCGGCTGTATCCTTTGACGATATTATTAACACTCGGATTCATCCAGACGATCGCCCCGCATTATTGACCCAGATCGAACAGGCGATCGCCCGGGGAACTTGTTACAATATTGACAGCCGGATTATTCGCAACGATGGCAGTATCGGCTATATTAATTCCAGAGGAGAAACCCTTTTAGATGAGTCTGGAAAAGCTATCAAGTTGATGGGGACGAGCATCGACATTACCGAACGCAAACAAGCGGAAGAATCCCTAAAACAGCAATTTGTCCGGGAGCAATTAACCGGGGCGATCGCCAACAAAATCCGCCAAACTTTAGATTTAGATGCAATTCTTAATACGACCGTTTTTGAATTGCAAAAAGTGCTGAAAGCCGACCGGGTTTTAGTATATCGAATTTTCCCCGATGAAACGGGTTGCGCGATCGCGGAAATGACGGCACCGGGAATTGAAAAGTTGCTCGATCGCGTCTTCCCAGAAGAAGTATTTCCCCGAGATGTTTACGCCAGTTACTTACAAGGACGCATCTGTGCGGTCGGCGATCGCGATGCGGGAGGAATTGTACCGTGTTTGGTCGATTTTATGGTAGAAATTGGGGTGCGAGCGAAATTAGTCGTCCCGATCGTTCAACATCAAACCCTCTGGGGATTGCTAATCGCTCATGACTGTTCTCAACCCCGAGAATGGCAAACCTGGGAAATTAGTTTATGCAAACAGCTCGCCAATCAAGTCGCGATCGGGATTCAACAATCGACGTTATTTAAACAAGCCAAAAGCGAATTAGTCGAACGTAAAGCGGCTGAATATGCGTTGAGAAAATCGGAAGCGAGAGAACGCGCTAAGGCGATCGAACTCGAACAACTGGTGCATCAATTAAAAAATACTCAAGCTCAACTAGTTCAACAAGAAAAAATGGCCGGATTGGGTCAAATGGTCGCGGGAATTGCTCACGAAATTAACAATCCGGTTAATTTTATCTACGGGAACCTCAGCCACGCCACGGATTATACCCACGATTTACTTAATCTTCTCGAACTGTATCGAGGGTCTTTTCCGCATCCCGGCTCCGATATTTTAGAAGAGATCGAGGCGATCGAGTTAGATTTTTTGAAAGAAGATTTCCCGAATTTATTAAACTCGATGCGAGAGGGAGCGAATCGAATTAAGGGAATTGTCATGTCTTTGCGAAACTTCTCCCGTCTTGACGAAGCGGAGAGGAAACAAGCGGACATTCATAGCGGGATTGATAGTACGTTGATGATTTTGCACCACCGCTTGAAAAAGCAACGGGAGCGACCGGAAATTGAAGTGATTCAAGAGTATGGCGATTTACCGTTAGTCGAGTGTTATCCCGGACAGCTCAATCAAGTGTTGATGAATGTACTGACGAATGCGATCGATGCACTAGAAGAAAGGATGAAAAGCGATTGCCATTTAAAGCCGAGAATTTGCATTCAAACTAGACTCGGGGAGTTAAAAATATCTGACGATCGCTCGGAGAATTTACCATCGGTGGTGATTCGCATTGCGGATAATGGCAATGGCATTACTCCCCAAGTTCAATCGCATATTTTTAATCCCTTTTTCACGACGAAGGAAGTCGGTTCGGGGACGGGGTTGGGCTTGTCGATTAGCTATCAAATTGTGGTGGAAAAACATCGCGGTAAAATTTCGTGTCATTCCCAAGTCAAACAGGGTACCGAATTTACGATCGAGATTCCGATGAGATATATCGGTCATTGAGACGATCGCGGAAAGGGTACTTCTCCATTGGTGTCGGTTTTAAAGGAGATATATTGTTGGGGAATACCGATAGAAATTCCGAGGCGATCGAAGCTCAGTTTGAGACGCCGACGGTATTCGCGACCGACGGCCCATTGTTGCAGGGGTGCAGTTTTAATCCAAACCCGCAAGGTAATTCCCTGATGCGCTAATTCGTCAATTCCTAATAATAGTGGGACTTCGATAATGCGATCGCTCCACTCGGGATCCTCGTACAATTGTTGGCCGACTTGTTCGAGAATTTGCATGACTTTTTCGATGTCGTTGTCGTAAGCCACTTGAATGGTAAAATTGACGCGAGACCAATTTTTGGACATATTGCGGACGATCGAAATGGTGCCGTTGGGAATGGTGATTAAATGTCCGTCTCCGTCGCGTAATTGGGTGACGCGCAAGTTCATATTTTCGACAAATCCCATGACCGGATCGATCGCAATAAAATCACCGATCGCATATTGGTCTTCGATCAAAATCAAACAACCGTTAACGACATCTTTAATAAAGTTTTGCGAACTGAGGGAAATCGCAAAACCGAGGATTCCGGCCCCGGCTAAAATCGGACCGAGGGGAATGTCGAGGCGTTCGAGTGCTACGACGGTGCCGACAGTAGCACAAATAAAGAAGGCGACGCTTTTGAGAACGACGGAAAAGGTGGAAAAGCGCAATGCTTGCCGTTGCGAGCCATTCGAGTTCAAGGTCGTTCGTTGAACTAAGGTATTGAGAAAGACATCGACGAGAACGCAACTCACATCTATGGATAACTTTGTGAGCAAAACGATCGCTACCAAAACGATCGGCTTGCTCGCTAACCACGATTGCAGCCATCGCGTCCAGGGAAACAGTCCGGCGATCGCCGCGATCCCGCCGATCCAGAGCAGCAATTTGGCAATTTGCAACAGCCACTGTTTGAGAGACGTCAAATTTCGATGACGATCGCGGTTGATGACTTCCTGGCGTTGGGCGATCGCGCGGGAACGGTCGGCAGCACGCACTTCTTCGGGAGAACTAGGCCGAAAGGCAGACGGGAGCGAGTCTACGGCTTCCAGGGAAGGTGTCGGACCCGGAAGTGCGATCGTTGTAGCTTTCAAGCGTTTTTCGAGGGATTGCAGCCCTAGGGTCAGCACGGCGACGGCGACGGCGATCGCGGCGGCAATTTGGGCGTGACGCAACAGATAAGGGAGTTGGCGTTCTCGATAGGCGCGGATCGCTCCCTGGTGGATAATCTCGCTCAACGCCTGTGCCCACTGACTGACTGAAAAGCCGTAAATCCGAGCGTCGAGGTCGGTGACCGTGACGATCGGCTGATTGTTGACGCGATCGCCGTCCGAGGCCACGATCGCGGTTTCGCCGTTGAGAATGGCGACGTTGATTTGTAGCGTTTCGGGATTGAATCCCGTGGCGATCAAACCGTAAAGTTCGTTTTCGATGCGATCGACGCGCTCGTTCAACAGGGAGGTTTCTCCTCGGGCCGGGTCGGCGTCGCTGACTGCCGCCGCCGCTACGCGAAACAACTTGCGACCGTCGAGGATGACGGGAGCGTAGACTAAATTTCCGATGCGGTTTTCGGAAACTATCGACGTCGGCGGGAACAGGGACTGGATTTGAGCTGCTCCGGCTGCCGATTGCGCGATCGCCGCGCGCTCGATGCCGACGATCGCCCCGAAAACAAAGCTGAAGATCGCGATCGCAACGGCGATCGATCGCCGCCGCGATCGTCGAATGACCCGGGGGCGACCCCCACGTGCGGTATGAATGCTCATGGCGAAAACCCTGTAATTTCAACATCCCAGACGATCGCCCGCCCACGGCGATCGAACGAGACCCGAGCAAAATGTAGCATCTTACACCAAATCGGTTCCCAGTCATCCGGATTACTGAATTGAACGCGCTTTTCGATACCAATCTCCGAAGCCATTGTCAACCATTACCTACGTGAAATCACTGAGATTCCTCTTGGGAAAATTTACGCACGTCCAATTCTGTACATTTACGACTGCCAATCCCGATAAAGAGTTCGTAGACTGGAAGTAAAACCACGTACCATGCTTAAAATTAAAAGCCTTCGATCGCCCACTCTTGCCAATTCTCAATACCCAACTGTTGAGATTCATTTCTTCACATTGGCTGGGGAATCCTTATTTCCAGAACTTGTTATTTGAAATAAATTTTATCCAGTTTCTAAAGCAATCAAGTATCTTGCCAATTTAATTATCGATCCTCGGATACATTTTCAAAGAAAGTAGATATTCGCCCCTACAGCACTCGGGGGGAACGAGGAAAGTAGGGGTTTGGTAACCAAACCCCTACCTGGCGAGGGGGATTTAAATGTCTTGTATACCAGAGAAAAATGCTGTATTAACCCGGCTTTTATCTTTTTTTACTTTGTTCGTATTTATTTCGTAATTTTAAGAAAAATAAAATTAAACTTAAAAACGATCTAGAACGGTTAACCAGATCGCTTAAAATCGAACTGAGCTGTTGTTAGTTGTCATCAGGACGATCGCTATTTCCTCTCCGATCTAATCCTTTGGGACTGCACAAAACCGACGCCAAAGTTGCTAGATCGCCGATACTCATATCCCGTAGCCCCTCTCAAGAGGGTCTCGATAACAGACCCCCTAATTTTTATAACAATGTTATTCGATCGCCCGTCTAAAATCGCTCTGGCTATTGACCGTCGAACAGGATCGACCACCATGAAACGGCGTCAATTTCTGTGGTCGTCTCTCTTGTTTGTCGCAGGTTGCACCACAGCCACTCGCCAGCCTGAACGCAATCGTTCTCAAACTGCAGCCAACTGCCCGGACCCCCTGCGATTAGCGATAACGGATATCAAAGGACTCGAACAGTTACAAGCCGAATTCGGGGCTTTTAAATCGGCATTGGCAGACGTATTGGGGAGAAACGTCGAATTTTTCTCGGTAGAGAACTACGTCGCCGCCAGTCCGGCCCTGCTGTCCGGTCGGGTCGATTTGGTGCTCGCCGGACCGTCGGAATACGTGCTGCTCCATGCCAGGGCACAGGCCATCCCGTTGATTGCCCTGACCCGACCCGACTACTACTCGGTCATCTCCGTGCGGGCCGACAGTGGCATTAAGTCGTTGAAACAGTTAAAAGGCAAGACGATCGCCATGCGAACAGCCGGGTCAACCGCAGGTCACCTCGGTTCGACCAAGCTGCTCGTCGATGTGGGCTTAAATCCCCAGTCCGATTTTAGAACGGTGATGACAGGCGATCGCGGCTTGGAAGCCCTCCAAAACGGCGAAGTGGATGCGTGGGCCGATTCCAATATCCGGCGCACTCAATTCCTGCGGGAGGCGGGGTTATCTGAGAGTGCGGTTCCGATCGTCGCCCGAGGTACCGATTTACCGAGTGACGTCTTTGCAGCCAATTCCCAACTCGATCCCGCCTGTTTGGAGGAAGTGCGATCGCTGATGCTCGCCGCTCAAGACCAATTACTGAAAGGGATTTTGGCGTCGGCGGCGAATGAAAAGTATGCCAGCTCCGAAATGGTGGCGGCCAAAGATAGCGATTACGACCCGATCCGCGAAGCCTATCGCGCGATCGGACAAGACGATTACCTCTAGCTCGATTGACGTCGTGCGATCGCCCACTGGTCTCGAAACGGTTCTGATGAAACAAACAACACTGTTGTGGTCTTCTTCTCTCTCCTTTGCCGACCCGATCGCCGCCAGGGCGATCGCGATCGTCGGGAGCCTTGACACGGCGAGGAGAGAGCCAGTCGTGGGGGAAAACCGATGGTAAATGCAAAGTGGGAGAGCGATCTAGAAATGCCGAGAACCGCCATCCCTCAAAATAAAGGTATTTGGAGGTGGTTGGGAGGGGCGATCGCCCACCTCGGGATCGCCAAAAAAATCGGCTATGGCTATGCGTTTGCCATTGGCATTGCCGTATCCGGAACCGCGATGGGTTCGATCGTCGGCAATTACTATCAAAACCAGGCGGAACAACAGCTCGTCGTTGCCGACAGACAGCAAAATTTACTCAACCAATTAGAAAATGGAGTGCTGAAAGTGCGGTCTCACCCGCAACAGCTTTTTGCCGTCGTCGGCGATTCGATTTGGTTCGAGTACGAAAGGAGCGAGTTTTTAGGGAATATTGCTCGGGTCGAGGCGCTCCTGTCCGAACTCCACGAGTTCGGCGATCGCAATCCCGAAGGGGTCACCGAATCGAGCCAGTTGAGGACGATTTTAACGGACTATGCCACGACGATCGCCGCTTACGAGCAAATCGTCCAGTCGCTGTGGGATCGCATCGAGCAAGTCAACGCGAGCGCGGACGAAAGCGCCGCCCAGCAACAGATCGTCAATACGATCCGCGATCGCGAACTGCTCGCCCTCGACGTCGAGTTCGAGCGCCTCTCGGAAAGCCTCATCCTTATCCTGCACGCGGCAGAAGTCCAATACCGACAAGCTCATGCCGGATTAATCCGCGCGGATATCCTGCGCTTACAAATGATTATGGTGAGTATAATGCTGTCGGTGGCGATCGCTACCGCCCTGGCGATTTATACCAGTCGCGGCATTGCCCGCCCCATCCAAGCCTTGACCGAGGTCGCTCGCCAGGTCACTCAGGAATCGAATTTCGAGCTGAAAGCCCCGGTGAGTACGACGGACGAGGTCGGGGTACTCGCCGTTTCCCTCAATCAACTGATCGCCTGGGTGGGAGAATATACCGAGGCATTGGAGAACGCCCGTCAAACCCTGGAACGGCGCGTCGAAGAGCGCACCCAAGATCTGCGCGCCGCCCTCGCCGAACTCCAGCAAACCCAAGCCCAACTGATTCAAACGGAAAAAATGTCGAGTTTGGGGCAACTCGTCGCCGGAGTCGCCCACGAAATTAACAATCCGGTCAGCTTTATCTACGGCAATCTGGTTCACGCCGAAGAATATGCGCGAGATTTGCAAGAAGTGGTCGATCTCTACGAGGCGGAAGGGTTGGAGCTCTCCCCTCAAACCCGAGCGCGTCTCGACGAAATCGAACCGGATTATCTGCGAGAAGATTTTCCGCGACTGCTGGCGTCGATGAAAATGGGTACCGATCGCATCAAGGCGATCGTGCTGTCGTTACGCAATTTCTCTCGTCTCGACGAAGCCCAGATGAAAGAAGCTTCGTTGCACGAAGGGATCGACAGTACCCTGTTGATTCTGGGGTCTCAACTCAAACAGGGGATCGAGGTGGTTAAGGAGTATGGGGATATCCCGCTTATCTCCTGCTATCCGGCACAATTGAATCAGGTATTTGTTAATTTGTTGGCCAATGCGATCGATGCGATGTTGGCGGCGAACAGCGAGGTCAAACAGCTCGCGATCGCCACCGAAGCCGTTGAGGATCGGGTTCGCGTGACGATTCGAGATACCGGACCGGGGATTCCCCCGCAGATCCGCGAGAAAATTTTCGATCCCTTTTTTACCACCAAGCCCGTCGGGAAAGGAACGGGCTTGGGATTGTCGATTTGTTATCAAATTATCCAAAAACACCGAGGTACGCTCGAGGTGAGTTCGGAGGAAGGACGAGGCAGCGAGTTTGTGATTACGTTGCCCGTTTAGGAGGGTTGCGAAGACGGGGAATCGCCGCGCGCCGCCGATACCTGGGCGATCCACTCGGATAAAATCGGGTTGACGAATTCCGGCGCTTCGTCTTGAGGACAGTGACCGACGCCTTCTAAGGGAATCAGGCGATCGACGGTGGCGAATTCGGCCAATTGGCGACCGAGGGCGAACGGTTCCCAGGGATCCTCGGTTCCCCAGAGAATCAGGGCGCGACAGGACAAGCGGGGGAGTAGATCTTCGGGTAAGGGGCCTTGAGAATAGGCGGTAAAGGCTACGAAAACGTCAACGGCGCCGCGATCGCGCGACGGTTCGAGAATCAGCTCGATTAATTCGTCGGTGACCGCTTCACTGCGTCGGTACGCTTGTAAAAGGATGTTGCGAACGGTTTTCGGTCGGGCTAACTGCGAGAAAAAGAATTGACTGACGAGTTTTTGTTGTAAAATCTTTTGGGCGATCGGCGCTCCGATCCGTCGGTACCAGGGCATTTCAGCTCGTTTGCGATCGTGGAGCAGTCGCAGGGAGCAGTTAATGAGGACCACCCCCTCGGCCCATTGGGGAAAGTCTACGGCAGCTTGCAAGATGGCGACGCAACCGATCGAGTTGCCGACTAAAAAGGCGCTGGTTCCGATAACTTCGCGACAAAAATCGGCGATTTGGGCGGCCCAGGTTTCAAAGGTATAGTCGGCTTCGATCCGTGGGGCAGGTTTGGCGGAAGCGCCGAAACCGAGCAGGTCGATCGCGTAAACCCGGCATGTTTTGGCTAATTCGGGGAGGTTTTTGCGCCAGTGACCGCACGAGGCGCCGAAGCCGTGGACGAGTAGGACTGCCGGACCGCGATCGCCGAGGTGTTGGTAGTTGATGTTAAAACCGCGCCAGATCCAACGGTCTCGGATCGGGGAAGCGGTCGCGGAGAGGGGAGAAGTCGGAAAGGTCATGGAAAGCTCGAAGCCTCAAACCGTCGATTGAAGTATATTTAAGATAAATCTCGGGATGTAGAGGCACGCGATCGCGCACCTCTACACCGTCGAGAACCTCGATGGAACTCGCGTTACCGAAGTGCAACTCAATTCTCGAAAGAATTCATTTCTCCGGTTTCCCGTTCTTCCACAAACTCTTGAACCCGTTTGCGGTATTCCATCAAGCTGTTATCGACCCATTCGCGATCGTTGCTGTTGGCGAAAATATGCACCAAGGGTTCTCCCGCATCGGGCAGAATTAACACCCAGCTTTCTTCCGGCGGATCGAGGATCTTGACCCCATCGACCAATTCCAAGATTTCCGAGGGGTGAGTTTCTACCAAATGGCGCATCAGGGCACCTTTGACGGTCCAGGGACAGCGCAAAGTGTAACTCTTATGGCATACTCGCGGCAGTTCGGAGCGAATTTGACCGAGCGATCGCTCTTGCAACATCAGCATTTCGATCGTCTTGGCAATGCAGAACATCGCATCGAAGCCGGGATGCAACTGCGGGAAAATAAAGCCCATTTCCCCACTGCCTCCCAACACGACGTTGGCATTCGTATGGCACGCTTCCATCAACGCCGTCGGATTGGCTTTCGTACGAATTACCTTACCGTCGTGGCGGCGGGCGATTTGTTCGACGGCGGACGACGTATGCACCGGAACCACGACCGTCCCGCGCGGGTTGGTGGTCAAAATCATGTTCGTCATCAGCGCCGTGAGCAGTTCGCCGCGAATCGGCGATCCGGTTTCATCGACTAAGATTAACTGCTCGCCGTTCGCCGACACCTGGACCCCAAAGGTAGCTTTGAGCGCTTCGACGACTTGACCGAGTTGCTGCAGCAGATTTTCCCGTTCGTCGTTAGATGGGGCCGTTTGGCTCAAGCTGGCATTGAGGACTACCGCATCGCTGCCGAATTTACCGAGCAGTTGGGGTAAAACGGCGCCGGAAACGGCATAAGCGTAATCGATGACTACTTTGGAGTTGCTGTAGCGGATTGATTGGACGTTTAAATGCTCCTCGAAGCCGCGACTGTAGATATCGAGCACTTGACTCGGATAAGCCATGTTGCCGATTTCGTTAATTTGAGCCCGTCGGAAATCTTCTTTAAAATAGGCGCCTTCGATCTTTTTCTCGCGAGCTTTGGAGATATTGATCCCTTTTTCGTCAAAAAATTCGATCAGCAGCGAATCGGAGCGATCCGGGTGGACTCGCACGTGGATCCCGCCTTCGACGGAAAGGGTCGGCACGATCGATCGCGCTACCGGGATCGCGGTCGCTTCTAAGTTCTGCACGTTGGTACCGACGGACATCAATCCGGCAATGAGCGATCGCGACACCATCCGCGAGATACTGCGCTGGTCGCGCGAGACGGTGACGCTGGCCCCAGGTTTGAGGGTCGAACCGTAGGCGGCGCCTAATTTCACCGCAAATTCCGGGGTGATGTCGATATTGGCCAATCCGGAAACGCCCCGTTGTCCGAACAAGTTGCGTTGCGCCGTATTCCCCCAAATCAGGTTAATATTGAGCATGGCGCCGGATTCGATTTTTTTACTCGGCCAGACCCGGACGCTGGTATTGATTTGGGCTTCTTCGCCGACGCTGGAGAGGGAACCGACTACGGCCCCTTCGAGCACGTGAGCGCGACGGTCTACCCGCACGCCACGGGCGATCGCGCAAGCCCGCAAGTGCGCTTCGTCGCCGACGATCGCCCCGTTCCAAATAATCGGACGTTTGAGATCCGCATCGGCACCGATGGTCACGTTATCGCCGATCACCGTTCCCGCTTCGATTTCCACGCGCGGGCCGATCCGGCAGTTATCCCCGATCAACACCGGGGCTTCTAAATGGGCCGTCGGGTCGATATAAGTATTCTGGCCGATCCAGCACCCCGGGGAATGTTCTTCGTAGGCAAAATCAACGAGGACTTTTTGATCGAGGGCATCGTATTGCGCTTCTCGGTAAGCGTCGAGGTGACCGACATCGCACCAGTAGCCCTCGGCGACGTAGCCGTACATCGGCTCGCCTTTTTCGAGCAGCAAGGGGAATAAGTCTTTAGAAAAGTCGCATTCCTGATTCGCAGGCAGGTAGTCGAGGACTTCCGGTTCGAGAATGTAAGTCCCCGTGTTGACCGTATCGGAAAAGATTTCGCTAGTTGAGGGTTTTTCTAAAAAGCGCTTGATGCGATGTTCTTTATCGGTAATCACCACCCCGAATTCGATCGGGTTGGGAACTCGGGTGAGAACCAGGGTGGCTTTGGATTGACGTTGTTTGTGAAATTCAATGGCGTCTTTGAGGTTAAAATCGGTGACGCTGTCGCCACTGATGACTAAAAACGTATCGTCGAGAAGTTCGGCAATATTCTTGACACATCCGGCTGTTCCGAGGGGTTGATCTTCTTCCACCGCATAGGTCATCTGAACCCCAAAATCGCTGCCGTCTTGGAAATAGTCGCGCATCACGTCCGGCAGATAGTGCAGGGTAGCGATGATTTCCGTGATGTCGTGTCGTTTGAGGAGATTGACGATGTGTTCGGCGATCGGTCGGTTTAAGATCGGAACCATCGGTTTGGGCAAATCGCAGGTAAGCGGTCTGAGTCGCGTTCCCGAACCGCCTGCCATTAGCACTGCTCGCATATTTCCTCCTTGGGTGTCTTCGCGCGCGCGTTGCGATCTTTGTAGATGCTTTCGTTAATTGTGAATTTTATTCTCTAGGGTACAGAATACGGGGATGTTTTCGGGTCTTTTACCGGAGTTCGTTCCAGCCGCGTCAGGGAAGGTAGAGGGAAAAAGGGCGATCGCGCAGTGACAACCCCGGAGTGTCGCGCGCTCTGCGCGAGTCCGTAGGTAGGGAACGGAGTGACCCTAGAGCTTGGAAATTCATCGCTAAGGTTTGGTGGATCTCGATCTCTATTGGGAATTGGGCGATCGCACATTTCCTGCACTCGGCACTTCCTGACTGTGGGGAAACGGCCCCGGAGAAAAGACTTGCCCATCTGAGAACCCTACAAAAGCAATCTCTAGAACAGTTTACCGTGTTGGCCGAATGCTAAGGTGTTTCGTACAAGACCGAGAACCTTTTTACCTGGGACTCGGCGATCGCCGAGCCGCCGCAAGGCGAAAAAATCATCTAAAATTTAAAACAAAATCAGGTTTTATAAAGGCCGCATCATTATGAGTTCTCTGGTTGCACTAATTTTATTGGGCGTTTATGCCGTTGGCGGCTGGAAGTTCTGGAAAGGCTTCAACCGCACCAACTTTAGTGAAGGACGTCTCTATCTGACCCTGTTATGGCCGATGTTGATCGTCAATAAGTCCTATCGCAAGAATTTTAACAAGGCGCTCAAAGGTCGTTAACCCTCGGCGGCGATCGCCCTTGTCAAAGGCGTCCGCGCCCTTGTCCGCCCCGCGATCGCACTTCGTGGCGCAAATTTAATGGATTGCTCATGTCTGTACCTTCTGCTTTTCCCTCTCCCCACCGCGATCGCGCGGGCGCCAGTCCCTGGGAAACGGCGATCGCCCCCGTCGCCTTGCGCTACAACCGCGAGTATCGCGGCGAACCGTTCGACCTCCCGGAAGAAGTCGAAGCGATGCCGATCTTTCACGAACGCGCCTCGGGTCAACTGCAAGCTAAAATTACCTCGCCGTTCTGGGAACTGGTCAAACCGAAAAAAAACCAACACTGTCTCGATCTCGGTTGCGGCGTCGGCTTTTTAATCTACCCCTGGCGCGATTGGGGCGCGTATTTTTACGGTCGCGAAATTAGCAGCGTCGCTCGCGACGCGCTCAATGCTCGCGGTCCCCAGCTTAACTCCAAACTGTTTAAAGGCGTCCAATTGGGATCCGCCGATCGCCTCGACTACGGCGAGGAATCTTTCGACCTGGCGATCGCCACCGGATTTAGCTGTTACTATCCTCTCGATTATTGGGTCGAAGTCCTCTCCGAAGTCCGCCGCGTCCTCAAACCGGGAGCGCACTTTGTGTTCGACGTCGTCGATCCCGCTTCCCCCCTCGCCGAAAACTGGGCGATCCTAGAAACCTATCTCGGCGCCGAGGTCTTCCTCGAACCGATCGCCGCCTGGGAGCAATTGATTAAATCCTCCGGCGGCAAAATCCTCAAACGCCAACCCGGCGAATTATTTAATTTATACAAAATCAAGTTTCCCTCGTGAACTCCTCCGGGTACATCTGGCTCGTCGGCGGCACCCGCGAAAGTGCCGAACTCGCCCGCACCCTGCTCGCGCAAGGGATCGCGGCGATCGTCTCGGTGACCACGGAATCGGCCCGATCGCTCTATCCCCCAGATCCCGCCCTGTCCGTCTGGGTCGGCAAACTGGACCGCGACCGCCTGCCGCAGTTTCTCGGCGATCGCCGGATCCGCGCGATCGTCGATGCCTCCCATCCTCACGCCGTCGAAATCTCACAACTGGCGATCGCCGCCTCCCGGGAGTTTGCCCTCCCTTACCTGCGCTACGAACGCCCGGAAATCCCCGACCGGGAGGGCGATCGCGTCCAATACTTCGATTCTTTCGCCGCCCTCGTCGCCGGAGAAACCCTCGCCGGACACCGGGTTTTACTCACAATCGGCTATCGTTATTTATCGTTATTTCGTCCCTGGCAACGGCGATCGACCTTATTCGCCCGGATTTTACCCTCACAAACCGCCTTGCAAGCCGCCCTCGATGCCGGATTTACAGGCGATCGCCTCATCGCCCTGCGTCCGCCGATCTCCCTCGCATTAGAGCGCGCCCTCTGGCAGCAATGGCAGCTTACCGCCGTCGTCACCAAAGCCTCCGGATCCCCTGGCGGCGAGCATATCAAGCGCCAACTCGCCGCCGAATTGGGCATCGACCTGCTCGCGATCCGACGCCCCCAACTCGACTATCCCCAGCAAACCCAGACGATCGATCGCGCGATCGCCTTTTGTCACCACTATCGCTAATATCTTTCGCTTTTATCCTATTTCTATATAACTTTTTCTCCTTCCTCGACCGCGATCTCATCTAGAAATGTAAAATATTGTGAATATACGACCTTCTTTTCAAGAATCGTGAGACTATCGATAGGGGATCGTCGAACATCTCAATCAATTACCCATTGAACGATCGCGAGCAACGGGGAAAGTAGCGCGTCGCGATCGTGCCATACAATCAGCTCGATTCTATAAAAAACTCCCAAAAAAGCCTCTAAAATCCCAAAGGAGTCTCCCACCCTTGAGGTTTAATCCCAATTTTTGCCGCAATGAAAGCGAAGTTGAAAGTAAACTGATTGTCAGTTACTTATTGCCAAAATTAGGTTATCCTCCCGAAAGTTGGCATCAAGAAGTAACCTTCAGCAGCATTCGCCTCGACTTCTTAGCTTTCGCCACTCAAGCCATTCCCTTTGTCTTAAGTGCGGATTCCCCTCTGACTGTAGTCATGGAAGCCAAACATCCCCGGCAAAAACTCGATCGCCACGTCCGCAAATTCCGGCGATATTTAACCCAACTTCACGTTAAATACGGATTGCTAACCAATGGAAAACAACTCAGAATTTATCGACGGGACGGTACTCAAATTAAACTAGTTTTTCAATGTTCGGGAGATAAAATTGATGACAATTTCTCTATAATAGAGAGTTTAATCGGTCGCGATCGCCTCCAACAAGAACTTGACCCCAAAAGTGGCGATCGTCCCCCTCCGATCTCGTCTCATTCCATCGATCGTAGTTTATCAACGGAATTATCCGATTTAGAAACAACCCCTGTTCGAGAAATCCGCGATCGCTCACCTATCCCCGAGAGGACATCATCGATGAAAGTTATTGCCGTTTATCATAACAAAGGTGGCGTCGGAAAAACCACCGTTGTCGTCAACTTGGCGGCTGCCTTAAGAAAACAAGGTAAGCGAGTTTTAGTTATCGATATCGACAGTCAAGCGAACACCACCTTTGCTACCGGATTAATCAAATTTGACGATGAAGAATTCGACGACATTCGAGATAGTAATATCTTACACGTTTTACAGTCCGAAGAATATCATCCCATCGATGAAGTAGCCCGAACCTCCGAATTTTGTAGCCCGGAAATTGATGTTATTCCCGCCCATATTGATTTAATGCAATATGAAAGTGAATTAAATCAACTTGACTACAGCCGCTTGAGTCTGCTAGATAAGCTCGACTCCGTGCGCGATCGCTACGATATCGTTTTAATCGATACGCCCCCCTCCCTCAATCTTTACGCCAGAATTGCTTTAATTACTGCCGATTATGTAATGATTCCCTCCGATCTCAAACCCTTTTCTAATCAAGGGTTAAATAACGTTAAAGACTTGATCAAAAATGTCAACGGATTTCGCAAGCAACTCAGACGTGGCCCGGTCGAAATCTTAGGGATCTTACCCTGTAAAATCTCGACCAATGCACGGTTCATTCAATCAACTTTTCAAAAACGCCGGGAACTGATTCCCACTCGTTACGGACTGGAACTTCTCGACAGTACCATTTACGATCGCGACGACCTCGCTAAATGTTCCGAACAAGTGCAACTCGTCGGCGATTTAGAAATTGCTTGTCCGCGATCGGTTCTCGATTTTAAACCCGATTCGACCGCCGCCCAAGAATTTGAAGTTCTCGCCTTAGAAGTCTTAAATAAAACTGGATTAGCTTCATGAAAAAGCTGTTACCTTCTTTGATTGGCGTTAACAAGATTACCTCCAGCATCGATCGCGATCGCTTCCCCGCCGATAAAATAGATTATGCAGCCCATCTCAGCTTAGCTGCAAAGGGTTCGATCGCCCCTTTTGTCGTGCGTCGGACGGGGTTAAAATCCTTTGAAGTTATTGACGGACATTTTCAGTATTATGTAGCTGTAAGAGCAAAAGAAATCGACCCCCGTCAAGGGGAAATGGTCGGTGCTTTTGTAATCGAACCGGAGAACGAAGAAGCGTTACTCGAACAGGTTAAAGTTTTTCAAGAATATCGCGCAGAAACTAACGCCAACAATCCCGAGATCGCCCTCAATTCAACAAAAGATACAGAGATCGAAGATACAGCGATCGAATCCCATCAAATCACTGAATCTGTCGAAATTTCTAGTTCGATTGAAACCCTCGATCGCCATCTCGCCGAATTGGGTCAGTTACTTCGTACTTTCGACCTCAAATTTAGCCAGAAACTGGAAACGTGCGATCGCCGTTTGGAAAAATTGGAAAGTCAAGGAAATTTGAAGGCGATCGAAGTATTAATTGCCCGAGAATTTGACAAGTTTCGCCACGAATTGAACCCCCAACCCCGGCGATCGGTTGCCATTTCTTCCAATTCAAAGTATGCTGACTTAAAGGTTGATGAATTAAGAAAACTCGCCCGAAAACGAGGTTACTCCGGTTATTCCAGATTGAAAAAAGCCCAACTCATTGCTTTACTCGAACAGTCGGAGTCTAATTGAGATCGCCGATTCTCAGACACTGTTTATAAAGAAAATATCAAAAAATTTCGTAGGAGTTTGGTTACCAAACCCCTACGGGGTACAATAGACATGTTTATTTTATAAACAGTCTCTAAAATCTCCCTCAACTCTTCTGCTTCAAGTAATTCACCAACGCATATAATCCCAATCGATAACTGTCCGGTCCGAAACCACTAATTTGTCCCACAGCAACCGGGGCAATATAAGAATGGTGGCGAAATGGTTCTCGACGGTGAATATTACTCAAATGAACCTCTACCGTCGGTAAATTGACTCCGGCGATCGCATCTCGAATGGCTACACTGGTATGAGTATACGCCCCCGGATTGATCAAAATGCCGTCGTGTTTCCCCAAGGCGTCGTGAATCGCGTCAATCAAAACCCCCTCGTGATTGGATTGCAAGGTTTCGATTTTTGCCTCTAGGGTTTGGGCTTCTCGTTCTAATAAAGCCGTGATATCATCTAAAGTCGCCAAACCATAAACTCCTGGTTCTCTACGACCCAGGAGATTCAGGTTTGGTCCGTGCAAGACCAAAATATTCAACAATTAGACCCACTCCAGTTGATGGCTACAAATTAACCACGCCTTCTCGGTTCGCGAACGGGGATGGGAATCAGTTCGGGTTCCGGTTCGGGTTCTGGACCGAGAAGGGCATCGATAATCTTCTGCGCCCACTCTCTAAGCTTTTCGATAACTTTATCGATATAGTCCATTGAATAAACTAGCTCCTTCAGTCCAACCGTTACTGCGGCTGCTGTCCCGACGACGCATTGCGTTGTCCAGCGCAGGGGTTATTCGTTTAACTCGATCGTAACCAAATCCTCGGAAATGAGCAAGTCTACTGAGGGGATCGATCGCGTTTTCGAGTCTGGAGATCGCCGGAGATCGCGCGTCTTTGCGGTCTCGATCGAGGCTGGATCCCTTTAACCAAGCCAAATATAGGATAAATTTCGGAATCGCCGTTAAATGTTAACTTCATCTTAATAATTTTCGGCGGAGGCGATCGAGCGCACAACAGGCGCTGAAATGGCGAATTAAATCGCGATCGCGCAACGCCCCAAACTGATATTTAAAACTGTCCGCACTACCATCCGACCCCGCCAAACCGATATAGACCAAACCGACGGGTTTCGCTTCACTCCCGCCCCCCGGTCCGGCAATTCCGGTAATACTGACCCCCCAATCGGTCCCCAAGCGATCGCGCACCCCGCGCGCCATTTGCTCGGCGACCGTCGCACTCACCGCCCCCTCGCGCGCCAACACCGCCGGATCGACCCCTAGCAGGCCGATCTTGACTTGGTTATCGTAAGAAATGACTCCCCCCATAAAATAGCTCGAACTGCCCGCTACGGCGGTAATAAGCTGGCCTAAGCCGCCTCCCGTACAGGACTCGGCCACGGCGATCGTCTGACCGGACTCCAGGAGTAAGCGACCGACCACGGAAGCGAGGGTATCCTCGTCGCTACCGAAACAGTCCGATCCGGCAATTGCTTTAATCTGTTCGATAACCGGGGCGATCGCGCTTTGGGCTTCTTGAGGCGATCGGGCCCGGGCGGAAAGTCGCAATTTCACCTCGCCATTGCTGGCGTAAGGGGCCACCGTCGGATGACTTTGCTCGAAAAAACGGCTGACCTTCTCGGCGAGTTCCGATTCGGAAATCCCCCAAAACTTCAACACGCGACTGTAAATAATTTCCCGACCCCATCCGTGCTCTTTGAGGTAGGGAACCGCCGTTTCCTGCCACATCCGGTGCATTTCGCCGGGGACGCCGGGAAACGTCAGCAAAGTCAATCCCGGTTCCGGTTGCCAAATAATACCGGGTGCGGTTCCGGCCCGATTCGGTAAAATGTCCGCCCCGGCGGGAATTAAGGCTTGTTTGCGGTTACTCGGCGCCATTTTGCGCCCGCGTGCGGCATATTTAGCGGCGATATCTTCGAGAATTTCTGGTTTTTCGACTAAAGACACCCCGAAAAATTGGGCGAGGGTTTCGTGGGTCAGGTCGTCCGGAGTCGGGCCCAAGCCCCCTGTAAAAATGAGCAGTTGGGAGCCGCGATCGCGCGCGACTTGCAAGACCTGTTGAATCCGTTGCGGGTTATCTCCGACAACGGTTTGAAAGTAATGGGGAATGCCCAGACTGGCGAGTTCCCCGGCTAAAAATCGAGCGTTGCTGTTGAGAATATCGCCCAACAGCAACTCGGTACCCACACAAATAATTTCAGCACTCATGCACTCTTCCGTTCGAGAATTGGCGATCGAGTTCCGACAGCAAAAGCCGGGTTTGCTGCCATTGAAGACGGTTAGCGGACCGTTAGCGGGCGTGTTTCATCACTTTCCAACTCGTATAGCTCAACAGGGCCGTCGCCCCCAATGCGTAGGCGATCCCGCTAGGAATTCCGGCGAAAGCGAGGGCAATGCTGCCGACCCACAAGGTTAGGGAGTAAATGAACAAGACGGTCAGACGGTGGGAGAGTCCCGCCGCGAGTAAACGGTGGTGTAAGTGGCGTTTGTCGGCGGTGAAGGGCGATTTGCCGTTACGGAGGCGATCGACGATCACGGCGGACATATCCAATATGGGTACGGCGAGAATGATATACGGTAAAACGACTGCAGTGACTGCAGTCGTTTTGACTAAGCCGATCACCCCGACCCCCGCCAGGGTAAAACCGATATAGTAAGACCCGCCATCGCCCATAAAGATTTGAGCTGGGTTGAAGTTGTATCGCAAAAACCCGAGGGTTCCCCCGGCGAGGGCCGCCGCAATCAGGGCCGCCGCAGGTTGGTGCATGAATAAGCTCACCGTCAGCATGACCACGGCGGCAATCCCCGAGACCCCCGCCGCCAACCCATCTAAGCCGTCGATCCAGTTAATGGCGTTGGTCATGCCGACCAGCCAGACGATCGTGATCGGAAAACTGATCCAATCGGGTAAGGTGACCAATCCGGCGAAGGGAATACTGATAAATTCGATTTGAACGCCGACGTTCCAGGCGGCCCCGGCTACGATCCCTTGGAGGAACAAGCGCATAAAGGGGGACAGACCGAACAAGTCGTCGGCTAAGCCAATCAGAAAAAAGGCGAGTCCGCCAATGGTCACGCCCCAAATTTCGTATTCTTTGTCTGGGGGTAGGATGCCGAAGCCTCCAGTCCACCATACAATTAAAAGAGCGCTCAAGGCGCCTAAGAAGATGGACACTCCTCCCAAGCGTACCATCGGTTGGCTGTGGACTTTGCGACCTCCGGGCAGGTCTACGCGACCGCTTTTGAGGGCAATTTTTTTGACCCAAGGGGTCGTACACAAAACCACCACGGCTGAGACGATGAAGGCAACCAGATGGTAGAGGGAGACCAGATCGAACGGCTGGTAAGGCATCTGAACGAGATAGAGTGCAAGACAGACAGAACGTCTCGAACAACGTCTACCTACATTTACTACATTTCAGAACGAACTCAGCAAGGAAATTGGAATTAAAATGGGTTGGCGGGGGGGCGATCGCCGTTGGAATCTTTGAGTGCACTACGTTTGCAAAATCTCAAGTTGGCCAAATTCGCCGGATGACCCTTGCGGGTTCCAGGGGCGATCGCCCGGCGCTCTCGTTCTAGGCGATCGCGGTGACGGGTACGTTCAAGTGCGGGTAAAGCGGGAATTTCTCGCACAACTGGGCGACCCGACGGCGACAATCGGCGGCGATCGCCTCGTCTTCGGGATTTAAGAGGCAATCGGCGATGATATTGCCAATTTCGGTGAATTCCTCGGTTCCCATCCCCCGGCTGGTCATCGCGGGAGATCCCAGGCGCAAACCACTGGTGACAAAGGGCGATTCGGGATCGAAGGGAACGGTGTTTTTATTGGCGGTAATGTTGACCTGGCTGACGCGGCGATCGGCCTGTTTTCCGGTCATCGAAATCGATCGCAGATCCACTAACATCAGGTGATTGTCCGTACCGTCGGAAACGAGTTTGAAACCGCGCTGTTGCAGGGCTGCCGCTAAGGCTTTGGCGTTTTCAATCACTTGGCCGCTATAGGCTTTAAATTCCGGCTTGAGGGCTTCGCCGAAGGCGACGGCTTTGGCCGCAATCACGTGTTCGAGGGGACCGCCTTGGCTGCCGGGAAATACGGCTTTATCGAATTTTTTACCCAGTTCGGCGTCGTCGGTCAGGATTAGCCCGCCGCGCGGCCCGCGTAGGGTTTTGTGGGTGGTGGTGGTGACCACGTGGCAGTGGGGCAGGGGATTGGGGTGGTGTCCGGTGGCCACCAATCCGGCAATGTGGGCGATATCGGCCATCAAGTAGGCGCCCACTTCGTCGGCGATCGCCCGGAATTTCTCGAAGTCGATGACGCGCGGATAAGCGGAGTAACCGCAGATGATTAATTTCGGCTGGTGTTGTTTGGCTAATTCGCGGATGCGATCGTAATCGAGTTGCTCCGTTTCGGGACTGACCCCGTAATGCTCGACTTTAAACCACTTGCCAGACACGTTCACTGGGGAACCGTGGGTTAAATGACCCCCGTGGGACAAGTCCATCCCCATAATCGTATCGCCGGGTTGGAGCAAGGCCAGGAAGACCGCAAAGTTCGCTTGGGCTCCGGAGTGCGGTTGGACGTTGGCCCAAGCGGCCCCAAACAGCTCTTTGGCGCGATCGATCGCCAACTGTTCGATTCCGTCGATGTACTCGCACCCGCCATAGTAGCGTTTGCGGGGCAGTCCTTCGGCGTATTTATTGGTCAGCACGGAACCCTGAGCGGCCAAAACGGCGGCTGAGGTGAAGTTTTCACTGGCAATGAGCTCTAAGTGATCCCGTTGGCGTTGGAGTTCTTGTCCGATGAGTCCGGCAACGGTCGGATCGGTTTCGGCTAAAAAGTCTAAGTTACTTGAAGTCACAGATCGAACCTCTAACGGAGACATCAAACCCGCGCAAGCTGCCGTGGCAGTGGCGACGGGTGCAATTTAAAAGCAAATGTGGGGAGGAATCGGCAGCGTTGAAAAATTAAGTTGGTTTTGACAAAACCCCAATAACCCCAGGCTATCCATCATAACGCGATCGCGGGGCCGGATTGAAGGGGGACCCCTCGGGCTTTGGCCGTCGGCGCGATCGCCCGCCCCGAGAAAATTCGCGAAAATGAGACTGACGATACCGCAGCGATCGCCGCCAACAATATAACCTTCTATTGCAATTTGGGCGGCGTTCCCAAATTCGTGTCATAGAATGTCTTTGAGGGCGTTGGGGATCCCGAGGAGGTTTCAAATGCTGGTGATTTTAATGGACGATCGCGTACTGCCGTCCCGGCAAGTCTGTCAGACCTGTTTGCTCGCCGACCGCACGGGTCAGCCGCGCTGGCGTCCCGGTCAACTCTGCTGCGGCCACGCGATCCGCAAATCCGGCGAACGACAGGCAGAATGTTATCAGTGCGAAATGGGCTTTACCGTGGCTCATATCGAATAGTTGATTGGAATAATCGTGGGTTGGGCGATCGCGGTCGATCCGTTCCCTTTCCCAACTGCGCTATCCTGAGCTTATAAACTGTTAACCCGTTCACTCAGGAGAAGTTAACATGACTTGGCGCGGGACTACACCCATTTCCGACCGTATTTTTGCCTGTTTACCTTACTTACTTCCGGCGATCGAAGGGCTGCGCTTCGGTCGGTTTTTATTCGAGCAGTTTCCGCAGTTGCAAATTATTTTTATTCCCCTCTTACCTGTTATCCAACTGTACGAGAGCATTCCCTTTGCCGGACTGATTATTTTCTTCGTGCTGCTGTTTGCCGTGGTTAGAAATGAAAATATCAGTCATTTTATTCGCTTTAACACGATGCAAGCAATTTTATTAGACATCGTTGTGCTCTTATGCGGGTTGATTCTGCCGATTTTGGGCAACATGTTAGGGGCTTTGGCGATCGAAGCTCTCTTTAATACGGTCTTTTTAGGGATTTGGGTCGCTTTCATTTATGCCGTGGCGCAGTCGCTGATGGGTCGCTATGCCGAAATTCCGGCCATTTCCGATGCGGTTCACATGCAAGTGCGCTCTTAGCCGATTCTAGAGCCGACTAAGGTAAGCGTTGTTTGACCGTATTTTCTAAAACGCCGATTCCTTCGATGGAAATGCGGGTGCGATCGCCGATCGCGAGCGGACCGACCCCGCGCGGCGTTCCCGTCAACACTACATCCCCGGGGAGCAAGGTCATTACCTGGGAAATATACGACACTAAGACGTCCGGCGGAAAGACCATTTCATCGACTAGGGCCGACTGAACGGGTTGGGGGTCGTCGTTGAGAAAGGTCTGCAAGCGCGACCCGGGACTCAATTCGCGCACGATCCACGGGCCGAGGGGGCAGAAGGTATCGAATCCCTTGGCTCGCGTCCACTGTCCGTCCCGTTTTTGCAAATCTCTGGCGGTGACGTCGTTGGCGATCGTGTAGCCCCAGATTTTGGCGCCCGCTTCTTCCGGGCCGCACTGGACGCAGCGATCGCCGATCACCAGGGCTAATTCGCCTTCGTATTCCACCTGTTGCGATTGCGGTGGATAGGCGATCGCATCGCCGTGGGCGATCGCCGCACTTGGCGGTTTGAGAAACAGCAAGGGTTCCGACGGTACCGGGGTTCCCATTTCGGCGGCGTGATCGGTATAGTTTTTGCCCACCGCCACAATTTTCGAGGGCGCGCAAGGTGCCAGCAGCTTGTAACTGTCCGGAGGAAGCGATCGCTCGGTCGGTTGTCCTTTTAACCAGGGAGGAGCGTCGAGCAACTGAACGCTGCGGCTCAATTGCAGTAAACCGTAGTAAATCCGTCCTTCTGGAGTTTGGATGCGGACATAGCGCTGTGCCATAACGTTGACTTTTGCCCTCTTGTTGATAATTCAGTAGGTCGCTGGTGGTGGAGCCTCGGCAGCAGGAACGCCAAGGGTCGATCGCTGTCATCCCCTTGCGACCGACCGATCCCTCGCCGCGATCGCCACCGATCCGCCGAGTCCCGATCCTAAAGTTAATCGATCTCGAACGCGATCGGATAAAAATCGGCGGCGAACTGATACAATTGTTGTTTGTGCGGAAAATTGGCTGGCAACGGTCAATTAAATCCCAACTATTGTAATCCCTTGCTTCTTCTTTGGTGGGGGGAGCGCTCGCCCGAATCGAGAGTCGGCGTCCCCCCGCGTCACAGCCAAGGGTGAGAAGGAGCCATGCAGTCCATAAGGAGCCAACTTCGATGAAACAATTCATCTACGAAACGATGTACATCTTGCGCCCCGACCTCGGCGAAGAACTCACCGACCGGGCGATCGCGAAATACCAAGAGTTGCTGCGCGAACACGGGGCGACCAACGTGGAAACCCAACATCGCGGCAAACGCCGTCTCGCTTACGAGATCGACGACCATCGCGAAGGCATCTACGTCCAGATGAATTACGAATGCGATGGCTCTCCCGTGGCGACCTTAGAACGGATGATGCGTCTGAGTGAAGAAGTCATTCGTTACCTGACCGTCAAACAAGAAGTGCGCGAAAGCGAACCGGAAGAGGAAGCGGCTCCCGCTCAAGCGTAAAACGCCCTCGACAAGGCAGCGACTTGTCAGTCACCCCCGCCTCCCGGCACCGTGACTGTTGCTCGGATCGGGTTCGATCTCGGCAAATGCTGGCTCTTGTGTAAGTAAACGCTCTCAACCAGCTACCCGTACGGCAATTCCCATCACAATCCTATGACCTACGCAATTATCGAAACTGGCGGCAAGCAACTGCGCGTGGAACCCGGTCGGTTCTACGACATCGAACTGCTTCCCGTGGATCCCGAAGAAACGATCGCGATCGAAAAAGTTCTCCTCATCAGCCACGACGACACCGTAACCGTCGGTCAACCCTACATCGAAGGGGCCAGCGTCGAAGGGGAAGTCCTCCGACACCTGCGCGGTCCGAAGGTGATCGTCTACAAGATGAAGCCGAAGAAGAAAACCCGCAAAAAACGCGGTCACCGTCAAGAACTGACCCGCTTCATGATTAAATCGATCTCGATGAACGGTCAAGTTCTCGCGAGCGACGCGACCGAGACCGCCGACTCTCAAGAATCCGCCCCCGTTGCCTAATCGGCAGTAGCGATCGCCACTCCGATTGCGGCACAATAGACAATACTCAAGACCATCCCGAGGGAGGCACGCTTTCCCTAGCCTCTGCCTCCCGTTGCCCGCCGAGGAAAGCTGGCAACGTCGGTGAACTATCCCCAGACAAAAACGAGAAACAACTATGGCTCATAAGAAAGGAACGGGTAGCACTCGCAACGGTCGCGACTCTAACGCCCAGCGCTTGGGCGTCAAGCGCTACGGCGGTCAAGTCGTCAAAGCCGGAAACATCCTCATCCGCCAACGGGGAACCAAAGTTCACCCCGGTAATAATGTCGGACGGGGCAGCGACGATACCCTGTTTGCTCTGGTTGACGGCATCGTCACCTTTGAAAGAAAAGGCAAAAGCCGCAAAAAAGTAAGCGTCTATCCTTTAGAAGCTTAATTGGTAAAGATCGGCGGGGTTCAAACGGCTCGTCGTTCCCTCCGATTGTACGGATCCCGAGAAAGGCCCGCCACCCGGCGAGCCTTTCTGTTTTCAAACCGCCCCGGTCGGGCAGGCCATCCCCCCGGTTCGTGTAACAGAACGTAACGTTATCGGCGAACCGGGGGCGCGCCCAAGTTTTAGACTAAAATTTGAGATTTTCAATCGTTAACAAAACACCATGTTTCCAATTCATCGCCCTCGCCGCTTGCGTAGCCATCCCCAGCTTCGTCGGATGGTTCGCGAAAATATCGTTACCACCAACGATTTAATTTATCCCCTGTTTGCGGTACCGGGAGAAGGCATCGCCCAAGAAGTCAAATCGATGCCGGGAGTCTACCAACTCTCGATCGATAAAATTGTCGAAGAAGCAAAAGAAGTCTACGACTTAGGCATCCCGTCGATTATCTTATTCGGGATTCCCGACGACAAAGACGGGGAAGCTACGGGCGCGTGGCACGACTGCGGGATCGTCCAAAAAGCGACCACGGCGGTGAAAGAAGCCGTTCCCGATTTAATCGTCATGGTCGATACCTGCTTGTGCGAATACACCAATCACGGTCATTGCGGTTATTTAGAAGTTGGCGATCTGACGGGACGGGTTCTCAACGATCCGACGTTAGAACTCCTCGGCAAAACCGCCGTTTCCCAAGCGAAAGCCGGAGCCGATATTATCGCCCCTTCCGGGATGATGGACGGCTTCGTGCAGGCGATTCGCGCGGCGTTGGATAAGGCGGGTTATCAAGATTTGCCGATTATGTCTTATGCGGCGAAATATGCCTCGGCGTACTACGGCCCGTTCCGGGATGCGGCAGAGTCGGCGCCCCAATTTGGCGATCGCCGAACCTATCAGATGGACCCGGCGAACGGTCGCGAAGCGCTCAAAGAAATCGAACTCGATATTGCCGAAGGCGCGGACATGTTGATGGTCAAGCCGGCTTTGGCGTATATGGATATTATTTGGCGCGTTAAGGAAGCGACTCACTTACCCGTGGCTGCTTATAACGTTTCCGGAGAGTATTCAATGGTGAAGGCGGGAGCGCTCAACGGCTGGATCGACGAGGAAAAAGTGGTGATGGAGACGCTGACGGCGTTCAAGCGTTCCGGAGCCGATTTGATTTTGACCTATCACGCCAAAGATGCGGCGCGCTGGTTGGCGAATTAAACCGCTTCACGGCGCAGAGAATCGGGCGATCGCCGCTCCCAATTCACGGGCGATCGCCCCTCCAAACCTTTTACAACCCATCAAAAAATAGGCGGACAATTGCCCTCGTCCATGTCAAGAAAAATCGATAAAAACAAAAATAACGCTGGTCATTCCAGCCGTTTTATTATAAAAGTAAAGTAGTGATCTCTAAGATAAAACGATCCATTCAACTCGGAGCGATCGAAATTTGAGAAGTAGTCCCACTCACAAGATCGAGATTGTCAGACGATACCCGATTGCGGGCTAGCCCTCGGGGTTCGAGCTGTGTTGAGCGGCAAAATTCAAAGTATTTCTGACACAATTGTGCGATCCGAAAATCGAACGAGCATATTTCTCGCTCGTGCAGTTTGAAGCCATCGAACTGTAGGCGATCGCAACGCGACTTCGTTCGCTCGGCATCTCTAAAGGAGAAAGGAGTATCGCCCTTCCTAATTTTGAGTTCGACCGGTCTCGATTTTTCTTCATTCGATCCGCCATTTCAATCTACTCCAAGGTCAATTGAGCATGAATAGCACGATGGATTGCCGTCATATTCGCTTCAGCGATCGCAAAAGCGAGATCGACTTGCACGCCCTCAAATCCCTGTTCGAGATTACTGCATTTTGGGCGCGCGATCGCCAAGTCGAAGATCTGGCCGTCGCCATTACCCACAGCCATCCCGTGATTTCCGTTTGGGATCGAGACCGCTTGATCGGCTTCGCACGCGCCACCTCCGACGGCATTTACCGCGCCACCATCTGGGATGTCGTCATTCATCCGGAGTATCGCGGCGTCGGACTCGGCAGCAAATTGGTCGAAACCCTCGTCAGCCACCCGCACCTCAACCGCGTCGAACGAGTCTACCTCACCACCACCTACCAACAGCGTTTTTACGAGCGCATCGGCTTCGAGCCGAATTCGACCACGACGATGGTGTTATACAACGAGCCGCTCACGAGTCCGTCCCTGCCGTCGGAATCGCCCGTGGAATTAAGCATTGAAGCCGGGTAGCCCCCGGTGTGAGGCTCGCATCCCCGGAATCGGGGGCGGCGGACGCTGGCAGGGGTAAAATTTCCAGCTTTCCTGACATCAATTCCAACAGGGTGATGTCGAGCCACAAGTTCATCCCGGCAGACAGTTCCGGATCTTCCATTAACGAACAGTCCGCCGTTTGTTCTCGGTGCAGGAAGTCGATCGGCTCGCTCCAATATTCCAACGGCAAATAGGTATCGATCGCGATTTTCAGATCCCCGTGAGGCGCTTGAGGGCGATCGTCCCTGGCAGGCACCTCCTCGACACTGACCCGAATATCTCCCGGGGTGACCGGGGTAATCGCCATATCGATCGCGTTGACCAACACTTGCGTCAGCCAGTGGCGATCGGCGCGAACGTACCAATTCGGGTCACTTTCGCCAATTTTAAGGCCGATGTTACGGTTGGCCGCTTGAATTGCCGTTAACTCCCCTACTTTAGTCAGAATTTCCCCGAGGGGAACTACTTTGAGGGTCATGGGGGTACGACCTTCTTGGGTGCGGGCGACATCGAGAATGCGATCGAGAATTTCGATAATTTTGAGGGCCGAAGTGTTGGCTTTGCCCAAAAACTCCCGTTCTTCTTCGGGATTGTCGCACAACCCTTCGAGAATCAGTTGGTGGGAACCGATCAGACCGTTAATCGGCGCGCGCAATTCGTGGGAAACCCGGGAGAGGAATCCGGCACGAAATTGGCACATCTGCACGGCCATTTGATATTGCAATTGCAGGTGTTCGAGTTGTCGCACCAACGAGGCGCGATCCGCTTCGTCCTCGGGAGAAGATACATCTGCACTCGTGTCGCTTTCCGTCGCCTGTGGGCGCGACGTGACCCACCGATGTAAAGCCCAACCGATGCCTAGACCCGTGGCGAGATACAGCCAATTACTCCAGTTCATAAGCGCTTTTGAGTTAAGTGGGCAATTGTAAGTTGACCGAGCCTTGACGCAGGATTTCCCACCGATCGCCGATCCATTTGGCGACGGTAGAGGGTAAGCCACTGGCGGGGGGTAAAGGGCCGATCGCCTCGGGATCCAAGGTCAGTACGCCGTCAAAGGCGCGATCGATCTCCGCAAGCCGTTGTAAGGGCGGCTGACCGCTTAAATTAGCGCTGGTGGTGGCTAACGGTCCAGTTTGGGCGAGGATTTCGCGGGCGATCGCGCAATCGGGAACCCTCAGACCGATGGTAGACGGATCGAGGGGGTTCATCGCCCGGGGAACTGCCGCCGAGGCGGGCAGCACTAAGGTCAGCGCCCCGGGCCAGTATCGACGGGCGAGAGCCCGCCACGCTTCTAATTCGACGGCGGATCCGAGGACGTAAGGCATCAAGTCTTCGAGGCTGGCGCCCATTAAAATGAGGGGCTTGTCCGGGCTGCGCTGTTTGGCGGTAAAAATCAGCTCGGCGCGATCGCTGCGGGCCGCGAGGGCCGGAACGGTATCGGTGGGAAAACTGACGAGCTGTCCGGCGCGGGCGCCTGAAATTAAGGTGTCGGGGGAAACTAGGGTCATTGCTGTTGGCAGAGAGTCTCGGACAAGGGGCGATCGCCTGCGATCGCCTCGCAGTCGGAATCGGGATCGACAATTAGCGGCGATAGGCCAGAGCAAACCGCTCGATTCCCGCTAAATCCGAGAATATCTCAATTCCGGTATAACTTCCCTCAGTTTCAAGTAAATGGCGCGCGGACGACGCTTGTCCGGCCATCATCTCGAATAGGAGAATGCCGCCGGGAACGAGGTACGCCGGGGCGCCAGCAACGATCGCCCGAATGCAATCCAAACCGTCGGCACCGCCATCGAGGGCCTGTCGCGGCTCGTGTTCGGCGACTTCCGGCTGCAGTTCGGCGATTTGGGTGCTGGGAATGTAGGGGGGATTGGACACGATGCCACTGAGTTGACCGCCCATGGAGGCGAGGGGTTCAAACCAAGAACCACAATAAAAGAGAATGCGATCGCCCAATCCCGCACGGCGGGCATTCTCCCGGGCGATCGCCAAAGCTGACTCGCTGATATCGACTGCATGAATCGTGGCATTTGTCAAGAGGTCGGCCATCCCCAAGGCGATCGCGCCGCTTCCCGTGCCGAGATCGGCCCAATGTCCTGCGGCTAACTCCTCCTGCGGTCGCGGGGAATGGGCGATCGCCCGCGCCACCAAATCGATCGCATATTCGGTTTCCGGACGGGGAATCAAGACTTCCGGGGAGACCCGCACGGAAAAATTACGCCAGGGGGTGACGCCGACGAGGTACTGTACCGGACGGTGTTCTTCCAAACGAGCGCGCCACAGCTCGTTCAATTGGGCCAGAGAGTAGCCGATGGGAAGCTGCGATCGCGTTTTGTAACTACCCAAGCGCAACGCCAAGGGATCCAAACCCGCAACTTCTTGTAACAGCCAGTCGAGTTCTTCCGGCGGAACCCCCGCGTCAATTGCCTGCGCGCGTGCTTGTTCTCGCCACTGCCACAATTCGATCCCCGAAATCACCATGCACCCTCCCTCTCAACCCGGTTCGACCTCGTGAGTTCTGATTGTACGGGGTCGCCGCAGCGAAACACAATCGTCCCCCATCCCGCAACTCGATTACTGTCCGGGAGTGGCTCCATTCCCCGGTGCGGTTTGGGGGAGCGATCGCAAAAATTCGATCGACTCGCGCGGGGGAACGAAAATAATTTTATTCACTTGCGGGTCGTCGCTGGTTTCTAACAAGTCGATCACCCCTTCCAAGTTCACCACTTCAATATCCACAGAAGCGGTTAAATCCGGTTGTTTTTCTTGGAAACGGCTGAGCATTCCTTGCAGTTCTTCTTTGTTGAAAAACAAAGGAATGACCTGCTCGTTGCCCCTTTGGATGGTCAAATAGCCGTTATCGGGCCCCCCGGTAGCTAAAAAGAGGGGAACGCCGTTGAATTGTTGGACGCTGCTATCTTCTTCGCGCAACACCGCCAGGGCCGATTGGACTTGCTCCTGGACGGGAACGAAGGTAAATTCTAGATTTTCCGGGTTTTGTTCGCTTTGCAGGGCTAATTCGTAGACTTCCGCCAGAGACACGGGAACCACGCGCACGTTGGCGCCGAGTTGGGGGTCTTCTTGTTTGAGTCGTTCGACAAACGCTTGGGCGTCTTCCCGGGAGATAAACACCCCAGCGACGGAGCTTTGACCTTCGCGGTTGGGGTCGGACGCGACCAAGGGCGAACCGTCGGCGTCGGTGACCGTAAACACGGGAACTGGGAGTAATTTTCTAACAATTTGATCTTGTGGCAGGGCTAAGGCCATCCGATTATTTAAGAAGGGGGACGGTCCTAAGATGACCGTACCGACAACTCCTAAGATTGCGCCCCAACGCAGCAATAAGTTCATAATTCCACCTAATTTCAACACTAACGGCAATCAGTCGGTCGGATCCAAATATGAATGGATTGGAACGGACAGGGGTTTAGATTTCTATACAAGGGCGATCGGTTCGACTCCGCGAAGTCTAACGAGTGACGGCAAAATGTTTGCAGTTGTGGCGCGTCTCGGGTGGGAACCGATCTGAGTTCGTGGCGATCGCGTTCTACTGAATAACCCAGAGGACTCCATCGATCGTGTTAAAGTTTCCTAACCGCAAGCTAGAACGCTATCTTAACATCGCGCTCAAGTTAGGGTTCGGGTGGATGGGGAAGAACGGAGCGCAATCCCCTCGGTAAAAATAAGGGATGGAGCCGATCGCCCCTCCCTTCTTATCTAGCTTATAGATCGGATCGGGATGACAGGATTTGAACCTGCGACATCCTGCTCCCAAAGCAGGCGCGCTACCAAGCTGCGCTACATCCCGTGAAGTCGTTTTTCATTATAACCTAGATTGTCGGCAAAATCGCGATCGCCCCGGACGAGATTCACTCGGGGAGCGAAAGCGCTATCGTGCGAGGGATTGACGGTTCGGCGATCGCCAAATCGATCGATTTTTTTGGCATTGCGGCGGCATTCCAGGCAAAAATAAAGATCTGTACTTCTATTGTCCGATTCACTATTTGAGCTGCATCGATGAAACCCTATCTAGCTGCCGCGATTCAAATGACGAGCGTACCTGACTTGGCGAAAAACCTAGCCGAGGCGGAAGAACTGATCGACTTGGCGGTTCGTCAGGGGGCCGAGTTAGTCGCTTTACCGGAAAATTTCCCGTTTTTGGGGGAAGAAGAAGAAAAAGTCGCTCGCGCCGAAGAAATTTCCAGCGCCAGCCAAAAGTTTCTCAAAACGATGGCGCAACGCTATCAAGTCGCTTTACTCGGCGGTGGTTTTCCCGTCCCGGTAGAAACGGGGAAAGTGTTGAATACGGCGGTGATTGTCGAACCGAGTGGCGTAGAAGTGGCGCGCTATAACAAGGTCCATTTATTCGACGTTAATTTACCCGACGGCAATACTTATCAAGAGTCGAGTACGGTGGAAGCGGGCGATCGCCTGCCTGCGGTTTACCCGTCGGAAACTTGGGGAAATCTGGGGTTGTCGGTGTGTTACGACGTTCGTTTTCCCGAACTTTACCGCCATCTTTCTCGCCAGGGGGCGCACGTGCTGTTCGTTCCCGCCGCCTTTACCGCCTATACGGGAAAAGACCACTGGCAAATTCTCTTACAAGCGCGGGCGATCGAAAATACCTGTTACGTGGTGGCTCCGGCGCAAACGGGGCGCCACTACGGACGTCGCCAATCTCACGGACACGCGGCGATCGTCGATCCGTGGGGAATGATTTTAGCCGATGCCGGGGATAAGCCGGGGGTGGCGATCGCGGAAATCAATCCTTCGCGATTGGAACAAGTGCGCCGCCAAATGCCTTCTTTGGAACATCGCGTGTTTGCCTGAGCTGGGGCAACGTGAAACCGACGGGAAGGGGCGATCCGCCTAAAGCTATACGCGAACGCGCGGGCTAATTCCCCGAATGGGACGCGGGCGATCGCGTAGGGTCTCCCCAGGAGAATCGCCCCTCTAAAAAGGCGGTGGCGGCGTCCCACGCTAACGGCGGCGCAAACCAATTTCCCTGCATCAAATCGCAGTCCCAACTTTGCAATAAGGCTTGCTGTTCGCGGGTTTCGACCCCTTGGGCGATCGCGGTTAAATTCAAGCCTTTCGCCAGGGCGATCGTCGCTTTGGCGATCGCGGCGTTATTCTGACTGGCAATTAAATCCCCAATTAAGGAGCGATCGATTTTTAAGGTATTAAATCGGACTTGTTTTAAATCGGCGAGGGCCGAATATCCCGTGCCAAAATTATCCAAGCACAAGCGCACGCCCAATTCTTTTAATTGCTGTAAGTGACGGCTGGTGAGTTCTAAATCTTCGTGAATCAGACTTTCTTTAATCTCTAATTCCAAATAGCGGGGGTCGAGATCGTGTTCGGCGAGGAGGTCGTCTAAAATCTGTACGAAATCCGGTTGTCGAAACAGTCGTTTGGACAGATTCACCCCGATTCCCAAGTCTTCAAATCCTGAATTTTGCCATTGTTTGGTTTGGCGACAGGCTTCGCCGAGGACCCAGCGATCGATATTGGCGAGCAAGCCGTTTTCCTCGGCGAGGGGAATAAACTCTTTAGGAGAAATCAGGTGACCGTCGGGATGCTGCCACCTGACGAGGGTTTCCATCCCGACGACGCGATCTCGGCGCACGTCGATTTGCGGTTGGTAGTGCACCAGCAATTCCCGCCGTTCTAAGGCGCGGTACAGCCGATTTTCGAGGGCCAACCGTTGCGAGGCTTCCGTACTCATCGCCCGGTTGTAAATTTGGTAGCCGTTGCGCCCTTGTTGTTTGACGCGATAGAGAGCCGTATCCGCATGGTGAATCAGGCTGTGGCTGTCGGTTCCGTGGGTGGGATAAAGGGCGATACCGATGCTGCAATCGATCTGATATTCTCGCTCTTCGAGGATGTAAGGCTCGCCGAAGGCATCGAGCAATCTCTGGGCGATTTGCAGCGCATCCCGAGAACAGGAGAGTTTCGGCAGCAAGATTGCGAATTCGTCTCCCCCCCAACGGGCCACGGTGTCCCCGGTTCTCACTTGCGATCGCAGCCGTTGGGCGACACTTTGCAAGAGGCGATCGCCGACGGCGTGACCGAGGGTGTCGTTAATCGCTTTGAACCGATCTAAGTCGAGAAAGCCGACGGCGAGCATTTCTGCTTCTGCTTCCGCATCGGCGAGGTTCGCCGCGAGTCGTTCTTCAAACAATCGCCGATTCGGCAACCCGGTAAGGAGATCGTGAGAGGCTTGGTAGCGAATTTCGGCTTCGACTCGTTGGCGGTCGGTAATGTCGCGAAAACTCCAAACGCGACCGTGAATATCCGAACCCATCCACTGCGGTCGGGAGTGACATTCAAAAATCCGCCCGTCGTCGAGTTCGAGAATGTCGTAACTCTCGCGCTCGCGTTCGCCGTATAATTGCCGGATTTTGGTTAAAAATACTTCTGGATGTTGCAGTTTTCGCCGCGCGAACGCCAACTCGCGATCGTTCTCGCCGTTGGGGGCGATCGTCGCTGGCGAGATCTGCCACATTTTCATAAACTGCTGGTTGAAATCTAAAATATTCCCTTTGAGATCGGTGACTAAAATCCCGTCGGCGGTCGCTTCAAAGGTCGCTTTTAATTTAGAAAGGGATTCTTCTAAGACTCGGTGCTTTTGACTGAGTTCTTGGCTGCGTTTTTTGGCATTAAATAAGGCCAGTTTTTGGCCTTGCAGCAATAAGAGAAAGTCGGTGACGGGATCGTGCAGGGCAAAATCGCTCAAGCGCAAGCCCAAGCCTTTGAGGGCTTTGAAGTCGGCGATCGCGGGAGTACCGAGAAAAAAGGCGATCTGTTCTGACTCGACGCAAACCATTTGCCCTTTTAATCTCATCTTGTTCTCGATGCTTTCGAGTACGTAGAGGGCGTGGGTGGCTCGACAAATCTGCGCGTAATCCCAGTTGACTTGCGGGCGGGCAATCCGAAAGTGTGGCTGGATCGGCGCCCCGATACTCAGTCGGGGGTGAACTCGGGCGAGGGCTTCTCCCATCTGGACGATCTTTCCCTCGCCGTTAAAGGCTAAATGAAAGGGAAAGACTTTGGCGAACAGTTCGGGAGACAGGCTGAAGGAAGGAGGAACGATCGCGGAAATATCGGAGTGTAAACGCAATGGCAAATTCATAAAAATTGATATTCCAGAGTAGATTCAAAAAAAGTTTTAAAGCAAAATGGAATAACGATTGAATCGGTCTGAACCTTCGCAGTTTAGTTCGGCGATCGCCCGTTTGGAAATCGCCTGCGAGCTTTAAAAGGTCAACATTCAAAGACTTAAAAGAAATTCTAATCCACTCTACTGAACTCAATTCAGTCGGTGAGGTTCGGAGCCGTTACCGTTTTTGGTTAAAGATTAATTTTAATAGATATTGCCGCGTTCTCGCTTCGTTCTCCCGGTAGATTGGCCCCCTTGATGGAGAAAAAACGGCGTATCGCACCCGAGCATTAACGCCCTTGCGGTTGCCAATGTTCGGTGAGACGCACGGGTAACACTTGCCCCGGTTCGATGGTGTGCGGATTGGCCGATCGCAAGGCGTCAGATTGAGCCGCGAGGGGAACAGTCCGTCCGTCGAGGACGATCGCCTCGACGACAAAGCGAGGGGTACCGCGATCGCTCATAAATTTACCGATAACTGGCGTTCCTAAAGGGATGCTCAAGTTTCCGGCGCGATCGTAAAGATCCGCTTGCACGACTAACACTTCTTGGCGCGGATACTCGGCGTCCAGGGTAAACGGCGCCGAACCGGGATAGCTCAAAATCAAAAAGGTTCCGGCGGCGATCGCCCGTTCGGAGGGAGCTGAGGCGTTCGCGGCGGGGGCGGATTCCGTCGGTCGTTCTTCGCTCTTCGGCGCCGATAAACGGTCTCCCCACTGGAGGGAGCCTCCAATCTCGGACGGTTCCGCACGGGTGGAGATCGCGGCGATCGCCCGGGATCCCGGAAGCGGTTGTCCGAAGACGATCGCCTCGGTCGGCGGTCCGTTGCGTTGGGGACTCGTCGACGGGCGAGACACCTCTGGCGTCGCTTCGCGAACGGCTCGCTCTTCGGACTCGGCGACGGGCGATCGCGCGGCTTCCGGTTCGCTTTCTGCTTCTGTTTCCGATTCGGACAGTAATTGCGGCACCTCGATCGCGATCGCCTCCGACTGGCTCTCGGGTTGCCTCTGAGCCTCATTCTCGGCGATCGCGATCGGCTCGGAATCCCTCGCTTCCGGCCCGGGAACGCTCACGGTCGGCGTCGGTGACGTTTGCGTTTCTTCGGCGATCGGCAAGTCGAATTCTACCCCGGACTCGGCCCCGTCGATGCCGTTCGAGTCTGGGGAGGGCACCTCTACAGACAACATCGGCGGCGGCGGCGGATCCCCTCCGTTCTCGTCGAGGTTCTCGAAGGTCGGCGGCGGTGGCGGCGGGTCGAAGCTGGCCCCACTGGCGGCGGGAGGCAGTTGGGGCAGGGTATCGCCGCGATCGGCGGTGGTTTCTAAATCCGGCAGGGCTTGGGATAAGTCGGTTTGCAGGTTCAATACCCAGCGATTGGACTGTCCCAGGGGTTGCAGTTCGACTTGAGACGGGGCGATCGCCATTCCCGGCGCCAGTTCGACCACGACCCGCGCGATTCCCGGTTCAAATTGACCGATGCGGATTTCGCGCACGAGTCCGGGATAAGTTTCTCTCACGGGTTGTCGTCCCAGCTCGCTGTTGGGAATATCGATGGCAATCCGGGGCGGATCTTGCAGCACGAGATAGCGGGGGGTACTGCCTGCGGGTACGGTGACTTGCAGTTGCTGGGTATAGGGGTCGAATTCCCACGATCGCAGGTTGGCGGGATTGGCGATCGCGATCGGCGGATGACTCAGTTCGGCGATCGTGGCGATCGTCGAGATCCCGAGCAACCCCGGTAACAGTGGAGCCAGCAAGCGCCACCGCAATAACCCTGACCGTCGTTCGTTCTTCATGAGCATCACTACTTGTAAGCCGCAATAAGAAACACTAATGGTGGCGGTTTTCTAAGCCATCGAGTTGTGCTGCATTCTAAGTAAACTTCTCGACCGACAAGAGCAATTCTCTTGCACGAACCCTTGGCGATGCTCCCAAGGAGCCGCCACGCGATCGCTATGCCGCCCGATCGAATGCGCGATCTCTAGCCGTTATCGTAAAGTAAAAAAAGGGCAAAAAGAAAAACTTATGTAACAAGTTTTGTAACCCGTTTCAGTTTTTCTTCTGCCCGGTGTTCTTAACAAGTTAATGGGGTTACCCGTTGGCGACCCGCTCCAGGTCAACGCAGCCGACGATCGCCCCGATCCGAAGCATTTCCTGCCACGCTCAACCCGATCGCCCCCCCGATCGCCCCGGTTGCCGCACTCAAGGCCAAAACGATCCCGAGGGGGAGTTGAATTGATTGAAACCCCAGAAATTGTAAGGACACTAAAGTGGCATTTTGAACCGAAACAATGGCGATCGCGACGATCCAAACGGCGGCGATCGCGCTAGCAATCAGAGCAGGCATAATTTAACCCTCACGATGGCGGTCAAACGGGGAATTGTGGGGCGGCGATCGCCCGATTAAGCGGTTACGGGTGCGAATTTTTGGATCGCCTCGTCCATTTCGGCGGCAATTTTACTGAGTTTCTCTTCAGAATCGGTTTCTACGTACACCCGGATCAGGGGTTCGGTTCCGGAGGGACGCAGCAAAATCCAGCCGCCATCTTCAAGATACAGTTTGATCCCATCTTTGCGCCCGACTTCTTTCACCGCAATCCCGCCGACTTCAGACGGCGGATTTTGCGGAAATTCTGCCAAAACGGCGGCTTTGTGCGCTTCGGTCAGGTGCAGGTCGAGACGGGTATTGTACAACGGTCCGCCTGCTTCGGCGATCGCTTCTTCGACGAGCTGACTTAGGGGTTTCCCTTCGTAGGCGATCGCTTCGGCGACCAGCATATCCGCCAAAATCCCATCTTTCTCGGGAATATGACCGATAATACTCAACCCGCCGGATTCTTCTCCCCCGATCAACACTTCGGTTTCGCGCATTTTCTCGCCGACATATTTAAACCCGACGGCGGTTTCGTAGAGGGTCAGTCCGTATTTTTCTGCCAGGGTATCGAGCAAGTGGGTCGTCGCGACGGTGCGGACGATCGCCCCTTTCTTACCTTTATTTTTAATTAAGTGGCGCGCCAGCAAGAGCAGAATCGTATTCGGGGTCAACACGTTCCCCCGTTCGTCTACGATCCCAAAGCGATCGCTGTCCCCGTCGGTCGCCAATCCTAAATCGGCGTTATCTTTTTTGACCGACTCGACTAAGCCGACGAGCATTTCTCCTTTGGGTTCGGGCATTCCGCCGCCAAACAAGACATCTCGCCAAGTATGGAAAGATTCTACCTCACAACCACAGTATTCTAGAACTTTATCTAAATATCCCCGCGAGGTGGAATAGAGGGCGTCGTATTTGACCTTGAGTTTGGCTTTACGCAAGGTTTCGACGTCGAGCAAGGTGTAGAGGAATTGCAAGTAGTCCGGTTGCGGGTCGAAGCTGCTAATTTTATCCAGATGCTGCCCGGAAGCGGGGGCGTCGGAGGCACTGGCGATATTGGCGACGATCGTATCGGTAATTTCCGGGGTCGCGGGTCCGGCATAATCGGGGATATACTTGATGCCGCAATAGGGCGCGGGATTGTGAGAAGCGGTGAACATTAACGCCCCCGCACTGTTGAGGTGACGGGCGTTATAGGCAATCACCGGGGTGGGACAGTCGCGGTCTACCATTTTGACGGTCCACCCCAAGTCTACCAACACTTCTGCTGAGGTTCGGGCGAAGTCTTCGGCGAGGAAGCGCGGGTCGTAACCGACGAGGACGGGACGATCTTTACTATACGCTGTTTCTAAATAAGCGGCGATCGCCCGGGTCACTTTTCGCACGTTGGCGAAGGTAAAGTCTCGGGCAATAATTCCCCGCCATCCGTCAGTTCCAAATTTAATTTCGTCAGAGGTACTGCCTGCACTCATATTGGCTACTCCCTATGGGTAGTTGACGTTAGTCCGATTTAAACCTTTGCCGACGATCGCCCGGTGGGGGCGAAGGCATTTAAAGGCTGCTAGGCTTTAGGTTACAGCAGATTACTGACATCGAACAGCCGTTTTATCGAGTTCGCCCTTTCCCAATCTCGGGATCTCCCCATCCCCTTTTTCGTTTTCCGGCTCTTTGTTGCAAGTCATACTCATTATGAGTATGATGTAGGAAGCGTTGGCAAGGAGAACCGCGAGACGATGAAGATCGAAGATATTCCCATTGAGGCGATTCGCCGCCCCCTCCCGCGACAAAACGACCCGGAGAAGGTAAAGGCGTTGATGGCGTCGATTCAAGAGATCGGCTTGCAAGAACCGATCGACGTTCTCGAAGTCGAGGGGCAGTATTATGGATTTTCTGGCTGTCACCGTTACGAAGCGTGCCAGCGTCTCGGACACGAAACGATTCGCTGTCGGGTTCGGCGGGCGCCGCGCGCGGTCTTGCAACGGCATTTAGCCTGAAAGTGACTGTATCCGAGACGACAGACGATCGCGCCGAGGGGTCGCCAACTTGATAGGCTTGTAAAGAAGCGCGCACGGGCGATCGCGCCGGGAAGACGACCGGGGGAACGCCACCGGAGGCCACTCGTGCGAAGACATTGATTCACTACCCTTACCTTGAGGAACTTGTCATGGGTAAAGATAAAGAGAAAAACAAATCGAAAGGAAAAGAGGTCAAAATAGACATCGGCATCGAACACGGCGATCGCCAAGAAATTGCCGAGGGCTTGTCGAGACTGCTCGCCGATACCTACACCCTTTATTTGAAAACCCATAACTTTCACTGGAACGTGACCGGGCCGATGTTCCAGACATTACACTTAATGTTCGAGCAACAGTATAACGAACTGGCGCTCGCCGTGGATCAAATTGCCGAACGCATTCGTTCCCTCGGATTTCCAGCGCCGGGAAGCTACGCCGATTTCGCCGAATTGACCTCGATCGAAGAAACCGCCGGGGTTCCGAGTGCGAAAGAGATGATTCAACTGCTGGTCGAAGGACAGGAAGCCGTAGTTCGCACCGCGCGATCGATTTTCCCCGCCGTGGAGAAGGTCAACGACGAACCGACGGCGGACTTGCTGACCCAGCGTATGCAGGTTCACGAAAAAACGGCTTGGATGCTCAGAAGCCTGTTAGAAGAGTAAAGGTCATTGTGCGGCGATCGCCCCCGACGCGATCGCCCGGAGTCCCCGAACAGCCCTACCGTGCATCCGGGAGTTCAATTCGCGAAAGCGATGGCGATCGCGCTATGCTGGGTTCGACTTGTCGTGATAGAGGAACGCTCAATGGCCATTGAGATGAAACCGACGTTTGGCTTGAAAGAGGCGATCGAACAACGTCGGGCCGTCCGTTCTTTTCTGCCCAACGTGATTCCGGCAGTGTTGCTCGAAGAGATCTTGCGCTTGGGATTGCGCGCGCCGTCGGGATATAACTTGCAACCCTGGCGCTTTATCGTCGTCCGAGATGCGGAAAATCGAGCCAAACTCAAAGCCTGTGCGTTCGATCAAAGACAAGTGGGCGAGGCGCCCGTGGTCTTGATTTGCTGCGGCGATCGCCGGGTGAAAGAGGCGGAATATATCGAATCGACGATCGCCTTGGGACGGGAACACGACGCCGTTAACGACACCTACGCCGACGTGATGCGATCGCAAATTCCCGCCCTGTTCGAGAACAAACCCTGTTTCGAGTCCGAGGAAACCTGGACCAACCGCCACACCATGTTAGCCGTCGCCTACATGACGATCGTCGCGAAAAGTTTTGGGGTCGATAGCTGTCCGATGGAAGGGTTCGACAGCGCCAAAGTCAAAGAAGCCTTTAAGATTCCCGAAGCCGTCGATGTTTGCTGCTTGCTCGCCCTCGGCTTTGCCGACGAACCGTATAAGCGCTACGGCGGGCGTTTTGGCATGGAGCAAGTGTGTTATAGCGAGGAGTTTGGCAGCCCCTTCACCATTTAAGGAGATGGGGAATACATGTAAGTTCAGATAGATCGCGCTTTGCTGAGAATACAATCGACCATGAGCCAGACCCCAGATTATACCGAACGATTGCAGCAAAAGATGGGAGCCGTGGGCTTGTCGAGTTTTCGGTCCCTCGCCCGCCAAGCGGGGGTATCCCTGTGGCCCGTGCGACAGTTGCGACAGGGAAAAGTACTGGAACTACGATCGCGCTCCTTGCTGGCGATCGCCGAGACCTTACAAATCTCCTTAAATGAGTTAATCGAGCAGTTTTCGCCGCCAAGTCCGGAACGAGAGGCGATCGCGCGATCGGAAGAGCGCAACGCACCAGAGGTAAAGGCGATCGCCGCCCTCCAGGAAGAATACGCCCGCTTGCAAGCGCAAATGGACGCCCAACGATCGACCCTAGAACGGGAATTTCAGCGCGCCAGTCTGGAAGTGTTAGAATCGTGGTTGCTACAGTGGCCCACCGCCGCCCGCGCCGCCCGCGAAAACCCCCAAATCCCCGCCGGACGGCTGTTACCCCTGGTCAGTCCCGTAGAAACTTTAGTGCGAGAATGGGGAATCGAGGCGATCGCCGCAGTCGGCGCCGAGATTCCCTACGACCCCCAACAACACCAACTCATGGACGGAACCGCCGAACCGGGCGATCGCGTCCGGGTTCGCTATGTCGGCTACAAACAGGGAGAAACCTTACTCTATCGCGCGAAAGTCAGTCCGATCGCCCCGTAAGCGCCCGTAAGAGATCGATTTTTTCACCTTGGCGATCGTCGGTAAAGACGTCTTTTTTCCCCTATCCTAGGGGATTCAACCACCGATAAATTTCCCGATGCAATTGTTGCGGTTCGCGATACATTTCTTGCTTGAACCATTGCGCGATCGCATCCAAAGGCGAAAACTCCGATCCGGCTTTCCAGGGGATTTCCTGACTTAACGGCGTCAGGTGATTTCCCGGTAATTGCAATAACGTCACCAAATTGCCAAACCGTTTTTTTAATAAGGGAGTGAGGTCGAGACTTTGATCGATTTCGTCGTTATTGAATTTGACAATCAGATTGCGCCGGACCGTGTAGCGTTTGAAAACGATCGCGTTGGTTTCTTCGGGAGAAGGAGTAAATTCGACCGCAAAGGCGCTGGGAAATTGTTCGACTAAGGGAATCGAACGACTCGCCGGGTAATTGTTAAAGGAAATCAGGATATTGCCCGCGCGATCGAGATCGAATAAACTGCCTGCGAGTAAATGCAGTTTGCTGCCCATGCTATGTCCGATCCCGTAAATCGGCAAGTAGCGTTTGGGTAACTTTCCCGACATTTGCAATTGTTCCACGCCCCACTCGAAGCGTTCGACGACGTTGCGGGCGATCTCGGTATGATCGAGGGTATTGATAAACGGCGTGGCGATCGTGGCGTAACCATTGCGTCCGAGTTGTTCGAGCAGCCATCGATAGGTCACTTGAGGCGCTGTGGCGACAAATGCTCCCCCTAAAAAATGAATGATGCCTTTCGGTCTGGGGGGAAGATAAACCCAGTTCCCGGAAACTTCTCTCCACTCCATATCAAACTGGCGCGATCGCATAAACTCCACTCCTGACAATTTTACTCGATCGCCAACTCTGGCGCGGATCGGCGATCGCGATCGACAAGAGAAACGGAGACAGGATTCGGATCCCATGCTCTATTGAGGGAATTGCCGACCGCCACCGTTGAGAGCGCCGACCGGGGAGAGAAGGCGATCGCGCGATCGTTCGATGCTACGGGAATGGCGCGATCGTCCTTGAGGGAGTTTCCCCTCATTTTCGATCGGCAAAAATCTGCTATCATAGCATTTCTTCGAGCCATCAACTCTAGCAACTCAATCAGTCATTCTCCGTCTGGCAGCAATGGATGACTGTTGTTGTCCGCGATTGAATAGAGATCTTCTATATAGTTTTTTTAAAGCGATATTGAATAACTATGATTCAAATCGATCGTTTTTTCAACAAAAACTTAGATCGAATTTTTGAAACCTGGAAAGAAAAAGTTCGAGAAGACCGAAAAATCACCAGTTCTAACGGACTTTCCGAACCCGCTTTAGAAAATTTGATCCCTCAAGTTTTGGATGCGATGTGCGTGGCTTGCTCTCCGGGGAAAGTCGCCAACAATCGGCAAATTGAAATAGCCAGTTTAGAACACGGTACCGAGAGGGAAGAACAAGGCTTCGACGCCGCCGAAATTGCAAGAGAATATCACTTGCTCCGACAAACTATTTTTGAAATTCTCGAAGAACAACTTGTAGAACTCACGGCTCAGGAATGCTATCAGATTTTTGTAACCGTAGATGCCGTCATCGATCGCGCGACTTCGCAATGCTTCACCCAGTTTGTGGTAGAACGTACCTCAAAGCTGGATGGCTTGCACCAGCAATTGATGAAAAACAATCAAGAGTTAAATCGACTATTAACCTTGAGTCAAGATAGTTTTTTTCAACTGGCGCACGAGTTTAAAACTCCTTTGAATTCAATTATGGCTTATTCGCAAATTTTATTGCGAGAGCAACAAGCTAAATCGGATTCAGATCCAATTAGTATTGAGCATATCAGTCGAGTTTTGCGATCGTCCAAACAGTTACTGCAATTAGTGAATAATTCTTTAGAAATTTCTCGAATTCAATCGGGGACGAAGCAACTGCAACTGATGGAAATAGAGGTAAGTTCCGTGGTGAAAGCCGCCGCCGAAACGATCCAACCCTTGGCGGAGGAAAAAGGGCTGACCTTGCGGGTAGATTGCGATCGCGGTCCGGGTCGGATCGAAACCGATATTTCGCGCTTACAGCAGGTATTAATTAACTTGTTAGGGAATGGGGTTCGCTATACGGAAACGGGATCGGTCGAGATCTCCTGTGCGACCCTTTCGGACGAGGAATGGTTTGTCAAGGTCAAGGATACGGGGATAGGAATTGCGGCAGAAAATTTAGAAGCAATCTTTCAACCATTCGCGCGAGTTCAAGGAAATACTAAAGCGGATCGAGGGGGAAGTACGGGGTTGGGATTGACGATCGTCAAGCAATTGGTGAAATTGTTACAAGGGGAGATTCGGGTGGAATCGGAATTAGGAAAAGGTTCGACCTTTACGGTAATTTTTCCGTTCAAAATTGAGGGGAGGAGTGCCTAAAAAAGGCGGCGAGGGAGTGGCGCGGGGGTCGCGGGGCGATCGCTGGTGGGTGTGGGGGAGAGTTAAAAGGTTCTCCGGTGCCGAATTCGGATAGTAAGAGAAACTCGCGATATACTAATTTGAGCGATCGCGGGAAAAAATGAGTGGAAAAATTGCACGCAGAGCGCCGTCTCGCGGACAAACACCAGCCCACGGCGATCGCGAAGCGTCTGCAAAGCAGAATCGCCGCCAGCCAGCAGCCCAGCGACCGATTGAATCTACTCCAACCCAAGGCAGAAACCCGATGGACTGTCTCGGTAGTTTCTTGGAAAATCTCTCGACCGGAGGGGAAAGTTTAAAAGGGAACAGGTCGCGGGAACTCAACGACCCTTAAACCTAACAGTTGCTATTTTGCATCGATCGCGCGACGAAGATCGCGACGGGGGACATCCTTCCTTCGCAGGTTCGGGGGTGCGATCGCCCGACCTACAGTCCATCCAGGGGACGCGATCGCAATTCACCCCTGGGATCTCGCCTTGCACGGATCGACGGTCAAACGGGCGAGTCCAAGCAGACGAACAGAGGGGTTCTCAGCCCCGATTCGAGGGTCGCCGGGTTCGGGAGTGAGACTCCAGGTTGTCGGGGGTGTAATCGGGGGTTATCGTTCGCGGTCAGTCCGTCTAAAGACGGCAAGCGAGAGAGTTCACAAGGATTGTCAAAGCTGATGCCCAGCGTCAATGGTAGTTAAGCGCAGAGTAACGCGGCAATTGCGCCGTTCTACGATCGTCTACGTCCTACTTGGGGCGTTTGCGCTCTCGTCGGCGATCTCGGCGCTCGGGATCGTCCCGGTTTACGAAGCGCTCAAGCGCCGCGAGGAAGAAAACTTGCTATTAGCGGCCCAAGGGACGGCCCAGGCATTAGGAGAGTATTTTTTACGGGCCAAAGGGATCGCCTTGGAGGTATCGAGTCGGAGCGAAGCGCGTCAACAATTAGCCGCCTACGACCGCGCCGAAATTTCGCAAGCGGATCTGGTGCGATTTAACCGCGAGATCCTGCAAGATGCCCTCGATGAGTCCGGCGAAGTTGTTGGAATTACCCGCATCGATCGCCTCGGGCGGCCCGTAGGGAGTGTAGGGATTACTGGGGGAGGGGTATTGACGAGGGTGTTGGAAGAACAAGCCCGACAAAACGGCTTGGAAGCGTCGGTGGAGATCGTCGATTCCTCGTTACTCGCCATCAGCAGTCCGATTCTCGTTCGGGAAGCGACTCCGAAGGAGGATCGCCAATGGCGCCAAGTGGGGATCGATCTGATCTGGTTCGATTTAGAAGCGCTCAAACAACGAGTCAACAGCCATCCGTATTTTAAAAAGCAAAAAGAGTACCTGCTCGTCGCGATCGACGACGGTCATTTGGAGAACCTCGTCCCCTTGAGTTCCAACAAGGCGCGATCGCTGGTGCGGGAAGAGTGGGCCGAACTCGAAACCCTGACGCAATTCGTCCGAGATCGCGAGGGACTGCTCGAACTCGGGCGGGACTTGCCCTCGCCGATGACCGTCGCCTACACGCCGATCGCCGAAAATTCAGCCATTTTAGCCCTCGCCGTTCCCACAGGCCAACTCTACGCCCCCGTCAAGCGCCAGCTTTCGATCCTCATTCCCGTGACCCTGGTAGCGATCGTCTTCGGGATCGGGGGAACGGTCGTCTGTTTGCATCTGGTAGCGGGTCGAGCCTTGCTGCACAGCAACCAATTGGAAAAACTCTTGTTAGAAAATCGAGCGCACCTCGAACAACAACAACGCGAACGCCAGCGCGTCGAAATCCAGTTAGCCAGTCACGCCCGTGCCAGCGCCTTAGTGGCGGGCTTGGGCCAGTGGGCCTTAGCGGGAATGGACGTGCGAACCCTGATTGAAGAAACCTCTAATTTAGTCAATCAAATCCTCGGGGTCGAATATTGTTCCGTGTGGGAATTGCAAGATAACGGTCACCTGTGCTTGCAAACGGGAGCCGGGTGGCCCTCGGAAACCCTCACCAGCACCGTCGGCGGACGGGGGACCGAATCGCAAGCGGGATATACGCTGTTGGTCAAAGAAGCGGTAATCGTCGAAGATCTCGCCGCCGAAATGCGCTTTACCCCGAGTCCGAGCGCGATCGCCCTCGGGATCGTCAGTAGCGTCAGCACGGTCATTTACGGCAACGATCGCCCCTTCGGGGTCTTGAGTGCGGAGACGACGAAAAAACGTCAATTTGGGTCTCACGAAGTGTATTTTTTACAGGCGATCGCCAACGTCCTCGCCACGGCGATCGAACGACAGCGCCACGACCGGATGTTGCGCGATCGCGAAGAACAATACGCCCTCGCCGTCGCCGGAGCCAATGACGGGCTGTGGGACTGGAACTTAAACGAAGACACCATTTACTTTTCCCCCCGGTGGAAATCCCTGTTGGGTTACGAAGAAGCCGAAATCGGCAACCAGCCCCAGGAATGGTTCGACCCGATCCACGAAGACGATCGCGAACGGGTCTTAGAACAAATCGCCACCCACCTCGCCGGAAAGACCAAACACCTGATCGTCGAATATCGAATGCTCGACGCCGACGGTCACTATCGCTGGATGCTCTGTCGCGGTTTGGCCGTCCGCAATAGCGAAGGCAAAGCCTACCGCATGGCCGGATCCCATACCGACATCAGCGATCGCAAAGCGGCAGAAGCCCAAAACCTCTATCTCGCCGCCTTTCCCACCTACAACCCCAATCCGGTGCTCGCCTGCGACGCCAACGGCGAAGCCACCTACGTCAACCCCGCCACCGAACGAATTCTCGACGAATTGCGGGTGGGATTGGCCACGGGCTTTTTACCCGTCAACCACCGTCAACTCGTCCAAACCTGCTTGCAACACGGCAACCGTAGCATTCAAGTCGAGCGCTGTATTCAAGACCGGGTATTTTCCTGGATTTACCATCCGATCCCGAATTTGCAGCTCGTTCACCTCCACGCGATCGACATTACCGATCGCTCCCGGGCCGAAGAACGACTGCGCCACGAAGCCCTCCACGACTCCCTCACCGGATTGCCCAATCGAGCCTTATTTTTCCAACGGCTCAGCCACGCCTTAGAACAGTCCAAATCCCCGGCGCGTCCCTTATTTGCCGTTCTTTTTCTCGACTTAGACCGTTTTAAAGTCGTCAACGACAGCTTAGGCCACTCGATCGGCGATTGCCTGCTGGTCTCCCTCGCCACCCGCCTGCAACGCTGCATCCGTCCCAGCGATATTTTGGCTCGTTTTGGCGGGGACGAGTTCACCTTGCTGTTGGAAAATCTCGGCGATATTGACGAGGCGATCGCCGTCGCCCGCCGGATTCACGAAGAACTCACCCAACCGTTTAACCTCGCGGGTCACGAAGTCTTTGTCACCGCCAGTATTGGCATCGCCCCGAGTTGCTTTGAATACCACTGTCCCGAAGAGTTGATCCGCGACGCGGACCTCGCCCTCTACCGGGCGAAAGCGGCGGGTAAAGCGCGCTACGCCCTGTTCGATCGCACCATGCTCGATCGCGCCGTCGCTTTGCTGAGCTTGGAAAATGACTTGCGCCGCAGTATTTACCAGCAAAATCGCGACGCCGACGCCGCCGATTCCGGGGAAATCACCCGCGAAGATGCCTTCGTCCTGCACTATCAGCCGATCGTCGCCCTCGATACCGGATCCGTCGAAGGGTTCGAGGCTCTCATACGCTGGCAACATCCCCAACGGGGTTTAATTTGGCCGGGAGAATTCATCGAGATCGCCGAAGAAACGGGATTGATCGTGCCGTTGGGGGCGTGGGTCTTGCGCCAAGCCTGCTGGCAATTGCGCCAGTGGCAACGTCAATTTCCCAAATATGCGAACTTGACGATGAGCGTCAATCTCTCGGGCCAGCAGTTGGCGCAACCGGATTTAATCGAGCAGATCGATCGCATTTTAGAAGAAACGGGTATCGATCCGAAGGATTTAAAACTCGAAATTACCGAAAGCGTACTGATGGAAAATGCGGCATCGGCGGCAGAACTGTTAGAGCAGTTGCGATCGCGCCACATTCACCTGTGTATCGACGATTTCGGCACTGGATATTCTTCCTTATCCCACTTGGCTCAATTTCCGATTAATACCCTCAAAATTGATAAATCTTTTGTGATGGGAATGGAAGAAAGCCCGGAAAATCAAGAAATCGTGCGGGCGATCGTCATGCTCGGACGCAATCTCGGCATGTACATCACCGCCGAAGGGGTGGAAACTGAGGAAAATTTAGTGCAACTGTGGGCTCTGCAATCGGATTACGCCCAGGGGATTTTATTCTCTCCCCCACTAGACCGCGAAGCCGCCGAAACGCTGCTCGAAGGCAATCCCCGTTGGTGAGTGGGGGTAGAATCGCCTCTGCGAAGCACCATCGCTCCCTTAGAACAAATCATCTAGTCCTCGTTCGCGATCGCCCCACGGAGAGGGCGGGCGATCGCTGCTCCAGGCCCACCATACTGTGGAACATTCGCATTCGTAGAATTCCTGCCATTTGCGGCTGCGATCTTCCCCATAGACGGGCGATCGGCGGTTAATCCAAACCCGTTTGGCTTCCATCGAGCTCGCCTGACAAGTCGGACAGCAGAATTGATGGGCGTGAATGGCTTTCGCGGTCCATTCTGGCGGGATTGGCTCGAACGCATCCATATTTCAATTTCACCTGAGAAGAAGTGAACGGGGGTATAGCTTGTAGATCTCAAATCCCAGCAGGGCGATCGCCCTGCTGTTGTCGTATTGTAGAAAAATTGTAGAACAGTTCGCCGTTGCCCGTCCGTGGGTGGCGCGCGGCAAACAGCCCATCACCCCACTGTTTCTAGCATGATCGACCCCCAGACCGAAATCATCCGCTTGTTCGATTTAATGAGCGCGAGCGGTCGGATGAAGACGAAACTCATCAGCCGTCCCCAGCAAGCTACGGTCATCCAGATTTCGTTTCCGATGCCGTGGGCCCGCGAACGACCGATTTATCTCAATTTCGATTTATGGTTCCGTTTGAGTCAGCCCCAACGGGATTTGCTGTTGTTGCGGACGGTCACTTGGCTGTTGGAGGTGCGCTGGTTTAAGCCGGATCTCTATCAGGGATTGGTCCTCGGCGGCACGATCGCCACCGTGGTCGAACTCGCTCAAGCCGACGCGATCGGCGCCGTGACGGCGGGAGGACTGACCGGGGTGGCGATCGCCCAAATTTGGCGGTTGCAAAAGCGCTCCCAACGGGAAATCGAGGCCGACGAGGGAGCGTTGAACGTCGCCGCCAGACGGGGGTACAGCCGACGCGAGGCGGCTCGTTACCTGGCCGAGGCGATCGAAGCGGTCGCCCGGATCGAAGGTCGTCCCCAGTTGAGCTTTGACGAACTGATTCGCACTCAAAACCTGCGCGCGATCGCCGGACTGTCTGCGGTCGGCTTGCCGCGAGACGGCATTCAAGAATAAGCTGAAACCCGGGCCGGACTGTCGCCACGGGTTCGCCCTTATTCCGGCTCGACTTCCGTGACCCGCCAACTCAACTTGAGATTCAACCAAAAATTCCATAACGTCACGGCGGCGATCGCGATCAGATTGGCCAGGTAACGGTTGAGTCCGAACTGATTAAATAACAGATTTAATAACAAAATATTCAAGACCAAACCGAGCAAGCAAACGCTATTAAATTTCAACAGCCGTTTGAAACGCTTGCGCCAACCTTTTTGTTTTTGGGACATATCGGCGAAAGTCCAAGCATCGTTCCACAAAAAATTATTAATAATGGCAATTTCGGCGGCGATCGCCTTACTGCGGGTCAGTCCCCATCCCAAGGTACTCGGATCGCTCAATAAATATAAAACTGCCATATCGACAAATACCCCACTAAAACCGACGGCGCAAAAGCAAAAAAAACGCACGATCGGCCAACGGGAAGTCCGCAAGCGGATTAAATGACCGATATAATCCACATACTGCCGCCAGGTGACTTTACTTTCTCCAACAGACCGTTCTTGAAACACATAACCGACTTCCGCCACGTCGCCGATCTCGCCGCGACCGAGGACTTCGATCAGGATTTTATAGCCGATCGGGTTCATTTCCCGATGGGCGATCGCGCTGCGGCGCACCATAAAATAACCGCTCATCGGATCGGAAACGCGACCGACCACTCCGGGCAGCAAAATTAAGCCCAACACTTGAGCGCCACGGGATAAAAAGCGCCGGATAAAGCTCCAATCGCTGACGCCGCCGCCTTCAATATGACGACTGGCGACGACTAAATCGGCTCCCTCTTCGATCTCGGCGATCATTTTCAACAGGACCTCTGGCGGGTGCTGTAAATCGGCATCGATGACCCCGAGGACTTCGCCGCGAGCGACTTGCCAACCGCGAATCACCGCCGTAGACAGTCCCCGTTCGCTTTGGCGACGCATGACGCGCAGTTGGGGATAGCGATCGCTCAAGGCGAGGGCGACTTCCCAGGTTTTATCGGGGCTGTCGTCATCGACGACGATCAGTTCGTAGGCATTCGGAAGGGTCGGATCGAGCAGTGCGGTGAGTTTGCCGACGATCGCCTCGATGTTCTCACTTTCCGTATAAGTCGGCAGGATCAGGGACAGGCGCAAGGGGCGAACGCCTTCGGTTGCTTTAGGCAGAGGGGGAACGATCGCGGCTCCCATGGGGACGGGAACGAGGGGAGTAGGGGAAGATTCATTCATGCTGAGTATCTCACAATTGGTCTATAAGCCCCGTCAGGTTGCTTAAGGGAGACAGGACGCAGGACACGGCGGCAACGGCTCAATCGTACAGCGACAGGGTGAAGTTATCCATCTCCATCGTTCCAGTAACGGTTTGGCGGGTTTGTAAGCCGTAATGACGGCTGAGGGTGGCGGCGATTTGGGCATTTTGTTCCGGGGTACTCGGGGGCGACCACACCGGGGCGGCACTGTCGAGCCACAAGACGCGATCGAAGCGAGACGGGTCCGCTTCGATCGCCCGGGCCAACGCCTCCGGGAGGTCGGCAGCATCCCGGGCGAGCAACAGCACCGACTCGCTGGGGGGAATGTAGTACGCCAGACGCATCACGTGACCCCACGCCCGAGAATTGAGGGCGATCGCGGTGGTGGCGTCGGTTCCGGTCACTGTCAGATCGGCGATTTGCTGAAAGGAACGGCGCGATCGCGCGGCATAATCCCCCACGCTCAAGAGTAGATACACCGCGAGTATAACCGTGGCGATCGCGCTGCGCCACCGGGGGCCGAGTCGTTCCAGCCACAAGGCGAAGAGCAATAAAAATCCGGGCAACATGTAGATCGTCGATCGCCCCCAACCAAAGCCGAGGGTGAACTTGCCGCCGATCGCATCCGCACTCAACCCTACGAAGAGGATGAAGACACTCAACAGCAAGATAACCCCGAATCGACGGCGATCGCCGCGTTCCCATTGCCATAACTGCACCAGGGCCACGCCGACGACGGCGATCGCCGCGATTCCCGCCGCCACCGTCGCCCCCAAGGGAACGCTGGTGGTCCAATCGCCGAGAACCAATTGCGACCCCAGACAAACCGCCACGTCCTGGGCGTGACGGACCGTCGCGGCCCACCATCCCGGCGGCGCGTCGAAGCGCCCGAAATCCGCATTTCTCAACTGTTGGGGAATCCCCCACCACATCCAAGGCGCAGTTAGCAAAACCCCCGCCCCCAAGCGGATCCCGTGTTGCCACCACTGTCGGCGATCGAGATACAGACACAGGGCCGCCAGGGCCAGAACCCAATAGGCAAACAGATAAAAGGTCATACATCCGGCGCATACGGAGCCGATTAAGACCAGGTGCCACCCCCATTGAAAGCGGCGCGGGGTTTTCTCCGTTTCCGGGGCAGTGCAGCCGATTATTTCGAGCAAGGCCCAGGCGCTCAGAAGTCCCCAGAAGACCAAGGGGGCGTACATGCGGACGTTGAGGGAGTGATTGAGATAAAAGGGGTTGAGTCCTAACAGGGCCGCAAATAGCAAGCCGGGACGGTGACCGAGCAAACGACGACCGAATCCGTAAGCGGCGGCGATCGCCCCGATCCCGAATAAGGCATTTAAACTGCGAACCGCAGCGACCCCATTCCCGAACCAACGCAACCACAGATGCTGACTCAGATAAAACAACGGGGGATGGGGTTCGCCGCCGACAATCCCGCGCAGCAGGTCGGCGACGGTCTTGAGGGTGTCGTCGAGGCTATTTTCTGCCGGAATCGAGAGCAGTTGGGTATAGTCGGCGAGGGGAACCGGAACGTCTGGCGGTTTGACGAAGGCAATTTTTTGACCGGAGGAGAGCAGGACTGATAAGACTTCGTCATACCAAAATTCGCGGGTATCGAGATGGACGATGCGGACCAACACCGCGATCGCGATGCCCAAACAGGCCCAAAACTCGATCGAAAACGGCTTTGGCCATTTGAAAGTGAGAAAATGCTGATTCATAACAGATGAAGATAGCAAATCGGTCGGGGGTGGGGCGCGATCGTCGGGACATCCTATTATTTGCCCTCAATGATTCCAGGATGCCCCCGTGGAATCCCCCAGGAAACGGGGGCTGTATAGATGCACCGTGCCGTCTCAGGGTCGATACGACCCGTTACGGAGCCTATAGTAGAGGGGGACGCCATCAACATTCTTAGGGGAGAATTGGCGTTGCTGTGGCTCCCCTCTGCGATCGGGCGGCTTCAATGACCATCAGGGAAATGACTCGGCTGTCTATTTTGCCTCAATTTCGATTCCGCTTGAGTTCGATTCAACCGTGGATGACCCGACAGCGTAGAAGCTGGATTGGCGCCAGTTTTATTGCCGGATCGATCGTCTTGTTGCGCTGGGGGGGCGCGTTGCAAGGGGGAGAACTGGCGACGTTGGATCTGGGGTTTCAACTGCGACCGACGACGGCGAAAGACCCGCGCATTCTCGTCGTCGGGATTGACGAAGAAGATTTACGCGCGATCGCCCGATGGCCCATTCCCGATCGCGTTTTAGCCGAGGCGTTGTGGAAACTGCAAGGGCGATCGCCGCGCGCTATCGGCTTGAATTTGTTTCGCGATCTCCCTGTCGAACCCGGTTCGGAGCAATTACAACGCGCTTTTGAAAATATACCTAATTTAATCGGCGTCGAAAGTTTGCCGGATGGCGAAAACTCCTCGGTGGATCCCCCGAACGGCTTGGGCGATCGCGTCGGCTTTAATAATGTTTTAGTCGATCCGGACGGTAAAGTCCGCCGCAATCTGCTCTTTTGGCGCAATCATGGCAAAACTCACGAAAGTTTTGCCATTTATTTAGCCCAGATCTACTTACACGGTGAAGGAATCGAAGCTAAGCGTCACCCGTCGGATCCGAAGGCGATTCGATGGGGACGCACCGTGTTGCACCCTTTTATCCCGGACAATCGCATTTATCGCGCGGACGATCGCGGCGGATATCAAGTTTTAGCTAACTTTTATCCCCCAGACCGTTTTACCATCGTTTCCCTCTCCGACGTACTCGAAGATCGCGTTCCCGCCGACTGGATAAGCAATCGCGTCGTGGCGATCGGATTTACGGCGCGCAGTATCAAAGACTTGTTTCAACTTCCCCACAACGGTTCCCCTTTACACCGTTATCCGGCGGAGGTTTACGGGGTCGAACTGCAAGCCAATTTTATCGCTCAACTGCTCGCTGCGGCCCTCGACGGGCGATCGCCGACGCTCTCGATCTTGCCCAATTGGGTCGAAGGACTCGCCATTTGGGCGATCGCGGGGTTGGGGACGACTTTAGCTTCCCGCCATCGCTCTTTCGGGAGATCCTTGCGCTATTTTGGCGTCGTTCAAGCCGCGATCGCACTGATTTGTTATCTCGCTTTTCTTTATAGTTGGTGGTTGCCTTTATTTCCCCTCACTCTGAGTTGGTTGAGTTCCACTTGTTTGACGATCGGCTATCGCCTCCACCGCGAAATCGAACTGAAAAAAACAAAGGACTTTTTAGATAAAATCCTCTTAAGTATTCCCGACCCCATCTTTGTCAAAGACCGACAGCATCGCTGGATTATTTTAAATCCAGCTTTTGCCGAATTAATCGGTTATCCGTTAGAACAATTAATCGATCGCCGCGATCGGGATTTTCTTCCCTTCCACGAAGCCGAGCAATTTTGGCAGCAAGACGAGCGGGTTTTTCTCACGGGCAATGCTTACGAAACCGAAGAAACTTTGACCGATTCTTGCAATATCGTTCACTGGATTTCTACGAAACGTTCCCTGCATCGAGACCCCGGCGGCAATTATTTACTCGTCGGCATTATTCGCGAAATTACCGAACGCAAACGCCGCGAAGATGAGTTGAAATTAACCGCCGACCGACTCGCGGTGTTTAATGAAGAGTTAAAACAGTCGGTTTATTGCGATCCGCTTACTGGACTGCCCAATCGCAAGCGCTTTTACGATTGTCTTTCTCAGGCTTTGGATCTGGCGGCGATGCACAATCAGATCGTGGCTTTAATGTTTCTCGATTTAGATGGGTTTAAACAAGTTAACGACGGTCACGGTCACGATATCGGCGATCGCCTCCTGCAAGGGGTTGCCGCCCGGTTAAAAGGTTGTTTGCGGACTCAAGATACGGTTTCTCGTCTGGGAGGCGATGAATTTACGGTGATTATCCCCGCAATTCACCATCCCAAAAATGTCGCTCAAGTGGCGACTAAAATAATTGCGGCGGTTGGCGAGAGCTTCGCGATCGAAAATTGCGATATTCAGGTTGGAGTGAGTATCGGGATTAGTTTATATCCGTTTCACGGAGAAGTGGTGGATGAGTTGGTCAAAACTGCCGATATGGCGATGTATCGTGCCAAGCAGTCGGGCAAAAATTGCTATTGTTTTTATTCTTTACAATTTGATGTTTAAGAATAGCGGTACATAACTAAAATAGTTTCTGGCTTAAAAAGTCATATAAAGTCTTGAGAAGTATTTCAGCATTTCACAGATAAAATAATACCAATTTTCTTGCTCAAAAAACACCCAATTAACTCCTCAAGAAATCTGCTTTTTTTCCGGAAAGCGAGAAACCATTGGAGTAAAGCGCTCATGTCAAACGTCAGAAGCAACGACGAGCGCGATCGCTTCCGTGACGATTTACTTGAGCCATTTGGGTGTTATGCTGAGTCAACTAAAAACTACGGTCTACATTGCCTTTTCCCTCGGACTTGTCTTAAATTTAGGGATGGTAGCAGGGGCGATCGCCCGAGGAAATGTGGAGGTTGAAACTGGCGTAACTTTAGCGAAAGGATATTATCCAGAAATCGACGAAGAATCGCCTAGAGGAACCAAACCCGGGGGGGCGAGATGGAGTGAAGAACGACCCCAAGATTGGCCGCTTTTATAATTTTTTCGATCTGAATTTAATTTTTGCCAAAGTTTCGAGTCCGTCCGTGCTGTCGGTTTAAAATATCGGGCGATCGCCATTAGTAGCGATCGCCTTTTTCATGTCCATTTAAGCGATTAAGTCGCCGCACTCATCTCGGGAAATTCCACGCGAGTCCCCCCTAAACCACAATAGCCATTCGGGTTTTTCGCCAAATATTGCTGGTGATAAGCTTCGGCGTAATAAAAGTCCGGGGCGTCGATAATTTCCGTGGTAATCTCACCGTATCCGGCAGCCGAAAGCGCAGTTTGGTAAGCATTGCGCGAGGCTTGGGCCAGTGTTTTCTGTTCGTCGGAATAGGTGTAAATTCCGGAGCGATATTGAGTTCCCACGTCGTTTCCCTGACGCATTCCTTGGGTCGGATCGTGACTTTCCCAGAAGACTTTAAGCAAGGTTTCGTAACTGACGACGTTGGGGTCGAAAACGACGCGAACCACTTCATTATGTCCGGTCATCCCGCTACAGACCTCTTGGTAGGTAGGGTTGGGGGTCAATCCGGCAGCATAGCCCACTGACGTGCTGTATACGCCGTCTAATTGCCAAAATTTGCGTTCGGCGCCCCAAAAGCAGCCGAGACCGAATAAGGCCAATTGTAAGCCTTCTGGGAACGGCGGTTCGAGGGGATTGCCGTTGACAAAATGACGGTCGGGAACGGGCATTTTTTCCGATCGCCCGCTCAAAGCTTCTCCGGGTTTCGGTAGGGTGAGCTTTTTACCAAATCCAAATAATCCCATAATCATTGGCGCCACGAAGGCGATCGCTAACTTCATATTCCTTAACCATTATGAAGGGGCGATCGCGCTGTCGCAGTGGGGACGACCGAAACTTCCCGGGAAAACGAGCCGTTAGCGGTGCTTATTCGTGCTGATTTTTGCTTATTTTTTCTTATTCTTAAAATAAGCTTCCATGACTTCGCGGGCGATCGGTGCGGCGAAGGAACCGCCGCCGCCTCCGGTATTTTCGCCAAAGACCACAACGACAATTTCCGGCTTGTCAAACGGCGCGTAACCGCCATACCAGGCATGAGACAGGCGCGGCGGATCTTCTGCAGTTCCCGTTTTTCCGGCATTGGGGGGCAAGGTCGTCACGTTGAGGGCGCCTCCCGTCCCGGCGATCACCACGTCGCGCAATCCGGTGCGTAAAATTTCTACCGTTTCCGGTTGCAACTCCAGCGACTCGCGCCAACTCTTACTCTCTTCGTCGTCTTTGAGTAAGTGGGGTTTGACCTTGTAGCCGCCATTAGCGGGAACGGCGGTCATGATCGCCACTTGCAGGGGACTGGCCAACAAAAAGCCCTGACCGATGGACATGTTAATCGTATCGCCCAAGAGCCATTCTTCGCCAATTTCTTCGCGTTTCCAGCGATCGTCCGCCACCAACCCCGCCGCTTCTTCCGAGGCTAATTCGATGCCTGTTTTCGAGCCGAAACCAAAGCGGCGAGTCCAATCGATCAGGATTTCGCCGCCAATCCCCATGGCAATTTGATAGAAAAACGTGTCGCTACTCCACGCCAAAGCGCCGACAAAACCCAACGGCCCGAACCCGGCGCGGTTCCAGTCCCAAAACTTAATCCCGCCTGCCTGCACGTAAGGATAGGTCGGTAAAACCGTATAGGGAGAGTATTTCCCGGATTCGATCGCCGCCGCCGTCGTCACAATTTTAAACGTACTCGCCGGGGGAAATCCCTGAATCGCCCGATTGACGAAGGGATGGCCTTCTCCTTGCAATTCGGCCCAACTGCGATCGCTGATGCGTCCGGAAAACACGTTCGGATCGAACGCCGGATAGCTCGCCATCGCAAACACTGCACCATTGTTGGGATCCATCGCCACCACGGCCCCTTTGTAATTGCCGAGGGCTTTTTCTGCGGCTTTCTGCAACTCTAAATCGATGGTCAGGTGAACGTCTTGTCCGGCTTTGGCCGCTTTTTCGCCGAGGGTTCGCAGAATTTGACCCGTGCTATCGACTTCGACTTCTTGACCGCCCCATTCCCCGCGCAATTTCTTTTCAAAGGCGGCTTCGACGCCCATTTGACCGATAATATCCCCGAGTCGGTATCCCCGTTCCTTGAGGGTGGTCAGGTCGCGATCGTTGGTTTCTCCGGTGTAACCGAGGATGTGAGCGGCGCTTTTATTGTGGGGATAGTAGCGAATCGCTTCGACATCGACTTTCACCCCTTTGAGTTCCACGGCGTATTCTTCTAAGGCGGTGGCGTGTTCGGCGCCCAATCCTCGGGCAACCCGCACCGGGAGGGGAGATTCGTAACCGACTTTTTCGAGGCGCTCTTTTAATTCGGCTTCGGGAATGTTGAGTAGCTTTGAGAGTCGTTTGAGGGTGGCGGGCCACTCGTGGGGTTCTTGTTCTAAGGGCCAGAGAAAGACCGCCCGCGAGAGGCGCGAACTGGCGAGCAGTTTGCCGTTGCGATCGAAAATATTGCCCCGTCCCGGTTGTTTGGGTAACAGCCGCACTCGGTTATTTTCGGCCTCTTGTCGGCTCTGTTCGGTTTGATACAACTGCAAGTAGGCCAAGCGCGAACCAATTCCGATCAACATCATCAGGGTGACGATTCCCATCACGACTAAAGCTTGTGAACTTTTCCCGACGTTGCGATTAACCGAGCGAGAAGAGACAGAGGAAAATGGCGTTAAAGTCATAGAATGGCGCAATCCCTAAATTTGAACAATGAGTGTGGCAAATCTGGCCGAGTTCGAGCCGCTCTCGTTGGCTCGATCCTCACTTTCCAGAATCAACCTGGGCGATCGCGGGGTCACTTGAGGAGGAGATGTTATTACAAAGCTGTCCGATACAATTCGTGAACTTTAAAATTTTAGCCGCTCTTGGTATTTTTCCCGAAAAAAAGTTAGAGATTGCCGCGATCGCGCCGGGAGCAATCTTGAAAAGGTTTCAGTTTTTCGAGTCAGTGCTGTTAGTAATTTTAGCAAGGCACCGCGATCGCCGCCGCTTGTCTCCAAACGCGATCGCAGCGCGAGTCAGAGCGATCCCTTCCCTGAAAGCGGCTACTTTTCCCGACAATTCAAGTTAAAATCGCCCCTTCCATCAACCGTTTTAACGTTTGTTCTAACTTCACTTTTAATAACGGCCAGCGTTCTAAGGTCGGGTCTTTGGCGATCGCCCGTCCCGCCGCATCCCGCGCCAAAACCAGCACTTCTTGGTCTTGGGTCAAACTCGCCAAGGCAAAATCCGGTAACCCGGACTGACGGGTTCCCAACACTTCCCCCGGTCCGCGCAACTGCATGTCCATTTCCGCAATTAAAAACCCATCTTGCGACTGCGCCATCACGTTCAAACGCTGACGAGCTTCTGCCGTTGCTTTCGGATGGGTCATCAACAAACAGTAGGAGCGATCGGCCCCCCGTCCGACCCGACCGCGCAACTGGTGCAACTGCGACAATCCAAAGCGTTCGGCATTTTCAATCAACATCACCGTGGCGTTGGGAACGTCCACCCCGACTTCGACCACCGTGGTAGAGACTAAAATCTGGGTGCGACCTTCCCGAAATAACCCGATCGCCTCTTCTTTTTGCGCCGAAGTCAGCCGTCCGTGCAGCAATCCCACCTGAAAGTAAGGAAACACAGATTCCTGCAAGCGCTCGTATTCTTCGATCGCCGATTTCAAATCCAACTTTTCCGATTCTTCCACCAACGGCAACACCACGTAAGCCTGACGCCCTTGGGCCAATTCCCGACGAATTAACTCGTAGGCGTCCGGGCGGTCTTTCGACCCCAACACCGTCGTTTGAATCGCCTGCCGACCGGGGGGCAACTCGTCGATCTGACTCACATCTAAATCCCCGTGTAAAGTCAGCGCCAAGGTGCGCGGAATCGGCGTGGCGGTCATGCTCAACACGTGGGGCACGCCGTCCACCCCTTTCTGACGCAGTTTCGCCCGTTGACCGACCCCGAAGCGGTGTTGTTCGTCGATCGCGATCAGCCCCAAGCGATGAAAGGTCACTTTTTCTTGAATCAAAGCGTGAGTTCCCACCAACACGGGCAATTCTCCCGTTTCCAGTTGGGCGTGAATCTGGCGGCGTTTGCTGGTTTTGGTCGAACCCGTGAGCAGTTCGACTGGGAGATGGAGCAAGTTGAGCCAGTTGACTAACTTTTGATAATGCTGTTCGGCTAAAACTTCCGTCGGGGCCATCAACGCCGCCTGATATCCCGCTTGAATCGCCGCCAAGATGGCGACGACGGCGACCACGGTTTTACCGGAACCGACATCCCCTTGAACCAGGCGGTTCATCGGTTCGGGCTTTTCTAAATCGTTGAGGATTTCGCCGATAACGCGCTCCTGAGCCCCGGTGAGGCGGAAGGGAAGCAGAGAGTAAAATTTTTCGATCAGTTGGCCCTGACGGGGCAGAACGACGCTTTTTTGATTGGTTTTGGCGCTCTGACGGCGGTGCAGCAGCCCGAGTTGGAGGTAAAAGAATTCGTCGAAGACCAGGCGCTGGCGGGCGGCATCGAGGATGTCGCGATCGCGCGGAAAGTGGATATTGGCGATCGCCTCCCCCAATTCCATCAAGCCGTATTTTTTACGCAGCCCTCCCGGTAAGGGATCGTTCAGGTGGGCGATCGCGGGCAGGACGGCGTTGACGGCTTTGCGAACTACATCGGCTCCCACCCCTTCGGTGAGCGGATACACGGGGACGACTCGCCCCACGTTGAGCGATTCGATCGCCCCGCCTTCCCCGTCGAGCACTTCGAGTTGCGGGTTGTCTAAGGTAATGCCGTATTTATTTTTTTTCACCCGTCCGGAGGCGGCGACGACGGCCCCGAGGGGAAAGGCGCGTTTTTGCATTTCTTGCCAGCCGCGCGATCGCGATCGGTAGCCGGGAAAAAAGCGACTGATTTTGATCTGTCCCGTCGCATCTTTGAGCACTAATTCAAAAATCGTCAGTTTGCTATTGCGCGGGCTCGAAAAGCAGTTGCAGCGTTTGACCGTACCGATCGCCGTCACCGTTTCCCCGGGTTCGAGTTCGGCGATATTCACCTGGCGGGCGTAGTCGATATGGTCGCGCGGATAGTAATACAGTAAGTCGGCGACGGTGTAGAGTCCCAATTTCGCGAGGCGATCTCCCGTCTTCGCTCCGATTCCCGGGACTTGGGTCAAGCCGCGATCGGGCGCGATCGCACCACGCGGCGCACGACGAGGGGCGACGGAACGACTCGCCGCCGGAGCGGGGGCCCCCCTCGGCCCCGGAGAGGTCACGGCTGCCGAAGGCGATCGCGTGCAGATCCGTTCCATATCGAGCAGAAATTTACGGGTTTCTTCCACCAATTGCTCTCGACTTTCCCGGCTCAGCTCGCCGTAGCGTCCGAACTGGGCTGCCAAGCCCTGCCAGCGCCGAATTTCTGCCCCCATCAGCTTGTCCTGGGGCGGTTCGCTCAAACTGGCGTGGAGGAACTCGCTAAAGCGATATTCTTTGCCCATCAGGTTGACAAAGCCGCGCGTGGCTTCGATGGACAGTGCTTTTTGCAGTCTTCCCCAATCCGGCAGTTCTACAGCCACGGCATCGACCTCCTAATCGGCTCCCTCGTCGAACCAACTCGCCCGCCATGCTGCCTCGGCTCGGGCGACGGCCCGCTCGCGATCGCGGGTGCGATACTCTCGTTTGAGGGTGTTGAGGCGATGGAGGAGATGGCGAATTTGATGTCGCGCCGCCATCACTTGGGCGTCGCCTAATTCGATTTCGGACAGTCTCAGTTGAACGGCCACGATTTGCAAAGGTTGGGAACGCTTGCGCTTCTTCCCTCGCAACTGCTGCATTTCTTCGGGGGTTTCCGCTTCGACGGTCAGGTTTAAAAGGTTGGGAACTCCTACCCCACTGTCGCTCCCGGGAACTTTGGCGGCGGCTTCGAGCAGCATCGGCGGTAATTTGGGCGGCAAGATCCCAAATTCCTGTAAGGCTCGATTGATTTGGCGCGAGCCGTCCTGCAATTGTTGCGCGATCGCCCCTTCGAGATGTTCTTGCCATCGGGCGACGCTCTCCGGTTGCTCGAATTGATAGTTTGGGGTTTCCTCGACCCGTTCTCCCTCGGCCCGTTCTTCCTCGGCCCGTTCTTGCTCGACCCGTTCTTCCTCGGCCCGTTCTAGTTCTTCTTCGGGACTTAGGGCGCTTTCTGGCTCCTCGGCTTCCTCTACGTCGAAAGTGTCCGCCCCTGCGGCATCGGGCCACTCGGCTTCGAGATCTTCGAGAGATTTCGCGTTACTCAACGCTTCGAGCAGTTCGCTCGGATCGGGCAATTGGGAGAGCAAGCGCGTGGCGAGCAGGAGGTCGGGAACCACGGCGAGCCGACTGCGCGCTTCGGAGGCAATGGTTCGGATTTTGCCTTGCAGTTGTTGGCGGCGATCGAGGGTTAATTCGAGAAAGGCTTCGGGATTGCCGTGGGTGCAGATGTGATAGGTCGCCACGATCGCCTGTCCCCGCACGGCTTCTCCGAGAACTTTTAAATACCCTTCGTAGGTTTGCTGTAATTCCTCGGCGATCTCTTGCGAAGAACTCTCTAATTTTTCAATATCTCGCTCGATGCGATCGAGAGGTCTGACCATAAACGTTCCACACTTGTATCAATGTTGCGCGAAGGGCGATCGGGTCTCTTGTTCAGCTTAGCGCCTGAGACAGCAAAAGACAGGCCAGATTTTTGAAGTTGACCTGTCTTGTTGCCGACCCGTGCTTTACTCTCCGTTCGGCGTGGATTCCGTTAGAGAGTTACTCGCGCCTTCGTCGCGTCTAAGCTTTGCCACCTGTTTGAGCGGCGACTTCATCGGCAAAGTTGCTTTCTTCTTTTTCGATGCCTTCGCCTAAGACAAAACGAACGAAACGGCGGATTTTAATGTTTTCACCGAGTTGGGCGATCGTTTGTTTGATCAGCTCGGCAACGGTGATGTTTTGGTCTTTGATATAGGGTTGATCTAACAAAGACAGCTCTTTGAGGCGCTTTTCGATCCGACCGACCACAATTTTTTCCCGAATATTTTCGGGTTTGTTGGCGAGGTCTTCGCGACCCATTTCGATTTTTTTCTCGTTTTCGGTGAATTCGGCTGGAATGTCCTCGACGCTGACGTATTCGACGTTGGGACAAGCCGCAATTTGCATGGCAATATTGCGAACGAGGCTTTGGAATTCTTCACGACGAGCTACGAAGTCGGTTTCGCAGTTGACCTCGACGAGAACGCCAATGCGACCTCCCGTGTGGATGTAGCTGTCTACGAGTCCTTCGGCTGCTACCCGACCCGCTTTTTTATCTGCCGAGGCGATGCCTTTCTGGCGCAACCACTCCATCGCCTTGGCCATGTCGCCGCCGTTTTCTTTGAGCGCCTTTTTGCAGTCCATCATTCCGGCGCCAGTCTTTTCGCGTAGTTCTTTGACAACTTTTGCAGATATGTCCGCCATCTTGCCTGTATTCCCACTCTATTGACAGTTTTCCAGACTGAACGATCTGGAGCGCGAGTCTTGGGTCTCCATCATCGTCAAAGGTTACCGATGCCGAATTCTCAAGGATTCGGGTGCGGTGGTCGAGGGTTGCCCCTCGTTGAATCCCTCGATGCTTACGGGGGAGATCTCCAACCGAGGGCTATTTTACCAACAAGCTGCGGCCCCTCGCGAATCGGCGAGACTTGTCTGGTTGGAAGTCCGCCCGGGAGAAAGCCGCGTCAATGGCTTGCGGTAGGGCGATCTCCTGAAGGGGGCGATCGCAGACGGCACAACAAATCTCACTCTATTTTCAAAGATCGATTTATCGTCCGCTTGAGGAAAGACGTTCGGCGCGTTTAATCGTCGCTGTCTTCGTCTTCGTCCTCGTCTTCGTCTTCTTCGTCCTGGTCCTCGTCCTGGTCTTCGTCGTCGTAGTCTTCATAATCTACGTCGTCGGGTTCGTCATCCCCGTCAGACGAATCCAGTTCTCCATGACGCCCTTCGTAGATGGCATCGGCGAGTTTGCCGATAATCAACTTAATCGAACGAATGGCGTCGTCGTTCGCCGGAATCGGAATATCCGCCACGTCCGGATCGCAGTTGGTATCCAACAGGGACACGATCGGAATATCGAGCTTTTGACATTCCTGCACCGCGTTATATTCCCGGCGTAAATCGACTACGACCACGATATCGGGAACTTTACGCATCAGTTTGATGCCGCCTAAATATTTCTGGAGTTTGGCTAACTCCCGACGCAACATCGAGCGCTCTTTCTTCGGACGCAGGTCCATCGCGCCCGTTTCTTCCAGTCGTTCTAATTCTTTGAGTCGGTCAACCCGGGTTTTGATCGTCGTCCAGTTGGTGAGCATTCCTCCCAACCAGCGTTGGTTGACGTAGTAGGCTCCACAACGGGCGGCTTCTTGGGCAATAATCCCCGCCGCTTGCCGCTTGGTTCCCACAAACAACACTTTTTGACCTTTTTCCGCCGCCGTCCGCATGTAATCGTAAGCTTCTTCGATTAACTGGGCCGTTTGGACTAGGTCGATGATGTGGACGCCGTTGCGTTCGGTGAAGATGTACGGCGACATTTTCGGATTCCAACGGCGCGTTTGGTGGCCGAAGTGAACCCCGGACTCTAATAGCTGGGCTAAAGAGACGACTGCCATAAGGTTAGTAACTCCTTGAAGTTCGGGTTAATCCTCCATCCGAGCGGATTTCCAGTCGCCAGCGCCGGAAACACCCGAAGTCCCGGATGTGCGAGATTAGACAACTTTCCTAGGGTAACACGAAATGGCAAGTTTACCGTTTTAACAATGGGAGCGGGAATTCCCCGATTCTACCGAAGGTGAATCGTGGGATGAAAGCGACTCTTCGGCAAATCAGTTATAATCTTATCATCTGGCTATATCGGCGATAATGTTCAAGGCGTACAAATACCGCATCTATCCAACCCCCGAGCAACAAGCGACTTTAGCCAAGAGCTTTGGTTGCTGTCGTTGGTATTGGAACTATGCGTTAAATTTGTGCCAAGAGACTTATCGAGCGACCGGAAAAGGTTTATCAAGGGGTTATCTTCAGGGATTATTACCTGCCCTCAAAAAGGAACACCCTTGGCTTAAAGAAGATGTCTATTCCCAATGCTTGCAAGTCGTGGCGTTGAACTTATCAACCGCTTATCGAAACTTCTTTGAGAAACGGGCAAAATTACCCCGATTCAAATCCAAGCAGGGAAGGCAATCTATCAGTTATCCTCAAAATGTTAAGTTTGAGGGAAATTACATCAAACTGCCTAAAGTTGGGTTAGTGCGTTGTCGTCAGCATCGAAGTTTTGAGGGAAAAATCAAAACTGTAACCCTCTCCAAAAATCCAGATGGTAAATATTATGCTTCAGTTTTGGTAGAGGGTAAAAAAGAACCTCCCCTCCTCTCAACTGAAGGAAAAGCAATTGGCATTGATTTAGGGCTGACCGATTTTGCAATTACCAGTGAGGGGTCGAAATATAATAATCCCAAGCATTTTGATAAACACGCGCGAAACCTAAAAAGAAAACAGCAAAAACACGCTCGAAAAAGGAAAGGCAGCAACAACCGCAATAAATCGCGGGTAAAAGTTGCCAAGATTCACACCAAAATAAGTCGCTGTCGTGAAGATTTTCTCCACAAGCTATCCCGTAAGATAGTGAACGAAAACCAAGTGATTGTGGTCGAATCCCCCCTAACCCCCCTTAATAAGGGGGGAACTAAAGGGGGGATAGGCATGGTTCGCAATCACAAACTCGCCAAAGCGATTAGTGATGTCGGTTGGGGGATGTTTTGTACGATGTTAAAGTACAAGGCTGAATCAGAAGGAAAAGTGTATCTAGAAGTCGATCGATTTTTTCCTTCTTCTAAAACTTGCCATGCATGTCTCAATCAAATCAAAAGCTTGTCTCTTGATGTAAGAAGTTGGACTTGCGAACATTGCCAAACTCGTCATGACAGGGATATCAATGCCGCCATTAATCTCAAAAATGAAGGCTTACGGATATTAGAGTTAGGAACTCGCTCTACTGCCCTTGGAGGGGATCTAAGACGAGGTGGTAGAACTTCAGTTCTATCTAGCGCAGTCCCCAGTGAAGACGGAAGCCGCTATTGTAATCTTTGATTCAATAGCGGTAGTTCACTTTCCGGTTTCATGAAATGAGCTGGGTTGGCAATGGTTCATTTCCGCTTGTTGGTGGCTCGTTGGCGGGCAAAGGTGGCATGGTAGGCGGCATAAACTGCTTGGACGTTATACCAATTTAAAAAAATTCGAGAGAGTTCTAAGGCAATTTGAGCGTGACCGCGATCGATCGCCCATTGCAACAGTCCCGCCATCGATCGCTCGTTCAAGCGTCCTCCCAAAGACAGCACTCCCCACAGTACCCGATGCAACCAAGTCATTTGAATCATCATTTTAACGTCCCAGGTGGGATGTTTTTGATAGAATAAAACCCCCATTCTGCCGCGTTCGATTTCGCGGTCGATCGCCCGAGGCAAATCGTCGAGGCAAAAGGGCGGATGCCAGTGGTAGCCGACGGCTTGCGGACATTTAACTAATTTCAATCCCAATTGTTTTTTGAGACGGACGCCGAGTTCTAAATCTTCCCAGCCGTACTGTTGAAACCGAGGATCGAATCCGCCGACGGCATCCAACCATTTACGGGCGATCGCCACGTTTCCCGTGGCAAAATAAGCTGCCGAAAAATCCGTAATTTTATAAGGTTCTGCGGTAGGATTGTCAAAGTTATTCGTATTAATAACGCGCCCGTAAGTAAACAGGCGATCGCTGCCCGAGCGAACTGAGGCGGCGTGGAGTGCATCGAGGTGGGCTTGCAAAAAATGCTCGGTGACGACCAAATCGCTATCGATAAAGACGATCGTTTCTCCAGTGGCTTTTTCTAAGCCCAAATTCCGGGCGGCAGCCGGACCGCGATGGGATTGAGAAAAACAGCGAACGTGAGGATAGCGATCGCGATTCGCTTCTAAATAGGCGATCGTCTCGTCTGTGGACCCGTCGTCTACGACGATGACTTCATAATCGGCAACCCCCGACTCCGAAACGGTTTGAGCTTCCAAAGCCGCGAGACATTTTGCTAAAATCGGGCGGCGATCGAACGTTGGAATAATTACGCTGACCAACACAGTTTCATCCCTAATTTGTGAACGACTGACAGGAGCGATTGTCCTGGGGAGACCCTTCGCGATTGTCCTGGGGAGATCCTTCGCGAACGCCCCCAGGTAAAACACACCGATTGCCCCCTCACCCATTGTCCCAGTATGTTGGATTCCCTCCCGTCCCGGCAAAATTTGGCCGCAACCGAGGCCAAATTCAACAATCTGCATAACTCCTGACATCAATCGTTAAAAATTACCCGATAATAGAGGACTGGTGCTTTGAGGAGAACAAGAAACTATGGGTCGCGCTACCAAAGTTGTATTAGCCTATTCGGGCGGTGTCGATACGACCGTTTGCATTCCTTACCTCAAAAACGAATGGGGGGTTGAAGAAGTCATTACCTTAGCCGCCGATCTCGGGCAAGGGGAAGAACTCGGACCGATTAAAGAAAAAGCCCTCAAATATGGGGCGAGTGAATCTCTGGTGGCCGATGCAACCGAAGTTTTTGTCAAAGACTACGCATTTCCAGCGATTCAAGCCAATGCACTCTACGAAAATCGCTATCCCCTTTCGACCGCTTTAGCCAGACCGTTGATTGCTAAACTTTTAGTCGATGCCGCCGATAAATACGGCGCCGATGCGGTCGCCCACGGCTGTACCGGGAAAGGGAACGACCAGGTGCGCTTTGACGTGTCGATTGCGGCGCTCAATCCGGATTTGAAAGTCCTCGCGCCCGCCCGGGAATGGGGGATGAGTCGGGAACAGACGATCGAATACGGCGAACGCTTTGGGATTCCGGCCCCGGTCAAGAAGTCGTCGCCGTACAGTATCGATCGCAACTTGCTCGGTCGCAGTATTGAAGCCGGGCCGTTGGAGGATCCGTGGACCGAACCTCTGGAAGAAATTTTTGTCATGACAAAGGCGATCGCCGACACTCCGGACGAACCGGAATATGTCGAAATCACCTTTACTCAAGGGCTGCCCACCGCCGTCAACGGTAAAGCATTGGATCCGGTAGCGTTGGTGAGCGAACTCAACACCTTGGCGGGCCGTCATGGCATCGGGCGCATCGATATGGTCGAAAACCGTCTGGTGGGGATTAAATCTCGCGAAATTTACGAAACACCAGCCTTGTTGTTACTCATTCACGCCCACCGCGATCTCGAAAGTCTCACGTTGACGAAAGACGTGACTCTCTACAAGCGCGGGATCGAGGAAACTTACAGCCAGTTGATTTATAACGGCTTGTGGTATCACCCGCTCAAAGATGCTCTGGATGCCTTCATTATCAAGACTCAGGAGCAAGTCTCGGGAACGGTGCGGGTCAAGTTGTTTAAAGGCAATGCGACGATTGTGGGCCGTCAGTCGGAACAGTCTTTGTATACGCCGGATTTGGCAACTTACGGCGCCGACGACCAGTTCGATCACAAAGCCGCAGAAGGGTTTATTTACGTGTGGGGTCTCCCCACGCGGGTTTGGTCGCAAAAGTTGCGCGGTTAAGTTAAAGTTGGGCGATCGCCCTCGATACGATCGATATAAAAGGCAAAATCTCATCGGTTCGATTGACTCGATTCAACCTTAAGATTTTGCCTTTTTCTTTTGACTTAAATAAGGGTTGGGAAAATTCTGTAGATGCTCCCTCGATTAGGGATCGAGTTCTTCTGCGGCACTGCGTGCCTCTAATAACGGCGGAATCACGAACCATGCTAAAACGACGACTAAAGCAAAAACCGCAAATTTAGCAACGCTGGTTACCAACTGATCTAAGGGAATCAGTTCGCCAATAAAAAATGACAAACTGACCATAACAGTGGCCCATAAGCTCGCCCCTGCCATGTTACATAGAAAAAATTGCTGATAGGGCATTTGGGAAATTCCCGCTAGCGGGCCTGCAAAAATACGCAGGAGGGCAACAAATCTTCCTAAAAATACGGCTTGAGCTGCATTCTCGCTAAAGCGATCTTTAACGGAAAGTAATTTATCTTCTGAAATACGAAATAAACGAGAAAGACTGACCAGAAGGGGCCACCCTCCTGTTTTGCCAATCCAATAACCGAAGTTATCTCCTAAAACGGCTCCGGCGATCGCGCTAAGGAGGACGAACCAGTAATTTAATTCCCCACTTCCGGCGAGGAAACCTCCCACGAGCGTAATGGTTTCTCCGGGAAGAGGAATGCCTGCATTCTCTAATGTTATCCCTAGAAAAACTGCCCAGTAGCCGTATTGATGCGCGATTTCTTTGAGGGTTTCTAGCGAAAAAAGCTCAACCGACATGCAACACAGCCTTTACAAAGCTTGACGATTCTTTAACATCTTGGCGCAAATCAGGCAATCCTGTCAATCTTGTCGGTAGCGCGGTTTACCGTATCTGCAAAGCCGGGGCGATCGCCTCGACAGTTCGAGGGGTTTTACCGCAAGGTTTTAGGCGATCGCCGCGATCGAAAACACAACGGCGATGTGATAACTGGCAACCCAGTTTTTTTAAAAACCTTTCATGCTATAGAGGTGTGTATTTAGTTGCTGTTTGCGTCGAGCAGCAATAGCACTCTCTTTAATCATACCGTTTGAGGTGTAACTGTGGCGTCTCAAAAATCGATTGAACCCGTCGTGCTTCACTTGTCCGAGCGCTTGGACTCTCAGACGGGAAATCAATTGCACCAACAAGTGCTACAAAATCGTCCGGAGCGCGTCCGTTTATTCGCCATCGACATGGGCGATGTCTCCTTTGCCGATAGTTCGGGGTTGTTTGCGTTGGTCGGTACCCTGAGAACGGCGCGCGATCGCGGTTCTCGTCTCGTTTTGTTCAATCTCAAAGCCAGCGTGCGGGTCATTTTTGAAATCAGTCAACTCGATCTCGTCTTTGAAATTTTCGACAACTACGAAGCGATGGCCGACTTTCTGCACGCAGAAGGGATCTTACTCAAAACCAAGCGAGATTTAATCGCCGCTTGAATCTACTTTTCTCCATGCTATCGGGGTGCTACGTTACGGGACAAGTAAGCCGAACGCGATCGCTCGCCTTCCCGTCAGAACTTCCAACGATCTCGAATAAGATTCACAAAATTTGAACAGTTCAATAGGCTTCTGAATACGCCTCGTGCTTCCGGTTGGCTTCTTCTCTTCACCTGAGCCTCAACCGGGTCCTTGCTACGGGCGATCGTTCCGGGCGATCGGTCAACGAACCAAGACCCCCATCCACCGCGCGCACGAGAAAAAGGGGTAGGTTCGGCGACGGTCAACTCCCGCGTGCGTCTACCCCGGAAACCCATGAAAACCCGTTTAAGCGTTCCCCATCGAGGGCAAACTGATATCGGGTCCTTGACCTCCAGACAATTTCGGCAATTCCAGATTGCCGGACTGTCGCCGACTTCTGAGCGCCAAACGGTAGCTGACGCTTTGCAGTTCGGCGTGGAGTTGGCGATTTTCTCGCTGGAGTTTTTCGACTTTTTCTTTGACCGGGGCCATCCGTTCGGCAAATTTGGCCCGATAGATTTCGGGGAGTTCTTGGACGACTTGTTCGAGCATCCGGGAACGGTCGGTCAGTTCCTGAACGGACTGGCGCAGTTGGTAGATCTCGCCGTCGCGATTGGCGATTTGTTCTTGGTAGAAATCGACTTGTTCTTCAAACCCTTGCATCTGTTCGCGCAGCAGGCGCATTTGTTCGAGATATTCTTCGGGCACCTGCTGGTTGAGAATCGGGTTGGCGTTGCTTTTGACCAAGCGAAACAGTTCTTGAGACAGTTGCTGTACGAGTTGGTCTTTCATTTGTAAGTCTTCGCGCAGGCGAGCGACTTCTGCTTGCAAGGATTGGACGGTTGGCGTTTCAGATTGGCTCACGATCGTTGGCAGCTCCAATTTGCTATAAGTCTATCCCAAAATCATTTTCGTCCAAATTCAAGGCTTTGGTGTTGAACGTTCCGTGACATCCTCCCGACGCTGAATCAAAGATTACAGCGCGGGCTTCCCAACCTCACGATTGGGTCTTCGGGCCCCACGCCACTTATCTAGGTCATAGACCCCGACAGACCGACTTGACAGGCGGTTTCCGTTCCCCAGAGTCCCTGGGTTACTACGTTTTCTAGTCCACGACGCAAAACCATCTCTGCTGCGGCATGGTCACGATGCGTTCGATATCCACACTCAGGACAATGATACTCTCTGACTTCCAACCCTTTGCTCGCCGTAGCAAGGCAGGATGGACAGGTTTGACTGGTGCCGTTGGGGTTGACTTTAGCAAAGTAGACTCCCCGTTTCCAGCACACCCATTCCGTCAGAGACAGAAATTGTCCGAAGGCAGTATCTACACAATCTTTTCGCAACATCCCTCGCTTAATTTGGCGACTTTATCCAGCTAATTTACCATTTGCAACTGTAGTTGGCATCCCTTTGGCGGACTCGGGGGGGATTTTTTGCCGATCGCCTCCCCCGCGAGGATTCCCCGATCTGCGGAATTCTTAACATCGCTTCATATCGATCGCCGTCGGGCGATCGCCCGGTCAATCCCTCACACAGACTGTCTTTGCGGACAAAATAACCGGGAATTGCTCAAAAATCTTTATAAATTTTTCTGAATATAAATTGCATTCAATTGCTAATGTGGGCGGAGGGGCGCGCTGTCGTCCCCCAATCGGGCTAAAATTGTTAAATCATTATTCCAACTGCAAATTTCAACTGCAAAGCGCCTGAGTACGGAGGCGATCGCCTGCCGCGCGCCAGCGAACCCACCCCATCGGAGGATCGAGTTCGCAAGCGAGCGATCGAGCGAGCCACTCGGGCGATCGCCAAAGCCTTTGTTTTTTCTCTGTGCCGAGGATCACAGCTCGTTCGACGATATTGGACCACACTAGACTAGGGGATTCTACCAACTGGGGTGTCTAAATGCTGACAACAGTCTCCAAAGAAGTCAAACGCGAAAGTTTAGAGCTGCTGCGTCAATACGAGCAGTCTCCTTCAACCGAGGTTCGTAACGAACTCGTACAGCTCAACTTCGGTTTGGTAAGAAAAGAAGTGCATCACTGGATGCAGCAATGTCCCGAAAACTACGACGATCTGCTTCAGGTCGGCTGTTTGGGACTGATTCGGGCGATCGAACGCTTCGACCTGTCTAAAGGTCATGCCTTCAGTTCGTTTGCCGTTCCTTACATTCGTGGGGAAATCCAGCACTACCTGCGCGATAAAAGCCCTTCGGTTCGCATTCCGCGCAACTGGCTGACCCTCCAACGTCAGGCGGCAAAAGTCGTTCAAAAGCTGCAAGTCGAACTCAACCGCCATCCTTCCGATGCGGAAATCGCCGAAGGATTGGGAATTCCTTTAAACGAATGGCACGAGATCAAGCTCGCCTGTCGCAACCGCGCGCCTCTGAGTTTAGATGCTCCCGTGGTCGATGAAGAAGAAGGCGCCGCCTCTCTCGGCGAGTTGGTTCCCGATCCGGGATATCGCAGTTTTCAACTGGCCCAGGAAGACCGCATCCGCTTGCAACAGGCTTTAGCCAATTTGGAAGAACGCACCCGTCACGTGTTAGAGTTCGTGTTTCTCTACGATTTGACTCAAAAGGAAACCGCCGAACGCCTCGGAATCAGTGCGGTGACCGTTTCCCGCCGGGTGAAAAAAGGACTCGACGCCCTCAAGCAGATGATGGGGACAAACCTTTAAAATAGCGGGTTTCAGTTCTTTTAAAATAGCGGGCGATCGCCCGAGTTGGCTCTAAGGATCCCTAAATTGATTCACCGACAAAAGCGCGGCAGTTTTAGACTGCACGCGCTTTTTGGCGTTTTGAAAAAATTTTTAAATATTTGTGAAGTTCCGGATTCCCCTGACGTTTAAAGAGGAACTAATTAATCGTATTTGACGGGTGATGTTTATGGATTTAGACGACGCGATCGCCGATTTAGAAACTGAATTTCTTAACCTTTCCGCGCATTTGAGTGGGGAAACCCTCGAAGCAATGAAACCTCAGATTCGAGCTGTCGCCGCTCGCTACTCTCCCCACGAACTGCACCAAAAACTACAACGCTGCAAGAGTTCCGAAGATCCTCATAACCTCCAGTCACTCGAATCCCTGCTGTTGAGACTGATGCTCGAACAGCAGTTCGAGGTCAATTGAGCCAAGTGTAATACTTCTTTCAAAGAGTATAGTCATTTCAATTTAGATTAAGACAGATTCTGGCATTTACAGCGCCTTTAAGAGTGAGTTGACCCACACCCTGTAGAGGTGATTCGCGAATCACCTCTACACAGATATTTTGTCTTATTCTTATTTGAAACCACAATAACTGACGTTCGTTGATGCTTGCCGTTATTATTGCCGTCAATTTAGATTGAGACAGATTCTGGCATTTACAGCGCCTTTAAGAGTGAGTTGACCCACACCCTGTAGAGGTGATTCGCGAATCACCTCTACACAGATATTTTGTCTTATTCTTATTTGAAACCACAATAACTGACGTTCGTTGATGCTTGCCGTTATTATTGCCGTCAATTTAGATTGAGACAGATTCTGGTATTTACAGCGCCTTTAAGAGTGAGTTGACCCACACCCTGTAGAGGTGATTCGCGAATCACCTCTACACAGATATTTTGTCTCATTCTTATTTGAAACCACAATAACTGACGTTTGTTGATGCTTGCCGTTATTATTGCCGTCCGAGAATTTCACTTGGCATATTGGCTTGTTTTAAATCAGCTCCATTCAAATTCGCATTGAGCAGAATGGCATCGGTTAAATCGGCGTCGGTCAAATCGGCGAAGGATAAATTGGCATCGCTGAAATTGACATCTTCTAAATTCGATTCTCGCAAACTCGCACTATTTAAAAAGGCATTGCTGAGATTGGAACCTGCCAAATTAGCGCCCGTGAGATCCGCCCCTTCCAGGTTCGCGGCTGACAGGTTGGTTCCACTCAGGTCGGCTCCTCGCAAATCCGCTCCGATCAAGTGAGCGTTACTCAAATCGGCCCCACTGAGATCGCATCCCTGACAGAGATTCGTTTCTAGCAACTGTTCGAGATGAGCGGGATTTTCGGCGACGGCAGGAGCCGCAAAAAAGACGATGACAGGAACTGCGACGGCAGAGAAAAACCCGGTTTTCATTTGCTCGTCCTCCTAACTTTCTATAGTTCCATTTTAATTCACTTCCTCGATAGACTTCGTGATTTTAATATTACGAAATATGCGATCGCCATCGGATAAACAGACGATCGCGATCGTTACAACTTTGTAACTAAAATCGGACAATTCGTGCGATCGCGATCGCTGCGATCGCGCCGAAAATCTGCAACGATCGCCAGGGAAGCCGCGACAGCAAGATGACCGATGCGGGGTCACCCCCCCCGAGGGCAATCTCCCAGAACCGGGGGGCGATCGGACTTCGACTGGCGGCAGGGTCGAAGGGATTTACTTGCGCTTCGACCCCGTCTTAGACTTCTTCGCCGCTTTCTTCGCCGCTTTTTCTGCCTCTAATTTGGCGATTCGTGCCGCTTCCTTCTCCTCGGCGATTTTATCTAAGTAATAGTGATAGTCACCTAAATAAGTGCGGAATTCACCATCGCGGATCTCGACAATTTTATTGGCAACCTTGGAGATAAAATAGCGGTCGTGAGAGACAATAATCACCGTGCCGTCGTATTGACTGAGGGCTTCTTCGAGCATTTCCTTCGCGGGAATGTCGAGGTGATTGGTCGGCTCGTCCAAAATCAATAAATTAGCGGGACGCAGGAGCATTCGCGCCAGAGCCAAACGTGCTTTTTCCCCTCCACTGAGCGCGACGACCTTTTTAAAGACGGTTTCGCCGCTAAACAAAAAACGCCCGAGCAGGGTGCGGACTTCCTCGTTTTTCCAGTCGGGGACTTCGTCGTGGATGGTTTCCATGACGGTTTTTTCCAGGTCTAAGGCTTCGGCTTGGTTCTGCTCGAAGTAACCGGGAATGACGTTATGATCGCCGAGTTTGACCGTTCCTTCGGTGGGGGTTTCCAAGCCGACCATCATGTGAAGGAGGGTAGATTTACCGCAGCCGTTGGGGCCGAGAAAGGCGATGCGATCGCCGCGTTCGATCTCTAAATTAGCGTCGAGAAATAGAATTTTGTCGTCGTAAGTATGGACCAAGTTGTCAATCTTGACGACTTCGCGACCGCTTCGCGGGGCCGGGGGGAATTGAAAGCGCAAACTCTTGAGCGACCCGGTGGGAGCTTCCCGGCGTTCGATTTTGTCGAGTTGTTTTTCGCGGCTTTTGGCTTGGGTGCTGCGGGTCGCACTGGCGCGGAATTTTTCAATAAATGCCTGTTGTTTTTCGAGTTCTTTTTGTTGCCGTTCGTAGGCGACGGATTGGGCTTCGCGATCGAGTTCTTTTTGGGCGAGATAGGCGGAATAATTGCCGAGATAGGTGGTAGAAACGCCGCGTTCGGTTTCGACGATTTGGGTGCAGAGGCGATCGAGAAATTCCCGGTCGTGGGAGACGATGACCATCGGCGTGGACAAGCCTTTGAGGTAGGTTTCCAACCATTCGATCGTTTCGAGGTCGAGGTGGTTGGTCGGTTCGTCGAGGAGCAGGAGGTCGGGATTTTGGAGGAGGATTTTACCCAAACTCATCCGCATTTGCCAGCCGCCACTGAAGGCGCTCACGAGGCGATCGCCGTCTTCGAGGGTAAAGCCCATTTCCGGTAAGATTTTCTCGATTTGGGCGTCTAACGTGTAACCGTCCAAGGCTTCAAATTGGCGCTGGAGTTGGTCGAGTTTTTTGATGAGGCGGTCTAACTCGTCCGGGGTGGCCCGTTCCATGTCGCGCTGGACTTGAAGCAAGCGATGTTGGATCTCGTTGGCGTCTTTAAAGACGGTCCAAAATTCCTCGCGAACCGTGCGTCCGGGGTCTACCTCGAATTCTTGGGTGAGGTAGGCGAGGTGCAAGTTGGCGGGGCGGATAATTTCTCCGGCGGTCGGTTCGATTTCTCCAGCAATGATTTTGAGTTGGGTGGATTTTCCGGCGCCGTTGACGCCGACTAAGCCGATGCGATCGCCGGGCTTGACTTCCCAGTTAATATCCTTGAGAACTTCACCAGTGGGGTATATTTTACTAACGTGTTCGAGTCTTAACATCGATCGAAAATTCTCCAAGGCTGAGTAGGGCAAGTTTGGCGACTCCTCCAACCGACGGCGGCGCCAGTTCGGTATAATTGCCGGAACAGTCGGCAGCGACGCGGCACGAGTAACGGCCACGGGATGGCTTTTGTGAGGGTCGTGTCGATCTTAACAAAAAGTAACGATATCTTGGGCGATTTCTCGGTTCAGTCCGGATCTGCTCGACTCCCGGAGCGTGGGAAACGGGGGCGATCGCCGCAGCGCCGATGTCGAGCTGCGCTCCCCATTCCACGGAAGGGGCGAACGGGGCGAGCGCGAGGCGCTCAACGCCCGGATGGGAAGCCCTGAATCTAGTTGTTGGCGCGGGCGGTTTGGTAGACTTCTACCCCTTGTTGCACCACGGCTTTAAGTTCTTCCGTGTCGAAGGGTTTGGTAATGCATTTAAAAATACGCGCTCCCTCGATCGCCTCGGCCCCTTCGTCGAGAGAATCCTCGGTATATCCGGTCAGCAAAATGCGAATGGTATCGGGAAAGCGATCGGTGGTTTTGCCGAATAATTCCACCCCACTCATTTCGGGCATACTCTGATCGGAAATAATCACGGCGACTTCCGCTTCTCCGTCTAAGATTTCCAGGGCATCTAACGGACTATCCGCTTTAATCACCTGGAACTCGCGGCGAAAAGTCCGATAGAGCAAATCTAGGTTTTCTACCTCGTCATCGACGACTAAGAGCTTTAATTTTTTTGACATTTAAATTCCCTACCTTGCCAATCTCTACTTGGTTCCCCATTTTAGGCGCGGAAGGGGAATCGAAGGTAGCGATCGCCGGGTTTGTTGTCCGCGACTCTCTCCAAGCGGGAGCGGCGATCGCCATCCCCGAATCCGAGGGATCCGAGGGAGACAATCCTCGACCCCAAAAAGCTTTCCGGCGATCGCCTCACTCGCGCGACAGCTTGACGAGGGCATCTTGGAACGCGGGAGGCAGGCGCCGCATGATTTTTCCCTTATCGCGATCGACGGCGACCAAGGTCACCAACCCCGTCAGGAACAGCTCTCCAGTGGCGACGGACCGAATCTGATATTCCCAATTCAAGCGTACCCCGTCCATCTGGGTCATGCGGGTTCGGACCACCGCATCCATACCCATCTGCATCGGCTTGTGGTAGCGCACGGAGAGTTCGACCACGGGCAAATCGCAACCGAGGTTGACCAAATCGGCGAAATTAATCCCGATCGCCCGCAACGACTCCACCCGCGCTTCTTCCATCCAGGTTAAATAGGTTCCGTGCCAGACAATCCCGGCATAATCGGTATGGTGGGGGTGCGCTCGCACCGGGTATTCAAACCACGTTCCGCCCGGAAGGGCCGATAAAGTCTCGATCGCCTCCGTCGGTGGCAGTTTGGCTTGCGGGTTGCGTTGCTCTGTCATGTTACAAATTGTGCCAAAACGCTACATTTCTACAAATTTTCAGTAAGTAATCAGTCTTATCCTTAAATCTTAAGGGGCGCAAGCGATCGCCCCCGATCCGCCAAACAGACCAATGCAACTGACACCTTAAACCTTAAGGGAGTTTGGCTCCCCCATCAAAAACACAAAAGCTGTTGTAACCAGGAGAACGATCGTGATTAAAAAAATTTTAGTAGCGGTTGCCGGACGGGGACTGTGCGAAGAGATGCTCAATATGTTGCTGGATATTCCCGCAATTCAACAGGCATCGGTGACGGTTCTGCACGTGGTTCCGCAGCAAATTGTTGCCGATGATATGGCCGCCAAACTGGAAGAAGGGGGGAAAATTCTAGCCGAAGCGGTCAAGTCCCTCAATATTGCTCCGGAAAAAGTCAATCCGCGTCTCAAACAAGGGGATGCGAAAACGATCGTCTGCGAAATCGCCGAGGAAGAAGATGTCGATCTGATTATCATGGGGTCGCGGGCGTTAGGTCGCTTGCAAGCCATTTTGGAAGGATCGGTCAGTCAATACGTCTTCCAACTCGCCTCGCGTCCGATGCTGTTGGTCAAAGATGACGTTTACGTCAAAAAAATCAAGCGGGTGATGGTGGCGATGGATAAGTCCAAGTCCGCCCGCCAATGCTTGGATTTAGCCCTATTCCTGCTGCGCGAGGTCAAGGGGGGTCAATTGTTCTTAGTGCGCGCCAATCCCGATAAAGGGATTACCAGCGAACAAGACGATCCGGTGTTAAGCGAAGCCGTCGCCGAAGCGAAAAAATATGGGGTAGACTATCGCTGCATTCTCCAAGAAGGCAAACCCGGCGAGGTGATTTGTAATTTGGTCGAGGAAAATAACATCGACTTGTTGACGATCGGTTCGCCCGATCGCCGCCCGTCGATTGCCAAGAGTTTAGTGGATCTCGACCGCCTCCTCGGTAATTCTCTGTCCGACTACGTGCGCGTTTACGCCAACTGTCCGGTCTTGATTAGCCGAACCTCCGACTGAGGCGATCGCCTGTCGGGGACGGCGTGAGGTCGGTCAGTCTCGATCTCTTGAGGATGGCCGCCGATCGTCTCCTTCGTTCAGATCTGGGGTGGCAGCGATCGCACCCGATCGCTGCCACCTCCCCATTCGATCCGCAGGGGCGATCCGGCTAAAAGCGTCGCCCCTCAAACAAAAAGAAAACAAAAAGCCCCGCCAATGGCAGGGACTTGCGATTGTTGATTTTTTAAAGAGCGGGTAACGCGATTCGAACGCGCGACATTCACCTTGGCAAGGTGACGCTCTACCACTGAGCTATACCCGCGAGACTTCCAGCCGCGAGGCCGTCAGTAAATATTAGTATTCCAGTAAATTTAGATTCTGTCAACCACTACCCGCAAAAATTTTGAACCAGGGGTGGCGATCGCCGTCTCGATCGCCCCTCGATTCCGGTCTAGGAGCGTTCTCGATCCTCTTGGGTCTGGGGTTCCCAAGGGCGATCGCCGCGCGCGGTCGAAGCGGGAAGACTGGGATTATCCCGTTCCGCCAATGCAGTAGAAGAACCGTAAGCCATGCCCAATTCGGGTAAATTTTTGACTTGTCGCATCAAATTGGCCATTTCCAAAGCATTGAGGGCGTATTCCCAGCCCTTATTGCTTTTAATTCCCGCCCGTTCCAGCGCCTGCTGCATGGTATCGGCAGTCAGGATCCCAAAAATAACCGGAACCCCCGTTTGAAATCCGGCGGCGGCAATCCCTTTAGCGGCTTCGTTCGCCACGTAATCGAAATGAGGGGTTTGTCCTCGGATGACGGCACCGAGGCAGATAATGGCATCGTAGCGCTGACTTAAGGCCAACTGCCGGGAAACGAGGGCCACTTCAAAACTCCCCGGAACCCAGACGTAATCGACTTGAGTTCCTTCCGGGTCGATATCGACGCCGTGACGTTTGAGTCCGTCTTGACATCCTTCTAGAAGTTTGTTCGTAATTAAGTCGTTGAACCGACCGATGACGATCGCAAACCGCAAGTGTTCGGTTTGAGTAAAATTTCCCTCGAAAACTGCCATTGAGATACAAAAGATAGAATGGAAAGAGAGGAGCGCAGTCGAACAACTCGCTCCCAAACATGAAAGAGAGGCGTTCGCGACGGTCTGCATCGAGATGTCGCCGAACGGCACTTACAACGGATTGTTAGAAGTTAGAAGACTTCAGAACCCTCGAACCCCCTTGAGGGGCGATCGGTTCTGGGGAGTGAGGGAGAACCCTTCCGGGATCTTCGCCGCCGCGATCGCACGGCGACCGTTCGGCGATCGATGCTCGAATGGAAATTCTCCCTCCAGAGAATGGCTTGCCCAAAAAGGGAAAGACCGAGCGGGCGATCGCCCGTTTAAGCCACCAAAAAGTTGAGGACGCCGACTAAGATCACCAGAGCCGCCCAAATGCCCGACCCCAAATAGAGTAAGGTTTTGGATTGATCCCAGTTCTGAGGCGAGGCATAGGCGACAGGAACGCCGACGACCATCGCAAAAGACATCAGAACTAAAGCGGCGAGTGCTAACTGAAAAATAATTGTCATGGTTTTTTCTCCCAACACAGCGATCGAGTGTAAAGATTGCGGCGCCCGAACGAGCAGCCGTATCAGTCCTGTCTAGTACCCTATCAAAAATTGCTCCCTTCGCCGCACCCGATCGCGCTCGACTCTCGAAGAACGAAGCTGCGATCGGCAAGCTCGTCGAGGAGAACGTTTTTTAGAGATTTTGTGCAAAAAACGCCGTCAATATCCATCGATTTTCCGATCTAAACCCTTATTTAATCATCAATTGCACGAATTTCTCTACTCTCGTAAAGATCCCCTCTAAAATTGATAAAGAACCCCATTCCCCCTCGGCAGGTTAGTCGAAGAAGCGGGCAAGAGAACCGCACCAGCAGCAAGATACCCGCCTGAGAGACTTGGAATCGTTCCTGTTGCCTTCTGACTCCTGACTCCTGAATTCCCTATGGATCTAATTTTGTGCCATACCACTGCCGACTTCGACGCCCTCGGGGCTGCTGTCGGCTTGACATGCTTACAACCGGGGGCGCGGATTGTGTTATCGGGGGGGTGTCATCCGGGGGTTCGGGAGTTTCTGGCGTTACATCGCGACGAGTATGCATTGATCGAACGGCGATCGGTGGATCCGCAGAAAATTCGCTCCTTAATCGTGGTCGATACTCAACAGCGCGATCGCCTCGGCAAAACGGCGGAATGGTTGGATTTGCCCGTCCCGATTCAAATTTGGGACCACCATCTCGACGTGGAAAGTGACATTCCGGCAACTCAAACGCAAATTGAGGCCGTCGGAGCGACCACCACCCTGATTGTCGAACAATTGCAAAAACAGATCGCCGCGATCGATCGCCAAGGGGACGGCGCTCCCGCAGGCAACAGGCGCCATCTGACCGCCGCCGAAGCCACGGTCATGGCCTTGGGCATCCACGTAGATACCGGGTCGCTGACCTTCGACCACGCCACCGCCAGGGATGCGGCAGCGTTAGCCTGGTTGATGGAACGCGGGGCTAGCGTGCGGGCGATCGCCGAATACATCGAACCGGGATTGTCCCCCCAACTGCAAGACCTGCTCGCCGTGGGACTCAGGGATCTCCAGTCCGAAACGATTCAAGGCAATACAGTGTCTTGGGTCGTGCTCGACAGTGACGCTTACGTGCCCGGACTGGCGGGATTGGCCTCTCACTTACTCGAACTGACCGAAAGTGACGTGGTGCTCTTAGCCCATTACTATCCCGTCAAAAGTGGCAACGACGAACGGCTGACCCTGATCGGGCGATCGCGCATCCCCCAAACCAACCTGCACGAACTGTTCAAACCCTTGGGAGGCGGCGGTCACCCCCGTGCCGCCTCCGCCGCCTTACGCAACGCCGATCGCGATCGCCTCCTGCCGGATCTGCTCGATCGCCTCAAACAGCAAATCCCCCATCCGCCCCTCGCCCGCGAACTGATGTCCTCCCCGGTGCGGACGATCCGACCGGACACCACCATCCACGAAGCCCATCGCATCCTGCTGCGTTACGGTCACTCCGGCTTATCCGTCGTCGATTCCCGGGGACAACTCGTCGGCGTAATTTCCCGGCGCGACCTCGATATTGCCTTACACCACGGCTTTTCCCACGCCCCGGTCAAAGGCTACATGACCACCAACCTCAAAACGATCGCCCCGGATACCACCCTTCAAGAGATCGAAGCGTTGATGGTCACTTACGATATCGGACGGCTGCCCGTCCTCGAAAACGACGAACTGATCGGCATCGTCACCCGCACCGACCTACTGCGCCAACTACATCAAGACAAGGCGATCGGACAGTCGCGCGATCCGATCGATCGCATTCACCCCTACTGTCCCCTACCGCCCTCGGTCAAACCCTTACTGGCGCGGAGTTTAGTCCCGCCCCTGGCTCGCCTCCTCGATCGCGCCGCCCAGTTAGCCGAAGAGCGCGGCTGGCACTTATATCTCGTCGGCGGCGGCGTCCGCGACCTCCTGCTCGCCGTTTCTTCCCCCTGCTCAACCTCGGAAAGCGACGAGGACGACACCTCCGGTCTCCATCCGTGCAAGGAACCGTTGATGCTCGGCGATATCGATCTCGTCGTCGATGGCTTCCACAAAACCGCCGATGTCGGAGCGGGAATGGAACTGGCTAAAGCCTTGCGCCAACTGTATCCCGCCGCCCGCCTCGACATTCACGGACAATTTCAAACCGCCGCCTTACTCTGGCACAAAGACCCGGTTTTAGATTCGCTGTGGGTCGATATTGCCACGGCGCGCACGGAATTTTATCCCTATCCCGCCGCCAATCCGGAAGTAGAAGCCAGTTCGATCCGTCAAGACCTCTACCGCCGGGATTTTACGATCAACGCCCTGGCACTGCGCCTGACCGGGGGCGATCGCGCCGGACAGATTTTAGACTTTTTCGGCGGTTGGCTGGACTTGCAAGACCGTCGGATTCGGGTGTTGCACGCCAACAGCTTTATCGAAGATCCGACGCGAATTTATCGGGCCGTGCGCTTTGCGGTGCGTCTCGGTTTCGAGATCGAAGCGCAAACCGAACGCTACATCCGCCACGCCCTCGAAAGTGGGATTTACGAACGGATGCAGAAAAACGCCCTCGACCCCGCCTCGGGCAAACGACGCGCCCCGGCGTTGGAAACGCGCCTCAAAAGTGAGTTGAAATATATTTTGCAGGCGCCTTATTGGAAAAGTGCCTTGGAACTGCTCGGGGATTTAGGGGCGTTGCGCTGCATCCATCCGAGTTTGAAATTGAATGGGCGGTTGTGGCGAGAGTTGTGTTTAGTCGATCGCGGCTTGCAGGCGATCGCGCGGCGACCCGCTCGAATGGGGGGTGCCGTCCCCCCCTGTTTCTCCCAACTGCCGGAATATTGGCAAATTCGCTTAGAAGTCATTTTGGCCCACTTGGCCCCGGGCGATCGCCGCCAAGTGGCCACGAACTTGCAAATGAGTATCGAAACGATCGATCGCCTCGACGGTTTGGCCGAGGCGTCCGAGGCGGTGTCCCCGGTGAGCGAGTTAACCCGTCCGAGCGCGATCGTGAGGCTGTTGCGCCGTTACGACGTGCTGACCCTAATGCTCGTCGCCGTGCGCGCCTCCCGTCCCATTCGCCGCAAAATTTGGCAATATTTGACCGAATGGATCGAAACGAAGCCCCTCCTCGACGGCCACGACCTCAAAACCCTCGGCTACAAACCCGGTCCGCGTTATAAGCAAATTTTAGATGCCGTGCTGGCGGCGACCCTCGATCGCGCGATCGTCACTCGCGCCGAAGCGGAAACCTTTATTCAAGAACATTTCCCGTGAAATAGCGCCGATTGAATCGAAGATTACCCTCGCGGCTTCCTACTTCTCCCGCCGAAGCCCCCAGAAAACAAGTTTTCTATAAGTCTGACTCAGCCTCCATAAGCCCAAACCCGTCTTCCCCAGGGGGGTTAAGTTTTTAGAACCTGTTGTTAACCCTGGTTTTCGCCCTTGGAATTGGTGTTCCAAGAAGATTTAATCTTATAGCACAAGGATTGGCTCGCGATTCATCTCTCGCTTCAACCGCAGATTTGAAGCGGACGCTTCTCGCAAGTTCTGCTCAATTCTCAAATCTGCCCCCAAGTTTTAAGATCGTCGCATTATTTTAGGATGGGGACTCATGAACGCTCACGAACTGCTCAAACGGTATGCAGCAGGAGAAAGGGATTTTCGCGGGGTACAACTGAGTCGGGCGAATCTGATGTTTGCTCAGCTCATGGGGATTGACTTGTACGATGCCGAACTCAGTGGCGTCGATTTTTACGATGCCAATCTCACTCAAGCGAAATTAAGTGGAGCCAATTTAGAAAAAGCCCATCTGGGTCGGGCGAACTTGGCTCAGACGAAATTTTTCGGTGCCAATCTCTCCCGGGCCAATCTCTCCCGCGCCGATTTGGGGCGGGCCGATTTATTTCGGGCGAATTTAACCTTGGCGGACTTGTCCGGCGCTAATCTGACCCGCGCCGATTTAAGTGGAGCTGATTTGAGTCGGGCGAATTTAAGCAAAGCCAATTTAACCCATGCCAACTTGAGCGAGGCGAATTTATCATCTGCCAATCTCGTCGGGGCGAACTTTAAAGGAGCAAAACTCAACGGCGCCAATTTGAGCGAGGCGGACTTGTACGATGCGGATTTAAGTAACGCCAAATTGGAAAAAGCGGACTTGAGAAACGCCCAGTTATTCGGGGCCAAGTTGCCGGGGGCAAATTTATCCGATGTCGATTTGCGTCACGCCAAATTGTGCGAAGTCAATTTAAGTAAGGCGAATTTGGCGCGCAGCGACTTGTCCGGGAGTAATTTAAGTCGGGCCAATTTGAACGAGACCAATTTGAGCCGCACGAACTTGAGTTATTGCAATTTAAGTGAAACGACGTTAACCCGCGCCAATTTAACCGAGGCGAAGTTGACGGAAGTCAATTTGAGTCGGGCCAATTTGGCGCGCGCGATTTTAGTCGGAGCGGATTTTTCGACCCCGGTGGGGGAAGGGAGTAAGGCGCGGGCGTTTTCTCTGAAAAATCAAGGGACGATTTGGTTGGGGCGATCGCCCAAAGCTAGCATCCAATTATATTCCCCCTTCGTGTCCCGCCGTCATGCGGTGATTCACGTCAATTCTCAAGGGGAATATGTCTTGCGCGACCACAACAGCACCAATGGCGTCTTTGTCAACGACCAACAACTCGAAGGCCCGGTGGTCCTGTCGGACGGCGCGACGATTAAAATCGGTCCATTTGTTTTAGTTTTAAAAGGGGAAGACTTACAGGTTGAAGTCGATGGCACCTCGATTCAGCCGAGTTGTCTGATTCAAGCCGATTTAACTCAAGCGGACTTGCGTCAGGCCAATTTAAGCGGGATTTGCCTTTACGGCGCCAATTTGAGCGGCGTTCACCTCGAAAATACCAATTTGACCGGAACGGTGATGCCCGACGGTTCGATCGCCCCGAAATCGGTTCCCAAAGCGGGGAATCGCCCAACCCAACCCTAGGCAAGAATCGAGGGTTTGCGGCGGGTTCGAGCGCCGAGAGTCACGCCATCGGCCTCAATTTCCCCGTCGATGCTGCGGACTAAAATCACCGCTAATCGTGCGGTTTCGCGCTTTCATTCGCCTTTGGCCGTTCTCGATTGGACGCGATCGATAATCGTCGAATCGAACATCAGTTTTACGGACTATTGGCGATCGTGTTAAGCTTGAAAACCTGTAGTTTTGCCAATCGTTTGACGATCGCTCTCAACGATTAAAGGTGTGAAATTGCACCGTGAAATTAAGCTGCAAAATTAAGCTGTAAAATTAAGCTGCAAAACTCACCGTCGATCTTTTGTTCTTGTTATTTTTGTAGGCCAATATGTTAAGAGCTGGAATTGTCGGACTCCCTAACGTCGGTAAATCTACGTTATTTAACGCCCTCGTAGCTAATGCGAAAGCCCAAGCAGCTAATTTTCCCTTCTGCACCATCGAGCCGAATGTAGGGGTGGTCGCCGTTCCTGACGAACGCCTCCAAGTGCTCGCCGAACTTTCTCATTCCGAGCAAATTGTGCCGACGCGAATTGAGTTTGTCGATATTGCAGGATTGGTGAAAGGAGCCAGTCAAGGGGAAGGTTTGGGGAACCAATTTCTCTCTCATATTCGTCAAGTTGACGCGATCGTTCAGGTGGTTCGCTGTTTTGAAAATGACGATATCATTCACGTTTCTGGAGGGATCGATCCCCTTCGAGATATTGAAGTCATTAATTTAGAATTAGCATTAGCAGATTTGGCTCAAATCGAACGCCGGATCGAACGCACTCGCAAACAAGCCCGCGCCAATAAAGACGCCCAAGCCGAACTCGCCGTTCTCGAAAAGATTTCCGCCGTTCTCAATGAAGGAAAATCGGCTCGTCAAACGGAATTAAACGAGGAAGAATTAGAGTTAGTTAAACAGTTGGAATTGTTAACGCTCAAACCAATTATTTACGCGGCTAACGTGTCGGAAGAAGATTTAGCCAGTGGCAATCAGTGGGTGGAAGAAGTTCGCAAATTTGGCGATCGCGAAAATGCTCAAACAATCGTGGTTTCGGCGCAAGTCGAATCGGAATTAGTCGATTTGTCGGCAGAAGAACGGGCAGACTTCCTCGAATCTTTGGGCGTGGAAGAAGGCGGGTTGCAATCTCTAATTCACGCGACGTATAAGTTGTTGGGATTGCGGACATTTTTAACGACCGGACCGAAAGAAACCCGGGCGTGGACGATTCGAGAAGGGATGTCTGCCCCCCAAGCGGCGGGGACGATTCATACCGATTTCGAGCGCGGTTTTATTCGGGCGGAAACGATCGCCTATGCGGATTTGGTCGCGAGTGGGTCGATGAATGCGGCGAAGGAAAAAGGGTTAGTTCGCAGTGAAGGAAAAGAGTATATCGTCCAAGAAGGCGATGTTATGTTGTTTCGATTTAATGTTTGATCGAATCGTTCGATCGCGCGACAATTGCGCCTTAATGGGTTAAGGGAAAGGCGATCGCTTCGGGATACGCTGGTTAGCAATCAGAGGCGATCGCCGAACCCGAAAAACTCGTTGCTTGTCCGAATCTTTATGGTCTAATTTCTATAAAACTCAAGGGCAACACAATGATGCTCGATCGAGAAATTGAGTTTACTCTTCCTAAAGGAGTTATTGATGCAAGCGGTCGCCTTCACCGTCACGGTACAATGCGTCCGATAACTGGAGAAGACGAAATCTACGTGACCCGCGATCGCCGGGTTCGGGAGGAGCCCGCTTATGCGACTTTCGTAATACTTTCGCGGGCGATCGTCGAGTTGGGAACCCTCGATCGAATCACTCCCCAACAGTTAGAAGAATTGTTTTTAGCAGACTTTATTTACCTGCAAGAACAGTTTAACGAACTCAATCAAGAATTAGTGAGGTTTTCCGAACTGGGGGAATGGTAGGCTACCCCTTGGATCTCCTCTACGAGGAGGTAGCCGCGATCGCCTTTTATTTTCACTGGTCGTTAGCGGAGATTTTAAAATTAGAACACCGCGAACGACGCCGATGGGTCGAGGAAATCGAGAAACTACTTCCCTGAAACGGCGAGAGGGACTTTCAGTAAAACCCAGAGAAGTTCGAGAGAATCTCAATCAAATTTCAATCAAATCTAAATAAAATATCAGGAGAATCAGGATTGCTGGCCAATGGATAGTACAGTGGGATTTATTCTAAAAGTGATCGTCGCCTCGGCGGTTCTCTCCGTGGCGATTAAATGGGTCGGTCCACAGTTTGCGCTTCCTGCAACGGCGACGATCGCGGCGATCGGTGTTTTTACCCCGCCCGCCATTTTAGCCCTTCTCCTGAGTTGGCGCATGTGGCAACAACGAGGAGAATAGACCGATCTTTTCGTCAATCCGGTACGGTCTCAATCCGATATTTTCATAACTTCTTATCACTCATTCATGGGTTGACGGTCGCAACTGCGCGATCGCCATCTACCCCCTCTTTATCAAATCCTTATCAAATCGTTGTCAGGAGCGATCGCCCGTGAATCTAGGTCAATGGATCGGCTTTTTAAGCTTACTTATTTCCCTTTATATTCTCTGGCAAATTCGCCAAGTTTTACTTCTTGTCTTTGCTGCCGTCGTCCTGGCAACTGCCCTCAATCGACTCGCGCGCTACTTACAAAAATTCCATATTAAACGCGGTTGGGCAGTTCTGATTTCCATTACCTTATTGTTCGTCATTCTGACAGGCTTTTTCTGGTTGATCGTGCCGCCCTTTGCCGAACAATTCCAACAATTAATCCAACTGCTTCAATTAGGCATAGAAGAACTCAATAACTGGCTCGATCGTTTTCGTACCCGGGTTCCCCGAGATTTAAAACAATACCTACCCGATCTCGATACGATTACCGGACAATTTCCCGCCTTAATCAATCAACTATTTGAACGGGCGGGAAATGTCGTCAGTGGCACCTTGGGCGTCATGCTCAGTTCTCTGTTAGTTGTCGTCCTGTCGCTGATGTTTTTAGTCAATCCCGCCGCCTACCGTCGTGCCTTCGTGCGCTTATTTCCTTCCTTCTACAGGCGCCGAGTCGAGGGCATTTTAGATCGTTGCGAAGTCGCCCTCGGCGGTTGGCTGGTGGGGATTTTATTTAATATGCTCGTGATTGCTACGTTTAGCTGGCTGGGATTGACCATTCTCGGGGTGCGTCTGTCTTTAGCTAACGGCATTTTAGCGGGAATTCTAACGTTTATTCCGAATATCGGTCCGGGATTGAGCGTCATTCCGCCTATGGCGATCGCCCTCCTCGATGCCCCTTGGAAAACCCTCGCCGTTTTAATTCTCTACATTTTTATCCAACAAGCAGAGAGCAATTTTCTCACCCCTTACGTGATGGCGGAACAAGTGTCTCTGTTGCCCGCCGTCACCTTACTCGCGCAAGTCTTTTTCGTGACCTTTTTCGGCTTTTTAGGTTTATTTTTAGCCCTACCTCTCACCGTAGTGGCTCAAGTTTGGTTGCAAGAAGTTTTAATTAAAGACATCCTCGATCGCTGGAACAAACCCCCTCAATTTATCAAAGGAATGGTCGATACCGATGGAGAATCCCCAGATCGCTCCCATCCAGAGGATTCACCAGCGCGATCGCATGGCGAAGCGATCGGCGACGAGGCGATCGAAGGATGAAAGATTTTAGATGTTAGCGTCAGAGAGGAAGATCCTCGGGCTACGGACTGGGGGAAGAAGCGGCTTGTCCCCTTCAACGACAAGCAGGGACGATATCCGAAATTTGAGGGTTCAAGCGAGAAAAATTGACGCGATTGGGACCCGAAGCGACCAGTTCCACTCCTCCGGTGTCATTGGTGACCCACCCGGTGGCCTCAAGGGTTGGAGGCGCAGACGCAGTACGAACAGGGCGATCGCCTTCATGGGTCAATGGCGAGGCGTTAGACTCTTCGGGAATGTCGCGCAGGTCGTTCCATAAGCTGTGAGCGCGGATCGGCGCGATCGGATTTTCCGGCAATCCTCCGCTTCCAGTAATCGTAAATTGATTTTGCTCCGGGGCGGCACAACCTGCCAGTTGTAACCGATACGCAGACAGTAATTGCGGCGACGTTTTTAAAAATCCCGTCCTCGGATCGAATTCCGGCGTTTCTAAACGCACTTCGCCGCTAAAATTGGCGCCGAGTTCGGAAGAAGCGGTAATATCGCTCGCCGCCGTCGGTTGCGATCGCAGTTCGGTACCGAAAATGCCCTCGGCACTGATACTGATGCGTCCTCCGGCACTGTTGACCGCGTTGGCGGTAATATCGCTATTGTCGAGGGCGACTAAATTCTGAGTGGCGATCGTCAAATTTCCCCCGTCGTCTAGCCCTCGGGCATTGGTCGAAATTTGACTGTTACCGCGCAAGCGTAAATCGCGAGCGGACAGTCTAATATTACCCAACCCGGCGCTGTTATCGGCTCGCAGGAGCGCCTGAGTGTCTAAATCGACCGTTTCCGCGATTAATTCGAGACTCCCCGCTTGCCCGGTACTCGAACTGCTCACGGTGACTTCAGCACGGTTATCCGCCGAGAACGATTGGGCTTCAATGGTTAAGTTTCCCGCATTGCCCGCCCCTTGCGAGGACGCAAATAAGCCACTGGGGAAGCGAGTTCCCGAGTCGTCGGTGAAGAACAGGCGATCGCGAAATTCCAACTCTGCTGCAGTGCCACTGAGCGAGATCGGGCCGTTGACGCGAATGGTGAGGGTGCCGCCATTGCCCGCCCCAAAGCTGCCGGAGCCGATCTGACCGCCATCGGCAACCCGCAAGCGCCCGGTTTCGATGGTCAAATCGGCGCCGGGGGCGTCGAAATTGGCATTGGTCGAAATGGCGGAGGGCAATCCTTCTTCATTCTGGCCGAAGACGTCGATCGATTCGGTCGCAGTGATGGAGAGCACTCCGGCGGCGCTGCTCGGATCGGTGCCGTTGGTTTCCGTGGAAATGGCGCCGCCATCGGCCACGATCAAACGTCCGGTTTCTATGGTGAGATTGCCCCCTCTGCCCGTACTTCCGATTTCGACGGTGGTGACGACGACACTCGCAAATAGACTGCCGAAGGAGACCCCCGCGCCACTTACTTCGATCGACTCGCGGGCGCGCAAAATGACTTCTCCAGCATTGCCTTCTCCCCGAGTAAACGAGAGAATTTGTGCCCCTTCTAAGACCCGCAGGCGATCGCTTTCGATGGCGATCGTGCCGCCCGTTCCCGTGGCGCCTACAAAGCTCGAACCGGACCAAAAACTGGTTCGGGTTTCGACGTCGCGGGCTTTGACCGACATCAAGCCACCGTTCCCGGAACCGAAGGTATCGACGCCGACGATACTGCCGTCGAGAACTCGCAGGCGATCGGTTTCAATGAGGAGTTGACCGCCGTTGCCGGAGGCGCCGGGGGCCACGGAGGCGAAGGCACTACTCGAAAAGGTGCCGTCGCCGGGGGTCAAGCCGGAAAATTCGATCGATTCGCTGGTTTGCAATTTGACGGTTTGACCGGGTCCGGCGCCGAGGGTATCGGCCAAGATCGAAGAGCCTTCGAGGACGGCTAAGTGGCGCGCTCTCACTTGAATGTTGCCGCCACGATCGCCACTGGCATCGACGGAGGCGGCTCCACTCAGGCGCGTATCTCCCCATTCTCGGACGTTATAGCTGAAGGCTGGGTTTTCGTTGCCAAAAGTGACGGTTCCCGTTCTGACGCTTCCCAATTCGATCTGGCCGTCTTCGGCGGTGAGGTTGCCCCCGGCAATGTCGATGCGATCGCCGAGCAGGGCTAAGGTTTCCCCGGGAGGAACGGCGAATCCGGTGGGGCGATCGTCGCGCACGGTTTCGAGGAGCGGACCGAACCCGAATCGATTGCCCGGTCCGAGGACGGTCAGACTGGCTGGGGATTGCCCGTCGTTGACAAATTGGATCCCCGTCGGTACGGCGACGGTGAGCAGGGGAGGGGTTGAGGTGTCTGTGGCGCTAAAGATGCTGCCGTCGTCGAACAGGAGGCGATCGCCTGTGGTGGCGAGAAAGGAGCCGCCGATCTCCAAGCGGGCGTTGGCACCGAAGACGATCCCGGACGGGTTGAGTAGAAATAGGTTCGCCCCCGGGTTGGCGCGGATCGTGCCGTCGATTTGCGAGATTTTGCCTCCGGTGACTCGGGTCACAATATTGGTAATTCCGGCGGCATTGTCGAACCAGACCACGCCTTCGGTACCCACTGAAAATTCTTTAAAGCTGTGGAAGAGATTGTTTCCGGCTTGGGTTCCCCCCCGGATCTGGGTGAGGTCCCCTTCGGGGGTGGCCAGGGAGTTTTGCGGGAGGCTGCCATCGGGAATCACTTGCGCCCTTGCGGCAATTGGGGATAGGGCGGCGATCGCCAGGGCGAGGCATTGGAGGGCGCGGCTGGGTTTGATTCCCCGAGTCTGGGTCATGGTTCGTGCTGTTGAGGGACGCTCGGCGATCGTTGCGATCGCGATCTCAGCCATAGCCGATCTCGATCGCACCGACAACCGTAATTTCACGGATACTAGAAGATGGAAGGGTTTAAATTTCTCCGAGATCCTATGGATACTATTGCATCTACCGATCGAAATGCCATTCGCCGGGCCGTCGATCGCATCCTCTCCTCTCGTCAAATCAGCCGTCAAGACCAACGCACGTTAATGACTTTACTCTCGGGACATTGTTTGAGTTCGCAAGAACAAGTTTGGGTCGATCGCATTTATGAAGATTTACATCGAGGGTTAATTCACGCGATTGATTGAAGGTACCGATCCGGTCGATCCTAATTTCTGGATCGTTTTGATTCGAGGGGTTGAGATCGATGTTTCAACGATTATTCTAAGTTGTTGTAAACATCTGCGATTCCCTCTATTTTCTCGGTTCCAAGTTAAATCTGCTCGGCAGATCGAACCCGCCAATCGTTCAAGTGAAAGCGAGTTTGTTCCGAGACTTCAATCGCCTTGTGATAGGCTTGCCGATAGCAATCGCCTGCTTTTTCATAATGTTTTAATTTCGACCAGGCCATCCCTTCCAATCCTAAAATATGGGACGATCCGATTCCATTGGGACAAATGGCTAAGGCTTGGTGGTAAGCGGCGATCGATTCTTCGTAGCGCTGCAAGGCAAACAATAAGGAACCTTTTCCATTCCAAGCTTGATAGCGACCGATCGGATTCATACTCACTTCGATCGCCCGGTCGTAGGAGGCGATCGCCTCTTGATAGCGCCTCAATCGTTTTAAGGTTTCCCCTCGTTGTTGCCAAAGATAAGAAGCTTTGGGCTGCAATTCCAAGGCGCGATCGTAAGCTTCGAGGGCTTCTGGATAAGCCCCACAAACCAAATGGCGATCGCCTCGATTTTTCCAATCTTCGTAACTCGAATCTTTACTCGGGGATCCTAAATCGTTGGCCGTTGTTTTTTCCAAGAACTGCTCGACACGGATCGACGGCGAACCCGGAGGACACGATTCTTCAATAACTGCGGGTTCCCGGGGAGGTTCCGGGGTCGAACTGGTCGCACGATCGCGGTCGAAATTTTTAATTTTTGTTAGCATCTTGAGCAACCCATAGGCGATCGCGATCGAAGCCAAAATAACAAGCAAGAATTCCATCTGATTCCTCCGAGTCAAGCGATTGGGTGATGTGCTTAAGATATCCGGAAAAATTCTAAAGACTGCGTTCTCTTCGTGAAAACTTTAGACTTTGAGTAACGGGATTCACAACAAACTTAATACAACGCAAATAAAATTATATAATCTACGTTCTCATTGATTCCGTAACTCAGATAACCAAGAGAGCCATATTTGTGAGTTAAACTCACGGCGGGGCGACTTGCAAAGTAAATAAATAATGACAAAACTATTTTCTTCAAGCATCGACTCGTACAGAGGAGTCCGCAGTCAAGATCCGCGCACGAGGGGCGATCGCGTGTCATGATGCGATCGTGCGTTCGCACTCGCGACGCCTCCGGCGTATCGCCGCCGACAGGCCCACGGATCCTCGCGCTTCCAGGCCGGGGAGGCTTTCCCCGGGGCGATCGGGTCAATCGATCTTGCAATCCTTGTGACTTTTTGAGAAGTTTGGGGAGCAATCAGTCCCCCTCAACAATTTTCAATTGAGCGTTAGAAGACTTCGAGAGGCTCAGCACGGACTTCCCAAGCATGGTAGAATCCGACTACCTAACCGGGCCCGAAATAGCGAAAACCAAGCTAGATCCATACAAGTTTTTTTGTACAACCTGTGCTTTCCATAAATCTTAGGAACTCGGATAGCGCCGATCGCCTAGAGGTAAGACCAATCGGTAAGGGCGAAAATTTTTTTGCTCCTACTTGAAGGCCATCTATGGGCTTGTTGCCCAAGCTATATTCTTTTAAATCGGCGTAGGTAGTTTACTTTAGACCTTTCATTCAGAAGTTAGGAGGATCTCAATCGTGGATAACGAACTACCCAAATATCGGCTAGTTTGCACCCTCACCTTTGGGGACATTTACGGACAAATCATCATTTGGTTGATCGTCATTTTCCTCAGTTTGGCGTCGGCGTTGGCCTTGTGGAGTGCCGAACGGCAGATTTACGCCCTCGCCACGGTCGGACTCATTGTCGTCTTATCCTTACCATTCCTGCTGTTTGCCTTCGTCACGACCTTACTCAATCACATCGAATTCAATCCGGTCGATAATACCTCCCCCGAACTGGGAACGGCTTCGAGCGCATCCCGTAGGGAGGGAACGGCAGGCGCGACCAGTTGAGACCCCACAGCCCGCAATGGCTCGTCGCGCCAACCCCTGTCAGAATTTCCCTGCCCGAAGGTGGGGAATCTTTTTTGAGAGCGAAGTATAGAAAATGCCCAAGATAGCAGATACGATCGAACACGACGTCATTATCGTCGGTGGCGGACTCGCAGGTTGTCGGGCTGCCGTCGAAATCAGCCGCCTCAAGCCGGATGCGGACGTGGCGGTAGTCGCTAAAACTCACCCGATCCGATCGCACTCCGTCGCAGCCCAAGGGGGGATCGCCGCCACCCTCAAAAACGTAGACGACCTCGACTCCTGGGAAGCTCACGCCTTCGATACGGTCAAAGGATCGGACTACCTCGCCGACCAAGATGCAGTCGAACTGCTCGCCCGGGAAGCCCCCAATGTGGTCATCGACCTCGAACACATGGGGGTTCTCTTTTCGCGACTGCCCGACGGACGGATCGCCCAACGGGCGTTCGGCGGTCACAGTCACAAACGCACCTGTTACGCCGCCGACAAGACAGGTCACGCGATCCTGCACGAGTTGGTCAATAATTTGCGCCGTTGCGGGGTGCGAGTGTACGACGAATGGTACGTGATGCGCCCGATTGTCGAGGACGGAGAAGCGAAGGGGGTGGTCATGTACCACATTCTCGACGGCGAACTGCGGGCGGTCCGGGCGAAGGTGGTGATGTTAGCCACGGGCGGCTACGGACGGGTTTTTAATACGACCTCGAACGATTTTGCTTCGACTGGGGACGGTTTGGCAATGGCGGCGATCGCCGGAGTCCCCTTGCAGGATATGGAGTTCGTCCAGTTTCACCCCACGGGACTCTATCCGGTGGGGGTGTTGATTTCGGAAGCGGTACGCGGCGAAGGGGCGTATCTGATTAATGGCGAAGGCGATCGGTTCATGGCGAATTACGCCCCCTCGCGGATGGAATTGGCACCCCGGGATATTACCTCCCGGGCGATCGCCCTCGAAATTCGCGCCGGACGGGGCATCCACGCCGACGGCAGTCCCGGCGGTCCGTTTGTTTACCTGGACTTGCGCCACATGGGACGGGAAAAAATTATGAGTCGGATTCCCTTTTGTTGGGAAGAAGCCCATCGTTTGCTGGCGATCGATGCGGCGATCGAACCGATGCCCGTACGTCCCACGGCTCACTACTCGATGGGCGGGATTCCCGTGGATACTCAAGGGCGCGTTCGCAAGGGTCCGGAAGGTTTTATCGAAGGTTTATTTGCGGCGGGGGAAACGGCGTGCGTGTCGGTTCACGGCGCCAACCGTCTCGGCAGCAATTCCTTGCTCGAATGCGTGGTGTACGGCAAGTTGACCGGGGCGGCGATCGCCCGCTACCTCGACGATCGCAAACAACCCGATTTCGACCCCACCCCCTATCTCGAAGACGCCCGCGACACCCTCCAATCCCTCCTCGACGCCCGTGGCTCCTATCGCATCGGCGAAGTTCGTCAAGCCTTTCAAGACTGCATGAGCCAACATTGCGGCGTCTTTCGGACCGAATCGCTCATGCGCGAAGGCTTGGAACAGGTCGAACGGGCGATCGCTCAAGCCGAACAGGTGTATTTGGACGATAAGGGGACGGTGTGGAATACGGAACTGATCGAAGCACTCGAATTGAAGAATCTCATGCGGGTCGGTCAGATGATTCTCTCCTCCGCCCTAGAGCGTCGGGAAAGTCGCGGCGCCCACGCCCGCGAAGATTATCCCGATCGCGACGATGCCAATTTTTTAAAACATACTCTGGCCTATTATTCCCCGACAGGAATTGACATTCGTTATCGACCCGTCACCATTACTCGCTTCGAGCCGAAGGAACGCAAGTATTAGAGCGCTCAAAAAGAGGGGTTTTTTCCCTTTGGCCAGCCCTCGATCGCGGGAATTTGATTTCACAAATGAATCATTTTTAAAAGCAAAGTGATTCATTTGTGAAATGAGAAATACTTCGATTGAAAAAGGGAGAAAAACGATCGAAAATGCTTGTATTTTTGAAGCGTTTACAGTAGAATGAACTCCTGAAGGGGAGTAGCTATCGACTCATCAAAGTGTCGATCTATCCGAATCAACATACTGGCTCAAACGCCTGGTTTGGATAACAAGTTTTCCGATTTTCCTCGATAAGAAAGAGGAAATTTTGAGTCTTTAGAGAACTTGGCAGCGAGACCTTCACTAAGTTCGCATTCGAGCGAGCTTGGTGAAGTGTTTTCGCTTTTAACCAGCTCGCTCGGATCGCCCTACAGTTTTATTCCGAGGAGCGAGAGTTGATGTTAAAAGCATATACGGCAGGGTTGTTACTGACGACGATTTCCGAGTTAGGAGATAAGACCTTTTTTATTGCCGTCATTTTAGCGATGCGCCACACGCGCAGGTGGGTATTTGGCGGGGTGGTGTTGGCTCTGGCGGCGATGACCGTACTCTCGGTGTTAATCGGTCAGGCGGTGTCATTTTTGCCGAAACATTATCTTGATTTTGGTGAAATTGCTTTGTTTGTGGGCTTCGGTTTGAAGTTGCTTTACGATGCGTCCCAGATGAGTAGCCAACCGGACGAGGAGGAAGTGAAATCGGCGGCGATCGCCGTTGAGGAGTCGAAATTTTCTCGGTGGTTGAGCCAGTCGGCCCAATGGGGAATTTTAGCCGAAGCGTTCTTGCTGACCTTTTTAGCGGAATGGGGCGATCGCACCCAAATCACCACGATCGCCCTAGCGGCGGCGAACAACCCCTTGGGGGTGACCGTCGGAGCGATTCAGGGTCACAGTATCTGCGCGGCGATCGCGGTGATTGGAGGTCGATTAATTGCCGGAAAGATTTCCGAACGGACCGTGACGGCGATCGGCGGCGGTTTATTTCTGCTTTTCGGCATCGTCGCCGCCTTAGAAGTCGCCTAGGGACGCTTACTCCGGCGACGTTTCCTCGGGGTTCGATTCCGCCGGAGAGGGAGCCGGGGCCGGGGCTGGAGCGGCGCCCTGAGTCGGGACGGGCATTTGCGCCAACTGGTTAATTTGATCCTTGTATTGGGCCGGGGCTAATTCCGATGCCGTATTGAATAGAGGTTGAGCTTCGTCATTTTTACCCTGACGTTGGAAAACGAGGGCTTTGGCGAGAATGGGGCGAAAATCCTCCGGATCGGTTTTAATGGCTTCGTCAAAGACCGCGAGGGCTTCGTCATAGCGATCGCGATCGGCGTAGACCTGCCCGAGAATGACCTGAACCGAGACCACATCGATGCTGTTAGCCTCAATTTGATTGGCTTGGGGGGCTTTTTCGAGAGTTTCCTGGAGCAAGCCGATCGCCGCTTCCGGGCGGTCTTGAGCCAGCAAGAGATTGACGTAACCTTGCAAAGCATTGAGATTGCCCGGTTGAGTTTCGAGCAGTTGGCGATAAATTTGGGCTGCGCCCTCGCGATCGTTCTGTTGTTCCTTCGCTTGGGCGAGCAACACCGCATAATTGGTCTGTTCCGGCTTGAGTTCGACCAACTTTTCTAACGCCGCGATCGCCCCGGGAATATCTTGCATTTGCAAGCGCACTTCCAGCAGACCTCGCAATGCGGTTTCGTTGTCCGGTTCCCGTTGTAAAACCAATTCGTAACCGCGAGCTTGGGCTTCTAAATCCGCTTGTGCTGTATTTTGAGGGTCACTGCTCGGCGAAGCCGTCGAAGCCGTCTGCGTGGTGGGGTTATTGGCTTGTAACACCCCGTTGACCAGAGGGGCAATTCCAATCCCGAGAAAGGCAATTAAACCAATGGCCATTACCACTTTAAAGATCCAGCGATCGCGTTTTTCAGACACAGTATTTCCCTTGAATGGTGAGCGAGATCGGTTTAACGCTATTCTAGACAAAGATGACCCGCAACTGAGAAGCGAGCCGTGCGAGTCCGAGGTCGCCATCGGGAAAACCCGAAGAAGGGCGATCGCCCGGGAGCGTGTAAAATGAGTAGCTCCAGCGATCGCCGCTCTCATCCGACAACGGCCAACCTCCGGCGCATCGTCTTCAACAATGCCAACGGTCAGAGAAAAATTCCTACTACCGAGATTCCAGCAGCGCGATCGAGCCAGAGTCTATAGCGCGGCGATCGATTGCCAAAATCCCTAAATTTGCCTGAATCTCGTTACTTCTACTTCGCTGGTTTCTCCAAACCATGCGGATTTTACTCTAGGATCGTTGCATTCTGTACAATAAGCAGACTGATACCACTGATACTGAGTCACTCCTGAATTCATCCTTACTGGCCTCGACGATCTATCCGTGTAGATCGTCCCAGATGTGGGGGTCGGCCCGTGTCAACCGCCGCTCGCCAGCCATTTTTGGCGGGGGAGTCGCCCGCACGAGCCGCGATTCTACACGATTTTACTCGGTCAACCCCGTTTTGACTCGGAGCTTCCAAATCCATGTATGGTGAATCAGGATGCCTCAGTCCGGGCGAGAGGGCTTGTTCCACTCAGCCTTTTGATTTCTCATCGCGTCTTCCAATTTGTAACCTAGTCCTCATCGGATGTGTCTCCGCAGCAAGGAGGTTTTATGAATTCCTCTTCTAACCAGTTGTCTAATTCTCCGCAACCCCCCGAATCCGACCAGTCCCAACCGCCGATTCCTCCGGCTAAGCCTCCTACTCCTCCGGCGAAACCACCGGAAGCTGAAGCCATACCCTCGGAACCGACTGTAGAAGCGCCGGAAACTGAAGCGCAAGCGCCGGAAACTGCCGTGGAACCGTCGCCCGCCGAAGCCCGAGGGCCGGAAACTGAAGCGCAAGCGCCGGAAACTGCCGTGGAACCGTCGCCCGCCGAAGCCCGAGGGCCGGAAACTGAAGCTGAAAGTAAATCTGACGATTCTAGCGATCGCGCCTCGAACCGGAGCGCTAGCGAAGGGAGTTCTCACAGCGATCTCACAGATTTGCACAAACAGCCGATTCCGCCTCCGAGCGAACCGAAACAATATCGGGCGGTCGGTTTAATTCGCGGTCGCTATCAGCCCTCCGAGGAGCAGTTTACGCGCGGTATTCTCCTGACGAGCGACGGCACCGAGATCGATGCGGTGTTGTTGGGACGGGTGATGAGTTTGGTCAAAAATCACCTGGATTTAGAACAAGAACATCTTTGGGTGGTTTATCCTCGAACCCGCCAAAATACCGACAATCTGCACGCGCAAATTATGGGGGTTTGGGAGCCGGAAAAACTGGCGACCGACAGTCCCGACGAACGGGGCGAAGGAATGGCCACGGAGAGGGCGGAGTCAACCGAGGAGTCCGAGGAGGCGATCGCCCCGGCTCCGACCCTGCAATCCCATCTCGAAGATGGATATTTCTCGATTCGCGGGGAGGTCATTTTTCAATCCCAACCGCATCAGTACATCATCATCAAGATCAGACAAACCGCTCGCAAAGATTCGGAGAAACCGAAGTTCTTTAAATTAAAACTGAAGGGTTTGTTATCCAATCCTAAAGCGGTGGGTCATTTCTGGGACTTGCACGTTCACCGAGTTGGAGAACAGTTGGAAATTGACGGCGGCAACCACATGGGGTTTGTCGGTGCCAAACGCAAAAAACCGTTTTCCGGTCGTCCGCGCGGCAAGGGGCCGGGTCGCCACAGAGGCAATGCGCGCCCGGTGACCAAAGGTGGCAAGCGCGCGGGATCGGCGCCCTCGCCGAGTAAACCGTCTAAGAAAAATCCACCGAGTAAAAGCGAGTAGCAGTTCGCCGTGTCGGGAGTGGGGTGTTGTTGAATGGTGAATGAAGAATTCAAGCGGTCGGATTTCGGGACGTCAGGAGTTCCGGAGATGCGATCGCGGTGCCACGGACTCCCGACAGGCGACTTGGGACTGAATCGAGAGCTTAGTCGAAGGTAATGCGCGATCCCCAAACATTTTGAGGGAGAAACGAACGATCCATCGGAATTGGGGCGGTGGGTTCGGTGAGGGTAAATTCACCGGAATCGATGCGTTGTTTGAGTTCGAGGGCGATTTCGCGCGATCGCCGAATGCTGGAGAGGGGCGCGGTTCGCACGGATTTCCCCTCGATCGAAATGCGCCCGCTTTTGAGTTGGGCGTAGCTGACCAAGCCGAAGGTGGGCCGGATCCGACGGGGGATCGACAAATCGATCACCGGGGCGACCAGATCGCGATCGCGCACTGCACAACAGGCCACGACCTCTTCGTCGAGAACGGGAAGGGGGACGCCGATGCCGATCATTAAAGACGGACCGTAGTTTTTAAAATAACAACCGCGTACCCAACGGCGCGACATTTGCTTGGCGTCGCCGACGACCGCCAAGGTCGCCGCCGGACCGATGGGGGTTTTGTTGGGGAGGCGTTTTTGCAAGGGGAAATGTTGGGTGCCTTCGCCGACGATATAGCCGATACTGCCGCCGAGGAAAATGCGACTCCCGATCCCGATCGTTCTCAATTCCGGGTCGTTGAGTAAGGGGGACAGTTCGCCGCTACAGGCGTAGACGGCATTACCGAGTTGGGGTTGAAGTGGACCGAGATAAGTGTACAGGAGGCGATCGCCGCCGTTGACCCCGACGATAAAATTTTGATAGAGATTGCGCGGGTTAAACAGATAAAACTGGTTGATCGTCTCCCGAGTAATCGTGGTCTCGAACGACGCCCGAGGGTAGCAGTCCGTCACTTGTCCGACGGCCCGCAACGGCAACGCTTTGCCTGCGATCAAATCTTCGATCGCCTGACCGCCGCCGCGTTCGCGGGTTTCTTCCCCTTCGACCCCTTCAACCATTTCGCTGGCGCCGAGATACAGGTCTACGGCGCCCAAACCGGAGTAAACGGGAACCCCATCGACCCAGCAGCGACGAATTTTAATCGGCGGGTCCGTATGGCCGAGATTGAACAGCGCCCCGGACGATTCCATCGGCTCGAACATCCCGGTGGTCACGACGTCTACTTCCCGGGCGACTTCGGCGACGCTGGTTTCTTCCACTCGGGTTTTGACTTCTTCGACGGTCCAGACGACGGCCTGTTTGCGTTCGATTTTGTCATTGATTTCGGCGATCGTTCGCATAGTTGAATGTAGGTTGCAATGTCAGGACAAATCAGCAGTTAAAATGCGATCGTCGTGGGGGATTCGAGCCGAAGGGTTTCTCAACAGGCGATCGCCCCTCAAGACGCGATGCCGAAATCTTTAAAATCAAAAATGCGAAAAATGGTTGTCTTCCCTACGGTAGTCTAGATCGAGTTATTATATCCGAACCTTCGACACAATCGATCTATGACTTCTAGCGTTTCCAGTCCCCCTCGAACCGTGCGTATTGCTTCTCGCAAAAGCCAACTGGCCCTCGTGCAAACCCACTGGGTGCGCGACGAACTGCAAAAACACTATCCAGACATCGCCTTTGAAGTCCACACGATGTCTACCCAAGGGGACAAGATCCTCGATGTGGCCTTGGCGAAAATCGGGGATAAGGGACTGTTTACTAAAGAACTGGAAGTCGGAATGCTCAACGGCGATACCGATATGGCGGTGCATTCCCTCAAAGACTTGCCAACCAATCTCCCCGACGGGTTGATGCTCGGCTGCGTCACCGAGCGAGAAAACCCGGCAGATGCCTTAGTGGTCCACGTCAAACATCGAGACAAGCAGATCGACACCCTACCGGAAGGGGCGGTGGTGGGAACGTCTTCCCTGCGGCGTTTGGCCCAACTGCGCCATCATTTCCCCCATTTGAAGTTTAAAGATATTCGGGGCAATCTCAACACCCGCTTGGCGAAATTGGATGCGGGGGAATACGACGCCCTGATTTTAGCCGTGGCTGGCTTGCAGCGTTTGGGGATGGGCGATCGCGTCCACCAGATCGTCCCCCCGGAAATTTCCCTGCACGCGGTCGGACAAGGGGCGCTCGGGATCGAGTGTCGTACGGAAGACCCGCAAATTCTCAATTTAATTAAAGCGCTCGAACACCGGGAAACGGCTCGACGCTGTGATGCGGAACGGGCGTTCTTGCGCGAACTCGAAGGGGGCTGTCAGGTACCGATCGGCGTCAATACGGCGATCGCCGACGGTCAGTTAACCTTAACGGGAATGGTCGCCAGTCTCGACGGTCAAACCTTGGTCAAGGATACGGTGGTCGGTCCGGCGGACGCGGCGGCAGCGTTGGGGGTGGAGTTAGCCCAAAAACTGCGCGAACGAGGCGCCGGAGAGATCTTGGCGGAAATCTTCGCTCAGATCGAACGGGATTAACCGGACGGGTGCGGGTCTGCCTTCGGTAACAGACCCGCACGTTGCACTCTTTAGCCGACCGGGCGAAGATGTGCGGGTGGAGGTGGCGATCGCTGGAATACAAGGGGTACGGGCGATCGCGCCCCCCGATATTCGCGTTCCAATCGCAAGCGAGCAAGGTTATGACTCAAACGAACGATGCATTTGCCCGAGCCCTCCAGTTCACTTTGAAGTGGGAAGGCGGGGTCGGACACCCGCAAGATCCCGCCGGGGCCGTCAACCGAGGCATCAGTCAAGCCACCTACGACACTTACCGCCAGCATAAGAAGTTACCCCCGCAACGGGTCTCCCAACTCACGGAGGCGGAAGTCGAAGAAATCTACTTCCGCTATTACTGGCAACCGTCGAAAGCCGATTCGATGTGTTTGCCGTTGGCGGTGGTCCATTTCGATACGGCGGTCAATTTCGGCTTGCGCGGCAGTGTGGAATTTCTCCAGGAGGCGATCGGCGGTTTGGTCGTCGATGGCGATTTCGGCTCGAAAACCAGCGCCGCTCTCGCCGCTCACAATACGATCGCCACGGCCCGGGAATACGTCAAACGCCGGATCGACTACCGCCACCAGCGCGTTAAAGCCAATCCCAGCCAACAGGTGTTTCTCGACGGTTGGCTGCGACGGGATAAGGCCCTGTCGAAGTATATCGAGGATTTGGAAAATCCCGGCAAGGGCGATCGCGAGGACGCGGCGATCGTGGCGCGCTTGGAGCAGGCAATCGGCTTGCTCGAAGAAATCGTCGCCGAGTTGAAGGGGCGATCGTAAGGGGGGCGATCGTCAACACTCTCCCGGTGGCGCTAGCGTGTTGCCAAATGCTCATATCCTTCCCCCGGAAGGTACAGTCGGATCCCGCATCCGGGTATGATGGCGGTACTGACCATTTCAGGGAACGCAAAGAGCAACATGCGAATATTATTTGTCGCCGCAGAAGCGGCCCCACTGGCTAAAGTCGGGGGAATGGGCGATGTCGTCGGTTCCCTGCCAAAAGTGCTGCGACAAATGGGACATGACGTGCGGATCTTCATGCCCTATTACGGCTTCCTTCCAGACAAAATGAAAATCCCGAGCGAACCGATCTGGAAGGGGTTTGCCATGTTTCAGGACTTTTCTGTCTACGAAACCGTCTTACCCGGGACGGACGTTCCCTTATATCTTTTCGGTCATCCGGCATTTTCACCCCGTCGGATTTACTTCGGGGACGATGAAGACTGGCGCTTTACCCTATTTTCCAACGGTGCGGCGGAATTTGCCTGGAATTACTGGAAACCCAACATCATCCACTGTCACGACTGGCACACGGGGATGATTCCGGTGTGGATGCACCAAGACCCGGATATCGCCACGGTGTTTACGATTCATAACTTAGCCTATCAAGGCCCGGGGCGTTGGCGTTTGGAACAAATGACCTGGTGTCCCTGGTACATGCAAGGGGACAATACGATGGCGGCGGCGGTTCAGTATGCCAATATCGTCAACACGGTTTCGCCGACTTACGCCCAGCAAATTCAAACGGAGTCTTACGGTGAAAACCTGCACGGTTTGCTCTCGTTTATCAGTGGCAAGTTGGTCGGGATTCTCAACGGCATTGACGTAGACTCTTACAATCCGGAAACGGATAAGTATCTCGCCGCCAATTTCAGCGCGACCGATTTGGAGCAACGGGCGGCGAATAAGGTCGCCATTCAAGAAGAAGTCGGCTTAGAAGTTAACAAAAATGCCTTTTTAATCGGTATGGTGACCCGCTTGGTCGAACAAAAGGGCATCGATTTGGTGTTGCAAATTCTCGATCGCTTTATGGCGTACACCGACGCCCAGTTTATTTTATTGGGTACGGGAGAGCGCTATTACGAGACGCAAATGTGGCAACTGGCGGGACGTTATCCGGGACGGATGGCGACGTATTTGTTGTATAATGATTCTCTGGCGCGCCGAATTTATGCCGGAAGCGATGTATTTTTGATGCCGAGTCGCTTCGAGCCGTGCGGTCTGAGTCAAATGATTGCCATGCGTTACGGTTGCGTGCCGATCGTGCGCCGCACGGGAGGGTTGGTCGATACGGTCGGTCACCACGAACCGATGCTCGAAGAGGGAACGGGTTATTGTTTCGATCGCTACGAACCGTTGGATTTGTTCACCTGCTTGATTCGAGCCTGGGAGGGCTTCCGCTACAAGGATGCTTGGCAAAAACTGCAGCAGCGCGGCATGATGTCGGACTTTAGCTGGGAAACTTCGGCGAAGCGGTACGTGGAAATGTACCGTTCGGTTCTGGGGATGTCCGAGTCCGATCCTGCCGATGACGCGGGATAGGCGACGGCGCGACGGTCTCTCTACAGGTCAGCAAAAGGGCAAAAGTTCGATCGCTCGGGCTTTTGCCTTTTTTTCAGTCCGGTTTCACCGTTCGCTGACTTGCGATCGCAAGTACAGTGCGGGGTCTTCGGCGACCCAACCGAGATCGGAGTTGGAACGCACTTCAAAGTGCAGGTGGGGTTCGCCGACGTCGGGACTGCCGCTCGTGCCGACGCTGCCGAGGCGATCGCCGCGTCTCACTTTTTGTCGCAAGCTAATTTCTATACTTTGTAGGTGAGCGTACCGCGTTTGCTTGCCGCCGGGATGGTTGATCACGACTAAGTTGCCGTAAGCGCCGCGATCGCTGGCGTAGGCGACGATGCCTTCTTCTACAGCTAACACCGGGGTTCCCGCGTCTGCCTGCAAGTCGATCCCACTGTGAAACACCACCTTACTGTCCTCTCCGGTCACCCGCCAGCCATAAGCGAGCAAGGTTTCGCCGGGTTCGGGGAGGGGATAGCCATCGAGGGTGGCGTCGGCGTCGGTCGCCGCTTCCGGCAATCCGGTTTCTGGGGAACTCGTCGGCGACCAGTTGACGCCGGGAATGAAGGCGACGGCTTGCGGCGGTTGGCAGCCGTTGACTTCAAACAACACGTCCGCTCTAACATTGTATGCAGAGGCCAATTCGGGCCAGGTTTGTCCCGGGTTGACGTTGACGGTAATGCCGTTGTAGGGCGGGATTTTCAGTTCCATCCCCGGTTGCACTCCACCGCCGCGCAGTTGGGGGTTGAAGCCGATCAACGTCGCCGGAATCAGGTTATATTGTTCGGCGATCGCTTCGAGGCTTTCTCCGGCGGCGACGGTATGGCGTTGGATGCGATCGAGGGCGGGAGCCGGACAGGCGGAGGGGGTCGCCGACTCGCTGGGATTGGCCGCGACGGGGGCGATCGGCCCGGCCAACAGCAGCACGCTCGTGCCTAAAATTAAGCGATGGAATAAACTCATAACAGTAATTTGAAAACCAACAGACTTTGCACTTTGCTGCAAGGATCGGCCCCTTTTGCAGGACGTATTTTGTGAATTTTAACCGATTACAATCATTTATTCCGCTCTTGTCGCGGCTTCTGCTCGCCGCGATCTTTCTCAAGTCCGGGATCGAGAAACTACTCGACCCCACGGCGACCCAAACCTATATGCAAGGCAACGGCGTTCCCGGGATCTTGCTGTGGCCGACGATCGCCGTTCTATTGGCCGGAGGTTTATCGGTCTTGTGCGGTTATCGGGCGAAATGGGGGGCGTTATTGCTCGTCGGCTTTTTAACAATGGGAGCGGGAATTCTCCGATTCTACCGAAGGTGAATCGTGGGATGAAAGCGACTCTTCGGCAAATCAGTGATAATCTTATCATCTGGCTAGATCGGCGATAATGTTCAAGGCGTACAAATACCGCATCTATCCAACCCACGAGCAACAAGCAACTTTAGCCAAGAGCTTTGGTTGCTGTCGTTGGTATTGGAACTATGCGTTAAATTTGTGCCAAGAGACTTATCGAGAGACCGGGAAAGGTCTATCAAGGGGTGATCTTCAGGGATTATTACCTGCCCTCAAAAAGGAACACCCTTGGCTTAAAGAAGGCGTCTATTCCCAATGCTTGCAAGTCGTGGCGTTGAACTTATCGACCGCTTATCGAAACTTCTTTGAGAACCGGGCAAAATTACCCCGATTCAAATCCAAGCAGGGAAGGCAATCTATCAGTTATCCTCAAAATGTTAAGTTTGAGGGAAATTACATCAAACTGCCTAAAGTTGGGTTAGTGCGTTGTCGTCAGCATCGAAGTTTTGAGGGAAAAATCAAAACTGTAACCCTCTCCAAAAATCCAGATGGTAAATATTATGCTTCAGTTTTGGTAGAGGGTAAAAAAGAACCTCCCCTCCTCTCAACTGAAGGAAAAGCCATTGGCATTGATTTAGGGCTGACCGATTTTGCGATTACCAGTGAGGGGTCGAAATATAATAATCCCAAGCATTTTGATAAACACGCGCGAAACCTAAAAAGAAAACAGCAAAAACACGCTCGAAAAAGGAAAGGTAGCAACAACCGCAATAAATCGCGGGTAAAAGTTGCTAAGATTCACGCCAAAATAAGTCGCTGTCGTGAAGATTTTCTCCACAAGCTATCCCGTAAGATAGTGAACGAAAACCAAGTGATTGTGGTCGAATCCCCCCTAACCCCCCTTAATAAGGGGGGAACTAAAGGGGGGATAGGCATGGTTCGCAATCACCAACTCGCCAAAGCGATTAGTGATGTCGGTTGGGGAATGTTTTGTACGATGTTAAAGTACAAGGCTGAATCAGAAGGAAAAGTTTATCTAGAAGTCGATCGATTTTTTCCTTCTTCTAAAACCTGCCATGTATGTCTCAATCAAATCAAAAGCTTGTCTCTTGATGCGAGAAGCTGGACTTGCGAACATTGCCAAACTCGTCATGACAGGGATATCAATGCCGCCATCAATCTCAAAAATGAAGGCTTACGGATATTAGAGTTAGGGACTAGCTCTACTGCCCTTGGAGGGGATGTAAGACGAGGGGGTAGAACTTCAGTTCTATCTAGCGCAGTCCCCAGTGAAGAGGGAAGCCGCTATTGAATCAAAGATTACAATAGCGGTAGTTCACTCCCGACAACCGTGATTTTCCACACAAATTTTAGCGATTCTAGCCAACAAATTCAGTTTTTTAAAAATTTGGGATTGATGGGAGGGTTGCTGATGGTTTGGAGTTACGGGTCGGGACCGTTCAGTGTGGACGATCGCCTCTAAGGTTCGTACTCATTATAACTCCCAAATAAATGAGCGCGAAGGGCGATCGTGGGTTATTCTCCGCCGGGCGATCGTCCGGTTCTCAAATCCGACCGGGACGCTTACATCGAAGACTGCCGTTTTTTGCGAAACATTCCCGTCATTTCAATTCCGGTAATCAATAAGGAAAGTAATCCCATCCCGACGACTAAAACATAAATCGGTCTTAACCGATTTCCTAGAAACGATCCTTGGTGAATATCCATTAATCGATCCGTGATTCCTTCTGGAAGTCCCAACCAACTTTCTCCCAAACAATAGCCAATTCCTGTCATCGCCACTAAGGCTAAGGGGATGAAAAATAGGGGGGCGAGACGGCGGTGAATTTGACGGAAATTGAGAGAGTTAGCAGCTTTTGCGCTTCGATTTCCCCGAAACCATCCGGTCAGGGTCAACCCGGTGGCGATCGCCCCGAGTAATCCCAAACCTACGAATAACACGTAAACGGGGGTGAGGGCATGGCCGAGATATTCGCCTTGATGGACGGCCATGAGCAAATGACCCGCCCTTCTCGGTATTGCCAACCAACTTCTACCGATGCGATAGCCGATTCCAGTTAAAGCACTGAGCAATAAGGGAACAAAAATTATCGGGGCAATGGTTCGGTGGAGTTTGCGAAAAGCTGCTTTATTCATAATTTCAGATTGTTTTAACTCTCTTCGTCGTCTTCGCCGTCATCTTCGTCGTCGAAGTCTTCGTCGTCGGAACCATCATCTTCGTCGTCTTCGCCGTCATCTTCGTCGTCGAAGTCTTCGCCGTCATCTTCGTCGGAACCGTCATCTTCGTCGTCGAAGTCTTCGCCGTCATCTTCGTCGTCGGAACCGTCGTCAGAACTGGCGTAAAGATCGAGATCGGCGGGAGAATAAGCGTTAGCAGACGCGGGCTTAAAGACACTAACGGGTAACAAGAATCCAGCGATCGCCAAACATAAAACAACTAACGAACGCCAAAATCCACGATGATTATTCATCATTTTTGTGCCAATTTAACTCAAAAATTTGTGGGTAGTTCTTAAAATTCTGAGAAGCAAAAAAAGACACGCAAATACCCTGAATCCATAATTACAACGGTTCTCGAGAATTTCTTGAATTGGCGAGATTATAGCTCAAAAAAAAGAACTGGGGAAGAGCGCTCTGTTTTTCCCCAGTCAAGAAGATTGTTTCCCTGTTCGTGACGTTCTCCCGACACTGACCTATGCGCTTCGCCCAGGCTTCGCCAAGGGTACAGCGCGGGCTTCCCACCTCACGGACAGAAGTCCATCTGCCCTGGCGTCTTGGGAAGTTCCTGTTTCATCCGGTCTGGTCTAGGCAACGCCCCCGACCGAACCCGTCCACAGGCATTTTGTTTGACATCCACGACCCGTCCAGCCGCAGATTGGGAGGATTTCGTTTTGAGGGTGCATTTCCGATCCGCCGCACTGTTCACCAGCCGAATTGTATGGCTGTACGTTGGTGTCGGGACAGAAAGCTGCCCCTAGTCTTGGCCATCAAGGGCATTGCTGCCGTGCCAGTTCAAGTTGACCAGATTGGCGAGTCCGTTCCACTCGATCGCCTCGGCTTTCATCCCGACAGCTTCGCGTAGAGTGCGGGGCTTCCCGCCGATTAAGCTAAAACAGATCGAGGGGGAGGCGATCGCCGTTCGATTCAACGTCGGAGAGCGTCGGAAGTGCGGGGGTGGAAGCGGCGAACCCTTCGACAGTATTGGGAAGAAACAGGGACAGATCCTCCGGTGCACTGCCACCAGAGACGGCGGCGAGGTCTGGGAGGCGATCGCCGGGGACGGCAGGGGCGATCTCTATAGCCTCGTTGGCGATCGTGCCGCCCGTGGTCAGGGGGTCGGCGTTGTCGCTGGCGAATTGAGCCGGGTTGGCCGTCGAGCCGATGAGGGGGTCGTTGGCAACTGGGGCGGGAGGACTGGCGGGACGGGGCTGACGATTTTCAAATTGTCCGAAGGCAATAAAGTGGAAAAAGCCACTGTTGAAAGTGCCCCGATTGACGGCTGCGGCGACATCGGGATTATTTTCAAGATAAAAATTACTGTTAAAGTTCGGACTCGGATTGCGTCCTTCGCGAGCTCCGAAGGAGAAGAAATGCTCGAAGCCACTTAGAAACTGCCCGCGATTGACGGCTTCGGCGACATCGGGATTGTTGGCTAAATAGAATTGTTCGCTATAAAAAATGGAAGGATCTCGTCCTTCACGTCCGCCAAATTCTTCAAAATGATCGTCGGCATCGCCGCGAAAGCTTCCGTTACGAATGGCTTCGGCAACATCGGGATAAGTGGTGAGGTAAAACCGGGGTTGGACGAGGCGATCGATAAAGCCGTCGATGCGATCGAAGAAATCGTCGTCGAAGTCATCGTCGTCGAAGTCATCGTCGTCGAAGTCATCGTCAAATAAATTATCGTCAAAGTCGTTTTCAAAAAAATCGTCGTCGTCAAAAAAATCGTCGTCCAATGGTGCAGTTGTGCTGGGGGGAGCGGGGGCGGATGAATTGACAGATGAAGGCGTAAAATTTGGGGATGGAAAGTTGGATTCCGACATTGTTATTTTCTTTTCACTAAAGCTCGATAACGATCCCTCTTTAGGGGAATGGTTTGAGGATATCGAAAAAAGGTAAAGAAATCGGAAAGATGCTACGATCGCTCGACAATCGCGGGAAAGGCTGGCGACTGGCAGGGACAGGCTGGCGACTTCATCGAAAGGGGTCGAAGGTGGAGCGGCGATCGCGGCGCACGGTTTAAAGATGTTGGTTGAGCCGATATCCCAAACCATAGACGGTTTGAATAAAATTAGAAGGTGCGCCTGCGGCTTGCAATTTTTTTCGCAAACTCCTGATGTGAACTTTTACGGTTTCTTCTCCGGGAGGATCTTCAAAAGACCACAATCGATCTAAAATTGCAGGGCGACTAAATAAGCGCCGAGGATGGCGTAACAATAATTCGAGCAAGCTATATTCTTTGGGAGTCAGGGGTAAGGCGACCCCGTTATATTCGCTTTCGCAACGGTTGGGATCGAGTTGTAATAAGCCCCATTTTAGAATGAGGGAAGGGTCGCGATCGCCCCGTCGCAATAAGGCTCGAATGCGGGCGAGTAATTCGGGTAAATCGAAGGGTTTAACGACGTAATCGTCGGCGCCGACGTCTAAACCTAATACTTTATCTCGACTTGTATTTTTGGCGGTCAAGATTAAAATGGGCGTGCTTTTTCCGGCGGCTCTCCAGCGTTGGGTGAGGGTGATGCCATCAATTTTAGGCAACATGACATCCAGCAGGATTAAGTCATAACTAAAAGCACTGGCAAGGCTCCACGCTCTTTCGCCATCCCCGGCTATTTCTACGGTGTAGTAGCGATCGCGTAGGATCGATGCTAAGGTTTCGGCGATGCGATTGTCGTCTTCAACTAACAGGATTTTCATCGGGTGTTTCAAGGCGAACGGTTCGCCACTTGACGGTGTAATTTCCCCGGCGACTCTAACCCCGTTTTTATCTCTTTTTTAGAATAACTGAAATTGGGATCGAGGGTTCGCGATCGCCCCCGAGGCGATCTCTAGGGCTGCCTATCGCTAATTGCAGTACAAAATACTGACAAGATAAGAACAAAAAATAGACAATTTTGACCAGGTTATGTCATTACAGGTGTAGTGAAATTTTTGAAATTGGCTCGGAATGTGGTATTTTATTTTAAACTGCGATACTTGTATCTAAATTACAGCAATTTCCAGGAATTCGGCGATCGCTACAGCGCCGCAAACCCCAGGAATAACGGGCATTGAAGGCGATCGCCCTGCCGAAAACCTCCCTGGCGAAACCGACGGGAAACGCCCCTCTCGCGACACGAGTTTTTTTCCCGGTTTTCAGGGGCGATCGCACGGAGTTTCCCGAACCCCACTCACCTCGAATAAGCTCCTCTGCGATCGGCTGAAGAGGGGTAAAGGGTCACGGTAGACCCGGCCAAGTTGAACTTTTGAGGGGTTCGGGGAGCTATAAGTCCCGCGCTGTATGCGAAGCATCAGCGTCGGGATCCATGGACTCCCCGAGCTGGTCTCATCCCCACCCTGCGGGAAGGGTCAAGCCCTACGATGGGGATGAGACCAGCATTTATCAGCAGCTATAGTCTGTAGTAAATTATAGTCATGCTGACCATGAACTACACCTACCGAATCTATCCAGATGCCTTGCAGCAGACTGAACTGCTGTCGTGGCTTGAGACGTGCAGAGGGGTATATAACTACGCGTTGCGCGAACTCAAAGACTGGATTGCTTCTCGTAAGTGTTCGGTAGACCGATGCTCGTTGGAGAAGGAATACATCATTCCTGCCGATGAGCTATTCCCGTCCTACCACCGTCAGCAAAACAACCTGCCCAAAGCGAAGAAGCAATTCCCGCATCTGGGTAAAGTGCATTCTCAGGTGTTGCAGACCACGATTCGCAGACTGCACGATACCTGGGAAGTATTTCAGAAACGGGGATATGGATTCCCGCGTTTCAAAAAATTCGGTCAATTCAAATCCTTTGTATTTCCCCAGTTCAAGAACAATCCCATCAATGGCTTCACAATCAAGTTGCCAAAGATTGGGGAAGTACCCATCAACCTGCATCCCCCCTTCGCCCCCCTTTCAAAGGGGGGTTGGGGGGATACAGGTAAGGGTCCGGTTCATGGTCGGGCGATTGGGATTAACCTGGGATTGGAGCGATTCTTGACCGCTTCCGATCGCTCTTTCCAAGAGCGACCCCAGTTTTTCAAGTCGATGCAACGCAAGCTGAAATTGCTGCAACGCAGAGCCGCACGAAAACAGAAGGGTTCTCAAAACTATCGTCGTAAAGATTTCCATCTGAAGACGGCTCATCAGCTTTGCGACCGGGCGCAAACTATCTTTGCAGAAGACCTCAACGTCACGGGGTTGACGCGAGGAATGCTGCGAACAGATTGTGTTGATGCCGCCTTCGGACAGTTTCTGTCTCTGACGGAATGGGTTTGTTGGAAGCGTGGGGTCTACTTTGGTAAAGTCAATCCCAACGGCACCAGTCAAACCTGCCCCAACTGCCTTGCTACGGTCAGCAAAGGGTTGGAAGTCAGAGAGCATCATTGTCCTGAGTGTGGGTATCGGACTCATCGCGATACGCCTTCGGCGTCGCTACGCGAACGTGCCGCCGCAGAGATGGTTTTGGATCGTGGACTAGAGAATGTAGGAGCATCGGGGACTCTGGGGAACGGAAACCGCCTGTCAAGTCGGTCTGTCGGGGGTCTATGACCTAGATAGGGTCCGAATACCCAATTGTGAGGTTGGGAAGCCCGCGCTGTAATCTTTGATTCAGCGTCGGGAGGATGTCACAAGCACAGTACGCTTCCCCATTATTTTGTTCTTTGATTGGCGATCGCGCGGGAAAACGCCTGCGAAGCTTTTAGGATCCGAGGCGCTGTTGCAAAATGAATTCGGCGATCGCCAAGTCTACGGGGGTGGTGATTTTGAGGTTTGTTTCTTCCCCGGGGACGATTTTGACGGGCAAACCGTTTTTTTCAAATAAAGCGGCGTCGTCGGTGACTTGCCATCCTTCCCGGCGTCCGCGATCGTGACAGTCTTTAAGGGCGGCAACCTCGAACCCTTGAGGGGTTTGTGCCGCCCACAAGTTACGGCGATCGGGCGTGTCGCGGATCAGCTCGTCGGTCGGATCGACGATTTTAATGGTGTCTTTAACGGGAACGGCGGCGACGATGCCAGAACAGTGACGCAAACTCTCGGCGCAGCGATCGAAGAGGTGAGGGGTAGCCAAGGCACGGGCGCCGTCGTGAATGAGAACCCGTTCGGCACCGTCGGGGAGGGCTTGCAAGCCGTTGTAAACCGATTCTTGGCGGGTGTCTCCCCCAGGAATGAATTCGACGGGTTTGGAGGGGGGTTCGGCGGCTAAAATAGCTTTGAAGTCGGGCCAATCCGTAGGCTGACCGACAATGCCGATCCAAGTAATTTGCTCGGCAGCATTGACCGCTTGTAGGGTCCAGGCGAGGAGCGGTCGGTTGCTCAACTGCAGCAGGAGTTTGTTGCGATCGCTGCCCATCCGTCGCCCCATCCCGGCGGCTGGAATCAATAAATGCACGGCGGTTCCTCTTCAATTTGGCCTTTGCGATTTTAGCCGATTTTGTACGGGAGAATGCTACAGGGGCGCTTGGCCAATGGTTCGGCGTTCTGAGATTTTTGATGGAACAGTGGTAGTTCGTCGGCTTAAATGTTGTACAGTGAAGCTGTTCAGTAAGCTCACTTAACTGAGATGCGAATACTGGCCCTTGTCCCAGGCGGAATTGGCGACCAAATTTTATTCTTTCCGACTTTAGAAGACCTCAAGCGGTCTTACCCCAACGCTCGAATCGATGTCATCGTAGAGCCTCGGGCGAAGGATGCCTATCGAGTGTGTAAGTTCCTCCACGACAAGTCACTCCAGGTCTTGCCCTTTGATTTTGTCGATCGCAATGGCTTGGCAGATTGGGGCAACTTGTTGGGCGTGGTTCGCGATCGCGAGTACGATGCAGTTATATCCCTCGAACGGCGTCCCCTGTTCAAGGTCTTGCTGTGGCTCTCGGGGATTCCCACCCGGGTCGGCTACCGCGATCTGACCTTTGACGACTGGTTTCTCAACGCGGCGGTCGAACGCAAAACCGAGCAGTATCTTCCCCTCGTCAATCACGACCTCTTGCAAGGTTTGGGTCTGAATACCCCCTGTCCCGATCTCTCGGTGACTTTGCTCAAAGAGGATCTCAATTGGGCCGAAGCGGAACAAGACCGACTCGGCGTTAAAAATAGCGGCTACATTCTCGCCTATGGGGGTTCGGGTTCCCTGTGCGAAACCCAGGGCAGTGACGGGATTTACCCGGTCGAACAATGGCAGCAGATCGTCGAGCAAATCCAGCAGCGACAACCCCAACTGCCGATCGTTTGGATCGAAGAACCGGAAAACCCCGAGTTGTCCCAGCAGTTGGCGGGGGCTTGTCCGGGTTTGAAGGTGACCTCGGCTCCCGATCTCGGTAAGTTAGCCGGGATGGTTGCCGCCGCGAACTTGATGCTGTGTACGGATAGCGTTCCCCTGCATTTGGCGGTAGCCTTGCAAACTTACACGATCGCCCTGTTCGGCCCGACGACGGCTAAAAAACGGCTTCCCAGCCCTACAGACCGGGGTTCCGACGCGGAAGTGCGTTTTCTCAGCATTCAATCGCCGACGGGAAAACTGGCGGATATTTCACCAGAAACGGTTTTGGACAAAGTTTGGGGGTCTTGACGGTTCGAGGGCGATCGCCTGTCCCTACCGCCGGAGGACCCTGCGCGCGATCGCTGCGAGTTGTCCGACACCCCCGAAGCGATCGCGAGTTGTCCGTTTGGGGGACAGCTCGCCATCTAGAGGCTTAATACGCCCCTTCTTTACCGAGTACGACTTTAATCGTTTGGAACAAGATTTGAAAGTCCAAAGAGACGGACCAATTTTGAATGTAAGTCATGTCCAAACGAAAGACATCTTCAAAATCGATAATATCCGAACGTCCCGAAACTTGCCACAATCCCGTAATTCCAGGTAAAACTTCGTGACGCATGTGATGGTGTTCGGAAAAGCGTTCGACGTCGCGCAAGGGAAACGGACGCGGACCGACTAAACTCATTTCGCCGATCAACACGTTAATAATTTGGGGCAGTTCGTCGAGACTGTAGCGCCGCAAAAACCGTCCGACTTTAGTAATGCGAGGATCTTCTTTCATTTTGAACATGATCCCGCCTTTCATTTCGTTCATCTCTTCGAGTTGCTTTTGCAAGCGCTCGGCATCGACCACCATCGTCCGAAATTTCCAGACTTTGAATTCCCGTCCTTTGACCCCAATTCGCGTCTGTTTGTAGAAGATCGGACCGGGAGAATCGATTTTAATCGCGAGGGCGATCGCCGTTAAAATCGGGCTGGTCGCCAATAAAATTAAACTGCCCGCGACCAAATCGAATCCGCGTTTGATCCAAAAGTCTCCACCGATAATCGGTGGCGATCTAAATCTCATGGTGGGTAAGCCATTAACCATCTTAATTTCAGACCATTGGATCGGCAATTCCAAACCCATTGGTAGAATTCTTAGATGGATGCCCGCCGTTTTTAGTTCCCAGTAGAGAGAAACCTGCTGTTTGACGGAAAGATGAGAACAAACAAAGACTTCACTAACTTGTTTGAGGCGCAGTTTGTCGATTAAAGAACTCCAATCTTCCTCTTGACGAAGCCCGACGTCTTCAGCATCGCAAATGATATATTGCTTGGTTTTTTGGATTAACTTTTGGGCTTCTTCAATGTCTGGGGCTTGCCCCAGCAAGCTGATTCGCTGCCGGATCGCTCCTTTGTGGCGTAAATTAATAATACTTAGATGAATAATTAAGCGCTCGCTAAATACGAAAAGTAAGTTAAAAATCCACGCGAGTAAAAAGGTGGAGCGAGACGCTACGGCTTCCGGTTCGTAAAGGTAGCCGACAATGAGCAACACGCCTTGAGCTAACGTCAAAGATTTAATCAAACTGAAGAAATCCCGACGGCGGTCGTCGGTTCCGTAAAGCCCGGAGGCCCATAAAATACCGATCGTGATCGCCATAATCGGTAGTAAAAATCCCGGTTTACCGTCTACGTTCCACAGCAGGCTAAAGCCCCCTACTGGCGTTCCCCACAGATCGGCTAAATACCACGCGGCGGCGATGGTCAAGCTATCGACGATCGCCAGTAAGGCAACTCTTAACCAGCCAATCCCCGTCCCGCGACTGAGTTGGGCAATGATCGGAGCGCGTATGTCGAGCTTTTGTTTGTGCATTGTCTTGCCGTATGCACCAAGTAGAGAGGAAACCCCACCTGGTCGTCAATAATTAATGAATTTAAGAGTGTCCGATATAGATGCAACCCACTGTCTAAGACAACTCTCCCCATCCTGACACATAAGGCTCCCCGTTCTGGCCGGAAAGTTAAATTCCAATCCAGCCCTAGTATAGTCCAAGGGAATTTCAGACTCTAGCCCATCGTTAAGCGTTCAAAGCCTAGGAGAATTCCGGGCGATCGTGGCAAGGTCGTTCGGATTGACGGGGTTTGAAACTTGGCGATTGCACCCGGCTAAATCCAGCCTCGCCGACGCCGATCGCGGTCGATCCGTGTCTCTTTAATTGGACAGACGAGGGGATGGTGGTCATTCTGAGACAAGCCATCTAGCTCCGCATAGAAATTCCCCCGATAATATTTTCACATTTTTAAGTGCATTGTCCATAGACTGAGGGTGAAAACTTCACGAGAAATTCAAATTTTTAAACTTTCCAGGCGATCGCCCGATCGCCAATGCTCTTTATTCGGTCAATTCCGAGTGAAGTTCGTCCCCGTCGATGGCGCTAGCCAGATTGTGTTTTTTTAGAGGGAATCGTCGCGATCTATCCCTTTTGCTCTGCCCTTTGCTAAAGCGATCGCATGTAGTTCTTAGCGATCGATCGAAAGGTTTACCCTTTCCCTTCGACAATCGATAGTTATCTATTTCTCCCTGAATTCTCGACTCAAGCGAGTGGGGGACGGCGCGATCGCCCCGATGCTCGCACATTTTATCCCGTCAGCCAGTCCCGTAGAGAACGACTCCGGAGACTGGCTGGAAACCCCTTAGTCGGGAGCTAATTCACTATTGAATTCGTTGAACGATCGCTTTTTCAATTCCTGAGATTCGTCTCTCGGAACTAAATTGTAAAGTTTACGTAAAACCCGATCGACTTCCCCAAAATCAACCTGTCCGAGACCGCTATAAACCTTTTTCCCCGATTGGTCAAACACCACGGTTTGTGGAACCACCCCTTCATAGTAATACCCCGCATCATTCGGAGTAAAACTCCCTTCAGTCGTAATTGCATCCACGTTTAAGGGCAAAATATCTGCAGCGCGACCGTAATAGGCTTGCAACTGAGAAACGACGCTGGCAAACTGTTTGCAATCCCGACTGTCATCCAGGTAAAACACGACGAGGGTTGCCTTGTCGTCCCGTTTGAGCGCTTGACGAAACGTGACTTTAGGCGGAACTAGGGAGCCATTCCCGCCATAAAGCGCGTAGATATTGCCGTCGAAGCGGTCGTCATTGAGACTCGCACGGGCTGACGGGGCCCCCGCAAACCACAGCAAAACCGCGATCGCGATCGCCGCCGACAGACGACTGACTCGCCATCGGGGTCGTCTCCACCACCGGAAACCCTGATTTTGCAGGCGATTGAGGCTCTGCATCCAACTGAGGCACGCGCCACGCAACCGAGAAAAGATCATAAAACTCGAAATCGAAGACTAGCAGGACTGTTAAGACTGACTGTATCAAGTTTTGCCGAGCTGTGGATCTCGACCGCCACGATTTCCCCCCCGCAGGCGATCGCCACGTCCGATCGACCCCCCTTTTTTGGGGTTGACTTTATCTTCAACTCAAGTTACACTGAGCTTGCGCGTTCTAACTCGTAGCTTTCATCAACTGGGTAGATCTTCCGAGCGATTCTTGCTAAGAAATTGGCAAGGCGCTCGGTTCTTTTGTGGGGGCGAACCGTGACAAGATAAAAGTGGAAACCTTGAAAAACTATTGCTTCCCTCGCAGTAGGTCGGGATGTTTTTTTCGGAGATATTCAAGAATTTTGTCGTGATTTTCCTGTTGCAAACATCGAGTCACCATCGAACGCGGTCGTACCCGATAGTCAAAGACAATTTCGGGAAGGCGATAAAACTGCCATCCCCGACCTAACGCCGTCAACCATAAATCCCAATCTTCAAATCCGAGTCGATTGGGAATCGCCGTATCGTAACCGCCGCACCCTTCCCACAATTGTTTGCGAAAAACCGCACAAGCATCGATATAATTGCTCTGTAAAAGGCGATCGCGATCGAACGCCGGAACGTGCCAAAGAGCCTGGCGATCGCCGAAAAACTGAACGTTCCCATAAACCACGCCAATTTCTGGGGAAGAATCGAGAATATCGCGTGCCAAACCCATGTAATCCGGTCTAATTTTATTGTCCGCATCCACCGGAAGAATATAGCGACCACTCGCCTCCCGAATCCCGCGATTTCTCGCAGCAGCTAAACCGCGATTGCTCTGATTAATCACCCAATATCCGTGGCGTTCTAAATATTGCAATACCTCCAAAGTGAGGGGTTCAGTCGAACCGTCATTAATAATAATTAATTCCCAATTCACCTCGACCGAGGCTTCAATACTGGCGATCGCATCTAGAATAAATTCCCCTTGATTAAAACAAGGAACGATCGCCGATACATCGATAAGATCTTCCATTTTGATTGAAAAAGTACCTTGAATGATTCTCGAATCAGAACGCTATAACCATCGTATCCAAGTTTTAAAATAGATCGACAACCCGTCTTCCCCTGCTGATTGTATAGGGCGATCGGTCCCGTCCCGACCATGAGAATTCGCCAACTGAAGAGCTTAGCCGATTGAAACGTTCGATTGAATTCGCTTCCCTACCTGTCTTGCGATCGTCGAGAATAAATATATACTATCACCGGACAAACCATGAATCAATCTCTAAATTTTTATAGAGATCCTTTATATCTTCAAGCCTTAGCCGCCGATCGCGCCGGATACGAACAGATGGCGCTCAAAAACTATCGAGAATTACTCGAACTTTATCCAAAATCAGCCGATTTGTGGTTGGAGTTATCGCGATTGTACCAACGGTTACAACAGTACGATCGCGCCTTAGAAGCGATCGAAACCTCTCTAAATCTTTCCCCTAACAATGCCAATGCTTATCATCAGCTTTCCGTGAGTTTAAGTCAACTCGGCTACCTGCAAGACGCGATCGCGGCGGGGTGGAAAGCGATCCGTTTAAACTCGCAATCCATCGAAACTTATCTACATTTAGGATATCTGTTATTAGAAAGGGGAGAATTTGAGCAGTCGGAGCATATTTATCGCCGCGCGATCGCGATCGCTCCGCAGCATTATCAAACTTATTTGAATTTAGGACATCTCGATCTCATTCGAGAACGCACCGACGAGGCGATCGCCCTTTTTCAAAAAGCTTTACAATTAAAACCGAGAGATCCGGATATTATTTACAATCTCGCCCTCGCCTTGAGTGCCACAGGTCAAACAAATGAGGCTATTTTATATTTTGCTTTTGCCGCTTATCGCCGTCAACAATATAACGAAGCGATCTCCTATTTTTGTCAGTATTTAGATACCCAAACTGGGGAGATTGAAGCTTATCAAGCTCTCGCTAATTGCTATCAAGCATTAAATCGGATTGAAGATTGTTTGAATCTGTATCAAACGGCGATCGATCTCTATCCTCATTCTCTCGATCTTTACTTAAATTACTTGTTAAGCTTGCAATATTTCGGGCAAAGCGATCGCGCGATCGCGGCGATCGAACAGGCGAATCCTTCTTTTGCTGCTTCGCTTATTTTAAAACTGCATAAACTGAGACTTTTGCCGATTCTTTATCGGTCTCAGGAACAAATTAAAACTTGTAGAAACCACTTCAATCAAAATCTCAATCAAATCTTGTTTAAAATTCAAACAACTTCCGAGTTAAGGACTAAAGAAGCTTTGCAAGCGATAGGAAGTGGCACTAACTTCTATTTACAATATCAAGGACAAGACGATACAAAAATACAAAGCAAATACGGTGAAATTGTCCATCAAATCATGAAAGCTAATTATCCTCAATGGGGAGAAAAGCGATTGCTACCGCCACTAACTCAAGAAGGTAAAATAAAAATCGGTTATTTATCATGTTGCTTGCAATGGCATACTGTAGGCATGGTTTTTTTGGGGTGGTTACGGGAAGCCAGCCGCGACCAATTTGAGATAGTTTGTTACGATATCGGACGAAAAACAGATAAATTTAATGAGTTATTTCGACTGTACAGCGATCGCTTCTACCAAATTCCGAATAATTTAGAGGCGATCGCCGCCAAAATCACCCAAGATTGCCTCCATATTTTAGTGTTTCTCGATATCGGGATGTATGCGCCAATGACGCAGTTAGCGGGGTTACGACTGGCGCCGATTCAATGTGCAGCTTGGGGACATCCAGTCACGTCCGGTTCGCCGACAATGGACTATTTTATTTCGGCGGATCTGCTCGAACCGGAAGACGCACAAAAACATTATACGGAAACGTTAATTCGTTTACCCAATATCGGAATCTGTTATCCAAAACCGACGATTCCACCGTTGAGGCGATCGCGGTCGGAGTTTGGGGTCGAAGAAGAGGCGATCGTTTATATTTCTTGTCAATCTTTATTTAAGTATTTACCGCAATATGACTGGATTTTTGCGGAAACTGCACGACAAGTTGAGCGCGCGCAATTTATCTTTTTCGGACATCCGAGTTCGGCGATTTCCCAACAGTTTTACAATCGCCTCGATCGCGCCTTCGATCGCCTCGGCTTAAAGTTTGCAAATTTTGGAAAGATTTTACCCCGTCAAAGTTACGCTAACTATTGGAATTTACTGTCTATTTCCGATGTTGCTTTAGATACATTTGGGTTTACCGGGTTTTTAACCACCTTAGATTCAGTGGCTTTAGGATTGCCAATTGTAACGCGATCGGGGTCGTTTATGCGATCGCGCCAATCGGCAGGTATTTTGAAGAGATTGGACTGCATGGAAACGATCGCCGCCGACGAACAAGAGTATTTAGAAATTGCGGTTCGTTTGGGATTAAATTCGGATTGGCGAAATTCTCTAGCTGAAAAAATAAAACGCAACGGCGTTAACCTATTCGGCGATCGCGCGGGAGTGGCGGGATTGGAACAATTTTATCGCGATACAGTTCGAGAAAACTGGGTACAATAGAGGTCGGGATCGAACCGTCAATCTCTCAGAGAATTGTTATTAATAGATGTAGTCGATCCTCAGACTTGACGTATTCACAATTGTTATATATTCACAATTGTTATAACTGAACCGTTCTGATTTCCGAATTGCTCTTAGGGAGATCGTTTACCTTTAGTTGAATTGATGAAAATGATGGAAACTAACTCGCAATCGAATCACTTGCAATCTAAATGGAGAATTCCGCCTCAATTGGGGTGGTTGTGTCTGTCGGCAATTTTATTATTATTCGGACAAGTCCGTTTAGAAGCGGCGGAAAATGGGGATTTCGCGGCGCAATTGCAGACGATTCAACGGGAAAAAGGGGTTAAACGACAACAGGCGATCGCCAGCTTGCGCGCCATGGGGTCTCCAGCGATCGCGCAACTGGTAGAAGCGTTACGCCACGAGGACGCCACGATCCGCAGTAGTGCGGCGTTTGTCCTCGGTTCCTTCGGTCCGGAAGCGGTGGCGGCGATTCCGGACCTGGTCAATAAATTGCACGATAAAAATAAATTTGTACGTGAAGATGCGGCGGCGGCTCTGCGGCGCGTGGGAGAAGCGGCGATCGCGCCATTGACGGAAGCCCTGGCTGACGAGCGGGTTGAGGTGCGCCGTTTCGCGGCCTTTGCCCTTGCTGGGATAGGCACTTCGGCGGTTGAAGCGATCCCGGCGTTGTTGGCGCAACTCGACGACGAGGACGAGCGCGCGCGCTTCCACGCGGCGATCGCCTTGCGGGCGATCGGGAAGCCTGCCGAGTTTAGATTGATGAAAGCATTGCAAAATAAAAGCGAGCGCGTCCGTCGCGGGGCCGCCTTTGCGCTGGGAAAAGTCGGATCGCCGCACGTGGTTCCCTTGAGTGAAAGCCTCACCGAGATCCAACAGCGCCAAAAAGTCGGCTTCGCTTGGGAAAGTTTGGCGCAACTGGATAAAAACGAGCGAACTAAAGAGGAGAATAAAGAAGAGATTGAGGGTTGTTTTCCGCGCAGTTGCGATGAAATTAGCGATCCGGAACGGATGCGTCCCGAAATTTGTCAGTTAGCTCCCGAAACAATGGAGGAGGGGGAATTACCGGAAATTTGCCGGGGATTGCCGAGTCTGGAAGATTTGCGCCTGACGCCGCCGACGAAACCGCTTCCGGATGAGGAAATGCAACCGAATCCGTGCGAGGTGTCGCCGGGAATTTGCCAGATCGATCCGAATTTGGACGATTCGCCGAATCCGTGCGAGGTGTCGCCGCGATCGTGTGAGACGCAGGGAAAAGGGGTCAAAGGCTTGTTGTAGTTCAGTTGGAGAAGGGAGGCGATCGCCTGTTCGATCCTCTCCTCGCGATAAAGTGAGGTCGGGGCGATCGCCCCGATGACGCGATCGCCCGTTTTCTCAATCGAAGTGACTCGGTATAATTGAAAAAACCACGATCGAAGAGTAATGAGAGACAGCCACAAACGTCCCAGTCCCTCGGATGCGGTTCTCGGCGGTCAAAATCGTGTTCCGCGAGGTGCGATGGTTCTCGGCGGCGTTGAAGGAGTCCGGCGACGGTTATCGAGTCCCCGGGTCGAACATCGAATTGCAGCCCTTTACGAAGCGCTCAATTGCGGGACGGACGGGTTGGATTTAATTATCGAACGCTTGCACGATCGCTCGTGGAAAGTCCGTCAGGCGGCTTATTCTATTTTGGAAAAACGCACGGAAACCCAAGCGAGACAAGCGTTACGCCGCTACGATTCTTATAATAATTGCTGGCAGACGTGGCGATCGATGGGTCGTTTGGGAGGGGTCGATCATGTCGATACGATGATGTTGGCGTTGGAAAACGATTCCAATCACGCCACGGGAAAGGCGATCGAGGAATCTCTCGATTTAGTCGAAACCATCCAAGGACAAAATCGTCTCAAGGATTACCTATTGAATGGAACGCCGATTCAGCGCAATTATGCGGCGAGTTATTTTAAAAAAAAGGGCGGTTTGGATTTTAGAGTTTAGGGTTTAGAGTTGAGATTGCGGTATTTGTTGTTACCAAAAATTAAGAGGATGCGATCGCGATCGCCGATCGGTAGCGATCTCGATCGCCCTCGCTTTTGTCGCGCGATCGCGTTCGTTTTGAAAAAGCTTTAATAAGATAGTAATACATAGATCGATTGAGGTGTTTGAGATGAGCCAGATAGATAAAAAACTCCGTTCCAACCCGTTTTTAACCTATCGCGATCCGGTCAGTGGACGCTGGATCGTCGTGCGGGCCGATCGCCCTCGCCTGGTTTAATTCTCTTTTTTGAAAACTTCTTTAATAACAAAGAAGGTGCGACGATGATGTGACGATCGCACCTTCTTATTTTTGTCGCCTTTTTTGCCCTTTTAAGCAGGCGATCGCGGTGGCGAATCCGCCCTAGATTGCTCTATTCGATCGAGGCGGAATTGAGGCGATCGCGAGCCCGAACGAGTGCCTGCCGGACTTGCTCGAAACCCGTTCCCCCGTAGCTGTTGCGCGCGGCGACGACTTGTTTGGGGGCGATCGCCGCGTAAATATCCTCCTCAAACGCCGGATGCAACTGTTGCCATTCGTCGAGGGTCAAATCTTTTAATAATTTCCCGGCGGCGAGGGACATTTTCACGACTTTACCGACTAAATTATAAGCTTCGCGGAAAGGAACCCCTTTCGCGGCCAAATAGTCGGCGACATCGGTCGCATTGGCAAAATCGGAGGCGACGGCTTCGGCGAGGCGATCGCCTTTAAACTCCAACCCTTCTCGGAACAAAATTGTCATCGCTTCCAGACAGCCTCGCACAGTTTTGACCGCATCGAATAAAGCTTCTTTATCTTCTTGCAAGTCTTTGTTATAGGCCAGAGGTAACCCTTTCATCAACACGAGCAAGCCTTGCAAATGGCCGAAAACGCGCCCAGTTTTACCGCGTACCAATTCGGGAACGTCCGGGTTTTTCTTCTGCGGCATAATGCTCGACCCCGTGGAACAACTATCTTTCAAAGTGACGAAATTAAACTCTTCCGAGGCCCATAAAATCACTTCTTCCGACAGGCGCGACAGGTGAACCATAATCAAGCTGGCGGCGGTCAGAAACTCGATCGCAAAATCGCGATCGCTCACCCCGTCGAGACTGTTGGCGTAAATGCGACTGAACCCGAGTTGATTCGCCGTATAGTGGCGATCGATGGGAAAGGTGGTTCCGGCTAAAGCGCCACAACCGAGGGGAGAAATATCGATGCGTCGGTAGACGTCTCCCAAGCGTTCCCAATCGCGAGCGCTCATTTCCACATAAGCGAGCAAGTGATGGGCCAAACTGAGGGGTTGAGCCCGTTGTAAGTGGGTGTAACCGGGAATGAGGGTTTCGATGTTGGCTTCGGCGAGATCGAGCAAGACTTGTTGAAACTCGACCAGTTGAGTGCGAATGTGGCGGACTTGTTCGCGCAGGTAAAGCCGGGTATCCGTTCCCACTTGATCGTTGCGCGATCGCGCCGTATGCAGCTTTTTACCGACATCTCCGGCAATTTCCGTCAGACGCCGTTCGACGGCAAAATGAACGTCTTCGTCATCGACGCCGGGTTTAAACAACCCTTGGCGGTATTCCCGGCGAATTTGCTCCAACCCCTGAATGAGTTTTTCCCCTTCTTCCGAGGAAATAATGCCCGTTTTCGCCAGCATTTTGGCATGGGCTTCGGATCCGGTGATATCGTATTCGATCAGTTCGATATCGAAGCCAATACTCGCATTAAAACGGGCGATCGCCGGATGTAAGGCCGATTCAAATCGCTGACTCCAGGTTTTTTGTTCGCTCATGCTCCCACCAAAAATAATGTTTAGAGTTTTTTTTGTTCGCTCAGAGGCGATCGCCCCCCAAAATAGGTAAAAACCCGCTTCCTCTGGAGAAAACGGGTGTGAAAAACGGAGTTCGGTTCGCGCCTGTCGCCATCGTTAACCCTCAGTTATCCATCTCCCCCAATCGTTCAAGTTCCCGTAATCCCTCGGAAGACGTAGCCGAGGATCGCGCCGATGATAAACGCCCAAATTTGTCCGGTTTTGACAAACGTCATCCAGGTGCGTTGAATCCGACCGAGGATATCCGGATCGTTCACCTGTTGGGCCAGTACGGAAGCGTCGGGAAAGTGGGACCCATTCAACACAGAGAGCCACTCTCCCCAGTGAATGGCGCTGGCGAGATCGTTCGCGAGTCCGTGCAGCAGCAAGATCATGATTTTTTCCCCATCTTGGCGAAAATGTGCATCTGCATAGCAGTATGGATCGCAACGGCTCCCACTGAAAAGTTATTCTTCGGTGCTACTCGGTTCGGCGTCCACGGTTTGCGGATTGACGCCTTCTTCCTCGGGGGTTTCCGAGGGCGATCGCACCTGCATCACGATTAACGTCATGTCATCCGTATTGCTGTTGTGCGGACCGATAAACTCGCCGACGCGATCGAAGAGATAGTCTAAAATCGCTTGCGGACCGTGGCAATGCTTGCAGGCCCATTCAAACGCCGCGACCAAGTTCTCCTCGTCGAACCGATGGCCGTGTTGGTTCACCGCATCGGTAAACCCATCGGTGTAGTACATAATCGTATCGCCGAGATTGAGTTGGACTTGTGCTTCCTGATACTGCGTGTCGGCATCCAAGCCGATCAACATCCCCAGAGTGTCGAGGCGATCGATCTGACCCGTAGACGCCCGCCACAATAACGGCGGATTGTGGGCCGCATTACTATACGCCAGGGTTCGCGTTTTCGGGTCGTATTCCGAATAAAACAGGGTGACAAAGCGATTGGAATTCTCCAAATCGTTATACATGACCCGGTTGAGGTGCTGCAAAATCCGTCCGGGAGAGTGACCGTTGAGGACTTCCGCGCGCAACATACCTCGGGTCATAGTCATGATCAATCCGGCGGGAACGCCTTTCCCCATGACATCGCCAATGGCGATACTCCAGCGTTCCGCCGGATTACCGCCATTGTGTTTCGGCCCGACTAAATCGTGACTCGCGGGGATGAAGTCGTAGTAGTCGCCGCCGACGCGATTCGCGGTTTTGCAGGTGGCGGCGAGTTCGATCCCTTCAATGTGGGGACACTGGCGCGGGAGTAAGCGCAGTTGGATTTCGGCGCCGATTTCTAACTCGCGGTCTAAGCGTTCTTTCTTGCGTAACTCGACGGAGAGTTCGTCATTTTCGATCGCCACCGCCGTTTGATCCGCCACCAAGCGCACCAATTTTTGGCGGGTGGTCGTCCAGGTATAGTCCGGATCGCGGCTGAACACGTAGAGGCGCCCGCGTTCGCTATTTTTAACTAAAATCGCCGTTCCGAACAGGTGAACGTCCGATCCGAGATAGTTACTCAGTTGATAGTCGAGGGTGGCCGTCGGCAAGGTCGGGGATCCGTTTTGTCCCCCGGGGGTACTCATCTGTCGGGTCGCCGTTTCGATCGCCTGTCGGATATCCTGACATTCCTGACCTTCCTGACAGTGCAGCCGTTGCAATCTCAGTTGTCCGTTCGGCTTGAACAGCACCAACGCCCCACCGTCGGCATCGGTGACGCGGCTGGCGACGAGGGGAATTAATTCTAAAAACTGATTGAGGTTGTTAAAACTGCGAAGTGCAAACCCGAGTGACGAGAGTAAATCTTGAACTTTATTTTGTTCGCGATGTAAACTCGCCACCAGTTCTTTGAGGGCTAAAACTGGGGTCACTTCGGTGGGGGAACCGTTCGGATTGGCACTACTATCAGTAGACCCAAAAGGCTGTCGTGGAAACGGCACAGCAGTCATTCAAATAAGCTCTTTGTCAGTTATCGAAAATCAAAACATAGGAAATCGAAGGTGGGAAGCTTTACCGGACTATTGTTACCCGTAACCTTTCTAGTCATTGTCAATTCTTTCAGGTAAATGTCAGGTAAATGACAATCTAGTAGATTCGGAGTTGACGCCGGAATGTACGGTTTTAGGGTGTACCTCATGACGATCGCAAATGCCATACCTTCCTTTCCTTTGAGAGTTAGGTTTGAGGGAGAGCGGATTGATTTCACCACCAACATGCGAACGCTCGTTTTGGCGATCGTGGCGATCCTCCTACACACAATTGGGTTTAATTCTAGCAATTTAACCCGAATGGCATTGGGAAATCTGCCATTTTGCAATCCCACACGATCGCCGACTTTCCACACTCCCATAGGATAGACGATCGCCCCTGTGGAGAGAGGAATAATCGAACGGGGGCGAGCGCTCGCCTACCCGGTTCTAAAAAGGCAATCAAGGCGAGCCTAGCCCCCGTTTAAATGGGTTTGGATTGAAGTTAGAATGCCCTATTAGCCACTAATCAAAGCTTCGACAAATTCATAGCTCGAAAAAGGCCGTAAGTCTTCTATTCCTTCCCCAGCACCGATAAAGCGGATGGGCAAATTCATCTGCTGCACTACAGCGAGCGCGATCCCACCTTTAGCAGTTCCATCAAGTTTTGTCAAGATCGCTCCACTGAGGTTAACGGCTTCGGAAAAGACTTGCGCTTGATTCAAGCCGTTCTGTCCGAGGGTAGCATCGAGAACTAACAGGGATTCGACGATCGCATCCGGGGCTTTTTTATTGATAATCCGGCGGATCTTCGACAGTTCGTCCATCAAATTTTTCTTGTTTTGCAACCGTCCTGCGGTATCGACGATCAGCAGTTCGGTTCCTCGGGATTGGGCGGCGGCGATCGCGTCGAACACCACCGCAGCCGGATCCGTATTCTTACCCGGATTGGCAATCACTTCCACCCCACTGCGCTGACCCCAGACTTTCATCTGCTCGACGGCTGCCGCCCGGAAGGTATCCGCCGCCGCAATCAAGCATTTATAGTCCGATTTCTTCGCTAAATGGGCAATTTTGCCGATCGTCGTCGTTTTTCCGGCTCCGTTGACCCCAGTCACTAACCAAATATTGAGACGGTCTTTTTCCGGGACTAAAAACGGTTTTTCTAATTCCTGGGTCGGGCGATCGAGCAAGTCTCCGATAATGCGTTTGAGATAGGCGATCGCCAGATCCGGCGGTAGCGCTTCCTCGCGCATTTTCTCTTGCAGCGCTTCGATAATATAGTCCGTCGCCGCAATCCCCACATCCGCTTGCAACAACGCCGCCTCGATTTCCATCACCGCATCGCGGTTGAGTGGGCCTTGACCGACGATCGCCCGCAGTTGATTGATCAAACTGCGTCGGGTCTTATCCAGTCCCTGACGCAATTTCTGCAACCAGGTAATCTCTTCGACAGAAATCTCGTCCGGGCGCCGTCCTTGCGCCGCCAACACTTCAGCAGACCATAAAAAGCCCTCGTCAAACGCCAATTCCGGATGACGAGTCGGCCAAATTTCTCGGGCGGCTGCCGATTCCTCAAATTCTTCCTCTTCTTCGACCACTTCCACCGCACTTTCTGCCACTCGTTGCAGGCGGCTTTGGCGTTCGGCTTCGGCCCGAGCCAAAAATGAGGTGGGTGCGGGTTCCGGTTCCGGTTCCGGTTGCGCTTCGACAGCTTCCGGTTCCGCTTCCGGTTCCGGTTGCGCTTCGACAGCTTCCGGTTCCGCTTCCGGTTCCGGTTGCGCTTCGACAGCTTCCGGTTCCGTTTCCGGTTCCGGTTGCGCTTCGACAGCTTCCGGTTCCGCTTCCGGTTCCGGTTGCGCTTCTGCTTCGACAGCTTCCGGTTCCAGTTCCGGTTCCGATTGCGCTTCGACAGCTTCCGGTTCCGCTTCCGGTTCCGGTTCGGTCGAAACGCCTTTTTGTTGCTGAATATTCTTATAGGCAGCTTTAGCCCAGGTCAAATAATCGACCTCTTCCTCATCGGTGGATTCTTCCTCCGCCGAGGGGGTTGTTTCTTCGGGTTGAGCTGGCTCTGATTCCGTTGTTTTTGCTTCAGACTTTTGAGCGCGATCGTCGAACTGACGGCGAAACCAATTGAAAACCATTACACTGTCCTGAATGCCGATGGTCGAGGTCTAGGTACAGAAGGTCTAGGTACAGAAATAGTGACATCCTCCCTACGCCTACAGTGGGAACAGCGCGGGCTTCCCAACGTCGCGATTGGGTATTCCTGTCCCACGCCACTTGTCTAGGTCATCGACCCCCGACAGACCGACTTGACAGGCAATTTCCTTTCCCCAGAGTCCCCGATGCTCCTCTATTCTGTTAGATTACCACAAGCTATGGCTACGGGTTGCTGGTCCGATCGCCCTCATTCTAGGGCTTTGCCCTTGCCGCCGGGTGGGGAATCGACAAGGGCAGGGCATCCAATATATGCCGACGCTCACCTTTGGGGTAGAGCGCGGGACTTATCGCTCCCCAAAGCCCCCATGAGTTAACCTTTATGACTCACTTCTTTAGCGCGATCGCTAACCCGGCGCAAAACGCCGTTGACGAATTTATGACCGTCATCGCCGCTATAGCGTTTGGCTAATTCTACCGCTTCGTTAATGGCGACGCGATCGGGAGTCCCGATATAAAACATTTCGGCGACGGCGACGCGGAGGATATCGCGATCGATGCGCGGTAGGCGATTTAACTGCCAGTTGACCAAAGAAGCGGCGATCGTCTCGTCGATGCGATCGCGGTTGTCGCGAATCACGGAAAGGATTTCGAGGGCGTAGGCGCGGACTTCTTGACGGTTGGTCAGTTGGATAAACTCGGGCAACTCCATCGCCATCCCCAACCGATTGACGGCGCTTTGGGTCAGTTCGATCGCGTCGTAAACCATCGTGCGGGAGCTTTGAACCCCCGTGGCTTGTAGTTCGCTATTGAGTAGGCGATCGCTGCCTCGCTTGAGTTCGGCTGCCGCATTTTCGAGGATGTCGTGGACTTCGTTCGTCAACGCCCGAACGGCAGCGAGGAGGAGATCTTCGAGTTCTTGAGCGGAGAGTTTTTCAGGGCGGTTACTGAGCTGACTCATGCTCAACAGAGCCAGTTCGCGGGCAATTCGGCGGGCTTGCATGGTGGGTTTAGCTTGAACCTCTAGTAATTAGATATATTCTTCTTGCTCTGGCGAGTAGTCTTCCAACTCCGATGGCACGTCGGAAGTCGCGATCTCCTGTGGTTTCTGTTCGGCGTGTAGGGGGTCTAATTTTTTCTGTTTCGACGGGGGTAAGGGTAAGGGCGGGCTGGGATTGGGATTGACGATCCCTCCCGAAACGATCGCCTTAAATGCATCTTCGACGGACATCGACAAGTTAACCACGTCTCGTTCGGGAACGATCGCGTACCATCCACTAGTCGGGTTGGGGGTGGTGGGAATAAAAATACTCAGCATCGGACCGTTGGGGACGTGGGAGTTCAGTTGTTGTTGTACCGAGGCTCCCAGCGCTCCGGTGACGAAGGCCATCGTCCAAATTCCCCGTCGGGGATACTCGACCAAAACGACCCGTCGAAACTTCTCGTTGGAATCTTTGAGGAGGGTTTCGAGTAGTTGTTTGAGGGTTTTGTAGACCGATCCGGCGAGGGGAATGGCTTGCAGGAGACGCTCTCCTAAGTCTAGCAGCCAGCGTCCGGCAATGTTGCGCGCCATTAAGCCGATCAGGAGAATGCTAAACAGGGGAACGGCCAGTCCCACCCCTAAGTTGAGGAAGTAAACGAGTAAGGGATCGAGTCCGTCGAAGGGATTAAGTTGTTTGGGAATGCTCGTTAAAAAGTCGATCACCCATCGGGCGATCGTAATCGTCAGCCAGATGGTCGTTGCTAGTGGAATGACAACTAGCAGCCCTGCTATCAGGTCGTTTTTTAAGTCTTGTTTGAAGCGTTGGATCACTGCTCGCCCACTCTCCTTCTGATGGCCCGTTCCGTCGCGCGATCGCGTCTCGTTCTACTTGGTTTCCTGCTCGATCTGGGGTCGATCTGTCTGCCCCCGCCGCACCTTATCGACGTACTGACTCACGGAAAATCTTCGCTCTTGTTTGGAAGCCCTGTCGCTTTAGCACAGGGAGGAAAAACGACACGGGCGGTTTTAACCGCCGTCCCCTCGTGGGGGAGCGAAAAGAGGTGCACTTTTCCCTCGCTCCTGTTAGCCGGAGTCGCCTAAAGTACACGGCGTCATAGCGCCTCGCCAATGTTATCGGTCGGTACTTTCCAAACCGCACTGTCTTACCCCTCGTAAGACGGTTTAACGGTTTGGTTCTAGAGCAGGGGACTGGCGACGTATCCCAAGCTAGGAGCTTTAACCCTTACCGATAACGTAGCCCTCAAAGGGCTTAGGGGCGTTTCGCGAAACGCCCCTACTAAAGGAGAGGCACGAAGCCCCATTAATTTAGAGCGGGGTGCTGACGGATTTAACTTAATTGTAAAGAATTGTTGCACAATTAGCAGGGTTGGTGACATTGATATAAATGTCATTTTATCAAGAACGGGGATCGCAACCCCTGGAAAGCCGGGATCGCGATCGCCCGTTGGGTACTTCGGGGAGGCGATCGCCTCGAATCGACCGTTAGATTTACCTTCGCTAAGGAGAAGGACGAAGCGATTCCCCCTCGGACGAGGAGGCGCTCTCAGCCGAGACCGGGGGTTGATGTCGCCGTTCCCAAACTTTGAGCAAAATTAAATATTCATAGAAAGTTTGCAAGGTACACCACGCGAAGCCCGGTTTTCCGTCCAGAAAGCCCCCGAGCAGGATATACATGTAAATAAACCGCAAAAAGGGACGCCAAGGCAAGCGCAAGGAGAGATCTTTGAGGGCGCGGCGCCGTTCCACTTCCGATCTGCCGCCGAACAGATCGCGCCAAGACACCTGACCCCGATCGAGTTGGGCGATCGTTTCCGCCGCTTCATCGGTGGAATAGCGGTTGTGTTTCTCGATCCAGCGACTGAAGCCTTTAGAACAGGTGTAGTGGGGGTAAGTCTCCTTAAGAAACCCCGTCGGTCCGTCGCACACTTCCCGTTCCGTATGACCGTAATCGGTAAACCAAACCTTATCTTTGCGAAATAATCGCATTTGATATCGAGGATATTGGGTGCAGTGTTTGATCCAACGATCCATAAATATCACCCGTTCGGCGACGTAATAGCCGATCGCCTCCGATTTCTCGATCGCTTGCACGCATTCCTCAAAAAGTTCGGGGGTCATCCGTTCGTCAGCTTCGAGGATGTAAACCCACTCATATTTCGTTTCGAGAGAACGCAGCATCCAGGTCCGTTGTTTGCCGTGACTTTCAAAAGGATGCTCGACGACGCGCACGGGATATTGACGGGCAATTTCGACGGTGCGATCGCTACTGACCGAATCGACCACAATAATGTCATCGGAGAGCATCGCCGACTCGATACAAGCCGCAATATCGATTTGTTCGTTATGCGTGAGGATATAAATTGAAAACATTCAGCCGAGGCCATTGGGGGCAAAGGGTTTCAAACTTTAACAGGGGTTGACTCGCCAAATCCGAGTGACTGGCTGCAATTGGCGAGTATCACCCCCCCGGAGAAGGCAAAACTACCGACCAGCGCGCTTGCGCCGTCCCCCTTGGAGATATCCCATATTTTTTAACCCGCTCCAGCCAATAGCACTGTAGGCGACGGATAACAACAAGCTACTAATCCCAGTTTGTACGGCTAATTTGGCAAATCGGGTTTTCGCTTCCGATTCGAGGTCCTGACGGCGAGTGCGAATTTCGGTCAGACGGCGATCGCGGAATCCTTCGGTACTGAGGCGTTCGTCGAGAAAAGCATCGATTTGTCCGGGATTGTCTTTAAACTCTTGGAGCAGTTGCTTCTCGTCGTCCGGGACGTCGGGATTTTCCAGGGCTTGGTCGAGTCGTCCTTGGTCTTCGAGCAGTTGGCTCAACTGTCCTTTGAGCGCTTCGCGTCGCTGACCGATTTCTTGTTGAAATTGGGGATTTTCGAGTTGTCCTCGCAACTGTTCTTCCGCTTGATTGGCTTGTTGGGCGATTTCCGTGAGGGTCGCCGACCGTTCCAGTCGGACGTTGTTTAAGTGGAGGGGAAACAGCAATAAATAGATGACCCCTAAGACGGTAGAAAATAATAAAGCCCAGAAGCGCAGGTCGGCGATTGAACCCGGGGAAGAGCGATCGCCGCCTTCGTTGCTACTAATCCAATATCCCGTAAAAATGAACACTAAGGCGACGAGGGGAATGACGCCGCGATCGACTATCTGCGTCGTATAGCCGAGTTGCCACTGTCGTTCGAGCAGTTGTACGGGAATGGCGAGGGTAATGTAGTCGATAATCGAAGATAGGATTAAAACTACGCCAACGACTTTAAGGGCGATCGCCGCGATCGAAGATTGTGGAGTCATGATTTTCTAAAATGTTTTCCGATAAATAGCCTATCCTAACTTTCTTTTGCTCGTCCTCTTGCCCGATCGCCGCGATCGGACATCGACGATCCCCTGCTCGATGGTTGTTTTCTGTTGAAGACTTCAACTTTAAGATCTTAAGAGGTGACGGTGCCACTGCTCAAGATCCTTCTTTAGGGGCGATCGCGGGATTGTCGGTACCAGCGCGCCAATCGCTCCGGCGAGACCCCCAAGGTATAGCCGAGAACGATCGCCTGATTGATCGCAGTAGTTTTAAAAGCCCCGAGTTGTTGCCACCGTCGGGCCGAAGTTTGCACCGGAGTAGGGGCGAGCGCGATCCGCCCGCGCCGTTGCAATTGCCGCACGAATTCGTAATCTTCCATAATCGGCAGTTCGGGAAATCCGCCCAGGTCCCAAAAGATCTCCCGAGGGACAAATAAGCCTTGATCGCCGTAAGGCATCTGCCAGAGGTGCGATCGCCAGTTCGCCACCGTTGCTAGCAGTTTCAAACCCGGTTGTTGGCTGTCGATGGCTAAAGGAAAAGCCCCGCCGACGACGCCGGGACGGGTTAAAATTTCGCGGATGACGGTCTCGAAACCGGAGGGTAAGCGAGTATCGCCGTGGAGAAACAGCAAGATCGACCCGGTGGCGGCGCGGGCGCCTGCGTTCATCTGGAGGGCGCGCCCGGGGGGAGAGTGCAGCAGTCGCACGCCCGTGCTTTCGACGATCGCCGGGGTGTCGTCTCGGCTGCCTCCATCGACAACGATCGCCTCGACGTTGGCTCCACGGGTGACGCTGGCGAGGGTGTCGCGGACGCGCTCGGCTTCGTTGAGAACGGGGATAATGGTAGAAATTTTCGCCAGCAGCGTCCGTCCCAGGGGGTCGGGCAGGCGATCGAGGTCTTCCGGGCGATCGATGTCTGCTAATGGGGGCAGCAAGGCGGGTTTAATGCATAAATCGCTACATTTGTCAATAGTTTGCTGAAAAACTTTGTCGCTTCCCCAGGCGATGCCTTCAAAGAGTTGGGGACAGGGACGGCGCACGGCGATCGCGTAGTAGCCGCCATCGAGAGCCGGGCCGAGAACGACGGGGGCGCGATCGAGGGCGCTAAAGGCTTGCTGGAGGATCGGGGTTTCTAGGTGGGGACAGTCGATGCCGACGACGACGACGCGCTCGGCTCCACTGGCGAAGGCGCGATCGACAGCGCGGGCGAGGCGATCGCCGAGATCGCCGTCTCCTTGGGTTTTGTAGAGCAGATCGTCGCCGAGCCATTGTTGCATCCCTTGGCGATCGCCTCCCGTAAAGCAGATCTCGATGTCGAGGTCGCGTCGGTCGCCAACTCCGGCGGCGCGCAGTTGACGGGCGCGATCGCAGGTCAGTTCGGTCATCTGGCGTTGGAGGCGGGCGGCGCCTTCGGGTCCGAGGGCGGGAATCAGACGGGTTTTCGTCTGTCCCGGTTGGGGATAGCGGGTAAAGATGACGAGGCGATCGCGACGAACGGGGGACGAAATCATGACAAAGGCAAGCGGAGCGGATAAAGAGAAAGAAAGATTACCGGGGCGATCGCAAATACCCCTCTAAAATTTCTATTAAACAACGGTAGCAAGCACCAGTAGCTATGAACAATAAGCACGTGGAAGTTCTGCCCGATAAAACAGCATTGATCGAACGGGCGCGCGAGCGGGTTCTCAGTGAAATCCGAACGGCGATCGAACGGAGCGATCGCGCGACGATCGCCCTCGCGGGAGGCGGCACCCCCAAACCCCTTTACGAAGCCTTAGCCAAGGAAGCCCTGCCCTGGGACAAGATCCACATTTTTTGGGGAGACGAGCGCTACGTCCCCCCAGATCACCCCGACAGCAACCAACGCATGGCGCGCGAAGCGTGGCTCGATCGCGTCCCTTTGCCCCCAGAGAATATCCATCCGATGCCCACGGGAGCGGCCAATCCCGCCGTCGATGCCCGCACTTACGAACAAGAGTTACAAGCCTTTTTTGAGCTTGAATCCGGGACTTTCCCCAAATTTGACCTAATTTTGCTCGGTATTGGCGACGATGCCCATACGGCGTCTTTATTTCCCGGGACGGAGGCGCTCCAGGTGCGCGATCGCCTCGTAACCGTCGGCAACAAGGACGGTCAGGCACGTCTGACGTTTACGGTACCGTCGATCGATGCGGCCCGTTGCATACTGTTCCTCGTTTCCGGCGCCGGGAAACAAGAGGCCCTCGATCGCATTTTTGCGCCGGAAGCGAATCCCTTCGTTTATCCCGCCCGTTTCGTGCAACCGCGCGAGGGTCAATTGTGGTGGTTGTTGGACGACGCCGCCGGACGGAACCTCGGTGTAGGCTGACGGGGACGAGATCGAGGCTGCCGGGAGTGGCGGCGAATTGCGGCGAGTTCGATTTTCCGTACTGCCCGGGCGGCGATCGCCTTCGTAATATAAAAATCTAAGCGCTAATTTCGCGCGATCGAATCAACCTCTTCTAGGATTGTGTGGAGATTAAGGAAACACTGCCATGATCGTCTGTCCAAATTGCAACCACCAAAACCCCGAAGGTGCCACCCAGTGCGAGGCTTGCTACACGCCTTTACCCGCCACCACGAGTTGTCCCAACTGCGGCGCCACGGTTCAAACTGATGCGGCCTTTTGCGGTCAATGCGGTCACAATCTTCAAGAAGAATCGGCGGGTGCGGAAGGAACGGCGGCGGAGGCGGCAGAGGTTCCCCCGACGGCGGTTTCTGCTCCGGGTACCGCTCCCGAGTCGGGCGCCGGGGTGAGTGTTCCGGATCTGGAAGCACCCGAACCTTTAGTGGAAGCGGAACCGATCGCCATGACCTCGGAAGCCGAAGCGCAAGCCCCCGAAGCGGTGCCGACCCCCGCCCCGACGCCGACGCCGAGCCCCGCCCCGACGCCGACTCCGGCGACTGCCAGTTCGGCGACTCAGTTGCAACAGCCGCAAACGGCCCGCTTGCTGCACGTGCAGACCAATACGGTGATGGAATTGCCCTCGCAATTGAGCGTCATTCACATTGGGAAACCGAACGATATGATTCCGCCGGATATCGATGTTTCGGGATTCCCCAATTCAGAAATTGTCTCTCGGGTTCACGCGGATATCCGCACGGAAGGGGATGCGTTTTATATTGAGGATGTAGGGAGTTCTAACGGCACTTACATTAATAATTTGCCTTTGCCCAAAGGGAATCGCCATCGCTTGCGGGCGGGCGATCGCATTTCCCTGGGGAAAGGGGATCTGGTGTCGTTGATTTTCCAACTCTCTTGATCGATCGCCGTCGCGACGCTCCGAGTCGGTTTGCCCCATCTATTCCATGGCGCCGTACCTATCTGAATCCAAGGAGAGGTCGGTTCTCGGGGATCTAACCTCTCCGGAGAGGGTGTCTGAGCCACAATCAAGGAGTAAGCTTATTGGGTTAGGATAGGTGCCAGTCGAGCAACAGATTTCCCTGAAAAATTGAGAATCGGAACGGATTCTCCGGGCTAAAGCCGTCAATGGTGTACCTACGTCAACAGTGAGGCTCCTGTGATTACACTCACTTTGCTGCATCCACATCAAGCGACTCCGATCAAAAGTTGGAGTTTTGAGAATGAATCCATGATTCGGATCGGGCGATCGCGTCAGAATAATGTCGTGCTTTACAGTGCGGTGGTCTCCAGACATCACGTGGAGTTACGGCGTTACGGCGATCGATGGGAATTGATCAATCTCGGAACCAATGGGACTTACCTAGAGGGAACGAGTATCAGTCATATTCCTGTAGAAGATGGGGTGGTGGTTCGCCTCGCTCGCTCGGGTCCTCGATTGCAAATTCATTTGGGACGGTGTGCGCCGAAAGTACATCCCGAAAAAGATGTGGTTCAGGAGTGGATGGATACCCATCCGCTTCTCGAAACCGATTCCACTCACGAGGATGAAATTACCCAACCGAGTAAAACTCCCATGCAAACGCCTTCGACGGTCATCCCTTCTCCGACAGAAGGCTAGGGGGCGATCGCGTCCGATGGAAATGGTCGGCGGGTGACTCGGCGATCGCGATTCTCATCACCGGAAGTTCTTCTTTGTCGAACTCGACCCCGCGCGATCGCCCTCCACGAGCAGCGATGTCTGTTCGGACTTCGGTCGTTTCACCTGGGATTCGTTCGAGGCGATCGTCCGCTTTTTATACTTTCTGAGACTGAGGAATATATATCGTGAACATAGAACAACAGATCGTCGAACGCACCAAACTACTCAACCGCCTCGTCCTCGATCGCGCCACCGCCGAGGAAGTCGGGCGCGTCGAAGCACTCTGGCTCGATTCTAAAGCCAATCAAGTCGTCGGGTTGACCTGTAAATCTGGCTTTCTCGGTCGCCAAAAACATTTTTTCACTTGGGGTGAAATTCAAACGATCGGCGCCGATAGTTTGATGGTCAGTCTCGACGAAAACCGCGTCGAACCGGACAGTCCCCAACCGTCAGATACCCTCGTCGGTCAGGAAGTGTGGACCGATGCAGGCAATAAAGTCGGTCAGTTAGTCGATTATCTATTTGCGACTCAAACAGGTATCGTGGTCGGCTATTTATTTAAGTCGAGCGGTTGGCGCGGGATCGTCGGCGATACCTATTTGCTCTCCCCTGAAGATATCGTCAGTATGGGATCGAAGCGGGTGATTGTCTCCGATAGTGCGGTGCAAACTCCTCAAGAATACACCGAAGGAATGAGTAAAAAACTCAATAAAGTCGGCGAACTCTTTCAGGAAGATTACGATAAAACCCTCGTCGATTTAAGAGGGTTAATTAAAGGCGCTCAAAATCTGTCCGAACAAGCTAGAGGTAAGGTACAAGAAGTGGCGGGACAGGCGCAAGAAGGGGCACAATCTTTTGCAGAACAAGCCCGCGATCGCGCCGGACAGGTCGGAGAAACGGCGCGCGAAGGGATGGAACATTTGAGCGCCGAAGCCAAAGAACGGGCGAAACAAGCACAGGAAAAGTTCTCGGAAATGACCGATCGCGGCGTTCGCGAAGCGTCTCCCCAGGAGAATCGCCCCTCGGAGGAAGCGCAAACCACAGAAAACTCGCCTTCTCCCGATGCGGAAACGCCCCCGGGCGCTCAAAACTCATAAACTGAGTGAATCGAGGGGATGGACGACGGGGGAGAGATTTGAGAATTGAGTTTTTGAGCTTAAACCCGAGTGCGACATCCCCGATCGCTAAGATCTTAAGCGGCGAACCGCTTAGTTTCAATCGGATACATACTATCTCCTTCAATACGAGCGAGGGCGATCGCCTCACGCCGATTCAATTGCTTAATTCGCCTAATGAGCTTTAATAAAAGCGAGACTACTGTACAGATGAAAGGCCGGGTCCCAAACTGTGGGACGAAAGCGAAAGATATCGACATAATGCGGGATGCGATCGAGTAAATCGGCTTCGTCGATCGCCGTTTCTGCAAAAGGAGTAAAATCACTCCAACTTTTGACGTCGCCTAGATGAGATTGGAAAAATTTCAGAAGATTTTGCCATTTTAAATGCGTACTCAAGTTATCGATATTCTGCATCACTTTACCGGGTTTCGATCCGGAGTTTGATGCGGGATTGAGGGGAATGGCGCGATCGAATTGATAGCTGTCTTGACATAAACGAACGATGCACGATCGCCCGGGAATATGCCAGTCGTAAACTCCCATATATTCGTGAGTTTGTTGCTTGTATTTCACCTGAGTTTTACGATGATTTTCGACGGCAACTTCTTTAAAAATGGGTAAATTTCCCAGAACTTGCGCGCTAATTTCGCTCCAATGAAAACTCAACTGTCCGGCGCGATCGTTTTCGTCCTGACATACTAAAGCGATCTGAGGAGAAACGGACTGAATATAACTGACTCTAAACACGCGGACTTGTTGAATTTGAGCGAGGGTGACGCAAAATGAATCAATACCGACCCGAGCTAATTCTCGCACTAAAATTTGCAATTCGCCGATCGCCCCAGTGCGATAAAATCGCCACGTTCGCGTCGGTAAAATCAGCCGCGCGGAGTACGCTTGAATTTGCATAATTTTCGCAAAAGCTTGGGCGGCTTCTTTGCGGACGGCGGGATCGATCGGCTCCAAAATTAAAATGCCGGGTTCGCGTAAGCTCGGATCGGCTTTCGCTCTCGCAATTTCGTCTTTTCGACGCTGTTGGGGGATCGCTTCGATCCGTTGCAAAGCACTGCGAGCTTGACCGAGTATTTTCGGTTGACTCGCTTGACGTAAAACCAATCGATAGGCTTTTTCGGCAGCTTCTAATTTTCCCGTTTCTTCGTAATAACGCCCGATATAAAACTTCAGCCAAGGATGGCGGGGCGATTCTTGCTGTAAGGTTTTCAACAATCGTGCAGCATGGCGATAGTTTTTTTGTTCTAAAGCGTCTGCAATATCTTCAATAGAAATCATGCGATCGCTCGTGGGAGTTTAAAGTTAAATGAGAGAGGGAAAAGGTTTCAATTAGCACTTATCAGATCGAAGCTTTTCAAAATCTTCCCCGAATGCTACTATTTTAAGGTTCTCAAGCTTAAATCGCTCCAAGTCAGATTGGCGTCGAAACCTCCGGCCAAATCGGGTTGAAAAAAAGAGTGACAACTCCCTCCCGGTACCAGTCCGTCGGGACGATCGCCGTCGAACTGCTCTCGGGAGCGCTCTGCACGGCGCGATTCTCCTGGGGAGACGCTAAGCGAACCTATCGGGTTTCGAGGAGGTTTCGAGCAGGTTGTCCGACCGAGGGCGCCTGTCTTGCTAAAAGGAACCGGAGATAGTAAATTAGTAGATCGTGCCGAATTTATAGTAAAGTCGATGCCTAAAATCAAAACCCGCAAAGCTGCTGCAAAGCGCTTTAGAGTCACTGGCAACGGCAAGTTGATGCGTCGCAAAGCCTACAAAAATCACTTGCTGCAGCACAAGAGCGCCACTCGCAAGCGCCGCCTGTCGAAAGCGTCTCCAGTTCATGAAAACGACGCTGAAAACGTGCGCTTGATGCTGCCGAATCTGTAAATTTTTCTCCCTCGGATGGCACGGCAAAGCCTTTTAACCTAGAGCGAACGGCGATCGCCATCCTCCGAGATCCCAACCCCCTCCCCGATCGAATTTGTAACGTCAAAGGAAACGAGTCATGACCCGGGTAAAACGCGGTAATGTGGCGCGCAAGCGTCGTAAAAAGATTTTGAAGATGGCGAAAGGGTATCGAGGCTCCCACTCGAAACTCTTCCGTACTGCCAACCAGCAGGTAATGAAGGCCCTGCGCAATGCTTATCGCGATCGCCGCAAGCGCAAGCGCGATTTTCGCCGTCTGTGGATTACGCGGATTAACGCGGCGGCCCGACAACAGGGGATGAGCTACAGCCAATTGATCGGCAAACTGAAAAAAGCCAACATCGGTTTAAACCGCAAAATGCTCGCCCAACTCGCGGCGGTCGATCCCAACGCCTTCGCGAAAGTGGTGGAACTGGCGGCGAAAGCATAAAGGCGAGTGCCGTCATGAGCGTCAAAGGCAAAAGAATACTAGGATTTGCCGTTTCTTTTGCCTTTCTCTTGCTGGCGGGAATCGCGACGACGGAAGCGGCAGAATTTGCGGCGATCGAGAAGCGGGGTAAGTTGATCGTCGCCGTTAAAGACAACGTTCGCCCCCTGGGATTTCAAGACGATCGCGGAACCCTACAAGGATTTGAAATCGATCTGGCCCGCAAGTTGGCCGAGGAATGGTTGGGTAGCGAAGATGACCTAGAACTCAGACCCGTCCGCAACCGCGATCGCCTCGCCGTGGTTCTCGACGGTTCCGTAGATCTGACGATCGCCCAAGTTACCGCTACGAAATCGCGATCGCGGGTCGTTCGCTTTAGCCTCCCTTACTCGATCGACGGTACCAGTTTGGTCGCGCGCGATCGCCGCTTCCAACAACTCGCCGATTTGCAGGATCGACGGATCGCCGTTTTAGAAGGATCGAGCAGCATCGCCACCATTCGCTACCATTTACCCTCTGCCACGCTCATCGGGGTTTCCTCCTATCAAGGGGCGCTGTCCCTCCTCGAAACAGGTCAGGCGGATGCCTTTGCGGGGGATTTAACCGTGTTGACAGGGTGGACCCAAGACCATGCCGACTATTTCCGCCTTCCGGTGCAACTGTCTGCGGAACCCCTCGCCGTGGTCATGCCCAAAGGCCAACAATACGCCGAACTGCACGCCCGGGTCAACGGGGCGATCGCCCGATGGCAACGAGACGGGTGGCTGCGAGAACGGGCCGAATACTGGGGTTTACCCGTCGGCGCACTCCCCCCCACCCAGACCGACGCCGAACGGTGGATCCCGCGTCCCTTCGCCGCTTTCGTTTCCCGCTTCCCCGGGTTCGGGCGATCGCGCAAGCTAGACAATGGCTCAGGAGAACCTTGGAAATTAACAATCTCAAATCTCAAATCTCAAATCTCAAATTGACGCGCCATGCCCCCTTCCCTGCATAATAAAGAGTGCAGCGAGTCTGAATCGATCTTTTCAACTTTATGGATAGCTATTTTCCCATTACTTACCTTTCACTGTTACTGTTCTTACTGAGCATTGTTGGCTGGTTTGTCATCCGACAAGTGTTTAAAACCCGTAAAATCGAAAAAAACTTGTCTCAACTCCAGCAAAAAGTCAGTCAACAGAAAGCCTCTGCCCAAGAGTATTACGAACTCGGCAGTATTTACCTGGATAAAAAACTCTTTTCCCAAGCCACGGTACAGTTTCAAAAAGCCCTCAAATGTAAAGACTTAGTAGAGGAAGAAAATAAAGCGCTCGTTCATAATGCATTGGGATATGCTTACGTCGGACTCGAACAATACGATGTGGCGATCCGCCAGTATAAAGAAGCGTTGAAATTCTATCCCGACTACGCGATCGCCTGGAATAATCTCGGTTTTGCTTACGAAAAGAAAAAACTGACCGCTCAGGCGATCGAAGCTTACGAAGAAGCACTCAAGTTCGATCCGAATAATAGCACGGCCAAACAACGAGTCAAATCCCTCAGCAAGCGGATCGCCACTCCCGCAAATAATTAACGGCGGTTCTCACAACAGGTCATGATGGCGATCGCCCTAAAACTCGAAAGATTACAAGAGCGAGTGGCGATCGCCATCATTTTTATATTTTTAATTATAATTACTCTACCCAACCTTAAGAGATCGATCGCCGCTCGATCCCCTTCCCCTTTTCTGGGCGTTAAATTTTTATTAACAGCAAAGTTTATGGGTGCATTTACTGATTAAGATCGGGAAATGTGGAGGCGATCGCCTCGACAGGAAGCCAGATCGCCGTGTTTTTACGGAATCTGCGATCGCTGGAGTCGGCGACGGGGGTACTAAGGGCGATCGCGTCGAGACGATGTTCTCGTCGCTTGCAATAACATCACTTTTTTTAACAAAACCCTTTTAAAAAACCATGCCTAACCCCTTTAAAAATCCAAAATCAGACAATTTTAATCCGGTTGACCCCGCGCGATCGCATCCAATTTGAGATTGACGTTTAAACCTTATCCAAATCCCTCTGAAAACGACCTTAAACCCATAGTTTAGGGCATTTTCATCAAAAGAAGAGATTAAATTTATCTCAGTCAATCCGCCAATTGCGCGAAAAATTCGGCGGTTTTGGTTCCCTCATTGCCATTTCCCGGACAATGAGTTCGCCTCTTCGATCGCCATTTTTAAATTGCCATTAAAATTGCCATTAAAATTGCCATGAATACGCAAATCGGCATTTTATCCGACCTGGAGCTGGACGCCTCGGGACGGGATTGGTTCGTACAATGCTCGGAAAAAATGAGCTTCGGACTCGGGGACGAATGGACCGTGGCTCCGAACGACGACGGTCGAGAACGGTGCATTTACCCGGATTTATACGTTGTGGAACGAGGACGAGTGCGAATAGTCGCCATCGATCGCCAGCGCCAGCGAGCGGTCTGCGCTGCAGTTCTGCAAGCGGGAGATCTCTTCGGCGCCGACGACTATTTCAATCCCGACCCTCTCCCCTACCGGGCGATCGCCGCCAGCGACGGCATCCTTTACCGCCTCGCACGCGATCGCCTGCTTGAGTGGATCGCCGCCAATCCAGGGCTGGCAACTGCTTTACAAGAACGCAACCGACGACGACAACGGCAAATATTTTACAAAACCTGCGTTCCCGAGACGCGATCGCACTCCAGCTACGACCTCGCCGGGTTCGTCCCCCACCTCCAAGAACTCCACCTTGCGGCAGGAGCCAGATTGAGGGAGCTGACCCCCGCAAGGCGCGGGCGCTTTTGGCTGCGACGGGGGGAACTGTCACCCCCGCAAGCGATCGGGAGCAGTTGGGGCTATCCCGACGATTCCCCAGAGGAGGCGATCGCCGCGAGCGAGCTGTGGTTGTACGTCTTGCCGCGAGAACGCTGGGAACGGGGGGCGATCGTCGGTCTCGGTGGTGAGGCGCCCTCGGTGAGTGGAGGTCGAGCCGCCGTCGCTTCCCTCACCGTTCCCGTCGCCGTCGAGTCCGAGACCGATCGCGAGGTGCCGCACCGATCCGAACCGGAGCCAGGGGCGATCGCCTTTCCCAAACCCCTGCAGCGTCGCGTGCAAGACTGGTTCGCCCGCTATCCGACCGTGCGCCAACAATCCTCGTCCGACTGTGGCGCCGCCTGCCTTGCCAGCATCGGCCAATATTGGGGGAAACGCTGGAGTTTGAACGCCTTGCGGGAATTAGCCGGAGTGGGGCGATCGGGGGTCGGCTTGAAAAACTTAGCCAAAAGCGCCGAACAGCTTGGATTTCACGCCCGACCCGTGCGCGCCTCCTTCAGTCGCTTGGCACCGATCGCCCATCCGTGGATCGCCCACTGGGAAGGTATGCACTACGTCGTCGTCTATCGCGTGGGCGGCGATCGTCTCTGGATCGGCGATCCGGCGATCGGCAATCGCACGATCTCGCGGGAGGACTTTCTCGCCAGTTGGACCGGATACGCCCTCTTACTCGATCCGGGCGATCGCCTCCAAGACCTCGATCGCAGCAAAACCTCATTAACTCAATTCGGAGCCGTCCTGTGGCCCTATCGTTCCGTCGCCGTTCAAATCGTCCTCGCCTCCCTGCTGCTGCAAATCTTCGGCGTCATTACCCCCTTATTCACTCAAATCATCCTCGATCGCGTCGTCGTCACCAAAAGCCTCAACGCCCTCAATATCTTCGCCCTCGGCTTACTGCTGTTCGGAGTCGGCGCGATCGCCCTCGGCGCCGTCCGCCAATACCTGCTCGATTACTTTTCCAACCGGATCGACCTGACCCTGATCGCCGGATTTATCCGTCACGCCCTCAGTTTGCCCCTCAAATTTTTTGAATCTCGGCGCGTCGGCGACATCATCACCCGGGTTCAAGAAAACCAAAAAATCCAACACTTTCTGATCCGCCAAGTCGTCCTCGCATGGCTCGATTTCCTCATGGGATTTATTTACCTGGGGCTAATGGCGTACTACAACTGGCATTTAACCCTTTTAGTCCTGGCCATGATTCCGCCGATCGCCCTGTTTACGGCGATCGCCACCCCCTTCATGCGGCGCGTTTCCCGGCAAGTTTTCAACAGCGCTGCCGAACAAAACTCCACCCTCGTCGAAATGATGAGCGGCGTGGCGACCCTCAAAGCCACCGCCTCCGAAGTCAACTTGCGCTGGCGCTGGGAAGACCACCTCACCCAATTTCTCAACGCCCAATTTCGCGGTCAAAAATTGGGCAACACTTTACAATCCGTCGGCGGATTTATCAATACCGTCGGCAGTACGGTCCTGCTGTGGTACGGCGCCACCTTAGTAATTCACGATCGACTCTCCATCGGTCAGTTGGTCGCCTTTAACATGATGTTGGGGAAAGTGATTAACCCGGTGTTGGCGATGGTCAACCTCTGGGACGAACTGCAAGAAGTCTGGATTTCCCTCGAACGACTCGACGACGTGTTTGGGGCGCGACCGGAAGAAACCCCCCAACAGCAATTGCTCGCCCTACCAACCTTACGCGGGACGGTCCAGTGCGAAGCGCTCACCTTCCGCTACGACGACGACCAAGAGCGCAATACCTTAGAGAATATTTGTTTTGAGATCGAAGCGGGTCAGACTGTGGCGGTGGTGGGTCGCAGTGGGTCGGGGAAAACGACTTTGATGAATTTATTGCAAGGGTTGTACGAGCCGAGTAGCGGGCGGATTGTCATCGACGGTCACGATATCCGACATGTTTCGCCGTCTTCGTTGCGACGACAGATCGGGGTGGTTCCCCAGGAGTGTTTTTTATTTTCGGGGACGATTTTGGACAATATCACCCTATATCGGGAGAATGCGACCCTGGAAGCGGCGATCGCCGTGGCGAAATTGGCGGAGGCGCACGGGTTCGTTCAAGATCTGCCGTTGGGGTATTACACGAAAGTGGGAGAGCGCGGATCGTCGCTTTCCGGCGGACAACGGCAACGGATCGCGATCGCCCGGGCGTTGTTGGGCAATCCGAGGATTTTGATTCTCGACGAGGCGACCAGCTCGTTAGATACGGAATCCGAGCGCCGCTTTCAGCAGAACCTGACTCGAATCAGCCGCGATCGCACCACGTTGATTGTCGCTCACCGCCTGTCTACGGTCCGTCATGCGGACTGCATTCTGGTTCTCGATCGCGGCGTCCTCGTCGAACGAGGAACTCACGAAACCCTGATGGCCGCTCGCGGTTTGTACTATCACTTAGCCCAACAACAACTGGATCTTTGAGGGCGCAGATTTGAGGGGCGTGATTGGAAATTGCGTTTTTTGGGTAAAATCTACGTGTATCTACTGAAACACCAAGTGATTGATTCGATAAATCTTTAACAAAGTCAGTTCAAAATCGATTGTTTATAAAATAACTGTAAAGATAGCTACAAAATCTGCCATTTTGGCAGAGTTATCGCCGATCGTATCCTAGTATATTTACGGATGCTGTCGGCGATCGAAAATCAGTACTTCAATCAATCGGTATTCCTTTACGAATAACTCCAACGGCGCCGCGATCGTGCTAGGAAGAGCGAGAGGTTGTAGTGAAGTGGAGCCATTAAATATATACGTTGAGGATCGCTCTAATGATGAATGCGAACTCCCCCATCCCCCGAACAACTGGCATCGACCCCCCCGGCGGCGGCGAGTTCGTCGTGAGGTCGCCAGACAACATCGAGAGAGAAGCGAGCCAGATCGTCGGAGGGGTTGCGATTTCACCGTCGGCGCGATCGCCCTCCCCAATCTGGGAGGAGCAAGAGACCCCGGCGCCCGCGTTCCCGGAGACTGCAGGCGATCGGGCCGACTGGTCCGGCGCCGTGCAGCACTTGCTCGACCAACCCGCCGCCGGGTTGACCCGCTACTGGCTCGCAGGCAGCCTTATTTTTTGTGCGATATTTTTGACTTGGGCCGCCGTGGGAACCGTCGAGGAAGTCGGGCGCGCCCCCGGTTCCCTCGTGCCTCAAGGGCAAGTGTATAAAATTCATCCGGCAGAAATGGGGAAAGTTACCCGTCTGGCGGTGGCAGAAGGCGAACGAGTGGGAGCTGGGGCCGTGTTGGTCGAGTTGGATCCGGAAATGGCGCGCTTGGAAGTCGAGCGACTGCAAGAGCAAGGGACGGCGTATCGCTTGCAGGAGCGGCAAACCCGAGAGTTAATCGCTTCTCAAGGGTTGGAGGCGAAGACCCGCGAGGCGATCGCCCGAGCCGAGATCGCCGGGGGACGGGCGGCGATCGCCCAAGCGGAAAGTCGTGTGGCGACAGTGGGGCAATTGTTGGAGCAGTTGCGCGCTGAAGTGAGGGCGCTCGAAATCCGGCGCGATCGCCTCGAACCTTTGCAGGAGACCAGTACGCAATTGTTGGAGCAGTTGGAAGGGGATGTCGCGACGTGGGAGCGACGGCGCGATCGCCTCGAACCCTTAGCCCGTCAGACGGAAGTTTTAATTGCCCAGTTGGAAGAGGAAGCCGAAGCCCAACGGGCTCGGGTCGCCCGCCTCGAACCGTTGGTGGAAGAAGGGGCGATTTCTCAGGAATTTTTGTTTCAAGCGGAACAAGCTCTGCGCCAGAGTGAGGAGGCGATCGTCAGAGCGCAGTTATCGGAGCAAACGATCGCCCGCGACCGTCTCGACGATGCGACCCAAAATTTGCGCGATCGCGCCACGGCCATTTTAAAAACTCAGTTAAGCGAGCAAATGTTAGCGGAAGATCGGTTATTTGAAATCGAACAAAGTTTGCGAGATCGTGAGGCGAAAATTGCTGAAACTGAAGGGAATTTGAGCGAGGCGATCGCCGAACTCGAACGACTCGAAGCCCAATTGGCCCAAACCGAAGCCGAAGCCGAACGCGCTCGGCTTGAATCTCGACAACAACTCGAAAAACTCGCCCTTCAACTGACCGAAATTCAAGGTAAAATCGGCGAGACAGAAAAGCTGCTCGACACGGCTAAAGCTAAACTCGCACGCCAATTTATTAAGGCTCCCGTTTCCGGAATTGTCTTGTCTTTAGCGATGGATCGTCCCGGCGAAGTCGTCGAACCCGGACAGGAAATCGCAACGATCGCCCCCGAACAATTGCCGCTTATTTTATCAGCGCACTTACCCGAACGCGAAGCGGGATTTGTTAAGAAAGGAATGGCGGTACAGGTGAAATTTGACGCCTATCCCTATCAAACTTACGGCATTATTCCCGGGACGGTGACATATATTGCTCCCGATAGCCAAGAAGATCGCGAACTCGGAAAAATTTACCGTGTCGATGTTTCTTTGGCGAAAACGGCGATCGAACATGAAGGGAAAACGATTCATTTCAAACCCGGTCAGACGGCGATCGCCGAAATTGTAATTCGGGAACGCAAGATCGCCGACGTCTTACTCGATCCGATCCGTAAAATCAAAGAAAGTGGCATCACCTTTTAATTGTTTTAATTTCTTTATTTTTCGATAGCAACAATCAGGAGTTTTAACAATGAGTTTCAATAACTTTTCCTATTCTTCTCATAAAAAGCTCGATAAAGTTATGACTGTAGATCAGTTTGAATGCGTTGTCGAAGCTATTTTAGCAGGTCGCTATTCTTGGGCCTGCGTTTTGATTTTACGCTTTGGCGGTTACAACCCGTTGCACTACATTCCTTACCGAACTTACAACCGCTTAGTCAAAGAGAACGAATTAGGCATTCAAGCAAGCGGTCATCGCCTGAATCATAGCGATCGCGAAGAAGAGGAAGTTTCCGAGAAGTCTGCACGCCCTAACAAGAATCTTAAGGATTTAACCTATCTCGAAGTCGTGCGCGATCGGGGAAATAAAGTTGAAGGTAAAGGCAGCTACTTCGATGTTCATTCGACAATCGACTTTTGCGATTTCTTCTCCAGAAAGTTTTAATTAAACTCCACACTATAGCAATTCTCACCGGGAATGAGAATTGCTATTTTTCGTCAAAACTTGTAAGAACTTTGGATACAGCAGTCGCGATCGCTTCTTCCTAAATATTGCTGTAGGGAGGGGCGATCGGTGTCACCCTTCAAAGCCTCTTTGAAGCATTGACTCTCATAAATTTTTCTCTGTATGAAATATACCCGCCATGAGGTATTTTTCTAACGCTTTTCATGGCTATTTTTATATAATAAAATAGCTTTTTATAAGCAATTTGTCCAACTTCATAAATTTGTATTTATTAGAGAAAATCTGCCAAAATGGCAACACAAATCCTCAAATCTTTTCTAAGATAAGTTATCTCGAATAAAAGAGGACATTACTGTAAGCATCAATCCCCTTTACGCAAAATAAAGAGAGCAATGCTTCAGCAGTAAAGCTATCCAAATGAGGACAAAAAAATGATCGTTTCAGAACTCAACTATTTGGAAGAAGTTAGCGAAGCCAATCAAGTGACCGGAGCGGCTGATGCATCTAGTTCCACCTATGTTTTGGCAGGCGGGTTGCTAGCTAGCGTTATGACTGGAACTACGGCTGAAGCGAATGAAAGTTTTGACTTGTGGTACGGTTATTACAGCAGCTCTGCACGCACGAGCGGTTACGTGAGTGGTTTAGCACTGTATGGATCGGTTATTGGTTCTAGCTCTAGTATGGCATACGCTTAATCCTAGTTTGGTAATGGGGGAGCTGACGAAGTTGAACTCTCCCCACCTATTGGGTCGTACTCCACGAGCAGCACCGAATTATCCGATCTCAATCGGTGATTTCAAGTCTTATTTTTTCCGTATTTTGACAAACTTTTTACCAATCATTGAGGAGCAATCCAATGAAACTTACCGATCTCAATCATCTCGAAGTTATTAACAATACCGATCGCCTCGACGGTGCTGGATTCGCTTTAAGTGAAGCCACTGCTGCAGGTATTGGCGTCTTAGTCCAGGTCGAAATGGGTACTTTTTCAGAAGCTGGTCGTATCGATAATTTCTTCAGCTATGTTTCCTATGGTATTACCGGGGCTCAAGCTGGAGGTCTCGTTCTGGGCGGTAGCATTGGCGCTTCAGCATACAGCTTAGCGATTAGCTAGTCAATAAAATCGGAAGTATCGGCAGTCAACTCCTTTATTTGGAGATCTTGCTTCTATAACATATCCTCCTTTTTGAAAGGGGGGAGGAGGGTATTTTTCTAGTGAAGTAAGAGAAAAGTTGGTCGGGCGGGCGTCTTGCCCGCCATTCTTACCACAATTATTGTCTGAATTCAAATAACCGTAAAACTTATCTAGATCGAGGAGAAGATCGACTATGATTGTTTCTGATTTGAGTTACTGTGAACTTGCCCATTTAAACGACGATCTTCAAGGAGGAGCCATCACAGAAATTACCATTTCTGGATTGGCGATCGGTGAGTTTACAAAAGTGGTTCTGGAAACCGGGGCTTTTGCAGTTTCTTTGCCCTATGGAGCTTCGGTCTCGTTCAGTAGTGGGGTAGGTATTTCTGTGGCTGTTAATTTGCCGGATATTCCTTCATTTTCACTCCGGTAAGGACGCAAAGGGGTTCGGATTTTGCAAATTCATGTAACTTTCTCTCCCAAAAAGGGGCTGCAGCTCCGCTTTTCTCCGATCGCCAATTGACATCATTTAATAGTCTTCTCATTTTTGAAGTTCACTTTAACCTCTATTTCCTCGAAAAATTTATAACTAAATCTGGCGCGATCGCGTCAGAAAGATTTGTCTTATTTCGAGTGGTAAAAACCTGGTAATCTTGGCGACTGATGGAAGTGGAAACCCAAGGGCGATCGCCTAATTTCAACTAATTTTACAAAAAATTTTATCCGTGAATTAGCGCGATCGCCCCTCGATCTCCCGACCTAGTGAAACAGTCAACCGACAACAAAATTAACGAAGAAAACGAGGAAAACGAGGTTGTCAACGCTATATACAGGAGTTCGATCGCCATGCCAGAATTAGAAGAATTGATTGCGATCGCCGATCCCGACTCGGCGATAGTTGAAGCGTGGGAAGACATCCCAGGAGACGATTCTTTAGCGGAGTTCGATCCCGACAGTCCCAGCAGCAGTGCGTCTGCCACGAGTACGGCCTTTGTAGATGAAACGGGGGCCGGAAGCAGCAGCGAAGCGATCGCCACGTCCCCCACTGGAGACACTGTAAGTGAGAGTGAGTCCGCTTTCTCTCCCGAAGCAACAGCGAGCAATAGTGCGGCGACGGCAACCGTTACCAGCGAGGCGCCTCCGACGGCGACGGCATCGGCTGAAGTCCCGGAACCCTCAGTCTCGGAAGCTCCTATCGAGGAACCTGCTATTTCCGACAGCCCCACCGACCTCAATCCCGTCAGGGAAGAAAATGACCTCGACACGGGCAGTACACCCGCAACGAACGTTACCGAAGTCTCTGCCAGTAGCACGGCAGTTGCCGATTCTACGGGAACGATAATTAGCAGCGAAGCGACGGTCACCGCGACGACGGGAGAGGCGCAAACGGAGACTGTAAGCGTATTTACGCCCACAGAAACGGAAAGCGGCACCTCGGCGACGGCGATCGCCTCGGCAACAGAAACCCCGATCGCCAGTGCTACTAACAGCACGTCAGAACCGCCACCGCCTCCGAGCGAAAGTGAGACCCCGATCGCGATCGCCGCCACCACAAACGCCGAACCGCCACCGCCGATCTCACCGCCACCACCGATCTCACCGCCACCCCCCATCGTCGAGATCGATCCGATCGAGCTGCCCCCAGACGTGCTAGAACCCGGAAGCCCTTTGGGGACGGCGAGTGACGACAATATTTTAGGAAGCGCCGATGACGACTACATGCGGGCGATGGAAGGAAACGACGCCATCACGGGAAGTATTGGGAACGATATTCTCAATGGTAATAAAGGCAACGATACGGTTACCGGAGGCGAAGGTGACGATATCGTTCGCGGCGGACAAGGTGACGATCTTTTGTTAGGTAACAATGGTGACGATATTCTCATCGGCGATTATGGAACCGATACCCTGATTGGCGGAAGCGGCGCCGATTGGTTCGTGTTGAGAACGGTAACGGCATCGGAGAGTCTCGCTTTAGCCGATGTAATTCTTGATTTCAATGCCGACGATTTTGATAAAATAGGGATAGATAATGGTGTCTCTCTCGAAAATATTGTTTTGGAATCTGTCGATTTTAACGGCGATGGGGCGACAGATTCGACGGTCGTTAAAATCGGATCGAGTGGTGGTGGAGAAGCTATTTTAGGAGTGGTGTTGGGAACGGTCGATGCTTTTGGGAATACCACCCTAAGCTTAGACGATTTTGTCGTCGTCAGCGACGATATTCTAGCCAAAGGTTAATAGACGATCGCCTTTTATTGAAGGATGAAATCGGCGATCGAGCTATCCTCAATGGGCCAACGGGGGTTCTCAGATACTTGTAAGTTTTAATGTCAACAAAGTCTAGGTTTCGATCGCCTTACGGGTATCAATTTTTCTTCGGATCGGAGTGCAAATTTATACGCTAACTGTTGCTAAGGTGAATGTTTTAGAACGAGCGATTATCCCCAACGATATTATTGACTTCCTGAAAAAAGAAATGCGTTTTCAGGAAGTCATGCAGGGGATTTTGTTTCAAAAAATTATTGACCGGGTAGCACGGGAGCGATCGCTAGAGGTCGGCGATGCAGAAATTCAAGCACGAGCTGATGAATTTCGGTTGCAACATCGACTGGAAAAAGCATCGGATACACTAGCATGGTTGCGCGATCGCGGGATTTCCATTGAAGATTGGGAACGGGGGATCCGCGATCGGATTTTAGCAGAAAAATTAGCCCATGCTTTATTCGACGACGATCTCGAAAGAATTTTCACCGAAAATCGAACGCAATTCGATCGCGTTTTACTCTATCAAATTATCGTTCCTTACGAAAAAATTGCTCGCGAATTATTTTATCAAATTGACGAACAAGAAATCAGTTTTTATCAAGCCGCACACTTGTACGATCTCGACGAACGACGACGGCTTTATTGTGGTTTTGAAGGAGAAGTTACCCGGTCGAGTTTGCCCCCCGTTCTGGCGTCGGCAGTATTTGGCGCTCGCATCGGCGAAGTTCTCGGTCCGGTGCATACCGAACGGGGGTATCATTTGCTGTTAGTGGAAGCGTCTATTCCTGCTGAATTGACTCCGCAAGTGCGCCGGGAATTACGCGATCGCCTGTTTCAACAATGGCTACTGCACGAATTAACCTATCAGTTGCAAACTGAAGAAATGCAATCTGAATCTAGCCAAACGTAAGAGATAGAACTGCAAGAAGGGCAACTTTAAGAGTTACCTCTTTTCGTCGATCGACTGAGGATCGATACCTACTATCTCGTTTTTGATTTTTGATAGCATTTATAGCGATCGGGAATGATTTTGAAATAGCCTTTGAATAAACGTGCTGGGGAAGGCGATCGCCGCAATCTTTTATATTTTTATTTCGTCAGCCCGTGTTCTAAGGCATAACGAACTAACTCCGTTCGACTATTCGTTCCCGTTTTACTAAACAAACGACTGACGTATTTTTCGACATTGCGCACGCTAGTTTCTAAAGTTTTAGCGATTTCTTTATTCATCAAACCTTGGGCGACTAAATCCAAAACACTTTGCTCTCTCGGGGTTAGATCGACCTTAATCGGTGGCGGTGTTTGGGCGATCGCGCTGCGCCCGGTCAGCAGGGACTTAATTTCGCCAATTTCGCGCGCTAACGAGGCAATATCCGGGGTTTCCCCGGTTTCCGGGCTTTGGGCGGCGCGACGGTCGAGCAAGTTTTTAACGATGGCCACCAATTCATCGGGGTCGAACGGTTTCGACAAGTAGGCATCGCACCCCGCTTGATAGCCTTGAATGCGATCGCCCGTCATCCCGCGCGCGGTTAAAAAGACGACGGGAAGCGCTTTAAATCGAGGATCTTCGCGCAGTTGCTTGAGAAACTCGTAACCATCGACATGAGGCATCATGATATCGGTAATGACCAATTCCGGCAGTTTCTGCTGCAAAAGTTCCCAACCCTGTTCGGCATTGCTGGCGACCTCTACCTGAAATCCTTCATCTTCGAGATAAGCTTGCACCGCTTCGCGCAAACCCGGTTCGTCATCGACCAATAATAACTGTGCTGACATTTTCCCTGACCCTTTTTCCTGGTTTTGTTTTCTTCACTCTAGCGAACTGTACGGGATTTAAGCGATAGGGGCGTGACCGTTCGCTGCGGCTGACTCCCCTCAATTTTAGGATCGTTTGAGTTCTTCCATCCGAACACTCAAATAACGATTTTCCCGAATTAAACGCATTACCGATTCAATACTCACTTTTGTTTCTCCCAAAGTAATTAATAAGTGCGATCCCATTTCTAGGGCGGCTTCAAATTCCGGCTGAACGACTTCGCGGGCGCCGAGATGGGAGAGCAGGTCGATTTCGTTGTTGTAATGACAGCGAGCGACGACATCGAGGTGAGGGGCGATCGCCAAGGCCCGTTTGAGCAACAAGCGCGTCGAAGCGGGATCGGGAAGGGCGATCGCCAAGGCTTTAGCTTTTTCTAAATGGGCTTTTTCCAAAACTAATTCCGAATCTCCATCCCCAAAAATATAGGGAATCTGATTCATTCTCAGCCGTTGAATGGCAGCTTCGCTATTTTCAATGACTAAAATTTTGTGGCCGCGATCGTGCAGAATATTGACCAACACTTGGCCGACTCGTCCGTATCCTGCCACGACGACGTGATTGTTAATCGTATCGGGAATAGAAAGGGATTTGACATTGCGAAACTGTCGTAAGTATGCTTCTAACAAGGGAAGTTCGGCCACGCGATCGGCCAAAACAGGAGACCATTTTAGAAAAAATGGAGTGAGGACTAAAGTAATTGCCGTAATGCCTAACAGTAACAAATACTGTTCGCGATCGATAAATTGTTCCTCTAAAGCAACTAAAGCTAAAACAAAGGAAAATTCCCCAATTTGGTTCAATCCTAAACTTACCGTCATCGCCGTTTTAAAAGAATAACCGAATTTTAAAACAATTGGTAAAATCACGATCGCCTTGCCGAGCATCACGACTATGACTAAACTGAAAATTGTATGCCAATTATTCGCTAAAACGACCGGGTCGATCAACATCCCGATCGAGGCAAAAAATAAACTCGCAAATGTATCCCGTAGGGGCAAAATTTTAGCCAGGGCTTGATCCGCATAATCAATTTCTGACATCATCAATCCGGCGACAAAAGCCCCCATTTCTACCGATAAACCCAGCGCCGCCGTCACCAAAGCGACGCCCAAACATAAGGCGATCGTCGTCAACAGAAATAATTCGCTACTTTCGGTATTGGCAACAGTTTTAATTAAAGGGGGTACCAGCCAGCGACCTGCCGCAAATGCTGCCACTAAAAAGAGCAGACCTTTAAGAACGGCAGCGATCAGGGCGCCAGTCAGATTGGCAGGTTCGTTGAGGGCGGGTAAAATCGCCAACATCAGCCCCAGGGCGAGATCCTGGGCGATTAAAATCGCTAACATCACTTGACCGTGAAGGGTATTGGTTTCCCCCCGTTCGGTCAAAGATTTGAGAACTACCGCCGTCGATGAGAGTGAGAGAATTGCCCCGAGAAAGATACCTTGAGTGAAGTTTTCTACCCAACCGACTCCGGTTGCGAGGAGGGCGACCAAGCCGATGGTGAGGCCAATTTGCAACAAGCTCCCTTTGAGGGCAATGTCTTTGACCCGTTTGAGTTCGGTCAGGGAAAATTCAACCCCGAGGGCGAATAAGAGGAACGCGACACCAATTTCGGCCAAGGCTTTGATTTGGGCGGTATCGCTCAATAATTTGAACCCAAATGGCCCGACAACTAGACCACTGACGAGATAACCGAGCAGTATAGGTTGTCCGAGACGCTTGCTGGTGTAGCCTCCGAGGGCAGACGCGCCCAAAACAGTCGTCAGGTCGAGAATGAAATGATGTTCGGCGGCCATGTCAATTTAAAGCAGAGGTGAACAACTCACAGTTAAAGCGTTTGTAGCTAAAGAAGATGAGAAAACGGGGCGATCGCCGTTCGTCGCCGACTCGTCCCCGCCATTATAAGAGAAACTTATATTAATGATTAATAAATATTTTTGTTAAAACCCTTTACAAAGCTTAACAAAGTCGTTAAGATGGGAACCATCATACAAACCACCTTGAAAACCAAATAGCACTCATAAACACATGACGACTACCTTACAGCAGCGCGAAAGCGCCTCCCTGTGGGATCGGTTCTGCGAGTGGGTTGCCAGCACCGAAAACCGCCTTTACATCGGCTGGTTCGGCGTGTTGATGATCCCCACCCTCTTGACCGCCACGACCTGCTTCATCATTGCCTTCATCGCGGCTCCTCCGGTTGACATCGACGGGATCCGCGAACCCGTTGCCGGGTCCTTGCTCTACGGGAACAACATCATCTCCGGTGCTGTGGTTCCTTCTTCCAACGCGATCGGGTTGCACTTCTACCCGATTTGGGAAGCGGCGAGCTTGGATGAATGGCTCTACAACGGCGGCCCCTATCAGTTAGTGATCTTCCACTTCCTGATCGGCGTGTTCTGCTACATGGGCCGCGAATGGGAACTGAGCTACCGTCTGGGGATGCGTCCTTGGATCTGCGTCGCTTACAGCGCTCCCGTCGCCGCCGCTACCGCCGTGTTCTTGATCTATCCTTTGGGTCAAGGCAGCTTCTCCGACGGAATGCCCTTGGGCATCAGTGGCACCTTCAACTTCATGTTGGTGTTCCAAGCCGAACACAACATTTTGATGCACCCCTTCCACCAACTCGGTGTTGCCGGGGTCTTCGGCGGTGCGCTGTTCAGTGCCATGCACGGTTCCTTGGTCACCAGCTCCTTGGTTCGTGAAACCACCGAAACCGAGTCTCAAAACTACGGTTACAAATTCGGTCAAGAGGAAGAAACCTACAACATCGTTGCCGCTCACGGCTACTTCGGTCGTTTGATCTTCCAATATGCCTCGTTCAACAACAGCCGCTCTCTCCACTTCTTCTTAGCGGCTTGGCCCGTGGTTGGCATCTGGTTTACCGCTCTGGGTATTTCCACGATGGCGTTCAACCTCAATGGCTTCAACTTCAACCAGTCGATTGTTGACTCTCAAGGTCGCGCGATTGGTACCTGGGCTGATGTCATCAACCGTGCCAACTTGGGTATGGAAGTCATGCACGAGCGCAACGCTCACAACTTCCCCTTAGATTTGGCGAGCACCGATGCCACTCCGGTTGCTTTGACGGCTCCTCAAATCAACGGCTAATTCTTTTTAGCTAAGCTGAAAAGCTAAACAAAAAGCGTCCTCGAAAGGGGGCGCTTTTTTATTGGGGATTCGTGTTAATTTTAACCCAAAATGAATAGAATGAATTAAGCGAGTACGAATGGGATAAAGAAGGACATAAAGAAGGACACGGCAGTGCCGTGTCCCTACGGATTGGAAATGTTTTGAAAGTGCTTTGTTTTTGGGGAGTGAAATTGGTTAGCATGGCAATTGCTTAACCGAATTTCAGGGAAAGATTGAGGGTTAAGCGTTGAATTTGGTGCGGATGTCTTCGATGCGTTTGCGATTGACGCCGAGGTCGGATTGACCTAAACGGGAGGCCGATCGCACCTGGATGATTCCGGCATTTTCGTCTAAGTAGAATTCGACATCATCGACAAACCCCATGAGTTTGCTGGTGAATTCAGCATAGAGATAATGGGTTTCCGCTTGAATCATTTTGGCGCTTTCGATGGAAGCGATGATGCTTTTGAGTTTTTCAAACGCTGCTTTGCCATCCCCTTGGTAGGTTAAGGGTTCGATTTTATGCTGTTCGTCGCTGCTATTGCTAGAAACGCAGTTGGGAGAACTCGGACAGGTTCCGAGTTTGCCGTCTTTTACCCCTAAGTTGGTGGGGCGTTTGCCGGAGAATGAGAAGATGCTGGCGATAAACATGGGTTGAAAAGCGGTATCAGCAAGAACTGGGGGAGTGGGGGTCAAAAAAACGAGAGAAGATAATACCAGAGAAAGGACGATCGCGATCGCCTTCAATGAGGAAGGTTGCCGCATGGCCAGATCGGTTGAGAATACACCAGTTATTCTACCGGGAAAGCTATCCCCGTGGCTCAATTGGGAGCGAGTTGTTTTTCGATCGCCTCATCGCCAACGGGATTACAACATCCTCACCGTGAGGACTTGGGGTGGGGTGGCGTCGGGAGGATAGCGGAAGTCGAGACGGAGCGATCGCACTTCGTTTGGTTGCAGATCTAGAGTAACCAACGGATCGAGAATTTGTCCGCGTCGGTGCCACAAATGCACGTAGCGCGTTATTTCCCGGCCCTCGCGGTCGGCGGATCTCAGGCGGACGGTTCCTCGGAAAAAGGGGAAATCCCAAGGAGGCTGGCGGAAAATCAAACCATTTTGCGATAATTTTTCCTCTTTTTGCGGTGTTTCTAAGGTTATCGCTACCGTTTGCCGGCGATCGCTCCCATTGCGAATCGGGACGGTCAAATCATAATGCACCCCGTAATTGCCGTGGGATTCGTAGGCGGTATCGGGATAGCGAACCAATAATTTCGCCGCTTGCACTTGTCCGGTTCCCAAGGTTCCGGCCCGAACCGTACTCAAAACGTAGGAAACTCCCTCTTCCGATTGAGACAACGTGAGAAATTCGCTGCCTTCATCCACTAATCGCCCCTGCCATTTCGATCCTTGCTGCACCCCGGCGACGCGACTGTAAATTAACTGACCGCCCACTTGGTCCGGCGGACTGGGGGTTTTGTCGCGGGGTTGGGCGACGCCGCCCGTATCGAGGAGTTGTTGCCATTCCGCTAAGGTCGGCGCCCGATCGCCCCCATCAGCACTTTGTTTAGCATACATCGCCAAAGTTGCTAAGTATACTTTACCGTTACTCTTTAACTCCATAAACGTCGAGCGACCGTTAATCGGTTTTTCTAACCCTTTGACTGGAATCGGATGATTCATTAACAGCCGACTTTCGCCGGGAGGAACCACCACTTGGGCGGGAAAATCGGGCTGTCTGACCCCACGCAAAACATTATCGACCGCCCGAATTCCCGGACCGGAATAAACTTGGGCGTCGGGATTTTCACTCATCGGTGGTTTTTGTTGAAAAGGCGCTTCCGGGTCCATTAAATAGCTGGCGGCGCGATCGATTTCTAAGGTGACGGGTTCGCTTCCGGGATTGTGAACGATCGCCCCGAGATAAAGTGTCTGTAAGTTCGGCGGAGTATGAGTAAAATGGTGGGCAAAAAACTCGAATTTTCCCTCAAATGGAAAATTAAGATGGGCCTCTTTTACTTGCTTCCCAGTCGGCGGAAAAGTCGAGAGTAAAATTCCCTCTTTTTTAACCCATTCCGGACTGTTACTATTAAACATCGGGATCTTGTCGAGTTCACCGGGGAGCGATCGCACCGGATGCGATCTGACGATGACCTCTGGTTCCTTCTGAGCAAGGGTTTGACCGGAATCGCGACTCTCTGGAGGCTGGCTGGAACTTGAAAAAGGATTTAAACCCCTCGATGGGTTTTGGACGGCCCAAATCCCGACCGTGCCGAACGTAGCGACGGCGAGAAAAGATAGCCAAAAGATCGGGATAACTTTCTGGTTCGGAACGGCCATAAAGGTAACTCGTCGTAGGATCGGAAGAATTTAGTTTTATTCTGACATAAGTTTCACGATTGGAACGGTGGAGTGATTTTCCCTTCGCCGCTTTTCTTGCCTCAATAGGGTTGGAAATGTTCGATCGCATTTTCAAGACGGGCGATCGTCTGTAGGAGCGATCGATCGGTTTAAACAATAAGAGAGAACAATCAGAGAATAGACGTTAACCCCGATGCGATCGTCGCTTACTTCCGAAGTCCGTGGGTGGATTCGGTGTTTCCACAAGAACGACCGATAGAGTTTGGATCTTAGGAACTTGAGGAATGCTCTCCTAAAAAATGCTATAAATTAGGGGGAAAGGTTTTTTATTCTATTTTTAAACAGTTGGAGGAAAACATAGGATGACAACAACTATGTTTTACAAACATACCCAAATCGGAAGCACGATTTTATGGGTTCTCTTGGCGGTTACTCTTTTGATGACGGTTATTTGGTTTATCGATCGCCAATCGGGGACGATCGCGGGATTTACCGTTCTCGGTTTGTTAATTGTCGCTCTTGTTTTTGGAACCCTCACCGTTGAAGTCGATTCTCAGTATCTTCGCTGTTGGTTTGGTCCGGGTTGGATTCGCAAAGAATTTGCGATCGAACAGATTACAAATGCGATCGCCGTTCGCAATCACTGGTGGTATGGGTGGGGAATTCGCTACACGCCCCGTGGCTGGATGTTCAACGTTTCCGGACTCGATGCAGTGGAAATTACATTCACTTCGGGTCAGCATTTTCGCATCGGAACGGACGAACCGGAGGCGTTGGTTGCGGCGATTAGAGATCGGATCGATTGAGTGAGGGAGTCCGTCATGCGGGGAGGTTGACCGCTTTCGCAACAAGACTCCCTCCATCTCAAATCTAAATTCTCAACCCTAAAATTGCTTCACGCTTCGACGGGATCGCCGACTTCTAGAAATTCGCGGGCGCCAAAAATTGCCTCGGGATGGCAATAATATTTAAACTCCAAAACGTTATAAAACGGATCTTCTAAAAAAAACGTGCGATGCTCGACGGTAGATCCGATAAAACGGCGTTTCTCGGTTTCGCGAAAGTGTAATTTTTGAGTTTTTGCCCGTTCTAAAAGGGCTTCCCAATCCCTTTCATTTTGGAAGATAATGCCGTAGTGACGGGGGTAAATGGTTTTTTGGGGGTGGAGGGACTCGCGAGTGACGTGAGCGACCAATTGATGGCCGTAGAGATTGAGAATGACCGAGGATGGGGTTTCGCGTCCGATGTTACAACCCAAACCTTCGGCGTAAAATTGTTTAGTTTGAGCGATATCGCTCACGGGAAAGGCAAGATGAAAGATAACGTTATTCATAGGACAACTCGAACTGAACATGAATGCTTCGGAATTCTTATTTCATTATTCCTCGTTCTCGCCGTGGTTGGTCGCGGTGCCGTTGAATACGGTATTGTTAGCGATCGCCTATGCCATTCCTAAAAAGCTGTTAACTCCCGCCGGGATGGTTCACGCCTGGATTTTGGGGATTGCGGTGTGGGGGATTCTCGACTGGCGCGGTTATGCGGTGGTAATGTTCTATTTCCTCGTCGGTTCGGCGGTGACCCGGGTGGGAATGGCCCAGAAAGAAGCGGCAGGAATTGCGGAAAAGCGATCGGGGGCTAGAGGGCCGGAAAATGTCTGGGGTTCGGCGCTGACGGGCATACTCTGTGCTTTTGGCGTGTTGGCACTGCGGTTACTGGCGCCCTCGGCGCAGGGGGCGATCGCCCTGTTACTGCTCGCTTACGTGGCCAGTTTCAGCACGAAGCTCTCGGATACGGTGGCGAGTGAAGTGGGTAAAGTCTACGGTCGGCGCACTTTTTTGATTACGACGTTAAAACCCGTGGCGCCGGGAACGGAAGGGGCGGTCAGTTTAGAAGGAACCTTGGCGGGAATGGGCGGATCGATCGCGATCGCCGTCCTCGGCTGGGCCGTGAATTTAATCGACGGCACCGGGGTGTTATTTTGCGTGATTGCTGCATTTATCGCGACGAATGCGGAAAGTGCGATCGGGGCGACGGTTCAGGGCAAGGTGGACTGGATGACCAATGAAGTCGTCAACGGCATCAATACCGCCATTGGGGCGAGTTCGGCGATCGCCCTGGCGATCGCGTGGCAGAGTTTGCGCCCGCTTTTGAGTTAACCCGAATCCGAATCAGCCCACGGAAATCAAGTCACTGCTGCATGAAACCTTATCAAAAAATACCGATTCGAGACTGTGGCGAACCCCTCGTTCCGATTCCGCGCGATCGCCTCGCGGTGGTTTCCCCCCATCCCTACCAACAACTCGGGGCGCCTTACGGCGATCGCTCCCCCTTTTTCGTCCGTGAAGGGGTGCTCGCCGCCCTTTTGGAAGCTCAAAGCCAGTTAGAGCGCGATCGCCCCGGTTGGCGGATTCAGATTTTCGATGCCTACCGCCCGATCGCCGTCCAGCAGTTTATGGTCGATTACAGTTTCGCCCAACTGGCGCGATTGCGGGGATTGGACGGGCGATCGCTCGACGAACAACAGCGTCAAGCCCTCCTCGCCGAAGTCTATCAATTCTGGGCACAGCCGAACCGCGACCCGGCGACCCCACCGCCCCACAGTACCGGGGGCGCCGTCGATGTCACCTTGCTCGACCCGATCGGCGATCCGGCAGATATGGGATCGCCGATTGACGAAATTTCGCCGCGTTCCTATCCCAACCACTTCGCCGACAGCGACGATCCCCTCGAACGGGACTACCACGCCAACCGCGAACACCTGCACGCCATCTTGCACGGAGTGGGATTCTGCCGCCATCCGAACGAGTGGTGGCACTTCTGCCTCGGGGATCAAATGTGGGCGTGGTTGCGCAATGTTTCAGTCGCGCGCTACGGTGGGGTCGAGTGAACTACCGCTATTGAATCAAAGATTACAATAGCGGCTTCCCTCTTCACTGGGGACTGCGCTAGATAGAACTGAAGTTCTACCACCTCGTCTTACATCCCCTCCAAGGGCAGTAGAGCTAGTCCCTAACTCTAATATCCGTAAGCCTTCATTTTTGAGATTAATGGCGGCATTGATATCCCTGTCATGACGAGTTTGGCAATGTTCGCAAGTCCAACTTCTTACATCAAGAGACAAGCTTTTGATTTGATTGAGACATGCATGGCAAGTTTTAGAAGAAGGAAAAAATCGATCGACTTCTAGATACACTTTTCCTTCTGATTCAGCCTTGTACTTTAACATCGTACAAAACATCCCCCAACCGACATCACTAATCGCTTTGGCGAGTTTGTGATTGCGAACCATGCCTATCCCCCCTTTAGTTCCCCCCTTATTAAGGGGGGTTAGGGGGGATTCGACCACAATCACTTGGTTTTCGTTCACTATCTTACGGGATAGCTTGTGGAGAAAATCTTCACGACAGCGACTTATTTTGGCGTGAATCTTAGCAACTTTTACCCGCGATTTATTGCGGTTATTGCTGCCTTTCCTTTTTCGAGCATGTTTTTGCTGTTTTCTTTTTAGGTTTCGCGCGTGTTTATCAAAATGCTTGGGATTATTATATTTCGACCCCTCACTGGTAATTGCAAAATCGGTCAGCCCTAAATCAATGCCAATTGCTTTTCCTTCAGTTGAGAGGAGGGGAGGTTCTTTTTTACCCTCTACCAAAACTGAAGCATAATATTTACCATCTGGATTTTTGGAGAGGGTTACAGTTTTGATTTTTCCCTCAAAACTTCGATGCTGACGACAACGCACTAACCCAACTTTAGGCAGTTTGATGTAATTTCCCTCAAACTTAACATTTTGAGGATAACTGATAGATTGCCTTCCCTGCTTGGATTTGAATCGGGGTAATTTTGCCCGTTTCTCAAAGAAGTTTCGATAAGCGGTTGATAAGTTCAACGCCACGACTTGCAAGCATTGGGAATAGACGCCTTCTTTAAGCCAAGGGTATTCCTTTTTGAGGGCAGGTAATAATCCCTGAAGATCACCCCTCGATCGACCTTTTCCGGTCGCTCGATAAGTCTCTTGGCACAAATTTAACGCATAGTTCCAATACCAACGACAGCAACCAAAGCTCTTGGCTAAAGTCGCTTGTTGCTCGTGGGTTGGATAGATGCGGTATTTGTACGCCTTGAACATTATCGCCGATATAGCCAGATGATAAGATTATCACTGATTTGCCGAAGAGTCGCTTTCATCCCCCGATTCACCTTCGGTAGAATCGGGGAATTCCCGCTCCCATTGTTAAATCCACCCGCCAGATGTGACCGAAACGATGCACTGGTTTTAATTCATAGCGCGGTTCCGCCTGGAGGCGATCGAAAAGCGCTTGTGACGGGCGAAATAAAAAGATCTCCCCTTCGCGATCGATCGCCTTCGGGATTTCCCCCTCCGCCGCTAACATATAGCGGGTGTGAGGCCCGAGGAGATAACTGAGGGAAGCGAGGCGACTGACCCGCGCTTGGGAACTGACGACGAGAGGATTTGGGGAGCGATTGACGATCGCCGCCACCTCGGCATTGTAATAACAACTGTACTTATTCCACCAGGTTTGGGCTTGGGAACTGACCGCACAAGAAAGCACCCCCGCCGTCAAGACCAGGGCCAATAGTCCGCGCCAGAAATACCGCCAAGGGGGGGGCGAACCTTGGAGACGACGGGCGAATAAATAGGCTAAGGCGATCTGGATCGATACGTAGGAGGGGAATAGATAGCGGGCGACCCCCGATCGCTGTCCGCCGGAGAAGAGATCCGGTAACATCAGGGTCAAACCGGGAACGGCGATCGCGATCGCGATAAAGCCCCAGGTCTGTTGCGGCGTTTCGCGGACGACCCGATAAAGGGCGTAAATCACTAACATCGTCACCGCCGGAATCGCATAAATCGCCGGATTGGCAAAATTTAAGGCCGCATCCCGTCCGAGTTCGACATCGAAGAGCCGTTGTTGGGTGCCGATTTGAACGTCTAAAATTAACGAAGATAGGTTAATAAACCAACGGCGAACTAATGCCAAGGTCGGAATGTTGCGACCCAACCAACTCCCGACCCGACTGGAGTTGAGAAAGTAAATGATGCCCCAGGGAATCAGGGGGATTCCTCCGGCGATCGCCGCGATTAAATAGGGTTTTAGATGAGTTGTCAACCACTGTTTAGAAAAGAATTTAGAGAAGAATAAAACATAAATTCCATGAGCGAAAATTACTAAAATAGAAATTAAATGGGAGTAAAGGGCGACGATGACTGTCAGAGTGTAAAGCGCCCAGTTTTTCCAGTGAGGCTGTCGCAACGATCGCAACAGGGCGGCACTGGAAATTAAGGTAGTAACGACAAATAAACTATATTGGCGGGCTTCTTGGGCGTAGAGAACCTGCAGGGGAGAAACGGCGAGCAGGGCGATCGCGATCGCGCCGACCGGGGGCGATCGAAATAGTTCCCAACAGAGCCAATAAATGGCGGGAAAGGCGAACAGACTAATGAGTGCGGCTAGAGACCGGGTGACCGTGGGGGAACTGCCAAAGATCTCCATCCACAGCCGACATAATAAATAGTAAATGGGGGTATGTTCGGCATTCCCGGCTAGGGCTTCCACCGTATCGCCCCAGCCTCGTTCGGGGGAGAGGGTTTGGAATTGATGGAGGGTGTCCCGGGTGATAATTTGGTTCGTGGGGGCGCGATCGACGAATTCTGTTTTTTGATAGCCGACGACCCGGACGGAGGTGTGGATTTCGTCAATCCAATAAACTTTTTTATCTAAATTGTAAAACCGAAAAAAAATACCGATCGCGACAGTTAAAGCGATGAAGAGTAAGAGGGATTTATGATAGTATCCTTGCAGTTTCATGTCAGATCGAGGAGCGAGGCTGTCGGAGAGAGTCGGGGAGTGGGGCGGTTACCAATAGGCGAACCGATGGTTAGCGGGGAGCTGCAAGGCGATCGAAATACCAGTTTAAGAGGGGAAATAAGAGGCTGTGCAAGCGGTTGAGCCAGGTCATTTCGAGACCGGGAGCGATCGCGAACTGCTGGCGGTCTACCCCGCGTAAAATGGCGGCGGCGACCGCTTCGGCGGACCAAGTTTGAGCGGTGGCGGTAATCCGTCGAGTTTCGGGGGGTTTGGTTTTCATTTCCTCAGCCAGTTGGGGCGTATCCGTATCGGGAGGATAGACGACGGAGACGGACACCCCGGTCCCGCGCAGTTCGGGGCGTAAGGATTCCGCCAAACCGCGAACCGCGAATTTGCTCGGCGCGTAAGCACTGTAGCCGTAAATGCCGATCAGTCCGGCGCCGGAGGAGACGAATACAAGATGACCGCGACCGCGATCGCGCATGGAGGGCAAGACGGCGCGGGCGGTGTAGAGACTGCCGAAATAATTGACCGCGATCGCGCGCTCGAACGCTTCCGGGGGCAACTCGTGAAAATAGCCCGGGCGGGCGATTCCGGCAGAAGCGACGGCCAGATCCGGCGGACCGAGGGCGGCGATCGCCTCCAAAACGGCTCCGTCGAGGGCGGCGCGATCGCTGACATCGACGGCAAAGGTGCGGATGTGTTGCGTGGCGTCAGTACGGACCGCTTCGAGTGCGGCCCGGGCGGCGGCGAGTTTGGCGCGATCGCGAGCCAGCAGGGACACGCTGGCGCCGCGACCGACCAACAAGCGGGCGACGCTCAAGCCGATACCGCTCGATCCTCCTGTAATCAACCCGTGAAAATGGACACCCTCTACCATCACCCGTGACCGTTCAACTCGGGCAAACTCGTTTCCTGTTTGAGTTTGGCCAATTCTTCGGCGACGATCGCCACCGTTTCGCGAATTTGCGCTTCCGTGTGGGTGCAACTGATAAAAAAGCGCAGCCGTGCGGCATTATGGGGTACGGCTGGATAAAACATCGGCCCGACATTAATCCCGCGATGGAACAGCACTTGAGACAGCTTCACCGACATCAACGAATTGCCCACCACAATCGGTACGACGGAAGAATTTTCGCTCGTTCCCGTATCCAGACCGCGATCGCGCGCCAACTGCCGAAACAAAGTAGCGCGATCGTGCAGGCGCCCCACCCGGTGCGGTTCCTCCCGCAAGACCCGAATCGACGCCAACGCGGCGGCAGTATTCGGCGGCGACATCCCCACACTGTAGACAAACCCGGGAGCCGTGTATTTGAGATATTTCACCACCGCCTTACACCCGGCGATGTAGCCGCCACAACTGGCAAACGACTTGCTCAGGGTTCCCATCCACAAGTCCACATCGTGGGGGTCGATGCCAAAATACTCGCCAATACCGCGACCGTGAGTTCCCAGCACGCCGATCGAGTGAGCTTCATCGACCATTAGGAAAGCTTTGTGGCGTTTTTTGACGGCGACGAACTCCGGCAAGTTGGGGATATCGCCATCGGCACTATAAACCCCTTCGATCGCGATCAACACCCGTCTGAACTGGTGGCGGCGCTGTTGCAAGAGGGTATCGAGGGCCTGCCAGTCGTTGTGGGGAAAAGCGATAATTCTGGCGCCGGAGAGTTCGCACCCTTGCAAGATACTGTTATGACTGAGGGCGTCGTGAACGATTAAATCCCCTTCTCCGAACAGGTGGGCGATCGTCGTGACATTGGTGGCATGACCGCCGACGTAGACGATACAATCGTCTACGCCGATAAACGCGGCGAGTTCTCTTTCTAATTCGAGATGGATGACCCGTTCTCCCGAGGCGACGCGACTGGCGGAAGCGGAGGTTCCGTAGCGGTCGATCGCCGCTTTCGTCGCCTCAGACACCGCCGGATCGCCGCACATCCCCAAATAGTTATAAGAGGAATAGTTGATCAGTTCGCGTCCGTCGATGGTCGTGGTATCGTTGGCGATCCGTTCGTGAACGCTAAAAAAAGGGCTTCCCAGACCCAAAGCTTCGATTTGCAAGAGCTGCTGGCTGAGTTTCTGATATTCGGGAAAGCGATCGAAACGGTAATAGTCCGGGGAAATCTCGTCCGAGGGGGTGGGACTCGTCGGCGAACCGTTGGGGAGGGCTTCGACGTGCAGTTCGCCGAGGCTGTGGGGATTGTCGATTTCGTTGGCGAGATGGGTGGCGAGAGCTTCGATATTGGGATAGTCCCATAACAAGGTTGGGGACAGCCTGCGTCCGAGGAAGCTTTCTAAATCGCCGGACAGATTAATGGCTTCGAGGGAGTTGAGGTTGTAATCGGTCAGGGGTTTGTGGACGTCGATGCGATCGGCGCTCAACTCCAGTCGGCGAGCCAGTTGTTCGACCAACCAAGATTCGATGACTCGGGCATTTGCACCAGACTGGGCGGGGTTGACGGGCCGATCCGACTCTGGGGAAACGGTGCGAGGGAGTTGGCTGTCTTCCTGACTCCAGAGCTGATTCAAGAGATTCATGTTTTAGTTCTCCATACCAATTAAACTCAAAATCACTCAGTTTCAGGGGTGGCACTGCGTGAGGAGTTATTCTAACGCTTAGTGGTTTTTGCCTTTTGCCGTCTGGGAACGTTTGCAGTTCCGATTTGACGGGTTTTGAAAGGCATCGAATCGTCCGTTGACGTTCGTTCGGTCGCCACCATTGCTGTCGATCGCCCCGTCCCCGAAGGATTGAGGCTTATTTTGCCATGAAGCGACTGAAGTCGTCAGCATCATCGATCTCGATTGGGAAACAAATTAATGGGGGACATGAAATACATTTTTAGCACGTTCAAGCTAGGTTGCGGCTCGGAAAGGCCCGATCGCAACCCCATTAAATCCCCGTGAGAATATCCTTTTCACTGCTTGGTTTTGCCCGGACGCGATCGAAGGGCAAGCCAAAGCTCCATGCAGAAACTGATATTTTTCATTTTAGAGATTTTGTGGTTTCTAGCCGTTCCATCGGCAATTTCCCCCCCGAATCGCGATGGCGCAAAAGATCTTTGAAGCCTTGGCAATCGACGGATCGGACCTCGGGGGAGAGGGGGCGCGAGGGACTGTTGACCGTCAAGGGGCGATCGCCTCCAAACGGCCCGCGAGAAACTCGGCCCGACAAGCGTGACGCTGGATTTTACCGCTTGAGGTTTTCGGAATCGAGCCGACTTTGAGCAATTCGACTGTATAAACGGGCAAGTCGAACTCTCGGGAGATCGCCCCTTGGATGGCTTGAATGACTTCTTTAGCGATCTCGGTTCCGGTGTCGTCGGTGGCGACGGTGGCGGTGGCTTGACGTTGCAGTTGGTGGTAGCGGCGTTCGACTTCGGCGACGACGACCAAGCGTTCCTCGCCATCGGCGTCGATGGAAAAGGCGGCGCAACAACTGGGTCGGATTAGGGGGTGAACCCGTTCGACCAGCCGTTCGATATCTTGGGGGTAGTGATTGCGTCCGTTGACGATAATCAGGTCTTTGAGTCGTCCGGTGACGAATACTTCGCCGTGGCGATCGACAAAACCCAGATCTCCCGTGCGTAAAAACGGCCCTTCCCCGGTATCGGCGAAATACGCCTCGAAGCTGTCCCGGGTGGCTTGTGGGTTGTTCCAATAGCCGGAGGCGACACTCGGACCGCGCACCCAAATTTCGCCGATTTCGCCCTCGGCGCAGCGTGTCAGGGTTTCTGGATGGGCGATCGCCACGATTTGATCGGCCAAGGTGCGACCGCAACCGACCAGGGTGCGGGTTCCCGGGCGATCGTCGTCGGTCGGAACCACCCGGTTTTGTTCTAAGGCTGCCGCGTCCACGGTTTGACAGACCGGATGTCCCTGTTTGTCGCCGCCGGAAATCATCAAGGTCGCTTCCGCCATGCCGTAACACGGATAGAAGGTTTCGCGGCGGAAACCGCACGGGGCAAAGGTTTTGCTGAAACGATCCAGGGTTTCGGCGGCGACGGGTTCGGCGCCGTTGAAGGCAATTTCCCAACAGCTCAAATCGAGGTGTTCCAACTGTTCCGGGGCGATTTTGCGGGCGCAAAAGTCGTAGGCGAAATTGGGGCCGCCACTGGTATTGGCCCGATAGCGCGAGATCGCGTTCAACCAGCGCCAGGGGTTTTGTAAAAACATCAACGGCGACATCAAGATCGTCGGACATCCGGTATAGAGGGGTTGCAAGATGCCGCCGATCAAGCCCATATCGTGATAGGGAGGCAGCCAAAACAGGCCGATAGTCTGTTCCGAGAGCCCCGCCGCCTGCTGGATGCGCTCTAAGTTCGCCAACAGGTTGCCGTGTCCGATGCGGACGCCTTTGGGGGTGGCGGTAGACCCGGAGGTGTATTGGAGAAAGGCGAGACTGTCGCCGTCGAGGTCGGGGGTTTGCCAGTCGTGCGATCGCGCCAATTGGAGGAGATCGCTGGCAATCCAGTGCAGACAGTCGAGTTCGGGCGCGCGGTCTACCCGGCGTTCGATATTGGTTAAAATCGGCGAAACGGTTAAGGCGAGGGAGGCTTGGGCGTTTTCCGCGATCGCCTGCAAGCGGTACAGGGAACGATTCGGACGGGGAGGGTACGCCGGAACTGCGACGACCCCGGCGTACAGACAGCCGAAAAAGGCGGCGATGTAGTCGAGTCCGGGGGGGTAGAGGAGTAAGGCCCGTTCGCCCGGATCGAGTTTACCCTGCACTTCGGCGGCGATCGCCCGGGCGACCCGATCCAATTGGGCGTAAGTCAGGGAAAGACTCTCGTTTTCGCCATCGACGAGGAAGGTATAAGCGGTTCGGTCGGCTTGGTGGACGGCCCGGTAGCGAAGCAGGTCAACTAAGGTCTCGAAGGTCTGGGTACAGTCTGAATAAGTCATCAAAAAATAGCAGATGCGCGTTAATGGTTTGACGCCCGTTTCGATCGCACGATCCGTTCGCGTAGCGACGCCGGAGGCGTATCGCAGTTCGTCAGAATCTTTTTGAGGTGAGTCCGCACGCGAACTTTCCGGCATCAAAGTTTTTTTGACGTCGGAGCCTCCCGGAGATCTCTTCGATTCCGGTTATCGAATGGCGACGTTCTCTAAAACAGATCGGCAGAGCAATCTTCACGAATTTAAATCTGAAGTTTAACTCTCAATTGTAACTCGAATTTTTAAACCCGTTAACCGAAAATCTAAAGAGAGAGTTGCAGACATTTTTTTGAAAATTTTTGAAAGTGCTTGAATGGGCGGCGATCGCCGCGCAGCGATCCCTACTGCCAGCGCACCCGAAACCAAGGGCGATCCGATCCCCGGTTGGCCCCCGCTTCGGCGAACCATTCGACGGGCTGGTAAGTTCGGAAAACCCGATCCCACAGATCGAGACCCAAACCGAAATTATGATGCCATTGATGGTAACGATGATGTACGTAATGGACGGGCATTTTCATCCAGAAACACCGGGTGGGATTTTCGTGTTGTAACTGATGGGCAAAGGCGGCAAAGATGCCATAACAAAAGGTTCCGCAAAACCAAATAAGGCCCACTCCCCGAGAATATAAAAAGAGCGGCACCATCAAGATTAAACCGCCCTTCAAATAATCGATAAATTCTCCTAAAACCCCTTGTGCTTCGTTGCGGCGGTGATGTTCCGCATGAAACTGGCACAATTTGGGATATTGGTGCATGAGTCGGTGCATCCAATATTCGACCAAACTGGCGAACATAAATGCCAGTAAAAACCAGGCGACAAGTTCGGCAACCTCACTGAAGGCGACCATATAACCTCCTGAAAAATGGCAATTTAATAAAGATATTGATTAACTCAGGCTCACCCTAGCATATCGATCGCGCGATACGCCTCCGGCGTCGCTACGCGATCGCATCGCCCTATAAGGCGATCGAAACTTGGCAATCCCAAAGCAAAATTTGCCACCGGAACCGATCGCCCGATCGCCGCACCCTACGGTTACCCTTCTCGGATCCCTCCCTAACGATTCGAGCGCGCCAACCATTGCAAAATTTCCGTGCGATCGGCTTCAAAGTCTTGCCATTCCGCCACGACAGGCAACGTCCCCGCCAAAAAGCGATCGCGGCAAACGTGACGCTGCACTTTGCCACTCGATGTCTTCGGCGTGCTTCCCGGCTTGACCAAGACCACCGCCGAGGGTTGGATTTCGTGTTGTTTGAGAATCGCGATGCGGATGGCGCCGATGACTTCCTCCGGGTCGAGCTGTCGCAGGGCCGTGCGTTCTACTTCGTTAATCACCACGAGATGATCCTCGCCGCCGCGATCGAGACTAAAGGCGGCGCCGCCATTGAGACGCAAGACCGGATGACTCTGTTGCATGGTCAACTCGATATTTTGCGGGTAGTGATTGCGTCCCCAAACGATCATCATATTTTTGAGCCGACCCGTGACGAACAGTTCGCCATCGTCGAGAAAGCCGAAATCCCCGGTACGTAAAAACGGGCCTTCTCCCGTATCGGCGAGGTACGCATTGAAAGTGCGATCGCTCTGTTCCGGTTGGTTCCAGTAGCCGCGACCGACTCCCTCCCCCGCGACCCAAATTTCGCCGACGCGATCGCGATCGCAACGCTGCAAGGTGTCCGGATCGACGATCGCGATCTCCTGTCCCAACCAGGTGCGCCCGCAACTGACCACCGCCCGCCCTTGGGGGTTAGAGGGATCCGTCGGGACGACGCGATGCTCGTCGAGGGCGGCGCCGTCTAGATGGCGCACGATCGGGGCTTCCGACTTCAACCCTCCCGACGCTAATAAGGTCGTTTCCGCCATCCCGTAACAGGGATAAAACGCTTCGCGACGGAACCCGCACTGTGCAAATGCCTCGGTGAAGCGATCGAGGGTTTCGGCCCGCACGGGTTCGGCGCCGCTAAAAGCGACCTGCCAACAGCTCAAATCCAGTTGCTGTTTCTGTTCTTCGGTAACCGAACGGATGCACAAATCGTAAGCAAAATTGGGACCGCCACTGGTGGTGGCCCGGTAGCGCGAAATCGCCTGCAACCAGTGGAACGGTTTTTGCAAGAAGGTCATCGGCGACATCAACACGACGGGAAATCCACCGTAAACGGGTTGAATGACGCCGCCAATCAAGCCCATATCGTGATATTGAGGCAACCAAATCACCCCGCGACTGTCGCCGTTATGGTCGAAGCCGCGATAAATCGCTTCGGAATTGTGGAGAATGTTGCGGTGAGTGACCATCACCCCTTTCGGCGTTCCCGTAGACCCGGAGGTGTACTGTAAAAACGCCAGGGTATCGGCGCCGACCTCGGGAGGGTGCCACTGATGGGCCGTATCGGTGGAGAGGGTGTCGGTGGCGATCCAGTGAATGGACGCCAGGGGAGAATCTTTCGGCAAATTCCCTCGAATCAAATCGAGGAGGGCTTGGGTCGTCAGGGCGATCGTCGTTTCCGAGGAGGTGACGCGCGCCTCAAAGCCTTCGAGGGATTGGTTGGGACGGGGCGGATAGGTCGTCACGGCGACGATTCCGGCATACAGACAGCCGAAAAAGGCGGGAACGAATTCCAAACCGTCTGAAAAGGGATAAAGCAGTAAAGCGCGAGAACCGGGGGAAACTTTTTCTTGTAAGGCGACGGCGATCGCCCGCGCGCGATCGTCGAGTTGGGCGTAAGTTAGATGTCCCGATTCCGTTTCGCTATCCGAGAGAAAGATGTAGCCTGTTTGCTCGCTTTGTCGTTGCGCGCGATCGCGCAGTAACTCGATTAATGTCGAAAACTGCTGCAAGGTTTCCCACCACTCCGTTAAACCGCATGATATTCTAGCCCCTTACTGTCATCTAGAGCAACGCTGGAAGGAAGTAAGGAGTTGGGGTCAAGCCAAGAGGTCAAGGGCGTAAGTCAGGAATTTAAACAAAAACTTTACCCTCTCAAGCTAAAATCTAAAATTCTTCAATCTAAAATTCTTCAATCTAAAATCTAAAATGAATAAAGATATCTTTGCTCGGTTAGCCCTCCAACAAATCCCTAAAATTTTAACCTTGTGCGATCGCAATCCCCACAGTCCGACCTATGGCTGTTTCGATCGCACCTTCTGGCATTACAAAGTGGTCGATTTCCCCAGTGGGATGTCTCAAGAATTCGTCTGGCCCCTGGCGCTGGCTTACCATAGCGCGATCGCGGACAACCCATTTTACCATCAAGAAAACCTGCGCGCATGGGTCGAAGCAGGCATCATTTACGCGGCGCGTAGCGCTCATGCCAATGGGTCTTGCGATGACTATTTTCCTTACGAACGTGCGGCGGGGGCTGCCGCCTTTTCCTTGCTCGCTTGCGTGGAAAGTTATCAATTATTCGATCTAGATAACTACGAAGTTCTCAAGTTTTTTGAACGGCGCGCTAATTGGTTGGCAGACCATCACGAAAGCGGACAACTCACGAACCATCAAGCCTTAATTGTTTTATGTTTGGAACGAGTCGGCGCGTTGTTACAAACTGACCGATGGGATCGGGCGAAAGCAAAACGGCTGGAACGGGTGTTTTCCTGGCAAAATGAGGAAGGTTGGTTTCAAGAATATGAAGGCTGCGATCCGGGCTATCATACCCTGACGATTTCTTGTTTGGCACAAGTTTATCAAAGTAGACCGGACGATCGCCTCAAACAAGTTTTAGAAAAGGCGATCGAATTAGCAGCTCAATTCGTCCATCCCGACGGGTCTTATGGCGGCGAATATACCAGCCGCAATACTTATAATTTCTTCCCCCACGGTTTTGAAGTCATGGGGCGAGAAATCCCTGTTGCTTTGCAAATTAACGATCGCTTTTTACAAGGATTAGACCGGGGGTTGGGTCCGTGTTATGCGGACGATCGCATCCTCGGACATCATACGTGGAATTATTTACTGGCTTGGCGCGATTTCGTCCCGGAACGTCCCGAATCTCTCCGTGGGAGAGCGGGTCGCGTCTGGTTGAAACAGGCAAAATTATTAATCGATCGCCGGATGACTCGGGATGAAGGAGTGCAAGATGCGACTTTGGCGGGCGATCGTCCGACCCCCGATGTCGAGCTTTATTTAGCTCTGAATAAAGGGGGAGTGTTTAAACTTTTTAAAAATGGGAAATTACTGCTTTCAGATACGCAGTTTTCTGTCAAAGTATTGAAAGGGAAAAAGTTTAAAAATGCCGTCGGTCATTTGGTCGATGACTACGAGGTAGAAGTTCGCGAAGATGAAATCTTAATTCAAGGAAAGTTGGGCTGGGCGAAACAGCAACAAATGACGCCGTTCAAGGCGATCGTTTTGCGTTCGGTAATGTTGAGTTTCGGTCGTTTTTTCCCGAATTTGATTCGGCGGATTTTACAAAAAATGTTGATTACGGGGAAAAATAAGGCTCCATTTGACTTTATCCGTCGTTTGCGTTGGAACGGTCAGCAGTGGGAAATTATCGATGAATTGATTGCGGATTCTTGGAACGGGGTTAAAGCGGTGGGAATTGGCGCCGATCAAACGTCGATTTATGTGGTGATGAGTCGCACGTTTCAACCCGGTCAATTACAGCCGTGGTTGGATTTGAGCGATCGCGTCCAATCTCTTTCTCCCGGGGACGTGTTGCGAGTAGAACGGCGGTTTTAATAGGGCTATGTTTTAATTTTAAATTAATCTTAAATTGATTTAAAATTGCCAATTTGGCGGAGAAAATAAGAGTTGTTCGGCAGTCGCCGCGTCGATCGCCTTAGCAAAAAAGTAACCTTGTCCGAATTCACACCCCAAATTTTTAAGCATGGTGGCTTGGGTGGCAGTTTCGACCCCTTCGGCGACGACTTGCATGGCCAAATTTTGGGATAAAGTAACGATCGCCGTGACAATTTCTAAGTTTTTATTCCCTTCCTGCAAGCGGCGAATAAAGGAGCGATCGATTTTTAAACTATCTACGGGAAAATGGTGCAAATAACTCAACGACGAATATCCGGTGCCGAAATCGTCGATACATAGTTGAATGTGACGTTGTCTGAGTTTTTGTAAAACCTTGTTTGCGGCTTCGGGATTGTCCATAATCGCGCTTTCGGTAATTTCTAATTTCAAGCGGCAACTGTTGAGGTTGGTTTCGCCGAGGATTTCATCAATTTTTTCGATTAAATTCGCTTGAGAAAACTGTTTGACGGACAAGTTGACGCTGATGCTCAATTCTTCGGCGAGGGACGAGCGCGTGTCGAGCAAACATTGATTTTGCCATTGGTGGAGTTGGTGACAGGCTTGACGCAAAACGAGCAAGCCAATCGGAACGATCGCCCCGGTTTCTTCGGCGGCGGGAATAAACTCTCCGGGGGAAATAAAACCGCGTTTGGGATGTTCCCAGCGCACGAGGGCTTCAAAACCCTCGATCTTGCGGGTTTGTAAGGAGACGATCGGTTGGTAGTAGACGACGAATTCTTCCCGTTCGATCGCGAGGCGCAGGTCGGTTTCGAGTTGCAATAAGGTGACGGCGCGCTGGTGCATGTGTCGGTCGAAAACTTGATAGCGCGCTTTTCCGAGGGCTTTGGCGCGATACATGGCATTATCCGCATCGCGCAGGACGTGTTCCGGTTGGGTGTAGGTGGAACAACCGAGGACGATCCCGATGCTGACGTTGATAAAAACTTCGTAATCGTCGAGTTGAAAGGGTAAGGTCAGCGCGCTTTGAATGGTTTCGGCGAGTTCGGTGGCTGCTGTGAGATCGGCGATCGGATCGAGTAAAATCGTGAACTCGTCACCCCCCAAGCGGGCGAGAGTGTTGAGGTTATCGTTGGGGTGGGGAACGGAGCGATCGAGGAGTTCTTGCAAGCGTCGGGCGATCGCGACGAGGAGGCGATCGCCGAATAAATGACCGAGGGAGTCGTTAATCACTTTAAAGCGATCGCAGTCGAGAAACAACACCGCAAAGCAGTCCTCTCGGTCGGGCTCGGTCCGGGCGATCGCCGTTTCTAACTGTTTCAAAAATAACGTCCGATTCGGCAGTCCGGTGAGGGCGTCGTGAGAGGCCATATAAATCAGCTTCTGTTCGATGCGCTGGCGTTCGCTGATTTGCCGTTCTAACTCTTGATTGGCGGCTTGCAGTTGGGCGGTACGCTGGTGGACGCGCCGTTCGAGTTCGCTGTTGAGTTGGCGCACTTGTGCTTTTGCCTTGCGAATGGTCAGTTGATTTTCGACCCGGACTAACACTTCTTCTAAATGAAACGGTTTGCTGATGTAATCGACTCCGCCGACGGTAAACGCTTTGACTTTATCGAAGACCGCATCTAAAGCGCTCAAAAAAATCACCGGAATTTCGTGCATTTGCGGATCTTCTTTCAAACGGCGACAGACTTCGTAACCGTTCATATCCGGCATTTTAATATCGAGCAGAATCAGATCCGGCGGGGCGGCTTTGGCTCCCATCAAGGCCATGCGACCGCTAATCGCATTGCGGACTTTATAGCCGCGTTCCATCAATGCTGCCGATAACAAACGCAAGTTTTCCGGTGTATCGTCAACAATTAAGATGTTGGCTTTCCATGTATCCCCTCGATCGCTATTCATAACTGGCTGTTGAGTGTCGAGTTAGAGTCCCGATGGTAATAAATCCCAGAAAAATTGTGAAATCGCCGATCGCATTTCAAGGTTGAATTTTATCGATGGCGATCGCCCGAATTTCTCGACCTTTCTGGGGTAGAGCGATGGTGGGCGATCGCGATTTCCCCTGCAAACCGCCTTAGACTTTAGATCTTATCGGGTCGTGCGGAAATTGGCGAAATTCCGATCCCGTCGCCGCTTCCATCGCCGTATCCTAACTCGATCGGTCCGTCTCTGGTTCGGTTAACTCGACGAGGCGATCGAAGCGAAAATTTTCGACCAATTGGGCGATCGCCCGGGCTAAATCCCCCGATTCTGGCGGAATTTCGGCGATCGATTCCTCGATCAGTTCCGCATCGAGTTGTTGCGCCCGTTCGTGCAAGCGGGCCACCCACTCCTCAGGCATCACCGCCAACGCGGCGCGATCGAGACTCGCAGCCCTCGGCAACACTTCGCTTTGCGGGCGATCGCCCTCGCGATCGGCCACTTCCTCGTAAACGTACTCCACCCCCAAATATTCGGCAATTTTGCCTAAAATCGTCTCCTCCCGAAACGGTTTGCGGACGAAATCATCGCACCCCGCCGACAACACCAGAGCCCGTTCTTCGTCAAACGCACTCGCGGTGAGGGCGATAATCACCGTCGCCTGTCCTTTCAGATGAGATTTAATCTGTTGAGTAGCTTCGTAACCGTCCATCACGGGCATTCGCATATCCATCCAAATTAAATGGGGTTGCCACGCTTCCCAAATCTCCACCGCCTCTCGACCGTTGACGGCTTCGCGCACTTCAAATCCCAACGGTTCGAGCAGTTTGAGCAACAATTGCCGATTCGCCCACCGATCCTCGGCAATTAAAATACGATAGGGGCCTTGATGGGGGGCTAGGGCGATCGCCTGTCGGGTAGGTCCCTCGGCGACGATCTCCGAAGGGTGCGCAGGTTCGGCTTCTATGTCGAACTCGAACGCGGTTCCCCGTCCCACCGTCGAACGAACCCGGATCTCGCCGCCCATCAGTTGCACGAATTTTCGAGAAATCGGCAACCCCAATCCGGTTCCCTGTTGGGATTGTCGCCCGGTTTCTGTTTGCACGAACGGATCGAATAAGCCAGGGAGTTCTTCTGGGGCGATCCCCGGTCCGGTATCTTCAACCAGGAACTGGAGACAGTAGGTATCGGGGCGGGCGTGTAACGATTCGGGAATGTCGCTCAAATTCGGGCAATCGGTGGGACTGACGCGCAGGGTGACGCTGCCGTTTTCGGTAAATTTAATCGCATTGCCGAGTAAGTTAATCAGGACTTGACGTAGTTTATTTTCGTCGGTTCGCAAATATTGGGGAACGGTCGGATCGCGATCGCAGATCAGTTGCAACCCGCGTTCCCCCGCACGCAATTGAAAGATTTCTTCGAGACTGTCGAGCAAACGATAAAGGTCGAAACTCGTGGAATTGAGAATGACTTTACCCGCTTCAATTTTCGACATTTCTAAAACGTCGTTAATTAAGGCGAGTAAATGTTCTCCCGAACGGCTGATAATCCCGACGTATTCGCGCACTTGCGACATCGAACTCGGGCGATCGTCGCGCAAGAGTTTTTCCATCAGTTGAGTAAAGCCGAGAATCGCATTGAGGGGCGTGCGTAACTCGTGACTCATATTCGCCAGAAACTCACTTTTCGCCCGATTGGCCGCTTCTGCCGCCTCTTTAGCCTGTTCGATCGCCGCTTCGGCTTGTTTGCGTTCGGTGATGTCCATGGCGGTCCCCAACAGGCGCACCACCTTCCCCGTCCCGTCGCGAACCGCTTGCCCTCGGGCTTCGAGATGGCGGATCGCCCCGTCCGATCGCACGATCCGAAAATCGAATTGATACGAAGTTCCTCGGGCGATCGCCTCGGAAACCGTTTTTTTCCACAAGGGCAAATCTTCGGGATGGATTTGCTGCAAATGCTCGCTTAAGGTCGGCGCCGGATCGTGGGTTCCGAAGCCGAAAATCCGCAGCAACTCCGCAGACCACGCGATCGTTTCGCTGCCGACGTCAAACTCCCAATTGCCGATGTGAGCGATTTCCTGAGCGGTCGCCAACGATGCCTCGCTGCGTCGCAATCGTTCTTCCGCCGCCTTGCGATCGCTGATATCTTTACTCACCGCCAACAAGCATTCTTCTCCCCCCACTCGAATCCGTTCGGCGGAGAGCAACACCGTGCGAATTTTGCCGGATTGGCTGCGGTAGGCGATCTCGCAATTGCGAATTGCGCCGTCTTCTTGCAATCGCTGTCTCACGAACTGGGGCATTTCGGGATCGACCCACAAATTTAACTCTCCCGGCGTGCGACCGATCGCCTCGGAGCGGCTATATTCAGTGAGTAGAGAAAAACTTTCGTTCACGTCGAGATAGCGTCCGTCGGACAAGCGGGTGAGGGCGATCGCGTCGGGACTGGACCGAAATGCTTTAGAAAACTTTTCTTCAGAAACCCGCAACGCCCCTTCTGTCGCCGCCCGAATGCTGATTTCTCGGCGGAGTTGTTCCGTGCGCTCCCTCACTTTTAGTTCTAAGGTGCGCGAATAATCCCCGAGACGGTCGTAAAGCCGCGCATTTTCGATCGAAATCGCCGCCTGTGCGGTCAGCAGACCCAAGACCGCCAGCCGTTGCGGCGTAAACGCTCCCGTTGCCAAGTTATTCTCTAGGTATAAAACTCCGATCGCCTGACCTTGCCCTTGAATGGGCATACATAAAATCGATTTGGGTTGGTAGCGCTGAATATAAGGATCTCCGGCGAACATCGACTCTTGGGCCGCATCCGCTAACACCACTGTTTCCCCAGTTCGCATCGCGTAATGAATCGGCGAAATCGGCAGGCGATCGCTCGTTTCGAGGGCAATTCCCTGACGCACTGCCACCCGATCGCCCTGGACTTCTCCCCACGCCTCGATCGCCAATCCCCTCTCTCCTTCGAGGATTAAGCCGCCCAACTGCGCCCCCGCATTTTCTAAAATAATTTGCATCAATTTCGCCAAAAGGCGATCGAGGACGATTTCCCCGCATAGGGCTTGAGACGCCTTCATTACCGTATTTAAATCGAGGGCTTCCGTCGTCTGAGACCCGGTAGTAGACAGGGAGTGAGTCGTTGACGAGGAGGTTTCCGACGGCGATCGCCCCAGTAGGCTCGGATGTTGACGCTCTAAGTAAGCTACTTTGTGTAAAGCTCCCCACCGTAGATAACCGTAGCGCGCATCTTCCAAATAAGCCCGGGCAATTTTGGATTTTCCTCGGTTTAAATAGAACAGGGCCGCGCGTTCGTTGGCGAGGGCTTCTTCTTGGAAAAATTCTCCGCTTTTTGCCCCTTCGATCGCGCGATCGTAAGCATCCGTAGCGGCGCGATCGTTACCGAGTAATGCTTGTAATTCGGCTTCGATTAATTCCCATTTATGCAAGTGGTTCGTCGGCGCAAAACCCGCCCAAGTTTGTAATTTTTGCTGAATTTCTCTGACTCTTTCCAGTTGGGGCGATCGCGCACTGTCTTCGTCGTGACGCGCCACCGCTAAGCGGGCTAAAGCCGAATAAAAATAGCATAGCGGAATCACGAACGTTCCCGTTTCTCCATCGAGATAAGATTCGGCACGATCGGCATTTTCGAGGGCTTCGTCGGGGCGATCGAATAGATAGCTGAGAATGAGTTGGTGCAGGTAAATTTTACAAGCTCCACTGCGATCGTTCGCCGCGATAATTTGGGCGATCGCTTCCCGCGCCGACTCCCCTGTTTCTAACTCCCAAGCCGGGGCGATCGTCTCGTCTATATTGTCGCATAAATTGGCAATGGCTTGCCCGTACAAACACAAATGATTGAAGGCTGTTTCTTGTTTGAATTGTTTTAACGCTCGGGCATAACTGCTAATCTCTGACTGGAGTTTTTCCAAATTTTGCCCCGCAAAATAACCGTGAGCGCAATAATTTAAAATCGCATAAGAACCGTATTCTAAATCTCCCGTCTCCAAACCACTATTATAGGATTGCCTCAACGGTTCGATCGTCGCGCGGATTGGCTCTTTCCAATGGCGGATATTGTTATTGACCACCATCGAAGTTCGCGTTTTAATCTCTTTTGTCGGCGATCGCTCCAATAAATTTAACGCCAAATTACCAAATTGATAGCCCGCCTCTATGTTGCCGACTATTCCGCATAAAATTAAACCATAAGTCGCATAAGCGTAAGGAGAAATAAACCCATTCCCATAACAAATTGACAACTGGAATAGGTTAAAAACGACCGAAGGCAACAACTGCGGCATTGCTCGAAAACACGGCGAAAAAATACCCGATAACAAGCGCAAAGCTGCCAATTTATAAGGATCTTCCATCGCAGGCAGCTCGATCAAACTGGCAATCTCTCGGTCTTCCCAGAGCGTAAATGTTTCTAATAATTCTGCTTCAATCGCTTCGGGGGTCGGATTTTCTGGTAAATGAATTCCGAGCAATTGTAAAGGATTCAAGGCAGTTTGTATGGCTTCGGTCAAGCGATTTTGAGCCGCATAAGCTTGAATTAAAATTTGGTCGGCGCGGACGCGATCGAGGAGGGTACGCGCGCGATCGCCCACGATCCGTACCCACGTTTCCATGCGCTCGAAATCTCCACTGACATAAGCCGTTTCTGCCGCTTCAATGTGGAGATTTAAAGTCAACTCATAATCGCTTTCCCAGCTCTCTGTTGCGAGCAGATCGATCGCCGTTGTTAGATAAGTAAAAGCACTTTGATAAGCGGCTGTAGCTTTAGCTCTTTTGCCTGCGATTAAATTCAGTTTGGCAAGCTGTTGTCGGCGTTGGCGATCGCCGACGGGAAGCATAGCGAGATTGAGGTGATTGACGATTTTAAAAATATGTTCTTCTCGTCGATCTTCCGGCGTATTTTTCAGCAAAAATAAGCCGATTTTTTCATGTAATTGTTGACGATCGCCTTCCGAGAGCAAACTGTAAGCTGCTTGGCGGATGCGATCGTGAGCGAACTTACATTCTGGGATAGAAATGCGATCGCCTTGCCCTTGTTTGACGGCAAATTCCCATGCTTTTAAATTGCCGAGGGGAAATAACAAACCTCGGGCGATCGCCGGATTGAGATCGGCGATCGTTTCCGTCTCCGATTGCTCGCAAATATGTGCTAAAGTGGCTAGATCGAAAGGATTGTCGATACAGGCGGCTGTGGTTAATAAGGTTTGAGTCTTTTGGGGAAAACGCTGAATTTGTCCCGAAAGCAGTTCGACTAAATTATCGGTAATTTCTCGCTTTTGAATCTCCTTAAAATCCCACTGCCAACGGCGACTCTCGCGGTCGAAATAGAGGAGGCGATCGTCGTACAATGCCTTGAGGAATTCGCTGACAAAAAAGGGATTTCCTTGAGTTTTGGCAACCGTTAATTCAGCTAAAGGCAGACAGTAAGCGGGCGGAGAATTTAAAGTTTCGGCAATTAAATGATTGATATCTTCTAGCTGCAAAGGTTCGAGATGAATACTATTGATTCTTGCTCCCGCTTCTTGTAATTTGTTTAACATCCCGGTTAAAGGATGAGTTGGCGATACTTCACGATCGCGATAAGCTCCAATTAGGAATAAACCGCTTTCCAGTGCGAGAGTTAAGCGCTCGATTAATTGCAAACTTGCCAGATCGATCCATTGTAAATCGTCAAGAAATAGCACGATCGGATGCGGCGATCGCGCAAAACTTTGGATAAACTTTTGAAAGAGAAGATTAAAGCGATTTTGCGCTTCTGTAGGCGGTAAAACCGGAACTTTCGGCTGAGTTCCCACAATTAATTCAAGTTCGGGAATCACTTCGGCGATAACCCCGCCGAGATCCCCTAATGTAGTGCGCAGGCGATCGCGCCATTGACTCAGTTGGGTTTCATTTTCACTCAATAATTGTCGCAGCAAATCCGAAAAAGCCCGGGCGATCGCACTATAGGGAATATTGCGATGATAAGGGTCGAATTTTCCCGAAATAAAATAACCGTGACGTTCGGTAATCGGTTTGTAAATTTCTTGCACTAAAGAGGTTTTACCAATTCCCGAATAACCGGAAATTAAAAAGAGTTCTCCCGGCGGGCGATCGAACTGAGTTCCCGCCGTGGCGATCGCCCGTTCGGGAAAGCAAGTGCTGCGAATAAATGCATCAATTAGCCCTTGAATCTCTCGCGATCTTCCATAAAGTTTTTGAGGAATTTGGAATTTATCGGCGCGATCGTTTTGGGCAAGATCGAAGGTTTTAATTTCCCCTGTTTCTGAAAGTTGCTGCCGACATTGTTGTAAATCTGCTTCAAGTCCTTCGCAGCTTTGATATCGATCTTCTGCATTTTTTGCCAATAGCTTTAAAACAATCGTCGCCAGAACGGGCGGGATTTGGCGATGGATTTTATGGGGAGAAACTGGCGTTTTCGCTAAATGAGCGTGAACCAATTCGATCGCGTCACTCGCCACAAATGGCAATTGACCCGTCAGCAATTCGTACAAGGTTACGCCGAGAGAATAAAAATCCGTGCGATAGTCCAACAAGCGATTCATCCGTCCGGTTTGTTCCGGGGACATATACGCTAACGTTCCTTCTAGAATGTGGGGATTTCTAAGGGGCTGAGTTTCGCGATCGACCGTCGTCGAAATGCCAAAATCAATAATTTTCAAAAGATCTCGTTCTTGATTCCAAATAATATTAGACGGGTTGAGATCTTTGTGGATGACTCCCGCGCGGTGAATGACTCCCAAAGCGCGCACAATTTTTAAAGTAATTTCGAGGGACTCCAGCAGAGTAAAAGACTGGATTTGAAACAGCTTTCGTAGGGATTCGCCGCCAAAGTCCTCTAAAATAATAGCGAGACTATTTTGATGATTTTCGATACCGTAAGCTTGAACGATCCCCGGATTTTGAAAATGGCGAATAATATCGTATTCTTGTTGGTAGCGACTGAGATCTGAAGGACTGGGATGGGCACCTTTAAGTAATTTGATAACAACCGGGCGATCGCCTTCAATTTGCCATCCTCGATAAATCAGCGAACTCGAACTATCGTAAATCGGAGTACAGTTGCGATATCCAGGCAGAGAAAGCATAATCTGAGGTGAACTTCAGGGAAAATAAGGTGTGAGTAACGGGCAATCTATCGGCGATTGCTTGCTTTACTAGGGTAACAAATCAAAATCGAAAATGGCGATCGCCCGCAAAATCTCCAGCAGCAATTTTCAAGTCAATTCAGCCACGGGTTTTCTCTATTTCTCTATCATTTTTTTCGATCGACTCTGGGATTCCTCGCCGTTAGCCGATACAATGAATGAGTTGTTTAAATGGGTTGGGTACAACCCTCGTGCGATCGTGTCGGCTAACTCTCCTACTTTTCTCCTCGTTGACGGTCATTCCCTGGCTTTTCGCGCCTATTACGCCTTTGCAAAAGGGCGCGATGGCGGTTTGCGAACCCAAAGCGGAATTCCCACCAGCGTCTGCTACGGTTTCCTCAAAGCCTTGCTGGAAGTGATGGACGAGTACCAACCGCAAGCGGTCGCCATTGCTTTCGACTTAGCCGAACCGACGTTTCGCCACGAAGCTGATACAAACTATAAGAGCGATCGCGCCGAAACTCCCGCCGATTTACTGGTGGAAATCCCCAATTTGCAAGAACTGTTGCGAACCCTCAACTTGCAAGTCATTACCCAACCCGGTTACGAAGCCGACGACATTCTCGGAACCCTCGCCACCCGCGCCAGTCAAGAAAATTATACTGTAAAAATCCTCAGTGGCGATCGCGATTTATTTCAATTAGTCAGCGACGAAGATCGCATTTGTGTTCTCTACCTCAGTCCGGGTAAAGGCAATAAAACTACAGAATTTCACCCGGAACAAGTTGTTGAAAAACTCGGGATTAAACCCGAGCAAGTTGTCGATTATAAAGCCCTCTGTGGCGACAAATCCGATAATATTCCCGGAGTTAAAGGGATTGGCGAAAAGACGGCGGTCAAGCTGCTGACTCAATACCACACCTTAGAGGGAATTTATGAGGCGATCGATACAATTAAAGGCGCCAATCAAAAGAAATTGGCAGGCGATCGCGATGCTGCTTATCACTCCCAACATTTAGCAAAAATTGTCCGGGATATTCCCTTAACTTTATCCTTAAAACAGTGCCACCTTCAAGGCTTCGACACCGAAAAAATTCAGCCTCTCTTTGAGAAATACGAGTTTCACTCTTTCCTCGAACAAATCGATCGCCTCCAACAACAATTTGGCGGTCAAGTTACCCCTAAATCCAGTCAAGAGCGATCGCAAACTTCCCCCGATCTCAACGGCGGAGATACCTGGTTTTTCAGCGCCGAAGATACAGCAACATCTCAACAACAAGCCCGCGATGCCAATCCCATCGATCCTCAAATTATCGATACTTACGAACAATTAAATCGCTTAGTCGAACAGCTAAAAACCTATACCGATCCCGAACATCCCGTCGCTTGGGATACGGAAACCACTGACCTCGAACCCCGCGACGCCCAATTAGTGGGAATTGGTTGTTGTTGGGGCAGTGGAAAAGAAGACCTCGCCTATATTCCAATCGGCCACAAACACGGCAAAAATTTAGAGTTAGATCGGGTTATAACGGCCCTCAAACCGATTTTAGAAATGGCGGATTATCCCAAAACTTTACATAACGCTAAATTCGATCGCGCCATCTTGCACTGTCAGGGAATCGAACTCGACGGGGTATCCTTTGAAACGATGTTAGCCAGTTACGTTCTCAACCCCGAAGGAACCCATAATTTAGCTTATTTAGCTCGGGTATATTTAAACCTCAGCGCCCAAAGTTATAAAGATTTAGTTCCCAAAGGGAAAACGATCGCCGATCTCGGCATTCCCGAAGTGGCGAACTACTGCGGGATGGACGTTCACAGCACCTATTTACTGGTGTCCAAACTGCGCGCCGAACTGCAAGATAGTCCCAAATTGTACGAGGTTTTATTCAAGATAGAGCAGCCTTTAGAACCCGTATTAACGCAAATGGAATCCGTGGGAATTCGCATCGATACGGAATATCTAGCCAGACTTTCTGAAGAGTTAGAAGAAAAATTGAGCGCGATCGAAAATCGGGCTTACGATGTTGCCGGAGAAACCTTTAATTTAGGATCGCCGAAACAACTCAGCGAAATTTTATTTGAAAAGTTGGGATTGAATCGGAAAAAGTCGAGAAAAACGAAAACAGGTTATTCAACTGACGCCGCCACCTTGGAAAAACTGCAAGGCGACCACGAAATTATCGATCTGATTCTCGAACATCGCACTTTATCCAAACTGAAATCGACGTATGTGGACGCTTTACCGCAATTAGTGAGGGCGGAGACCCGACGAGTTCACACCGATTTCAATCAAACGGCAACGGCGACGGGTCGCCTGTCTTCCTCGAATCCTAACTTACAAAATATTCCCATTCGCACGGAATTTTCCCGCCAAATCCGACAAGCATTTTTACCGGAACAAGATTGGTTGCTGGTTTCGGCGGACTATTCTCAAATTGAATTGCGAATTTTGGCTCATTTAAGCCAAGAACCCGTGCTGATTTCGGCGTATAAAAATAACGAAGATGTCCATACTTTGACGAGTAAGTTGTTATTTGAAAAAGAGGACATTAGTTCGGAAGAACGGCGAGTCGGTAAAACGATCAATTTCGGCGTTATTTACGGAATGGGGGCGCAACGGTTCGCGCGATCGATCGGGGTGAGTACGGCGCAAGGAAAAGCGTTTATCGATCGCTTCTACGATCGCTATCCCAATGTTTTCGAGTATCTGGAAACGGTTAAAAAAGAGGCGATCGCGCGCGGTTATGTCGAAACAATTTTTGGACGTCGCCGCAATTTTTACTTTGCCGGAGAAAGCCTCCAGCAGCTTAAAGGAACCGATCCGGCGGCGATCGATTTCGACAACATGGAACGCATGAACTATCAAGATGCGGGTCTATTACGCGCCGCCGCCAATGCCCCAATTCAAGGATCGAGTGCGGATATTATCAAAATCGCCATGGTGAAAATTGACGAACTGTTACAACCGTATCAAGCGCGTTTGTTGTTGCAAGTTCACGATGAATTAGTGTTTGAAGTTCCCCACCAGGAATGGGAGGAATTACAACCAAAAATTAAAGAGATGATGGAAAAAGCTGTAGAACTCACCGTCCCTCTCGTGGTCGATATTCATGCTGGAAAGAATTGGATGGAAGCGAAGTAAAAGAATCCGATCTAGGGGCGAAACAGGTTTCGTCCCTACCGTTCTCTCCTACGGTTAATTAAAGCGCTTTCAACCGATCGCCTACGGTTAAATCACCACTGGTTAATACTTTGGCTAAAACCCCAGTTTGGCAATGTCCGTAACGGTCTTTTAATAAGCTTAATAAGCCTAAATCCCGATCGCCCGTTTCCGGATCGACTTCGATGTTCGGACAGCGCCCAATTCTTGCAGAAATCTCGATTTTTGCTTCCCCCAATTGCCACGTTTTCCCCACCCAATTAAACTCCTCCCATGCTTCTACACCATCGACGAGAAGATTGGGGCGAAAACGGCGGACATCTACGCTTTTTCCACAGGCTTCGCTGAGGGCGTCGAGGGTTGCTTGACTTAAGATTGAAATATGAACGGGATGGCGATCGGGATAGCGGGTTTTGCCGTTACTATTTCCCACTAATTTAAGGGGACTTTTTTGGGGATGTCGCGCTTCTGGAGTCGGTGTTAATCCGGCGAGGTATCCGGTAAAAAATTGGCCGATGCGATCGCGTTCGTCTTCTAAACTGGCAACGAGTAAGGGATTGCCCTCAATAGAAACGGTCAAGATTTCGCGATCGCGCCGACAGTTTAACGCCGCCAATCCGGGCCAATCATTTTGCATGGCGAAATGCCCTTTACTCAACCATTGGACGGTCATTTCCGGTTCTGGTTTTCCCGGATCGACAAACATTAAAGCGAAGGCGCGATCGCCGGGAATTCCCCAATCTCGTTCCAATTGGGCGCGATCGTGAGTTTGTGGAGTTAACCCTTTAATCGGATAAGTAAAAATCTGTTTGACTCGTGCCACGATCGCCTCTTCTCCCTCAAGTAACGCCAACAAATGAAGAATACAAACAAGCTAAAATCTAAAAGCTAAAATCCACAATTCAGAATCTCACGATGTTTTATTCGACAAACTTTGAAAGTACAACGTCCCCGCCGTCGCTAAAAACAGAACGTAGGCGATCGCCTGAGCTAAATACAGGTGCGATCGATAACCGAATAATGCTTTGAAAACCACGCCGGGAAAGCGATCGTCCGGCAAAAATGCGGTGGTATCCCACACTTGCGGTCCGAGAAGACAAGACGCCGCCCCCGCCGCGCAAATCTGGGCATATTGCGGGTCGAGACTGGAGAGAACCACCGCCGCCGCGTTGATATTTTTTAAGGCAGAAATTACTAATCCCGAAACGATCGCCAGCAACAGAATTCCCATGATTTGAAAGAAACGGCGCAGGTCAATTTTTACCCCCCATTCAAACAGTAAAAAACCGATCGCCACCGCACCCAGCAAGCCGAAAATCGCGCCCAAAACGGGAGCTAAACCTTGCTCGAATTGGGCGGTAATAAACACGACGGTTTCAAACCCTTCGCGCAAAACGGCAATAAAAACGAGGGTAAACACTCCCCACCCCGCACTGTGCCAAATCTTGGGGCGTTCCCGATCTTCCCCTTCCGGTTTGACCGCCGCCTTCACCGCCGTTTCGATCTCTCCTTTGAGGGATTTGGCTTGTTGGGTCATCCAAATTAACATCCAACTGAGCATGGCGATCGCCACCAGGCAAAAACCCGCTTCTAACAAGGGTTTCAGCACGGGGGCGTAAGTCGATCGCGATCGGGCGACCGCCTGCAGTCCGGAAATAAACAAAGCTCCGATCCCCGCACTGGCGATCGCGCCGCCGCCAACCCCCGCATAGACCCAGGGATTGAGATCCCGCGCCTGCGCTTTACTCAAACACGCCAGCACGATTCCCACGACTAACGCCGCTTCGACCCCTTCGCGTAACGTCACCAAAAATGTCGGTAAAGCTGCAGACCACTCCATAATTACCGCTCCATATCTCAACCCGACAAACATCAAATCCGCCCCGGCGAGTTATCTATTCTTCAAACAATCGTCAAACAAGAGTTTGAAGAATAGAAGTAACGGGAAAAGAAGAACCGATCGCCGGAGAATTCGATCTCAAAAACGCGGGATCTCGATCGCCTTCTTTTCGCTGAAATTAGCTGAAATCTCGGAGCATCTTTTTCAGCTCGATATTGTGCAGCTCTTCCGTACCGATCATCGTGCGCGCGAATTCTTCGAGATAAACGCTGGCATTTTCGACGGTTTCGAGCAAGTCTTTATACAATTCGAGGGCTTTGCGTTCGTGATTGACACTCTCTTCGAGAATATCTTTCACCGCATGTTTGTAAGTTTCTTCCATCGGGGCAATGCGTAAGGTGGGGTGACCTTCCAAACCCGTGAGAATTTCGCCGACTTGTTGGGCGTGGGTGAGCGATTCCGTCGCCTGCATCTTGAAAAATTCCACGATCGGGATCCGGTTCGGTCCGGTCACCATCAGGGAGTAATGAGTGTAGCGCACGACTCCCGCCAACTCGAATTCCATAATCGTGTTGAGCAAGTCGATGGTTTTTTTGACGTCAAGATCTTTCATGTTTCTGGGGTTTTGACGAAGGTGTTAACTGTATTTGAGCATTTTTCGAGTCGTTTACTCAAGAGCTGACCCCAGATTGGAGCTCTCAAAGAGTGGATTGAGGACGAGATGGCAAAAGTACAAGCTTCCTACCGTCGCCGACAACAGCGTATCGCCCACCCCTCGGACGATATATAGCGTTTCTCCTATTGGTGAACTCATGAAAAACCCGTCAGTAGTAGGGGCGCTGGGTTTGGCTTGAGTCCCTACGGGGGCGATCGCACTGAGGGCGCCAACAACATCAGTTGGGGAAAACCTAAAAAAAGATAAAAATTTCCCCCGATCGCCGCCTTCAAAATTCAGGGAAATTCCCCGCCAAAACATCGGCGGCGCGATCGCGATCGATCGTCGAATTCTCAAGACTCTGACGGACTTAAAATACCCTGCCATCAGTGCGAAAATTTCTTTTTCCCCCGGGGCGATCGAACCCTCAAACCCTTGCCATTTTGCCGATTCATGCCCTAGGAGGGGATTGTAAACTTTCGAGAAAAACGCTTTTGTATTTGATAGATAAGCAAAACGGAGCGCGACTCACTCCCCCCGCGCCCCCCATGCTTCTCGGAATTTTAGATAAGTTAAGGGCGAATCGATTGTGAATAAACCCACTTTCACCGTAGCAACCTTGGCCGCGATCGCGATCGCCTCGGCGACTGTCGGGTGCGAAAGCAACCAACCCCCCCCAACCGGAACCGAACAATCTCCCTCTGGAGAGCCCGGAACCCTCGCCCTGCGCGCTAATGGCGAAGATTTCGTACGTCAGGGCTTCGTGTCCAAAGATGGCTGGCAAATTAACTTCGATCGCGTGGCGGTCCACCTCAGTAACGTCACCGCCTACCAAACCGATCCCCCTTACAACGCCGAAGCGGGCGGTCCGATTCGAGGACAAACAGAAATTACCCTCGTCGAGGCAAAAACCGTAGATTTAGCCGCAGGTGACGCCACCGCCGAACCGATCCTCGTCGGCGAAGTCTCTGCCCCCGCAGGTCAGTACAATGCCTTGGCGTGGACCCTCGCCAAAGCCCCCGAGGAAGCGGAGGGCGGATATCCCTTAGTTTTGGAAGGAACCGCCCAAAAAGACGGCGAAACTGTCGAATTTATCCTCAAAATTGAAGATGAAATCACTTTTCATTGCGGCGAATTCGTCGGCGACGAACGTAAAGGGATCGTGCAACCTGCCAGCGATGCCGAAGTAGAGGCGACGTTCCACTTCGACCATTTATTCGGCGATGGCGAACTGCCTCCCGAGGACGAGCTCAACCAAGGGGCGATCGGGTTTGAACCCCTCGCCGCTTTAGCGCAGCAGGGTAAAGTCGAAACCGATTTGTCCCAACTGAAACAAACGTCCCCCGCGACTTACGAGAAAATCGAGCAAATTTTGCCGTCGTTGGGTCACGTCGGCGAGGGTCACTGTCACGCCATGCCCAAATCTTAAGGGCGTTGGTGGGTTGATTGGAAACGAGAGGAGCGATCGTGAAGCGAAAATATCCTGATTCTACGACCGATCGCCTCGGGCGAACGATGCGGTTGCTGGCGTTCCTGGGGATGTTCCTTTTGGGCGATCGCGGTTCGGAGGCGATCGCCCATGGCGTCCACCTGGACTATCGAACCGAACGGGCGATCTCGATTACAGCCCGTTTCGATAGCGGTCAACCGATGCAAAATGCCCAAGTCACCGTTTACGCGACCGACGATCCCGCCAATCCTTGGCTGAAAGGAACCACGGACGAAAACGGTCAATTTTTCTTCATTCCCGATCGCGCCGTCGGCCCGGCCTGGGATATCCAAGTGAGACAGGCGGGTCATGGAGAAATCGTCCGAATCGCTCTCGATCCGGAGGGAGAACCCGCAATCGCACAACAAGGTTACACTAAATACACACCGCTTCAAATGCTGTTGATGGGGGCGTCCGGGGTTTGGGGATTTGTCGGAACGGCGTTATTTTTCTCGCGAGGCAAATAGTCGATGCATATTCCTGACGGCATTCTCCCGGCGAAAATCTGCATTGCCGGATACGCGATCGCCAGTGGCTTCACTTGGTATAGCTTGCGCCAGATCGACCGCCAACCGGACAGCCAAGCGCAAATTCCCAAAGCCTCCTTACTGACGGCGGGGTTTTTCGTCGCTTCTTGGATTCACATCCCCATCCCCCCGGTCAGCGTCCATTTGATTCTCAACGGGTTGTTAGGAACGGTGTTAGGGTATTACGCCTTTCCCGCGATCGCGATCGGCTTGTTTTTTCAAGCGGTGATGTTCGGTCATGGCGGACTGTCTACCTTGGGCGTCAATGCAACGATGATGGGGGTTCCGGCGTTAATTTCCTATCACTTATTTCAATGGCGCTATCCTTTCGTCAAACGCTGGGGATCGTGGGCGAGTAATCTGTTTGCGTTTCTTGCCGGGGCGATCGGTTTGGGACTGGCGGCCCTCATTTTTTTCAGCCTCGTAATTACTACGATTCCCGAAGGTTTCGACGATCGCACGGAACGCGGCGCTATTTACGGTTTAATCCTGGCGCACTTGCCGTTAATGGCCATTGAAGGTGCGTTTACGGCGATGTTAGTCGGATTTTTGCAACGGGTTAAACCGGAGTTAATCGAGGATCGTCGATGAAATTAGGTTTGGATGAATACGCCCATCTCGATTCGCCGCTTCATCGGTGGGAACCGCGATCGAAACTGTTAGGCTTGAGTAGTTTGATTCTGGCTTATACGTTTGTGGAAGATTGGCGGTTGTTGTTGCCGACGGTCGCAATTACGGCTTTGATTTATTGGCTGTCTCAATTACCGTTTTCGTTTTGGTTGCAACGCATTCGTTATCCCGGGGTTTTTCTATTGGGAATTGTTTTAATTTTACCCTTCGCCTCGGGGGAAACGGTCTGGTTGCGTCTCGGCCCGATCGCCCTTTACGCGGAAGGGGTGCAGGGGATGATTTTAATTGCGAGTCGTTTTTTGGCGATCGTGACCGTCGCCCTCGTTTTGTTTGGAACGGGCTCATTTTTAAGCACGGTAGAAGCCATGCGATCTCTGGGACTGTCTCCAATTCTCGCCGATATGATGTTGTTATTTTATCGCTACTTATTCGAGATCGGCGATCGCCTCAAAACGATGCAAATGGCGATGAGATTGCGCGGTTTTCAGCCGCATAAACTCAGCCCTCGGAATTTAACTCTGTTGGCGTCTCTCGCCGGAACGTTATTAATTCGCAGTTACGAACAATCGGAACAAGTTTATCGGGCGATGTTGCTGCGGGGTTACGGTCGAATTCGACAAAATCGCGATCGTCAACCGATTCGTCTCCCGGATGCGATCGCCCTGTCTGCGGTGGCGATCGTGGCGATTAGTTTAATCGTTTTACAATGGCAATTGTAGTCTCTCTTAACTGAATTGAGTTGATAGATTTCCTGTCAGCACCCCACTCTAAAGAAACCAGGCTTCGTGCCTCTCCTTTCGTAGGGGCATTTCGCGAAACGCCCCTACGTTTCGCGAAATGCCCCTACCCAGTCTAAGCCCTTCGAGGGCTACGTTATCGGTGAAATATCGAATAAGCTGTTAGCTATTTCAACAGCATCAATAAACTATTGTGTCCTGTAAGGGTTTGGCAACCAAATCCCTACAAGATTTTTTGATCTTTTCTTTATAAACAGTCTTACATAGCATGTTCTTCTGCTATGCAAGACATTTAGATCCCCCTACATCCCCCTTAAAAAAGGGGACTGTCACTGCCACCCTTTGTAAGGGGGGTTAGGGGGATCTTTGCCTCTTGTCCCTCATGACAGCGCCAATTGCTGTATAGCCATCTTCAATTAGTTGAATCTGAGATCGACCGGGTCAAATGGCCAAATCTCTACGGAAAACCGGATTGAACTGATTGAGCAATGCTATTTTTGTTCACAATGCAATTCACCTAAAACCGAATCCAAAACAATGGAAAGCCGATCGCCGGGTGTTGATTTCTCTACTTGGCTCGGGCAGAAACCGACTCTTTAAAATAAATAAAAGAAAACCTTTATTTTCAAACCATCCGATGCAAGACTCGAATCGATTCAGCCGTTATTTGCGGCAAATTACAAGCTTATTCTGGGTCGGCGCGATCGCCCTGGTTCTCGCGATCGCCGCCCCCCTCATGCCCGTGCGTGCCGCGATCGTGCCGGGTTCCCAGGCGATCGCCTTGGCGCCGCAAGCGGTAGACGCCACGGGAACTGGGAGTTTCGTCACCCAAGCAGTCGATCGGGTCGGCCCTGCCGTCGTTCGCATCGACACCGAACGCACCGTGACCATGCGCGGTTTCGATCCCTTTGCCGAAGATCCCTTTTTTCAGCGCTTTTTCGGCGATAGTTTCGTGGCGCCCGTGCCTCAAGAACGACGGTTGCGCGGTCAAGGGTCGGGCTTTATTATCGATAAAAAGGGAATTGTCGTCACCAACGCTCACGTGGTCGATCGCGCCGATCGCGTGACGGTCACCCTCAAAGACGGTCGGCAACTGGAAGGGCAAGTTTTAGGAACCGATGAAGTCACCGATCTCGCCGTCGTCCAAATCGACAGCAACCGAGGGGATTTACCCGTGGCGCCCTTGGGGGATTCGACTCGGGTCAAGGTCGGAGACTGGGCGATCGCCGTCGGCAATCCCCTCGGACTCGACAATACGGTTACACTCGGCATTGTCAGCACCTTGAAGCGATCGAGCAGCGAAGCGGGAATCCCGGACAAGCGTCTCGACTTCATCCAAACCGACGCCGCCATCAACCCCGGCAATTCCGGCGGACCGTTGCTCAACGCACGCGGGGAGGTGATCGGGATCAATACGGCCATTCGCGCCGACGCCAACGGGATTGGTTTTGCGATTCCCATCGACCAGTTTAAAGCGATTCAAGCTCAATTAATTAGCGGAGAGGCGATCGCCCATCCTTATTTAGGGATTCAAATGATTACCCTAACCCCGGAAATTGCCCGGGAACACAATCGCGACCCCAACGCTTCTTTCCAACTGCCGGAAATGGACGGGGTTTTGATCCTTAACGTGCTTCCGAATACTCCCGCCGCCGCCGGATTGCGTGCGGGGGACATCGTGACGGCCCTCGACGGCGACCCCGTCCGCACGGCGGGACAGTTGCAACATCTGGTAGAACAGTCTCAAGTCGGTCAAAACGTCGAATTGACGATCCGACGGGGCGATCGCACCCGGGCGATCTCGGTCCGCACGGCTCAATTACAAGCCTGAAGTGAGAACCAACGGGGTTTTAGGGGAGTCCGAAACCCCGTTCGCACTCCAACAATAGATCCAGTCGGGAGCGATCTAAGAACCTGCACGGGTCGCCTGCGAAAAATAGCAAAAAAAGGAGAGTCCGGACGGCGCCGAACTCCCCCAATCGAACTATCTACAGCAACTCTTTCCCGTCGTTATCGACGAGAGTGAGAGCGATGCTTACATTTCATCGTCGTCGTCATCGTCATCGAGATCGTCGTTATCGTCCTCGTCGAAGTCGCCGCCGATTAACTCCTCATCGTCGTCGAAGGAGCCAAACTCCTCGTCCTCATCTTTCGAGGCGCGCGATCGCCGCTTGGAAGACTGAGACGACTCTTGTTCGCCATCGTCATCCCCCATCGCCTCAAACATGCCATTGGTACTGTAAGAGCGAGCCGTGCGATCGTCGAGAACGATATCTTGTAAATCGTCCTCCTCATCCAACACGCTCTCCGACATTGCCAAACCGACATCGAGATCCGACGCTTGCAACTCCTCGTAAGCATTGAAGCCCGTCCCCGCCGGAATCAAGCGACCGATAATCACGTTTTCTTTCAAACCGCGCAGCCAATCGGACTTGCCCTCGATCGCCGCCTCGGTCAACACCCGGGTCGTCTCCTGGAAACTCGCCGCCGAAATGAAACTGTCCGTATTCAGCGACGCCTTCGTAATCCCGAGCAACATCGGCGTATATTCCGCCGGAGCGCCCCCGGTAATCGACATTGCCTCGTTGACCTGTTCCACCTGGCGCAGCTCCACCAACTCACCCGGCAGCATCGTCGTATCGCCGCCGTCGTCGATGCGAACCTTATTCGTCATCTGACGCACGATCACCTCGATATGCTTGTCCGAAATATCGATCCCTTGGGATTGATACACCGACTGCACCTCGTTGACCAAGAACGTCTGCACCTTGGCGAAACTTTCCAACGCCGCCTCGTAAACCCCCAAGCGTTCCTGATTGACCTTGAAATGGATCTCCAGAATCTCGTGAGGATTCGCCGGACCGTCCGTCAGCGCTTGCGCTGCCTCCACTTGTTCCCCATCGGACACCAGAGCATTCTGCCCCGGGCCGATCGGATAGTCCTCGACATTGCCATCCGGCTCCACGACCTTGATTTCGACGCTCTCGTCGTCGTTGTAAATCACCTGAGCCGTCCCGGCGCCCTTCGCTAAAATACACGCTTCCTTGGGCTTGCGCGCTTCGAGCAATTCCTCGATCCGGGGCAAACCTTGAATGATATCCCCGGTCTTGGCGCGCTCGAACACCAAAATCACCAAATTATCGCCCCGTTGCACCAACGAGCCATCTTCCACGTGCAGGACCGCCCCCGGCGAAACCCGGTAAGGCCGTCCGGTTCGCAAAGTCACTTCGTATCCGTTGCCTTCCGGCGACGGCGCGATCGCCATCACCTGACCCGACTCTTCCAGGACTTCTCCCGGCGCCACTTCCACCCCGGAGACCAAAAAATCTCGCGGCTGACAACTCGGTTCTCCCGTCGTCGTCACCTTGACCAAATCCGCCTCGCGCACTACCAGCACCCGCCGGATCGCCTCGCCACCCTCGCGGATGCCTTGCACTTCCCCAGCTTCCTTGCACTGAATTTCCGTGCGCGCGACCACGGCCCCGGGGGCGATTTCGTCGCCGTCACTCACCAGCAAGCGCGTCGCCGTACTGCCCTGAGTCGGATCCGCCGCCACGTCGCGCCGAATCACCAGCGATTCGAGAATCACCAACTGCAAGCGCATCAACTCCGGATCTTCCGGATCCGGCACCAATTCGATATCCGCCGCCAACTGCGGCGCTTCCTTCTCAATTTCGAGAATCAACTGGGTGCGTAACAACTCCAAGCCTTCCACGGACTTGACCCGTTCCCCATCCTTATAGGGAATCCGTTGCACCGCGCGCAGGCGAATGATGCCGTTGTCGTTGGCTTCCCCGATCGAATCCTGAGACGGAATCGCAGGCTCGTCCGGTACCGCAAACTCGATCGCCGGACGCAGCAGAATCGCCGGACCTTCGGGCGTCTCCACGTGTTCCACATAGCGCAACTCGTCCACGGTCAGCCCCGGGACCACTTCCTGGCCCGGATAAGCCAACTGACCCGACTCCACTGCCACCTCGTCGGGGTCGTCCACCATGTGCAGTTCCCCGGGCTTGATCGTAATCTCGCGCAAAATATCGTTCTTTTGGGTGACTTCGACCACCCCGGAACTGCTGCACTTGATATCTTTGACCACCTCGGTCGCGGCTTCGACGTACTGGCCGTCTTCTACCTGCAACAGGGAAATATCTTTATTGACCTCGTGGCATTCTTCCGGTACCCAGAGCAAGGTCCCGCCTTTGACGACTTCGTAGCCTTGCTTCGCCTTGCCGCGCTTCTGAACTTCTACCCCGCCGTATTTGAGGATGCCCCCGGTTTGGGTGCGGTAGCGTTCGTCGATCAACTCGGCGACCACTTGATGGTTGAGGACTTTCGTCCCCGGGGTCGCTTTCAGGGAGAACAACTGATTGCCCGCCGTTTCGATAATGTAACGGTCGTGACCTCCCATGGATTCCGATCGCACGATCGCGCGATCGAGCAGGACCGACGCCGTAATAATTTCGACCTCGCGCGGGCCGTCGGTCTTCTGGTCCGGCGCCAAGCGCACGACGCCGCCATTTTCGGTCACGAGCTTCGTTTCCGCCAGCACGCTCCCGGCTTCGACGCGATCGCCATTCTTGACCACGGGTTCGGCCCCGGGCAGCAAGTTATACACTTCACCGGAGAGAATCCAAATCAAGCCGCCGCGTTGGGCGATCCGTGTCGTATTCCCCTGGCGGTCTTTTTTCTCTTCCGGTACCAGGTCGGCGAACAATGCTTCTCCGGCCAAATCCGCATCCACGTCCATGGTCGCCTTCTCCGTCGTCTTGCGCGAAGAACGGCCCGCCGCGAGGACCTCGGCGACGATCTTAGTGGCGGCGATCGCCCCGCCATCGGCCACGAACACCGTCGAACCTTGGGTCAGACTGAAACTTTCACTGCGACCCTGACCGTCCACCACGCTCAACTGCGCGTTGGGGCTTTCCACCACGAACGCATCCTGACCGTGGCGCGTGCGGAACGGTCGCACCCGCATCGACGCTTCGTAACGCACGGTACCGTCGAACGGCGCCACCACCGTTCGCGCCACCTCCCCGGTGAACACGCCCCCGGTGTGGAACGTCCGCATCGTCAATTGGGTCCCTGGTTCCCCGATCGACTGTGCCGCGATGATGCCGACCGCCTCGCCCATATCGACTAAATGAGCGTGGGCCAAGCTCCACCCGTAGCAATGCTGGCACACCGATCGCGTCGCCTCGCAAGTCAGGGGCGATCGCACGAACACTTCCTCGACTCCCGCCGCTTCGATCGCCCGCGCCAGCTCGTCGGAAATCGGTTGGTTGCGAACTGCATAAATCCGTCTCGGTTCCTTATCCCGGCTCGTAAACTGAATGCTACTGACGGGTTCTCCGGTCTTCGGATCGATGACATCGCGCGCCAGGGCTCGTCCCAGCAGGCGATCGCGCAGTGGAATCAACACGCGATCGCCGTCGGTCATCGCCCGCAACGGAATCCCCCGCATCGTCGAGCAATCGATCTCGCGCACGATCACGTCCTGAGACACGTCCACCAAGCGCCGGGTCAGGTAACCCGAGTCCGCCGTCCGCAGCGCCGTATCGACCAAGCCCTTGCGCGCCCCGTAGGACGAAATAATATACTCCGTTACCGTCAGCCCCTCCCGGAAGTTGGTTTTGATCGGCAAGCCGATAATCTGTCCTTGCGGGTCCGCCATCAAGCCCCGCATTCCCACCAACTGCCGCACTTGGGAGATATTCCCCCGCGCCCCGCTAAACGCCATCATGTATACACTATTGAGGGGGTCGGAGGATTTAAAGTGCCTCACAACTTCGTCTTTGAGGTTCTCACTCGTCGAGTTCCACGTATCGATCACTTTTTGGAACCGCTCGACTTCCGTAATCTCCCCTCGGGTATAGCGCGTCTCGGTTTCGTAAATCTCCCGTTCGGCTTCGTCGAGGAGTTCCCGTTTGCTCGGGGGAATCATCAAATCGTCAACGCTAATCGACACTCCGGCTTTCGTCGCATAACGAAACCCCAAGTCTTTCAAACGGTCTGCCACTTCCGCCGTCCGGGCCGTCCCGAAGTTGGTAAACGACCAATAAATCAAATTCTTGAGTTGTCCTTTGTTGACCACTCGATTGCGGAAAATCATCGATTTTTTTTCAGCCATCTTTTAAAGCTTCCCTCGCTTTGCAAACTCCTCGATCGCTCCAGCCATCCCGACCGCTTGGCGATCGGGCGGCGCCTTGGCAAAAACACGGGCGGCGTTTCCCATCTCAAACCGCCAGCGCTTCCTGAATCGTCTTGTTAAAAATAATCCGTCCCGGCGTCGTGTAAACGTAGAGCGATAACACGTTTCCGTCCGCATCCTCGCGAACCCGACTGTACGGGTACGTCTTGCTGACGGTTCCATCGGCTAAAGTCTCGACTTTCGGTTTTCCTTCCAACGCCTCCTCTTCGACGTCCCACTCTTCGGGGTCGAGGCGCACCCACACGTAAGCGTGTAAATCCACTTCTTGTTGTTCGTAAGCAACGATCGCGTCGTCGAGATTGGCAAAATGACGCCCGGCCCCTTTTTGTTGGTGCGGGTTTTCTGCGGTTAAATAGTAACAACCCAACACCATATCCTGGGACGGCGTCACGATCGGACGCCCCGTCGCCGGAGACATGATATTGTTCGACGCCAGCATCAACAAGCGCGCTTCCGCTTGCGCTTCTAAGGATAACGGGACGTGAACCGCCATTTGGTCGCCGTCGAAGTCGGCGTTAAAGGCGGGACAGACCAACGGGTGCAGTTGAATGGCGCGCCCTTCTACCAAAATCGGCTCGAAGGCTTGAATTCCCAAGCGGTGCAACGTCGGCGCCCGGTTGAGCATCACCGGGTGTCCTTCGATCACTTCTTCGAGAACGTCCCAAATGCTCGGATCGTTACGCTGAATCAGTTTCTTCGCCGCTTTGATGTTGTTAACCAGTCCGGCGCGAATCAAACGGTGAATCACGAACGGTTGGAACAACTCGATCGCCATTTCCCGAGGCAGTCCGCATTGGTGGATCTTCAGTTTCGGCCCGACCACGATCACGGAACGACCGGAATAATCGACCCGCTTCCCGAGCAAGTTCTGACGGAAGCGCCCTTGTTTCCCTTCGATAATGTCGGACAGGGATTTGAGCGGTCGGTTGTTGGCGCCGACCACGGTGCGACCCCGGCGCCCGTTGTCGATCAGGGCGTCTACCGCTTCTTGCAACATCCGTTTTTCGTTGCGGATGATAATCTCCGGCGCCAGAATCTCTTGCAATCTCGCCAGACGGTTGTTGCGGTTGATCACCCGGCGATACAAGTCGTTGAGGTCGGAGGTGGCAAACCGTCCGCCGTCGAGCTGTACCATCGGGCGCAAATCCGGCGGAATCACGGGAATGTAGGATAACACCATCCATTCGGCTTGGGATCCGGTGGCGACGAAGTTATCGATCACCCGCAGCCGTTTGATCAGTTTGGCCCGCTTTTGTCCTTTGGAGTTGGCGATCTCTTCGCGCAGGCTTTCGGCTTCCGACTCTAAATTGATATCTTGGAGCAGGCGTTGCAGGGCTTCGGCCCCGATCCCGACTTCGACCCCGGTGAGTTCGGTGTCTTCGCTATACAGTCGATCCTCGATTTCCATCCAGGCGTCTTCGGTGAGCAGTTGTTTGTACTGCAAATTCTCCGCATTGCCCGGATTGAGAACCACATAGGCATTGAAGTAAACAATTTGCTCGACATCGCGCAAGGGCATGTCCAGCAAGATCGACATGTAACTGGGAATCCCTTTGAGATACCACACGTGAGCCACCGGAGCGGCTAACTTAATATAGCCCATCCGGTGACGGCGCACTCGCGATTCGGTCACTTCGACGCCGCAGCGCTCGCACACGATCCCCCGGTGGCGGACGCGCTTGTATTTACCGCAATGACATTCCCAATCTTTGGCCGGACCGAAAATCCGCTCGCAAAACAGCCCGTCCATTTCCGGTTTGAGGGTGCGGTAGTTGATCGTTTCGGGTTTGGTGACTTCCCCGACCACTTGCCCGTTTGGTAGCGTTCTTTCCCCCCATACACGAATCCGATCCGGAGATGCCAGACCAATTTTGACATAATCAAAACGCTGTTCGAGCTTTGGCATTGTTTCCCTCTGAAATAAGCGTGACGTTCTTGCTAATTACACTCTCGGGCTGCGCTCCACAGACGGCAGCCTCCTGTTTCCAAGCGGCTTGGCGAAGGTGCGATCGCCCACAACTCCAAGTCAACGCAATCCTTGAAAAAGCTCGATCGAGCCTCACTGTCCCTTGAAGCCGGATATTGCGTCGCCTCCCCGAGGGGGGAGGGTTCCCCAGCGAGTTCCCTCCGGGTCGGGGTCTGGCTCAATTATTCGTCTTCTTCCAATGCCTCCTTGGATACGGATTCGTAAGTCGGACGCGAAGGGGTGCGGCGGCTGTTGACATCGGCCATCAAATCCACTTCCACATCCTGAGAGGTGCCGTCATCTTTGGTTTCTACTTTGTGAACCGCAATATCCAAACACAGGGATTGCAGTTCGCGCATCAACACCTTGAACGATTCGGGAGTTCCCGGACGCGGAATCGCCTTGCCTTTGACGATCGCATTTAACGCCTCGTTGCGTCCTTGCATGTCGTCGGACTTGACCGTGAGCAACTCTTGCAACGTATACGCCGCGCCGAAAGCTTCGAGGGCCCACACCTCCATTTCTCCGAAACGCTGTCCCCCTTGTTGAGCTTTCCCACCCAAGGGTTGCTGGGTCACCAGGGAGTACGGTCCGGTGGAACGAGCGTGGATCTTGTCGTCTACCAAGTGAACCAGCTTGAGCATGTACGCCTTACCGACGGTCACCGGGCGATCGAACGGTTCTCCGGTTCGTCCGTCGTAGACCATCGTCTTACCGGGATGCTCTTCGTTGAAAATCCAATCTTTATGCAACTTCTCGCGGGCTTCGCCGAGCTTGGCGTGAACTGACTCCCGCGATTTCTGGGGACCGTGCATTTCGTCGAACGGCACCACTTTAAACCGCGAGTTCAAACATTCCCCGGCCCAGCCGAGCAAGCATTCAAAAATCTGGCCGACGTTCATCCGCGACGGTACCCCCAACGGATTCAAGACGATATCCACCGGGCGACCGTCGGGCAGGTAGGGCATATCTTCTACGGGTAAAATCCGGGAAATAATTCCTTTATTCCCGTGGCGACCCGCCATTTTATCCCCGACTTGGATCTTGCGTTTCTGGGCGACGTAGACGCGAACGACCATATTCGCTCCCGGAGGCAGTTCGTCCCCTTGTTCCCGGGTGAACACGCGCACGTCTACCACCCGACCTTTTTCGCCGTTGGGGACGCGCAGGGAGTTGTCGCGCACGTCGCGCGCTTTTTCGCCGAAAATGGCGCGCAGCAGTTTTTCTTCCGGGGGTTGGTCGGATTCGCCTTTGGGGGTGACTTTACCGACGAGAATATCTCCGGCTTCCACCCAAGCCCCGATCCGAATAATCCCGTTTTCGTCTAACTGACGCAGGGCGTCTTCGCCGACGTTGGGGATTTCTCGGGTAATTTCTTCCGGGCCTAATTTGGTCTGGCGCGCTTCGATTTCGTATTTTTCGATGTGAATCGAGGTATAGACGTCGTCGTAGACCAATCGCTCGCTAATGAGGATGGCGTCTTCGTAGTTGTAGCCTTCCCAAGGCATGTACGCTACTAAGATGTTTTGTCCGAGGGCGAGTTCGCCGCCTTCGGTGGCGGACCCGTCGGCGAGGACTTGACCGACTTCTACTTCGTCGCCTTCAAAGACTAAGGGGCGCTGGTTTAAGCAGGTGTCTTGGTTGGAGCGCTGGTATTTTTGCAGGGCATATTCCATTTCCAACCCGGTATCGTCGCGCCGGACGCGAATTTTGGTGGCATCGCAAAAGGTGACGGTGCCGTTGGTGCGCGCGACGACGACCATGCCGCTATCCCGGGCGGCTTGGGCTTCTAAGCCCGTTCCGACGAGGGGACGTTCCGGTTTCAACAGGGGAACGGCCTGACGTTGCATGTTGGATCCCATCAGGGCCCGGTTGGCGTCGTCGTGTTCCAGGAAGGGAATTAAGGAAGTGGCGACGGAGATGATTTGGACCGGGGAGACCGCCACGTAGTCGACTTGGTCGGGACTGGTGGTGGTGAAGTCCTGGCGGTAGCGCACGGGTACGGTGTCGCCGAGGATGTAGCCGTCGGCGTCCATGGGGATGTCTCCGGGGGCGACGCGCAGGTCGTCTTCTTCGTCGGCGGTCATGAAGATGGGGGGGCGATCGCGCAAAACGCGCCCGTCTTCTACGGGATAGTACGGGGTTTCGATAAAGCCGTAGGCATTGACTTTGGCGTGGGTCGCCAGGGAGCCGATCAAGCCCGCGTTGGGACCTTCTGGGGTTTCGATGGGGCAGATCCGCCCGTAGTGGGAGGGGTGAATGTCACGCACGGCAAATCCAGCCCGTTCTCGGGTCAGACCCCCCGGACCGAGGGCGCTCAAGCGGCGCTTGTGGGTCAATTCGGCGAGGGGGTTGGTCTGGTCCATGAACTGGGAGAGTTGGGAGGAGCCGAAGAATTCTTTAATCGCCGCGACCAGGGGTTTGGGGTTGACTAAGGAGGCAGGGGTTAAGGAGTCGGCGTCGGAAACGGTCATGCGCTCGCGGATGATCCGCTCTAGGCGGTTCAAACCGACGCGCACTTGGTTTTGCAGCAGTTCGCCGACGGAGCGCACCCGACGGTTGCCGAGGTGGTCGATGTCGTCGGTGGAACCGATGTCAAATTTGAGGTTGATCAGGTAGTCGATCGCCGTCAAAATGTCTTGAGGGGTCAGGACTCGGGTGGTTTCGGGGACGTTCAAGCGCAGTTTGCGGTTGAGTTTGTAGCGTCCGACCCGCCCTAAGTCGTAGCGTTTGGGGTCGAAGAAGCGCGATTCGAGCAACTGGGAGCCTCCGGAAACCGTGGGCGGTTCGCCGGGTCGCAGTTTTTTGTACAGCTCCATGAGGGCTTCTTCTTCGGTGAATTGCCCTTCTTTTTCGATGGTTTTTTGGAAGTATTCGGGGTGGCGCAGGGCGTCGAAAATTTCGTTGTCGGTCAGACCGAGGGCTTTGAGTAGAATTTGGGTGGAGAGTTTGCGGGTTTTGTCGATCCGGACCCAGACGAGATCGTTTTTGTCGGTTTCAAATTTGAGCCACGCACCTCGGTTGGGGATTAAGGAAGCGTTGTAGGTCCGGCGGCCATTTTTATCGGTGTCGGATTTGTAGTAGACTCCTGGCGATCGCACGATTTGGTTGACGATGACTCGTTCGGCGCCGTTGATGATGAAGGTGCCGCGTTCGGTCATCAAGGGCAAGTCGCCGATGAAGACTTCTTGTTCTTTGATTTCTCCGGTTTCTTTGTTGATCAGCCGCGTGGGGACGTACATCTGCACGGCGTAGGTGCTGTCGCGCCGTTTGGCTTCGTCTACGTCGTATTTCGGGCGTTTGAGTTTGTAATCTTTACCAATAAAATGGAGTTCTAATTTTCCGGTGTAATCGGTAATCGGCGAGAAACTATCGAGTTCTTCGATCAGTCCTTCTTCGAGAAACCAACGAAAGCTCGATCGCTGGATTTCTACGAGGTCGGGCAGGGTAAACGTGGGTGCGCTGCTGATTGTTGGGTTGTTCATGACTAGGAGTCTCTTTCACCGATACGCTTCAATGGAGGCAAGGGCTGCGAACGTCGCTCGACTCGGATCCGATCGCGCCGCGTGCGGGGGAATGCAGGGATTCACACGTTAGGGGCGTCGATCTTCAGTCCGGTCGAGGCTCAAATGACCCGAGGGGCGATCGCCCTTCGGGGAAATAGGGGGGTGGCGGTTGACGGATGAATCCCAATGGCATAGGAGTGAAGGTCACAAGGCGCGCTGATAAACCCGCCACTATACTACAATCTTTACGTTTTGTCTACCTTTCGGTTAGGGACTCGCCGCCGGGGCGGGAGTGCCTTCGCCGTCGGGTAAGGATAAACGGAACAGCCGAACGGCATTTTGGGTGGTTTGGCGGGCGAGTTCGTCGAGGTCAACCCCTCTCAATTGGGCGATCGCCTCGGCGACGTAGCGCACGAAGGCGGGTTCGTTGCGCTTGCCCCGACGGGGAACGGGTGCTAAAAAGGGACAGTCGGTTTCGACGAGCAGGCGATCGCCGGGAACTCGCCGCGCCGATTCCTGGATGTCGTCGGCCTTTTTGAAGGTGACGATTCCACTAAAACTAATGTAAAATCCCAAATCTAAAAACCACTGGGTTTCCTCCGGAGTGCCGCTCCAACAGTGCATGACTCCCGCGATCGGGCCTTGTTTTTCAGTAAACTGTCGCAACAGTTCGGCCAGTTCCGCAGCCGCCTCCCGACAGTGAATGATGACGGGTTTGTCTAACCCCCGGGCAATTTTGAGTTGGGCTTCAAAAACTTCTTTTTGCTGTTGTTGGTTTGCCGCTTTATAAAAATCCAGGCCCATTTCGCCAATGGCGACTACGCGCGGATCGCGGCGGGCTAAGGTTTCGATCTGCCGAGCCGTATCGCTTCGCCATTGATGGGCTTCTAAAGGATGCAAACCGACGGCGAAGGAAAGTTCTTCAAACTGATTGGCTAAGGCTTGGATGCTGTCAAACTCTTCGGGAGTGACGCACGAATGAACGAGCCGGACTACTCCGGCCTCTTGCCACCGTTGTCGAACTGCTTCTAAATCGGACTGGAACCGCTCGAAATTGATATGTACGTGGGTATCTACCAATTGCATGGGGCAAGGTGGCTGGCTGTTCGGGGATGGATGAAATCTGGTCTCCAGGATTCATTGTAGCGCTTTCGACGGCGGAAAACGGACGGCCACACGAAAACGACCTACGAGATCGGGAGGCTGAAGGCTTCAATGTCCGCGAAGCGGATAACCTGATACCCGATAAGGCCGTAGGTTGAATGGAAGTGTTGAGGAAGTGGCGATCGCGCAGATCGCGAACTGAACTCAACTCGAACCTCCCGATCTAGGGGAATTGGACGCGGCGCGATCGGCACGACTGTCCTGGAACGCGGGGGCGGGAACTCCAGTGGTCGCCACCACCGAGTTGCCCGCGACTTCTGAACGAAGAGGGCATCGGCCTTCGGCAACGGCGATCGCCAAAGGCTGCCGGGATTCAGGAGGCCGCCGAAAAGGGTTCCACGTGAGCTTTGAACGCTTTGGCCAATCGCGCTTTCTTGCGCGAGCCATTGTTCTTGTGGTAGGCGCCCCGCTTGACGGCCTTGTCAATCTTGCTGTAAGCCGCACTCATGCGACGGTCGATTTCTTGGCGGAGTTCGTCAGACGGATTCTGAGAATACTCCTCTATCGACACGAAAACCTTTTTCATCAAGGTTTTGACGGCGGATTTATAGGACTTGTTGCGCAAGCGGTTGCGCTCGTTGATCTTGATGCGCTTGATTGCTGACTTGATATTCGCCACGATCGATGCTCGAAGAAATGCCTTAAGAAACAAACATACAAAATACTGGATATACTACTATAACATCTTCGCTGCCAAGACAACGGTGGAAACCAAAAATCCACGTTAAGCTAGATCGAGAGGGGTTCGGGTCAGCCTGGCATCGGCAGTGGCGGTTGATGTCGCCCAGACCCGTTCTCTGACGGGCATAACTTCTGATTCATTCCTAACTCCATGCTGCGAATCATTACAGAGCGGACTGAGGCACGAGCCGAACTGCGACGGATCTGCGATCGCACCCACGACGAGCGCGTGGTTCACAAAGAGGCCACCGTGCGAGAAGTCATCCAAGCGGTTCAGCGCCAAGGTGACCGGGCATTGCTGCACTATACCAGTGAATTCGACGGGCAGACGCTCAAGCCGGAAGAACTGCGGGTGAGTGGGTCCGAACTCGATGCCGCCTACCAACAGGTATCGAAAGAATTACTCGATGCGATTCGCTTGGCCAAAGTCCAAGTAGAAGCCTTTCACCGACAGCGCGTTCCCAAGTCTTGGGTTCAGTTTGGGGAAAACGAAGTGGTTCTCGGCAAGCGCTACACCCCGGTCGATCGCGCCGGACTGTACGTTCCTGGAGGGCGCGCGGCTTATCCGAGTACGGTATTGATGAATGCAATTCCGGCTAAAGTAGCCGGAGTGCCGCGCATTGTCATGTGTACGCCCCCCGGTCCGGACAAAACCCTCAATCCGGCGGTGTTGGTGGCGGCGCAAGAAGCGGGGGTCACCGAAATTTATCGCGTCGGCGGCGCCCAGGCGATCGCCGCCTTGGCTTACGGCACGCCAACGATTCCCAACGTCCACGTCATTACCGGACCGGGTAACATTTACGTGACCTTGGCCAAAAAACTCGTCTACGGAACCGTCGGGATCGATTCCCTCGCCGGACCGTCGGAAGTGCTAGTCATTGCCGACTCCCAAGCCAATCCGGTTCACGTCGCCGCCGACTTACTCGCCCAAGCCGAACACGATCCACTCGCCGCCGCCATTTTAATCACCCCGGACGGCAACTTGGCGAAGCAAGTAGTCGCCGAAGTGGAGAACCAATTAGCCGAACATCCGCGCCGAACCCTGACGGAAAAGGCGATCGCTCATTACGGCGTGGCGATTGTGGTCGAATCCCTAGAGGTGGCCGCCGAACTGTCCAACGAGTTCGCACCGGAACACCTCGAACTCGAAATCGCCGAACCGTGGGACTTACTGCCTCAAATCCGTCATGCGGGGGCAATTTTCCTGGGCAATTCCACCCCGGAAGCGGTGGGGGATTACCTCGCCGGACCCAATCATACCTTACCCACCTCCGGGGCGGCTCGCTATGCCTCGGCCCTGAGTGTGGAAGTATTTATGAAGCATTCGAGCTTGATTCAATATTCGCCGAAAGCCTTGCAAAAAGTGGCCGGGGCGATCGAAGTACTGGCCCAAGCTGAAGGACTGCCCTCTCATGCCGAATCGGTGCGCTTGCGCCGGGAAAACCTGTAAAAACCCCCGGCGATCGCCTCGCGGCTCACCTCAATTGCTGACGTCTTCTAGCGCCTTTCCTGGAAGCAGACGTCAGCAAATTCGATTCTTCGCCGGGGCGATCGCCGTCAGCGTTACGAGCTCCAACGCTCCACCGACTCGCCTCGCCAACCCCTCGCCCTATAATCCCGACAGGAATGCCGCTAAACTATCCTGTGGGGTAATTTTTTTGAGAAATCCGGGCACCGACATTGCCCCGGTCTGCGGGAGATCCCGCTAGCCCGTCCCTGCAATCCTTTTAGGAGATTTCGTGATTAAAACAATTTTAGTAGCACTCGACGCTTCCAATTTATCCGAGTCAGTAATGGCGAGTTTGCACGAACTGCAATTAGAAAATGTCGATAAGATCGTCCTCTCCCACGTGTTGATCGAACAGAACCCCGATCTCGAACGGGCTGCCGATCGCCCCCACGGCTACGCCGACAACCTCGCCTATCGCCAGATCGAACAACAACTGCAAGCCTATCAAGAACAATTACCCTGCCCCAGTGACATCGAAATCGTCACCGGAGATCCGGCAGAAGAAATCGTGCGTCTGGCCAATATCTACAAAGCCAACTTAATCGTGATCGGCAATCGCGGCTTGACCGGATTAAAACGGATCTTACAAGGCTCGGTCAGTTCCCAAGTCTTAGAAGAAGCCCCCTGTTCCGTGTGGGTCGTCAAGCCCCCCGTGGGCTGAGCGATCGCTCAAAACGGATACACTTGTAGGGAGAAAAACAGCCCGCTATCTTGCAAAGAATCCCCGCCGTCATCCGCATCGGTGAGGGGCAATCCCCAATCGACCCGGGCGCTAAAATGGGGAGCATTCCAGCGCAAGCCCAATCCCGTACTGACGAGGGTATTCGGCGAGGGAACGCTACCACTGTTATTCCAGACGATGCCCGCATCCACGAAGGGAGCGACTTCCACCACCCCCAACCATTCCGGCCCGGAGAACACCGGAATGCGAACTTCCAGCGCACCGATCGCCCCGTTATCCCCCACTCTTTGGTTTTGACGGTAACCGCGCACGGTATCGACGCCGCCAATACTGAACTGTTCCAACGGTAACAGCGAGTTGGGGGTGAGCTGGGTGGCGACCCGGGCGACGCCGACCACGTTTTTACCTAAGCCTTGCACCCATTGAAATTGACCGATCCAACTGATGAAGCGACCGTCCGGGGCGTCGTCGTTGCTGGTCGCCCCCAAGATATCCAATCCGAGGCTGAGTTGCGATCGCGCCGCCAGAACCCGGTTAGGGCTGCGACGCACCCAATCCCCACTCAAGCGCAGTGCGGTGACTTTCGATTCCCCTTTTTCCGGCCCTTCGGAAAAGGAAAAGGGGATATCGTCTAATAAAAACGTGCGACTCTGACGCCAATCGAGGGTCAATCCCAAGGCCAACTCCTCCGTAGAACGGCGGACGATCGGCTGGCGGAACCCGAGGGAAACCGTTTGGGTCCGTCCTTTGATGTCGAGTTCGTCAAAGGGATTTTCGACAATTGTGCTGCGGCTGTTGTTGTAGCCTAACTGTAAGGTGCCGTCCCGGGGGTTGAGGGGGATCTCGTAACGGAAGTTATAGTCGTTGACCCCTTCGGTGCGTCCGTATTCCAGATGGAGGCGATCGCCGAATCCGAGTAAATTATTGTGGTTCAAGGTCGCACTGTAGCGGATCGAACCGACGGTGGGCGAGTCGTTGTTGTCGATCGCGAGGGAACTGCCCAGGGCAGACGCCTCGCGCACGTCAACGGTTAAAATACTGCGTCCCGGCGTGGTTCCCGCTTTGAGATCCGCTTGGATCGAACGAATGCGCGGGTCGAGTTGCAACAGTTGCAAGGCTTGTTCTAATTGTTCGATATTCACCGGAGGTCCGGCAGCTATTCCGAGGCGATCGCGCACGTAACTGGTTTTTAGCCGATTTAACCCGGCAATTTCGATCCGTTCTAACTCTCCTTCCACCGCCTGAATTTGCACGACGCCGTCGGAGATATCTTGAGGGGGTAAAAAAGCTCCCGAGGTCATGTAGCCTCTACGGGTATAGAGATCGGTAATCGCCGTGCGAATCGAGAGCAATTCCTCGAAGGAGAGCGATCGCCCTTCGTAAGGCGCCACGACGGGGGCGAGGTCTTCAGCCGAAAAAACGGTATTGCCCAACACTTCCACCCGACGGACCTCGACGGTTAAATCCGGGGCGGTGGGCAGGTTCGGCGCTGGGGTCGGGACGGACTCCAAAATTTCGTTAGAGTTAGGAACGCGAAGATCGCCGGGTAAGGGTTGCAGGTCGCGGCGATCGCGATCGATCGTTCCCGGCGGAATCGATTCCGGAGGGGCTTGGCTGAGAAATTGGCGCGCGAAGGTACGGGCGCCCGATTCCCCAGGGGCGATCGTTTGGGCGTTCGCCAACGGCCCATCCAGGTACAGTAACAGGGCGATAACTGGAGAAAGTTGAGCAAAGAGAGCAAAGATCGATTTCATAGCTGGGGAGTCCCGATGAGAAAGAACGGGCAATCGCACCCTATTTTTAAGAATAATTTGGCGTTTTCTGTTATTTCTTCGCCGAAGAAGTAGGAGAACCGTTTAGATTTTAGATTTTCTTGGGGGGAACTGGGCAAGAGGGAAGAGGACGCGGGGAACGGTCAGGAGTGCCTCAGACGTGCCAGTTGCGGGCTTAGCAGTCCCTTTTTATCTAAAATCTCAAATTCCTCAACTCTAAAATTCCTCAACTCAGGGGGATAGAGAAAGATGCGCCGAAGTTAAAAAAATGAAATATTAAGCTATCCCCGGGAATATCCGGTTAAATTAAGGAGAGTTGGGGAAAGAAAATCGGTGGTTAACTGATGTCGGTGATTCCCTCGCGATAAAGAAAAACCGTTAAGGTTTCTCTAGTCGATCGTCCGTTTTCTCCCGAATTTTATGGCAAGTTGGCGATCGCGGCGAGGGCTGGAGACAGAGTTTAAATTTCTCACTAAAAATTTTTAAGCTTACTCATTTTTTAAGCCATAATCAGATTATGAGTAAGTCTAGCAGTTCCGAAGCCGCAAAAATCAAAGGAGTATCACCATCGACATTAAGACGTTGGGAATCAGAAGGGAAATTAATCCCTGAGCGCACGGCGTCGGGACACCGGAGATACTCCATGTCTCAATTGCTCGGTGTTGAATCTCATAGAGCGTACACAATCGGTTATGCACAAGTCAGTAGCCACGACCAGAAACAAGACCTAGAACGTCAAAAGGAAATTATTGAATTGTTCTGCGCTCAAAAGGGTTGGGAGCATGAAATTATCCAAGACTGAGGCTCTGGGATGAATTACAGTAAGCGTGGGTTAAAGCGTCTTCTGAGGTTAATCACATCGGGTGAAATCGACAGACTGGTTCTGACCCATAACGATAGGTTACTTAGATTCGGGGCTGAACTGGTGTTCAGCATCTGCGAGCAGTTTGGTGTAGAGATTGTGATTATAAATCGGACTGAGGATGCCAGTTTTGAGGAAGACTTAGCCAACGATGTGTTAGACATCATTACCGTGTTTTCACCTCGTCTTTATGGTAGCCGAAGTGGCTAGAACAAAAAGATAGTTGAGGAGTTAAGAAAAGTCAGTGAAAAGCTTTAAGACCAAGCTAGACTTAAATAACCGACAAGGAACGCCGATCGCGAAACACGCAGGAGTCGCTCGACACCCTTGGAATTGGGGACTCGCTACCTGTAAGGAAATATCAGAAGCCGGAGGTAAACTCCCGAGTTCTATCGACTTACACAAAAGATTAGTCGCCGAGGTAAAAAGTCAGAATCCTTGGTACTATGAAGTCTCCAAATGCAGCCCTCAAGAAGCGTTGCGTCACCTCAATCAAGCGTTTAAGCGAGTTGGGCAAGTCAAAGGAACAGGTTTTCCCAAGTTTAAGAAAAGGAATGTCAAAGAGAGTTTTTACCTGGAAGGAAGCATTAAAATTTCTGGTGATTGGGTGAAGCTACCTCGGATCGGTTGGCTAAAAAGCCACGAACAGTTACCGCCAGTCCATCCCAAAAACGTCACGATGAGTAAACGAGCAGGGGACTGGCATATTGCCTTCAAAATTGATTTTGAACCATCCCCCCAACCCCCCTTTGAAAGGGGGGCGAAGGGGGGATAGAGAGCGGATTGGGGTAGATGTAGGAATTAAAACTCTCGCCACCCTGAGCGATGGTAAAATCTATCCCAATCCGAAAGCTTATCGTCAGGCTCAGAAAAAACTGGCCAAACTCCAGAAAGAACTAAGTCGCCGTCAAAAAGGAGGTAAAAACCGAGAAAAAACTAAACTCAAGTTAGCTAAAGCCCACCGACGCATCGCCGAGATTAGAGCCAACCATTTACACAAGTTAACAACTTACTTAGCCAAGAACCACGGCGAAGTAAAAATTGAAAAGTAAAAAGCGAAAAGGGGAAAGGGGAAATTGAAGACTTAAATGTGTCAGGGATGCTCAAAAATCACAAGCTGGCTGGTGCGATTGCGGATGGTGGGTTTTATGAGTTCCGTCGTCAGCTTGAGTATAAATGCGAGTGGTACGGGAGCAAATTAACGCTGATTGACCCGTGGTATCCCAGTTCGCAGATCTGTTCTAACTGCGGACACCAACAAAAAATGCCCCTGGACCGAAGACAGTATGACTGTCCCGACTGTCACGTTTCCATAGATCGTGACTTAAATGCGGCAATTAATTTGGAAAACGCGGAGAACTCAGCCGTGTAAGCAAGCGTGATGGAAAGGTCTCGGAAGATCCAAGCTAGGAAGTAAACATCATACACTTAAGTTTGAGTAAGTTTTAGAGAGCGGAAATAGATAAATTGTAAAAGTCGGGGTCGCGGTTTGTAAGAACGGAGTCAAAAATAGGGATGGGAATTCAAAAAATACTGGGGTTATTTCTCGTCAGTTTACTGTTAACGATCGCCGCCCCCGGGATTCAGGCGATCGAGGGAGCACGGGCGATCGCCCAAACTCCTCCGGTGTCGGTTTGGGTCGATCGCGGGATCGAACGTTACGACGCGGGGAATTATCCGGAGGCGATCGCTTTGTGGGAACGGGCGCTGTCGGACTTGTGCGCGGGACGCGACTGCAGCTCGTCCCTGGATGCGGCGACGATTCACACCAATTTAGGGCGCGCTTACCGCACCGTCGGCGAACTCGATCGCGCGATCGCCCAGTGGGAAAGCGCTTACGAGATTTACCGACAACAACCGCACGGGGAAGGGAGCGATCGCGCCCTCGCCGCCGCGATCGCCGATCGCGCTCAGGCTTACAACGATCTGGGCCAGCACCAACGGGCGATCGAGTTGTTGACAGAAGCACTAGAATATGGTATAGAAGTAGGCGATCCGGCAATCCTGGCGGGGATTCGAGGAAGCTTGGGAAACGCTCACTGGGGGGCGGGGGACTATGAGGCGGCGATCGAGAATCTGTCCCGAAGTTTGGACGACGCCCGGGAAGCCGGACAGACCGATTACGCCAGTTCGGCCCTCAATAATTTGGGGAATGTTTATCTGAGTCGGTCCGATCGCCTGCGCTATCAAGCCAACGTCGCCGAGTTAGAAGGGGACATTCGCCAAGCCCGACAGTTGGAAGAGATCGCGCTCAAGGATCTCGATCGCGCCCGCGAAGCCTTTGAAGGCAGCCTCGCCGAAGCGAAATCTCTGGGGGGCATCGCTCAAGTCCACGCCTTGTTAAACCTCAATCGGGTTCTGCACGAACTGGCGCCGACGCCGATGGAACGGGAAGCCATTGCCACGGCGATCGCCCAAAACCGCGATCGTGCGGCAATCTTACTCGCAGACGAACCGGATTCGCGCGATAAAGCTTTTGCCCTGATTAATTTAGCGACCTCCGGCGATGCGGGGGAATGGCCCGGTTCCGACAATAGCGACCTGTTGGAACAGGCGATCGCGATCGCGCGGCGGATCGGCGATCGGCGGGCGGAATCCTTTGCCCTCGGCAGTTTGGGGCGACTCAACGAAGTCAACGGCGATCGCGATCGGGCCATGGAACTGACCCGCGAGGCGCAATTTGCCGCCCAACAAGTGAGCGCCGCCGATAGCCTCTATCGCTGGCAGTGGCAAGCCGGACGCCTGTTAGTGGCCCAAGGAAAACCGACTCAAGCCATCGGCGCCTACCGCGAGGCGATCGCCACTTTACAAAGTATTCGCAGCGATATCCTCGCCGCCAACCCCGACATTCAATTCGACTTTCGCGATTCTGTCGAACCGATTTATCGCGAATTAATCGCCCTGCTGCTCGATCGCGATCCGGAAACCGCCGTCAACGTCTCTTTTGAATCTACCCAGTCCCCTTCGACGGTTCGCGAAGCCCTCGACGTTCTCGAACTCCTCAAACTGGCGGAATTGCGTAACTTTTTCGGCGATGACTGCGTGGAAGTCGCCCGGGATGGGGCTAATGACGCAATCGACCCGCAAGCGGCGATCGCTTATTCGGTGATTTTGGGCGATCGTACCGAACTGATTTTAGACCTTCCCAGCGATCGCCCCGGACGACGGCGCCTCACCCGCCATCCCGTCGAAATTTCCGCCGCACAATTACAACAAGAGATCGATCGCTTGCGCCAATTGTTAGAAAAACGCGCCACCGACGAATATTTACCCCAATCTCAAACCGTTTACGATTGGCTCGTCCGTCCTCTCGAAGCAGATTTAGCTAGTGCCAATGTCAAAACCATTTTATTTATTCAGGACGGGGTCTTGCGGAAAATTCCGATGGCTGCACTGCACGACGGCGAACGGTTTTTAATTGAAAAATACGCGATCGCCACCACCCCGAGTCTCAAGGTGACCAGCAACAGCCCCCTACGACGGGAGAACCTGCGATCGCTCACATTAGGATTGAGTGTCGAACGCCCGCCCTTTGCTCCTTTGACTAATGTGAAAGCGGAAGTGACCGAAGTCAATCAAATCCTCGGCGGTTCTAAATTACTCGACGAAGAGTTTACCTTAGAACGGTTACGCCAACAATTAGAAAAAGGCAATTATCCGATCGTTCACATGGCAACTCACGGCAAATTTGGCGCCGATGCCAATAATACGTTTTTACTCGCGTTTGACAATCGCATTACGATCGAACAATTGGATAATTTATTGCGCGCCTATCGAACAGAACGCCCGGTGGAATTGTTAACTTTAAGTGCTTGTCAAACGGCGGCGGGAGACGAGCGCTCCGCCTTGGGAATTGCCGGGGTTGCCGTTCGCGCCGGAGTCAATAGTGCTTTGGCGACGTTGTGGTTTATTAACGACCAAGCGACGGTAGAGTTAATTGAGGAGTTTTATCGTCAATTACTACAACGACCGGAAATTAGCAAAGCTGAAGCTTTACGTCAGGCACAATTAAAGTTAATTGGCATTCTCGATTACAGCCATCCGGCGGTCTGGTCGCCGTTTATTTTAATCGGCAATTGGCAGTAACTGGGGCGACGGAAGCGCTCCCGATTGGGAGCCTTCCGTGACAAGTTGAGTATTTTGCACTACCCTGTAGGAAAGTGTTAAGTTCAGCTCCCCGCCCCTCGCCGATGATGGTATCCGATTCTTCCAGGGATAACAGCCCTACTCACAACTCCGAGTCTGGAGAGGACTGGGCGGGCGATCGCCACGTCCCCGGTCATTCTCATCATGGTTCTCACACTCACGCTCATCCTCACGTCCATAGTGAAGAATCTTTGCGCCGTCTCGTCAATCGCCTCTCCCGCATCGAAGGGCATATTCGCGGCATCAAGCGCATGGTACAACAGAGCGATCCCTGTCCGGACGTGTTGATTCAAATTGCCGCCGTGCGCGGCGCCCTCGATCGCGTCGCCCGGATTATCCTGGACGAACATTTGAGCGAATGTATCACTCGTGCGGCGAATGAGGGCAACATTGCGGACGAAATTGAGGAACTGAAAGCGGCGATCGATCGCTTTTTACCCGGAGAAGGGACGAAGAAAAACACCGGGAAACGCGGCTCTCAATCCTAATGATTTCGATATTTTCTTCGTTAATAGCACTTAGTGTGAGGCAATACCCACCTCAATCTAAAATCTAAAATCTAAAATTCTTATTGTTCGTCGGGAACGCCGAATCGGGAAAGCAGATTATAATAACAGCAACCGATTTTCCGGTTTGATTTTCCGGTTCGGAAAGCGAGGAAAGACTGTCTGTAACAACGACCAGAGCGGTTTCTGATGGCGCAGGTTTACAGTACGCAGGAGCTCATCGAAATCTTGGCGGAGGAACGCCGCGCTTGTTTGCAAGGAAAGCGCCTCAATTTAGCGGCGAATCCTTCGATTGGGTTACCCGCGATCGACTATTTTATCAAACCGGAAGCGGTGCAGAAATTCAGCGCCTATCAGGATTTTAAGGCAACGGTTCACGAATACCAGCGATCGCACCAAGTTTCTGGTTTAATTTGGCAAACTCTCACGGTCAAGGGGAAAACCCTGCAACATCCCCGGGTTCACGATCAATTAATTGCTCTTCCCGGCGATCTGGAAATCTTGAAAGCGCACAAAGAGGAGTTGCTGGAGTTTTGGGATACCGTGACGGCGGGGATGGATTTATATTTAAGTTTAAATGGTGGCAAAGATCACCGCGCAATCGGGCGATCGGATGTAGAGGCGATCGCTCGTAAAACGGAATGGGGGATCGTTAGTAAATGGGAAAAAGGTAACTTTTTAGAAATGCTTCTCCAACTCGGTTGGGGTCAGCCGCAACATGCCTCCTACCGACGCGGATGGCCTGAATCTGGTAGCGAATCCGTTCACGCCGTCCGTCCCGGGGAAGAACCGATTTGTTAGCTCGGGCAACTGTTAGGCGTCTTGAGAGATTGGGGGCTAATTATTCGCTGAATGTTATGCTAAATATTCCCTTTGAACTCGTCAAATCTCTCAATACATACTGAAATTATGCCAAAGCTTCAATTGAGTTTTACAAGAAACTTCCCTCTCAAAAAAGAAGATCTCCTCAAAGTTTTAAGAACGGCAGCAGAAAAAGGCGAACTCAACAAAAATAAAGAGCGTCAGATGGAAGAAACGGCGCTCGGAAGTGAGAAAATCGGACCGATGATGAAGTGGTCGATGCGTTGTGGATTGCTGCACGATCGCCGCCTGACTCCCGAAGGCGAAATCGCGATCGCGCGCGATCCGTATCTCCAGCATCTGACCACGGACTGGTTAATGCATTTTTACCTCAGTTTCGGCGATCGCGGACTCGCCAAACCACCGGAGCATCTCGCCGACTGGGGAGGCTGGACTTATTTTGTCTATGAATTCCTCCCCGAACATCGAACATTCACCGAAGGCGAACTGATTCATCACCTCTCTCTCGTGTTCCCGGACGATAAAGCACCCGTGATTTCCAAAAATACTCGGTTTCTTTTACGCGCTTATTACGAATTTTATGCCCTATCGGGTGCTAAATTTCTTACATTAAAAGATAAAATATATCATACCGACCAAACTGTACAGCCAAATCCCTACGCGATCGCCTACCTACTGGCGAAAATTTGGGAACGAGACTACCCTCACGACGGTTCGATCCTCACTGAGTCTCTATTGAATAACCCGATGGGACTCGCTCCCGTCCTCGGCGTCCGGCGCGATCGCCTCCAAGCATACCTCGATCGCCTCGAATCCCTAGGCATTATCGAACAACGGCGAGCCGTTCCCCCCGCTCAGATCGTCCGACGATGGCAAGATCCCTTACCCCTGCTCGAAAAAGCCTATGAACTCGATTCGTCATCTCCAGCTTAACCAGGGTCGTCCCGAAGATCGAGCCCATCTTTTAGTCTGGGACACCCCGAACCACCGAGAGCTAGAGACCCTCGCCTTCGAGCAGAACGCGAAAATTGTGGACTATCGCCATCATTTACTCGCCAGACAGCCACCGGGGGAACGGTTTGTGCTGTTGCACCTCCACCTCGAACGGGAAATCGCCGAACTCAAGGGTATTTGTGCGGCGGCGATCGAACCGATCGTTATCTTAACCGGACTCGACTGCTTAATAACCTACCTCAGCGCCCGGCGTGACAGTCCCTTGCGCCTGTTTTGGTCGAAGCTCGAACAAACCCGCAAGCTCGAATCTCGCTTGTGGATCGTTCTCCCGTCAAAGCTGGTTCCCTCAGATTGGGACAAAAACCGCCAACACGCGATCGGCTGAAATAACACCGAAGTCAAGCTGAAATTTTCCTCTCCTGCTTCAGCTCATTGAATGGACTTTTGGAGTGATGACCGTGAAACTCAATCAACTCGTTGAAATTAACCAAAAAGCGAATATTGCTAACGCCGTTAACTTTGGGATGATGGACGACCCCGAGCTTAACTTGGCGTTGTGTGAAAGCTTCATTTTTAATTACGATCGCGCCAATCCGGAAAAATCCACCGTCGGTATTCTAGACGCCGTTCGACGGAGCTATCACAGTCCCAGCACTCCCAATATCCATCTCGTCGTCCAACAGTACGGAAAAGGAAAATCACACTTTGCCGTCGCCGTAGCCAACTTTTTTAGCCAACCTACAGATAGTCACGAAGTCCGAGGGGTTCTCAAACAAGTAGAAATGGCCACTTCGGGAAGTAAGATTGCTGAAGAATTGCGAACCTTTAAACAGAATCGCCGTTATCTCACGATTTGTCTGAGTGGCGACAACTGTGTAGATTTAAGGGAGCATTTTCTCAAGCAACTAATTAAAACCCTCGATCGCGAAGGGATTTCTGATTCGATCGCGCGCCAAATTTGCGGCAAACCCCTCCAATACCTCGAAGGTCTCGATGCAGAAAAGCGACAGAAAGCGGATCGCTACCTACAACAATGCGGCTATCCGAATGGCGATCTGCCAACGCTTATCGACCTACTGCGTCAAAATAAGACTGACATTATCCCCCACGTCAAAGAGTTGACGCGACACCTGACTGATGTTACCCCAGACTTTAAAAGTGAAATCGAAATTGAGCCGATTATTCAAGAGCTGATTGAAAATATTTGTTCGGGAGAGAATCCACGGTTTCAAGGTATTTTAATCCTCTTCGACGAACTAAATTTTTACCTAAAATCGTGGTCAGAAGATTCAAGAAAATCCGGTGGGCTGTCGATTCAAAATATCACGAATATTTGCGAAAAATACAAAAGCAAAGTTGCCCTCTTAAGTTTTGCTCAAATTTCTCCCCAGAAGGCCGCAGATGACAATCGATCGGCAGGGGAAAGCTACTTAAAACTCTCTTCTCGTCTCGAACCTGCGGACAGTACCTATTATCCCGAGTCCAGCCTCGAACTGGTTCTCGATAACCTCTTGTATCAGAAAGATCAGACTGAGATTTGGAAAGAATTTTACGATCGATGGAATGCAACTTTGCTTGAAGAAGCACGAACTGCTCATGAAAAACGAATTAAAATTTATCAAGAGCGGGGTTGGGATTTACAAGATTTTGTCACCTGCCTTAGCCTAGGCTGTTTTCCCCTACATCCTCTCACTGCTTATCTTCTTTCAAAACTGGATTTTGCTCAAATTCAAGATCGAACGGCAATTCAGTTTATTAAAGGATATGTCAAGGAATTTATTAGCGAAAATCCCGTTGAAATTGATGGATTCTTGAACTATATCCGTCCGATCGCCTTACTCGATACTTTTCTGGAAACTTTAAGTAAATTTACGTACTACGAGCAGTTTATTGCTGCTCGCGATCGGGTTATTAATTCAGAAAATGCCAACGAGCTGAAAGTTGTAAAAGCATTATTTCTTTACTTTGTGAGTCAAAGCAAACTCATAAACGCCGATAACGAACCCCACGAACAAATCCTCTCCGAATTGTCTGGGGTTCCCGTGGATTTAGTTCGTAAGGCTTTACAAGAACTCCAAGACCGCGATCTAATTTATTTCCAGTCTAAAGATAAACTGTACTCATTTCACTCTGGAGCTATCAACCCCGGTGAAATTCGACGACAAATTGAGGAGGAAGCAAAACGAGAAAAAATATCCCTTCAAGATGCGATCGTCCATTTACAATCCAAGCTCGAAGATCCATATATTTCGGCAAAAGATTTTGTCAGAGAAAATAAGCTGGTCGAGAAAGATTGGCAATTTGAATATAAAATTACGAGCGTTGCCGATCTACGTCGATCGATTAAAGGAGAGCAAATTGTTAAAGGGATTAAATCAAAATCAAAAGGAATTGTCGTATATGCTCTCGGTCAAAGTGACGAAGAACTCAGAGACTTTCGCGAAACAATAGACCGAGATCTACAAAATTCACCGATCGCCGATCGCCTAGTTGTCGCTATTCCAAATCACAATAGTCAGCGATTATCTAGGCTTCTATTATTAAGACGTCTCTTGTCAAAACGACCGGAAAGAGACAAAGATTTATATGGCAGTGCTTTTGCACAAGTTGTTAAAGAGTGGGATGCAGAAATTGATGAAGAAACAAAACGATTACGAACAGAATGTACTTATCATTGTAAGATCGGAGATAAACTGTTACCCGGCGATCGCAACAATCTTCAGAAAGTCATCAGTATTTTGCTGTCTGATGTTTATCCACTAGTCGCACCTGTTAATAACATTGATAAATTACGTTCGGCTCACCTAACTGGACGAAGAATTGCGAGTTTTATTGCAAAACAATTATTTGGTAATAGTTTTAATAGTGCGAGTTTACCTCCAGACAGCTATTACAAAACTGTCATCAATTCAGTATTTATAAAAAGCTGGGGATTATTTATTCTAAAAAGAGAAAAATACGAAATTCTTACTCCCAAAAATTATCAAGTTAGTGAAGCTTGGAAATTCATCTCAGAACAAACCGATCTCAACGGACAGTCTGAAAAAACCATCGAACTCGCTCGTCTCTGGAAAACTTTATCTGCTCCTCCTTACGGTTATAACGAAATTACCTTTACCGTTCTGCTTTGTGCGTGGTTGGCGTTTCACCGCAAAGAAGTGTTTTTAAAAGGGGTCAACCAAATTCCCAAGCGGAAATCCGAGCGATGTACAGTTGTTACTCAACCTTTACGGGAGTGGGTTTCTAGCAATATTTTTGATAAGGTCAATGAGTTTGTAGACATTTGGATTATCAAGCAAAAAGCCAAGCTGATTCGACACCAAACGATCGAAGTTCCAGAAATACCAAGTTCGCCAATGTCTGAGGAGAAAGCTCGCTCCTATCTCGAAGATGTGAAAGTATTTTTAAGCTCGCCAGATATCGAAACGAATGACAAGAAAAGGGTTGAAAAAGACCGCGATCGCATAAAACCGAAATTACAAGAGTTCGAGACGTGGTTTGAACCGACCCGTAAAGCGGAAGAGGTGCTTAAAAATGCCAAATTAGACGAATTAATTCCACTGTATCCTCAGTTAAAAGAAGACCCTCCGGCGATCGATCTGAGTCATCCCGATCGCCTTTACGTGATCCCCTCGGAATCGGCGCGATCGGATCGAGATTCTGCTTTAAAACAAGTTCAAGAGCAATTAGAAGAACAAATTCTCGCATTGACCGAACGGGTCGATGAGTTGGATAGTGAGGAGGGTTGCGAAAACTATAAAGCTGAACTCGAACAAGTACGAGATCGACTAAAATCCGTTCCCGAATTAGCAAATCGCTTTGTTGAAAATCTCGATTATGCACTGCAACAACTCGATCGCGTCAAACAGCAGATTCGCGATTGCCAAGACATTCAAGAAGCGCTCGATCGCATCGATCTCGAATTTAACACTCTTCAAGAGAATGCAAGTCAAGGCGATTATACTCAGGTTAGCACGGCGATTGAAGCATTAGTAAAAGAAGCACCTGAATCTCAAGAAATTGCCGACAAAATTAAGGGAATTAAAGAAGCGATCGATCGTCAATCTCAGGAACTCCTAGAAAAAATTGAAACTTGGGAAACGCGATCGACTAATGTAATGTCTAAACAAGCTATTTACAATCTTACTCAAGAAATAGCTGGCGTTCGCTCTCGTTTTACCGAACCGGAGAGTATACATCGTCTAGAAAGTTTGGAAACTCGGTTAAAGGAAGAATTACTAGCTGCTACAGATCGGGATGAGTCCGAAGCAAATCTTCGCGATGAGTTGGCGCAGATAAAACAGCAAATCCGCTCTCAAAATGCCTCAATTCAAACCTGCGAAAGCCAGTGCGATCGCCTCGAAGCACTTCGCGAGCAATGGCGTGATTCTGAAGCGTTGAACCGCGAAATTGAAGCTGTTTTAACAGAAGCTCGACAGGCAATCGCTAAGTTTATTGACAATCTCAACCGCATCAGTAACGAGTTAGATACTCTGACGAACAGCCAAGAACTCAACAAACTTGAAATCAACTATAGTAAGCAAGAATTTATCTTTAAAAATTCGAGTTATTTCGATCGATACTCTCAGATCCAATACCGAATTGAGGCTTTACGAGAAGATCTCAATCGTGTTGAGGAACTAAGGGATTGCGTAGAAAAATCAAACTCAACTGAAGACTGTCAAGATTGCCTCAATCGCGTGCAAATACTCCGTAACGAACTCGGCGATCCGATGCGCTTTCAAAGCTTACTCGATGACTGGGAAGAACGACTCAATCGTACCCTAAAACAACATCGCGATCGAGCGCAAAAGTGGTTTGAAACGCTGCAACAGGACTTTCAACAGCTTTATCAATGTTTTGACGATCGCCAAAAACTGGAAATCGCCCAAAATTTACGCGATCGCATCGAAACCGAACGCGAAAAATATCAGTATTATTTCAACAGGGATACGGAACAAAGTTTAACGCGGATCGAACGGGAATGTCACGAGATTCAAAATCAAAATAAAGTCCATCAAATTATTGTATTATTCCAACAATTGCCTCGCGTACAGCGACAAGCAGTTTACAAACAACTCGAATCCTATCTCTCCGATACGGATGACAATCGCCATGAGTGACGATCGCCTGTTTTCGGTCGTTCTCGACCCAACCGAACTTTATGACATTCCCGCAGAATATACCCCCATCTCGACTGAGGTGGAATGGTTGGAACATGTCGGAATTACGAGCAATCCGTTGTGGATTCGCGGTGAATTTCTCTACAAGTGGACTCGGGAATGGTTGAGGGTTTGGAATCGGACAGATGCGATCGTTGAAATTAAGCAACCTCCCCGCGATTTGTTGGCAGAATTATTTAAAAATGTACCGATTCCCGAACAATGGAGCGATCGCGATTGTCTTGAATTTGCCAGCCAAATCGATCCCTATTCTCCGAATGCGATCGCCTGTTTTTTAGCAAAAATTAGCGATCGCGACCTGGATTTTTGGTCGAGTCAAGCGTCAGTAGAACATCTGGCAGAGTGGTTGTGCATCACGATTCCCGAAAGATATCGACCGTTTGAAAAAGTTTGGCAACAACAGTATGAAAGCGAAACGCTTGGAAGGTACTATCAAACAGAGAATAAAGTTCAATTATTACGTCAATGGCTGAAATTAGCAGATCCGCCACTCGCTGAATTGGGGAACTATCCGCAATCGATCCCCGAGTTTCTCCAGGATGAATTCAATCACCATTGGGAACGCCAAATTTACCGCAGTGAAGCCGCCATTCTCGATACTTTAAATTTCGGCGAAGAAGCAGGAAGCGATCGCATCAGTCAAATTGCCTATCGTATAATCTGTGAAAAACAACATGGCGAATACTTGACTCGTGAACGATTACACAAAATAGAAGCATATCTCAACCCAGAACAACGGGACGAACTGCGATCGCTCCAAGCACCACCGCAACCGGAACCCCTCGACCCAGACGCCACGCCAGAAGAGGTTTTAAATTGGACGATTAACGAATATCTTCCTTTTCGTCGGTGGGAAACGATCGCCACTGAGCAATCGCCAGATCGGCGAACGAGCGATCGCCTCGCGGTCAGTTTTGTTGAATGGATTTATCAGCATTATCCTCAATTGAAAATAACTCCCGTTGCCGATTCTTTTCTAAATTACAATGTCACCCATATCGTTCGAGAATTGGCTCAAAATTATCCGGTTTTATGGGTCGTGATTGATGGGTTAGGTTGGTTAGACCACCAATTTTTAGTCGAATATCTCACCGCAAGAGATTTGCATTTAGAAACGGCGATCGTCCCGCGTTTCTCCATTCTCCCGACGACGACTGAATTCGCTAAATGGGGACTCTACGCTCAACTGACACCGCGATCGCAGGATTGGGACGATAATATCGATCGCGCTTTTGCTACAATCGGTGTCGGTCAACGCTACACCGATCGCCAAGAATCAAAACTCAAGGACGATTTATCTAAAAACACCCACCGTCTTTATTGTTGGGATACTGTCGAGCTTGACAAACTCTATCATCAAAATCAAGATTGGCAACTGGTCTATCAAACTAAGCGACCGAATCGCTTGCGAGAGATCGGCGATCGTCTGATCTTTTATCTACAACAGTATCCCGAAAAAGAACAAGTTAAAATCGTTATCTCCAGCGACCACGGACAATTGTTCGGTGGGTCTTCCAAATATCAAGATTGTCCTACAAACCTCGAACCTCGGGGACGAATGGCAAAAGGAAAGACCGACGATCCGAAGTTCTTAGTTTTGAGCGGCGATCGCTTTGACCTACCTTACGATATCAGTGTAGTTAAAGGATCGGAAAGTTTAAACGGATTTAATTATAGCCAAAATCAAGCTATTATCGGATCTCATGGTGGCTTGTTTCCCGAAGAAGTTGTCATCGGTTATTCTGTTTTAAGTTGTCAGATTCGGCGTTCTCCCATTTTTGTAAACTGTCGTGGACAGGGAAAAGCACAGGAATCGGGAACCCTCCACCTCTCTATTAAAAATCCCAACCCCGTTCCTTTGACCGATCTCTGCTTATATGTCAATGAATTAGAGGAATGCAAACAGGGAAAAGCTATTAACGGTACAGTTTCTGCGAATAGCACTACTTCTTTAACCGTCTGTATCGATCGCTGTCCCGAACTGCCACCAAATGCGAGCGATCGCCGTTTAGCTCTTTCCGGTCGCTTGGATTTTAAATATGCCAATGTCGAATCAGCCAGCAGTGTATTAGATAGCGAAGCGGCGATCGCGATCGAGCAAATATTTAGCAGTGGGGGAATTAACCTCGATGATTTTTAACTCTCTTTTTAGTTATCCAAACGAGCTCGTTCGCCAAGTTTTTAACAATCTCTGTATTGATAAAACCCGCCTTCCTTCTAGCGGATTAACTTCTGCAGGAATCCCCAGTTTTATTGGAGAATGGGTTCTCGATAAAAAGGTTCCGGGGTCGGGTTCGCTGACATCCAGCGAACTTGAAATGCTCAATACTTTTATTCAAAAAGCCTTTCCCCGCAAAAATGACCAAGAAGAAATTAAGTTCGATTTGAGTCAAGGTCATCTCAGAAAACTGATTGCTTTAATGCAAGTTCGGGTCAAACTTAAACCCGATGGCAGTCTCGATCCCGAACCGATCGCACAAATCCCGATTCTCAATCTCGAAAACTGTTCGATTCCTATCGACATCATCGAAGCCAATCGAATGCTATTGAAGCAAGGGGTTTGGGGAAAAATAAGCCTCTCACAAACCCACGAAGATAGACCCGTAGAAGTAATCGACTTTGAACCTTTCCAATGTTCGCGCGTCGATCTCGATGCTTACGCTCGATGTCGCTCGCATTTCACAGCTTCGCAATGGAAAGATTTAATGTTATGTTCGATGGGATTTAATCCCGAACATGCGGCGTACAATCAAGATGCAAAAACCTGGATCTTAGCTCGCTTACTTCCTCTTGTCGAACGAAACTATCATATTATCGAACTCGCTCCAAAAGGAACGGGGAAGAGCTTTGTTTTTGAAAACATTAGCAGCAAAGTGACGTTAGTCAGTGGCGGAAAAGTGACGCCAGCACAACTATTTATTAACGGACGAACGAAAGAAGTCGGCTTGTTGGGAAAACATGATGTTGTCGTTCTTGACGAAGTACAAAGCTTGACCTTTGACAACGCCGATGAAATTATCGGACCGCTTAAAAACTATCTTGCTAGCGGTCGTTATAATCGTTCGGGTTTCGCCGATGTATCGAGTGATTGTTCTTTAGTGATGTTGGCGAATATTGAACTCGACAGTCAACTGCGTCCGCGAAATGAAGAGAATTTAATCGCTAATTTACCCTATTTTTTCGCAGAAACGGCTTTTCTCGATCGCCTCGTCGGGATTATTCCGGGGTGGAAAATCCCTAAATTTCAGCGAGAAGCAACCGCTTGTCAAGTGGGGTTGAAAATGGACTTTTTCGGGGAAGCGTTGCTCGCGATGCGATCGGACAACCGCTATCATAATTATGCCAACCGACATACTTCTTTTGGTGACGTGACGATTCGCGACCAGCAGGCTATTTTAAAATCGGCATCGGGGTTTTTAAAAATCCTCTATCCAGATTTAAATTTAACTCTTATGGACTATCAAAGAGATTGTTTAGAACCCGCACGTCAGCTCCGTCAATTTATTCGGAATTCTTTGTATTCTTTAGATGACGAATTTCGCCAGAAATCAAGAGACATAGAGGTGAAAGCTACTGAAAAAAGTCACTAAAAAGGGCGATCGTAAGATTGAGTGTTCAGGAAAGTTCTCTTCCGGTGTTCTCACTGTAGAGAAGACTTATCGATGGTGTGACGAGATTTGGCAAGGCTACGGACGGCAGAAAAGAAGTAGAGATGCACCCAAAACGATCGCGTCAAATCATCGTCGAGGGGATGATTGTATTTGAGGCGATCGATGAAATCGGAACGTTACGGATGAAATGTTCCAATTTAGTAGGTGGATTCGTACCAAATTTGTTCGCCGTTTTCGTACACCTCTAAAGATGCTCCGACCATGTAGGTGTACTCGTTGCCATAGTCGTCGTAGGTAGTCGCCATATAATAGCCACTATCGGTAAAGGTAACGCCATATACGTTGACCGATTCGCCAGTGGAACGGTTGACACCGTAGTAGAAGTAATCGCCGTTCCCATCTTCACAAATATAGGCGTAATAGGTATCGGTGGTGAAGGCTTCTATAGTGGTAGCACGAGGACATCCACCTTGAGCGATTAATAGTTCTTCGGTCGCAGCAGAATTAGAAGTTTCTGCAACATTCGAGGTGGGAGAAAGGGCGACAGCAGGCAAGACGGGCATCAATAAGCCGACGGTGGCACCGACTAAAGCGGGTAGATTGAACCCTTTGACGAAAGATTTCGAGATCATGGAGTTTTCCTTATGGTTGGTGTATCTCGAATCTTTCATAACCAATTTAGAGCGGGGGTGTCAAGAGTCTTTTGACTTTGTATTGGAAATCACTTTTTAGGTTTACATTTTTTAATTTTTTTATTTTTATTTCTCTAAAGTGATTGTCTCTAAACGGATCGATTTTTGTTAAATTTTGCTGACGTTTAATGCTTAAAAAAAATCGGTTCTTGGTCTTTATTCGACGATCCTCACTGAGAAGTGCTGGGCAAAACTCTTGAAAACTGGGAGGTTTATAGAGTTCTTTAAATTTTTACGATCGCCCCCAACCTTGAAGGCGATCGCACGAAGCCTTCAAAAATTGGATCGTAAAATACTTGACAAATGAGAATATTGAGGAACGATAGACCCAACTACAACGGTATTGAAAAGGCGGTAAATTGCTCTTATTTACGTATAAATACTGAATAGATGTCTCGTTACATTTCTTATCTAAGTAAAAGTAGCTAAATTGAGTGGGTCGAGGGTGACCGAGGCTCCCACTCAGCGAATAATGGTTACTCTTTACTTGGGTCGGCCAAACGATTGTAGCGGTTTTTCAGGGGATTGGGCGATCGCCGGGGATTGCAGACGGAGCGATCGCCGCACAATAGACAATAGACTTAATAAAGTTTTAAGATTAAAATCAAAGCTTGGAAGCGATTCTTTTGTGGATTTGGAGCATTTAAAAAACTAATAATAACCATGAATAAAGCAACCAACCCCATACCGATCGCCCTAGCCGTAGTTGTCATTGCCCTCGGTACCTCTGCCCCCGCACGGTCTCAAACCGAGGACTTGGCCGAACGCTTTTTGCGCGGGGAAGTGCGTAACTGCCAAGGATGCAATTTGGCGCAGACGAATTTAAGTAAAACCATCCGCAAAAACGCGCGTTTGAGACAAACGAATTTAAGGGGAGCCAATCTGAGCGAAAGTAATTTTGAAGGGGCTTATTTTACTTGCGCTCGCTTGAACGATGCCAATTTAAGTAACAGTAATTTTATCTTTGCCAATTTCGTAGATGCGGATTTGGCGGGAGCAAATTTAGCGGGGGCGGATCTGCGTTATGCGGATCTCAGTGGCGCCGATTTAACTGGAGCCAATTTAAGCGGGGCGAAGTTAGACGGGGCAAAACTCTGGGATGCGGCGACAATCTACGATGGCAGCCAAGATCTCGACCGCATCGAGCGATCGCCGAAAACGGCGCGGCTTCGCTGTGAAGCTGGGGACAGTTGAGCGGCGATCGCTCCCGAGCAGGGCAGGTCTCGATCGCGCCGAATGGCGAGGGATTGAGGTGGCCGCGAGACTGCCCCCGAACCGGAGGGAGGAGGAAACGAAAGGTGAAAATTTGTTACATTCATTAACATTGGGGGGAACCTGCCAGCAATCTCGGAAGACAGGGGACAATAACTGGGGGCGGAAAAGGTCAAGAATCTTGCAAATTGTAAATCGTTTCTCTTGAGGGGAAACTATCTTCCCGAGGGCGGACGACGATCGCGGGGGACTCGGCGATCGTCGTGGCAATAATTTTTTTTTCCAAGCCAAAGTTAGCGATGCAATTAGAAGTACAATTCCGTAGCGCGGCCAGCCCAGAGCAGGCTAAACCCCACGTCCGTTATCACTTGTGGACAGAGATGACATCGAATTTACAGATGGGGTTAGGGGCAATTGTCGAGTCGATCGCCGAAGGGGCGATCGTCAAAGATGTGGCCAATCGCTGGTTGTTCGCCAACGATCGGGCGCTCGAACTGTTCGAGCTAAAAGGATTGGACTATCGCGGTAAAACCGACAGCCAATTGATGTGCGAACGGGAAAGCTGCCGACTCCACTTGTCGCTGTTCGCCGAACTCGAAGCTACCGCCAAAGCCACGCAAACCCGGGTCGATCGCTCCCTAACCCTGACCCGCTCCGACGGAACGACCGCACAAATCCAAGTGCGAGCCATCCCGTTAGCCGCTCCCGATGGAGGGGCGATGGGAATGGCGATCGTGGCGGAACCGAACGGCGCGAACCCGCCCGCGATCGCCAAAGCGGGGGACTCACAGACCTTGTGCGATTTCGCCGATCGCCTGCCGTCGCTGTTTTGGCGCGCCGACCCGACGGGCGATCGGCCATTCTTCAACCGCGCTTGGCTCGCCTTTACCGGGCGCCCCCTCGAACGAGAACGGGGGCGCGGCTGGTTAGAAAACGTGCATGAGGACGATCGCGCCGCCTGTTGGGAAAACTACTGCCAGGGCTTAAAAAGCGGAAAAATTTTCGAGCTGCAGTACCGCTTGCGCCGCCACGACGGGCAATATCGCTGGATCTTGGACATCGGCATTCCCCAAGATCGCTCTCGTCCCAGCCGGGAGGCGATCGCCTATGTCGGGTCTTGCGTCGATATCACCGATTCCCTGCACGACAGCTTCGCCAACCGCCAGCAAGTCCAAGATCGGCTCGACAACAGCGAAGCCAAACATCGCGCCTTGGTCGAAGCGATTCCCGATCTGATTTTGCGAATTCGCGGGGACGGCACGATTTTAGAGTACAAAGACGCCCCCGAACACGCCATGCCTACCCTGTCCGACGTCCAAGTCGGACAGCATTTAACCCAAGCGTGGCCCGCAGCCGTCGCTCGCGAGGCGATGGGTCACATCGAACGGGCGATCGCCTCCGGGAACATCCAAACCTGGGAATATCAGCTCCAAATAGACGGTCGCTGGCGCCACCGAGAAGGTCGAATCGTCCCTTACGCCGAAAACGAAGTGCTGGCGATCTTGCGCGATATCACCGATCGCAAACAGGCTCTCGAAGCCTTGGTGCGCGTGACCCAAGCGGTAGAAAGTACCACGGACGCGATCTCGATTGCCGATTCCGAGGGCGGTCAAATTTATCAAAATCGCGCTTTCGGTCAGTTATTCGGCTATCCCACGGTAGCGGAATTCAACAAGGAAGGGGGATTGCCGATCCTGTTCGAGGATCGCGCCGTCGCCGAGACCGTGTTAGGGGCGATCGCCGAGGGACTCCCCTGGAGCGGTCGCGTCAGCCAACGATCGCGCGACGGTCGGCGGCTGAAAGTCTTACTGCGGGTCAATCCCATCGAAGACGAGACGGGTCAGACGATCGGCTCGATCGCGATCGCCACGGACTTGACCGAACGCCGACAGGTGGAAGCCGCCTTACGCAACTCCCAACAAAAACTATCGTTGCACTTACAACAAACTCCCCTCGGCGTGGTCGAGTGCAACCTACAAGGTCGAATTCTCGAATGGAATCCGGCGGCGGAAGCGATTTTTGGCTATCACAAAGACGAAATTATCGGACGTTCGATCGAAGTTTTGCTTCCCGTATCTCAAATCGATTCGGCCCGCGAACTGTGGCGCGAACGCCTCGAACAGAAAGGGGGCGCCTGTTGCATCAGCGAAAATGAAACGAAAGACGGCAGGCGGATTATTTGCGAGTGGTACAATACGCCGTTAATCGGTCGCGGCGGCGAAACGATCGCGATCGCCTCGTTAGTCCAAGACATTACCGAACGCGTGCGCGCCGAACAAGCCCTGCGCTATCAAAGCCAGCGCGAACGCTTGGTCAGCGCCACCCAAGCGCGGATTCGCCAGTCGTTGAAGTTAGAGGAAATTTTAGAAACGGCGGTGAGTGAGGTGCGCCAGTTGTTGGAATGCGATCGCGTCGTCATTTATCGGATTATGAGCGATCGCCGGGGCAAAGTGATGACCGAAGCGGTGGCGCCGAATCAAGTTTCGATTCTCGGTCAGGATTTCGACGAGGAAATCTTTCCTACCTCTTGTTACGCGCGCTACCGTCGGGGAACGGTCCGGGCGATCGCCGATATGGAACGGCAGCACGTCCCCGAATGCTTGATCCAGATGCTAAAACCCTTCGGGGTCAAAGCGAAAATGATCGCCCCGCTTCTGGTCGAGTCCAAACTTCCCCATCGCACTACTCAACACGGCGAACCCAATCCGATCGCCGAAAGTCAAGACGGCTTGTGGGGTCTGCTCGTCGCTCACCACTGTCGCGGACCGCGCGACTGGCAGCCCTTCGAGATCGAGGTGTTCGAGCAGCTTTCTACCCAACTGGCGATCGCCATCCAGCAATCGATCTTATTTAAAGAATTAGAAGTCGCCAACGAAGAGTTACATCGCCTCGCCAGTCTCGACGGTCTGACGCAAGTTGCCAATCGCCGTACTTTTAACGAGTATTTAGACCGCGAATGGCGGCGCACGATCCGCGATCGGGGGACGATCGCCCTGATTTTGGCGGATATCGATTATTTTAAACGCTACAACGATACTTACGGCCATCAAGCGGGCGATCGCTGCTTGCAACAAGTCGCCCAAACCCTCGATCGCGCCGTCAAGCGTCCCGGAGATTTAGTCGCCCGCTACGGCGGCGAAGAGTTCGCGATCGTCCTTCCCAATACCTCTTGTGAGGGAGCGATGACCGTCGTCAGCAATATTCGCACAAGCGTGAGAGAGCTGCGTATCGCACACGAGCAGTCGCCCATGAACTGGGTATCTCTGAGTTTGGGGGTCGTCGTCTGCCAACCGAGGCTCAATTCCCGCAGCGATCGCGCCTTGGCAGTGGCCGACGGCGCCTTATACGAGGCCAAATCCCAGGGACGCGATCGCGCGATTTTAACTTTTGAGGGGTTCGGGGAGCTATAAGTCCCGCGCTGTATGCGAAGCATCAGCGTCGGGACTTATAGCTCCCCGAGCTGGCCTCATCCCCATCGAGAGGATGAGGCCAGCATTTGTCAGCAGCTATAGCTTGTAGTAAAATTACGGTCATGTTGATGATGCAGTAACCCAGGGACTCTGGGGAATGGAAACCGCCTGTCAAGTCGGTCTGTCGGGGGTCGATGACCTAGATAAGTGGCGTGGGGCAGGAATACCCAATCGTGAGGTTGGGAAGCCCGCGCTGCAATCTTTGATTCAGCGTCGGGAGGATGTCACAAACCGTTTCCCTGGAATCCCTTGCCGCCAATTCTTAGCCCTTGTCCGACTTGCGCGATTTCCCCGACTTGCGCGATTTCGACGACTGGGGCGATCGCGCGTTGACCTCCAACAACCCCTCCGGCGGCTCGATTTCCAAACGTCCCGCCTCCAAGTCCACCACCGGGACGATCTCGCGCACGAAGGGAATATAAATCGGCCCCGCCGTCCCTTCCGCCTCGGACTCGCCGTGAGGACGAACCACGAGCAAATCGTGCCCCGTCGGGATCAAATCCACCACGGTTCCCACCACCGTGCCCGTGCGCCCGTCGAACACTTCCAACCCGATCAGGTCGCGCACGTGAAATTCGTCCGCTTCCAAAACCGGGCGATCGCTTTGGGGAACGACAAAAATGCAGCCGCGCAGGGCTTCGGCGCCGTCGCGATCGCTCACCTGAGCCAACTGCACCACGTACAGCCCCTTATTCGGGAGAAAATACCCCGAAATTAACTCCACGGGTTCCGGTCGCTCCTTTCCCGGATAGCGCAACCAGCGCCGTCCCGGTTGCTCGAACCGTTCGGGAAAATCCGTAGACGGATAAACTCGCATTTCTCCCTTCAATCCTTGCGCGGCGACCACTTTACCGATTTCGATCCATTCGTCCAACTCCGGGGCGATCGCTTCTGGAGAGGACCGTTGACGACGCTCTCGATTCATCTTGTTAGCTCACCGCCGCACGAGCGTAAACACTTTCGGTCATTTTCGCCAAGCGCTGCATCCCGGTCCGCAGTTCGTCGGCGCTGGCGGTCAAGCTGATGCGGATGCACTGGTGTTTGTGTGCCCACTCCTCGCGCAATCCGGGGAAGAAGGTGCTCCCGGGAACGACGATTACGCCGACTTCTTTGAGTTTTTGATAGAATTCCCAATCGCTCATCGGCAGGTCTTTTAACCACAACCAGGCGAAGATCGCCCCTTCGCCGCGATGGAGGAACCAGGGGAGGTCTTTGGGCATCGAGGCATCGAGGGTACTTTCGAGAATCACAAATTTTTCTTGATAGTGAGGACGAATGACCGTTTCGGCAATTTCGCTCAAGGATCCCGAGGCGATCGCCCGCGCCGCGATCGCCTGTCCGTAGCGGGGGGAGTGAATGCACAAATTCGTCTGGAAGGATTCTAAAATTTGGATGGCCCGTTCGTCGGCGATCGCGATCCCGATCCGTTCCCCGGGTAACCCCGCTTTCGACAAGCTCAGTCCGTGAATGATATTGCCCCCAAACGCCGGAGTCATCTCGGTAAAGTTCAACGCCGGGAACGGCGGTGCGTAAGCGGAATCGACGATCGTGGGAACGTCGTAAGGGGCGCCGAGATCGGCGATTTTTTTCAGTTCTTCGTCGGTCAGCACGTTCCCCGTCGGGTTGCACGGACGGGAGAAAATCACGCAACCCGTGTTTTCGTCGATCGCCAGTTGGTTGAAGTCGGGACGGTATTTAAAGCGATGTCTGGCTTCGTCGATTTCGAGGGTCGGTTTGTAAGCGAGGAGGGCTTCGGGAACCAGACTGATGCCCCCATATCCGGTATAGTCGGGACTCAAGGGCATCACCATCCGCTTGAGTTCGCCGTCGGTGGTGCGTCCGGCGAAGGCGTTGGCGGCGTAGAAGTAGAGGGATTGACTGCCGGGGGTGATTAAGATGTTGCGATCGCTCAAATTCAACCCGTAGCGTCGGTTAAAATCTTGTTTGACCGCTTCGATTAACGGTTGGTAGCCTTGGGAGGAACCGTAGCGACAGACGACCTCGCCGTATTCGGGACTGGCGAGCAGTTCGGCAGTACAATCGCGCCACAGTTGTTCGACTTCCGGCAAAATCACCGGATTGCCCGCACTCAGGTTAATGAACTCCCGCCCTTCTCCGGCTCGTAGGGTTTCGATAATGTCTTTCATAATGGCTCGCACGCCAGTCAGGTGAGACATCTGTTCGCCGAATTGGGTCAGGGCAGGGTTCATAGGTTTTTCGGTCGGGAAAAGGACATGTTTTATTTTAATAATCTAACGATTTTAGCCGATTTTCGACTCTCGCGATCGCTTCGGCCCAGACCCGCACGGCGGGGGTTCGCCGACCCTCACCGTGCGCCCGGAACTCGCCTGTGCGGTTTTTGATGATTTGAAGTTATTTTTTGATTAATTTTTATTGAAATGGATGACTTGCGATCGCTCCTGTGCTAACCGCTAGATAAAACTTACCCAAACTTACCCATCAAGTCTGAAAGCTTGATGAACAATACGTTTGAGTCGATTTTACTTCCTGCTTCTACCAAGGGAGTCGGTGAGTCAGTGCGGTCTTGGGGTCTCCCCAAGTAGAGCAACTGACGAACCCGTAGGGCTCGCTCTTGTCCACAGGCGTTAATTTGGCCGTAGCTCGACCTATTTTTTCCAGATTTTTAGCTGCGTTTAAATCTCTGTCTATTTTGAGATGACAATGGTCGCAACCAAACAGTCTTTCTGATAAGAGTAATGAGTCTTTAATGCTTCCACAATTAGAACAGATTTTACTAGATGGATAAAATCTGTCTACGATTATTAGTTGTGACCCATATATTTGGCTCTTATATTCCATCTGCCGTCGAAATTCATAAAACCCCATATCGGCGATAGATTTAGCTAGTTTATGATTGGCCATCATGCCCGATACGTTTAAGTTTTCTATCACATTAACGGCGTGGTTCTTGCATAATCGTGAGGTCAACTTATGTAACGTATCTTTTCTGAGATTAGCGATTTTCCGATGGAGTTTTTGGACTTGAAGCTGGGACTTTTTTCGATTGGCAGAGCCGCGACTTTTTCGGCTAACTTGTCTTTGGAGTCTAGCTAGTTTATTTGAATGCTTTTTATATGCTTTTATTCCTTCTATACTTACTCCCGTTGATAAGGTGGCAAGCGCTTTTATCCCCAAATCTATCCCCACTACATCTGTTTTCTTCTCGGTGGGGCTCACGTTGACATCTATTTTAAACGAAATAAACCAGCGATCTGCCTCTCGACTAATCGTCACATTTTTGGGTTGATAATTTCCCGATAATCTTTCATAAGTTTTCAGAATTCCAATGACAGGAACCTGAATTTTATTTTCAGATAATATTTTTATGGTTCCATCTAGAGTAAAGCTGTCTTGTCTACCTTTTTTCTTAAATTTAGGTCTAGATTTCTTTTTTTTAAAGCAATCTTGCCACGCCTGGGCGAGATCTCTGAGAGCGTATTGAGGGGCACACTTAGAAACTTCGTAATACCACAGATTCTCTGGTTTTACTAACTTATTTAACCACTTATGTAAGTCAATAGCTGTGGGAAATTTGATTTTTTCATCGGGACGACAACCGGCATTATGTGATAAAATTCCTAAACACAATCCGTGACCCCAATTGTAAGCATGACGCGCCACTCCCGCATGACGAGCGAGTTTTTGTCGTTGGGTCAGATTAACTTTAAGTTGTGTTTTAAACCCTAATAACATGGAGTTAAATGCTCTACGCTACCAATGGCGCCTAACTAGTGCTAATTTTACCACCACTGATGACTTTATTAACAATTCAGTTTCTAGAAATATTGGTCAATGCTCCGGGAATTTCTCACGATTTGAGTAAGATTGAGTAAGATTAGGTAAGTTCTCAGCTTCTGTAGTTAACCCTTACTTGGTTAAAATTTCCAGACGCGATCGCCTGCTATTTCACAACTCAGAAAACCCCTCAATAAGTCAACAACTCCGTACAAGATAAACGGGATTTTATAAAAGTTAAAAAAAGATAAAATTTTTGGTTGAAATTTAGGGCTTAATCTGTGTAAGAATTGACTGACAGCAACGAGTCAAGAAGCGCAAGTCCCGGTGTAAAACCTCAAGAAGCTAGAGAGACCTTCCCCTCAACAAACATCCCCTCCATCTATAGCAGTCCTAAATGATTCATGGAAGCTTTTTTTGTTATAATATACACGGAAGATTCTCAATATCAGACAGACCTCATGAATATCATAGACGAGCTAGATAATTTCATTGAAAATACCACAAATACCAAAGAAATGAAGAGAGCATTGGCAGCCAAAATGAAATTATCTGGTCAACCCTCTAAGAAAATTGAAGAAATATTAAATGTTTCTTCGAGCTTCGTTAGTCAATGGAAAAATAAAGCAATTTTTGAGGGTGTTGAGAGTTTGAATCTTCAATACAAAGGAAGTAAAGGCTATCTAAAACCGGAAGAAAAAACACAAATCACTTCATGGATAAGACAACAAGAGTATTTGAGATTGTCTGACTTAAAACGATATTTGCAGCAAGAATACAACGTGATTTATTCTTCAAATCAAAGTTATTATGACTTGCTGAAAGCGGCTGGCATGAGCTGGAAAAAGTCGCAAAAAAAGAATCCAGCCAAAGATGAAAAGCTAGTCAAAAAAAAAGAAGAAGAAATTCAAAAGAAGCTTAAGGACTGGGAAGAGGATATCAAAGCTGGAAAGCTTGCTGTGTTTATGATTGATGAATGTCATCTTCTTTGGGGAGACGTCTTGGGTTTTGTTTGGGGAAGAAAAGATATAAGAGTCGAAATTCCCATTAAAAACCAAAAAAGTCGCCAAAGTTATTATGGCGCTTTAGATTACCAAACTCATGAATTTATTCTTCAAGAATACCCGAAAGCCGATACCGACAATACCATTCAGTTTATACAATACTTACGAGAACAAAGACCGGGACAAAAATTAGCCATTTTTTGGGATGGTGCCAGGTATCACGACTCTCAACAATTTCGAGATTTTTTAAAAGAGCTAAATGAAGGCTTAGAAGAAGATGAATGGTTGATTACTTGTACGAAGTTTGCTCCGAATGCTCCCGAGCAAAATCCAGTTGAAGATATTTGGCTGCAAACTAAAAATTTCTTGAGAACATTTTATTTTTTATGTGATTCATTTAAAAGAGTTAAAGAGCTATTCAAGATATTTGCTGATGGCCAAGTTTTTGATTTCCCTAAGCTATATTCTTATGGATTTTTGCCACAAATGACTTAGGATTGCTATAGAACGAGTCGCAGATGGAGAGCTTTTTCCAAATGCCGTTACCATCGCGAAACCGATCGGTTACCGAAGTCCAAAGATTCCCGATCTGTCGAGATCGAGAACGAGCAAACCGTAAGAGAGTGAACTTATGCAGAATTCTATCGTGAGCCAATCTGCCAGCACGGCTGTGGAGCAACTGCGCGAGAAATTACCCTACACCCTCAAACCCCTCGCCAATATTGCCTATAACTACTGGTGGTGTTGGACGGGCGATCGCATCTCCATCTTTCGCAATATCGATCCCGAAGCGTGGGATCGCTTGGAACACAATCCCGTTGCGATTCTCAAATATGCCGATCCCAACCGTTTGAGCCAATTGGCCAGCGATCCGACCTACATCAAACGGGTGGCCAAAGTCGCCCAACAGTTCGATCGCTACATGAACGAGCCGCAAACCTGGGCCAGTCGCGTCGCCCCGCAAATTTCGCGCGATCGCCCCGTGGCCTACTTTTGCGCCGAATTCGGCATCCACGAATCCTTACCGATCTACTCCGGCGGCTTAGGCATCCTCGCCGGGGATCACCTCAAATCCGCCTCCGATTTGGGCGTGCCGATGGTCGGCGTCGGCTTGATGTACCGTCAGGGCTACTTCCGCCAGCGCCTCAGCGTCAACGGGTGGCAAGAAGACTACTACATCGATCACATCTTCGAGGACATGCCCTTGCAGTTGATGACCGACGACAACGGCGAACCGATTGTCGTCGATATCGAACTGCGCCAACGTCGCGTTCACCTGCAAATTTGGCGAGCCCAAGTCGGACGCGTCAACCTCTACCTCCTCGATACGGACCGCGATGATAACGACCCGATCGATCGCTGGTTGACCGGACACCTCTACGGCGGCAACCAAGACACCCGGATCGCCCAAGAAGTCGTCCTCGGGATCGGTGGGGTGCGCGCCCTCAAAGCCCTCGGCATTACCCCTGCCATCCACCACCTCAACGAAGGTCACGCCGCCTTCTCCACCTTGGAAGTCGCCCGCCAAGAAATGATCGCCACGGGTAAATCCTTCTACGATGTCGAAGCCTCGGTGCGCGAGCGTTGCGTCTTCACCACTCACACCCCCGTTCCCGCCGGACACGATGCGTTCTCCGGGGATTTGATGGAGTCGTATTTCTCCAACTACTGGCCCCAACTCGGTCTCGACCAAGAACAGTTTATGGCCCTGGGCGCCCGCCGTCTCGGCGACCCGTGGGAACCGTTCGGCATGACCGTGATCGCCTTGCGCTTGTGTCGGACGGCGAACGGGGTTTCCAAACTGCACGGGGAAGTTTCGCGCAAAATGTGGAACATTCTCTATCCCGATTCCCCGGTGGATAAGGTGCCCATCGGTCACATTACCAATGGGGTCCACGCCCGCACCTGGACCGCCCCCTTAATGAGCGACTTGTACGCCCAATATTTCGGCGAGGACTGGTCGAGTCGCATGGCGGATCCTCAAGTCTGGGCGAAGGTTCACGAGATTCCGGACGAGGAGTTGTGGTGGCGTCACCAATTGCTCAAAGAGCGCTTGATTGCCTACACTCGCAATAAGATTCGCCAGGCTCGCGAGGAAGCGGGTGAAGACCATTACTGGATCGAAAATGCAAATCAGTTGCTCGATCCGAATGTGTTGACCATCGGGTTTGCGCGCCGCTTCAGTACGTACAAGCGCGGTTATCTGTTGATGCACGATACGGAACGGGCTCTGCGGATTCTGACGAATATGGAGCGTCCGGTGCAACTGCTGTTCGCCGGAAAAGCCCACCCGGCGGACGAACAAGGCAAGCGGATTTTGCAACGCTTGTTTGAATGGTCGCGCCAGCACCCGCACTTGCAATCGCGAGTGGTCATCGTCCCGGATTACGATATGTACACGGCTCGCAAGTTGATTCAAGGGGTGGATGTGTGGTTGAATACGCCGCGCCGTCCTCTGGAAGCGTCGGGAACGAGCGGTCAGAAGGTCTGTTTTAATGGCGGCTTGAATTGCAGCATTCTCGATGGCTGGTGGTGCGAGGGCTATCAAGAAGGCCCCGACGGTAAGGGTCTCAACGGTTGGGCGATCGGTGAAGATGCCCACACGAGCGATCAGGACTTGCAGGATAAAATCGATGCGGAGTCGCTGTACAAGTTGCTCGAAGAGGAGATCGTGCCGTTGTATTACGATCGCGACGCCAACGGGATTCCTCACGGTTGGATTCGGATGATGAAAAAATCGATCGAGACCAACGGTCAGGCGTTCAATACGGATCGGATGATTGCGGATTACGTGGCGAAGGTGTACGCGCCGGGAACGGCGATCGATTTGACCCAACTGCGATCGAGCGTGTTGGCTTAGGGGTTGCGATCGCCTCAAGTTAATTGAATTCCATTGAATTCGATTGAATTTAACTAACTGTAAAACAAGAATGGGGGGTGTTTTCAGCCAACGCCCCCCATTTCGTTGATGTTTTCAATCGGCGTTCTTCAGTTGCGACATTCCGTCGGCGGTAACACGAGAAAATCTTCCCGTACCCAGCCGTAAGCGCGACTGGCAGGAAAGCCGACTTGATACCAAATGTAGCCCGAGCGATCTTCGGCGGCGGCCCACTCGTTCGGATCGCCGCCCCGACTGGCACGCAGGATATCGATGTAATCGCCGTCAACGCCGTAATGGCGAGCTTCGTAACCGAGACCCGGGCCTTCGCGGACGTTGACGCGCCCGTTGTAATCTTCGGTATAGAGTTCGGTGGAACAGTAGGAGGTATCGGAAATTCGATAGCCGATTCCGGCACCTTGTGCGAGTGCGACTGCCGAGTGTATGGCGATCGCCCCAGTAGCGGCGATCGCGCTGAGAATCAAAGGTCTGACTTTCATCGTTTTATTCAATTGAGTTTAAAGATTGGCGATCGCCTGTGGATGCACCGCGAATCTGGCGATCGCGATGCACCGACTATAGCCGCCCAAAAGGTCGATCGTCAATCTTGCATCTCGATCTAAACGCCGCGATAACTCGGCAAGGATGTGGGGGATGGGCGATCGGATTTCTTCCCAAGATTCTTGTTTTTTAGGTTTCTTGAAAGCCACCTCATGTCTTCACTGCACTATAGGGATGGCTCGTATCGATAATCTGGATGGAAGTGATTTAGATTGGAGATGCACCCCAGTATGTAAAGTCACAACTCATTCTCAATCTTTTCAATTTGTCGTTTGGAAATTGAAACAGCATGAGCACTCAGTTGAAATTCACTCTGAGGATAATCTTTATTGTAAATTACGACACGAAACTGACTGAATCCATGTTCTGATTTTATTTCATATCTCAAATCACCATCGGCCTGACGTTTTATCTCTTTTATGGAACCATCAGGTACTCCTTGAATGGTTGCAGAAACTAAATTTTCCCAGTTCTTTATTTTTACATAAAAATCTCCACTCCTGGGTTTAATTATATATGTTATTTTGTATTTAAATTTAATAACTTCTTGTGGTGCTGAACGGAAAAAACGATTGTTGGGCTGGGATGAACTTAACATGAGTTAATCTCCAATAATTCAAGTCATATTTTTTTGATTCGACAGCCATATATTTCGTGTCTAAAATTAATGAGAACGAACACAGCGCATACCTAATGATAGATCGTGATACGTTCGATCTCCATAGTCAATCGATGAAATATTTTCAAGAGAGGTTTCCCATCCACCACCCTTTATAATGAGTTTATATTTCAAATGTTGAGGTAAACCATCCCAAACTTTATGTCGATCGGGGTTTTGATAATCATCCTGGGGATAAATAGAAGACGTCCATTCTCGAACATTCCCTGCTAAATTAACTACCCCTTCAGGACTTCGGTCTTCGTGATAGGTTGAGATCGGTTCTGTTTCTTTCTGCGATCCTTCAATAAACCAAACATTTGCATGATTTGCGGTCAAGTCTTCATTGCCCCAAGGCCATTTAAACCCTTCAGAACCCCGAGCCGCTCGTTCCCATTCTAAATGACTGGGTAACCGCCTGCCTAGCCAGCGACAATAATCAGCCGCCTGTTTGGGTGTAATTCCTACTACAGGACGATCTGATTTATTTGGATCGTGGTAATTGATAGAATCAGTAGGCTCAGAACATTTTTTCACTCTTACACATCGAGCATATAAGCGATTAGAAACTTCATATTTGTCAATACGAAAAGCTGGCAATCTAATTCTAGATTCTGGTCTTTCTTCATTGGTAGAATCGGGGATGTTTGTTCCAATAATAGCCACTCCTGTTGAGATTGTTATCATTTCACTGTCTCGTTGAGTTTGCCAACTTAATAACTTGGGGTAGAGAAGCAAGGAGCTTGTATAAAGTACGATCGCCCCCAAAATACCTGCCACAGACTGGGCGAGACGTTTTGCTCGTCGTTCTAGCATTAACTCATGTTTTTTTTGGTCTTCCTCAAGCTTTCTTTCCATTTCTTGCTTGGCCAAACTCAACTGAATAAAAATTCGCTGGTTATCACTGAGTTCTTCTAACCGTTTTTCTCGCCACTTTTCTGCCTCGGCCAAACCGTTATTACTTAATAACTCCTCCTCATCTCTTCCCATCCTTTCCCATTCGTGCATTTTCGCTTTCAGGCGTTCTTGCCAAATGCGAAAGGCACGGTTGGCTTCCATCCACTGACGTAGGGTATCCCACTCTCGAATTAAGGCTTCGTGGACGATTTCGATGGTCGTGTTTCCCGTGGCTTCCTGATAGCCCGTGACGATTAAGCGGCGAGAGGCTAAATCCCTAACTAAACTGCATTTTTGTGGATTGAGTGACGCACAATGACTACAAACCAGAACTTGGCGGGTGTCTTCGGTTCCTTCTCCCGGGTGGACTAACTGGATGAATAGTTTTTCGGTTTGTTCTTGTTGGGAAGGAGAGAGGTTGTCGTAGATTTCCTGGGCGTAGTGGGCGAGAACTTTTTCGACGCCCCCAAAAGCCTCGTAAGCGTGATGAGTCAGCCAGGCGTTTTCTTGTTTGACCCAGAGTTGTTCGAGGGCGAATTCCAGTAAGGGCAAGTTTCCCGGCGATTTTTCCACGTCTTCGAGAAGGCGATCGCCCAACCCGGGCTGTAACCTCACACCTAATAATTTCGCCGGATGGGCGATCGCCTCGTACAACTCCTCACCCTTCATCGGTCCGAGTTTCACGTCGGCCCCTTGCAAAGCATCGGCAAACGGACGATAAGAAAGGGCATAACCGAGAAAATCCGCCCTTAAGGTTAAAACGAGGCTAAAATCCGGGATATTTTGAAGGGCACAGAGGAGGCGATCGAGAAATTTTTCTCGGGTTTGTTGACTGGAAGATAAGGTATAGAGTTCTTCAAATTGATCTACAACTAAAAGCAAGCGAGAACCGGAATGTTTTTCTAAAATTGAACCCATCCAAGTTTCGATCGCCGAGTCTTTGCTTTGCAGCACATTGGACAACTCCAAAGCCGCTAAATCTTGCTCGATTTCGGAGCGATCGCTGGCTTTTAACCCGACTAAAGCCCGGGCTAATTCGTCAAAGGGATGGGCTTTGGGACGGAAGGAGGCGATCGCCCACTTTTGTTGAAGTCTCAACTGGGGAATTAACCCGGCAAACACCACGGAAGATTTTCCACTGCCCGAGGGACCGATAACCGCGACGAATTGCCGCTTTTCGACAGCTTGGACGATTTGTTGGATAAACCCTTCTCGCCCAAAGAAAAAACGAGCATCTTCTTCGCGGAAGGCAAATAAACCCCGATAGGGACATTGGGCGATCGTGCGATCGCTCAACTCCGGCCAAGCTTGAATTAATAAATTTGTCGGGATAATAAAAGCCCCTTTCACGTCCGGGCGTTCTTTTTCAGCAGCTACCGCAATTCCCGCGATTCCCTGCAATTGTTCGTCCCAGACGGGCGCACCACTAAACCCTTCTTCCAAGCGAAAACCCGGTTCTTTAATATCCTCTAAATGCACCCAACTTTTAGCCGTCTTTCCGCGCAGCACACCGGAAGCATAAACTCCCATCGGCTGACCTTTAGGAAAACCAAAAACACGGAATGAATGACCCCAAAAATCATCGGCGGTTACCAGTTTTATCGGAAAAGCTGTTTCGGGAATAGGACTTTCTAACTGTAAAACTGCCAGGTCTTCTTCTAACTCGTTAGGATTGACAGGCTTCCAAAAAATGACTCGTCCCGAGAGCAACTTCCCGGGGGCAATTAAGGGAAAATCGAGACAAACTAATGTCTCTGGCCGTTCGGGAGAATTTGCCCGTATTCCCAAGGCAAAGGCCACCACGTGGGCGCAGGTCAAAACCTGGTTGTCTGAAACTAGAAAGCCCGCCCCCACAACAGTTTTTGAAGCTGAGTAAATCCGAATAACCGATGACTCAAGGGGTGCAGTCATGGTTTATTTAGAGTTAGTCCATTTCAAAGTAATTTCGTAATTGACCTCTCCTTTTCCGGAAGCAATGACGGCGCCAACATCCGCACTCATTTTGATCCCAAACTTGACCTCGACTTCATCGGCGGGTTCGTTAAGACTGCGGACTTTACCAATAATGGCATTAGCGACAGGTTGAATTTTACCGATCGCTACCTCGAAGCTTTTTTGAGCTTTTTCGGCAATGTCGTCCGTAATGCCAATCCGATCGTCCGCAGCTTGTGGGGCGGCATCTACTTCCACAAAAACAGAGTCTCCACCTTCGAGGGCGAATTCAACGAGGTGTTTCATGGCTAATTGTGGTTTTAAAAAAGCTAGATTAATTTTTTACAATCCTAACAAATCTTCTCACGGACTGTCATCGCCTGGATCGAAGTTTTGTGTTAAAAATTGTGAAAAAATGTTCTGAAATAAAATTTTTTATCGATGGAAAAATGGCTTTTGAAGCAAATCACCGCGATCTCAAATCGATGAAAATCGATGAAACAGGCGAACTTCATAGTTCCCCTGTTCCCTAAAATTGACGACGGGATGGTTCGCCCAAACAACAATTAAATCCCGTCGTCAATTTGTCGCACTTCTGCGGGACTTAACTGCACCTCGATCGCCCGTACTGAATCCTCGATACTAGATACCTTGCTCGCGCCGGGAATGGGAAGAATACAAGGTGACTTAGCCCGTAACCAAGCTAAAACGATACAATATATAGAAACCCCTTTCTCCGTGGCCAGTTGGGCGATCGCCCGGATATCTTGCAAATTGCCGACGCGACGGGACCCGCCGAGGGGGCTCCAGGGGAAAAAGGTGAGTCCCTCGCGTTCGCAATAGTCCAATACCCCCTCGGTTTCCGGGTTGCGGTGCCAAGGATTGTATTGATTCTGCACGGAAACGATCTCGACGACTCGGCGCGCTTCCTCGATTTGTTTGACCGAGAAATTGGAAACGCCGATATAGCGAATTTTTCCTGCTTCCACCGCTTCCTTGGCCGGGGCGAGGGACTCGGCGATCGCATAGGCCGGATCCGGCGCGTGGTATTGCCATAAGTCGATTGGCTTGTCGCCGCCGAGGGCTTCAAAACTGCGGGCGATCGCCCCTCGTATATGCTTCGGGTCGCCGTTGAGCTTCCAGGTTCCCCCGGGACGCATCAGTCCCCCTTTTGTCGCTACAAAAATGCGACTTTTATCGCCGGAGTAAGATTGCAGCGCTTTCGCAATTAACTGCTCGCTGTGATGCTTGTCCGATTCGTCCTGGCAATAGGAATCTGCCGTATCGATGAGGGTCACTCCCAGATCCAAGGCGCGATGAATGACGGCGATCGCCTCAGATTCCGGCGGTCTGCCACTAATCGACATCGGCATCGCCCCCAATCCGATCGCGCCGACTTCTATGTTTGTATGGCCTAATGTTTTAGTTTCCATATCGATGCTTTTTGAAATTTTGCTCTTTTCATTTGGTATCATTTTTTAGCCAATTTTCAATCTTTCATTTGTTAGATTTTTGAATGAAATATATTAATTTCAGATTACCTGTAATGATTAAGGGATAAAATCAAACTCGATTCGACCGTGGCTAAAGTCCGAGGTCGGGGGGTGGATTTGGTGTTTCCAGAGGAATGACAGGTTAAATGATTGGATTAAGACCATCCGTTTACATCGGATCTCGATCGATGTTTGTGAACATGAAGTTTCACCGCAGATTCGATCTCAATCTAAAAGCTACAATCTACGATTTTAAATCCCTTTAACTCGAAGCACTAGTGTAAAAGCGAGTTGCAAACCGCCAGAATTTATTAGATGTAAAAAAGAGGGCGATCGCCAAAAATAAGGAAGCGAGAATCGAGGGGAAATTCACCCGTCCGAGAAAGGTTTCCGCCGGAACTGTCGTTAAAAATGCAACGGGAACGATAAAGGTGAAAAAGACTCGATAAGCGACGGGATAGGCGACCATCGGAAATCGTCCCGCTTCGAGCAATCCCCGTAGAACTTCCGTAACATTATAGATTTTGACAAACCAAATACTGGTAGAACCCAACATAAACCACAGACTATAAAGCACGATCGTGCCAAAGATTATAGGAATGATTCCGAGCAGATAATTAGATGGTGCAATTCCGATCTTACTGCCTCCATAACCAATTAAAATACAGCCAAAAATCAAATCTGGGATACCCCAAAGTGAAACGATGCGACTCGACAGCCAAAACTGAGAACTTATCGGTTTGAGTAAAATAAAATCGAGAGTTCCCTCTTGGACTTGACGGACGATACGATTGAGATTGGGGACGAGAAAAATAGTAGAAAATCCTTGTAATAAGGTGAAAATTCCCAAAACAATCAGGGATTCTTCCCAACGCCAACCCGCAAAGCTGTATCCGGTTCGATAAAATAAAAACAAACTAAAACAACTCCCGATCAGATTGCCAATACTGCTCAAAGTCGCCATCAAAAAGTTAAATCGATATTCTAATTCGGCGGCGATCGCCGTTTTCCAAAATAAGCTTAAAACTTTTAAATATCGTCTCATTTTCTTTCTCTAAAATGTCTATTTTTTAGGGGTGATTGACAGTCTATACATTTTAAATCAGTTGGAACAATCGAGAGATAAACTTTGGTTTCGTGGGTGGATTTGGTGTTGGTATGGGAATCACAGATTAAGCTGTTGAGCATTGAAATTGGGCGATCGCGAGCGATCGAGATCCTCGCAGTTCCAGCAGGCTGAAATTCCTTAATCTACAATCTACGATCTACAATCTAAAATCCTCAAGCTCCCATTCCAGAATACCGCTTTACTCCTTGTTTCCATAACCAACGATTAAAAATTAGGAACGCCAACAACCACGCGATTGTTACCATGAATCCGCGACCGATATCTACGGGTAAACCGATTAAAAGAGCGGTGGGGAAATAGAGTAAATAGGGAAATGGCGTCCATAAAACGATTTGGCGTAAGGTTTCGGGAAATACATCTAAAGGAGCAATCATTCCCGATAAAAAGATATAGATTAAATACCAAAACTGCTCGATCGCGACGACTCGTTCCAACCAAAATGAAAATAAAGCAAAGGTATATTGAATTAAAAAGCGCAATGAGAAGACTAAAACGACGGCGATCGCCGTTAACAAGAATTGACTGAGAGAGGGAATCCAAAAGACCTCGGGATAAATTGCAAAAAATAATAACAATAACCCGATTAAAAAGGGTAATCGAGCGAGTCGTTCGCTCAGATGTTCGCTTAACGGATGCCATACGGGATCGACAGGTTGTAAAAGCTTCGGCGAAAGACTGCCCGTAACTACTTCTTTTTCAAACGTCCAAATTACCCAAACTACTGTTAATTGACGGATGATAAAAACTGAGAGAAAATAGCGGAAAATATCAAGTGAATCGAGATTAAAATTGGCCGTTTGTGAGGCTTCGCTCCAAATTCCCATCATGATTAAGGGGAAAGAACCTGAGAGTACCCAAAAAACAATTTCAACTCGATATTCGAGGCTGTTTGCGTAGTAAGTAGACAGAAAAACTTTTGCCAGTCTAAACAGACGTAATAGCATTTTCAAGAGCATTTGAGAAGAGGAATAATAAGGGATGTTGAGATAAGATTTATTCTGAGGTTTTAAGAATAGACCCATCGATAGTTCCGGCTTGAAAGACCCGGGCGATCGTTTCTTCGATGGGCGGATCGGTGACGGTGAGGTCTAAAATATCTAATTCCGAGATAATTTTACTGACAGTTTTGGTCAAGTTTTCTCGAAAAACGAGTAAACGAATCGATTGCCCTTCGAGGGATTCTATCTCTCCATACATGGCGAGTCGTTCTTTGAATTTTTCTATATTTTCGATCGGATAAGTTAACTCTAATTGAACTTCTCTATAAGGGGCAAAGTTTTCGACTAATCCTTCCAAACTGCCATCGTAAATTAACTGCCCCGAGTAAATAACGATGACACGATCGCACAGGGCTGTAATGTCCGCCATGTAGTGACTGGTTAATAAAATAGTCGCCCCGGTGAGTTCGTTGTATTCCTTCAAAAATTGGCGGACACTGACTTGGGCGTTGACATCTAAACCGAGGGTCGGTTCGTCGAGAAATAAAACTTGTGGTTGGTGTAACAACGCCGCCATTAACTCGACTTTCATGCGTTCGCCGAGAGATAATTTACGGACGGGTTGATTGAGTTTTCCCGATAAAGATAACATTTCCGTGAGTTCGTCGATGCGACGCTGACATTCACGATCGCCAATTCCATAAACGGCCCCATTAATACGGAGGGAATCGAGGGCGGGAAGATCCCACAATAGTTGTTGTTTCTGCCCCATAACTAGGGTAATTTTTTCCAAAAATCGGGGTTCGCGACGATAGGGAAGGTAACCCGCTACTTCTACCCGTCCTTCGGAGGGATGAATCAGTCCGGTGAGCATTTTGAGTGTCGTTGTTTTTCCGGCGCCATTAGGTCCGAGAAAGCCGACAAATTCGCCGGGTTGAATTTGAAATGAAACCTGTTTGACAGCTTCGATATGGCGATATTTGCGCCGAAAGAAGTGATCGATCGTGCCTTTTAGTCCGGGTTCTTTAATGGGAACGGGGTAAACTTTACTGAGTTTTTCTGTAAAAATAATAGGCTGAGTTGAGGGATCGTGCATGATTCGTGTTAATCTTTTTTTCTAGAACAATTTGCGACTCCCGATCGCCTCGGCCCAAATTTCTCCGGCTTTAACTTGAAGAATTTGCGAGGAACGAATCCAATCTTGCTCGAAAGCATCGAGATGAGTAGCCGTAATGAGGGTTTGAAAACGGTTTTGAATGGCGTCGAGTAGTTGATTTTGTCGTTTGGGATCGAGTTCGGCGAGGACGTCGTCGAGGAGTAAAACGGGCGGTTCGCCGACGACTTCTTCAATGAGTTTGAGTTCGGCGAGTTTGAGGGCGAGAACGAGGGTGCGTTGCTGTCCTTGTGACCCAAATTGTCTCACGGGGAGGTCGTTGAGGTTGAATTCGATTTCGTCGCGGTGGGGACCGACTAAGGTGGTTCCTTGATAGTGTTCGGCGATCGCCTTTTCCTGAATTTTATCGAGAAACGCTTGTTTGCCGCGATCGAGATCGTCTCTCACTTCTGGATCGCTCATTGCTTCTACATTAGGAGCGTATCTCATCTGTAACGCTTCCGTTCTGCCGCTAATGGCGCCGTGCCAGGTTTCCGCCACCGGGGCGAGACGGTCGATCGCCCGCGATCGCCGCAAGGTAACTCGGGCGCCGATCGCCGCCAGTTGGGCATCCCAGAGGGCTAACTCGGAATCGAATTGGGCGGGATCGGGGCGATTGCCCCCGTCGCGCGTTCGCATTTCCTTGAGTAAGGCATTGCGCTGCTTCAGGACTTTATTATACTTTGCCAGCAAGTCTGCATAGATCGGTTCGAGTTGGATCAACAAAGTATCTAACCATGTTCTGCGCCCGTCGGGACCGCCGCGAACCAAATCTAAATCCAAACTGGAGAATTGAACGACATTGAGAATGCCCAAAAAATCGACCTGACGGCGACAAGTTTCGTTATTGACCGTCACCGTTCGGCGACCGTTACTCCGCAGGGCGATCGCCAAATCCACGGGATTGTCAAACCGCTTGAGAGTGGTATTAATTTGGGCGATCGTTTCATCGTTGAGAATCAAATCGCGATCGCGCCGGGCTCTGGCACTTTTCAACGTCGAAAGTAAGGCAACGGCTTCGAGCAAATTGGTCTTACCTTGAGCGTTATCCCCGACCAAAATCGTTTTGGGGGCGTTGAATTCGACTTGGACGTGGCGATAATTTCGAAACTGCCGCAGGAGCAGGCTTTGGAGAAACATAGGAAGTGGGGAGGGCAACTCAACAGTCTGTGGGGCGGGCAAGATACCCGCCTCGAACCAAGTTAGAAATCACAATTGAGAACTATTCAGAAATTAGAAGCATGGCAATCACATTGCCAAGACTCCTCTAAAACCTGACTTTCCGACAAGATTTTTAATCTTTATTCATTCGTGGAAATAGGCGTAAAAAGATTTTTTCGAGTTCGACCCAAATAAACAACAACGTACTGAACCCGAGGCAGACCGCCAGTTCCGTAGGAGTGAGAACGTCGGTTCCGAAAAAGTTACGCAGGGGTTCGACATAAATGAGCATGAGCTGTAATGAGGTCGTAATCGCCACGGCGCCGAGGACGTAAGGATTGGAAAAGGGGTTGACTTCCACAGTGAGGCGCGTTTTCGATCGCACGGCGATCGCGTGACCCATTTGAGAGACGCACAGCGTCGTAAACACCATCGTTTTCCAGGTTTCCGAATTCTGATGGTAAGACCAATACATCAAAGTAATCGTAATGATGGCGAACACGATCCCGATCCGAACCATGTAGGCGCCGAGTCCTCGGGCGAAAATACTTTCGCGAGGGCTGTAGGGCGGGTGTTTCATCACGTCCGGGGCGGGGGGTTCCACCGCTAACGCCAACGCCGGGAAGCCGTCAGTGACCAAGTTCATCCAGAGAATTTGCAACGGCGTCAGGGGAACCTCGGGGAGGGCGAGAATCGGGGCGGCGGCGATCGTGAGCACTTCGCCGATGTTGGAACCGAGAATATATTTAATAAAACGGCGAATGTTGGTATACACGACGCGCCCTTCTTCCGTAGCGGCGACGATCGTCGCGAAGTTATCGTCGAGCAGTACCATGTCGCTCGCTTCTTTGCTGACGTCGGTTCCGGTAATCCCCATCGCGATGCCGATATCCGACTGTTTGAGGGCGGGGGCGTCGTTGACCCCATCTCCGGTCATGGCGACGAATTTACCCCGTTTTTGCAGGGTTTGGACGATCCGCAGTTTGTGTTCCGGGGAGACGCGGGCGTAAACGCTGACCGCATCGACGATTTGGTCGAGGTCGGCGTCGGACATTTTTTCGAGTTCCTGTCCGGTGAGGACGCGATCGCCCTCCTGAGCGATGCCGAGATCGACGGCGATCGCCCGGGCGGTCAACTGGTGATCTCCGGTAATCACCACCGGGCGAATCCCGGCGTTGCGGCATTTTTCGACGGCGTTGCGAACTTCCGGACGGGGGGCGTCGAGCATCCCCACTAAACCGATCCAGATTAACTCCCGTTCGTGTTCCGTTTCCGAACCTTCGGGGGGTTGTTCGGCGAGGGGTTTGTAGGCGAAACCGAGAACCCGCAAGCCGCGAGAGGCCATTTCGTTATTTTGGCGGACGATCGCCTCGCGGCGGTCGTCGTTCAACGGTTCGAGGCGATCGCCCACCTGAATCTGAGTGCAGCAGTCGAGGGTCAATTCCGGCGAGCCTTTGGTAAACATCAAAAACGGCGGATCTTCCCGGGTCGCCTCGGTTCGGGGGAAAGGCAAACTGCCGCCATCGGTCAACTCTTCCCAACTGCCGACCTTAGAAATGGCGCTCATCCGTTTGCGTTCGGAAGAAAAGGGAAACTCCGCCACGCGGGCGAGGCGATCGGCAAATCGATCTTTAGTAATTTCTAATTTCCCCGCCAACGACAGTAGCGCCCCTTCCGTCGGATCGCCGACGATCGCCCACTGGTCGTCCTCGTACTGTAAAAAAGCATCGTTACACAAAACACAAGCAAGCAACAGGGGCGGCAGTTCCGGATATTTCTCTAAATTCTGAATCGTCGCTTGGCTGTCGCGATCGGAATCGCCGGGATTTTGACCGTCAGGCTTAAATTCTCCGCTCGGTTCGTAGCCGTCTCCCGTGACTTTAAAGCGGTGGCTGGGGGTTTCGACCGCCTGGACCACCATTTTATTTTGCGTTAGCGTCCCCGTTTTATCCGAGCAGATCGTGGTCACCGAGCCGAGGGTTTCCACCGCAGGCAAGCGGCGAATTAAGGCATTGCGTTTGACCATGCGCTGGGTGCCCAGGGCCAAGGTCACCGTAATCACGGCGGGCAACCCTTCGGGAACCACCGCCACCGCCATACTCAAGGACACTTCGAGTAGATTGCGGAAGCTTTCGACCCCCTTCGCCCAGGTTCCGCCAATCACGACGATCGCCACCAAAATTAACGATCCCGTGACCAAGACGTTGCCCAATTGGGTCATGCGGCGCTGTAAGGGCGTTTCCTCGTCTTCCACGGACTGGATCATCGCGGCGATTTTGCCCAATTCCGTCTGCATTCCGGTACTGGTGACGATCGCCTTCGCCCGTCCTTTGACCACTTCGGTCCCTTGGAAAATCATGTTGACGCGATCGCCGATTCCCGTATCCGCCTCCAGGGCGATCGGAGCATCCTTATCCACCGATTGCGCTTCCCCGGTTAACGCCGCTTCGATCACTTGCAAGTTCGACTCTTCAATCAAGCGCCCGTCTGCCGAGACTTGTACCCCCGCTTCGAGCAGGATGACGTCTCCCGGAACTAATTCTTTTGCAGAAACTTCGACTATCTTGCCGTCGCGCACCACTCGCACTTGCGGGGAGGCCATATTTTTGAGGGCGGCGAGGGCTTGTTCCGCTTTGCTTTCTTGCAAGTAGCCCAACACGCCATTGAGAATGACGATCGACATAATCGCGATCGCGTCCTTCGGAAATTCCCCATCTTGTAAGGACAATCCGCCGGACACGAAGGCGACGGCGATCAACATCAACAGCATGATGTTTTTGAACTGATCGAGCAAGATCGCCCACGCCGTGCGACCTCCCGTATCTTCGATTTCGTTCGGACCGTAGCGTTCGAGCCGTCGTTCGGCTTCTGAAGCACTCAAACCCTGTTCCGGATCGCTTTGCAGTCGCTCCAGGGTTTGATCGATTTCTATTGAATGCCAGGCGATTTTAGAATCCTGCACAGATTGGTCAGACATGAGTATGCTCGTGCTTGCGAAAAAGATCGGTTGCCCCAACTCCCCTCAACGGGAGGATCGTACCGAGGGTTGGCGCGATCGAACTGACCCTATTGTATGATTTTCGCGGGATAGAGCTTTGCCGCGAGCCATGGCGACCGACCCTGATTCGCCTGAATATGGCCAACCGCAAGGGGAGCGTGGATTGATGACGCGGTGGCTTAATCCGATCGCCACACTTGCGTTAGAGAAGTGAGCTGTATTCCGAAAGCCGCGATCGCCGCGTCGGGGTTGCCGACACTGGGCGCTAGCATGACCTCAATTAAAGCCCCAGGCAGATCGGGAACGATTCGAGGCAAGCATCGCGCGATCGATGCGGGCAGATGCACGAGTTTAACGCGATCGCCACCGTTGAACGCGCGGATCCACTCATCCAGGGAGCGACATTCCGGCCCGGCTAACTCGAAAATACCATCGCGATCGCGATCGAGGGCCGCCACGATCGCCCCGACCACGTCATCGAGATAAATCGGCGCGATCTGCTGCCGACCGGAACCGAGGACGAGAACCGTTTTCCCCGCTTCCGCGAGCCAGTTTTGCGCCGTCCGCCCCGGGTTGTGTGGAGAACCGACAATGTGGGTGCAGCGAAAGATCGTCACCGGACAACCACTCGCCTGTAGCAGGCGTTCCGCTTGCGCTTTCGTCCGTAAATACGGATTCGTCGCCTCTTCGTGCGCCCCCACATAACTGAGAAAAACCAGGCGCCGGGTTCGATCGCCCGCGATCTCCGACAGCAGGGCTTGAGTGGTCTCCAGATTGGCCGCCGTATAGTCCCCGCGAGCGGGTTTGAGGCTACCTGCGAGATGCACGATCGCCTCCGATCTCGCGATCGCCTCTCGGGCCTCGGCTGAATTCGTCCAATCCGCAATCACTTCGCTCGCCGGAAGGTTGGCGGGTTCTCGAACCAGGGCGATCGTCGTTGCGCATCGACCTCGCAGCGACGCGAGTAATTGCCGCCCGACTTGGCCATTAGCGCCCGTTATCGCTACTGTTCCCCATTTCATTGCTTCTTATTTTTTAACCTTATTTATTGACAAATCCCCTTATAAAATAGGCGATCGCCCTCAATTTTGTTGAGTATAAATCTTCATTCCAATACTTAAGAAAATATAAATTCAAAATAATTTCAGTAATTATTGTCGATTTTCAGTTTAATTCGCTACCATTTAGCCAAATTGACGACTGAAAACCAATTTTTTGGAGGTTTGGCGATGGCCAACACCACCGCATTTGACACCGAAACTGAAGGGCGATCGCAAAAGCGACAACTGAGCCTCCCCGCTTGGTTGGCGCTAATTTGTATCGTCGCTTTTAGCGTTTTACTGATTGCCGGAGCTGCTATTTGGAAAAATGCACCTCCCGTTCCCGAAATCGTGCGATCGTCCCAACAAGAAACCGTTCTCACCCGCGCCGACATCCAAGACGGACAAGAAACTTATCTCGCCCGTGGCGGTCAACATATCGGCAGTATTTGGGGACACGGCAGTTATCTCGCCCCCGACTGGACCGCCGACGTTCTCCACCGTTGGGGGTTAGCCACCGCCGGGATTTTATACCGCAACAATCCCGACTTTTCCCAACAAGATTTAGACGCCTTATCTCCCGTAGACCGCGCCAGCTTACAAGCGCGCGTCAGCGAGCAATTTAAAACCAATCGCTACGATCCTAAAACGCACAGCTTAATCCTAACCAAAGCTCAAACCCAAGGATTACAAAAAGTCTTTGAAGACTATCGCGACCTCTTGAAAAACGGCTCCGTCGTCCACTCCATCCCCCGAGGTTGGTTCAAAGACGACAGCCAAATTCACAACGTTACCGCCTTCTTTACTTGGACCGCTTGGGCCGCCTCCGCCAACCGTCCCAACGCCCCTTTTTCCTACACCGCCAACTGGCCTCACGATGATTTAATCGGCAACCAACCCCCCACTCAATTCATCATTTGGTCGATCGTTTCCGTCATCGTTTTAATCGCCGGAATTGGGGCCTTTGTTTTTATCTATCTCGCCCAGGAAGAAACTGACGAAATCCTCCCCGTTCCCGCCCGTCCCGCCGTTCGCATTCCCACCGCCAGCCAAAAAGTAACCGCCCTCTTTTTCGGCGTCGCTATGGCTCTATTTTTAGTGCAAATTATCATGGGAATGGTCACCGCACACTACGCCGTTGAAGGCGATGCCTTTTACGGCATTCCCTTAGACCAATTCCTCCCCTACGCCGCCTCTCGTACCTGGCATTTACAATTGGCGATCTTTTGGATTGCCACCTGTTGGCTTGCTGCGGGACTTTATTTCGCCCCACGTTTCGGCGGATTTGAACCGAAACATCAAGCATTAGGAAATACAGTTTTACTGGTTGCCTTAACCGTAGTCGTTCTCGGTGCGCTGGCGGGATCTTGGGCTGCCGTTCAAGGGGTTTTAACCGGAAATAATAGTTTTTGGTGGGGTCATCAAGGCTACGAATATATCGAACTCGGTCGCGTTTGGCAGTTGCTGTTAATTGGCGGCATGGTTTTCTGGTTGTGGTTGATGTACCGCGCTTTTAAACCTGCGTTGAAAAAAGAGAAAAATCCGACGGGATTGAGTCACTTTTTCCTCTACAGTGCCATTACCATTCCCCTCTTTTATTCTGTCGGTTTGATGTACACGAACCACACGCCGTTAAGTGTGGCAGAATATTGGCGCTGGTGGGTGGTTCACCTTTGGGTGGAAGGCTTTTTTGAAGTGTTCGCTACGGTGGTCATTGCCTATTTGTGCAGTGAATTGGGCTTTTTGAAAAAGTCCTCAGCCTTGCGAGCTACTTATTTAACCACGTTGCTGTATTTAGGCAGTGGGGTGATTGGCACGTTGCATCACTTGTATTTTTCCGGAACGCCCTCGTTTATTGCTGCCTTGGGTGCAGTTTTTTCGGCGCTGGAAGTGGTGCCGCTCACGTTGATTGGATTTGAGGTTTTAAAGACTTTAAAACTCTCCAAAGAAGCGGAAGGATTTTATCGTTGGCCGTTGCGCTTTTTTATCGCGACTTGTTTTTGGAATTTAATTGGCGCGGGGGTGTTTGGCTTTTTAATTAATCCGCCGATCGTGTTGTATTATTCTCAAGGATTGAATACCACGCCGATTCACGCTCATGCAGCTTTATTTGGGGTTTACGGTTGTTTGGCGATCGCCCTGATGTTGTTTGCGTTACGGGAGTTCGTACCCGATCGCGCTTGGGACGAACGCTCGATAAAATTTGGCTTTTGGGCGATTAATGGCGGCTTGGTGATGATGCTAATTTTCGGCTTAATTCCCAATGGCTTTTATCAACTCGTTCAGTCGGTCAATCACGGTACCTGGTATGCGCGCAGTGCGGAAGTGATTAGTATGCCGTGGATGCGCTGGACGGTCTGGTTGAGAATTCCCGGCGACGTGATTTTCTCGATCGGAACGATCGCCCTATTTTTCTTTACAGTCAAGGCGATTTATGCCGTTTATCGTTTCCCGGTAAAAGGGACTGAACCCGAGTTGAGTTCCCTCGAAGAATCCGTCAAATAGAGGATATCGACTGATTCGCCAATAAAGGAGAAAAGCCCCAATCGGCGATCGCCATTGGGGCTGTTTTCAACTCTATAAGTGTTAATTTGCACGAGCAATTATTGAATGGAGATAGCGATTAATGTTGACCGCTACCGCCGCCGACTTGTAATTGTGACAGGAGAGCGCCCGCGCGAGATTCCACACCGCTAAACAGTTCGTCAATCGTACTGACATTACTGCCAAAAGTACGAATTTGCGACCAAATACTGCTCAAACGAGACCATTCTTGCTCGCCAACCTCGAAAATAGGGATATCGGTGCGCGGAGGTCGGGCGCCGCGATCGGCCACAATCCCTTGAGCCCAGCGCTCGAACTCGTCAGGGGCGTAAATTCCCGCTTTGGCGCCCTTACCGACGACGAGAGCTTCGCGAATTTGGCCGACTAAGGTCATTATCGTGGCATAGCGTTCTTCACCGCGACCGGGCGCTTGACTGCCCTGGCGGGATTCTCGGTCTTGACGGGCGAAATTATCCAGATCGACCCCCAATTGCCAGTATTCCCGACGGCGATCGGCAATTCGACCTTGCAATTCGTTGCACTTGAGTGCAAACGCATTCAGTTTAGTTTGATAAGTTGCCGCCGCTTGCTGCAGTGCAAGTAATTCCCGAACCCCTTCAATGGCAGCACACCGCGTTTTAATTTGTTCCAGTCGCGAATTAATTTCGCGCACTTCACTGGCATAGACAAAATCGGCAATTTGTCCGAGGGTATCGGAAATATTTTGAGGAAAACTCAGGGACGGTCCCGCAGGTGATGCCGTCGCTTCGCCCCCTCCTGCGGGACGATCCATTCCCGTTTGGACGTTGCGAACGACCATTTCTCCTTGTTCGTTGAGGGTCACGTAAGTCGGATTGTGGGTCGGTCGCTGTCCGCTAATGATTTGGCGGCGATTGCGAACGGCACCGACCCATGCTTCCCCATGACGCACGGTTCGAGTGACACTGGCAATCCGTGCAGGCGCTCCACTCACTAGGGAGGCGGTGGTGTCGATGGTCGAGCCGATCTGACGGACGACTTGTTTCACTTGATTGATTTGTTCGAGTCGGGTGCGATCTTCGGCGCCTTCCCGATTCACTTCATCCTGTCGGATGGCTAATAAGTTGCGCTGAAAGCCGAGATAGGCGGCGTTCATTTCTTGAGCCGCTTGGGTCGTTTGGTTCGAGAGTTGGGTAACGGTTTCGTCTGTTTCGGGGACGCTCAAGCGCGCGGCGATATTGCCTCCCTCGTAAGCGTCCATCGCGCGAGCCGCAACCGCTCGCGCATCGTCTAAACCCGTTTCGAGGGCGCCGACCATCTGTTGTGGGTTGGTGACGCCTAAGAGATTTTGCATGGCTTCGAGACGGGTTAAGGAGGTAAAGAAGCCGTTCGCACGGGGAACCCAAGCGTTATAGCTTTCGGCACGCTGTTGTTCTTCGGCGCGCTGGGTTTCCATGGTGCTGATGTGGTCCGTACACCAATCGACCCCCCCTTGATACATTTCTTGGGCAATCCCCGTTGGCGCACCCCAGATCGAGCCATCGCCGCGCACTAACCCTTGATAACGGGCTTTGGTTCGACCACGGGCGATAATTTGTTGGTCGAGGTAGTTGGTTGAGGGCGCGACATTGGTCAAGCGGGCGTCGGCGTATAGTCCTTGGTCGACTAGGTTTTCGGTTTCTTCTCCGGCAGCACCGAGCAAGCGACGGCTGTAGCCTGCTTCTCCCGGGGCTTTTTCGTTGCCCATTTCGTCGGGGAGGAAGGTCATGCGACCTGGATCGGCGCCGACGTGTTCATTACCATCGCGCTGGATGGTCGGGTCGGAGATCTGACGCTGAAGGGAAGCAGTTCCGGTTTGTTGGACGACGTGAGTTAATTCGTGAGCGAGAAGTTGTTGTCCTCCGGAGCTGTTGGGATTGTATTCTCCTTGTTTGAAGAAGATATCGGATCCGGTCGTGAAGGCGCGGGCGTTGAGGGAACGGTTGAGGCGATCGCTTGGTCCATCGTGATGGACTTTAACTTGGCTGAAATCGTTAGCAAAGGCATTTTCCATCGGTTCGCGGACAGTTTCGCCTAAGGGATGTCCGCTACCGCGCGCTTGCTCGATACTTGTTTCGATTCCGGGTTGGGCGATCGCCTCTGCTGCACAATCCGCACGCTTTCGCATGAGTGTGATGGGTAACTTGGGCGTCGCGGGACGATCGCCCCGACGTTGTACGGAGTGGTTCGCCTCGGAGGAATGGATCTGCTGTACGACTTGCTCGGCAACGCGATCGGCTTCCTGTTCGTATTCGTCCCCCGGTGCGCCCACGGCGAGTTTAGTTTGCACGTCAAGTCCGTCGCTCTCTTCGGGATCTGCCGATTCGGAACTACGCTGAACCGTGTCTAAGGTCGTGTTTGGGCGATCGCCCCCGCTTTGCATTAACGGATGTACCTCTGCCCAATTCTCTGGCAGTGGATTATAAGCGGGTAAGGCTTCTTCTGGGGAGGTTTCAGCTATAGGATCGCTTTGAATACTAATGGGTGGCGAACTCAGATGTGTTGTTTTTTGAGAACTCCCTGGAACCCAATTCGACTGTTTTTGAATTTTTTGATGGGTCATTGTTCGCCACTCCCTGAAATCAATCTCTATCCTGAAATTAATCATTTTTTAGCATTGATTTTGATAGACTTATCCGTTTTGTAAACATTTCTGAATAATTGGGGCGAGCTTCTCTCAAAATCCTTTAAAAATAAGTAATTTAACTTATTTAAAATCGACGTCGCGAGCCGGATGCCCGCCCTCTACATTGCTCAAATCACACAATATTTTCCTGCAATAACCTGGCAATCATTGCCACTCTAGAAGAAACCGACCCACAAGCAAGAGTCGCGTGACCCTTGAAAAAGCGGCTGTGGCAGTTCCTGTAAGGATTTATGGAAAGCTCGCCGAAACATCCGTCGTCGAGAACCGTTTTATCCGCGTTTGTATTGATTACTACTGATTACTTATTGCGTCTGAGGCGATCGCCTCCCTACAATTTCGATCTCTCCGATCTATTCGATCTATTTTGCCTTCTAAAATAGCGATCGCGCAGCAACCGATATGGTAAGCTAAATTAACCGGAACCGCATTGCCAATTTGTCGATATTGAGAGGCGATCGAACCGACAAATTGCCAGTCATCGGGAAAGGTTTGAATCCTCGCATATTCGCGAATATTGAGCGGTCTCGTTTCTTGGGGATGACAGCGTTCGGTTTGTTTTTGCGCCGGACTACACGTTAAAGTGAGCGAGGGTTCTTCCCAAGACAATCGCCGCGCCATTCCCGTTTTTCCGCCACCGAGATCGAAGCTTTTTTGCATGTAAGCTTTTTGGACTTCCAGGGGTAAATCTCGCCAATATCCCCCTGGGGGAACGAGTTCGAGAACTTTTTTCTTGTGTTCGGGATAAGTCGTTCCCACCGATGGCGGACAATCTTTTAACGCCGCTCTTACAGAGATCGTATAGTCTTTTTCTTGAGGAAAAATAGGCTGTATTGGATAATCTTTTCTAACGCCAATCAGAAATAAACGTTCGCGTTTTTGAGGAACGTCTAAAAATTGGGCGCGGAGTAATTTATAGTCAACGCGATAACCTAAGTCCTCTAAAATTTCCAACATCGTCGTCAAAGTTCTACCGGAATCGTGCTTGAGTAGACCGCGCACATTTTCGGCGATCGCGATTTTGGGTCGCACTTCATCGACGCAACGCGCAAACTCAAAAAACAGGGTTCCGCGAACGTCTGCAAAGCCTTTTCCTAATCCCGCATAACTGAACGCCTGACAGGGGAATCCTCCCGCTAGAATATCGATTTTATGTTGATATTCGGTTAAATTAACTTGAGCGATATCTTCGTGAATGACGTTCCATTGCGGACGGTTCGATCTTAACGTTTGGGTGCAGTTGCGATCGCACTCTACTAATAATTGAGTCTGCAATCCTGCATTTTCAAATCCCAACGCCATCCCGCCACAACCGGAAAATAACTCGATCGCCGTGTACGCAGTTGGCGGACGGGTTAAAATTTTGAATTCTCCCGAGTTCGACGGCTTTCCTAAAAAGTTATTGTGAATTCTTTTTAATTGTTCGATTTCAAATCTTTTGCGGCGATCGCCCGTTTTTTGCGATCGAATTAATTGTTTCTTTTCCCACTGGCGGATCGTGTCAGGAGAAATTCCTAAAATTCGGGCAGCTTCTTGGACGGTGACCATGTTTGAGGAAGGAAATCGTTGAGTGAGTTAGGGTAAAAAGCCGAGAGGGTCGTTCCGCTTACGATACAAGAATAGAGATAAAAGTTGTTGCGATCGCCCCGGTCTAAATTGACCCCGAATTTACTTTAAATTCAGCCTTTTAAAGCGATCGCAGACTTCCCGAAGTTAACCGGATAGTCCTATTCCTGTAAAGGGCGGTAACGACGCTCTCGGTTAGCGATTTAACGCTCCCTTTTCCCTAAACGACCACCGCAGCTTTTTGCGCGAAAATCTTTTCTAAGGTTTCTTCCACGGCGCGATCGGGGGTGGAAGCACCGGAGGTGACGCCGACGATGATTTTACCTTCGGGTAACCAATTTTCTTGGATTTCGATGTCTTTATTTAACGGTTTGTGTTCGATCCGATTCCCGGGAAGAATGCGATCGGGACTGTCGATATGATAGGACGGAATCCCCCGCTCGATCGCGATTTCTTGTAAGTGGGTCGTATTGGAAGAATTAAAACCGCCGATGACAACCATTAAATCGAGTCGATCTTCGACGAGATTTAACATCGCATCTTGTCGTTCTTGGGTGGCGTCACAAATGGTATTGAACGCCATAAAATGCTCGTTTAATTTATCCGGACCGTATTTTTTCATCATCGTGCGCTCGAACAGTTTACCGAGTTGTTCGGTTTCACTTTTGAGCATGGTGGTTTGATTGGCAATTCCCAACCGTTGCAAGTCGCGATCGGGATCGAAGCCTGCGGAGGTCGCGTTGGCGAATTTCGTCATAAATTCTTGTTTGTCGCCGCCGTTGAGGATGTAGTCGGCGACATATTCGGCTTCTTTCATGTTGAGAATCACCAGATATTTTCCAGCGAAGGAACTGGTCGCCAGGGTTTCTTCGTGTTTGTATTTCCCGTGAATAATGGAGGTGTAATCGGCTTTTTTATGTTTTTCAACGCTGTTCCAAACTTTGGCAACCCAGGGACAGGTAGTATCGACGATGGTGCAACCTTTTTCGTCGAGGAGTTGCATTTCTTGAACGGTGGCGCCAAAGGCAGGAAGAATGACCACGTCGCCATTTCCGACGCCGGAAAAGTCTTTTTCACCGTTTTTGACATCGATAAAATCGACGTTCATCTCGCGCAGGTGTTGGTTGACGCCGGGATTGTGGATAATTTCGTTGGTAATCCAGATGCGTTCGGTGGGAAAATGTTGACGAGTTTCGTAGGCGATCGCCACGGCCCGTTCGACCCCCCAGCAAAAGCCGAAAGCTTCGGCGAGACGGATGGTCACGTCCCCACGGGTGAGACTGTAGTTAAGATCGCGGATTTCTTGAATGAGGCTACTTTGATAGGCGCTATTCATCACGCCGGAAACTTCTTCGTCGTGACCGAATCCTTTCCGGTGATATTTTTCGGAACGTTGGAGCGATCGCTTAAATGCTTTGGTATCCATGCGGCAGTTGTCGAGATGATCTTCGCTTAGATCTTAGAATGCTTAGCCGATCGCCGCACGATCTAGATTTTAGATTTTAGATTTTAGATTTTAGAGAACCAACGGGAATGCTGGCGTTGTCACTCCCAACTTCCCTAGAGTTCCAACTCAATATAGGTCATCAGCGCCGCGCGCCAAATCTCGTACCCTTCATCGTTGAGGTGCAATCCGTCGGTACTTAACTCCGGTTTGAGATTCCCTTCGGCGTTGGCGAACAGGGGATAGAGATTGAGAAAGCGAACGCCTTCGTTGCGGGCGATCGCTTCGAGTTCGCGATTGATCGATTCAATTTGTTCGTTTGGGATCTCCAACAGGCGATCGCGCCCTTCCCAGGTCGCCTGTGGCCCGCTATGGGGCAAAATGGACTGGACTACAATATCGCTATTGGGATGCCAGGTGAGCAGATCGCGGATAATCAGCCGTTGATGCTCTAAAATTTGGGCGGGGGGAATCCCGCGCAACAAGTCATTAATGCCGATCATCACGAAGATGACCTCGGCTTTCACTTCGTCAAATAATGGCAGCCGTTCTAATAAGCCTCGGGAAATTTCGCCGGAAATCCCTTGATTGAGCCAGGTCAGTTGGGGGGGCAGTAACTGCGGCGGAAACCACAAACTGATCGAGTCCCCGGCGAGAATACCGAGACGAGGGGGCGGATTGGCGGCGATCGCCCGAGCTTCTTTGCCCAGTTGTTCGACCCATTCTTCGTAAGTCCAGGTATGGCGCGGCCCCAATTGGGGGGTTGGCGTCGGCGTCGGGGCAGTCGTTGGGGTCGCCGGGCGATCGCCGTCGAGACGGACCGCTTCCGAGTCACTGGTTTTTGGCGTTTCGAGTAGCAGCAACACCACCGTAAACAGCAAAATCGCATTCGTCGCCAAAGACAACACGGCCCACGGCGGTACGGGAGTAGCAGTAGAAGCGGCTAAATTTGATTTCACGGGGTTTGAAAGGGACTTGAAACCCAAAGCCATCGCTGGTAAAGAACAATCGCTTGCGCCTCGATTGGCAATCTCAAACAAGGGCTGATAGGCGCGCGCGGCGATTCTCCATTGGAGACCCTACGCGATCGCCCACCCAAAAAAAAGCGCTGAGGATCTTATCCCAGTCTATTGAAAACTTTCCAAAAACCGCAATCGATCTAAAACACCTTCACTGCCTTTGACCTCGGGGAGATCGCCTCGGCGCTATACTCGTACGCCGAACCTGGCGATCGTCCCGAAGGGGCTAGCCCCGAGGCATTCCTCCCGTATCTTTTAAAAAGCCACTGTACGCTTCCATCCCGTGTTCGCTAATATCCAACCCTTTGAGTTCTTCTTCAGCTTCCACGCGAATACCCAGAGTGGACTTGAGAACGACCCAAAAGATCGTCGAAACGAGGACCGTCATCAATCCGATCGTGGCAATCCCGAGCAACTGAGTCCCCAGTAACTGCACGCCACCCGTGTAAAACAGTCCTGCATCGATATTGAACAGTCCCACGGCAAAAGTACCCCAAGCGCCGTTGACCAAGTGAACCGAGGTCGCGCCGACGGGATCGTCAATTTGCATCCGATCGAAGAACGTCACGGAAAAGACGACCAAAACACCACCGATCGCGCCGATAATCGCCGCACCGATGACGCTAACGCCATCGCAGCCCGCCGTGATCGCCACCAGTCCGGCCAGGATCCCGTTAATAATCATCGATAAATCCGGTTTACCCAGGTAAACCCAAGCGACGATCGTCGCTGCAATTCCGCCCGTCGCCGCCGCAATATTCGTGGTCACGGCAATATGGGCAATTTGCATGTTGACCGCCATGGTCGAACCCGGGTTAAACCCGAACCAGCCGATCCAGAGAATCAAACAACCGAGGGTCGCAATACTCATGTTGTGACCCGGTAACGCACTCGGTCTCCCTTCTTGATATTTACCCAAACGAGGCCCGAGGAAATAAGCACCTGTCAACGCAGCCCAACCGCCGACCGAGTGAACCACGGTAGACCCAGCAAAATCTTTGAAGCCCATATTTCCGAGCCAACCGCCGCCCCAAACCCAATGTCCGGTAATCGGGTAAGCAATCCCCACGAGTAAGAGGCTGAAGATCAAAAAGTCTACAAATTTAATCCGTTCGGCGACCGCCCCGGAAACGATCGTGGCGGCGGTTCCGGCGAAGGCGACTTGAAACAGGAATTTCGCCGCGAGGGGAACCCCTGTCCAACTCAGGGAACTGAACACCCCTTCGTAAGCGTCCTCCATGGCCGGACTGTTATCCGGTCCGGCGAGGAAAAAGCCGTTCATCCCGACAAAATCCGTACCGTCGCCGAACATCAAGCCGAAACCGATCGCCCAGAACGCCACCGTCGCCAGGGCGAACACGATTAAGTTTTTAGAGAGGATGTTGACGGCATTTTTTTGGCGGCAAAAGCCCGTTTCTAACATCCCGAAGCCCGCGTTCATGAAAATCACGAGGATCGCCGCCACGACCACCCACATGGTATCGAGGGCGATCCGATTTTGTTGGGCCAAATCGGTGACATCTTCGGGAAAAGCGGGGGGAGGGCTTTGAGCCACTGCCGCCACACCCCAGAGCAAGACAATAATGGAGGCTAGGGGCAGACAAGCCTGCCAGCTTGGGGAGAGTCTCCCGACAGCCTGTTTTAAGGATTGCCAAAACGTAGCACCCTGCCGCGAACGGAAGTTCCGAGACGGAGAGCGCCGCTTGTTTGTACGTTTCAACTTCCGGTTAAACGAGAATTTAGTGGTCATGCAAACCTCGCGGTAGAACGGAAACCGCCATTTCCGAGAAACGATTCGCAAATCGCCCCGGTGGCGGAGGAAGTTTGACCCGGTGGATTTTCCACCGTCCCCACCAAGGGGGAGAACGAGAAGAGGTGCAGTTCTCGCCCGCTCCGGTTTGTCGTAGCCGGAATCGCTTACCCTGCACGGTGTTGTTGTAGGGGGGGCTTGAAGAACGGCCCCTAAGCGCCGAGTTTAGATATCCCACTCAAGCAGGATGAAGAGGCGGTGAGTCCGGTGGTCGCGATCGCCCTTTGTGAAGCGCGATCGCCACGAGACCCGAGTTCGGGCGACACCTGCTTTTATCTCTCCAGACGTCGGAGCGCGTTGTAGTGGTCGATACATCCGATCGAGGGATCCGATGCCTACGCGAGAATTGGCCAACCCTGCGCGCTGCCATACATAAAAAGCCGACGGATGGCCATGCTCCGAGTCACAATGATTGCACCAATTCTGGGAAGTTGGTTCTGTATAGCAGGATACCGTTTCTGATTTGCAAGCGGCTCCAGGCGGGAAAGCGATCGCCCTATCCGTCCGGTTTACATTGCCGTGTCTACCCCTCGTTTGTCTTGAGTCCGGGCATCCCACGAGGTCTGCCCACGGCGATCGGGGGCGGCGATCGGTGGGGAATTTTTAAGACATTTGTGTTAAATATTCCTGATATCCCAACTCGTCCAAACGCCCTTGTTTTTCGAGGACGGACGCGGCTAATTGTTCGCGATAACGTTCGACGCGATCGCGCAATTCGGGCCGAGTCGCCCCTAAAATCTGAACCGCCAACAAGCCCGCATTTTTAGCATTGCCGATCGCCACCGTCGCCACCGGAATCCCCCCGGGCATCTGGACGATCGAATAGAGCGAATCCACCCCCTGGAGGTGACGGGTGGCCACGGGAACGCCAATTACGGGTAACGGCGTCAGAGAAGCGACCATCCCCGGCAAATGCGCCGCCCCTCCAGCTCCGGCAATAATTACTTTAATCCCCCGGTGGTGGGCGGTTTGGGCGTATTCCACCATCCGATTCGGGGTGCGGTGCGCCGAGACGATCGCCACTTCGACCGGGATCTCGAAATCTTCGCAAACCGCGATCGCCGCTTGCATCGTCGGCAAGTCGGAATCGCTACCCATAATGATGCCGATTTGAGGTTCGTTCATTAGAAGTTTAAAGTTGAGATTTGAAAAAAATTGTAGATTTAGAGTGGTTCCCTACCCAAATTCCCAACTCGACTCCTCTTTAGGGCTATTGTCAGCATCCGCGATGAGTACACCAACTCCCCCTCTCAATTCCTCAACAGTGTCTCAGTGCGTCAACTTAGACCTGATTAACGCTCAATTGCCCGGTTACAACGGTCTGCATTGGGTCCGAACCGATCGCGAAGGCTATATCGAATCGATTCAGCCGATGCGCAGTGAAAAACCCCCCGCCCCCTGTTTGGAACAGTGGCAAGAAATGTCCTTGCTCGATGTCAACGGGGATTGGGTCTCTCTCGGCGGCGTAGACCTGCAAATTAACGGCGCTTTGGGCTTGGCGTTTCCCGAGGTCACCGACGCCGACGGCGATCGCCTCCAACAGATTTGCGATCGCCTCTGGGAACAAGGGGTAGACGGCTTTTTACCCACCATTGTCACGACCTCCACTGACAAGATCCAACGGGCCCTCGCCGCGATCGCCGCATGGGCCAGCCGCCAACACCCTCAACAACAAACGGCCCAGATCCTCGGCGTCCACCTCGAAGGTCCCTTTCTCAACCCCGCCAAACGGGGCGCCCATCCTGAAGCCGACCTGCAACCCCTCACCCGCGATCGCGTCAACCGGGTTCTGGGGGAATTTGCCGATCTCGTCAAAATCGTCACCCTCGCCCCGGAACTCGACCCCTCCGGAGAAGTCATCGCCGAGTTGCGATCGCGCGGGATCGTCGTCAGTCTCGGTCATTCCCTCGCAACCGCCGCCCAAGCGAACGACGCCTTCGATCGCGGCGCCTCGATGGTCACCCACGCCTTTAACGCCATGCCGAGTCTGCACCACCGCGAACCCGGCTTACTCGGTCCGGCGATCTTGCGCCCGGACGTGCGCTGCGGCTTAATCGCCGACGGTCAGCACGTCTGCCCGATCGCCATCGAACTACTCCTGCGATCGGCCAACTACGGCAAAGGCGTGTTTCTCGTCAGCGACGCCCTCGCCCCCCTCGGTCTCCCGGATGGGGTCTATCCCTGGGACGAGCGCCAGATCGAAGTCAAAAACGGAACCGCCCGTCTCCCGGACGGCACTCTCGCGGGAACCACCTTACCCCTATTAACGGGAGTCGAGAACTTAGTGCGCTGGGGTTTGTGCGACGTCGGCGAGGCGATCGCCCTGGCGACGGTTTCCCCGCGTAAGGCGATCGGCTTGCCGACTCTCACTGTCGGACAACCCGCCAATCTCCTGCGCTGGTCTTATCGTGAAGATACCGGAAACTTGAGCTGGGAACGCCTCCAATGCGATCGCTTAGGGTCTGCAAAGCAGAATCGCCACCGCAATCCTCAATCCTCATCGTCGGCGAGCGATCCCTAGAACCTCCCATACTGTCCGGATGTGACTCCCACGGTCGAGAATCAAACGATTACTCTTGATGAGTTGATTATCGGTTCGTCAGGAGTGTCCTTGAGTCAATCAACTATCCATCCCAGAGTCTAGCTTTGCCTAGGCTCTTTTTTCGATCGCCCCGGCTCGCTCCCAGGGGCGATCGACCCGACCCCTAACTCGCCTTCGGAATGCCCGTTAAGCGGCGATCGCCTGCAATCACTTCACCGATCGCCCGCGCTTCTATCCCTTGGCTGGTAAACCATTGCAATGCTTCCTCCTGTTGCGAAGCACTCACCACTAACACAAAACCAATCCCCATATTAAAGGTATCGAACATTTCCGGCAGGGCCACCCCTCCAGTCCGCGCCAACCATTGGAAAATCGGCGGTACCGACCAGCTCGCCGGATCGATCGCGATCGCTTTGTCTTCGGGCAAACACCGGGGCAAGTTCTCCGGCAACCCGCCCCCGGTAATGTGCGCCATCGCCCGAATCTCGATCCCCTGGCGGCGCGCTTCCAAAATTGGCTTGACGTAAATGCGCGTCGGCGTCAGCAAGATCTCTCCCAAACTGGTCCCGAGTTCTTCCGGGCGATCGCTCCAGTTCCAGCCGCGATCGCTCACAATTTTTCTCACTAAGCTGAACCCATTACTGTGAACCCCCGAACTCGCCAATCCGATCGCCACGTCGCCGACCGTCACCCGGGACCCGTCGAGTAATTCGCTTTTTTCCGCGACCCCCACGCAAAATCCCGCCAAGTCGTACTCTCCCGGCCCGTAAAATCCCGGCATTTCCGCCGTTTCTCCCCCTTGTAGGGCACATCCGGCCTCTTGGCACCCCCGGGCAATCCCTTTGACGACGTCGGCGAGTTGTTCCGCTTCCAGTTTGCCCGTCGCTAAATAATCCAGAAAAAAGAGCGGTTCGGCCCCGGAGGTCAGAACGTCGTTGACACACATCGCCACGAGGTCGATCCCTACGGTGTCGTGGCGGTTCAACTGCTGCGCTAATTTGAGTTTGGTTCCGACGCCATCGGTTCCGGACACTAACACGGGTTGTCGGTATCCGGCGGGCAGTTCAAAAAAACCGCTAAATCCGCCAATTCCCCCTAAAACTTCCGGTCGGTGCGTACTTTCGACTAAATGGCGGATTTTTTCGACAAATGCTCGTCCCGCTTCGACGTCAACCCCGGCTTCTCGATAATCCATAACTCAATCTACAGTTGCGAATTTACTCTCGCGCTATTGTTCGTCTTCGGTATTCTACTGTCCCACGGGTCTCGCCGCTTCGCCGGGGCGATCGATGCCCTCTTTTTTCCGGCATTTCTACTCTTTTCGCGATTTAGGAAATCAGATGGGCGATCGCCCCCTTTTGTCAACCGATCGCGAAAATTAGCAGCTATGCATAAGTTGGCATTTTTGCGCGTAAAGTTTTGATGAAGCGCTCATACCCCCGAAAATTCGGGAACGTCAGTAAAAATTGCATTCAGAGAAAATCTCATCCGCCCTAAATTTGTAAAGTTTTAGTAAAGTTAGGGGGATTTTCCCCCTTCCACCGATCCCCAATCCTAAAAGTTCGTGTTAGTCTGTTGCAGTTCCAACTATTAAAGTGAACCCGAAACGAGTATGAGTTAATGCTCGGGCGTTAAATGGAGTTTCAATTGTGAACAATCCAAAGCTCAATACGACTCGAACTCGGTTTCCGAATCACCTTCACAGTGGATGTATGAAGCAAAGATTTTGGTGGACTACTGCGGTCGTGCTGGTCACGGCGTTCGGGGCGACTTCCTCCAGTCACGCACAGCAGAATCGGCCCGTTGACGGGAGTGGAGAGCCAAGCTTACGAGCCTCCCAATCCGGAGATCCCACACAACCGCAAGCGCAGACCGTCTCGTCTGAAGCGAACTCGCCGCAAGCGCGTCGTTCGACCGACCCGATCGAAGTGCGCGAGTCCCCGTCCCAAACCGAAGCGGGCCCAAGCGAGATCTTGACCAAGATTCACGCGCACCAATTCAACGGGCGATCGGCAGCCACCCTGTACGTGCGAGATCTTCCAGTCGTCACCTTCTTGGGAAGTGCCGTCAATCGCGAACGGGCCACGGCGACGGTCACCAAAGTGGCGGCAGCACTGGGCGACACAGGTGCGACGACCAAACAGGAAGAACCCGAGGTCAAGCCAGCGACTCGGGCGAAGTATGAAGAATTTGAAAGTGTCACCAATATTGGAACTGTGGCACCATCGGCATTATCGCTGCTTTCTCGGACGATCGCCGCCAATAGCGAGGTAGACAGGAGCGATCCCGTATGGCGGGCCAGCGCGATCGCCGCCAAGTTGAACCAGATCGAGCGCACCAATGCCCCCGTAGAGATTGCCTTGACCTGGAATGGTTTAGTCGATAAAGACGGCGAAATCGTCAGTGAAAGTTATTTGATTAAAGTCGATGACGAAGCGTTATTAGTCGTCGATGAGAATACCCGGCTTCCCGACACCACCGCCAACTTGGAGCAAGATGCGCTGCAGATGACCAATCGCCTGCGCCGTCTGGTCGCCGATGCGGCGCCGTTGAGTCAAGTGGCGAACAAACCCAAGCCCAAACCGAAAGCCCCCGAGATCGTCACCAGTCCCGTTCAATTTGTCGTTAACGGCTGGGCCTCGTGGTACGGTCCGGGATTTCACGGACGCTTGAGCGCCAGTGGCGAAGTGTTCGATCAAAACGCCCTCACCGCAGCCCACCGAACCTTGCCGTTCGGAACCGAGGTGCGGGTGACGAATTTGAACAACGGGCGATCGATCGTGGTGCGGATCAACGATCGCGGGCCGTTCGTCGGCAATCGCGTGATCGATTTGTCCGCCGCCGCCGCTCAAGTGTTGGGGATGATGGATACGGGCATCGCCCCGGTTCGCCTGGATATTTTGGGAGCGCGTACCACCGCCTCGAACGTCCGCTAAGGCGTCGATTGAGCCGCGACTCGCGACAGGAAAACAAGGACGAGAACATCGATGTGTCCTGTCGCGAGTTGACTGGCTCCCAGGAGCGATAACGCGGATTTTGCTAAACTACGGGGCGGAGAGTTGGCAGAGGGATCTGGGGTGTGGTAAAACTTTTTGCCGAAATCGCGCCGTTGCGTTACGAGTTAAAGCAATATCGACCCCGGCAATCGATCGCCTTGGTGCCGACCATGGGAGCGTTACATCGCGGACACCTGAGTTTGATCGAACGGGCGAGAGAAGAGAACGAGATCGTCGTCGTCAGTATTTTTGTCAATCCTTTGCAGTTCGGCCCGAATGAAGATTTTCAGCAATATCCCCGGACGTTAGAACGCGATCGCGATATTTGCGATCGCGCGGGGGTGGATGTGATTTTTGCGCCGAATGCGGCAGAAATGTTAGGCGATCCCAACACTTCATCGGAGGATACGCCTCCGGCGCCGCTACGGGAACGCACCGTGGTGATTCCGCCTCAGTCGATGACCCGACATCTGTGCGGGCGATCGCGCGTCGGTCATTTCCAAGGGGTGGCGACGATCGTCACCAAGCTGCTCGATATCGTCCAACCCGATCGCGCCTATTTCGGACAGAAGGACGCCCAACAGCTCGCGATCGTCCGGCGTTTGGTCGCCGATCTCAACTTACCCGTGGAGATTGTCGGCTGTCCGATCGTGCGCGAAGCCTCCGGATTGGCGATGAGTTCGCGCAATCGCTATTTAACTGACGAACAGAAACAAGAAGCGGCAGCACTCTATCGCAGTTTGTGCAAAGCCCGTCAGATCTTTCGTGGGGGAGAGCGATCGGCGGCGGCTATAATTGCAACGGTTAAAGCAGAACTGTCTGCAATTGAGGCAATCGAACTGGAGTATTGCGAATTGGTCGAACCGACGACATTAAAACCCTTAGAGACGATTGAAGAATCTGGATTGTTAGCTGTTGCCGCCCGAGTCGGTCCCACTCGCGCGATCGACAATATTATGCTGCACGACCGCCAAGCCATTGTCGCGATCGACGGTCCGGCAGGGGCGGGCAAATCCACGGTAGCGCGCTTGGTCGCCCGAGAATTGGGATTGATGTATCTCGATACGGGGGCGATGTATCGCGCCGTGACTTGGTTGTTGCGCGATCGCGACATTCCCCTCGACGATGAAGCTGCCGTGGCGGAAGTGGTCGCCGAAGCTGAAATTCGCTTGCAAGTCCCGGACGACGATCCGCAAGCACCTTGCCCAGTGTGGATTAACGATCGCGACGTTACCGAAGCGATCCGCTCTTTGGACGTGACCGCCCACGTGTCTGCCGTCGCCGCCTTGGGCTGCGTGCGTCGCTATTTGTTGAAACAACAACAGCGTTACGGTCGTCAGGGCGGCGTAGTCGCAGAAGGACGCGATATTGGCACCCACGTGTTCCCCGATGCGGAGTTGAAGATTTTTTTAACTGCATCGGTAGAAGAACGCGCCCGTCGCCGCCATCAAGATCTCGCCGATCGCGGTGAGGGACAGATCGGTCTCGAACGACTCGCCCGGGATTTACAGGAACGCGATCGTAAAGATAGTACGCGGGAAATTGCTCCCCTGACTAAAGCTCCCGACGCGATCGAAATCGAGACGGACGGTCTGAGCATCGAACAAGTGGTGCGCGCGATCGTCGATCGATATCGCGATCGCCATTTGTAAAGTCGGATGCTCCCCTGGCGACTCCTTCGCGATCGCCCTAGCTCGGAATTGAACCGGGTTCTTCTGACCCGTGCCAACTCTCTGGTTACGGTCGGTCCGGGGATGAAATTCCCGAGAGAGATTCGCATTCACCCTCTCTCGGGAAGCCGCCAACCATCGATCTAAACTCGATCGGGTTTGATTTGAGATGGAAAGCTGCCGATTGATGCGATCGGGTAGAACATTCCAGCTCGTTTCCCCGCCTGTGGAAATCTGGCGATGTGTTTCTACATGAGTTTATTGAGAAGTGCCAGAGAGTCGATCTCCGTTCTCGGACTGATGTACTACATTTCCTCAAGCTCTCGTTTCTGGAATGTCGTTGCTGGAAAAACGGCCATTCAGCCATTGGTTTTGTGCCTGAGTCGATGGAAAATTGCTGTAAGTTTCTCGGTCTCGATCGCCGATCGATTGTTAATTCCTCTCCTTGCCATGAGGGTGCCATAACGATTCGCTCTTGCTTGACAACTCCGAAAAAATATCATTTAGGAGATTGAATTTGGCAAACTTTCGTCCCTCCGTTATTTGGCAAAAACTGGCGATCGCCCTCGGCGCTACCCTAGCCAGTCTCCTTGCGGGTTCGTTTTTTCCTTCGAGCCACGTTTCCTCTCACGCCTTTCCTTTTTTATCTTTCTTGAAACGAGAAACGAAGGTAAGAGACTCTTATTCCCCTCCGGTCAATGCTTTACAATTCGGTCGGGTTTCGATCGCCCGTCTCGATAATTTTCAACAGGCGATCGAGCAAAAACAAATTCAAAAAGAAAAACGCTTAATTTTTGACGTTCCTCTTTCTTTTCAAGGAACGACGATTTACGACGTCGAATTAGGGAGCGAACAGAAATATATTGCCCTAACTTTCGATGACGGACCGTGGCCGAACTATACCGAACAAGTTTTAGATATTCTCAAACAGAATCAAGTTCCGGGAACGTTCTTTTGGATTGGCAAGCATTTAAAAGCTTTTCCCGAGGTGGCCAAAAAAGTAGTCGCCGACGGCCATGCGATCGCCAATCACACCTGGAGTCACCACTATCACCCCGTCCCCCGGGAAGTCGCCGCCCGAGAAATCGAAGATACCGCCTCGTTAATCTACGAAATCACGGGGGTGCAAACCAGAATTTTTCGTCCCCCCGGTGGCGTTCTTACTAATGGTTTAGCGAGTTATGCCCGCAGCCAAAACTATCTCGTCGCCATGTGGTCGAGTGATGCCCGAGAAGCCAGCTTACCCTCGTTAGAACAATTAATTAATAATGTGGTCAATACAGCCCGTTCGGGTGGCATCGTTCTCATGCACGATGGTGGCGGCGATCGCTCGGTGACCGTTCGAGCATTACCGACGATTATCGCCGCACTCAAACAGCGTCAATATCAATTCTTAACTTTACCCGAACTGCTCGAACTCAAAGAACGAGAGTTACAACAACCACCGGAAACGGAACCACCTGCGGAAGTTCAAACGCCGAAACCGGATGGAATTGAGTAAGAAGGGAAGAGGCAAAAGGCAATAAAGAAGGCAGTCCCCGACTGCCTTCTTTTAACTAACTTCTTTTGTAAGAATTGCGCAATTGGACGATCGCGGGGAACGCGAATCGATGTGCGTTCCCCCGATCTCCAGAAACTACCTCATTAGGCTTTTACCGCAACCTTTTCCCCTGCCGCTTGCGCACTGGCTTCCGGCGTGTCGGCTTCCGAAGGCGGTACGACTTGCCAGAACTTGGGCAAATATTGTTCCCAATTGGCTAAAATCGCCTTCGCTTTGCCGCTTCCCGTGCGTTCGGCGTGCACTTCGATCAGTTCTCGTAACTGTTTCTCCCCTGCTGGGGTGCTGACGCGCTGAATACTGACAATTTCCGGATTAACTTTCGCCGGGAAACTGTCATCTTCATCTAAGAAGTAGGCCAAACCGCCTGTCATCCCGGCGCCGACGTTACGTCCGGCTTTACCGAGCACGACGATAACGCCGCCCGTCATGTACTCGCAGCAGTGATCCCCCGCGCCTTCGATGACGGCTTTACCCATCGAGTTGCGAACGCCGAAGCGTTCTCCGGCTTGACCTCGGGCGAGGAGAACGCCACCCGTGGCGCCGTAGAGACAGGTGTTACCGACGATCGCATTTTCCGCCGGGTCGTAGTTGGCGTCGGCGGGAGGATAAATAACAATCTCGCCGCCGTGCATCCCTTTACCGACGTAATCGTTACTTTCCCCTTCGAGAATCAGGCTCATTCCCGGCAAGTTGAAGGCGCCGAAGCTTTGACCTGCGGCCCCTTGGAACTTGAGGGTAATCTGACCTTGAAAGCCCGTATTGCCGTATTGAGAGGCAATATGTCCGGCGAGTCGGGCACCGACGCTGCGATCGGTATTCACCAGGGGAATCGTTTTTTCGACGGTGCCTTGATTTTGGATGGCGGCTTGAATCTGCGCATCGGCGAGTAACTGGTCGTCGAGGACCGGACCGTTACTGTGAACGGGCCCGTGATTCAACCAGGAGCGATCGCCCCGAGTATCGGGTAACTCGGTGATGCAGTCGAGATTGAGCGTCCCCGTTTTGGTCAGGCTCAAATTCGCGCTCGCGGTCAGCAGGTCGGCGCGACCGATTACTTCATCGAGAGAACGATAGCCGAGTTTGGCGAGCAGACTGCGGACTTCTTCGGCGATGAAGTAGAAGAAGTTGACCACGTGCTCGGGAATACCCGTGAAGCGCGCTCGCAGTTTTTCTTGCTGGGTGGCGACGCCGACGGGGCAGGAGTTGGTATGGCAGATGCGGGCCATGATGCAGCCTTCGGCGATCATGGCGATCGAGCCGAAGCCGAACTCTTCGGCGCCCATTAAGGCCCCCATCAACACATCCCAACCCGTTTTCAAACCGCCATCGACGCGCAGGACGACGCGATCGCGCAGTTTGTTTTCCATCAAGACGCGGTGAACTTCAGTCAATCCCAGTTCCCACGGGGTTCCGGCGTGTTTGATCGAGGAAAGTGGCGACGCCCCGGTTCCGCCGTCGTGACCGGAAATTTGAATGATATCGGCGTTCGCTTTCGCTACCCCGGCGGCGATCGTGCCGATGCCGATTTCCGCCACTAATTTCACCGAGACCCCCGCATTCGGGTTGATTTGGTGCAGGTCGAAGATCAATTGCGCCAAATCTTCGATGGAATAGATATCGTGGTGCGGCGGCGGCGAAATCAGGGAAACGCCGGGTTTCGATCGCCGCAGCATGGCGATGTAGGGGCTCACTTTCTTGCCGGGAAGCTGACCGCCTTCACCGGGTTTCGCCCCTTGGGCGACCTTAATTTCGATCTGCTTGGCATTCATCAAGTACTCGGGAGTAACCCCAAAGCGTCCCGACGCCACCTGTTTGATCGCCGAAGAGGCCGTATCGCCGTTACGCAAGCCTTTTAAGTGAGGCAGTAAGGAGGAATGGCCCCGTTCGTCTACGTCGTCGAGGACTTTAAAGCGGGTCGGATCTTCGCCGCCTTCGCCGGAGTTGGACTTCCCGCCGAGGCGGTTCATGGCGATCGCCAAAGTCTCGTGAGCTTCCCGAGAGAGGGCGCCCAAGGACATCCCCCCGGTGCAGAAGCGCTTGACAATCGCTTCGACGGGTTCGACCTCTTCGATCGCGATCGACGGGCGATCGCTGTTAAAGTCGAGCAAATCGCGCAAAGCCGTGCGCGGACGCCCTTGCAAATACTGCTGATAAACCGTGTAGTGGTCGTAACCGCTCTTCGCCGTTTCCGCCGCCGCGCCGTTGCCATTTCCGGCAGCCTCACCTTGGAAGCTGGCGACCGCTTTATGCAGCGCTTTCGCCATTTCCGGGCTGTTCATGTGGTACTCGCCCCCGGGACGGTATTGGATGAACCCGAGGTTTTCCAGTTTCTTGGTACTCAGTTCCGGGAACGCTTTCTTATGGAAGGCCAACACTTCTTGGGCCAGTTCTTCGACGCTCAAGCCGCCGACCCGGGAAGTGGTTCCGGAAAACGCCAGTTCCAACAGCTCGTTACCGATACCGATCGCCTCGAAAATTTGGGCGCCGTGATAGCTCGACAGCAGGGAAATGCCCATTTTCGAGAGAATCTTCAACAAGCCCAATTCCACCGCATGGCGGTAATTCCCTTGCGCTTGCTCCACGGACAGTTGCGGCAATTTGCCCCGTTCCATCTGTTTCTGGGTTTTGGCATCGGCCCACCAGTGGCGCACGGTTTCTAAGGCCAAATACGGGCAAATGGCACTGGCTCCGTAGCCGATCGCGCAAGCGAAATGATGGGTACTCCAGCATTGCGCCGTATCGACCACCAGGGACGCTTTCATCCGCAAGCCTTGGCGGATTAAGTGGTGGTGAACCGCACCGACGGCGAGCAGGGGCGGAATGTAGGTGGTTTCGGCGTTGAGGGCACACTGCCCGCCAGAGCGATCGCTTAAAATTAAGATTTTCGTTCCGGCGCGCACTGCTTGCGCCGCCCGTTCGCAGAGGAGATCGACGGCGGTGCGTAAGGCGCCCGGACCGCCGGAAATCGAGAACAAGGTACTCAAGGTCTCGGTTTGGAAGCCACTGCTGCGAATGCTTTCTAATTCGGCTTCGTTGAGCACTGGGGTCTCGATCTTCAACTGTCCGGCATATTCCGGCTTGACTTCGAGCAGGTTCCCCCGTTCGCCGAGGACCATGTTCAGCGACATCACCAAGCTTTCGCGCAAGGGGTCGATCGCCGGATTGGTCACCTGGGCGAATCGTTGTTTGAAATAGTCGTAGAGTAAGTGCGGTTTTTCCGACAGCACCGCCAGGGGAATATCATCTCCCATGCAGAAGGTCGGCTCTTTCCCGGCGCTGGCCATGTCTTGGATAATCATTTCCACGTCTTCCGTGGTGTAGCCGAACGCGGTTTGCCGTTGCAGGAGGCTGTTACCATCCAAACGCGCTTGCCCTTCAAAGCTTTGCGGCTCTAATTGGGCGCGGTGTTCCGCCAGCCAGGTGCCGTAGGGTTGACTGCGGGCAATCCGTTCTTTGATTTCCCAGTTTTTGAGGATTTCGTGACTTTCGAGATCCACCGCAATCATTTGACCCGGCCCCAAGCGTCCTTTTTCGACGATTTCGGCTTCGGGAACTTCGACGACTCCGGCTTCGGAGGCGACGACGATGTAGCCGTCTTTGGTGATGACGTAACGGGCCGGGCGCAAGCCGTTGCGATCGAGGGTGGCGCCGATTTGCTTGCCGTCGCCGAAGACGAGCAAGGCCGGACCGTCCCAGGCTTCTTGAATGCCGCTATAGTATTCGTAAAAATCGACGATTTCTTGGCGATCGGCCAGTTCCGGCTGGTTTTGGTACGCTTCCGGCACCATGACGGTGAGGGCTTCCATCGGCGATCGCCCGGAAAGCACTAGCAGTTCCATGACGTTATCGAGGGTCGCCGAGTCGCTGTTCTCTCGACTGACGATCGGCTTGAGATCCTCGATGCGATCGCCCCACACCGGATGGGCTAAATCCACTTCGCGCGCCATCATCCAGTTAATATTGCCCAGCAGGGTGTTAATTTCCCCGTTGTGTCCGAGCAAGCGCATCGGCTGGGCGAGGGGCCATCGCGGCATCGTATTCGTGCTGAACCGTCGGTGGTACACCGCAAAGTGACTGACGTAATCGGGATCTTTGAGATCCAGATAGAAGTCTCCTAGCACGGCGGAGCGCACCATACCTTTGTAGACGATCGTGCGGCTGGAGAACGAACAAATATAAAAATTATCCCCCCAGGTCAGCCGATCGTCGGCGGCGATCGCTTTGCCGATCGAGCGCCGCGCTAAATACAAGCGCCGTTCGAGCGCGTCCCCGGTCACGCCTTCGGCTTCGACGATCAGTTGTTGACATCCGGGCTGGTTTTCGCGGGCCTGGATCCCTAACACGTCCGGATTGACGGGTACCGGACGCCAGGCGATCGCTTTCAACCCCTCGCTGTCGAGGACTCTCTCGACGACTTCGCGCGCGATGCTGAATTCCTGCGGATCTCTCGGCACGAACATCATCGCTACCCCCAAACTTTCTCGGGAGGGCAAACTCTGATTGCTCTTGGCTAAATCCCGTTCGAGTAGAGCCCAGGGGATGGCACTCATCACTCCCGCTCCATCTCCGGAATCTCGGTCTGCCGAACAACCGCCGCGATGTTCCAGACAGGTTAAGGCACTTAACGCTTTGGCAACAATCTCGTGATTGGCAGCCTGACGCGGATTGGCAATGAATCCGACGCCACAGGCATCCCGTTCTTCGACCAACCATCGTTGGCCTCCATACCCAGCTTCTAACCCCTGATTCATTGGTTTATTCTGATTCAACGCTCTCCCTCCCGGAGTGGCTTACTGTATTTGTTGACTCAAGACTGACGAGGATGGCACCGTGCCTAGAACGGTCGCGCGACGAGTTGACTTGGCTGTAGCGCGGCGATCGAGGCAGTTCGTTCGCCGAGGATCGAACGGTTAATGGTAATTTCCCTCTTTTTCGGGGAAGCGGAGCCGGATCGGATGGCGCATTGGCTCCTTTCTGACGACTTGCCGAGTCGGCTGCGGTCGCGTTCGCTTCATTCGATCGTTCATCTTTAAATTCCTGCGCTTTGACTCCCCGGCAGCTTCGGGCTAAGGAAAATCTAGTCTCTTCACCGTTGCTCCAATGGGGGCGATCGCGATAGCCAAATCCTTGAAAAGCAAAAAATTAATTTCAGAGCTAACTACTAATTTCAGAGGTAACTACTATCTTAAACAAAAACAGCTCAAAAGCAGATATCGCCAAACTTCTCTCCTGTGGGGATCGCCAGAATTGCCGGGTCAACGATTTGCTTTTCAACTCTGCTTGCCGTTACTCGATGTTCGTTCAATGGTTTGCTCCCTATTTTTGGCCGCCGTCGATCTTTGTTTCCCTTTCTCTTGAGCGAGATCTCCGCCGCGTTACCCACTTGCCTCACTCCACCATCCCACTAGCGCTTTCCAGTATGGATTGACAACCTCCCCCACTTAAGTCATCTCCCTATGCTCGATCTCTTTCAAGTGCGCGATTGCAGTCCCTCGCGACACTGCTCGCGACACTGCTTTTCTGCTTCGTCCCGCACCAACTAGAGCATCGTAACCGATACTCCCCGTCGCTTCCAGTTCACAGACATTTTCTGCTGGCTTGACTTCAAACCTTTCTGGAATCGGCCTTGACTGCCGCCATCGAACCCATCCTAGGCTAGGGAGCTTAATCGCATCCTCCTGGATTGGGTCTTTTCCTAACTGAGGAAAAACAAACGAATGCATCCGATACTCATTTTTCAACCGAGGGAAGCCAAACCTCCTGGCTTTCATGTCATCCCAAGCTCTATCTAAACTCCTTAAACCCTGCTGTAAAACTTGAGAATGAACTGTTTTTAGTTGAAGGGATTGTTTTTTGGCCTCGCTTAATTGCTTGGCTTGTCTGTGGTAGTTCGGGAATGGTTCGTCAGCCGCAATGATGTATTCAGCGTGAATTGAGCAAGCATGAATGGGAGACTTACGGGAGTTACACCAATCTTTACGCTGTCTGAGCGCAAAGTTCCAAACCGAACGGCACACACCTAGGGTTTGCTCGATGGTGGCCATCTGTTCGGCAGTGGGTTGTAACTTGTATTCGTAAGTCATGGTTAGCCTGAAGACAGGATAGTTTACCTGGACTGCATCGCCGTGTAAAGGATTGAAAGCATTTGCCAAAGATCGCGGCATCGAACCGCTTAGTTGGCTTGAGGGAGTCGATGGATCTCTCCCCTCCAACATTTCTCGTCTGGTTGACTCGCTCTTTGTTGAAGACTGGGTTTTATCGCTCCCTCAAGCTCCCTCGTTCCGAAAAATAATATATAAGTGATTCTCATCTGGCAATCCCTTACACGGTGAGTTGGAGCGATCGCCTCGGCATTCGGTGAATCGTTCGTTTTCCGCTTACTCTCGTCCCCTCCCTCCCCTCGGTCATCTCGGGAGCGAGAGACCCGATCGCTTGTCCGGTTTCCCCTTCGCTCCACGGGCGGCGCCAACTCCCTACGAGTCTGACCGTCTTCGGCGATCGTCCCCCCGTCCCGGAGCGATCGCCATGGCGACCTCTGTTCGAGGGGAGGCGCCTCAATTGAACCCGTTTTCTCGGACGCTGTCGCTTTCTTCCGCTCCCTGCCGATGAGGATTGAGGCGGCGCAATATCTTCACGAAATCTCCGGTCAGTTTAGAAGCCCCGTGTCTTTAGACCGGGGAGGAAACAGGAAACGGGCGGTTTTAATCGCCGTCCCTTCGTGGGGGGAGCGAAAAGAGGTGCATAACCTGCACGGCGTCATAGCGCCGAGCCAATGTTATCGGTCGGGACTCCCCAAAGCGCACTGTCTTACCCCTCGTACGACGGTTTAACGGTTTGGTTCTAGAGCAGGGGACTGGCGACGTATCCCCAGGTAGGATACCGATAACGTAGCCCTCGAAGGGCTTAGGCTGGGTAGGGGCGTTTCGCGAAAGGGGTAGGGGCGTTTCGCGAAAGGGGTAGGGGCGTTTCGCGAAAGGGGTAGGGGCGTTTCGCGAAAGGGGTAGGGGCGTTTCGCGAAAGGGGTAGGGGCGTTTCGCGAAACGCCCCTACTAAAGGAGAGGGACGAAGCCCTGTCTCTTTAGAGCGGGGTGCTGACCGCTTGTCGTTCTTCGGAAACATTCTTTTGTGAACAATCCGAACGCCGACGGATCTCTCAAATTGTGTTTATTATGAACTGATTTACTCGAAAATAAGTCAAGAGATCTTGATAGTCCTCTAAGGGTCTGCATTCCAACCGTTATTTTGTTGTCCGAGACTCGTTTTTTTCTCAATAACTTCCGCCTGAGTAAATCTACTTAAAAACTTAGATAAGGGGGAGTATAAATACGCGATCGCCTCTCCCTAACCCTCCACCCCATCCCTATCCATCTTCGGAAATCGTCGCCGTGCAGCAGCGATCGATTCGTTTTTCTCCGGCTGCTTTTTCCGTTGCTACCAAGTCTAAAAAGACGATCGAAAACAGGTTTTCGCTCTAGAGTCAGCCCCCAATTTTCGGCGATCGCTCCATCTCAACCGAGGTTCTCTCCCCGACTCCCTTTTTATTTTCGACGCTAAAAATAGCGGCTTTTTAATAAAGTTCCTTTAAAGGGTCGAAGCTCTGATTAAAGACTTGATGTAGATCGCTTAAATTCATTTCGCGAACGGATGACACCACCGCGATCGACTTGTTACGCTGAACGAGAAAGATTCGATAACTCGTTTCTCCTCCTCACGGTTCGCTGCTTCCACGGCTTCTGATTCCCCACCCGGGAGCCGTTGGCTCGCCCGCACGATGACTCGCACTTCGGGATCGACCGGAGCCATCCCATCGAGTCCAATGGTTCGAGTGGGTTAGATGCAACCGCCAACCTTTTCGGAACTTACCGAATCCACTTGGGAAACGAACGAATTCTCAAAGCTTTATCAGGAGACAGGATTATGGTTAACGTCCAACCCAGCACTCGTGATGCAGGAGTCTCGACCCCGGTCGGTTCTCCCCCCGGCGTCGCCGCGACGGAATTGCGACCCTGGGGGTCTTTCACGGTTCTTGAAGAAGGAAAAGATTATAAAATTAAGAGAATTGAAGTCAAACCGGGTCATCGGTTAAGTTTGCAAATGCACCACCACCGCAGCGAACATTGGATCGTGGTTTGCGGTACGGCGAAAGTGGTTTGTGGCGATCGCGAATTGATGCTCACCAGCAACCAATCGACTTACGTCCCTCAATGCACCAATCATCGTTTGGAAAATCCCGGCGTCATTCCCCTAGTTTTGATTGAAGTTCAAAACGGCGAGTATTTAGGGGAAGATGACATCGTTCGCTTCCAAGATGATTATGCTCGCAGCAAGTCCTAAATGAGGACGGGTCACCGTCTGGAGGCAACCTCGGGAGGAGATTCGTTCGACTTAATCCCATCGACCGTCAATCCGTTGGCGGTCGATGCTGCTCTCGTTTGACCCCTTACGCGGCGAAGCCGTTTACTTGTCGATCGCTCGCCCCTACAATCAAACTACAGTTGAAGGTCATCGTTGTCGCTTTAATGATTCATCTGAGTAAGACGGCCTTGAAAGAAGTTAGCCGCCTGAAAGCTAAGCAAAATAACCCGGATGCGGTGTTTCGCGTCGGAATTGGCGCCGGAAGTTGTGCGAGTTTTGGCTATACCCTCCAGTTTGATTCGTCTGTGGGAGCCGAAGATACTGTATTTGAGAGTAACGGGCTTCGCGTTGTTGTCGATCGCGCCAGTTTGAATTACCTTGACGGTCTGACGATCGATTATTCTGAGGATCTGATGGGGGGCGCCTTTCGCTTTCACAATCCCAACGCCACTGCAACTTGTGGTTGCAGTAACGCTTTTGAGGTCGAGCGCGATCGCGCCAACTCCGTTTAGGGGCGGCGTTTAGCGCAGAGTGCGATCGCGGCGAGGCGTCCATTTGAAAGGCGATCGCCACTCGGGTCGATCCCCTTTCGCGGGCGATCGCCGCCCTTTTTCGAGCCAAAAAATTGACAGGCACTCATCAAACCCGATATAGTTGTAGTTTGTTAGAAAGATACAAACGCAAACCTTTGCAAAAGCTGTAGCTCATGCCCACAATTCAGCAGCTCATTCGTAGTGAACGCCAAAAAATTCAGAAGAAAACCAAATCGCCCGCTCTGAAAAGTTGCCCCCAGCGTCGGGGAGTCTGCACGCGCGTTTACACCACCACCCCCAAAAAGCCGAACTCCGCCCTGCGGAAAGTGGCTCGGGTTCGCTTGACATCTGGGTTTGAAGTCACCGCCTATATTCCGGGCATCGGTCACAACCTCCAAGAACACTCCGTCGTGATGATTCGGGGCGGTCGGGTTAAAGATTTACCTGGCGTGCGTTACCACATCATCCGTGGCACCTTAGATACTGCCGGAGTGAAAGATCGCCGTCAAGGTCGCTCCAAGTACGGAGCCAAGCGTCCTAAGTAATTGCCACAGAAATTGCCGCGCTCTTTAAGCGATCGAGTCACGCTTCGAGTAGCTCGCCATGACAACGCCTGACGAGCCTCGCGGCGATCGCTCAAGGAAAAACCAACGGGTTCGCCTGTCAGTCGAGTTCTGAGAATAAAGAGCGCAACTCGATCTGTGAATTGTCGAGTGCAACCGTGGGACACACGGTCAAGAAGCTCGCCGAGGGGAAAGTCGTCGGACTCCCGATGAAGCGAGAATCTCCGTCCCTTGAGGTCGGGGAGTGTCAATCAAGCTCTAGAATAATTTTCGTCGTCAAGAGTTTACTATGTCTCGTCGCACTGCCATTCAAAAACGTCCGATTCCTCCTGATTCCGTTTATAACAGCCGCCTCGTGAGCATGATGATCCGGCGGATCATGAAGAATGGCAAGAAATCCGTTGCCTCTCGCATCATTTACGATGCCATGAAAACGATCGAAGAACGTACGGGTTCCGATGCGCTCGAAACGTTTGAAAAAGCTGTCAAAAATGTAACGCCTTTGGTTGAAGTAAAAGGTCGGCGCGTTGGTGGGGCCACCTACCAAGTTCCGATGGAAGTCCGACCGGATCGAGGCACCAGTTTGGCACTGCGTTGGATTACCCAGTTTGCACGTTCTCGTTCCGGGAAAACGATGGCCATGAAATTGGCGAACGAACTGATGGATGCTGCCAACGAAACGGGAAATGCCATTCGCAAGCGGGAAGAAACCCATCGGATGGCGGAAGCCAACAAAGCATTTGCTCACTATCGGTATTAAACTCGTTTCAGGTGAGTGGATCGCTGCCAAGCGATCGCCATCTATGTAAACAAATCTTGCGAAAAATATTAAAATGTAACAAGATAGAGAAATCCGCGTTCGCTGCCTCTCAATCGGGCAGGATGTCAAACGTGGATTGTAGTCGTCGGGGGGTTGAGTCAGTCAAAGGCGAGAGCCGCCAGCCAGTCCCCAAGTGACGATTCAAGACTCCTTCAGTGCGATCTTTGGCGATGGCCGACCGTTCGAGATCGCCGTCTGGCCTGACTTCCAGGCAGGTAGCGCGATCGAGGAGGATCTGGGGGATTCGACCCGTTACGAACCGCCACTCCAAGGGGACCCCGCCGAGCAGTACAATCATCTGTGGAGGAAATCGGGGCTTCGCGATCGGCGAGTCAACTTCCCCAACGATGAGAACCTGGCCCCCCCGTGGGGCGGTTGGTGTGGAAAAGTCTTCACCGAGAGAAGTTCCACCGTTGGCATCGGAGAATCACTCGTAACTGTACGATCTGCCGAAAACGGATCGCTGCGATCGCGAGAGCCGGAAAACGGGGGAAACGCCGTGGCTCTTCAGAGCAAGGAACACGAGGGTTCTCGTGGCGCGATCGTCCCACTAGGGATCGACCTCCCCACTCAAAAATGCAATTCCCCGCGATCGAGATCGGGGGGTGTTGGTAACCGAGGTGCTACGCCTGACGCTCGCTCTGGGGACACCTGAAGCGAGAACCGACGGCATTAGCCCGTCCCGTCAAAGTTCTGAGGCTCTCTAGGGAATTTTGACCAGTCCGATTGCTGCGATCGCAATTGACACCGTTAGAATCATTTCCTGAAGGCACAACCACTTGCAGCAAAGACTAAGGAGGTAGCTGTGGCACGTAATGTCCCGCTTGAGAAACTAAGAAATATAGGAATCGCTGCTCATATTGACGCGGGAAAAACGACAACAACCGAGCGAATTCTGTTCTATTCCGGCATGATTCACAAATTAGGTGAAGTTCATGAAGGAAGCGCGGTAATGGACTGGATGGCTCAGGAGCGAGAGCGGGGCATTACGATTACTGCCGCTGCGATCACTACCAACTGGAAAGAGCATCAAATCAACATTATCGATACTCCCGGACACGTAGACTTCACCATCGAAGTGGAACGATCCATGCGGGTGTTAGATGGTGTTGTCGCGGTTTTCTGCTCCGTTGGTGGCGTTCAGCCTCAATCTGAAACCGTCTGGCGGCAAGCCGATCGCTACAAAGTGCCTCGGATTGCATTCGTCAACAAGATGGATCGCACGGGAGCGAACTTCTTCAAAGTGTACGGTCAGCTTTGCGATCGCCTCAGAGCCAACGCCGTTCCGATTCAAATCCCCATTGGGAGTGAAGATAACTTCCGGGGCATCGTCGATCTGGTGCGGATGCGCGCCAAGATCTACACCAACGATGTAGGAACGGATATCGAAGATGCCGAAATCCCCGACGATATCCTCGAAGTCGCTCAAGAATATCGTGCCAAGCTCGTCGAATCGGTTGCCGAAACCGACGACGCCTTGACCGAAAAATATTTGGAAGGCGAAGCACTCACCGAAGACGAAATTCGCGACGCCTTGCGTAAAGGCACGATCGCCGGAACCATCGTCCCGACCCTATGCGGTTCGGCCTTCAAAAACAAAGGGGTTCAACTGTTACTCGATGCCGTCGTCGATTACCTGCCCGCACCGACAGAAGTGCCTCCCATTCAGGGGATCCTTCCCGACGGCGAAACGGCTAACCGACCCGCCGACGACGATGCGCCGATGTCCGCCCTCGCCTTCAAGATCATGTCCGATCCCTACGGACGTTTGACGTTCCTGCGGGTTTACTCGGGGGTCATCGAAAAAGGGAGTTACGTTTACAACTCCTCCAAAGGCAAAAAAGAGCGGATCTCTCGCTTGATCGTCCTTAAATCCGACGAACGGATCGAAGTCGATCAACTGCGAGCCGGACAGTTGGGAGCCGCCCTGGGTCTGAAAGAAACCTTCACCGGGGACACGATTTGCGACGATTCAAATCCGATCGTCCTCGAATCCCTGTACATTCCCGAACCCGTCATCTCCGTGGCGGTCGAACCGAAGACCAAGCAAGACATGGAGAAACTCTCCAAAGCCTTGCAATCCCTGTCTGAAGAAGACCCCACCTTCCGCGTCAGCATCGATCCCGAGACCAATCAGACCGTGATCGCCGGAATGGGCGAACTACACCTGGAAATTCTCGTCGATCGGATGCTTCGGGAATTTAAGGTCGAAGCGAACGTCGGGGCCCCGCAAGTGGCCTATCGCGAAACCGTCCGCAAAGCCATCACCGCCGAAGGCAAATTCGTCCGCCAGAGCGGTGGTAAAGGGCAGTACGGTCACGTCGTGATCGAACTAGAACCCGGAGACCCGGGGACCGGCTTCGAGTTTGTCTCCAAAATCGTCGGCGGTTCCGTACCTAAAGAGTACATCAACCCCGCCGAACAAGGGATGAAAGAAGCCTGCGAATCTGGTATCCTAGCAGGCTACCCCCTCATCGACATCAAAGTGACTCTGGTAGACGGTTCCTATCACGACGTAGACTCGTCGGAAATGGCCTTTAAGATCGCCGGATCGATGGCAATGAAAGAGGCCGTCATGAAAGCTTCACCGGTTCTGTTAGAGCCGATGATGAAAGTTGAGGTTGAGGTTCCCGAAAACTTCCTCGGGGACGTCATGGGCGACCTCAACTCCCGTCGGGGTCAAATCGAAGGCATGGGTTCCGATGAAGGAATTGCCAAAGTGACTGCTAAAGTTCCGCTAGCAGAAATGTTTGGTTATGCCACCGATATCCGCTCGAAGACCCAAGGACGCGGTATATTTTCAATGGAGTTCAGCCACTATGAAGAGGTGCCTCGCAATGTGGCCGAACCCATTATCGCCAAGAGCAAAGGGAACGCATAAAACAGCCGTCAGCAGTCAGCCATCAGCACGAGCGCTCTTTGGCTGACGCTCCCTCAAGGCTCAGTTCAAGCCAGAGTCTGGCACTCACGCCCAATTCTATTAAAGCTGACAGCCGATTGCTGATAGCTGATTGGTATTTCAGGAATAAGGAACACATCATTCATGGCACGCGCAAAGTTTGAACGGAATAAGCCTCACGTTAACATCGGTACGATCGGCCACGTCGATCACGGCAAGACGACTTTAACCGCAGCGATCACGCTGACCCTTGCCTCTCTCGGTCAAGCCCGCGCGAGAAAGTACGATGAAATCGATGCGGCTCCCGAAGAGAAAGCTCGGGGGATCACGATCAACACGGCTCACGTGGAGTACCAAACCGACGACCGTCACTACGCCCACGTAGATTGCCCGGGTCACGCCGACTACGTGAAAAACATGATTACCGGAGCGGCCCAAATGGATGGGGCGATCCTGGTGGTCTCTGCTGCCGATGGGCCGATGCCTCAAACCCGCGAGCATATCCTGTTGGCCAAACAGGTCGGCGTTCCCAACATCGTGGTTTTCTTGAACAAGCAAGACCAAGTTGACGACGAAGAACTGCTCGAACTCGTCGAACTCGAAGTCCGCGAACTGCTCAGCGACTACGACTTCCCCGGCGATGACATTCCGATCGTTTCTGGTTCTGCCTTGTTGGCCCTCGAAGCGCTCACCAGCAACCCGAACATCAAAAAAGGTGACAACGAGTGGGTTGATAAAATCTACTCGCTGATGGACGAGGTCGATGCTTACATCCCCACTCCGGAACGCGATATCGACAAACCGTTCTTGATGGCGGTCGAAGACGTCTTCTCGATTACGGGTCGCGGTACGGTGGCGACGGGTCGGATCGAACGCGGTAAGGTCAAAGTTGGCGATACCGTCGAACTCGTCGGCATCAAAGATACTCGCAGCACCACGGTGACGGGTGTCGAGATGTTCCAAAAGGTTCTCGATGAAGGGATGGCTGGCGATAACGTCGGCGTCCTCCTGCGCGGGATCCAAAAAGCCGATATCGAACGCGGTATGGTGATTGCCAAGCCCGGTTCGATCACCCCTCACACCAAGTTCGAGTCTGAGGTTTACGTTCTCAAGAAAGAAGAAGGCGGTCGTCACACTCCTTTCTTCCCCGGTTACCGTCCTCAGTTCTACGTGCGGACGACCGACGTGACGGGAACGATCGATGCGTTCACGGCTGACGATGGCAGTCCGGCGGAAATGGTGATGCCGGGAGACCGCGTCAAAATGACTGTCGAATTGATCAACCCGATCGCCATCGAACAAGGAATGCGTTTCGCCATCCGTGAAGGTGGTCGCACCGTCGGCGCTGGCGTCGTTTCCAAAATCCTCGTGTAGATTGACGCGCTGAGGATTTTTGGGGAGCAGAAAAGCCTCTTGACAAAATCGAGCTTTTCTGCTCTCCTCATTTGTCTGGTTGTTCTTTCAGGGAAGCAACCAGTCTCATTCATCCGAACCTGGACAACTTAAGAGAGATAAAGAGCAATTCTCATGGCTACCCTACAGCAGCAAAAAATTCGCATCCGTTTGAAAGCTTTCGATCGCCGCTTACTCGATACGTCTTGCGAGAAGATCGTGGAAACTGCCAATCGCACTAACGCCACGGCGATCGGTCCGATTCCCTTACCGACCAAGCGACGCATTTATTGCTTGCTGCGTTCTCCTCACGTCGATAAGGACTCGCGCGAACATTTTGAAACCCGTACCCACCGACGCATCATCGATATTTATCAACCGTCCTCGAAAACGATCGACGCGCTGATGAAATTAGATTTACCTGCTGGGGTAGATATCGAAGTCAAACTCTAAACAAGTTGGCTCGATCCCTTATTCTTTTCAATTGATTTTTCAAGATGGGGAAAGCTGAGTAAACACGGGAAAATACCGTGCTTTACTTGGCTTTTTATTCGTTTTAGCTCCGGTCTCGATCGCCGGGTTCTCTAAACCTCTCATTGTTTAAATGATTCTATTGCCGCTTCGATCTGGCGGTGGGATTGGGGACGGATAGAGGCATAAGAGCTTCACTCGGCCTCGATCTGTACACCCGAAAAAACCTGTTAATTATTCATAATATCAAAACACGATTCCAACCCGCCACGACTTTCGGGGTGATTCCCTCGGTAAAATCCGCTAGAGTAAGAAAAGAAGCGCAGTTACCGTTTTAACTGAGGGACAATGCCATCCTCCTCATCGATCGCCGTTCGAGAACTTCCCCTATTTCCTTTACCCGAGGTCGTTCTCTTTCCCAGCCGACCCTTACCTCTCCACATCTTTGAATTTCGCTACCGAATCATGATGAACACGATTCTGGAGAGCGATCGCCGTTTCGGGGTCGTCATGTGGGATCCTGTCAAAGGTCAGCCCGCCAGCGTCGGTTCTTGTGCCGAAATCCTTCAATACCAACGGTTGCCCGACGATCGCATGAAAATGCTCACCCTCGGACAACAACGGTTTAGAGTGCTCGAATACGTGCGCGAAAAGCCCTATCTCGTCGGTTTGGTCGAATGGATCGAAGATCGACCCCCCGAACGGGATTTACGCCCCCTCGCCGCCGAAGTAGACCGACTGTTGCGCGATGTAGTCCACCTGTCGGCAAAATTAATGGATCAAAAGATCGAATTACCCGAGGACGTCCCCACCTTACCCACCGAACTGTCCTACTGGGTGGCGAGCAACTTAGCTGGGGTCGCCGCCGAACAGCAAACCCTTTTAGAAATGCAAGATACGGCAGCGCGCCTGGAACGCGAAGCCGAAATTCTCAGTTCGACGCGCTCCCACCTGGCGGCGCGAACCGCCCTCAAAGATGCACTCAACGATTGATGGAAAGGCGATCGCCCCGGTTTCCCAGGCCGATCGCCTCCCGACGGGTTGAGCCATTCTCATCCCCCGAGACTCGATCTGGCAGACGGGCGATCGCCCCCCACCACCGACCAACCGTACCACTGGCGGACGCTCAACCAGGCGACCGAGAGCAAACCCGCCAAACTCAACGTCAGACCGCTATAAGTGACGATCAGCCCCCAAATGGGTAACACCCCTCCGGCGATCGTCGCCACGATCGCCCCCAAAGACGCCTGACGGTTAGAACCGAGTCCCCACACCAACCCCAAAAACACCGGAGTGAGCAACGTCCACGCCCATTTGACATCGATCGCCCGACTCAGATAAGTCAAACTCAACAAACAGGCAAAGAAAATTCCGGCGGCGATCGCCACATCTCGCCAGCGCATCGGCACCGAAAAATATAACAACAACACCCACCACAAAAAGATCCCCGGCGCCAACAATAACAAACGGGGCAACACCCCCGTATGGCGGACCGGATCCGTCGCCGTAAACACGCCAAACGGATTACTCACCGACACATTATCCTCAAAAATCCAAGTAAACCGGGTTCCTTCCCGTTCCGGTTTCGTCTCCGTGGGTACGATCCCGCTCGCAAAATCGGCGTTCGGGAAATTCGCCAACACGCTCAAGCGGAAATTCGACACCGGAGCGCCCCCGGCACTGTAGACCCATCGGGGCGCCCCTTGAACCTGATAGCTCACCCGAAAGCGGCTTTCCTCCCCCGCTTCCAGGCGAAACGGAAACCCATAATCCCCGGGATTGACTTGCACCAAGCGTTCTCCATTGCGCTCTACCCGAAAATTTTGCAGCAGGGAATAACTGTAGGGCGGACGAAACTCGAAAAAGAAATCCTCCGGTTCCCTCAACTGGTTGACGACCTCGTATTCCCCGGCAAAATCGACCTGATAAACCTGTCGGTCGTCTTGCACCCCTTCGGTTTGGTTGACCGTGACCTCGATTTGAGAACTCGTCAGACTCATGTAACGGTCTACTTCCCGAGTATCTTCGACGCGCACGGGTTCGCCGTTCACCCAGCGATCGTAAGTGTAAGTTTCTTCCACTTGATAGCGAATTTGCGGCGCCATTTGTTCGAGACGATCGCCCGCCACCGTCGCCGCCACTTGTTGGATGCGCGCTTGTTCCCAATGATGGTATCGGTTCGCCAAGGTGGAACAGAGGAAAAATCCGCCCAGACAAAACACGAGAATCAGTCCGAGGTGGGGTAACTGATAGAGCAAGCGCACGTAACGCCCCACCCCTTGCGCGATCGGGGCGATCGCCTCCTCCTGTCGTCGGTTCGACCAATTGAGCAGCGCCAGGACGATCCCGACGCCGACGATAAAAATGGCCAAGCTAACTGATAAGTCGAGAATTTTCGAGCCGAATTGGAGCAGTTCGTCGGGATGGGTCAAATCCGGCAAACTGGGGATACCTTGAAAGCTGGGATACATAAAAAGGATCCTACGGTCGCAACGACAACGCGAAACACGACGAATTCTACGAACCGAGGCGAGGCGATCGCCTCCGTTCAACCTTGGACGATCGAGTAACTGCCGAAAATTTTGAGAATGTTGGTGTAACCTTTTAATTCTTCAAGGGCCGATTGGACGATCGCCGTGCGCGTATCGGCTTCCAAATCGATAAAAAATAAGTAATCGCCGAGCGATCGCTTCGTCGGACGCGATTCGATCCGACTCATATTAATGTTTCGCTGGGCAAATACTTGCAACGGTTGCACCAACGAACCCGGAACGTTCGCCGGAACGGTAAACGCCAGGGACGTATGACTCCCCCCGGGAGACGGCTGCAAACTGACCACCCAAAACCGGGTGCAGTTGTCCGGAGAATCGTTAATCGGATACGCCGCGATCGGCATTTCGTACAGTTCGGCAGCCCGACACGAGGCGATCGCCCCCGCCTCCGGATCCTCTTCGAGCTGCCGCACCGCCTCCGTCGTCGAATTCGTCGGAATTAACTGCACCTGCGGTAAAAACTGCTCCAACCACCCCTGACACTGCGCCAGCGCTTGCGGGTGAGAATAAATCGTTTTAATCTGGCTCAGCGATTCCATCGGCGAAATCAACGCATGAGAAATCGGCAACACTAACGCTTCTTGAATGCGAAGCTTGTCGAGCTGCCAAACCGTATCGAGGGTGACCGTCACGCTCCCTTCGATCGAATTTTCGACCGGAACCACGGCAATTTGCACCTCCCCACCCGCCACCGCCTGCAACGTTTGGGCGATGCTCGGATACGGACATAACAGGTATTCCATTCCCGTGCGGGTTCGGGCCTGTTTCACATAACTCAAAGCTGCCGCCTCCGAGTAGGTTCCCGGCGGGCCTAAATAAGCGAGAGAGACATTCATAATGTCGAGCTAGTGGTAATGCCTTGTAAGCGGTTCAATTTTAGAGGGCGGGCGATCGCCGCGCGAACCGAACTCAGTTAGATAGCTCAATTCTACGCGGCTTCTTCCCCAAGTTAGAGATCCAGGAGCATTGAAGTTCTCCGGACCGCGCGATCGCCCTATTGCAAATATTTTTTAACTTTTCTCAGCAATACAGTAGGATTATGAGAAGCTCCGATTTTTCCAACAAATTTTACCCTCAGTTTTTCTCTGGAAAATTCCTAGAACTACCCTCGTTCGGCAGTTCATCGCCGAAGTTAAAATTTGTTAAATATTGTTAATTTCGTTAACATTGTCCTAGCGTTGTCATTCACCTCTTGCTCATGCAGATACGGTTCGTTGCCTCCCAATCGGTTCGCATTCCCGTTGTGGAACAACCCGTTCCCATCCGTCACTATCTGCGTCAACCCCAACGCTTGGTGAAAGCACTCGTCGATCCGAGTCGGACCGAACAACTTTCCCCAGAGCGATTTCGCCTGAAAATGCGACCCCTCGAATTTATGATGCTGCGGATTCAACCCACCGTCGATATGCGGGTGTGGGCCAAACCCGATGGCACCGTCAACATTGTCTCCGTCGGTTGCGAAATTCGCGGCGTCGAATATATCAATCGCCGTTTTTCACTCGATTTAGTCGGTCAACTTTCTCCCCATGAAGTTGACGGAATCACTCATTTAACCGGAAAAGCCGATTTAACTGTCTCTGTAGAATTACCGCCGCCATTGTTGATGACCCCCAAACCGATTTTAGAAACCACGGGGAATGGATTATTAAAAAGCGTTTTGCTGACCATTAAACAGCGACTGCTTCATCATTTAATTGCCGATTACCGTCACTGGGCGTCGGATACCAACCAATCTGAAATCGCCGTACAAGGACAGCAAGTTTTATCGCCCCAGACGCCGACCGCTTGAACTCGGCTCTATTTTTTGTCCCCTGATTGCCAAGGTGAAAAAAGTCTAGTAACCTTGAGTGCATATTTTTGGATAAATCCTTCCTTTAATTATTGCTGATGTACTACACCTTTATTGCTTCGCAATCGTTACAACTCGCCGTACCCGAACAACCCGTCCCCATTCAACATTATTTGAGCGAACCGCAACGTATCGTCAGGGCGATCGCCGATCCCAAGCGCATCCAAAGCCTCGAAACAGACGCTTATCGCTTGACCATGCGCCCCCTTAAATTCTTCAGCCTCAAGATCGAACCGACAGTTGACCTCAAGATTTGGAGCGATCGCGAAGGAACGATTCATTTAAAATCCGTCGGTTGCGAATTGCGCGGTATCGAAACGATTAACGAACATTTTAAACTCAATCTTTACGGAACCATGCAACCGCGCCAGCTCGTCGATCGCAGCTATTTGCGAGGCGGCGCCGAATTGAGTTTAAAAATATTTCTCCCCCCGCCGTTTTCGCTGATGCCAAAAGCGATCGTGCAATCCACCGGAAATCGACTCCTCGGCAATGTTTTGCTGAAAATGAAACAGGGATTGATGGAACAACTGTTATTAGATTATGGGGGATGGGCGCGAGAAACGGCCAAACCCTCGATCGCCGCTTGAACTATGTTGCGATCGCCCTTCTCAATCGGTTCAAGTTGATTGTCAGTGGGTGAATTGCCGCCGATCTGGAAATGACCGGAGGGGCGCAAAATTGCTCGCCCCTCCTCCTATCAATCGGATCGCGAGCAACGAGATAGAGATAATTTTTAGATAATTTTTGAATTTTAAATAACTTTTCAGATAAGCTTTTACAAATAACTTTCTACAATTCCTCGCGACAAAGTAAAGCGTTTAAAGTTCGCAAACACCACCCGCAAAACACGTGAAATCCCTTTCCCCAACGCGCGGTAAAATGTAAGGGCAAATGGCCGATCGCCGCCCCTCGGGCAAAGGTAATTTGTTCGTAATACAGCCAGCGATCGCCCCGTCGCCAACCCACGCGATCGCCGAAGGCTTTCACCGAATGTGCATTAAGCTTTTCTTTTCCTAAAATTTCCAACCAAATCCGTTTTTGTACCCCAAATCCAAACCGTCCTTGGGAATAAATCACCCACAGTCGATTTAGGGTTTTTAAATCTGTTGCCGGAATCCGTGCGATACTGTCACAATCCAGCCAACCGACCCGATCGCGACCTGCCAATTTGAGGATTAAATTCGTAGTTTCGCGATCGGCATCTTGCCATTTTTCCTCGATTAAATACTCCCCTAACTCTCGATAATCCATCCCCACTTGACTCGCTAAAAACATTTTTAACGGCGGTTTTGGTGGTGGCGGTAATCTTGAAAATAACGTTTTCGGCTTGTCAGAATTTAAAACAGATTCGGGAGTCAATTGGACCGATATCGTGGGGATGCTTACAGTTGGAAACTCCGGCAATTCCGGAATCAACCGATCGCTGGCGATACTGTCTAACACTTCACTCGCCGATTGATAGCGTCGTGTCAGTTGTTCTTGTAATAATTTATTGAGAATCAAAACAAGGCGATCGCCGACCCTGATTCCGCGATCGAATAACTTTTTTTCCCAGATCCAACTTCCCGATAACGGATCGTACAAATCGTCCGAACCGTCCGCATTTAACCAACATCCGACCAGCAAGCGAATGCAGGTTAATCCCAAACTGTATAAGTCACTCGCCGGATAGACTCGACCTCTCATTTGTTCTAAAGGGGTATATCCTGGGGTTCCCGTCACCGTGGCGATCGTCTCGCCTTCCTGGATGGCTAACTGCTTGGACACCCCAAAATCAATTAACACTAAAGTCCCGTCAGGTTTGCGAATAATATTTTCCGGTTTGAGGTCGCGGTGAATGATTCCCGCTTGATGAATAAATTGGAGAAGGGGTAATAATTGCTTGAGTAAATCCCAGATTTTTGCTTCGGTAAAACATCCTTGTTGTTTAAATTCTTGATATAAATTACAACCCTCGATGAAATCTTCAACTAAATAAAGATATCGATCTCCTTCAAAATACGCCCATAAATTGGGAATTTGAGGATGATAGCCGAGTAGATAAAGACGATGGGCTTCTCCTTCAAACAATTCGCTGGCTTTGGTAATAGCTGGTTGATTGTAAGCTTGCGGTAAAAACTGTTTAATAACACAAAAACTGTTAAGACGATCGCGATCGATTGCTTTAAAGGTACGGGCAAATCCTCCCTCTCCTAAAAATTGAATGGCTTTATAGCGATTTTTTAGCCATAAACTCGCACCGCAATAAAGACAGAAATTTTCTTTGTCAAGATTGTGGGGATTGGGACATTGAGGATTGAGACAATAGCTCATTTAATTTTAGATTTAAAATTCTATAGCAGTCCTAAATGATTCATGGAAGCTTTTTTTGTTATAATATACACGGAAGATTCTCAATATCAGACAGACCTCATGAATATCATAGACGAGCTAGATAATTTCATTGAAAATACCACAAATACCAAAGAAATGAAGAGAGCATTGGCAGCCAAAATGAAATTATCTGGTCAACCCTCTAAGAAAATTGAAGAAATATTAAATGTTTCTTCGAGCTTCGTTAGTCAATGGAAAAATAAAGCAATTTTTGAGGGTGTTGAGAGTTTGAATCTTCAATACAAAGGAAGTAAAGGCTATCTAAAACCGGAAGAAAAAACACAAATCACTTCATGGATAAGACAACAAGAGTATTTGAGATTGTCTGACTTAAAACGATATTTGCAGCAAGAATACAACGTGATTTATTCTTCAAATCAAAGTTATTATGACTTGCTGAAAGCGGCTGGCATGAGCTGGAAAAAGTCGCAAAAAAAGAATCCAGCCAAAGATGAAAAGCTAGTCAAAAAAAAAGAAGAAGAAATTCAAAAGAAGCTTAAGGACTGGGAAGAGGATATCAAAGCTGGAAAGCTTGCTGTGTTTATGATTGATGAATGTCATCTTCTTTGGGGAGACGTCTTGGGTTTTGTTTGGGGAAGAAAAGATATAAGAGTCGAAATTCCCATTAAAAACCAAAAAAGTCGCCAAAGTTATTATGGCGCTTTAGATTACCAAACTCATGAATTTATTCTTCAAGAATACCCGAAAGCCGATACCGACAATACCATTCAGTTTATACAATACTTACGAGAACAAAGACCGGGACAAAAATTAGCCATTTTTTGGGATGGTGCCAGGTATCACGACTCTCAACAATTTCGAGATTTTTTAAAAGAGCTAAATGAAGGCTTAGAAGAAGATGAATGGTTGATTACTTGTACGAAGTTTGCTCCGAATGCTCCCGAGCAAAATCCAGTTGAAGATATTTGGCTGCAAACTAAAAATTTCTTGAGAACATTTTATTTTTTATGTGATTCATTTAAAAGAGTTAAAGAGCTATTCAAGATATTTGCTGATGGCCAAGTTTTTGATTTCCCTAAGCTATATTCTTATGGATTTTTGCCACAAATGACTTAGGATTGCTATAGATTCTAGAGTTTAGACGATCTTGCTTTGCTTCTTTGTAGAAAATGAGGTTAATTTTGATGACTTTTTTGTATTTTTGGGGTGTGCGGTGACAAGTCAAGTCAATTAATTTTGTATTTCCCGTAGAAACTGGAATTCACAAACCCCACGATCGCGGGGAGTAAATTGAGAAATTCGATCTAAAAATAACGATCGCCCGCGATCGAAATGAAGGGACAAATAAGAGCGAATTTTTAGGTAAAATCAAGAAAGGCGATCGCCGTGCAGTTGACAAGGGCGAAACGAACGGCGATGTTGTGGAGAAATGCCGTATTTTTGCAATGCTAAACGGTGTTTTTTCGTACCGTACCCTTTATTATTTTCAAGATCGTATTCCGGGTACTTTTTCGCCAGACGGACGATGAGAGTATCGCGCCATACTTTGGCGACGATACTGGCGGCGGCGATCGCCGTGACCCGGGAATCTCCCTTGACAATTGTTTTCTGCTCGATCGATAAATCGGGAACCAACTGATTGCCGTCAATCAAACATAACTGGGGAGTGACCTGTAGTTTTAAAATCGCCCGTTTCATCGCCAGTAAAGACGCTTGCAAGATATTGAGGCGATCGATTTCGCGTACCGAAGCGATTCCAATCGAACAAGCGATCGCGCTTTCTCCCACGGATAAAGCGAGGCGCGATCGCTGTTTGACACTCAACCGCTTGCTATCAGTCACTCCAGCTTGGCGTAAGTCGGAGATCGCCTCCCCAGACAAGATCGCCGCCGCCGCGACCACCGGACCGAACCAACAGCCCCGTCCGACCTCATCGACCCCCGCCACGAGTTGACCCCGACCCAGGGTGTCGAGATCTGCATCGGCGAAGCTAGAAGCTTCCCATAAATTCAGTTGTCGGGTGCAGACACGGTTCATGGGGCTAGCCAGTCAAGAAAGGAGTGGGACGCCCTCCCTCTCGTGGAGGGCGCGCGATCGCGATCGGGGATTTAAGTTTCCACCGAAGGACGGCGGCGGCGGCGGCGGATGACCGGAGAAGATTTACTCTCGCTGTCATCGTTACCGTCATTATCGTCGTGGCTGTCGGACTCGTCGGACTCGTCGGGGCGATCGTTCTCGTCCTCCGGCGGTTCTGCAGAGGCGATCGCGACCGAAGCCGCATCGTCCTCCTCCGGTTCTGAATTCGCCAGCTTCGGAGGGCTGTAAGACCCTTCTGGTTTGGGCGGCGCCTCTCCCGGTTCCACCACGGAAATCGCTACATTTTTGGGATTTTTGACTTCGCCATTAAACAACACGAGGGGCGAAATCCCCATCAACGCATAAACTTCCTGCTCGTCCGGGGTCATTTCAATGCAAACGACTTCCGGAGTATCCTCGCCGCCGCGATCGAAATCCCGCTTACTCGAACGACTGCGTTCTGTCTTTTCGGGGCGATCGTCCTTACCGGAATTCAAGCCCCCCTCGTTGTCCGAATCACTCCAATCGCCATTATTATTCCGCAGCGAAGGCGTACCGACCGAGCGATTATTTCTCGTCGATTCCTCCTCGCCCAAATCCACCCGACGACGACGACGGCGGCGATTGCTTCCCACCCCGAGTTCCTGATAACTCGGATGATTCATCAAATCGAGTTCTTGCAAATCGTTGCCGTAATCGAGATCCGCCGTTTCGCGCACCGGAGTTTCCGTCGGACGAGTCTCGGGACTCGCCGAAGGCGTCGGCGTGGGTGTCGGACGGGACTCCGGCGGGCTAGTCGTCGGACGCACGCTCGTTTCCGGTAAGGGGGTCGCTGTAGTTTCCACCGCCGCCGTATCCCCCTGACCGGGTAAATGAACCAAATGTCCCAACCCGCCACAAGTCGGACAGGGACGACCGAACAACTCGTAAATATTCTGTCCTTGACGTTTGCGGGTCAACTCCACCAATCCGAGTTCGGAGAGTTGGGCGATTTGCGGTCGGGCTTTATCCGCCTTGAGCGCTTTATTAAAGTGTTCGAGCACTTGAAGTTGGTCGCGGCGGGAATCCATATCGATAAAATCGACAATAATCACCCCGGCGATATTTCTCAAGCGCAGTTGACGGGCGATTTCCGTCGCCGCTTCGCAGTTCGTCCACAACACCGTTTCCCGGGCGGTAGAAGAGCGGGTAAACGAACCGGAGTTAACGTCGATCACCGTCAGCGCTTCCGTCGGTTCGATGATGATATAACCGCCCGAGGGAAGATCGACTCTCGGTTTGAGGGCTTCGCGAATGGCCGCGTTAACCCGGAAAAATTCGAGAATGTTGCTGCGTTCTTGGTGCTGGTCGATCAACACCCCCTGGGGCGACTTGCCGCCATTCCAGTTCATCAGGTGTTGTTTGACCCGTTTGACCCCGGTGGGGGAATCGACCACGATCCGGTTGACTTCGGTGCTGTACATATCTCGCAGCACGCGCTGGATGAAGTCGTCGTCGCGGTTGAGTAGGGCCGGAGGCCGCGTCGAAGCGGCTTCGCGGACGATCGCCTCCCATTGTTTTTGCAAAAATTCGAGATCTTCGAGGATCGCCTCTTCGGTCACGGATTCCGCTTCCGTGCGGACTAACAAGCCCATTCCCGAGGGTTTGATCAAGATCGCTAAAGCCCGCAGGCGGTTGCGTTCCGTTTCGTTGCGGATGCGTCGCGACAAGTTGACGCCGCGACCGAAGGGCATCAAGACCAGGTAGCGACCGGGCAGGGTAATATTACCCGTCAGTCTCGGTCCTTTGTTTCCCGTCGGCTCTTTCATCACCTGAACCAGCACTTTTTGCTGGGGGGAGAGCAGTTCGGTGATCGCTCCGGCAGAGCGTTTCAGCCGTAGCGGGCCGAGGTCGCTGACGTGGATAAATCCGTTACGTTCCGCATCGCCGATATTGACAAAAGCGGCATCGATTCCGGGCAGTACATTTTCGACGACGCCGAGATAAATATCCCCAACCTGGTGGCTACCCGTAGCGACAACCAGTTCTTGTATTTGATCTTCAGAAAACACTGCAGCAATGCGATGCTGCTCCGCGATAATAATTTGCTTTGGCATTCAATTTCCTCAAAACCTAGCGTGTAGCTCTTCGCGAGGGGTATGGTCATTGGTGTGGACTCGGATGGGGTCAGTCACGAGTCGTGTCCGTTACCGACGACTGATGAGTGCTGTCCCGCCAAACAGTCCCTACACAAATGCGCGCGCTACGTGAAAAATCAAACGTGACATCTTCCCAACGCTGACCCTACAGGTACAGCGCGGGCTTCCCAATCTCGCGATTGGGTATTTGGGCCGTGCGCCACTTGTCTAGGTCATCGACCCCCGACAGACCGACTTGACGGGCACTTTCGTTTCGCCAGAGTCCCTGGCTACTGACTTGTTCGAGTCCACGATGCAAAACCATCTCTGCTACAGCCCGTTCGCGTAGCGACGCCGGAGGCGGATCGCGATCGGTTCGATACCCACACTCAGGGCAATGATGTTCTCTGACTTCCAACCCCTTGCTGACAACAGCAAAGTAGTTAGGGCAGGTTTGGCTAGGACTGTTGGGATCGACCTTAGCAAAATAGATCCCCCCTTTCCAACATGCCCATTCCGCCAGAGACAAGCATTGCCCGAAGGCAGCATCCACACCATCTTTTCCCAGCATCCCTCGGGTTGACCCTTTGGTATTGAGGTCTTCTGCAAAGAAGGTTTGCGCCCGATCGCAAAGCTTGTGAGCCCTTTTCAGATGAAAGTCTTGGCGACGATTTGCAATCCAATGGTACGCTCTAGCGACGGCGAGTTGAGCTTTCTCCCAGTTTTTAGAACCCTTCCGTTTTCTCGCCGCTCTGCGTTGCAGCAATTTCAGCTTACTTTGCATCGACTTGAAACATTGGGGAGACTCCTCAAAGCTGCCATCGGATGCCGTCAAGAATTGCTCCAAACCTGGGTCGAAGACAAAGGATTTGAATTGACCGAACTTTTTGAAACGTGGGAATTCATGCCCACGCTTCTGAAATGCTTCCCAGGTATCGTGCAACCTGCGAATCGTCGTCTGCAAAACCTGAGAATGCACCTTGCCTAAATGCGGGAATTGCTTCTCCGCTTTGGGTAGGTTGTTTTGCTGACGAGGGGAGGACGGGAACGGCTCATTGGCGGAAATAATGTATTCCTTTTCCAGAGAACATCGGTCTGCCGGACACTGACGCGAAGCCATCCAATCCTTGAGTTCGCGCAAGGCATAGTTATATACCCCTCGGCACGCCTCCATCCACTCCAACAGTTCAACCTGCTGGGTGGCGTCTGGATCGATTCGGTAGGTGTAGTTCATGGTCAGCATGGCCGGAGTTTACCACAAGCTATGGCTACTGGTTGCTTGTTTGATCCCCATCCTAGGGCTTGGCGCTTCCCGTAGGGTGGGGAATCGACAAGGGCGGGGATCCATGTATCCCGACGTTCACCTTTGGGGGAGAGCGCGGGACTTACTGCCCCCCGAACCCCCCATTAGTTAACTATTCCCTACGGGTTCGGAGGGGGGGGAACAACCCCTCGGGGTTCTCAATAGCAACCCGTTATTCTCTCTCCCGAGGGAGTTTGTCGCTGCAATTGACAGACAACCTGCGTTCCTGTCGGCAAATAGTCTGGATTCAGCCAGCACATCTGCGAACGGGGCCGAGCATCGATAGTAAATCTTGGAAGTCTTGCAGAAAGGAAAAGCTTGACACTCCCCGACCTAAAGGGACGGGGATTCTCGCTTCATCGGGAGTCCAAGGACTTTACCCTCGGCGAGCTTCTTGACCGTGTGTCCCACGGTTGCATGGAAAGAAAAACTCTCCGGTTGGCCGCCCGAGCCAGGTTCCTCCGGTTGGCCGCGAGACTCTGGCTGGGTTGCGGATTGTCTTAATTATATCCAAAAGCCGTCCTATAAAGACGGGGCTTGTATCCCATTCTTTTTGGTCGGACTCAATCGTGCGAGGGTGGTGGTACGGGCGATCGCCACCAGCGACAACTCGCTCGGTCATCGGTTTGGCTGGATTGTTGCCTCGATTGGGTTCCCCGTGAGCAACGTCGCGATCGCCCGATCGCTAGAACGATAAATCTCACTTTACATCAAAGATTGTAGAGTGAGACCCATCGCTCGTCTCCCTCAAAAGACGACCGATCTGGAGATCGGGGGAGCTAGCCTTGCCCTCCATCGAGGATGAGCTGCTGGCGGTGGGTGCGAACCAATTGAATTTCGCCATCGCCGACTTGCTCGAATAGGGCGACTACGTGACTGGGGCGCAGGAGATTGCCGTCGTTGCGGCAAGTGCCGAGATAGCGGACGACCGCCGTGGGAGAGTCGTCGGCCACCTCGACGAGTTCCAACTCGAAGAGGCGATCGCGCAGGTTAATCTGCTTCACTTTACCTTTTTTCGTGGTGGTTTCCCACCACAATTCCTCGGCGTCGAGAATGCGATCGCACCACTGCCGCCATTGTTCCCCCTTCGGGGGTTCGCCTCCCTCTGGCGACGGCACCCAACTTAAGGTCAGCAGGTATTCGGCCCGCTCTAAAAGCTGCGTCGCCGACGGCGATTTAACATCGACCTCCTCGACGCGATAAATCGGAATCTCCGACGGCAATTGTGCGGCTAACTCGGCCCGGAAGCGCTCGGGTTCGATCGCCTCGGTCAGCTCGAAATCGACAATCTCGCCGCTCGACGTCGCCCCCAATGTCAAGGCATTCGCCGGAGAAATACGCGGACCGGGATGGTACCCTCCGGTAAAGGCGATCGGCAAACCCGCCCGCCGGACGGCGCGATCGAACAATCGCAATAAATCCAAATGACTCACCAACGCCAGATCGCCGTGTTTGCCCAACCAGACCCGCAGCCGCATCGCCCGGGTCGTAGAGGGTTGAAAATGCCCGGAAAAGGCCGGAATCTGGGGCGGTTCGACCACCACGTTGTGACCGAAATCGACCCCGCAGACCCCGCAGTGAGAACAGCCCTCAAAGGAGCAATCCGGAACCGTCGCCGCTTCTAAGGCACGCTGGAGGTCGGCTTTGAGCCAATTTTTATCGATCCCCGTATCCAGGTGATCCCAAGGTAACGGCGCGTCGAGATCGGCGCTACTCGTGGCTTCCCCGGTTTCCATGACGTTCCATTCGCCTCGTTCGACTCGGGCATATTTCCACGTCAGTCCGGCTTCGGCGATCGCCTTCTCCCAGGCTTCAAAGGCGCGATCGAGATTTTCCCACCACGAGTCCATCCCGGCGCCGAGTTCCCACGCCCGACGCACCACCGCACTCAAACGGCGATCGCCCCGTCCGACAAAATCCTCCATCGCCGAAATCCGCACGTCGGTAAAGTTCGCCTTCACCCCGCGCATCCGGCGAAATTCCCCTCGCAATAACTCTTGCTTGCGCAAAAACTCCGCCGTCGAGACCGAATGCCACTGAAACGGCGTGTGCGGTTTCGGCGTAAAATTAGAAATCGTCAAATTCACCGACAACCGCCTGCGTCCTTGCCCGCGACATTCTTGCTGCAGCCAGTGAACCGTTTCGGCAATCCCGAGTACGTCCGCATCGGTTTCCCCGGGCAACCCGATCATGAAATACAACTTCACCTTATCCCAGCCCTGTTCCCAGGCGGTTTTCACCCCGCGTAGCAACTCTTCATTACTCAACCCTTTATTAATGATGTCGCGCATCCGTTGGGTTCCCGCTTCCGGGGCGAAGGTCAGACCGCTTTTGCGCGTTCCGCCGATAATATTGGCGATATTCTCGTCGAAGCGGTCCACGCGCTGACTCGGGAGGGACAGGGAAATATTCTGATTTTGGAGCCGATTTTTAATCTCCATCCCCACGGCGGGAAGCGCCAGGTAGTCGGAACAACTCAGGGATAATAAGGAAAACTCGTTATATCCCGTCGCCCGCATTCCTGCTTCGATCGCGTCTACCACGGTTTCCGGTTCCACGTCGCGCGCGGGTCGGGTCAGCATTCCCGGCTGGCAAAAACGACAGCCCCGGGTACAACCGCGCCGGATTTCCATCGTCAGGCGATCGTGAACGGTTTGAATATAAGGTACCAAACCGATCGAATACGCCGGAATCGGGTCGGCGACGCGCCGCAGCACCCGCGCCGGAACGTCCTTGCGGTTGGGATGTACGGAACCGTCGGGCGCCATGTCGTAAAACTGGGGAACGTAGACCCCCGGAACTTGGGCTAAATCGAGCAAGAGAGCTTCGCGGGTCAGTCCGGCGGCTTTCCCTTCTTCGAGGACGAGTCCGATTTCGGGTAACAGTTCTTCGCCGTCGCCGAGAACGATAAAGTCGAAAAAGTCGGCGTAAGGTTCGGGATTGGAGGTAGCGGTTTGACCTCCGGCAAAAATAAGCGGCCAACTGCCGTTTTCGACGTTCCAGGCTTCATCTTGGCGGCGTCGTTCCCAGGTCAGGGGAATTTGAGCCAGGGACAACATTTCTAAAATATTGGTCGCCCCGAGTTCGTAACTGAGACTGAAGCCGAGCAGGTCGAAGTCGGTGAGGGCGCGTCGGGATTCGACGGCAAACAGGGGGGTTTGGGTGTCCCGTAGCTTTTGCGCCAAGTCCGGGGCGCTCAGGTAGGCGCGATCGCACAGTTGGCGCGGTTGGGTGTTGAGGATGTTGTAAAGAATGATATGCCCCAAGTTGGAGGCTCCGACTTCGTACACTTCGGGATAGGTGAGAACCCAACGAACGGCGGCGCTGTCCCAGGGTTTGTGGACGGCGCCCAGTTCGTTTCCGAGGTAACGAGCGGGTTGTAAAATGTCTGGGGTTAGGAGTTGTTCTACTGCGACTGCCACGGCCAAACTCTACTCTAAAAACTTTCTCAATCTGCACGAGGATGCCGGAGTACCAGCCGAACGGCGTGGCGCCCCGGGACGCGCGATCGCCGGACAGGTCTGGGAATCTTTCAAGGCCAGACCGGACAACAGCGAGATTTTCCATCGATCTCGGCGAACCGCTCTCGCGGGATCCGAGGCGATCGCGCCCTCGGCAAGGTTGTTAATCAAATCATAATCGATGTTCGTAGAGTTTCCCGGGGGATGGGGACTCGATGGCGTGCCCATCCCCCGTGTACCCAGGCAAAAACCGAGGCGAGGGATGTAGGGGGACTCGAACCTTGATTTTGGCCGGACAGCAGCGAGCAGGCTGTTGCTTCAAACTGGAGCTGGGAGAAGCAACGAGCCTTAATGCTCGTCCGTATTCAGTTGTGAGGGCGCCGTCGTCAGGCGCGAGAAACCCGATGGCAAAAGAACTGGAGTGTTAGGCAAGAGACGCTTCAAAAGATGCACGATTTTCAAAAATCTCGAAAACCCGATCGAGTTGGGTCAGTTCAAAAATAATCGCGATCGCCGGGGCTACGCCACACAAGCTAAATCTGCGATTGAGTTTTTGCGCCAAGGTCAGCGCGGAAACCAATGCCATTAACCCCGCACTGTCGAGGGAATCGACATTTTCCATATCGACCAACACGCTCTCGTGAGTGGAAGAGGCAACGGCTTCCGTCAGACGGCTTTGAAGTTCTCCGGCATTGGCCGCATTCAGATGACCGTTGAGTTCGAGAACACTAACTTGAGGAATGGCAACAGCAGTAAGCATGATTTAACCCCATTGAAATACTCGATCGTGTGCAAAAAACTTATCCGATGCTTTAAGTTAATCTGTTCCGTTGGCAATTGGCTACCTCTAAAGAGGGATTTTGTCGAATCTTGTTGGTAGCCCCTAGTTTTTTAAAGATTTCAGCAAGAAGATATCAATAGCCGTATTCCTCGATACGAATTGACCCGGGGTTTACACTGATAAATTGAAGGGAAACATCAAAGGGACTTCTAAGGATAGGGGGTTTAACCCGTCACTCTGAAACGAGCAGCGATCGAGATCACGGAAAAGGGTCGGGGTGGGTCACGCTGGGTCCTAAAAATTCAGCCGAAAATGGATGTAGTGTCGAAAATCTTCTCAACCCATCGTCTGAGAGCGAACCATGATTCGTCAACTTGTCGAAAAAGCGCTCTATTTCAAGCGCTTGACGCCAGAGATCGAAAACGGGATTAATTCCGAACTGACCCGTTTGGGTTACATCGATGAGGTCGATTACGAAGCACTCGAACTCTTGATGGCGGAAATGGATGCCGGAAGAATTCAGCTGGTTTCCAGCCGATAAATTGTACGGACTGATTATTTCCTTTCAATTGAGATGCACCGATCGCCTCGAATCCCATCGAAGGGGCGACCGAAGAAGCTTGGCTTGACTCGCGATCTTCGAGATCGAAACGCTACTGAAGAGTCATTCGAGCGAGAGTTTTAACGAGTTTAAAATCGCGACATTCAACCGATTGAAAAGACCGGAACGATGGCGACCGGATGGCGACGGGAAAAGGTTGCGCGTCGAGAGGGGCGGCTGAGTGCGGTAAACTGTCTTAGGATTTTACAATGCTCAAGCCCGATCCGGTTGTCGAGTCAATATGCAATTTGCCAAGCGTTTAGAAAGAATTCCCCCGTATTTATTTGTCGAGATTGACCGCAAACGAGCGCAGTTACTGGCCCGAGGGGTAGATATTATTAATTTGGGGGTGGGCGATCCCGACAAACCGACGCCGACTGCAATTCGAGAGGCGATGCACGAGGCGATCGAAGATCCGGCGACGCACAACTATCCCCCCTATCAAGGGATCCGCGAGTTTCGCGAAGCGGCGATCGCCTGGATGGAACGCCGATTTGGGGTCGGCGGACTCGATCCGGACCGAGAAGCGATCGCCTCGATCGGCTCGAAGGAAGCAATTCATAATACGTTTTTGGCCTTTGTGGATCCGGGCGATTGCACCTTGATTCCGGATCCGGGTTATCCAGTCTATCGGACCGCAACGTTATTTGCCGGAGGCGAACCCTACGCGATGCCTCTGAAAGCGGAAAATGGATTTTTGCCGGATTTGACCGCGATTCCCGAAACCGTGGCCAGACGGGCTAAATTACTGTGGGTGAATTATCCGAACAATCCCACGGGAGCCGTGGCGCCGTTGGCGTTTTTCGAGAAATTGGTGGCGTTCTGCCGGGATTACGAGATTTTACTGTGCCACGATCACGCTTATTCGGAAGTGGGTTATGACGGGTATCGGGCGCCGAGCGTGCTACAGGTGCCGGGGGCGAAAGAGGTAGCGATCGAGTTTCACAGTTTGTCGAAATCGTACAACATGACGGGCTGGCGGATCGGCTTCGTGGTGGGCGCGGCGATCGGCATTAAGGGCTTGAGTCAGGTTAAAAGTAATGTGGATTCGGGGGCGTTTAAGGCGATCCAACGGGCGGCGATCGCCGCGTTTTCAACGCCGGAAGCCGAGGTACAAGCGGTGATGTCAGTTTACCAACAACGCCGGGATTTTATCGTGGCCGGACTGCAAGAGTTGGGATGGCCCCTCGCGGCACCTCAAGCGACGCTCTACGTTTGGGCTGCAGTTCCTCCCGGTTATACCTCTAGCGAATTTGCCAACCTGTTACTGGATCGCTGCGGGATCGTGGTGCCGCCGGGGAACGGTTACGGCGCGGCGGGAGAGGGCTTTTTCCGGATTGCCCTGACTGTGAGCCAAGAGCGCATGGCTGCAGCGCTCGATCGCATGAAAGCGGCGGGGATTCGTTACGAGCGATCGCTAAAATCGTCGGGATAAGCCCGCCAGAGGCGATCGACGAACCGCCGCAATTGCTGGTGTCCTTGGGTTTTGTCCGCGATCGCGCGATCGGGGGCGTTCAGTTCCCCGAGTAGGGGAATCACTTCGGTATCGAGGGCGACCCGAAATCGGGACGCGGGCCAGACGAGATCGGCCCCCTGGCGTAGGTCGTAGAGGCGTGCCGATTCTCCGACGACGAGGACGAGCGGTCGCACCCAGCACATCTGACGCTCGGCGATCGTTTCGATGACTTCGGCGTAAAGGCGCGTGTGTTCGTATTCGAGACAGACGATTTCACAGGCTTGAAAGGAACCCGATAATTTCATGTCGGCGACCCGTGGCAGAAAGTGAACTGGGGAATCCGTTTACAATGAAACGCGACCCCTAATTTGTTGTATAGCATTACTCGACGCGATCGCGATGACTTCGACGGAAACCGCAGTGAATTTAATTGTCCCGCAGTTGATTGTCGGCTTGGGCAATCCCGAGCCGAAATACGAACAAACTCGCCATAATGTCGGTTTTATGGCGGTGGATTTGTTGGCCCGCTCCTGGCAGATTTCCTGTGCCGAACATCGCAAGTTTAACGGGGTATTTGGTGAGGGGTTCGGCCCGAATCGGGATAAAATTCGCCTGCTGAAACCTTTAACTTACATGAATCGTTCGGGACAGTCGATTCGAGCGGTGACGGATTGGTATAAGTTGCCGCCTTCTTCGGTGTTGGTGGTGTACGACGATATGGATTTACCCGTCGGACGAGTGCGGCTGAGACTGTCCGGTTCGGCGGGGGGACATAATGGCATGAAATCGACGATTTCGCATTTGGGAACCCAAAATTTCCCCCGCTTGCGGATCGGGATCGGCAAACCGCGATCGGCGGCCACCGATTCGGATACCGTTTCTCACGTCCTCGGGAAGTTTGCCCCCAGAGAAAATGAGTTGATTTCCGAGGTGCTTTACCTCGTGCGCGATGCGATAGAATTAAGCCTCAAAGAAGGCGTGGAAAAAGCCATGAGCCTTTATAACGGTCGCAGCATTGTCGGAAGTCACTCGTGAGTGCAAAGCGTTTGCCGCAAACTACTGCCCACGTCCGAGTTACCCAGCATTCTTGGCATCGAGGCACCCTGGAAGGGGAGGTCAGTGCGGGACAGTTTGTCTGGAATTTCCAATGGTGTTTTCGCCTGGGAAAACTGGCGATCGAACCGTCCCGGGGAAGAGCGTTGATCCAAGAACCGCTCGGTCGTTTTTTAGAAAGATGGGACTACAAACTCGAACCGGGAGGAGATTATTCGTTTACCATTCGAGGCAAGTTTTAGGGGATTTAGGACGCTGAAAAGTAGCGTTCGATTAATAAAATAGCGACGATATCGTCGATGGGACGCGGCGGTTGTCGCATTCCTTGAGGAACGAGACGGGTCAAGCCTTTGGGGGGATACATTTCCCAATAGCGATCGCGCGCTTCTAAGGTGGAGTAGCGTTCGTCTACCATGACGATCTCGATCGGGCTGGAGAGTCCCGCTTCGATTTGCGCTTTCCACTGTTTGGCGGTGGTGCGATCGCCCATGACGAGCAGGGTCGAGCGGAATTGTTCTCGCAGGGATTCCAGGGTGGCGATCGCCTCTTCTGAGGGGATGACTTGATGAAAGAGCAAGGTGCGATCGCGTCCCATCACGGCAATCCCGCATTTGAGTCGTCCGGGGTCGAATCCTAGAATAGCTGGGTTGGCAGTGAGTTTGGGGGTCATGGCGTTGAGAGTCCGGACATGAATTGAATCATCAAAAATCAAAAATCAAAAATCTAATAAAATCTAAAATGTTCCTACTCGCTCCTAAAAACTGGCTCTCCATTTTCAAGGACTACCCATTCGATTCTGAGCGGTCCGATCGTGTAAGCCGTTTCGGCGGCGATCGCCTGTAAAACTACATTATCTTTTTCTGGAGATAGCCCTTTCATAAATTCAATTAAACGGGCAATACTGCCATCGCCGATCTGAATCGTATCGGAAACAATGCCCGATCGCCGCGCCCGGAAATTGGCCGCAGCAATTAATAAATCGAGCCGTTCTTGAATCTCTTTTTCAGAAATCGGCTCTCCGGATAAAGAAGCGCTCGCGACCACTTCATCTTTTTGAAAGATCGCCTGATTGACGACCACATCGGCAAACACGTCAACTTGCTTTTCTCCTAAAAGATAATTCGCCGCCGAAAGAATGCGAACCACATAATCCTTACCGTCATCAATACTTTGAATCAGTTGTTCGAGGTCGGCTTCTGGAATGGCGATCGCCCAGTCATTTTCGGAAGGAGTTCCGGGTTGAATCATTTCGAGTGCCGCCCGATTGGCTTCTACCAATAGCTGACGGGCGGCTTCCCGGGCGCCTTCCGGTTTCAAAACGCGCACCACTCCAGACGCTAAGACCTGATTGCGGCGTAAAGCGACCGTACCTTCACGCAGGAGTTGAAAATCCCGTTCGAGGATTTGCACTTCCCGTTGAAGTACGGCTTGTTGTTGGGCGAGTTCTCCGAGCAGTTGTTTTTGACTGGCAATATTAGCTTCTTGTTGTTGAATTTCTTGTTTTTGTTGTTGAATTTCTTGAGTTTGTTGGCTGATTTGTTGTTTTTGGCGGTCGATTTGTTGAGTTTGTGCCTGAATTTCTTGTTGTTGACGGGTGATGGCGAGTTCTTGACGTTGAACTTCGATTTGTTGTCGTAGGAGTTCGAGTTCTTGAACTTCGAGCTGTTGTTTTTGACGTTCGAGTTGTCCTTGAGTGCGGGCAAGTTCGCGATCGCGCTGTTCGATTTGAAAGCGGACTTGTTCGAGTTCTTGAGTCAGTTGCGATCGTTCATTTTCGAGGTTTTGAACTTCGCGACGGCGAATTTGAGCTTCTTGAGAAACTTTTTGTAACTGATTTTGGGTACGCTCGAATTTGGATTCGATCGCGCTGAGTTGAGTTTTCGCCTGTTGGTAGTCGGTTTCGATTTCGGCAAGTTGACTTTGGGTGGTTTGCAGTTCGGTTTGGGTTTGCTGCAGTCGGGCTTGGGTTTGGGTTTGTTTTTCGATCGCGCTTTGCAAAGACTGATTGATGGCGTCGAGTTGTTGTTGGGCTTGGATTTGCTCTTCTCGGGCTTCGGCGAGTTCGGCTTCGACGCGCTCTTTGGCGTTGGTGACGTCGGTCAAACTTTTACTGACTTGGCGCAATTGTTTGAGTTTGTCATCGAGGCGAAAGACACCGACGCGCAACGATTCGCTCAACGTAAACAGAATCCCGAGGGTAGAAGCGGCAATGACAATACCCGTAACGATCGTCACGACCGTCGCCGTTTGTCGGGGACGCAGTTTAAACAGGGACAGTCTAGCTTTACCGACCTTGGTTCCGAGGCGATCGCCCAAAGTAGCAAGCAATCCCCCCAAAACTAAAACGGCCAGAATCAGGACGTAGGCGCTAGTCATCGTTGGCTACACTCAGTCGAGATCTCGCCTAATCTCAATGCGTTACGGCGGGGGGTTCCAGGGCACACTTGACATCGGCGAACCGGATCGCGGCGACCGACGCGATCGCCAAAACCGACGGTGACACCAGGTGCCACCGCCACCCATCGGGTAAATCGGCTAAACTCAATCGGGCGATCGCGCTTCGAGACATCAAGATCGTGAAATCGGTCGCCCTCAATGACGACCGATTAACAGTCTACCCGTTATCTGCAAAAAAAGAGGCGATCGCGATCGCCGCAGACTTATGTAAATTGTTGGCTCAAGGCCACGGGATTGTGAACGGTAATTTTTTTCTTGTGAATCGAAATCATTTTTTCCTGTCTGAGATCGCCGAGTAAGCGGGTGACGGTGACCCGGGTCGAACCGATGGCTTCGGCGATCGCCTGGTGGGACAATTTCAGATCGATGGTGATCCCGTCCGGGCTGGGAATGCCGAAATCCCGGCATAAGATTAATAAAAAACTCACCAGGCGAGATCCCATATCCCGGTGAGCCAAGGTTTCGATCATCATTTCCGTTTGCAAAATCCGTGAAGACAGACCGCGCAGCATCACCATCGATAAGTCCGGGTCTTCTTTGAGCGCTTTTTCGACTTGTTCGATGGGAACCGAGAGCAGTTCGACCGGAGTAAAGGCGACGGCGTGGTAAAAGCGATCGGAACGATGGCCCGTGATTAACGACAGCACGCCAAAGACGCTGTTTTCTCGCAAGAGGGCGACGGTGATTTCTTCTCCGGCTTCGTACACCCGCGAGAGCTTGACGGCACCTTTGAGTAAGAAGTAAACTCGTTCCGCCGGATCCCCGGGGAAAAAGATCGTCTTGCCGCGCTCGAAGGTTTCGACGATGGGCGGGAAGGTCCCCGTTCCCATTTGTCGGAAGACGGCAGCTAAAGGCTTGTCCTGGGTCATTACCATATCCATTGCTCTATCTCGTCTTTATAAAAAATTTCGGGCGATCGCGCTTCGATGCACCTGTTTAATCAAACTTGAATTTCTTGAATTTGCTTATCAGCATTTTGTGACTTTTACACTTTAAAAAACTTAAACTGAGGTTCTATCGGATTTTTGTACTCCTGGATACACAATAACCCCATCAGAAGCGATCGCCTATGGAACTTTTGCCTAAATGGGATCCCCCCCGGACTACAATCCGATCGCTTTACGGGTAAAGCTTGCAGCCTTCGAGATCGCCGTTGATTTCCGAGGGAAAGGGGTGACGGGCGATCGTGGCGGCGGGCGAGGCAGATCCGACCAATTTAATGAAGCGCACCCACTGTGATTCAATCAAATGGGGGAAGACCTGCAACACTCCAGAGGCGATCGCCGTTGGCGTCTTTCGTCCGTCTCGGCGACCGACACCCCACCATCACTCTCACTCGGCCCAGGGGATCGCATCTGCCCAACCCGTTGACCTCGGTTTGTGCAATCGTCCTTCTCGGTTGTAGATTGAGCTGCTCGGTAATTGTTCCTAAAAGAAACATCCATGCTTGATTTAACCGGAAAAAATGCCCTCGTCACTGGTATCGCCAACAATCGCTCCATCGCTTGGGGCATTGCCCAAAAACTACACGAAGCAGGAGCCAATCTCGGCGTCACCTATCTCCCCGACGACAAAGGCAAAATAGAGCGTAAAGTCGGCGAACTCGTCGAACCCCTCAATCCCAGCTTGTTCGTCCCCTGTAACGTCCAAGACGACAGCCAGATCGAATCGACCTTTGCAACTGTTCAAGAAAAATGGGGCAAACTCGACATCCTCATCCACTGTCTCGCCTTTGCGGGAAAAGACGAACTGACCGGGGATTTTAGCAACACCTCCCGGGAAGGTTTCGCCCGGGCTTTAGATATCAGTTCCTATTCTTTAGTCGCCATGTCCAAAGCTGCCAAACCCTTAATGACCGAAGGCGGCAGCATCGTCACCCTCAGTTACTTGGGCGGAGTACGCGTCGTTCCCAACTACAACGTCATGGGGATTGCCAAAGCGGCTTTAGAAATGAACGTGCGCTATCTCGCCGCCGAACTCGGTTCCCAAAATGTCCGCGTCAACGCCATTTCTGCCGGACCGATCCGCACTTTAGCCTCTTCCGCCGTGGGAGGAATTCGCGACATGATCCACCACGTCGAAGAGGTGGCGCCTTTAAAACGCAGTGTCACTCAAGAAGAGGTCGGGGGTGCGGCGGCTTTCTTGTGTAGCGACCTGTCCAGTGGGATTACGGGACAAGTGCTGTATGTAGATTCGGGCTATTGCATTATGGGGATGTAGGGAAGCATCGAAAAGTCAGACGTCACAAGCCTACAGTGCGGGCAAAATGCCCGCCTGGGAGGAGAATGAGGGAGTTGGGAGTCGGGAGTCGGGAAAGTTTTGACTCCGAACTGATTTCCGATGCCCTACCTGCGGTACTCTAAACTCTCAACTCTCAACTCTCAAACCCCGAGTCAAAAACGGCGATAATAAAGGGTGTTGAGCGAGCTTAAGAATTAGAGACTATGCAAACGAGCGATCGTAGCCGCAGTGCGACCGAGAACGCGGTAGTCAATGGGGTGCAGCAAGCTTTAGTGCGGCGGGCTTCCGTGCGCCGAACGACGGGGGAGACTGATGTTGAGGTGAGTGTAGACCTCGACGGGTCCGGTCGGTGTACGGCTCAAACGGGAATTCCGTTTCTCGATCACATGCTGCACCAGATTTCCTCCCACGGTCTGATCGATCTCGACGTTAAGGCGACTGGGGATTTGGAAATTGACGACCACCACACTAATGAAGATGTGGGAATTACCCTCGGTCAGGCGCTGGCGAAGGCGTTGGGCGATCGCAAGGGCATCGTTCGCTTCGGTCATTTTATCGCTCCCCTGGACGAAGCCTTGATTCAAGTCTCCCTCGATTTTTCCGGGCGACCTCATTTGAGTTACGGTTTAGAGATTCCTACGGAGCGCGTCGGAACTTACGATACCCAATTGGTGCGCGAGTTTTTCGTGGCGATCGTCAATCACACCCAAATGACGTTACACGTGCGCCAACTCGACGGGATCAACTCCCATCACATCATCGAAGCGACCTTTAAAGCCTTTGCGAAAGCGATCCGCATGGCGGTAGAAATCGACCCGCGACGGGCGAGCGAAATTCCGAGTTCTAAAGGCGTTTTGTAAGCCGTTCTCGGAAAAGATGGCTCGGCGCGATCGCGTTAAAACGCTCCTTCCTGCGAACCCGAGGGAGGAGCGATCGATCGCGGAACCGTCGTGCGATCGCGCCGCAGTTGGAAGCGGGAACTCGGGTAAAAACACCAGGAGTGGAGCGATTTGCACGGGCGGATCGGCGTGGGGTGAAAAGGGGGTCTCGACGTTCCCTTCTCAACGGTGAGTACGGCGATCGATTCTGTTGATTGCGGGCGATCGGGAGAGGCTCCCATTGATGATAGGATGGCAGATAAACGGTATTCTGGGGCAATTACGCAAAACTGATGGGCAAAACGTGGGAACTGGATTTTTATTCAAAACCGATTCTTGACGAAAACGGAAAGAAACTATGGGAAGTGCTCATCTGCGAGAGTCTGTGTCAGCCTTGCTCTCCTGAAACGACGGGATTTCGCTACAGCAAATATTATCCGAGTACGGAAGTCAATTCGATCGCCCTCGGTCAAGCCATTGAGGAGGCGATCGCCGAAGCGGGAGAACCGCCGACCCAAATCCGCTTTTTCCGGCGACAGATGAATAACATGATTACGAAAGCGTGCAAGGATTTGGGCATGGCGTCAAAACCGAGTCGCCGGACTCTAACCTTACTGTCTTGGTTGGAGGAGCGATCGCAGCAGGTCTACCCCCACGAACCGGGTTACGACGAAGCGGCGGCTAAAAGCACCTCGGTCAAAATGGAGTCCCTACCGCCGCAACGGCTTCCCGACGCGCTCATCGGTCAAAAATGGGCGTTTGTCTCCTTGGAAGCGGAGGCATTTGCCGACTTTAACGAGTGGGAGATCGGCTTTGGCGAAGCGTTTCCGATCCTCGGGGACAAAAGTTTGGTGCCGGATCTCTCCCCCAACAGCTCAATTCCCGGTTTAATTATCTTTTCTTCCCGAGCCCTACCGATGGCGGCGTGGATTTCCGGGATCGAGTTGGCGTTTCTGCGCTTTGACGGGAAGGAACAACCGCGTTTGATCTTGGAAACCGGACCGAATGAAAGCTGGATTTTAGCCAATATTAACGATCGCAAAACCCAGAAGGAAGCGGAAGGGTTTGAAGCGGCGAAAACGAAAGCCAGTGGGGTTCACTTTTTAGCCGTTCAGTCCGATCCGAACTCGGAATCGTTTGCGGGATTTTGGCTATTACGCGAAGTCGAATTAGCGTAAAGTAATTTATATATACCCTACGGATATTCTCAACTCAGGCGTACAGAAGACATCGAAGTTGCCAGCGATCGAGCGGACTGCTGAGGGCTTCTGCGTGCAATACGGACACCTAACAAGATCATGGGATCTGAAAATTTACAACTCGAACAACTGGCACAACAGTTATTGGATTTGGCTCGTCGATCCGGTGCCGAAGCTGCCGAAGTCCTCCAGTCGCGATCGCATTCTCGACCCGTCTTTTTTGAAGCGAATCGACTCAAACAACTCGAAAGTACCCAATCGGAAGGGACGGCCCTGCGAGTATGGAGAAATGGCAGACCGGGATTGGCGGTGGCTTACGGCCCAGTAGACCCGCAAAGTTTGGTCGATAAAGCCTTGGCGTTGGGGGAGTTGAACGAACCGGAAACGATCGAGTTAGCTCATCCTCAAGCCTGTCTCTATCCGGATATCGGCGAAGCGGTTGCCGTGGAACAGTTGGTGGAATGGGGCCGGATGGCGATCGCCTTGATTCGCGAGGCGTATCCGGAAATTCTCTGTACGGCGGAATGGGATTGCGAGGTGGAAACCACCCGCTTGATGAATTCCAACGGTTTGGAATGCGCCTATACGGATACGACGTTAAGCTGTTATCTGTCGGCGGAATGGGTACGCGGTGACGATTTTCTCAGCGTCTCCGACGGACAAACCCAACGGGGAAAATTGGATCCGGTTTCGGTGGTCAACCAAATTTTGCAACGGTTGGAATGGAGTCGGGACAACGTGGCGCCGCCGATCGGACGAGTACCGATTTTGTTTACGGCGAAGGCGGCGGACATGCTGTGGGGGGCGTTACAGGCGGCGCTCAATGGCAAACGGGTTTTAGAACGGGCTTCGCCGTGGAGCGATCGCCTCGGACAGGTGGTGACCTCTCCCTCCCTGACGATTTGTCAAGATCCGACGGCGGGACCGTTTAGCTGTCCGTTCGACGATGAAGGGACGCCGACCCGACCGATTACGTTTGTTCGAGAGGGAATTTTACAGAATTTCTACAGCGATCGCGTCACCGGAAATCGCTTGGGAACGGGAACCACGGGGAACGGGTTTCGCCCCAGTTTGGGGAGTTATCCGACGCCGGGATTGTTTAATTTCCTCATCCAACCCGGTCGGACTTCGTTCGAGGAGTCGATCGCCAGTATCTCCCGAGGGGCGATCGTCGATCAAATTCTAGGTTCGGGCGCCGGAATTTCCGGAGATTTCTCCATTAATGTCGATCTTGGCTATCGGGTCGAGAACGGTCAAGTCGTCGGTCGCATTAAAGATACGATGGTGGCGGGCAATGTATACGCCGCCCTCAAGCAACTGGTGACGATCTGTTCCGATGCGGAGTGGAATGGTTCTTGTTATACGCCGTCGTTAATCGTGGAGGGCTTATCGGTGACCGGGAAGCAGGGGTGAGGTACCCAAAAGTGAGAGAAGCAGCTAAAGACGAGCGCAGAAGTTCGATCTAAACCAAAGAGCGCACAAGCAATAAATATTGAAAGAGAGAATTCTGTCACGCGGCCAAAATCCCTTAGTCTAAAATCTAAAATCTAAAATCCAAAATCAATATGTGGCGTTGGGGGTATTATTCTCTCGTAAAAGACTGGAATCGGGCGATCGCCTCGATTCTCAAACCCAAACGCCTAGCGATTCTCGAAGCTTGCGCGATCGGGTTGATCTCTGGAATTGCGGCAGTATTGCTCATGCAAGGGGTCGGCTCCCTCGGCACCTGGCGGGTCGGTTTGTCGCGGACCTTTGCGATCTCGATCTACTTACCGATTCTCGGAATAGTCGGCGGGTTTCTCGCCGGGTGGCTGGTGGAACGGTGGGCGCCGGAAACCACGGGAAGTGGCATTCCCCAGGTGAAAGCCGCATTTGCCGGACTCAACTTTCCCCTGGATTGGCGGGTGGCGATCGTCAAATTATTCGGCACGATCCTCACCGTCGGTTCCGGACTCACCCTCGGTCGCCAAGGGCCTACGGTTCAAATCGGCGCCGCCCTCGCCGCTCAACTCAGTCGCTGGCTTCCCACTTCCCCAGACTACCGCAAACAACTGATCGCGGCAGGCGCCGCCGCCGGATTGGCTGCCGGATTTAACACCCCGATCGCCGGAGTGCTGTTCGCCGTCGAAGAACTCCTACAAGACATTTCCGGCTTCAGCCTCGGTCCGGCTCTCATTGCCTCCTTCATCGGCGCCGCAGTCTCGCGAATTCTCGGCGGTCGCGGTTTAGACCTCGGCTTGCCCCTGAGTGCGTCCCAAACGAGCTTCTCCGCCCAAGAAATCCCCTTTTATCTCTTCCTCGGCATTCTCGCCGGAGCCTTCGGCACCCTGTTCAGTCGCGGTATTGTCGAAGCGGTCAAATTCAATCGCCGCTTTCTGAGCCTTCCCTTACCGTGGCGAGTGGCTCTCGCCGGAGCGATCTGCTCCACCGTCGTCGCCCATTTGCCCCCCCTATTCCGCAGCAATACGGGGTTGCGGGAATTTCTGCTCGCCGGACAAGCGGATGCCTCGGTGACGGCGATCGCCTTTGTCGCACACTTCTTGCTCACCTTAATCGCCGCCGGATCGGGGGCACCCGGGGGCTTATTTGCCCCCTGTCTGGTCCTCGGTTCGGCATTGGGTTACCTAGTCGGCTTGTGGCAGGCGAGTTTATTAGGGGTAGGGTTGCCGACCACCTACGCCCTCACCGGAATGGGGGCGTTTTTCTGTGCCGTGTGTAAAGCGCCGATTACGGCGGTGGTGATGATTTTCGAGATTACGATGGATTTTAATCTCGTGCTGCCGTTGATGGTCGGCTCCGTGGTCGCTTACTCGGTCTCCGAAACCCTGGCGAAAGGATCCCTTTACGATTGGTTGTTGAAACTCAAAGGGGTGGAACTGAAAAAAGACAAACCGGGAGACAGTCCCCTCGGCGGCTTGACGGCGGGCCAGGTGATGCAGCATCGCGTCGAAACCCTCAGCAGCGACATGTCTTTAGAAGAGACGATGCAGGCGTTCGCGCGATCGCATCATCGCGGGTTCCCGGTGGTGGAAGGTAAAAAACTCGTCGGCATTATTACCCAAAGGGATTTGGTGGAGATCCGAAAAAGGGATCCCGACCCGACGACTCCCCTGCGCGACATCATGACTGTGACCCCGGTGACGGTTTCGACAGAAGAATCCTTGAGCGAGGTTCTCTACGAACTCGATCGCTACCAACTCAGTCGCCTCCCGGTGATCGAACGGGGTAAATTGGTCGGGATTATTACCCGCAGCGACATCATTCGCGCGGAAAGCGCCCATTTGACGGGCAAACACGTCGAAACCCGCCATCCGGATCCGTCTTACGTGGTCTATCAGACGCGCGGCCCGGCGACGGGGGCCGGACGGTTGTTAGTACCGTTGGGGAATCCGGCGACCGCTCCGGCGTTGCTACAATTGGCGGCGGCGATCGCCCGCGATCTCAACTACGAAATTGAATGTTTACGCGCCATCCCCGTTTCCCGACATTGCGCCCCCCACGAAAGCCGGGTCGAAGTTACCGCCAGTCGTCGCCTGCTGCAACACGCCCAACGGTTGGCACGGCGCTGGGACATCCCGATTCATACCCAAATCCGGGTCACTCACGACGTGTCTGATGCGATTCTCGAAACGATTGAAGAGCGCCACATCGATTTATTGTTGATGGGGTGGAAAGGGCGCACCTCTTCCCCGGCGCGCATTTTTGGCGATATTGTCGATACGGCGATCCGTCAGGCGCCTTGTGATGTGGTGATGGTTAAATGGGGGGTAGAACTGAAAAAAGAGCTCGAATATCGCCAAGCGGAACCGCTAGAGGTGACTACCCGGTTTAATTTGCGCTTAAATCGCTGGTTGGTGCCGATTCGTGGCAGCGAAAGCGCGATCGCGACGATTCACTTGTTACCGTCGTTGGTGGCGATCGCCGATCGCCCCGAAGTGTATTTATGTCAGATCTTGTCTCCCGATCTGCGATCGCTCGATCGCAAAATCTTGAGTCGAGCCCGGGGTATTCTGGCAAAAAAAGTCAATTATCCGGTGTTTTCCGCCCACCGACGCGGTAATTCGGTTCCCGAGGTCACTATCGACTTAGCCCAGCAGAAACAGTGCGATGCGATCGTCGTCGGCGCCAGTCGCGAAGGGTTGTTAAAACAAGCCCTTGAAGGCAATATTCCCGAGGCGATCGCCCGTCAGAGCAAATCCACGGTGTTTTTGGTGCGTAGCGCGATCGCCAATTCACAATTTCGGGCGATCGAGGGAAGATAGAGAGCGGGAATGGAAAATCGGGAGTTGACGAGAGTCTAGTTTCTAAACTCATTAAAAATTAAGATAAACTCTCTCGATCTAAGCCTTCGATCTTTGATTGTTATGTTTCATTTTAAAGCTGATTTTACCGCCTTTAACTCCTTCTCCGATATTACTTTATCCCTGGCCAAACATTTAACAGGTCTGGGCATCCCCGTATCTTTACAAAGATCGGAAATTAGCGCGGCGTTTGTGGCAGAAGATGAATCGAATTATGCCACGATCGCCCAATTAATGAAACCCGAACCCTATCGGCGCTGTCAAATTAAATGGTCTCATTATTGGCCCGCCACTGCCGCCTTACAGCTCGACGGCGAACTCAATTTTGAACTATTTGCCATTAACTATCACTTCACCCGCGATCGCGAACCGTTCGATCTCTGGCTGCAAGAATCTATCGGTAATCCCTATAACAAACTCGCCATCAGTCAATTTTGTCGTGACGTTCTCATTCAAGCCGGATGCAATCCCGAGCGAATCTTTGTTTTACCTTTAGCCTTTAATCCCCTCCTTTCCGAACTTCCTTTCGTCGCCAAACCGTCGGAGAATAGCGGGGTTAAACGAATTTTGCATTGCACCTCCTCCGCCGATTTATATCGGTTCGGAACGGACTTACTGTTAACCGCTTATTGCGAGGAGTTTTACGGCGACACTCAGATCGAGCTAGTGCTTAAAGAAGGTCAATCTCAACATTGTTTGCTCGATCGCTACATTCAGATGGCGCGCGATCGCTTCGGAACGGGAATGCCTCGAATTCGCTATATTAAACGATTTCTAAATAAAGCCGAACTCGCTCAACTCTATTACTCCGTCGATGGATTTGTTGCTCCTTTTCGGGGCGAAGGATTCGCTATTAAAATTTTAGATGCGTTTGCGGCTGGATTGCCCGTCGCTTTACCACTTTATGGCGGTCCCACGGAATATGCAGATCGCAACAATTGCTATCCGATTGAATACGATTTGGTTCCGGTGGGTCATTGTTTGGATACCCAAAATTTGGCGTTAAGAAATGCCCCCCACTGGGCCGAATCTAAAATAAGTTCTTTACGGCAACAATTACGGGCGATCGTCGAAGATTCCCAACGATTTGAACGGGCGCAAAAGGCACGCAATCGGGCGTTACAGTTTTCTTGGTCGGCGGCGGCGCAAAGGTTGGAAAGTTTAGTTAAGGAAAGGTTATAAAATAAAATACACAGGCGATCGCCCGGGGTTAAATAAACGGGAGGCGATCGCCTTTTGTTCAATTCAAATCGTCTTTAAACGGATGTTTAAATACCGGAGAACCCAGTAGGAATTGGGTTGTAAAACCCTCTAGAACAGTAGGGTAGGGGTTGGCTGACCAAACCCCTACTAGATTTTTTTTCTTATTTTCTTTATAAACAGTCTCTTACAATTGAACGGGTTCTTTTAACCAAAGTTTTTCCAATTCTTCAACGGTTCGCCAGTGGGTACCGAAAATTGGCAGCGCTAAGGAACAGGTTTTCCAATCGCCACGAACGGGGACGCCCAGTTTATGACAAGACCCCCCACGCCGTCCTTCGATTTGGTAATGTTGACAGTAGCGACAACGGGAAGCCGAATATCGATTGTCTGTCATGACCTTAATTGAACTCGGAGCGACACTTTCCACGATGGAGCACCAATAAAAGAATGAGGGTGAGAATGAGGTCGGTTTTTTGTGACAAATACGCTTGACAAATGCGTCAGTTTATGGATTGAGCGATCGCCCGTCGAAGCGCACCGAGGAGATCTCTACAGCCGGGGCGATCGCCGATCCGGAGGGAAATCGAGGGAGGAAATAGGCAAGTCGGGCAACAGAAAACCCACAAAAAGAGAGGGCGATCGCCCTCCCTTGCGTTGACCCCTTGACCGTCCAGTTTTAGGGTTTAAAAATCCACGCCGCGCTTGAGTTCCACCCCTTGATTGGCGTAATGCTTGTGGCAGTACACTTCCGAATGGACCGAGGCGAGGTCGAAGTAAGGCGGAATATTTTGACAGCGCCCGGTAATAATCACTTCCGTATCTTTGGGCTTGCGTAGCAACGCTTCGACAATCGGTTCGACGGGAAGCAATTCCAAATCCACCGTGGGATTGAGTTCGTCGAGAATAATCGTTTTGTACAGTCCCGAGGCGATCGCCGCCCGGGCAATTTCCCAACCCCGTTCCGCTTCGACGTAATCGATTTCCTTTTGCTGGTTGCGCCAGACGATCGCATCGGCGCCGCAGCGCTGGTGATCCACCAAATTCGGATAACTTTGCTGCAACGCAGAGATCGCAGCATCTTCCGTATAACCGCTACCGCCTTTAAGCCACTGCACGATCAAGACCCGGTGCGATCGATCTTGACCGATCCCTTTTCCGATCGCCTGTAGCGCTTTTCCCAGGGCGCTAGTGGACTTACCTTTTCCCGATCCGGTATAGATCTCGATTCCAGTAATCCCCCGTTCCGACGCCATCGCATGTAAGTGGGCCTTCATTTCCGAGTGCAAGTCGGCAATTTCGAGCAATTGGGGCGGCGCCGATCGCCCGGTCGCAATAATTTCGAGGTGTTCGGGCTTGTTGAGCAACGTTTTAACCACGTCGTCCACCGCCAACAAGCCGAGATCCAACACCGGATTGAGTTCGTCCAAAACGACCACGGAATATAAACCCGAGGCGATCGCCCCTTTCGCCACATCCCAACCGCGCTGGGCTTCGAGGCGATCGAAGCGAGTAATTTCCTCCGCACTGAAAAACTCCGCCCGACCCGTGCGAACCTGGTCGATCAGGTGGGGAAACCCTCGTTGTAGGGCTTCGATCGCCGCATCTTCCTCATAGTCGCGTTCGGGGCCTTTGAGAAAGCGCAACAGCAGCACCCGGCTTTGCTGGGGGGTATTGATCCCCAATCCGATCGAGCGCAAGACGACCCCGAGGGCAGCTTGAGACTTACCTTTCCCCGCACCGTCATAAACGTGTATTTGACCGATAATGCGCTCGCTGCGGGCTGCTGCCGTGCGAATCCCGATCCCAGTCCTTGTCATAAACTCCCCGTCATTTCTCGTCGAATCCAATCTTGGAGAAGGTTGAGCCGAGTTAACCTTTCCTAGCAAACTTACGAATCGTAGCACAATCTGCGAACATTTTTACTGTCCTTACAAGCGGACAGTCGATTCAATTTTGATTCGCTTGAAATCCATTATAAAACTAAAGTAGACTCAAAAGGTAAGCTCGGCAAAAACTCAGCTAAACGAGGAGAACATCGCGATCGTGACCGATACCCTTCCGTTTCCTACGATTTTATTTCAAAGCTTCTTTGTTATGCTGGCGATCGCCATCGAATCTTCCGTATTTCACTATCGCTTAAATTTAAGTCGAAAAGACAGCATAGAATATGCAGGCTGCATTAACTTGTTTGCTACTATTTTTGGATGGTTGATGTTTTTTTATACCGAAGCGCTTTTACCAGAAAACCTCCGATTGAGATTGATCGAGTTCGTGTTCTTCAATCGTTATTTTGTCGAAGACTTAACCCCGATCTTGGCAATTGTTTTTTTCGCCTTCTTTTCGACCTTTTTTGTTAAAGTTTTAGGCGCAAAACTCATCAATCGAATGCGCCATATTAATGAAGCACTGACCGTAGACGAACAACGAGAAACAGAAGAAAAATTTCACAAACGTAAAACCGAAAGTTATATTACCGAACGCCGTCAAGCCCTCGCTATTTTAAGAGGTCATTCCTACAGTCATACTTCGATCTTACTCATTTTATTACTCAAAGACTTAACCCCGTTGGGAAGATAACGTGAATTTCCTGGGTACAGTGATCGACTATTTAGCCAAGGAATTAAAACCCCCACAACCTTTTTCTTGGCAGACCTTGATTCTTTTAAGTTTATTTTCAGCCGCAATGGCATATGTCGCTACCCTCGTTCCTTCTCCGACCTCATTCGTTCATAATTTTATTAAATTTTGCGGTTGGTTTTTTCTGATTTTAGGGGCGATCTGGTGGCAACTGGAAAAACCTTTAAAATTATTTGGTTTAAAAATCGGTTGGTGGGCGATCGCTATTCCCATTGATGTTTTGATTTTCACCCATATTAATTATTCTTTTAAATCCCTACCTTTTATTAGTTTGCCGATTTTAGCCGGATTTTTGAGTCTGATTCGCATTTTTTTTAGACGAACTTTTTATCCTACCTTTCCGCCGCCGGAACTGCGCCTGTCCGCAACGATTATTTTTTTGGTTCACGTCTTGATAAGTTGCTGGATTCAATTTTATTTTGTTTTAAGTGATTGGTCTTCCGATTATCCGACTTTAAGTAGTGAAAATCTCGATCGCAGTTCCTTTGTTTTTGATTTTCGATGGGTCGATCGCCGACGAGACCGGGGGGAATACGCGATCGAGACAATGGAAGGGTTTTTAAAAAGTAATATTCAAGGGAAACCCTGGGAAAATGTACCCCAATTCATGCAAAATTTAGAAATCCGTCCGGGTAGACTAGATCTCGACGAACCCGTTAAAGGGAGAATGGTTCAACTCCCGGAAAATTCTTTATGGTCTTTTAAAGCAAATAGCGTTCAAACCAATGCGGGTTATCGATTGCAATTGCTAGCCATTTGGGAAGGACCGAGGATGGAAAAAGAACAATTTTATTTTGAGAAGTTGTGCGAAATTTCTCAAAATTTCGTGCAACCCCGATCGCCAGACAGTCCGTTACCCGATTTAGGGCGATCGCGCGGTAATATCGAATGCGAACCGACAATCGATTTATTTTACGAATCGCCTCCCTCGCGGTTAAATATGGAAGGCGATCGCGCGCCCATGGAGAATCCACCGACCCCAGAAACGGAAGATTCGCCGCCACCGCGATCGACCTCCGAACCGATCGATACCTAATCACTGGGGTCAAAATTTAGTCGAGATCCGCATCGAAAACAAGTCATCATATTGTCAGATCATGAGGAGGAGGATCTTGTGAATTTTGCAAGAATTTTTGCGATCGCCAACAATGTATTTTCTGAGGTTATTCGCGACCGCGTTTTGTACTTAATTGGCTTATTTGTTTTATTTCTCGCCGGGATAATTCGCCTGTTGCCAGAATTAGCAGCCCAAACCCATAATAAAATGATCGTCGATATCGGGATTGCGGCGATCGGCATTCTCGGACTGATCGTCACTGCTTTTGTAGGAACGGGATTAATTAATAAAGAGATCGAACGGCGAACAGTTTTGGTTTTGCTGTCAAAACCGATCGGTCGCGCCGAATTAATTGTCGGCAAGCATTTGGGGCTTTCTGGGGTTTTGGCGGTCTTAATTAGTTCGACTACCCTATTTTATTTCATCCTGTTAGCTATCAACGATATTCGCTTCCCCTTCGGGAGTTTGTTAGTGGCGATGCTTTATCTTTTTCTAGAATTGTCTTTGCTAACCGCAGTGGCGATCCTTTTTGGGGTATTGACCAGTTCGTTACTGGCAACTTTACTAACTTTTGGGATTTATGTCATCGGACATTTGAGTGCGGATATTCTCAAAGCCGGAGAATTGAGTCAAAGTCCGTCCCTAGAAGCGATTACGAAAGGAATTTATTTCATTATCCCCAATTTATCCCGATTGGATTTAAAAAATGATGCAGTGTACGGCGTTTTGCCGGATCTGATGACGTTACTGCTCAATGCGGGATATGCCTTGATTTACATTGTTTTGCTTTTGGCGATCGCCAACTTAATTTTTGCCCGCCGCGAGTTTTGAGCGATCGCCTTTGCAAAATCGTTACAATATTCAATAGCCGATCGAAAAATTGGCAATTCTTGGAAAGATTATCTCATTTTCTAACTGATTCAACCATGACAATTGACGCCAAACTCGAACGACTGCAAGCCTTGTTTTCCGAAATGGATCGCGCCTTAATTGCCTATTCTGGAGGGATTGACAGCACTTTAGTCGCGAAAGTCGCGTGGGATGTCCTCGGCGATCGCGCTTTGGCGGTGACGGCGGTGTCTCCGTCCCTACTTCCGGAAGACCTCGAAGATGCGCGGGTTCAAGCGGCGGCGATCGGGATCCCTCATGAAGAGGTCCAGACCCACGAAATGGCGAATCCCAACTACACCTCCAATCCGGTCAATCGGTGTTATTTCTGCAAAAGCGAACTTCACGACACCCTCAAACCCCTTGCCCTTTCTAGAGGTTATCCCTATGTAGTCGATGGGGTAAATGCGGATGACTTGCACGATTACCGTCCCGGAATCCAGGCGGCGAAAGAACGCGGGGCGCGATCGCCTTTGGCGGAAGTGGGAATTAGCAAGGCGGAAGTCCGCCAAATCGCCCGCCACCTCGCTTTACCCTGGTGGGACAAACCCGCCCAACCCTGTTTGAGTTCGCGCTTCCCCTACGGCGAAGAAATTACCGTTGCGAAGTTGCAGCGTGTCGGACGCGCCGAACGGTATTTGCGCGAGTTGGGGTGGAAAAATTTGCGGGTGCGATCGGAAGGAGACACCGCCAAAATTGAATTATTGCCGGAACAAATTAAGGAATTCGTATTAGCCACGGAGTTACCCGATTTAGTCTCGGCGTTTCAAGAATTTGGCTTTGTTTATGTCACTTTGGATTTGGAAGGATATCGCAGTGGCAAACTCAATCAAGTTTTAGCCCCAGAATTGCTTGAGGCTCGAACTTAGTCAATGGTTTGCCTATCTTTGAAATAAGATGAAGATCGGCCATTGACAAAAGCAATATAGGAATATAGAGGATACGGCAATGCCGTATCCCTACGGAGGTTTTAGATGTTTTGATGGGGTAAATATTTAGGGGATATTTGATGAAGGATAACCGGGTATCTTTCATTAAAGATTTCAATCAAAAAATCTCAATCAAAAAATTTCATCGAATGATGATGTATCGGATAAAATGACATAATCTGAAATTTAAATTTTTTATGTAACCCAGAATACATTCATTGAACGGAGAGGGAGAAAAACACTTTATAGTAAAGTTTGAACCTGTGCTAAGGAACGGCAAGAGTTGAAAAATATCCCCAAAAAAACTCGTCAATCTAGCACGATCGCCGTTGTATGTAAGGAGTTATTCATGTCTCAAACGGTTTGGATTGCCAGACACGCGAACCGTCTCGATTTTGTTAATCCGGAATGGTTCAATACAGCCGATCGCCCCTACGATCCGCCCTTGTCCGACGATGGCTTGATGCAAGCCCGAGAACTCGGGTTGCGCTTGCAAAATGAAGGGATTAAAAAAATATTTGCTTCGCCATTTTTGCGAACGGTGCAAACGGCGAACGCGGTGGCGGAATCGTTGGATTTATCGATTCATTTAGAATGGGGCTTGTGCGAGTGGCTCAATCCCGAATGGATGCCCTCAATGCCGGAAACGTTACCGTTAGAAACGTTGGCAGAAAAATACCCACGAATTAATCGAGACTACACCTCGCGAGTGGTGCCGAGTTATCCCGAGGTAGACGATGCTTGTATCGATCGCAGTGGGAAAACGGCGAAACAACTGGCGGCAGAATTCGGGGAAGATATTTTGTTAGTCGGTCATGGGGCGTCGGCGATCGGTAGCGTCGTGGGATTGCAGCCGAAGGCGGCAGAAAAAGAGTTAGAAGCGGCTTTATGCTGTTTGTACAAACTGGTTAAGCGGGAACGCACTTGGGAAGTAGAATTATGGGGCGATCGCTCCCATTTAAGCGAACGGGAAACCGTCATCCGCTATAACTAAGATCGATCGCGGTGGAAAACTAGCACGTCAGGCGATCGCCCAAGATAAAATTTACGAGCAGAGATGACCTTACTATTAGTTGGAGATATTGGCGGAACGAAAACCTTGTTGCGGCTGGTAGAAACGACTGCCGATCGCCCGCCCAAGACCTGGAAACCGGACAAGCTTTACGAAGCGCTCTATTCCAGTGCCGATTTTCCCGATTTAGTGCCGATGGTGCGCCAATTTCTCGATGGGGCGCGAACTGAATTAGGACGCGAACTCGAACCGACAAAAGCTTGTTTCGCGATCGCCGGACCCGTAATCGGAACCGAATCGAAACTGACCAATTTGGGATGGACCTTAAGCGTCGAACGCTTGGAAGCGGATTTAGGGATCCCCTCGATTACCCTGATTAACGATTTCGCCGCCGTCGGTTACGGGATTTTGGGCTTGAGTGAGGACGACCTGCACACCTTGCAAGCTGGGGAAGCGTTAGAAGACGCCCCGATCGCCACCATCGGCGCCGGAACCGGACTCGGGGAAGGTTTTCTCATCCGCCATCACGAGGGCGATCGCGTTTACGCCTCCGAAGGGGGTCACGCCGATTTTTCGCCGCGATCGCCCGTAGAATTCGAGTTACAGCAATATTTGCGCGATCGCCACCACCTCCCTCGGGTGTCCGTGGAACGAGTCGTCTCCGGTCAGGGGATCGTCTCGATTTATCAGTTCCTGTGCGATCGCGCCGCCAGTGCGACCGGAACGGCGATCGGCGATCGCGACCTCCCGGCGGCAGAAATCTCCAAAGCAGCCCTAGACGGAAGTCATCCCCTGTGTCAGCAAAGCCTACAAATCTTCGTCGATGCCTACGGCGCCGAAGCAGGTAACCTCGCCCTCAAACTCCTCCCTTATGGCGGGTTGTACCTCGCCGGAGGGATCGCCGCTAAAATCCTGCCCTTAATCGAAAAAGACGATCGCTTTCTCAATGCCTTTCACGACAAAGGACGGATGAGTCCCCTGTTGCAAAAAGTTCCGATTCATGTCGTCCTCAACCCGCAAGTCGGTTTGATCGGGGCGGCGATTTGCGCGGCCCAACTCGATTAGATCCGATCGCAGTTGCACGGCGATCGCGAGAAGCGGACCGGCGATCGCCTGACACGGCGCGCAGTTTATCCCGATCTTGACAAATCGTATCGTTAAAACATTTCCCAAAAAACGTTATGGCCGGACATAGTAAGTGGGCAAACATCAAACGCCAAAAAGCCAGAGTTGATGCGGTCAAAGGCAAAATTTTTACGAAAATCTCCAGAGAGATCATCGTCGCAGCCCGTAGCGGTCTTCCAGACCCGGAAGCGAATTTTCAGTTGCGGACGGCAGTAGACAAAGCCAAAGCTGCAGGAATTCCCAACGACAATATCGAACGGGCGATCGCCAAAGGCGCCGGGACTTGGGATTCCGGTAGCGACGCTTACGAAGCGATCCGCTACGAAGGCTACGGCCCCGGTGGCGTGGCGGTCTTAGTCGAAGCCCTCACGGACAACCGCAACCGAACGGCTGCGGATTTACGGGCCGCTTTTAGTAAAAATGGCGGCAACCTCGGCGAGACGGGTTGCGTCAGTTGGATGTTCGAACAAAAAGGCGTGGTCACTCTCGAAGGGGAACTCGACGAAGATGAATTATTAGAAGCCTCGGTCGAAGGGGGCGCCGAAACTTACGAGTTACTCGAAATTGACGAAGATCGACCCGGGGCCGAGGTCTTGACGGAGGTGACGAACCTCGAAACTCTCAACCGAACCTTGAAAGAGAAAGGTTACGCGATCGTCGAAGCCCAGTTACGCTGGATTCCCAACAATCAGGTCGAAGTGACCGATCCGGACCAGGCGCGATCGCTGTTGAAGTTGATGGATGCCTTGGAAGATTTGGACGACGTCCAGAGTGTGACGGCGAATTTCGAGATGGCCGAAGAGTTGATGTCTTTGGATTTGGTTTAGGGAAAGGGACCAGATAAGAGATCGGAGAGAAAATGCCCGTACTCGGGGGTTTCTAGAGGCGGGCAAGAGGCGGACAAGATGCCCGCCCCACAGGGTTTGCTTACAGCACTCGGGCGATCCGATCGGGTACAGCGCCGATCGGTCTATCCCCCCTTCGCCCCCTATCCCCCCTTCGCCCCCCTTTCAAAGGGGGGTTGGGGGGATGGTTGGGGGGATTTCGGGGGCAACGAGGAAAGTAGGGGTTTGGTAACCCAACCCCTACCTGGCGAGGGGGATTTAGGGGGATCTAAGTGTCTTGCATGGCAGAGGAAAATGCTGTAAGAGACTGCTTAGGAGACTTCGGCTTGTTTCTCCTCGGCTTTTTCGACCTTCTGCGTTGCTTCCGCGTCCGCAACTTTGGGAGATTTTGAGGCGTCGAGTTGTTGGACTTCTTGCTTTAATTCATTTTCAAATTCTTTGGAGGCTTCTTGGAATCCTCGCAGCGCCTTTCCCATGCTGCGTCCGATTTCTGGCAGTTTTTTCGGCCCGAAAATTAGTAAGGCAACCACTAAAATAACGACGATTTCCGGTAATCCCAATCCAAAGATATTCACGGATTTTCCCTCAAGTGTAATATTGCTCGCTCAAGACCAGTATAAAAAAATCCCGGTCGAGCCGGGAATTTGAATCAGGTGGAGTGGCGATCGCGATCGCCACTCCACCTGAGTTTAGCGATCGCGATCGCCAATCGGACTAACGACCGAGGGTTGTCCAATCCACATTCACGCCATTGAGCAGCAGTGAAGAGTTGTAAATATCGAGAATGATGATCAAGAACAGGGCAAATAAGGCCATGAACAGGCCCATCACGGGAGTCGTCCCCCAACCGGGGGCAACTTTACCATATTCCGCGTTTAAAGGACGCAGCAGGTTTCCTAACTTAGTCTGTTGTGCCATTCTTTACCTCTATGTGAATGCAGACGGCAAAATTTAATGTTTTGTAATATTCTATAAGGATAAGCGCCATTCGTTTAAGAGAATATGGAACCCGCAACAGTTCTTAGCATTTCAATTGTCGCGATTTTGCTCGCGATCACGGGCATCGCGATTTATACCTCCTTCGGTCCTCCCGCCAAAGCCCTCGACGATCCCTTTGACGATCACGAAGATTAGAACCCTTGCCATTAGGCAGTTACAAAGATTGACCAGTGAATTTTTTAACGGTTTTGTCCGGTCTCATCTAACCCCAAAAAAGGATCCCGATCGCGATCGCCTGGAAACGGGCGATCGTGTTTTTTTAAGGGAAATTTTGCGGAAAATTTTTTAATCCGCGCGATCGCCACTCCCGCGATCGCTGTCACCCCAACCCAAAATAGGATAGAATTTCGGCAAGCTTGGCGATCGCCCCCGAGAGATCGGTGCACCCTTCGTTCGGATGGGAGATCCGGCAATTCTAGCCTTCTCAATCGCATCTGAGAGGTTTGCAACGATGAAAGCCATTAAAAAAGTTGTCGCTGGGTTTTTATTAGCGTTGGGGGTTCCCTTGTCCGCCTTGGCGATCGCCGATATTGTCAGCCAAGACGCGACCCACGAAGATAAAGAAGGGGCGATCGCCGCCTTAGCCATCTTTACCTTACCCGCCACGATCGCCGGAACGTCCATGCTGTGGGGATTGTATCGCGACGGACGCAAACACGATCGCATCGCCGCACAACAAGAGCGCGATCGGCTACAACATTTATTTTATCGGATCGTCAGAGAATATGACGGTCGCATCGGTGTTTTAGGTTTTGCAATGGAAGCTGAAATTACCGGGGAAGAAGCCAAGTTATTCTTAGATGAAAAAGCCCGAGAATTTGATGCCAGTTTTGAAGTTAGGGAAGACGGTTCGATTTATTATCGTTTTCCGTTATAAAGGAATTTTAGATAGAGGGCAGTGAAAGTCCCCCTTTTTAAGGGGGATTTAGGGGGATCGAAATGTACCCTAAAACAGCGAAAATGTAAAAACAATTTATGTTCCAATCGTGAAACTTTTTAAAACATCTGCCGCCGCCTTACTGCTAACCTTCGGTTTGTCCATTCTCGTCATTGCCGATCGCAAATTAGATAACGAACATACCCCACCGGGCGATCGCGAAGAACTGAAAGCCACGATCGTGATTTTTGGCTTACCGATGACAGTTTTAGGCAGTATTTTAGGTGTCAGCCTTTATCGGGAAGGGAAACAAAATCAATTCAAGCAAATAGAGGGCGATCGCCGACAAATTCAGGAACAGTTTTATCAAGTTTTGCAAGCCAACCAGGGCAGAATTAGCATCATGCAATTGGCAATGGCGGCGAAACTTCCCGGACGAGAAGCGAAAGCTTTTTTAGACGAACGGGCAAAAGAATTTAACGCCAATTTTGAAGTCACCCCAGAAGGGGATATTTATTATAAATTCGATCTCTAGTTTCCTAGGAACGATACGGCAATGGCGTATCTATCCTTACAAGGAAGATCGAATAGGTAAAAAGACGTAGACCGAGGGAAGGGAAACGCGATCGCCCCTTAAAGAATTGGAGAGATTCGCGTAAAAAAACGATAAAGCCCTGTAGGTAACCCTTGACGTTTTGCGCTGCGAGGCTTCAATAGAAAAGAACCCGCATTATTCCTCAGCTTTGCGATCGCGCCAACCGTTCGAGTAGGAATTGCAGCGATGAAAAATTGGCTCAATAGATTCTTTCACTTTACCTTTTGGGCGTGGAACCTAACGTTTCTCGCCGTCGTCTACTTGGGGATTTTGCCGCCGATTGGCATTCCCTTAATCGAAGCGACAGTTGACGGGTGGATTCCCCTCGGTTTTTCTCTCACTTTATTGGGAATTATCGCCATTGTGCCGATTTCTTGCGTTATTGGATTCAAATATTTACGAAAACAACCCCTCCAGTTAATGCGCTTCTTTTATGGAGTAGAAGCGCCGTTATTGCTGCTGGGATTCACGCGTTTATTTTTAATCCGACAACTGACCCCGGCAAGTAGTTTAGTCCTCGCCACGATTGCCGTGGCGATCGCCACCTTTGCGGCAGAATTAAAGTGGCGTTATACCGAAGGCGATCGCCGTCTCAACGGGCTGCATCTCGGCTTTCACACGATCGCCGGAATGGTCGGCACTTATGTCGGAATCCTCTTACTCTTTTACGCCGTTCCCCTCACCCTTTGGTTTGTCAAAGGCTTGGTCAGCTTGGAATGGCTGCGGATTCTCGGCGACATGTTACGCTACGCCTCCGCCGATGTTTTCTGGTGGTTGCCGTTGATGTTTCTGCTGTTCGGCTTTAGCTGTACCTTGTTTATTGCGATGCCGTCAGCATTTGCCAGTTTTTACATCTATTCCAGTTATCGCGTCTGGCGCCAATTTGGGGCGCAATACGGGCGCAACTGGGCATCGGTCGGCGCTGGCGCCGTCGTGACGGCGGGATTATTAATCTTTTTCGCCGCGCAACAACAGCCGCAAATTCAGGCATTCGAGCAGTTGAAGACGCCGCCAACCAGCGATCGCGATCGCCAAGAACTCCTCGACAACCGGGACCAACTGCGCGCCGGACTGACCAACGCCTACCTCGCCTCTTACCGCTATTTAAGTACCACCGAGGAAAACAACCACATCGCGCTGATGTACCACCATTTGTTGGGCTGGAACGACGCGGCCTCCGGGTGGGTACAACAGGCTTACAATCAAGTGATGGCACCGTTTTTGTATCGCGGATCGCGATCGGACGACGAGAAAGCGGCGCAATGGTATGCCGAGTTTTTCGATACCTCGATCCAACAAGGAGAACGATCGCCGATCCTCGATGCGGTGAGATCGACCTACAGCCAAGACCAAGCCAAAGCGGGAGTTCTCAACGTCAATGAGGAACGAGTTTGGCTGGCGCAACAAGACGTTAACGTGACCGAACGCGGGGACTGGGCCGAGGTCGAAGTGCACGAAGTCTATGCGAATCAAACGAACTTGGATGAGGAAGTTTTTTATTCCTTCTCCTTGCCGGAAAGTGCCGTAATTACGGGCTTGTGGCTGGGAAATACGGACGATCTCGGCGATCGCTTCCGCTTCCAAATTTCCCCGCGAGGGGCCGCGCAGCAAGTGTATAACGAGCAAGTGCAGCGACAGGTCGATCCGGCGTTACTCGAACAAGTCGGACCGCGCCACTATCGTTTACGCGCCTATCCGATCCCTAGAAAGCTCAGTTCTGAAGAAAAGCGCCAGGGAAAAGAACAGCCGCAACTGCACTTATGGTTGACGTATAAGGTGATGCACGACGATCGCGGCTGGCCCATGCCCGATCTCGGCGAGAAACGTAATATTTTCTGGACTGACAAGACGCAACGGGTTTACAACGGCGAAACCGTCAAAGCCTCCGTCGAAGATTGGTTCCCTGCTTTTGTCGCAGCCAGGAATTCCGCACCAGCGACGACCCATCAAGGTTCGGCGATCGCCGGATATCGCGTGACGGCGCAACCGTTGAGCGATAAAGACGAGCAATTGCCGCAAAATCGGCGTTTTGCCGTGATTCTCGATCGCTCCTACAGTATGGGCGATCGCGCCGAGGCGATCGCGGAAACCTTCGCCTGGTTAAAACAAAATGGATTCGCCGATAACCAATTTGCCAATAACGACGCCGACTTATATCTGACTGGGGCCCCCGGAGTGCAACCCCAGCGTCTCGACGATCTGAGTCGCTTCGATCTCGACGGGATCCAATTCTACGGATCGATTTCGTTCCAGCAAATGTTGCAGCAATTTGCCCAACTGCGCGCCGATACCCCCTATGACGGGATCTTGCTGGTCACCGACGAGGGGAGTTACGAGTTAGCAGAAGAGACCAAAGAGCTGCCGAAATTGTCGGCGCCGTTGTGGATGGTTCACTTAGGCGGTCTCCCCCGTGCTTACGACGATGGGACGGTGCAGAGTTTGCAACAAAGTCGCGGTGGGGTGGCGACAGATGTCGAATCGGTGTTGCGGCGTCTGGGCACTCAAGCGCAACTCGGGGACGACGCGATCGGGGCCTTTGACGGGTATATTTGGCGGGTTAGCCCCCTCGAAAATGCCGCCAATCCTGCCAATTCGCCAAAAAATGACGGATTTGAGGCGATCGCCGCCCGTCAAGTGATTCTGGCGATGACGGAGAATCTCGATCCGAAGGATTTGACCAATCTCGATGCGGTCCACGCGATCGCCAAACAGTACGAAATTGTCTCGCCGTACTCGTCGGCGATCGTCCTGGTCAACGACGCCCAACGGGACGCCCTCAAACGCGCCGAAGCGAAAGACGATCGCTTCGATCGCGAGGTGGAAGACGGACAGGAAACTTTATCGAAACCGCCGGATTTGATGGCGTCTCCGGTTCCCGAACCCCATCAATATTTAGGGGCGATCGCGGCGATCGGCTTGTTAATCTTTTTCAAGCGTCAGTACCCTAAATCGTCCTAATTTCGACGACCTTGTAAACTCGCTAAATCCCTTTAGGGACACCGCATTGCCTTGTCCCTACAACCCCTGAATTTTATAACAAGATTGAGCATGGCTAGATCTTGCTTCTCAACCCGCCGAGGCGGGTTATTTTTATGCTCCCTTTTCCCCCAACCTTGAGCTACCTCACAGACAGTTTTTAAAAAATTTGTCACGATCGCAGGTGTAGGAAAGGCGACCAATCAGATGAGTACGACAACATTAAATTATCAAACCGCACCCGGTCACCAAGTATTAGCGGCGGCGGGCAAAACCACATTACGACCGGGAGGACGAAGCGCTACCGAACAGTTATTGAATTGGGCAAATTTGCAGCCGGAACAGACGGTTTTAGAGTTAGCCGCCAGCTTTGGCGAAAGTGCGATCGCGATCGCCCGTCAGTTTGGAGTTCGGGTCGTTGGAATTGAAAAAAATCCCGATAGTGTCGCCAAAGCGCGCGCCAATATCGAAGCGGCGGGATTGAGCGATCGCATTGAGATCGTCGAGGGCGATATTTTTAAACTCGACGCGATCGATCGTCAGTTTGACTGCATTTTTGCCGAAGCGATTTTAACCATGCAGTCGCAACCGGGAAAAGAGAAAATGGCACGCTTATTACAAGCGAAACTCAAACCCGGCGGTCAACTCCTTTCCCACGAAATGCTCGCTCGCGGGGATGAAAAACAGCTACATAAAACCCTCGCTCAAGTGATTCGCGTCAGTTCCCAACCCCTTTCTCAAAAACGTTGGCGGAGTCTATGGGAAACCGTAGGATTGCAAATCAAAAATCTTGATACTGGGGCGTTAGAAATGCTGACTTTGCCACAACTCATCCGCGATGAAGGATTGGGGCGGACTATTCGCATCGCTCGTAATATTTTAGCCAATTCACAATTACGAAACAGAGTATTTCAGATGCGGAGAACTTTTCTGGAACACCACGATGACTTAGGTTATATTGTTTTGCAAGTGATACGATCTGAATAAGCTTTGTTGCTTTTGATTTTGAGAGTTGTGAAATCATCAAACATAGAGGTTCTATTATGAATGCGATCGCCCCATCAAACCGTTGTTTTAACAGTAAATTTACTGAGTTAATCGAATATCCACAAGATGGCGTACTCAGTAAAGTGTTACTCAAAGATGACAACTGTCAGTACACTTTATTTTGTCTGGCTGCGGAAACGGATATTTCCGAACATACCTCCAGCCGTAATGCGTCGATTGTCGTCCTCGAAGGTCGCGGAATTTTAACCTTGGAAGGCGAAGATATTCAACTCGAACCGGGGGTATTTGTCTTTATGACTGCTCACGCTCCTCATGCACTAAAAGCGCAAGACAATTTAGCTTTTCTACTGACTCTTTCGGAAACAAAATAACCCTGCAAAACAGAGATTGAGTAATATTGCTCGTCTTAGAATCAACTTTTGCAAACATCCCAAAAGCCCCCCCTTTTTTTAAGGGGGGTTGGGGGGAGATCCCCCGAATCATGCAAGACGTCGAATCTTAAAATATACCGATCGCCCAAACGGATTTAACGATTATTCAGCTACATTATAAATCTTAGCGAACAAATTCGAGGGTGCGATTTAGGTGCAATACATGGGAAAAGAATGGTCTAGATATGTCCATTTAACCTTAGTGGGACTGTTAGTATGGGTCGGTTCCACTCAAAGCGCGTGGAGTTTTTCCGATACGGGCGATCGCTGGAATAGCCAATGTATTTCGCGCCTGTCTGAAGGGGGGTTCGTCAGTGGTTATCCCGATGGCACTTTTCGACCCAATAATACAGTGACTCGCACTGAATTTGCGGTTTTAATGCTGAACATATTTCCTTATTTTAGTCGCAAGCGTGTCCCCGCAACATTTACCGATGTCGATCGTAATTACTGGGGATATTCAGCAATTCAAGGAGCAAGCGCCCGTCAATTTTTTACAGGATATCCTGATGGAACATTTCGACCGCAGCAGCCTATTCCTCGGGTTCAAGCAACCCTCGTTGTTGCGAATGCTCTGAGTTTAATTTCTCCTGACAATCCGAATGAATTTTTACAACAGTCTTTTGAAGATAGCGATCGCATTCCAGACTATGGAAAAATTGGAGTTGCAGCAGCCACTTTAGGTGGATTAGTGGTGAACTATCCTAACGTCAAACAATTGCGACCGAATGACAATGCAACCCGGGGGGAAATTGCTGCTTTATTATGCCGAGTTTTAGGATATGACGAAACCCTTGAAGATCGTTATGTTGTTCGCGGTCAATGGCGATTAGCTTTTCCTCCTAGTCGCGGTGGTTTTCGAGAGTTTAGGGAAGGATTGAGTCCTTACTATTGGGAAGGAAAATACGGTTATCTGAATCGCAATGGCGATCGCGTTATTCCCCATCAATTTGTCAGCGCCGACTTATTTGATGAAGGGTTAGCTGCGGTATCTATTCCGAACGAAGAAGTGTTGCGATCGCGCGAAACCGACTTCGAGGGCAATGCTATTCCTGCCGAAAATGAGGAACTTTGGGGTTATATCGATCGTGAAGGAAATTGGGTGATTCAACCTCAATTACATGAAGCTCGACGGTTTTCAGAGGGCTTGGCTGTCGTCAAGATCGATGGACGCTATGGCTACATTAATCCTAACGGAGAAATGGCGATCGAACCTCAATATCAAATGGCACAATCCTTTTCAGAAGGGTTGGCACCTGTGTTAACAGAAACGGGTTGGCAGTTCATCGATCCCAAGGGGACGATCGTGACTACAATTGATTTTTCAGGGACGATTTATCCGTTGGTCGATGGGATGGCAAAGATTGAAACAGGAAATCAGGTGGGCTATATTAATCGCGAGGGTGAAGTGGTTATCGAGCCGCAATTTTCGCGCTGGACGACTGGCTCTTTTTCGGAAGGGTTACTCCCCGTTTTTTTAGAGAATGCTTGGGGGTTTATCGATCGTCAAGGTGAAGTGGCGATCGCCCCAAACTATCAAATGGCAGGGAGTTTTTCTGAAGGATTAGCCCCCGTTAAAATTGATGAAAAATGGGGATTTATTAACAATCGAGGTGAAATGGTGATTTCTCCTCAATTTTATGCCCCTGTCGGCGCTCCTCCCGAGAACAATCCTGATGTTAGAATTTTTCCGGCTAATATTACTGTTGCCCGCCCCTTTTCAGAAGGATTGGCAGCCGTTCAAGTCGGACAAAAAGCAGGTTTCATCGATCGCGAAGGTAATTTTGTGATTCCTCCCCTTTTCACGGAGGTAGAATCATTTTCCGACGGATTGGCGCGGGTTAAACTGGGCGGAACTTGGGCTTTAGAAGGGGGAAATTTTGTGCCTCAAGTGATGGTTTTTGAAGATTACAGGACGGTTCCTGAAGGGGGAACCTGGGTGTATATTCGTCATCCGCAACCCTAAACTTCGCCTGGAAATAATGGCAATCTGAGGGAAGTAGGGGCGCGCCTATTTTTCGCGCCTACTCAGTGAAGAGAAGAGCAAAACCGATTGGGAAACGTGCCAATTTTTTCGCTAATTTTATGAAAAGCTGAGCTAGCTCATAGTCAGGGCGATCGTTTTCGCGGATAATCGCAATATCTACCAACACTCAGGCAACAAAATGTTACAAACTTTCCACGATCGCCTCGATGTTTCCGAAACTCAATTAGAGCATTGGCTGACCCTTTCCCTCGACGAGTTTTTAGCCTTACCGGAATCGCAAACTTTATTGAGCAGTTTAGATGTAGAATTACTCAAAGAAACCCTACCGACTGCCGGACAGACGTTAGCGAAACAATTGCCGCCGTTTTATGCGTGGTTGAAGAACGAGTTAAAACTCAAACGAGTGCCCGACAGTCCGGATCATACGATTAAATGGACGATCGGATTTCTCAATAACCAAGAAAGTTTGCAGCGTTTGGTCGAGTTACACCGTCCGGTTCCCCTTCCGGCGTTAGAAGCGTCGATTCCTCGCTTGGTGGGAACCTTTGACGCTGTAGAAGAAGATCGCGTCCGTCAAGAATGGCAAAAGGCGATTTCGGCGTTATGCTTGGTACTGGCGATCGCGGCGCGATCGGAAAATAGGGAAGCCAGTTAATCTCAAAAGCGGGCAGCGGGAATCGAACCCGCATCAATAGCTTGGAAGGCTATGGTTTTACCACTAAACTATGCCCGCGCCAGTCACGTGAAACTCATATTAACATAAGTTGTGCAGGGCGCAATACCCCAGCTCAAAGTGGATCGAGTTTGAGATAGAGATCGAGCAAGCTCGCCACGGGTCGATCGCCCATCTCGGCGGGCTGAAACTCCCAAGTTTCCAAAACTTGGTGGGCGAGGTCGTCGTAGGACGGGCTGAGGTACTCCGGGTAAAGGGCAATGAGCTGGGGATTGCCGTTGGCAGTGACGAGAACGCTTAAAATCAGTAATTGTTCGTCCTGACGCTGTTGCGATCGCGGATAGGCGAGGTCGGGAAATTCGATTTGTTGCGCCGACACGGTGGCGGGGAGGTCGGGAACGTCGCGCCCGTAGTTGGCAATTTTGGCATTGACGAGGGTGGCGATCGCCCCATTTCGAGGGAGGGGAGACGCTTGAGGCGCGGGCGGTTGACCGGAAGAGTCCGGGGTCGATTCTACGGAGGGGCGATCGCCGTCCGCCGCCAACGAGGGGTCTTCTGAGGAGATGGACGGCGAGGGGATCGTCGCCAATTCTCCCACGGGCCAATCCCGTAACATGTCGATCGCCAACGCCGTAGTGCTTGCGGCGAGCAAGAGGGCCAATCCCCACGAGGAACGGGTGCGATCGCGCCGAAAAGACAGTCGGGAGCGTTTCACAGAACGGTCGAGAAACATAAATCCGTCAACTCAACAGAAACAACAAGCTTGACGCACCCCGACCCCATTAACCGGGTGTCTCTAGTGTGACTTGAACGGCACGATCCTGACTAGGGGGAGAAGAGTAGGGAGCGATCGCCCGTCACTTTCGCGTAAAATCAAACAGCGATCGCTATTCCTGAAACCAACTGCTCACCGATGAACCGTCCCCCCCTACCGACGATCGAATTTCTGCGAACCCCCACCTCTCCCGCTTGGATCGAGCAAGCGATCGCCCATCTCGACACGATCTTGCTCGATCATTCCCACTGCGAACGTAAAGCCGCCGGAGTGGCGTTAAATTTGATGTTTCGCTATCCGTCCAATAGCGAGTTAGTGCGCGCCCTCACGAGCATAGCCCGCGAAGAATTAGAACATTTTGAACTCGTCAACCAGCACCTCGAACGTCGGGGAATCGCCCTCGGGCCCCTTTCGTCACCCCCTTACGCCGCCGGACTCAAAGCCCAAATTCGCCCGCAAGAACCCGATCGCCTCTTAGACTCCCTCCTGGTCGCCGGGGCGATCGAAGCGCGCAGTCACGAGCGTTTGGGCTTACTCGCCAGCCACTGTCCCGATCCGGAACTGGCGAAATTCTATCGAAGTTTGATGGCGTCGGAAGCGCGCCATTACGGCACCTATTGGATTCTGGCGACGACTTACTTCGATCGCGATCGCGTCAGCGCCCGTTTGAACGAACTGGCCGCCGTCGAAAGTGAGTTGCTTTCCACCCTACATCCCGAGCCGCGCATTCATAGTTAAGTATATATAGGTTTCGTTCGTCCCGAAATCTGCATCACCTCATGCGTTCAGTTCACCCAATTGGGTGAAAACAAAGCCGATGAGAAAGCTGACAATGTAGGGGAAGACCGCGCGCGAGCAAAATTGCGCTTAAAATCTTGCACTGAGACACCCAATCGCGATCGCACAAACCGGAGCACGGAACGCGGCCATCATGGCGAGCTAGGGGGGTCGCTCCAGACAGTTAGATCGTGTCGAACGAGCGAGAGACCGCAGCCTGACGAGGACAGAACCGTGAAGATGCAACTGAGTTCCCATCCAAAAGGATTTCGAGGCAAACCCCACAAACGCCAAAGCCAACAAACTTTATCTCATGCCAAACTCTTGCAAGGGATTGCCCAAGCCAATTATCAACTGCTCAGCATCGACGATCGCGAGCGGGCGATCGATAGTGCCTTACAAATTTTAGGCACCGCGACCCAAGTCGATCGCGTCTACTTGTTAGAAGCGCATCCCCACCCGGAAACCGAACAAAGCTGCATGACCCAACGTTTCGGCTGGGTGCGTCCTTGTCTGCAGTCCGAACTGAGCGCCTGTCTCGTCGAAAACCTGGCCGTGGAAACCGAGCAGTTGCGAGACTGGTACGATCGCCTAAGCTGCGGTCAGCCGATCGCCGCCACCCTCGAAAACCTCAGCGCCAGTACCCGAGAGCTGTTCGAGCGCGATCGCACCCAATCGATGCTGTTAGTCCCGATTCGCATTCGCGGCGACTTCTGGGGGGCGATCGGCTTTGACGACTGTCACCACTGTCGCCAGTGGACCGACGAAGAAATAGCCGTATTAATTACGATGGCTGCCAGTATCGGCAGTTTGTTAGAACGAGAACGAGCGCGTCAACAAATCTCGACCCTTCAAAACCATTACGATCGCTGCTTGCAACAAATTGCCGCCAACGTTCCCGGTTTCATCTATCAATTTATCCAACACGCCGACGGGTCCCAAGCCGTCATTTACGCCAGTGACGGGTCGCGGGAACTGTTCGAGTTAGAACCGGAACAGATCCAAGCCGATTTTCACGTCCTCACCGACGCCATCCATCCCGACGATCGTGCCAGTTACCTCGAATCCGTCGCTCGATCCGCCGAAACCTTAGAACCCTGGCACTGGGAAGGGCGCTTACTCACCCCAAAGGGTATCCTGAAATGGGTCAAAGGAATCGCCCGAGCCCGAAAAGAGGGCGATAACATTATTTGGGATGGCTTGGTGATGGATATCAGCGATCGCGCCTTCGCGCAAGAGCAGCTACGCGCCAGTGAAGAACGCTTGCAAAGCTTTTTCAATGCCACCTTTGAAGCAGTCTTCTTCCATCAAAACGGGATCCTCGTCGATCTCAATCCCGCCGCCGAAGCCTTATTCGGGTATTCGGCGCGCGAACTGATCGGGCGATCGGTCTTGCAACTGACCACTCCCGAAGGGCAAGCACTCATCCGCGAACGACTGCGATCGCCCTCCGACGAACCCTTCGAGGCGATCGGCTTAAAAAAAGACGGCACCGTTTTTCCCTGCGAAGTGCGCGCCAAAGACATCACCTACCGGGGACAACCCGCCCGGGTAGTCAGCTTGCGCGACTTGGCGGAGTTGAAGCGATCGCTCGCCGCCGTCAAAGCCAGCGAAGCCAAAAATCGAGCCTTACTCAACGCCATTCCCGATTTAATGTTTCGCTTTAGCATCGATGGGGTTTATCTCGACTTTAAAGCCGAAAAAGATAGCGATCTCGCCGCCCCTCCCAATCAAATTATCGGCAGAAGTGTTTACGACTTAATCCCGAAATGGGTCGCCGACTTATTCATCAAACACGTTAAAATAGCCATCGAAACCGGGGAAACCCAAAGTTTTGAATATTATTTATGGCATCGCAACCCCGACGGGAGCCAACAGCGACGGGATTGGGAAGCGCGCCTGGCCCTGTGCGGCGATCGCGAAGTCATGGCGATCGTGCGCGACATCAGCGATCGCAAATCGTCCGAACAAGTCCGCAACCAGCTCATCGCCTCCCTGCAACAAGCGCGCGATCGCCTCAAAGCCGCGATCGACGCCGTCCCCGGATCCGTCTCCTGGATTGCCTCCGACTACACCTATCTCGGCGTTAACGAATCCCTCGCCAGCAGTTTTGGCCTCTCCCCGGAAGAATTCGTCGGCCAAAAAGTCGGATTTATCAACGGTTGTATCGATCCCAACGGTGAATTTCCCGAATTCGTGCGCGAATTTTTTACCAGCGACGTCCAGCAAGCCTCCCGGGAAATTACCAGCCCTCACGGGTCGAACGGCCCCAAACATTATCTGATCGTCGCCCAGAAATACCAACGGGGACAAGCGGCGATCTTTGTCGGGATCGACATTACCGAACGCCAGCGCATGGAAGAAGCCTTGCGCGTCTCCGAAGATAAATTTTCCAAAGCCTTTCGTTCCTCTCCCGACTCGATCGCGATCGCCTCTCTCGCCGACGGACGCTATCTCGAAGTCAACGACAGTTGTCTGCGGATCTTCGGCTACGAACGCGAAGAACTCATCGGTCGCTGTCCTTGCGAACTCAACATCTGGGTGGATCCCGACGCGCGATCGCGCCTACTCGAACGAGTGCAACGCGAAGGCGGCATTTATAACGAAGAAGTCGAACTGCGCAGCAAATCGGGAGACATCCGCATCGGTTTGCTCTCCGCCGAACCGATCCAACTCGGAAACGAAGCTTGCGTGTTGACCGTCACCAACGACATCACCGAACGCAAGCGCGCCGAAGCGCAATTACGGGAGAAAGAAGAGCAATATCGGCAAATCTTCGAGGCAACCAGCGATGCCTTGATGATTAACGACCCGGAAACCGGAAAGGTCGTCGAAGTCAATCCCGCCTGCTGTCAAATGCACGGCTATACTTACGAAGAATTCATCGGGATGCACCCGAAAGATTACGTCTATCCCGAGAACTATCATTTATTTGAGGAATTTCGCGAAACCGTACAGGCGGGAGGCAGTCAGTTCTTCCAACGGGCCAAAGCCCAACGCAAAGACGGCAGCACGTTTTACGTCGATGTCCTCGGGACCAGTTTTACCTATCGCGGCAAACCGCACTTGTTGGGAGTGGGTAGAGACGTGACCTCTCAGGTGCTTTACGAACAAAAACTACGGGCGGCGGCGGAACGGGAACACTTGCTCGGAGAAATTGCCATCCGCATCCGACGATCGCTCGATCTGAGTAAAATCCTCAAAACGGCGGTCGATGAAGTGCGCCATTTTCTACAAGCGGACCGAGTATTTATCACCCATTTAGACGGCAAATCCGACGGTACGGTCGTGGCGGAATCCGTCGCCGACGAACGCCAATCGGTACTCGGCTATACGGTCGAACGGGAACTGTACGATCGCGAAATCGTCTCCTTTTTCGACCGCCGCGCCGTCCGCGCGATCGACGATACGACCCAGATCTCGGTGTCGCCGTCGATGGATCGCTATTTCCAAGAGTTCGAGATTAAAGCGAGTTTGGCGGTTAGAATTTTAGTAGACGATCGCCTGTTCGGTTTGTTGGTGGTCAATCAATGCGATCGCACCCGCCATTGGGAGTCTTCGGAAAAGGAATTTCTCGAACGCCTCGCGACTCAGTTGGCGATCGCCATGCAACAAGCTCAACTCTACCAACAATTGGCCGCCCTCAATGCCAATTTGGAACGACAAGTCGAGGAACGCACCTGCGAATTGCAACAAGCGGTCACCGAACTGCAAGAACTGCACAAACTCAAAGATTTATTTCTGCACGCCGTCACCCACGATTTGCGCACCCCGGTCATGGGGACGTTGTTGTTGGTCAAGAACTTATTGCAAAGTCAAAGCGAGGGCCATACGATTTCCGTGGGGCGATCGGTGCTCGAACGCACGATCCAAGGGTGCGATCGCCAGTTAAACTTAATCGATTCTCTCTTAGAAGTGCATTCGAGTGAAGTACGCGGCACGATCTTACATTGCGAACGGCTGCGGATTGCCCCCTTGGTACGATCGCTCGTCGTCGAATTACAACCCTTACTCGATAAAAATCAAGCAACCCTCACCAACACGATCCCCGAAGATTTACCCGAGATCGAAGGCGACCCGTCCCAACTGTGGCGAGTCTGGGAAAATTTGATCGTCAATGCGTTAAACCACAATCCTCCCGGGATTCAGTTAACCTTAAACGCCAGTTTCGATCGGGTCAACGGCAACCGATCCGAGATTCGTTGCACGATCGCCGATAATGGGGTGGGAATGCAGCCGGAACAATGCGAAAACTTATTTGAATTGTACGCCCGAGGCGATCGCGCCCGCCAGTCTACCGGAATCGGTTTGGGGTTGTATTTGTGCCGCCAAATTATTAACGCCCACGGCGGTCAAATCGGCGCGATTTCCCGTCCCGGAGACGGCGCGACCTTCTGGTTTACCTTACCCCTCGATCGCCCGTCCTCGCCCTAATTTCGCCATTTCCGCAGGCGATCGAACGCCATCTGACGCCAGTTGAACGGCAAAAAAGATAAGCCCAACCCCAGCCATGCTTTCGCGGGTGAATGTGCTTTTGCTTGCCAAACGTGCTGGCGTCCTTCTCTAGTTTTTCCCGCTTCAATTTCTCGCAATCCTAACAGTAACTGCGTTTCGATCGCCCGGGCTTTGCGAACGGCTTCTAAAGGCGGCGCCTCGAAATGATACCGTTCTAAATACCTTAATTTATCTCGTAAATACGGCAGAGCCCGATTCAATCCTTCCTGTTCTGCGTGGACGCGATATTCCATTAACAATTCCGGTAAATAATACCCTTGTTTGCCCGCCAGCGCCAATCGGACAAATAAATCGTTATCTTCGCAATTTTGCAATCCCGGTAACATAAACCCGACCGCTTCTAACGCCGATCGCCGAAATAGGGTGGCGCCGATTTGAAAACTTTGCTTGACAAACACGACTTCTAATAAATCATCGACAATTCCCGCCCCTAATTCGCTGCGTCCCCACTGTCGAGAATTGCGTTGGGTGCGATCGCGATCGCGTCGGTTGTGAATGTCGATAATCCAATGATCCGTTCCTACAAAATCTACGGCGAGATTTTTATCTAAAATGGCCACTGTTCGTTTGAGAAAGTCCGAAGTCAGGCGATCGTCGTCGTCAAATTTGATAAAATAATCTCCGGTTGCCGCTTCAAAACCCGATCGCATATTATTACTTTTACCGATATTGCGATCGTGCCGAATATAACGCACTCTCGGATCGCTCAGTTTCGCCATCAATTCTGGCGTGTCGTCCGTAGAACCATCATCGCAAACCAATAGCTCAAAATCGCCATAAGTTTGCCGCAGAACACTTTCGATCGCTTGAGGAAGCAGTTCGACTCGATTGTAAGTAGGAATACAAACACTAACTTTTGGCATTGAAGACTAGAAAAAAATTAGATAACTTTTAGCATGACAAAAATCAATAAAAATAGTCAAGAATTGTTGGAGGCGATCGGGTTAGCTTTTGTTGAATTGTTAAATAGTCAAACATTTAAGCTGCATGACTCAAGCCAGTGATTTTCCTAAACACATGATTCAAAATAGGTTTTCTCAAAATATAGCAATCCTAAATGATTTGTAACCTATGTAGGGAGCAAGATGCTCCCACTCCCAGGGGTTTCAGGTGGATCGCCCTGACTCGACTGATTTAGGAATGCTATAGGTTTTCAGTGCTACAGTCCTACTGCCCGTCTTGTTGCTGCCGTACAAAACAAAAAAATAGCCGATTGCCTCCCTGACTCAATGAATTTAGTAATGCTATATTCGACCGCTCGATTCACTAAAATTGAATCCGTACATTTTTAGCAGATCCAGCAAAAAACAGGCTGAATGTTAGGTGAAGATTAGATTAAACTCCGATTGCAGACTTTTCCTTCATCGGGTTACTTTGCAATAACTTTTTGCGGATTTTCTGGAGTTTTTTGCTAATTTGATAAGCCAGTTCGATCGCGGGGGACGGCGTTTTAAGTTCTTTAGGTTTAGCCTCCGGATGTTTGAGAAACCGATAGTGTAGGAAAACATCTTGATGGGGAATATTTAGATTTTCCCCTTGACTCAAACGATTGAAATAGATCGAGGGATAATTCATGTAATGGATGCGGTGAATAGGCTTTAATCCTTGTTCGTTGTAAAGGATATTGTCGATATTGACAAACGGATCGGAATCCGCACAGTTTCCCGTGCGTTCGTAAGGGGTATCACTTAACGTAAAGTTAAACACGGAGCGATCGCGCGGTAAAGTCAGATAGCAAAATAAAAACGCATCGTCCCACCATCCACGTCCGTTAATCCACTCAATTTCTCCGCCATCAATCAAGCGTGTTTTTAATTGTGCGATCGCCGCCGCATCAAATAAACCGCGTTTCGAGGCAAAAAAACTACCGCAGTGAAGTTTAGGACGAATTTCTGCTTCCGTATAGCGCCCAGTTTTTTCGATGAGGGGAATATTTAAAGCGGCGACTGGAGTGGGTTTTTGATGTTCCCAATCGTCAAAGACAAAATCCCAGCGATCCAACCTTTCAAAAACCCGATCTAAAGGTTTCATCGCCAGACTGTCGCAATCGTAATAGACGAAGCGATCGAAATCGCCCTCAAAAGCGGCCAATCTTCGTTGTAGATTTCCACCATACCAGTCCGAATGAGACTGATGTTGTTGAGCGACAGAATGGGCCGCCCAAATATCCCGTGCAAATTCATCCCAACGTCGCATCGCTTCCCAATTCTCGAATAAACTAAGCTGGGGACGAAATTGAATTTCTTTTTGAATCAGTTCGAGTCGGTCGTTATAGGGAATAACGCAAATGGGAAGATCGGGAGAGACATTGGCTTCAATACTATTAACCAAGGCCACGAATTGATCGTAAACGACATCATTGGCCAAGATGTAGATACCGTATGATGGCATAGAATGACTCCTGTAGGGGATAAACTCCGGCGATCGCAAAAGGGTTGACGGCGGACGATACGGCGCAATTCGGGGAGGAAAAGGGGAAGGGTTGGACGATCGCCGTACCGACCCTTTATTCTATTGTCGCTCTTGTCGTTAAAAAAATGGTATCAGTGGGAGAAAGAATCGCTCGCGATCGCCTGTCCGTTAGTTGGGGGGTGAACCCTGAATGAAAATTTTAATGATTTCTACGACCTTTCCCTATCCACCGTCGCGGGGAGGAACTCAGGTCAGAACATTTAATTTCATGAAATATTTAAGTCAAAAACATGCAGTGACTCTGGTCACACAAAGCGGCGAAGAGGTCGGCGATCGCGAGATCGAGCAGTTACGCGGTTGTGTGTCTGAATTGCGGGTGTTCCGGCGTCCGAAAAACTCCCCGGAAAATCGGCTCAAACTCTTTAAGAAACTGCAACGTTTTGGACGTTTTATTCAAACTGGAATTCCGCCGAGTGTTTTATCCTCTTATTCGATCGAAATGCAAGAGGCGATCGACGCTTACGCCAGCGATCGCGCCCATGACGTGGTAACCTGCGAGCATAGCGTCAACGAAATTTACGTGCGACCGGAATGGTGCGATCGCCTGCCGACAGTCGCCAACATCCACAGTTCGATTTACGGAACCTACCGCCAGCAAGTCGAAACCTCCACCTCGGAAAAGCCATTGCGCGATCGCGTCCAACTCCCCCTCATCCGTCGCTACGAACGAGGGTACTGTCGCAAATTTTCCGCCTTGGTCGTCACCACCGAGGACGACGCCCGCCAATTTCGGGAATTCGGCACCGAGGCGCGCCTCGAAATCATTGCTAATGGGGTCGATTTTGACGAATTCACCCCGCGAGAACGGGATCCCGGGGGCTATCGGATTGTCTTTATCGGCGCGATGGATAACTTACCGAATATCGACGCCGCGCGCTTCTTCGCCTTAGAAGTCCTCCCGTTAGTCCAAATCCGCTATCCCGAGACCACTTTCGAGATTGCCGGAGCCCGTCCGGTTCCGTCGGTGTTGGAATTGCAAAACCTGCGCGGGGTCACGGTGACGGGGACCGTTCCGGCGATCGCCGATTACCTCCATCAAGCCACAGTGTGCGTGGTACCCATGCGGACGGGATACGGAATTAAAAATAAGACCTTGCAGGCGATGGCGGCGGGAACTCCGGTGGTGGCGAGCGATCGCGGTTTGGAAGGCTTGAAAGTCGATGGTTCCGAGGTTCCCTTGCGTGCGTTGCGCGCCAATCAGGTTAACGAATATGTCTACGCCGTCGGTCGCCTGTTCGAGGATCGCCGTTTGCGAGAGCAACTTTCGCGTCAGGGGCGCAAAATGGTGGAACGAGAGTATAACTGGGAAATTTTAGGCAGACGTTACGAGCAACTCCTGCTAGAGTTAGTGGAGTCTCGCCCCTAAAAACCGCGCGAATCGTAATTTTTCCCCTACAATGACGACAACCCGGAGAATCTAACCCGCAACTCCCCCCAGATTCCCCGGAGTTGCCCGCGATCGCCCCCAAAATGCCAAACCTCTTAAAACTCTAAACGCTAAAATCTTCCAGCCGTTTTTGCGCGCCGATTGAGTCTCGAATGAATCACAACCTTCGCCATCGATCCAGACCGTCTCAAGCTTCCCGACCCCTACCGCGTCGGTCTAGACCGCCTGTAAGTCCCGATCGCCGCGCGAGAACGCCCCAACCGAAGCGCCGCCGTCCCCCAGAACCCCGGCAACCCTGGCAGCCCTTTGTGGGAGCGATCGCCGCCTTTTGTGGCGGAACCGCCGTTCTCGTTATCGGTTTGTCGATTAGCGTGCGCTTGATTGTAGACCCGCAATCGGTGGCGTGGTTGCAACCGTTCCTTCCGGCGTGGAGTCAAGTTCCGATCGCTACCAAAGAACCGCCGCAAACCCTCAGTCAAATCGAAGCGGCGATCGCCGAAGCAGGCTTGATTCCCGGGGAAATTATCCCATTGGATCGACCCGCACGCACGAACCCAGACACCGAGGATCGCGGCTTTCTGGGGCGATCGCGCGCCCCGGTCCGCAACGGGATCTTACTCCCCGTCCTCGAAACTTTTTCCTGTCCGGAGAACGGCGCCAAGTCCGACTGTCAGAAATTTGTCGCCCTTCGCATGTATCAGCCTGTTTTCAACAGCAGCGAACCCCATAGCCAACAAATTTCCTATCAACTGATGGCGGAACTGACCGTCACCGGACCGGAAAAATCATTTTTGCTCGCCTCTCTCGACGAAAACGACACCCCGGACGAAGGCGCTAACGAGGTTTTAGCCCTCACCGAGCTCAAATCCTTTGACGGTCCGGTTCCCAATAACGGCCTTTGGTTTAATTTAGTCGGAGAACGCCAGATAGGCGATCGCAGCGTCACTTACGGGCAAATCGTCCACTACAACCCGATTTCAGCCCATTTCAGCATGATGCTGCAGTGGAACAGTCCCGGCGGTCATTTCCCGGTTTGGGAAAACGTCACCGGGGACACCCAAGCAGAGTTAATGCTCGATCGCGGCGTCGGAATGGAACCGCAAGTGAGCATTTACCAACTCACCCCGGTCGAGTTCTTCCTCAATCCCATTCAACTCGACGAAATCTCCTTGCGCGAACCCGCTTTATCCGCCCAAGGGTATAAAGACGCCCTCTTACTGGCGAACAATGGCCTGTGGACCCCCGCCGGGCAGTTAATGGAAGCCATCAAGCGCGATCGCCTCACCCCGGAAGATTGGCCCGCTACCGCCCAAGCCCAACTCGACTTGATTCGCTACCACGCTACGATCGCCCAAAAACAAGCCCGTGCGGACTGGCCGAACCCGACGGACAAAATTCGCATCGCCTTGCTCGATGGCGCCTGGAAACAGGCGTTAGACCTCTCAGAAAGCCAATTCAAGCAGGGCGATCGCCTCTCCTCCTTGCTCGAAGACCCACGGCAGCGTCTCTGGCAGCGCGTCGAAACCGCCGTCCGGGTCAACCCCGCCCAAACCGAAGCCAAAATTTGGGGAACCCTGTTAGTCGCCGCCCGCGAAGGAGAAGCTGCCGGGATCTCCTGGTTTGACGCCCAACCTCAAGCTACGCCAGAATCCCGCGATCGTGCCTTGCAGGTGTTGGAGTTATACGGCAAAGCCGCCGCCTATGCCGAAAATCTGCGCTATCACCGCAGTCAACTGTTCGGCAGCGCCACGGTTCTCACTGCAACCCAACCCGGCGAATGGCTCAAGCCCGCCAATACCGCCAGTTTGGAACTCCTTCCCGGCGAAATCTGGTATCGAATTCGCTTGAGGGGCTTTCACGATTCCCTCGGCTGGCGTCAGGCCCCCTTTACCGATCTCGACCGCATCAATCCCGGTACCTTGGAAACCCTCTGGCAAGAATTGGGCTTGCATACGGATCCGGATCTGGTGGTGGCTCTCTGGGGAAGCAACGGCGAACAGCAAAGCACGATCGCCACGGTGAAAGCGGTACGAGCCAACGATGGGGAATTGACGCTGTTAGCCGCAGGTTCGCCCCTCTCCGGTATGGGGACGGGACGAGGAAGTGGCTCAAATGCTCTGGCGTTTAGCAGTTCGGTCATCGAATGGCGATCGCCCGAAACCCAAACCCTCGCCCAACTTTACCAAAGCGATCCGGAATGGGTGCGAACTTTATTGCCCACCTTATGGGTCGAGTTGCAATCCGCCGGACAGTTGCCCCCACAAGCGGTTCCCAGTCTCGAACAAATGCTCAAACAACTCGGCGGCTGGTTAGTTCAGTCGATCGACTTGACCGCCAACGGCTGGCCCGAGGCCGTATTTACCCTGCGATCGGATGCGTTGCTGCCCTCATCAACGGTCTCCGGAACCGGGACGACCCCTTACCGCACCCGCACGATCGTTTTCGACGATAAAGGCACGTTGATTTACAGCGAACTGACTACCGCCGCCCAACAAGCGGTCACCGGGATTGCCGAGGTCGCCCGAGGCGGATTGGCTTTAGTGGTCGAAAGTCCCGACGGCTACACGTTACAGCGTTGGTCGTCCAGCCGGGAACGCTTCGAGTTCTAACGCGGCGGCAACACGGACCGCCACCAGGCACGCAGGAATAGCCAGACTGGAAATTGGTAGTATTCGATCGCAAATCCGGCCACGATCGCCCCGTGAACGGCTAAGGTCAGTCCGACCCAAACATCGGGCAACCAAGCGAGACGACTCCCGGGAAGCGGCGGGAATAAGTGCGCCCCCAGCCACACGATTGTCGGTGGAAGCAGGCAAAAGGCGATCGCCAGCAGGATTAAGCCCCATCCAAATTCGCTCCCTTGCTGTTGTACTCCCTGCCATCCGCGACCGTTCCAATACCAACTCCGAGGTTGGGCGTTATCCGCTAATTGCAATTGATGGCGATCGAAGTTCGCCGTAAAAATGCGATCGCAGAAATTACACGAGAATGCTTCCATCATCACCATTTGCGACAGTTCCCCGTAACGACACACCGGACAACGGTAAACACCTTGAGAACTGAAGGGAATCGGACCGGGAGACGGATGAGACATGGGGAATTTGAGATTTGATATTTTAGATTTTATATTTTAGATGATTTTAGATTTTGGATTTTATAGCTTTTCTGGTTCTCAATAGATCTCTGAGGGCGTAAGATTTCTGAGGACGCACAATTTTTTGCCCCTAAACCAAGAAACCGGGCGATCGCCTTCTGAGAAATGCGCGATCGCCCGGTTTTCAGGGCTTAAACCCTTGCCGTCGGATTACTGACGGGCGTGATATTCCTTAAACGAGATATAGCCGCGTTCCGGATCGTACAAGTGACAGACATCGGTAATTTCTTTCATCAACTTCCACGAAAAGCGACTTTCTTTGAGAGAGTCTCCCCACTTTTCTCGCAAAACTTGATGAGCTTTTCGCAAGTTATACGACGGAATCGCCGTAGACAAGTGATGGGGAACGTGGACGTTGATATCGTGGCAGAGAAATTCCACCCAACGAGGATAATCGCAGTGAACGGTTCCGCAGAGTTGAGCTTTCGCTTCATTCCAACGATCCGGAGTCGCAAACGCAATATCCGGGGTGGTGTGGTGGACGATCGTAAAGGTACTCATCCAGAAGTGGTACACCAACCAAGGCAGCAACCAGAACTTGACGAATCCCCAGACGCCGAGAGTCGCGAACATCACCGGGAAGGCGATCGCCGCCGAAACGATGACCAGTAAGGCGGAAAAGCGCACCTGTTCCCGTTGTTTGCCTTCAAAACGCCACCAGTCAAAGTGCAGAAAGGCCCAGTGCGTCACCGAACCAATCCACCAAAAGCGACCGCGTAACCGTCGGTAGAAGAAGCGGATTCCGGCGCTACGGTTGTCGTAGCCTTCTTGTTCCCACGGTTCCCAAGCGTTATCCTCGCCAATTTTATTGGTGTGCTTGTGGTGATGGTTGTGACCGATGCGCCAGCCGTGAAAGGGAAAAATTAAGGGCAGCATCATGACGTGCCCGACTAAATCGTTTACCCATTTCCGGTTCGCAAAGGAACGATGACCGCAATCGTGGCCGATCACAAAAAAACCGGTCAACGCCGTCCCGGTAAAAATCCACATTAGAGGTAATAAGTACCAGGGAGCAATCGCCAATCCCCAGTAACCCAAGCCAACCATCAAGACACTAACAAAAACTTTCGTCCACGCTTTACGCCGATTTTTAATAAAAATCTCTTTTGGCAGGGTTTGCAAAATATCTCTCAGGCGTAAGTCTTCTTTGAGCGATGTTGATGTCAAATCCTGAGACTTCTGTAATGTCGATGCTGTCATGAATAAATCAATTTTCTCCAGTTCACACTCGTTTCCGTACCGCGATCGCGGCACATTAAAAGCCCGCCAATTACGGGCTAATCGCAGGCTTTCGATCTCGTTCGGACGCTGCCGTCGTTCCCAGTACGCGATCGCACGGCGTCTGCGTTCGCAAAGCGACTCCAAAGGAGTCAGCCGAATCGCACGATCGCGTTCGTACTGGAATTGCGGCGATCGTCTTGGCTTCGAGTATTTTACTCGGCTCCGTTTATCCTAACCCCTAATTTCTCTAACGAACCATCGCAGATTCACGAATTTTTGAGAAAATCCCATCCGCGTCGGGCGATCGTCGAACTCGGGGCGAATCAACATTGATGTTTATTGTGCCGTTAAAAGCTACATCTGTCCATAACTCTAAAAAAGACTAACGATAAGCTCCGGTCGGGGGCGATCGCCTGGGAAGGCGATCGCGAGTCGCGAGGTGCATCTGCATAAGAGACGATCCCCTCATTCCGTCCCGGACAGAAAGGGAACGGAACGAAGAACAATTTTGACCGAGAAACCGTCCTTAAAAAAGAGCCTCACGACAGTTGCGGCGTGACGATTAAATTGGATTTGATTCTCTGGGACTGACAAATTTAGCGCCGCCCATCCTGGGGACGATCGCGCTTGAAACGGTTTTGATTTTGATGCGTTAGGGTTATTTTTTCCCGACTTTTGCTCGTTGGGACTGTAAGGCGATCGCGTCTCGTCGGCGATCGTCGTGTCTTCCCTAATTTCTGTTACCAAAAGGGGACTCGATCCCTTGTCATTCCTAATTTTAGATCGAACAGGAGTTTGATTAATGTTGAAGTTTATCCAGCAAAAATCCTGGATAGAATTCCTGGCCTTTTTTTTAGGAACTTTAGGTTTATTACTCTGGCTTGCGCCAGTGACGCTCGCGAGCGTTTTAGAGTTTTTAAAAGTTTTTATAATCGCGGCGGGGGTTTTCCTCGCCCAGCGTTTCCGAGAAATTACCGTTATGGAAATGGTCGGATTTCTACTCGTCGTTGGCGCTGCTACTTTGGGAGCGATTCGCTTCTACTACCGACTACGAACGACGCCCCGTTATGTCGGCGTCCACTGTCCCCGTTGCGGCAGCAAATTACGCCGGAAACATCGCACGTCCCGGGATTTCCTCGTCGATCGTTTTTTACCGGTTTACCGCTATCGCTGTTGTAACCGAGAATGCGGTTGGGAAGGGTTGCGCGTCAAGGCTCTAGAGGATGGAGTCCCATTGAAATCGCGATCGCGCAAGTAGGGGCGATCGCGATTCGATCGCGGTTTTGTTGTCCCGTTGCTCAACTCGATCCGTCCTAATCGCACTGGGAGCGATCCTGTTGCCGAAGCGTCTGCAATTGCTGAAACAAGGTTTCCGCTTCCGCTTGCAAGTGAAGGAATTTGACTTGTTGGGCTGCCGCATATTGGGACTTGAGCCGTTCGAGCAGGCGATCGCTTTCACTCAGTCCGGGGTGAGTGTTGGGTCGGGTCGGTGCAACAGTGGGCATTCGTCCTTAGCTAGTTATTTTTACTTAATTCAGGGCCAATCGCTATTCTATTATGTCTGGCGACAAAAAAAGCAGCGAATGTAGCAAATTTTTCCCGTCGGGCGATCGCGATTGGCTTCCAAACTAGCGTATTTCGGCGTCCTGGGGCGATCGATCCCGACCGTCGAGAAAAAGGTAAACTGAAAAATAGACTAAATGTCCGTTCAAATTCAAACGATTTAACCAAGGTGACCCTTAGTTTTTCTCCCGCCGACTCCGACTCTCCCGGTACCGTCCGCACTCAGGCCAACTCCAACGTTGCCGCAGGCTGGCCCGGTCTGATCGAAACCTATCGCTCCTATCTCCCCGTTAGCGAAAGCACCCCGGTCGTCACACTCCAAGAAGGAAATACCCCTCTCATTCCCGTCCCGTCCATTGCCGAGATCGTCGGTAAAGGCGTGCGCGTTTTCGTTAAATACGACGGTCTCAACCCCACAGGTAGTTTCAAAGACCGGGGCATGACCATGGCAATTTCCAAAGCCAAAGAAGAAGGCGCCCGCGCCGTGATTTGCGCCAGTACGGGCAACACTTCCGCCTCCGCCGCCGCCTACGCCCGCCGGGGAGGAATGCGAGCCTTCGTGCTGATTCCCGACGGCTACGTCGCCTTGGGGAAACTGGCTCAAGCCTTACTCTACGGCGCCGAAGTATTGGCGATTAAAGGCAATTTCGATCGCGCCCTCGAAATCGTTCGGGAAATGGCCGAAAGCTATCCCGTAACCTTGGTCAATTCCGTCAACCCTTACCGCCTCGAAGGCCAAAAAACCGGAGCGTTTGAAGTGGTAGACGTTCTCGGGAATGCCCCCGATTGGCTCTGCATTCCCGTGGGCAATGCAGGCAATATTAGCGCCTACTGGATGGGCTTTTGCCAGTACCACCAAGCCGGGAAATGCGATCGCCTCCCCCGGATGATGGGCTTCCAAGCCGCCGGAGCTGCGCCCTTAGTCAACGGCGCCCCGGTGACTCACCCAGAAACGATCGCCACCGCCATCCGCATTGGCAATCCCGCCAGTTGGGATAAAGCCACGGCTGCCGCACAAGCCAGCCAGGGCGGGTTTAAAGCCGTCACCGACGACGAAATCCTCGACGCCTACCGTCTGCTCGCCTCCAGAGAAGGCATTTTTTGCGAACCCGCCTCCGCCGCCTCCGTCGCGGGATTACTGCAAGTGAAAGACCAAGTCCCCGCCGGGGCGACGGTCGTCTGCGTCTTGACCGGAAACGGGTTGAAAGATCCCGATACCGCCATCAAACATAGCGACAGCCAGTTTACCCAAGGCATCGAACCCGATCCGGCGGAGATCGCCAAAATCATCGGATTTTAGATGAATTGCAAATCTCACAATTCCTGTAGGGCGGTCATGTTGGCCGCCTATTTTTTACGAAACCCCCTAGTTTTTGTGAAAACTTGCAAGTAAACCGAGGCGATCGCCTCCCCCTAATCCGTCTCGGGCGTCCCCGTCTGAGAAGCCGCCGGACTGTTAAAATTCGCCAATTGCAACGTTTGCGCCTTCGCGCGATCGACCGAACCCGTTTTTTTCAACAATTCCACCGTATCCCCGAGAGCGCAAGTTAACGTCTCTCGGGTCTTTTCGTGAGCCATCTTTTCCGCTTCCAACGCTTCGCGAAGTGCTTCGAGTTCCCGACGGTCTCCTTCCCTTGCACCCCACAGCTCCACCAATTTTTCCGTTAATTCCTCCCGCGACAACCCCGCCAACTCAGATTCCCAACTCGATAACGCATTGGGATCGTCGTGGCGCCGTGCTTTCCCTTGCTCCACCTGTTCGATTTGCAAACGCTGCGCCTCAATCGTCTCTCGGTTGAGCTTCGTTTCCGTGCGGCGTTGTTGCGCTTCCGTATTGTACAGTTGCCGCCAGCGATCGCTACTCGCATGGGCCGCGTCGAGTTCGCTTTGCAAGCGCGCAACTTCTTGTTTTAAGGCGTTGATTTCACTCAACCACTGGGATACATCTTGGCTCATGGGGAATAGATGGAGGGTAAAAAGGAATTAGAGAATGGGGAATGGGGAATCGGGAACAAGTACAGCTCGGAAGGTAGAAACTCGATAATGCGGGGATCTGACCCGCTTAAACAAGATGGGCATCTTGCCCACCTGAGAAGATATTTATCATCAATGCTATCGGAATTGGGAAGCGTCCTCAATGCTCATCCTCAAACCTTTTGTCTCCGGACTCCCGACTCCCTCCGCCCCCTTCTAAAATCTAAAATATAACAATAGATTTCTCTATGCGATTAGCCGATTGGTTTCGTGCATTACAACATTTACGGTTAATCAAAATAACCGAATTCTTCGACGCTAAAGTCCGACAACAGCGTTGGTGGAAACCGCTTGCGCGCCTCGCTCAAAAACTTTTGGGGTTTTTGTGGCGCTTACTTCGCAAGATCTTTACCAGCGTAGGGAAGCGGGTGGTTAACTTTTTTCAGTTTTTCCTTTATCTCAATTTTTCGACCTTGCGCGAAGCCGTCGATCGCGCTAACAAACAGCGATTGACAGGTTTATCTGCCGAAATGGCCTATCACGCCATGTTGGCCTTATTTCCGGCAATTTTAGCCTCGATCGCGGCGATCGGCCTGTTTGAATCCTTACAATCCACCTTGTTCGATCTTGCCCGCCAAATTGCCACGGTGGTTCCCGACGAGGTTCGCAGCACCATCCGTTCCCTGATTCAAGAAGTGCTTGAAAGTCGGAACCAAGAAATCTTTTCAATTGGCTTTGCTGGAGCGTTATGGGCCTTTTCCGGGGTCATGGGGGCGGCGATGGCAGCCCTCGATCGCATTCACGAAATCCCCCACGAACAAACGCGACCCTTTTGGAAAGCAAAACCGATCGCGATCGTCTTGTCCGTCGGTACGATTATCCTATTAATTGTCGCTTCTTTCTTAACCTTTATCAGCGATGCGATCGTCCGTTTGCTCGCACGGCGCAGTTGTTTGATCGAATCCGGTCAAGAATGTTTGATGGAATCCGGTTTGCTGTGTTTGCTCGAACCGATTGAAAGTTGTCCTCTCGAATCCCAACTGCTCGATGGGTGGCAGGTTTGGAGTCGTTCGATGACGTTGGTGGTGGTTTCTGCGGCTTTTGCGTTTATTTATCGCTTCGGACCGAGCCAGCGCCATCCCGAAACACCTATTTTACCCGGGGCGGCGATCGCGGCGGTCTTGTGGGCGGTGATTTCTAATCTATTTCGGCTTTACGTGTCCCATTTTGGCAACTACAACCGGACTTACGGCGCAGTCGGAACGATCGTGATTTTACTGTTGTGGTTGTACTTATCGTCCCTGGTCACTTTATTCGGCGCCCAACTGAATGTTACGGTCGGTGCGGCGATGCGACGGGCCAAAGCCAAATCCGAGGCGATACGCCGGAGGCGTCGCGAAGCTAACGCGGCGTCGCGCCAAGATTGACCATCGTCATTCGATCTTCAGTGACAGTTAGTAGCGTCGGGGTCTTTGCGCCCGGGAGATCGCCGCCGTCGCGATCGTAGCGAAGATCGAAACCCAGAAAATCCAACCGTGAATTCCGGTTAAAATTCTCAACCCTCTTAAGATCCAAATCACTAACGTAAAAATCAGAAACGCCCAGAAAACATAAGAAAAAAGAGTGGCTTTCGATTTTGTCAATTTACTCATATTTGACTTCCTCTCAATTTTTATTTCAAAATATTCATACGATCTGCATACGTCCTAACTGCGATCGCCTTCAAGTTTGTCCGAGGCGATCGTCCTCCTGTATCCTTCTCCTTCCGAACTCCCGATTCCCCCCGAGACTTTAGCTATGATGACCCGTCAACGTCACTGTTTAAAATTAGCCGAAATCGAGCTGTCTTATTTAGAGTGGAATCCTGGCGGCGAACCGATTTTACTGTTACATGGGTTGGGAGATTGCGCCGTCGTTTGGTCGCAGTTGGCGGAAACTCTGGGGAGTTCGTATCACGTGGTGGCGCCGGATTTGCGCGGTCACGGGGAAAGTTCCAAACCCGATCGCGGTTACACGGCGGCGGAAACGATCGCCGATTTAGAGGGATTGCTCGATCGCCTCGGGTGGGAGTCGGCGCATATTCTCGGTCATTCCTGGAGTGGTAAGTTAGCCGCCATTTGGGCGCGACAAGCTCCCCATCGCTTTAAAACTGCGATGCTGGTCGATCCGATTTTTATCACGAAATTACCCGGGTTTCTCAAATTGAGTTTTCCCATTCTCTATCGGACTTTAGCGTGTTTGAAATTGGGCGGACCGTTTGCAACTTACGAACAAGCGCGCCAACAAGCACGTCAGTTACCGCAATTTGCGGCGTGGAGTCCGTTACAAGAACGGGTGTTTGAGGCGGAAATTGAGGAAAAAGCGGACGGACGCTGGGGGAGTAAGTTTGCGATCGCCGCGCGCGATGGTATTTTTGACGACGTGATGCGAACCTCTGGATTGACCGAGACGATCGCCGTCCCGACCTTGTTCGTCCAACCGCAAGCTGGGGTGAATCGCAGTGAATGGCAGATGAAACCTTACCGAAAATATTTGCAAAATTTGCAAATTGTTCGCGTACCGGGCAATCACTGGCCTTTTTTGGTGGAAAGCGACGTTTTTAACCAGACGATCGCCGATTTTTTAAAGAACTTCTCCGAAGCGAGTCCGGCGATCGCCTAAATAAGCCTGGACAGGTTGACCGTTGGCTTGCTATGTATGGGGAAATTTCTGGGGTGAGGGGTGTGACCCACTATGCGCGATCGCTCTTGTTCGTTTGACTGACCCGCGATCGCGATCTGTTCTACTCAAGCACGGAGACCGCCACAATGACAGGCACCAACCCAGGCTTTAGGGTTGATAAAAATCGGCCTAAAGACAACCCGGAAGACCGAGAAACCACCTTCGAGGAAGCAGCGACCCCTACAGAAGGGGAGGGGGATAGGGAAGGCAAAGATCTTCAAAAAAGTAACGATTCTTCTGTGGAGACGCTAGAGGAAAGTGCTTGGGGCGATCGGCTGGCTGAAATTGGCGAACAACTGCAACAGACCCGGGAAAGACAAGGAATTTCAGCTTATCAACTGCACAGTTGGACGCGGATTCCCCTGCATCATATCGACGCGATCGAACGGGGTTTAGGCGATCGCCTCCCCCCGAAAATTTACGTCTGCGGCTTTATTCGTCGCATGGCGGATGCGTTGGGTTTGGACGGGGATGCAATGGCGGAGTCGTTACCGCAAAGCGATCCGGTCAAAACAGCCCTTCGGGTTTGGGAAAAACCCCAAAATCGATTACCGTTCGCCCTCACCCGCGTTCAACTGTATTTAGGATATGCGATCGTTTTGGGACTGATTGCCGTGGGACTGACGTGGGTTTCGATCCGATGGCTTTCCGATTTTAACTCGGGAGAGACGATCGAGCGGCAGGAGTGAGTGCGCCGTGGCGAAGGGGGAACAAAGCCGTCCCGCGATCGCTCTTGCACCTTATCGCCCCCCAGCAGTTCGAGATCCGCGATCGAGGAGGTGTCAACCGGGGCCGTTTATCCCCATCGTCTCAGCTAAAAAGTCGCTTATTTTTGTCCTTAAATTAAATGGGGATCGGACTTCGACCCCAAAGCGATCGCTCGCCAATCTGTCGCGAAATCAAAACGGCCAAACCCAGAAATTAAGGAGCTACGGGCGATCGGTTCTTGTCTCTATTTTGACTCCAAACCGTTGAAAACACTTCTCAAGTTTTACTTCTTTATTAGCCCTCTAAACGCTAAAATCTAAACGCTAAAATCCTTTTCACCCATCCGGATGTAAGGGGAAAAAATGGGAAAGCTAAAACTGAATTTCATTGAAAGCAGTTGTCACTGAGGTGAGCAATGCCGGGTTAGGTCAATTGCCGCGATCGGGTGCACGATCGCTATCCGAGCAATTTCGACCGTTCGCCTCATTTTGGGGGGATTTGAGGCTCCGTACTCCTTGTCAAAGCAAAAACCGCCAGTGTCGGGCTTATCTCAGGCTTTAAAATTCCCATTGACCGATCGGTTCTCAGGCCGATTTTCGCTCAACGATTTGGATAACTTATTGATGATGATAGTGGTAAATGATTTCACGCGCCGGATCGGATGGTTGTCGTTGACAGTGACGAGCTTATCCCTGGCGGCGATAACCGCGATCGCTTCGAGCGCGATCGCGGCGTCTGTAGAGGAAAACCGCCAAACTGCGTTATCGAGTGGAGGATCCGAAGACACCGGATCCGTTCCGGCGATACGCCTTCGGGGTCGGGAAGCTAACGCCAATGACCCGTCCCAACGGTTGTTGGCGCAGCAGTCCGATTGTCCGGGAGGGTTGAAAGTCGAAACCGTGCGAGGGGAGGGATCCGCGACATTTGAGGGACGGGCGATCGCCCAAGGAGACTGTCTCAGCCCCGCGATCGGCACGATCGTCACCGAACCCGGCGTGCGATTGCGCTTGCGCCTCGATAACTATCGCGGCAGTTTGGAAGTTTCCGATGTCAGTCAATTCGAGGTCGCGACCCTCGGAGACGACCAAATCGATTTATTTGTCGAATACGGACAAGTGAGATTTTCATTAGGACGACTGACCGGGGGACGGGCGACCTTGCCACCGAGCAATCCCGTCGGCTTGAAAACCCTTGCCTTTTTTGACGATGGCGAAGGGGGACTCGCCCAAGAAGGGGGCGAAGAGTCTCCCTTTAGAGTTCGCACCCCCACGGGAGTCGCGGGGGTACGCGGAACCTCGTTCGGGATCGATGTCGGTCCGAACGGACAAACTGGGATTACCTCTCTCGATGGCAGCGTCTTTGCGATCGCCCAAAATCAAGAAGTGACCGTCGGGCCGGGTCAATATACCTCGATCGCCCCGGGAATGGCGCCGAGTGTACCGGAAGATCTTCCCGCCGAGTCTAAATTCCGGGTCTTAGTCACTCAACAAAGCGGTTCGCGAACCGTTCGCATCGAAGGAAAAATCGATCGCCCCGATATTCTCTTGCTCGATAACGAACTGGTCGAAACCGATCCCGACGGCAATTTTTCCCTGATGGTACCGCGTCCGGCGTCGCGCAACCTCAAGTTTGTGGTGCGCGGTCCGGCAGTCCGCGAGCGCGTTTATATCGTGCCATTGCCCTAATTGTCGGCGATACGCGAAACGCCTCCGGCGTCGCTTCGCTAACGACGAGGGGAACGCGCCGGAAGTCTTCGAGAAACCACTACCGAGAACGAGAGAGTTTCGCGAGCAGACTTCCGGCTTCGAGTCGGGTGCAGTTCGACCCCTATCGAACGAGTGAGGAATGATTTTGGGAGTTCGAGGCTGGCTTCGCCGCACGTTAATACGGGATTATCCCTGGTGGCCCGGTGCCATTGCGGGGGCGGTTTCGGCTGCCATTGCCCTGTTGGGACTGTGGGAGCCTTTAGAACGATTTGGTTACAACCAGTTATTTAAACTGCGCGGTTCGCTCAGTTGGAACGAGCGGATCGTGACCGTGGCAATTGACGAGACCAGTTTGCAGGTTTACGGTCAATTTCCCTGGTCGCGCGATCGCTACGTCCAACTGCTCGACGTGTTGAACGATGCCGATCCGGCGGCGATCGGGTTCGATGTTCTCTTTCTCGATCCGAGTCCTCAAGATGCCCGCTTAGCGGAGGCGATCGCCCGTAACGGTCGCGTCGTCCTCGCCCGGGGCGCCTGGGGGGAGGAACCTTTGCCGATCTTGCAAGACGCTGCCGCCGCCGTGGGTCAAATTCTCCACGAAGCCGACCGCGACGGGATCAGCCGTCAGGCGACCCTGTGGATTGAAGGGATTCCCAATTTGAGTTTGGCAATGTTACAAGTGTCCGGGGACTTGCCCTCGTCCGACCTGTTAGCCGAACTGCCTCAAAGGGCGATCGCCCGTTACCAATCCGGAGTTTGGTATAACTTCTGGGTTAATTGGCCCGGGAAAATGCAAGCGGTTCCCACCTATTCGTTTGTCGATGTGGTCGAAGGTCGCGTCCCGATGAGTGCGTTTGCCAATAAATTCGTATTTGTCGGCGCGGTGGCGACGGGGTTAGACCGCAAAATTTCGCCATTCCAAGCGATCGCGGGGGTTTACATCCATGCCGCCGTTGCGGACAATTGGCTCGAAGATCGGTTTTTACGTCGTTGGCCCGCGTGGGTGTCTCCTTGGGCGGCGATCGCGTTCGCTCTGGGGACTGGGTGGCTGTTGTCCGGTTTGGATTGGAAACATCGGGTGGGGCTGCTGTTGCTTTTGCCGTCGGTGTGGGTGGGAATTGCCTTGGGTGCCTTCACTTGGGTGAATTGGTGGTTACCCACGGCGACTCCCATCGGTACGATCGCCTTGAGCGCGATCGCCGTTCAGGTCCGCGAACAGTACCAAAAACAGCAACTGATGCGCTTGTTTGAGACGCAAGTTGCCCCGGAAACGGCCCGCACGATCTGGCAGCAGCGCCATGAAATTTTCCAACACGGAGCGGTTCCCCCTCAAGAAGCGATCGCCACGATTTTGTTTATGGATATTCGCGGATTTACGACGATTTCCGAGCAGATGCCGCCGAGGGAATTGTTACCGTGGCTCAACGAATATCTCGACGTGATGTCGAATTGTATTATGAATTGTGGGGGGGCGATCGATAAATATATTGGCGATGCGATTATGGCCTGTTTTGGCGTTCCGTTCGTCCGCACGACGGAAGCGGAAATTCAACAGGATGCGTTGAATGCGATCGCCGCTTGTTTTAAAATGCACGAACAATTACAAGTTCTCAACCGCCATTTTAAAGCCACGGGAAAGCCGCCGATTCGGTTTGGGATCGGCATCCATACCGGCCCGGTCATCGCTGGCAGTGTGGGCGGTTCTCGGCGATCGAATTATTCCGTTTTGGGCGATACGGTTAATATTGCCGCTCGCTTGGAACCGATGAATAAAGAAATTCTTGACAATAATCCTTATAGTTTGCTAATTACTCGCGAGACTTTTGCTTACGTCCGCGATCGCTATCCCGGTCGGAAAGTAGGCGAGTTGCAATTGAGAGGAAGACAAGAAATAACGGAGATTTATTCTATACAGAATAGTAAAATTTAGCTTTTTCTGCGTTTAGATCTGGCTAAATTGTTTCTATTTGTAATGTATATATATCAAGAGGCAAGCATTCCGAATGCCTACCGCAAAAATCGAAAAATCGATAGAAATTACAGCAAAATTACTCATTTTACCGATCCGATTTAAATGTCTGACAGCTTATTGATTTAAAGGAATTGCAAGTTAATTCATTAGAGCAATTGAAAAATACGAAATAAGCTTTCGAGGGTAGACGATCGCCGATATGAAAACATTAGCGGTTCGAGTGGCGATCGATATTTAATTCGATCGCCTCGTGACCCTTGCCCGGGACATCGTCAAGGCGATCTCGACTGAGATAAGACCCATTCCGTTTATGTTGGCGGCGAACGCGGCGGCGATCTACAGAACCGACAAAAACTTCTAAGGTAAACAACCCCGAAAGAACTAGAAAAACGAGGGCGGCAAATAAATCGTGATAGGAGATCGAATTCACTAGCTTCCCCTCAAAAATCGCAACAATATTTATCTCTTTTCAACAAAAATTTGTGGCGTTCGGGACAGATCGAAGCGGGAACGCAACAACCCCTCAAAAGATTCCCCCGGACGGCGAACGCGAAAGGATCTCCCCAGGAGCATCGCCATGTCCGCAAAAGTGTAAACATCGATACAAAATAGCGCCGCACGTCTCGTAAGGGCGAACCCGGGGACCTCATTTATTCCTGAACTTCCCATCCGGTTGCTGAAAACTCATAGGGAAGACCTGAGTCTGCTCCTAATAGCGGCCAGATTCCTAGCCCTTGGGTTGCTTTGCGTTGGTAGTTCGGACTTGTGCTGCTGGGGTCAACCGATCGACATAATGGCAATTTTTGTCACCGATCGGACAACAGCAGACAAGTGCGATGACGGGCTGGAAGTGGTACGAAGCATCGGCGATCGCGTCATTCGGGCGATCGCTCCCACAATGCAGCCCAAATCTTAGGGTCAATTCGGGTCTCGTTCGCGCCATTCGCCGCCGGAGGTGACTGCAGCCTCAGCGACGCCTTCGACGGGCCGAATGGATCGCCCAAGCCATTTCTAGCCGAGGTCAAGGTGGAGAGTGATTCTATGCAGAGATTTGTGTCGATTCCCGTCGTCGGGAACTTGTTAGCCGACCGCTATCAAGTCATCGAAGTGCTCGACGCGGATGCTTTCGGCAAAACTTACATCGCCGAAGATACGCACAGTTTGGGTCAGCACAAGTGCTTTGTCAAACAACTCTCGTTAGCGCTCGAACGCGCCAATTGCCCGAATTTTACCCGGCATTTACTGACGATCGAAGCCCAAACCTTAGAACAACTCGGTCACCACGAACAAATCCCCCAACTGATCGATTGTTTCGAGTACGAACAAGAACTGTTTCTAGTTCAAGAGTATATCGAAGGAGAAACCCTCAGCAATCAATTACCCACGGGAAAACATGGCACCTGGGCGCCCGAGGAATGCCTCACGATGCTGCAAGATGTCTTGGGGGTTTTAGATTTCATTCACGATCGCGGTCTGATTCATTGCGCGATCGCCCCGGAAAACCTGATCCGACGGCAATCCGATGGCAAATGGATGTTACTCAATTTCGGTGCCATTCGAGGGATTCAAAACGCCCCGGTGACCAAACCGGGACAATTTGTGATTACCGTTCCCCTCGGGACGTTCGGCTATTTACCGCCGGAACAACTCACGGGTCATCCCCAACCCAACAGCGATATTTATGCCCTCGGTTTGATTGCCATTCAAGCGCTGACGGGGTTGCATCCGAGTCAAATCGAGATCGAGCCGACGCGGGGGGAGTTGCGGTGGCAGCACGCCGTCCGTGGGGATATCGAACCCAAGGCGATCGCGGTTCTCGCCAAAATGGTGAGCAATCACGCCAAACAGCGCTATCAATCCGCATCGGAAGTGTTGAAAGCGCTGCAACTCCCCCATGCAGTTGCGAACCCTACCCTCAGCGTGGTCGGGACGGCGATCGAAGAGAGTGACGAGAGCGAACGGTCGAGACCATTAAACCGTAACAGTGAAGAATCTACGGAAGTGACCCCACAAGCCGCTAGCGAGGATGCGGCGCGACCCTCAAGGGAGAATTCGACGCCAAAGCCCGCTTTTTCCGGGTTCAAAAGCAATCGTCCGATGCCATCGTTGTTCGTCGTCAGTATTTGGGCGGCGATCGCCCTCAACGCTTTGGTGATTACGGGGGGCTTGACGGCTTTACTGCATTTGTCCGCCACCGATGACGGGAACGAGGTTCTCGCCCGCGCCCGTCAAGAATACCATGCCGGAGACTTTGAAGACGCGATCGCCCTGGCGGAATCGATTCCGACGTTTAGTTCCGCTTACTACAACGCCCAAAGCGAACTCGAACAGTGGCAAGTCGATTGGCAAAATGCGGCTCGTCAGTACGCGATCGCCGAAAAAGCCTTTCAAGAACAACGATGGCTCGATACGATCCGCGCCGCGCAAACCATTCCCGAAATTATCTTCTGGCAGGAGAAAAGCGCCCCCCTCGTCACCCAGGCGACCGCCGCCGTGGCTGGGCAAACTCCCCAATGGTTGCAAGAGGCTTACGATCGCGCCAGCGAACGGGATTTTGCGGCTGCTTTGAAGCTACTCCAACAAATCCCACCGGGAACCCCCGTTTACGATACGGCTCAGGCTAAAATTGCCGAGTATGGCGAGAAAGAACGCATCAAACTGAAAGCCGAAGCCCATCAACTGATTCAAAAAGCTTACCAACGCGCTCAAGTTAGAGACTTTGAAGGGGCGATCCAGTTACTCGAACAAATTCCGGAAGCGGCTCCCACTTATGCCCTGGTGCGTCAAAAAATTGCGGAGTACCGCGAAAAGCAGCAAATTAAGGGCAATCGACTGCTTCAAAGTGCTTACAATCGCGCCAAGGTGAAAGATTATGCCGGGGCGTTGCAATATTTAAAGAAAATTCCCGAACATACTGCCGCTTACGACACCGCCCGGGTCAAACGGGTGGAGTACACGCGCTTGCGACGACAAAAACGCAAGCGGACTTCGACGGCGATTTTAGATCCTTCTTTCAGAGAGTCGCGTCCCTCTGTGGCATTCAATCCTGGAGAGCAGTTACAAGAAATCGACTTATCGACGCCGATCGCCTAAAAATGTCTCAAAAATGTCTAAAAATAAGGCAGCAGAACGATCTCTGTTGACATCGAAACTGATTTATTGCGCTTCGGCGCGATCGACGCTCAGATCTCCGGCCCCCAAGGTGAATTTAACGGGTAAACCCTCGGGATAGGCTTTCGCGACTTCCCGATAAACTTGATAATTTGTGGGTTTGGTGACTTGACGGTTGCCGATTTGGTAGGTCAGTTGGTATTCGACATCTTTTAATAATTCTGGGGTTCCCGGTTTTTCGTTGACTTCGGCGGCGGCTTCGATTTGGTCAACGGTCGGTCGCGGCGGGAGGGCGGGCCACCACAAGCCGCGATCGTCGGGTCCGGTGACGGCGCCGGGAGGTTTCTCGCCGTTGTGATTGACTAAGGTGTTGGAGGCAAAGGTTTCGATGCGGCGGTCTTTACTGGCGACTGGGGTGGTGGTGTATTCGACTTTCCAGGTGTAGGTGACGGTGGCGGTGGCGTCGTAGCGTTCGGTGATAATACTGTTACAGCCGACGAGGGTGGTGGCGATCGCCGCGCCGAGCAGTTGGGTGAAGCGTTTGAAGGCTTGAGGTCGGCTTTGGCTTAGCCTGTCGCCGCCCGCTCTCGTTCGAGATGCTCTTTCAAAGACGCTTTGCGAACGGTTCGACTGTTGGCTGTTGGTCGCTCGGGTTATCATACAGAACTCTTGAATCAATCTTAAAAATCCTTCGATGCAATTCGCGCCCCTGTACCCTATTTTATACCGCGTCCTCAAACCCTGTTTCCCCGGGTGTTTGTGGTCGGCGCCGACGGAGAGAACCGCTACAGATCGCTCTTCGAGTGTGGCGCTGACGTTTGACGACGGTCCCCATCCCGAATACACTCCGGCGTTGCTCGAAGAGCTCGACTCCCTAGCGGTTCCGGCCACTTTTTTCTGTCTGGGGCGATCGGTCAGCCGTCATCCCCAATGGGTGCGGGCCATTGACAGAGGCGGTCACGGTTTGGGCTTGCACGGCTACGAACACCGCTCGTTCCCGAGCTTGGGTCGCGATCGCCTCCAGGAGAGTTTGGCTCGCACTCGCTCGGCGATCGCCCGCGCTTGCGGATGGGATCTAGAGCAGGTCGCACGGCGAGTGCGCGACGTGCGCCCCCCCAACGGGGTGTTTACGCCGCAGGTCTTGCGTTGGCTGCGCGAGTGGAATTATCGTCCGGTGATGTGGAGTGTGGTTCCCGAAGATTGGTGCGAACCGGGGGTGAGTGTGGTGGTCGAGCGGGTTTTAGCTCAGGTGACGGACGGATCGGTAATCGTGCTGCACGACGGCTATTATGGCGGTCGCGACGTGGTGGCGACGGTCGCCGCATTGGTTCCCCAATTGCGCGATCGCGGTTACCAATTTTGCCTAATAGATGAGTTTTGGTCGCGCTGGGAAACTGCCCGCGATCGCCGGAGTTAGAGTTTAGAGCGCTCTCGACCGGGAAAGAGGCGATCGCTGTGGGAAGATCGCGTCATTTTCCCCTCCCATGCGATTTTACGGCCCATTAGATCCGCTAACCTGTGTGTCTAGTGTACTAATCGGATTGTTAATCTGGTTCGAGGTTGGGGAATGTTAAGTTATGAAATCATCCCCCTGTCATCTCTAGAGTAGATTGACTAGAATAGCGGAGTGTACACTCATGTTCGTGCAAGCCAATTGTCTTTAAAACTTCAATAACTCCGATTGCGTTCCGCCGAGAACGTAAGTTGACTGAAGATGAGCCAGCCCGATCTATTTTCACATCGGACCCCAGCCCGGTCCACAACGGGGATTGTGGACAGGTCGCCGATCGCATGAGTACAAGAACCACTGAAATATGACCGTCAACAGTCAATCGATCTCCACTGATGCGGCGATCGTTCTTGCAGGCAATATGAGTTTGCTAAAATCTCAAACTAAATTGGAGTAAATCGACAGGATCGGAATCTGAATCGAATCTCTATCTTCATTCCTCCAGGTTAAAGGCCACACTGGACAAGGTGATGGCCTCTGGCGTGACAGTTAACTTATCGAGGAACATCGAATCACAATGGGTGCATTAACACAAATACGATTTTCGAGAGGCAGTCCACTGACTAAATTGACCGAAAGCGGTTCGAGTTATCCGCGCATAACTCGATTCGATGGCTTCGCTAAGATGGTAATTGAGTGATTATGCCGAGCGGTAAATTCAAGCATTGTGGTGGATGGGTGAAGCGCTCAGATGATTTCAATGTAGAAAATTTGGAAATCTCTGCCTTGCGTCCAATCCCGAGGGTAGGGGTTAACAGGGGAAACGAACGTGCAATATTTGTGAAAAAGGCTACAATCGGAAAAGTCTTTGCGCGATCGCACTAAGCAGATACCGAGAACGCCCTTCTCTTAACCCGTTCTTTTGTTGGGAATTAATGGATCGAATTGAGTCGTCCCATCTGTTGCTCCCCGCTTCCAGACAAGTTCTCAAGTGGGTGTAACCGAGACGATTCGCGTCGGACGCGCTACTCCGGAACGCTCCGGAACCGCCGCGCCGGGTCGATCGCCTTGCCTGTCAGTTGTCAAAGCTCTCAAAGCTAACCCTTTTTTAAGGGACTGAAAAGGAGGCGCGATCGGCTAAAGTTTTAAACCCATTGCCCAACTAAATTTATCCAGTTAGTTGATTGTTTCATAAAGGAGCACGAGGAACGCGGCATGACCCAGGCAAATAACGTACTAGCACCCATTGAAAAGTCCAAAATCGGACAAATTAGTCAATCTCAAAATGAGGTAGACTTGCTCATCGATCAATCGGAAGAAGATTTGGCGGACGACCGCGCCGAAGAAGTGGAAGGCTCGATCGAGGATTTGGACAACCAAGCTGCGGAGAAAGCGGACAAGCTTCGAGCAGCTCGTCGGCGCAATCAAGCCAAGAAAAAGCACTATACCGAAGACTCTATTCGCCTCTACTTACAAGAAATCGGTCGGATTCGTCTGCTGCGCGCGGATGAAGAAATCGAGCTGGCTCGCAAAATCGCCGATTTACTCGAATTAGAGCGCATTCGCGAGAAACTCTACGACGACCTCGATCGCGAACCGAACGATAAAGAATGGGCCGAGGCGGTCGATATGCCTTTACCCGCTTTTCGCAGTCGACTGCATTTGGGACGACGGGCCAAGGACAAGATGGTTCAGTCCAATTTGCGTCTGGTGGTTTCGATCGCCAAAAAATACATGAATCGCGGCTTGTCTTTCCAAGATTTGATTCAAGAAGGTAGTCTCGGTTTGATTCGTGCTGCCGAAAAGTTCGACCACGAAAAAGGTTATAAGTTTTCTACCTATGCGACTTGGTGGATTCGTCAGGCGATTACCCGGGCGATCGCCGATCAATCTCGCACGATTCGCTTACCCGTTCACCTTTACGAAACGATCTCCCGGATCAAAAAAACCACCAAGCTTTTATCCCAAGAAATGGGTCGCAAGCCGACCGAAGAGGAAATCGCAACTCGCATGGAAATGACCATCGAAAAGTTGCGCTTTATTGCCAAGTCGGCCCAACTGCCAATTTCTCTGGAAACTCCGATCGGGAAAGAAGAAGATTCTCGTTTGGGCGATTTCATCGAGTCCGATGGCGAAACTCCCGAGGATCAGGTTTCTAAAAACCTGCTGCGCGAAGATCTCGAAAGTGTCCTCGATACCCTCAGCCCCCGGGAACGGGATGTCCTGCGACTGCGTTACGGTTTGGATGACGGGCGCATGAAAACTCTCGAAGAAATCGGCCAAATCTTCAACGTGACCCGCGAGCGCATTCGCCAAATCGAGGCGAAAGCATTGCGTAAGTTACGCCATCCCAATCGCAATAGTATTCTCAAAGAATATATTCGCTAACCCTCCGCGATCGAGCCTTCCGCTCGGCTCCGACGACACCACTAGGCTCGATCGCCGCATTTGCCGGGACATTTCCCGTGATTTAGACAATCGGGGCGATCGTGCATTCAGACTGAAGATTTTGATATAGAAAAAGGCTGGGAATTCCAATCGGGAACTCCCAGCTATTTTTATTCAGAGATTGACAGAGGTTGGGATGGAAAATTTAAAGCTATGTTAAACCGAGAAAGTGCAAGATCCCTTGACCGGACACGAACTCGACAATTAAAGCAGCTACGAAACCGAGCATGGCCAAACGTCCGTTCCAGTTCTCAGCTCCGGCAGAAAAGCCCCACTTCCAAGCATTACGGTTGTCGTTGTCCACGATCGCTTTACTCCTTTTTTGACTCGAATTTTGTTATTTGTAAATTAATGTAACAAGTATTTGCGAAAATGGCAAGGTTCTGCATGAGAGAAGGGAGGAGGCAAGAGGCAAAAGGCAAAACTGGGGAGTACAGGGGGATTCTGATGCCGACGGATTCGAGATCGCCCACTCCCTCAATCTAAAATCTAACAATCTAAAATCTACAACGGTTCCGAGATTTTCCTGGGATAGATAGCGGTTCCGGTACGAGAATCGAACAGGTGAATTTTTTCGGGGGCGATCGCCAACCAGATCGACTCGCCGGGAGTGACCAGCCAATCCGGTTCGACGCGAGCTTGAAGGGTTAAGGGGGGGTCTTCACCCGCGAGATGGACCGTGAGGTAGGTTTCGTGTCCGAGGGCTTCGACGAGATCGACGGTAACTTGAAGATTTTTGGTAGCCGCCGGACTGATGGTGAGATGTTCCGGACGAATGCCTAACATTAAGGTTTGACCGTCGAGTTTTTGTAACACATCGGCCCAATATTCGGGAAGGGTGAAGCGGAAGGCGTTGTGAACGACGAGTAAGGGAGCTTTGAACTGAACCGGGATAAAGTTCATCGGGGGGGAACCGATGAATTCGGCGACGAAGAGATTGGCGGGACGGTGATACAGTTCTAGGGGTCGGGCAATTTGTTGAATTTGTCCGTGATTCATGACGGCAATGCGATCGCCCATGGTCATGGCTTCAGTTTGATCGTGGGTGACGTAGATGGTGGTAATGCCGACCTGGCGCTGAAGTTGGACGATTTGGCTGCGGGTTTGCGCTCGCAGTTTGGCGTCTAAATTAGAAAGCGGTTCGTCCATCAAGAAAACTTGGGGGTCGCGGGCCATTGCCCGTCCGAGGGCGACGCGCTGCTTTTGACCGCCGGAGAGTTGTTTGGGGAGACGGTGCAGGAGGGATTCGATTTGGAGTAAGGCGGCGATCGCGCGGACTCGGCGGTCTACTTCCCGTTCGCGTTCGCTGAGATAGCGCAAGCCTTTGGGCAGCGATCGCGTTACACTGACCAAAGCTTCTTCCAACCAAGGGGGAACGGTGCGATGTTCCTGGGAGGAGTGATTTTCGGCGAGACGGGGATTGCGTCGCAAACCGAAAGCGAGGTTGTTGTAGACGTTGAGGTGGGGGTAAAGGGCGTAATTTTGGAAAACCATGGCAATATCGCGCGCTTTGGGGGGCAAGTCGTTGACGCGACGATCGCCGACCCAGATATTGCCCGCACTGAGTTCTTCCAATCCGGCGATCGAGCGCAATAAGGTACTTTTGCCGCATCCGGACGGACCGACCAAAACCATAAATTCACCATCCTCAACGGCGAAGTCGATCCGGCGCAACACCGCGCGATCGCCGCGAGGGTTGGCCGCGTCGTCGCGATCGCCGTGAGGCGTGCCGAAGCTTTTGTAAACGTTTTCTAAAACAACCCGTGCCACAATACCTGTCCTAATTTTGATTCAAAATTGATTTTGGCTGTATGAATTATACTCTTTGCGCTTTTAATTTTGAGATTGAAAATTATCTGGTTGTAATTTTTTAAACTCTAACCTTCTGGAAAATGTTTGAAGAGGGCGTTAACGCCTCGGGCGATCGATTACATTTTCAAGGAAAAATTTACGGGTTATTTTTGCAAGCAGAAAGAAGGAGAAGCAATTTAGTACGTCAAAAATAGCGGCGATCGCCAACCACAATCTCCGGGGAGAATCGAGGGAATGTTTTCCGGTTTACACCCCTGTTTTGCCCCCGAAATTCCGGAAAGGCGATCGGCTTTTGCGAATAAAATGGAACGACGATCGCCTTCGGGATCGTGTCAAGATTAACGATGTCTTTTTACTGGCTAAGAAAAGCTCGCGATCCGCGCCCTATGGATTCACTTTCGCGCGATCGTTCGTCCTAGTTTTCCGGACATCGAAAAGGTTTTAAGAAAAACTTAGCAGATCTTGCCCTCTTTTGAAATAATCCTCGATTCAACGGACTTTTAGAGAAAGGTTCGTCAGCTTGTCACGCATAAAAACAAGGGGGGCGATCGCGAAAATTTCGGGTAAAGGGAAGGTTCTTACCGTGGACAGTTCAATCGTACCCAATGCAGGGATGCCAGATCGTTTTGCCGGACTCGACCGGATGACCTTACCGGACGATAACAACGATCTTTCAGAAGTTTTAAGAATCCTGCGCAAACGCGCCGGATCTGCCGCCGCGATTGCGACTGCGGTATTTGCGGGGGTCGGACTGTCAACGGCGACTAAAACCCCCGAATATCAGTCAGAAACTCTAATTTTACTCGATAACGAAGCTTCGACGCCTCTGGTTCCCGGAGCGCCGGAGATCGCCACGCGCAAAGATCGCTCTACGGAAATTCAAATCCTCCAAAGTCATTCTTTAGTCGCCAAAGCGATCTCGCGCCTGGAAGATTCGACGAGTCAATTGTCGGTCAGCCAAGTGGTCAGACATTTGTCTATTCGACAAGCTGGGGAAGCCGACGTTTTGATCGTTTCTTATACCGATACGGATCCTTCGCGGGCCAAAGCGATTTTAGAAGCGCTCGGATCGACTTATGTGGACTACAGTTTAGAACGGCAACTGTCGCAAGCGACCAACGCGATCGATTTTATTGAAGAACAACTGCCCAAAGCGCAAGCAGAACTTAACGAAACGGCGCAAGCGATCCAAAAATTCCGGCAAGATTACGGGATCGTCGATCCGGAAAGTTATGCCAATCAAGTTTTAGAACAAAAACAATTATTAGAAAAAGACGGTCAACAACTCGAAATTTCTCTAAGTCGAACCCAGCGTCAGTATGCCGAACTGCGCCGCCAAATGGTTGCGGCGGGACAAAATCCGGATACGGCGTTGGTGAATTCAATGCTGGCGGAAGATTCGGTTTACCAACAACTCGCCAGTCAGCTCAAAGCGGTCGAAGCGAAGTATATGGAAGAACGCGCTCGTTTTCACGACACCCATCCGGTGGTGAAAAATTTGCAAATGCAGCGCGACAACTTGTTTAATTTATTGCAATATCGCTCGGCGCGGGTTCTCGGGGATGCGGTGAGTCAGGTGGATTTGTCCGACGTTGCGGGATACGGGGCGATCCAACAGGGTTTGGCGACGCAGTTGTTGCAGTTGGAAACGGAACTGGAGGCGCAAAGGAGCCAATTACAAGAGATCCGCAACGCACAGGGGAAAGTGGCGGTTCAATTCGAGCAAATTCCGCAATTGCAGCAGAGATATGCGGATTTGCAACGGGAGTTTCAGGTGAAGTCTCAGGCGGTCAATCGCTTTTTAGAGAAGTTGCAGGAGTTGCAAATTGCCGAAGCGCAAGAAACGGCGCCGTGGCGAATTTTGGAGCCGCCTTACCAACCTCAAAACCCAATTTCGCCGAATATCAGGCGGAATTTGCTGTTGGGGTTGATTGCGGGAGGATTGCTGGGTGTGGCGGCGGTGATTTTGCTGGAACGCACGGATCAGCGATTGCAGCGCGTGGACGAGGCGAAGGAACTGACCGGGTTACCGTCGTTGGGGGTGGTACCGAAGGTGAAAGTGCCGTTGGTGGAAGGATCGCGAATGGATGGCGATCGCTATCGGGCCCATGGTTCGCCATTTACGGAGGCGATCCGATCGCTGGCGTTGAATTTGCGCTATTTGGGGGCGAAAGATGAGGTGAAAACCTTAGCGCTGACGTCTTCGACGCCGAGTGAAGGGAAAAGTACGCTCACGTATAATTTGGCCCGATCGCTCGCCGAGTTGGGTCAGCGCGTGTTGATTGTGGATGCGGATATGCGCAAACCGACGATTCACGAGTTTATCAAGCAGACGAATGCGTTGGGGTTGAGCAGCGCGATCGCCACCGATCGCCCGTGGCGCAATTTGATTCAGAGCGATCGCTCGGGTAATCTCCACGTCTTGACTTCCGGGCCGATGCCGCCGAATCCGGTGGCGCTGTTGGAATCTCAGAAAATGCGGCAACTTCTGCACGAGTGGCGCCAAGCTTACGATTACGTGTTGATCGATACGCCGCCGATTTTGGGGGTGACCGACGCGCAAAGTGTGGCGGCGAATGTGGATCGCATGGTGTTGGTGGCGGCGATGGAGCGATCGACCCGTTCGTCGTTGGTGCAGACGATGGAAACGTTACGCCGCATTCAGTGTAAATTGGCGGGTCTGGTGGTCAATTTGGTCGATTCTACTCACGATGGCTATTACTATCATTCTTACTATACCTACTACCATCGCACGGATGACGAGGATCGCGGCAATGGCAACGGGAATGGGAAGGGTAACGGGAATGGTAACGGTCATAACGGTCACGGTTTGAACGGTCGTACCGAGCAGATTTTAAAAGATTTGCTCGATCGCTCTTGATCGATTCGGGGTTGGGGGCGAACGCCGGGAGCATCGAAAAAACGATTTTGTCCGTGACATCTTGAAACATTTACACCGGGCGATCGGGTCAGTAATGGTAGCTCGTCGCTCAAGCTGGGAATTGGAGGAAGGCGATCGCGGTTTTTCTTTTCTCAAAGTTTGTCCGGATTGTAGGGATCGTTCTTGTATCAGGGGGCAAAACGGAATGGTCTGGCAAGATCGGGGCAACTGGGGGTGAGAATCGTCGGCGATCGCGGGTTCTCTGTTATTAGCTGCATCGATCGAATTGGGGTGCGATCGGGTTTTTGTAGATCTTCAGCCTGAAACTTGTGTTTAAAACATATACCGTTATCTCCGATGTAGATGGCTTGAGTTTCGATTTTGAAAATTGTTTTGATAGAGATGTTTGTAGGTCATCATGCAAAATGCGATCGCCATCAATCCCATCCAAGATTATAAAAACGATACGGACTTCGTCGAACTCGGACGCACTCTAGTCAAACGCTGGAGTATTATCGCGATCGTCATGACTTCGGTGTTTGCGACCGTAGCCGTTTCTACCTTGCGAACTACACCGCAATATCGCTCGGAAACTTTAATTTTAGTAGACGATCGCTCGTCCGTTCCGGTCGTTCCCGGTCTCGAATCTCCCTATCCCGGTCCTCAGAAAGATCTTTCTACAGAAATTCAAATTTTACGCAGTCATGCCTTAGTCGCCAAGGCGATCGCCGCTTTAGGCGATACCGACAATCCCATCGGGGTCAAACAAGTGGCCAGTAATTTGTCAATTCATAAGGCGGGAGAAGCGGACGTTTTAATTGTTTCTTATACCGATACCGACCCCGCTAGAGCGAAGGCAATTCTCGACGTTTTGGGCAAAACTTATGTCGATTACAGCCTCGAACGACAAGTTTCTCAAGCGAGTAATGCTATCGGGTTTATTGAAGAACAACTACCTAAAGCACAACAAGAGTTAAGTGAATCGGCGTTGGCGATTCAAAGTTTTCGTCAAACTTACGGGATCGTCGATCCGGAAAGCTACGCCAATCAAGTTCTCGATATTAAACAATCTTTAGAAAAAGACGCGCAATCTTTAGAAATTACCTTAACCCGCAGCCAAAGACTCTATGCAGAACTGCGATCGCAGATGGTCGAGGCGGGTCAAAATCCCGATACGGCGTTAGTTCATTCATTACTGAGCCAAGATAGCGTTTATCAACAACTCGCCTCGGAATTAAAAGCCGTCGAAGCTCAATATACTCTCGAAGCCAGTCGGTTTTACGAAACCCATCCCGTGGTCAAAAATTTGGCCATTCAGCGCGACAATTTATTCCGACAATTGCAACAGCGCAGCCGACGGGTGTTAGGAGATGCCGTTGCTAAAGTCGATCTCGATGAGGTGACCGGATCCGGCGCAATTAAAGAAAGTCTGGCGACTCAGTTGCTGCAAGTGGAAACAGAAATGTCCGCCGGACTTTCTCAATTGGCGCGTATTCGTCAAGCTCAGCAAGATGTGGCTATTCAATTCGAGAATATCCCTCAGTTGCAGCAACGGTATGCCGAACTGCAACGAGAGTTTAAGGTGAAATCAGAGGCGTTCAATCGGTTTTTAGAAAAACTTCAGGAGTTGCAGATTGCCGAAGCACAAGAAACAGCCCCTTGGCGAGTTTTAGAACCGCCTTACGAACCGCAACTACCGATTTCGCCGAATGTCCGACGCAATTTGTTGTTAGGTCTCATTGCTGGGGGACTGCTGGGGGTGGCGGCGGCGATTTTGGTCGAACGCAGCGACCAACGGGTCAAACATGTGGACGAGGCGAAAGAATTGACGGGATTGCCTTCGTTGGGCATGATTCCGAAGGTGAGCTGTCCGTTAGTGTCTCAGAGGAAGGGGGAAGGGCGATCGCTTCCGAGTTACTACACGGAACCGTTTACGGAGGCGGTGCGTTCTTTAGCCCTGAATTTGCGCTATTTAGGCGCCGAGGACGAGGCGAAAACGTTGGCGCTGACTTCCGCGACCAGTGGGGAAGGGAAGAGTACGCTCACTTACAATTTAGGGCGGGTGTTGTCGGAGTTGGGTCAGCGCGTGTTAATCGTGGATGCGGATATGCGTAAACCGACGGTTCACGAGTTTATTAAACAGCCAAATGCGCTTGGGTTGAGTAGTGCGATCGCCACGGACCGCAATTGGTCCGATCTGATTCATCGTTCCGAGTCCGGTCGTTTGCATATTTTGACTTCGGGCCCGACGCCGCCGAATCCGGTGGCGTTACTCGAATCGCAGAAAATGACCCAAATGTTGACTCAGTGGCGTCAAGCTTACGATTATGTTTTAATCGATACGCCGCCAATTTTGGGGTTGAGCGATTCCCAAAGTATGGTGACGAAGGTGGATCGAGTGGTTTTGGTTTGCGCGATCGAACAGGCGAGTCGATCGTCTCTGATGCAGACGATGGAAACGTTACGGCACACGGGTTGTACGTTGGCTGGGGTGGTGATTAATATGGTCAAGTCGTCCCGGGATGGGTATTACTACAATTACTATTCGTATTACGAACACGACGATCGCACTAATGGCAAGGTTGAGGAACCATTCGAGGAGGCGATCGCGCGCACTCACTCGATGTTTGACGATTTTATGAATCGAGAGTGAGAAGATTTTTGATTTTTGATTGGGTCTGTTGCGTGGCGCAATGGTGATTTGGGATGTTCTCGACCGCACAGAAGCATGGGGTCATGCGCGCGATCGGCACTGCAAAAGCGCTACAGTGTAACTTTTGAGAAGGGTAAAAACGATGACAACCGCTTTGATTTGCGGGGTTTCCGGTCAAGATGGGGCTTATTTAGCGAAATTACTGCTCGATAAAGGGTATGAGGTTTGTGGGACTTCCCGCGACGCGCAAATGTCATCTTTTAGCAATTTGGTGCGTTTGGGGATTCGCGATCGGGTCAAATTGCTGTCGATGTCCCTGACCGATTTTCGCAGTGTTTTGCAAGTTTTGAATAAAACTCAACCCCACGAGATTTACAATCTCGCGGGTCAAAGTTCGGTCGGCTTGTCGTTCGATCAACCGGTGGAAACTCTCGACAGTATCGCTACCGGGACGATTAATTTACTCGAAGCGATTCGCTTTATTCAGGCGCCGATTAAGTTTTACAATGCCGGATCGAGTGAGTGTTTTGGCGATACGGGCGATCGTTCCGCCGACGAACTGACCGCCTTTCGTCCCCGCAGTCCCTACGCCGTCGCCAAAGCCGCCGCCTTCTGGGAAGTGGCCAACTATCGCGAAGCTTACGGACTGTTCGCCTGTTCCGGGATTCTCTTCAACCACGAATCTCCCCTGCGTCCCGAACGTTTCGTCACGCAGAAAATTGTGGCTGCTGCTTGCCGTATCGCTGCTGGAAGTCAGGAGAAACTTCATCTCGGGAATATTTCGATCAAACGGGATTGGGGTTGGGCGCCGGACTACGTACAGGCTATGCACTTGATGTTACAGCAAGACCAGCCGGACGATTACGTGATTGCGACCGGGGAAAGCAATCGGCTGCAAGATTTTGTCGCGACTGCCTTCGAGTGTGTCGGTTTAAATTGGCAAGATTGGGTGATTACGGATAAGAGTTTGTACCGTCCGACCGATATCGCCGTCGGTCGCGGTCATCCGGCCAAAGCCCGCGAATTTTTGGGCTGGCAAGCACAGTATAAGATGCACGATGTCGTGCGGATGATGGTGGAAGCCAAGCAAGCGCAGAATTTGACGGAATAATTGCTTGTTTTTTTATCTTTGAAGAAGGAATTTAAAGATTATGAAAATCTCCTGAAAGTGGAGATTTTTTTATTAGATTCCTGCTAAGGTTTTTCTAGAATTCGGGAACCCGAGGCGATCGGCTGCGTCTGGTAAACAGAATTAGCTGCGATCGATGGCGATATTTGTTTTTATTTTGAAGAAAATAAATATAGGCGATCGAAAAAAGACAAAATTTTTCCTGACGAAGCTAAAACCATTTGAAGAACTGAGAGATTGCCATCAATCCCTTATTTATACGAGGCAATTGAGTCAGTCTAACGAATTTAATTTTGGGTGCAGCAAAAATCATCATCAGGTCGTCAATTCTGTAACCAGAATTACAAAAATCAGCACCCATATTTTATGGTTAACAGCTCGACTGAATTAGTTATTGAAGCAGGCCGTACAGAACGCCAATACTGGCAAGACTTATGGCGCTATCGGGAGTTATTTTACTTCCTCGCATGGCGAGATATCCTCGTCCGGTACAAGCAAACCATCATCGGCATGGCTTGGGCCTTAATTCGCCCCTTCCTAACCATGGTGGTATTTACAATTGTGTTCGGTAAGCTAGCCAAACTCCCTTCCGAAGGCGCACCCTATCCCATTTTGGTATTTGCTGCAATGCTCCCTTGGCAGTTCTTTGCGAACGCACTGTCCGAATGCAGCAACAGCTTAATTACGAATGCCAATTTAATTTCTAAGGTGTACTTTCCCCGGTTAATTGTACCCGCCAGCGCCGTAGTTGTCAGCTTCGTCGATTTTATGATTTCCGGGATGATTTTGTTGGGGCTGATGGCTTGGTATGATTTTCTGCCAAGTTGGAGAGTTTTAACTTTACCTCTGTTTATTATTATTGCGGCAGCCGCAGCAATGGGTGCAGGTTTATGGTTGGCAGCCCTCAACGTAAAATACCGCGATTTTCGCTACATCGTTCCCTTTATCGTCCAGTTTGGGCTGTACATTTCCCCCGTAGGTTTTAGCAGTACCGTCGTCCCCGAACGCTGGCGATTGCTTTATTCCCTCAATCCAATGGTCGGCGTCATTGATGGCTTCCGTTGGGCCATTTTAGGTGGTGAAACAAAATTATCCTGGCCGGAGTTCAGTTTTTCAGTAGGATTAGTTGCCCTATTATTTGTCAGTGGCATCTGGTACTTCCGCAAGATGGAACGCACCTTTGCCGATGTCATTTAATCAACATAATTTTACGAAACAGGATCCTTATGACTCCTCTTACAATTTTCAACGTTTTTATTGACTGAAACGAAATTTTCACAACTATCCCAAACACTCCTCATTTAAGACAGCCAATACATATCTATAAAATTTTGATTTTCTGCGATCGTTTCTTCCCGATGGAATAGCTCAGTTAGGGTCTAAATAGTTAGTAACTTTTCTGAAGTATGTCAGATCCAATCATTCAGGTTGAAAACCTGGGTAAAAAATACATCATCGGTCACCAAAAGCAAGAACGCTATACAGCGCTGCGGGATGTCATAGCAAATGGGGCTAAGTCTGTAGGACAGAAGCTGCTTACGCCTATGGGTAAAAAGGTATCTGACCCAACTGTTGAGGAGTTCTGGGCGCTGAAAGATGTATCCTTTGAGATTAAGCAGGGTGACAGAGTTGGGATTATTGGGCGCAATGGGGCTGGCAAATCGACGCTTTTAAAGATTTTGAGCCGGATTACAGAACCCACCACAGGCCGTATTTCTATTAAGGGAAGAGTCGCCAGTTTATTGGAAGTCGGAACAGGTTTTCACCCAGAGTTGACGGGTAGAGAGAATATTTATCTCAATGGTGCAATTTTGGGGATGAGCAAGGTAGAAATTAAGCGAAAGTTTGATGAGATTGTTGCATTTGCCGAAGTTGAAAAGTTTTTAGATACTCCGGTTAAGCGCTATTCTTCCGGTATGTATGTACGGCTCGCGTTTGCTGTGGCGGCGCATTTAGAGCCGGAGATTTTGATTGTAGATGAAGTATTAGCTGTGGGGGATGCTCAGTTTCAGAAGAAGTGTTTGGGAAAGATGGAGGATGTGGGAAAAGAGGGACGAACAGTTTTATTTGTGAGTCACCAAATGGCAGCAATACAGAATTTATGCCAAAAGGCAATTTGGCTCAATCAGGGAGAGGTTATTACGGAAGATAAAACAGATATTGTTATTGGAAAATATCTCAAGGATTCTGCAAAGCTGCCACAGTTTTCACTAGCTGAACGAAAAGATAGAAAAGGAACAGGCGTAATTAAATTTACTTCCTTTCAACTTCAAAATAATTTGAGAGAAAGTCTTAGGTCACTTTGCAGTGGACAATCTGTAAGGTTTATATTTTATTTTGAAAATTCCACTGGTCAAGATTTGAAAAATTTACATCTTGGTATAGGAATTGACAATCAAATTGGTGAGCGAATTACGGTATTAAGTAATGAAGTTACAGGTGAAATTTTCTCATCTGTTTCATCAAATATCAAAAGTATTGAAATATATATTAAGCGACTGCCTCTAACGCCAGGAAGGTATGGACTTACAATTTATTCGGCAATCAATGGTGTAGTAGCTGACTGGATTCAAAATGCTGGTTTTTTTGATGTCGAATCAGGTGATTACTATGGTAGAGGTAAAATACCACCTTCGGGACAAGGTAATTTTCTAATTGATTACAATTTTCAACTTACAATAGCAGAGCTAAGTAATTAATAGTTTTATGGATTTAAAAACACTTAGAATTTACTTTAAAGAAGTTAACAAGTTCAGAAGAGAATACCCCCAAAATTTTAATATTTGGACTCTAATAAAGTTTTACCCCGCTTGGCGGCGTAGCTTGAATGAGAAATCAAGTTCTATAACTGATGAGCGACCTTGGATGACCTTCACTGCTATTGAATTTCTTGAGAAGTTTCTCACAGCAGACATGAAAGTGTACGAATATGGTTCTGGTGGTTCTACACTATTTTTTGCTAAGCGAGTTAAAGAAGTGATCTCTGTAGAACATGACAAAAATTGGAGCGAAAAAATCACCAAAGAACTAAAAAATCATGACTATAATAATTGGCATATTCATTTAATAAAAGCTGTGCCAGATCGATCATTGTTGGGTGAAAAAGAATTAGATCCCAACAACTATCTTTCTAGTGTAAATACATTATCTTGTTACTCTTTTAAAGATTATGCAGAAAGCATAGAGCAATATCCTAATCAGTATTTTGACTTGGTCGTGATAGATGGTAGAGCTAGATGCTCCTGCTTTAAACATGCTGTAAATAAGGTCAAAAAATCAGGTCTATTAGTATTGGATAATGCTGAAAGAAGCAACTATAATTACATTCATGCTTCTCTAAATAATGGCAACTGGATAAAACATAATTTTTATGGAGCGGGACCATATAATCATTATTTTTGGCAAACCTGTGTTTGGCAAAAAGTTGACCTATAACCGTAAAATACTGTTAGTAAATTAACATGAATAAACTCTTGAGAAAATTTCAATCAATTACTACCAAAAAGTCATTTGCTCTTAAACAACTCGATTTTAAATTAGACTCATACTTAAAATTAAGGCGTGGTTTTTTTATCGAGGCTGGTGCAAATGATGGAATCAGTCAGAGCAACACCTTATATTTTGAGAAGTACAAAAACTGGAAAGGACTGCTGATTGAGGCAATTCCTGAGCTAGCTGAAAAATGTAGAATTAATAGACCAAGGTGTATTGTTGAGAATTGTGCATTAGTACCTTTTGACTTTAATGAAAGTTACATAGAGATGAATTTCTGTAATCTTATGTCCGTTGTTAAAGGTGCTATGAAGTCTCAAGAAGAAGAACTGAAGCACCTTAAAAAAGGTTGCGAGATTCAACAAGTGACATCTTACAATATAAAGGTACCAGCAAATACACTTACTACAATTCTTAGCAAGCATTCAATTCAGAATATTGATTTTTTATCCTTGGATGTAGAAGGCTTTGAGCTTAGTGTTCTTAAAGGTATTGATTTTGAAAAGTATCAACCAACTTGGATGCTGATAGAGGCGCGTTATAAAGATGAAATAGATGCATTCCTGAAACCACTCTATGAGCCAGTTGCAGAATTATCTCATCATGATGTTTTGTATAAAAAACGTAAACTTTGATAAGCAATGCGCATAATTCGTATCACTACTAACTATCCCTCCTACTTAAAACAGTTCTACGCTAAACGCCCTGAACTGAAAGAGAAAAGCTATGACATGCAGTACGAAGCCCTAATGGCAGATTGCTATGGATGGGCAGATTTCTGGACTCATGCGTTTGGCAAACTAGGGTACGAGGTTTGGGAACCCGTTGGCAATGCAGAACCGATGCAGAAGGCTTGGGCAAGAGAAAAAGGAGTAAGTTACGACGAAAAAAACTGGTTGACTGATATTATCACTGCTCAAGTCAAGCACTTTCAACCTGATATTATTTTTGCTAATGATTACTCAACCTATAGTGCTGAGTTTTTTCATCATCTCCGCAGCGAGTGTCCCTCAATCCAATTGGTGATGGGATGGTGTGGCGCTCCCTACTCAGATGCCAGCGTTTTCAAGGCATACGACTTAGTACTGTCGAATATCCCTAATCTTATATCGCACTTTCGAGAAAACGGTCATCAGTGTGAATACATGCGTCATGCTTTTGAACCAAGAATACTAGATAAACTCAACCAAAATTCAACACAACTAACTACTTTTTCCTTTGTTGGCTCTGTTAATAAAGGTTCAGGCTTTCATAACCAACGGGAACAGCTCTTAAAAAAACTAGTTCAAGAAACTGAGTTACAAATCTGGTCAGATCTCCGCCAACCTTCAACTCAAGAACTGCAACTTTTGCCCCTGAAGCAAAAAGTGTATGACATAGTTAAAGCTGCTAAATCCGTTCCAGGAGGTCAATCTTTAGTCACTACCCTTCCCAAAATTAGGAACTATGCAAAGCTAGAGTATCGTCCAGACTTATCTCAGTATGTTGATACTGCTATTGCTGCGCGTTCTTATCCAGCTCTATTTAGTCTCTCTATGTACAAAAAACTCCGTGAGTCACAGATAACTTTAAATACTCATATTGATACCTCAGCTCAGTATGCTTCCAATATGCGACTTTATGAAGCAACAGGGGTTGGAACCTGTCTTTTGACGGACTGGAAACAAAACTTGCATGAAGTATTTGAACCAGATGTTGAAGTGGTCACTTACCGCAGTGCAGAAGAAGCTATTGAGAAATTTCGTTACCTTTTAGCTCATGATGATGAGCGACGCAAGATTGCTACAGCAGGACAGTGCAGGACTTTACGAAGTCACACTTTTGATGTTCGAGCCCAACAATTACATAGACGAATCCAGAAAACCTTACACTGAGCAACAAGGAACTAAAATGCCAACATTAAACTGGCTCAAAAGAGAAATATTAAAACCTAAGCTACAAAGTAAACTCCCAACCAATCAAAGTGGAGCTATTATAAGGAAAGCAAAGCCTTATACAATGTCTAGTCCAGATAGAATAGAGAATTTAATCAATCTTGCTAATTTTGTGAATTTTAAGTCAGTAGAAGGTGACTTTGTAGAGTGTGGAACTTACAAGGGAGGAACTGCTGCTGTCCTGTCAAAGTATATGGGAAAAAATAGACATTTATGGTTGTATGACAGCTTTGAGGGTATGCCAAGTACTACAGATAAAGATGGTGAAGAAGCTAAAAAATGGATTGGAGAATGTGTTGGCTCAGTTGAAGATGTTAGAGAAGCAATGAAATTATTCTCTACTAGTAAGGAGTATTACACTATTAAGAAAGGATGGTTTGAGCAAACTTTTCGTGAGCAGCTGCCCAAAAAAGTTGCACTCCTACACTGTGATGCCGATTGGTATAATTCCGTAACTTTAGTTTTAGATACATTTTATCAGTTAATACCTGAAGGTGGGTGTATAGTCCTTGATGATTTTGGATATTGGGAGGGTTGCAGAGAAGCATTCTATGATTTTTGTATTAGAAATAATGAGAAACCACTGCTGGAAAGAGTAGGAAGTACTCAGGCATTTTGGATAAAAGGTAAGTTAAATAATAGAAGTTAACGAAAACTTATGTTCATGAGTCCTTTAACAGGTTCTAATAATGTGACTCTGCTGAGGACAATCGAAGCGGAGCAACTAATTCAAAATTGGCAAGATAGCTTTCAGATAGACATTACTGACGAAATTAATAATTACCAGAATATTTATCTCTATCAATGTAATGAGACTCAGTTAAAATTTTTTGCACCGTTTGATATTGCTGCTTCTGACAACATTTACGTAAAACTACAAAATTTTGACTGGTATTACATGCCTGATAAGTGGGAATACACAGTCGCATTACGAGACTTATCAGAATGTCAGAATATTATCGAAATAGGCGCTGGTTCTGGTCATTTTGTGAAGTCAGTAATAGATGCTGGTTTAAATATAAAAGGAATTGAACTTAATGAAGCTGCTGTTACTGCTGCACAGAAAAAAAATCTTCCGGTAGAGCGTCTTGATTTAAAAGAGGCTTCACAATTATATTGGGAATTATTGGATGGTGTATGCAGCTTTCAGGTACTTGAACATGTACCTAATTCCAAGGAGTTTATTGGCTGGTCAATTCAAATGTTAAAGCCAGGAGGAAAGCTAATTTATTGCGTTCCAAATTCAGAAAGCTTCCTAAAATATCAAGACAACTTGCTAGATATGCCTCCACACCATATGCTTTTGTGGTCTAAGGAGTCTTTCAAAGCACTTGAGAAATTATTCCCTATCAAGCTAGAAAAAGTTATTTATGAGCCACTAGCTCCCTATCATGTATCAAGCTATATAGGTGCTTATAGTAGTCATTTCCGTTCGGCTTCTCCTTTAGGTAAGTTACTTTTCAATCGCCACACTCTTCCTTTCTATCAAAAATGTCTTAGTCTTGGTTTGAGAAAGCTTTTGAATGGTCAGAGCTTGTATGTGAAATTTTGTAAGGTCTGATGAAATATCTTAACCTCGGTTGTGGTCGCCGTTTCCATTCCGACTGGACTAACGTTGATTTTACTTCAACTGGCGAGGGTGTTATTGCCCACAACCTGACTCAAGGACTTCCTTTTCCTGATAGTTCATTTGATGTCATCTATCACTCCCATGTATTAGAACACTTTACTAAAAACACAGCTGAATCATTTCTCAGTGAATGCTGTCGTGTCTTGCGTTCTCAAGGTATATTGCGAGTAGTTGTTCCGGATTTGGAGCAGATAGCTAAAATTTATTTAGTAGCACTTGAAAAAGTGAATGCTGGTTTTAAAGAATGGGCTGCTAACTATGAGTGGATTTTATTAGAAATGTACGATCAGACAGTGAGAAACAACTCTGGAGGAGAAATGGGGGCGTATCTTTTGCAAGAAGATATACCTAATGAAGAATTTGTCCTAAAGCGCTATGGCATCGAAGCAAAAAACTTGATAGAAGCTGGGCGTCAACACCAACAAACACCTCAGTCTTCACTTGTGTTCGAGAGTCAACCCAAGGGCTTATTGAAGCAGATTTACCGCTTTCTCCGCAATCCGGACTATCGCCGAGAGTTTCTACTCAAAACCTTATTAGGCAATGAATACAATGCCTTACAAATTGGACGCTTTCGCCAAAGTGGTGAAGTACACCAGTGGATGTATGACCGTCACTCATTATCGATTCTCTTAGAAAAATGCGGTCTAGAAAATATCGTTCAGCGCTCAGCTACCGAGAGCTACATACCAAACTGGACTAGTTTCAATCTCGATACAGAACCAGATGGCACAGTTTACAAGCCCGACTCACTGTTCATGGAAGCCATTAAATTAACTATATGAATGTTCTGCATATCAATCAATCTGATATTATTGGCGGAGCAGCGATCGCAGGCTATCGGCTGCATCAAGGCTTACTGGATCTAGGCATTGACTCGCGCTTGTTAGTAGGGAGAGTCAAAAACAGCAGCAAACGGGTGGCTGCTTTCCCCCGCGAGCGCTCCCTAGATCGTCAACTTTATCGTTTCACTAGACGTCTTGGCCTTAACTATATCAACATCGTTAGTAGCTTCGCGATTGTCCAGCATCCCTTCTACAAAGATGCAGAGGTTCTCAACCTTCATAACCTCCATACGGGTCATTTTGGCTACTTTAACTACCTGGCTATTCCCTCTCTAACTGAAAGTAAACCTGCTATCTTGACTCTCCATGATATGTGGAGTTTTACTGGGCATTGTGCCTACAGCTATGACTGCGATCGCTGGAAAATTGGCTGTGGTAAATGTCCTTACCTCGATACCTACCCATCTGTTGATAGAGATAATACCCGCCTAGAGTGGAAACTAAAAAACTGGGTCTATAGCCGCTCGAACTTAACTATCGTCACTCCCAGCATTTGGCTAACTGAACAAGCAAAACAAAGTATACTAAACTGCTTGCCCATTCATCACATTCCTTATGGTATCGACACGAAAATCTATGAACCCCTCGACCCAGAACAGTGCCGCTCCCTGCTTGATATACCAACTGCTAAAAATGTTCTGATGTTTGGAGCTGAGAGTCTGAAAGATTCTCGTAAGGGTGGCGATCTGCTGCTGAAGGCGCTTTCTAGCTTACCGGCATCCCTGAAAGCGGAAACCGTGCTGCTTACCTTTGGTGATGGCGGTGAATCAATTTTTGAGGCAGTTGGAATAGCTACACTCAATCTGGGCTACATCAGTAACGATCGCCTAAAAGCAATTGCCTATTCTGCTGCTGACTTATTTATTTTCCCGACCCGTGCCGATAATCTACCACTAGTGCTGCAAGAGAGCATTGCCTGTGGTACGCCAATAGTTTCCTTCAAAGTTGGTGGTGTTCCGGATCTGGTGCGACCTGGCGTTACCGGCTACTTAGCATTACCGGAGGATGCCCAAGATTTCTGTAATGGTATTGTTCAGCTATTAGAAGATGAAACTCTGCGGGAGCGAATGGGTCAACAGTGTCGAGCGATCGCTCTAGAGGAATACTCGCTGGAACTACAGGCAAAAGCCTACGTCGAGTTATATCATCAGGTGTTGCAAAACTAGAGTGCGTTAGTACAGCAGGGAGTTAACCTTTGATTCGTCAGAGTCGGTTGGAGCAAGCAGCGCGACATTTGTATCACTAAGGATTAGAAAAAATAGCGATCGATCGCCATTTATATGATTCAGATAACAAAATGTTGTCATCCAGTAATGGAGTTGGGCGATCGCCCTTGCAGAATATCCCCGGGAACTTCAGGCATGTCAATATATAGAGCGATATCGTCGGCTGCTGCCAAATTCAAGCTAACTTTTCCCCAATCAACGCCCCCTGACTTATGATCCAGCAATTTAAGCAAAAACAAAATAATATACTACCAACAGTACCCTGCTCACATTCTGGATTACTTCCTCACCTTCCTCCTCCGCCATCCGGGAAAACTGGCTGGCCTACTCTTCCTACATCATTTCGAGATCGGTATCGTTGTCAGTGGCGTAAATTCGAAATTGAAGCGAAAATTGCCTGCGGAAAGATTCAAAGACAATTCATGCGACCTCCATTTCCAAAGTTGGCAAACGAAGAAATTAATTTACATTTAGGTTGTGGTTCCGTAAATCATCCAAAATTCATTAACATTGATGGGTTACCTGCACCACACATTCACTATATACGTCCAATAGATAATCTAGCTCCTTTCAAAGACAATAGCGTAAATTTGGTGTATGCTTGTCATTGTTTAGAACATTTCTCCCATCTCAAAGTTTCTGAGGTGCTAGCTGAGTGGTTACGAGTATTAAAGAAAGATGGTATTCTACGTCTTTCTGTCCCTGATTTTGACTTGTTACTAGATATTTACAAAGAAAACGGGAATGATATTAATACTATCCTTCTACCACTAATGGGAGGTCAAAACTACAAGTTCAATTTTAATATGATATTATTCAATTTCTCAAGTCTAGAATCACTTCTAAAAAAGACTGGATTTAGGCAAGTTGAAAAATGGCAACCAGGAGCTTGTGAACTTACTACATTAGATGATTGGTCTAATCGTAAAATTTTAATTAATGGTAAATACTACCCCGTAAGTCTGAATATTCAAGCAATTAAATAATCCCCCTAAAAAATATTTAAAATTTAGGATATTAACGAGATCATATGAATTACAAACAAGAAAAAACATTGTTTTTTTTGCATATACCAAAGGCAGCAGGAACTACCTTGAACGACATAATTACTCGTCAATATAAATCAGAATCAGTTTTTCAAACTAACCCGGTTAATATTCGAGAATCTAAGAATAAATTAATTAAGATGAGTGAGAGCGATAAAGAAAATTTTAAAGTCATTAAAGGACATATGGAATTTGGGTGGCACGAGTTTATACCTCAGGAGTTTACCTATATAACAATGTTAAGAGATCCAGTTGAAAGAGTGATTTCTCTTTACTACTATATTCTCAAAAATCCTCGTCATTACCTCTACAATATTGTAACAGAAAACCGAATGAGCTTGAGAGACTTACTCTCAAGCAGAATATCAGCTCAACTATCAAACGGTCAGACTAGAATATTGTCAGGAAGAGAAGAGTTAGTCCAAAAGCCACTTGCCGTTTTTGAGGAATGCCCTGCTGAATGGCTCGACAGTGCCAAGCAAAACCTAGATAAATATTTTGTGACTTTTGGCCTCACAGAAAAGTTTGACGAAAGTTTGATTTTATTCAAGCAGATTTTGGGATGGAAAATTCCATTTTATACAAGTAAAAATGTCAATAAACATCGTCTTTTTAAAAGTGAATTTTCGGTTCAAGACATCATTTTAATAGAAGAATACAATCGGTTGGATATTGAACTTTACAAATATGCAAAAAAGTTGTTTGAAGAACAAATTTATCGCCAACAGTCTGCAATTAAAACAGATTTACGAAGGTTTAGACAATTCAATCAAGTATATAGAGTTTACGCGAAATTCAGTAATTACTCTCGATCGGCGAAAAACAAAGTAAAGTCGATAATTAAAGATTGTGTATAACCTTGTCAGCCTTTGCTAAGCTTGTGATTAGCTGCACCACAAATGAATGGTTGGATTGCTGAAGTGGTACGCTAATCTTGAGCCGATCAAAGTTAGCTGAGCAAAGGGAATAGATATTAATGAAACCAACTATTCTAAAAAACACAGGTTATTAAACCTAGTAGTACACTCCTCTAATTTTTGTTAGGCATGAAACATATTGAAGCCTTGGAAGGAAGGTGAGTAATTTGAAGATTATGCTAATTTCTTCTGCAATTCCTCAAAATACAACTGCTGGCGAACTAATCCTTTATCGCCATTTGTCGCAAGTTCCTGAATTAAATCTGATAATCGCCACAGACAAGTATGCTTTTTCCTCGGATGAAGATCCTTTAGATATTCAAGTCAATCGATTCATAATCCGGCTTCAAAAAACTAGATTTTCACGTTTTGTTAATGATGTACATCAGTGCTTACATCCATTTTTCAATTACGATAAACTGCGGAAATCGATCGCCAAGCATAAACCTGATTTGATTTTGACTGTAGCTGAAGGTACATACTGGATAGCAGCTCAGCGGATGGCGCGAGAGTTTAATATCCCCTTGGTGAGTATCTTTCACGATTGGTGGCCTGACCTCGCTTATGTTCATTCTTGGGCAAGGAGAATTCTTGAAAACCGCTTTAAGCAGCTCTACCGGCAGAGCCAACTTGCCTTCTGTGTGAGTGAAGAAATGCGACAGTTGCTGGGAACGCACCCGAATGCACAATTGCTTTACCCCATTCCCGATCAATTAGTTGCAGCAGCAGAAACACATACACTATCAACTGGAAAACAGTTCAAGCTAGTGTATGCTGGAAGGCTTTCTGGCATCTCTGGACAAACAATTCAAGCCTTATGTACTTCTTTACAAGGCGTTACAGGATTGCAGTTGAAGTTATTTGGCCCCCAGCCTGATTGGTCAGATGCCTTTTTACAACCGCTCAAGGAGCAAGGCATTTATGGTGGATTTATTTCAAGGGACAGGCTCAGGCAAGAGTTCAATGCTGCAAGTGCTTTACTGGTTGCGATCCCTTTTGATGGATCCAACCGCCGATGGGCAGAGACAAGCTTTCCTTCAAAGTTGGTAGAGTACTGCAAGTTTCAGAAACCAATCATTATTTGGGGACCAGAATACTGTTCCGCTGTCCGTTGGGGGTGCAAGCACCAAGCGGTGTTGGTGGTAACTTCACCCTTGCTACAGGACTTAAAGAAAGCGGTCAAAGAACTCGCAAATCAACCCGAGGAGCAGAAGCGTCTTGGAAATAAAGCTTTAGAAATGGCACAAGGCATGTTCAACCCTGAAAAGATTCAACGGCATTTTGTTGAGAGCCTTTATCAATTAGCTAATCAAAAATTAGAGAAGACAACTTATTTCTGTGTTAAATTATTCAAAAATGTTACCTAAAACAATTAGTATTTCTATAGATCAATTCTTGCTAGCTACTTTTAATAAATTGCCGGTGCGCTTAGCGAAGAGAGTTCTTTGGTTACTACATAGTAACCCAACACTAGGAGACAAGTGGGGTTACTACATTCGTCAATTCCACTATTACGAACCATTGCCTGACTTTTCTGTTATCACTCGCAAACATGTTATTCAAAAACGATTATTAACTTGTATAGATTGGAATATAGAATATCAAATAGATCTAGCTAAAAGATTGATTGCTTATAGCGGAGAAATCAAACAAATAACTGAGAAAAAATTTAAAAGTTTACAGTTCGATTTTTTGAATGAAGTTTTTTTTGAATTAGATGCTGCCGTTTACTACTCGATTCTTAGAGAACTAAAACCATCGAAGGTAATAGAAGTCGGCTGTGGATATTCGACTCAGATCGCTGCTTTGGCGATCGCCATGAATCAGCAAGAAGGAAAAGCTGGCAAAATTATCTGTATCGAACCCTATCCTCAGCCAAGGTTAACAGAACCAAACCTTGATGTGGAACTAATCTCTGAAAAAGTTGAAGATATTGATTTGAGTTTTTTCGCACAGTTAGGTGCTGGTGACATTCTTTTCATTGATTCGACCCACACCGTCAAATTTGGCAGTGATGTATGTCGCGAAATTCTGGAAATTTTGCCAGCTATACCTAGTGGCGTTTGGATTCACTTTCATGACATATTTTCCCCCTACGACTATCCAGCGAAATGGCTCATTGAGGAGCGTAGGGCATGGAATGAGCAATATATGCTGGAGGCGTTTCTGGCCTACAATCACAGCTTCGAGGTCGTCTTAGCCAATCATTTGCTGTCGGTAGACTATCCGGAGGAAGCCGCTAAAATTTGGCCTGGAGTAAGCAAGTGGAAAGACCCCTATCACCATTGTGGCAGTCTGTGGCTCCGCAAAAAGTAGCTATGATGGAATTCTCTCATGCCAACAGTTTCTGTCATTACTCCGCTTTATAACAAGGCTGCATATATTGCAGACACGATTCAGTCGATACTTTCCCAGACCTACTCGGACTGGGAAATGCTAGTAGTGGATAATGGCTCTACAGACGGCAGCTGGGAAAAAGCTCAGCAAATTCAGGATTCGCGCATTCGTCTCTTGCATTCCCCTAAGCGCGGACCAGGAACAGCCCGTAATTACGGATTAATTAATAGCCAGGGTGAATGGATTCAATTCTTGGATGCTGATGATTTACTCGAACCCGATCATTTAGAACAACAAATTAAAGTGGCTCGACAAAACCCGAAAGCAGACATTATCGTTGGTTATTGGCAGGAATTTACTGAACAAAATCCCGCACAACGCTTTCTAAAAAATCCCTCAGGTCTTGGCAAGTCACCGCAAGCTTTGCGAGACTCGGCGATCGCCTTTGCTCCTTGGGCAGTTCATGCCGCACTGATTAGGCGTTCCGCTTTAACGGAAGAATATTTTTGGTCTGAAGAACTTGATTCGTTTCTTAGCGAAGATACTGCCTTCTGGTTTTGTCTGTTGACTAAGTGTTCGGTCGCCTTCTCTAATAATCGTGGCGCTCTTTATCGAAAGCAAACTCCCCTTTGTCGCGACGACTACCATAATCCAGCTAAATGGCTAGAGGGGATGAAGGCAGTCACTTCCTACAATGTCAATTTTCTTAAGTCTCGTGGCGAACGACCCTCTGCAAGACAGTGTGAGATGTTGATGCGTTGTTTTCTTTCTGCTGCTCGTATCGCTCGCAGCAGAAGGGACTTCTCTACCGAACGGGAAGCGTTTGCTCGTGCAGAGAAATGGTTTAGCGAATGTGCAAAGCTTGGCGGTATCAATACTCTCTCTTTGCGTCTCCGAGGGATTCTTGGTCTTCGTTTAAGTCAACGCCTTATCTCTCTTCACTCTAGTCTCGGAAATATATCTGCCTCACGCTAAAGGAATTTAACAAACCATGAATCAAGATAGAGTGTACGGAATTGTCGTTACAAGCATTTATGATGGGGCATTTCTCGACGAATACTATTCCCATTTTAAAGACCGTGGACATTTAGATTGCGTCCGCTTCTATGTTGTCGGCGATCTTTCTACTCCACCAGCTTGCCGCGAGCGGGTTGAGCGCTACCGCGCAATGGGGTTGCCGTGGATTTATCTTGGCAAAGAAGAACAGGAAGATTTCCTTGCACCATTTCCCGAGCTTTCTGCCGAAATTCCTTGGAAGTCTGATAATCGGCGCAATGTAGGCTTTCTAATGGCTTACCGCGATCGCTGTGATGTGATTATTGCGATTGATGACGATAACTATCCTCACAAAAATTGGCCTTTCTTAAAAGGGCATTCTACAGTCGGTAAAGAAGTTTCTCGCCTCACAGCAGTTGGATATAATAGCTGGTTCAACTTATGTTCTATGATGGAGGTTCAATGTCCTTCTTTGGGGAGTGGAGAAACGGTTTATGCTAGAGGCTTTCCTTATCAGCGCCGTCACACTGCCTGTTCTCAAGTCGATGCCGAAATTTCTGAGGGATTTGTCGCCATCAATGCGGGACTTTGGTCGGGCGATCCAGATGTTGATGCTGCCACTCGCTTGGTCACTCGCTGTGCTGCCAAGGAAAACTTTACCACCGATTACCTCTTAGCTTCCAGCACTTTGATGCCAATTAATACCCAAAACACGGGGCTGATTCGAGATGCCATACCCGCTTATTACTACGTCAAAATGGGGCATCCAGTTGGGGGTATGAAACTGGATCGTTTTGGCGACATCTTCAGCGGTTTCTTTGTGCAAAAGTGTGCCCAAGCCGTGGGGCATCGAATTAAAGTGGGTTCCCCTGTGGTTGAGCATCGCCGTTCTCCTCACAATCTCTACAAAGACCTCTGGAACGAATTGGCAGGTATGGTCGTCATTGACGATATGTTGCCTCTCCTGGAAACGCCATTATCTCCCGCTAAAACCTATAGTGAGGCAACTGTCGAATTTGCCGAACGACTTGAAGCATGGTCAGTCAAGCAGCAGGGATTTCTCTGGGATGATTCCCTGAGAGATTATTTCAAAAAAGTCGCTCAAAATATGAGGCTGTGGGTAGAAGTATGTCGCCAGCTAAACTGACGGTTTCCCTAGTTACTACGGTATTGAACGATCGGCAAGGATGCGCGGCTTTCTTTACTCAGATGGAAGCCCAGACCCATCTGCCTGATGAAATTGTCATTGTCGATGGTGGTTCAACAGATGGCTCTTGGGAGTTTCTCCAGAACTACCAACCGAATCAACCTTACTCACTGCGGGTTATTCAGGATGTGGGCTGTAATGTAGCACGGGGTCGTAATTTAGCGATCGCCCACGCCAAACACGACATTATTGTTTCTACAGACATCGGTTGCTATTGGGAACCCCAGTGGTTGGAAGAACTAGCCAGACCTCTGTTAGAGGATAGGCAACTGAAAGCCGTGATGGGGAGTTGGCAAGTTCGTTGGGAAGACTTGAAGAGTGATTGGGCAAAGGTTGAGTATGCCTTGCACGATGGCCCGAAATTAATTGCTAATCCAAAGTCTCACGCTTCCTCACGAGCGATCGCCTATCGCAAATCCTTGTGGGAAAAAATTGGTGGGTATCCAGAAGATTTAACGTTAGCAGGCGATGACATGGTATTCGCCCTGCTACTACATCAGATCACTGACCGTGTTGGTTGTACTCCCATCCCTCGTTGTTATTGGGAGCGTCCTGTGACTCTGAAAGCTCTTTGCAAAGAAGCCCGCCGCAACTTTCGCGGTGCTGCTGAGGCAGGAATTTGGTTAAAGCACGGACTTCTAGTGGGGGGAAGGCTATTCCTAGAACTTTTACTCCTGCTTACTGGTTTAGTCTGGCTACTTTTTGCCTCACCGATTTGGATAGGTTTACTGTTTCTGAGCGGATTTTTTATCAGTGCAGGTTTACGAGTCATTCGATTATTTCCAGCTATTAAGCGCTTGAACTCCTGCGGTTATTCAGATGGATGGTTCCAGATTTTAGTGCTTGAATACTTGATTAAGTTTTGGAGCATAGTTGGGTATTGGGAGAGATTTTTGTACGGATTTAGGCACTGCCGGGAATGCCGAAAACGGCTGCGTAGCTTAAAAATCCAGATAGGTTGATGAATAACACATGAAACTTCTCTACTATTCACCAGCTAGTTATGGTGGGATTGCCGATTATGCCCACGAACAGGCGAATGCCTTGGCAGAACTCGGAATAAATGTTACTTTTCTTTGCACTCCAAAATATCCAACTGACAGGACAAAAAAGTATCAGATTGTGCCAATTCTGGAAGACATAAAGCCGGATAAGCCATTACCGAATAAACTATTCAAAGCAGCACATTATATCTCTATTACACTGGCAAATTATGCTAAATTGGCAAATTTTGTTGAGGAAAAGAATTTTCAGCACGTTTTACTCAGTTATGTGGAGTATCTAGCACCTCTGTGGTCTGGTCGCTTGAGGCAGCTTGCCAAGAAAGAGGTGGTCTTTGGTGCAATCGTGCATGACCCGGTTCGCAATTTTGTAGTTGGCCCTTGCTGGTGGCATCGCTGGTCAATCGCGTGTGCTTATTCCTTCTTACGCGAAGCCTTTGTCCATGAAGCTATCGAACTGGATACTGTGCAACCTATACCTCAACTCCGAACTACAGTGATTCCCCATGGAACGCATCAGTTTCCTAGTGCTAGTAAATCAAGGGAAGAAATGCGAATCCAGCTTAATCTGCCCCTTGATGCTAAAGTAATGCTTGCGTTTGGACATATTCGCGATAATAAGAATCTTGACCTTGTCATTCAAGCCATGGTTAACTTTCAGGATTTATACCTGATTGTTGCAGGAAAAGAACAATCATTAGGTCAGAAACCAGCCGCTTTTTATCAGAATTTAGCCAAAACTTTAGGCGTTGCAGATCGCTGTCGGTGGGAAGTTCGATTTATTCCAGATACAGAAATTGCCAATTTGTTTGAAGCTGCCGATATTACACTCATAACCTACAGCAAAACGTTTCACTCTGCCAGCGGTGTTTTGAATACAGCAGCTGGTTACCGTAAACCTTGCCTTGCCTCAGCTGGTGAAAGCTCTCTGCGCTCTGTTGTCCAAAAGTATGAACTTGGAATTTGGGTTGAACCGGATGATCTAGATTCTATTGTGAATGGAATTAGAAGGTGGTCAGAAAATCTCCCCAGTCCTCAATGGGAGAGGTATTTTGAGGAAAACTCCTGGGCACTGAATGCAAAGTTGGTAAGCCATTGTTTAGCAGGAATTTGAACAATCATCACTTAAAGAGAGTTACAATGATGTTTAATCAAGTCTTGGATACTCAGTTTTCTAAAAAATTTGAACTCTTTACGGATACTGTAATTGACCGTGGATAGGTTGGAGAAGTTGGCAAAAATAGACGCGATATTCTTGGTGCCGTCAGTAGAATGGAAGCTCGGACTTTAGCCGAAATTATTTTGAAGCATAATTGCCAAAGGAGTTTTGAGACTCGAGTTGCCAATGGCATTAGCACCTTGGCTATTACACAAGAGATCGCATCAAATAATGGTCATCACTATGGAATTGACCCTTGCCAATTTACAGATCATCAAGGTGTGGCGTTAACGGTTTTGCAAGAATATGACTTATTGTCCCGATTTACTTTGTTGGAAGGACCAACACACCTAGAAGCTCCAAAACTATTGAGCAAAAATGAAAAATTTGACTTTGCTTTTATTGATGGAATGTATACTTTTGGCTATAAATTTATCGATTTTTTCTATGCGGATCAAATAATTAAAGTAGGTGGATTCTTGGTTTTCCACGATTTTTTATTGCCTTCTGTGAAGAAAATATATAAGTTTATAAACAAACAATATAAAGATAAATATCAATTGATTATGACTCCAGAATTACAGCCTAGTCTATATCGCAAAGCAAAATATATGGCAGCAGCCTTCATCAAGGGTAAGCCCTATTGGTATGATTGGCCTAATAATTTTTGTAATTTACTAGTTTTGCAAAAAACTTCTGATACAGAATGTTCTTGGAACTATTTTGAGAATTTTTAAAGGTCTATTAAATACTCTAAAAATATGAGTTTTAGGATCGTTGCTGGCAGTATTCTGAGTTATATCTACAATCACCTGATTGGAAACTTCCCATTGCGCAAAATCCGCATGGCCTATCTCAAAGCGTACTTGCCAGAAGTGGGTGCGGGAACATCTGTGCAAATGGGATGTCGATTTCTGAATGGGAGAAAAGTGCATCTAGGCGATCGCAATGTAATTAATTTCGGTTGTTTGTTTGATGGTCGCCATTACGAGATTCGCACAGGTTCTGATGTCTCCATTGGTCCAGAAGCGACAATTTTAACACTGGGACACGATCCCCAGTCACCGGAATTTAGTGATAAAGGTGGAGATGTAATTATTGGCGATCGCGTTTGGATTGCTTACCGAGCGGTTGTACTACCAGGAGTCACGATTGGTGAGGGTGCGGTAGTGGGTGCAGGTTCTGTAGTCACGAAAGATGTAGAACCTTACAGCATCGTGGCGGGAGTGCCTGCAAAAGTGATTGGCAGGCGAAATTCAAAACTAATTTACACCCTAAATTATTCCCCTTTTTTATTATGAATAATCATTCCAGTAAAAGCTAAATTATTCCGTACATATGCATTTATAATTGTTGGGGATCAGGAAGAGCTACCATTAAATTAAGTCTTTTCCTATTAATGCTTCCAAAACAATCAGAATCAAAGTTTTACCCTGTAATACAGAGCAATTTTTTGTAGGACAAAGTCAATGGGAATTCGATCTAATTTGGCAAAGTTTCCACTTCCTCTCAATGTCTCTGAGTTCAAAGCAACTAGTCTCGGAGCAAGAGTTCTGGCTAACAGTTTTTTTAAGTCGGGGACTCACCTACTCACCCGAGTTTTAGATTTATTGCCCCTGATTGTTCCTCGTTGGAGCTATCACATTGCTGTTTCCGAATCGCAGATACCTTACCAGGATCTAGGCAGAATTCGCAATGGTCAATATAGTACTGCACACTTATACTGGCATCCGGAACTGGTTGAAATTTTAGATACTCACAACATCCGTACCTTATTTATCATCCGCGATCCAAGAGATATCGCTGTTTCCTACAGCTATTACATTACCCATATGCTGCGGAGTCATCCTTTATCTCCCTACTTCAATTCGTTAACTTCGGATGCTGAGCGACTCATGGCTACCATTGTTGGAGTAGATAAGAACCTAGCTCCAGATGGAAACCGATGGAAATCTATAGGTGAGCATGCCATAGCCTATGCACCCTGGTTAGATGAATCAACCTGCCTCACCGTTCGTTTTGAGGATTTAGTTGGAAGTGCTGGCGGCGGTAACGATGAAAAGCAGGTGGAGACAGTCCGCGCAATCATCTCTCACTTGGGTATTGAGCTTTCAAACAATCAAATTCATGAGATAGCAAGTAAGGCTTTCTTCAAGAAGGCTAATACATTTCGCAAAGGGCAAATTGGTGACTGGAAAAATCATTTTTTAGAGGAACACAAACGTGCATTCAAAGAGGTTGCAGGAGAAGCAATTATCAAGTATGGGTATGCCGATGGGTATGATTGGTGAATCTCCCAATTTGCAATTTCAATCGTGCTACCAGGAGTCACGATTAACAAAAGTGCGATAGTTGCATAAGTTCTGTGGTTATAAAAAATATAGAAATGTACACTATTGTCGCTGGAAATCTAGTCCGATTTAGTAAGAAGCGATCGCACGACTTGCACTATACGATAAACTACCAACCATTACTACTTTGAGAACTAAGCTATGAATCCCTTCCCTTATCTGAGTAAAAAACCCGTACCCTTAAACATCTTATCTGGTCCTTTTCGGGGAACTCGCCTCATCCTCAATCCTGCTTGCTCAAAGCGAAAGATCTTTGGCATATACGAGCATGTCCTGAACCGGTGGCTCAACCAAGTCCTTCTCTAGATTAAAATGGTTTGGCATATTAGTGCTAATCATGGCTATTTTACCTAAGGACGCTTTTTTCAGCAATCAGTCCTAAGTATCACAATTTTTTATGGAGTGGAATTTTATGAAATCTGCATTAGTTAAAATCTTAGGTTTTCCTGCAACCCTTATTCATGGGGATACACTTGTATTAGATCGCTGGCTTTGGTTAAAAGAACGGTTACCACAAACTTCTACTTCTGATAAACTTATTGATATAGGTTGTGGTACAGGTGCCTTCACGATTGGTGCTGCTTTGTTAGGTTATGAAGCCTTGGGCTTGAGTTGGGACGAGAGAAATCAATCAGTAGCTAAGCAGCGTGCTTTGCTCTGTGGGGCAAAGTCTGCAAATTTTGAAGTGTTGGATGTTCGCAAACTCGATCGCCGACAAGACCTGATTGCACAGTTTGATCTTGCCATCTCTTTGGAGGTGATTGAACACATTCTTGACGATCGCAAACTCATGAGAGATATTGCTAACTGTTTGAAACCAGGTGGTCGTCTTCTGCTCACAACTCCCAATTATGACTATAAACCAATCACTGCAATGGATAAGGGGCCGTTTCCTACTGTAGAAACAGGATGGCACGTTAGAAAAGGATATACTGAAGCAAGTTTAATAAATTTATGCAAAGAAGCTGGTTTTGTCGTGGATTCTATTTCTTTTTGCAGCGGATTTTTTAGTCAAAAAACTACATTCTTTTTTCGCTTTTTTTCCAAGATTCATCCCTTGTTGGGATGGAGTTTCATCCTTCCTCTGCGTGGTTTGCCCCCTCTAGTAGATCCTGTAGTGACGAAGCTCCTTCATTGGCCAGAATTTTCTATTTGCCTAGAAGCTCATAAGCCTAATGAGACGGAGGCTTGAGGGTGAATGCCTGAAAATTTTTCATCCTGGATCTGCTGTCAACTCGGCGCTCGCGAACATTACGCTATTCCAAGGGCATTACACCAATCTGACCAACTTGCCCACCTAATAACAGATGCCTGGGTCTTACCTCAGTCTCCCCTAAATCACCTACCAAAATCTCTCTTAGCTAATCTACGGGAACGATTCCACCCAGACTTAACCCCAGCCTCTATCCACGCCTTCACGAGTTCGTTGATTCGCTTTGAACTGGTTCAACGCATCCAAAAAACAACTGGATGGGAACGCATTATCGCCCGTAACTACTGGTTCCAAGAACAGGCAGTCCAGTGTCTCAAGACCCTCACCCCTCAACTTAACTGTCGCCCCACCCTGTTTGCTTACAGTTACGCCGCCTTAGAACTATTCCGCTACGCCAAGTCTAGAGGCTGGCACACTATTTTAGGACAAATCGATCCCGGACCCGTTGAGGAAAAATTGGTTCTAGAGGAACATTCGAGATATCCTCACTATCAATCTATCTGGCAACCTGCACCACCCCACTACTGGGACAGTTGGCGGGAAGAATGTTCACTGGCCGATCGTATTGTGGTGAATTCGCCCTGGTCAAGTCAAGCCTTACAGCAAGCGAGTATCCCTGCCAACAAAATTGATGTTGTTCCCCTTGCCTACGAACCCCCCGAACAAGCCCGTGACTTCGTACGAACTTACCCTCCGGCTTTCTCCGTCGAACGCCGACTAAGAGTGCTGTTTCTCGGTCAAGTAATTTTGCGCAAGGGTATCGCTGCACTGCTAGAAGCGGCCAAACTACTGCGCGACCAGCCTATAGAATTCTGGCTAGTCGGTTCCCCAGGCATCGCCAGATCCCAACCCGAACAGGAACGGGTGCAATGGATTGGTACCGTTCCTCGCAGTGCCGTAGTTGAATACTACCAAAAGGCAGACATTTTCGTGTTTCCAACCCTTTCAGATGGTTTTGGACTAACTCAACTTGAAGCCCAGGCTTGGAAACTGCCAGTTGTTGCGTCCAGATTTTGTGGTGAAGTCGTGAAAGATCGAGTAAATGGGTTGACTTTACAAGAGGTTACAGGAGAAGCGATCGCCGATGCTCTGTTATTTTGTCTCAACCATCCCCATCAACTAGAAATGTTTTCCCAACAATCCACCAATACTACTTGTTTCAGCCTGTCGCAATTGCAGCACCATCTCCAAAGCGTACCCCATGCCCCTATTTGAATACCCGGAGTTACTCTTTACTCAAATAGCCCTGCTGGTTGTGAGCGGAATTTGGTTCTTGCGACGCAATGACGAAATCCCGTTACTGATCGGCAGCTTTATTTTTTACATTTCCTCCTATAGATATTGGGTCGTTACCAGTGGTCTAGACAGGTGGGTGAATATTGGAAATCTTGGTTTTTCTCCAATTACGGAAGATAAGGCTGTTATTGCCTTAGCTTATATTGTCTTTGGGGAAATCTGCCTATTAGTAACTTATATGTTGCGACAGAGGACGGTTTTGCCAATTGTAGTCCCGATAGGCGATCGGACCCTATTCCAATGGCTGCGGCCTAAAATCCTTTTCCTCGGCTTGCTGTGTCTGCCCATAGTCGTAGTCGTTCGCTCCCGCGTTATTGCACAAGTACGCGGGGGTAGTTCCCTGGCATTTGGAGTGAGTGCTTACTTATACTTATTTCCCATGCTTTTAGTGGGAGTAGCTGCACTGATTTTTTGCCTGTGGAAATTTGGTGGCTTGCCCTTACTGCGGCATAAAATTGCTGCCCTCACGATCCTAAGCGGTGTTGCATATCTGACTTACGGTCCTAGCAGCCGCTTTAAATTTCTAGCATGGCTCATCGCTGGAGGTATCATCTTATCCTCATCCTATCGACCAAAAAGTCGCCTGATAATTTTCAGCATGATTACCATCATGAGTCTTACTCTATTTGCCTTCGCTGGTGCTATGCGTAATGCCAACTTAGCCAACGACACCCTAAAGCAAGCTGCCATAGAACGCGCTTTCAGTGCCGAAGATGCCAATATGCTCGATGGCTTCGTACTCATGCAGCAAGTTTATCCTCACCGTTTAGACTTCTCTTTAGGCATGGAGCATCTAGAGATTCTGATGCGCCCGATTCCTCGATCGTTGTGGCCTGAAAAACCCGTGGGAGGCTACCTGAATAAACTGGGCATTACTATCAATAATGGAAAGGGAACCTTAGGGATTTCACAATCATTATTTGGATCGCTCTACGGCGAAGGAGGGCTAATTGGTATTCTCGTTGGCTCAATCCTCTACGGAACAGTTTTCGCCAATATCGTCCGTTATAGTAACGAGCTGCAAGCCTTCGCAGGCATTCTCGTCCGCGCCATCCTCTGCGCCTGTCTAATCCCTCTCCTGCGTGGTGGAGATTTACCCGGAATTTATGCCTGGTTTGGTATGGCTTTTTGGCCATGTTTCTTATTACTTTGGTTTCAACGAGAAAACTTTAAATTAAAATCACCTCTTCCATCGGGTCATATTCATTCTTCAACTCATATGCCCCGACAAGAACACCCTTCCTTCTAAAGTATATTTATTACTTTAGGCGTTACTTGAGTTGAATTAAGCTAGCTATGCATATTGTTGTTATTTTCTACAATATTGGAGGCTATCATGCTGCGAGGCTACGTGCTGCCTGTGCTGCATGTCAGGCAAAAGGTTGGCGTTTGAGTGCCATTCAGGTGACAGACAATACCCGAGACCATCCTTGGGGTGATGTGAAACAAGAAATTGCATTTCCACTCAAGACGCTATTACCTGTTGCTACGACTCCAGCTTCTGTAGATCGCGGTCGCTTTTCTGCGGCACCAGCCCCTTTAGTTCCTGGTTGTCTCGATCTTCTACAACCAGATCTTGTTGCCATCCCTGGATGGGGCTTTCCAGTATCGCGTGCAGCATTAGCTTGGTGTCAACGCTACCGTATTCCAACGATTCTGATGAGTGAGAGTAAATGGGATGATGAAAAACGGCAGTGGTGGAAAGAACAAATAAAATTCTGGCAGTATGTCAGAAAGTATGATGCTGCTCTTGTCGGTGGAGAACTACATCGCGATTACCTCGTGAAGCTAGGCTTTCCCTCCCAGTACATTTTTTTCGGCTACGATGCGGTTGACAATAATTATTTTAAGCAGGGTGCTGAAACTGCTAGGCAAGCACCAAGTCTTACTAGAAAAAGGCAGCCAGCCATTCCGAGACGTCCTTATTTTCTCACTGTCACTCGGTTGATCGAACGCAAAAATGTATTAGGACTGGTCGAAGCGTTTGCTGCTTATCGACAGCAAGTTGGAGATGAGCAGGCATGGAATCTCGTCATTTGCGGCAGTGGACAAGAAGAAATATCTATCCGCCATGTCATTCTCGAAAAAGGACTCAAGGATTGCGTGCATTTACCTGGTTTTATCACCTATCAAGAAATAAGAGATTGGTATGGTCTTGCTAATGCTTTTGTACATCCTGCGTTGCAAGAGCAATGGGGGTTAGTTGTAAATGAGGCTTGTGCTGCTGGACTACCAATTTTATGTAGCCAAACAGTAGGGGCTTGTCACGAGCTGGTTCGCGATCCTGAGAATGGCCGACGATTCAATCCAAAAAGTCAACAAGACATGACTCGTGCCTTGTTAGACATCCATCAGCTAGATTCAGATTCCCGAATTAAAATGGGACAATATAGCCAGAAGATTGTGGCTACTTATAGCCCGCAAAGGTTTGCGGAGGGTTTTTTAAATGCCATTGATGCTGCCATAACAGCCAAGTAACTGTTGTTAATATGAATTATCAAAGAATAGCCTGATTGGGCAATTATAGTTCTGGATCGTATTATTGACATGATTCACTGGAATTTTTAGGCCATTCAGTTTAAAAATTTCATGCTTCATAAATCCTGTGTGTAGTTTCCGGATTGCAGATTAACTGCTCGTATATAATTTTATCGAAAAAAGTACCTAGTTGGAGTATGTTATTCAGTATCTGTTTGGCAAGCAAAACTTTATGGTTTTGATGGGTATGTCTCGGATAACAAACTTAGCATGTGCATTGTTGAAAATTTTTATAATATAAAGATTGAATTGAACTGGAAATTTAAAAATGGCAGGATAGCTCTAAATTAGAAAATTAGTTTGAATTTAAATGCGATCGTAAATATTGAAGAAAACAGATGTTAAATTAATAGCAAATCGTAATTAACAACATTCAAACACAAAAAAATAGGTGTCAGACTGATGGAAGAAGAGAATTAAAATTGTATTATCATAAAAATTTAGAGGAATTAAAGTGTAGCTATTCTGTATTATAAGATCCTATTTTAGAGTTGGTTTGTCGTGGTTGAAAGCTTACTGAATGTCGCAGCTATTTAGACTTGATTTGTCTCAATGAAGGATTCAATATTTCAATCTTATACCCTACTAAATCCATGGTAAAAATTTTAATGGTTGCCCCATACCTCGGCTCAGTTTATGGGGGGACTTATAAGGCTTTTATAGAATTAGTAAAAACAGTAAATAATTTTGAAAAAGTCACTGTCGATATAATCACGACAAATGCTAATGGATCCGGAAAATTAGATGTAATTTTAGAAGAATGGATTCATGAAAGCAATTATAAAATTAAATATTTTTCTTGTTTCCATAAATATGATTTTATTATTAGTTTTTCATTACTTAAATGGATCTTCCAGCATATCAATGAATACAAGTTAGTTCATACAAATACAGTATTCGCTCCGCAAATTTTATTCATTCACTGGATCTGTCAATTTGTTAAAATTCCTTACCTAGTGACACCTCATGGTATGCTGGAGCCTTGGGCTATGTCTTATAAAGCTTGGAAAAAAAAGCTGTATTATTTATTTTTTGAAAAGCCAGCTCTCAAAAAAGCAAGATTAATTCAGACTCTAGCAAGTTCTGAATCAAAACAACTCAATTTACTGGGGATCAAACACTCTATAGTTATACCCAATGGGATTCATAGACGAGAATTTGAGACACCGATAAAACCAGATGTTTTTTACCAACACTTTCCCAATACAATAAATAAAACGTTGATTTTATTCTTAGGTCGGATCGATCCTAAAAAAGGGCTAGACTTACTTGCCCCTGCATTTGCAAAAGCCCATAAACAGTTTCCTCAAACTCATTTAATCGTAGCTGGGCCAGACAGTATCGGATTTATGTCTAAAGCTCATAACTACTTTGCAAACTCAGGATGTCTGGATGCTGTCACCTTTACGGGTATGCTGACAGGTCAATTGAAATATGCTGCTTTGGCGGCAGCAAGTTTGTATGTTGCACCTTCATACTCGGAAGGTTTCAGTATGTCCGTATTAGAAGGTATGGCTTCAGGACTACCTTGCATTATTACGACAGGTTGCAATTTTCCGGAGGCTGCAACGGCTAAAGCGGCTCATGTTGTGGATATTAATACAGATGCTATAGCTGATGCTTTAATTGAGTGCTTAAGCGATCCTCCAAAAGCAAAAGAAATGGGAGATCGCGCTCGTGATTTTATTTTTGCAAACTATACCTGGGAACGAGCAGCTAAAAAACTCATCGACGTTTACCAAACTATTATTGAAGGAAAACCTTTACCAGAAGACTTAACTCAATCCAATGAAGTTTTTTCTCTTTAGTGAGATAGACAAGATTAGGTCGATTTGACCGGATCTACTCTCATCCTGCTACTACTCAGCATTATTACACTGAGGCTCAGACTTAGCTATTACCATCCATCTTACTACCAAGAGATCGCGACCCTTGGTCGAGAAATAGAAGACGAAGGATTCGCAATACCCAAATTCCTCACAAGCCAGAAAAATTCAGTTTTCCACTGGATAGCTACCCGTTCGATCGCTCCCTATTGCATTTTTAATATGATAGGAATTCTAGAGGAGTCAATCTGTATCTTGACTACCGTGCTGTGGATACTACGGATTTTTTTAGCTATTTTGTTTGTTCAAATGTCGAAAATTCAGCATTTTTAGGGAATGAGAGCCAACTTCAATTGGCTTGAATAGTGGGCGATCGCCAGAAAATAAACAATTGCTAATCTTGTCAGAACTATGACTAAATCCGGATTGTGCATAATTGAATAGAAAGATTGATTAGGTTTTGAGCGATCGCCTCTTCTAGAAGGTCGATCGCTCATCTTTTTGTCGAACAACTCAGGTTTTTTATGCTCGCTTATACGGGTTCCGAACAGCTTCAGGAATCGATCGATCGCTTTGTGTTTGAACGTCGGGTGAAGTGGGTCGTGCGCTTTAGCACGCCGATTTTAATTTGGACGATGGGGAAGGTGGGAACGACCTCGATCGCGCGATCGCTAACGAAGTCTATTCCTCAATTGGGGACAGTCTTTGCCGTTCATTTTATCGATGATGGAACCTATCGATCGCGGATTTTGCAGGAAAAACTTTTGCAACAAGATCGACCGATTAAAATTATCACGCTGGTGCGCGAACCGATCGCTAAAAATATTTCCTCTTTCTTTCAAAATTACCGACAGCATACCGGAAAACCTTTTGGTGCAGATCGGTTAAGTGTACCCGAACTGACCGATCTTTTTTTGAGGAGAAATTTTCATCACAATGTTTTGAATTGGTTCGATTACCAGATTTTTAATTATCTCGGTATTGATGTTTACCAAGTTCCTTTTCCACGCGATCGTGGGGTAGCTCGATTCCAGAAAGATAATTTTGATTTACTGATTTTAAAGTCAGAATTAAATAATACAGTTAAAGCTCGTTATCTTGCATCTTTTCTTAATTTAGATAGAGGGTTTAAAATTATTAATCACAATATTGGATCTCGGAAAATCTATGGAAAAACTTACGAGAGATTCAAGCAATTCGTAAAACTTCCAGAAAGCTATATCGAGGAAATGTGCGAATCTCGCTATTTTCAACATTTTTATTCGCCAACAGAAATTGCGAGGGTCCGCGATCGCTGGAGTCGTCAGTATAAAAATTAGGTAAATACGGTTGTTCGGTCTAAAGTTTAAATTGACATCTTATCGTTTTCAGATCCAAAGTTTAGCCGGAACCTTGGGTTTAAAAGTTATTTATCTGTTTCTATCTTTTGCAACAAATGTTTTACTGACACGCTATTTAAAAAGCAGCGAATATGGAAATTATGCTTACACGATCGCCTGGTTGGGATTACTCAATATTATCTCTGTTTTAGGATTGCCACTCATTATTGTGCGCGAAATTGCTATTTATCGAACGCGATCGCAGTGGGATTTCATTAGAGGATTTTTATTGCGGTTAAATCGCGTAGTTTTGCTGGTTTCTGTGGCATTAAGTAGCGTGGTGGCGATCGCAGCTTGGTATTTTGGGATGGTTGCGAATGAATCGATCTATTCTATCTTATCAATTGCCGCTATTTCTATTCCATTTACAGCATTAACAAGCCTCAGACAATCGGCAATGCAAGGATTAAGTCAAGTTGTTGCCGGACAACTTCCCGAGCTTTTAATTCGTCCGTTGCTTTTCACTATTTTTATTGTCATTTTAGGATCGTTATTTCCTACTCATTTCAGTGCTAAAAATGCAATAATTTTGCATGTCGTTTCTACGATATGTGCTTTTTTCTTTGGCTTTTTTTTGCTGATTCGTGTTCTTCCAAAATCGTCAAAAATCAAAGAGGTAGAATACGGATGGCGTGAATGGATATCTGGTGGTTTTCCTTTGACGATCGCCACTCTTATTAATTTTGTTCATTTGCGGATCGATACTTTAATGTTGGGTGGATTTTTAGGAATGCAATCGGTAGCTTTTTATGCCGTAGCGAGTCGCAGTGCGGAATTAGTTGCTTTACCACTCGCGATCGCGCGACCTTTATTGATGCCGATCTTTTCTAGTATATCTGCAAAACAAAATTACCAAAAACTGGAATCGGCGATCGCAAAAACAGCAATATTATTATTGTTATTATCTTTACCTATTGCTATTTTATTATTCTTTTTTGGTCGCTATTTTTTATTACTCTTCGGTACCGAGTTTCAAATCAGCTATACAGCATTATTAATTTTAACTGCGGGTCAATTGATGAATGCTTCTCTGGGATGGATGAGCCAAGTATCGATCGCCATAGAAAATGAAAGAACAATTGCGATTATTTATGGTTTTAGTAGTTTATGTAATGTATTTATGAATTTATTGCTCATTCCTCGATATGGGTTAGAAGGGGCGGCGATCGCCAATTCTAGTTCCTTGGTTCTCTCTCGTTGCTCGATCTTGTTTTCAGTTCGACGATTGATTCAAGCTAAATCTAGTTTAGAAAGCGATGAATAAAGATGTTTTAGAGTCAGATCGACCAATTTTTATTGTTGGAACTCCACGATCTGGAACGACTTTAATGCGATACTGTTTGAATCGGCATTCACGAATTTATATTCCGCCGGAAACATATTTTTTTGCGAGAATTTACGGCAATAGGAATTTAATCTTAGAGCAGGATATTTCTCGATATGCTGTTGATATTGTAGAACGGTTTTTAAATTATCGTTTTTCAGAACAATCTGACTACCATTTAAAAGAATATATTGAGTTTAAAAATGAATGGATCGACCAGTTATCTGAAGGAAATTATTCTTATCGAGATGTAGCAGAAATCTTCTTTACAAAAATCGTACAAAACCGAGGAAAAATGCGTTGGGGTGAAAAAACACCAAGTCATATTTTTTATATCGATTTTATTTTAGAATTATTTCCAAATGCAATTATCATTAATATGCAGCGAGACCCTAAAAATGCGATCGCCTCATACCTTTATTGCTCTCATTTACCGGATAATTTTTTCTTAGCCTGTGGTGTCTACGAACTCTCTACAATCTTTGCACGAAAATATTCCCATTGCCTTTATACGGTGCAATATGAAGAGTTAACACACTTTCCCGACAGAGTTCTAAGACATCTTTGCAAATATTTGGGAGAAGATTTTGAGATGCAAATGCTAAAACCGGGAATGCGTGATTCTTCTTATAGCAAAACAGCTATTGAAATTGATGAAGAAATAGGGATTATTCCGGATAAACCTGAAAAATGGAAAAAGTATTTAACTCAGCAGCAATCAGAATTTATTGATGTTTTATTGAATTCTAAACCTAAAGAGAATCAATGGGGTTACTGGTCTGATTGGATTAAAGTAAAAAGATGGCAGTTTCTATTTTTATGTCGCATTTATAAAAATAGATATGGATATGAAAATATTAAACATTGGTTTAAAGAATAAAAAAGTAAATGCAAGAAAAATATTACTTATCTTGATTTAATATCGGATAAAGAATCCTCCTAAATGTAACTTTAAAAGCATTTTCCTTTAAAAGCGAGAGTCTTGAGATCTAAATTATCTCTAAAAAATGGCTGTAAAAAATCAATCGTGGAATAGAAAAAATATTGTGGCTTCTTCATTCCAAAAAACGATTAAAAACCTTTTTGTTTTTTCAGAATCATTCTCAATTTTTCGATGGAGATGGTTAATTCTCAGTATTTTTCCGTTAGGTTGGTTGGGTGCCCTCGATTATTTTAAAGGAGCCAATAGATTAGAAAGTGAATTTACCGATTTAACGATTATTTCTTTTTTGGCTTCTATTTTAATTTTATGGAAATTACGTGGACGATTCCAATTAGAAGCTAATTTTTGGGTGATTTATTTACTTTTATCCATCGGTCATCACCTTCAACTATATGGGATGCTCTATTGGCATTCTCAAGGCAGTAAAACAATCAATATTTTTCCTTCTGCGTTATTTGATTGGCTCTTAAATCTAGAACATCCTATCGAACTTTATCAAATTTCGACATTTAGTTTAGTCGGTTTTGCTTGTGCAGTTGTTTGGTTAACTAAAACCCGATATTTTCGAGAAATGTATTATTTCAATATCGATCGCCAATCCATCGAAGCCTATCAATACTTTGAGAAAAAATGGCTTTTAATTTACTTATTAGCTTTGATTATTATTAGTGGTTCGCTAATTTTCCTGCAATTCGATCTCAAAATTGGTGCGCGAGTCGATCCTGTTTCTGGCTTTGGTGCAGCATCTCTTCCCTTTAAATTGGCAGGGATTATTAATATAAGTACGAAGCTGATAGTCCCTGCATTATTTTTAAACTTAATTTTTATTGCTAATTATGTTAAAAATACTTTTTGTTTCCACCTAGGATTAATGGCATATATTGTTTATTGTTCTGTTTTTACGATTATTACAACGAGTCGTGCATTTATTCCAGGAGCGATCGTTTTACTTTCAATTATTTGGAGTTTTTCCGGTTGCTTGACTACAGGAAGGCGCAATTTTTTAATTGCACTTACTCCTCTGTTCCCTCTGGTTTTTGGTATTGCAACGCGGTTGCGGTTTCTTAGAGAAGTCGGTCAAGTGGGACAAATTTATCTTATTCCTGAAGCTTTCAATCAAGTTATTTATAATAGCGAAGTATGGGATAGTTACCTTTACTTTCCTTTAACTCGAATTAATGGATTGACAACGTTATTTTATATTCAAGCTTATCAACCTCAATTTAACTTAGGAACAATTTATCATAAATTAACTGAGTTTGGCTTTAATATTAATTTAGTTTATAAACATGAAATATTGGGGATTACTGATTATGGATTTAGTGCATCTCCCGGACTGACTGGATGCTTGTATTTATTATCGGGTAGTGTATGGCTAGTTGCTATCGGTGTTTTTTTACATACAATTTTTTGGTTTTTACTTTACTATCAAGTTTTTAAAATGAATTTGTATACTAAACCAGTTGCTTTAGCAGAAATTCTTTTATTGTCAGCTTTTTTTACTAGCTCTGGCTCTTATCATTTAATACCTGTGTGTTTGCTGGGGATTGCCGTAACTACTTTATTGGGAGAAATTTTTATTAGATTTTTATTAAATATCCCTATATTACCATCAAGATAAATAAAAATCATGGGATTCGAGCTACTAAAAAATATAATAAAACCAGGTTTTAAAAAAATCAAAATAAATGTTTTTAATTGCTTGTCTTTATACGATCGCCGTCATATTTATGCCATTTGTCTTGGAGATAGTCATATCAAAATTTTCTCTAAGATCGATCGCGATCGCTCGATTCCGGGGATGTATTTTGAAACGATCGCCGTTCCCGGTGCAACAGCACGAGGTCTGCTCAATCCCAACTCACGGACTGACGCTTTACAAATTTTTAGAAGACGAATTGAAAGCGCAAAACCCTGGCAATATTTATTTTTTCAACTAGGAGAAGTCGATTGTGGGTTTTTGATTTGGTATTGCGCTCAAAAATACAAGATATCTATTAAAGATGCGCTGGAAACATCAATTTTAAACTACTGTAACTTTTTAGAATGGATTCGCGCTCGAAACTTTGACAATATTTACATTTTAAGCGTTCCCTTACCGACAATTCCAGATGGTGTTAACTGGGGGGAGGTTGCGAATGCTCGCCGAGAAGTAAAAGCATCGCAGTTAGAAAGAACAGCACTGACTTTAGAATATAACGATCGCCTCAAACAAGAATGCGAAAAGCGTGGATTTTGTTTTATCGATATTACTTCCGAACAACTCAATCCAGAAACTCAAATTATCGATACTCGCTTTGTCAATTCGGATATTTTAGACCATCATTTGAATCCGATCGCCTATTCAGTATCGATCGTTAAAATATTGAAAAACTTGTAATTGACTTAACACTACTTCTAGCGTGAAACTTTTATTCTTAATTCCATATGTTTTCGTTCCTCCCAGTTTAGGAAACCATAACTTAACTTTTAATCTACTTAAATATGTCAGCGATCGCGCCGAGTGCGATTTAGCCATCTTAATAGACAATGAAATCGATCGGGAAATTGTCGCCAAGCGAATCTTAAAAGAATTTCCCAATATTAATAATATATTTTTTTTTGAAAAGCCAAAGGCTTTAATTAGATTATTGTATCAAATTCAAGGCTGTTTTTGTGGGTTTCACCCGGCGATCGCCCGCTATAAAAGCACAAAATTAGCGCTTTGGTTGCGCAATTGCTGCACGATCGAGCAGTACGACGCCATCCATTTTGATTTATTTTATATGGCTCAGTATCGACAATATTGTCCTGCTATTCCTACGGTTTTAGTTGCTTCAGATGCATATTCTATGGCAGCGAACAGAATTCGATCGCAGACATCTCATTGGCAATTAGCTGTAAAATACTACATTAATGAACTGGTTTTAAAAAATTACGAACGTCGTATTTATTCTAATTTTGATTTAGTTGGTACTGTCTCGCCGATCGATACTCAATATTTGAGCAAGATTTTGCCAAATTCTACTATTAAAACGATTAAAATTGCGATTGCAAGCGAGTTTCTCGATCGCCCGATCGCCCGATCCAATACTCCTAAACTTTTATGTACCTTTACTGGAGGAAAACAAGTCGTGTGGGAGGCAGTCGGTCAATTTTTAGACGATTGTTATCGACGGATTAAGCCCGATCGCCCGCAAATCCAATTATTCTTGCTTGGGAGAAATATTCAAGCAGCCAAATGGCAAAAACTTTTAGGAAATCGATCCGATATTAGCCTCAGCGATCGTGTAGAAGATTATATGAGTTTCTTAAGCCAGGACTGGATTTACATTTACCCGCAAACAAATGGGTCGGGACTGAAAACGAAAGTACAACAAGCAATGGCAGTAGGTTTACCTGTGGTGGGTTCGCCGGAAGCCTTTGCAGGGTTGCCGATCCAACAGGGGAAAGAAGGCTTTATTTGTCACTCGCCAGAGGAATTTTATCGCTGTATCGATTGCCTTTTGAGCGATCGCGCGCTCCGCGAACAAATGGGTCGAGCTGCATCCGATTTTATTCGCAAAAACTTTTCTAGAGAAGTCGCTGGAGCGCAAATTTTAGAACTGTACCGGGAAACGATCGCCCGCTACTCCAGCACAAATTTAGAGAACAATAACGTCAATAATGAATCTTGCATTACCCCTTCTCGAAGCGATTAAACCATCAGCACGAGCGCTCAAATACTTTACCTTGCGATCGCTCGCCGAATGGAAAATACGTACCAATCGCGATCGCTCCCACTTTTTAAATCCCCTTCCGTTCGCATTTATTGTCAGTTGCGGACGGTCGGGGACGACGATTTTAGGGGATTTTTTAGGCTCTCATCCTCAAGTAAAATACCTTTACGAACCCTATTATTTATGGACGGCGATCGATCGCCAAATGGACGTCCATAATTTATTTGAACGGATTGAAGGACGCTTGTTAATGGACGATCGCCATGTTGGCGAAGGGAGTCGAGAGCGTTTCGATCGCCTGTTCCGAAGCCAATCGAAAGGCGATCGATCTCGCTTATTCGTCGAAAAAACGCCGCTCAATGCCTTGAGAATTGGATATTTAGAAGCGATCGCACCGGGAGCGAAATTCGTGCATTTAGTGCGCGACGGAGCGCAGGTTTGCCATTCGATCGCGCGGTTGGCGACGGAAAACGAGTATAAAATAGCCGGAAAACCCGCTTTAAATCAGTGGTGGGGGGTCGATGGTTCCAAATGAAAAGCCCTGCAACGCAATGGGATCGAGGCGGGATACTATCCCGAGGAAGCGATCGCACTCAATAGCGATTTGGAAAAAGCGGCTTACGAATGGTTGGTGACCTTGCACGAGATCGATCGCTGGCGCGAACCGTTAGGCGATCGCTTTTATGAATTAACTTATTCTCAATTTCTAGACAACCCACGATCGCATTTGCAGCAATTATGTACCTTTTTAGAATTAGACAGTCCGCGATCGTGGTTGGATGAGGCGGTGGCTCGGATTCGATCGCCAAAAACTCCACAACAATTGCATTTGAAGTTACCCCCCGCCATGACAACGGCGTTTGACGACTATCAAAAACGCTATCAGTTTGCCAATTTAGCTGAGGTAAAAACTGAGTAATTTTTATGAAAATTTTAATGGTCGTTCCGGCGATCGCTGCGATCTATGGCGGACCGTCTCAGGTCGTGCTTCAGTTAGCGCGATCGCTCGGTCGTCTTGGCATCGAGGTCGATATTGTTACAACTTCTGCGAACGGTAACAGTCATTTAGATGTACCCTTATATCGCTGGATCGATCGCGATTTTTATCGAATTCAGTATTTCGATTTTTGGAATTTTGGCGATTATCGATATATCAGTTTTAAATTGACTCAATGGTTGTGGTATCGCGTTAGAGCTTACGATATCGTCCATACTCATGCATTATTTTGCTATCCGTCCCTACCCGCTCATTGGGCTTGCCAGCAGCATAATGTCCCTTATGTAATGACTCCACACGGGATGCTAGAACCGTGGGCTATGGCTTATAAATATTGGAAAAAGTGGTTATTTTTTAAAGGGTTAGAACAGCCCGCGATCGATCGCGCGGCGGCGGTTCAGGCGTTATGCGAGAGTGAAGCGGATCGGGCGCGATCGATCGCGCCGAAAACCCCGGCGATCGTGATTCCTAGCGGGATCGATCGCGCGGATTTCGATCGCCTTCCCGACCCCGAACGATTTTACCGGGTGTTTCCCGAAACTCGCCATAAAACCTTAATCCTGTTCTTAGGTCGCCTCCATCCAAAAAAAGGATTGGATTTACTCGCCTCTGCCCTGCCTCAAATCCGTGCGGAATTACCGCAAATACACGTGGTTGTCGCCGGACCGGATAGCATCGGTTATTTACCAAAAATCAAGAGCTTTTTTAAGAAAGTAGGGGCTTTAGATGCGGTAACGTTTACAGGAATGCTGCAAGGTGAGTTAAAGTATGCGGCGCTGGCGGCGACAGATCTGTACATTTCTCCTTCCTATTCCGAGGGATTTAGTCTGTCGGTGTTGGAAGGGATGGCGTCGGGATTGCCCTGTGTCATTACAAAAGGGTGTCATTTTCCTGAAGCGGCGAGCGATCGCGCGGTTTGGGAAATCAATCCGGATCCGGTGGAAATTGCCGAAGCGACGATCGCGCTGTTGAAAGACCGCCGATTGGCCCGTGAAATGGGCGATCGCGCGCGCCAATTGATCTTTGCGGAATACACGTGGGAACGAATCGCCGATCGCCTGCGATCGCTATATCTTACCCTCGGCGATCGCGATCGATTATCCAGATCTGTACGACAACTTATTCTCTAAGCTAGAAAATTATAGACTCTACCATCACTCATGACTTCTTCACCCTTAGATTACGAATTTCCCTACAAAGACGATCGCCTTAAGGAGACCCATTTTTATTTGATGAAACCGTTCTTATCTTTACTGGGAGATCCCGTCAGTCAGGAAGGAAAACCGCTCCGAATCCTCGATCTCGGCTGTGGAAATGGCAGTTTTAGTCATTGGTTAGCGGAGTACGGTTATTGCGTGGTTGGAGTTGAAGAATCTAGCCAAGGAGTGGCGATCGCCCGTCGTAGTTTTCCCGATTGTTCTTTCTTTCAAGGAAGTATTTACGATTTACCTTACGAAGAAATTGGGGATTCGTTCGATCGCGTGATTGCGGTTGAAGTGATCGAGCATCTTTTCTACCCGAAAGAATTAGTCAAAGTGGCGAAACGATGTCTGAAACCGAACGGGAAGCTAATTCTAACGACACCCTATCACGGATATTTAAAAAACCTGGCACTGTCCCTCTCAGGGCGCATGGACGCTCATTTTCACGTCGATCGCGATGGCGGTCATATCAAATTTTTCTCGGTTCAAACCCTTAGCGAGTTGCTGCGATCGCACGGTTATACCGATCTTGAGTTTGCTTTTGCGGGAAGATTACCTTATTTATGGAAATCGATGTTATGTGCTTGCCGTCCGGCGGGCGATCTCGGCTAATTTTTCTCTAATCACATCGTTAAACTTCCGCTTAAAAACTTTTGCAGACATCCAAGATCGCCTTGGATGTTTTATTCTATTTAGGAATAGTTTTTTAAGATCCCTTGATACGATCTATCTTTTTTAAAGATCGTGTAAAAACGAGTTATTACCCTAGTTTTAATATTAAGAAATCGGTGAAAATACGGAAATTTTAAAATATTTTGTTTTTAAAATCGGGAACTTGATTCTTGAAATGGAGTCTCAGTAATTAGCAATGCTGAAGTAAGACTTGGAAAAAATATCGAGTTTCTTCAGTTAGTCTATTCATTGTAATTCACCTCTCTTTTGGCGGCAGACAAGTAAGTAAGACAGGATTTTAGCTGGCTTTTAGCCAGCTTTTTTTGTGACTCAAAAACTCCCATCGAAAATACACGGATATTGAATTTCAGTGCGTTTACGGATGACGATCGCGGATTAGAAAGGAAAGAATAAGGTATAGAAATCACTCGAAACATCCGATGAAGGCGATCGGAAAGAGTTAATGAATCGATAATTCTCGTTCTGATGGCTGAGTGATTCTGCCCTTTTTTAATTCATCTACCGAGTTAGTAATTCGTCTCCAGAGGTGCTTCTACCAAGCCTCGACAGGCAAGTTTCGCCGATGGAGAAGTGAAAGTAATGGCTCGCGAAAGGACTCTTGTTGTTATCGATCCGGCTGTTGAAAATTATCAAGATTTACTGGCGGGAATTGACCCCGAAGCCCGAGCCGTCGTTCTCGATTCGGAACGGGATGGAATCGCACAAATTAGCGAAATTCTCGTTCGCGAAAGCGAAGTTTCGGCCCTTCATATCGTCGCTCACGGCGAAGTCGGTCGGGTTCGTTTGGGCAATTCCGAACTCACTCACGCCACCTTAGAAAACTACGGCGCGCAATTACAGCAGTGGGCTGACGCTTTGAGCGATCGCGCCGACCTTCTCTTTTACGGTTGCAACTTAGCCGCCGGGGAAACGGGAAGCGCCTTTCTCCAGGAGTTGGCGAAGCTGACGGGGGCGGACATTGCAGCGTCGGACGATGTCACCGGGAGCTTATTTCGAGGGGGCGACTGGGAGTTAGAAGTCAATACGGGCAGTATTGAAGCGCGATCGCCATTTGCGGCAGAATTGATGGCGCGATATCCCGGGTTGCTGGCCCTACCGACGGCGCCGACCAACAATTTAGACGTTTCCGGGGCGACCTACATCGGCGGAAGCGGGGACGACTTCGCTAATGCGGTGGATATTTCGCCGACCGGGGGTATCGTCGTCCTCGGGGGCGACTGGCCCGGTCACGATCCCGGGGGAACCTCGACAGACTTACTCGGCGGCGGGACGGGGGCGATCGTCCGTTACGATAGCGCCACGAATGCGGTGCTATCGACCACCCGGGTGCCGAGTTCTGTCAAAGATTTGGAAATCAATTCGACGACCGGGGAAATCGCGATCGCCGGAGATTTCGGGGTCGCAGTACTCAGTCCGGACGCCCGTACCGTCGTTTGGAGTGCCAATCCCGGCGCCGTGGAACGGGTGGCGATCGACGACAGTGGAACCGTGGCGGCGTTGCGCGATGTCGGCGGCGGAACCGACGAGATCCGGGTCTACAACAGCAGTGGCGCGGCGATCGGCAGTTGGAATACGGGCAGTTCGAGTCGCCATTTCAACGACGTGGCGATTACGGCCCAAAATGGCGGGACGGTAGTGGTCACGGGCTATCACCAGAAAAGCAGTCAATTGCAAGTGGCGTTCAATCAGGCGTTGTCTTATGACGGGTCGGCGGTGAAATGGACGGGCTACGATTTCTCGGCGTCCGCCATCCAGTCGGCGAATAAAATGGCCGATACCCGAGGCATTCGGGTGGCGATCGGTCGCGACGGTCAGCTTTACATCGCCCATAAGGTTAATGGCGGTACGGGATCGTCAATTTTCTCCCGCGATCCCCTGAATTTGTCGGCGTCGGCGGCGGCGAATACGGTGCAAACCGACAGTTACAATACCCCGAATAATGTCGGTTCGGTGGATATGACCTGGTACGGTCGTTACGATTTGGCCAGTGGGGGGTTGCTGAAAGGTCAGTCGTTGCTGACGCGCTTGAGTAGCGGTTCGGGGAATAGTTTGCGGCGCAACTCGATCGCGGCGGACGAGCAAGGGAATGTTTATATTGCCGGGGATGCATCCTACGCGATCGCCAACCGCGACGGACAGCAACTCGCCGGAGAGGCGATCGGACCTTATGCCGGAGACGGTCACGTACTGATCGTCAAAAACGATTTTAGCGAGCGCTTGGTCTGGACCCCGTTTCCCGGCGGTTCGGGGAAAGCCTTTAATGTCAGAAACGGGATTGCCGCCGCCGCACTGACGGTCAATTCCACGAACGCTCAAGTCACTCACAATGCCTTGCAAACCACGTCCGGCGGCGGTCAAGATGGCTACTTAGCGGTGATTGGCGGCAATAGCGCCCCCGTACCCACCGTAGAGCCGGATAATAGCGATTCCCTCAACGGGACGTTTGGCGAGGATTCTTTAATCGGGGGCAGTGCGGACCAGACGATCGTCGCTCACAAAGGTAACGACTATCTCGATGGCGGCGACGGCAATGACGTGCTTTACGGTCATGGCGATAACGATACCCTGTTCGGGGGCGGCGGTCACGACAGCCTTTATGCCGGGTGGCACGATGACATGCTGTACGGCGGCACGGGCAACGATACGCTTTATGCCGATGGCGGCAATGACTGGCTCGAAGGGAACGAGGGAGAGGATAGATTGTTCGGCCAAACGGGGAGCGATCGCCTCGTCGGCGGCGCCGGGAATGACAGTGTTTACGGCGGTACGGGGAATGACACCCTCAGTGGCGTCGATCCGGACAACCCGACCCCCGGCGCGGCAGAAGTAGACCTCTTGCGCGGCGATGGGGGTAGCGATACCTTCGTCCTCGGCGATGGGATGCGCGTCTATTACGACGATCGCGCCCTCTCGACTCCAGGAACGGTCAATCTCGCCATTTTGGCCGATTTCAACAAACTCGAAGACCGAATTCAACTGCACGGATCGGCGGCAAGTTACCAACTGGCGGACGTGACCACGGGAACGGGAATTTATTACACCACAGGGCAAACCGCTCCCGAATTAATTGCGATCGCCCGCAACGTCAGCAGTACTGAATTGAACTTGAACGAGAGTTATTTCACTTACGTGTAATCCCGTTTCAATCGAACTCGGCGATCGGGTCTCGACATCACCCAGTTTTTCAAACAACAGAATCTATTGAGGAGAGTTTTACACAATTCATCCTCGATTTCGATTCGCCTAAAAACCTTCATTTACCTAGTCAATTACGGAGACAGAATCATGGCAATTTTAACCGTTACCACCACCGCAGACAACGGCACCGGGTCTTTGCGCGAAGCCCTCCAACTCGCTCAAAGTGGCGATACCATTCAATTCGATTCCTCCCTCGCCAACAGCCAAATCACCTTGACAAGCGGCCAACTGGAAATTTGGTACAAAGACCTGACCATTGACGGCACCAATGCCCCTAACTTAACCCTAAGCGGCAACAATCAAAGTCGTGTTTTGTGGATGGAAGGCGTCGGCAATAGTTTGGCGGTCAAAAACTTGACCATTGCCGACGGTAAAATTACCGGAACTGAAAAAGACGGTTCTGGGGGTGGACTTCGCATGGGACAGCAAAGTCACTTAACCCTCGAAAATGTCGTCTTTCAAAATAACTCCGCTACGGGTTACGGTGGCGGCGCGCTCTTTAACAACTATCGCAGTACCGCCGTTATCAAAAATAGCAAGTTTGAAGGAAACGACGCTTCCCAAGCCAATAGCGAACACGGTGGCGGCGCGATCTTGATGTGGAGTGAAGGCGACCTAACCATTGAAAATAGTGAATTTTCTAATAATAGAGGTGCAAGCGGCGGCGCGATTAATAACTTATTAAGTAACCTCACCATCGACAACTCCCGCTTTATCAATAACGATTCTACTGCGGGGGCTTCCGGTGCGGGAGGATATGGCGGAGCGATCTACACCGATGGTGCCAGCGCCAATTATCTCGCCGATTCGGGCACGATCGCCATCCGAAACAGTCATTTTGAAGGCAACAAAGGAGCCGGACAAGGTGGAGCCTTATTCCTCTACGTTTACGGCGAGGATCGCGTTGTCGTCGAAGACAGTCAAATCATCAACAACGAAGTCGTTAAAAACTCTGTCGGCCATGCTTACGGTGGCGGTATCCGGCAAGGTAACGGTCAATTTAGTCTACGCAATACCACGATCGCCAATAACCGCGCCCATTCTCAAGGCGGAGGCTTGTGGATTGGCGAGCAAGCGCCTAGCGAAATTGTTAACAGTACCTTTTCGGGGAATACGGCTGCCGACGACACCAATCAAGAAGGTTTGGGCGGTGCCATTACCTTTAACAATACGGATACCTCGGCAAGCAGCATCGTCAATACCACGATCGCCTACAACCACGCCGCAGGACATGGCGGTGCCGTTTGGGCCGGAAATCAACCGATTACCACCACCAATTCGATTTACGCTTACAATAGCGCGGGCAATCCCTGGGATATCAGACAGCATACGGGTCGCGAGTTAATCGACGGCGGCAACAACATCCAATATCCCCCCAAAAATCCCAGCAATCCCGACGATGCCAACATCACCGCCAATGTCACCCTCGTCGATCCCCAACTCGGCGCCTTGCAAGAACTCAACGGCGCCCTCGTCCATCCCTTGCTCGCAGGCTCTCCGGCGATCGATGCCGGAAGCAGCGTTACGGGATTGACCGCAGACCAACTCGGCGTGGCGCGCTCCGACGGCCAAATCGATATCGGCTCGTTTGAATTTGTCGGTCCGACCATCACCCCGGACAACAGCGACTCGTTGAGCGGAACCTTCGGCGACGATTCTCTATTCGGCGGATCCGCCGACCAAAGAATTATCGCCCACAAGGGGAACGACTATATTGATGGGGGCGAGGGCAATGACCTGATTTACGGTCACGCCGACAATGACACCCTCTTCGGTTCCGGCGGCAGCGACAGCCTTTATGGCGGCTGGCACGAGGATATGCTCTTCGGTGGCTCGGGTAACGATCTCGTCTACGCAGACCAAGGCAATGACATCATCGAAGGCAATGACGGCGATGACGAGTTGTTCGGTCAACCGGGAGACGATCGCCTCACCGGAGGGACGGGGAATGATAACCTCTACGGCGGCTTGGGTAACGATGTCCTCAATGGGGTCGATCCCAATGCGGCGGCTCCCGGTGCGAACGAACAAGATCTCTTGAGTGGCGGCGGTAATAGCGATACCTTCGTCCTCGGCGATGCGACTCGCGTCTATTACGACGATCGCGACCCCTCTACCGACGGCAGCGCCGATCTCGCTACGATCGCCGATTTCAACAAACTCGAAGACCGCATCCAACTCCACGGGTCGGCAGCGAGCTACCAACTCGCTGAGGTGACCACCGGAACCGGAATTTACTACACTTCCGGCCAAACTTCTCCGGAACTCGTGGCCGTCGTCCGCGATGTCCCCAGTAGCGAACTCAATCTCAATGACAGTTACTTCACCTACGTTTGAGCGTTGAGTTGACCCCTCGAACGAACCCGATCGCGATCGGGTTCGTTCCCTTTTTTTCGAGGTCGGTTCCGGCGAAAACATCCGGTTCACCCCCGACGGCGATCGAGAAATAACTCAGATTGAATCGGTCTCTACCCTCATTTCCCCATGCGCCTCGATTTATATACGACCCAAAACTATACCCCCGGCGCTCCGTTATGGAAGCAATTGTGCTGGTATTTCATCGGCTCTCGTTTGGTTTCTAGCTCCTGGCTACCCTTTTCTGGGTTCAAAGTTTGGGTCTTGCGCTGTTTTGGCGCCGAAATTGGCTGTAGCGTCCGCATCAAACCCGGCGTTCGCATCAAATTTCCCTGGCGCTTGACCGTCGGCGATTGGGTTTGGATCGGCGAACGGACCTGGATTGACAATCTCGCTCCCGTTACTCTCGAAAGTCACGTCTGTTTGTCTCAATCGGTCTATCTGTGTACCGGAAACCACGACTGGTCCGACCCCCGCTTTACCCTCCAACTCGGCGAAATTTATATCGAACGCGGCGCCTGGATCGCAGCGCGCGCCACTGTCGGACCGGGGGTGCGCGTCGGTCGCGAAGCGGTCTTGACTTTAGGGAGTGTGGCGGCGCGATCGCTCGCTCCCCAAACGGTCTATAGCGGTCATCCGGCGCAAGCGGTCAAAACTCGCCTTTTACACTCCCTCGACCCTTCTCCCGACGACTGGCCTAGCGAACGCTCTCAAAATAATCCTCAAATGATTTAACTCGTCTGCGTTCGCTGCCCTGTTTTCGAGTGGGGCGATCGGTTAAAAAATAATAACAAACGCACTGACGAGCATAAATTCTTGTCGGATCGACTCTGCCAATTTTAACTTTTGAGGGGTTCGGGGAGCTATAAGTCCCGCGCTGTATGCGAAGCATCAGCATCGGGATCCATGGACTCCCCTTGAAAAGTCTCATCCCCACCCTGCGGGAAGGGTCAAGCCCTACGATGGGGATGAGACCAGCATTTATCAGCAGCTATAGTCTGTAGTAAATTATAGTCATGCTGACCATGAACTATACCTACCGAATCGATCCAAATGTCGTACAGCAGACTGAACTGTTGGAGTGGATGGAGACGTGCAGAGGCGTATATAACTACGCGTTGCGCGAACTCAAAGACTGGATTGCTTCGCGTAAGTGTCAGGTAGACCGATGCTCGTTGGAAAAGGAATACATCATTCCCGCCGATGAGCCATTCCCGTCTTACCACCGTCAGCAGAACAACCTGCCCAAAGCAAAGAAGCAATTCCCGCATCTGGGTAAGGTACATTCTCAGGTGTTGCAGACCACAATTCGCAGACTGCACGATACCTGGGAAGCCTTTAAGAAACGGGGACATGGATTCCCGCGTTTCAAAAAGTTCGGTCAATTCAAATCCTTTGTGTTTCCCCAATTCAAGCACAATCCCATCAATGGCTTCACAATCAAATTGCCAAAGATCGGGGAAGTACCCATTAACCTGCATCGCCCTATTCCTAACGGGTTCAAGGTGAAACAGGTGCGGGTATTGTCCAGGGTGCGAGGAACACAATGGTATGTTGTCGTCACCCTTGAATCGGATATATCGGTTCCCGATGTCCCGGTTCATGGTCGGGCGATCGGGATTGACCTGGGATTGGAACGATTCTTGACCGCTTCCGATCGCTCTTTCCAAGAACGCCCTAAGTTTTTCAAGTCGATGCAACGCAAGCTAAAATTGCTGCAACGCAGAGCAGCACGAAAACAGAAGGGTTCTCAAAATTGGGAGAAGGCGCAAATCGAAGTGGCTAGAATGCACCATCGCATTGCCAATCGTCGTAAAGATTTCCATCTGAAAACGGCTCATCAGCTTTGCGATCGGGCGCAAACTATCTTTGCAGAAGATCTCAACGTCAAAGGCTTGACGCGAGGGATGTTGCGAACAGATTGTGTTGATGCTGCCTTCGGACAATTCCTGTCTCTGACAGAATGGGTGTGCTGGAAGCGAGGAGTCTACTTTGCTAAAGTCAATCCCAACGGCACCAGTCAAACCTGTCCATCCTGCCTTGCTACAGTGAGCAAAGGGTTGGAAGTCAGAGAGCATCATTGTCCTGAGTGTGGGTATCGGACTCATCGTGACCATGCTGCAGCCGAGATGGTTTTGCATCGTGGACAAGAAAACGTAGTATCCCAGGGACTCTGGGGAACGGAAACCGCCTGTCAAGTCGGTCTGTCGGGGGTCTATGACCTAGATAAGTGGCGCGGGGCAGGAATACCCAATCGTGAGGCTGGGAAGCCCGTGCTGTAATCTTTGATTCAGCGTCGGGAGGATGTCACCAACAATGTTGCGAAATTCCCCTTCCTCCCTCGATCGCGAAGGAGATGGATAGCAACCTACCAACCAACTGAGCGACAGCGAATCCTCAATAAGATCTGTTATCCTGTTATCAGCAATAACCCAACTTGATAATGTACAAGGCATACAAGTATCGCATATATCCTACCGAGGAGCAGAAACTGTCCTTAGCCAAAGCTTTTGGATCCTGTCGTTGGTATTGGAATTTTGCGCTAAACCTATGTCAAAAGTTGACGGGAAAGCCATTGGTATAGATGTTGGGCTAAACCATTTTGCCATTACTAGCAATGGGTCAAAATACAATCATCCCCGCCATGTTGCTAAACACGAGGGCAATCTCAAACGAAAACAACAAAACCTATCCCGCAAGCAAAAAGGGAGTCAGAATCGAATCAAAGCTAAACAGAAGTTAGCTAAGGTTCATAGCAAGATTACCCGATGCCGTGAAGATTTTCTGCACGAGCTATCGAGCAAGATAGTCAACGAAAACCAAGTGATTGCTGTGGAAAATATCAATGTTAAAGGGATGGTGGGTAATCACAACCTCGCTAAAGCGATTAGTGATGTAGGTTGGGGAATGTTCACCACGATGTTGAAATATAAAGCAGAGTGGGAAGGGAAAACCTCTGTTGAGGTTGACCGTTTTTTTGTCTCCTCTAAAACCTGTCACGGTTGCCTCAATCGAGTGGATAGTCTGCCGTTAGATATTCGTCAATGGACTTGTCAATATTGCGGTAGCCATCATGACCGCGACATCAATGCGGCAAAATGCATCAAAAATGAAGCCTTGCGGATCTTGTCGTTGGGAACCAGCGATACTGCTTGTGGAGGGAATGTAAGACAACCTGGCAAAACTTCGGTTTTGTTAGATGCTGTTCCCGTTGAATCAGGAAGCCCCATCTTCGCCAATGGCAGGGTGGGTTAGTTCACCCCGTTTCGGATACCCGTGTCTTGTATAGCTCACTGTAGGATTGTTCCCCCAATCACAATGAAAAAACCTGAAATTGTAAGTATCAGAAAATCTACGGAAACACCTAAAGAAACTAACCCGACTGAGGAAGAGCTTCGGGAACGGTCGGAAGCTGGCGAACAACCTCAAGATTCCTCGGAGGCGGATCGATCTAGCTCCGATACTTCCAAACCGGAAAGCAAACCCAAGCCGAAACCGAAGATCGTCGCGCCTTTGCCGGAATTGGAAGCTGTCAATAACAGCGAGGGAGAAACTTTTGAGGTCGGCGATAACATCGTCGTTCGTAACTGGAACGGACAGCCGATTGTGGTGACGATCTCGAAATTATATTCGGATCCGGAAGGCCAACAAAGTTATGCCGCTTATTCTCACGAGGAAATTAAAGGAGGCTTTACTAAAGCCGAAAAACTGGTGCGAGCCAGTCAATAATAAATGTTTTCCTGGTTTTAAAAGCGGTTTTTTGATCTTCCGCCAGTTCGTCCCGTCGGTTTTCTCTTGTTAAGCGTTCGCTTCTGCTCTTATTTCAAAATAAAATAGAACGGCCCGGAATCCCTCGGTTCCGGGCTGTTCTATTGGTTTCTATTAGTGAATTTTCTCCGTTCTAGATCGATCCATCGGCTCGGCACGATCGCCCCTCAAAGTTATCAATCTTGCTCGTTTGCTTCCGATTGCTCTTCCGGGGAATCTGGGGTTTTTCTCTGACTCGGAGGCAATAATCCCGCAAACATCCAGGTGTAGTAAACGGCAAATGTTTTACCCAAGTCACGGGATAATTCTTGCCAAGGATCTGACGAATTATTCGGCTTTTCTCTGCTGGGTTGTTCGGGATGCATCCTCTCGCCTCCTTACTCGCACGATCGGCAAAAGTCGGGCTAATTTTTGATGATTTCTTGCCTTCTATTGTCGCCTTTTCTCGGGCCGATCGCCCGCGATCGATCTCAACTCGAAGGGCGATCGAAATCTTTCTTTTGAGCGATCTCAAACACTAATTTCCAGTGACTTCGTGCAGGCGATCGCTCCAGGGTTCTGTCATGACAAACCCCTCGACCGAGACTCGGCGGCTCGAATCGCTGAAAGTTGCTCAAAATCGCCGTTCTACTGGGATGGGGTGGGGGTGACGGCGATCGCACCCTCCCTGCTTGGAGATCTCAGCTATTCCGTGCGCTTTATCACAAAAATTAGGGGAAACCGTGGCTAAGATTGAAATATAGCAAAAATCCTCAATCAAAGAGGGCAAAAAAAATGTCCACTACACTTTTAAAAAAACCGGAAACTTCTGTTAGTCAAGCTCAACTCCGTCGCGACGACCCGTTGTTCGCTCTCATCGATCGCGCCAAAGCCAGAAAACCCCATCCCTTGAGTGCTCATTGGGAACGGGCTCGTGACGGTTCTCTGGTTTGTCAGTGGGATCTCGAACCCTGAATGCGTCCTAGCAAATCCCTATCCCGTCTCTAACCTCCCCAACCCTCGGGAGGTTTTGTGACGCCCCCATCCCAGAGGCGATCGCCGCTTCGCCCTAAATTGTAAAGACTTGTTAACCTAGTGGGGGGTCAAACCCCCTACTAGGTTATCGTAGATCTCAGTAGATGCACCCTGATGGCTTCCCGTTCGATGCGAGCGGGATTTTTTTTCTCTGTTTCGAGAATAGCATTTAGCGCCAATACGGTCGTCCCTTCCAAAAGACGCCGAGGCTAATACCGATTAAAGACAGGCGAGACAAGCTCAGCAAGAGCGAGGGTAAAGGTAACAGCGATTTCACGCCTACGCCGAGCAGCAGACAAAACACCAAAGCCCAAAGAGTAGAACGATTGAAGAAAGAAGGGGCATAGCACTGCTCGCCGAGGAGTACGCCAAAGGCGCCGAAACCGACGGCCACACTCAGGGCGATCGCCAGTCCCAAAGGCGGTGCAAACAACAACTCCAAACTGTGCCTGAAACTCGCCGACACCGCCGCCACCCAAAAGAGGGTAAAATCGAGGGCGGCGAGGGCCACGGTCGCGACGGCAGCCACTTGTAACAGAGATCGCCACGGTAACTGTTTCAAAGACTGGAACGGACTGCTCATCTCAAAACCCCTCGGTTAAATTTTCCCTATTTTATCGGGGGCGATCGCACGGCGACGACTCAGGAGGATCGCGCCGTTGAAATCCGTCCAAAGTCGCCCGGACGAACAGTACAGAAGCCTCGACGATCGCCGTCCTATCCCCAGGGGGAGGATCGCGCTCCCCCGAACGCCAATGTTTTAATAGGGGACGAGACGAGGGTGCCCCCAGCAGATCCCGAGAGGCACCTGTAAAATGACGGTAAACCGCGCTCCCATCCGCTCGCGATCGCTCCTAGCCATGACCTCTGAAATTGCTGAATCCTTAAATTCTGCCCCGACCTCCGAACCGCTCAAACTCCTGATTGTCGAAGACGATCCGATGATGCAACTGGGGTTGGAGCAAGCCTTATCCACCTACCCCCACCTCGAAATCGTCGGCCAAGCCGAAGACGGCTTTCTCGGCGTCGCCGCCGCCCGTCAACTGCAGCCCGATCTCGTCGTCATGGATATCGGACTGCCCCGCTTGGATGGCATTGCCGCCACCCAACAAATCAAAGAAGAACTGCCCGAAGTGCGGGTAGTGATGCTGACCTCTCACACCACCGAAAACGAAATTATCGCAGCCCTGTCCAGTGGGGCCGATGCCTACTGTATCAAAGGGGCCAGCGTCGATCGCCTCGTCGCCGCGATCGCCGCCGCCTCTGAAGGCGCCACCTATCTCGATCCCCAAATTGCCCGCCTGGTGATCGACCACCTCAAACCCCCCGCCACCCCGAGTAATATCGGTCAACTCTCCCAACGAGAACTCGAAGTCCTCAAACTGATGGTCGAAGGCTACAGCAACCCCGAAATCGCCGCCGCCCTCTACCTCAGTCCCAACACGATTAAAACCCACGTGCGCGGCATCATGAACAAACTCGCCGTAGACGATCGCGTCCAAGCCGCCGTGGTTGCCTTGCGCTCCGGCTTAGTCTGAGCGACGTTCCTCTCCAAACTGCCCCAACCGGGACGGTTGACTCCCTTCCCCCGCCCTCGGCCACTGCCAGACAAAATCGAAACAAACAGGTGACATCTTCCCGACGCTGAATCAAAGATTACAGCGCGGGCTTCCCAACCTCGCGATTGGGTATTCGGGCCCCACGCGACTTATCTAGGTCATAGACCCCCGACAGACCGACTTGACAGGCGGTTTCCGTTCCCCAGAGTCCCTGGGATACTAAATTCTCTAGTCCACGATCCAAAACCATCTCTGCTGCGGCACGATCGCGATGCGTTCGATACCCACACTCAGGACAATGATGCTCTCTGACTTCCAACCCTTTGCTGACCGTAGCAAGGCAGTTGGGGCAGGTTTGACTGGTGCCGTTGGGATTGACTTTAGCAAAGTAGACTCCTCGCTTCGAGCACACCCATTCCGTCAGAGACAGGAATTGTCCGAAGGCGGCATCAACACAATCTTTTCGCAGCATTGCTCTCGTCAACCCCGTGACGTTGAGATCTTCTGCAAAGATAGTTTGCGCCTGGTCGCAAAGCTGATGAGCCGTTTTCAGATGGAAATCTTTACGACGATTGGCAATGCGATGGTGCATTCTAGCCACTTCGACTTGTGCCTTTTCCCAGTTTTGAGAACCCTTCTGTTTTCGTGCTGCTCTGCGTTGCAGCAATTTCAGCTTGCGTTGCATCGACTTGAAAAACTTGGGTCGCTCTTGGAAAGAGCCATCGGAAGCAGTCAAGAATCGCTCCAATCCCAGGTCAATCCCGATCGCCCGACCGCGAACCGGGGCATCGGGAACCGATATATCCGATTCAATGGTGACGACGACATACCATTGTGTTCCTCGCACCCTGGACAATACCCGCACCTGTTTCACCTTGAACCCGTTAGGAATAGGGCGATGCAGGTTAATGGGTACTTCCCCGATCTTTGGCAATTTGATTGTGAAGCCATTGATGGGATTGTGCTTGAATTGGGGAAACACAAAGGATTTGAATTGACCGAACTTTTTGAAACGCGGAAATCCATGTCCCCGTTTCTGAAATACTTCCCAGGTATCGTGCAGTCTGCGAATCGTGGTCTGCAACACCTGAGAATGCACCTTGCCCAAGTGCGGGAATTGCTTCTTTGCTTTGGGCAGGTTGTTCTGCTGACGGTGGGACGGGAATGGCTTATCGGCGGGAATGATGTATTCCTTTTCCAGCGAGCATCGGTCTACCGAACACTTACGCGAAGCAATCCAGTCTTTGAGTTCGCGCAAAGCGTAGTTATATACGCCTCTGCACGTCTCAAGCCACGATCGCAGTTCAGTCTGCTGTACGACATTTGGATAGATTCGGTAAGTGTAGTTCATGGTCAGCATGGCCGGAGTTTACCAAAGGCTATAGCTCCCCGAGCCCCTCAAAAGTTAAATTTTGTCTTAGGAGAAGCGAGTACTTAAGCGAGTGTACCCCACGCGATCCTCCTAGGTCGTCGCTCTGCGTTCGCCGCCCCTTTGTGAGAGGAGAATCCCCCTATGTTCGCCCTTCCCGGCATTACGATCGGTGAGACAATTTACGAAAGTTCCCAGTCCCTCGTCTGTCGGGGCGTGCGCCATGCAGATAACCGACGGGTGATTCTCAAAATCTTGCGCTCCGAACTGCCGACCGAGGCCGAAATCACCCGCTACCAACAAGAATACGAACTCACTCGCTCCCTCGACCTCGAAGGGGTCGTCAAAGTTTACAGCTTGGAGCGCGATCGCGACCGCCCGATCGCGATCCTCGAAGACTTCGGCGGTCGCTCCCTCGATCGCCTCGCGGGCGATCGCCCCTTAAGCCTCGAACAATTCCTCCACGTCGCCGTCGAACTCACCGATACCCTCGCCCACCTCCACGCGGCCCACATCATCCACAAAAACATCACCCCGGCCAATATCGTTTTCAATCCCACCACCGGACAAGTCAAACTGATCGATTTCGGCATCGCCAGCCTCTGCACTCGGGACAACCAAGCCCTCGACAACCCCAAAGGCTTAGAAGGCACCCTCGCCTACCTTTCTCCCGAACAAACCGGACGCATGAATCGGGCGATCGACTACCGCACCGACTTCTACTCCCTCGGCGCCACCTTTTACGAACTGCTCGCCCGTCAGCCGATGTTCGACCCCCACGGCGACCCCCTCCAACTGATCCACGCCCATATTGCCAAACAACCCACCCCCCTCCACGATCTCAATCCCGATCTTCCCCGAGCCGTATGCGCGATCGTCATGAAATGCCTCGCCAAAAGTGCCGAAGACCGCTATCAAAGCGCCTGGGGCATTCACGCCGATCTGGTCATTTGCCGGATGCAACTCGAAGCCACCGGAGAAATCGAAGACCTGATTCCCGGCGAAAACGATATCTGCGATCGCTTTCAGATTCCCCAAACCGTCTACGGCAGACAAGCCGAACTGGAAACCTTACGCCAAGCCTTCGATCGCAGCGCCGCCGCCACCGAACCCGGCAGCAATCGCCACGGTATCGAACTGGCGATCGTCCGGGGAGCCTCCGGCATGGGCAAAACCTCCTTAATTCGGGAACTCTACAAACCCGTCGTCCAACGAGGCGGCTACTTCTTCTCCGGCAAATTCGACCGTCTCGGCGCCAAGCGCCCCTATCAAGCCATCATCCAAGCCTTTGACGAATCGATCGCCCAACTGCTCACCGAAAGTGCCGAAAGCCTCGAACTCTGGCGCCAAAAACTCGATGCGGCCCTGGGCGATCGTGCCAAAATCGCCGTCGAAGCCATCCCCCAACTCAAACTCATCCTCAAAAACATTCCCTCCGGCGAACGCGAAAGCGTCTCCAAAGGAGAATCGCCCCCCAACCACGACACCCCCAATCGCTTTCACCTCGTTTTTGAAAACTTGGTGCGCGTCTTCACCCAACTCAAACATCCCGTCGTCCTCTTCCTCGACGATTGGCAATGGGCCGATCCCGCCTCCTGGCACCTGATCCGAGCGATCTTAACCGCTCCGGACAGCCATTCCTTATTCGTCATTCTCGCCTGTCGCGACACCGACCCCCCCTTCGATGCCCGATGGGACGCCACCCTCGCCGAAGTGCGCCAACACGGCGTCGGCACGAACGAGATCGCCCTCGGCCCGTTGAACGACACCGCCGTGAGCGAGTGGATCGCCGATACCTTGCGCTGTTCCGTGGACACCGCCCGCCCCCTGGCGGAAGTCGTCGGCGCCAAAACCAACGGCAACCCTTTCTTTATCAAAGAATTTTTAAACTCCCTCTACGAAAACCAATCGATCGCCTTCGACTATCAGAGCATGAGTTGGCAGTGGTCTTTCGATCGCGTGCGCTCCCAAACGATCGCCGACAACCTCGTCGAACTGCTCGCCGCCAAAATTCAAACCCTCTCCCCTCACACCCAACACCTGCTCCAACGGGCCGCCTGTATCGGGACGGAATTTGACCTGTCAACCTTAGCCCGTCTTGAAAACGCTTCGCCCCCAGAAACCGCCGCCCACTTACAAGAGGCGATCGCCGCTTCCCTCATCTTTCAGTGCGGTGCCACCTATTCCCCCCTACCTCCCTCCAAACCTTCCCAAACCTCCCGAAGCCTCGACTATCAATTCGCCCACCATCGCATTCAACAAGCCGCTTATTCCCTCATTCCCGAAAGCGAACGCGCCGCCTTGCACTGGCAAATCGGCCACCTCTGGCAGCAGCAACTGGAGGAGGACGCCGAACCCGAGCGCATTTTTGCCACGGTCAATCAGTTGAATTGGGCCCGAGCCGCGATGCCGACGGATCGCGATTCTCCGGCACAGACCCTACGGGAACGCCGACCCCTCGCCGAACTCAATTACTGGGCCGGGCGCCACGCCAAAACCGCCACCGCCTACTCTCTCGGCCTCCAGTATCTGACCGCCGCCCGCGCCCTGCTACCCGCCGACCCTTGGCAAACTGATTATTCCCTCACTTTGGCCGTCTACCTCGAAGGCACCGAACTGGCTTATTTGTGCGGCGAGTTCGCCCAGATGTCCGAGTGGGCCGCTACAGTTCGCCAACAGGCCCGCTCCCCCCTCGATTGCATCCGGGTCTACGAGCTGCAAATCCGAACCCACGCCGCTCGCCAGGAATTCGCCGCCGCCGTCGCTTTGGCGTTGGAAATCCTGCAATTACTCGGGTTCCCCGTTCCCCAAGCTCGACATCCCTGGTGCTTGTGGTGGTCTTGTCTGCCCCTGGAAGCGGCTTGGCACCGCTACGGGAGCGCCGGATTGCGCGATTTCCCACCCATGAGCGACCCGCGCACGTTGGCCGCCATGCGGATTCTCGCCAGTGTCTTTCCCGCGTCCTATTTGGGGGCGAGTCAGTGGTTTCCGGCGATCGCGATCGCGCCGATTCGCCTGTCCTTGCGCTGGGGTCGCGCCCTCGAATCGGCGATCGCCTATGCCAATTACGCCACCGTGCGCTGTGCCCTGTTCCAAGACCTCCCCTCGGGCGTGCGCTGGAGTCAGCTCGCCTGTACCCTCGCCGAAGAGAGTGCCAATCCGACGGTCCTCGCCCGGGTCACTCACATCGTCCATACTTTTGTCCGTTTTTGGCACGAACCCTTACGGGATACTTTGGCTCCCCTCGCCCGCGCTCGCGCCCTCGCCCTCGACAACGGCGATTCCGAATATGCTGGGTACAGCGCTTTGATTTGGGTCGTACATGCTTATCATTGCGGTTGCGAGTTAAACCACCTGCTCGCCGAAGTCGAGGAGGCGATCGACATGGCCCGGGCGATCGCTCACGACCACGCCCGCACTTCATTGCAAGGTTATCGCCAGATAATTCTCTATTGGTTGGATCGAACGGACGAGATCGAAGCAACTGAAGCGGTCGAAGAGAGCGAAACTAACGATAAAAGGACCTTATTTTTCCCGTCGCTCAACCAAACTATCCTCGCCTATCGCTTCGGTCGTTACCAGACGGCGATCGCCCACGCCGACACCTGCCGAGCTAATTTAGATTTGGGCAGTTTTGCTCGCACGGTCTTTTATTTCTACGACTCCCTCGCCCAGTTAGCTGTCTATCCCCAAGCCGACGAGGGCGATCGCCGACAAATCCGCCGCCGGGTGAGCGCCAACCAACGGCAACTCTACCGTTGGACCCAACACAACGGCGCCAATTTTGCCCATCAGTACCACCTCGTCGAAGCCGAACGCCACCGGATCCTCGGTCGTCCTTTCGAGGCGATCGAAGCCTACGAACGGGCGATCGCCCTCGCTAAAACCCACGATTATCCCCAAGATGTCGCCCTCGCCTACGAACGGGCTGCCGAATTTTACGGCGATCTCGATCGCGAACTGTTCGCCGCCACCTATCGCGAACAAGCCCGCTCCTATTACCAACGCTGGGGCGCCACTCGCAAAGTCCGCGAGTTAGACGACACTTTCCCTGTCGGCCCGACCCCTCCCGCCACCCTGCGCTTTGGCGGCGAAACCTCCCTCGATTTAACTACCGTTATTAAAGTCTCCCAAGCCATTTCGAGCGAGATCGTCCTCGACAAGCTGCTCGCCAAATTAATGCAGAGTTTGCTCGAAAATGCCGGAGCCCGTAAAGGCTGTCTGATTTTATGTCGCGAGGATGGCTTGTTCCTCGCCGCCGAATGCGCGATCGACTTCGACGGCGTCAGGGTTCACCCCTCTAGTGCGATCGATCGCGCCGACCATCTCCCCCTGAGTGTGATTCACTACGTCGAACGCACTCTGTCCGATGTCGTCTTGAGCGATGCAAGTCGGGACGGACAATTTACTGGGGATCCCTATATCGCCGCGTGCGAACTCAAATCGGTCTTATGTACCCCGATCGTCAATGGAGGACGGGCGATCGCCATTCTCTACTTAGAAAATAACTTGACTGCAGGCGCCTTTACCCCGGACCGCCTCGAAGTCTTGCGCCTGCTCTCCGGTCAAGCCGCCATCTCGATCGACAATGCCTTGCTCTATGCCAATTTAGAAGAAAAAGTTCAAGAACGCACTCAAGAAATTAACGAGAAAAACTTGCGTCTGTCTCAAATGTTGGAAGAACTCAAACGCACTCAAGCCCAACTGATTCAAACGGAAAAAATGTCCAGTTTGGGACAGATGATCGCCGGGGTCGCCCACGAAATTAACAATCCGATCGGGTTTATTTACGGCAATGTGAACCCCGCTCGCGACTATATTGCCAATTTGGTCGAATTGATCCATTTGTACCAAAAATACTATCCCAAACCGAAGCCGGAAATAGCAGAAAAAATTGAGGAGATCGACCTCGATTTTGTGGTGGAAGATTTGCAAAACTTGATTGCTTCGATGAAATCGGGCGCCGAACGGATTCGCAATATTATTTTAGGTCTGCGTAGTTTCGCCCGACTCGACGAATCGAATGTTAAGTTGGTGGATTTGCACGAGGGGATCGAGAGTACCTTGTTGGTGCTGCAATCGCGCTTGCACGCCAACCGCCATCGCGGCGAGGTCGTGGTGGAACGGGATTACTGCGATCGCCTCCCCAAGGTGACCTGTCATGCGTCCCAAGTCAATCAAGTGTTTCTCAATATTTTGAATAACGCGATCGATGCGTTGGATTTACTCGGAACGAATTGTCCTTTACTCGATTTACCCGAGACGGACGCCCGATTTCCCCAGATTCGGATCGCGACGGAATGCGCCGACGAGGAATCGGTCGGGATTACGATCGCCGACAACGGACCGGGAATGACCCCGGAGATTCTCAATCGTATTTTCGACCCGTTTTTTACTACGAAACCCGTCGGTTCGGGAACCGGGTTGGGACTGTCTACGAGTTATCAGATTATTGTCGATCTCCACGGCGGTCGGCTCACCTGCGACTCGCAACCGGGTCGGGGAACCGCATTTAGGATCGAAATTCCTTTACAACCGAAACCGCGCGATCGCCCCCCGGAGGCTTAGATCGATGGGAATCTTTTTGAAGTTCCGGTCGCCGCTTTTTTCTTTTCCAGGACTACATCGAACCTCGTCGAAGGTCTCCGGTTCGCTCTTTTCTACGTGCTGGAAGTGAAATCTAAACTCTAAAAGCTCGACTCTAAAATTTTCTCAATCGTCTCGCCTCCCTCTAAACTAGATATGGGCGATGCTCCAAGGGAGCCGCTTCGCGAACGGGTCCCGTCTCCAAAGGAGAATCGCCCGGTTGTATTGTTGGCAGTGGGATCGAGTCGAATTCATGGACGTGCAGGAACTGAAATTTTTACTGAAGTTAATCGGGTTTACCGACGCTCGCGCGCCCATCGCGAAACTCAAACCGAATCCAGAAACGAAAGCCCCCCAACGCGATCGGATCGCCCGCCAGTTGCGCGATCGCGATCTGATCGATTATCACGAAGAAATTCTTAAATTCGCGATCGCTCCCCCCGGAAAATCCCTCTTGCAGCTCGATACCCAGATCCTGCCGATCTCCGAAGCAGAAGTGCAACTGCTGCAAGCCTGCGCCGAACACGGCATTACCCCCGCTCAAACTGGATTGGCCCTCGACCGCCGTGAGTCGGTGATTCAAAGTTTGCTCGATCGCGGTTTGATTCAGGCAGAAAAAACACAAATCAAGCAGGTCTGGCTCACCCGGCGCGGGGAAGAGTATTTGCGCGAAGAATATACTCCCAGTGGCAATACCCCGGTTCTCAGCCTCGATTTGCTGGCTAACTATTTGCGTTTTATGCGAAAATCTCTCGGGGCGTCCGGCGCGATCGCCACTCCCGGCGACCTCCCCCTCGCTACGGCAAGCGCTTCCCCACCCTTATCGGCGGAAGCCCTCACCGATGACGAGATTTTGCGCTGGATTCGAACCTTAGATCGCGAATTAGGAACGGAAAATTATCTGCCAATTTTTCAATTGCGCCAGCACTTACAACCCCCCCTCTCTCGCGAAGCCTTCGACGGCGCCCTCTATCGCCTCCAACGTAGCGATCGCATCGAACTGAGTTCTTTACAAGAAGCCAGTTCCTACACCCCCGAACAAATCGAAGGCGGGATCGCCCAAGATATCGGCGGACCGCTCTTTTTTATTATCGTCAACGGCTGAAGCGATCGGGTGCCTCCGTCTCACGAACCCGGAGATCGTGACAGTCACTCCTTCAAGCAACGTCGGTCTGTTCCCCGTCGCGATCGCCGTTTTCCCCCCGAACCTAAGTCAAACCCCTCGATCTAAATTCTAGAAACTAGAGGTCTGCAAGCGTGGCATCCATCGAACAAGTTATTCAACGCGAAACCAATCCCTTCGACGCGGAAACCTTTTGGTCCGGTAATTTTTGGCAAGAAAAACAAAATCCGACTTTTACCGTCGAATCCATCCATCAAGAAGCGGTGGAGGCGATCGACCAATTGATTCATTTAATTGCCCAAGATCGTCGCACTCGTACCATTTTGCTCGAAGGAGAAACTGGCTCGGGGAAAACCTATCTCCTCGGTCGCCTCAAACGATTTCTCAACCATAAAGCCTTTTTCGTTTACGTCGAACCGTTTACCGCCAGCGAATATATTTGGCGGCATATTTTACGCTACACCGTCGATAGCTTGCTCGAAGTTCCCGAAGGGGAAGAAGACTCTCAATTGCTGATTTGGTTGAAGGGATTGTCTCATTTCGAGCATCGCAGTATTTTAGATTTGATTCGCGGCGATCGCCAGCTTTTCATCCGTCACCTGCGCGATACTTACTCCACCGGAATTTATAACGCCAACGAGTTTTTTGGCGTCCTCTACGACCTCACTAATCCCAAACTGTCCCGACTCGCCTGCGAGTGGTTGCGCGGCGACGACCTCGACGAGGAAAGTTTGAAAATCCTGCGCGTCCAACATTCGATCGATACCGAAGATGCCGCCCAGAAAATTATGGCGAACTTCGGCAGAATTTCCGCCGAAACTAAGCCGATCGTTCTCTGTTTCGACCAATTAGATAATATCGCTCGCTTGAATGACGGCGCGATCGACTTGCAAAGTTTATTCAGTGTCAATTCGGCGATTCACAATCAAAAGTTTAAAAACTTTTTAGTTTTAATTAGTATTATTACCGATACCTGGCGGCAAAATGCATTTCGCATTCAAGCCACCGACCGCGATCGCCTCGATCGCGAAATTCAACTCAAACAAATTAATCTCTATCAAGCCGAGTCCTTGTGGGCCAGCCGCCTCTATGCCTTACACCGCAAATCGGCGACCCAACCCCCGACGAATTTATATCCCCTCGATCGCGAAATCTTAGAAGAAAAGTTTCCCGGCGGTAAAACTAGACCGAGAAATGTACTCATTTTGGGTCGCCAACTATTTCAGGATCGAAAGTTAGAATTTATGCGGCAAGACGCCGCCGCCGACGGGACGGCGATCGCCTCGATTTCGGCTTTGGCTCCAAGCACGAGTGAGCCGGACTCCGACCGCGATGATTCCCAAGTTTCTTCGCTTCCGAGTATCGACGCGATCGCTACGTTTAAATTAGTTTGGTTGAAAAAGTTTAAGCAAACCGAAAGTCGAATTACCCGGATCCGTCAGTTCTCTTCCCCCGAACTGATGGCGATGCTGGCCGAAACTTTAGATGCCCTCAATATCGCCGAAGTTCGACCGCGATTGTTGGACAGTCGCACTTATGCCAGTTATTCCCTCAGTTATCTCGATCCTCGCGGCGATCGTCGCGTTGGCGTCGTTTGGAGTGAAGATCTTAACTTGACTAAGTTTTGTAATTTGATGAAACTCTGTCAGGAAGCGATCGAACAAAAACACTGCGATTCTCTCTACCTCATTCGTGCGGAACAAATCGGCAATCCTAATAATATGGGCTATAAAATTCACGCCCAAATTTTCGCCGATCCCGCTCACCACCATCTCGTCCCCGACCTCGACTCGGTTCACTATCTCGCCACCTATCACGGCTTGGTGAACGATGCTTATTCTGGGGATTTGGTCGTCGGCGATCGCACCCCCAATATCGACGAACTCAAACAACTGATTCAGACTTCAAATCTCTTGGTCGATTGCCCCTTACTCGATGCATTGGGTGCCGTTCGTCGCCCTCTTTTAACTGAGGAAAATAAACACGAATGGCAACCGATAGAAGACTTTTTACTCAATCGCGCGATCGACCAGCAGTGTATGGCGCGTCAGCGTCTTTTACAAGAAGCCCTCGGCCAATTTAGCCGCATTGACGAAGCACAAATTAATCAGTTAATCGAACAGTTGTGCGATCGCCAAAATCCGATTGCCATACTCAATCCCCAAGCTAAATTAGACGACCAACTCGTTTATGTTATCCGCGATTGAGAAAGATTAAACCTTCCCTTTCTCGATCTTTCCCCGAATTCTCCCAATAATCGGTCACCTCCGAACTTTCGATCCCGACTCCCGAACCCGAGGCATTGCCGTGGTATCTATCGATCGCATTATTAAAGAAGCTGTCAATCCTTTCGATTCGACCACCTTCAGACCGGGTAATTTTTGGCAGGAAGAACAAGACCCTCAATTCGATGTCGATTCCATTCATTGCGACATCCTTCTAGAGGTCGAAAACTGCCTCGATTGCGTCGTTCGCGACCGCCGAACTCGCACGTTACTGTTAGCCGGGGATTCCGGTTCGGGGAAAAGTTATCTCCTCGGTCGTATTAAACGGCGCTTCAATCGGAAGGCGTTTTTTAGCTATGTCGGTCCGTGGCCCGAAAGTGATTTTATCTGGCGTCATACGTTACGCAATACGGTCGATAGTTTGATGTTCGTTCCTGAAGGGGAAAAACAATCTCAATTGTTACTTTGGATCGAACGACTTCCGGCGTTTAAGTCTCAAGGCTTGATGAAACAAGTGTTTGGGGAACGCAAGTTATTTATTCACCAGTTAAAGGGGATGTATCCTTCGGGGATTTATAATGCGAATGAGTTTTTTGGCGTTCTCTACGACTTGACCGATCCCGAACTGTATCCGATTGCCTGCGAGTGGTTGAAAGGGGACGACCTCGATGAGGAAAGTTTGAAAGCGCTTCGGGTAAAACGGGCGATCGATACGGAAGATGCAGCTCAGAAAATGCTCGCTAATTTTGGTAAAATTGCTGCAGCCACTCAGCCGATCGTTCTGTGTTTTGATAATTTGGATAATATCGATCGCGCTTTAGATGGATTTATTAATTTACAGGCATTATTTAATGTTAATTCGATCGTCCACAATCAAAAGTTAAATAATTTTTTGATTGTTATTAGTATTATTACCAATACTTGGAAACAGCATTCTAAGCGAGTGCAAGCGGCGGATCTGGCTCGGATCGATGTTAAATTACGCTTGCGACCGATCGACCTCGACCAAGCAGAAGCCCTGTTGGCAATGCGTTTGCGATCGCTGCACGCCCAGGTTGAAGATCGACCGCAATCGCCGATTTATCCGATTTTAAGAGAAGATTTGGAGGCGAAGTTTCCCGGGGGGAAAACATTACCTCGATTTGCTTTAATGTTGGGTCGCGATCGCTTTCAAGCGGCGAAAAACTGCGATCGCCCCTCTCGACAGAATTCTCGCCGCGATCGCCGGAAAACGGTCGAATCGCCCCCGGTTTCTACTTCCTCCGACCCCCTCGCCGCTTTTAAATTAGTCTGGTTGCGCGAATTCGATAAAACGCGATCGAAAATTACCCGCGTCCGCCAATTTGCCGCCCCCGAACTCATCCAAATGTTGCGCGAAGCGATGGAAGCTCTTCAAATTCGTGGTATTCAAACGAAGTTATTGCCGAGTCCGACTTATGCGAGTTATTCCCTCAGCTATCATCTCCCGGAACAACTCGGTCGCATCGGGTTGGTCTGGACGGAAGACCCCAATTTAATCGGCTTTTTTCACGTGATGAAAGCTTGCGAAAAAGCCCTCAAGCAAGGAAGGTGCAAAACGTTGTATTTAGTGCGCGCCGAACGTTTGGGAACTCGCAAAAATCAAGGAAATAAGCTCTACAGTCAGATTTTTACCGGATATCCCCACCGTCATATTTTGACGGATATGCTCTCGGTTCATTATTTGGCGACTTATCATAGTTTGGTGAATGCCGCTTGCGCCGGGGAGTTGGTCGTCGGCGATCGCACTCCTAATTTACGCCAATTACAAGCCCTCGTCCGCGAGTCGCAAGCTTTGCAGGAATGTCCGTTATTACAAACCCTCGGTCTGTTTGCTGGATATACCCGCATCATCGGCGTTACGGGAATGCCTCACAAGCAGTTGGGGACTCCAGAACAAGATCGAAAACTCGATCGCCAAGTGAAAGAGTTTTTACTGGCGTTGGTGAAAACTCAGCAAATTATGGGACGTCATATTCTGTTGCAAAATGCGCTGGATCAGTTCCCGGAAGCTGACGAATATCGGGTGGATCGCTCGATCGAGCAATTGTGTCGCGAGAATGAAGTTTTAATCTTAGATGAAAGTGTCCCCCCGCGCGCTCAACTCCTCTGTGTTTTAGATGTTTTTAAACGATAGATATCGCTTTTAGATTTTAGATTTCTGATTAATTTCTCGCGACTTTCGACTCTTGACTTTTCCCTACCTCGATGCACTATTCTCTGCTCGGCCACTTTGAAGGTACTCTACTCGCCGCCCGTTTTGGAGAGCAATTGGCTCGCACTGGTGGCAGTTGTGCTCGTCAGCATTTCAGCGAAATGGCTGTAGCGACAACGCGGCATTTGATTCGTGAAGGGGGCTTGAATTTGGAATCCTGGGAACGCGAGATCGCTTCGTTCGATCGCCCTCCCTCTTCCCTCGCGATCGCCTCCTTCGTTCCCCTCTCGCTCTATTTTCACGAAGACGATCTCTTATTGAATCGGGCTTTATATCATATTATTGATATTTTGTCAATCCCTCCGACGATCGCGAGTGGGTTGGCAGGGGTGGCGCGCGCGATCGCCCGTGGGTTGCGAGAACCGCTCGATCTCGACCGGGAGCTCGGCGACCCGTTCGGCGATGGTGACGACGGCGATGGGGCGATCGCTGCGGGGTTTGAGGGGGTGGTTGCAGCGTCGAGGAAGGGCGCCAGTTGGGAGAGCTGCCAACGGCAAATGTCTGGATGGCCCGCTTTGCCAACGTCCGAGGAGAATCGGGTACTGCGGGCGATCGCCCGAGCCTGGTTCTGTTTTTGCAGCACGCCCCAAGATCTGCGACTGTCGCTGTTACGGGCGGCGCGATCGCCACAAGACCCGGTTTTGACCGCCTTTATTGCGGGGAGTCTCTCCGGAGCTTACAACGGCAGCGAAGGCATTCCCCTGGGATGGCAACGCCCCGGCGACCCCCTAGGAGGGGACGGTTTTCTCGACCTCAAATCCTGCGCCCGCGAGTTGTTAGAAGCTTGGTCTGGGGTTTACGATCTACAACAGACCCCCAAAACCGCAGGCGCTTTTCTGGCAGTGGCGCCCCCGAAGGGTCTTCGACCCCGTTAACTCGTCGTTGGCAGCAGCACGAAACGTTGACCCCCGAGTTTTTGCTCCAAACCCCCAGGCGATCGGCGATCCCCGCGTAAAGCGATCGGGGGGGTTGGGGGTTTGACCCACCTTCTATAATGGTGCCTATGTTGGCCATGCCTTCTCAAGCACCGTTCATTTAGTCTGTAATAGGCACGACGGATGAAATCTATTCACTCGCTGACACGGCAACTCGAACAATGGCGGCGAGGGTTGTCCGCTAATGCTAGGCACGCTCTATCCAGTCTGCGCGGTAGGGAAACGGGATCGAATCGAGAAGGTTCGACCCTCGAGCGGGGGACGATCGCCCCCGACCCCTCCCTGACGTCCGCCACCGAGTCTCCCCTGTGGAAGCAAAGAATGGGACGTCGCCTCAACCGCACGGGACACTCTCCACTGTCGATGGTGTTGGCGGTCGCCTGTTTGACGGCGGTTTTCGGCCATCGTTTTTACAATCAACCCCAACTCGATGTCGGGACCGTCGCTCCCCAAACCTTTGTCGCTCCAGAAGCGGCCCGCGTCGAGGATACCCAAACCACTCAAAAAAATCGAGAAGCCGCTCGCAGTGGCGCCACGGCGATCTTGACCATCGATCGCCCGGTCAACCAGCAGATCGAGAAAGTTTTAGACGGCGTTTTGGCTCACGGCGATCGCCTGCGCGAACTCTCCGGCGGCTTTCCCTTCCTCGATCCGGAGATTTTATCCCCCACGGTACAGCAATATCTCAGAGAAGCTCAAGCCTGGGAATTGCGGGCGGTTTTGGCCGCCGCCGCCGAAGGGCAACCCCTCGACAATCTGCCCCCGGCAGTCGGCAGCGCGATCGCCCCGTCTCCGGAACCCGTCCCGACTCAGACCCCCGGCGCCAGCGACCCCCCCCGCGCCGTTTGGGCCGTCGAACGGGGCTTGTTAACCCCCCAAGGTCAGCAAGCCGTCGCCGAAGTCCAGCAGTATCGCGAAAATAACAGCCCCGAAGCGTTTTCCGCCCTGGTCGAGGCGATCGCCGACGCCCGCCAAGCCTACGCCACGGCGATCGGCGCCTTAGTCAAAGACTCCAATTCTTCCTTGCACGGTATTTACGATCCGAGCTTGTTCCAACTCGACGATCGCACCTGGGAGGCTACTAAGGAAAGCATTAAAATCGCCTTGCGGCGAATGCTCGCTCAAGGAATCCCCCCGGGATTGCCGAAAAACTTACTGCAAAACGCCGTGGCCATGCAAGTTAAAAGCGTGGTTCCCCAAAAGGCCGAACCGTTGGCCACCGATCTCCTCCTCGCCGTCGTTCAACCCAACCTCAAGGAAGACCGCGAACGCACCCAAAAACACGCCGAACGGGCGGCTCAAGAAGTGAAACCCGTTTTCGTCACTGTCAACCAAGGGGATGTTATCGTCCGCGAGGGAGAAGTGATTTCTCACGCTCAATTTATCCTGCTCGATCGCTTCGATCTCAGTCGCCGCGAAATTGACCGATCCGGACTCGCGGGCTTCGGTCTGGCGGTCAGTATCGCCGTAGCCCTGTTTTGGCTCGTCGAACGACGCTCCCAACCGAAGTTGAGACGGCGCGATCGCGTCTTGGTTCTCTTACTCAGTCTCACCGCCCCGAGTTTGATCTTATTGGGAATTCCGTTTACGAGCTTGAGCGCGATCGGCTTGCTGTTAGGCAGTTTCTACGGTTCTCGTTTGGGCGCTACCACCGTCACGTTGCTCTCGGTCCTCTTACCCATCGGAACCGCCATCCCTTTGACTCACTTGATTGCCAGTGGCGCCGGAGGCGTGGTCGGCGCGATCGCCGCCGGAAGACTGCGATCGCGCGAAGAACTCGCCCTCTTAGGCGGTTTCGTCGGCCTCACCCAGGGCTTGGTCTACCCGATCGTCACCCTCATCCTCACCGCCTCTACTGGGCCGGTCGGTTACGCAATTCTCGGCGAAGCCGGACTGCAAGCCCTCTCCGGCGTCGCCTGGAGTATCGTCGCCCTCGGCTTGAGTCCCTATCTCGAACATGTTTTCGACCTGATTACTCCGATCCGCCTCGCCGAACTGGCCAACCCCAACCGCCCCCTATTAAAACGATTGGCGGCTGAAGCCCCCGGTACGTTCCAACACACCATGTTCGTCGCTACCCTCGCCGAAGCCGCAGCGAAAGAACTCGGCTGCAATGTCGAACTGGTCCGCACCGGAACCCTCTATCACGATATCGGCAAAATGCACGACGCCCTCGGCTTTATCGAAAACCAAATGGGCGGACCGAACAAACACGACGAAATTAACGACCCTTGGATCAGTGCCGAGATTATTAAGAAGCACGTGACCGAAGGATTGGTGATGGCGCGCAAGTGCCGTTTGCCCAAAGCGATTCAAGCGTTTATTCCCGAACATCAAGGGACGATGGCGATCGCCTATTTCTATCACCAAGCCAAACAACGCGCCGAACAACAGGGGTTACCCCCGGTCGGCGAACAAGCGTTTCGCTACGACGGTCCGATCCCTCAATCTCGCGAAACCGGGATCGTCATGCTCGCCGATTCCTGCGAAGCGGCTTTGCGATCCCTCGACGAGGCGACTCCCGAACAAGCTTTGAATATGGTCAATAAGATTCTTAAAGCTCGTTGGAATGACGATCAATTGGTCGATTCCGGTCTCACTCGCGAGGAAATGCCCAAAATTGCCGAAATCTTCGTGCGGGTCTGGCAGCAGTACAATCACAAACGGATTGCTTATCCGAAGGCGGCGATCGCCTCTGGGAAAAGAACTTGAGCGAAAAGAGTCTCTTCCAGTCATCCCTTCACCCCACTGCCGACATCGGTGGTGACGATATAACGCTGTAACCCTACAAAGATCGCGAAAACGGGTGCGACGGACAGGATCGATCCCGCCGCGATCGCCCGCCAATCTAGGGAAAATGTCCCTTCTAATTTCGCTACTCCCAGGGGGAGGGTGTAGAATTCTTCGGCATCAATGACGATTAACGGCCATAGAAAATCACTCCACGACCCGATAAATACGAATAGTCCCAGGGTGACCAGCGCCGGACGTACCGCAGGCAGCATGATATGCCACCAAATCCCTAATTCGGAACAGCCGTCGATCCGCGCCGCTTCTTCTAACTCTTCGGGAACTCCTTGAAAGGCTTGTCGCAACAGGAAAATCCCGAACGCCGACGCTAGGGACGGGAAAATGATTCCTAAATAGGTGTTTTTCAAGCCGAGTTGTACGGTCAAGATATATAAGGGAATCATTGAAATTTGAAAGGGAATGGCGATCGTGGCCACGATCGCGCTGAAAATGGCTTGCCGTCCCCGAAATTGCAAGCGCGCTAGGGGATATGCCGCTAAGGAGCAAAATAAGAGATTCAAGCTCACGGTCAGCACCGCGACGATCGTGCTGTTGAGCAGGTAGCGCCCGAAGGGATGGGTCTGCCAGACTTTGACGAAATTCGCCAAGGTCGGCTGTTCGGGAATCAGTTGCGGCGGAAATGCAAAGATATTTTCACTCGGCGATTTGAGGGCGGTACTCAGCAGCCACAGCAAGGGGAGTAACATCACGATCGCGATCGCGCTCAGAAGCGCGTAAGTTCCGAGGATTTGCCATTTGCTTTTGGCGCTCACTTTGGATCGGGTCATAGACAGTAACGGGAACAACTATCCGGTCGGATCGGATCCTAGCCTGTTTCGATCGCCCCTGGGCCGCTTCCCGCCGCCCCGGGCTTGGATTTCACGATCGATCGCCTCCGTAACTGGCGCGATCGATCGCGTTTTGAGTCTCTATTCATTCACTTAACGATCGCATTCTTTACTTCAGTTTTTATGTAAATAAATGTTAAAAAGGTATTGCACTGACGAATTTTTCCTTTATTATAGTAATTGTATTTTTTTCTCTTGATTCCTATGTTTCATGGGAGTTGAGGCGCGACGGACAATAGTCCGTCGCGCGGCGATCGGGGGGTAGATCGGGAATCTAGCCGATGCCCCGGAACTGCTTCTCGCTACAAACCCCCTGGAGGGGAAGATCCCAAGCTTCTATCGGTAACTCGGGAAAAATAGCGAAATCGAAGACGATCGCGATCGTCGGTTTTTGTTGCCATCGAGGATCGGCGAGCAAGCGATCGTAAAAACCGCCGCCATATCCCAAGCGATAACCGCGTTCGTCGCAGGCCACCGCCGGAACCAAAATCAGATCCACCTCTTCCGGGGCGATCGCCGCCGCCTCGGCGGAAGGTTCGAGAATGCCGTAAGCGCCGCGATCGAGCCGATCGCCCGGTTGGTAGTGGTGCCAGTGGAGCGATCGCCCCACGCAGCGCGGAAAGCCCCAGCGCCGCCCCCGATCGGCAAACAGGGGGCTTAAATCCGGTTCTTGGCGAAAGCTGAAATAGCCCAGAACCGTCCGAGCTTCGGCGAAGACGGGAGAGCGCGCCAGACGATCGCACAGGAGTTCGCTGCGATCGCGCCACTGCTGGCGGTCGATCGATCGTCGTCGGTCGAGCAGCGATCGCCGCAATTGGGATTTCCTCTCGGCGATCGGTTGAGGTAAAGCGTTTTGACTCATGATTCCAAATCTTCGAGATCTCTGCGATTTCCAGATTTCAGATTGTAGGAGATCGGCCCTAGCTTCTGCCGCGATTCGGTTAAATTCAGACTCAAATTCCAACAAAATTCAAAGCCGCGCGATCGCCCAGTTCACGCCAGATCGGTTAACCTGTATAAAGTTCGGCAATTGACGCCAATGGAGTTAAAAAATTCTCCCTCTCCTGGCTTCCAACTTTTGCCATCTAGCCTGTTGCCTTTTCCCCCTCCTGACTCCTGACTTAGGGCCGATGATTCCCCACCAACTCACTCTGAAAAATTTCCTCAGCTACCGCGAAGCCACCTTAAACTTTCAGGGGTTGCATACCGCTTGTATTTGCGGACCGAACGGAGCCGGGAAATCTTCCCTGCTAGAGGCGATCGCCTGGTCGATCTGGGGAAATAGCCGCGTCGCCACCGAAGATGACATCATTCGCGCCGGAGAAAAAGAAGCCCGGGTCGATTTTATTTTTCAAACCAACCAACACATTTATCGCGTCATTCGATCGCGCCAACGGGGCCAATCCGCCGCCCTCGAATTTCAAATGGCCACGTCAGAAATGCCGGACAATTATACGGCAAGGGATCTCGTCGATCGCCTCGCCTTTCGATCGCTGACCGAACGCGGCGTGCGCGCGACCCAAGAGAAAATTATCGAACACGTCAAACTCGATTACGATACCTTTGTCAACTCCTCCTACTTGCGTCAGGGACGGGCCGACGAGTTCATGCTCAAGCGTCCTAGCGAACGCAAGCAAGTGTTAGCGCGCCTGTTACGCCTCGATCGCTACGACGAACTCTCGGAGCGATCGAAAGAGCGATCGCGCCAGGCGAAAGCCAACGAGCAGGTACTCGAACAGAGTTTGGAAGCGATCGCCCATCAGTTGCAAGATCGGGCCGAGATCGGCGATCGCCTCGCCCAGGTAGAAGCCCAAATCGCCGAAGCGCAAGCCGCGCAGCAGCGCGATCGCGATCGCCTCGCCCAGTTGCAAACCCGGCAACTTCAACGTCAAAACTGGCAAAATCAGTTAAAAAATTGCCGCCAACGCGACCACCAACTCGCCGGAGACTGCGATCGCCTCCAAGGGGACCTTTCCCTGACCGAACGACGCTTGCACGAACTCGACGCCTTATTGCAACAAGCCGACGAGATTAGCGCCGGATATGCCGAATTCGAGCAACTGCAAAAGCGCGAGGAAAGCGAAGCCGCCAAGTTCCACGCCTACCAAGACGCCCAACACCGTCGCTCGCAACTACAACAAGAACTGCGCGATTATTTATCTTCGTTAGAAACCCAACTCGCCTCAGCCCGCGCCAATTACGACAGCCTCGAAGAACGAAAAGCCGAACTGCACGAATCCCTCGACCGTCTCCCCGAAGTCGAAAGCGCGATCGCCCAACTGCAAGCCGCGCGCGATCGCCTCGCCACCCTCGACGAGCTCAAAGAACGGGTCACCCCCGCGATCGCCCGACGACAAGAATTACAAACCCAACTCGATCGCCTGCAAGCCCGTCTGACGGCGCGGTTGGAAGAAATTAGCGGCCAAATCCACCGCCTGCAATCGGAAGTCCAAACCAGCCAAGTTTTACGAGAAACCGCCCTCGAAGTCGGCTACCAAATCGAAGAATTGGAAAAAAAACGAGTCTACCAGCAGCGCGTCCGCGAAAAAGGACTCGAACGCCGCCATTTTATGGAACGCTTGCAAGCTCACCAGCGCGACTACGAAACCCAACTGGCCGAGTTAGACCGCAAAATCGAGATGTTGCAAGTTCCCGACGCCATCTGTCCCTTGTGCGATCGCCCCTTGGACGAACACCACTGGGATTTGGTCGTCCACAAACACGGCAAAGAACAGCAAGAAATTATCGATCGCCTCTGGGTGATTCGCGAACAACTCGCCGTCTCCGATCGCGAAATCCAGATTTTACGAGACGAATACCGCCAACTCGACCGCCAACTCGCCGATTACGACCGCCTGCGCGAACGGCGCGGTTCCCTACAAGCTCAATTAGAACAAGCCGACGATCGCCGATCCCGACTCGAACAACTCGAAATCGAACGACAGCAGTTAGAGCGATCGATCGCCTCCGGAGACTACGGCGGCGAATTGACCCTCGAATTGGAGCAACTCGATCGCGCGATCGCCCAACTGAATTACAACGATCGCGACCACGCCCTCGCTTTCAACGAAGAAAAGCGCTGGCGCTGGGCCGAAATCAAACAGGGTCAATTACAACAAGCGCGCCGGGAGTTAGAGAACTTGCAACAGCGCCAACCCGAACTGCAGCGCCAAATTGCCGAACTCGAAACCGCCTTAACCCGCGAACGGGAGGACTCCGACCTCGATCGCGAACTGCAGCAGCTAGAGCGATCGATCGCCGCCATTGCTTACGATCGCCGCGAACACCAAGCCCTACGCGAAGCCCTCCAACAAGCCCGCCTCTGGGAACCGCGCATGGCTCAATTGCAACAAGCCCGACAGCGCCAGCCCGAATTGGCCGATCGATCGCGCGAACTCTCCGAACGCCTCCAGGGGCGATCGCGCGATCGTCAGGCGATCGTCGCCCAGATCGAACAACTCCAGCACCAACTCGCCGAAACCCCCGACGCCACCGAGGAAATCGACAACATTTCCAGGCAGATCGAGCGATCGAATGCCCAATTGCAACAACAATTCGGCACCCAAGGACGCCTCCAACAACAGCAACAACACCTCGATCGCCTCCAACAAACTTACGAACAAAAACAACGAGACCTCGCCGACGCCAAACGCCAACTTCGGGTTTACCAAGAACTCGCCACCGCCTTCGGTAAAAATGGCATCCAAGCCCTCACTATCGAAAACGTTTTACCCCAATTAGAAGCAGAAACCAATCAAATTCTCGCCCGACTCAGTGGCAATCAACTTCACGTCCAATTCGTCACCCAACGAGTGGGCAAAAGCCGGAGAAAATCGGCTAAGAAAAATCCCAAATTAATCGACACCTTAGATATTTTAATTGCCGACGCCCGAGGCACCCGCCCCTACGAAACCTATTCCGGCGGCGAAGCATTTAGAATTAATTTTTCGATCCGTTTGGCATTAGCCCGCTTACTCGCCCAACGATCCGGAACGGCCTTACAAATGCTGATCGTCGATGAAGGATTCGGAACCCAAGATAACCAAGGATGCGATCGCCTCATTGCCGCCATCAACGCGATCGCCCCCGAATTTGCCTGCATCCTCGCCGTCACCCACATGCCCCAATTTAAAGAAGCCTTTCAATCGCGCATCGAAGTTCGCAAAACCGAGAAGGGATCCCAATTAAGTTTATCATTTTAGGCAATTAGGCAATTGTGGAGCGCTGAAACAAGTATCTTTTCCTTTTCTGAGCTCATCGTCATTGTAGATCGACATGATGCTCTAAAGTCTCCCTGTCGTAAAAAAATTTACAAATTTCTTAAACCTCATTTATAATTTCTTATATAGTCTCCTGTCTTCTCATCCCATGACCTCTCAATTTTCAACCTTATCCGGCAGTTGGTTCGATTGGTTCGCCGTCACCGGGTATATCAGCTTTACCCTGTTTATCATGGCCTGTATTTTTATGAGTTCCAACAATTAAGAAAATTCACATCGATTAAGACAATTAACGACATTAAGAACTCGCAATCCATCATTAGAACGATCGACCCGATATCGAACTAAAAATCAGCGCCCTTTTCCCGTTCCTCCTTCTGTTTTTCTAACAACTTTTCAGCCAGAAGTGTTGAACGGTACTAATGAATTAGCATAAAATAGATACAAGAATCCTATGAAAAGCTGATTTCAGTGATGGAAAACTAGCTCTCTAAACCAGTGGACATAACTAATCTTTTCACACATAAAAGCCTGTAAATATCGCAACTTATCTAATAATGATGAACCCCATTCTTGGTTAATTTTTACTAATTTTAAAATTAGATATCCGATTAAACAGCAATAAATCTGGATTTCCATTCCATTCACATTTTTCGTGATAAATTTATCCAACTTTAAGTGCATTTTCAAGAACTTCCACAGCAATTCAATTTGCCAGCGTAGTCGATAAAATTCACCAATTTCTTCGTTACTTATTCCTCCTTCTCCTGTCTCTGGCAAATTCGTCACTAAGCGAAATTCAGTTTTTTCTTCCCGGTCGCAAAACATTACTACTCTTCCTTGTACTTGTGCTGTTCCTGTCCCCATTAAATATTCCCCATTCTCTAACATTTCTAATTTAATGTTTTTTCGGATTCTCAAGACGAAGTAGCGATTTTTTTGAGCTTGAAGTTGGGCAATTCTTTCTAAGCTGCAAAAACCTCTATCCATTACGGCGACTCCGTTTTCCGGCGTGGCTTCTATCGTTTCATTTCCATATTTGCTATCGTGTCCTTGACCCAAATGAATTGATATTCCTCCTGGGTTTCCTGTCACTAAGTTAATGCCACTAAACAGTTTCAATTGGTGATATCCTTGATGCCATAAGAGTTTACTCGTCAAAGTGATAATGGTTGAATCTAAAGGAAATATCATCAACTCTTTATCTGAATTTTGGGATTTTTTGGCTACTTCTTTTTTCAATTCATCCCACAATCGATGAAAAACTTCTGGACTACGAGTTTTACTGGCTTTTGAGAAGGTTGATATATCTACGGATTCTCCGCGAATATTTAGTCTTTTAAACAAACTTCTCATCGTTGTTTGACTCTGGTCTAAAATGAAATTTAGCCAAATTGAGACAAACTTGAAAGTGTCTAGTACTGGATAATCGTCTTGGGGCAGATGACTTAGATGTTTTTGGAGAATTTCAGGAAAGTTTGATACAATCATTGTTAAGTATTTATCGAAATATTGCCCCTATTTTACTTGATTAGGGACTTTTTTTGTCAAATTTCTCTTAACATTCAACACTTCTGCTTTTCAGCCTTTCTCCTTCCCATCTTGAGCATCGTCGTAATCCGGATCGTAAGGTTAACTACCTTTCTCTCCCTACCTAACGGAATTCCCTCCCATGATACTTTCCGGCGGGTTTGCTCTCGACTTGACCCCACCCAACTTGAAGCTCGCTTTCAGAATTGGATTGGTAATCTGCTCGAAATACTGGGCACAACTGTAGTCGCTATTGATGGCAAAACCCTGCGTGGTTCCTATGACCGAAAGGATCGCCTCAAAGCCTTACAACTCGTCAGTGCTTGGTGTACAGAACACCGATTGGTTTTAGGTCAAATCCCCGTGGATTCAAAATCTAATGAAATTACAGCAATTCCTCTCCTCCTAGAACAACTAGACTTAGCCGGAACTACGATCGCCATTGATGCCATGGGTACTCAAACGGCTATTGCCCAACAAATTCAGGACGCTGATGCCGATTATATTTTGGCTCTCAAAGGTAATCAGGGGAATCTACATACTCTAGCTGGTGCTTGGTTTGAGGATTTTGAGCAACAAGACTGTCCTGACGAATGGATGGTTGACCACTGCCATTTGGTAGAGAGTGGACATCACCGGATTGAGAGTCGCTCTTGCTGGGTCTTCCGAGCTTCAGACGTTTTTGGAGCCTCGGTTAGTCAGGGTTGGCTCGGACTCAAATCTGTGGTGGTGATTCGCTCTCAACCTCAGTTGTGGAACCAGACTACTTGTCAAACCCGCTTTTTTCTCAGTTCTCTGGCTGTTGATAGCGAGCAGGGGGCGCGTAACCTCAGTATTTTGAGGCGATTGGCATTGAATCTGTTGCGGCGCCATCCTGGGAAGGGGAGCTTGAAAATGAAGCGTTATCGCGCGGGTCTCGATCCTAATTTTCTGCTCGAAATTCTCGCTGCTTCTCTTTCTCACCCCCGATCGTATTCTCCCTCCTAATTTGATGCGTTTACCCTGGGGTTTCAGTGAGCCAGTTTTGGTATTCAGTTTGCAATTTTTCTAGCAATTTAAACGCGGCATTCACCACTTCATCAGGATGGCTAAAATTGCCCTGGGCTAACTGGGCAGCGATAAACTCCTCTTGTTGCTTGTTTAAGGTAATTTGGATCGCGTTCTCCCGAAACCGGGTTGCTCGCCATTATAGCTGTAGGGTCGGTGATTCGGATGCAGGGAAAGAAACCCGGTTTCTGCCATAACCTTTGCCGCCTCACCCCAATCGGGCTAAGCAACCCCGTTTCTCAACCCCCCAACCCCTCCAACCGCAGAAAATGCACCCGCCCCGACCCGTCCCCCGCCACCACCGTCACCCCATCTGGTGCAACGGCACAGGAATTCATCGCACCATCCCCGGTAAAGGTGGCTAACACATCCCCCGTGTCCAAATCCCACAGTTTCACGGTGCGATCGTCTGATGCCGAGACCGCTCGTTTCCCGTCCGGGGCGATCGCGACTGCATTTACCGAATCACTATGCCCAGGTAAGGTGTCCCGTTCCGTCCCCGTGTCCAAATCCCACAGTTTCAGGGTATTATCATGCGATGTCGAGACCGCTCGTTTCCCGTCCGGGGCGATCGCGACTGCATTTACCGAGTCACTATGCCCTGTGAAAATGGCTAACACATCCCCCGTCTCCAAATCCCACAGTTTCAGGGTGCGATCAGCCGATGCCGAGACCGCTCGTTTCCCGTCCGGGGCGATCGCGACTGCATTTACCGAATCACTATGCCCAGGGAAGGTGCGTTGCGTCCCGGTCTCCAAATCCCACAGTTTCAGAGTGTTATCAGCCGATGCCGAGACCGCTCGTTTCCCGTCCGGGGCGATCGCGACTGCATTTACCGAGTCACTATGCCCAGGGAAGGTGCGTTGCGTCCTGGTCTCCAAATCCCACAGTTTCAGGGTGCGATCAGCCGATGCCGAGACCGCTCGTTTCCCGTCCGGGGCGATCGCGACTGCATTTACCCAGCTACTATGCCCTGTGAAGGTGGCTAACACATCCTCCGTCTCCAAATCCCACAGTTTCAGGGTGCGATCAGCCGATGCCGAGACCGCTCGTTTCCCGTCCGGGGCGATCGCGACTGCATTTACCCAGCTACTATGCCCTGTGAAGGTGGCTAACACATCCCCCGTCTCCAAATCCCACAGTTTCAGGGTGCGATCAGCCGATGCCGAGACCGCTCGTTTCCCGTCCGGGGCGATCGCGACTGCATTTACCGAGTCACTATGCCCTGTGAAGGTGGCTAACACATCCCCCGTCTCCAAATCCCACAGTTTCAGGGTGCGATCAGCCGATGCCGAGACCGCTCGTTTCCCGTCCGGGGCGATCGCGACTGCATTTACCGAGTCACTATGCCCAGGGAAGGTGCGTTGCGTCCCGGTCTCCAAATCCCACAGTTTCAGGGTGCGATCGTCCGATGCCGAGACCGCTCGTTTCCCGTCCGGGGCGATCGCGACTGCATTTACCCAGCTACTATGCCCAGGGAAGGTGCGTTGCGTCCCGGTCTCCAAATCCCACAGTTTCAGGGTGTTATCCAAAGATGCCGAGACCGCTCGTTTCCCGTCCGGGGCGATCGCGACTGCATTTACCGAGTCACTATGCCCTGTGAGGGTGCGAATCAGTGCCCCGCCGGGAGGGGTGAGGTTGGCGGTGAGGGGACGAAGCCAGGGTTGTTTCTGAGCTTGTTTTGCCTGTTCCAGTAAAGTCACAATCTCTGGATTCTCAAAGGACAGCAACCGCCCCCAAAGTTGTCCCGTTAGTTGAGTTTTATCCGATGCTAAAATATGCGCCGATAGCCGCAACGCCCCTTGAATCAGCTTTAAGATCCGTTGCTCCTCTTCCGACACCAACGGCAGAGCCAAATCATAATCATCAATTAAGGGGTTTATCCCCACCGCCTCTAACTTCTGCTGCAAAAAGCCAAAATCCGTCAGCCAAGCGACCAACCGCTGCACCTGTCCCCCTTTAGCAAAATAACTGGGTTGATGTCGTAGCAGGTGCAGGCGGTCTTCCGGTAACTGTTGCTGAATCCAATCTCCTAATTTTGTGGTCATAGGGGCGCTCCATCGGCTAGATTGTCACCCATGCGGCGGTTAATATCTTCTAGATCAACCCCTGCATCTTTGGCTTGCTCGTTGAGAAAGTCCCTAAACGAGGTATGATAGACGCTGTAACGGGTTTCTCCCTGAGTGTTTTGTAACCGCAAAAACTGCTCCCATAGTTTCAACACAGGCGGTAATGTATATTCCGCCATCCCCGTGAACTTAGCCAGCAACCGCCGGGAAACAGGTTCTCGCGCTTCCGAAAGGACATAAATGATGCGGATTTTCTCAACGGGAAGCGGGTCATCATTCATGCCCATAATTAGCCAATGCTTTTGATAATATTTCCGCAGACCCATTGGCAAACTATCGATGGTTTCGTTCCGATACAAACCCTCGCGGATATCATTTAACACATAGCGCAAATACATAAAGTTATTTTCACTTTTGACCACCAGTTCAGTAAAAAACTGCTCTGGGGTGGAGTTGCGCGTCGATACCCACTCCTGAATCTGGAGACTTTCTTGCCAGCGTTTCTCCACATAACGATAAGCATCCCGGGCACTTTCTGCCGGATATTGCATTAAATCAAAAGTGGTGCAGTAGTCATTCAGAGGTAAAGGCAGTTGTTTGGGGCGTTTAGACAAGATGAAATAGACGTTATCCGGCAAATTATCGGGCAAATACAGCACATTACTGCCTTTGCTTTGCTGGGATAAATCCACCTCATCCAAGGCATCCACCACGATGACTAACTTTTGTCCCAGTAGCAGGGTTTTGCTGGCTTCTGCCAACAACTCGGCGAACACATTGCCATCTTGGTTGGTATTCGGTGGCAGACGGTCATAGTTCAGCTTATAGCCCTGAATCAGTTGGGTGCAGATATTTTCCAGGAATTGAGCCGCGCTGACAATGCCCGAACCTCGACTATTAAAATGGGCGAGACAATGCCCTGCGGATATATTGACTAATTTGGCCAGAATCGCACTTTTGCCTACACCAGGGTCGGCTTCTAAGATGAAATAGCCTTTGGGGTTGTCCTGTAAACAGTCGCGAATTTTCTCAAACACATAACGCCGTCCCACAAAGTCTTGAACTTTATCGGCAATAATCGTTTCACAATTTTGAGGAATGGGTAAGCGGGGTTTGGTCAGGTCGAAATATTGCTGCAATGTCTGGCGAATTTCCACCAGTTCATCGCGAATGTCTGTATCTAACTGCTGCAACAGCCGACAAATATCGTCACGAGTGGCGATTTCGGGTAAATAATCCCGAATCTCGGCAATTTGTGCCAAAGTCGCCCCATGCAGGTCAAATAACATCCCCACAAAGGCTTGACCTCCGTTGTTGGCATCATCTTTGAGGACTTGGCGCAGGTGTTTATTAAAGTTCGTGGCTAATTCCGCCGCCAAATCCCCGATGACATCTTGATAATTCTCCAGGTTATCCCCCAAGACCCCCCTCTCGCATCCCTGTTGAAATAACCAGGTGACCACTTCCCGCCATTCCGGTTCGGGTAACACCTGATACTCGGTAAACTGTTCCGGTGGTTGGCTGAAAATCTGATAGAGTCGGTCTTCTTGAAGGGTTTCAAACAGGTTGAGGGTTTTGGCTTGTTCCACCCAATATTCCTCGATTTTATCGCCCAATTGGTCTAAGGATTCCTGGTCGGAATAGTTGGGGCTGATTTTTTCGATCAAGGCTTTCGCTACAGTGCGTCCGGCGGCTTTGGCGAGATCTTCATTGCGTAGCACATCGCTGCTGTTGCGGAATCGCTCAATTAATGTGCCTAAATTATTCCCGGTCATCCCGGCAAAAAAGTTAGAAAATCCAGCGACCACGGGAACCGCTAACCCCGCCGCCGAACCCGCTAACCCCCCGGTGACGATGGAACCTAAGCCGAGGAGGGCAGTTTCGGCGAGAAGTCCTTGATTGAGTCGCAGCAGTTGCTTGGGGTCCATGGTCGCGGCTTGGGTTGGAGGGAGGATATTTGATGATATTTCATGATACAACTCCCCGTCAGGACGCGGCAATGCCGTATCCCTATAACCGATGAATTTTACAACAAGATTGAGGATTGTTATTTGTCCTCAATGATTGGTAATACCGGGTTTCAAAAATAATGTGAGATAATGAGGATAAGGATACGGCGTTGCCGTGTCCCTACAGGCGATCTATCTCGATTGAGGTTTTATAAAATTGTTACGATCGTCGCCGAAGGATGCTCCCCCTTCCAAGGATTTCAGGTGGATAACCGGAAAAGACTGTCGATCGAGAAAATATCAAACTCTCTCGTAGGGTGTTTAGAAATCACCCGATCGCCGCCATTTTTCGTTGGATTCTCCAGGAATCACCTGCTGTCAAATAAGGTTTTTAATGTTTATTAGATCGACAGTTTCTAAATTATTAAAAATACTTAAAAACACAAAGAGATAGAACTGCAAACCGATTTTACCGTCGGTTAAGTCGGAGTTTTGTGGGTGGATGTCGATTGAGGAACGCGATCGCCCGAACTAAGAATTGAGGGCTTCCCACAACATATAAGCCGCTAAAGAAACTAACAGGATTTTAAATAATAAAGTGACGAGTTGAGAGGGCAAACGGTGTAACAGACGAGTACCGATTTGGGCGCCGAGGAGACAGCCGAGACCCAAACATAAACCACTGACCCAGAGAACGTTACCCTGGTCGGCGTGGCGGAATAAAGCGGATGCGGAAATGGGCGCGATCGCCCCTAAACTATTACGAACCGCAGGTTTGATCGCCGTTTTCAACCCTACCATTTGCAACGGAACCATCACGACTCCACCGCCGACACCGAATAAACCGGAGAGGAATCCGGCGATCGTGCCGATTCCGAGGAGGGGAAGGGCGATCGATCGCCTATTCGAGCTGATTTCCGGCGATTGCGCAGCATCTGGCTGTTGTAACTGACGCCGCAAACCGATGAGGTACATCGAAACCAGTAAAAGCACGGCAAAAGCAATCCCCAAGTGAGAATCGGGGAGGCGATCGCCTAACCAGGCGCCCAATTGTGCGGTGGGAATCCCGCCGAGGGCTAAACCGAGGGGTTCCCAGAGATTGAGTTGATTGGCGCGCCAGTTGCGGAAACTCCCGGAAATGGCGCTGAGGAAAACCCCGACTAAACTGGTGGCGGTAGCTTGCAAAACGGTAGCGTGAGTGAGAGTCAACACGGGAACCATCAGCAACCCGCCGCCAATTCCCAAAATACCGGAGGCAATTCCGGTGACGGTTCCGAGGAAAATGAGGGCAAAGGGAGGGATCGTAGACACTGGATTGAGTGAGTTAGGGTTGGGACAGATATGGGGTCTGCTTCGAGAGGGTCGATCTAAAATCTAAACTCTAAAATCTAAACTCTAAAAACACCGGTCTAGACATATATAAAGCAAGGGCCAATAATAAGAATTGGAAAGTGCGATCGAGTAGTTTTGCGGGTAAATAGGGCATTAAGGCGATGCCGAATTGGGCGCCGAAAATGCCGCCGAGTCCGAGACAGACCCCGGGAAGCCACAAGATATTCCCGTTGAAGGCGTGCAGGGTCAAGGCGGAGGCGGAAATAGGAACGATCGCCCCCAAACTGATAGCCGCCGCCGATCGCAGGGTTGCCCGCGTTAACAGTAACAATAAAGGAACGATGACGATTCCACCACCGACGCCGAACAATCCGGCGAGAATGCCCGCGATCGCGCCAATTTGAGCAAATTGACCCAGGCGATCGCCCCAACTGTCGCTTATTTCCCCTTCTCGGTCCGTCGCGATCGCCTCCGGGAGTTCCACTCCGGCCAATTTTTGCTGTCGCCAGTGCAGTAAAAACAAGGAGACGAACAAAAAGAGAGCAAATCCGATACTGAGTATCCGATCCGGGAGGCGATCGCCCAACCAAGCCCCCAATTGTGCCGTCGGAATGCCAAAAAGAGCCAATTGGAAGCACGATCGCCCGTCAACGTCCCCCTGCCACCAATTTCGCACAGTCCCGGAAACCGAAGTGAGGAACACGCCCACTAAACTCGTGGCGGCGGCTTCAACCACGGAAATCCCCCAAACAGAGAGCAGGGGAACGATTAAAAAACCGCCACCGAGACCGAACATGGCGCCGATCGCGCCGATGACAATACCGAAGCAAAATAAGGTGAATTCGGTTGTCAGTTCCGGCATTTTCTCACATTTAAACTACATCCGTTCGAGAACGGGAATCCCCAACAAAGATAGACCCAATTTTAACGTGCGGGCGGTGAAGTCACACAACACCAAGCGAGACGTGCGTTCCGGTTCTTTCGCTTGCAAGACCGGGCAGCGATCGTAAAACTGGTTGAACTTCTGACTCAGTTCGAACAGGTACTGACACAAGCGATTCGGCAGTAAATCCGCTTCCACCGCGCCGATAGTTTCGCCCAAACTGAGAATGTGCTTCGCTAACGCCAACTCAGTTTCTTCGCGGAACTTGAGTTGAGCCCCGGCGCCGATATGACCGAAATCGACATCCCCTTTGCGACTGATTCCCTGAATGCGCACGTAAGCGTAAAGCAAATAAGGGGCCGTATTCCCTTGCAGGGCCAGCATTTTATCGTAACTGAAGATATAACTGCTAGTGCGATTTTGGCTGAGGTCGGCATATTTGACCGCGCCAATCCCGACGACTTCGGCGACGCGATCGATAAACTCCTCACTTTCGTGACGGCTTTCGTCGTGGAGGCGTTGTTCCAAATCGGCGCGAGCCCGTCCTACCGCTTCGTCGAGTAAATCGCGCAGGCGAACCGTTTCGCCAGAACGGGTTTTGAGCTTTTTCCCGTCTTCCCCTTGCACCAAACCGAAGGGAACGTGAACCACTTCGACTGTTTCCGGAATCCATCCGGCGCGGGTCGCCACTTGAAAGACTTGGGCGAAGTGAGTCGCCTGACCCATATCGGTGACGTAGATAATGCGATCGGCCCCATCTTTGTCGATCCGGTAGCGCAGGGCGGCTAAATCGGTGGTGGCGTAATTATAACCGCCGTCGGACTTCTGGACGATAAGCGGTTGGGGGTCGCCGGATTTATTGGTAAATCCTTCTAAAAAGACGCATTGCGCCCCTTGGTCTTCTTCGAGTAAGCCTAACTTATCGAGATCGGCGACGACTTCGGGCAGATAAGCATTGTAGAACGATTCGCCCCGTTCGTTGAGGTGAATGTCGAGCAGGTCGTAAATTTTCTGAAACTCCCGCCGGGACTGTTCGCACAGCAGTTGCCACGCTTGAAGGGTATCCTCAGATTTAGCTTGCAGTTGGACGACTTCTTGGCGAGAGGCTTCGCGAAATTGCTCGTCTTCGTCGAAACGCTGTTTGGCTTTTTTATAAAATGCGACTAAATCGCCGATATCGAGGGCGTCGGCGGTGGTGAGGGCGTCGGGGTAGGCTTCGCGCAGGTAGGTAATTAACATCCCGAATTGGGTTCCCCAGTCGCCGACGTGGTTGAGTCGGAGGACGTCGTGACCGAGGAATTCGAGGATGCGGGCGATCGAGTCGCCGATAATGGTCGATCGCAGGTGTCCGACGTGCATTTCTTTAGCAATGTTGGGACTGGAGAAGTCCACGACGACACGCTGGGGATTGTCGATTTTTTCGACCCCGAGACGGGCGAAACCGATAATGGAACTGAGTTGGGATTCGATGTAAGCGTGGGTCAGGGTGAAGTTAATAAAGCCCGGTCCGGCAATTTGGGGCGGTTCGCAAAAGTCGGAGACATCCAAGTTGGCGACAATTTGCTCGGCGATCGCCCGGGGTTGTTGCTTGAGGGGTTTCGCCAGGGACATCGCCACGTTGGCTTGATAATCGCCAAATTTAGGATTACTCGCCGGAACCAACAACGGGTCGGTTTCGGCTAACTCGTCACCAAAGGCTGCGACTAATGCAGCACTGACGCGCTTTTTGAGTTGTTCGATAGTAGCTTTCATACAGAAGAAGTCAACCGACCGATAAGAAGGGCAGAGAAACCCGATTGCCTATTTACTTTAGCAATTCGAAGGCTTCGATCCTAGTTGACGAGTTAGAGGAATTGGGGGGAATGGCGATCGAGAGTCGGTTTTTACGGACTGGTGCGCGATCGCCGCTCTTTATAATGAAAGCGCGACTATCCAAGTAACAGCGATCGAAAATATGCTCTGCGAGATCCGAGAATTAGCCGATAAATTAGCACCGCGTTTGATCGAAATTCGCCGTCATTTTCACGCCCATCCCGAACTCAGTGGCGAGGAATATCAGACGGCGGCTTATATTGCGGGGGTGCTCTCCTCTTGCGGGCTGCAGGTTCGCGAAGGAATCGGGAAAACGGGGGTCGTGGGGGATCTGCCCGGGGAGGGCGGCGATCGCCACCTGTTAGCCATTCGCACGGATATGGACGCCTTACCGATTCCGGAACGGACGGGGTTGGAATACGCCTCGCGCAATGACGGGGTGATGCACGCTTGCGGTCACGACTTGCACGCGACCCTGGGTTTGGGTACGGCGATGGTATTGTCGGGATTGAGTGAAAAATTGCCCGGAACGGTGCGCTTTTTGTTCCAACCTGCGGAAGAAATCGCCCAGGGGGCGGGTTGGATGGTCGCCGACGGGGTGATGGAAGGAGTGACGGGGATTTTGGGGGTTCACGTGTTCCCGACGATTCCCGCCGGATCGGTGGGGATCCGCCACGGGGTATTGACGGCGGCGGCGGATCATTTGGAGATTACGATTTTAGGCGAATCCGGTCACGGGGCGCGCCCTCACGAGGCGATCGATGCGATTTGGGTGGCGGCGCAGGTGGTGACGAGTTTGCAACAGGCGATCGCCCGGACTCACAATCCCCTGCATCCAGTGGTGTTGACGATCGGGAAAATTAGTGGGGGACGGGCGCCCAACGCGATCGCCGATTGCGTCAAGTTAGTGGGAACGGTGCGATCGCTCTATCCCGACACTCACGCCAATCTGCCCCAGTGGATCGAAAATATTGTCGCCCATATTTGTGCGACTTACGGCGCCCGCTACGAGATGAATTATCAGCGTGGGGTACCGTCGGTGCACAATGACCCGATGCTGACCCAAATTGTCGAATTGGCGGCCCAGGAAAGTTTCGGGAGCGATCGCGTCGTCTATTTGGCGGAACCGTCGTTAGGGGCGGAGGATTTCTCGGTGTATCTGGAACGGGCCCCGGGAACTATGTTTCGTCTCGGAGTCGGTCATCCGGATCGAACCAACTATCCCTTACATCATCCCCAATTCGAGATCGACGAGTCGGCGATCGTCACTGGGGTGGTGACCCTGGCGAGTGCGGCGTACAAGTATTGGCAAACCCTCGCCGACGAAGATTGACGCGATCGGGTCGCGACTGCGTACGAGGATCGCCACGGTTTCTCGGGGAAAAAATCGGCGTCAATGCCCCAATTTGCTAGAGTGGGAGCAGGTCCAACCAAAACAATCGGGTGGAATGATATGACTGTACCTCAAAAATTAGAAGGACTCGAACTGATCGATTGTGCGAAAGCTAGCGCCAATCAAGGTCTGGCCACTGCCGCACGCCAATGCGGTTATGGAGAGAATACGGAAGCGTTCGAGGCGGAATTGATAAAAGCTTGTCAAAAAATTGGCATTGAAATTGACAGTTTGGGAGATTTAATCACCGATCGCCAACAAATTAAAAAAGGGGCGGGGATTGAAATTGCGCCGGATAGTTCTTCGAGTTTATAAAATAGGGGCGAGCGATCGCCCCGAGTCCCCCGTACCGGATCGAACGGTCTGATGTTATCGAAAGATCGGATAACTGGCGATCGCGATCGTCGCGTCCCATCGAAATTCGCCTGGAGGATCGAACGATGCTCTAGGTGCTTTTTTTAGGGGGATTGACGATTATTTTATCTTTTGTTTTATTATCGTCTTTATTATCGATCGTGATTTTCGTCGAGTCGTAAGGGGGAAACCTGGGGGAGAGTCGGCAACCGTCGCTTCGCGATCGGGTCAATACAGTCAATCCGAACAGTCAATCCGATTGTCGGAAACCCACGCTAAAATTGAACCCACTCCCTTAGTCAAGTCAGAGCTACATTTCCATAGAAAAAATACCCCGATCCCAGTGCAGTCCTCAACCGTTTGGATTGCCGGGAGAACCCAGTTGTCCTACCCTTTGGGTGGAGCAACACAAACAGAAACAGCCATCTGAATATCTAGAAGAGTTAAAACCTTGAATAAGCGAAGTTGGCTAGACATTGCAGAATATTTATCTGTAGCCGGATCCGTCGTCGGTTCCGGCGTCGCTGTGGCGTCACAGCAAACCGTCCTCTTCGCGGCAGCAGCCCCGATCTCGCTTTCGCTGATTCTCAATCTGGCCAATCGGCGCAGACTGCAGCTTTCGCAACCTGCTGCCGCCACGGAAATCGTGCAACTCAAACAACAAATGACCGACGAATTGGCCGCCTTGCGCGAGCGAATTCAGGGAATGCCCGACGATACGGAATTAAATCAAGTTCTGGCATCGGTGGCGAAACTGTCGGAAGAGTTGGCGAGAGTACAGCATCAAGTTCAAAACGCCCAATCGCTGGTGCAGGGCGTCGAACTCAATCCGATCCGGCAAGATCTTTCAGTTTTGCGCGAGCATTGCACGACGTTCCAAGATGCCCTCGCCCAGTTGGGCCGACGGCTCGATCGCGTCGAAGGTGAAGGGGGCGTCGCCGTCGCCCCGGCGAAAGTGGAACGCTTGGAAAGTGCGATCGCCCAAGTTCAGGGCAAAATCGCCCAAGTGCAAGCGAAACTGCAAAAACTCGACAGCGTGCCGGAAAACGGCGATCGCGCGGCCTTGAGTGCCCAACTCGAACAGCTCGAAAGACGCTTGCAAAGCATCGAAAGTACCTCTGGCGGCAGTTTCGAGCAGCAACTCGACGAACTGCGCGCCGGATTCGAGCAATTGCGCGATCGCGCGCCGCAAGAGTCCGGAGGCGATCTCAGTGCTCTCGACGCCCAGATCGAAGACCTCCAACGCCAGCAAGGCGAACTCGATCGCCGTCTGGCGCCACTCCTGGCGGTCGCACCCCAGATCGAAGCGATCTCACAACAGTGGGAACGCCAGCCGGAACGGGCGCAAATCGAAGAACTGAGAAGCTCCCTCGCCGACGCCCTCGGGGCGATCGCCGACATCAACGAGCGTCTCGAACGCGGCGAGTTCGCCGTCCCTGCGGGGGACGAGAGCGACGAGGCGGCGTTCTCCGAGATCGAAGACCTGCAAGGCGTAGACCGGGCTTTGGCCAAGATTTCCGAATCCGTAGGCGAAGTGCTCGATGAAATGAACCGCCGCTTGAGTCCGTTGGAAGCCGTCGATCTGGCGGCGGTCCGGGAACAACTCTCCGGTCAAGGGGCGGCGATCGCCGAATTGCGCGAACAGTGCGTGCAGTTGCGCCAATCCCTCGCCGTGGTCGATGACACCCTGGAAGATTGGGCGATCGATTTGTCTCCCGCCACCCTCGATCGCATGGAAACGGCGATCGTACACATCCAAGAACGGCTGATGGCGCCATCCGGGGCAACCCCCGAGGAGGGAGAAACGACCCCCACCGCCGTGGTTTCGGAAGCGAGAATCGAACAACTCCAACAAGAGTTATCTCAAGTTGCCGAAGCCGTCGCCGCCTTGGAAATGGCCACCCAAAGTCTCGCCCCCAAACAGGAGGTTTACGAAAAACTCGCCGAATTACGAGCCCTGAGTGTCGAGGTTCGCGAAGGGACCCAAAAAGCCCTCGGCAATGGCGGACGGCCCGTGGTCGAAGAAGTTCATACCTTGCGCGAACATCTCGAAACCCTCGCCCGCAGCTTGCCGAACCCGCAACATCTCCAAGCGCTCGAAAGTGAGATCGGCGAGATCGCCCAGAAGTTCGACAGCCGCCCGGAACTCGACCAAATCCAGGGGCTGATGCAGAGCATTAGCGAAGTTCACCAACGCCTGGAAATTGCCACCTTAGAGCGGGGAAGCGACCCGGACGGCGATCCCCCGGAACGCGGCGGCATCGATGCGGCCCTCGAAAGCCTCTCGGTGAGCGTGGCGGCGGTGGAAGCCCGGTTGAATCAGTTGCAAGGGGAATCGTTCTCCGGCGAACAGCTCGATCCGATGCGATCGCAGATCGCCGAACTGCATTCGACGGTGGCCCAGTTGAGCGATCGCGTCGAAACCCTGTCCGCGAACTCGCCGGGTCGGGTCGATCGCCTGGAAGGGGCGTTAGTGCAGGTGCAAGCGAAACTCGACGAACTCGCCAAAGGGCGCGATCGCGCGGCAGTTCAAGGTCAAATCGAACACCTGTCCCGGGAGATCTTAATGCTAGCCCGCAACGAGGGCGCGGCGATCGCCGCCGGGGACGACCTCGACGTGCAGCAGTTAATCGCCGAAAGTATCGAACGTCACGTCGGCGAAATCAACCAGCGCCTGCAAGCGATTCAACCCTATCGCTATCAATTGGCGTTCGATCGCCCCAACATCCGCGCGATTTTAGAAGAAGCCCTCGATACCGCGCGCGATCGTCTGATCTTAGTCTGTCCCTGGGTCAGTCGCGCCAGTTTGGATGCGTCCTTACTGCAAAAATTCGAGGCGGCCCTCGATCGCGGCGTCAAAATCTGCATCGGGTGGGGCCACTTGCGCGACATCGATCGCGGCGAATTCCCCGTCCACGTCAACCAGCAATGGCAAAGCGATCCGACGGACAAACGCGGTTTGTACGACGCCCTCAACGACCTCGAAGCCTTGCGACGCCGCTATCCGGAACAGTTCGAGTTAAAGATTCTCGGGACTCACGAGAATTTCTTGGTCTGCGACGGATCGTCGGAGGGAAGCGATAAACCCCAAGGCTTTGCACTGTTGGCGAGCGATCATTTTCTCAGCGCCAGCGCCGAGCTCCCGGAACGGGAAGTGGGTTTGAAAACTACCGATCCGGAAATTCTCGCCGGACTGGTGGAGCGCTTCTACGAGCCGATCCTGGCACCGGGGAACCCGCAAGCTTATTACAATCGCGGTTTCGAGCGCTTGGATATGGGCGATTATCGCGGCGCCGTGGAGGATTACACCGAGGCACTCGAACTCGACCCCCAACAGGCGACGGCGTATAACAATCGCGGTTTGGCTCACTTCCACCTCGGGGAGTTGGACGGGGCGATCGCCGATTACAGCGCTTCTCTCGAACTCAATCCCAACGAGTCGGTGGTTTATTTCAATCGGGGATTTGCCTATTTCAATCGCGGCGACTACGAAGCGGCGATCGCCGATTACAACAATGCCTTGCGCTTGGCGCCGGAAGTCACGGGGGCTTATTTCTACCGAGGCGAAGCGTACAACCAACTCGGGGAACACCAACGGGCGATCGCCGACTACAGCGAGGCGATCCGTCTGGCGCCGACCGATGCGGTGGCGTACAACAACCGAGGACTGGCCCGCTACAACCAAGGGGACTATCCCGGGGCGATCGACGATTACACCCAGGCGATCCGCCTCAACCCGGACGACGCGGTGGCGTACTCCAATCGCGGGGTCGCGCGATCGGCGATTTCCGACTATCGCGCGGCGATCGAAGATTTCGATCGCGCCTTGAGCGTCCATCCCGACTATGCGGGCGCCTATAACAATCGCGGTTTGGCCCGGTCGGAAATTGGCGACTTGCAAGGGGCGATCGCCGACTTGCAACGCGCTGCCGAACTGTTTGCCACTCAAGGCGATCGCTCGAACGAACGTCAAGCTTTAGAAGCCCTGCACAAACTTAGAAGTACCAACAATTAAAGCCGCGTCGTTGGCACTGTCTAAATTGCTTCTAAATTGTTCAATTTCTCCCGGGTTCTGCCCGGGATTTCTATCTGCAAGAGGAAAAAACTCGAAGAATTTCAATTCTTTTGTGCCGTCCCTCTTGCAGATTTTTATCGGCAGTTCTTGACCCGGACGCGCCGAACCCCGACGGATCGGGGGCGATCGCCGCTCGTTTCCCCGATGGCCGATCTTCGATATTCTGCCAAGTTTCCTTGACTCGAATTATACCGATTCCATCGCCATTGAAAGCGCGATCGCGATCGCCTCAATTTTCACTTTTGAAGTTAAAAATAGGATAGAATGTAACTGCCATTCTCATCAGCCGTCGGTCGCCCTTTTTTTTAAAGATCGAGGGGCAAGATCTGCGGGAATTTTCCCCGAGCGATCGCCCCCAAGTCCAGACCGCGATCGCCCGTGCTAATTTACAGTAAAAATAAGCGAATTTAACCATAAAAACGACTGCTTGTCCGTGCGATCGCCCCGATCTCATAACAGGCTTAACTTTTAACCATCGATCGCCAAACGCTCCCCCAAATCGGCCAGAGCGCCGCTAAGGGTTTCTGTCGTCAATCGAAGGGCATTCTACCAAGAATCATGGAAACTATCGAACCGAGACGCGAACGGGTCACCCCCATCCTCAAACAGTTCCCCTGGCGCGAATGGGCCGAATACGCGAGCGTCGCCGGATCGGCTGTCGGGACCGTCGCCGCCGCTTTCTCCGGTCAGTTGCTTTATGCGGCAGCCCCGTTAACCGTGGCCCTGTCCCTCAACCTCGCCAATCGCAGCCGCTTCGACCGCCAAACCCGCCAACAAGCTCAAGCCGCGATCGCCGACGTCCGCCAAGTCGTCGAAACCCTTCATGGGTCTTTCCAACAACAAGAACGCCATCCCAACGCCGTCGATATCGAAGCAATTAAAACCGCTTTAGCTCAATTACAACACGTGACCGATCGCCTCAATCGCACAGCCCTGACCGAGGAAGATTGGGGGGTTCTCAACGTCCGCTTGTCGTTAATGAACGAGGCGATCGCCCGTTTGGAAGATACCATCGATCGCGACAATGAAGGAGACGATACCCTTCCAGAATCGATCGAAGATGAATGGCATCGGGAAGTCGCTTCGATCTCTGCGGACTTCACTAAAATGCAAACCGAAATTCGGGCGATCGTCGCGCACAATCAACCCTTATTCCAACGAATTAAAAATCTCGAACAGCAAAATAAAGAAATCGTCAAACCCTATTTGAAACGCTTGAGCCAGTCTCTCAAAAAATTAGAAAAAAGTGAATCCCTCGCCAGTTTAAAAACTAAACTCAACCGCCTCAATCAAGACGCCAGCATCCCCTTATCCGACGAAGCGATCGCCTCCGTCCGCAACGAATTAGACGGCCTACGGACTCAACTCAACGAACTGGAACGGCGATTGGACAGTGGGGCAACCCCCAGCGATCCGGCGCGCGATACGCCGGAGGCGTCGCGAAGCTATCGGACTCTCGAAGCCGAAATCGAGAAACTGTCTAAAGAAGTGACGTTACTCAACAGTCAAATGCAGCGCCGTTTCAATACCTTGCAAGACGTCGATCTCACCCGTCTCAATCGAGGGCTAGAACTGAATTCTACCACCATTTCGACCTTGCAAGATCTGTACGACAGTCTGTTGGCGTCCGTCCTCAATTTGCGCGATCGCCTCGAACATTTGCCCCCCGCGACGAAAGTCAAACATTTACAACTGGAACTGGGACAAGTCAGCGATACCGTCACGCAATTGCAAACCCAAATCGGCGAACTCCCTTCCGAATCTCATCCCAGTTTGCAACAACAAATCGAAGAATTGAGAGCGGCGATCGCCTCCTTAAAAGGAACCGATTTTAAATATGTCACGAAACAAGATATCGTCCCGTTGGTGATCGCCGTGAAAAAACTGGGTCAACATCGGACCTATTTAGATTGAGGGAACCGCTAACGTGAAATAGAACTTCGACCCGCGACCGAGTTCGGACTCGACCCAAATGCGACCGCCGTGACGCTGAACGATTTTCTGACAGACCGCCAGACCGATGCCCGTCCCGGGATATTCTTGAATCGTGTGGAGACGCTGAAAGATCTGGAAAATGCGATCGCGGTGTTTCGGATCGATCCCGATGCCATTATCTTCAATACAAAATCGATAGCGATCGCCTTCGCGTTTAGCATCGATCGCGATCTCTGGCGGATCTTGACGGCGATATTTAATCGCATTTCCAATTAAATTTTGGAATAACTGCACTAATTGGGCGCGATCGCCTTTGACCGAGGGTAATGTCGAGGCGGAAATCGTCGCCTGATTGCTTTCAATCGCACTTTGCAGATTCGCCAGAGCAATTTCTAAAACCTGGTCGGTCTCGATCTCCTCAAACGGTTTGGCGCGGGTTCTCACCCGGGAATATTGCAATAAATCCTCGATTAACGTTTGCATTCGCAAACTCCCATCGACAATGTGATTGATATAGCGTTCGGCTTTAGCGTCGAGACGGTCGTGATAGCGACGCGCCAGTAACTGGGTAAAGCTGGCGATCGTTCGCAAGGGTTCTTGCAAGTCGTGAGAGGCGATATAGGCAAATTGTTCGAGTTCGCTATTCGACCGGGTTAATTCTTGTCGCTGTCGGATCTCGTGGGCGAGTAACTGCGCTTGATATAAAGCAATACTCAGTTGGTTGCCTAACTGTTGCAATAACTCAATTTCAAAGGTCGTCCACTCGCGAGTTTGCTCGCACTGATGGACGCACAGTAGCCCCCATAAATAAGTGGTCGGACCGGAATCTTCCGATATTTCGCTTTCGCTACCGGGTAAGGGATTGAGGAGGATGGGGACGACGATATAGGCGCGTACTCGATATCGATCCAATAAGTTGCGATGGGCGGGTAAGAGGGGAGCTGTAGCGATATCGGAACAGGCATAAATCCCGCGATCGCTGGCACGACGCAAGTATTGGGAAATCCACTGGGGGGTGAGCTTGGCGTTGCCCAACATGGCGGGCCACCCGGGACGAATGGCTTCGTGAAGGACGCTAGCGCTTTCGTCTTCTTCGATCCGATAGAAGACCACGCGATCGCCGTGTAGGGTGTGCTGCAGTTCGCGCACGGCGATCGCCAAAATTTCCTCGATTTGCAACGACTGGCGAATTTTGAGACTGAGGGAACTGAGGAGGTGATAGTAGCGGGTTTGGCGCAGTTGTTCGGCGATCGCCTGTTTCTCTTCGGTCACGTCATAAGACGACCCTTGCACCTGAACGATCGCCCCGGAGCGATCGCGAATCGGCACTAAGGTCGTGCGCCACATTTGCAATTTGCCACTGGTCGTCAACGTTTCTTCGTAGGTCGTCGGGGTTCCCCGTTCCTGACAAACCCGGCAGTTGCGTTCTAAAATCATAGCCACATCTTTCGGCAAAACCGCGCGGGGGCGTTTTCCCTGCAACGCTTTGACGCTCGAGCCAATCGCTTTTTCATCCACCTCATTGACCGTTTCGTAAACCCAATGGCCCTCGCCACTGAGTTTTAACAGAAAAATACGGGCCGCCGAATGCTGGAAGATCCCCGCATAAAGTTCCTCACTGGCGCGTAACTGTTCTTGGGTTTGGCGACGGGCGTCGTAAGTATAAATCGTATCGCCTAACACGCGCAATAACTGACTGTCTTCTTCAGACCAAGCTTGCCAATGGTTCCGACGGTGGTAAACGCCAATTTCGCCCCACATCCGACCGAGGCGATCGCGGATGGGAACGAGCAGTTTGTCCCTCACTTCCTCACTTGCAACCGCCGGAGTCGCACTTTCAGCGAGGGCGGAATCGTCCTGCGGGGAGCTACTATTCTGCCAGGAGGCGACACGGAGCGACTCGCCCCCGTGCACTTGCTGCTGCAATTCGACGCGATCGGCGCCCATGACTTCGCCCAAGCGCCGGAACAGATCGACGAAATCCACGGCTTCGCTGGTCGCCAGCTCTCGGGAGATGTCCGCCAAGACCGTTTCTAAAGACAGCCGATATTTAAGCTGTCGTTCCGCTTGTTTGCGATCGGTAATATCTTCGGCAATTCCCGCCACTTGGGTAATTTCGCCGCGTTCGTCGGCAATCGGCACGGTGCGCGCCAAAATCCAGCGTATTTCACCATCGGGACGGACGATGCGATACTCGCAGATGGTCGATCTCCCCAACCAATGCTCTGCAATCAGGTCGGACAACAAGTGGAGATCGTCGGGATGCACGCTTTCGACCCATCGTTCGGGTCGTTCGTAGAGCGCCGCCAGCGATCGCCCCCATATCTTCTCGTAAGCGGGACTGAGGTAAAACAGGGTATCCCAATTGGGGGACATCAGCCAAAAAACACTTTGCAAATTGTCGGCGAGCTGGCGAAAGCGCTCCTCACTCTCGCGCAAGGCGGTTTCGGCGCGATGGCGTTCGCTGATATCGCGCAAGCACACGATAGAGACGGATTCTCCGGACCATTCCGTGCGCGCGACGGTCATTTCGGTCATGCAGACTTCGCCGCGATCGCGCAAAATGCCGATTTCGCAGACGCCTTCGGAAATCGGAATGCCGAATTCGAGATCGACCATTTTATCTAATCCTCGCCCGAACAAGCGCGCTGCTGCCGGATTGATAAACCGAATTTTCCCGCGCAAATCGACGATCGCGATTCCATCGGAGGTATTGTTGACGATCGTCTGCAAGCGGCTTTCACTTTCCCAAAGCTGGGTGGCGATCGATTGCTGTTCGGTAAGATCTTCGGCACTTCCGAGCACTTGGGTCGGTCGTCCGCTCTCGTCGCGCGCAAAGACGACGCTGCGACAAATTAAGGTTCGATATTGACCGTTGGCGTGTTTGTAGCGGATTTTGTTTTCTAAAACTTCTCCATCTTTGAGTTGAAGACAACGCTGGTGCAAGTCGAGCAACATCGGGCGATCGTCGGGATGAACCGTGTCCCAAATCCACTGCTCCCCACCTGCTTGTATTTGTTCGGGGGTATAGCCTAAAACATCCAAGATCCGGTGATTGCTGTAGATATTGCGGCGAGCGTCGAGGTCGTAAATATAGACAATGTTGGGCAGCGCTTGGGTCATGCGATCGACAAAGCACTGACTGGCGCGTAACTGCGCTTCGGCGCGCTTGCAAGCGGTGATGTCGGTATAGTATTCGATCCGACCTCCGGCATACAGTCCTTCTGCGATCGGCTGACTCCAATGTTGCAGCCAGCGTTCGGCTCGGTTTTCTCCGGGAAGCACGTGACATTCAAATTGTTCGATATAGCTATTGTCGCTATAGGTTTTGAACACTTTTTCGGCAAATGCGGCGCCGTTTTCAAAAATGTGGGCGATGCGATCGCGGATTAAGCGTCGCTTATCCCGTCCGATCGCCGCTTCGCGGGGTAATCCGAAAAACTGTTCCAGGGTTCGATTCATCCAGACGACGCGAAAACTGGCGTCTAAAATAAACAGCCCGAAGGCGGCGCGATCGAACATGTCTTCGGTCAGCGAATGTTCGCGCAGCAGTTCTGAAGCGCTTTGCTGGCTGAGAAGATATCCTTCGCGATCGCGGGGTTTGAACCAGTGCAGGGGGGGCCAACTCTGTTTTAAGTTCGAGCGCCCGTCGCCGACCCCGGCTGAAATGGGACGACGAGCACGATTCTCCTGGGGAGATGCTTCGCGAACGCCCACGGAGGAACGATCGCGCACGACCGGGGTTCGCGATCGCCGAGCGCCCGTGACGCGAGCGCTCATTCCCAAGCGCAGCGATCGTTCTAAAACAGGCGCACTCAGTTCGTCGATCGCTAAATAATCGGCGGCGCCTCGGCTCAACAAGGCCCGTCCCTGGGAAGCTGTTTCAACCACCACCACCACTCCCGGGGCGATCGCGCCCTCACGACCGGGAAGGGAGAGTAAACTCCAGTAATCGTGCGCTTCCCCGAGAGTTGCCGCGATCAGGTAGATATCGATCTCCTCTCGACCGAGCCACTTTTCCCTCATGGCGCGATCGCTGCGAACCCACCCCAGTTCGACGGAAAAAAGTTCGATCTTTGGTAGTAACTGGCGGATCGCATTGTACGTGCTCAGCTCGGAAGCGACGAGCAAAAGTCGCAAGTTTTTCATCAAATCACCTCCAAGACAGCCCCACCTCGGGACAGGTAAGGGAAGGTCTTGAGTCCGAAATCAGCAAACCCCTGTTTCTGGCCATCAAAAAAACCTTACCCGCCAAAAACTGACCCCATCTGTGTATTATCCGGCGCTGTTTCATCGAAAAGCGAACCCTGTCGAAACATAAAATGAGGTCGGCTTGAAATAGAGTGGCCCTCAGGCGTCGAATAGCTATCCCCAAACACTTTTTTCCGGGGTCAACTCGGACAGCGATGAGTTGGGTAGCTTCTCCTCCCTCTACGATTAACTGTCTGTAGAACATACCAACATCCGATCGCCGCTTAACTGCTTTACCTTCTTTAAGCCAATGTCTGGCCCAACTCGGCTGAGTTGGCATCAGTAGTTTTCCTTCTTTTGAAACGACAGGTACTCGGATAAGATCGTTCTCCAAGATGGAGTGTTACTCCCCTCGGCGAATGCAATTAAGATGTCCTTTCCCAGATCCCTTGCAGCTTCCAAGCTTGGAGATCGTCCAGACAGGGGAAGCATCCGGAAGTCCGTGCTCAATTGGATCTCGATGGCCTAGTCAGCACTTGACTTGTAGGATCCCCTCCTACAAGCCGCGCCCTCTATTGAGGGGACGGTTGTTGACTCTTCTCTCAATCGCTTTGATAGATTGGACGAATCCTGGATCAATTTGTTGATTCAGCCTACAATTCCATGGTTAAACCATCGGATAAGGGAGACTCACTCCCTTGCCCACTCTATGGCTTTTACCACTTCTTAGAAAACCCAATTTGTGCGAAATTCTCGTGTCATTTCCTAAATCTATTCTAACTTGACGATCGAATTTCTACAGACAAAGTTATCTTTGATTGCGATCGCCTTCCAGAACAGATCGGGTATGACAATCGCCCCCTAGGGGACGGCTGGCGACAGGGATCGTTCTCATCGTTATTCTGCGTCGTGGGATCTCCTGACTCCCCTTCAGGCGATCGCCGTGGCTTGCCCAAGCCTGCCTTATCGTAAAAATTCCCCTAATTTTTACCTTCGTTGAGTCGTTCTCGTCGAGGGACTGGCTCGGGACTTCAAAATAGTAACATTAAGAGGCAAAATCGAGGTTGATTTTCCCAAAAACATCAAAATAGTAACATTAAGAGGCAAAATCGAGGTTGATTTTCCCAAAAACATCAAGAAATTGACTGTCATTGCAATACAATTCCCTTGGAGACGAACATTCCTCAGTTCTTTTGGCGATCCTCATGGTTGGTCTTTCTCATTTATCTAAACTCTCGCAGTTCGTATCCGTTCAATAGAGATCGAACGACCGTTGAAAATCGATCCTTTTTATCTAGAATTCCTCAAAATCGTGAAAAATTTCATCAAAAAAGTTCAAAAATTGTTAATCTAGAGAGCGACGGGCGATCGCGCGCGTCGAAGCGATCGCCCTCACGATCCGAATCTCCACAACCCTTTGCAGCTCACCCCAGAGAAAACTGATGGCCGCTTCCAAACGCAAATCCAAGAGCGACGGCGTCGTTTACCGAGAATTTGGCAACTCGCCCAATGCAGACGCCACCGCACGACCGATTCAAGAACTGCCCCCCAACCAGCAACAAATCCGCATCCAAGCTTCTCGTAAAGGGCGTAAAGGTAAAACCGTCACCGAAATTACGGGCTTTCAGTGTAAACCCGACACCCTCGCCAGCATCAGCAAACAGTTAAAAGCGCAATGTGGCACCGGAGGAACGGTCAAAGAAAGTACGATCGAGATTCAAGGGGAACACAAACAAAAAATCCTCGAAATCCTCACCCAACTCGGCTATCAAGCCAAAATTAGCGGCGGTTAGGATCCGGCGCCACTCGCGGCTAATAACGCCGTCCCGTAAGCCGCTTCCGTCTGCGGGGACGCCACCACCTCGACGCCGAGACAGCGCTGCCGAATCGCGCTCCAGGTTCGGTTTTGGGCGCCCCCCCCGGCGCTGTAGACCCGAGTGAGGGGCGTGGCGCCGGAGGTTTGCAAGCACTGGTAACCTCGCCCTTCGATCCGGGCGAGACTTTCGAGCAACCCGTGCAGAAATTCAACGTCACTCTCCGGACGCGGCGCCAGTCGCGGCGCTAACTCGGGGTCGTTGACCGGAAAGCGTTCCCCCGGTTCGAGGAGGGGATAGTAGTCGAGAGGACTGGCGCTGTTGGGGTCGATTTGTTCGCTGAGTTCGGCGAGTTGGCGATCGCCGAAAAACTGCCGCAACACGGCGCCCCCGGCATTCGAGGCCCCTCCCGCCAGCCATAAATCCCCGAAACGGTGGCTGTAAATCCCGAAATGGGCGTCGTCGATGCGGGTACGGCTGAGTAATTTGAGAACGAGGGTAGACCCGAGGGAGGTCACCGCTTCCCCGGGTTGGCGCGCGGGACTGGCGAGAAAGGCGGCGATACTGTCGGTGGTTCCCGCGACGATCGCGCAATCCGGCGGCAAGCGGAAGCGATCGCCGATGTTTTTACGAATCGTTGCAATTTTTGTCCCCGGAGCTACGATCTCCGGCAACTGGATGGCGGCGGGAACCGCATCGAATAGCCAATCCGGATAACATAGAGTTTCCGGGTCGTAGCCGAGTTTTAAGGCATTGTGATAGTCGCCGATCGCCAGTTGTCCGTGGAGGAGAAAGGCAATCCAATCGGCTTGATGGAGAAAATAAAGCGGCGTGTTTTGTGCAAAATATCCCGAATGGCACGCCCATAACAGTTTGGCCAAACTGGAACTGGCGGAGATCGTGAGATGGTTCGGCGGTGCGATCGCCCGCAATCGATCTAAGATCGCCGCAGCTCGACGGTCGTTATATAAAATCGGCGGCGCGATCGCCGTTCCGGCGCGATCGCACGCCAAACCGGTCGAAGACGTGCCATCGATCGCGATCGCCCGGACGTGAGACCGCACGGCGATCGGTATTTGTTCCAGTAGAAAAAATAAAGCATCCCGCCAAACTTCGGGAGTTTGGGCGCTTAACGGAGTTTGCGCCCTAGCGCGGATCGTCCCCGAACGATCGATCGCGATCGCGCGCGCCCCGGACGTGCCAAAATCAAAACCGAGATCGAAAACCATCTCACCGATTGACTGGATTTGCAGAAAAATCGTCTAAACTTTTATTGTAGGTTGAGTTGAGGCTGATTCGGTTTTACTTAAACAATGGTTGGCCAAAATATGGCAGTGGGTGAGACGTTGGTTTGCCAATCCGGAAACGGCGATCCTCCGGCGGAGTCGCGACCCGATTGCCCAACCCCCAGCACCGACCGTTAAACCCCTCAGCGATGCCAGTTACGAATCCCTCTTCATGCGATTGCTCGATCGCGCGGCGGCGGGGGCTTCCCCAGAGGAGTTATCCGCCTTGTTAGAACGGCGTGCGGACGATCGCTTTTTCCATTCGTGGTTGCGTCGTTTCGGGCAGAAGTCGATCGATTCGCCCTTACCGCAACCGGAATTAACGGTGAAATTAGAACAATTCGGACAGAGCGAGGGGGGGAAGCTTGGCGAAATCGCTGCAGGGATTGCGCTGCAGTTGCGCGATCGCTCCTCACAGCCGTTGAGCGATCGCGATTATCAAATTTTATGGGAATATCTTTTAGAAAAAGTCAATCTCGGCTGGGAACAACCGCAAGTCCGCCAATTTTTGCAAGGATTAGAATCGCGGGGGACGGTTGGAGATTGGATCGCCTGGTTGGACCGGACGGGAGAGCAGTGGTTGACGGCGAGTGAGGGAGAAGGAGAGGTCAGCGAGGCGATCGAGCGGTTGAGCGAGTTGACCGAGGGGGAATTGTCCGATCGCCTGGGTCAAATGGCCGACGGCGTGCGCCAAAGGGCCACCCATCCCCCCACGAGTCCGGATTTGGACGCGGCGATGCTCCGACCGACTCGCGACGCGATCGCCCACAGCCCTACCCCCACGAGTCCCCCTACAGGCTTACCCGTATTTGAAGGGTTGGAATTGCCGGACAATCCGGGGGTCAAAGCGGTCAGTTTGGAGGAATTATGGGATTTGATGCAGCAAGATCCGGACTTAGTGCGTCAAATTGCCGATCGCTTGCAAGTGGACAGTACAAATCCGCAGGAGTTAATCGAGATCTTAGAAGCGCAACAGTGGGGACGCGAGGGAACGGATTTATATTTAAACGGAGATTTAGACGGGGCGTTGGCGGCGTTCGATCGCGTGGTCAAACGGCGACCGAACGACGCACTGATGTGGGGGTTGCGTGGGGATATCCTGCGCGATCTCGAACGGTTTGACGAGGCGATCGCCGCTTACGACCGCGCTTTAGAACTCGATCCCGACGATCGCCAGATCCGCCAACAGCGAGAGGACTTGGAACGAGAAAGAGAGTCTGGAATGCAGGAGTAGAGGCGATCGCCCCCCCCAACAGCAGAAGTCCGCCCCCATCGGAAGCGGACTCGCACTCAATCGGAACTCCGGGCGATCGTTGCGGCGATCGTTTTCAGCGATAGTTGGTAAATTGGAGGGCGACGGGCCAATCTTGGTTTTTAATCAGGGCGATCGCCTCTTGCAAGTCATCTTTGGACTTACTCGACACGCGCACCGCATCCCCTTGAATGGATCCTTGAACTTTTTTGAGTTCGTCGCGCAATAACTTAGTAATGTCCTTGCCGATTTCTTTGCTAATCCCTTTTTTCAAGGTAATGACTTGACGGACTCGCGAACCACTCGCCGATTCAATTTTGCCGTAGTCGAAAATCTTGAGGGATAAATTGCGCTTGACGGCTTTTTGTTGCAGAACCGTATGAACCGTTTGCAACGTAAATTCACTATCGGTATTGATGGTGATATTGTCTTCACCGAGTTCGATTTCGGTGTCGGTCGTTTTCAAATCGTAACGGGTTTTAACTTCCCGTTGGGTTTGATCGATCGCGTTGACTAATTCTTGACGGTCGAAATCGCTGACGATATCAAAAGAATAGGTAGAAGCCATGAATCCTTGGTTAAGTGGTGTCCGAGCAACTACTGCCAGTGAGGCTGAGAATGAATCCGGGTCTACTACACCGAAGATCGACGCTTCCCATAGGCGTCGGGTCACTGTCCCCCCTCCCGGTAAACGCTAGATTCGGGGAGGTGAATGGCGCGACGACACTCGGCATTCGCCGAACTTGACTCGCACTCCTTCGCGAACGCACAGAGGCGATCGAGACGAGTCCGAATCAATCAAAATAAAACAACGTCACCACACGGCGTTGTTCTTCTGCATCCCGACAAGTTTCGAGCAGAGTATGACTGTCGTGGAACGCAAAGCAGATTAACTGCTGGCATCGAGATACAATTTCCCGGTTGCAAATCGCACTGGCTTCTGCCAGGGACAGGTGGTTATTGTTGTGATTTTCCACCAAATGCATCACGTTACTGAGTTGCTCGCGAGATTCGCGAGGTTGACGATCCAGGCTTTGCGGCAGAATAACGGTGAGCATGTTGGGATCCGCCCGCATGGCACCTCGAATTGCTGCCGAATTCGTACCCGTCGCACCGGAGGTGATCAGACGATTTCCAGAGAGGACGAGCGCGTAACTCATCATCTCGATCAGGATCTGATGGGTAATGGGAACGTGACGCGACCCCAAGAGAGCGATTCTCTTAGAGCCCGTTTGCTGGATCGTCGCCAGTTCTTGCGCCAACGTATCTATGGAGATGTCTACCGATTGAGTCAAAGAGGCTATAGAGCTAAACAGGACAACCCAGCTATTCTACCAAACCCAATCCCCCTTAAATCTGTATTTGAGCGATAAGGGTACAGATTTTTTGAAATATTTGCAGATCGGTGGGGGAATTGGAGAGGGGTTGAAACCTCTCACCCTTGGGGGGTGGCCCTGTGGCGAGTCGGGGAAAACAGACGACGATCGCCCCCGAATTAAGGAAAGGGGGCGATCGCGGGCGATCGAGATCGACCGAGTCACTCAGACCGCGACGGGATCCAAACCGAGGGCATCCAAGAGGCGATCGAGGGCGAAATGCTCGGCGATCGCGTGTTTGATGTATTCGACCTTAATCGGTTCGTACAGGCGGACGTGTCCGAGGGTTTGTTCGATAATTTCCACCGTCGTCAAGGTATCGAGATCCACGGACAACACGGGGATTTCGAGTTCTTCGGCGCGGCTGATAATCATCGGCGTCGGCGGTAGATGTCCGGTGAGGATCAGGCAGTTGGTGGCGGTTTCCAAGGCGGCGAGTTGGATGTCGGTCCGATCGCCCCCGGTAATCACGGCCATATTGTCGGCGGCGGAGAAATATTTCAACGCCGAATTGACATTCATCGCGCCGATGCGGAGAGTTTCGACCATCAAATCGAGGCGATCGTGACAGCAGAGCACCTCAGCCTTGAGACGGCGCACCAACTCTGCCACCGAGACGCTATGGAGCAGATTGCTCATCGGTAACAAGCCGAACACCGGGATTCCCCGACCTTCGAGAAAGGGAGCGACCACATGAGAGGCCCGTTCCCACTCGTCTGCGGGAATGTCGGTCAAAACGATGCCCAAGAGGCGATCGCCGAGTCGTTCTTTGACGCAGATCAGTGCGGCGGTATCGAGAACCGAATGAAAGCGCGTGACCAGTAAAACCGGGGATTCGAGTAAGGCGCTCATTTGCGGGACCGACAGATCGAACAAGCGCCCGCGATCGAGGGTAGACGGTCCTTCGACTAACACCAGATCGCCTTGCAAACCCTGCAGCGATTGCACAAAGCTCTCGGGATAATCCCGTCGGTCGTGTCCTTGGAGTTGTTTGGCGATCGTGTCGGGTTCGAGAAATAAAAGAGTTTCTCCCAGGTTATTTTGGGGCAAATCTAAGGTTTTGCCTAAAAAACGAACATCTTCATCAATTCCATCTTTTTCTGTCGCATTGAGACAGGTTCCCAAAGGTTTGCTATAGCCAATGTTTAACCCTCTCGTCTGTAATTTCTCCGCCAAACCCAATATCGTCGAGGTCTTGCCGCTATACGGTTCGCTCGACCCGACGATCAGATATTTTGGCCGACTGTATCCAGTTGTTTCACCCAATTTTGGCACGCCGTCTCTCCATCAACTACGAGCTATTGCATCAATGTAAAAGTTATCCACAAGTTGCGGGGAAAAGAGGTTCGCCGTTCGAGAACCGGATTTCCCCGCCTTCTGGTACTACGATCGCCCTGGAACCGTCCGAAGCCCCTCGCTTTCGACAAAAAACTGCGCGGCGATCGGTCAACTCGGGCGAGTCTCTATTCTAAGCATCCATCTGTAAGAGTTTGCGGTAGAAAGGTTTGGAAAAATCGACAATTTGATAGCGCTTGAAGCCGACGATCACGTCGATCAAGAAATCGATAAACTCGAAATTCGCCATCGTAATTTCATAACTGAGTTCCGCATTACCGTCGAACTGGAGGCGACAGCGCGTCAGGTCTGCCGGGAGGGTGGAAACGTGCCAACTGGCGACGAAGGGAACGTCTTCGCCATTTTCGATTTTGCGCTCGCCTTCCAAACTTCCCTGACGATACAGACCGATCGCCCGAGGTAAAACGGCCCGTTTGTTGCCTTGGTAATAAGGCATGTAAACGCCGACTTCGCGATTGTCGGCAGGCTGTAGGTTTTCTAAGTTGGTTGCCATGTTCGCAACTCCTTAACACAATGGCGGTGACTCGACGGGCGCGATCGCGCGCTGCGTCCCACAGGTGCGGGTCGGGGATCGCCATTCCATCGGGGTCGGGGCGATCGCGCGAGGCTCTACTCGCTTCTAGTGTCGCACTTGCGACGGATTCCTGACTAGCCATTGCCTTATTTTTGCCCCGGGATGCCTGTTTACCCCTGGAGATCGCCGCGCGCCTTTTCGGTTGGACGCTATCGATGCCAGCGATACGGGGGTTGCGAGCAAGCTACCATGCGAACCCTCCCGATTAAAGCGATTCACTCCTTATTTTTTAGCGATTTGTTGACATTTTTTCGACGCTTTTAAATCCGACCCCCGGGGACTCTCAAACTCGCGCGATCGCCCCCTCGTTCTAACTCCCCAAGGGGACAAAAACACTCGGCTGTCCCTCTAGGGTTCAAACAACCCAATGAAGTACAGTAAACAATGAATTCCGTAACCGAAGTTACCAAATCTCAAAACAATGTCACAACCGACGATCGAATCCATCCTCAAAGAAAAACGCCTGTTTCCCCCCTCGGCGGAATTTTCCCAAACCGCCCATATCAAACATTTAGACGAATACCAGAAGCTGTACGAACGCGCTGCCGCCGACCCCGAACAATTCTGGGCCGAACTCGCCGAAAGCGAACTGCATTGGTTCAAAAAATGGGATCGCGTCCTCGACTGGCAACCGCCGAACGCTCAGTGGTTCCTCGGCGGACAGCTCAACATCTCTTACAATTGTCTCGATCGCCACTTAACGACCTGGCGCAAAAATAAAGCAGCCCTGATTTGGGAAGGAGAACCCGGCGACTCGCGCACCCTCACCTACGCCCAACTGCACCGGGAAGTTTGCCAGATGGCGAACGTTATCAAACAACTCGGGGTGAAAAAAGGCGATCGCGTCGGCATCTACATGCCCATGATTCCCGAAGCGGCGATCGCCATGCTCGCCTGCGCCCGCATCGGCGCCCCCCATACTGTCGTTTTCGGCGGCTTCAGTGCCGAAGCCCTGCGCGATCGTCTCGTCGATGCGGAAGCGAAACTCGTGATTACCGCCGACGGGGGCTTCCGTAAAGATGCCGCCATCCCCCTCAAAATTCAAGTCGATAAAGCCCTCGAACACGGCGTCTCCAGCGTCGATAACGTCCTCGTCGTCCAACGCACGGGCGAAAAAACTCACATGGAACCCGGACGGGACCACTGGTGGCACGACCTGCAAGCAGGGGTCTCCGGTCACTGCGATGCGGAAGTGATGGACAGCGAAGACATGCTCTTCATCCTCTACACCTCCGGCACCACGGGCAAACCGAAAGGGGTCGTCCACACCACGGGCGGGTATAACCTTTACACCCACGTTACCAACAAGTGGGCTTTCGACCTCCAAGATACGGATGTTTACTGGTGTACCGCCGATGTCGGCTGGATTACCGGACATAGCTACATCGTCTACGGTCCGCTCTCCAACGGCGCTACGACGGTGATGTACGAAGGGGCGCCGCGATCGTCCAATCCCGGCTGTTTCTGGGATGTGGTCGAAAAATACGGCGTCACGATCTTCTACACCGCCCCCACCGCGATCCGCGCTTTTATTAAAATGGGCGAACACCATCCCAATGCCCGGGATCTGTCCTCCCTACGCCTGTTGGGGACTGTCGGCGAACCGATCAACCCCGAAGCTTGGATCTGGTACCACCGCGTCATCGGTGGCGAACGCTGTCCGATTGTCGATACCTGGTGGCAAACGGAAACGGGCGGTTTTATGATTACTCCGTTACCCGGCGCGACCCCCACCAAACCCGGTTCCGCGACGATGCCCTTTCCCGGAATTCTCGCCGATGTCGTCGATTTGGACGGCAATTCTGTCGGCGAAAATCAAGGGGGTTATTTGGTGGTGAAACATCCCTGGCCCGGGATGATGCGCACGGTTTACGGCGACCCCGATCGCTTCCGCCGGACTTATTGGGAACATATTGCCCCGAAAGACGGCCAATACCTTTATTTTGCAGGGGACGGCGCCCGACGGGACGAAACCGGATATTATTGGGTAATGGGTCGTGTCGATGATGTAATTAGCGTGTCTGGTCACCGTTTGGGAACGATGGAAATCGAATCGGCGTTGGTGTCTCACCCCTCTGTGGCGGAAGCGGCAGTGGTGGGCAAACCGGATGAGTTGCGAGGGGAAGCGGTGGTCGCTTTCGTGAGTTTGGAAGACGGTTACCAAGGTAGCGAAGATTTGGAAAACCAGCTTAAAGAACATGTCGTCAGTGAAATTGGCGCCCTGGCTCGTCCGGCGGAAATTCGCTTTACCGACGATTTACCGAAGACGCGATCGGGTAAGATTATGCGCCGTTTGTTGCGATCGCTCGCCTCCGGCGAAGAGATTTCCGGCGATACCTCGACGTTGCAAGACCGTAGTGTTTTAGATAAGTTGCGCGAGGGTGCTTGAGGCAAGAGCAACTTAGAGGTCACCAGTTGCGAACATGTACGGCGATTCTCCTTTGGAGACGCTTTCGCGATCGCCGGAAAATAGATTGAAAAGGTGCATTGAGAACCACGATCCTCACGCACCTTTTCCTTGGGCGATCGAATTGAGCCTCCTCGGCGATTCTCCTTTGGAGACGCTTCGCGATCGCCTTGCTTTCCGACTTAAAACCTTAGACTTTGGCCGCTTCTGCAAAGCGAATTTTTAGATAATCTTCCTCCATCTTCGCCCCCGCAGGTTGCAAGGCCGCCAGTGCTTGGGGCAACACTAAATTACGGCGGTGATTGCCGATACGAATATTCAACTCGTCCGCCGTTTTACTTAATTTGATATCGTCTTTAGGAATTCCCGGCAAGTAGAGTTCCAAACTATAATGATTGTTTTCTTGTAATACCCTGACCGTCGTTTCTTTATAATAAACTTGGGTCGGGTCTTCGTCTTGATATAAGGTCTGCTTGAGGGTTTCTAAAGCCTCTAACCCGCACATTTCTTGAGAATAAAGCGGCACCTCTTTGACGGGTAAAGGGCGGAAATTCTCGTGAATTTCGTGCCGATATTCTTGCTGATTCTCTTTCCAGCGTTGGAAAAAGGCATCGGTCACTTCATCGGGGATAATCCGGTTGGCAATCACTAAATCCGTCGCGACATTGTACAAACTTAAATAAGCATGAGCGCGCAACGATTCCTTAATCACCATTTTTTCGGGATTGGTAACCAAGCGCACCGAAGTGACGGCATTATCCGTTAAAATCTTTTCGAGCGCTTCGATTTGTTCGTAAAACTCGTAAGGTGCGTCCATCACCTCTTTATCGGGGAGAGAAAATCCGGCGATCGGTTTAAAAATCGGTTCGACTAAGGGACGCAACGCTACGGAAATTCCTTGCAACGGCTTGTAAAAGCGGCGCATGTACCAGCCACTGACCTCCGGCAAACTCAACAGCCGCAAGGCGGTTCCGGTCGGCGCCGAGTCGATAATCAAAACGTCATATTCGCCTTCGTCGTAATGGCGCTTCATGCGGACGAGTCCGAAAATTTCGTCCATTCCGGGTAAAATCGCCAGTTCTTCGGCTTGTACCCCTTCTAAACCGCGCGCTTGCAGGACTTCGGTGATGTAACGCTTGACGGAACCCCAGTTCGATTCGAGTTCGACTAAGGCATCGAGTTCGGCTCCCCACAGGTTTTCGCGAACCGGACGCGGGTCGTGTCCGAGTTCGAGATCGAAGCTGTCGGCGAGGGAGTGCGCCGGGTCGGTACTGAGGACGAGGGTTTTATAACCGAGTTCGGCACAGCGTAACCCGGTTGCAGCAGCAACGGAGGTTTTACCGACGCCACCTTTACCTGTCATTAAGATCAAACGCATATTGCAAATCGTCCTCTGGCTGAGAATTGTTTACATCTCTTTACTTTAGCGGTTTTTTTTGGGGAACAGGTGTTGTCGGAGGACATCGAGGCGGGAACAGTCCCAATAATCGATATGGGAGGCGATCGCACCGTCTGGATTCACTTCGAGTTCGCTCCATCCGGGGATGGAAATGCGCGGTTTCCAGGGTAAGGGGGTGGTCCAGTGCAAGGTCCATCGGGTGGTGATGGTGTTTCCCCGGCGATCGATCTGGTGCATGTCGAGCTGCACGTCTTTAAACCAAGTTCGGATAAAATTAATGGTCTGGCGGTAGCGATCGCGCCCCCGAAAACGATTCATCGGGTCTTGGAAGTAAACGTCTTCGGCGTAAATCTCGTAAGTCTGATCTTCGGGGAAGTTTTGGTAATCTTGTTTGAGAATATCGAGCAGATCCATAGCAGTTCAGAAGTTATCTGAGCAGACAGTTGAAACACTTTAAATCGAGGACATTCGTTCTTGACAGTTGTTGCCCCATCTCCAAGGGAGTAGAGAGCGGTACTTCACAATAAAAACAAGCGAGCTAAACCGATCCCAAACAACCCCATAGGGAGTAACGAACCACGATCGCATCCCAAGCAAAATTCCCCACCCTAACCCCCGAAGAATACTTCACTTGGGAAGAACAGCAGCTCGAAAAACACGAACTGATCGACGATCGAGTATACGCTATGGGTGGTGGTAGTAAAAACTATAGCCTCATTTCCGTTAGACTGATTACCCTGTTTTCCAACCACCTTGAAACCAGTCGCTGCGAAGTTGGTAACTCAGACCTGAGAATTAACATTGTCGGCACAAATAACTATACCTATCCCGATGTCAGCGTCACCTGCGACGATCGCGACAAAACCACAACCCAATACATTACCTATCCCTGCCTCATCGTCGAAGTTCTTTCTCCGAGCACCGAAGCCTACGACAGAGGCCGCAAATTTAGAATGTATCGCCATAATCCAGCCCTACAAGACTATTTGTTAGTCAGTTCCACCCGCCTGGAAATCGATTTATATCACAAAAAAGAAACAGGCGAATGGTCGATCGTCAATTACCAAGCAGGCGACACTATCGAACTCAAAAGCATCAATCTAAGTTTTCCCATCGAGGAAATCTATCGCAATCTCGACCTGACTCCAGAATCTGAATCACCTCAATTCCCCTAAAATCTCAAATCTCAAATCTCAAATCCAAAACCCCCCACCAACGCATCGGTAGGGGGTTTTTTCAGTTCGACCTAACTTAAACTTAGGCAAGCCATTCTTGAACGGCTTCTTCTTTGGTGTTGGTATGGCGGGAAGGCGTTTCGCGATTGAACTTCATGTGGATCGATCGCATTTGCTCGCCGTCGGCGGCGACCGCCATAATCGGATAGTCGATTAACCCGTCTTGGAAGGACATCTGGAAGCGGAAAGTGCCGTCGGGATTGAGTTTAATCGGACGTCCGCCAATCGTCACCGTGGCGTCGGGTTCGGTGGCGCCGTAAACGATCAATTCGGCATCGGCGACTAACCAGAACTGACGGGGGCGAATCGGGGGGGCGGAGGCGGAGAAACCGACGCCGGACATGCCGACTCCGGACATATTCATGCCGACTCCGGACATGCTCGGAACGGCCCACATACCGACACCGGAGGGGAACACGTAGGAGCTGATCGATTCGGACGGTGCCATCGAACCGGGGACGTGCTGCATGGAACCGAACAGGGATCCGGCGACGCGCTGAGCTTCGGCGCCTTGGGCCATGCCGAAGATTTTGTCGTAGATCGGGCTTTCGCCAGCCGCCGCTTTTTTGCTCGGGGGAACGAGTTCGACGAAGGTTTTCCCGCGCAAGTCTTCTTCCCAATCGACGGTGATAAATTGGTCTTCGATCCAGTCGGAGGGATAGACGGGCGGCACGTGAACGGGGGCGGAACGGGCCAACACGAGCCAGCGACCGTCCGCGCAACGGTAACCGATATCTACTACGTAGTCGCGATCGCTCACCGGAATCGGCAAATACCATTCGCGAGCTAATTCGTCGCAGGGATACTCTTGGATGCTGTGGGGGCTTTGAAATTCGAGGTTGATGTCGGTGACGTCGTACAAACGCAAGGCTAATTGCTGACCGCCTTGCTTGCGCATTTCTTCTTTATGTTCGTTGGAGACGTCCCAGTAGGAGTAAGACCATTGGGGATCTCGCGGCATCAGCACGATGCGGCTGGTTCCGTAGCCGTCGGGTAAGTCGTTCAACCCTTCATCGACGGAGGCGAGAGTCCCTCCAGTACGATCTTCTTGACCGAGTTCAAATTTTGCAGCTTCCACTTCTTCCTGCGCCTCCAGAGTAGTAGTAGTTTGACCTTGGGTTTTGCTACGTTGCTTGTCTTCGATCGCCGCGAGCAGTTGTGCTTTTCTCATGCGAGAGTAGCGGGAGATGGCATATTCGCTGGCCACTTTACGGAGTTGCCGCAATGTCATCTCTTGTAAAGGGGGACGTTCTTTTGCCATGACTTTGGCCTCCTGTTAGTTAGACGGCAGGTAAATCAATTTGGGGATGACGTGCGAGCGATCGCCTTGATTTCTCAACCTGCTTGGTTGACGTACTCCCCGCTCTCAAGAGACGGGGATTCTAAACATCACTATTTTTTCTCTTTCGACGAGTCTGCCGATCTGTTTGGGTTTCCCCATCCAGACCGAGGTCAGTCTCTCCAGAGACGTTCCTTTCCGGTACCCCAGGGTAGGTAATGACACTTCTTTTCGCCTGGGTGCGCCGGATCGATCGCGATCCGAGAGCTGACGATCCGATTGTGTTTGGAGAAAGGGCGGCCAAATGCTCGATCGGGGTGAGGCGGGTGCATCTCCCCGGCAGGCTCGATGACATCAGTGAGTTTGTTATTTCAAAGGGAGGGCAACGTCGGGTTCTCATCCGTGGCACCCTCGTCGATTTTGCAGTTTCCTCGCTTGATTTAGGCGGAGTTTTATCGTCGATTTACAAAAAAGGTACGGTCTGGTTCGGTCGATCCCTCGGATGCGGTTTCGAGTGTCCTCGCCCGCTTTGGCGTCCGATTCCAGATGGCGGTCTGGGGATCGCCGGGATCGCTTTGTTAAGTCTATGTTGCAGAAAACTCTCGCTGGGGTCAAGGGGTCTAAAGGTCGATTCTGTCGGCGATCTACGAATTTATAGGCAACGTGGGGATCGTAATGTCATCAAATTTTAACATTTTGTTCCCCAATGCTCCCGATCGCCCGTCCAATTTGTCAAGATTTAATAACAAAATGTGAAAACCCTTGAAAAATAAGGCATTTGAGCGGCTGATACCCGAAGGGCGCTCGGGACGCTTTCCGGTTGAGATCCCCACGAGCCGCCGAGTCCGGGTCGGGCGATCGGTGGCGGGCGGGGCGGGAGTCCCCGGAACTCAAATCATGCAAACTTATGAAAAATATAACTTTCCTTAATCTTTGAGCGGCGATCGCCCGTCCGCCGTCGCGATCGCAAAGGGGTCAGGCGTGGTGACCTGACCCCTTGCGATCGAACGATTGAGAGTAATAATCGGAAGCGCCTTCCCTAGAAACGGTCTAACCTTCGCTGAGAATCGCCCAATCGCGGATCTTCCAGCGATCGCCGTCGCGCATCAACTGGTAGCGAATCCGTAAATTATCCTCGCGGGTGCGACTCGGCTGACCATTCTCGAACAACTGCCCCGATTCGACCACTTGCGCCTCGACCGTCGCCTGATTCGGATCGGTTTCGCTCACCTTCAACTGGCTGACCTCTTCGAGTTGGTGTTGATATTCCCAATGCCAATTGTCCCGGCGAGCATCTTGGGCCCGTCGCTGCCATAACGACAACGCCGGATCCACCAGCACCTCGGAGAGCCGATCCACCTGGCGATCTTTACCCAACGCTTGAGCCTTCACCGAGAACCACTGGCGGATCGTCTGAGCCGCTTTATCTTCAGTCAGTGGACCTCCGAGAGCGAGTTCCTCCGGTTTAGGTCGATCCGGGAGCATCACCGGGCGATCCAAACGAATATTCAACTGTTCGCCTTCCAGGGATGGACCGCGAGCGAACAAAGCGCGCACGCCACCGAAGATCAGACCGAGTAAAAACCAGAGAAAGAGCAGGGCAAAAATTCCCGCCGCAGCGAGCAGTAACAGGCGACTGACTTTAAGCGATCGCCCCCGTCCGGCGCCGCGACGAGTACGACGGGAATGACTGCCATCGGAACCGTCGCCACTGCGAACCCGCGTCGCCACGGGTAAACGCGATCGCTCCTCCCCACTTCTCAGGGGTAATTGGGGTTCCCAACCCGGGGGACGGTTGGCGCCACTGCCGGGAGAGCTGCGGCGGGGGGAATCGCCGACTCGTTCCGGATTGTAATCCCGTCGGGCGTGGGGAAGGGACGCCAACGAACTTCCTCGGTTCCCCTCCGCCAGTCGCGCAGACGGTTCCCCGGACGAAGACAAAGCCACCGGGGAATAAGCATTTCCCGTGGGGCGATCGCTCAACCGAAACGAAGCGCGCACCGCCGAATCCGGTCTGGGCTTGGGTTCCGGCAGACCCACCGTAAGCGGGGGATTCGACTGAGCCAAAGGCACCCACTCGTCCACCTCCTGGCTAGAAGTTTCCGGCAAGCCTTCCAAATAGCCCTGAACTTGTTCGTCGGCAAAATAATCCTTCAACGAGGCGAGATCGCTCGCCAAATCGCGAAAATGGGGAAACACCTCCCCTTGCAACCACCGTTCCGCATACAGGCACAATCCCGGCAGTAAATCCGGCGCATCTTGGGACTGTTCCCGGATAAACGCCAGGGGTTCCCGTTCCTGCGTCAACTCCAAAACCTGGGACGCTTCCTCAGTTTGACCGAGCAGCAAAGCGCAAACCGCCTGCTCCAAATGCACGTCCTGACGCCGCCCCAAATGAGCCAGCATCAACTTCCCCCGCCGAATCAACGACGGTTGGCGCGTGGCAAAGCCCCCCGCGACCAAAGCGTAGACCGCTAAATAAGTCGCCACCGCCGACGGACGCCGCGCTTCCGCTTCAAATAATTCCTGCTGTTCCGCCGCCGTCAAATGGCCGCGCAGTTGTTGGATAAACCGCAAAAAGTCATCTACATTCAAGCCGGATTGGTCGTTCCCGGTGCCGTCGATGCCGCCGCGTTCTTCGAGCATTTCTTGCAGCAGCCGTAACCCGCGTTGCCGTTCCTTGACCTTCGTTTCCGGTAGGGCGAGTAACTCCAAAATCCGGTAGGGACGTAGTTTGTAGAGATCCGAACCCATTTCCCCGCGCAGGTTGGCAAACAGCCCCTCGGTCAGTAAAAGATCTTGACCCGTTTCTAAAGATTTTGCCGCACTTTCGTATTGGCTTTGCTGCCACTGCTCCCGTCCGAGTTCCAAACAGGCTAAAGCGACGGTCAAGACGATATCGGGAACTACCAGGTTCGGATCTCCGAAGCGCCCGTTTTTGAGGCTGATATTGTTGGCACTCAGAATTGGCAGGCCCAACTTCAAGACCAGTTCGTATTCGCCGAGTTCTTGGAGAATCGACAAAGCGCCGACAAATTGTTCCGGTTCGATTTCGATGCTCGGCGTACTGCTCGATTCCGATCGCGCCCCCTTAGCCCACAAATCTCGCCCGGAAGGATCCCCGACTTCTCGTTCGGCATCGTAGGATTTGGCGAGAAAATTGGCATCGTAGATTTGGCGTTCTTCCGGATCGGACAACACGGCGTAAGCTTCGTCAATCAGCCGCTTGCGCTCCACGGTGGCCACCTCGGAATATTCCCGACGGGGGAGTTGTTGCACGCGATCGCGATGAGCCTGCTGTAATTGTTCGGCAGTAGCCTGTATGGGCAAGCCGAGAATCCTGTAATAATCGAGTGGAACTAGCACTGTCTACTTCCCCACCAGTGAGCGACCAGACGGACTGACAAGAGGATCTCCAAAACTCTCTACAATGGTGCGATAATTATAGCCTCTAGATTCTAGTGTAAAAGTTTGAAACTTTATTGGTAAGTAGCAAAAGCGACTCGATCGCGAATGGGCGTTCAGTCGCAGAGGCAAGGGGAACGCGTTTTACCCGCCTCCCGAGTCGGGGAGATAGAGCGAATGGATTGGTTGCGATCGGGTCTCCAGGTGACCGTTCTCGCTTAGCCTGTTAATTGGGGCGAACGCGGCGGTTCGGAGCAATGATATGTTGAAGGATGACAATTCTGGGTATTGTTGCGAGGGAACGAGTTAATCGATGATTCAAGAACGGACTTTACCGAAATTTGAGGCCACGGCAGCAACGATCTCGAAAGAGGACGGATTGATGCTGTACGAAGATATGGTCTTGGGCCGCTTTTTTGAAGATAAGTGTGCCGAAATGTACTATCGCGGCAAAATGTTTGGCTTCGTCCACCTCTACAATGGCCAGGAAGCAGTTTCGACGGGGGTCATCCGGGCCATGCGTCGCGACGAAGATTTTGTCGCCAGTACCTATCGCGATCACGTTCACGCCCTCAGTGCGGGGGTTCCCGCTCGCGAAGTGATGGCGGAATTGTTCGGGAAGGCGACGGGATGCTCGAAAGGTCGCGGCGGTTCGATGCACTTATTTTCTGCGGAACATAACTTGCTCGGCGGTTATGCGTTCGTGGCGGAAGGGATTCCGGTGGCGACGGGGGCGGCGTTCCAAAGTCGTTACCGTCGCGATGCTCTCGGCGATCCCAAAGCGGACCAGGTGACGGCGTGTTTCTTCGGGGATGGCGCTTGCAATAACGGTCAGTTTTACGAATGTTTGAATATGGCGGCGCTGTGGAAACTGCCGATTCTTTACGTGGTCGAGAATAATAAGTGGGCGATCGGAATGGCTCACGAACGGGCGACCTCGGAACCGGAAATTTATAAAAAAGCCAGTGTTTTCGGTCTCAAGGGCGTTGAAGTGGACGGAATGGACGTGCTGGCGGTGCGTGAGGCAGCCTTAGAGGCGGTGGAACGCGCCCGTGCGGGAGAAGGCCCGACGTTGATCGAGGCGTTGACCTATCGTTTCCGGGGTCACTCCCTGGCGGATCCCGACGAGCTGCGATCGAAGGAAGAGAAGGACTTTTGGCACGCTCGCGATCCGATCGCCCGTTTGGGAGCGCATTTGTTAGAACACAATTTAGTTCGACAAGAGGAACTCGACGAAATCGAGAAGCGAATTCGCCAGGAAATCGAGGAAGCGGTGGAGTTTGCCGAGAGCAGTCCGGAACCGGATCCGAGCGAACTGCGCCGCTATATTTTTGCGGAAGATTAAACGGCGCCAGGTCACGAAATCGCCGTTGAACTTTTGCGTTTTGGGAATGTCACCGGACATTCCTATTTTTTTGCGACCGCCATAATTTTTGCTCGATTTGTTTGCGCTTGATTGCGATTGTTTGCGTATGTTTGACTGAATTTTACGTATATTTTACGTATTTATACGGTTCGGTTAACCGAAGTCAACGCGGATCGGTCGATCGCCGCCCCCTGGAGGTGAGCGATCGCTGTTCCCTCGTCCCGTCGGCGAGTTCTCGGGAGGGCGATCGCCGAAAACAAGCTAGAAAAAGGGTCTTACCCCTTTACCCCTTCACCACTCATGCCCCTTTTGCCCTCTCGGGACGGCATAATTCTTAAAAAAAGATTAATAAACTTGACTTTTACTTGAAAATAGATTATCCAGAAAGAATGCATCCGTGAATTTACGGATGCGGTCACTCTCCTGAAGGGAAATTGCCCGCAGTTTAGGGCGTCTGTAGGGCCCTTCACGTACCAGCCTCCTACGTTGACCTCCGTGCGATCGCGCAGGCGTCGAAACGGAGTCTAATTTGGGGATTGCATCTGGATTGAGTTTCACACTTGAATAACTTGAGGACTGGGATGATGATCGAACTCCTGTTTTATTCTTTGGTCGTTTCTTACGTGGCGATGTTAACAAAAGCCTCGTTAGTGGAAAAGTAAATCTCGGTGAAGGGTTCCCTCTTTTTTGCGACAGGATTCGAGAAAATTCGAGATTTGGCGCGCTCAATTTAGCGAAAAGTCTGCATGAATTTGCGATCGATGCGATCCTTCCACCGCCACAGCAGGCGGTTGGGACCGCAGCCGAAAGCGCCACGAGAGGCGATCGCCCGTCCCGTTCCCGTGCCGATCAGGGTGAGGAACTGGGTTTGCGGTCGGAAAGGTTGCGGGGGTCGATTCTGCAAAAATAGGCGTAAATTGCGATCGAGGGGTGGACCCTGGCGCACGGCGAACACCCCTGCTTTCGGACGGGGATGGTTCTGCATCGTGGCGATATCTCCCGTAGCGAAAACTTCGGGATGAGAGAGGGATTGCAAGGTATCGCCGACGAGGATAAACCCGGCTGCGTCAGTCGCCAAACCCGATCGCGCGATCCACTCCGGCGCCGAGGCTTGGGTGACCCAGAAGACGCGATCGCACGCCACACAGAAGCCAGAGGCGCACTGAAGAGCGATCGCCCCCCCTTCGCGAGTTAAGCCAGACACGGTTTCGCCCAAATGGAGGTGAATCCCGCGATCGCCTAACAAGCGGGTCAACGTGGTGCGGACGTAGGGATTGTGACTGGGGAGAAGCTCGCAACCGCGCTGGAATAAGTGAAATTCGAGAGCAGCGCGATCGCCGGGAGGGAGTAGGCGCCACAAGCGCGCTTGCATCGATAAGATTAACTCGACCCCTCCGGCGCCGCCGCCGACGACTGCCAAACGCCAACGTCGGTTGGGTTCGGCTTGGACGCGATCGAGCAGTTCGGACCAATGGTGGAGTAACTGGGGTACGGGTTTGGCGGGGATGGCGTAGTCGGCGGCGCCGGGAGTGGCGATCGTGGCGGGAGTGCTACCGATATCGATGGAGACAACGTCGAAGGGAATCGGGGGGCGATCGCCACAAATCACCCGACGATTGTCTAAATCCAAGCCGACGGCGCGATCGAGGACGAAGCGCGATCGCGCGAACTTCGCCAACGGTTCGAGGTCGATATGGACCTCCTCAAAACAGTAAAATCCGGCGATATAGCCCGGTAGCATCCCGGAATAGGGGGTATGGCGGACATTACTGATTAAGGTAACGTTGACATCGGCTAAAGGCTGCTTTCCCCATAAGTTCAAGGCGATCGCGTGACTGTGACCGCCACCGATGAAGACCAGATTTTGAGAAAGTTCTGGCATATGCTTTGCGGGTATCTGTTGCTCGAAGATCTTGGAACTAGATCCAACCTGACGATCGCCCCCCAATCTAGGGTAAAACCGATCGCCTCCCGATGGCGGGCGAGCGGCCCGAAATCGGCGATCCTCTGGGGATCTGGGAGCTAAAACCGAAAAGCTCAAGATTTCTTGTTATTCTGATATTCGTCTGCGCGCTTTGCGCTTGGCGTCTCCCCAGGAGAATCGTACGGAAGGGATGGACACAAGGATGGCAACCCCAGAAATCAACAGGGTCAATGAGAACGGAAAACCCAATAATTGAGTTGAGACAACATGATCGAGGTAGAGCAGTTAAGTAAGATTTACGGTTCGACCAAGGCGATCGAAGACCTCTCGTTTCAGGTGGAACCGGGAGAGATCCTCGGCTTTTTAGGGCCGAATGGGGCCGGAAAAACGACCACCATGCGAATTTTGGCCGGATATTTGCCTGCGACGAAAGGAACGGCCAAAATTGCCGGGTATGAAGTCCACGAAAACTCGATGGCGGTGCGCCAGCGCATCGGATATTTGCCCGAATCGCCGCCATTGTACCTCGATATGACCGTCGAGAGTTTCTTGCATTTTGTCGCGCGGATCAAGCACGTGGCGGGGGGCGATCGCCGAGATCGCGTCAACACGGCGATCGCCCGTTGTAACTTGGAAGAAAAACGCAACATCGCGATCGGCAAACTCTCGAAAGGCTTTCGCCAGCGTGTCGGAATTGCTCAGGCGATCGTTCACGACCCCCCGGTGATTATCCTCGACGAACCGACCGTAGGATTAGACCCGCGCCAAATTATTGAAGTCCGCAATCTGATTAAAAGTCTGGCGGGAGAACATACCATCATTCTTTCGACCCATATTTTGCCCGAAGTCAGCATGACTTGCAGCCGGGTAGCAATTATCAATCGCGGCAAAATGGTGGCTACGGGCGGGATTGAAGAGTTGATGAGTCAGTTGACCGGGGGAACCTCTTACGATTTAGAAGTGGAAATTCCCCCGGAGAAAGATTGGGGAAACTTGTTCGAGTCGTTGCAAAACTTGCCCGGAGTCAGCGAGATTCAAGCCCTCGATCCGCAAGGAGGGGAACCTCACCAGCAGTTGCGCGTCATCGCCGAATCGGGAGAAGAACCGGGGCCCGATGTAGTCGGGATTTTGTATGCGGCGGGCTGTCGCTTGCACGAAATGCGACGTCACCGGGCCAGTTTGGAAGAGGTGTTCTTGCAGTTGACCACCGAGGAAGATCGGACCGTGGCGGCGTCGGAAGCGGCGGGGGAAACCGACAGCGAAACCGTGGCCCGAGAATCGGCGGAAACAGAGGAGTCTTCCCCAGAAGCAGAAAGCGAGTCCGACGGGGCGCAGGTGGAGGCGGAAGCGCCAGAAACGGCTGAGATGCCGGAAAATGAGGAAGTTCGGGAGGGGTGAGGGGGCGATCGCCCCAAGGGGAGAAGGCCCGAGGGTTCGATTTCTGTTACGCTACTGGCGCGATCGCCCCTTCGCGATCGCCTCGCTCGTCCGGGTTTAGGAGAATAAGAGTTATGGGAACGATCGTCGGTAATATTATTGCGATTTACCGCAAAGAGTTACAAAGTTATTTTCAGTCGCCCCTCGCCTACGCGATCGCCGGGATTTTTTGGTTGCTCTCCGGCTTTTTCTTCGTCGCCATCCTCCTCGGTCCCGAGGGAATCGTCCAGCAAGTCGCAATGATGGAAGCACAAGCCCAACAAATGGGATTTAGAGTTCCCCCGGTGGATGTCGCCTATGAATTTTTACAGATGTTTTTGCAGGTGATGGGGTCGGTTTCTTTATTTATTTTGCCGATCTTGTCCATGGGACTCTACGCGGAAGAACGCAAACGAGGCACCATCGAACTGCTGGCGACTTCACCGATAACGAACTGGTCCGTCGCGACGGGCAAACTGTTAGGCGTGGTCACCTTTTTTGCGACGATAGTCGCCCCTTTGCTCGGGTTGGAGGCGATCGCCCTGAGTGCGGCTAATCCGCCGATGCCTTTTGCCGTACCGCTTTTAGGTCACCTCGGCTTAATTTTACTCGCCGCCAGCGTCCTGTCCTTGGGAATGTTTATCTCGTCGCTGACCGACAGCACGATTTTATCGGCGATTCTCACCTTTGCTTTAGTCTTATTTTTGTGGGTCATCGACCTCCTGGCGAACAGTGTCGGCGGTCCGGTCGGCGACGCTTTGACCCATTTGTCCCTGTTAAAGCATTACGAAAATTTGATTAAAGGGGTTGTCGATCTCAGTAGCTTAATTTTGTTTGCCAGTTATATCGTTTTAGGCGTCTTTCTCAGCGCCCAATCGATCGACGCCCTCCGCTTTCAACAAAGCTAACACCCACAACTCTTACCCCCACGAAATCCTCTCCACATCGCCTTTATTTCTCCGACCATGCAACAGAATAACAAGTCATCTGGGTTGACAAAACTCATTCCTTATGGGTTTCCGATCGGGCCGTTATTGGCGATCGCGGGACTTTCAGCCGGATTGGTCTCGGGAAATTGGGGACCGATTCCCACGGGATTGGTCGTCGGTGGGATTGCCGTCTTTATCGTCTGGTTGTTGCTGGCGCTGATGTTTGCCGAGGGGTTTTGGAACAAGCGATCCACCGAAGTCGGCACCAACGCGGCGATCTCCACCCTATCGATCCTAGTCGTTTTAGGATTGCTCAACAGCATCGCCTTGCGCAATCCCGTCAGATTGGACCTCACCGAAAGCCAGCGTTTTACTCTGTCTCCCCAATCGCAGCAAATCGTCAAGAATTTACCCCAACCCGTCACCGTCACCATTTTCGATCGCGCCCCCAATCCCAGCGATCTCGAACTCCTACAAAACTATCAGCAACAAGCCCCTCAACAATTTGATTTTCGCTATATCGATCCGGAACAACAAATCTCTTTAGCCCAACAGTTTGAAGTCAAAAGCTTTGGGGAAGTGTATCTCAATTCCCGCAATGGCGAAAAACGTCAATTCGTACAACAAATTAATCCCCAATCGCGACTGACTGAAGCTAAACTAACCAGCACTTTAGAGCAGTTCATCAGCGATCGTACCTACACCGTTTACTTCCTCCAAGGTCACGGCGAACGCCCCCTCGAAGCCGGATCCCCCGGGTCGATGTCCGAAGCCGTCCAAGCCTTAGAAGAAAGCAATTTCGTCACCGAACCCCTTAACCTCGCCGAACGCACCGAAATTCCCGAAAATGCTTCCGTCATCGTCGCCGCCGGTCCCAAACAACCTCTATTTGAAGGCGAAATTGAGGCATTAAAAGCCTATCTCAATCGCGGCGGTAGTCTCTTACTGCTGATCGACCCCGAAACGAACCCCCAACTCGGTAACCTTCTAGAAGAATGGGGCGTCCAACTCGACGACGCCTTAGCCATCGATGCGTCCGGTAGCGGGCGTTTAGTCGGTCTCGGTCCGGCGATTCCGCTTATCTCCAACTACGGCAATCATCCCATTGTTCGAGACTTCAGTAATGGCTATTCTTTTTATCCCTTAGCCCGTCCTTTACAACTCGAAGAAGTCGAAGGCGTCGAACAAACTCCTTTATTAATTAGTGCCCAAGAAAGTTGGGCCGAAACCAATCCCGAACAGCAACAACTACAATTCGACCCGGAACGCGATCGAAGAGGACCGTTAACTTTGGGTGTCGCCCTCACTCGTACCGTAGACGAAGCTGCCGATTCTCAATTACCTACCCCTCCAGAAGCAACTGAATCTCCAGAAGCTGAAGAAGAAACAGAAGCAACTGAATCTCCAGAAGTAACGGAATCTCCAGAAACAACTGAATCTCCAGAAGCAACTGAATCTCCAGAAGTAACTGAATCTCCAGAAGTAACTGAATCTCCAGAAGCAACGGAATCTCCAGAAGCTGAAGAAGAAACAGAAGTAACTGAATCTCCAGAAGCAACGGAATCTCCAGAAGTAACTGAATCTCCAGAAGCTGAAGAAGAAACTGCCGAACAAACACCAGATTTGGATAAACAGGCGCGAATGGTCGTGATTGGGAATTCCGAATTTGCAGCAGATGGGCGCTTTGAACTGCAACTCAACGGCGATGTTTTTCTCAACTCCGTGAATTGGTTGAGCAAACAAAATGAAGAAACCCTTTCCATCCGACCGAAAGAAGCAACGCGGCGCCGGATTGAAATGCAGCCCGCACAAGCACGATTGTTAGCATGGATGGCGATCGCAATTCTACCGCTTATCGGCTTTAGCGCTGCCGCACTTTTATGGTGGAAACAGCGATAATTGGATTTTAGATTTTAGATTTTAGATTGAGAGGCGATCGCTCTTTGACTGAATTCTGATTTCTAAAATCTTATCGGAAGTGGGGAAGATTCAGATCCGATGCCCACACCACAGGCTTTATCGCTTTTCTTTCCGATCTTTTGCCTACTTCCTTTTGCCTCTTGCCTTTTCCATTTTCGTTCCCAACTCTCGACTTCTAAACTTCTTTATTATGAAACTCAAACGTTCTACTCTGATTTTAGTTTTTATGGCACTCGGGTTAATTGGGGGATTTCTCTATTACGAAAAAGAAATTGTCCCCATTCGAGAAGCAAAAGCCGAAAAACAAAAGCAACTTTTTAGTTTCAATGAAGAGCAAATCGAGTCTTTTACCATAACCACCGATCGCGCGGTTCTGCATTTTGAACGGGGAACGAACAGTGAGGAAGAGCAAATGCTCGATCGCACCCCCTGGTTAATGACCGTGGTGGAAAATAAAACAGAAACAGCCACACAAACGCCAAAAGCGGAGGTCAGTTCGTCATCGGAAAAAGCGACGGATACAGAAGAAAGTACAGAAACTGCAATTTCTGAAAACAATCCATCGCCAGAGAGTGAATCGATGGAAACCGCATCAGAAACTAATTCTGAAACTGTTGCTGAAACGACGGCTGAAACTGCACCGACGGCGACGGAAAGTTGCGAACCGACGGACAGCAATGTGGACTTAGGTATTTGTGAAGTTCCCGAATCGGAGGAAGCAGACACTAAAACGGAAGAAAACAGTCAAGAAACTAAAGCATCCGAGAAACCATCCGAGGAGATCGTAGCGAACGATGCTTATATTTCTTTCTTTTTCGATAACGTGATTAAAGGTCAGCAAGAACGGGCGATCGCCGCTACCACACAACTCTTAAAAGATTACGGTTTAGACAACCCCCAAGCGACGGTCGAGATCGTTCTCAAAAACGGTCAAACTCACAAACTTCTCTTAGGCGATCGCGATTTTACGGGGAGTTTTATTTACGCTCAACTCGACCCGGAAATAACGGTCAGCGCCGAACAGCAAGTTTTTCTCGTTTCGACCAACTTTGAAAATGCGATCGATCGCCCTATCGAAGAATGGAAACAACCCCCGGAAAGCGAACCCGAAACGAGCCAAACTCCAGCCCCTGAATCGACAGAAGCACAGAACGAAGCTGAAGGCGAAACAGACAATAATCCTCAAAATAATATTCAAGATAACCCTGAAGGCGAAACGCCAGCAGACTCGACACAACCCGAAGCGAACCCGGGTGAAAATTCAGCAGAAACAACAGAGCAAATCCCTCCAACTCAAAATGAAGGGACAGAGTCGGAATCTTTAGAAACAGAAAATCAACCGAATTCCGATTCTCCCTAAGCTTTTTTAAGAAAGAGTTCTTCCGAACGGGGGAAAGTCAAAATTTGCCGAAAATTTAGCCCGGGTCATGCTGTTGATATGACTGAGGAGGAGCGATCGCATTTGAGCGAGTACCGTTCGGAAGAACTCCTTTAAAGTTAGCTAAATCGATCGCATCATCTAAAATGTTCGGGTTTGCAGATTAAACTCGATTCCCTTTTGACGTGACCGAACATAACCGCTTGTTGCAGGTCGATTAAGGCATCAAGTTCGTCAAGATCGCAACCTTCATTAAACCTTTGTCGAATTAAGGTTTCCGTCGTTGTTGAGAGAACTCCGGTGACAAAAACTTGCTGGACGAGTTGACGAATCATGGGAATTATCGCTCCTGGAGCATTTTTAATGCAGGTCTGGTTAAAGCTTCTCAGGAGTTGCCAGTTAGCGCCGTGACCTCGATAAATCTGCTCGGGTGATGTTTTGAGTCCAAATAAGCGATCTTTACCCCTTAAAAAAGGTGATGGAGATCACGATCGCGCTCTAAGATCGGCGAGGCGATCGCGGGGGACAGGAGAAGGCGCCCGAAGGAGAGGAGGCGATCGCCGTCGATGTTGTCAATTGCTAACACGATTTCGAGCAAAGCAGATTACCCTGAAATCACTGAAATTCTAGGGGGACATTTCGGCTTTCTCGTCGGATTGAAGCCGGAGGAAGGAGACGGACACCGATCGCCATTCCAAAGAAAAAAAGAGAAAAAATCGGCGCGATTTCCGAAGGGGCGATCGCCTCTAGTTCCCTCACTGCCGTATTTTCCGAGAGTGTCGGCGATCGCGCGATCGCGCGCCGTCGGCGACAACTCGATGCGTTCGCGCAATGGCCCCACGAACGACGGTTTACAATAGATTACATACGAACATTAGAAGCGATCTAAATATGCAAGTTAAATACTTCAACCTCTACAATGCGATCGCGCCCCGGACGGGCGATCGACTCTCCGGGTGGGGAATTGCAGGTGCAAGCGCCTGGTTTTAAAATCTTGTCGTCGTCGAGTTCGCCTGCTTTGTCGATCTCTAAATCCGATTGGTAATGTTTGAGTTAACGGCTTCCCTCGTGCTTCCCATCATTAAAAAATTGAGGGAGATCTCGCGATCGATTTTGTTTTGACGAGCGGCGATCGACCCGAGACTCCGACGGCTACTTCCCCATCCCATTACGGATCTCGTCACTGTCTGCTCGGACGCATGGAGATACCTTAGAAGATAGGAACTACACAAAAATACACAAACTAAAATAGCCTCATGTTTGAATATTTCACCGAAAAAGCGATCAAAGCGATCATGTTGTCTCAGGAGGAAGCGCGCCGCCTGGGTCATAACTTCGTCGGTACCGAGCAAATTTTACTCGGTTTAATTGGCGAAGGCACGGGATTGGCGGCTCAAATCCTCAAATCAATGGGGGTCAAGCTCAAAGATGCGCGGGTTGAAGTCGAAAAAATCATCGGGAAAGGAAGCGGCTTCGTCCCGGCAGAAATCCCCCTGACCCCTAGGGCGAAGCGGGTTTTAGAGCAAGCGATGCAGGAATCGCGCCAACTCGGCCATAACTATATCGGGACCGAACACCTGCTGTTAGGACTGACTCATGAAAGCGAAGGGGTCGCGACCAAAGTTTTAGAAAACCTGGGTATCGATCCGAAAGTGCTGCGATCGCAAACCGTCGAACGCTTGGGGAACGAACCTGCAGCCCCGATCGCGGCGGGAGGGAGGAGTCGCGGCGGACGGCAAAAAAATCCCCAACTCGACGAATTCGGGATTAATTTAACGGAAAAGGCGATCGACGGCGAGCTCGATCCGGTGGTCGGACGGAAAAAAGAGATCGAACGAGTCATCCAAATTCTCGGACGGCGGACGAAAAATAACCCGGTGTTGATCGGGGAACCGGGGGTCGGGAAAACGGCGATCGCCGAAGGGTTGGCCCACCGCATCGCCACCAATAACGTTCCCGAACTGCTCGAAGACAAACAAGTTTACACCCTCGATATGGGGTTGGTCGTCGCCGGAACGCGGTTTCGCGGCGAATTTGAGGAACGTCTCAAGGCGATCGTCCAAGAAGTTCGCGAAGACGGCAACATCATTTTAGTGATCGACGAACTTCACACCCTCGTCGGCGCCGGGTCCCTCGAAGGCGGAATGGACGCCGCCAACCTGCTCAAACCTGCCTTAGCTAGGGGCGAACTCCAGTGTATCGGCGCGACCACCTTGGACGAATACCGCAAGCATATCGAACGCGATGCAGCCCTCGAACGGCGTTTTCAACCCGTGATGGTCGGCGAACCCAGCGTCGAAGAAACGATCGAGATTCTCTACGGGTTGCGATCGCGCTACGAAGAACACCACAAACTCAAAATTGCGGATGAGTCGTTAGAAGCGGCGGCGAAACTGTCGGAACGCTATATCAGCGATCGCTTCTTACCGGATAAGGCGATCGACCTGATCGACGAAGCCGGATCTCGCGTCCGCCTGCGCAACTCAAAATTACCCCCCGCCGCCAAAGAACTCAAACAAGAACTTTCCCAGGTGGTGAAGGATAAAGATACGGCAGTCCGGGATCAAGATTTCGAGAAAGCGGGTCAGTTGCGCGATCGCGAGTTGGAGATTCAAAAAGAAATCGAGGCGATCGCCGAAAACCACAAACGGGAAAACGCGAACGGGGATCCGGCGATCGTCACCGAAGAAGACATCGCCCAAATCGTCGCCTTCTGGACTGGCGTCCCCGTCAGCAAACTCACCGAATCCGAATCGGAAAAACTGCTGCAAATGGAGGACACCCTCCACCAACGCCTGATCGGACAAGACGAAGCCGTCAAAGCAGTCTCTCGCGCCATCCGTCGCGCCCGAGTCGGTCTGAAAAACCCCAACCGTCCGATCGCCAGCTTCATCTTTTCCGGTCCGACCGGAGTCGGGAAAACCGAACTGACCAAAGCCCTCGCCTCCTACTTCTTCGGTTCCGAGGACGCCATGATTCGTCTCGACATGTCCGAATATATGGAACGCCACACGGTGTCCAAACTGATCGGTTCGCCTCCCGGATTTGTCGGTTACGACGAAGGCGGTCAACTCACCGAAGCAGTTCGCCGTCGTCCCTACAGCGTCCTCCTGTTCGACGAAATCGAAAAAGCTCACCCCGACGTCTTCAACAGTCTGCTGCAAATCCTCGAAGACGGGCGCCTCACCGACGCCAAAGGTCGCACGGTAGACTTCAAGAACACCTTAATTATCATGACCAGCAATATCGGGTCGAAGGTGATCGAAAAAGGTGGCGGCGGACTCGGGTTCGAGTTCTCGGAAAACAGCGAAGATGCTCAATATCACCGCATCCGCAATCTGGTCAACGAAGAACTCAAGCAATATTTCCGCCCCGAGTTCCTCAATCGGATCGACGAGATTATCGTCTTCCGTCAGTTGACCAAAGAAGAGGTCAAAGATATCGCCGAGATTATGTTGCGCGAGGTCTTCTCCCGCTTGGGTGAAAAAGGGATCGAACTCGAAGTCAGCGATCGGTTTAAAGACCTGTTAGTTGAGGAAGGCTACAATCCCAGTTACGGCGCCCGACCGTTACGCCGCGCGATTATGCGCCTGTTAGAAGATACTTTGGCGGAAGCGATGTTAGCGGGGAATTTGTACGACGGGTCTAAAGCGATCGTCGATGTCAACGACGAGGGGAACGTCCACGTCGAAGCGGTGGAAGTGCGCGATCGCGTTCCCCAACCTGTGGGTTAGTTCCGCCTATTGTCCGCCGTATAAATTGGCGCGTTAATGACGAAAAAGAAGCTGGAGATCGCGGTCTCCGGCTTCTTTTTCTGTAGATTGAGGAAGAGAAAGAAAATTGCCAACCATGACCGATTCAAATCAAGCTATTCGGGCGATCGAATGATAGTAATCCTATCCCATCTAATACCCATTATTTAAAACGTCGATGGAGATACATTACGTGTAAGGACACGGAAGTGCAGTGTCCCTACCCTCTCGTTATCCATAAACTTTATAACTTTATAACCTATTTAGGATTGCTCTAATTCAATGAGGAAACTTTAAAAAATATTCAAATCCATATAAAAAATGGTTCACGGACTAAAACAAGCGGTGTAAATTGGGCTTTTGGAATGACCCACAATTTCGCTTTCTTGCTTCTCCAAAGACCACAGCCGTACCGTATTATCTTCGCTCGCGGAAACTAACCAGCGACTGTCCGGACTAAAATTAACACTATAAACTAAATCTTTATGCCCTTTGAGTGTCGTCAACAATCTCCCCTCTAAATCCCAAATTTTAATGGTTTTATCCGCACTCGCCGACGCAATTAACCGTCCGTTGCGACTAAAACAAACCTGAATCACTGCATTTTGATGACTTTTGAGGGTTCTGACACTGCCATTACGGCCCCAGGCCCTATCTTTCGTCCATAGTTTGACCGTCGTATCTCGACTTCCCGAAACAATTCTTTTCCCATCGGGACTAAAATCGACACTATAAACGATATCTTCGTGACCTTCTAAGGTTCGCAAACATAGCCCGTCAAACTGCCATAATTTCACTGTCGCATCGGCACAAGCGGAGGCAATTAATTTACCGTCGGGCATAAAACTCATGCCGTAAAATCCCATGGTGTGGCGGCGAATGGACGTGATTAAGCGACCGTCACGCTGCCAAATTTTGATCGTGCGATCGCTGCTTCCCGTGGCAATTTTGCGCCCGTCTTCACTAAAACTAACCCCAAATACTTCGCCGTGATGGCCTTTGACGGTTTTAATCAATTGACCGTCCCGCCGCCATAATTTCATGGTGCGATCGCCACTCACCGACGCAATTAAGCGACCGTCCGGACTGAACTTTACCCCTAAAACATTAGCTTTATGACCCTTTAACGTGGCTTCTAAATGGCCGTCCAAACTCCACAACTTCACTGTACCGTCAGCTCCAGCAGAGGCGATCGCCGGAGGCAATTTTTTAAACGGAAAAAACATTCCACCCTTAACCCCTTGCTAACTCATCTTATCCCATCCAACTCCAACCTTAAATTCTTCATAAAAAAATTCCCAATAAAAAAGCGCCCCCTTTAGAGGACGCTTTTTTGAATCTAGCTAAAACTTAGGAATTAGCCGTTGATTTGAGGAGCCGTCAAAGCAACCGGAGTCGCATCGGTGCTCGCCAAATCTAAGGGGAAGTTGTGAGCATTGCGCTCGTGCATGACTTCCATACCCAAGTTGGCACGGTTGATGACATCAGCCCAGGTACCAATCGCGCGACCTTGAGAGTCAACAATCGACTGGTTGAAGTTGAAGCCATTGAGGTTGAACGCCATCGTGGAAATACCCAGAGCGGTAAACCAGATGCCAACCACGGGCCAAGCCGCTAAGAAGAAGTGGAGAGAGCGGCTGTTGTTGAACGAGGCATATTGGAAGATCAAACGACCGAAGTAGCCGTGAGCGGCAACGATGTTGTAGGTTTCTTCCTCTTGACCGAATTTGTAACCGTAGTTTTGAGACTCGGTTTCGGTGGTTTCACGAACCAAGGAGCTGGTGACCAAGGAACCGTGCATGGCACTGAACAGCGCACCGCCGAAGACCCCGGCAACACCGAGTTGGTGGAAGGGGTGCATCAAAATGTTGTGTTCGGCTTGGAACACTAACATGAAGTTGAAGGTGCCACTGATGCCCAAGGGCATTCCGTCGGAGAAGCTGCCTTGACCCAAAGGATAGATCAAGAACACGGCGGTAGCGGCGGCGACGGGAGCGCTGTAAGCGACGCAGATCCAAGGACGCATCCCCAGACGGTAGCTCAGTTCCCATTCGCGACCCATGTAGCAGAACACGCCGATCAGGAAGTGGAAGATCACTAACTGATAGGGGCCGCCGTTGTAGAGCCATTCATCCAAGCTCGCCGCTTCCCAAATCGGGTAGAAGTGCAACCCGATCGCGTTGGAAGAAGGAACCACAGCACCAGAGATGATGTTGTTCCCGTAGAGCAAGGACCCGGCAACGGGTTCGCGGATCCCGTCGATGTCAACCGGAGGAGCCGCGATGAAGGCAATGATGAAGCAGGTCGTGGCGGTCAAGAGGGTGGGGATCATCAACACGCCGAACCAGCCGATGTAAAGGCGGTTTTCGGTGCTGGCAACCCACTCGCAGAACCGATCCCACAGGGAGGCGCTTTCGCGCTGCTGTAAGGTAGTCGTCATGTGTTTATGAGTGCTATTTGGTTTTCAAGGTGGTTTGTATGATGGTTCCCATCTTAACGACTTTGTTAAGCTTTGTAAAGGGTTTTAAGCAAAAGTTTTCCTGATAACTTTGATAAGTTTAACTTATATTTTTTTTAGCTTAATCGGCGGGAAGCCCCGCACTCTACGCGAAGCTGTCGGGATGAAAGCCGAGGCGATCGAGTGGAACGGAGTCACCAATCTGGTAAATTTGAACTGGCACGGCAGCAATGCCCTTGATGGCCAAGACTAGCGGCAGCTTTCTGTCCCGACACCAACGTACAGCCATACAATTCGGCTGGTGAACAGTGCGGCGGATCGGAAATGCACCCTCAAAACGAAATCCTCCCAATCTGCGGCTGGACGGGTCGTGGATGTCAAACAAAATGCCTGTGGACGGGTTCGGTCGGGGGCGTTGCCTAGACCAGACCGGATGAAACAGGAACTTCCCAAGACGCCGGGGCAGATAGACTTCTGTCCGTGAGGTGGGAAGCCCGCGCTGTACCCTTGGCGAAGCCTGGGCGAAGCGCATAGGTCAGTGTCGGGAGAACGTCACGAGCCGCCCGTCATGGGAACGAAGCGCACCGGGAGGGTTTGTTCTTCGACGATACCTTCCTCGGTTTTGGTGATAATCGTCATTTGTTGAACGGAGGTGCCGACGGGAATCACCAATTTGCCCCCGATCGCCAATTGTTCGATTAGCGCTTGCGGGACGCGATCGGGGGCGGCGGTCACGACGATCGCCTCGAACGGCGCCGCTTCGGGCCAACCGCGATAACCGTCCCCGGCTTTGACCTCGATATTTTCATATCCCAATTCCTGTAACGTCGCGCTGGCGCTGGCGGCGAGTTCGGGAATAATTTCGATCGTGTACACTTCCCGGGCCAGTTGTGCCAAGATCGCGGCTTGATACCCGGAACCCGTGCCGATTTCGAGGACGCGATCGCCCGGAGCAATTTGGGCGACCTCGCTCATGTAGGCCACGATATACGGTTGGGAAATCGTTTGGTCGTAGCCAATCGGCAAAGGCGAATCCTGATAGGCGAGATCGACCAGATCGGACGGGACGAAGCGATGGCGCGGTACCCGTTGCATGGCGGCGAGAACTGCAGGATCTTCGATGCCGCGATCGCGCAGTTGTCGTTCCACCATTTGCGATCGCGCGCGATCGAAATTGAGTGTATCTTGAGCCTTCGTCACTGGAGTTGGCATAAAAGGCTTGCTGTCCTCTTCCACCACCTGACAACTGCTTAGCACGGTGAAGGACAAGCAAATCCATAAGAGGATAACCCACCTGTTCATTTGTCCCTCTCTCCCTCAAATATTGAGGATGCAATTATTTCAAGTTAAACTTATCTCTAAAAGCCTTTAAAATTTACAGTTTCTTCTTTCTTTATCGTACGCCTTTTCAAGATCGGCTGAGGGAACGAACCCCGGGGGGCGATCGCCCGCAGCAACGAAGAAATTGGATCGAGTTGAAACATTGAACGGGGAAAAGAACAATGGGAAAAAAAGCGCGAATTAAAAAACAGCGACACTTACAACAGGGGGATCCGTCAGAGGTTCCACCGCCAAGGCCGATCGCCGCCGACCCTACCGAATTCGTGCGGGAATTAGGCCGCCAAGGGTACGCGATCGAGCGGGGTCTCGAAGCGCCGAGCGTCCCCAAGCGCGACGACACCAAAGGCCAGCCCCAAGTATAATCCAAGCCTTAACGTTCCATCGGCGATCCGTGCGATCGCCGTTGCGATCGTGGCCATTGAAGGGGAGCGAGGAAATTAAGCTATACAGCATTCGGGCGTCTGATGAGGTACAGTGCCGATCCCCCCTAACCCCCCTTAAAAAGGGGGGAACGAGGAAAGTCCCCCTTTTTAAGGGGGATTTAGGGGGATTGAAATGTACCGCCCAACAGCGAAAACTGCTATATAGATTTTTAACTTTTGAGGGGTTCGGGGAGCTATAAGTCCCGCGCTGTATGCGAAGCATCAGCGTCGGGATCCATGGACTCCCCGAGCTGGTCTCATCCCCACCCTGCGGGAAGGGCCAAGCCCTACGATGGAGATGAGACCAGCATTTATCAGCAGCTATAGCCTGTGGTAAACTCCGGCTATGCTGACCATGAACTACACCTACCGAATCTATCCAGATGCCTTGCAGCAGACTGAACTGCGGTCGTGGCTTGAGACGTGCACAGGCGTATATAACTACGCTTTGCGCGAACTCAAGGATTGGATTGCTTCGCGTAAGTGTCAGGTAGACCGATGCTCGCTGGAAAAGGAATACATCATTCCTGCCGATGAACCATTTCCGTCCTACCATCGTCAGCAGAACAACCTGCCCAAAGCGAAGAAGCAATTCCCGCATCTGGGTCAGGTACATTCTCAGGTGTTGCAGACCACAATTCGCAGACTGCACGATACCTGGGAAGCATTTCAGAAGCGGGGACATGGATTCCCGCGTTTCAAAAAGTTCGGTCAATTCAAATCCTTTGTGTTTCCCCAGTTCAAGAACAATCCCATCAATGGCTTCACAATCAAATTGCCAAAGATTGGGGAAGTACCTACCAAGCTGCATCCCCCCTTCGCCCCCCTTTCAAAGGGGGGTTGGGGGGATACAGGTAAGGGTACTGTCCAGGGTACGGGGTACACAATGGTATGTCGTCATCACGATTGAGTCGAGCGTATCGGTTCCCGATGCTCCGGTTCACGGTCGGGCGATTGGGATTGATTTGGGATTGGAGCGATTCTTGACCGCTTCCGATGGCTCTTTCCAAGAGCGGCCCCAGTTTTTCAAGTCGATGCAACGCAAGCTGAAATTGCTGCAACGCAGAGCGGCACGAAAACAGAAGGGTTCTCAAAATTGGGAGAAGGCGCAAATCGAAGTGGCTAGAATGCACCATCGCATTGCCAATCGTCGTAAAGATTTCCATCTGAAAACGGCTCATCAGCTTTGCGACCGGGCGCAAACTATCTTTGCAGAAGATCTCAACGTCAAAGGCTTGACGCGAGGGATGTTGCGAAAAGATTGTGTAGATGCTGCCTTCGGACAATTCCTGTCTCTGACGGAATGGGTTTGCTGGAAGCGAGGAGTCTACTTTGCTAAAGTCAACCCCAACGGCACCAGTCAAACCTGCCCCAACTGCCTTGCTACGGTCAGCAAAGGGTTGGAAGTCAGAGAGCATCATTGTCCTGAGTGTGGGTATCGAACGCATCGTGACCGTGCCGCAGCAGAGATGGTTTTGGATCGTGGACTAGAGAATGTAGTATCCCAGGGACTCTGGGGAACGGAAACCGCCTGTCAAGTCGGTCTGTCGGGGGTCTATGACCTAGATAAGTGGCGTGGGGCCCGAATACCCAATTGTGAGGTTGGGAAGCCCGCGCTGTAATCTTTGATTCAGCGTCGGGAGGATGTCACGATTGATTGCAATACTTCCTTACAGTTTGGAGGAATCTCGAATAAAGTTATAGGTGTTCTGTATTTAGTCGAAGATCGCGCCGATTTGTCGGTCGCGCTTAGCACGAACACGAGCGATCGCGCCTGTAATTCGCCCAATTAAAAAATGAGATCGAACGCTAAAAACTCACTTTTTAAACGTTAAAAATCTCTCCAAAATTGCTAAAATTCGGGAGAAGTGGCATCAAAAAAAACGATACTTATACAAAGTAAACCCCATGCATTCCGCCTGCAGTCGATTCCCGAGGGAGAGGGAAGCGATCGCCAACCCTCTGAGAGCCTCGATCTAGAGATTGGATGGAGAGCCAAAAAAAGTACCCCAGTAGAATAATTTCGATAAAACCTTTTATAAATCTCGGTTTAGTCCTATGCACCATCGCCATTTTGCCTTATCTACGGCGATCGCCACGACCGTTGTGGGATTGAGCTGTAGCGCCGCGATCGTGGTGGGGCGATCGCAACCCAGCCTCGCCCAAACACCAGCCCTTCCCGCCGATCCCGTGATTCGGGTTACCCCTAACTCCCCCCAACTCGAACAAGCCTATACCTTGGGAGGAGGCGATCGGATTCGCATCGAAATCCTGCGCGTTCCCCAGTACAGTGGAGAACAAGAAGTCCTCGTCGATGGGTCTCTCAACCTGCCCCTCGTCGGTAAAATCCCCGTAGAGGGGTTGACCTTAGAACGGGCCAGTCAAGTTCTCGTTGAAGCCTATTCCGCCTATCTCAGACAACCGATCGTCACCGTCTCCCTCGTCGAACCGCGCCCCTTAAAAATCGGGATTGCCGGAGAAGTCCAACGACCCGGCGCCTATACCCTGACCCGAGAAGGCGCTCAATTTCCCACCTTGACCCGGGCGATCGAAATTGCCGGAGGAATCACCCAATCCGCCGACTTGAGAAACGCGCGCATCCGGCGTCCCCAACATTCCGGACCGGATTTAGAGATCCAGGTAGACCTGTGGAGTCTGCTCAAAACCGGGGATCTCAGCGCCGATCTGACCCTACGCGACGGCGACACGATCGCCATTCCCACCCTCACCGAAATCGACCTGCAAGAAGCCTCGGAACTCGCCGCCGCCAGCTTCGCCGCCAAAGAAGTGCCGCCATTAAACATTGCCGTCGTCGGCGAAGTCTACCGACCGGGAACACACACCCTCAACAGTAGCGGCGGCGCCGAAGGCTTACCGACCGTCACCCAAGCTCTGCAAGCCGCCGGAGGAATCAAACCCCTCGCCAATATCCGGCGCTTGCAAATACGGCGCCCCACCCGCAACGGTTCCCAACAAATCATCGAAGTAGACTTGTGGCAACTGTTGCAGGTTGGGGATCTCAGCCAAGACTTGCGCCTGCAAAATGGAGATACGATCGTCGTTCCGATCGCCCGTGAAATCGAACCGTCCGAAAGCACGCAACTCGCAACGGCGAGCTTTTCGGCGGAAAACATCCGAGTGAACATCGTCGGCGAAGTCAAACAACCCGGAGGGATCCAAATCCCCCCCAATACCCCGCTCAATCAAGCCTTATTGGCGGCGGGAGGCTTTACCAATCGAGCGGATACCGATTCGGTCGAGTTAATTCGGCTCAATCCCGACGGGACGATTTCTCAACGAACCATCGACCTCGATTTCAGCCAAGGACTCAACGAGCTCAACAACCCGGCCCTACGCAACGCCGACGCGATCGTCATCAGTCGCTCTACCTTAGCAAGTATCTCCGATACCATGGATACTGCGATCAATCCTTTGGGTAAATTGTTAACCATTCTCAATTTTCCCTTTCGCTTCTTCGGATTGTTCGGTCAGTAAGCCCCCACTCGGGAAGGCGATCGGCTAGAATTGCTGGCACCCGTTGAGAGTTGTCAAGGGCGATCTTTCGAGACTCTCAAAGAAAGTCCCGTCGAGACAGGTAAACATGGATGATGGACAGTACGCTCAACCTCTAAGTTTGGCGAAATCAGCTCCGTCGAACGATGACGATGAAGGCGGTTTAGATCTCACTCAGATCGTCGGCGCCGTTCGTCGTCGGCTGTGGGTAATTGCTGGCTTGACGGTGTTAGTTGCTACGGGAGCGACCCTCAACGCACTGAACTATACTCCCGTTTATCAGGCACAATTTGAGATTCTCACCGAACCCGTTACCGTTGAAACTCAGGTGATTTCTTCCCTCCCACAAACCTTAAGCGGTCGCGAGGAATCGCTTTCGACCCTCGACGAGACCAAAATTAAGGTCTTGCTCAGTCCGGGGGTGCTCTCTCCGCTTGTCGAGCAATTGCAAGGGAAATATCCGCAATTGAGCTACCAAGCCTTAATGAAAAATTTAAGTATTAAAGTTACGGGAGCGAATATTTTACAAGTCGGTTATACGAATTCGGATTCGGAGTTAGTCGCCGATGTTTTAGAATTGGTAGCTGAAGCATTTCTCAGCTACAGTTTGGAGGAACGCCAAACCGATATCCGCCAGGGAATTGAGTTTGTCGAAGAACAAATTCCCCAACTGGATGCTCGCGTGGATAATTTGCAGCAGCAACTGCAAAATATGCGACAAAGGGATAATTTAATCGATCCGGCGAATAAGGCCCAACAACTGACCAGTCAAATGGGAGGGGTCGAGCAGCAACTGCTCAATAATGAATTGGAATTGGCGAAAGTGCGATCGCTCTACCAAGATTTAGAACGAGAACTCTCGGAAAATACCCCCGAATTAGCAACGGCGGTGGCGTTGAAAGATAACGCGCGCTATCAGGGATTGTTAACTCAGTTACAAGACATTGACACGCAGATTGCGAAAGATTCGGTGTTGTTTCTCGATACCAGTCCCGACATTCGCATTTTGCGGGAACAACGGGAGAATTTATTAAGTTTATTGGCTCAAGAAGGGGAGCGCGTTCGTGCAGAATTGGCCAGTCAGTTGCGCGAACTCGAAGCACTCGATCGCGCCTTACGCCAGACGGTCGAACGGCTCAATGGAGAGGTCAAACGACTGTCAGTAATTACCCGGGAGTACAGCGATATTCAACGGGAATTACAAATTGCCACGGAGAACCTCAATCAGTTTTTGGCGAAACGAGAAGCGTTGCGAATTGATGCGGCTCAACGGGAGATTCCTTGGCGGTTGCTCGCACCGATTGGCGAACCTCAACCCTCGAAAAATGATGTCAAGAAAACCGCAGCTTTAGGAATTATTTTAGGGTTAATGCTCGGGTTTGGTGCGGCGTTAGGCATCGATAAATTAAGCAACCGCATTTACACTCTTCGCGATCTCAAATATTTGACAAAACGTCCGATTCTGGGTGCGATTCCTTTAAATCGACAGCTTAAAAAGGTGTCGGCGGTTGTCAGTTTGTCGGCATTAGTGGAACAAGTTACGGCGAAATATACGTTGAGTTCGGCGTCCGGTCGTGCGTATCAAATCGAGCCTTTTTTTGAAGCATTTTGTTCTTTATATGCTAATATTCGCCTGTTGAATTGCGATCGCGCCATCCATTCGCTGACGATCGCCGCTTCTGGAGACGATGAGGGAACGTCTACGGTAGCGATTCATTTGGCGCAGGCGGCGGCGGCGATGGGACAACGGGTTTTAATTGTGGATACCGACTTGCGTTCTCCGGAGTTACACGAACGCGCGGGATTGTTGAACAAACACGGATTGACGGATTTAATTACGGGACAGTTTGAATTGGAAGAAGCGATCGAGCGATCGCCCCTTGAAAATAACTTATTTGTCTTAACGGCGGGGTCGATTCCTCCGGATCCAATTCGGTTACTGGCATCGCAAAAAATGGTCGATTTAATGCACAAAATGCAATCGACATTTGATTTAGTCATTTACGATACGACTAAAATTGTCGGTCTGGCGGACGTGAGTTTGATTACGGCAAATACGGACGGTTTGCTGCTGGTAGCGGCGATCGGTAAGATTAAAAGTGGGGTACTCGAACGCGCGTTAGACGATCTGCGATTGGCGGGGATTCCTTTGTTGGGAACGGTCGCCAATCGAGTTAAAGTAAGGAAGTTTTAAAACATAATAGGAAAGATATCGAACTCGGACGAGAACGGCGATCGCTTAGATCTTAAAAACTAAGGGATCCAGGACTCTCTAGGAAGAATTCTCTCTCGAAATAACGCCGATACAATTCACAACTGACGCGGACTTCTTCGCCGTCGAGTTTAACTAATCCCATACTTTCCAATTCATAGGCGAGGATGGGTTGTAAGATCGCCCCACTTCCCGATCGCACGACTTCTCGAAAGGCTTCGGTTAATTCGGCGTTTTGTTCTAGAGTGACCCAATGACGGCGCAGGTGGTCGCGGTAAATTCCTGCTTCAGTGTGGGCGGTTTGTAATAACTGTTTGAGCGAGGTTTCTTCGCGGGCTAAATGGTACAACGCGATCCGAACTAAAGCGGGATGTCCGCCGACGAGATCCATGAGTTGTTTGACGGAGCGATCGCGCATCCAATTCAAGCCGTGACGGATTGCTAGATCCATCACTTGTTCTGGGGTAAAATCGGTTAATTTTAACGGTAAACCGACGTTAAAAGGGGATTGGTGGATCTGGAGGGGGACGTAAACTTCAGTTGAATAAACGATCGCCAATCGCAATTTTTGCCAGGCGACAATATGTTGAGCTTCTTCGTGCCACGATCGCAATAAGGGTAAGAAATCCCGAGCGAGTTCGGGATATTCAAAAACGCGATTGACTTCATTTAAGGCTAAAAATATGGGTCGGTCGATCGCTTCGAGGATATACCATTTAAAATATAAAGTTGCACTAATTTTAGAACCGATCTCTTCATCCCAATATTCATCTAAATTAGGAGCTAAATTTAGCCGTTGCGCCACGAGCCTGCAAAAGCAACGCAAGAACTTATCGGGATGATTCAAGATGGCGACATCGGCTTGATTGAGGTCGAGCGGAGCGACATGATAGCCCAACCTGGATGCTTCTTTTAAAATCCGCAACATTAACGAACTTTTCCCCATTTCTTTGGGGGCTTTGATGCGAATTACACTGGCAGGTTTGGTAATTTCTGCATAAGCTTGTTGTTCGATGGGGGGGCGTTCGATGTAAAATCGCGAGACTAAGGGAACCGGACCGCTCGGATATTCTAATTCTAGCTTACTTGGGCGTTTTTGGAGGTTGGCGTCAACTAAATATTGTTGTTGGAGATTAAGAGAATTGGATTCGACGATCGCCCGGAAATTGGTTTTAGAAATCGGGCGATCGAGAAGCTTAGAAAGGGTCTGCCACAAGCGAGCGGCGGTGGTTCGCAAATAATCGACTTCGTAAACGGAGTCCCGCGCCATGTCATTATATGTTTTTCCTTCCCAAGCTTGGCGCAGGACGAGTTCTTGAGCGGGATTGAGGGCTTTATTTTGACTGGCGCATAGTAAATTTACTAACTCGTCGATTGTCATAAGAAAGCGTTGGCAAACTGAGATTTTAACATGAGCGATCGCGTCAACAGCCATCGAGCCGATAGGCTATTATGTAGCCATCTTGCTTTCCCGTGCAAACGATCGCCCGAGGGATGCAGCGATCGTGCGGGGATTCCAGTCCCTCAAATCTGGAGCGGCGAGGGTTGCAATAGTCTCTTAGAGGATTGCCTTCAAGTATCAATTTTCTATACGGCTGAGATTCAAAATACCTAGTTCGTTGGTTCCGATTAATGTCAATAGGGTATCCTTTCGGATTCTTAGGTTGGCGATTTTTTCATAATTCTTGCACTCATCTATTTCCAGTTTAAAGCTTCAATTGAAAAAAGGGAATCGGAGATCGCCGTTGCCGATCGGTGAATGTACGCAGGTACTCACTTAACCGAGGTCACTTGGCGATCGCTCCTTCATTTTTCCATAAAAAAAGTAATTTTTCGGATTGACAAAAGTTCGATTTTAGCATTCAAAGTGGCGAAAAGAGAAAAGTAACGAAACGAGCGCGCGATCGCGGATCGCCGGACGAATCGGTGGGAAAAACAGGCAATCCCGGAGCGATCGGCGATCGGGATTGCCTTAACCGAAACTGGGAGCGATCGCGCCCGCCATCGACCAGAGCAGATCGGCGCTTCCAGGGAGGAACGAGCGGGGAATTCCCGTGGTTCGATCCCCTGGCGAGATCTTATATACTTTGAAAAGAACGGCCATGTCTTATCAATTCAGGGGATGGCATATTTTCGATTGCGATAGTCGCCAGAAAGATCGCTAAAAGAAAAAGCACTCAAAACGAGAGTGCGATCGCGTCGGAGCCGTTTGCTGCGAAGCTGCAAAACAATTCGGTTTTCGCTAAACCCCCCCGAACTTTGATAAAAGTCAGCTTCGCTCGGGAATGGAATCGACTTTTTAAAGCCAGCGAGAGAGCCTTAAAAATAACTGGGGCTGATTTTGCTTAAAAAGAGAAAAATAATGTCTGTTTACCGAAAAAAAACTGTTATCGATCGCCGGACAATTCCATCGGAAACTTGCCCGGAAAACTGTGCGGCTCTTTGCGATTTCCTGTTAGCGAGAGCCGATCGCGCGTCCGAGGGGTGGTGGTCGGTCAAAGCCAGCAGCCGAGAACTGCTATATCTCAACGAAGCCGCGCGCCAACTCTACGATCGCCCGAGTGAAGCCTTTGAAAGCGCTCCCCACCTGTGGTTGGAGGCGATCGCCCCTCGCGATCGCGCCCGAGTGGAAACGGCGATCGCCGATCTGCTCGATCGTCCGCCAACCGACGCCACTCCCCGACGCCTCAGCCTCGAATACGCCATTCAACGACCGAACGGATCCGAATGTTCGGTCCGTCACGAACTGTGGGTGACCCCAGACACCGGGGAAACGCCCCAACGACTCGACGGCGTCGTGTACGCGCTCCCCCGACCCCAGAGCGAACCGAACCCCTCGTCATTGCCCCTCGATCTCGGGCGCACTCTCAACCGGGCGCGGGACTTATACTTTATTGCCGACTCGCGGGGGGAATTGCAGTGGGTCAATCGCGCCTGGGAACGCTTATTTGAGGGCGTTTGCGCCCGTGGGGAGCGGGATTGGCTCGCTCGGATCCATGCCGACGATCGCGCCTTGGCTGCAGCCGAACTCGAACGCTTGCACCGGGGAGAACCCCACAGCCAATTTGAAACCCGGATCGACACCGGGGATGGTAGGGAACGGTGGGTGGAATGGAGCATTACGGCGGACGGTGGCGGCGCCCTCTTCGGCGTCGGACAGTCGATTGACGAGCGCAAACAGAAACAACGACGACAGCGCGATCGCCAAATCCAACTGTTAAAACAACAAATGGCCCTGGTCGAACTGGCGAAACACCGGAGCTTGTACGGCGCCGACCTCCAGTTTGCCGCCGCCCAAATTACCGAAACCGCCGCCCGGGTTCTCGGGGTCGCGCGGGCCAGTATCTGGCTTTACGATCGCGATGGAGAGGCGATCGTCTGCGAGGATCTCTACGAACTCGACGGCGACCGACATTCCCGGGGATCGATGTTGTCGGCGCGGGACTATCCGGCATATTTCCAATCCCTCGGAGCTAATCGAGCGATCCTCGCCCGCCACGCGCGCACGGATCCGCGTACCCGGGAATTGAGCGACGATTATCTCGTTCCCCTGGGGATTACGGCGATGCTGGACGTGCCGATCCGATGCGGCGATCGCCCGCACGGGGTTTTGTGCTTGGAACATCTCGGGACGACAGAACGCAATTGGAGCATTAGCGAGGAAAACTTCGCCCAATATTTAGCCTACGCCCTCGCCCTGACCCTGGAAACCAACGATCGCGCCCGGGTCGAAACTGCCCTCAATCGCAGCCAAACGCGGTTTGAGAAAGTCGCCGACAGCATCCCGGGGGCGATTTACCAATTGCGGCGATCGCCCGACGGCGAGCTGTCGTTCCTCTACATCTCCTCCGGATGTCGGGAACTGTGGGAAGTCGAACCCGAGGCGATCGTCGCCGATCCCGAGGTCTGGTTCGGCCAAATTCATCCCGAGGATCGCGATCGCGTCGAACAAGCGATCGCCGCCTCTGCGACCCATTTAGAGCTGTGGCAGTCCGAATGGCGCACGATCGCCCCGTCCGGAGAGTTCAAATGGCTCAAAACCGCATCGAAGCCCGATCTCGAAGCCGACGGCAGCGCGATTTGGTCGGGAGTGGCGATCGACATTACCGAACTCAAAGCGACCGAAACCGCCTTAAGCGACAGCGAAGCGCGCTATCGGGCGTTTGTGGAAACGATCCCCGACATGTTATTCCGCCAAAGTGCCGACGGGACCTTTCTCGACTTCAAAGCCCCCAATCTCGAAAATCTGGCGGTTCCCCCCAGTGCTTTTTTAGGCAAAAAAACCCGGGAAGTGCTGCCCCCCGCGATTGCTGAAACCGTCGAGGGATATATTGCTTTGGCCCTAGAAACGGGACGAATTTACAGTTTCGAGTACCAACTCCCCAACCCAGACGGGACCTTAGCAGATTTTGAAGCGCGGATCGCACCGATTGACGAGACCGAAATTCTCGGGATCGTGCGCGATATCGGCGATCGCAAACGGGCCGAACGACAAGTGGCAGAAGCGTTGAAAGCCACCGAACGAACCAAACGGCTGCTACGACAGGTGATCGATACGACCCCAGATTGGATTTTTGCTAAAGATCGGGACTTTCGCTATCTGTTGGTCAACCAAAGTTACGCGACGGCGTTGGGCAAAACTCCGGAAGAAATGCTCGGTCACGACGATCTGGAATTGGGATTCCCTCCCGAGCAAGTGTTCGGCGATCGCGATCGGGGTATTCGCGGCTTTCGTGAGGACGATCGCGCCGTTCTCGCCGGAGAGAGGATCTACAATTCTTACGATCCGGCGACCGACGGTAACGGGAAGCTGCGCTTGTTTGAAACCCAGAAATTGCCGTTAGTGGACGAAGACGGTCGGATCGTCGCCATTATCGGTTTTGCGCACGACTACACCGATCGCCAACAGGCAGAAGCGGCGTTTCGTCACAGCCAAAAGCAACTCCAAGAAGCCCAACGGATCGCCCAAATCGGCAGTTGGGAGTTGAATGTCGCCACCGGGGCGATCGTCGCCTCGGAACAACTGTACCGGATCTTAGGACGAAGCCCCGACGAGGCGATCGCTTCCGTTGACGACTGGTTGCAGGCGATCGACCCCGACGACCGCGACGCTTACCGCAACGCCCTCGACACCGCGATTTCCCGTCCGAGTGTTTGCGATCTCGACTTGCGGGTGATGCGTGCAGATGGCACTTGGCGCTATGCCAACGCTCGCATCGAATCGAGTGCGGATCCCGACGGGACAGTGATGCAAGTGTTCGGTACGGTTCTCGATATTACCGATCGCAAACATGCCGAAGCTCTCAATGAGCGCCTGCTGGGGATTCTCGAAGCCACCCCCGACTTTATCGGAACGACGACCCTTTCCGGACAAGTTACCTACATCAACCGAGGCGGTCGGCAGATGATCGGCTTGAGTCACGATCGCGACCTCGGGGATTTATCTGTCGGCGACGTACACCCGCAAGAGATCGGTCAACTCATGGTCGAAGTCGTCATTCCTACGGCGATCGAACGGGGGATCTGGCACGGTGAAACTCAACTCCTGCACGCCGACGGTCACTTAATTCCCGTGTCGCAAGTGGCGATCGCCCATTACAACGATAACGGGGAGGTCGAATATTTATCGACGATCTGCCGCGATATTTCCGAGGTCAAAGCGGTGGAAATGACCTTGCGAGAACAAGAGCAGTTTTTACGCAGTATTTATGAAGGGGTCGATATCGGTATTTCGATCGTCGATATCGAACGGGACGAATCGCCGACGGGCTACCGTTTCCGCTATGTCGGTCACAATCCGACCTGGCAGCGACTGGCACCGATCGCTCCCGAGGGAATCGTCGCCGAGGCGACGCCTGGGTTCCTACCCGCCAATGCGGCTGAAATTCTCGGCGATCGTTATCGAGAATGTGTAGACAGTGGGGAGGCGATTCGTTTCGAGCAAGCGTTTAATTTCGATCGCGTCGCCACCTGGTGGGAAATCGCCATTACTCCCCTTCGCGACGAGGAAGATCGGATCTGGCGGGCGATCGTCACCACTACGAATATCACCGAACGCAAACAATCGGAATGGGCCTTACAAGACAGCGAAGCCCAATATCGAGAATTGGCGTATCGGGAAGAACTGCTCAACCGTCTGGCGACCCAAATTCGCAATTCTTTAGATTTACAAACTATTGTCGCTACGGCGGTCAGCGAAATTCGCAATTTGTTAAAGAGCGATCGCTGTATGTTTTGGCGCTACTATCGCGACGGGGAACGACCGTTTTGGGAGTTAGTCAACGAAGCGAAAACCCCTCAGTTAGCCAGTAGCAATGCTTATTACAGCCACGAACAATTGGGATCGTTCGGGGAGATGTTACTACAATTCAAACCGATTCAAATTGACGACATCGATCGCGAACCCGACCCCACCTTACGCGCCTTGATGATGGCAAATCAACATCAATCGAGTTTGCTGTTACCGATGCAAACGGAATTGGACGAAATCTTCGCGGTGATTTGCACTCAAGATCTCTCCAAACGTACTTGGGAAAAAGACGAGGTGGAATTGTTACAGGCAGTGTGTAATTCCCTGGCGATCGCCATCGATCAAGCCTCGTTATATACGCAATCGCGGGAGTCGGCGCGATTGGCGACGGCGAAGAGTTTGGAATTAGAACGAACTTTAACCGAGTTACGACAAACTCAAGCGAATTTAATTCAAGTGGAAAAAATGTCGTCTCTCGGTCAGTTAGTGGCGGGAGTCGCCCACGAAATTAACAATCCGGTGAATTTTATTTATGGGAATTTGATTCATACGGAAGAATACATGGCAGATTTATGTTCGGTTTTGGCATTGTACCGCCAGCATTATCCGGATCCGAGTCCGGCGATCGAAGCGGAGATCGAAGCGGTGGAATTGGACTATTTAATCGAAGATCTCCCCAAAACGATCGCCTCGATGAAATCTGGGGCCGAACGAATTCGCAAAATTGTCCAGTCGCTTCGGACTTTTTCTCGCTTGGACGAAGCGGATATGAAGCGAGTTCGGATTCAGGACAATCTCGACAGTACATTGATGTTATTGAAACATCGCTTGCAAGGCAATTCCCATCGCCCGGAGATCGAAGTAGTTAAAGAGTACGGTGATTTGCCGGAAATTGAATGTTATCCGGGACAACTGAATCAGGTCTTTATGAATATTTTGAATAATGCTCTCGAAGCGATCGAAGAGCGCGATCGCAGTTCTAATTCCGGGCAAAATCACCCGGAATTGGGACAAATTCTCATTGCCACGCGATCGCTGGCTAATTCGATTGAAATTCGGATTGCCGATAATGGAATCGGGATGAGCGAAACGACGATCGCCAAAATTTTCGATCCGTTTTATACTACCAAACCCGTCGGTTTGGGAACGGGGTTGGGATTGGCGATCGCCTATAAAATTGTGGTAGACAAACATGGGGGAACTTTGCACTGTACGTCTCAAATCGGTCGCGGAACTGAGTTTGTTTTAGAAATTCCTCTGACCCAAACGCGATGAGCGATCGCCTCCTGATGTTAAGAGGATTTTGAGGGCTTATTTTAAAGCTATTGATTCGATTCCCCAGTCATTTCAGAGTAAAATACAATTAATGACTTCTCTGTTTTCTCCCGGTCATCGCTATTTTAAATATCGCCTATTTCTCGCCCTTTCCATCCTGGCGATCGTTCCGTTAGGACTGGGGTTAAAGTTTTATCCCGGTCCGGGACGCGAATGGGTTAACAATAGCTTCGGTGGCGTTCCTTATAACATCTTTTGGATGTTATTACTGGCCTTTTTGGTGCCGAAGTTGTCGCCTAAATGGAATGCTTGGATCGTGTTTTTTGTGATTTGTGCCGTAGAATTTCTACAGTTATGGCATCCGCCCTTTTTAGAGGCCATACGGGCGACGTTAATGGGTCGGTTGGTATTGGGAACGTTTTTTACGTGGTCGGACTTTCCTTATTACGCGATCGGCTGTTTGGTGGGCTGGTGGTGGTTGCATTTTTTACAACATCAAGCCTTACGCAGTCACTTAAATCGGGCGATCGCGTCGGAAGAGTCCGAAGGAAATCATTAACCGAAAACGACGGTGCGATCGCCGTAAACTAAGACCCGATTTTGCAGGTGCGATCGCACGGCCCTCGCTAACACGATCCGTTCTAAATCTTTCCCTTTCCGAATCAAATCCGCGATTTCATCTCGGTGAGAAACTCTCACCACATCTTGTTCGATAATCGGTCCGGCGTCTAACTCGTCGGTGACGTAATGGGCCGTCGCCCCAATGATTTTCACCCCGCGTTTGTAGGCTTGATGGTAGGGTTTTGCACCGACAAATGCAGGTAAAAAGGAGTGGTGAATATTGATAATATTCGGGAAGCGCGTGATAAAGTTATGGCGCAAAATTTGCATGTATTTTGCTAAAACAACGATGTCGATCTGGTAGTCTCGCAATAATTGCAACTGTTTTTCCTCTTGTTCGGCTTTATTGTCCGGCGTAATCGGTAAGTAGTGAAAATCGGCACCAAATTGAATCGCAATCTCTTTTAAGTCTTCGTGATTGCTAATAATTAAGGGAATTTCTGCTGTAAATTCTTTGGCTTTTTGTCGCCAGAGTAAATCGAGCAAACAGTGATCTTGTCGGCTGACCCAAATCGACAAGCGGCGCACGGTATCGGAAAAATGCAGTTGCCAATTCGCTTGTAAAGATCCGGCGAGTTGTTCGCAAGCGGGGGCGATTTGTTCTCGGGATAAATCGAAGCCTTCTAATTGCCATTCGAGGCGAGTGAGGAAGATTTTCCGGGTAAAATCGGTGTGGTGATCGGCGTGAACGATATTGCCACCGTGAGAATAAATAAAATTAGCAATTTCGGCGACCAATCCCCGGCGATCGGGGCAAGAAAGTAATAAGGTTGCGGTGGGTGAGGTCATTGGGATTTTAGATTTTAGATGTTGGATTTTAGATTATATCATTGGGGTATTTCACTTGATTTTTTGCAATATATAGTCATTTCTAAACAAGCAGAATTCTCGATTGATTGATGATTTTATGACTTGTTATACCATTTTTGAAAAATAATGAGAGAGAGCGAGGCTAGGGACACGGCAATGCCTTGTCCCTACAGGCGATCCATCTCCATCGAGGTTTTAGAAAAATGGTACGATCTGAGGGTTTATATAAATTGACCCGAGGCGATCGCCTCGGGTCGAAAGTCGTTAGCTCGAACGATAAAAAATCACATCATGACACTACCATTAGTCTTTTTTCGGCTTGTAGGTAGAGGCGACGTGGAGTTCTTTAAGTTGGGGTTGGTCCACCTTCGCCGGGGCGCCCGTGAGTAAGCAACGGGCTTGTTGGGTTTTTGGAAATGCCATGACGTCGCGGATCGATTCTTCTGAGGCGAGGAGCATCACGAGACGGTCTAAACCGTAGGCGATACCGCCGTGAGGGGGGGTTCCGTAGTCAAAGGCATCGAGTAAGAAGCCGAATTTACTGCGGGCTTCTTCTTCGCTCAAACCGATCGCCTCGAACACTTTTTCCTGGATTTCGCGTTGGTAAATCCGCAAGCTGCCGCCGCCGATTTCCAAGCCGTTATACACCATGTCATAGGCCAAAGCCCGGGCGTTTTTGAGGTCGTCGAGGTCTTCCGGGTTGGGGGCGGTGAAGGGGTGGTGCAGGGCTTCGAGCCGTTTTTCGTCGGCGTTCCACTCGAACATCGGGAAGTCGGTGACCCAGAGTAAGTTAATTTTACTCTCGTCGATCAGGCCGAGTTGACGGGCGACGACTTGGCGGAGGCGATCGAGGGTTTTATTGACGGTGGCGGTGTCTCCGGCGCCGAAGAGTAACAGGTGTCCCGGTTGGGCGTCGGTGCGCGCGAGCAGTTCTTGTTTTTGTTCGGGGCTGAGGTTGTCGGCGATCGCCCCGATCGTGTCGATTTTACCGCCTTCGCGCACGCGAATGTAGGCGAGTCCCTTCGCTCCGGCTTCGCTCGCTTCTTTGAATAAGTCGCCGCCGGGTTTGATGCGGACGTTGGAGATCGCGTCGTTTCCGCCGGGGATCGGTAGGACTTTGACGATCCCACCTTGGGCGACGGCGCCGGAGAAGACTTTAAAACCGGAGTCTTTCACCAAGTCGGAGACATCGACCAATTCCAAGCCATAGCGGGTGTCCGGGCGATCGGTTCCGTAGCGGTCCATCGCCTCGGCGTAGGTGAGGCGGGGGAACGGACGGGGTAAGTCGATCCCGCGAACGGCTTTGAAGATATGACACATCAGGGCTTCGTTAACGTCGAGCATTTGCTCGATTTCGACGAAACTCATTTCGATATCGAGTTGGGTAAATTCGGGCTGGCGGTCGGCCCGCAGGTCTTCGTCGCGGAAGCAACGCGCGATCTGGTAGTAGCGATCGCACCCGGCGACCATCAGCAGTTGTTTGAACAGTTGCGGCGACTGGGGTAGGGCGAACCACTCGCCGGGGTTGACCCGGGAGGGAACTAGATAATCGCGGGCGCCTTCGGGGGTCGAACGGGTCAGCATCGGGGTTTCGACTTCGATAAAGTCCCATTCGTCTTCGAGGAAGCGACGCATCGCTTTAATCGTTTCGTGGCGAATCCGCAGGTTGCGGCTCATCCGTTCCCGGCGTAGGTCTAAATAACGGTATTTGAGGCGTAATTCTTCGCGAACGGCTTCGGTATCGGCGTTAGCCACCGGAAACGGCAGTTTTTTGTAGATACCATTGAGTAGTTCGACGCGATCGGCGTAAATTTCCACTTCCCCCGTGGGCAGTTTGGGGTTGAGCGAATCCTCGGGACGCCGGGAGATCCGTCCGGTAATTTTGACGACGTATTCGTTACGCATTTTTTCGCAATCGGCGTAAGAATCCGGGGTGCGTTCGGGGTCGCTGACGACTTGGACGATGCCGGAGCGATCGCGCAAATCCAAGAAAATCACGCCACCATGATCGCGACGACGGTCTACCCATCCACAAAGGGTGACAGTTTCTCCAATATGCTCGGGTCGGAGGTGGCCGCAGTAGTAAGTTCGCATGGTGGTCGATAGAAAATTCAGACTGAGTGGATTGACAAGTCAACGAGGTTGAGGTGTTGCCCGTGGGGGTCGCGTTCGCACGACGAGCGGGACAAACTTCTCAATTATCCGGCATGAGGGGGCATCCTGAGTAGACCCCCGTAAGATTGTGCGAAATCACAGGGAAAGGAGATGGTAACACAAAACAAACCGGGGTCAGAGCGATCGATGCTCTGACCCCGGTTTTGGCAATTGAGGCGACCGGAGATCCGGGCGCGGATTTTATTGCTTTTTGGAGGGATTGACGATCGAATTCCAGGCATCGGTGGCCATTTGACTGAGGCGATCGCCTAAATCCTTAATTTCTTTTTCGATCGCTTCCCAATTCTGGCGCGCGTCCATTTCCATCAGTTTGACGGTGTAGGCGATGCGATCGGGATCGAGGACTTTATCTTTTTCAATCGCTTCTCGCGCCTGTCCCACCGCTTTGAGATAGGCATCGGTGGTAAACTGGCTGGCCCCTTGGATTTCCACTTGAGCGCGTTTTTTAATCGCTTCAAACAGCGCCATCGTCTCTTTTTTCACCTGTTCGGTGGCATCCGGCATCTGTTCGTTCACCAGTTTGGCCGTCTCGGGGCTGACTTCGACTAAGGCGCTTTCCTTGGGCACGTTATTGGCTTCGTCTGTCATGTTTGTTGCTCCTGAATGGATATTTTTAACTTTTGAGGGGTTCGGGGAGCTATAAGTCCCGCGCTGTATGCGAAGCATCAGCGTCCGGATCCATGGACTCCTCTCGAACAGTCGATTCCCCACCCTACGGGAAGGACTAAGCCCTACGATGGGGATGAGACCAGCATTTATCAGCAGCTATAGTCTGTAGTAAATTATAGTCATGCTGACCGTGAACTACACCTACCGAATCTATCCAAATGTCGTACAGCAGACTGAACTGCGGTCGTGGCTTGAGACGTGCACAGGCGTATATAACTACGCTTTGCGCGAACTCAAAGACTGGATTGCTTCTCGTAAGTGTTCGGTAGACCGATGCTCGCTGGAGAAGGAATACATCATTCCTGCTGATGAGCCATTCCCGTCCTACCATCGTCAGCAGAACAACCTGCCCAAAGCAAAGAAGCAATTCCCGCATCTGGGTAAGGTACATTCTCAGGTGTTGCAGACCACGATTCGCAGACTGCACGATACCTGGGAAGCATTTTTGCAACGGGGACATGGGTTTCCACGTTTCAAAAAGTTCGGTCAATTCAAATCCTTTGTGTTTCCCCAATTCAAGAACAATCCCATCAATGGCTTCACAATCAAGCTGCCAAAAATTGGGGAAGTGCCCATCAACCTGCATCGCCCCTTCGCCCCCCTTTCAAAGGGGGGTTGGGGGGATACAGGTAAGGGTATTGTCGAGGGTACGGGGTACACAATGGTATGTTGTCGTCACGATTGAATCGGATATATCGGTTCCCGATGCTCCGGTTCACGGTCGGGCGATTGGGATTGACCTGGGATTGCAGCGATTCTTGACCGCTTCCGATGGCTCTTTCCAAGAACGCCCTAAGTTTTTCAAGTCGATGCAACGCAAGCTGAAATTGCTGCAACGCAGAGCAGCACGAAAACAGAAGGGTTCTCAAAACTGGGAGAAAGCACAAATCGAAGTGGCTAGAATGCACCATCGCATTGCCAATCGTCGTAAAGATTTCCATCTGAAGACGGCTCATCAGCTTTGCGACCGGGCGCAAACTATCTTTGCAGAAGATCTCAACGTCAAAAGCTTGACGCGAGGAATGCTGCGAAAAGATTGTGTTGATGCTGCTTTCGGGCAGTTCTTGTCTCTGACGGAATGGGTGTGTTGGAAGCGAGGAGTCTACTTTGCCAAAGTCAATCCCAACGGCACCAGTCAAACCTGCCCCAACTGCCTTGCTACGGTGAGCAAAGGGTTGGAAGTCAGAGAGCATCATTGTCCTGAGTGTGGGTATCGAACGCATCGCGATCGTGCCGCAGCAGAGATGGTTTTGGATCGTGGACTAGAAAACGTAGTAACCCAGGGACTCTGGGGAACGGAAACCGCCTGTCAAGTCGGTCTGTCGGGGGTCTATGACCTAGATAAGTGGCGCGGGGCAGGAATACCCAATCGCGAGGTTGGGAAGCCCGCGCTGTAATCTTTGATTCAGTGTCGGGAGGATGTCACATTCGTTAGAATAGGGAGGTTTACGAGAAAATACGGAAGAAAATTAGGGGCGATCGCCTCCGATCGCATTTTCCTCAAGTGTTTTCCTCAAGTGCTTTCCATTGTATCGAGTGCCTTGGAGGTCGGCAGGCAGAAAACGCCCCCACTCAGGTACGGTTTCACTCACTGCCGGAATAGGAGCGGGGCGATCGGCTGTTTTTTGTTAGCCCTTATTTGTTAGCCCTTAACAGTATGGGTTGAGGTCTTGCGTGGAGCGCCCCTGGAATCGACAACCCAGCTAGAATTCGGCGTTCACTCATGCAAGAATTCATTACAGCAATTCGCGCTGTCATGAGGTACAAGAGGCAAAGATCCCCCCAACCCTCCTTAAAAACGGGGGCAGTGAAAGTCCCCCTTTTTAAGGGGGATTTAGGGGGATCGAAATGTACCGCCCAACAGCGAAAACTGCTGTATTTTTCACAAAATAACAGTCTTGCCACAATTAAATCTTAAATAGCACAATAACTGTCACATATATATATCTGTCGAGAAATTGTCAACAAAACACAATCCTCCGAAACCGTTAGGAGTCAATCTCCTGGCAACCAACAGCCATTGCCATTGACAAAAGATTAAAGCTTAAGATAAAACTCAATAAAATACTCACAGCCTCGACACCTTCGATTCGACGATCGCCTCGCGATCGACAAACCTATTTAATTTTCAATTCTTGTTCGCGAAAAACATCTATATTTCATGATGTTGTTTAAAACAATTGAGTCCTTCGACTGACAAGCTTTTTACCTTATTCAAAAACTAATTACCAGTAGAATAATGATATCTTACTTACGAAAATGCCTCTTCGTTCTAGGCGACAAAAAGAAATACTTAGTTCCCCTGACTTTTTCTTTTCTATTTGTTTCCTTGATGGAAGTTTTCGGGATTGGCTTAATCGGGCCATTTTTATCCCTTGCGACTCAACCGGAGATCGTTAAAACCAATTCATTTTTAAGTATTTTATACGCTCGGTCTGGATTACCTTCCGAAAGTCAGTTTATCGCCTGTATCGGAATATTTATTATCCTGATTTTTATCTTCAAGTCGATTATTAGTTGGAACGCACAAACCTATGTCTTTATTTTTAGCTTCCAACTCAAAGGCGAGTTAGCGAATAAGTTAATGAACGCCTATTTGAACGCACCATACACCTTTCATTTATCTAGGAATAGTGCAACTCTAATCCAGAGCATTACCAACTATACCTATACGTTTGGTCATGCTATTTTAATTCCTCTGCTCAATTCCATTGCCAACGTCATTGTTATTTTATCTTTAACCCTGTTGTTATGCGCCACTAACTTAATGGCCATTGTTGCGATTTTAGCGCTTCTTCTTCCTTGCTGGTTGCTGTTTGCTTATTCAAAAAACAAATTAAGCTACTGGGGACAAGAAGTTCATGAAGCGAACGAATCGATGATTAGAATCATCAATCATGGATTGGGAGGAATCAAAGAAACAAAAGTTATTGGATGCAGTTCTTACTTTGAAAACCAACTCAAAACCCAAACGGATAAATATGAAAAAGCGAGCGGCTCCTTTTTTGGCTTTAAACTATTACCCCGGATTATTGTTGAAACTTTTTTAGTTATTTTTCTAGTTGGCTTTATCTCTCTGTTTTTATTGCTAGATCAAGACGTCCAGCAATTGACTGCCATTTTAAGTATTTTTGCAGTAGCTTCCATTCGTTTAATTCCGGCCATCAGCAACTTGATGGGGGCAATTAGTACCTTAAGAAATTCGGATTATGTCCTTAAAAAACTTTATTTAGATTTAAAAGAATTGGAGGCTTCTGAAGAGAATCTAAAAGAGGTTTACGGAAAGCATTCGGATAAATTTGAAGCCGTCTCGAAGTCAACAGGATTAGTTCTGGCGGATCTTCCAGAGTCGATCGAACCTCTGGAGATAAAAGATAGCATCGAAATCGAAGATATCTTTTATCATTATCCCAACATTTCAGAATCTGCGATCGCTGGAATTTCCTTTGACATTAAAAAAGGCGAATCGATCGCATTAATTGGCAAATCCGGCGCCGGAAAAACAACGTTAGTCGATATTATTTTAGGGCTACTCATTCCTCAAGATGGAGATATAAAAGTCGATCGCCACTCGATCTATGAAAATTTGGCAAATTGGCGTCAATCGATCGGATATATCCCACAATCAATTTTTCTCATTGACGATACATTAGCCAGAAATATTGCTTTCGGAGTGAGTGACGATCGCATCGACGAACATCGATTGCAACAAGCTATAGATGCCGCTCAATTGCGCGAGTTAGTTGACGAACTCCCAGAAGGATTGCAAACGGAAGTGGGGGAAAGAGGAGTCCGCTTATCAGGCGGTCAGCGTCAGCGTGTGGGGATTGCTAGAGCACTTTATCACGAACGAGAAGTGTTAGTTTTAGATGAAGCGACGGCGGCATTAGACAATGAAACAGAAAGTCTAATTTCTGAGGCAATTAATGCACTCAGTGGCACGAAAACCATGATTATTATCGCCCATCGTCTGACCACGGTTAAAGACTGCGATCGCATTTATACGTTAGAAAAAGGTAAAATTGTCAAATGTGGCACCTATGAAGAAGTGGTTCTCGGTGAAGAAAGCCACTCAGATTAGGTGATTTTGTGAAATTGGATAAATTGGGGACGGCGATCGCAGTTTTTTGATGATTTGCCATCGGTGTATTTACATTGAATTGGGAAAGGATTTTTGACCATGAACAAATCGCTTCGCCTTACTGGAATCGATTTGTGTAGGGGGTTTGCACTCTACGGAGTGATCCTCCTCCATTCAGATGAAGGACTGAGTGAAACGCCTACTGGGTGGAATGATATTATCCATGTTGTAGAATTCGCCGTCCCCTTTTTCTTGGCCACTTCTTTTTACTTATCCGTTAATAAATTATGGTCGGGGGGAAGTTACAAGCTTTCGTCTCGGTTGAACCGTCTGGTTATCCCTTATGTCGCGTGGACGCTGATTTACGTAACTTATAAATTTTTAAAATTTATTATCGATCGCGACCCCAATCATATTGAAGAAGTTTTAAAAGATCCGACCGGAACAATTTTTTTAGGTACGGCAGGGTTTCATCTTTATTTTTTACCTCTTGTGGTCGTCGGATCTATATTGATTAAACTTTTAGACGATCGCATCAAATCTCATTTTTTCAATCTTAAAAAAGCATCTTTTTTATTCCTGATTTCAATAGCTTTATATCAGTTAACGATCGCCTCCGGAAATGCCTACAGCCTGGAGAGTCAAGCTGCTTTTCAGAGTTTATTGAATTACCAAAACTTTGGTATTTTAGCTCAACCGATTCGAGTTTTATTTGTTTTTTTATTTTGGTCTCTTCGATGCCTGGTTTATATTACGATCGCCCTTGTCGTCTCGCAGTTGAACCCACACCTCGCCCCTTACTTTAGGAATCGAGAAAACTGGTGGGCGATCGCCTTTATCGGTGCTTTTTTCATCCTCGGTTTGTCCGGTGAAAGCGTTCCAGAATCGATCCGCGAAGTCTTCCTGGGATATAGTGCATTGGGAACGGGAATCTGCTTATCTCCTTTCCTCAAAGACGATCGCCACATTTTAAAACATTTGGGGATTTGTTCTTTTGGGATTTATCTGATCCACCTGCTGATTTTAGATGTTTTTCAGATTACTATTTATCGGCTTCCGGGTTTAAATCTTGCTAGTTTACAGCAGAGTATTATTTATTTTCTACTCTTGTCGCTATCCGTGTTATTACTGGGTTGGGCGATCGCCGACCGACTCATGCAGAATCGATGGGTATCAAAAATTCTCTTTGGGACAAGGTAATCTATAGCATTTTCCTCTGCTATGCAAGACATTTAGATCCCCCTAAATCCCCCTTAAAAAGGGGGACTTTCCGCAATCCCCCCTTCGCCCCCCTTTGAAAGGGGGGTTGGGGGGATAGGGGGATCGGTACTGTACCTCATAAGACGCCCGAGTGCTGTATCGCTCTTCTCAAATGATGAACATTTTACATCTGAGTACCTCCGACCTCGAAGGCGGCGCCGCTCGTGCCGCCTATCGCCTCCATCAAGGATTGAACGACGGCGGCATTTCTTCGCAAATGTTAGTCCGAGCGAAACGGAGTATCGATTGCTCCGTCATTGCCGAAAAATCCTTACTCACGAAGGTCGGACCCTTATCAAATAGTCTGCCTTTAAAATTGTATCCTCGACGAGGAAAAAAACTATTTTTTTCTCAATGGTTTCCCGATAATCTTGCTAAAAAAGTTCGAGAAATTAATCCAGACCTCATCCACCTACACTGGGTTTGTAATGGTTTTGTTCGTATAGAAACTCTCTCCAATTTTTCCAAACCAATGGTGTGGACGTTACATGATATGTGGCCGTTTACGGGGGGATGTAACTATAGTGAAAGCTGCGATCTCTATACCGATACCTGTGGAAACTGCCCCCAACTCAATAGCGATCGCTCCTTTGATTTATCCCGATCGATTTGGCAAAGAAAACAGAGATCGTGGCAAAACATCGATCTGACCGTTGTCAGTCCCAGCATCTGGTTGGCGGAATGCGCGCGATCGAGTTCTCTGTTTCAATCGCGATCGATTCACGTGATTCCTCATGGCTTAGATCTGACAAAATACAAACCGATCGATCGCCACATTGCTAGAGAAATTCTGAATTTACCGGACGATCGCACCCTGATTTTATTTGGCGCTTCTCCCGGGACAACCAAATCTTCGAGAAAAGGATTTCACCTGTTACGTGAAGCACTCGCCAGCCTCCGCGAGGTCCACGGTTCCGATACCATCGAACTCGCTCTTTTGGGAGCCTTAAAACCGCCCAATCCTGAAAATTTTGGCTTTCCCACTCATTATCTCGGACAAGTTCACGATGACGTGACCCTGGCGATGATTTATTCGGCGGTTGACGTGACCGTGGTTCCCTCTTTACAAGAAGCATTCGGACAAATGGCGACAGAATCTTTAGCCTGTGGAACCCCTGTAGTGACCTTTAATGCTACGGGGTTAAAAGATATTGTCGAACATCAACAAAATGGCTATCTCGTTAAACCCTTTGACAGTGACGACCTCGCCCGAGGGATCGCTTGGGTTCTCGACGATCGCGATCGCCATCGACAGTTAAAAATAGCGGCGAGAGCCAAGGCAGAACGAGAATTTTCTTTAGAATTACAAGCCTCTCGCTACGTCGATCTATTTACGGAAATTTTAGAACGAAACACGACCGAAAACTAATGGATCTCGCCCCTTCAAAAACGTCATCGATCGCGCCACGCTCCCGGGATTCGCACGAGGGCAGTAAGTACATCCAAACATTCTATACAAAAATTTGGTTTGAGAGCCCCAACCTTGTAATATAAAATCATCTCCGTCTCTCAACCTTCCCCCACCTCCGAAGCGAACCGATGTTGCAACCGATCTTCGAGACCTGCGAACCGAGGGGATGAAAACCCTGATTCGCGAAGTATTTGGCCGTTTGAGCCGCCAGGGGATCGGCTCCCCGGTGATTCGCTTAGAAAGTCAATCTCAGATCCACCGAATTTAGGACGATCGCAGTGAATTCGTCTCAAATATTGCTCTAATGGGCAGAAATTCAGTGAAATCACCTAGCACGTTGACTGACACGTCCTCGGTCGGGGGCTGCCGGGGCTTAAAGGGGTCGAGAACCCCCGATCCGATCGGCGATCGTCGAAGCTGGATCGCCGTCGAACTTGCAATCCTCATTGGCGCCGTATCTCTTACCGGGCAAAGGTTATAGTCCCTATAGAAAAGCTGGCGACGGGGGCAGATCTTTCCCCGATTGCTTTTGTAAAGATTGTGTAAATCCACCTCGAAAACTCTTGCAATTTCCAACCGATTAATGGCATACTCTCAGTAGATTTTCGGAAATCCCATAATAAAACTCATTTAATTTATTCCACCCAGATCGATTGATGCCCTATCGGTCACCCAAGAGAGTTGCGGCTTCGAGATTGATTCCTTGAGGCGAATGCAGTCTTTTTGGGGAGGTTGGGGCGATCGAATCTTCAGGGAAAATGCATCTTTAATAATAAATCGTCGAAGGAAAAATGTTGGCTTTTTTGCAGCCATCGAGTCTGTAGCAATTTTCTATTGATTCAGCTCTCGATCGCTCTGTGGAATTCCCTTGAAAAAGGGATTCATACTTGCCTTTCTAGGTCGTCAGTCACAGCCTATCGATGGTGATGGCGATGGCGATCGCGATTCTGGATCTAGAGTTTCTCAATCCAATCAATTACAAAGAATCTCTCTAAATTCCCTGGTTACGGGGGAGTTCGGGAGATGTAAGCTCTATTTCGCTCAATTGAACTCAATTGAGGCGAAAAAGCTTAAGCAATCGGCACAATTAAAACAATTTTAAAGCGTTGTCGATCGTGGAGTGCGATCGTTCGTAGTGCTTTTCATGAGATTGATGGTTGCAGACCGTCAATGCCATTCAACCTTTAGCTTTTTACTCCTTTTGCTTGCTTGTTGTTTTAAACAATTGGAGGACAACTCCATTGAAAATAGCTTTTATTAACCAACCGTGGAGTGTGGTCAGTCCTCCGGTTCAAAATGCAGATTCAGTAGCGACCTGGACCTATGAAGTGTCCAGTCGTCTGAGCAAAGATTGCGCGATCGTCAGCTATTGCAAACAGCACAAATCGCAAGCAAAATGTGAAACGTATCGAGGAATTGAATATCGCAGAATCTCTCTAATTCCCGATCGCATCTTCCTCAAGATCTTGCGGGAACTCTCAAAAATTGTGCCGATTTCTCCCTCTCCTTTATTTAATTCTACGCTTTACCATTTTTGGTATATCTTGGCGATCGCCTTCGATCTCCGACGACAACACTGCGATCTCGTTCACATTCACAATTTGTCTCATTTCGTTCCCATCGTTCGGGCGTTTAATCCGAAGATTAAAATTGTTTTACACATGCATTCCGAGTGGTTGACGCAATTGCAGCCGACGACGATCGCTCGCCGCCTCCGAAAAACCGATGCCATCCTCGGATGTAGCGAACACGTCACCGACAAAGTCCGCCAAAAATTCCCCGCTTTTGCGTCTCGATGTCATACGGTTTTTAATGGAGTCGATCTCGACCGCTTTCGTCCCCCCGAAAAACCGCGCGATCGCCTCCCTAAAACCTTAATATTTGTCGGGCGAATTTCACCGGAGAAAGGCGTACACGTCCTTTTAGAAGCTTTCCGTCAAGTAGCCGAACACGATCGAGAAGTTACCCTTCAAATCGTCGGTCCTAAAGGATCTACTCCCCGGGAGTTTATTGTCGATTTGAGTGACGATCCCGAAGTCCAAAAGTTGGATATATTTTATGAGAAAAATTATGCAACTTATTTAGATAGTCTCATTACTCAAAAAATTCACGATCGCGTTTCTTTTCCCGGGTCGGTTCCCCACTCTCACTTAGCCGAATTTTACCGGGAAAGTGACATTCTCATTAACCCTTCACTCACGGAAGCTTTCGGGATGAGTTTAATCGAAGCAATGGCTACAGAACTTCCCGCGATCGTGACGCGAATCGGAGGAATGCCAGAAGTGATTGAAGAAGGGAAAACAGGTTTATTTTGTCACGCTGGCAATCCCGATTCTCTCGCGGCAGCGATTCTGAAATTACTGGAAGACGATCTCCTGCGAACCTCGATGGGGACGGCGGGACGAGAACGAGTTCTCAAGTTATTTTCTTGGGATCGCGTCAGCGAACGGGTTTGGAATGTTTATCAAAATCTCCAACAAAAAAATGACTAATTCATTCCGATTTAAATGGTCATTAAAAACTCTAGCACGCCAATTTAATCAGTCCTTGATGAATCGGAGTGTCAGCCCGTATTTAGCCACCCGATTAAACCGTTCGGCGATCGTTTTTGCGCCCCATCAAGACGATGAAACCCTCGGCTGTGGGGGAACGATCGCCCGTAAAAAACAAGCGCAAGCCGAGCTAGAAATCGTATTCATGACCGATGGGGCGCGATCGCATTCTAAATTTATCGCCGAAGCGGAACTCAAAGCCATTCGCAAACAAGAAGCCCTCGCCGCTACTGCGATTCTCGGCGTTCCCGAACGGGATCTTATCTTTCTCGACATTCGCGATGGAAGTTTACAACATTGTCGAGAGCTGGCGGGCGATCGCGTTAAAGAAATTTTAGGCGATCGCCGACCGCAAGAAATTTTTATTCCCTACTCCGGCGATACGCCGCCCGACCATTACGCCACCAATCAAATCGTGCGAAAAGCACTAGAAGATCTGGATTTCAAGGCGGCGATTTACGAATATCCCATTTGGTTCTGGCGTCATTGGCCGTGGACGAGTTTCGTGGGCAACCGACAAGAAAAATTAGACGTTTTAAGCAGTACCTGGAAAGCCCAGTTTGGCTTAAAACTAGCGCGAGAATTTCGATATGCAATCGATATTAGTGAGGTTTTAGAAACGAAAAAGAAGGCGTTAAATTGCTATCGCTCTCAAATGGTGCGGTTGACCTGCGATCGCTGGCCGATTTTGGCCGATGTTTCTAACGGTGAATTTTTAGAGTGTTTTTTGCAAAATCGAGAGTTTTTCTATCTACAACCCTCAGCGCGATCGCCTCAAAATCGGCAATGGCGATTCGGACACAAAGCCATTCGCTCCCCGGCCATGCAAGGGGTGAAATTTTAACTCAAAACCGAGTCAAAACCGAGTCAAAACCGTGTTAAATCTACTCAAGTCCCAACCCTCGCAGCCTCCTCCAACGCCAACCCTAGGCCAGATCGGCGATCGCGCCGCGACCGATTCCTTTACCGATTGCCGTCCTTCCGGGAAAGTCATTGGCACTTTGAGTCCGGGTGGGGTGCGGCGTCTCGGCGCCGATGTTGAAAAACGGATCGGCATCGATAACGGTGCCTTGCGCCTACAACCGTTGATTACCCCCGGTTGGGGCAAACAGGGAATTGCTTACGGCCCGTACCCTCGCCGCAACGGCTTGACCTTTGTCGCTTTCGTCCTCAACGGACACAACACTTCTGAAAGTAGTCTGCTCGAAACCCTGCGCCAACGGCTGCGGCGTTGGTGGCTCGGAAGTGAGGCAGAAAATCCTCACAAGCGGTTGTGGCGATGGCTGACGAGTTCTCACAAACGCGGGATGTTCAGACGGCTGTTGACTTGGATTCGCAGTACGCCGCGCTTCTCGAAATACGTTCCCTTACCTCGAATTGAGGAAAATTTCGCGATCGGGTGGTTTCCCAGCGCCATTCCTGGCAATCCTCCGATGGAAGGCAATGCGGCGATCGTGCGGGCGACGGGGGCGGATAATGGGGAACTGTTGGTGCGCGTGGGCGATCGCTGCGCGCCCCTCTTTCAGGGTTTGCAAAACCTCCAAATTTACTATGCGATCGTCCTGCGCGAACGCGGCGCCGCCTACTATGCCGCTTCTCTTCCCCAGGCGCGAGGGTTGGGAAGCTATCCCGAGATGCGTCCGTTGGCGATCGACCCGTTCGATCGCACCCCCAATCTCTATGCGGCGATTTATCAAAGCGTTCTCGGTCAAATTGGCTTCCGCGTGGACACTCGCGTTTATGGGGTGCAGGTGCAATCCGTGCCGGAATTCGAGCAGTGGTACGGCAGCGCTCGTGGGGCCGATCGCCTCGTCGGCGAGGGGGAATTAGACGGCTCTCCCGCCGAAATCGGAGGCGATTGGAGCGTTTGCACGGGCGCTTGTCAACGGACGCCGACGGGGACGATCGCCGTCGCTGCCGACTCTCTGGCGTTACTCGATCCCCAGGTGCCTTGCGGGCTACTGCATACCGAGATCGCGACCGGGGCGCGACCGGGAACCTCGGCGCTGGTGTGGCGCGCGCGCGATCGCGAGAACTTTTGGGCCTTGTGGTTGTCCGGCGATCGCTGGGAGGTCGGCATTCGAGAGGGCGGTCTCTGGCACCCGGTGGCACGGAGCGATCGCCCGGTTCTCACGTCGAATACCGTTCATTCCGTGCAGATCCTCGACGACGGCGATCGCTTCCAGGCACTCCTCGACGGTCAACCCCTCTTTGACGGGGATCTGGGCGATCGCCGGGGATCCGACGCCACCGGAATTGGCATCGGTTTTCTCGACCCCCACGGGAACCAGTTTCGCGCCTTGGAAGCCCATCCGCGATCGGTTGCGATCCCCGCCAGTCAAGACTTGGGCGCCCCTTGGATGGCGACAGGTTCCGAGCTGATTTTAGCCGATGAGTTTGAAGGCGAACCCCTAGAACTCTCCCAAACCCAAACGGCGATCGGGGGTCAGTCCTGGCGCTTGGAAATGGGGCGCGGGGCGATCGAACGCACGGGGAACGGCAGCGCTCGCGTCCGCGCCACGGCCCAACAGCCGAATTGCGATCGCACGGCGTATACTCTCCCCTGGGCATTTCCCGAGTTAGCGGACGTCCAGGTTGAAATTACGCCCCCCGGTAGCGATCGCGGACAGGGGGAAAACGGGCGCGCGGGGCTGATTTTTTGGCAGGATGCCGACAACTACATCATCGTCAGCACTTGGCTCGAAGACGGCTACGGTGGCGCCTCGATTTCCTCATTTTTTCATCTCGATGGATTTGAAGAATTGTATGACGCCGTATGGACCAACGTCGGCAAACGGGTGTATTGGGGGATTCCCTACACCTTGCGCGTCGTTTTCGACGGCAACAATTACCTGACATTTGTCAACGAAGAACCCGTATTGTATCGCGCACTCAGCGATGTTTATCCCCGTATTTCTCGCCTATCTATTCATCGAGTTGGGATAGTCGCCAATTGGGAATGGGGAAACGATACCGGGAGCTATTTTAAGCACTTTACCGCTAAAGCTAACACTCACGGAGTGAATGGAGGTCAACGATGAAGCTCCAAACTGCATTAAAAACATCGAGCGTCCCACTGCTGAAGTTTGTACCCCTTCAAATTCTTGAAAAGTTGTACGAGTTACCATCGAACCGATGGGCCGATCGCCTCGTCCGGGCCAGTTTGCGCGATCGCAATGTCACCCTGACTCACGGCGTCGGCAAAGGATTGAAATTTAACGGGGGAAATTCCAACCCCGACTATGCATTTGGCACTTACGAATTGCCCGTTCAAAATGTTTTAGCTCGCTATTTACAACCGGGAGATATTTTTTACGATATCGGTGCCAATTTCGGATTTTTTACGGCGATCGCCGCCCGTTTGGTCGGTCCTTCCGGGCGAGTCTACGCCTTCGAGCCAGAATGGCACAATACACGGCGAATTCGAGTCAATCTCGAACTCAACCATCTAAGCAATGTTTCCGTATTAGAAAAAGCCGTATCTTGCAAAAGTGGCACCGGAAAACTCCTGTTGACCCACTATCCCGGCGGACATACTTTATCTACGGTCGTGGCTCCTCCAGATGTTACGGCGACAATGGCCATCGAAACGATCGCCATCGACGACGCGATCGAAAATTTAGAGATCGATCCTCCCACCCTCGTCAAAATTGATGTCGAAGGAGCCGAACTCGACGTGCTTTATGGAATGGCGGACACCCTCAAAATCTTTCGACCGATCGTGATTTACGAAATTGACGACGAACGACAAGAAGGGGTTTTAGAAAAGCGGTGCGTCCTCGATGATTTTGTCAGTCATTTTAACTATGAAATCTTGACCCTCGAAGCCGCTTATCCGGGATTGAAATGGCAAGTCGCTCACGCGATCGCTCTCCCCAAATAGAGCGAGAATCTAGCAAGTCTCTCTCTCACGAGAAGATGTTATAAAACCGAAAACCTTGTTCGATCTTCCGCGAGAGCAAATCTCTCTTTTTATCCTCGATTATCACGAGTTAAAACAAATTTAAAGTTGACCAAAAGGGTGTTTTATTGCGCTTTTTTGGTCGATTCGATCGATTGCAGAAAAAGCATTGTTTTTTATGAATTGAAGCGATCGCTGGAAAGAGCGCGATCGTAATCATCCCGTTTCAAAAGATCCAAAATTCCACCAATTAATAACCGGAAATAAAACATGCGAAGCGTGAATAATCACTTCCCGCAGGTCTCGATTGGCCTGCCCGTTTATAATGGCGAAAAATTCCTCAGACAAACATTAGATTCCCTAATAGAGCAAACCTTTGAAAATTTCGAGATTGTTATTTCAGATAATGCCTCTACCGATGCAACCGAGCAAATTTGTCGAGAATATGCCGCCAAAGATGTTCGGATTCGCTATTATCGAAATCCAGAAAATATCGGAGCAGCACCGAACTACAACCGCGTTTTTAAATTAGCCCGAGGTCTATATTTTAAATGGGCAGCTCATGACGACCTCTGTACTCCTTACTATCTCGAACGTTGCGTCGAAATTCTCGATCGCCATCCTTCCGTCGTCCTCTGTTATACCGGAGTTATGTTTATCGACGAGCAAGAGCAATCCATCCGACAATCATCCCACCTTCTAGAGTTAAATTTCCCCACCGCCAACCAACGTTTTAAGCACTATCAAGAACTAATTTTTCCTCGCAAACATTTTCGCAAAAAAGGCAAGATATCTACGTCACGGACTCAAGCAATATCTAATACATCCACCAAAAGCGACCATCCAGGAGGCGATCGCTGGACGCCCATTTTCGGTTTAATCCGAACGGATATTTTGAAAAAAACTGCTTTAATTGCTAGTTATGTCAATTCAGACATGATTCTGCTCGGAGAACTCGCCCTCTACGGTGAATTTTACGAAATTTCCGAACCTTTGTTTTTGTACCGAGACCACCGACAGGCGTCCGGTCGAAACCATCAGGGATATTATGACTATAATGTCTGGTTCGATCCTCAGAATAAAGGAAAATTGATGTTATGTTTGTGGACCTGGTTTTTTAAATATTTAGCGGCGATCGCCCGAGTTAAAATGGGAGCGTTTGACAAGCTCGCCTGTTACTTACAAATGGGACGGTGGTTGGGCTGGATGTGGAAACGACTCGTTAAAGAACTGGCGATCAATCTCGCTTATCTTTTAAACATCCATAGTATTTCTCTTGGAGGATTCAAAAAAACTTTGCCGACCCAGTGGTAAAAAAACAGGCGATCGCGCAGTTTTCTCAAGAACCAGAGCTGCGCGAGCTTCGCTCCGTCGCTTCAAAAAATAGCAAGTTCAAAACCGATCGCGGCGATCGCTCCCTTGAGTCATGTCACCTGCAAGATCTCCAGATATTTGTTAACCGCATAATCTAGAGAAAATTGCTCCAGCCAATCGGGAGCGATCGCCCGCGACGATCCCGATAAAACTGTTAAAATTGCCTCCGCCATTGCCTGGGGATTTCCAACAGGAATGAGAAGCCCATATTCACCCTCTTTCAAAATTTCCGACGGGCCACTCTTGCAATCGGTCGAAACCACCGGAATTCCAACCGCCATCGCTTCGATCAACACATTCGGTAACCCTTCCCACGCCGAAGAAAGAACGAAAACAGTCGATCGTTTCATATACGCATAAGGATTGGCAACATGATCCGGGAGAGCGACATCTTCTTGTAATCCCAATTCTTCTACCAATGCTTCCAACTGCGATCGATCCGGTCCCCACCCGAGAATCATCAGGCGGGCCGCAGTGCGTTCTCGAACCCGCGCAAAGGCACGAATTAAAGTAGGAAAATCTTTTTGCGCTTGCAATTTTCCTACCGCTAAAATCACCGGGGGTTGTCCCGGTTCGAACCAAGGATGATTCAAAGTTTCTTCTGCTTTAATCCCCAAATCAGGGGTAATTGTCGGATTGTAAATCACCTGAATTTTTTCTAATGGCAAACCGCACACCCGCGATAAATCTTCAGCGACTCCACGAGAGACCGTTACCACCCCATCCGCCAATGGGTATAAATAGCGCACGAACCAGGGAATCGCTCGTTTTTTCCATGCCTTTGACTGACCGACATCGAGAGAAAGTTGATTCGCCTCGCGCACCACCACTCGGGTGTCAACCCGTGCGAAATACTTGGCGGCGATCGCGATCTCGTTTGTATAATGCAGCGTAGATAACAACGCTGGCGGTCTGACTCGTCGCAGATAACCCACGAGTGCGGGAAGACTCGACGACAATTTTCGAGCCTTCAAATCCACGATGTTCACCTCTGGCGGGACTTGCCATAAGTGCGGACTCCCGGTATTTGCCAAAACCAGATCGACGTTCAAACCGCGATTGACGAACCCTGTGGTCAGATTGAGGATGACCCGCTCCGCTCCCCCCCCACCGAGGAACCCCAAAAAACAGGCTACATCCGTTGAAACTCGCGTTGAAGAAAAATTTTTTTTCATCTTTTTAGAGAAAATATGCAATTTTAATCGAGGGTAAAAGGTTCTGCAATACAAGCATCGTTTCAAGTCATATATTTACAAAAAGAGACAAATGAGAGCAAAAACTTATTGTCATTTCCTCGAAACATCGTTTATGGTTGTAGCGGCTTAACATCTGTTTGTGCTTAACTCAAGTTGGCGATCGCACTTCATTATGCACGGGCAGACACTCAAATCGCACGAGCTTCGACCTTCGGAATTTGCCCGCGCTTTTTAAAGCAGCCTACGGCGGCAATGGCTCGCTCGTCAAAGCGAACGTGATTTAGATCGTTACAAAATTTGTAAAATATCCATTTTTGACTCCCCGTAATTTACTGTGGGGAGTCAAACCGTACTCAGGTAAAAATTGAAATTTTCAATTTATCGAACCCCAGGAATAATATCATGGAACTCAAAATCAAAATTCCTTCCAAAGAATCAAGAAAATTAGAACAAATTTACGAACACTACGCATTAGAGAAACAACTCGCCTTGCGGTTGTTAAACTCTAAGAAAGAAGAACGAAAAGAGCTGTACACTCAGCTTTACGACGAACTTTATCAAACTATTACCCATCATCCCCGATGGACCCGCAAGTCAAATGCTGAAACTACGGCTTGGATTGTCGAACGTCGTCTGGAATTATTGCAATTTTTCCTAAAAGACGACATCACTTATTTAGAAATTGGCCCGGGAGATTGTAGCTTGGCGATCGCCGTTTCGCAAAAAGTTGCAAAAGTCTATGCTGTCGATGTTGCGACCGAAGTCGCCAAACACATTGATTTTCCCCAAAACGTCGAATTTATCGTCTCCGATGGTTGTAGCATACCCGTTCCTCCCAATAGCGTCGATCTGGCTTACAGTCATCAACTCATGGAGCATTTACATCCAGAAGATGCTCTCGAACAACTGCAAAACATTTACAATGCTTTAACCCCGAATGGTCAATATATTTGCATTACCCCCAACCGACTCTCTGGACCTCATGATATTTCCAAATATTTTGAAGAACTTGCTACTGGATTCCATTTAAAAGAATATACGGTGAGCGAGCTTTATCAGCTTTTTCATAATGTCGGGTTTAACAAAATTTTTTGGATTAAAAACCAGAAAAATTTAATCGTAAAAATCCCTCTTCAATGGTGGAGTTTACCCCTGATTCGTCTTGCAGAAATGGCTTTACAGATCCTTCCTTTTTCATGGAGAAATAAAATTGCCAATACCCCTTTACTCTTTAGAGGAATGACCATCGTAGGGATCAAGTAATAAAACCTCCAAGAACAGGGAATCTCAGAGAGAAAAAGTACGCAGTCGGCAGTAACGTCAAAATCATGAATTTGATGATGTTCGATCTTTCGGTTAGAGGTCATCATCCCAGCTACATTCAATATTTAATTCAATATTGGGATGAAAATACTTTACCCGGTCGTTTAGATATCGTAGTCTCCCGGAGATTTGTTGTAGAACATGCCGACGTTTTGGAATATGCCGATCGCTGCTCCAGCAAAAATATTGCTTTTGTAACAATTTCAGCCGTAGAAGAAGCTCTTTTAAGTTCGCGTAAGTCGCGCTTAAAAAGAGCATTTCGATTCTTCCAAGAATGGCAAATTTTGTGTCGCTACGCCAAAGCATTAAAAGCAACCCATTGTCTAGTTTTGTATTTCGACACTTACCAAATCCCGTTACTCTTCGGCCTGACAGCTCCCTGTTCTTTTTCCGGAATTTATTTTAGACCGACTTTTCATTACGATCGCCTGACTCAGGCTCGCTCTTCTGAAGGCGATCGACTTCAAAAATGGCGGGAAATATTTTCGATCTCTCGGGTTTTGAAACATCCACAACTCAAAATGCTATTTTGCCTCGATCCCTTTGCTGTCGATTTTGTAAAAGAACGATATAACACCGATCGTATCTGTCATTTACCCGATCCAATTTTACCTATTCTTACTGAACGAGAACGCAGTCAAAGTCTGAAAAAAGCATTAAACATAGAAGAAAAAAGAACGGTATTTTTAATGTTCGGATCTCTGACGGAAAGGAAAGGAATTTATCAACTTCTTGACGCCATTGCCAGCTTAAGTGATGAATGGTGCGATCGCCTTTGTTTGCTTTTAGTTGGAGAGTCGAGAATTTCCAAACAAATTGACGAACAAATTGCTAAAATTTCTCAAATTAAGCCGATTCAAGCGATCGCGCGCTATCAATTTATTTCCGATTCAGAAATTCCAGATTATTTTCAAATCAGTGACGTAATTTTAGCGCCCTATCAACGTCACGTCGGTATGAGCGGGATTTTACTATGGGCTGCAACAGCGAACAAACCCATTTTAAGTTCGGATTACGGACTGATGGGAGAAATGGTCACTCGTTACGGTTTGGGATTGACTGTAGACTCCAGCAGTCCCGAGGAAATCGCGCAAGGGTTGATGGAATGTTTAAGTCAGCCTAGATCCAGTTTAGGCGATCGCGCCAAAATGAAACAGTTTGTCGAACACAATTCAGTCAATCGTTTTACTCAAACCATTTTTAATTCATTGAAGGATCTTTAAGAAAAATGATCGACTCCAGTTTTCAAAATTTTTTATGGTTCTTAAGACGACCTAAAATGTATCCGGAAATGATTCGGAGACTAGGCCGAAAAATTGGTTCGATTTTTGGATTAGAACGAGAGCAACGCACGTCAGAAGCTCGATGGAGAATCAAAGAAAAAACCAGAAACTGGTGTGCTTTAAAAGCCGTAGATACAGAAACCGCAATCTTGAAAATAACCGGAAAAATTCCCACAGTTAAGTTTTCCGAAAAATTCAAGGATTTAATCGAAGAACAGCAGAAATTAATCGAGTCTATTCCGAACCGAATGGGAGGACAAGGAAATTTAGAAATTATTTATCAATTAGCAGAGTATGTCCGAGCAACACGGGCGATCGAAACGGGGGTTTCTTATGGTTGGTCATCCCTGACGCTTTTACTGTCTTTAAACGAAAGAGAAGGATCTCAACTGGTCAGTACCGATTTACCATATTTTTCTGAACATAGCGAATCTTACGTCGGTTGTGTAGTTCCCGATCGCCTCAAATCCATTTGGACAATTCTCCCTTATGCCGATCGCGAAGCCTTAATCGATGCCTTAAAAATCTTACCTCAAATCGATCTGTGTCACTACGACAGCGATAAGTTTTATCAGGGGAAAATGTGGGCTTACCCCCTGCTATGGCAAGCTCTCAAACCCGGAGGTATTTTTATTGCCGACGATATCGACGATGATTTTGCCTTTCGCGATTTCTGTGAGGAGATCGACCGCCCACCTTGGATTGTTGAAACCCCCTTTACAAACGACATCAAATATGTTGGGATTTTGGTGAAATAATCAGCGAGGAAAGCCGCAAACACGTCCAATGGAAAACCCTCGTATTGCTTGGCTGCTCACCTCTGCCTTCTACTACTGGCATCCGATGCTGGCCGCCCTCACCCGACGCTTTGGAGATCTGAAAGCGTATGCCGCCAATTGGCGGGGCTACGCGGCGGGATTTGAAAATAGTTTTGCCGTCGAAATCGTCGGTCGGCGAAAAGTGATTCCAATCCTCAAAGGATCGACAGGATACGGAATTAACTTTACTTACCTTCCCCTCAATATTGTCAGCCGTTTATTGGAATTTAAACCCCATATTATCTTTTCCAATTCCTTCGGGATTTGGACGCTTTTAGCCTTAGCGTTCAAACCGATCGCGCGCTGGCGAGTGGTCATTGCTTACGAGGGCAGTTCCCCGAGTGTAGACTGTCGCAATTCACCGCTAAGATTGGCCGTGCGGCGATCGATGGTCAAGACTGCCGATGCTTGTATTACCAACTCTCTAGCGGGAAAAATTTATTTAACTGAGGTGTTAAAGGCTCCGGAAGATCGGGTTTTCGTCCATCCTTACGAAGTTCCGGCGATCGCCTCTTTCACTCAAACTAATTCTGAAGGCCAGACACCAGAAAAAATCAAACCAATTTTCCTTTTTGTCGGCAGTTTAATCCCGCGTAAAGGCATCGATTTATTATTAGATGCTTGCGCGGTCTTGGCCGAACGGGGCATCGATCGCTACACCTTGCAAATTGTCGGCGATGGCAACGATCGCCCGGGCTTAGAACAATTTTGTCAGGAAAAAGGATTGAGCGATCGCGTCGAGTGGATCGGTCGGGTAGACTATAGCGAATTAGGCGCCTATTTCCAACAAGCCGACGTCTTTGTTTTGCCAACCTTGGAGGATACTTGGGGCGTCGTCGTCAGCGAAGCGATGTTATTAGGAAAACCTGTATTGTGTTCCCAATGGGCCGGGGCTTCGGAGTTGATCGAACACGGCGAAAATGGCTGGATTTGCGACCCGCGCGATCGCCAAACCCTCGCCAATTTACTCGCTCAGATCGTTGACAACCCGCAACTGGCGATCGAGATGGGCGATCGGGCGCGCGCCACCATGCAGCGTTATACCCCCGAAGCTGCCGCCGATTTTCTCGCCGATGTCGTCGAGCGTGTCAATGCAGCATACTGAATTTTACGGATCGCGCGCGATCGCCGCTCCTAATTTCAGTAATTTCCGCAATTCCCGACCGTTTCACCCCGTACGGGCGATCGATGGCATGTTTTGCCGCGATCGCCCCTCCCCCGATCGATCGCCCGAGGACTCTCCATGAGCTTGAAAATTTTAATTTCTGCGTACGCCTACCGACCGGACAAAGGTTCCGAACCCGCCATTAGCTGGAATCTCGTGCGTGAATTAGTTAAATTTCATCAAATTTGGGTCATCACCCGCGAAAATAACCGCGAAGCCGTCGAAAGCTCTTTAAAAGAGCGTCCAATTAACGGTTTGACCGTCATTTACTGTCGCCTCCCCCATTGGCTCGAAGCGCTCAATCGCAACCAGCGCATCGTGCAAGTTCACTATTATTTATGGCAAATTGCCGCGTATTTTCAGGGAAAACACTTACACGACGCCATCCCATTCGATCTCGTCCATCACGTCACTTACGTCAAATACTGGGGTCCGAGTTTTCTAGCCTTATTGCCGATTCCGTTTATTTGGGGTCCGGTCGGTGGGGGCGAGTCGGCACCGAAATCCTTTTGGCGAGATTTCGGAAAACGGGGCAAAATTTACGAAATTCTGCGCGATTTAGGGCGATCGCTCGGCGAACGGGATCCCTTTGTCCGCATCACTGCCCGCCGTTCGGTATTAGCCCGAGCAACGACGGAAGACACCGCAGCACGTTTGCGTGTTTTGGGGGCGCCTCGGGTAGAAGTGCTTTCTCAGTTGGGCTTGTCCGATCTCGAACTCGATCGCCTCGGTCGCTGTCCGGTGTCGGATTCGGGAACCATCCGCTTTCTCAGTATCGGTCGCCTGTTGCATTGGAAAGGATTTCATTTGGGATTGCGCGCCTTTGCGGCGGCAGACTTACCGGAAAATACGGAATATTGGATCGTGGGGGACGGTCCGGAACGCGATCGCCTCGCCGCTTTGGCGACTGAATTGGGAATCGGCGATCGCGTCACCTTTTGGGGAGCTTTGGGACGAGACGAAACCTTAGACAAACTTGGCGACTGTGTGGCGTTGGTTCACCCGAGTTTGCACGAGTCCGGCGGTTTGGTCTGTTTGGAAGCCATGGCGGCGCGCCGTCCGGTGTTGTGCTTGCAACTCGGCGGTCCGGGGCTACAGGTGACCCCAGAAACGGGGATCGCCGTACCTGCAGAAACACCGGAACGAGCGGTCACAGATTTAGCCGAGGCAATGAGCTGCGTGGCGGGCGATCGCGCTTTGAGGTTGCAAATGGGAGAAACCGCAAGGCAACGGGCGATCGCGGAGTTTAGCTGGTCGGCGAAAGTCCGAGCCTTAGCCCAGTTATACGATCGCCTGGCTCTTTCTCAACCAGAAGTAGCCAATCGCTAAGTAAATCCACTTAAAACCTTGTAACCTTTGTCAGGCGGTCATTTTGGCCGTCTATTTTTTGGGTCTTCCATCTCCAGCAATACCGATCGGCGAAAAAGATTCCCGATCGCCGCTTCGCGCAGTTGTATAGATAATCGAGCGATCGCCGAGTACCTCCGGGTTTGTACTGAGGGGCGATCGCCCCCGTTCGCATAACCGAGAGCGGATCGCGATTTTTGCTGGTTTTTAAATCATAAACAAATCTTTGGGATCGCTGTTTTCATCGATTCTCAGTCAGTTTCAGCTCTTTGACGCTCGATTGCGCCATCAAGAGTGGTTCAGTATTTACCGCGATCGATCCCTAAAATCTTAATCAAAACTACAGAAATTAAAAATAAAAAACTTTTTATCTTAAACTTTTTACTCGTATTTTTATTTAATAACTGTTACAAAAAACGAGGAATTTATCAAAAATTTAATTTTGAGGCAAAAAAATGAAATTTAAGTAAAGATGAGCGCTTAGCCCTTGCAATTGGGCAGGTGTATCGAGGACGCTGTTTTCAGTGAAAGCACGGATTTGACGAAGAGCAAAGACCGGGCGATCGGTACAAACCCCAAACTCTGCAAGAGCGGCGCCACCGCTTAAAGCTCGGGGAGAGTACGGGAATAACTGACGCAGCAATGCACCTCGGGTTCCCAAAATCGGAAATTTGACAGAGAAATTACTGAGAAAGCGCCCGAGCCTTGGTGTAGCGCTTTCGAGGTCGAACCCAAAACTGATTTTTCAAAACGAATTACTTTTATTAAGGATGTGGGGGACTTTTAAATGGTAGCGACGATACCTCCTAAAACCGAAGAAACTATTTTTTTACCCAAAACTAAAGTCGTGAACTCTTGGATCACGGCCTTGCGCTTTAACGAACAAATGGACACCCTGATTCGGTGGGCCAAGACTCGGCAAAGTCGCATGGTTTGCGTGGCGAACGTCCACATGCTCATGGAAGCCTATTGGAATCCGGAGTTTTCCCGAGTGCTAGAATCTGCCGATCTCGTCACACCGGACGGAATGCCTTTAGTCTGGATGATGCGGCAACAAGGACTGCGCCAACAAGACCGAGTGGCGGGGATGGAAATCTTGTTGCGTTTGTGCGATCTGGCGCCGAGAAAAAAGGTGAGCGTCTTTTTCCTGGGTTCGGACGAGCAGACCTTGGCGGCGATGCGCCAGCGATTGGAGCAAGAATTTCCCGATCTCGACATTGCGGCGATGGAACCGCTTCCGTTCCGACCCCTGACCCCGAGTGAAGATCGCGCCTTGATTGAGAGAATCAATCGCAGTGGGGCGGGTTTGGTGTTTCTTTCTTTGGGATGTCCCAAGCAAGAGCTGTGGATGGCCCAACACCAAGGACAAATTAATGCGGTCACCATCGGTCTTGGCGGAGTTTTCCCGGTGTATGCGGGGCAGAAAAAGTGGGCGCCGCGTTGGGTACGGGAGAATGGTTTGGAATGGCTCTATCGTTTCGTGCAAGAACCGACCCGGCTTTGGGGACGTTATAGTAAGACGATTCCGCCGTTCGTGTGGCTGGCGTTGAAACAACTGCTGACGGACAACCCCGTGAAGAACGCCCGCTATGCGAGGGAATTAACCCGGGCGATTCAAAATCGCAAGGGGGATCGACCCATCGGTCAACTGTTGGTGGAAGCGGGGTTGTTGAGCCCTCGCCAGGTCGAACGTATTTTGCAAGAACAGCGCGAAAGAAACCGCGATCGCCGATTTGGGGAGCTGTTGAGTGAATATGGCTGGGTCAAACCGCAGACGATCGATTTCTTTGCCGAACAGTTGCCGCAGTTGAAGAATCAGCCGGAAAAATACCCGATCGGTTACTATCTCAAGTCGGCGGCGTTGTTGGACGACGACCAGATCGAGGCAATTGTCAAACACCAAAAGAAAACGGGCTTGCGCTTTGGCGAACTGGCGGTGGTCAAAGGGTGGATCAAACAAGAAACGGTGGATTTAGTGTTAGAACATATCGAGAACAGTCAAAACAGCAGTCCAACTCTGTCGATGGCTTGAGTGGTATGATGTATAGTTTGTGGCGACGGGCTGGGGTGGCGATCGCGATCGCCGTGTCCGCAGGGATCGGTTGGGGCGTGACCCTCGATCGCGACGATCGCGCGATCGCCGCTCCTTTACCTGCCGATGCTGCCGTCACCAACGTCCGCGATTACGGGGCTAAAGGTGATGGCGTCAGCGACGATACGGCAGCGATCCAAACCGCTTTGGAAGAGGGCAATCGCTTTTTATATTTTCCCGACGGTACTTATTTAGTATGCGATACTTTGACGATCGCCCAGACGGGGAAGCGTTACTTTTTTGAAGGCGAGAGCCGCGATCGCGCGATCGTCCGGCTCAAAGATAACTGTCCCGGCTTCGACAACCCGGAAGCACCCAAACCCGTCATTCAAACAAAAGGTCCCGCCGGACAGGCGTTTCGCAATTCTCTATTTGATTTAACCGTCGATGTCGGTCGGGGAAATCCCGGAGCGATCGCCATCGAATATCTCAATAACAATCAAGGCACGATTCGTAACGTCACCGTGCGATCGAGCGATCCGCAAAAATACGGATTTGCCGGAATTGCCTTAACCTTACCCTGGCCCGGACCGGGAACGATCGAAGATGTTGCGATCTTCGGGTTCGATCGCGCCGTCCTGGTGACCTTTCCCGAATTTGGCATGGTTTTTGAAAACCTGCACGTGGAAGATCAGCGCCTCGTCGGGATTGAGAATCGGGCAAATTTACTGAGTATTCGCGGTTTGACCAGTCGCAATCGGGTTCCGGCGATTCGCAATGTAGACGGACGCGGTTTAGTCGTAGTTCTCGACAGTCAGCTTGAAGGCGGTTCGCCGGACGTTTCCGCGATCGCCAACGACGAAGGGGTGCTGTATGCCCGTAATATACGCACTTCCGGCTATCGATCGGCGATCGCCAATAGCGGCGAAGTCATTGCAGGCGATCGCGTTGACGAATATAGCTCTCACGGAATTTATAGCTTGTTTCCCTCCACGGGAAGTTCGCTCAATTTGGCGATCGAAGCCCCTCCCGAAACCGATTCCCCCCCAGTAGAACAGTGGGTCAGCGTCGCCAACTTCGGCGCCGACGGAAACGACGATCGCGACGACACCGCCGCCATCCAAGAGGCGATCGATAGTGGGGCGGCGATCGTGTATTTTCCCAACGGTAAATATATCATCAGCAACACCATCGAACTGCGCGGAAATTTAGAGCGCCTCAACCTATTAGAATCCACCATTACCGTCAGCGAACCCCTCAACGGCACCGAAAATCCGGTATTTCGCCTGCAAGATGGCCCCTCGAAAAGCGTAATTTTAGAACGATTTTGGGGAAATTATGGCGGTCGTAACTTTCACTGGGTCGAACACGCCAGTTCGCGCACTTTAGTCTTAAAAAATATTGCCGTCGGTTCCGCTAAAGCCTATCGCAACAGTGGATCGGGCAAACTATTTATTAAAGATATGGTCGCCTCCGACTGGATTTTTAAAAATCAGCAAGTATGGGCCCGACAATTGAATCCCGAAGGTGACGTCACCAAAATTATTAACGACGGTAGCGACCTGTGGATCTTGGGACTGAAAACCGAAGACGAAGGAAACATTATTCAAACCCTCAATGGTGGCAAAACCGAAGTTCTCGGCGGACTGATTTATCCCGGTTCCGGAGATATTCCCCCAGACCAAGCCGCTTTTATCAATCGAGAGTCCGATTTATCCGTCGTCATCGCCGAATCCCATCACGGAGGAACCCGCTACACCACCTTCGTCCGGGAAACCCGCAACGGCGTCACCAAAACCCTCACGGACGGACAACTTCCCCCTCGTGGAAGCGCGAGATTCATCCCGCTTTATGTCGGAACTCCCGGATCGGTCGAACCCGTTTTACATTCATTGTTATATTCATTTTCCGATCGCAAAGTGGCGATTTCAGTCGGGGCGATCGCCATCTCTACTGCCGGACTTTTTTATCTCAAATACAGAAAAGCTTGACTGTTTTTCAGTCGAGCAATAAAAAGTATTTTATCCAGGCTTTAATTGATTTACGGTGCTTCCGATGGGAGACTTGCCATTGCGGTGCATCGGGATACAGTCGTTTGACATTTTTTTCTTGCCAACGTAGGGCAATCAAACTCGCCACATAATTCATATATCCCGGTTCTTCCATCTGCGTAAAAATCAAACCGAAGACCAAAACCGTGAGAACAAAAAATCTAGATACATCGTCAAAACAGAGGCGAAACCAGACCACCGCCCAAATTCCGAGAAAAGAAAATAAACCGAGTAAACCGAGATCGCCCCAAATTCCCGCCCAACCAAACAGGGGAGAAAACATACTTGACTGGTCCCCCAACCAACTTTCGCCGACCGCCGTCCACACCGCGATCGAGGCGGGATGAATGGTAGACCCCAAGGGACTTAAAATTGATTCGTACTCGCGCAACATCCAACCACCCAACCGTCCCACCGTATGACCCGGACCGACGCCTAGAAAAGGATGTAAAGGGGTTGTATAGTAATTGGGAACCAAACGAAATGTTGCCGTTTTTAATAAGGTCGCTTCTCCTTCCGGACCGTAAATTTCCGGTCTTGCCCAGGTATTAAAGGCTTCAAAAGCAGGCACATTTTGGATCGCCCAATATAAAGCAAAACCCAGAAATACAGCGCCACCTAAATACTTAATTGCATCGACGATATTGTTCAATTTGGTAATCAGTAAAAGAACGCCAGCAACTAAAAAGACGAGTAGAACTTGTTTGGCGTCCGCCATATTCATATGCCAAAAAGTCGCCAACACAATGACAACTCTAATCCAGATGGGGATCTGTTTGGCATTGGCAAAATAGTAAATTCCAAAAGTGAGTGCTACGGAAGCACCGACCACGTGTCCGGCTCCACCCCCAATAAAAACGCCTTTGATATTATCTTCAAGTCCTTTTCTTAAATGCAGCCTTAAAACGTAGTGTTGCGTATAAGCAAAAATCGTATTGGTGAATGAAGAACCGATAATAAATGCTCTAAAAAACTTAAATTTTTCTGGGGTTAAAGGTAAATAAATAATTAAAGCCAAAGTCAGAAAATGTTCGCAAAAGAATAGAAAGTTAACGACAGCATTGATAATACCAGCATCGTTGAGTAAAGCGCTGGCAAAGTTAACAATTAAAAAAATAAATAAGGCAATTAAAAATTCTTCAAATATTTTAATTTGCTTCCGATCTTTTACCCTACTTTTTAAGATTGCCAGCCCAAAGACAAAGGGAATAATCCCCAAATGAGCTAAATTGATAATTGAAGGGATTTTAAAAAGGGTGAGAACCCGCGAAAAAAAGGTACTGCTAAACGCAATTAAAGTTAACTCGGAAAGTTGGATATATCCTTTATGTCGCTTAGAAAATTCCGCATCTGAATCCATTGTGACGAATCCATTGTGACGAATCCATTGTTATCGATCCGACGATCGCCCCTCCCCGACTCCCATTGACTGCGAAACCAACAATGAGGACGAGCGAGAAGCGTTAACGACGACGTACTCCCTCGTAAATCGCCATTAACTGCTCGTAATTGCGATCGGGGGTATATTTTGCCAGATATTCCGCTCTCGCATGGCGACGCATTGCGGCCAATGGTTCGGGATGGTTCAAGATCCATTCCACTTTAGCGGCTAAATCCACCGGATCGCTCGGCTGAAAGCGAATCCCGGTGCGTCCGTCCTCGACTAATTCGGCGATCGCCCCTAAATTCGCCGCGATCGCCGGAGTCCCCTTCGCAAATGCCTCCACTGCCACCCGTCCGAACGTTTCGTACCACTTCGACGGAAACACCAACACCATCGCCTCCCCCATCAAACGATGAACCTCCTCCATCGGTTGGCGCCCCAACCATTCCACCTCCGGCATCTTCGCCGCCGCCGCCGCCACGCGATCGCCCCACGGCCCATCCCCGACAATCTTTAACCGAACCTTCCCCGCCAACCGTTCCCACGCCGCCAACAACACATCCAACCCCTTCTCCACCGACAAACGCCCCACATAAAGCGCGTAACCCCCACTCCCCGACCCCGGACCGGGATCCGGCGCCACAAAATTCGGCTTAACCACAATCTTCTCCGCCGAAAGCCCCCCCTCAATAAACTTTTGCCGCGCAAACTCCGTCAGTGCAATATAACGGTCTACTTTCTTCTCCCAAGTTTGCAATCCCCGATGCACCACCAACATCGCCGCCGTCGTCGCACTCGCCGAACGGTTTTGGCGGTAGCAACGGTGAACCACCCCGGGCCAGGGAATTGCTTTTCCCAAACAGTCCTCACATACCCGTCCGTCCCGGAAAAATAAAGCATTCGGACATAACAAGCGGTAATTCCGCAATGTCTGCACCACCGGAACCCCACATTCCTGGGCCGCGTAATAGACCGACGGCGAGATTAAAGGAAAAAAGTTCTGGACGTGGACGAGATCGTAAGATCCCGCTTGCAGTTTTTGTTTCACCTGCTGGTAAGCTTCTCGCGACCACAGGGTGCGCGTCGCCACATCGATCGCCCCTAACTCACTCAGACGGGCATTATCGTCTTCATAACTTTCGACCTGATGACCCCGTTCGCGCAATAGCCGTTCCTCGGCTTCCCGGGAGACTTCCTCGCCGCCGCGAATTTGATAGTTATTGTGAATGGTTAAAATATGCATCCGGGGAATTTTAAAGTTTAAAGTTTAGAGTTTAAAGTTTAGAGTTTAAAGTTTAGATTTAGTGAGATCGACGAAGGAGACTAGGAGGCGATCGCCTCGTTCTTGGCGATCGATCGGCAAATTCCTGCACGATCCCTAGATCCCGTAGGGGCGAACCGCCGTTCGCCCCTACACATTTTTATTGAGAATCACTCGATCTTGCCATCCGGGCGATCGCCCCCAAACAGCGCCGAAACTCAACCGTAGTTAGTTCTGGCGCAATGACAACATCTCGACCACCACCGCCAAACTCTCCTCGTACAGCGCATCGCGGCCCCAGCGTTGCAACTGCTGACTGAGTAAATATTCCGCCTTTTGGTCCGTCAGAGGCGTCACCTGTTCCGTCCGCGACGATTGCGCCGTTCCCCCGGCTTCCATCCGCATACAGCCCGTCGTTTCCGAACACAAAATCGTGCAGCAATTTTCCTCATTCGTGGTCGAACTCAAGCGCAATCCCACCAAATCGCCGGGAATTTCGCCCCAGTCCGCCGTTGGAATCGCCGCCAACTCCGCCTCCACCGTGTGGTGATTGGGTCCGTCGAACTTAATCCGGGTAATATCGTAATCCCCACCTTCTTCGATATACGCCTTCGGTTCCCAGCCGAGGCGGGACGCCATCCAGCCTAAAAACATGAACGCTTGGGCCGCATTACCTTTCTCGTAGTCGATCGTAACCCCATCGAGATCCACCAACGCCGTGCGTCGTTCCGGGGGGTCGAACGCCGCCGCCGTCAATTCCTGCCACGAGGACAGACGATGCCAGTTGAGATCGGCGATGTAGGTTTCCTCGTCGATTAACTGGTGCATTTTGATAAATTCCGATTCCGGATCGCTGAAATAGGAAGAATCGACGATCATGCAATTGCAGCATTGGGAGAGTTTGTGAAATAACTCCTGTTCCGGATTGGGAGTCGCTTTCCACCAGACGAACTTGGGCAAATTCGGGATCGTCAGAGAGACGACCAGATCGCTGACCCGTTCGAGGGCTTCTTTCGTCCCGCGTAGAGTAATGTACTCGCAACAGATCAGATTGCTGCCGTGTTGTTTCTGAATCGGGCAGTAGGCGGAGACTTGAGCAGTGACCCCGGTATCTTCGCCCAAAACCGGGCAAAGCGTCACGATTCTACAGGGATTTTGGGCGGCGATCGCGTCGCTGATGCTGAATCCCCGGGCATCGGCGTTGTTGACCTCCGGGCGATCGCCCCCATGGTTGACATAAGCCTCGCGCAAGCGCTTCAACGTTTGGGGGTCTACCCGTCCCGACAGGCGCAATCCGTATTCTTGCTGGGCCGCTTCCACCGCTTCTTTCGTCTGCGGTCCGTGAATCCCGTCAATCGGGCCGTCGTAAAACCCGAGGGCGCCGAGCAACTGTTGGAACTCTTCCGGTTCGTAAACCACCATACTAAACGTGGTCGCCCTCGTCGCGACAGGCGCCGCCTTGCCGCCATTTTCCGACAGCCAAATATTACTGAGTTCGGACTCGATATCTTCTAGAGAAATATCTTTGGGTTTTTGCAGGGCAACAATTGGAGTATTCATCAATCCTCAATCCTTTTTGCTGAATTCGCGAGTCGTCTGTCGCCGGGGCGATCGCCTTAAAGTCTGCGCCAGCGCCGACCGTCGCGGTTGAGTAGCAATTCCGCTTCCACAGGTTCCCAGGTTCCCGCCTCGTAAAGCGGGATCGCATCCGCTTCCGCCGGGGCGTCCCAAGCTTGCAGCAGAGGCGTCAAAATGCGCCAAGATGCCTCCACCTCGTCCCCTCGGGTAAACAGGGTCTGGTCCCCCAACATGCAATCGATCAACAGCCGACTGTACGCATCCGTATTCGGCTGACCGAACGCCGTATCGTAACTGAAATCCATATTCACCGATCGCGTCCGCAAGGAATTCCCCGGGGTTTTCACCTCAAAACGCATCGAAATCCCTTCATTCGGCTGAATCCGCAGGGCCAACACGTTCGGATTCGCCTGTTTGGCGGCGGACTGGAACATCAAAAACGGCACGTCTCGGAACTGGATCGCAATTTCCGTCACCTTCTTAGGCATCCGTTTCCCCGTTCTCATGTAAAAGGGAACCCCTTTCCAGCGCCAGTTATCGATATACAACTTCAGCGCCGCATAGGTCGGCGTCGTGGACTCCGCAGAGGCGCCGTCTTCTTCCCGGTAACTCGGTACTTCCTTCCCGCGCATCCAGCCGCGCGTATACTGACCGCGAACCGCGCTATTGTCCAAATTCTCCAAATCCGCCAAGCGGGTCGCCTGCACCACTTTGACTTTTTCATTGCGGATGCTGTCCGCGTCGAGGGAGTTCGGCGGTTCCATCGCCGTCAGCGAAAATAACTGCATCAGGTGATTCTGCACCATGTCGCGCAACGCCCCTGCCGTTTCGTAATACCCCGCCCGTCCTTCCAACCCCACGGTTTCGGCGACGGTAATCTGCACGTGATCGACAAATTGCCGATTCCACAGGGGTTCAAAAATGGCGTTGGCAAACCGAAACACCAGTAAGTTTTGAACGGTTTCTTTGCCTAAATAATGGTCGATCCGATAAATTTGCGTTTCGTTGCATACTTGACGCACCACCCGGTTGAGGACTTGGGCCGAGGCGAGGTCGTGACCGAATGGTTTTTCAATCACTAAACGGTGTTTGGTCGGATCGGCGAGCATTCCCGCGTTGCCCAATTGTTGCGCCGCTTCCGCAAAAAAGCGCGGGGCGACGGACAGGTAAAAGACGCGGTTTCCCCGAGTCCCGCGTTGGTCGTCGAGTTCGCTTAAAAAGGCTTTGAGTTTTTGGTAACTCTCGGGATGGTCGATGTTACCCGCACAGTAAAACAGTCCTTTGGCGAAGTCGTTCCACAGTTGTTCGTTCCCCAAACCGCCGCCATATTCTTCGATCCCTTCGCGACAGTAATCGCGGAAATACTCGTGAGACCAGTCGCGACGGGCGACGCCGACGATGGTGAGTTCGGGGGGCAGTTTGCGCTCTAATTTCATTTGATAGAGCGCGGGAACCAGTTTGCGTTGGGTCAGATCGCCGGACGCCCCGAAGATGGTTAAAATTTGGGGTTCGGGGATGCGATCTTGTTGCAATCCGACGCGCAGGGGATTTTCTAGTAGGGTGACCATCGATCGTTATATGGGTGTTACGGAAAGTCTCCCCAGCTTGTGGGTGACAAACTGGGGGACGAAGAAGAGAGGGAGTTCGGGGCGATCGCGTCGCCTCCGCACGAGGGAATGGCGCGATCGCCCCTAGGAATTATGCCGGAGTCAGTTGTTTGACTTTGTTCTCTAGAGAACTCATTAACGAATCGAAAGGCTGATTGAATTTCTCGATCCCTTCGTCGAGTAATTCCGCCATGACCGCATCGAGATCGATCCCCAATTCCGGGAGATTGGCGATCGTGGCGTTAGCTTTATCCACGTCGGTTTCGATGCGACTGGCGACTTCGCAATGATCCGCGCACGCTTCGATCGTCGCCGGGGGCAGGGTGTTGACCGTATTCGGTCCGACCAGTTCGTTGACGTAAAGAACGTCGCTATATTCCGGATTCTTGGTACTGGTACTCGCCCACAGCAGGCGTTGGGTGTTGGCGCCTTTGGCGGAAAGGGCTTTCCAGCGATCGCTCTGGATGATTTCCTTGTACTTCTGATAGGCGATCTTGGCGTTGGCGATCGCCACTTTCCCTTTCGTTTCTTTTAGTTTAGCTTGCACGTCGGGATCGCTGGCCTCGGCCAGTTTGGCGTCGATCGCGTCGTCTATTTTGGCATCGATCCGACTGATGAAGAAACTCGCCACCGACGCGATCTTACTGATGTCGTGACCCGCTTCGGCGCGCGCTTCCAAACCGCGAATGTAAGCCCAAGCGGTATCTATATAACTCTGCACGGAGAACAGCAAGGTGATATTGACGTTAATCCCGGCGGCGATCGTTTTTTCCACCGCCACCAACCCTTCCGGCGTTCCGGGGATCTTAATCATCACGTTATCCCGACCGATGGCGTCGTAATAGCGTTTCGCCTCAGAAATGGTTTTCTCCGTATCCCGGGCCAAATGGGGCGAGACTTCGATACTGACGTAGCCATCTAACCCGTCGGTTTCGTCGTAAATCGGGCGAAACAGATCGCAAGCATTGCGGATATCTTCAAACGCTAGCGATTCGTAAATCTCTTCCACGGACTTATTCGCGCGGATTCCCGCCTCGATATCCCCGTCGTAAATGGCGTTCCCGGCGATCGCCTTTTCAAAAATCGCCGGATTCGAGGTCAGCCCTTTCAATCCCCGGGTTTGAATCAGGGTTTTTAACTCCCCCGAGGCGATCGCGTCCCGACTGAGATTGTCCATCCAAATGCTCTGTCCGAACTGTTCTTCGATTTGTAAAATTGGGTTGGTCGCAGTCATAATGTCCTTTTCGATTGAATTGCTACAAACACACTTGCTCTGGATTGTGCCAGAGAAGTTCTAGAATTCCTGGTAAGCGGTTTACACTTTCATCCGCTTCCCTTTCACCCAGTCACGTTCCCCCTCCCCTCACGAAGAGGTCATCAGGCGTTCGTTTTCCTCCCGCGCCCGTTCCTGAATGAACGATTCGACCAGTTCCACATTGTCTTTAGACCCGATAATCACCGGAGTCCGTTGGTGCAAGTGGTCGGCAACCACGTCTAAAATCTCCTCGACCCCCGTACTGGCGCGCCCTCCGGCTTGTTCCGCCAAAAAGGCTAACGGCGCCGTTTCGTACAGAAGCCGCAATTTACCTTCCGGTTGTTTCACCGAACCGGGATATAAAAAGACCCCGCCTTCAAATAAAATTCGGTGAAAGTCTCCCACCAAAGCGCCGCCATAGCGGGCCGTATAGCCTTCGTGGCGGTGAACGTAGCGGATGTAATCGCGCAGGGATTCGTCCCACTGCCAAAAGTTGCCTTCATTGACACTATAAATCGAGCCGCAATCGGGCAGTTGGATATTTTCACTCGACAGAATGAACTCGCCCAAACTCGGATCGAGGGTAAACGAATGCACCCCTTTGCCAATGGAATAGACCAGCATCGTACTCGGGCCGTAGAGAACGTAGCCTGCGGCGAGTTGCTTGCGTCCGCTTTGCAGCAGATCTTGGGCGCTTCCGTCTTCGTCGATGCCTTCTTGCTGGCGGATCGAGAAAATCGAACCGACATTGAGGTTGCTATCGATGTTAGACGAGCCGTCAATCGGGTCGTAGAGCAGGGTATAACGCCCGATCGGGCAGTTTTCCGGGATGTAATACGGTTTTTCCATTTCTTCGGACGCCAAGCGGCAAACTAAGCCACTTTGCTTGAAGACGGAAATAAACACTTCGTTGGCGTAAGCGTCGATCCGTTTGACGCTTTCTCCCTGCACGTTGACCTCTCCAGTAAAGCCCAATACCCCTTCTACTAAGCCGGAACGACTTAAGCGACGGGAAATGAGTTTGGCGGCGAGGGCGATCCGGTTCATCAAAGCGCTGAGATCTTGCGCGTCGGGGCCGAAACTTTGTAGTTGTTGGAGGACGTGGCGAGAAAGGGTCGTGCAGTCTCGATCTAAACTGGGTTCTTGTCCGATACCGGGGGTTGAGTCTGCCATAATGGTTCTCCTGTTGGTGGAGCAGCGTTGCAATGGCGACGGGGGTCAATATTGGGTGGACGTTCCTGTGGGGTATCCCGTCGGCCTGTCAGTGACATCTTCCCGACGCCTACACTGGGTACGGCGCGGGTTTCCCAACCTCACGATTGGGTATTCCTGCCCCACGCCACTTGTCTAGGTCATAGACCCCCGACAGACCGACTTGACAGGCGGTTTCCTTTCGCCAGAGTCCCTGGCTACTGACTGGTTCGAGTCCGCAATGCAAAACTATCTCTGCTGTAGCACGATCGCGTAGCGACGCCGGAGGCGGATCGCGATCGATTCGATCCCCACACTCAGGGCAATGATGCTCTCTGACATCCAACCCTTTGCTCACAATAGCAAAGCCGTTAGGGCAGCTTGGGCGAGTGCCGTTGGGATCGTCCTTAGCAAAGGAGACTCCCCATTGCGATCGCACCCATTCCGCCAGATTCCTTTTCCAACGAATATCGGTCTGCCGGACAGTGACGCGCAGCTATCCAGTCTTTGAGTTCGCCCAAGGCGTAGTGATATACCCCTCGGCACCTCTCCATCCCCTCCAACAGTTCGGTCTGCCCGGTGGCGTTTGGATGGATTCGGTAGGTGTAGTTCATCGTTAGCATGGCGAGAGTTTACCACAGGCTATAGCTAAAGGACGGGTTGCTGGTCTCATCCCCATTGAGGGGAATCGACTTTTCAAGGGGGGTCGATGTTGTTGCCGAGCTGGTCGAAGCATCCCGACGCTGACCTTTCGGTTAGAGCGCGGGAGCGATCGCCCCCCGAACTCTCCATTAGTTAATATCTTAAGGATGCATTTCCTCAAACAGGCGCGAACTTTATGCGAACTATAGAAAATCTGGCGCTTTCTTGAGTATTATTACTGGTTTGAGTCGCTCCAACGCATCTCTTAGATAGATTTTGCCGCGCGATCGCCCCGTCTGAAAAACTTTACAAATCTACCCGTCGATAGACGACAGCCTCGCCGGATTCCCGCATAAACAAGAAACGGGCAAAGGTCCCTATCGGTACCTTTACCCGTCCCTAGTGGCGATCGCCGTTCCTAGAAACGACTCCAAAAATGGCGATCTCAGTAGTTCGAACACCCCATTATTGGGGGACTCTCGATCTTGTATGTTAAAAGGCGGATGTTAAAAACTATTGCGCCTCCCACCACTGCGACTTTCCGTTCGGGGTTTAGCTTTGTTGACTCGTAACTGACGCCCCATCCACTCCAAACCGTTCATTTCGGTAATGGCAGTGTCTTCTTCGGCGTCATCACTCATGTCTACGAAGGCGAACCCACGCACGCGCCCTGTTTCGCGATCGGTCGGCAATACAACCCTGGAGACAGTGCCGTATTCACCAAACACTTCGCGTAAATCGTCTTCAGTCGCGCTGTAGGAGAGATTTCCAATGTAAATAGTCATGCGAACGTCTCGATCTCGAATATCGATCCCACCATTGGGGATCGGTCGGCCAATTGGAGAAATGCTCTCAACAGATTATTTCCCCGAGGTGTTTTTCCCCTTCCTCGTCGGCGAGATTCGAGAATTGACAAAGCACGTAGCCGTGACAGACTCTTCGAGTGGCCATCGGAGATCGGGTCGAACACTTGATTTTCGATCATAACTCGTTTGTCCGCTATTGAACCGCGATCTAGACTACAAATCATACAATCTTGTAGATTTTCGCACGGTGGATAGCAAGGGTACGGCGATCGCCCCCAGCGCTCAAGCACTTTTCTCGTCATTTTTACCGTAACTGTAACGACCGATACAATAACGATTGCGTCCGGTGCGTTTGGCTTCGTATAAAGCTGCATCGGCTTCGCTGACCAGGACGTGAGGATCCACTTCGGAACGGGGGATCCCAGTGGCAACGCCGAGACTGACGGTCACCCGCGTGCTGACCGAGCTTTGCTCGTGGGTCAGATTCAATTGTTCGATGTCCCTCAAAATGGCGTCGGCCACTTGTAGGGCGCCACTCAAAGGAGTCTGGGGCAAGATCGCCGCAAATTCTTCGCCGCCATAACGGGCGACCAAATCCGCACGACGGTTCGAGGCGATCGCGATCGCTCCGGCAATTTTCCGCAGACACTCATCCCCGGCTAAATGACCGTAGGCGTCGTTATACGCCTTAAAATCATCGACATCGACCAGAATCACCGAGAGCGGCCCTTGACGGATCCCCAGTTGCTCCCATTGCTCTTGCAAATACTCTTCAAATCGCTGTCGGTTGGCGAGTTGGGTCAACCCGTCGAGGATGGCGAGCCGTTGCAGTTCCTGGTTGGCTTTTTTTAAAGCGATTTCCGCACGCACGCGATCGCCAATCTCTCGTTGTAGTTTCTCGTTCTGCTCGATTAATTGCTGTTGTAACTTCTTTAAAGTTAATTGATTTTTAACCCGCGCCAACACTTCCAAAATCTGAAACGGTTTGGTAATGTAATCCGCTCCTCCTGCCTCGAACCCTAAAATTTTATCTTCGGGACGGTCTAAAGCACTTAAAAAAATGATGGGAATATCTTCAGTTTGTGGATTACTCTTGAGTTGACGACAAACTTGATAGCCGTCCATTTCCGGCATGATAATATCGAGTAAAATTAAATCCGGTAATTTGGCTTGAGCTGCCACTAAGGCCATTTTACCCGTGCGGACTTTACGAACTTCATAACCGTCATTGGCGAGCATCATCGCCAAGCAATGTAAGTTCTCTTGACGGTCATCGACAACTAAAATGTTGCCTTTTGTGACCTCGTAGAACTGCCTATTCATCGACCCACTTGGTAAATTCAAAAGATGGCAACCCCGAATTTAACGTCATTCCCCTGTCCTGAAAATTTGAAAAGATTCTCAAGTGCCAAATCTCAGCCTGTCGCTATAAGGGCGATCGATCGCCGATCTACGAAATCACAGCCAGATCGGGTACGGAAGGGCAGGATCGGGGGCGATCTGACCGGAGCAGTGATGCAGATTTGAGGGAGTCGCTTTACCCGCTTCAAGCGGCGATCGCCTCGCCCTCGGAAAGTCGGTCTACAGGTTTGGAGTAAAGAGCGCAGCGTTCCAATCTTTGCTGGCTTCTGTTCTATTATGACCTCAGAGGCGATCGTCATTCATCCGCCAAATGGCTGAGTGAGCAGAAGTGCGAGTTTTTGGGGCAAAACCGATCGCGAGTTTTAAAAAAATATAAAACAATATAAAACAATCTAAAAAGCGATCGAGTTCTATAAAAAAGGGGCAACTCGATCGCGAGTCCCCCCAAACCGGATGAACTTGATTTCCTCTAGGGATCGCGAACGGGTCAGTCAATCGAAATCGATTGCGGGCCGCTACTGCTGCCGAAACTGCCGTTATTGTTCTCCGACGGCGGCGCCGTCGTCTCACTCGATGCCCCTTGTTGTTGGAGCCAGGATTTTACTGGGTCGTCCCAGAGATTCAAACGCAAGGCGCCGGAACAAAATCCACCTAAAAAGGCGATCGGATGTGCGCTCAATTCTTTGATTACGGGGGTCAGTTCGTCTAAAAACATAGAAAATTCTCCTGAATTGAGTACCGGTGAAACAGGGGCGATCGCCTAGCGTCTCCATCGGAATCGATTAACTCAGGGCCGCAGAAAGATAATCCGCCGCCGCCTCCACACTGGCGATCGCGTTTTCATACATCATGCGCGTCGGTCCCAAAACCCCGACACTGCCGATTGGCGTCGAACCGCGATGGTACGTCGAAGAAACCAACGTACAAGTCCGGATCGGTTCGAGCAAATTCTCGGCGCCGATGCGAACGTTAACCCGCCTGCCACTGCCTTCGAGAGCAGGAGACTCGAAAATGAGCGGCCATAACTGCTCTTGCTCTTCTTCGAGTAACTGCACCAGGGTTTGTACTTGATTGAGTTCGGAAAACTCGGGTTGACGCAGCACTTCCGCCAAGCCACTAATAAAAATTCCGGTCGTGGCGGGGGTGTGGGCTTTGCGAGCCAATTCGGCGAGCCATTGGCCGATCGATTCGGCGTAATGCTCGAATTCTCGTCCGAGGTCGCTCCAGTCGAGTTCGGACAGGGCGGTGAGGGATTGACCGCGCAATTGGCTGTTGAGAAAATTAGAGAGGATTTGTAATTCGCTTTCGAGCAGGTCCGGGTCGGCGTCCTCATTTTCGGGGGGCGGCGGTACGTCTACCATCACCGATTGGGTGTGATAGCTGTCGGTGACGACGACCATGACCATTTTATTCGGCTCGATTTGAACCAGTTGCAGGTGCATCAAACGCGCCGTACTGGTCTGGGGCCAGGTGATTAAGGCAATGTAACCGCTCAAGGTGGCCAGGATTTGAGCGGCGCCGCGCATGAGCGCTTCTAACGTCCAGTTATTCCAATTGAGGCGATCGCGCAGGGCCAGTTCCATTTCTCGGGAAAGGGTTTCCGACGGGGTAATCATGCGATCGACGTAGATGCGATAACCGGAATCGGAAGGCACTCGTCCCGCAGAGGTATGGGGTTGATAGAGCAACCCGGCTTTTTCTAAATTGCCCATCGCGTTGCGAATGGTCGCGGGACTGACCTTGAGATTGTATTCATCGACCAATGTTTTGGAACCGACGGGTTCGGCAGTGGCGATGTAGTATCGCACCGTCGCCCACAAGACATATTGTTGCCGCTTGTTTAAGTTCAATTGCACAGACATCGGAAGACGAAAGGATTTAATCGATTTAAAAATGGCACGGGTAGACTGGCGACAGAAGAAAATAACGGGGTGACGATCGCGACTGATTGGCACAAGGGCGATCGCGCGAGCGGATTGCCAAAATTATTTCATTTTTAAGGGCTTCATTGTTGCCGTATAAATCACCGATCGCAGCATTCCAGGGGTGAAAATTGGCGCGGCGACGATCGCCCTCAATACCGGGGCACCGAGGGATCGACGCGATTGGAATAGGCATCGATCCCGCCACTGATATTTTTAACTTGGCTAAAGCCTTGGGCGATCAACCATTGCGACATTTGCGCCGATCGAATCCCGTGATGGCATAAAACGAGGGTTTCGGCATCGGGATCGAAGCGTTGACGAATGTCTGCAGACCATCGCTCGAACTGACTCAAAGGCAACACCTCGAAGCCGTCGATCGCGGCGATCGCTACTTCTTGCGGTTCGCGCACGTCGATCAACTGCAAGCCGTCGGGGGCTTCGGCGAGGCGTCGGGCCAATTCTTCGACGCTGATTTGAGGAAGGGGTTGATTCCAAGAAGCTGTAGACATCGGATTCGCAAGAACGCTGTTAATAAAATTTTTATCTTAGAACTTAACGGCAATTGTGCCGTGTTTGGGTTCGAGTTGGCCACTCCCGGACTCTCTCCAGTCGGGAGATCGTCGGTCGGCAGGGGTCCGCGATCGCGGCAAACTTTGGCCGTCGCGACCTCGGCGAGGGCGAGGGCGAACCCCCCGGCGGGAGGACAAAAAACTGCAAGAATCGAGACTCAAACCAGTATCCTGGAAAAGATAGTTTTCGCCTTCATTGTAGGCGAACCCGTTTCCGTGTTGCCGTTCGCGACGATCGCTTTGCGCGCGCGAACGTCCTCGCCGAAGCGGACGGGCTGCTCTCGCGCCCTTTCCAGACCCCAGTCCCGCGCCATTATGAAGCAACGCACATTTTTTTCCCTCCTCGTCACGGTCGTGCTGGTGCTGTTCGCCCTCGGCGCTGCCGGAGCTTACGCGATCGTCACTACCGGACCGCTCGCCTTGCTCGGAGGAGATCGCGCCCTCAATCCCACCGCCGCGATGTTGGTCCCCAAACAAGCCCCGGTGATGACCTCGTTCTCGGTCAATCCCGATCGCCTGGCGGGACTCGGACAGCTTTGGGTGCGTCCGCAAGACCGTCGCGAAATTGCCGCCGAACTCGACGCGATTAAAGCGGGTTTGCTCGCGGATACGGATCTCGACTACGAACGGGATATCCAGCCGTGGTTGGGAGACGAAATCGCCGTCGCCGTGACCAGTCTCGATATCGATCGCGATCGCCAAAACGGACGGATCCCGGGCTATTTAGTCGCCGTCCGCACCCGCGACCCCGAACAAAGCCGCAGTTTTTTAGAACGCTTCTGGGCCAATCGCGCCGTGTCTGGGGTCGATGTGGCGTTCGAGCAGTATAAAGGGGTAAAACTGATTTACCCGCGCGATTTAACCGCAAAAACCGATCGCTCGGCCTTGTCCGGACCGTGGGCGAGTGCGGCGATCGGCGATCGCTTCGTCTTGTTTGCCAACCATCCCAAGGTCTTGCGCGATGCGGTCAATAACGTGCAGGCCCCCGATCTCAGCCTCAGCCGCAGCCCAGCTTACCGCGATGCGCTCGATCGGGTCACCTCCGGGGCGATCGGGGTCAGTTTCGTCAATTTAGAAGAATTTGCGGCCTGGATCGGCAATTTTCCCGAAGGCAGCCTCGCGGCGCGCGATCGCTCTCCCCTCGAAACTAGCATCCCGCCGAGTTTGACCGTCGTTCTCGACTTCAACCGGGCCGGATTGCGCGCCCAAACGTTCTGGAATCTCCGCAGTGCGGGCAATCCCCTCGCGAGCTTGCCCCCGCTCTCGACTCCAGTCGCCGCGTTGAATTACGTACCGTCGAATGCGGCGGTGGCCCTGTCCGGTCGCGACCTGTCCCGACTGTGGGCGGTGGTTGACGCCCAAATTGGGGCGAACGACTGGATCGCCCAACTGCTCGATCGCCCCCTGGCGGCGGCGCGATCGCAATTGGGGATCGATTTGTCCCAGACCATTTTTAACTGGGTCGATGGCGAGTACGCCTTGGCTCTGGTTCCTTCGTTACGGGAAAATGCCAAGGGCGGCGAGTTGGATTGGATTTTTGTCGCCGAACGTACCGACGAGGAAGCGGTACGGGACGCCCTCGACCGTCTCGACCAGATCGCCCGCGATCGCGGTTTCGGCGTCGGACCGTTGGATGTGGGCGAACGGGCGATCGTCGCCTGGACCAAACTGGTGACCCGCGCCGGAGAAACCGTCCGCTTGGAAGCCCGGGTCGAAGGCGCCCGCGCCACCGTCGGCAATTACGAAATTTTCGCCGGTTCGATCGCCGCCGTCGATACGGCCCTGAAAGCTCCCCAGAATGGCTCTTTACTCGCCGACAGGCGCTTCTCGCGGGCGATCGCTCAATTGGCAAGTCCCAATTACGGTTATTTCTATCTCGACTGGCTCGCCAGTCAAGCCTTCCTCGAACGCCAAACCCCCGCCCTCCAATTGGTAGAACTGGCTATCCGTCCCCTGTTCGACCACCTGCGATCGTTGGCGTCGAGCGCTCCCGCCCGCCCCGACACCCCAGGCGCCACCGCGCCGGAAACTCCCCCCCGCGCCGATTTCTTCGTGCGTTTGGGCGCTTGAGGGGACACCCGCGATCGTCCCGGCGATCCCCTCCCCCCCTTTCGGCGGGGGAGTATGTCAAGATGAAAAGGATGGAAGCCCTAATTTCACGCAAAACCTAGGCTATGAAATCACCCTTTGAGGCCGTTCAATCTCCTTATTACGGAGAGGCATCTTACCGAACCCCTCCCCCAGATTTACCCTCCCTCCTACTCAAAGAACGCATTGTTTATCTGGGAATGCCCTTGGTTCCGGCAGTCACTGAGTTGATCGTCGCCGAACTCCTCTACTTGCAGTACGAAGACCCGGACAAACCGATCAATATCTACATCAACTCCACGGGCACCTCTAGCTATAGCGGCGAACCGATCGGCTTTGAAACGGAAGCGTTCGCCATTTGCGATACGATCCGCTATATCAAACCCCCCGTTCACACGATCTGCATCGGTGCGGCGATGGGAATGGCGGCGATGTTGCTCTCTGCAGGAACGAAAGGCTGTCGGGCCAGTTTGCCCCACGCGACGATCGTTTTACACCAACCCAAGAGCTACACGCGCGGTCAAGCTTCGGATATTCAAATTCGAGCCAAAGAAGTTCTCGCCAATAAAAATACGATGCTCGATATTTTGTCGGAAAATACCGGGCAAACTCGCGAGAAAATCGCTAAAGATATGGATCGGATGTTTTACATGTCCCCGGAAGCGGCGGTGGAATACGGTTTGATCGATCGCGTCTTGGAAACGAAGGATCTCGCCCATCCGATGCCTGCCTCTGTCGGCTAAGTGCCCCGGAAATCTAACCATCTGCGAATTTACTCAAGCGACTAAGGGAGTTTTCTAATTATGCCCATTGGTGTGCCAAAAGTTCCCTACCGAATGCCGGGGGAAACTTATACTCAGTGGATTGATATCTACAATCGCCTCTACCGAGAGCGCATTATTTTTATCGGCAAAGACATTGACGACGAACTGGCGAACCAAGTCATCGCCGTCATGCTCTATTTGGACTCCGAGGATTCGGGCAAAGATATTATTCTCTATATCAACTCTCCCGGAGGTATGGTCACCGCAGGCATGGCGATTTACGATACCATGCAGCATATTAAGTCCGATGTGGTGACGATTTGTGTCGGTCTGGCGGCGTCGATGGGTTCGTTCCTGTTGGCGGCGGGCACTCCAGGCAAGCGTTTGGCCCTGCCTCACTCCCGGATCATGATTCACCAACCCTCTGGGGGGACCCGAGGACAGGCGAGCGATATCGAAATTGAGGCGCGCGAAATTATCCGCATTCGCCACCAACTCAATGAGATTTACGCACGGCGGACGGGTCAATCTCTCGAAAAGATCGAGAAAGACATGGATCGAGACTTTTTCATGTCGGCTTACGAGGCGAAGGAATACGGTTTGGTCGATCGCGTGATCGAGGATCGGACGTCGTAGGCGATGCCCCGAATTGGGTTCGACCCGATGGAAATTGGAAGAAAGCCGATCTCAACCGCCGTGGTGGGGCGATCGTTTTCTTCCGATTCCTCTTTTCAGTCGTTTCAGCAGGGTGGGCATTGCCAGCTCTACTACTGCTAAACTCTAAAATCTAACATCTAAAATCTAAAAATCTAAAAATCTAAAATCTTAAAATCTAAATTCCAAACTCCCTCCAGTGTTGAGGTTGGATCCGGAATGGACGAGAAATGGCAGAATTTTGGTAAGGACATGCGGCAGCGATCGAGCGAATGAACATTCGAGAATGCTATCAACTGTTGGGATTGAGCGCGGGAGCCACGTTGGCGGATCTGAAAAGCTCGTACCGCAAATTGGCCAGACGCTATCATCCAGATGTCAATCGCGGCGATCGCGGTTGCCATGAAAAGTTTATCGAAATCAACCAGGCATATCAAATTCTGCTCCAAGCCCTCGAATCGACCCCGGTAAGCGCCAATCCCGCCGGGTCGCCGACGGCTTCCGCCACTCCCCGCCGTTCGTCGCCGCCACCGCCGCCGCCGCCGCCTCGGGTCGTTCGCAAAGAACCGTCATTTCGCTACAGTCCTCACCTGACGGAACTGGAACAGTTACTCAAACGCAAAGGCTATTTGCAGTTGCAGCAGTTGCTCAAATACAAGCGCTTTCCTCGGGCGATCGCCTTGGTGGAAGCCCTGGCACACCGGATTCCCAGAGATGCGGAGGTGCGTCAGTGGCAGGCGATCGTCTACCAACGCTACGGACGCTATTCGATCGAGTGCGGACAGTTGGACAAAGCCCGGATTTATCTTAAAAAAGCTTTAAAAACTGACCCCCACAATCGTTCCTTGTGGGTCGAAGTCGAGCGCGATTTTCGCCGCCTCGAACGGGTATTGTGAAATTTCCCCACCTTGCTCGGATCCAGGGCATCCGAAACCAGTCACCTGTGAGAAAATACGATCGGCAGCGATGAGTGTTGCCGGAAAATTCCACTGTTCGATCGACAATTGAGGGGACTGGAAGCCCCAATGGAGGAGTTAAAATGAGCGAGTTTCTCGACTTCCTACAACATAAATGCGCTTACGTGGCGATCGGCGAATTCAAACCGGGAAAATTTGCCGAAGCCCGACACTTGTACGAGAAAGCCGTGTCTACCTATCGCGACGGCTTCCAAGGGGCGTATTTATTGCAAGAACCGGGAACTGACAAGGGGATCGCCGTCGTGTTTTGGGACAATATTGCCGATATGGAGGCCAATCGCAACCAAGTTCACGATGCGATTCTTCAGGAAATGTCCGATTTGTTTTTGTACCCGCCGACGACGAATTTTTACGAGGTGTGCAGCGAGATCGATTCCCCTGCTAAATCTGTAGGGGTTTAAGTTCAATTCAGGGCGATCGCCTAGCATTCTACCGGATCGGCGATCGCGGACGATCCGTCCCTCACGGCACTGAATACGTAGTCGCCATAACGCCAAACTACCGAGGCGACCCGATCTTCGGGAATGGTTACCCAACCTTTATCGAGCAGTTTGAAGCAACCGCGAATAAAATGGGGGTCGTTCATTTCGCTGGTATAGGCGGCTAGCAGTTTCAATTCGCGATCGGCGCTCAAGCCTCCTAAATTGACCCGGAAGGCGGGCTGAATGTCTACCAACTCCAAGCCGGATTCGTCGTAAATTTCGACAAATTCATCGGGAGTCGCGCTAAAGGTCGGCACGCCTTCGGGAAAGAGGTCTTGGAGTTCGGGGTCGAGATCGTTAAGGATTAGGAAATACATAGCACCCTCCAGATGGTGTGTAGGAAATCACGGAAACAGTTGCATCGGGCGGCCAATTGCCCCAGTGGTTCGATCGCTTGAGTGACCTATGATGTTTTATTACTTTTTCCTGGGGAGGCCGTCCGGAAAAAAGATTTTTTTTCGCCAGAAAGGCTCAAATTACCTTAAAAGAAGGGTTTGCGGCGTTATGACTTTTTATGACTCGACCCGGTGCTAGTACGCGACGCACCGCTTGCGCCTGGGGCGAGGATGGCAGGGGGGCGCCGCGCGATCGGTTGGGGCGATCGCCCGCACCCCCTATTGAGGCAAATCCAACCCGCTATAATACTCATGACTGTTTCACAAGACCCCGTATATCAATTTTTAAATTAATTCTCCAGCAGCTTCATGCAAGAGCAAGCAATCGATTTAGAACAAGCGCTTCAAGTGGCGGACGAAGCCGTTTTTACCAAAACGGACAAACATTTAACTGATGTGGAAATTGCCATTTTTCGAGGAGCTTGGCAAAATCAAACCTATCAAGAAATGGCCGAAAATACGGACTATTCTGCCAATTATTTGCATCGAGTTGTCGGTCAAAAACTGTGGGACAGACTCTCAGATGCTCTCGAAGAAAAAGTCAGTAAAAAAAACTTTAGAGCGGCTTTAGAACGACGGTGGCGATCGCAGCACAGCCCCAATTCTCATGCCGGATTCGCCGCCGATCGCCCCTTTTCTATCGATCTTCCCGACATCGAAAAGCGCTGTTATCACGCGATCGCCCAACCCGGCGCCCTCTTGCGCATTAAAGCCCCCAAACGTACGGGCAAAACCCTGTTAAGCGCCAAAATCCTCGATTTTGCCGCCCGTCAAGGCTACCGTACTGCCTATTTGAATCTCAACTTAGCCTCCCAAAGCGACTTCACCAATCTCGACCGCTTTTTCCAGTGGTTTTGTGTCAGCGTCGCCCAAATGCTGCAACTTCCCGCTCGCTTAAATGACTACTGGAATAGCCAAATTCTCACCAGTAAAATGAATTGCACCCAATATTTTGAAAACTACTTACTCGCGGGTGACGCTCCTCCTCTGGTTTTATGTTTGGATGAAGTCGATTTACTCTTTCCTCATACCTTAGTCGCTCAAGAATTCCTCGGCTTATTACGCGGCTGGCACGAACAAGCAAAAGTTAGAAATATTTGGCAAAAACTCCACCTGATTTTTGTCTATTCTACTGAAGTTTATATTTCTCTTAAAATAGAAGATTCCCCCTTTAATGTCGGCGTTCCCATTGAATTACCGGAATTCAATCGCGAGCAAGTATTGCGCTTGGCCCGCGCTTACGGTTTACAATGGAGCGAGTCGGACGTGTCGGCGTTGATGGCGATGGTCGGCGGTCATCCCTTTCTCGTACAACAGGCGATTTCTAATCTCAAGAATCAGCCGGGAATGACCTTAGCTGAAATTTTAGCCACGGCCCCTACAGAAGCAGGCATCTACAACCATCACTTACGGCGTTTGTGGCTGCATTTACAAGCTCATCCCAATTTACTCGATGCCTTCAAAAAGGCGATCGCCAGTGACAATCCCGTTAACTTGGAACGAACGGAAGGCTATCAATTACATGGGGTGGGACTGCTACAGTTACGCGGCAATAACTATATACCGCGCTGCGATCTTTACCTTCAATATTTCCGCGATCGTTTTGAGTCAAGTGGGTAATTCTTCTTGGCGCTGTCGATCTTAAAATAACATCGGTCTAAAGCTTCCGGTTTTGTTCTCAAGGGTGCCGAAAGTTGTCTAGGCAAATTTAGCCGTAACCTCTCATGACTCGCTCTCTTAAACTCCGCGATCGCCTTCAAAACTGACCTGGAATTAGTTTAATTTCTATTTAAACTCTAAAAATAATAACCGATCCGGAAAAATTCTTTAACTTACTCTTATTCCTCGCGATCGCCCCCAGTTTATCTCTGATTCCTACATTGGCCTACTTATCTCCGAAGGAGGATAAGCGCAATATCTACCAACTCATTCTGTATTTCACAACATCAAAAATTACTTTATTGAGTTTAAAAATTGAGTTTAAAAACTCAGATAATACCATTTTTCTAAAACCTCGATGGAGATGGATCGCTTGCAGGGATATGGCACTGCCATCTCCCTACCCTGGATATCTCTCATTATTTTTGAAAAATGGTATAAAATCTAAACTTACTTTTACCAACTTCTCAATCTAAAATCTAAAATCTAAAATCTTATGCCGGACTCTGACTATCAAGTAGGTGGAAGTCTCCCTTCAGATGCTCCAACTTATGTGGTGCGTCAAGCAGACGAACGACTCTATCGCGCTTTGAAAAACGGCGAGTTTTGTTACGTCCTCAACTGCCGACAAATGGGCAAATCGAGCTTAAAAGTACGCACGATGCAACGCTTGCAAGCAGAAGGATTTAGTTGTGGGGCGATCGATATTACGTTACTCGGAACTCAAGAAGTGACGATCCAACAATGGTATGGCAGCGCTATTGTTACCCTCAGTCAAAACTTCGATCGCTTGCGTTCGTTTAATCCATTAAAATGGTTGGGCGATCGCGCGCAACTCTCTCCAGTTCAGTGGTTTAGTGAATTTATCGATCGCGTCATTCTCGATGCGATCGATGGTAATATTGTTATTTTTATTGACGAAATCGACAGTTTAATTAGTTTAAATTTTAAAGATGATTTTCTGGCCTTCATTCGTGCGTGTTATAATCAGCGATCGCACGATTCTCGCTACAATCGGTTAAGCTTTTGTCTGCTCGGAGTTGCTACCCCTTCCGATCTGATTCGAGATAAAAGTAAAACTCCGTTTAATATCGGTCATCCGATTGAATTGACGGGCATTCAATTCGAGGAAGCGGAACCCCTTCTCATTCCCGGTTTGCGCGATCGCTTCGACCATCCCGAAACGGTTCTTAGGGAGATCTTAAACTGGACTGGGGGACAACCTTTTCTCACCCAAAAACTCTGTCGGTTATCCATCGAAGATCTCGATCGCAACGACCCCGATCTCGATTGCCTGGTCTATAATAAAATCCTCGACAATTGGGAAGCGCAAGACCAACCCGAACATTTAAAAACGATCCGCGATCGTCTATTTTACGACGACCGTCAAACCGGACGTTTACTCGGACTTTATCAAAAAGTCTTACTGTCCGGCGATCGCCCCTTTCCCGCCGAGGGTTCTCGCGAAGAAAATCTCTTAAGACTGTCTGGCTTAATTGTCAAAGGCGATCGGGGTTTACGGGTAGCCAATCGTATTTATCGAGAAGTTTTTAATCGGGATTGGATCGAACGTTCTTTAGCTCATTTACGTCCTTATTCAGAAGCATTAAACGCCTGGTTAACTTCCGACCGTAAAGACTCCTCCCGCCTGTTGCGCGGTCGAGCGTTACAAGAAGCACTAACCTGGGCCAACGATAAAAGTTTGAGCGATCTCGACTATCAATTTCTCGCCGCCAGTCAGGAACAGGAAAAACAAGAAGTTCAAAAAGAGTTAGAAGTGCAACGCCGCGCCTCAGAAATTTTAGCCACTGCGAATAAAACCTTAAAAGATGCTCAAATTAAAGCCAAGCGCACGATTCAAACTGGCGCCCTAATTTTAGTGGGAATTTTACTCGGTTCGACCTTGATTGTTTGGGGCGCGGCTTCGCAAGCGAAAAAAGCCGAAATTGACGAACTTAAAGCACTCAATTCCGCCTCCAAATTCAATCGAGAATCGAATCAACAGTTGAAAGCTTTAGTCAACGCCGTGCGTGCGGCTCGCAAATTACAAGCATTGCGCGTTGATGCCGAAATTCGCGAGCAAACCATCGCCAATTTAGAACAATTGCTCTCGGAAATTGACGAATACAATCGTTTGGACGAACAGGAGGGGTGGGTCTGGAATGTCGCCTTTTCTCCGGACGGCGATCGCCTCGCGACGGCGGCGGAGGCGAAAGTCCGAATTTGGAGCGATAACGGCGAGTTAGAGGGGGTTCTCGACCATGACGATCGCGTCTACGGACTGGCATTTTCCCCCGACGGACAAACCCTGGCGACGGCGAGCAAGGACGGAACCGTGCGCCTCTGGAGTGACGACGGCGAGCTCTTACATCGCCTCGACGCTCACCAAGAGAGCGTTTTTGCGGTCGCCTTTTCCCCGGACGGACGCTATGTAGCCTCTGCAAGTGAGGATAAAACGATCGCCATTTGGGGCGTCGATGGCAGCTTAAAAGGACGGTTGAGCGGACATACCCAGAGCATTTACAGCCTCAGCTTTTCCCCGGATGGCAAGCTATTAGCCAGTGCCAGTGAAGACAATACCGTGCGCGTTTGGCCCTTCCCGATTCCCGAGGAACAAGAGAAAATCACCCCGATCGATATTCTCACAGAACACAAATTTGACGTGACGGGGGTGAGTTTTGCCCCGAATGGCGATCGACTCGCCAGTGCGGACTCGAACGGTACGATCCACTTGTGGCAGTTCGACCCCAAAACGCAAAAATTTTTACTCAAAGAGCGTTTTAAGGATCATGAAAATGTCATCTGGATGCTCGCTTGGTCTCCAGACAGTCGCACTTTGGGGTCGGCGAGTGCGGATAAAACGGTCAAGTTTTGGAGTCTCGACGGCACTTTACTCAAAACCTTGGAGGGACACGACGATGCGGTGTTGGCGTTGAGTTTTTCGCCGAAAGACGGTCTCGTAGCGACGGGGAGCAGCGATCGCACGGTGAAGTTGTGGAAGCCGCAAATCCGCTTGGTAGAAGTGTTTGACAATGGTGAGACTATGGTCAACGGCATCGATTTTGCGCCGGATGGCGGCGCGATCGCCTCCGCCAGTCGCGACAATCAAGTGAGGCTCTGGAATCTCGACGGTACCGTGCGTCAGACCTTTTCCGGTCATACGAATTGGGTATATGACGTGAGCTTTTCTCCGGACGGTCAATTTCTGGCTTCGGCGAGTAAAGATAAGACGGTCAAGCTGTGGAATTTGCAAGGAAAGGCGATTCGCACCCTGGAAGGGCACGGGGATGAGGTCAACGCCGTGGCGATTTCTCCCGACAGCCAACAGATTGCCTCGGCGAGTTTCGATCGAACGATCAAACTTTGGAATCGCGATGGCGAGGCGATCGGCGATTTGACCGGACATCAAAACTGGGTATATGATGTTACTTTTTCTCCGGACGGGCAAATGCTGGCCTCGGCGAGTAAGGATAAAACGGTCAAGTTGTGGAGTCGCGACGGAACCTTACTCGAAACTCTGGAAGGACACGCCAACGAAGTAAATGCGGTGGCGTTCAGTCCGGACGGCGAATTTTTGGCGTCCGCCAGCGATGACAATACGGTGAAAATCTGGCAGCTTGATGGAACGTTAGTTCGCACGTTAAGGGGACATACGAATAAAATTCTCGATGTCACTTTCAGTCCCGATGGGGAGTTGATTGCCTCGGGAAGTGATGACAATACGATTAAAATTTGGACCCGCAAGGGCGATTTGCTGGCGACGCTAAGCGAACATACGAACCGTGTGTGGAGTGTTCGCTTCAGTCCCAATGGGTATTCTCTGGCGTCGGGAAGTTGGGACCGAACGGTGAAGCTGTGGGCGTTGGGAGACGTGCGCTTGCAGTTGGAAGAGGCGATGGATCGGAACCAAAGCGATCTCGATCGCCTCCTGGGAAATGCCTGCGATCGCTTGCAAGATTATTTAGAGTTTCATCTAGAAAGCCGGGTGTGCGATCGGGTCTTGTAGGACACCCCAGTTTCTCCCTTGACTTGCTTTATATGTTTTTACAAACTCTGGTAGCAAGAGGGGGATAAATTGGCCAATTCTCGATGTATATAGTATTTCTCCTGCAGGCAAAGTACACTTAGAATACAACTTTTAATTGGCGAGAGGCTAACGTCGTTAAAACCCTATTCTCTAGATTTCCGCCAGAAAATCATTGATGTCTTTCTCCGGATCGATCTCCGATTGAAAATTGCTCTTCAAAGATGAAAGCGATCCTGGGATTCCTGGAAGCCAGAACTTATCCCGACTTAGATCGAGCTATTAAAGAGGCATTTAATCAGGTTTCTTTGGATGACATCAAGAGGTTCTTACTTATTGCTGTTACTGTACCTCAGTTGACTGAGAAATGCTGTGGCGCTAAAACCCATATTACAGGAAAATGTACCATGTCAAACCATTTGCCAGGTCATCTCCTGACCTGCATTTAAAGGCACTAAACCAGACTCCGTAAACGGCACTTCATCGGGAATTTTCCAAGTGCTTTTATTCAAGGTAATCTGTTCGGTATTGCGGGGCAGTTGATAAAAATCTGGCCCATAGAAACTGGCGAATGCTTCCAACTTATCCAGGGCATTAACACTCTCAAATGCTTCAGCGTACAACTCTATCGCGTGGAGGGCAGAAAAACAACCCGCACAACCACAGGCACTTTCTTTACTGGTGCGGGTATGGGGGGCGCTATCGGTGCCGAGAAAAAACTTAGGATTGCCCGATGTGGCGGCTTTTACCAGGGCTTGACGATGGGTTTCCCGTTTCAAAATCGGCAAGCAATAAAAGTGGGGATTAATACCGCCTTTGAATATGCGATTACGGTTAAATAATAAATGTTGGGGGGTGATGGTTGCCCCGATATTGTTGGCATTTAGGACATATTCCACCGCATCGGCAGTGGTAATGTGTTCCAACACGACGCGCAGTTTCGGAAATCGCTGTTTGAGGGGAATTAAATATCGCTGGATAAACACTTTTTCGCGATCGAATATATCCACATCCTTATCGGTCACCTCTCCATGTAGCAATAACGGCAAGTCCACCTGTTGCATGGCCTCAAAAACCCGATCGCACTTGCGAATATCCGTCACCCCGAATTCTGAATTCGTCGTTGCCCCGGATGGGTAGTATTTGACCGCTTTCACAAACCCGGAGGCTTTCGCGGCGATCGTCTCTTCCGGGCTAGTATTGTCCGTGAGGTACAGGGTCATCAATGGCTCAAACTGTTTCCCTGCGGGAATTGCAGCCAGGATGCGATCGCGATAAGCTGCAGCATCAGCGAGCGATCGCACTGGGGGTTTCAAATTGGGCATAATTATGGCACGGGCAAACTGACGCACCGTATGGGGTAAAACCACTTTTAGGGCTGCGCCATCACGGAGATGGAGATGCCAATCGTCAGGTCGGGTCAGGGTAAGCTGTTGCATTATGAGCGTAAAATAGGTAGATAGCCAAAAATGTGAGAAAAGTAGAGACCGCTATAGAAATTCAACGAGTTACATCTATTATATGACGATCGTTACTGTTTTATGTTTTATGTAATTCTATCTTAAGGCAAGAGTGAATGAGCTCCATAACATCGATCGCGATCGCCGGATCGCCTGGTAGTGGCAAAACCACCTGGATACGTCAGTTTCTCTCGAACCAGGATCGTCCTCTATTTTACTGCTGTTGTTGCGACTCCGGGAATGGGAACAGATTAGGTAAGATTTTAGACTCTGTTCCACGCCCACCAAGCCTAGACGATATTTTGATTGAACTGACGGGGGACGCTTACGGACAGGTGTCTGCGAACAGTCGGTGGGGTTTGCGGTGGGGCTGATGGGTCGTCAGGGGATCGATCGCCGCGATCGTTTTTTCGATGCTTTTGGCTTGGGGAGGCAACAGTTGTAACAGATGTAGTTGGAAAGCACCAAAACTTTTGATCCCGTTGCCGTCTATGGGGATGCTCCCAATTTTACTCAACTTTGAACAAAAATAGCGACGCATTCCCCCACCTAGGAACAGGTGGGGGTTAAGGAGCGGCGGTTTCTATGTGATAATGCTATATATCTTGAGCGGTACGGTAAAGGGCGGAACTGAGATTTCCGAACACCCCGGAGACACGACCTCTCAAGAGAGGGAGAAGCACCCTGTAAATCCTGTGGAGTCGGTTAATACAGGTCGGACTCCGGGTCAAAGTTTCACTCAAAGCCCCATAGCGGAAACGACTTGGGGGTGTCTCTGGGCCAAAGTTCCCAGAACACGGCGAGAATACCGCCTGTCGGGAGGGATAAGCCCTTCTAATCAAGACACCGCCACCTCGCGTAGCAGGTGGCGGTGTATTCATAATACGAGGATTCCTAATAGGGATGTGTCCGGCGGAGGATCTCCGCCTAGGCGGACTCATCGTTTTTGCGAAGATCCTTCCTGCCGGACATTATCTTTACACGAAACTGAAGTAATCCGACTGCAAACTCAGCTCAGAAACATCCTGAACCACTGCAATCAAATCCTTACTATCGCCCTCGTTGCGATAAATTGCCGTCCCGGAAGGTATTCCTGCGGGAGAGGCAGCCAGTTCGTAATCAGCCGATACCCCCTGCAACTGGATGATATCTTCACTGGTATCAAAATTGGTGACAATTGCATATTCCTTGCCACTAACCGCATCGGCGCTATTGAGATAGTAGGCTTGGTTGGCATCGCCAAGGATGAAGGTTTCGGCACCCGGTTGACCGATGAGCTGGTCAACGTCACCGAGATCGGAATTGATGGTATTTTCATCCATGCCAGTGAGGAGATCTGTCTCCTGTTCAGTCAGTAAGGCACGATCGCCGAGATTGAAATTCGTGCGCGCATTGACGGCGATCGCACCACCGATACGACCTTCCGCAAATCCGTGCATCAGATAATGTGCGTAGCCACTGGCAAAGCTCCCCTCGTTGATGGCTGACTCCACATCCGGGTTATTCGCCAGATAGATAGGATTGCTAAATGCCAGACTCGGATTGCGACCCTCGGACAGACCGAAGTAGATAAAGTGTTCCATCGCATTGCGGAAGATTCCGTTTTCCACCGCATCCGCTACATCGGCATTTTGCGACAGATAGTATTTCGCGTCGAAGGTTTGTGTCAGCATCTCGAACTGCACGAACGGATTGCGACCTTCGGCGAAACCGACGGAGACTAGATGTTCCAGACCGTTGCTGTATGTACCATTGGCGATCGCTTCGGCAGCATCGGCGTTTTGCGATACATAGAACATCTCGAAGTCTTTAAACAGATCGCTGGGGAAGCGACCTTCCGCAAACCCGAACTTGATGAAATGTTGGAACGCACTGCGGAACGAACCATTCGTAACCGCATCCGCCACATCCGGGTTATTCGCGAGATAAAGGTTCGTGAAGACCTCACTCGGGGAGCGACCTTCCGCCAATCCAAACAAGCTAAAGTGTTCGGCGGCACTGCGGACTGTTCCATTCGCTACGGCGTCCGCAACGTCTACATTTTCTGCCAGATAGTATGCGGGGTCGAACAGCAAAATTGAGAGCTTGCGCGGCTGAGCGGTCTCGATTTGCTTATCATCACTCAGTTGTTCGCCGTCGTTATTGGTAAGCAACTGCTGCGGAAGCCAGGGTGAGAGCTCGGATGGATCTTCAAGTTGAGGTCCGGCAGGATCGACTTCGATGTTGAAGCTGGGGAAGGTGGGGCGAACGGTGGGGTCTGCCACTCGCACTTCTGCCATCTTCTGCTCGATCGCCTCTTTCGTATTGTTCGCCAGGAACTCTTCCACCGGCAAGGTGCCTGCGGCCAATTCCGGCAACCCAACAGCGATTTGACCCACCGCCACCGCCTGCATTTTGGTGATTTCAGTGGCGATATCTGTCAACGGCAGACCGCTCGTTGATAGTTCTTGGACGATTTGGTTCCCTAGAGCCATCACTTCAGCCGCCGCCGAAGCGACGCTGCTGATTTGCTCCGCATTCACAGTATTGCCTTCGGAGCCGAACGAGGGACTAAAACTGATTGCATCTTGAACGATCGCCTCGATCGTCTCAAGTTGGGTTAGGTCAACCGAACTGTTGGATTTCAAGAACTTGGCAATGCCAGAAATCGCCGCATGACCGAGTTGGACTACAGCAATGTCACTGCCCCCTTCGATTAACTTCGCCGTTTGGACGATCGTATTTTGCACCTGAATCATCGCCGCAAACACCGCCACCCCATTCGGATCGCCATTGGCGATCGCGAAGAGCGGATCGTAGGTACTCAAGTTCACCTCGGCAGGCAATCCTAACGCCGTTTTGACCTGATTTTCTGCCGAGGCTGGATCGAGACCGTCCTCTACTAACCAAGCAATCATCGTGGTTAAGGGAGTAACAACCTCAGACCCCGGGATGGAAGTCAGGGGCGTCACCAGAGGCAAGTAGGTAGAAGCATCCACCCCTTCATTTAAAATAATCTGGCCTTCCGTCGGATCGATCGTGCCGTTTCCATTGAGATCGAAGCTATCAAGTTGGATGTCTAGTTCAAAACTGCCATCAGGATTCGTTAAGGCAAACGGTTCTGTATCTTCATCGAACACTTCATTGAAGTTGGCATCAAAGAAGACGAACCCGCCACTAATGTAAGGATCGATGGCGCGACTCTTGTTACTGGTATAGTCTCCCAATCGAAACTCTGCCAGCGTGACTTCCGCTAGACGTTTTTCGTAAGCGGTGTACCAAGAGAGAGGCACATAATACTCGGCAACAAAGTCCAAGACGGCTTTCAGATCCCCATTAATCGCAAATAAACTCAGGGGGCGGCTAATTCGGGACGTAATTTCAGAAGCGCGAATTTTGCCATCACCGGTTCCCAACGCCTTTTCCACACTAGAGTTGTAGACTTTACCTAAAACGTCGTGGACTTTCCACCACATCTCGTTGCGGACAGTGTCCACATTCTCCGCGCTGACTGAACTACCGGCTGGTTCTCGAATCTTAGCCTTGCCTTCCTCGTACAGATTCTCGGCATTCATGTTCAGGTCATCGGCTAAGTTGGGATCGACCCCCAAGTGACTGTACTCATTCAGAACCGCACGCACTTCCTCGCGAAGCCCGTCAAATTGGCTGGAACTGAATTCTCCTTCCCCTACATCCAGCAGGTCGAACTTAATATTTGCCTCAAGCCCCCCAGTTAGGTACGCTTTTGCTAGTGCAACATTGACGCCGCCTCCAAGGTTGATCCCGCCGGTGAGTTTGAGTTCGTGAACGTCGTCTCCGGTTCCATCCGCATTTTGGCGATCGCTGACGTAGAATCCATCAAAAATCTTAGAATAATCCGTCCCTCCAGACTTTTTCCATTCAGCCAGTCCATAGGTATCAAAGCCAAACCCGAGATTCGACGTGGCTGCCAAGTCGATTCCGAACGTCCCATTCACACCAACATTCACCACCGGAATGGAGAAAATCGGAAACTCCTCGCCTAGATTGAATTCAAAGTCAAGATCCGGGAGTTTATAAGCAAACAACGTGACATCTTCTTTCCCCAACAGCAAATCCACCGAATTATCCGGCGTTAAAATCGGGAAACTTAACCCGTCCATTTTGCCAAACAGGTTAAACAATTCCTGAGTTGTGCTGTTCGACTTAGCCTGCTCCAAAGAAGATGCCGTCGTTTTGACTTGGGTTTTCGGAGCATTTTTGAGCTCGGCATTCGGATTCGTGGGGTCGAAATCGAGTTCGTAGTCACCCAAATCAATCGTAATATTTCCCCCTGAATTGGCGAGGTCTACAAGCAGACTATTCGCTTGAATGACATACTCCAACGAATCGAGAAAGCTAGTATCGATGTCGTTGCCAGTGATTTTAGCTCCCACCTCGATCAGCGTTACCTTCCCATCCTCATTTATGTCAAAGAACTCCCGGACGATGCCAAAATGAGACAGGGGTTCAATATTGCCATTAAAGACGGTCAGGAGAGGTTTGATGGGGGAAATAATATCATCGATCGTAGACATCACCGGTTCGGCAAAGTCGGCGACGAAAGTCCCCAAATCAAGTTGGATATTGTTGAAGGCTAATTTCGGAATCTGCGGCCCACTCCACTGACCGTTAGCGTAGTTTAACTCCGGGAAATTGGCATTGAGGTCGAAGCTATACGACGGGATGGCCGCACTCTCCCCAAGGTTAGTTCGCGCCTTGAACCCCAACGTTCCTTTCGTATTTAACGTCGTGTCAATCAGATAGGAAAGATCGTAGGTGCCTTGGTCGAGTTCGCTAAAGGTCAGTTTTCCATCGTTGACGCCGCCTAAATCGGCAGTTAAATCTTGCAGGGATAACTGAAAATCCCCGGTCAGTTGTGTCGGATTATTCGTGTTGTTTGCCAAATTAATTGGCAACAAACTGACATCCGATGTCCCCTGAAAATTATCGGCTAAACTCGCTTCAGTGTTGAGGCTCAACGTTGTATTGTTGGTATCAAAGAACAGACCTTGCTCGTTGAGACCCAATCCCAAGGAAAAATCGTAGTTGAATTTAGTGTTGGCATCCCCCTGGGCATTCAATTTTAGACCGGGCAATCCCAAATCACCGTTCAACCCCACCGTGGGATTGTACTGTTGGCTGAGGTTGACGATCGCTTGAAGTTCTCCGTTTGCACCGACGGATTCGCTGACCGTCACGTTGGCAAAATCTTGGCTCAGAGCGTCTTGGATCGCCTGTTTGAACTTCGCCGCATCCCAAACTTGCGAAACCGATAACCCGGTACTCAGTTGGTTTTTAATATTATTGAAAAAATTCGGGACGGCGGTTTGAACGCTCTCACCGACGATCGGCAGTTTACCTAGACTGTCGGTCAGCGACTCCTGTAGCTTAGTAAAGCCCAAATTCAAGGGATTGGTGATGACTTCACTATTGTCGAACGCCAGTCCGATCGAGTCCGGGGTGGCGTTGAAAGTAACACTACTAGAGTCAGTGGTAGCAGCGCTCGTTCCTGTATTGCCGACAACGTCAGTGAAATTAATATTGAATCCCAGTGCCCCTGTGCTATCACCATCCGCCAGGGTATAAGTGGCTTCGTAACTGTTACCCGTGGTGTTGGTGACGGTGGCTGTTTGTCCGCCAATCGTGACCGTGGGCGTTCCACTCAGGGTTTCGGAAGCGGTGAATGTCACCGTTACCGTATCCCCCACCGTAGCGGTACTGGTGTCATTGGCGTTGTTCGAGGCAATGCTAACGGCAGATAAACTGGGGGCCGTTTTATCCAAGCTGACGCTACTGGAATCGGTGGTTGCCGTAGCCGTTCCCGTATTTCCCCCAGCATCGCTAAACTGGATATTAATCGCCTGTGCCCCTTCCGTATCGCTATCGGTCAGGGTATAAGTGGCTTCGTAAGTGTTGCCCGTGGTGTTGGTGACGGTGGCTGTTTGTCCGCCAATCGTGACCGTCGGCGTTCCACTCAGGGGATCTGAAGCGGTGAATGTCACCGTTACCGTATCCCCGACTTTCGCCAAGCTGGTGTCATTGGCATTGTTGGAGGCAATGCTAACAGAGGATAAGGTGGGGGCGCTGCTGTCGGAGCCCAAGGTGTAATAGCCGTCTGCAAGGGCGCTGAGATCGACACCGCTAAACACCACTTGATTGCCGCTAATAGTACCCGCCGTAACGCCTGCGACTGCGGAAAACGCCCCGGTGGTTCCATTGCGGAACAGTAGCGTATAGGTTCCGGTGGGAGTGCTGCCCAACTCGGAAAAGTCAAAGGTCAGATCTACGGTGCCGTTGTTGGTATTCGTGTCCGTTTTATCCAGATACCAAACTCGGTTCCAGCGATTGGTGGTGCCAGTGGGAATATCTGTGGTGACCAGTGAATTGGTGGCTTGATTGTGACCGAAGAGCAGATAGTCGCCATTATCTTGCAGATAGGTGTTGTTGGCGATCGTCAGGTCGGCAGAAGTGGCGGTGGTGTTGTTGCCGTTAGCTTCCTGGCCGATTCCGGCTACATTCAAGTCATAATCGCCATTGGCTGCATTATCTCCAACATATTTATCCGTTGCGGTAGTTAGAGCATATTTGGAACTGAGGTAGTTATCGACAATGGTGCGTTCGGCAGTATTTAAGGCATTGCTATAAATCAGAACTTCGGCGATCTCTCCAGGAAGATAAAAATCTAGAGAAGGATCTCCTGCCCTGAAGCCAGCACCGATTCTTGTGGGGTTGCTCGTATTTGGGGGATAAGTTGTGGCGATGCTATCTACTTCGGCACCATTTGTAAACGTGCGCTGCGTAGTGCCATCATAGTTGCCAGCAATCACCTCCCAACTGTCTGCTGTAACTGGAGAACTTCCTCCTTTCACCCATGCGGCTGCACCATCGCCGGTCCAATGTTGCCAAGTATTCACGTCGGCGGCATAGAGGCTATATCCTCGTGCCTCCGGTGTAACCTCTCGACTGGTAATCACAGAACGAAAGGTGCCCGCTCCTCCAGTGGCTTTGGTAACCACAAACAGGTCAAACTGGGGAGAGTTGAGGTTGGCATTAAATGCCGTTTCTAAATAGTCGTCAGTGCCGTCAAAGGTAAGGGTGGGTTGATTGTTTAAGCCCGTCGCATTATAGGTGGGCTGGCTGGCGGCAGTGGGTTGATCTAGAGAAACGCCATTGCCCGACTGGTCTCCCCAGGCGCTGACGGCATTGGCCGTTTGGGTGACGCCAGCATCTCCTTTGAGCCACAATTCTAAGGTAGAGGTGCCGTCAGTGGTCCCGACGCCCCCGGGGCCTTTACCCAGGACTGCCGGGTAATTCGCCATCACTTCCGGTAAAAATGCTAAGGCGGGTTGCTTGGGGTCTGTGCTGTAGTCGAGGTTCCAGTTTCCGCCTTGTGCGGCGTTGCCGATCGCAGTGCTGGAGGCGGCAATATTCGCCCCTGTGAGTTCCCGCAGCAGGGATAGCAGGGAAGTCTGGGAGGAGGCATCGGCGTCGATCGCCGCTACGTTACAGCCATAGATGAGGATGTGGGCGTTGTCGCTGAGGACTTGGCGCCATTGTTGGATTGCTTGGCTGTAGAGCGTTTCCAGGGTTTCGCGGTTGAGGATGCTGTTACCCAGATAGAGGGTGTCGGCAGACCCGTGGGAAATAATGTGGATGGTACTGAGGGATCCACTCTGAATCCCATCTGGGCGATCGGCTGTTAGCAGAGCTGCAATCTGTTGGATCCCATCTTCATGGGGATGCAGTACCACTACTTCGCACTCGGGACGCACTCCAGATGCAAGTATTTCCCATTGCTCAACCTGGGCGTCAACAATGACTAATTCTTTGACAGTCTTGCTCGAACGATCGCAAATCCCATGAGATCGTTTATCGGTCGGACCACTCATTTTCAACATGTTTAAAGTCTTTGAGTCCAATAACTGGGCTTAATCTCAACAGGCTAAAGCAACTATTCCGACCGACGCTAAACCGCGCCTGATGCCCTATCTACCGTGGGGGGATTGTTAGATGGACTCTGGCGACAGATTTAGTTTGCTGCGATCGGATATATATGGATTATCTTGTTCGGACTCCCCTTGGCTGAGTTTGATTACTATTGAGGCTTATATTACACGCTTTTCAATAAAAAACAAACTTTTTTCGATCGATTGGACAGTGCAGAATTGTCAAGAAATTAAAACAAAGTAAGGCTTTCTTGTCAAAGATATTCCCCAAGAGGAAGCGAGGAAATGAAGTATCACAGCCAAAGTCTTGACTTGATTAGCATTAGTATTTATACATTTAGCTATTTATCTACTTTTTTGTTACTCCACAAAAAAGTAGATAAATTTTAAGTAGAGATAATAAAGAGATAGACTTTAAGCCAGATTCTCCAGTGAATAAGATCCGAGATAAGTAGGTGTATTCCCTTTTCTACGGGCATTACAGGTTAATTCATGAGATAGAGACTATAAACTTGAAAAGAGATCCTCGCAATCTATAATTTCTATAACTTAGATACTATTTCCACCAATTTAGGGGGGCGGTGCGTTACGGCGATTTCCATTTTCTAGTGGCGCACGAAGGTTTGTTGTCGCCGCAGAACCCGAATGCGTTTGGTGAAAAGCCACGTGACGCGATCGCTTGAATTTAGAGACAACAATAAGCGCATCGCGAAAAGCCCGTCGGGAACGAAATTTATGGCAACGGCGGTTTTGGGAACATCGGGTACGGGACGAACAAGAATTTGCCGCCTATTGCGATTATATTCATATTAACCCGGTGAAACATGGGTTATGCAAATCGCCGACAGATTGGCCGTAGTCGAGCATTCATCGGTTTATTCGACAAGGCATTTATCCCCCCGATTAGAACTGGTAATTTCAATTACCAATCCCGGTAGGGTGTGTTACGGCGGGAATAAATCATAATTTTCACCCAAATATTGACATCGCCGCAGGGCACCAGATTTCAATTCAAAATTCAAAATTATCCCGGTAGGGTGTGTTACGGCGGGAATAAATCATAATTTTCACCCAAATATTGAAATCGCCGTAACGCACCGCCCCCACCGACAAATCCCATTAATAAATATTGGTTTTACACAGACAAAACCGACCCAAAAAAACGGATCATTTCTGGGTTTTTGTGAAATTTGGATGATGCGATGATCATGTTATAAATGACCGTAGCGGTGGAAATGTGGAGGCGGTGTTTCCCAAAATCCCGGTAGGGTGTGTTGCGGCATCGATAAATTATGGGTTTTCACGAAAATATTAACCTGGCCGCAACGCACCACCGACAAACCCCATTGATGAATGATGGTGTTGCCAAAAAATCGAATACGGGGTTCCGTGGAGGGTGCAACGATCGTGTCAGAAACGATCGTGATGGTGGAAATGTGCGGCTTATGACGATCGCGCGATTTGGAATGGTGCGTTATGCGGAAATATCATTGATTTGTAAGCATTCGCATTTTCTGGCCGCATAACACACCCTACTGCTTCGCACCATTGTTTCAATCCCCTTGCGGGGAGTTGGGCATAAGTGACTTGTTCCCAGTTGATCCGATGTCCCCGCAAGCTGAGGCAATCTGGTTTCAATCCCCTTACGGGGAGTTGGGCATAAGTGACGGTTTGTATCGACAACTTGCCCCCAGAGGAGGTCGCACCGCTGTTTCAATCCCCTTACGGGGAGTTGGGCATAAGTGACAGCATTACGGGCCGATGAACTTTGAGAATGAGGACTTCGCACTGTTTCAATCCCCTTACGGGGAGTTGGGCATAAGTGACAAGCTGTTCGATATGGCAATGGGAATTATCCCAGGGTTTCAATCCCCTTACGGGGAGTTGGGCATAAGTGACGCGTTCTTGTTAATTATTGAATGATATGAAAATAGGTTTCAATCCCCTTACGGGGAGTTGGGCATAAGTGACCTGGGAAGCTGATGAGGCTGAGGTGGCTATATGGAACAAGTGTTTCAATCCCCTTACGGGGAGTTGGGCATAAGTGACCATTCTCAGGTATGTGGAATACCTGGAGCAGTTACAAGAGGAGTACGAGTTTCAATCCCCTTACGGGGAGTTGGGCATAAGTGACCTGGGAAGCTGATGAGGCTGAGGTGGCTATATGGAACAAGTGTTTCAATCCCCTTACGGGGAGTTGGGCATAAGTGACCATTCTCAGGTATGTGGAATACCTGGAGCAGTTACAAGAGGAGTACGAGTTTCAATCCCCTTACGGGGAGTTGGGCATAAGTGACGAGGTTGTAACGGTTGGTCCTAAGACCGCATGGGAGCAGGAGTTTCAATCCCCTTACGGGGAGTTGGGCATAAGTGACGCTCCCTCAATTGTGGAGTGATACGGACGCCTTCGCCCCAGTGGGTTTCAATCCCCTTACGGGGAGTTGGGCATAAGTGACGTATATGGTGTCGAGTTACGGAAGCTCGACCTGTTTGATGCGGGAGTACTTGACATTCACCCCGTTTCAATCCCCTTACGGGGAGTTGGGCATAAGTGACTTCAAGCTTATAACCTCGTAGCTCTTGGAGCAACACTAGACTCGTTTCAATCCCCTTACGGGGAGTTGGGCATAAGTGACGGAAGGATACACGAAAGAAGGGGTTAAGCTCGATGAAGCTGGCGTTTCAATCCCCTTACGGGGAGTTGGGCATAAGTGACATACAGCATATATCAGTGCAAATGGCCTTGACGTGGGCCATGGTTTCAATCCCCTTACGGGGAGTTGGGCATAAGTGACCATGTTCCCTCAATAAATCTCCACACATTGTAGCAGAAGTTTCAATCCCCTTACGGGGAGTTGGGCATAAGTGACAGCGGCAAAAGTCCTTGAGTGGGCGAAAAGCCCACTGGAAGTGTTTCAATCCCCTTACGGGGAGTTGGGCATAAGTGACCTTCGAGGTAAACCAGTGAAAGGGTTCGCTCGAAAAACTGGAGGTTTCAATCCCCTTACGGGGAGTTGGGCATAAGTGACTGCCGCTAAGGGGTTATTAGTCGCCGGAAAGTATTCCCTCAGTTTCAATCCCCTTACGGGGAGTTGGGCATAAGTGACTGTTGAAGGAACGTGAGCTTCTTCTTCAGGCACAGACGTTTCAATCCCCTTACGGGGAGTTGGGCATAAGTGACACTCCTGACTATCGTATACCTCATGATATTCAAGTACCAGCTGATGGTTTCAATCCCCTTACGGGGAGTTGGGCATAAGTGACCCTATGCCATTGAAACCCTTGCTGTATCTGGTTTTCAAGGTGCGTTTGCGCCAGAGTACGGAGGCCGTCCGTTACAAAACTTAACGCTTTGTTTTGGCGACTGAGGATTTGCCCAAAATCGGGCAAAAACGAGGAAGAAGGTAATCACGACACCGTAACTGCAGAAAAAACAGATAAGGCTCGCTGCCAATCCCTCGATCGCTGTATCCAACCATAAAGCTCTTTCCGTCATCGGTCAACCCTCGCGCAAACAATCGTTACAAAAACGCCGATCGCCCGACCTGAAGCCGATCGCGCCGACTGCCGACCCCCTTATCCCCGAGGAACCCGAGCGAGCGCTTCACAAATCACCGTCGATCCGGCCCCGGGACGACAGGCGTGTTCGCTGATGTGGCGCTTCCAGGCGCGCGACCCGGGCTGTCCCGCAAACAGTTGCAACAGGTGACGGCTAATTTTGTGCAAGCGCACCCCGGCGCCCACGCAGCGATCGATATAAGGCAGCATCCGTTCCACCACCTCGTGACGGGTCGGCGGCGCCGAGGCTACCCCGAAAATAGCGCGATCGCACGGGGCGAATAAATAAGGATCGTCGTAAGCGGCCCGTCCGACCATCACCGCATCGACCTGCTGCAACTGCTGCTCGATTTGCGCCACCGTTTTAATCCCGCCGTTGATTTCGATCCACAAATGCGGAAACTCCCGCTTCAACCGATAGACATCGGCGTAACGCAACGGCGGAACATTGCGATTTTCCTTGGGATTCAACCCCGACAACCACGCCTTGCGCGCGTGAACCGTGAAACGACGACAGCCCGCCTCGGCGACCACCGACACAAAGTGAGCCATGTCCTCGTAGCGGTCGCGATCGTCGATACCGATCCGGTGTTTGACGGTCACGGGTAAGCGCGTCGCCGCCTGCATCGCCGCTACTGCCTCCGCCACCCGTTCCGGTCGGGCCATCAGACAGGCGCCGAAATTGCCATTCTGCACCCGAGAACTGGGACAACCGACGTTTAAATTGAGTTCGTCGTAACCGAAATCCTCGGCAATTCGGGCGCATTCCGCCAATTCGCGCGGGTCGTCGCCGCCTATTTGCAAGGCAAGCGGTTTTTCTTCCGGGGAAAACCCCAGGAGGCGATCGCGATCGCCGTGTATAATCGCCGCCGAGACCACCATCTCGGTATACAACAAAGTCTCGCGGGTAATTTGACGCATGAAATAGCGGAAGTGGCGATCGGTCCGATCCATCATCGGCGCCACACTCAAGGGACGGCCCGCCGGGCGATCGTCGGGGGAGTCGAGGACAGGAGCAGAACGGGGAAGGGTTGAAGTCATTTTGATTTGAGATTTGAGTTTGCTTTGATTTGAGTTTGTTTTGATTTTAGATCTTTGGGTGGAAATGGTCGAGATAAGTTGCAATATTATTGCAAAATTAGCTTAATTTTTGCAGAAAAAGGGGAGACGGGCGATCGGGCGATCGCCGGGGTATGCTATAAAAGTACAGTATCCCGACTAATTTACCGTAGATTTTTGCCGAGGCGATCGTCCCGTCTCGGCCAACTTGTGGATCTCGTGTCACAATTAAGTTAGGGAAAACGACTTTTAAATCACTCCCTGAGAGGTCACCAACCGTGGGTATTGTTGTCGAAAACGTCTCGAAACGATTCGGAAATTTTGCCGCCGTCGATTCCGTCAGTTTGACCGTGAAAACGGGCTGCCTGATGGCCTTACTCGGCCCGTCCGGTTCGGGAAAATCTACCTTATTGCGCTTGATTTCCGGCTTGGAAACCCCAGATAGCGGCAAAATCTGGCTGATCGGTCAGGATGCCACCTACCAAAGCGTCCAAGAGCGTAATATCGGTTTCGTTTTCCAGCATTACGCCCTATTTAAACATCTGACAGTTCGGCAAAACATCGCCTTCGGACTGGAAATTCGGAAACTGCCCAAAGCAAAGGTCAAAAGGCGTGTCGAACAACTGCTCAATTTAATTCAATTAGAAGGTTTGGGCGATCGCTACCCGAACCAACTCTCCGGCGGTCAGCGACAACGGGTCGCCCTGGCGAGGGCCCTCGCCGTCGAGCCCCAAGTGTTGCTCCTCGACGAACCTTTTGGCGCTTTAGATGCAAAAGTTCGCAAAGATTTGCGCGCTTGGTTGCGCCGCCTCCACGATGAAGTCCACGTCACCACGGTGTTCGTCACCCACGACCAAGAAGAAGCGATGGAAGTCGCCGACGAAATCGCCATTTTCAATCAAGGTCACATCGAACAAGTCGGGTCCCCCTCGGAAATATACGATCGCCCCGCCACGCCGTTCGTGATGAGTTTCATCGGTCCGGTCAACGTTTTACCCAGTCATTCGCGCATTTTCCAAGATCGGCCCGTCGATGGCGCCGGAAAACAGGTATTCGTTCGCTCTCACGATGTAGCCGTCGCCCCGGTCGCCAGCGACAACAGCGCCCCGGCGCGCGTCGTGAGAATCGTCAATCTCGGTTGGGAAATTCAAGCGGAACTGCAACTCGATGACGGTCAGATGGTGGTCGCCCATTTAAGCCGGGAACGGTTCGACGAACTCAATCTCGAACCGCAACAACGAGTCTTCGTCAGTCCTAGGGAAGCAAAATCGTTTCCCTTGGATTATTCGATTTAATTTGACTGATTCTCTCTTATTTTAGCCTAAATTCCTCTTTTTTAACCGATTGTCTCGCTCCAGATCCGGTTTCTCTTTGCAAGGAGAGCGCGCCGGGGCAGCCCGGTTGGCTCTTCTTTCATGGCTCTCTCTCATTTCCTCCCTGGTGGGATTGCATTTCTATCTCAAACCGCGTACAATCGACCCTCGTAACTATTAACTCCATAATCTTGACCGACTTACCGTAGATTAAAGGAAAAGTTCTCATGAATTGGCATCGTTCTATCGCTCTATTGCTCGTCGGAACTTTTTCCGGTGTGGCGATCGCCGCTTGCACCGGGGGCGAGCGATCGTCAGAAAATTCCCTCGAATTGACCCTAGTTTCTTATGCCGTTACCCGCGCTGCTTATGAAAACATCATTCCTAAATTCACTGCGGAATGGAAAGAAAAGCACGGGCAAGATATCACCTTCACTCAAAGTTATGGCGGTTCCGGCTCTCAAACTCGTGCCGTTGTTGACGGGTTAGAAGCCGATATCGTCGCCCTCGCGTTAGCCTTAGATACTCAAAAAATTGAAGAAGCCGGACTCATCGATCCGGGCTGGGAAAATGAAGCGCCGAACGGGGCGATCGTTCATAAATCCGTCGCCGCTTTAGTCACCCGAGAAGGCAATCCCAAACAGATCGAAACCTGGCAAGATTTAGCCAAGCCAGATGTCGCCACTATTACCGCCAATCCGAAAACCTCCGGGGGCGCGCGCTGGAATTTCCTCGCCTTATGGGGAGCCGCAACCCGCACGAGAGGGGACGAAACGGCAGCCGAAAACTTCGTGACTCAAGTTTTTAAAAACGTCCCCATTTTACCCAGAGATGCCCGAGAGTCGAGCGATGTTTTCTTCAAACAAGGTCAAGGAGATGTGTTAATCAACTATGAAAATGAGGTAATTTTAGCCGCCATTAACGGTCAAAAACTTCCCTATGTCGTTCCCGATGTCAATATTTCTATTGATAATCCAATCGCCGTTGTCGATGCCAATGTAGACCGACATGGAACCCGGGAAGTTGCCGAAGCTTTCGTCGAATATTTATTCACGCCAGCAGCACAACGGGAATTTGCTAAGGTCGGTTTTCGCCCCGTCGATGCCAGTGTCGCTGAAGAGTTTAAAGAGCAGTATCCGGAGGTTAAGACTTTATTTACTGTTGAAGATTTAGGCGGCTGGGATCAAGTCCAAACTCAATTTTTTGATGAAGGGGCATTGTTCGATAAAATGCTCGCCGAAATTAATCGCTAAGGTTCGGTGATATTGCGGATATGAATGGCAATTTCGGGTTTTGAAAATGAACAAAAATCGCTCTTGCTGGCGAATTTTTCCAGCGCTAACTTTGGGAATCGGGACAGTTTTAATCGGGGCGATCGCGGGGTGTTCGCCGTCGGAAAAGTCGGAGAACACGGTAGAGTTGACTCTCGTATCTTACATGGTGACTCATGCCGCTTACCAGCACATTATTCCCCAATTTGCCGAGCAGTGGCAGCGCGATCGCGGTCAAACCGTGGTCGTTCGTGAAAGTTACGGCGCCTCTGGAAACCAGACCCGGACGGTATTACACGGATTAGAAGCCGATGTCGTCGCCCTCGCGTTGACCCTCGATATCCGGCAAATCGAGAAAGCCGGACTGATCGATCCGGGGTGGGAACAAGAGGCGCCAAATGGGGCGATCGTGACGCGATCGGTTCCGGCCCTGGCGGTTCGCGAGGGCAATCCCCAGCAAATTAAAACATGGGCAGATTTAGCAAAAACCGGGGTGACCGTGTTGACGCCTAACCCGAAAACTTCCGGTGTCGCCCGTTGGAATTTCCTCGCTCTCTGGGGTTCGGTAACCGAAACGGGGGGGAGTCCGGAAGAAGCTTTGCAGTTTACCCGCAATGTATTTGCCAACGCTCCCGCCTTGCCGAAGGACGCACGGGAAGCGACGGATATTTTCTTTCGCGACCATCGCGCCGACGTGCTGATTAATTACGAAAACGAGTTGATTTTAGCACAATTAAACGATCGCCCGATTGCTTACTTCGTTCCCGAGGTTAACTTGGCGATCGAACATGCAGTCGCCGTGGTCGATCGCAATGTCGAAGCCCACGGCAATCGAGAAGTCGCCGAAGCTTTTGTGCGATACCTGTTTACGCCGGAAGCGCAACGGGAATTCGCCAAAGTCGGCTTTCGTCCCGTCGATCCCACAGTGGCGGCAGAGTTTGCCGACCGCTATCCCCCAGTGAAGAATTTATACACCATCGAAGATTTAGGGGGTTGGGATGCCTTACAAGCCCAGTTTTTCGACGAAGGGGGGATCTTCGATCGCATTGAAGCGGCGATCGGCCCTTAAGACCGTTGCCAAGATACATTGCACGAATAACATAAAACAACGTCAAATAACGTCAAATAATGAAACACATTTCCTGGCCGTGGCGGATAACTTTCGGCTACATGACCATCATGTTATTGTTACCGATCGCCGCCTTATTGCTCAGTGCGTCTACCAAAGGATTCGCCGAATTTTGGCGAATTGCGACCAGTCCGATCGCGATCGCCGCTTACGATGTCACCTTTATCACCGCCTTACTCGCTGCCGGACTCAACGGCATTTTTGGCACTTTAATCGCTTGGGTTTTAGTGCGTTATGAATTCCCATTCAAACGAATTGTCGATGCGACGATCGACTTGCCTTTTGCCCTTCCCACGGCAGTCGCCGGATTGAGTTTAGCAACAGTTTACAGCGAAAATGGTTGGATCGGTTCTTTACTCGCTCCTCTTGGGATTAAAATTGCATTTACGCGATTGGGAGTTTGGGTCGCAATGCTGTTTATTTCTTTACCATTTGTGGTCAGAACCTTACAACCTGTATTGCGAGAAATTGAACCCGAAATCGAAGAATGTGCCTGGTGTTTGGGGGCATCGAAAAGCCAAACGTTTTGGCGAGTTCTTCTTCCTCAAATGATTTCCCCGATTTTAATCGGTGTTGCCTTGGGATTTTCAAGAGCAGTCGGGGAATACGGCTCGATCGTCATCGTCGCGTCCAACATTCCTTTTAAAGATTTAATTGCTCCCGTTTTAGTCTTTCAACGCTTGGAACAATACGACTATTATGGAGCAACAGTTATCGGTACGGTTTTGTTAGTCGTTTCGTTGCTAATTTTATTAGCTATCAATCTTTTACAAACTTGGGGAAGACGCTATGCATGAAGTCAATCAAGATCGATCTAATTTAGCAATTTACCATCATCAAAAACAGATTGATTGGGGAAAAATAATTGCGATCGCTGTTGCGATCGTTTACCTCGGATTAGTGTTGCTTATTCCAGCAATAAATGTATTTTTTCAGGCATTTCGCAAAGGCATTGCCCCTTTTCTGCATAATCTCGCCGAACCTGCGTTTTTACATGCCGTTACTTTGACTGTAATTGTTGCCGCGATTGTGATTCCAATTAATACAGTTTTTGGATTATGTGCGGCTTGGGCGATCGCCCGCGATAAAATTCCGGGACGGACCTTAATTACCAGCGTCATTGATTTACCCTTTTCTGTCTCTCCCGTGGTGGCGGGATTGGCGATCGTTTTGCTTTACGGACGCAATGGATGGTTTGCTTCGATCCTCGATTTTGCCAACATTAAAGTGATTTTTGCCCTTCCCGGCATCGTCATTGCCACTTTGTTTATCACTTTGCCCTTCGTCGCCCGTTCCGTGATTCCCGTGCTCGAAGAAACAGGCGCCGACCAAGAAGAAGCGGCGAAAACCCTCGGCGCCACAGACTGGCAAATTTTCTGGCGTGTCACTTTGCCTAACATTCGCTGGGGTTTACTCTACGGACTGATCCTCACAAATGCGCGCGCGATGGGCGAATTTGGGGCCGTCGCCGTCGTTTCCGGGAATATTATCCGCAAAACCCAAACCCTGCCTTTATTTGTCGAGGAAGCGTACAAGCAATATCAAACCCAAGCAGCCTTTTCGGCGGCGGTGTTGCTGTCGTGTCTCGGAGTCGTCACTTTAGTTCTCAAGGAGATTTTGGAACGCAAAACCAAAATCGAAGACCTTCGATAACACCTGGTGTATAATTTAAAGAGATCTTTTAAAGAGATCTTTTAAAGAGATGCTTTAAGGAAATGCGAGCAGGTGTGAGACCATGGAAGAATTAGGGCGCTTCTTTGAGGTGGGCTTCAATATCGGCATTTTGGCGGAGATCGAACGTCGCAATCTTCGCCATCCTTTCGGTTCGTGTTACCGACAGGAGTTAGCAAGTCTCAGGTTATCGAAAATTGTCCGCCGAATTGTTAAGAAATATGAGGCGATCGCCCCTCAAAATGTCGCGATCGTCACTCAATGGACGCAGTTTTTTTTACTCAAAGGATTTGTATCGGGATTAAACTTTCTTCGAGAATATTTAAAGGCTACTAATTGGAAAAAACGTCAACTAGAACAGGTAGAAATTCTCTACTATCAATGCAATTTTGGTAACGACAATACGGTAGGAACTTCCCAAAAAAGCGAGAGGGATCGAATACGGGACTATTTCGCTCAACTAGGTATGGGCGAAGAAAGCGATCGCCTCACCTTACAATACAAAGGTAAAGGCCAATTTTTGCAAGCCGATACCCTTTTATGGTTGCGTCATCGTCAAAAACACCGGATTGTTTGTGTCGATTTATCCGTATTTTCGGTTAAATCCGCCGCCGATTTAGTCCCCCTCGACGAAATCGAAATGTTGCGACAGCTACTCGCGACTGAAATTAAGTATTTGCGATCGAAAAGTGTGTTTTCCAAACTGCGGATCGATACCGGACAGCAAGAAGATTTTGATTTGCACTTTTCTCAAGATTTAATGCGCTATTTTACGGCATTTAAGCGTAAAGATAAAGAAAGCGCTAAGTTAATTCAAGCCGGATCGTATGCTTATAGTTTTTATCAGTTTTTGCAACAATTTGGTCGCTTAAAAGATGCAAAATCGCTTATCTTAAATGTTGTTGGCTACAGCGATCGCCAGATTAGTAATTTATCGATCTCTCTCGACAACATCGATCTTTTAAAAACTTGTGCCTATATTTATAAAAACGAACCATCAAACGCTCAAATTCAAGAAACACGACATCAAGTATTAGAGATCGTTCGGCGTAATGCAGCCAAAAGTTTTGAAAATGGAACTCATTTAGTCAATCAATTATTAGATATTTTGTCTAATCATTCAGCCAATGGCATCTCTCAAGTTGTCCATCAAGAACATCTCGATAATTTTGTCAATTCCATTGGGATTGTAGACGACGATCTTGCCGATCGCCTGCAAGTTGAACGAGGAAGTCAACTGCGATCGGCGCACGCTCAACTTATTGAAAAAGCTCTTAATTCCGACGATATTTATTTATTTTTAACGGGAAATCCTGGGATCGGCAAAACAACGGCGATCGCCAATTTCTTAAAGCAACATTTTGATGAAGGCTTTTTGTTTTTATATATCAGTCCGCGAAAACAAGTGAATTTAGATATTCTTGAAAAATTCAAAGATAAAACTGGAAATTTATGCGACGATCGCCTTTTCTGTATTACTAGCAACTCGGTCATTATCAAAGAAAATAACGGCCTCAAAACAGTTCTCTATCACGCTAATAAAAGCCAAAATCATTTTACACTAAACACCGTCAATTTTATCCCAATCAACGATCGAAATACCAATTCTAAAAAGTCGGAACGTCCAACTTCGTTAGAGCAAACCCGACAAGATACCATTCGGAGTTTAAAAAATCGAAGTTCTGGAGTTTTACAGAGTTTATGTGAAGCTCTTAATGGAATTGTTACTCAAGAAATTTCCAACCATACAATTGCTACAGTTGCCATTCAGTCCTTACGTATGACTGGCGAAGAATCTTCGACGTTAACCCATCTCGATCGCATTTTTGCTAGTGCATACAACAGTCGAGAAGAACGAGTTATTCCTGAAAAAATGGCGGCGATATCGCGACGAATTAAACATTTGTTTATCGCGATCGATGAGATTACAGGAGATGATAGTGGAGTTAGTTTTTTTAAAGGAATTCGCGAGTTTATTAATAAATTCAATCTAGCCGAATACGGGTTTAATCTGAAAATTATTGTTGCCGATGCTTCAATTGTAGATTCTCAAGTCATCGAACAACACCTGTCTGATTCTTCACCAGAACTGGATAAAATATATGTTCGGCGCACGAAATCGGACATAGAACCGCTTTCGGTTAAAGAATTTAATTTTCATAGAAATAAAGCGCGATCGATTAACACCAATTCTTATCCGGCTTCCAGTTTAGATTTCACTTATAAAGTGTTTTTGGAAACCATCGAATTTTCGCAAAATCCTTTTAAATACGATGCTAATAATGCGCTAGTTTCGAGTATCCAAGAAAGGATTTTTAAAGATATATGTAATTTACTCGATCGCGAGGGTTCGGCGCAAATCTTAGTTTATATCCAGGACAAACGACGATTACAGGAACTGATCGAACAATTAAAAAATCAGCGCAAACAATTTCAATACTGTTCTGATTATTTAGAAATTCATGCAAATTTATCAGATCCAGAAAAATCGCTCATCCAACAATACAAGCAAGATGCAAAAGTTATTTTTATGACTTCTTCGGCGAGTCGTGGCTTATCCTTCCCAAAAGCACGGCATATTTTAGTAGATATTCCTCAATTTCAAATTGAAAGAAACTTGATGGAAGTCATCCAAGTAATTTATCGCGCACGCGGGAATTATTGGGAAAATGAAGAATTAAAGACTCTCGATAATTTGAGCAAAGAAATTATTTTCTATTTAGGCGATCGCGCCATTTACTATCCTGGAACTTCCGAGAGTTATTCCGAGGAAGAAATGAAGTTATCTAAAGCTTTTTCCCGTCAGGAAAGCTTACTGAATGTCTTAAATATTCTGCTAGTTCTCAAAGTTTCAATTTTAACGCGAATTGTCGGTGCGGGACGCCTCGGACGGAAAAAAGATTACAGTATTATTCCAATTGGCGGTAAATCTGTATCGGCGTCGGGAATGACATTTACCGATCGCATGGCGAATTTAATCCGTCAGTTAAAAAACGAACATCGCCGCCTTCCCAGTCACCAACAACTTAAAAGAGTTTATACCAGTTTAGAAAAGTTACTGGATCGGGCAGAATTTGTTTTAGATAAGCGTTCTCAACAAGATTTTCAAGAAACTTATTTATCTTTAAAAAATTCTTTTTTCTCTAAGTTTGTGGAAGCTTGTCATCGATTCGATCGCCTTCTGGATTTAAAAGATATAGAAACGGGTTATTTAAACGGAAATTTGCTCGTTGTTCCCATCTCAAATCGTCGATTAGAAGAAAGTTACACGATTGCTTTAGAAACACAAATCAAGCAATATGCAACCCCAGATTTAATCGAAGATATGCGCGCGATCGGACGCAATCAGCAATATCCAGAAAACTTACAAGCGGCGATCGAAGATGGCGCACTCGAACTCATTGAGTTACTCGAAGGCGAGCGATCGCAAAGCCAGTATTTAGAACTCAACAGTGCAGAAAGCGATCGCTATTATGCAATTCCTTTATTTGCATTTGTCAGTTCGGAAACTTTACGCGATTATTTTAAAAATTACCCCCGAGATCTGGAAGACCATCGACGATTTAGAAGCTTACTTTCTAGTTACGTTCGTTGTTTATATCCCGTTTATAATACCTTACCCATTGGCTATAAATATGAAGAATTTCCCTTTTTAATTTTCCGCAGTTATAGCTTGGAACAAATACGCTACAAAATGTTTGCCGATCGCTATTTACTCCGTTCTCATGAATTGAATGTTTTAAACTTGATTTTGGCTAAAGAATAAAATAACAATTCTAAGCTGTTTCTCTTTTAATAACGCTTCATGGATGGAAATACTCGTAAATTTGGCGGGCAAGACGCGGACCGATGCCGGGGACTTCGGCGATTTGTTCCGGTGTTGCGACTCGAAGATAATCGATCGAGTGAAAATGTGCGAGTAATTGTTTTTGTCGCTGAAAGCCGAGTCCCGGGATTTCGTCCAAGCGCGATCGCCGCATTCGATCGCCCCGTTGCTGGCGGTGGAACGTGACGGCAAAACGGTGTGCTTCGTCGCGAACGCGCCGCAATAGCTGCACTCCCGGCTGTTCGGGATCGCTGGGAACCGGGGCGGATTCGCCGGGTCGAAAGATCTCTTCTCGTTGCTTAGCTAAGCTCACAACTGTTAATACATCGGCAATTTCTAGTTGTTCTAGCACTTCAACGACGGTAGAGAGTTGACCTTTACCGCCATCGATCGCCACCAGATCGGGCCAGTCCGGTGCATTTATGCAGAGATCGAGATCGCCGCGACTGTGGCGAAAACGCCGACCGAGAACTTCTGCAAGGCTGGCAAAGTCGTCAGAGTGACCGGATCGCACCTCGGGATTCCGAATTTTGTAGCGACGATAATGCTGCTTGGCGGGCATTCCATCGACGAACACCACCCGAGAGGCAACTGCATCGGAACCCTGAATGTGAGAGATATCGTAGCACTCGATCCGGCGCGGCCAGTCCGGTAAATCGAGTAATTCCGCCAAATCTTGCAAGGCTTCGGCATTGCGATCGCTCTGACGCTGCAAACGCTGCAACTCGTATTCTGCATTGCGTTCGACCATTTCGAGCAGATCTGCCTTCGTTTGACGTTGCGGGGTGACGATCGCCACTTTTCGACCTTTGCGATCGCTCAACCATTCTGCTAACATAGGGCCGTCGGTCAAGTCAGATTGCACCAAAATTTCCGTGGGAATTTCCACCGATTCAACATGTTGGTAATGTTCCTCTAAAACACGCTGCAAAATTTCCCCCGATTCGGCATTTTCTGCACTGGTAACGAAGCCGAGACGCCCGACTAATTGCCCTGCTCGAATTTGGAATAATTGAATACAGGCATGGTGTCGATTTTTGGCCAAGGCGATCGCGTCGCGGGAGATGCGATCGTCGGGTAAAGCCACTTTTTGATCGCTATTTAACGAGTTTAATCCAGCGATGCGATCGCGCAATTTAGCAGCTTGCTCGAAGTTCAATGCTTCTGCTGCTTGCTGCATTTGTTCGCTTAAAATGCCGACCAACTCTTCCGTTCGACCTTGAAAAACCATCGCCACTTTTTGAACAATTTGACGATAGTCTTCTGGAGAAATAAGCTGCTGACAGACCCCCGGACAGCGTCCGATATCGTAATTCAGACAGGGACGATTTTTGAAAAGCGGTTGCGGACGCTGACGTAACGGGAAAATCTGTTTGACTAAATGGAGAGTATTGCGCAACGCCGTACTATCGACATAAGGGCCATAATAGCGGTCTTTACGATTGCCCAACTTCCGCTTGCGAGTAATAAAAATTCTCGGGTAATCTTCCGACCAAGTAATACATAAATATGGGTATTTTTTATCATCTTTAAGTAAAACATTAAAATTCGGTTGATGTTGTTTGATTAAATTCGCTTCTAAGGCGAGGGATTCGGCTTCAGTGTCCGTAACAATAAACTCAATTTCGCAAACTTGCTGCACCATTAAAGCAATGCGCGGACTCAGTTGTTGCGAATCTCTAAAATAAGAACGAACCCGCGATCGCAGTTTCTTAGATTTACCAATATAAAGAATGCGATCGTTGTTGTCTCGCATGAAGTAAACCCCAGGAACTGGTGGGATTTCTTTGAGTCTGCTTTCTAGGCGATCGGGGTCTTTAATGAGGGGAACTGTTGATAGTGAAGAAGTCATCATTTCTTAAAATCTTACTTTACTGACAACATCGATCGCGAGTTAAAACGATCGCCTTTTTCTAATGATCTTCAAAAATCGATAAAACATAATCAGATTGATTGACCGATTCATTGAGGGAAAGATCGTAAATTATACCATCACGTTCGGCTTCAATCGCAACTTGAGTGGGACATTCGCCGTTCTTATTAAAACTTAAGAGGGTATAGAGACGATCGCCTGCTTTTACAACGGTTCCGAGGGGCAGGCGATCGCGCAAAATCCCCCCAGCAACGGCATGATATCTTCTCAGTTGATGTTTGTGAAAAAACTGGACTTGATGCTGGTGAGTTTCCGCCAATGGAAAACCGGAAATCGTTAACATTTTCTTCCCTGCTAAATAGTTTTTAATACCCCGAACGCCTTTTGCCACCGATTGGGAATTGACTTCCATTCCACCCCCTAATTCTAAAGTCCAGGATTCGAGGTCGAAAATAATCTTTCTGCCTTGTTTTGCCAAGGCTTTTTCTAAAGCAAGCCACGGTTTTAGAAAGGCTTCATCAAAGGTATAGCCGTCGTAACTTTCTAGGAATATCCCAAGGTCGATTAAAAAATATTTGGCACTTTCTTCGCGATCGTGGAAACAATAAAAATAATCAATCGTTCGATTTGAAGAACTATGGCAGTCAATAACGTAGTTGGCATCCAAACATAACGATTGTAGCAAATATCGATAACGCTTGTGGAGGGGAACGCCCGAAGCTGAATCGAGATTGTCATGATGGCGGTTAAACGTTGTTTGAATGAGTTTTAAGTATTCTTTGCGAATGGTTTCGACCTCTAATTCACAAAAATCTCGGGCAATTTCATCGAGATCGTGACTGACCTTGTGATAATCCCAAAAAATTCGATTCCAATCTCGACCGTCGTAGGGGTTGTAACGACCGCTTGAAAAATGGTGCGATCGCGCATTCATAGCCATTGGATTGCACGCCGGAACGATAACCACTTCGCCTTCAAGCTGAGTGCGATCGAGGGATTGTAGAAAATTAATCAATTCGTGAAGAACGGCATTTCCAGAAATTTCACAACCGTGTAAGTTTGATTGTAAGTAAGCCTTTTTTCCAGGGCGATCGCCTCGAAAATGATAAACTTGAAGGGATAAATAATCGCCAGAAGCGAGTTGTAAAATAGGAAGAGTTGAAATTTCAGGAAGCACGAAATTAAATTCCTTTTAACAGATTTTAACACAAGATAATACGCGGGAGCTGTGCGATCGAGTGATGGAGTGGAATGATTCGATCGTGCCATTTTAAAAATTAACTTAAATTGGCAAATCTAAGCATTTGCGATCGCCTCTAAATTTAACAAATAAAGAGCAATTCCTCAGTTTTGACGGTCGATTTCCGCGAAGTCGGGACGATCTGCGCGAGACGTGCAGCTTGACTGCAAATCCCGTTATACTACAATTTAGTTAAGAAATGTTACTGCAACACGAGTGAACCCCGATGAATCCTAACGTAGAAATTTACACCTGGAGCAGTTGTCCGTTTTGCTTGCGCGCCAAAGCGCTGCTCAAGGAGAAAGGTGTCGAATACGAGGAATACGTCCTCGATGGCGACGAGGAGGGACGGGACAAAATGGCCCAACGCGCCAACGGACGCCGTACCGTTCCGCAAATTTTCATCGACGATCGCCACATCGGGGGGTGTGACGACCTTTATGCGCTCGATTCTCAAGGCGAACTCGACCCCTTACTGACAGAAAAGTCGGCTTAGTTGTCGCCTTCACCTACTTTTTCAAGTCTTCGGCGATCGCCGCACGCGCGATCGCTTTTTTACGCTTTTTTGCGTCAATTTAACGCTTAAATAAAAGTTAGGTAAACTAATCCCCTAACTCGATCTTAACTTCAATCTGAACAGGGAGAATCGGCGTGAAACTTGCCTTTATTATCGACCCCATCGAAAAACTCGATCCTACTCACGATACGAGCGTCGCTTTGATGGAAGCGGCGCAAGAAATGGGACATGAAGTGTGGATAACTCAAGCGGGTTTGTTGAGTGTTATTGAAGGTAAAGCTTGCGCCTTACTCGATCGCGTTTACTTGAATCCAGTGCAGTTAGTAGACGGTCGATGGGTCAAGCCGCATTCGTGGTATGAAATTAAACCCGGCAGTTTTCAACCTTTAGAAGAAATGGATGTGGTGTTCATGCGAACCGATCCCCCCGTGACCATTCCTTATCTCTATGCGACTTACATTCTCGACGCGATCGATCCGGCGAAAACTTTGACAGTTAACGCACCACGAGGCATTCGAGCGGCGAATGAGAAAATGTATGCCTTGCAATTTCAATCGGTAATTCCTGAAACAATTGTTAGCGAAAGTAAAGTGGTTATTCGCGATTTTGTTTCTAAAAAAGGCTCGGCAGTGTTAAAGCCTTTAGGAGGCAAAGCCGGAGAAGGAATTTTATTTTTAAGGCCGGATGATGCTAACTTAAATTCTTTGATTGAGATCAGTACCAAACAGGGGAAAGAACCCGTAATGGTACAAACTTATTTACCTGAAGCTCGCCAGGGAGACAAGCGAATTATTCTGCTCGATGGCGAGGCGATCGGAGCGATTAACCGGGTTCCGAGTGGGGGAGAGTTCCGGGGAAATATGGCAGTTGGTGGACAAGTGGTCAAAACAGAGATTACCGATCGCGATCGCGAAATCTGCGAAATAGTCGCGCCGAAATTGCGATCGGACGGCTTGTATTTTGTCGGTTTAGATGTCATTGGCGGTTATCTTACAGAAGTGAACGTCACCAGTCCCACAGGCGTGCGAGAAATCGATCGCTTTGCGGAAGATGGAACTCGTTTGGGTGAGTTAACGATTCGCTGGGTTGACAAAAAAGTGCAGGCTCTAAAAGGCTAAAGTTTTCTCTAGTTTTCAAGAGAAAGTTTTACACATAAGGCGGGCATTTTACCCGCCTTATAGAGCATTTTTTTGATTTGGTCTGCTGACGGGTGATTGCTGGCTTTTAGCGGTCAAGATTGGCGCAGAATTTCTAACTTATCACTTCTCATTGCTCCCTCATTCGCTAGATCGATCCACGAAATGATGCAAATCGATCGAAGAAGATTTTACGAGCGAACTCAAATTATTATAGTATTTTGACAACTCCAATCTATCGTTATTTTCGAGAAAATTTGACTGATGACTGATTTAAGCAAAGTGAATTCGGGAACGATTGGCGTGGCGATCGTCGGGACAGGATTCGGGCAAAAAGTCCATATTCCCGCCTTTCAAGCGCATCCGCGCACGGAAGTTGTCGCCGTTTACCATCGCGATATCGATAAAGCGACGGCGATCGCCCAAAAACACGGCATTGCCAAAGCCTGCGACACGATCGCCGATGTGGTCAATTTGCCAGAAGTGCAAGCAGTGAGCATTTCAACTCCACCCTTTTTACATTATGAAATGGCAAAACCTGTATTAAGTGCAGCCAAGCATTTACTGTTAGAAAAACCGACTACACTTAACGCCAGTGAAGCCAAAGAGCTGTATCAAATTGCTCAAAATAATGGTTCCATAACCGCGATGGATTTTGAGTTTCGTTACGTCCCCGCATGGCAACGGTTTAAACAACTCATTGATGAGGGATATTGCGGTACCCCTCGACTGATTAAAATTGATTGGTTAGTGGCGAGTCGTGCCAACTCCGAACGTCCTTGGAACTGGTATGCTCAAAAAGAGAAAGGTGGCGGTGCATTGGGGGCGATCGGATCCCACTGTTTCGATTACATTGACTGGCTATTTGGCCCGATTCGTCGCCTGTCCGGACTGTTGACTGTCGGCATTCCCGAACGCCCCGATCCGAGTGCGGGCGGACAATTAAAGCCCGTGGATGCTGACGATACATGTGTCATTACACTCGAACTCGCAGACGGCAGTCCCTGTCAGGTTAATTTGAGTTCGGCAACTTATGCCGGACGCGGCCACTGGGTCGAAGTTTACGGGTCTAGCGGCACCTTAGTTCTGGGTAGCGGCAACCTCAAGGACTACGTTCACGGCTTTGAACTTTGGGGCGCCCCGGCTGGGGAGAGTCTTCAAAAAATAGAAATTCCCCAAAATTTAACGTTTTCTAAAACTTACGATGACGGGCGAATTGCACCCTTAGTTCGACTGATCGATCGCTGGGTACAAAGCATTGATGCAGGACAAGGTTTTACCCCTTCATTACGGGAAGGAATTTACTCGCAATTATTGATGGATTTAACCCATCAATCTAACGATCGCCGAACTTGGGTTGACGTTCCCAAGTTAGACGATTTCTTGAGCTAATTCCACATCCTAAACCTCTTCATCCGTAGGGACACGGCAATGCCGTGTCCTAATTTTTCCATAATTTTACCCGATAATTTCTAAACAGCATTGCAGCGAATTTCTACAATAAATCCATCGGGGTCGTAAACGTAAATTCCGCGTCCCGTCGGACGAGTAACTGGGCCGTGGTCGATGGGAACGTCGCGCGATCGCAACACCTCAACCGCCTCATCAAACAAACTCGGATCGATATCAAAAGCTAAATGATTTGCCCGGGTAAAAGGGCGAGTCGGATCGCGATCGGGCGGCGATAAATCCGGTTCGTAAAATAAATCGATAACCGTTCCATCTGGGGTGATAAAATTGCTAACTTTTCCCGATGCGACTAACTCCCGTAAAGTGCTGGGAACTTCTTCCCCTTGGAGTTCGTGCAATCCTAATATTTCACCGTAAAAATGCCGGGAGGCTTGTAAATCTTTAACATTAAAAGCAATATGGTGAACTCGTCGTAAACTTCCCGGCGCGATCGCCCGTTTTGAGCTTAGATTTTTAGATTGCATTTTTATCTCCTTTCTCTTTCAACTTGATTTTTCACTCAATTAAAATAAAAATAACTGTTGTAAAACCTGCCAGCCAGAAACAAACTGCGCGACTAGTAAAATAACGACAATTCCATTCAACGTTAAATGAACCGGACTCGCCCAAGTTCGCTGTCGAAATAATAACATGACTAACGCACTCACGGCTAAAATGAACATTAAACCTACTGCAAATAACTGATGGGGATAGTCATAAACAATACCATTGAGAACGAGTAAAGAGGAGATCGCCATACCAGCGCACCACACGATAAAGGTCATCCATAACAAAGCCATTCCCAAACGTTGGTGTTGTTGCATTAACTGAAACGTTCCGGGAACGTCGTGACCGCTTTTACCGAGTCGGGCGCGACGGTAACGCCAGCCCAAAACACCCACAGTTCCCACTAAAATCAAAAGTAAAAAACCAGCAATGGGATGCAGTAATGCCAGAGTATAACTGACGATCGCCCGGTCGAGTAAGCCTTGAATTTCCATGACTTAAAATAGTAACAATTGCCGCTTAGAATAAACTGACGGGATCGAAAAAGTTTCAAAATAAACTTAAAATTGTTCCCAGTTTTCCCCTCATCCTTTAAAATAATTAAGGGACTGGTAATTTGAGGAACTGATGGCCCGCACACCGATTCTAAAATACGATCGCGGTACGTTGACAATCCACCCGCCACCGAGAGGGAAAGCGTGGATCGATTTTGCCACGTGGGACGATCGCGTGGAAAAATATCGGATTCCGGCCATCCACTACCGCAATTTTGTAGAAGCATTGCAAGGTGAAGGTTCGGAATTTACCGACGAAGCCCGCGCCTTTGAACCCTTAGAACTGGTTCCGGCGATCGAAATGCCGCCCTATCCCCACCAAGCGGAAGCCCTCCAAGCGTGGAAAAAGGCCGGACGATGCGGGGTTGTGGTGTTACCGACGGCGGCGGGGAAGACCTACTTAGCGCAGTTGGCGATGCAGGCGACGCCGCGAACGACCCTGATTGTAGTGCCCACCCTGGACTTGATGCATCAGTGGTACGCCCATTTAGAGGCGGCATTTCCCGATGTCGAAGTCGGGTTACTCGGGGGAGGATCGCGCGATCGCACGCCGATTTTGGTGTCAACTTACGATAGTGCGGCCATTCATGCAGAATCTTTAGGGGATCGCTACGCTTTGGTCATTTTTGACGAATGTCACCACTTACCGACGGATTTTAACCGGTCGATCGCCGAATATACGATCTCGCCCTACCGCCTGGGACTGACCGCCACCCCAGAGCGATCGGACGGCAAAGAAAGCGATCTCAATGCTTTGATCGGACCGCAAGTTTATCGCAAAACTGCCGAAGAATTGGCCGGAGGCGCCCTCGCCGATCATGAAATCGTACAGATTAAAGTCAATCTTTCCCGACAAGAACGAGATCGCTACGACCGTTTAATTCAAGTTAGAAATAACTTTTTAAAATCCGCGAATATTTCCCTCGGTAGTATCAAAGGGTGGCAAAACTTCGTGATGGCTAGCGCGCGATCTCAAGGGGGAAGACGCGCCATGTTAGCTCATCGAGAAGCGAAAGAAATCGCCCTCGGAACTGACGGTAAAATTCGCGTTCTTGCCGATCTTTTAGCGCAACATCATCCCGAACGAATTTTAATTTTTACCGCCGATAATGCTACAGTTTATCGCATTTCTCAAGAATTCTTAATTCCCGCCCTGACTCATCAAACTCCAGTGAAAGAAAGACATGAAATTCTCAGACGTTTTAAAACTGGAGAATATAAAAATATTGTCGCGTCCCACGTTTTAAACGAGGGGGTGGACGTTCCCGACGCTAAAATCGCGATTCTGCTGTCTGGAACGGGTTCCGCCCGAGAATATATTCAACGACTCGGGCGAGTCTTACGCAAAGGCAGCGAAACCAACAAACAAGCTATTTTGTATGAAGTAATCGCCCAAGATACTGCCGAAGAAGGCACCTCAAAACGGCGCCGTCGCGGGACGACTGCAGCGACAGGAAAACCGAAAAAAGCCCAGAAAAGCGATCGCGGCGAATACCGTCAGTTAGAATTAATCAAAAGCGATCGCCCTTCCCCTTCTCCCTCTCCTTATGAAGTCAAAAAAGCACCGCAAAAACGGGCAGCCGAAAAAACAGAGAAATGGGAAGAAAAGCTTAACTCTCAAACAGGCGATCGCCCCGACAGCTAAGTGACTTTAAAGTTACTCGATTGATTGCCGAACGAACCAAAATTCGATATCCTAAAACTAGACTTACTCCTCTCTGAATTAACATGGTTCATCAAGAAAATATTGTTATTTCAACCAACAAAAATGGCGACATGCACGACTTGACCGATGCGGTCAATCAAATCGTCAAACAGTCCGGAATTAGAACCGGAATGGTCAATATTTTTAACGTCGGAAGTACTGCATCCGTGGGGACGATTGAATTTGAACCCGGACTCAAACGAGATTTACCAGAAATGCTCAATCGTTTGATTCCTCCCAGTCGCGACTACGGACACGAACAAACCTGGCATGATGGGAACGGACATTCTCATTTACAAGCGACTTGGTTGGGACCTTCGTTAACCGTTCCCGTCCGTAATGGCAAACTTGAATTGGGAACCTGGCAGCAAATTTTTCATCTTGAATGCGATATTAAACCCCGTCGTCGAACCATTCTCGTGACCATTTACGGCGAATAGAAATTGGCAGGAACAAGTGGGGAACAAATGAATAATCTTAATAATATTGAATTAAAATTATGTTACCGACCGACTTATTGAGTTTTCGCTATCATGGCGAAACCATTGCCCCAAAAAAGCTAGAAATCGACGATCGCAACTTAGCAACAGCCCATCAACTGATCCAATGTTTTCTAGAGGCGCAAGGTTGTACCCAAGGAGATCTAGACCGCCAATTACAAGACCTCGAAGGTGACACTCCGGACTATCGAATTAAACGGGGATTGGCACATATACTCAAAAGTAATTTAAGCACCTTTGAAGTCGTCAGTCCTCTCGAACCGCAAGAATTACGGCAGCGTGTTTTTACCCTCGCCGCTACAACCGTTCCCTGCAAAGAATCCACCGTAACGACTCTCGAAAAACTCGCCCATCAACTCTCCCAAGAGTTAAAACGAGAAGTGCTCCCCGTCGAAATTAAAGCGGGACTGTACTCAGATTTAAACGAAAATAAAATACTGACCGAGTTCGACTGTCCTACCCCAGAAGCCTTGCTACATCGCTATAATTTGTCCCAAGTTCAAGGAGTATTTTATCGGGCGACTGCTATTAAAATTACGGCCCATCGCAACGATCCGGGAGAATATAAACTTTTGTTTCGCTATTTAAAATTATTTCAATTAATGGCGTATATCGAAGGAGATGCAGACTACGGTTTTACGATTACGATTGACGGACCGACGAGTTTATTTAAACCGAGTACCCGTTACGGACTGGCGTTAGCGAAAATGTTGCCTGCTTTACTCCACGTGACTAAATGGAGTTTAGAAGCGAATTTACAAACCCGAGATCCGTTTAGTGGCAATTGGAAACAGGGACGATTTAGCCTCAATTCCGAGTGCGATTTAGTCAGTCATTATCCCCCCGGAAAAACTTATGATAGTGCGTTGGAAGAGTCTTTTGTCGATCGCTGGAATTCCACTAAAACTGAATGGAAACTCGAACGAGAAGTCGATTTAATTCCGATTCCCGGTAGCGTGATGATTCCCGATTTTCGTTTAGTTCATCCTGACGGGAGATCGATGTTATTAGAAATTGTCGGATATTGGCGTCCGGAATATTTACAGAAAAAATTCGCTCAAGTTCGCAAGTCTCAATGCGATAATCTAATTTTAGCAGTTTCGGAACGTTTGAATTTAGAAAAAGCGGGGGTTAAAGTGAAAGATGTTCCCGTTCCGATTGTTTGGTTTAAAGATAAACTTTTGCCGAAACAGGTTTTATCTGTTTTAGAATAAGCGATTGATGGATTTGGGCTGACGGAGGAATAATCTGTTTTTCTATTTATCTTTTGAAATGCACAAATTTAAATCTATAAATGCATAGGTCTAAGGGTAAAAATTCAGGCAAGATTTCTTTCTATTATATCAAAATTTTCTATAGTTTTTTAGGATTAATCGCTGGTTTTATTAATTTTGAATCTATAATAGCCTATACAGCATTTTCCTCTGCGAGGTAAGACATTTAGATCCCCCTAAATCCCCCTTAAAAAGGGGGACTTTCCTCGTTCCCCCCGAAATCCCCCCAACCATCCCCCCAACCCCCCTTTGAAAGGGGGGCGAAGGGGGGATAGGGGGCGAAGGAGGGATAGGGGGGATCGGCACTGTACCTCATCAGACGCCCGAGTGCTATAAGAGCTTAAAACGAGCAAGATAGTTTAAACCTTTGAAGGGTGATATAATATAATTTTAAAACTTATTAAAAATGATTGATGTTAAAGAAATAAACGATCCTAAAGCCCCGGAGTTTGAGGGATTTTCTAAAATTTATATCGAATCTTTCCCGCCACAAGAACGCCCGGATCTCGAAACGATCGCCCACCGCTTAACCGATCGCATCTCGCGCTTGTTTGTCGGCAAAATCGGAGATCGCGTGGTTTCGATCGCCCTTCTCTATGCTTTAAAAAATCCTAACTTTGTCTTACTCGACTTTATCGGAACCGATTCCCAATATCGCAGTCAAGGCTTGGGAACTCAAATGATGAATTATTTAGGAGAAACATTAAAATCTAGACAGATTCATCTAATCATTGAAGTCGAAGATCCGCAATATAGTAGCAATTTTAAACAAGGAGAAAGAAGAATTGAGTTTTACCGACGTTTGGGGGCGAAAATCCTGGAAAATGTGCCTTATCTCCTGGCGCCATTTGCTGGAGAAACACCCACCAAAATGAAATTAATGATCTGGCCCGATTACGGTCAGCTTTGCTTGAGTGGGTCGTTATTAACCGAATTAATTTATGATATTTATCAAAATCTCTACGATCGCGATCGCGACGATCCATTTCTCAACAGTTTTATTAACGACATTCCCGAAACGATCCAGTTAATTTAGCCAATCGGCGCGATCGCCCCCATTCCGTCGCTGTTATTTGATTAAAAAAATCTAAAATCAAAAATTAGAATGAAATTTCGTTTATCCTTCGACCGAAATACATTCAAAAACGAGGCGATCGCCGCCTGGTTATTTCTCTCTCCCGCCTTATTTTTTCTCAGTTTATTCATCTTTTGGCCGATCGCCTATCTGTTTTATCTCAGTTTAACCACGGGTAGTTTTACCGTATCGGGAACCGAATTTATCGGCTTAAAAAACTATTGGCGATTGCTGATTTCTCCCGACTTTTGGCAAGTCTTGGGGAATAGCATTTACTTCACCGTCGCCACCGTCATCCCCAGTATCGTCATTCCCCTCGCCTTAGCCGTTTTACTCGATCGCGAAATCCCCTTACGCGGCTTATTAAGAACCGCCTATTTTATTCCCTCAATTACCTCCCTCGTCGCCGTCGGATTGGGATGGCGGTGGTTATTTCAAAATGACGGCCCGGTGAATCGGTTGCTCGCCAGCGCGGGACTGACTGGCGTAGAATGGTTGAGTTCGACCACATGGGCGATGCCCGTGTTGATCCTGTTAACGGTTTGGAAACAACTCGGTTTCAATCTCGTTGTCTTTTTAGCCGGACTACAGGCCATTCCCGTACAGCGTTACGAAGCCGCCGAACTCGACGGGGCCAATGGCTGGCAAAAATTTTGGTACGTCACCCTTCCAGGGTTGCAGCCGACATTAATATTTGTCGCGGTGACGACAGCCATATTCACCCTACGCAGTTTCGAGCAAGTTTACGTGATTACGGGGGGCGGTCCGTTGAACTCGACGAACGTCCTCGTTTACTACATCTACGAGCAAGCTTTTGCCTTATTTGACTTTGGTTATGCGGCAGCCGCCGCTACCGTTTTACTGGCAATCGCCTTAATTTTGGTTTATTTTCAGGTGACCAGTTGGGGTCAAAACGATTGAGATCGCGATCGCCCGAGATGGGGTGTAGAGGCTAAACCCCTTTAATTCCGTTCATTTAATCCCGTTCAACCTTGCTGTTTTGGAGTGAATGGCGACTCGTGCGCCATCAGCAATCAATCATGAATGTCCATTGGGTTTACCGGGCGATCGCCGCATCCATAGGAGCCATTACCCCTGTTTTGACCTCCAGCAGTGCGATCGCCGCATCCGCCGCCAGATCGGCCCCCATCGCCCAGGAGGAGCGCCAACTCGCTCAAAGCTTCGCCGAAGACCTCCCCGCAGACGTAGCCACCTTGGTAAAAGACAACAACGCTTTTGCCCTCGATCTCTACCATCACCTGCGTCAGCAACCGGGAAACCTGTTTATCGCCCCTTACAGCTTATCGAGATCCTTCGCCATGACCTATGCCGGGGCGCGGGGTCAGACGGCGGCAGAAATCGCCAAAGTCCTGCACTTGAGCTTACCGGAACCACGAGTCCACGAAGCCTTTGCCTCCCTCGTCGTCATTCTGCCTCACCAAACCGAAGGCATCCCGCGTCTCGAATCGATCGATCGCCTGTGGGGACAGGAAAATTACCCATTTCAAGACCCCTTCGTAGAAACGATCGCCCGACATTACCAAGCCTCCCTCGCCCGCATCGACTTTGCCAAGCAGCCCGAACTTGCCCGAGAAACCATCAACCAATGGATTGCCGAACGCAGCAACGGTAGAATTCAGAACCTTTTACGCCCCAAAGATATCGGCGCCAACACCCGGCTGATTTTAACCAACACAGTTTACTTTAAAGCCCAGTGGTTTTCGCCCTTTTCCCCTCAACGAACCGAATCCGCCCCGTTTGCGATCGCCCCGGGACAGACCGTACCCGTCCCGATGATGTACCAACTGATGAACCCGACCAGTATCGTCGAATATGACGACCTGACCCTGCTCGATCTGCCCTATCGCGATACCACCATTTCCACCGTCGTCTTACTACCGACTCAGACCGCCGAACTCCAACGAGTCGAAGCCCAAATTACCCCCGAAAACCTCCAACGATGGTTTTCCGATCTCGATCGCCATTGGTCCACAGAACAGCCCCTCAGCGCCCACATCTGGTTACCGAAATTTGAACTGCAATCGAAACTGGATCTGAGTCAAGTCCTCTCCAGCCTGGGAATGCCGAGTGCGTTTAGTAAATCTGCCGATTTTTCCGGGATCGACAACAGCCGCGATCTCTATCTCTCCGCCGCCATCCAGCAAACCTTTATCACCGTCAACGAACAGGGAACGGAAGCATCCGCCAGCAGTGCAGTCGCTAGCGGCGTGCGCGGCGCCCAAAACTCGACCCTGGAGTTTCGGGCCGATCGCCCCTTCATCTTCCTGATTCGCGACAATACCTCGGGAAGTCTCTTATTCATCGGGCGCCTGGTCAACCCCGGGGAGCTTTCGCCATAAAGCCTTACCGCACCTGTAATTGCGAAAGACGCTCCGATAAGCTAGTCTTTCTGTGAATCTCCACAAAGGTAAAAAATTGGTGGTCAATCGCACGTCTTTATCGATCCTCTCCGCGATCGCCCTGCTGCCTGGGGTGGCCGTCGCTCAAACCCCTACCGTGGAGACTCCTACCCCCGCCATACCGACCGTTGCCGAAGTCTTGCCCGCACAGATCGGCGGGCTGGTACTCCTCAATGGGGATGCTAGGGTCTGGGACGGCTTAAAACGGTTTGTGGGTCTACCGCCCACCTTTGTCGGCCCGGGATTTTTGCCTTACCTCCCCAATAGCGTCGATTTTGCCGCCACGATTCAACCCGCGTTAGGGGATTGGGTCGCCATTGCCCTGATGCCGCCGAGTACCCCGGAAAGCGTCGCCACGTTTGAAGAATCGCCCTTAATGCTGGCTCCCCTCACCGAGACGATCGCGATCGAAGAGATCGTCGATCGCATCGCCAGCACTCGGGAAAGCGCCGTTACCCGCCGAGAATACCAAGGGGTGACCCTGTTCGAGTGGCCCGAAGAAGAACTCGCGATCGACGAACCGACGCCCTCAGAAGCCCCGGGGGAAGCGGAATTGAACCCCGCCCCCTTCAAATCCTCGGGAGCGGCGAAATCTCCGATTCTCAAGCAGTTGTTGCCCTTTGCCGGGGCGAAGGGGCTCCAATGGCCGATCGCCCAAGCCGAACCGGAACCCGCCCCCTTTCCCGAAGAACAGTTTCCCGAAGCCGATTTTCCCGAAGAAGACTTTCCCGAACCGCCGCCACCGATCGTTCCCCCTCTGGCGATCGCCGTCAGTGACGGGTATCTCGTCGCCGCTCCCGGCGCCGCTCCCATCGAACGCTGGCTCGACACTCGCCAAACCGGACAGCCCAAACTCGCCGACGATGCCCGTTTCCAACGCACGATCGCCCGACCGGAGTTTGCGCGATCGTTGTTGGTCGGCTACACCGACACCGATTTCCTGCAACGCTTCAGCCTCGCCGAAGTCCCGGAACTCCCTCCGATCCCCCTTCCCTTACCCCTGCCAATGCCCGGTTCTCAAGGGTTTAACAACGCCCTCGATCTCACTGCCGACACTTACGAGGCGATCGATTTTGCCTTCTGGATCGATAACAACGGCTTGCGGGCGCGATCGACCACCGCCTACCGCACGCCCCAACCGGAAAACGCCTCGCCGCCCTCCCTCGCCGCCCTTCCCTCCCGTCTTCCCGCCTCCACCTATCTCGCCTTGACCAGTCGCGGTTTTGATGGCTTGTGGAATGCGATCGTTCCCCAACCCTCGGCGGACCCGGAAGCAATGCCCAATTGGGGAACCCAATTTCGCGCTGCCGTGCGTCAAGCCCTCAATTTAGACTTAGACGAGGATATTATTCGCTGGATGGACGGCGAATATGGGCTGTTTTTCTTCCCCAGCAAACGCGGCTTGTTTCCGGCGGTCGATCCCCGCTTGCCGTTCGGGATCGGGTTGATGGTCGAGACCAGCGATCGCCCCGCCGCCGAGAGCTTCTTTAGCACCCTGGAAAGCTACATTAGAGACGTCTCTCAAGACGCCGTCGCGATCCATACCCGCCAGATCGACACCCGTGGGGTTACCCACTGGCAAGTCACCAACGAGGAAACAGGAGAAGTGCTAAGCGCACTCTCTTACGGCTGGTTGGACGACAACCTCCTGCTCGTCACCACCGGGATCGGCCCGATGGAAGAACTTAATCCCAAACCGTATTTATCCTTAGAAGATTCCTACACGTTTCAGACCGCAACTCAACCGTTTCCTCAGCCCAACGACGGCTATTTTTACCTCAATGTCGGCTCGACTTTAGCCTTCGTTAATAATTTGTTTCCTCAAAATCAAGAAGGAATTAATCCCGCCTTTTTTATCACGCAAATTTTAGGCAATATTCGCAGTTTGAGCCTATCGACTTCGGGAAGCGAGAGCGCCAAACAAGCGGACTTTTTCCTCGTGATTTCCCCGCGTCAGTGAAACTTTTCTAAAAGTTAGAGGGCGATCGCCTACGAGTCCAGGCGATCGCTCTTTTTTGTCTTGATATTTTTTGCCTTGGGAATAAAAGAGAACGGGGAACTTTTAAAGAAATTGAACCGTCCCGGTTGTCGTCAATTCTCAGCCATTTTTCACCTAGAAATGGCGCGGCGCGATCGCCTCCCCGGATCCCGAGCGGTTCGGTAAAAGGGCTTTCTCGTCAGCCGGGGCGATCGCCCGCCATCGCTACCCATGTAACGATTTCGGCGGCGATCGCTCTAAAATTCAATCCCCAATGGTACTATCGAAGCGCGATCGAAGCGCGATCGAAGGTCAACGGCGCGATCGTTCCGACCCCGAGCCGCCTTCCTCTCCCTCTCCCCTATAGATTTCCGTGAATCTTCGTAGGGGGGAACGCCAAAATCGCAATCTTTTCTTCAGAAAAGTTTCCTACGGTATACTCTAGTCTGAAAGCAGTCAAGATCGTCAAACCAATCGATCTGAGTTTTGTATCAGGAGTAAAGGTATGTCTTTTCCTTCTCGGTTCGATCTCGGTGAAACCATCCGCAAAACAAGCCGGATTTTAAAAAGTGCCAGTCAAAAGTATTTCTCTATTTTACTGGCACTTGTTTTAGTGAGTTCGACAGTCTTTTTCTTCCATACCCCGTCCGCCCTCGCTGCCGATGAAATCTTATTGATTTATGGCAGCTCCAGCGAAAATGTCACCTTAAACGAATTAGAAAGTTTTGCACGCACCGGAGAAGAACCCGACGTGTTCCGTACCCGCTTGGGGGTCACCGACCAAGACGCGAGCGACCTGCGGACCTTGTTAAATCAAGAAATTCCCGTCACTCGCGATTTTCTCGAAAGAATCCTCCAAAGTTCGATCGGTCAATACGTCCTCTCTCGCATCGAACCCGTCATCGGTCAACAAGGATTGCGCGAAGATGTCGAAGACGTCACCGAAGCCTTGTTACGAGCGGCTGACGACGGCACCATCGAACTGCTCGAAGTCATGCGTTACTACCCCGTCGATCGCATCTCCGTCAACGGTCCGCTCCTCGCCGAAGCTTACAATAAAATCAGCTTCATCGCCGAAGATGTCCGACCCGTGATCGAAGTCGTCAGCAACTTCATGTACGACCTCGTTTGTGAAGGCGATTTTGCTTCTGATTTTGACGCCCCCAGTCTCGAAGCCTTCAGTCGCGCTTCGACCTCGAACTTGGCGTGGCCCAACTAATCGCGCCGAACCCCATCGGGTCGGGAGTTCTCGGGGGTCGCTCCCCCAGATCCTGGCTCTCGACGGGGTGCGCTCGGTTCTCTTCTCTCTTGGAGAACTGAGCCAAGATCCATCGTCGAACGGGAGTAATAAATATGAAATTTCGTCTTCCTTTACGGCTGAACGTTCGTCAGGGGTTGACACGATTTGCTCAACGATGGTTTAAGTGGGTGGCGCTGGCTCTGGCCGTATTTTTGGCCACCACCTCCGTGGTCGTCCTCAACACGACCCCCACGGTCGCCCAACAGAAAGTCGTCGAGAAAGTCACTCTGACTTACGGTCCGCAACGCTTGAGTATTCCAGTCAGCGATCTCGAAATGTTCGCCACGACTGGAGAGCGATCGAATGTGGTCAATTTCATTATTAACGTCACCGACCAAGAACCGGAACTGTTCCGCAATGTCTTGACCACACAAATTCCCGCGAATTTGGGCATCTTAGACGATTCGCTCAACTTCATCCTCGGGGAATTAGTGCTTTATGAAATCGGTCAGGTAATTCACCCGCCATCGCGGCGATTGGTGATCGAAGCCCTGCGCGCGAGTATCGTCAATTCTGCCAGCGATGACAGTCAAGTTTCCCTGCTCGAAGTCATTCAAAACTTTCCGGCCCAAGAATTAATTATCGAAGGTCGGCAGTTGAATAAGGCTTACGGTCAAGTACGCTTTTTAGTCGAAGGCGTCGAAACGGGCGTCCAGTTCCTGCGAGACGAGTTAGGAGATTTGATTTGCTAACCCCCGGGTTAGTGCACTCGCCTCCTCGATGAGGCGCTCCACGGTCGTCGTGGATTGCCTGTTGCATCTTTCCTAGAGTAGAGACGTAACCCGAGTGCGTCTCTACTCTTGTTTTTGTGCGTTTTCCCTCACTGTAATTCTTCGGGATCGATACCCATTTGGCGCAATCGTTCGGCGAGGCGGTCGGCGCGCTGGCGTTCGCTTTCGGCGCGCTGGCGTTCGCTTTCGGCGCGCTGGCGTTCGCTTTCGGCGCGCTGGCGTTCGCTTTCTAATGCCTGTCGGGTGCGATCGAGTTGTGCTTGTACTTCGGCGTAACTGCTAAATGGTTCGCCATTGGCGCGATCGAGTTTTAACTCGGTCTCCGTCCACTCGAAGCGGATTTGCAGGCGCGGACTGACCCATGTTTCGATATTGTCGATCGCCTCCAACCGCCCCTCCCGCCGCAACCAACCGCTCAAGTCGTGGCGATCGGGATCGTAAAGATAATATTCTTCCACGCCGTAGCGATCGTAAAACAGTAGTTTTTTATCCATTTCCTTCTGGCGATTCCCGGGAGAACGGATCTCAAAGACCACTTGCGGGGCGATATTCTCTTCTTGCCATTGCAAATACGACCCGCGATCGCCTTTCGGTCGTCCGAACGCCACCATCACATCCGGTGCTTGGCGAATTTTCGGCTGACCTTCAACCGGATACCACAATAAATCGCTGGCGACAAACACGTTGGGATCGTTTGCAAACTGCCACTCGATATTAAAGTGAATGACCGTAATCCAGCGAAACTGTTGGGTATTGTCGGCCATCGGCTGACCGTCACGCTCGGGATAAACAACTGGCGAGTGGATGTGGGTTTCGGACGGGGCTACCATGGCCAGATTTCCTCAATTCGCCACTCAAATTTTATCTTAACTCTTCTTTCCCAGGTTAAAGTTTAAACCAGCCAACCTTTCCCCCGCTCGCTCTCGTTGTCGTCCTTGCGTCGATTGGCTCGGCCTCAGTACGATTTAGACTTTTTTATCGATCCTCTCTCTATTCTTTTCCATTGTTTTTGCCATCGCAATTCTGAATCAATCTCAATTCGGTTTTCAATCATGCCTACCGTTTATGTCAATCCTTATATCGGTCGCGATCGCGCTTCCGGAAGCGAAGCCGACCCCCTCAAAACGATCGCAGAAGCTTTGCAAAAAGCGACGGCGGGAACGACGGTGCAACTCGCCAGCGCCACTTACAGCAGCAACAACGGCGAAAAATTTCCCCTCATGGTTCCCTCTGGGGTCAAACTGGTCGGTAACGAAGCAAAAAAAGGCAACGGCTATTTAATTTCTGGGAGTGGCGAATATATCAGCCCTTCGTTCGCCCGCCAAAATATCGCCGTTCGTCTCGACGAGGGGGCCGAACTGTGCGGCGTGTCGGTGACGAACTCCGCCAGTCGCGGAACCGCCGTCTGGGTGGAATCGACTTCGCCGCGCATCGCCAACAATACCTTTGCCAGTTCGGCCCGGGAAGGGGTGTTTATTACGGGAACGGCGAAGGCGATCGTCGTCAATAATGTTTTTTCCGGGAACTCGGCCAACGGCATTTCTTGCACGCGCAATGCAAAAGGCGAAATTCGCGGCAATGTTTTTCAAAAAACGGGTTACGGGATGACCGTGGGGGACAACAGCGCGCCGCTTATTTCGGGGAATAAATTTATTGAAAATCGCTGCGGTTTGGTGATTTCTGGCGACGCACGCCCGGTGCTGCGGAAAAACTACATTAAAAATAACGCCCAAGATGGGATTACCGTAATTGCGAAAGCACTGCCAGATTTGGGGACGAGCGAAAATCCCGGCGAGAATATCATTCTCGACAATGGCGGCTACGATTTGCAAAGTACGAGCAATCAAACGATTATTTCCGTGGGTAACCAACTCAACCCGGCGAAGGTGAAAGGGACGGTGGAATTTGTCACCAGTGAGGTTCCCCTCCCGAATCCGAACCCGTCGGAAACGCCCCCCGTGAGTCCGCCCGCGAGTCCGCCGCCGGAGTCGGAACCGCCGTCTTCTACGCCGCCGCCCGTCCGGACGACGTTAACGGACATTCGGGGACATTGGGCCGCCGGGTTTATTCAAGCGATGGTCGATCGCCAATGGATTAGCGGTTTTCCCGACAATACCTTTAAACCGGATGAAAGTTTGACCCGGGCGCAATATGCGGCGATCGTCGCCAAGGCGTTTGACGAACGTTTCGAGCGCGAGGCGAGCCAATTTTCGGATATTAATGCGGATTTCTGGGCGTTTGAGGCGATCGTCAAGGCGAATCGCATGGGTTTTCTCTCGGGCTTTCCGAACGGGACATTTCGCCCGAACGATAAGTTAACCCGGGTGCAGGCGTTTGTCTCTCTGGTGAATGGGGCCAATTTACGGGACGGCAACACCAATTTGCTGGGATATTACCGCGATCGCGCCCAAATCCCCAGCTATGCTACGGAAATTCTGGCGATCGCCACCCATAACGGTCTGGTGGTGAACTATCCCGAACTGACCGAACTCAACCCCATGCGCGAAATTACCCGCGCCGAAGTCGCCGCCGTTATCTATCAAACCTTAGTCGCTAAAGGTCAAGCTGAGGCGATCGCCTCCCCCTACATCGTCGCCGCCAGTGGCTTGATTCCCGAACCGTTGAGCGATATTCAAGGCCACTGGGCGCAGTCGTTTATCGTCGAATTGGTCAATCGCGGCATCCTCAACGGCTTCCCCGACGGCACGTTCAAGCCACAAGCGCCGATGACTCGGGTACAATATGCCGCCCTCCTCAGCAAAGCCTTCGATCCCTCGCCCAAACGGGAATCGGCGAATTTTCAAGATGTCCCGGATACCTATTGGGGCTATTTACCGATTCAAAAAGCCTATCGCGGCGGTTTCCTCTCCGGTTATACTGCCGATACGTTCAAGCCGAATGAAAACGTCCAACGGATTCAGATCGTTCTGTCCTTAGTCAACGGTTTGGGCTTGTCCGGCGGCGATTCGGGGTCTCTGTATAAATTCGTCGATAAAGACGAGATCCATCAATATGCCCGGGATGCGGTGGTCACCGCCGTTCGCCACCGCCTGATCGTCAACTATCCCAATCAAGAACAACTCGAACCCCGACAACAGGCAACCCGCGCCGAGGTGGCGGCCATGGTTTATCAGGCGTTGGTCGCGACGGGTCAGGTGGCGGCGATCGACTCTCCTTATATCGTTTCGGCTTAGAGCGCTTTCCATCTGATTTCACATCAAAAAACCGGGCCTTTAACCCGGTTTTTCCCTTGAATCGTCAAGTTAGAGTCCGAATTCGTTCAAGTGCCAATTCGGAGTAATTCCACATCGAAAACTAAGGTGGCGTTGGGAGGGATGACCCCACCCGCACCGCGATCGCCGTAAGCGAGTTCCGGTGGGATCACCAATTCTCGTTGTCCGCCCACTTTCATCGTCGCAATCCCTTCGTCCCATCCTTTAATCACTCGTCCGACACCGAGTTTGAACGAGAACGGTTGGGAGCGATCGCGGGAACTGTCGAATTTCGTCCCATCTTCCAAGCGCCCGGTGTAGTGAACGATCACCGTATCCCCCGGCTGGGGACTGGCTCCGGTTCCTTCGACGATATCTTTATACTTCAAACCTGAAGGAGTGGTTTCGTACTCCCCGGATGTTTCCCCCGATGTTTCCGTTGCACTCGTCTCGGCGCGGGCGATTTGGGTTGGGGCCATCAAGCGCTCGGCGAGTTTCGAGGGTTTCGGTTGTACGACCTCGGTTTGGGGTTGGGTGGGTTCCGTTTCTCCGGCGATCGCCTCGCCACCGCGATCGGTAAGTTGAGCGACCACCAGCACGACGATGCACGCCAGCATGACGCCCAAACTGATTAAAATTTCTCGCAAAATCAGTCCTCCTCTATAGCCTCAACGTCTCTGCGATTTCCTAGTCTCTCATCAATGGTCGCGCGATCGCATCCCGATCGCCGATCTAACGCCATAACTTATTTTCTAAATCCCGAATTTGGCGCTCCAAACGATCCAAACGCCCGCGCAATTCGTCCATTTCCGCCTGTCGGGGAACGCCGATATCCTGCATGACATTGCGCATCTGCCTTTCTAAATGCGCTTCAAAATTGCCCTGTTCCGCCTTCATCTGCTTCATCAGGTCGTCTACGAAGGTATTGGCTTGTTCCGGATTGAGTTTGCCCTCTTTCACCCATTGGTCGCTGACTTCCCGCAGTTTTTCGGCAACTAGCGAGGTGGTACCCACCCCAATCATTAATAACTGCTTGATTAGATTATTGCTATCCACGGTCTTTTTCCTCTATAGCGATTCTGAGAAGGCCACAACTTCGCAGGCGTACCGCAGGGGCGTCCTACTCAAATTATTGTGACCTACGGTTCTATTCTTTGACAAAACTCGCCGAGCTACTAGGGGGAATTCCCGTTCGCTCGATTCCGGTCGGGGCGATCGCGCTCTCCAATCCCGATCGCTCCCCCTCGCCTACCGTCGAACCCCTTTGCTAAAAACCCAACTATTGCCGCCCTCCCAGGCTGCCCCCTACAATCTAAAATCTACAATCTAAAATCTCAAATCTAACACCGCTCTCCCCCATGACCGATCCATCGATCCTGTTTTGGCACCGTCGCGACCTGCGCCTGGGCGACAATCTCGGACTGGCGAAAGCGCGCGATCGCAGCGCCAAAGTGGTCGGCGTCTTTTGTCTCGACCCGCAAATTTTGCAAGCTGACGATATCGCCCCCGCCCGGGTAAAATACCTGCTCGGCTGTTTGCAAGATTTACAAAAAAGTTACACCCGCGCCGGGAGTGAGTTACTGATTCTCCACGCCAATCCCGACCAAGGAATCCCCAAATTAGCCTCGGCATTGGGGGCGCGGGCCGTCTATTGGAATCTCGATGTCGAACCGTATTCCCAACAGCGCGATCGCGCCGTCCGCACTGCTTTAGAAAGGGACAAGATCGAAGTTTACACCTTCTGGGATCAACTGCTGCACGAACCCGACGCCATTCGCACCTCCACGGATAAACCCTATACGGTTTACACTCCCTTTTGGAAAAACTGGGCCAAACGAGACAAAGCCGAACCCGTTCCCGCGTTAGACGGGGCGATCGCCTTGAGCGAGAGTGAGAGACAACGCGCCCGCAACGCCGGGGTTCGCGAGTTACCGGAGTTAGCCGAACTGGGATTGACCTGGGACGCCGATTTGCTGCTCGAACCGGGAGAAAACGCCGCCCGCGAACAATTGGAATGGTTTTGCGATCGCCCCATCTTCGACTACGACGAACAGCGCAACTTTCCCGCCCAAAACGGCACCTCTTCTCTGAGTGCGGCGCTTAAATTCGGGGCGATCGGCATTCGCACCGTCTGGGCCGCCACCGTAGAAGCTGAGGGACGTTGTCGCAGCGACGAAGCCCGCCAAGGGGTCGAAACCTGGCGCAAAGAACTCGCCTGGCGGGAATTTTATCAACAGGTCATGTATCATTTCCCGGAACTGGCCGAAGGGCCCTATCGCGATCGCTGGAAAGACTTTCCCTGGGAAAATAACGAAGCCCATTTTCAAGCCTGGTGCGAAGGACGCACGGGTTATCCGATCGTCGATGCCGCCATGCGCCAACTCAACGCAACCGGATGGATGCACAATCGCTGTCGGATGATCGTCGCCAGTTTTTTAACCAAGGATTTGATCGTCGATTGGCGCAAGGGCGAAAAATATTTCATGCAAAAACTGTTCGACGGCGATTTATCGGCCAACAATGGCGGTTGGCAGTGGAGTGCTTCGAGTGGCATGGATCCGAAACCGTTACGCATTTTCAATCCATCGAGTCAGGCGCAAAAATACGATCCGGAGGCCGAGTACATTCGTCAATGGGTTCCCGAATTAGCTTCGGTGGATACGGAGTGCTTGATTTCCGGCAAGATTTCCCCGTTAGAACGGGAAGCGTGCGGTTATCCACAGGCGATCGTCGATCGCAAAGTGCAAGTGAAGCGGTTTAAGGCGATTTATGCAGAAGTGAAACGTTAGAAAATGGGGGATTTTAGATTTTAGATTGAATTTGACGGGATGAAAATCTGGTGAAGCGGGCAAGATACCCGCTTTCACGAGTCTAATAGACTTGCTGAATCCACTCCCATTCCTGCCGCAATCCTTCGGCGAGAGAGACTTTGGGCTGATAGCCGATCGCCTTGTGGGCTTTAGACACGTCGGCCCCGGTATGGCGGGCATCGCCGATCGCCGAAGCTTGATAATCCCGTCGGATCGGACGACCGACCACTTGTTCCATCGTCTCGATCACTTGGATCAGAGACACCCGACTGCCGCCGCCGATATTAAACACTTCCCCGATCGCTTCCGGGGAACTCGCGGCGGCTAAATTAGCGGCGATCGCGTCGCTGACAAAGGTAAAGTCGCGGGTTTGTTTTCCGTCCCCGTAGATGGCGATCGCCTCGTCTTCGAGAACGGCTTTAAAAAACTTGTGAAAGGCCATATCCGGGCGCTGTCGCGGTCCGTAGACGGTGAAATAGCGCAATCCCGACACGGGAACCCCAAAGTTTTTATAGTAAAGCAAGCACAATTGTTCGGCGGCGAGTTTGGTGATCCCGTAGGGGGAAACGGGTTGCGGGCAAGTTTTCTCGCTGGTCGGCAAGGTTTCTGCATTGCCGTACACCGAGGAGGAAGAAGCGAAAACGAGCCGTTGCAAGCTTTTCGAGCTTTTGGCCGCTTCGAGAATTATTTGGGTGGCGTCGAGATTGCGGGCGGTATAGGAGCGAAATCCCTGTCCCCAACTGGCCCGGACTCCGGCTTGGGCGGCTTGATGGTAGACGAAATCGGTACCCTTTAAGAGGGCGTTCCAATCTAAATCGCGAATGTCGGCTTCGATCAGCTCGAAGTTGGGGCGATCGCGGAAACTTTCGATATTTTTGCGTTTGAAGCTCGGATCGTAATAGTCGTTGAATTCATCGATACCGATCGTGCGATCGCCGCGATCGAGTAAGGTTTCGGCGAGATGAGATCCCACAAAGCCAGCAACACCAGTAACAATATTTTGAGTCATGACTGAACCGCAAAATTAATAAGTGAAATCAAAACAACTCGATCGCGATCTCCCCGACCCTGGGGGCGAGGCGATCGACTCCCATCGAACGCGCGATCTTTTTCTAACATAGAGTTACAATTTAGCTTGCAAAAAAAGCGCCCGCCTCCCTCTAATCGGCGGTTGGGCGTACCGAGTTCGACGAGCGTGAGGAAAAGTAGCATACTGTGAAGGTTTTAGTGGTTGGCAATGGGGGTCGGGAACATGCCCTGGCCTGGAAACTCTTACAATCGGACAAGATCGAGGGCGTCGTCTGCGTTCCCGGAAACGGCGGCACGGCTTCGATGGAAGGCTGTGAGAATGTTAAATTAGCGGTCGATGATTTCCACGGCATTAAAGAAGTGGCCTTAAATCACGAGATTGCCTTCGTGGTCATCGGACCGGAAGTTCCCCTCGCGATCGGACTGGCGGACTATTTGAAACAGCAGAACATTCGCGTTTTCGGTCCGACTCAAACAGGCGCCCAATTGGAATCGAGCAAGTCGTGGGCGAAAGGGTTTATGAAAGATATTGGCATTCCTACGGCACAATGGGGTGTCTTTACCGAGGACGAAAAAACCGCCGCTTTCGAGTTTGTCGATCGCTACGGCGCGCCGATCGTGGTCAAAGCGGACGGCTTGGCGGCGGGGAAAGGCGTGACGGTCGCGGCGACGGTGGAAGAAGCGAAAGCGGCGATCGTGGCGGCGTTTGGCGGTCAATTCGGTATGGCGGGGGAATGCGTCGTCGTCGAGGAGTTTTTACACGGACAGGAAGCCTCGGTATTGGCGATTACGGACGGGGAAACGATTCGCCCGTTGTTACCCGCCCAAGATCACAAGGCGATCGGGGAAGGAGACACCGGACCGAATACGGGGGGGATGGGGGTGTACGCCCCGGCGCCCGTAGTGACGGATGAAATGATGGCGCGGGTCGAAACGGAGGTGTTGCAACGGGCGATCGCCGGATTGAAAGAACGGGGAATCGACTATTGCGGGATTCTCTACGCCGGATTGATGATTTCTCCCGAGGGAGAGGTGAATGTGTTGGAATTTAACTGCCGTTTTGGCGATCCGGAAACTCAAGCGATCTTGCCGTTGTTGGAGACGCCGTTAGACGAGTTGATGTTGGCGTGTATGGAGAAGCGATTGGCCGATTTTCCGCCTTTGCGCTGGAAATCCGGGGCCTCTGCTTGCGTGGTGATGGCGTCGGGCGGTTATCCCGGGTCTTACGAAAATGGTAAAACCATTGCGGGACTCGATCGCGCCACCGAGGCGGGGGCGATCGTCTTCCACGCCGGAACTGAGCTCAAGGCGGGAGAGTTGGTCACGGCTGGCGGTCGGGTGTTGGGGGTCAGCGCGATCGCCGATAATTTCGACAATGCGTTCGCCAAAGCCTATCACGCGGTAGACTGTATCGATTTCGAGGGCGCCTACTACCGCCGCGACATCGGACACCGAGTCAGAACGATGTAAACAGGCCGAACTTGACGGGTGGGAGGTTCTCTATAGAAGGAGGCGCAAAAATTGTTCGCCCTTCCATCGGGACAGTCCTCTAATTTATGCGCGATCGCTGCCATCCTGGAAACGAGCGAGATCTGACCATCCGCAATGGGGGAAGCCTCCCGGATCTCCCCGATCTTGATAAACTGGCAATAGCAGCGTCCGGCGATCGCCCGCGCCTGCGTTCTCGCCTTCGTGTTATTGCTGTCATCCCTAAAAATCTACCTTGCTGGCTCTCATTCACAAGATCGGAGAAATTATCGCCCGTTGGTGGTCGGAGTTCACTCTCCAAACCCGCTTGATGGCGGCGGCGACTTTGGTCGTCTCCTTAATTATGAGCGGCTTGACCTTCTGGGCGGTCAACACCATTCAACAGGACGCCCGCCTCAACGATACCCGCTTCGGTCGGGACTTGGGTCTGCTGTTAGCGGCGAATGTCGCCCCCCTCGTCGCCGAAGATAACTTGACTGAAGTCGCCCGCTTTTCCCACCGTTTCTACAGCAGCACGACGAGCATCCGCTACATGCTCTACGCCGACGCAGAAGGGAAAATCTTCCTCGGGATTCCCTTCTCGGAATCGGAAGTGCAGAATTCCCTGACTATCCAACGGCGCATCCAGTTACCGGAAGCGGCGACGAGCAATTTCGAGCTGCCGATGGTGCGCCAACACCAAACCCCAGACGGCGAAGTCACCGATGTTTTCGTCCCCCTGATTCACGAAGGGGCCTATCTCGGGGTCTTGGCGATCGGCATTAACCCCAATCCCACGGTGGTCACCTCTTCTAACCTCACCCGAGACGTGACGATCGCCGTTTTTGTCTCCATCTGGGTCATGGTGATCTTAGGCGCCGTCTTCAACGCCCTGACCATCACCAAACCGATTAAAGAACTCCTCCTCGGCGTTAAAAATATTGCCGCCGGAAACTTCAAACAGCGCATCGACCTTCCCCTCGAAGGGGAACTGGGGGAATTAATTTGCAGCTTTAACGAAATGGCGGAACGTTTGGAGCGCTACGAAGAACAAAATATCGAAGAACTCACCGCCGAAAAAGCCAAACTCGAAACTCTCGTTTCAACGATCGCCGACGGCGCCGTTTTACTCGATACTTCCCTTCAAGTCGTCTTGGTCAATCCCACCGCCCGCCGCATTTTCGGGTGGGAAGGGAAAAACGTCGTTTCTGAAAATGTCCTCGACTACCTCCCCACCCCGGTGGTGGCGGAACTGACCAGCCCACTGTACGAAATTGCCGCCGGAAATGCCCTCACCGGGGGCTATCCCGCCTCGGACAACGCTACTCCCTCGGGAGATTACGCCGGACGCGAAGGTGGCGAATTCCGCATTACCCTCACCGAACCGAATCGCCGCACGGTCCGCATTTTGCTGACTACGGTTCTACTGCACAAGTCCCCGGGAAACGAGCCGTTATGCAGTAGCTGTACCTACAATCTCGACGATACCTGTACGTTCCCGGAACGCCCGGAAGCGAAGGAATGCACCCTCTACCACGACAGTTCCAAACCCAATTTGGCGGAACAATATCGGGAAAGCCTCAAGGGAATTGCGATGACCGTGCAAGATATTACCCGGGAGGTGGAACTCAACGAAGCGAAAAGTCAGTTTATCAGCAACGTGTCTCACGAGTTGAGAACGCCCCTGTTTAATATCAAGTCATTTATCGAAACCCTGCACGAATACGGCGAAGACCTCAGCGCCGACGAGCGATCGGAGTTTCTCGAAACCGCCAACCGCGAAACCGATCGCCTCACCCGCCTCGTCAACGACGTTCTCGACCTCTCGCGCTTGGAATCGTGCCGGGTGTACCACTTCGAGGCGGTCGATATCGCCCAACCGATCGAGCAAACCTTACGAACCTACCAGCTCAATGCTAAAGATAAGGGCATCGAACTGATCCAAGATATCGAGTCCGACCTGCCCCCCGTGGTGGGCAATTACGATCTTTTATTGCAAGTCTTCGCAAATTTGGTAGGGAATGCCCTCAAATTTACGGAAACGGGCGGCAAAGTAGCGCTTCGCGCCTATTTACTCGACACGGGCGATCGCGTTCACGGTCGCTGGGAACGGGAACACTGGATCCCCAATCCCCGATGTTCCCTGACCCCGGAAGGCGGCGACACTCCGGAACGGGTCCGCATCGAAGTCGGGGATACGGGAATCGGAATCGATATCGAAGATCAAGAAATTATTTTCGATCGCTTCTCCCGGGTCGAAAACCGCGTGCATACTCTCGAAGGAACGGGGTTGGGATTGTCCATCGTTAAAAATATTATCGAAAAACACCATACCCAAGTCTATTTAGTCAGCGAGGTCAGCGTAGGGACAACCTTCTGGTTCGATTTGGCGGTCTATCGCGAACCGGACAAAACTCAGCAAGAACCAGGCGATCGTGTTCCGGCGATCTCTTCTGGAGAAGAAACGCCGACCCCAGTCAGCTAACGCCAAAATCCGGAAATCGGGAGTCTCGAACCGATGCAAATCCTCATCGTCGAAGATGAAGCGGAAATCGCTCAAATTATCCGCCGGGCCCTGGAAGCAGAGGGGTTCACCTGTGAAACCTGTCGCGACGGTCTGGCGGCGTTGCAAATTTTCCAAGCGCAAAAACCGGATTTAATCGTTCTCGATTTAATGTTACCCGGTCTCGACGGACTCGAAGTCTGCGCCCGCATCCGCCAGCAACCCGGACCGAAAGACCCCTACATCCTCATGTTGACCGCCCGAGGTGAGGAAATCGATCGCGTCATCGGTTTATCTACAGGCGCCGATGATTATCTCGTCAAACCCTTCAGCCGTCGGGAGTTGGTCGCCCGCGTCCGCGCCCTGTTGCGGCGCAGTTTGCGTCAAGGCGGTCAAAGTCAGCTCTATCAAACCCGTCATTTTACCGTCGATCTCGATCGCCGCAGCGCCACACGCCACGTCTCGGACGAGGAATCGCAACCGTTAGATTTAACGGCGTTAGAGTTTAATTTATTAAGTACGTTTTTGAGTTATCCCGGGCGGGTGTGGACGCGATCGCAACTAATCGAAAAACTCTGGGGTGACGACTTTTTTGGAGACGAACGAGTGGTCGATACTCATGTAGCGAGATTACGCAAAAAAATCGAACCCGACCCCGCGAATCCGACGTTTATTAAAACGGCGATCGGTGTCGGTTATAAATTTGAAGACGAAACCTGAACTATTCCCAATTCCCTCAATAACTCAATCTAAAAGCTAAAAGCTAAAAGCTAAAATCCCTCATGGGTTTGCGATCGCGCTTATTTTTCTCTCATTTACTCGTCCTAGTCGTCGGTATTGGCAGTCTCGTCATTACCGGGAAACTCTCATCGCCGCGCTTATTCGTGATTCATCTCGAACAACTCGAAGGACGCGGATTTAACTTGCGCTACGTCCGAACTTCCCTCGTCGATGTCTTTGAAACAGCCTGGAATCGAGGCACCTTTTGGTCTGTAGTTGTCGGGACTTCCGGCGCAGGAATTTTGAGCTATTGGCTGGCCCAACGCATCGTACAACCATTAACGCAAATGGAAAAAATTACCCAAAAATTTGCGGCGGGAAACCTCGAAGAACGAATGCCAAATAGCGAGATTCCCGAACTGAATCGCTTTAGTACCAGCTTCAATCGCATGGCGGCGAGTTTGCAAGATGTCGAACAGCGACGCCGAGAATTAATCGGCGATCTCACTCACGAATTGCGAACCCCATTAACGATCGTGCGCGGTAATTTAGAAGAACTCGAAGACGGAACCCTGGTGCCGAATCCGGAAGTTTATCACCGTTTGGTCAAGGAAACTCGCCGTTTAGAACGCTTAGTCAACGATTTACAAGAACTTTCTAAAGCAGAAGCTGGATATCTCCCCATCGATATTCAACGCCTCAATGTTCGTCCCCTGTTAGAAAATTTAGTGGCAAAATTTGCCGACCAACTGCTCGAAAACGGACCGCAACTCGTGTTAGACTGTCCCTCACCATTGCCGTTGGTCTTGGCGGACGGCGATCGTCTCGAACAGGTTTTAGTGAATTTATTGGGAAATGCCTTGCGCCATACGGCGTCTGGGTCGATTACCGTGCGCGCCTGGGGCGATCGGCGATCGTTATGGATCGAAGTGAGCGATACCGGAAGCGGAATTGCTCCTGAAGATTTACCTCACGTTTTCGATCGCTTCTGGCGCGCCAAAGGCGGACGCGGTACCGGAACGGGAATCGGTCTGGCCATTTCGCGCCGTTTGGTCGAGTTACAAGGCGGTCAAATCCAGGTTAAAAGTCAGCTAGGGGAAGGAACGACCTTCCGATTTTCTCTCCCATTGGCTTAGAAGGGACGAATCATGGTTTTGTTCTCACTTATTTTGTGTCTAAATCATTCCCTTCGCTACCGCCAAAAATAGCCCCTCTGTTGACAAGATCTTGCCGTTGGGTCTCACTTAAGCCGATCCCCGCCCCAAAATGACAGCCGAAAACGATCGCCTCCGTCCAAATGGTTTCATTGAGGGTTGCACCGGATAAATTAGCATCGGTTAAGTTTGCTCGTGTAAAGTTGGCAAACAATAAATCAGCTTCAATTAATCGAGTTTTGGTCAAATTGGCACCGCTTAAATTGCCGCGAATCAAGTTGGTGCGATCGAGGGTTAAACCGGATAGATCGGTATGAGAAAGATCGGGAAATTTAACCCGTTTGCGACCTTTAAAAAAGCGCTTTACACAAGCAATATTTGTCTCAGTTTTTGGCATTTCAATTAAAAAGTCATATCGCGCTAAACCGAGCTGTTTTAGGGTTTGCCAGCGCCGTTCTGGGGGACTTTCGAGGAAGGCGATCGCGCTAGGAAATGCGGGAGATGCAGAAGTTATCGTCATGGCGGATAAAATATAGCGTTTTTCAAGACAGTGAAATAGAACTCGGATCCCCCTAAATCCCCCTTGAAAAGGGGGACTTGACTTTATTAGACTCCCCCCTTTCTAAGGGGGGTTGGGGGGGATGGTTCATAAAATGGATCGTATCTCGAAATATTAAGATAACCAGTGGGATAAATCCCGTTCGATTAATGCTTGCAATTTTAGAATATCTTCGCGGTACAGATCGCGCAGTCGTTGGCGATGTTCTTCAGAGAGTTGTGGCTTTTTGTTCTCTGTATTGAGCGCGAGTAATTTAGATTTGAGCGATCGCAGTCCTTCCCGGAGTTTGAACGGAAATAGTCGTTTTAGGATCGGTAAAATGGGTGCGGCGATTGTTTCTGAATTTCGCAAAACTCGATTGAGTTTTTTCGATTTGGGAACTTGCGACACTTGTGCTTTTTTCGTCGTATCTGGAATAAAATTAGGATCGACTTCAAGAAAACGGTACAGTTCCTGCATAAATTCGATCGTGTTCTTTCTTAGATCGTCGTGAAGAAAGACTTTAATTTGTTCGGAAGGGAAGCGATCGCGGTAATGTTGCAACTGTTCGGCGTAAAAGCCTTTACGAATAATAAAAGAACTGGGAGAATTGAGGCGATCGTCTAAAGTTTTATCGTCGATCGCATCGCGAATATGCATTAAATGGTCGGAATAGGCGCGATCGATAGGATTGCGTAGAATTAAAATAAGTTTGGCATTTGGGGTATATTTTAAAATGCGATCGGCTGCGGTTTCGTAGAGAAAATGACAGTTTGGCGAAGTCGTTCCGATCGCGGTTTCCGTCGTCACGTCGCGAAACTGGTCTTCAAAAGATTCTAAAGTCAATACTTTCTTATATTTTATGTCCGGCGCGATCGCCTCTACATCCCAATTTTTTTCTAAAAAGCTCGTTTCTTTAACTGGGCTCATATAGATTTGAGGATGTTGTTTCAAATAGTCGTAAATTGAGGTTGTCGCTGCTTTCTGGACGCCGATAATAATAAAGTTGGGTAAAGTCATCTTTTTTGGAAATTACAGATAGAATTTAAGGTAACTAATCTGTCTTCGATCTCGATCTTCGTTGGAATGAGAATAACGAGTCAGAAAAGGGTGGGTAAATTCCCGTTTTAGTCCTCATAACCGAATAACCGATCGCGAGTTTTCCCACCTTTTTAGGAGCATTAAGAATCAATTTCTGCCAGTTCCATCCAGCGTTCCATTGCAGATTCGATCGCCTCGCTTAACTGTTCGAGTTGCGCGTGCATTTTCTGCACTTCAGTGACGGCGCCGGGTTTGGCATTGTATAAAGATTTTTCTAATTCTTCTTTTTCTTCCTCCATCTCGGCGATTTTTCTTTCCAAACCTTCATATTCTCTGCGCTCTTTAGAGGACAATTTTCGCTGGCGATTTTTATCCCAAGACAAGCGCGGTGATTTTTCAACTTTGCCATTTTCGGCGGTCGGTTTTTCCTTCTCTTGTTCCCGTTCAGCTTGTTTCGCCGCTTCTCGTTCTTCTTCTTGCTTGAAATCGAGATAAATCGAATAGTTTCCGGGATATTTACGGATCTGTCCGTTCCCTTCAAAAGAGAAAACGGTGTTGATAGTGCGATCGAGGAAATAGCGATCGTGGGAAACGACGATCGCGCAACCGTTGAAGTCTTCGAGATAGTCTTCTAAAACCGCTAACGTTTGGACGTCGAGATCGTTGGTTGGTTCGTCCAGAATCAAAACATTGGGCGCACTCATGAGGACGCGCAATAGAAATAACCGCCGTTTTTCGCCGCCGGAAAGTTTGTGTAAAGGTAAATATTGCCGTTCGGGAGGAAACAGGAACCGTTCGAGCATTTGGGAGGCACTAATCCGAGTTCCATCGGCGGTTTGGACATATTCGGCTTCTTCTTTTAAATAGTCGATGACGCGCTGATTTTCGTTCATGGCGTCTTGAAGCGGTTCGCTATGTTGGTCGAAGTAACCGATGTGAATGGTGCTGCCAATTTCAACTTTTCCGATATCGGGTTCGAGGCGTCCGGTAATTAAGTTGAGGAGGGTGGATTTTCCGACGCCATTTCCGCCAATAATACCGACGCGATCTTCCGGGGTGAATTTATAAGTGAAGTCGCGGACTAAGAGACGATCGCCGTAAGATTTAGAGATATTTTCAAGCTCGATCACTTTTTTGCCAATTCGGCGGCTGGGGGTGGAAATTTCGACTTTACCGAGGCTTTCTTTAAACTCGGTATCCTGCATTTCGTGAATGCGATCGATGCGGGCTTTTTGTTTGGTACTGCGCGCTTTCGGTCCGCGTTTGAGCCATTCGAGTTCTCGCCGTAAAACGCCGTAATGTTTGCGTTGTTGGCTGGCGGCGACGTCTTCGGCGAGGGCTTTCTTTTCGAGGTAATAGGAATAGTTACCGTCGTAGGTGTAGAGGTCGCCGCGATCGACTTCGACGATACGATTGGTGACGCGATCGAGAAAGTAGCGGTCGTGAGTGACGAGGAGGATGGCGCCGCGAAAGGTGTTGAGGTAACTTTGTAGCCATTCGACGGAGATCGCGTCGAGATGGTTGGTGGGTTCGTCCATGAGGAGCACGTCGGGATCGCATAATAAGGCGGCGGCGATCGCGATCCGCTTGCGATATCCGCCGGACAGGGTGGCGATTTGGGCGTCGAAGTCTTCGATCCCGAGTTTGGATAAGATAATTTTGGCTTGGGTTTCGAGTTCCCAGGCGCCGGATGCCTCCATTTGTTGCATGACGGCGGACAGGCGGGACATCAGTTTTTCGTCTTGGGGCGATCGCGCGATTTTGTGAGTTAAATCTTCGTATTCCCGCACTAAAGCCATGCGATCGCCGCTATCGGCAAAGACTTGCTCTAACACCGTGCGATTTTCGTCTAAATCCGGGTCTTGAGGCAAATAGACAATTCTCAAGCCGGAATTGACGAGCAGTTGACCCCCATCAATCGGTTCGATTCCCGCTAGGATTTTGAGTAAGGTGGATTTTCCCGACCCGTTGACGCCGATCGCCCCAACTTTATCCGTCGGTCCGAGGCTGAAATTGGCATTTCGCAGGATTTCTTTGATACCGAAGTCTTTTTGAACGGATTGCAGGGTGACGATGCTCATCGGGGTGTTGGTAAGGAAAGCGCTTTTCTAACAGCGATCCTAAATCATCGGCGCAATTTTTTCTGAAGTGCAAGGGGCGAACGCAGACGCGTCTGCGTTCGCTTAGCCACTCCAAAAGAGTCAGCCGAATCCGGTGGCGGGGCGGGCGTCCGATAAGATTGAGGGGGCGAACGCGCGCCGTCGGGTCAGCCAAGGGCGATCGCGTTTGTAAAGATATCCTTTAATAAACGGTTAAAAATCGCTGTAAAATAGGAAATTGTCGATCCCTTTCGGGTTTGCGTCCGAGAAGGACGGGCAAATGCCTCGATAGTCCAGTTTACATTTACTCGAAGGGGAGAGAATTCGAGAAGGGGGAAGATTCGGGGCGATCGCCCGCCTCGATGAGAATGGGCCGCTTGCACGAACAAATCAAGATGAATCAACCGCCAATCACACGCCGACCGATCGTCGATTCCGATGTCGCACTCATTCAACTGTGGGTGCGCCAAAAAGCATCGAAACAACGGCGCGCCGATTGGTTGTTAGCGAAACAGTTTTTACAGGTGTGCGGCAAACCCCTAGGGGCGATCGCCGTCGAAGATTTGCACCGCTACGTGCAGTTTTTGATGGCGCGCCGCCAAAGACCGGAAATCATTAGCCAAAAGGCGATCGCCGTGCGATCGTTATTCGATTTCGGCTATCAAATTGGCTATTTGTCCCAGATCTTACCTGCCGAAAGTTGGCCGACCGTGGAGGGGCGATCGCGATCGCGCCAGCAACGCCGTCGGCGCACCCTCGCCGCCACGATCGCCGTCACCCTCTGTACCCTAGTCTTGGGAGCGACCATTCAAGCCTTACCGAGTCAGGAAGCGCCCCCGGAGGTGACGGAAAAGGAGGTTCGCGAATGGGGAAAGCACGTTCTACCCCGAGACGATCGCCACGACCCGGAACGAATTTCGGCGCTGAAAGTCGCTTATATTAAGGCATTTCTCGACATGCTCGCTTGGGCCGAAGGAACCGAAGGACCGAACGCTTACCGAATGCAGTTTACGGGAACGACTTTCGAGAGTTTCGAGGATCACCCCCGAGAGATTAAATGCGGTTGGCGCCACGGTCGCCAACTCTGTTCCGATGCGGCGGGTCGCTATCAGTTCCTCAGTACGAGCTGGGATCGCATGGCTCGCAAAATCGGCGCCCGGGATTTTTCCCCGGAAAACCAAGATCGGGCGGCGATCGCCATGTTGGAAGAGTACGAAGTGTTAGAAGATATAGAAGCGGGCTGGTTCGATATGGCGGCTCTCGAATTAATTCCCGTGTGGCCTTCCTTGCTCGATGTCGGCAATGGCGACCGACGGCGGGCGATCGCGCGGTTGAAAACCGTTTACCGCCAACGCTTGCAAAAATATCGCCAAGGCTTGTAAAGCCCCCGATCCAGGTCGATCTACGTTGCTCGCGACGGCGATCGCTCCCGGATTTATCCGCTCGATGCTAACATTTCTCAAAGGCGATCGCATCTTGTCAGCGACAAAGATCGCACCCCCGAGTGATCTCGTCCCAACCCCTTTCTGACGATCGTCACAGAAATTTTTGAAAATTTTCAGCATAATCAAAGTATTTAGAACAGGGGAGAGGTGCAAAGTCCTCAATTATGTTTGTAACGCAGGCCAGCGCTAGAACGTTTTTCCGATTTTGCCAACTCGACGCGATCGGCTCGAAATTTTCATCGGAATGATGGAAAATGCCCGATCGCGATCGGGGTGGATCTCGACTCGAAAATTCAACGCCGATCTAGCGCAATACTGTATCCCACACCTCATGTAAGCCGTTGAAGAGTCGATTAAAATCGGATTGATTAAAAATTGAGTTTGGGTGAGATAGAAATGTTTAACTCCACGGCACTCCTGATCGACGCTTTCGTCCAACAACTCCAAGCGGGCTATCATCGAACTTACGGCGGTTACAAATCCGACTACGCCGATATTATCGCCTGGGCTGGCAATATGGCTCTGGAAAATATTGCCAATAGCGACGCCTTATATCACAACGTCGAACATACGATCCTCGTCACCTTAGTCGGTCAAGAAATCTTGCGCGGCAAACACATTCGCGAAGGCGGCGTTTCTTGCGAAGATTGGCTACACGCGATTATTTCTTTGCTCTGCCACGATATCGGTTACGTCAAAGGCGTTTGCAGGGAAGATCGTGCCGAGGAAAACTTGTACGCCACGGGTCGTGATGGCATGAAAGTCACCGTCCCCGTCGGCGCGACCGACGCCAGTTTGACCCCCTATCACGTCGATCGCGGTAAATTGTTCATTCAAGAACGTTTCGGCGGTCATCGCCTGATCGATGCCGAAGCGATCAAACGCAATATCGAACTGACTCGTTTTCCCGTTCCGGCGGACGAAGATCACAAGGATACTTTCAATTATTCCGGACTAGTTCGCGCTGCGGATTTGATCGGACAATTGAGCGACCCGCGTTATTTACAAAAAATTGGCGCGCTCTTCTATGAATTTGAAGAAACCGGAGCGAATAAAACGTTGGGATACCGTCACCCGGATGACTTGCGTAAAAACTACGCCAAGTTTTATTGGAATGGGGTTTATCCTTACATTACCGATGCGTTGAAATATTTGGGATTGACTCAAGAAGGCAAGCAGATTATGGCGAATCTCTACGCCAATGTCTTCCGCGTCGAACATGCTGAGGTCAGTTCCGATTCGGCTTCTGAGGTCGCTTGAACTCTTCGAGCCGATCGCGCGATCTTTAGCTTAACTCTTGTTTTTGACGTCGGACTGCATACTTCGTCCGGCGCTTTTTCTCAGGGTGTTATCCCCAGTGTCGTACCCTCACGAGAGGCGATCGCCCCCCACCGATCCGGACAATTTTTATCTGACCAATTTAAAATCTAAACTTTACAGGCTAAAAGCGAAAATAAAAAACCCCCAGTTGGCTGACCGGGGGTGGACTATCAGGGTGCATCTATTAGGGATTTCGCGATCGCCCCCCACCGATCCGGACAATTTTTATCTGAGCGATTGAAAATCTAAACTCTAAACTTTAAAAGCGAAAATAAAAAACCCCCAGTTGGCTGACCGGGGGTGGACTATCAGGGTGCATCTATTAGGGATTTCGCGATCGCCCCCCACCGATCCGGACAATTTTTATCTGAGCGATTGAAAATCTAAACTCTAAACTTTAAAAGCGAAAATAAAAAACCCCCAGTTGGCTGACCGGGGGTGGACTATCAGGGTGCATCTATTAGGGATTTCGCGATCGCCCCCCACCGATCCGGACAATTTTTATCTGAGCGATTGAAAATCTAAACTCTAAACTTTAAAAGCGAAAATAAAAAAACCCCTGGTTGGCTAGCCAGGGGTGGTACATCAGGGTGCATCTATATTGAGAATTCGGATATCTGCTCACTCATCCGGATGGTTTTCATTTGGCCGATCGAAAATCTAAAATAAGAAATAAAAAATAAAAAACCCCCAGAACGAACCCGGGGGTTTGGACATCAGGGTGCATCTACCACGGTGTAGATTCCGAAACAACAGGGCGCGATCCGGAAAAAATGCGCGATCGCTCGTTGCCTATCGTTGCGTGTCCTTGGGTGCAGTTGCCTGCCGCTTCTAAACCGCGATTTTCGCTTCTTGAGGGGTAAGGGCCGAGACCCCAGCCATATCCAGAATTTCCGGGATCAAATCTTCTCGGCGAACCGCCATCATGTGAACGCCATGACAGATCGATCGCGCGTGTTGCACCTGTTCCGCCGCAATTTTCATGCCTTCGCGAAGGGGATGTTTCGCCTCAGCCAAACGGGCGATCGTTTCGTCGGAAATGTGGACGCCGGGAACGCAACGATTGATAAAGGCGGCATTTTTCGCCGACTTGAGTAAAAAGATTCCGGCGAGAATTGGCTTGTCCGTTCCCGAAGCAATTTCGTTCATGAACTTGTCGAGGCGATCGAAATCGCAGATCATCTGACTTTGGAAAAATTCCGCTCCCGCTTCCAGTTTTCGTTCAAAGCGACTTTTGAGACCCGACCAGCTTTTTAACTGCGGATCGACTGCCGCACCGGGAAATAAATCCGTCGGAGAGTCCGTGAGGGGATTATCGTTAAAATCCGTACCGCTATTGAGTTTTTTAATCAATTTGAGCAGACGCACCGATTCGAGTTCAAACACCGATTTGGCTTTCGGGTGGTCGCCTGCTTTAATCGGGTCTCCAGTCAAGGCTAAAATATTGCGAATGCCGAGGGCGTGAGCGCCCATCAAATCCCCTTGAATACCGATCGCGTTGCGATCGCGACAGGCAATTTGACAGATCGGCTCGATACCGTGTTGCAGTAAAATCGCCGAAGTGGCGACGGGAGACATCCGCAACACGGCCCGACTGCCATCGGTCACGTTGACGGCGTGTACCCAATCTTTGAGTTGGCGCGCCATTTCCACGGTATGCGAGGCATCGCTACCTTTGGGCGGCATCACTTCGGCAGTGACTAAAAATTCTCGCGCTTCGACGGCGAGACGGAAGCGCGATCGCGCTAAAGGCTGTTGTGTCATAGTTTTGTTGTTATGTTTCAGTGGTCAATGTTCGACCCCGATGGTGTGGCAGCCATCGAGATCCCATAAAGTGATGGATTGAGGCTGTCGAGAACGAAGCCAGGGAGAGCGTTGCAGCTTCCCTGTCTCCCGTCGCGATCGCCCCGTTCCGAGTTTCGGTCTCCTTTTTGCGAGTGTAACTGAGTGGAAGTAACGCAGGGGGGGTTATAACGGCATCGAATAACCCAAAGCCGCTTTCACCTTATTGAGGGTCGGATTGGCGATCGCCTCCGCTTTTTCCCGTCCCTCTCGCAACACCGATTCGAGATAGGCGCGATCGCCCATGACCTCCTTATATTTCTCCTGAATCGGTTTGAGCGCTTCTAAAGTCGCCTCGGTCAACAACGGCTTGAACTGACCCCATCCCATGTCCTTACATTCTTCGGCAACCGCTTCCCGGCTTTTCCCGGACAGGAGTGCGTACAGGGTCAGCAAATTATTGCACTCCGGACGTTGTGGATCGTCAAACCACAAGCCGCGAATCGGGTCGGTTTTGCAGCGCTTGATCTTTTTGGCGATCGCATCCGGCGGATCGAGCAGATTAATCCGGCTCATATCCGACGGATCCGATTTTGACATCTTATTGGTACCGTCGGTCAAACTCATCACCCGCGCCCCTTCTTTGCGAATTAACGGTTCGGGGACTTTGAGGACGGGTTCGTCATCTTTCCCAAACTGATGGTTAAATCGAGCGGCGATATCCCGGGTCAGTTCCAAATGTTGTTTTTGATCTTCGCCGACGGGGACTTTATCGGCTTCGTAAAGCAAAATATCCGCCGCCATTAATACTGGATAATCTAACAATCCGGCGCTGACATTTTCCCCCTGACGCACCGCTTTTTCCTTAAACTGGATCATGTCTTGGAGCCAGTTTAACGGGGTGATGCAATTGAGCAGCCAGGTCAATTCGGTATGGGCGCGAACGTGCGACTGAATAAAAATCGTGGCACGATCTAAGTCAATGCCACAAGCTAAATACAACGCCGCGATCGTGTACGTATCTTGTGCCAGAGTAGCGCGGTTGTGCGGAACCGTAATCGCGTGTAAATCGACGACACAGAAGAAATTTTCATACTGACTCTGCGCTTCTACCCAATTGCGGATCGCACCCAAATAGTTACCGAGATGCAGATTGCCAGTGGGTTGGACTCCTGAAAGAATACGCTGCTTACCCATAGGTTGCCGTTACAAATTTTTTTGACAGGACAAGGAACTTGGCTGGAGAACATTCCTGGGTGCTGAGGAAGATTCTCAAAGCGTTTGTCGAAATGCACGCCAAAGGACATACAATCGGACATCTTAACAAATCTTCGCCCCTCACCCAATTGCCTCCCGGCTTGCAGAGGACTGATTTTTGATGCCATATTGGGGGCGATCGCCCTCGGGGGAGTGATACGATTGAGGAGCGGGGGTTGTTTTAGACAGCGAGCCCGTTGCTTTGTTGCCGTAGATTCGTTGGCTCGATCGTCCGAAACGATCCCGATACGCGATCGCGACTTTTCCCCTTATCGAATCAGGAGACCGTGGTGGATAAACTGCGCTCTAAACCGATGTCGTCGGAAGTCAGCATTACCGATGACATCGATGCAACCCTCATGTTTCGAGAAGTGCAACAGTTTCGTCAGCCTTGGATTTGGGTGGTACTGTCGTGCAGTTCTCTGGCGGCCCTTTATGTTGCTGCGATCCCGTTTGTGTTGGATTCCAACTCGGAAGATACCCTCGTCGTCCATATTATTCTGATTTTATTCGGGATTATCTTTGGCGTTATTTTCCCGATTCTGTTTTACACGACTAAATTAATTACTGAAATTCGCAGTGATGGTTTATATCTGAGTTTTTATCCGTTGCTGTTTTCTCGCATTAAAATTCCTTTTGAAAATATCGTCAAAGCGGAAGTCAAAACCTACCATCCTTTACGGGAATATGGGGGATGGGGCATCCGTCACAGTCCGACGGGGAAAGCGTACAATGTCAGTGGCAATCGCGGGGTTCAGTTAGAATTGGCCAACGGCGAGCGAATTTTAATCGGTTCTCACAGTCCCGAACAATTGGCGCGCGCGATCGCCTTTTCCCGAGGGAGATAGGGGGAAGTGGCGAATTGGGTTGGCGCGATCGCACGATGAAATTTCTGGGGGTCGATTTGGGGTGGAGTTCCGGCGAAAGCGGCTTGTGTTGCTTGGTTTGGCGAAGCGATCGCCTCTATTTGGACTCGTCAGAGTGCCAGCTCGATCTTGACGATATTTTCGCCTGGATCGAGGCGATCGCCCCCCGTCCGCAAACTGCTTTAGTCGCCGTGGACGCGCCGACGGTGATTCCCAATGCGACGAGAATGAGAGAAGCGGATAAACTAACGCACAAGTATTTCGGACGCTATCACGCCGGGTGCTATCCGGCGAATCTCAACAGTCGTTTTGCGGCGCGAACGGTCGGATTTGGCTGTCGTTTGGAAGCGTGCGGTTTTGCTCATGCGGCGCAAATCGAGCCCAAAAAACCGGGTCGCTATCAAATTGAAGTGTTTCCCCATCCGGCGACGATCGCCTTATTTGGATTGGAACGCATTTTAAAGTATAAAAAGGGAAAATTAGGCGATCGCAAGCCGGAATTAATGAAATTGCGTCAATATATAGTCGATCGCCTGCCTCAGTTAGAACCGCGTTTGTCTTTAGACACCGACTGCGATTTACTCCGCCTCAAAACCGCCGATTTTAATGCCGAGGTCGAATCGTTTAAAGGAAAACAGCTCAAAGCCTTAGAAGACCGCTTAGATGCGTTGCTTTGTGCGTATATCGGCGCCTACTGGTGGTACTGGGGGCGCGATCGTACCTGGGTTTTCGGCGATCGCGACTCCGGTTATATCGTGATTCCGGCGATCGTCAATTGACCGATTCTTGAGAATATTTTTCGTCTAAATCCGTAAGTTCTTGTAATAATTCGCGATCGTTCGACGTTGGAATAGGATCCGAACTTTCCTGAGGATTGACTGCTTCAATTTGCCGTTGCAATTCTTGTCCTAATTGGATCGATTTTCTTTTAATTTCCGGGTCTTGTAATAATTCGGGATTTTCCTCTAGCAATTCTATCGTTTGTGAAGATGGTTGCTGTTGTAATGTAGCAACTTCAGCATTCCCAATCAAAGTAATGTTGGTGTCTAAAACTTCAGCAACATCCTCTTTGATTTCGGGAGGTGGCGATCCACTAGCCTGCAAAGTTGCTCGTAAAGCTTGAATTTTTTTATCCTGAACCGTAGAAAGTTGCTCGGCTAATTGATTATTTTTAGACTGTTGTCTTTGGAATGCTTCTGAAATAGTTGTTAAAGTCGCTAAGCTTTGTTGGGGAAAGAAAAAGAACAAAGAACCAAAAAATGAAAGGGCTAAAGTTTTTCTCTTTTGAGCGTTATGGCTGGGCGCCCCTAACAAACACAGGGTTAGAATAGAAGAACCCGTACAGGAGAGCGCACCAAAAACAACTTTTTGTGTTGTCCGATCTAAAGCGGGTGTGGGTTTATCTGCTTCGATAGGTTCTGGCGCAAACACACCACAAGCGGCAATTAATACCCCAAAAATCGCACCGATAAAAGCAGGAAGCAAAATATAAAAAAGGGTATTTTTTGACCATATCCCACCTCCACTAGACTCTTCTAAGATTTTTTCCAAAACCAAGTTTTGTTGCTGAATATCTTCGTGAATTACTTGTAAGCTAGAGTCAAGCTTATGAATATCGGGATTAGAATTGTTGGTTAAATGTTGTTGGTAAGTCATGGCGATCTCGTGCAATTCTGATTGATTTTTTGAAATTCACGATCGCTTTTCTACTGCAAACCCGATCGATCCGGATTGCAACTTCAGAGATTAACAATTAGTCAATTTAGTTTAAATAACAATATGTTTTTAAACATCGATCGCAGCGATCGCTTCAGCCGATCGCCGCTCTTGTTTTGATTTTTAACAAAAATCGATCGAACTTCAAAAGGGGGCGCAGAATCTACGCCCCGCAATTGGCAGTTAGGAATTCGCCCAAATCACCTGTAATCCGGGTTGAAACGGACTACTCAAGTAAGGATGCTGCGGTAAAATCCGCAGGGATAAGCCTTGTAAACCCGAAGACGAATAAGCAATATTGGCCGTATAAATACTGCGACCGTTGGCGCCACTTCCCTGATATTCCATGGTCATCGGCACCCCATCGACAATATTGCCGTCCGCATCCATCGGCCCTTTATACACTTGCACTTCCACATCTTCCGGCTTCAGTCCGGCGAGGTGAATTTGTGCTTTGACGGCGATATCCTCGTTGACCTGGATATCTGCAGGGGCGGAAATATCGACCGTTTCGATCTTGATATCGTACCAGCGATCGAACAGGTGTTGCTTCCAGTGGGCCAGTTCTTTCGCGGGTTGGTAGTGGTTCTCGATGGTTTGGTAGTAGCGATCGCTCGCCGGGAAATAGCCGTAAGTCGCGTAGTCGCTGACCATGCGCGCGGTGTTAAACTGCGGGCAATTGAGCCGGATCGCCTGCTTCATCTTCGCCACCCATCGGCGCGGGATGCCTTCTTCGTCGCGATCGTAGAATAAGGGAACCACTTCCTTTTCGAGTAAATCGTAGAGGGCGTTGGCTTCCACCTCATCTTGATAGTCCGGATCGTCGTACATTTCCCCCTGACCGATGGGCCATCCCGTCCGCACGTAGTCCGCTTCGTTCCACCAGCCATCGAGAATGCTCAGGTTGAGCACTCCATTCATCGCCGCTTTCATGCCACTGGTTCCGGAGGCTTCGCGAGGACGGCGCGGGGTATTGAGCCAGACATCGCAGCCAGAGACCATCATGCGGGCGACATTGATATCGTAATCGGGAATAAAAACGATATTTTTCTCGCACTTCTGTTCCCGAATGAAGTGGACGATGTGGCGGATCATTTCTTTTCCGGGAATATCTTTCGGGTGAGCTTTCCCGGCGATCACGAACTGAACCATCCGTTTTTTAGGACTGAGCATTCCGCCTTTGAGGCGATCGCTGTGCAGGTCGAACAAAATCCGTTTGATCCGGTCTAAATCGCGCATGAACAAGGTCGCGCGTTTGTAAGTGGCGAAACGACGGGCGAAACCGATAGTTAACACGCTCGGATCGAGGACTTCTTGGGCTTGGGACAGTTCGCTCAAGGATCCGCCGCGATCGCGCAAATATTTTTCGAGGCGATCGCGCACGAACACCACCAACTCGGACCGACACCGCTCTTGCGCCCTCCACAGTTCGTCATCGGGAATCGAACTGACCCGATCCCACAAAGGATTGTGCGCCGGAGTCGTAGACCATTTCGGTCCGAGATAGCGATCGTACAGTTCTTGGGTGAACTTCGCCACGCAACTGCGCGCGTGAACCCCATTCGTAATCGCCGTAATCGGGACTTCCCCCGCAGGTAAGGCGGGCCACAAGTTTTTAAATAACCTCTGCGACACGTCCCCGTGCAGTTTGGACACCCCGTTGACAAAACTCGCCATTTTAATCGCCAAGGTCGCCATACTAAACGGCGATTCGAGATCCCCGGTATTTTCCCGACCCAGGGCTAAAAATTCCTCCCGAGAGAGGTGCAATTTCTCGGCGTAGTGACCGAGATAGTACATGATTTTGTCCGCCGGAAACATATCAAATCCGGCAGGGACGGGGGTATGGGTGGTAAAAATACTGCTGGCGTTGACGACTTCTTTCGCTTCGTGGAAACTCAAACCGTCGTTTTCCATTAAATGGCGGATCCGCTCTAACGTTAAAAAAGCGGAATGTCCCTCGTTCATGTGGTAGACCGTCGGTTTGAGTCCGAGGGCTTCGAGCATTTTGACCCCGCCAATCCCGAGCATGATCTCTTGGTGCATTCTCATATCGAGATCGCCGCCGTAGAGTTCGTCGGTGATGTCGTGATCGTAGGGATTGTTCGGTTCGATGTTGGTATCGAGCATGTAAAGCGGCACCGTTCCCACTTGGACGCGCCAGACGCGGGCGTAAACCTGGCGTCCGGGGTAGTCTACGGCGATCCGCAGTTCGTTACCGTTAGCGTCGCGTTCGAGGTGCAACGGCATGTTGTAGAAGTCGTTGATCGGGTAGCGCTCTTGTTGCCAGCCGTCGGCGTTGAGATACTGGCTGAAGTAGCCTTCTTGATAGAGTAAACCGACGCCGACGAGGGGCAAACCGCGATCGCTCGCCGATTTGAGGTGGTCGCCTGCGAGGACGCCCAAACCTCCGGAATAGATCGGGAGGCAGTCGGTCAAGCCGAATTCGGCGGAAAAGTAGGCGTAGCAGTCTTGGGATTGTTTGTCGGGGTCGCGGTGTTTGGCGTACCAGGTTCGTTCGCGCAGGTAGTCTTCGAGTTGAAGGGCGGCCCGTTCGACTTGCGCGAGGAAGCCTTCGTCTTCGGAGACTTCTTGCAAGCGCGCTTGGGAGATGGTTCCGAGCATTAAGACGGGGTTGTGGCGGCTCGATTCCCACAAGTCGCGATCGAGTCGGCGAAACAGGTCTTTGGTTTCGACGTTCCAATCCCAGTGAAGGTTATAAGCGAGTTTGCGTAAGGGTTCGAGTTTTTCCGGTAAGGACGGAGAAACATTAAAGGTACGAATGGGTTGCATAAGCGCGGGATATTTTCTACGGTTTTACGAAGAAGTTGAAATGGACTGCGAACAGATAGTCTTTAACCCGGTAATTACTGGTAAAACCTAGTAATACTGTGTATTAGGTGCTATCTTACCTGGCTCTGGCTAATTGCCAGAGATTGTTTTCAAGAAGACATTGATACTGCCATTAGCATCCCGGTCGATTCTATGGGAGTAAAAATTTTTCCTCCTGCTTTTGTTCTATAACTCATTTTCTGCTGAGTTTTCTTGAAAGTTAAGTTGTTTTAATAGTTCCGAACCTCTGGAGAGAGGGGAACTGGGTGCGGGACGGTTGTTACAATAAGGGCGATTTGGATGGGGGCGATCCTCCTGGGGAGACGCTAAGCGAACGCGGCGAGTCGAGGCAAAGGGAAAATGAACAAAGTACAGGGACTGACGCTAGTAGTGGCGATCGCGGGATTGGGACTCGGTGCGGGATTGGCGGCGGCGATTCGCTCGTCTACGGGGACTTCGGGGAAGGTGCAACGCTTGATTCACCGGGGGAACGGTGCCGAGGTGGTCTCGACGCAGGACTCCCAAACCGATCGCACGATCGCCTTAGAAGACGATGCCGAACCGGGGAGCGACTTTTACGAGTTTCGTCAGCGCTTGCGTGCGGCGGTCGCACAGCGCGATCGCACTTTTGTCGAATCGGTGTTACCGGAACAGTTACCGATCGGGTTTTCGGTGCCGAGATCGCGCGATGCCCTTAATTTAGAGGAGTCCGACAGTTGGTTTTGGGCTCAGTTACAAAAGGCGATCGATGTCGGCTGTTCTCCGGCGGAGAATCCCCCGACTTTCGATCGCGTCGATGCGGATACTCAAATTTGGGTCTGTCCGAATGTGGTGCAGACGTTCGTCAGCCAGTTTCCCCCACCGGAAGAGGTGGAGAGGGTTTCGTGGCAGTCGGAACAGGCGATCGTCGTCGGCGAGAATGTCAACGTGCGATCGCAACCGACGTTAGAAAGTGAGGCGATCGCCAGTGTCTCTAATGCCGTCGTCACGCGCGATCGTGAGCAAGCCGAGAACATGCAGCAAGCTTCCGGCGGCGAAATCGACCCCATCGACGGCTGGACTCCCGTGATCTTGGCGGGCGATCGCCGGGGATATATCTATAACCAATATGTTTATACACCCTTGGATTATCAGATCTTATTCGGTAAAGTCGAGGGCGACTGGCAAATTTTAGCCATGGCTGGAGGCGAATGAGAGGGATTTTAGATGTTTAGAGTTTAGATTTTAGATGTTAGATTTTAGCTTGAGCTTTGGATTGAGGACACTCACTCGCGGATGCTTTCGACATTTTCTTCCCAATTTTGGCCATTGAAGGGAACGATCTTAAATTTCGAGATAACATTTCCATCCAAACACCGGACGTTCACATCAAATCGATCCGGGTGCGATCGCGGAATATAAAAGGGGTGGATGCCACATGTTTTACAAAATGTGTGCTTTGCGATTTCCGTGTTAAACGTATAAGTTGCCAACATCTCTTCTCCGCGCAATAAAGTAAATTGTTCGCGAGGGAGGATTAAATGTAAAAAGCCCTTTTTCGTGCAAATCGAACAGTTGCAATCCACCGCCTCATGTCGGTTCACCACAACCCGAAAGCGGATTGCACCGCAGTGACAACCCCCTTCATAGGTTTGAGAATGATGACTGTTGCTCATTGAAACCTCATAGAAAAACACAAACCACCTGTTTGCGTTGGCGTAATTGGTAAATTGTCTCAGATGAAACTTATTATCGCGATCGTGCGTCTAATTTGGGTACAATTTTAATTGTACATGGGCGATCGCAGCTACATCAATCATTATAGGCGAGCGGCAATCCGTCAATTGTCGCTCTCATTTGCTCTACCTACCGCCAAACTCATGCAAAATCACCTCGTTCCGCTTCCCTCCGACAGCGAATCGAATTCCCCCTCTCAAACCGCACTTCCCCTCAGCTTTATTCCCAATGTCGGCCAGACCGATGCAGAAGTTGCATTTAACCTCCGCCACGATGGGGTCAATATTTTTTTCACCCCCGACGAAATTGTTTTCAATAGCATCAATCAACTCGAAAGTGAAACGGTTTCCTCCACCGTGGAAATGCAGTTTCTCGGGGCCAATCCCAATCCTGAAATTACCGGATTGCAAGAATTAGAAGGAGTGGCCAACTTTTTCTACGGCAACGACCCGGAAAAATGGTTGACAAATGTTCCCACTTATGGCGGCATAGTCTATCAAGATTTATATCCGGGAATTGATTTAGTTTATCGCGGTACGGCAGGAAATTTAAAGCGCGATTTTATTGTCGATGCTGGGGTCGATCCCAATTTAATTCAAATTGACTATAGCGGCATCGAAAACATCGAGATTGACGAAGAAGGAGACTTAATTTTAACCACTGAGTACGGAGAATTTATCGAAGATGCTCCCTTCAGTTATCAGTATATTAACGGCGAAATCGTCGAAGTTGAAAGTCGCTACAAATTACTCGACGAGAATCGTATTGGTTTTGAGTTAGGCGCCTACAATCCCGCTTACGCCGTGGCGATCGATCCGGTCTTAGAATACTCTACCTATTTAGGGGGAACGGGAGATGATGGCGGCAGCAGCATCGCCGTAGATAATGCAGGAAATGCCTACATCACCGGGGCAACTTTATCGAGCGATTTCCCCGCTACCGTTGGGGGAAATCAAGCTGTAGATGTATTTGTTGCCAAACTCAATCCGACAGGAATGGGATTGCTTTACAGCACCTATATCGGTGGTAGCACCATCGATGCAGGGACGGATATTACTGTCGATAATTTGGGAAATGCTTATATTACTGGCAGTACAAATTCAATAGATTTCCCTACCCTTTCTGCTTTTCAAACTGCAAAAGCTGGAGGTAATTTTGATGCAAACGAGGTATTTATTACAAAATTAGATAATACAGGAACATTAGCTTACAGCACTTATCTCGGCGGTACTAGCATAGATATCGGACGGGGGATTGTTGTTGACAGTAACGGCGATGCTTACGTTACTGGAGAAACTTATTCTACAGATTTTAATAGTGCCAATAATACCAATAATGGCGCTGTTGATGCTTTTGTCGCCCGCATCAAAGCATCCGGTGCAGTTTTAGCCTACAGTCGCTATGTTGGCGGAAAACACATCGATCAAGGTCAGGGAATTGCTATTAATAGCAATGAGGAAGTTTATATTACTGGAGAAACCTATTCGACTGCAACAGATTTTAATACAGATTTCCCAGCGACCTCGACGGGTTTACAGGTCAATATCAATCAAGGGGATAATACCAGCAATAGTGATGCCTTTATCGTTAAATTAAATACGGCGGGAACGAATGTTGAATACGGGACTTATTTCGGAGGAAGTAATACCGATGAAGGCTACGGGATTGTTGTCGATGACATTGGCAATATTTACATAGCTGGGATTACCGGGTCGGGAACCACTGCAACTCTTCCATTACCAACGACGGCTGGAGTATTACAAGATACCCACGGCGGTGGAACGTTTGATGTTTTTGTGGCGAAGTTTAACGAAACGGGAGTTACGCCCGTTTTTTCATTAGACTATTCGACCTATTTAGGTGGAATGGGAAATGACAACGTTCGCGGACCGAAGAGTCTCGCCGTTGATGATAGCGGTAATGCTTACTTAACTGGATATACGCGAAGTAATGATTTTCCTCTGTTACCGCCAACCCTTACAAATAGTCCGATTCAACAAGTTTTTGGGGGCGGGGACGATGGGTTTGTTGCCCAATTAAATAACGATGCGACTGCCTTAACTTATTCTACTTATCTCGGCGGTACGAGTGAAGATCGCGCCTACGGTATTGCCCTCGATAGTTCGGGAAATGCTTATGTTACTGGAGAAACCAGTTCTTCGGACTTCCCCGTAGTTCCTTTATCTAATTTGGGTTTAGTCACCAATGCTTTGCAAACATCCAATCAATTTGGGATGGAGGGGTATGACGCTTTTGTCTCCAAAATTGTCACCGGGTCGCCGGAAGTTCAAATTCGGACTGATGGCGATGTGACCGTAGACGAAGACGGAACGTTAACGGAAGAGTACGAAATTCTCCTGACGACGCAACCGACAGCAGATGTAACGGTACAAGTTGCGTCGGATACTGAAGTGAATGCTACCAATTCGGTGACCTTTACTTCGGCGAATTGGTTTATTCCGCAAACGATTGCGGTCACGGCGGTAGACGATCTAGTGTGGGAGGGGTCGCATACGGGGACTCTCACCCACAGTGTCACCTCTACCGATACGGTTTATGGAGATGGGGGAATTTCAATTACTGTTGATGGTACGGCGTCAAGTATCATCAATCCCAGTATTGTCGATAACGATTTACCACCGTTGATTATTTCTGAGATTCTTTACAATCCCGAAAGTGTAGAGGATGACTGGGAGTGGATTGAGGTTTATAACGACGGGACGACCCCGATTGATTTATCCGGGTTTGTCTTGGATGACGATGATTTAGGCATTCTGGCGGCGGCGAATATTGCCAGTGGGACGATCGCCCCCGGTCAAACGGGTATTCTTTATAATGCGGAAGATCTGACGGCGGCGGCGTTCGAGGCGGCGTGGGGAAGCGGACTCAATCTTATCCCAGTTACCGATTGGCCCGCCCTGGCGAATAATGGCGATCGCATCGGATTGTGGGATAGTTTAACCAGTTACAATAGTCGCGATTTTACAACAACGACTGACGAGGTAAACTACGATAATGCCGGACCTTGGCCGTCGTTATCCGGGAGTGGCGAATCGTCGATCTATTTAACCGATCTCAGTGCAGATAATAATACGGGGGGCAACTGGGCGTTAAACAATATTGGCACAACTTCGGCAACGGGAACGGCTTACGAAAGTGCTAACCTCGGCGGCAATAGTGGCTTAGATATCGCTTCCCCGGGTTCGATCGATACTACGCTTCCTATGGCGAATTTGACGGCTGCCGATGTGACCGTGGCTGGAGGGACGAGTTACACGTTTACGGTCGAGTATAGCGACGATCGCGCGATCGATGTCAGCAATTTAGATAATAATGACATTATTGTGGTGACGCCGACGGGGGAAAATCGGGCGGCGACCCTACAAAGTACGACGCCGACGGGCAACAATACCCCGATTACGGCAACCTATCAAATCGTCCCTCCCGACGGAACCTGGGACGTGACCGACGATGGAACTTACACGGTTCGAGTTCAAGCCAGCGAAGTGACCGACACGACCGGAAACGCCCTCGATGCGGGCAGCTTGGGGAGTTTCCTGGTGGATACGAATACGCCGCCAACGGCAAATGCGATCGCCGATATCCTCGTTGACGAAGATGCAGCGAATCAGGCGATCGATCTGTTTGCTGCTTTTGACGATGTAGAAGATGCGGATCCAGATTTAACTTATACGATTATCAACAATAGTAATCCCCTACTGTTCGACACGACGAATATCGATCCGACGGCGGGAACCCTCACTCTCGACTTCGCCGCCGATGTCAGTGGAAGCACTAATCTCACCTTGCGGGGAACCGATACGGGCGGAAAGTTCGTAGAAACGACGGTGGCGGTAACGGTCAATGGGGTCAATGACGCCCCGAGTTTTACCCCGGGGGTCGATCTCAGTATCGACGAGGATGCGGGTTCGCAAACGGTGACTGGGTGGGCAAGTGCGATTTCTGCCGGGGGTGGTAGCGATGAAGTCAGTCAGAACTTAACGTTTAATCTAACGACAGATAACGATAGTTTGTTTGCGGCGTTACCCGCGATCGCCTCGGATACGGGAACTCTAACTTATACTCCGGCGGCGAATGTGTCGGGAACGGCGACGGTGACGGTGACCTTGCAGGATGACGGCGGGACGGCAAATGGCGGCGAGGATACGTCAACGGTTCGAACCTTTACGATCGCGATCGCCCCGCTTAATGATGCCCCGATTCTGAGTAATATTAGCCTATCCGGATCGGAAGATACGGCGATCGCCTTTAGCGAATCCGACTTTACTGCAGCATTTAGTGACACGGAAAGTGACGAATTATCCGCAATTTCGATAACGGCTTTACCGAGTAACGGAATATTGACCCTCGCAGGGGCGCAGGTGACCGCCGGAAGTGCGATCGCCCCTTCCGACCTCGCCAAGTTGGTATTTACCCCGGATGCCGACTTTAACGGAACCACTAGCTTTAGCTGGAATGCCTCTGACGGTAAGGACTTCAGCGATAACGACGCGACGGTAAATTTGACGGTGACGCCGGAAAATGACCCGCCAACAGTGGACGAGGCGATCGGCGATCGCACCGCGATTGTAGGGGATTTAGTGAGTTTTGCGATCGCCGCCACTCATTTTAACGATATTGACGGCGACGATCTGGTTTATACTGCAACCTTAAATAATGGCGCCGATTTACCCAGTTGGTTGAGTTTCGACTCCTCCAGTGGAACCTTTAGCGGAACGCCGGACGCCGCAGATGTCGGCGAATTCAGTATTAAAATTACCGCCAGCGACGGTCTGGAAGCCGTCAGTCAGACGTTTGGCGTGACGGTTACTCCCAATTTTGAAGAAGAAGATCCGGTTATCGAAGACCCGGTTATTGAAGACCCGGTTAACGAAGATCCGGTTAACGAAGATCCGGTTATTGAAGACCCGGTTATTGAAGATCCGGTTACCGAAGATCCGGTTAACGAAGATCCAGTTAACGAAGATCCGGTTACCGAAGATCCCGTTATTGAAACTCCAGTCATCGAAGATCCGGTTAACGAAGATCCGATTACCGAAGATCCGGTTATCGAAGATCCGGTTATCGAAACTCCAGTTATTGAAACTCCAGTTAACGAAGATCCGGTTATCGAAGATCCGGTTATCGAAACTCCAGTTATTGAAACTCCAGTTAACGAAGATCCCGTTATCGAGGATCTGAATACTGTCGATCCTCCAGAAATTCCGATCGCCCCCCAAAATAACCTTCCTGTCAGCGATCGCTGTTGTGATTGCGAGTTCGGCGTAGAACAGACTGAATTCAATGCAGCATTAAGTAATATAACACCGCCTATTCCCAATTCAACCGAAGCCGATCGCCTTGGAAATGAAGAAAATAACGTCATTTTGGGCAGCGATCGCGCCGATGGCTTATTTGGATTTAGCGGTAATGACGCCTTATTCGGTCGGGGGAATGACGATAACTTATATGGTGACGAAGGGGATGACATCCTTCGCGGGGGACGGGGAAGCGAAACCCCAGTGGGAGATACGATCGATCGCGATCGCCTCGAAGGGGGTTCCGGGGACGATATTCTTCATGGAAATGAAGGTAATGACACGATTTATGGCGGATCTGGCAGCGATCGCGCCCACGGCGGCAAAGATGACGATTTAGTGTTCGGCGATCGCGGAAACGATATTTTATGGGGAGATTTGGGCAACGATCTCATTTTCGGCGGGGTCGGCAGCGATCGATCGCCCGCCGACGACGACGATCGCGATCTGATCTTCGGCAATCGTGGCGACGATGAGATCCACGGCAATCAAGGATCCGATAGTCTCTACGGCGGACGAGACGACGATTCGATCTGGGGAGGGAAAGACGGCGATCTGATCTGGGGCGATCGTGGAAATGACCGCCTGATGGGGGATAACGGCGATGATACCGTCTTCGGTGGGGTTAGCGATTCCACCGTTGGCGACCCTGACGGTCGAGATTGGTTATTCGGCGGGGAAGGGAACGACTTTCTCAACGGAAACGAAAGCGAGGACACCCTTATCGGAGGAAATGGAAACGACACCCTCCACGGCGGGCAAAATGACGATATTCTCTTCGGAAATCGCGGCGATGATTGGTTATTCGGCGATTTCGGGGCCGATATCTTCTGCGGTGGCGACGGTAGCGATCGCTTCGTGTTACACAGTAGTGGAGGCGATCGCATTATCGATTTTGAAGACGGGATCGATCGCCTGGTATTATCATCTGGGATAAGTTTTGAGATGTTGGCGATCGTTGAAAGCGAACGGGGGGCGATCGTTCGTTCCGGCGATCGCATTTTAGTGACTCTCGATAACATCGAATTTGGGGCGATCGATCGCGATGATTTTGCAATGTTGTAAAAGTCTTCAGTAAATCTGCTGTAATCTGTTGCATGGGATGCATGGGATACCAAATAATAGGGGCAAACAGCCGTTTTCCCCTAGGTTTTTCCCTACTGTTCGACCCTACGGCAACTGAAACCTGAAGATCCTGCGATCGTTGAATTGCCATCATAAAATAGCGACTAAAGTGGGCAATTATTACCCACCCCATTCTTCTGCCTTACTTGAATCTAAAATCTAAAACCTAAAACCTAAAACCGTACTCATGTCTCTCGAAACTGTTGCAGGCGAAGCCCTCATTCAGCAAAACTTAGAACGATTTTTACTCGTTCTCACCGTTTCCTTAAGCGTTGCCACCCTGCCACAAATTTTTAGTTGGGTTCGGCAAATTCCCTATACCTTACTCTTAGTTATTGTCGGTTTAGCCCTCGCCTTTGTCGATGTCCGTCTTGTCAATCTTTCCCCAGAATTAATTCTCTCCATTTTTCTGCCTCCCTTGCTATTCGAGGCGGCTTGGAACCTGCGATGGCCCGATCTCAAACGAGATTTATTTCCCGTCGTTCTTTACGCGATCGTCGGCGTCGTGATTTCCGTTCTTGGCATCGCATTTGCCCTCAATCAATGGGCGGCGATTCCCCTCACCACAGCCTTATTACTCGGGGCGAGTCTGTCCGCCACCGATCCGGTTTCAGTGATTGCTTTATTTCGGGAATTAGGGGTAGACAAACGACTTTCGACCCTCATGGAAGGGGAAAGCTTATTTAACGATGGTGTTGCCGTTGTCGCCTTTAGTTTGCTGGTCGGATTGGCATTGGGAACCGATGATTTTGAGTTGCGGCGGACGGTGGCTGAATTTGTCGGTTTTGTCGGCATTGGGGTAGGAGTTGGCAGTTTAATCGGTTTTGGAATTTCTTTTTTAACCCAACGGTTTGACTTGCCTTTAGTCGAACAATCGCTGACCTTAGTTTCCGCTTACGGGACTTATTTAATTACTGAAGAACTCGGCGGTTCTGGGGTGATCGGCGTTGTCATGGCGGGGATGATTTTAGGGAATTTCGGTTCGCGAATTGGCATGAATCCGCGAACGCGATTAATTGTGACTGAATTTTGGGAATTCCTCGCATTTTTCGTCAATTCGATTGTCTTTTTATTAATTGGCGATCAGATTCAATTTGCGAGTTTGGGCAATAATTTAGATACGATCGCCATTACCATTGCCGCCGTTGCAGTGACTCGGGCTGTTTCGATTTATCTCCTCGGAGGATTTAGTAATTGGGTCGTAGAATCGAATATTAATTGGCAGGAACGGACGGTATTGTGGTGGGGCGGATTGCGGGGTTCGGTATCGATCGCCCTCGCGTTATCAGTTCCGATTATTCTCGACGCCAGAGAAGAAATTATCGCCACCGTGTTCGGGGTGGTTCTGTTTACGTTATTGGTTCAGGGATTGACGACGAAACCGTTACTAAAAGCGTTAAATCTGCTGGGAGAACAAAGCCAGAAACAGCAATATTTAGAAGCGATCGCCCGTCGGATTGCATTAACCCGGGTTCTCGAACGCCTCGAAGAAGAAAAACGGCGACCGGATATCGATCCGGAATATTATCGCTATCAAAAAAGCTTGGTTGAAGGGCAAATCAAAGAGTTAGAAAGAGAAATCGAGGAACTGCGATCGCAAGAACCGGATTTACAAGAATTTGTTCGCGAAAAGTTCCGCGAAGAACTCCTCGCGATCGAAGCCGATACCTATGCCGAATTCGTGCGATCGGGTCGCCTAAATCGAGAGTTGGCACCGTTTTTGCAAGACGTCATTCAAGAGGAGAAAACTTAGGTTTCTTACCCTGTGGCGTGGGTCTTTGACCTGGACAAAAATGCACGAGAAACGTACAAAAAATGCACAAAAAATGCACAAAAAAACAGCCCACCATTCTTTTACAATTGAGATTGAGAGGACTGGTGGGCATGGCTGATTCAGAATGCCTTAAAAGTCGCGTTGGAGAATTTCTTTCCCTCGGCGATAGAGTTCGCGGGCGTAGTCAGTCCAGGTTCCTTGTCCCCAGTAGCGAAAACAACTGGTTTGAACCAACATGTTGTAAAGCAATGCTTCGCGATAACGGCGTTCCCGTGTCAGGGATTCACTATAAATCGGGTCAATTTTTTCGTGGAAGAGGGCGCTGAGTTCGTTCATCGGCCCGAGGACGTTTTCGTAACCTTGCACCCAACTGATGTGGTTGGTCCAGGAAGCCCCTTCGACGTGGAAATTGTGGTCGTGTTGCTTAATTTCGGCGATCGCCGCTTCTATGGCTTCAGAAGTGGCTTTATCCGGATCCACCTTTTGCCAGATCTTGTGTTGTCCCACGGGTTGGCAAATCGGATAATCTTCCGGAGAACAGCCCGCCGCTTCGATCAGTTCGAGATATTCGGTTCCGTTGAGGGCGACGGTTCCGGAACTGCCCCCTTCATTCTTGCCGATGTCGTAAATCGCCTGTTTGAAGCCGTCGGGGAACTCGTTCATCATGACGCCACCGTTTTCGCCGTCGCCGATTTGGCTGACGAGGGGGGGAACGGAAACATTGCCGATTTGCTGGCGCGACAGCCCTTTCGCTTCGTAATAGGGCTGCATTTGGGCGACGAGTTTGGTATCGGACCCTTGGGTTTTAATCAAGGCGGTGATGCTGGTGGTTTCGCCGTTGGAATTGCGCGCCACGAGGCGATAGGGGATGTGTTTGTAGCCGAGTCCGTGACCTTCGGGGGTTTCCACGGAATGCTCTTGGACGAGTAACCAGCGATAGCCGCATTCTTTGAGGGCTTTAACGTACTCGTAGAGGGTATCCGGGTGGTTGGGAAGGTGCATTTCCGGCGGCGAGAAGCCTTTGACGCGACGCAGGGCATCCCAGCCGAAGATGGCGGCAAAATGGTGTTGCCACGCTTGAATGTGAAGTTTGATGTCGGGGATCGGGTTGGAGGGGACGACGCCGTGGCCCCACATGGTCCCCAACCATTCGACGTAAGGCTGGTAAGCGCGATCGCAGGTAATCCGCTTGAGGTTGTCGAGGACGTCGTCGCGTCCCATTTGTCGCAATCCCCACAGGAGATTTCCGGAATAGTCGAGCATCACCCGGGGGTTATAGCCTTCGGCGACGAGTTCGGGGATGAATTGACCCATACGGGAATAGCACCAGGCAAAGGGTTCGGCGTTGTGGTTGTCGCCTTCGCCAGGATGCTCGAACATGTACTGGAGGTTGCAGATCGGTTCGCCGTCGGCCCCGGCGGGGATCGTCGGCTGGTGCATGTGCAGGGCGATCGCGAAACCGGAATTAATCCGGTCGAGCTTGATGTTAGTATCGCCCAGGAAAATCGGATCGTCGTGGTTGACCACGCGACTGACTTCGTTTTCCCAGCCGCAAATATTGGGCAGGCCGTCCACCAGTTCGTCTAAGGTGGGAAGGTTGGGCGAGAGTGGTGTTGAAATCACGATCGTTAATGCTTATAGTGAGATTCGGTTCACCTTAGCTTACCTCCGATGGGCGATCGCCCGCCATAGCCTCGGTTACGAAGCGATCGCGATCCATATATATACTTATTGACTGATGTTCCCCAGTTTCCTCCCGCCTGACGTCGAAAATTTGACCGAGCCGACCTCGATCGCCCTGGCCCAACGCATCCAACGGCAGGGGATCCCCACGCCCTTGCGCGACGAGGCGATCGTCACCAGTTTCGTCCGCGACGGTAGCGGCGACCCGCCGATTTTGCTACTGCACGGCTTTGATAGCTCCCTGTTCGAGTTTCGCCGTCTCTTGCCCTTACTTTCGCCCTCTTTCGAGACCTGGGCTCTGGATTTGCTCGGGTTTGGTTTCGGCGATCGCCCGGTCGGATTGCCGACCCCGGCAGCGATTAAGACTCATTTACACTCGTTTTGGCAAGAAGCGATCGCCCGTCCGGTTATTTTAGTCGGCGTGTCCATGGGTGGGGCGGCGGCGATCGACTTTACCTTATCCTATCCCGACGCCGTAGACCGTCTCGTCCTCGTCGATAGCGCCGGATTTGCCAAAGCCCCGGTGATGAGCCGCTTTTTATTTCCGCCGTTGGGCTATTGGGCGACAGAGTTTTTACGCAATCCTCGGGTCCGCCAAAAAATTAGCGAGCAAGCCTATTACGACCGGACATTTGCCTCTGTAGATGCGGCAGTTTGTGCGGCGCTGCATTTAAAAATGCCCGGGTGGAGCGAAGCGACGATTTCCTTTACAAAAAGTGGCGGTTATGGTTTTTTAAGGGATAAAATTGGTAGAATCGAAAAAGATACGTTAGTTCTCTGGGGCGATCGCGATCGCATTATCGGCGTCAAAGATGCGACTCGGTTTGAAGAAGAAATTGCGGGCAGCAAGCTGATTTGGATTCCCGAATGCGGCCACGTTCCTCATTTAGAAAAACCCCGAGAAACTGCTCGTCATATCGTCAATTTTAGCGGGCGCGCCATCGAAGCCAGCGATTTTTAGAAGGCGCGGCGATCGGAGGACGGCTCCGATCGTCTTCCGTCCGCTTCAGGGGTAAATGTTACTCATTTTTAACCCTTGTCAATATTATTTAAGATTATTTCAATTCTTGTTAAAGTTTCAGATATCCTGACCCTAGGGAGATCGGGTCGATCGCCGCCGTAGAGAACGAAGATTTTCGGGATTGAAGGAACAAAATTGGGGTAAATCGGAGTCTGCGATCGGGAATCTATCCGGTGAAATTTGGGCATTTCTACCGATAGAAAACTGCCAATTGTCCGAGGGGAGTAAACGGGCAACGAGGAGCCTCCAAACCATCGCGATCGCGGCGCCGTCGGTCGATCGTCGATCTCTAAAAAGCTTGGCTATACCCCGATTTTGAGAACAGTTCGGCTCGCGATCTCGCAACGATCGCGATCGCCCACTCCTTTTTGAAACCTGATTTTAAAGTTCCGATAAAACTTTTTAAAAATAAATTCAGCCCGACAAGACTTAAACCCTAAAAACAACCCTAAAAACAACCATAAAAATACTAGAGCTATCCGTTTATCGCTTTTTTCGTCGTTGGTTCCGTTGACTATGTCTCTCAACCCTTCCGTGTTGGAATCCCTCTCCTTAGAGCAGGCGATCGAGCGCGATCCGCTTACCGTCAGTCCCGACCGACCGATTGTCGAAGTCGTCGCCTTAATGAGCGAGGTTCGCGATCGGGCCTGCACCGTGGGGAACGAGTGGGGGGCAACATTGCCGGGAGAGTTGCCCTTACAAGCGCAAATCGGCACTTGCAGCACCTGTATTTTAGTCGTCGAAGGGGCGCGCTTAGTCGGTATCGTGACCGAAAGCGACCTGGTAAAAATAGCATCCCGCGCGACCCCGATCGCCGATTTGACCGTAGCGCAGGTGATGAGCGACGATCCGATCGCCCTGGAATGGAGCGAGGGGCGCAACCTGTTCGATATCGTGCAGTTATTTCGCGAACATGGCATCACCCACGTGCCGATCGTGGACGGGCGATCGCAACTGCTCGGCGTCGTCACCGCCAGCCACATCCGGCGAGTGCTCCAACCATCTAACCTGCTCAAATTTCAGGAAGTCCGGGACGTGATGAACCCGGACGTGATTTGGGCGTCGCCAACTACCTCGATTCGCGAAATCGCCGAACTGATGGTGCGGCGGCGGATCGGCTGCGTGACGATCTCCGAACACAAAAACGGTCATCTCATCCCCGTCGGGATCGTCACCCAACGAGACATCATTCAATTCCAAACCTTAGAACTCGATTTAGAATCCCTCAGCGCCCAAACCGTGATGAGTACTCCCGTACTCGCGGTGTGCCCTCACGATTCCCTCTGGGACGCGCATCAAATCATGCTGGAGCGCCGGATCCGGCGCCTGCTCGTCGTCGGCGCGTCCGGGGAATTACTCGGGATCGTCACTCAAACGCGCTTGTTGCAAATCCTCGATCCGGTACAGATGTATCGCGTCATCGAAGTGCTCCACGAGCAAGTCTTGCATTTAGAAGCCCAAAAAGTCGAGTTACTGCGCGATCGCGCCGCCGATTTAGAACAAAAAGTGCGACAGCGCACCTCCAAACTGCGCGATCGCGTCCGTCGCGAAGCCCTCCTCGCCGGGGTGGCGTCCCGCATTCGCGAATCGCTCAACCTCCAAGAAATTTTAGATTCCACCGCGCGCGAAGTCCGGCGCTTTCTCGACTGCAATCGGGTCTTAGTCTACCAGTTCGCCCCGAATATGGAAGGGGAAATCGTCGCCGAATCGGTCAGCGAGGGCTGTCTGTCGATCCTCGGCAAGCAAATTCGCGATACTTACTTTCAAACGAACGGCAGCTTGGAATATCTAAACGGACGCAAGCGATCGGTCAACGATATTTACCAGGCGGGATTGACGGGTTGTCACATCGAACTGCTCGAAGAGTTCGAGGTTCGCAGCTTTTTAGTGATTCCGATTATTATGGAACCCCGACGTAAGAAGCTCAAACGCGGCGAGGCGATCGCCACCGAGAGCATCGGACGTCACCTGTGGGGATTGTTGGTGGCCCATCAGTGCGACGAACCGCGCAACTGGTATCCGGAAGAGTTGAACTTACTCGAACGGGTGGGGGTGCAACTGGCGATCGCCATCCAACAAGCCCAACTGTTCCAACAACTGCAAGCTCAATTGCAAGCGCGCCAACGGGCTGAAGAACAATTGGCGTATAACGAACGACTGTTGAGCTTATTTTATAAAACCGCCCCGATCGGATTGGCCCTCGCCGACGAACAGGGCCGTTTCGTGCGGGTCAATCCCGCCTTTTGTTACCTGTTCGGTTACCCGGAAGGGGAATTAGTCGGCAGGCATTACACCGAGCTGCTCGACCTCGAAACCCCCGGAGAATGGGAGATCCGCCGTCACGACGGTCGCGTTTTTCACATTTACCTCACCGGGGGCTGGGCCAGTACGGATCGGGGACAGCGCTATTTAGTGACTACGATTACCGACATCACCGAACGCAAACAAACGGAACGGGCGATCGCCGAAACGGCCCAACAGCTTTCCACCGTTCTCGAAACCGTCGGCGAAGGCATCGCCTTGAGCGATCCCAAAGGCTATTTCTTGCTATTTAACTCGAAAATGCAGGAAATTACCGGATATACCGCCGACGAAGCCAATCGCTGCGAGAACTTTTTAGCCCTGATCTATCCCGAACCCGAAGAATACCAGCGCGCTTTATCTCGACTGTCCCAACTGCTCAACTTGCGCGAGTTTCGCAATATCGAAACCACGATCCGCGCCAAAGACGGCACCCGGCGCACCCTGCTGGTGTCCTCGTCGATTGTCAACCATCAAGGACGAGAATTATTTTTAAGTGCCTATCGCGATATTAGCGATCGCAAACAAGCGGAAATCGCCTTGCGCGAAAGCGAAAAGCGCTATCGTCAAATCGTCGAAACCAGTATGGAAGGGATTTGGACCCTCGACCAGGGCGATCGTACCAGCTTCGTCAACCAGCGCATGGCGTCGATGCTCGGTTACGACAGCGAAGACATGCTCGGCGCACCTTTGGACGTTTTTGTCTACAAACAGGACTGCGAGATGGTCAAACAGTACCTCGAATGGCGCCGCCAAGGGATCTCCGCCCAACACGAATTTCAATTTCGGCGCCAGGACGGTTCCTCATTTTACGGCTTAGTCTCCGCCAATCCCCTCTTCGACGATGCCGGGAATTATACTGGAGTCTTGGCCATGATCACCGATATCACGGAACGCCGACAAGCAGAAGCTGCCGTGCAACAGCTCAATGCGGAACTCGAAGCGAGGGTCAACCTGCGAACTGCCGAACTCGCCGACACCATCGAGCAACTGCGTCAGGAAGTCCAACGGCGCGAGGGTTCGGAAAATGCCTTGCGTAAAAGTGAAGAACTCTACCGTACCCTGATCGCCAACTTTCCCAACGGAGCCGTGATTTTATACGATCGCGATTTTCGCTACACCATCTGCGACGGTTCCGGACTGCAAGATATCGGCTTTTCTGGCGAAGCCTTGCAAGGTAAAACCATTTGGGAACTGTTTCCGCCGGACTTGTGCGCCATCCTCGAACCCCACTACCGCGCGGCCCTCGTCGGCAAATCGCGAACCTTTGAAGTTGGCTACGGCAACAAGTTACTCTTGTTGCAAAGTTTACCCGTTACCAACGATCGCGGCGAGATTTTTGCGGGGATGGTGTTGGCGCAAGATATTACCGAACGCAAACAAGCCGAAATTGCTTTACGCAAGAGTGAAGAACGGTTTGCCCTCGCCGTGGAAGGGATTAAAGACGGGATTTGGGATTGGGATATCGAAAGCGGACACCTGTATTTATCTCCCCGGTGGAAAAGTATGCTCGGTTTTGCCGACGATGAAGTACCCCATCGGATCGAATCCTGGCAGCAAACCCTACACCCGGAGGATTACGATCGCGCGATGACGACCCTCGACGACTACCTGACGGGCAAAGTTAGCAGCTACGAACAGGAGTTTCGGGCCCGCCATAAAGACGGTCACTATCGCTGGATTTTGACCCGAGGATCGGCCTTGCGCGACGACCGGGGCAAACCTTATCGCATGGCCGGATCCCATACCGATATCACCGAACGCAAACAGGCTGAAGTGCAGTTGCAACGCCAGTTGGCGGCGATCGAAGCCGCCAGCGACGGCATCGCCATTCTCAATAGCGACGGGCAATTTATTTACCTCAATCACGCTCACGTTACCTTTTTCGGCTTCGACAACGCCCGCGATATCCTCGGCCAAACCTGGCGGGTTCTCTACGATGACAGCGAAATCGAGCGGTTCGAGACCGAAATTCTCCCGGTTTTGCGTCGCGAAGGCCACTGGCAAGGACAGGCGATCGCCCGGCGCCAAGATGGCAGCACCTTTGTCGAAGACCTCTCCTTTACTCAATTAGCCGATGGCGGTTGTATTTGCGTCTGTCGCGACATCAGCGAAATGATGCGAACCTTGAGCGAACTCAAACAAACCGAAGAAAAGCTCAAAGCTTCCCTCAATGAGAAGGAATTATTACTCAAGGAAGTTCACCATCGCGTTAAAAATAACTTGCAAATTATTTCCAGTATTTTTTCCTTGCAATCTCAATCGTTAGAGGACGAAAAAATTCTCGCCATTTTGCAAGACAGTCAGGCGCGGATCTCCTCAATGGCGCTCATTCACGAAAAACTGTATCAGTCCAAAAACATCGCTCAAATTGATTTCGCCGAATATATCAAAAACCTGACTACAAATTTGTTTTCTTCCTATAATATTGGCAACAGGCGAATCGCCCTCGATCTCCATGTCGAAAAACTTTCGCTAAATTTAGATACCGCCATCCCTTGCGGTCTGCTGATTAACGAACTCGTCTCTAATGCCTTAAAACATGCGTTTCGCGATCGCGAAGTCGGCCAAATTAAAATTGACTTCTCTATTTTACCTCCCGATCGCTTGCGCCTGATCGTTCGCGATAATGGGGTAGGTTTACCACCAAATTTTGACTCGCGAACTGGCTACTCTCTGGGTTTCCGTTTAATTCGCGCCCTCTCCCGACAACTCAAAGGGAATTTAGAAATCGATCGAACTCAAGGAACCTGTTTTACAGTGACCTTTCCTCAGCCTACAGAACGCAAGAGGTTCTAATCCGATGTCAAGCATTAAAATTTTGATCGTCGAAGACGAAGCGATCGTCGGTGAAGATATTGCCAGTCACCTCGAAAGTATGGGCTACGAACCGATCGATATTGTAGGCTCTGGTGAAGAAGCTATTAACATGGCGACCCATACCAAACCGGATTTAATCCTGATGGATATCATGCTTCAAGGTCAGATCGACGGCATCGAAACCGCCAATCGAATTCAAAGCCTGTTTCCCGTTCCGATCGTTTACTTAACCGCTTATGCCGATGAAAAAACGCTAAAACGGGCTAAAATTACTCATCCCTTCGGTTATATTATTAAACCCTTTACCCCGCAAGAATTGAAAGTGACAATCGAGATTTCTCTGTCTCGATTTCAGGCAGAATCAGATATCAAACAGGCGTTGGTGGCGGCGGAAAACGAACGGCGACAGGCAGAAGAAAATAGTCATTTGAAATCGCAATATATTTCAATGGCCGCTCACGATTTTCGCAATCCCCTGACTACGATTAAAACTTCTGTTGCCTTACTCAAATATTACAGCGATCGCCTGTCCGATGACAAAAAGGAAAAACAGATCGACATGATCGAATCGGCGACTAAATCCCTAAATGAGTTGTTGGAAGATGTGCTAACTCTCAGCCGTACCGAAGAAAGTCAACTGTCTTTAGAGTTAACTCCGGTAGATATCTCAATTTTTTGTGAAAGTATTCTCGAACCGTTGCGAATGGCCGTCGGCGATCGCTATAACTTAACGTTCTCGTGCGATCTCGATATTTCTATGATTTATTTAGATGCTAAATTAATGTGGCACGTCCTCAATAATTTACTTTCAAATGCCATTAAGTATTCTCCCGATGGCGGTGCAGTCGATCTGTCAGTTTTTCAAGATAAAAGTTATATTTGTTTTCAAGTTCGCGATCGCGGGATCGGCATCGACAAAGGGGAATTAGAACATCTATTCCAGCCGTTTCATCGAGCTCGCAATGTCGGCAATATTCCCGGAACGGGTTTGGGTTTAGCCATTGTCAAACGATCCGTAGACCTTCACGAAGGACGCATCGAAGTCAATAGCGAACTGGGATCGGGAACGGTTTTTAATATCTACATCCCTTGTCGTCGAGTCGAATAACGGTTAGAAAGGGTATAAAAAAGCGGGTTTGCAATCGGTGGCAACGGCAATGGCAACAGCAGCGATCCTCTCCCGTGATTCATTATTGTTCGGTTTGATTTCAGTCACTGATGAGGATAATTTTGAGCCGTGACCTCTCTATCTAATCTATTCACTAAAATTCCCGGACGGGGTTATCTTTTTCTCGCTATTTTAATTTTTGCTGCGTCGAATTCCGTCGTCCGCAAACTCACGGAAATCGGCGCCCAACATCTCATCGACGGACGCAATCCTATTTCATTTTGTAATACCTTATTCGTCGGCAATCTTTGCGCTTTAATCGTATTAATTGCCCTGTATGGCAAACAGTGGACGCCGCGAACCTTAAAACAACTTTCGGCGATCGATTGGTTGGCGTTAATGGGGGTCGCCATTCTTTCCGGGGCTCTAGCCCCATCATTAATCTTTATGGCCCTCGATCTGACCATGGTTAATAATGTAGTGTTAATTGGGCGGATCGAACCGCCTTTAATTTTAGCATTGTCCGTATGGTTGCTCGGCGATCGCGTCAATCCCTGGGTCGTTGCGGGGGCAGTCGTTTCCTTTATCGGCGTCGTGGTGACGATTGTCTGGCAAAGTCCCTCGGAAGAAATGGTTAACATGGGGGCGAGTTTAGAGATTGGTAAAGGCGAAATTTATGCCGCTTTAGGGGCGATCGCCCTTGCCTGTTCTACCATTATCAGTAAAATCAAACTGCGCCAAATTCCCCTCGGAATTTTTACCATTTTTCGCACGGCAATGGGAGCCTTTTTATTCTTTGTCATTACCGTCAAACTGTTAGGCGCCGATCACTTTATCGATGCCTTTTCCCCCTTTGTGTGGCAATGGATGTTGATTTACGGGGCGGCGATCGTCGTCGGCGGTCAACTCTGTTGGTTTCAGGGCTTAAAAACAACTGGAGCATCGGAAGTTTCTTTAGCCAGTTCTTTCAGTCCGATCGCCGGAATTTTAGCCGCTTATTTTATTTTAGGAGAAACCCCGACGACCGCGCAATATATCGGCGGTAGCGTCATTGTCGTCGGGATTATTTTGAACCAAATTGGCGTGGGACAGAAACAGAAAGAAACCGCCCTACCGCCGCCGACCAGTCCCGCCAAAGAGTTAGAAATGGAAACCGGATTTAAAGGAATTTAAGCCTCAACCTTCCCCTGCAAACGAGCTTCGAGGCGATCGAGTAACGTATTCACATCCGCCCCGACTTCCGTAAAACACTCCGGCGGCGACGGTTCCGTTTCAAAGTTAATTAACTTGATTTGTCCCTCGCAAATTCCGAAGATTAACACTTCTTTTTCCGGATTAAACCCGTCAAGAATACCGAGAACTTCGCGCAGTCGATTATCTACGTTAGTATTGAGTTGGGCGATCGCACTTTTGGGACAGTAAATAAAATGCGGCGTCGGCATCATATCGATCCCGATAACATTTTCTTCGAGTTGTTTGTCCTGCCACAATCCCCACGACAGGGCCGCCAAGTCGCGATCGTTCGTTTTGGCAAAATCGGCTAAGATCCGACGCCATTCATCCTCGGGTTTTTCAGGTGGTGCAGCAAACATGAGATGATCTTTCGGCTTCTGGGTGCTTTTTAATTATGCAATAAACTCGCCCATTTGCCCCATCTCTCAGTCGAACGGGCGGCGAACCACAAACCCAAAAATTGACAAAATAAAAAATGGCTCTTCTAGACTGAGCCAAAGCCCGGGGTTTAGTAACAAAACCCCTACAAGGCACAATAGACTGTCGAGAGCGTTGGGGTAACCCGATGGCAGCCATGTGTCGTTTGACGCTCCGGCGATTGCTTCCTCTCAAGCATGGCTGTTAATGTTTATTTTACAACCAGTCTCTTCGATCGAAAAAAGTAAATGCTCTGGCGAATTTTGAACGATCGCCCCGCCCTCGTTACTATAACAAGAGGACATCGCAGAGTAAGTCATGAAAATTCAGACGCCGGACTGGGTAAAACATGCAGTTTTTTACCAAATTTTCCCCGATCGCTTCGCCCGCAGCGAACCCGGGCGCCGGAAGTTATTGAAAAATGCCCCGTGGGAACCTTGGGAAGAAAAACCGACCTTACAAGGCTATAAAGGCGGGGACTTGTGGGGGGTTCTCGACCGCCTCGACTACTTGCAAGACTTGGGCATTAATGCCATTTACTTTACCCCGATTTTTCAGTCGGCGTGCAATCATCGCTACCACACCCACGACTACTATCGAATCGATCCATTATTAGGCGGAAGTGCCGCCTTTAAAGCCTTACTCGACGCGGCGCACGAACGAGATCTCAAAATCGTTCTCGATGGCGTTTTTAATCATGCCAGTCGCGGTTTTTTCTTCTTCAATGACATCCTCGAAAACGGTCCGTATTCGCCGTGGTTGGATTGGTTCAAGATTGAAGATTGGCCGCTTTCCGCTTACGATGGCAGTCAACCCGCGAATTATGTCGGTTGGGCGGGAAATCGCGCTTTACCGCAGTTCAATCACGAAAATCCCGAAGTGCGCGAATACATTTTTGAAATTGCCGAATATTGGCTCGAATTTGGGATTGACGGCTGGCGGTTGGACGTTCCTTTTGAAATTAAAGTGCCGGGATTTTGGCAGGAATTTCGCGATCGCGTCAAAAAAATTAATCCGGACGCCTACATCGTCGGAGAGGTCTGGGTAGACGCCAGGGAGTGGTTGGACGGAACCCAATTTGACGGGGTGATGAATTACCGTTTTACCGAACCGACTCTCGCCTTTATTGCAGGCGATCGCATCGTCCGCGATTACTTCCCTCACAGCGACTATCAACCCTTTCCCGCCTTAGACGCCCCGGGATACGGCGATCGCATCGCCCAATTACTCGATCTCTACCCCTGGGACATTCAACTGACCCAACTCAATCTCTTAGATTCTCACGATACGGCGCGGCTGTACACTTGCGCCCAAGACGATCGCCCCACGGTCGAACTCGCCACCTTACTCTTATTTACCTTCCCCGGAGCCCCGAGTATCTACTACGGCGACGAAATCGGTCTTCCGGGGGCGGACGATCCCGACTGTCGGCGCAGTTTCCCGCCGTCGGAACAGTGGGATAACCAAGTTTTAGAATACCACCGCCGCTTAATTGCTTTGCGCCACCGCTATCCGGCATTGCGAACCGGACTCTATCTCCCATTAGAGGCGCAAGGGATGATTTACAGCTTTGCACGCCAGCTAGACGGGGAGGAACTGGTCGTGGCGGTCAATGCGGGGACGGAAAAGGCGCAATTGAGCTTAACCGCGAGTCGATTGCAGTCCCGTCCGAGTCAGTGCGTGTTTGGAACTGGGGCGATCGCCTGGGACGGCGACCGCGCGACGGTCAGCTTGGACGGGCGATCGGGAGCGGTTTGGGCGGTTTCCTAGCTTTTTTGACCTATTCGCTGGTTTCGATGCCTTGTTGGCGCAGTTGACCGACGAAGAACTCTTCTAACGAGGCGCTGGTGAGGTCGATCGACAGGAGTTTACCCCCCATCAGTTGCAGACTGGAGAGAAAATCTTGGGGGGTGCCTTTGAGATACCCTTGCCAGCGATCGCCGTCTAATTCTAAATCGGGCAACCACTGTTTTAACACTTCCAAATTGCCGCCGAGTCCCTGGACGAAATAACTATCCGACGTTCCGAGGAGTTCTTTTAACGATCCGGTGCAGATCAACTGCCCCCGTGCGAGAATGGCGACGCGATCGCAGATCTTCTCGACGTCGGCGAGGATGTGACTGTTAAAAAAGATCGTTTTCCCTTGTTCGCGCAACGAGAGAATGATTTCTCGGATTTGATAGCGTCCGAGGGGGTCGAGTCCAGACATCGGTTCGTCGAGAAAGACGACCTCGGGATCGTTAATTAAGGCTTGGGCCATGCCGATCCGTTGCAGCATTCCTTTAGAATACTGACGCAATGGTTTATCTCGGGCGGCTTTTTTAGACAAGCCGACTAAATCGAGCAGTTCGGGAATGCGACGGCGTTGGATCGAGGCCGAAATTTGGCATAAATTGGCGCTAAATTGCAGGATTTCCCACCCGGTGAGGGTGTCGTAAAAGTAGGGATTTTCTGGGAGGTAGCCGACACGGGCTCGGACGGCGCGATCGCCCAACGGATGACCGAGGAGCAGTCCTTTCCCTTTGGTCGGGCGGACGATCCCGAGTAGGATTTTTAATAAGGTCGTTTTCCCGGCCCCGTTGGGACCGAGTAAGCCGAAGGTTTCCCCTCGATAGACTTTGAGGTTACAGCCTTTGAGGGTTTCGACCGTTTGGTTCATCCAGAACCCGGTACGGTAGATTTTTTGCAACCCGGAGATCTCGACAGCCACGGGGCGATCGCCGGACATCGGTTCGACGGGCCAATCAACAACAGAATCCATATTGCAAGTTCGAGAAACTACGAGGGTCTTTTGATTGTTCAGCTTTAGGGAACAGGTTGCCCAAATTCTCTCCCGTCGATTAAAATTCCCCCCATCCTTGAATCACGTGTTTAGTCGTGGTCAGGGTTTCCAAACCGATCGAACCGCGACGGTGACCTTTTTGGTTGGACATCCCCAGGAATACGGCGTCCCCTTGGGGGGGAGCGCGATGGAAGCGGGGGGAGGTGTTGATATAGATCGAGGCGCTGTGGATGCCCACGGCGAACTGACAGCTTTCTTGATAGGATTCGGTCACGATACAGTCGGCGTGACCGCTACTGTGTTGGTCGATCCAGGCGATCGCCGCGTCGAGGTCTTCTACGGTTTTGAAGGCCACGGTTTTGGTCAGATAGGCCCGATTCCATTCGGCATCGTCTTCGACCGCTTCGAGTTCGGGGAATTGGTCCGCCAGTTCGCGATCGCCTTTGAGGGTAAAGCCTTTTTCTTTGAGGCTATTCCACAACAGACTTAAGGATGAGGGTTTGGCTTTGGCATTGACCAGGACTTTTTCGATCGCGTTGACCGGATCCGGTTCGCTGGCGTGACTGTCTACGATCGTGGCGCGGGCGAGATCCATGCTCCCCGTGGGGGACCAGTACAGGTAACAGTTGCCCATGGCGGATTTGAGGACCGGGGCCGTCGCTTGGCGGACCACTTGTTGGACGAGACTGGGGCGACCGTAGGGGATGACGAGGTTGATGTATTTGTCCTGACGGATCAGGTCGCGGGTGGAAACGCCGACGTCCGGGGGGAACAGCTCGATCGTGCCGAGGGGTAAATTGCTCTGTTCGATCCCCCGTTGCAAGGCTTGGGCGATCGCCGCGTTGGAGTGACTGGCTTCGGTTCCGCCGCGCAAGATCAAGGTGTTGCCCGTTTTGACGCACAATCCGGCAGCGATCGCGCCAAAATCGGGAAAGGCTTCGTAAACTAGGGCGATCGTACCCAAGGGCATCAATTGGGAGTAACTCTGGGACCGTCCGACTTGATAGGTGGCGTTCATCACCTGTCGCAGGGGGTCTGGGAGTTGGGCGAGCTTTTCTAAAATGGCGATCGTCGAACCGATCCGTTCGGGGGTGAGTTTGAGCCATTCGAGGATCAATTCGGGGACCGCCATTTCCCGAGAGGCTTCTAAATCGAGGGTATTGGCTTCGAGGATATCGTCGGAGGCTTCTCGCAGGGCATCTGCCATCGCCTCCAAGGCGCGGGCGCGATCGTCTCCTTTGGTTTTCGCCAAGACTACCGATGCTTCGTAAGCGCGGTCTACAACCGCTTTGGCATCGGGAACGGAATTAAATGCAGAATCAGTTGTCATTAACCTAACGCCTGTAAGCCAGCCAAACCATCAATGCTGGAAATGCTGCCAGCAGCACCGCGAGAATTGCACCGGGAATGATGTTCGGTCCGAGGGGAAGACCCAGGGCGAAGGGCAACCAGCCAATTAAGAGAACGATGACAATGACCAGGGCCACAGGTAAGTACATTTCTCGCCAACTGGTGTTGGCAACACACCAGTTATGGCCGTTCCAGCGCCACGATCGCTTGTACGGCGAGGTCGTGGGGAGCTGTTCGATCGCGTAACCATTTTGAGCGACCACAAAAATATTCTGACAGCGATCGCAGCCGAGAGCCTCGGTCAGGGCAATCGGCACCAAGCGCCCCCGCCGTCGGCAAGGACAGGGGTAGTCACTGTTGAGATCGATCTTCTGGGCTTTTTCAGATGGCACGAGCGGTACTCAGTCAAAAATAATTCCACTAAGATTACAAGTTGCCAGACCCTCGTTCGGAATTGAAACCTTTGCGAGTCGTCCGCGCTGTTGTGGAAGGGGCAAGTTTGACCTGGCCGAGTTTTTGGCCGATTCGCCCGCGCTTCCCGACGGCGAGGCGATCGCCGCACTCTCCTGTTTCGGAATGGACTTGAGCTCGGTTGTCACTTCCTCGGATGCTGCTTTGCTTGCGGTAGTCCTGAGTTTCCTCCACGTCGATCGAACGTCTCGGACGGCCCAGCCGCGATCCTTTGCCTGCACGGAGTCAAGGACACCCAAATTATACCCCCCAACTAACGATCCTTGGGGAGGAGCGCTCGAATTCAATGCGGTTCGGGATCGACGGTGGGGCGATCGCGGACTTCTCACATCGGCGCGATCGATCGCAGCGCGTTAGCATTTCAAGACCAGACGATAACGGGGTTGTCCCTTTTCGAGTTTGGCGATCGCCTCGTTGACTTGTTCTAACGGAAATATCTCCACGATCGGATTCACCGCGTGTCGTGCGGCGATATCGAGCATTTGAGCGATGCTGTGGGGATTGCCCACGGGACTCGACGAAATGCTTTTTTGACCGACCAACAGGGGGAATACGGGAATCGACAGGGGATTTAAGACGGCGCCGACTAAATGCAGGCGTCCCTTGGGTCGCAAGGCGTCGATATAGGCGGCCCAGTCGAGATCTACATTCACCGTAGATAGAATCAAATCGTAGGAGTTGGCGACGGCGGCGATCGCCTCGGGATCCCGGGAATTGACGAAATGGTTGGCTCCCATCTCCCGGGCTTCGGCTTCTTTATCGGCGCTGCTGGAGAAGGCGGTCACGTCACATCCCCAGGCGCGAAAGAATTGGATCGCCATGTGACCCAAGCCCCCGATCCCGATAATACCGACGCGATCGCTGGCTTTGACCCCACATTGCACGATCGGATTGAAAACCGTAATCCCCCCGCAAAAAAGCGGCCCGCTTGTTTCGGGATCGAGACCCTCGGGGAGGGGAAAAACCCAATCTCGATGGGCCCGGACGCGATCGGCAAAGCCGCCGTGGCGTCCCACGATCGTCCCTTCCGCACTCGCACAAAGGTTTTGCTCTCCGGAGATACACCATTCGCACGTGCGGCACGATTGGGAAAACCAACCGAGACCGACTCGTTGACCGACTTGCAAGGTCGTGACTCGAGACCCGATCGCCGCGACTCTCCCCACCACCTCGTGTCCCGGAACAAAGGGATATTCGGTCATCCCCCAATCGTTATTGAGCATACTCAGATCGCTATGACAGATCCCGCAATATTCGACCTCGATCTCGACCCCTTCCGGGTCTAACGGTCCGAGTTCGTAAGCGAACGGTTCTAGTTTGCCCTTGGGTTCGCGGGCCGCATAAGCACGAACGGTAGTCATGATGAAATATACTTAGGGGTTAAGGTAACTATTTTAGGCAACTCTCGATCGCACGCAACGACCCCTCGGAGTTCGCCGGGAGCTTCAAACTTCAAACAACAAACGCTCCGGGTTGGCCATAGTAAAAAACCCGGAGCGTTCGGAATCTCGGAATAAACGATCGCGCGATCCTCCTACGGAGTCGCTACGCGATCGCCTCCCCCGATCTTTAATTGCTTTGTCGGCTAGCCGTTTGGATGTACAAAATGAGCAAAAATACCGCAGGAACTAACACGAAAAGGATGCTAGCCACAAAACCTAGATCGTTAACTTCCATAGAACTCCGCTTCTATCTGAATTTCAAAATCAATAAGATTAGAATATCACTTTTGGCGACCGGGTTCGGACTCGGGAACGGCGATCGCCCCCGGCTCACTCGACCGACTTCTAAGCAGCGCGATCGCCCACTCGCCGCTACTACTTAGGGCTTGGTTTTGACACTCACCGGGCCATTAACTAAGGTCTGACAGGCCAAACGGTAGTTTTCCGGCTTTTTCTTCAATTTCTGATTTTCCACCGGAGTGCGCGGCGAAAGATTCTCCATTCCTTCGACAATTTCCACCACGCAGGTGCCGCATTGTCCGTAGCCGCCGCAGTTCATCATTTTACCGACAAACTTATACAGGTCGATGTTATTTTCCAGCGTTTTTAAACGCAGGTTAGCACCGTCGGCGACGACGATTTCTTTATCCTCATTGACATATTTAATATTCGGCATCGGGATTCCTCTATTCCTTTTACTGCTTCGTCATTGACCCTCGAACGGCACGAGGGCGATCGCCCTTTCCCAGTTTCGTTCTCGGCAACGGTATCACCCCATCCCCACCGCGATCGCGCGCGACAACTGCCGCCAGGGAATCCGTGGCAGGTTGCCCGTCGGGTTTTATGTTACCCCAAAGGCATTTTATTACGAAAAATTACAATTTTTGAACGATCCCGCCGCGATCCCCCCGCCATCGCTCCCCTTAAGGCTCCGCCGAAGGGCGATCGCTACGATAGGGATCGTCAAGATTCGTAATCGAGCGCCGCATCGACGCCAACGCCCGGTTATAGCGGACGATCGCCTGCAAGCGGTTATTTTCCGCCCGCGTTAACTCCGTTTCCGCATCGAGTACCTCCGTTTGAGTGCCCACCCCCGCTTGAAACCGCAACCGGGCCAACCGCAAACTTTCTTTCGCCTGGTCTAACGCAATATTCGCCGTTTGAATATTCCTAAAATTCGACTGCAAATTATAATACGCCTGCTCCACCTGAGTCCGAATTTGATTGCGCTGGGACGTAAACCGATTTTCCGCAATCTCGATATTCTTTTCTTCCTGGGCCGCCCGCGCTTTCGCCGCGCCCCCATCGTACAAATTCCACTGCAAGCGCGCCCCGAGGGCATAACCGTCCGCCAACCCCTGGTCGTCGTCAAAAATATCGATGACATTGTAATTCGCAAACAAACTCACTTGCGGTCCGAGGGCCGCCAGGGCCGCGCGCCGTTGCTGTTCGTTAATCTCCCGTTGCACTAACTGCTGTTCGAGTTCGGCGCGATTTTGAAACGCCTGGATAATACTTTCCTCTAACGACAACTCCCACAGCCCTGCAATTTCCACCTCATCCGCCGCCGACACGTCCACCGACTGGGTAATATTCAAAATTTGCGCTAACTCCCGGCGTCGGATCCGTTGTTGGGACAGCGATTGGGTCAAATCCTGTTCCGAATTCGCCAACTGCACCCGGGCGCGCAACACGTCGAAGCGCGTCCCCACCCCGGCCCGTTCTCTGGCTTCGGCGTCGCGCAAACTTTGTTGGGAACTGTCTACCGCCGAACGGTTAATGCGAACTGCGTCGTCCGCTTCTTGCAGGTTGTAATAGGCATCGGTCACGTCGAAACGCAACTGCGCCGCAATCCGTTCGAGTTCGAGTTCGTTGAGGCGCACTCGTTCTTCCGCCGCCCGAATTTGAGCCGGACGTTGCCCGGAGGTGTAGAGGTTGTAACTCAGTTCGACGGTGCCTTCCAGCGAGGTCGTACTGTCATCCTGTTCGGTGGCGTTGTCGCCGAACAAATCGCGCTGGCGTTCGTTACTCAACTCCGTTTGGGACGAATCGGCATGGGTTAAATTCGATCGCAGTTGTAAATTGGGATAGAGTGCGGCCCGCGCTTCTCGCAAAGCGGCTTGCGATCGCTCGAAATTGAGTAAGGCTTCTTGTAAATCGGGATTGTTTCGGCGCGCTAATTCGATCGCCTGCGTTAAGGTCAACGGTTGCGTCCCGACGATTTCCACCTCCTCGGCTTCCGTCGGATACAACAGTGGATTGGTACTCGGATCGAGATATTCCGGGGGCGCACCTTCCCGGCTTCCCGTCGCCCCACCCGGCGCAAATTGACCGATAACCGTGGACGCTGCGTCGGTAAACGGATCGATCCTCCCTGGGGAGGCGATCGCATTTTCCGTTCCGTTCCCACTCTCTTGCGTCTGGCTATCCACCGAAGGCGTGAGTGCATCTTCTCGGGAATCCGATTCGACAGTGGCGCTGGGAACCCCCGAGTCAGACAGTTCGCCGTCTTCGAGTTGCAACTGAGACGGCGGTTGGGATAAACTCGGGCGCATCTGGTTTAAGGAAACAACACTGGTCATTCCCAAAACCATCAAAAGACGAAAAGTTCGCATAAGTTTCTGGTTTGACGAGCACTCTAACGACACTGCCAAGGTCAGGCAAAAACAGTTAAGCACGATTCCGCGCGATCGCGGACGGTGGCAGCCAACCGAAAAAGTATGGTACTGCTAGAACCGCTTAATTTAAAGTTAGTTTGCCAATAAAACCGCACCCACGGGTCTTGCTGGAGATAAATTTGGCGCGATCGCTTACCACGGTTAGGGGTTTTACCCCCCACGGCAATGAGGTTGACGGATCGCTGACGAGTTATTCGCCGACGATCTTGACCGAAACGGGTTAAAACCCCAAAACTCAACTCCAATACAGTCCAACTCCAATACAGTCCAATTTCTCCCCGACGAGCCGCCAATCCGCCTCGCTTTGGCGCGCCAACGGCTGCAACCGTACAGAATGGCGAGTCTGGAGTCGATCCGCTTTCCCTTCTATCTTCGGGAAATGACGCATTCCCTCGTTGGTTTGATTCCCCCTTTCCCCAACTCAATAAGGATAAGGGGGAATGGCGTTTGTGGCAATGGCTCTAGGGATTTTAGATTTTAGATTTTAGATTGGGGATTTTAGATTTTAGATTGGATAGTTGGGGTTTTAGACGCGATCGCCCCAACCCTTCACCCATTCACGTTTCTATCTTTTCCCTTCTTTTCACCTCTTTTCCCCTCTCCCCTTAATCTCCTTTAAATTCAACCCTCAATTGGTTTCGCCAATCCCCCAAAATTAACTGGCCATCCATCAAGTATTAACCTTGGGAAATTGGCGAAAACTCTTTTTAAGAAGACTGACGAGCTTCAATCGCCCCGCGAAACATATTCATTCCGCAATGAAAAGAATAGTCCCCCGCCTCTTCCGGCGTAAACTCTACAGAAGTCCGTCGATTGAGAGATAAATCTACAGCTTTTTGGAAATCGGGGATAATCACCCTTTCCAAACAACTGCTTGGATCTTTTCTTAAAAAATTAATCCGCACGGGTTCGCCGACCCGCACGCGAATGCGATCGGGATTGTATCCGCCATCGACAATAATTTCGACTTCTTGGATGTCGCGATCGCGCCGCGCCTCCTTCGCTCGAGTTTTAGAAAACAAAAACCACCATAACTCCAAACCAATTAATCCGACTCCCAGTAAGGTCACCCCTCCCTTGATTTGCCAAGGTTGTTCGATTTTATCAAACTGACTTTGCTCGGAAGAACTGCCCGACTTCTCGGCCAATACTTCTCCCGTAGAGACCATTAAGGCGATCGCCAAACTAGCAACTAACAATTTACAAGATCTGACGATTAACTGACTCATATTTTCTCCTTTTTCTTCGATCGGTTTTGAGATGTTTTATTTTTGCTCTATCTCCATCAACTGAACTTAATTGGAAATAGTAAAATTCCGCAATCTTAGCGCATTACTTACCACAGAAACCGAACTCATCGCCATTGCACCTCCGGCGATAATGGGATTGAGCAGCCATCCAAAAATCGGATAAAAGATTCCGGCGGCGATCGGAATAGCAGCCGTATTGTAAGCGAACGCAAAAAATAGATTTTGGCGGATATTTTTCATCGTCGCGCGGCTGAGCTGAATCGCGGTAACGATGCCCCCCAAATCGCCAGAAATTAGGGTAATATCGCTGGCGGCGATCGCCACATCCGTTCCCGTTCCGATCGCCATTCCTACATCGGCTTGGGCTAACGCTGGCGCATCATTAATCCCATCGCCGACCATCGCCACAATTTTGCCTTCTTCTTGTAATTGTTTGACCTTTTGGGACTTTTCATCGGGCTTGACTTGTGCAAAAACGCGGTCGATGCCAACTTCCCGGGCGATCGATTGCGCTGTATGGCGGTTATCTCCGGTCAGCATCACCACTTCCAGTCCCATTTTGCGTAATTTACGCACCGCTTCGGCGGAAGCGGGCTTGAGGGCGTCCGCAATCCCAAATACCCCTTCTAATTCGCCATCAACGGCAATCCATGCGGTGGTTTTACTGGCTTCTTCCCATTGTTCACCTTTTGATTTCAAGGCATCGACATTAATCCCTAATTCTTCCATCCAAGATTGGGTGCCAATCTGAACTAAGCGATCGCTCACCGTTCCCCGAACCCCCATTCCCGAAATTGCCTCAAAGTTTTCTACATCGGGGAAAGGCATTTCTACCGCTTGGGACTTCGCATATTCCGCGATCGCCTCCGCTAACGGATGCTCGGAATTATTTTCAACTGCCGCCGCCAAGCGTAATAATTTAATTTCGTTTTTATTCGCCGTTCCGTTAACGGTAGCATAATCGGTAACCGTCGGTTTTCCTTGAGTCAACGTTCCAGTTTTATCGAGAACGATCGTATTGATTTTATGCGCCAGTTCTAAACTATCGGCACCTTTAATTAAAATCCCGTTTTCCGCTCCTTTTCCAGTGCCGACCATAATCGATGTCGGCGTCGCCAAACCGAGGGCGCACGGACAGGCTATAATTAACACGCCGACAGTGGTAATTAAGGCGAGGGTAAAGTTCCCCATGATGTCAAACCAGACAACAAAAGTCGCGATCGCGATCGCAATGACCACCGGAACAAACCACCCGGTGACTTCATCGGCTAACCGTTGAATCGGAGCTTTCGATCCTTGTGCTTCGCGCACGAGTTTGACAATTTGAGATAAGACCGTATCTTTCCCGACGCGAGAGGCTTTAAATTTAAAACTTCCGCTTTTATTAATCGTCGCGCCAATCACTTCATCTCCCGCCGATTTTTGAGCGGGAATCGGTTCCCCGGTCACCATCGATTCGTCAATGGCGGAAGATCCTTCGACAATTTCTCCATCTACGGGGATTTTTTCGCCGGGACGGACGACAATTGTATCGCCGACGCGCACGTCTTCGATGGGAATATCTTGCTGTTCGCCGTTGCGAATCACTCGTGCAGTTTTCGCTTGCAATCCCATCAGTTTGCGAATCGCTTCGGAGGTTTGACCGCGCGCGCGATTTTCGAGCATTCTCCCGACTAAAATTAAGGTGGTCACGACGGCTGCGGCTTCGTAGTAAACCTCAACGTTCAAGCCTTGCGATCGCAAAAAATTGGGAAACAAACTGATAAATAAAGAATAGAAATAAGCGGCTCCCGTTCCGAGTGCGACTAGGGTATTCATATCAGCCGCATGACGTTTAAAGGCTTTCCAGGCGCCTACAAAAAAGCCTTTTCCGCACCAAAATAAGACCGGGGTAGCGAGGACGAACTGCAACCAGGGGTCGTGCATCCACATGGGAATCGGTAAGGATAATCCGGTCATCATCGGGAGGGAACCGACAATCAGAATCAAGCTGATGGTACTTCCGAGGAGGACTTTGCGTTTTAAGTCTCGTTCTTCGCTTTCTCTTGCGTCTCGTTCGCCATCGCCGGAGGGATTATCGTCGTCGAGGGGTTCGGCGCTATACCCAGCTTCGGAAACGGCGTGTTGGATTTGTTCTAAATCGGTTTTTCGGGGATCGTATTCGACTTTTCCCTGACTCATGCCAAAATTAACTTGACAGTTGCTGACGCCGGAAACGTTGCGAATGGCGTCTTCGATGGTGCGCGCGCAGGAGGCGCACCCCATCCCTTGCAGTTTTAAATGTTGGGTTTTCATGGTTCGTTCCTCAAAATATGCTGTTGTCTGTAGCTTGTTTTGAGGATAAAGCCTCTACTCGACTGGAGAGTCAAGGAGGGGAGGGGATTTTATACAGAAAGCGATAAAAAACGGGCGATTTTAAAGGGGCAATTTTCCTGACTCCTTTGGAGTCCCTAAGCGCAAAGCGCGAAGCCATGGCGTAGACGCCACGCGATCGCCCGTTAATTACTTTTTGTATTTTTTGTATTATATATAGTCTTGACGCTACAATCGTGCTGCCGTAGGGACACGGCAATGCCGTGTCCCTACCCTCGCGCAACAAAGGATCTTTTGGATAGGATTATTAATATAATTTATTGAAATTAATATATAAAATACTTAAAGTCTTCGCACAAAAGAGCTAACCGTCGATCGCTCTAGCGAGCGCCCGAGTTTGAATTCTCTGGAAAATAGGGTAAAGTCCGCTCTCGGCGAGGGGATTCGGGGGGTGGAGGCGGAGTCGGTGCGGTCGGTGGCGGTGGTGGGGCCACGGTCGGTGGCGGTGGAGCGGCGGTCGGTGGCGGTGGCGGCGGCGGATTGTTTTGGGAACTTGGGGGGCTGCTCGCTTGCATCTGTACGAGGGCGGCGCGCAACCAGGCGGTATCGAATTCGGCGTTGGGGGTCGTTCCCCACTGCCACCCGAATACTATAGCGCGATCGGAGATCGTGACGGCGGGGGCGGCGTCAGTCCCGATCCAGGTTGCCATGGCTTGGGCGTTAAAGTCGGTTGCGGTTAAAATGCCGCCGGGGAGGGTCGCGTCGGAGGTGTTGGCGGGAATCCATTTGGCGGGACACAGGGCCTCGGTACGACAGGCGATCCGTTGCATCGTTCCCGGTTGGGGGAGGGAGCGTTCCCAATAGGCGCCGACGAGCGATCGCAGGGCTTGGCGGACGCCGGGAGAGGAGTTCTCACCGAGGCGTCCGGTGACGATCGCCCGAATCCCGGAACTCATGAGCGCTTCGAGTTCTAAAACTTGCTCGCCGCTCCAGGTCGAGAGATTGGGCAGCAGTAACAAGTTTACCCCGGAATTTTCAACCTCTTGACGAAGGCGATCGAGGGCGATCGGGCGATAAACTAAACCAGCTTGGCGAATGCGGCGGTCGATTTCGGGCCATTGCGCCTCATTGTCGGGACTGCGAACCACACCGAGGACTAAATCGGAATTCTGGGTCAATTCGCTCAAACGTCTTTCTACGGTGGGGCGTGACGCTTGAGGGCGGGCGATCGCGATCGCGGGAACCAGAATCGCACTCGCCAGGATCGAGATCGCTAGAATCGCGATCGCCGTCTGGGGTTTGGCGCGATCGTCGATCGCGCTGGGTAGCAAAACTCGTAAGATATTGAGGCGATCTCCCATAAAACCCCTTTGCAATGCTCATTACTCCAACCAACGGGAAACGGCTGCGATCGCTCGCCCCCGATCCCTACTCGATCGATTCGTTGACCGGGAAGCGATCGATTAACGCCATCGCGCGATACGCATTGACCCGCAACGACTCGGAAATATGAGGAACGTGGGGAATCTGAGATAAAAAGTCCAAAGTCCGGCGCAAAATCCGGACGATATCCCCTTCATCCAAGCTGGTATTCTCAAACAGCTCGTTCCACTCCACCCCGAGGGCCCACTGCTCGACCAAGGCGATCGGCTCGCGTTCGAGCCAAATCGGAAAAGCGATGTGATGGCGTCGTTGCAGTTGAAACAACTGTCGCCGCAATCCTTGCAACTGCCCCAAAACCGCTTCCACAGCCGGAGATAGACCGTAATTCGTCCAGGTATCCGGGCGGGACACTTCCGTCACCAACGCCGCCCCCACCGTCGCCAAATGGTGGGGATCGATATTGTCGAGCAAACCCGATCGCACCGCCGATCCCAACCATAGCTCGTTATCGCCGCGAATGGCCGCCGCACTTTCGCCCATGGCGGTCACTTCAAACACCGGGTTGTCGTCTTCGGCGTCCGGTTCGGCGTCGGACACCTTCAAACAGCCGACCTCAACTAAAATATCGATTAAATTGAGAAACTCTCCCCACCGATCGCCCAATTGGCGATCGAGTTGTTTTTCGAGCTTGCGAATCTCGCTGGCGAGTTTCTTCTGTCGTTTTAACGATTTAAACAGCGCTCCCGGCGAGCCCCACTGATTGAGCGGATGCTGTTCTAATTGCGCTTCTACCGCCTTCATGCGCTGTTGTTGGGCTTCCACTTCCGCGAAATAGAGCGGTTCGGCGATCGCCGAAATCTGACGGGCAATTTCCGCCGTTTCCGCCGTTCCTTTGCGAGACTGACCCGGTTTGAACGCGATCTCGCCGGGAAGTACCGTTTGACCGACCTCCTGCCAATCGGGGAATTCGCCGTTAATGGCGATCGCGTCCGTAGACAAGACCACGTACCAGCGATTGTCCTCCCCCAAACAAATCAAATAGGGCGCTTGACCCGGACTCGGGGCCGTGGCGACCAACACCGCCATCACCGGATCTTTCGTGCGGACGTTGGGCCCTTTCAAACTCAAAATCGCTCCCGGGGCGATCGTGGGTAACGCTTCGCGCGCCGTTTGGGCACTCGTTTCGATCGCCTGATTCCAAAGAATCTTTAACAGTCGCTTTTCTTCGCGCAAGCGAGCGCGCAACTTCTCATAACTGTGAATATCCTCCTCGTTCACCTGGGCCACTTGGCTCGCAAGCTGGCGATATTCCTCTTTCAGTTGCGAGACTTCCTCCATGAGGGGCTGCAAGTGCAAATTCGCAATAAACTGCCCGAAACTCGACTCGACGAGCTCTTTCGTTTCCTCCAAACTGTGGGTTTGCAGCAGATTGAGAACCATGCCATAACTCGGCGTAAACTGGCTGACCAGGGGATCCGCTTGAGCCGTCGCCAAAAAAGCTGCCTCTTTCGCCCCTTCAAAGCGCGTTTGCACCGTCACCACGTGACCGCGCTCGTCCATTCCCCGGCGTCCGGCGCGTCCGGACATTTGCAAGAATTCCGAGGCTTTGAGCAGGCGATGTCCGTCGTCGGTCCGCTTCGACAAACTCGAAATCACCGCCGTGCGCGCGGGCATATTAATCCCGGCGGCGAGGGTTTCTGTGGCGAACACCACTTTAATCAATCCCGCTTGAAACAGTTCTTCTACTAAGCCTTTCCAGGCGGGCAGAATTCCGGCGTGGTGGGCGGCAATTCCGCGCAAGAGCGGTTCGAGTTGTCCGGCCCGTTCCGCTTCCGGGTTGCGCGCTAAAAACTCCCCGACGCGCGATCGCAGTTCCCGGGCTTCTTCCGGCGTCACCAAACACAAATTGCCGACGGCTTCGACGGAGCGATCGCACCCGCGACGACTGAAAATAAAATAAATCGCCGGAAGCATTTGTCGTTGCTCCAACGCCGACAGCACGAAGGACAGGGCGGGTTCTTCTTTGCGCCCTTGGCGCCCTTTGCCGAACGATTTAATCCGGGGATTGATTTCTGTCGCTTTCTTGCCCCCCCTAGGTGCTTTGAGTAGGGGAAACATCCCCTTACTCGAAATAAAGTGGAACTGAAGGGGAACCGGGCGAAAGTCCGAGTAAATCAGTTCCGTCGGCCCGTGAACGTGGGAAATCCAGCGAGTCAGTAACTCGCTGTTGGCGACCGTCGCCGAGAGGGCCACCAGTTGAATTTCCGGCGGACAGTAGACGATCGATTCTTCCCACACAGTCCCCCGTTGGCGGTCGTTCATGTAGTGGCATTCGTCGAGGACGACCGCTTCGACGCCGTTGAGGGAGGTGCCGACGGCGCCAATCGAGGTGCCGTAGAGCATGTTGCGGAAGATTTCCGTCGTCATCACCAGGATCGGCGCGTCCCGTTCGATGGACAGATCTCCGGTCAGCAGTCCTACATTCTCATCGCCAAACTGCTCGCGAAAATCTCGATATTTTTGATTCGAGAGCGCTTTGAGCGGCGTGGTGTAGAAGACGCGCCCGTTGCGGTGCAAGGCGCGATGGATGGCATATTCGCCGATCAGGGTTTTTCCCGAACCCGTCGGGGCGCAGACGACCACCGAGCGTCCGGCGTCTAACGCCGCGATCGCTTGCTTTTGGAAGTCATCGAGGGAAAAGGGAAATAAACGTTTGAGGTCGATTTCTGACAAGGTAGGTGAAACACTCACGCACTGAAATTCCAAAAATTGATAGCTTTAGGGGCTTGATTTTCCAGGTTTAACATGACATCGAACCCGATCGCGCGATTCGATCTCGTTTTGTTTTTAATTTTGACATTGTTAGCGGGATCGTGGGAGGGGGGAGCCGCGATTCTCCTGGGAACTCATAGCCGTCCCACGATCTCGGAAAGCAGGTGGGGCGGAACTTTGGACAGGGCGCGGTTCTGACCTTGAATCCCCAAATATTTGTAAAAGGCCCGAATCGTCTGCACGACATAACTCAAGGCGGTTTTCGATAATTCGGGTCGATCGCGACTTCCGGCGAGGGCTTGCAGGTGGGCGTCGAGGGCGGCTTCTAGGTGCGGCGATCGCTCGTCGGGATCGGTGAGGGGCATCCCGTCGGCAATCCGTTGGTAATGGGCCAATCCTAAGTTATTGTAAGTGGCAAAGCGATCGAAGGGTAAGCCCGGAATCGGAACCGGACTGAGGGCTTCTTCCGAACCGATCGCGCTGTGGATATTCTCGATCGCCCCTCGGTACGCGGCGATCGCCCGGTCTAAAAAATGCGCTCTCGCCTCCGGTTCTCGCTGGGAATGGTTCGCCAAATGCCAGTAGGCGGTTCCTAAGTTATTTTGGGTGGCGGCGCAGGGGAGGGGCATCTGTTCCGGCGTCCGGTAGGTCAGCGCCACTTGATAGGCGGCGATCGCCAGCATTAAGTTATCTTTGGGCTGTTCGTATTGCGCTAAATTCCAGTACGCCGTCCCCAAGTTATTCTGAATCATCGCATAATCTAGGGGCTGCTTCTCGGCGCTGTAATAGGCCAAGGCTTCCTGATAGGCGGCGATCGCTTCTTTCAGATGTCGCGCAGGCTGCCGATGTTGGGCTAAATTCCAATAAGCGGTTCCTAAATTATTCTGGGTGGCACTGTAGCGCCGACTCGCTTGTTCGTCTCCCGCCTCCATCTGCACCCGACGTTGCTCTAAGGCTTGGCAATAGGCGGCGACACTTTTTTCGAGGTTTTCTACCGGGTCGCGATCGCGCGCCAGTTCCCCGTACAGCGCGCCTAAGTTATTCTGAATCATCCCCCACGCTTCGCCCTGTCGCACCGGATCGATCCGCTTCAACCCTTGCCGATACGCTGCTATCCCCCGTTCTAAATTAAAATGCTTTTCTTCTAAGTCGCTGCTGTAGCGCGACAGCATCCAGTAAAAGTTTCCTAAATCATTGGCCAATTCCACCCCGACCGCCGCTTCCGGTTCCAGGAACTGCAGCACTTGCTCGTAGGTCAAAATCGCCACCATCAAGCATTGGGGTAAGGCTTCCGGGGCGACATTCGCCGTACTCCCTTGGGCGATCGCCTGTTCAATTTGGCCGCTTTCGAGTAAATTTCGGTAAAAATTCCCCAAATTCAGATACGCCGCCGCTAATTCCGCGCGATCGGCCCGTTGCAGGTGCAGTTCTTCAATTTGTTGCAGCAGTTGCAAGGGCGCAAAACTGCCGTTGGCTTCCGCTTCCGGGTCGTTCGCGCCCGATCGCCCCAAGGATTCGGCACTGGCTAACACTAATTCGATCAAAACATCGGGAATGCTGCTCGATGTCGGGATCGCTTGCTCTTGAGACTCCTCTCGCTTCCGAGGGGCGACTGTGGTAGCTTCTACACCCGTTTGACTCGCTTTGAGGGCGATCGCCGCCGTTTGCCGTTCCCCCACGGTCTGGGTCGCCACGGACGGGCGTTTCTCCGGCGCAGACCCTACGCGATGCTCCTGGGGAGACCCTTCCCAAACGCCCTTTTCCGTCGCCACCTTCGCACCTTCGGACTGCTTTGCGGAACTCGACGGCGTTAGATCCCGCTCTCGGGGTTGTTGGGGTTCGGGTTGCTGTCGGGGGCGATCGTCTTGTCCCGTTTCCCAATACAATACCGGGGTCGGTTCTCCCTCAAACTCGAATACCCCCGTCCGACAGCGCCAAAAGTCCGGCGCCGACTGCTCGATCGTATGGCACCACGGACGCGACACCCACAGCAGCACCGTACACTCGCCGACCGGATCGAGTCTGTCGCCGAGTTCGTCGTCCTCTATTTCTTCGAGTCCGTTGAGAAAGCTCCACTGTACCGCCGGAGTCGCTCGGGTCAAGTGTTCGACCCCTACAATTTGAAAACTCGGCAACGGGCCGCCACTCCCATCCCGTTCGCGGAACCACTCGCGAATGCGCTCGAAGGGATTGGGGTGGTTGGCGTCGATCTGCAAACTGACAAAGGGTGGACCTTGAGGTGTCGTGCGACCGACGGTTTGACTCGCTCTCAACTCGTCGGGGATTTGTAAATCTGTTTCTAAACGGCGGACGATGCGATCGCGCAGGCGCAAGTCATCGCACACCGCCACAAACACCTGACGGCGCAAACCTAGCTTCAGTGCTAACTGGAGCTGCTTGTAGATTTGCCGATTTGAACCCAAAACTTTTTGGGAAGGAATTTCTGTTACAACCATGCTAACAGGAGCGGAAGAAGCGGCGAAGTCAGCGACTAACCAACTTTCTAAATTAGTGCTTCACATTTCATTCCACTTTTCCAACCTTTCCGTAAAATTTCAGGAGGAATTGCCGCGATCGTGCAAAGCAAATGCTGCGCGAAAGCCTCAATTGAAAAGACTTACAGGCGATCGCTCCGTCCGATTTCGGGGGTTAAAAAAACCAGGTCATCCCTGGTTGGATCCCTGGCTTTTGAGTTGAGAAAGGTAGACAGACTCTAACTTTCGTTAGCTAGTCCTGAAGCGCGTCCCTAGCTAACCCCCCCCGATACGGATAGGGCTACCACGACTAAGCCTCCTACGAGCAATAAAGCGAATACCGCTTGAATCGCATAATTACGCTTCTGTTTGTTCGTCGGCGGTTCGGCCTTGTACATCTTCGGCTCGGTCGCGAAGTTATTGAGCAATCCACCTTCTTCTTTGCTATAGGGCATTATGTTAAATCCTCAGTCTTTTTACCTACGACTACGAATACTCTACCAAATGATGCAAACGATTATATCACTCTATGGTTATTTAAGAATGTATGGGAGCCGGAAAATCACAATTCCCGACTCCCGACTCCCGACTCCCTACTGGCCAACCCTTCCCGTCAACGGGGAACTGGCACTGGCTCCCCCCTGTACCGGAATGCGACCGGACAGGTAGGCGAGGCGGCCCGCTTCGACGGCGTTCGCCATCGCGCAAGCCATGGCGGGGGGATTTTTAGCCAGGGCGATCGCGCTATTGATCAAGACGAAATCGGCGCCGAGTTCCATCGCTTGGGCCGCTTCGCTGGGGACGCCGATCCCCGCATCGACGACCACGGGGATCTTGGCATTTTCGACAATAATGCGGATATTAGCGGCGGTTTCGATGCCCTGTCCCGAACCGATCGGCGATCCCAGAGGCATGACCGTCGCACAACCGACCTCTTCTAGATGTTTGGCGAGGATCGGGTCCGCATTGATATAGGGTAAAACCGCAAACCCTTCTTTCACCAACTGTTCCGCCGCTTTGAGAGTGCCGATCGGATCCGGGAGCAAGTATTTAGGATCGGCAATCACTTCTAACTTGACAAAATTGTTGTCTTCCTGTCCTAAAATCTTCGCCATTTCGCGACCCAAACGAGCGACGCGGATAGCCTCTTCGGCGGTCTGGCATCCGGCGGTATTGGGTAACATCCAGATTTTTTGCCAGTCGATCGCCTCCGCCAAGCCTTCGTGACCGGGGGCGTTATTTTGGACGCGACGGACGGCGACGGTGACGATTTCGCAGCGACTGGCGGCGATACTGCGCTGCATTTCTTCGACGGTGCGATATTTGCCGCTTCCGGTCATCAAGCGAGATCGGAAAGTTTTTCCGGCGATCGCCACGGGGTCGTCCAAGCGGTGTAAGAGGGTCTCGGCAGTCTCTCGTTCCGGGCGGGGGGAACGGGGGGAAGGGTAGGTTAAAGCGCTCGTCATTGCAGGAGAAGGCGGGGTAGAGGGCAGGTCGAAACGGCGGGGATCGAAGGCATCGAGGAGGGGATCGCGGCGATCGTCGCAGAGATAATCGGCGATCGCCCGGGCGGTGGCGGGAGCGAGTAACACCCCGTTGCGATAGTGACCCGTCGCCAAGGTCAAATTTTCGCAGCGACTCGGGCCGATTAAAGGCAACTCGTCCGGGGTAGCGGGTCGGAACCCCCACCACAATTCCTCGATCGCCCAATCTTTCAAGGCGGGATAGAGGCGGATCGCCCGGGAAAGCAGGGTGTGGATGCCTTCGGGGGTATTGCCCGGCGTAAAGGCGGCGTCCTCGCTGGTCGCCCCGATAACCACTTTGCCATTGCGTCGGGGAACGATGTAGGTCTGCGGGCCGAACAGGACGCGCTGGAGGGGTAAATGCTGGGCGGCTTCGGCTTGGGGAACCCGAACCGAGAGCATTTGTCCTTTGGTGGGAGACACCGGGATCGGTAAGAGGGCGTTACTCCAGGCTCCGGCGGTCAGTACGTAGCGATCGGCGCGCAACGGGCCGATATTGGTGTAAACGGCGCTGACCCGTCCCCGATCCTGGGCGATCGCCTCCACGGTGACCCCCTCGCGCAGGTCGATCCCCAATTCCCGGGCCGCTCCGAGCAGCACTTGAGCGAGGGCGCGACTGTCTACCTGTCCGTCTTCGGGATACCACCAGCCGCCGACGACCTCGGGACCTAAACCCGGTTGGTGTAACTGGATGGCGTCGCGATCGAGCCAGTAGGCGGGAGGTTCGGCGTCGTTGGGGTCGAGACCCGCGTCCCGATCGCCGATGCCCCCTTCGTAAACCGGGGCGAGGATCCCGCAGGGCCAATATCCGGCAGAGAGTCCCGTGAGGTTTTCGAGTTTGGCGATCCATTCCGGATAGAGCGATCGCGACTGGAGGCAGAAATCGAACAAAGCCCGATGGGCGATCGCCTCCGCTTGAGGGGCGAGCATTCCCGCCGCCGCGTGGGTCGCCGCTTCCTGGAACGAACGGGAGCAAACGGTGACATTGGCGCCGCGCAATTTCAGTTCGATCGCGACCGACAGGCCGATAATGCCGCCGCCGATCGCGAGAATATCGCTTTGAGTAGTCATCAAACCTACAACTATAAAAATCGATCGGGGAAAGGCGATCGGGGAACAATCCAATCCCGAAGATTACTTTAACAATTAGGGAAATGCCCCAGAAAATTTCATACCCTGGGAGAGGAACTCGCACCCCCCCCAGGGGCGATCCGGGACGAGCCGAATCCGTTGCCGACCCGTCCCGAGGCGATCGCACTCAACCCCGTTCGGTCCAGAGCGTTTCGTCTCCTTGTCCCCACATCTTGTTATATTTTTTGACTTTGACATCCCCTAAAACTTTGGTTTGGCAGGCCAAACGACGGTTTTTTGTAGGAGAATGGGGAGGAAGGGACAACCTCGCTTTTTCCCGTCCTTGCATTTCGGAGACTTCTCCTTCAACCTCAACGGTGCAAGTCCCGCAGGTTCCCAGGCCGTGGCAGTTAAAGGCTTTAGCCGGACCGTTGTACAACTCGACATCATTATCGAGCAGGACCTTTCGCAAGTTCGCCCCGCGATCGCATTCGATGGTTTTTCCTTGAGCTTGGATTTGAGGCATATCGATCCACCCTTGAAACAACAATTATTTATTTTATTTATTCTGACATTTTCAATTGGCGATGTTGTCATCTCGACTCCGATTCGACCTCGACCCTGCCGCTACCGAGGGGGGAGTCCGAACGCCTGCAACCTGAAGCGAGATCGCCAAAACCCCATAACCAACCCGAATCAGAAAACCGAGACCTTTAAAACTCGGAGCCGTACACCCCGAATAGATAGTTGCTAAACCATTATGAGCGCAATGAGCGGACAGTCCTCAAAACGGATTTGGATCTACGACACCACCTTAAGAGATGGTTCTCAAGCCGAAGGGATTTCCCTGTCGATCGAAGATAAATTGCGGATTGCCCGCCGCTTGGACGAATTGGGCATCCCGTTTATTGAAGGGGGTTGGCCCGGGGCCAATCCGAAAGACGTTCAATTTTTCTGGCGGCTGAAAGACGAACCCTTGCAACAGGCGCAAGTGGTGGCCTTCTGCTCCACCCGGCGTCCGGGGAAAAAAGCTGCCGACGATCCGATGTTACAAGAAATTTTATCTGCCGGGACCGACTGGGTGACGATTTTCGGGAAATCCTGGGACCTGCACGTCACCGAGGGGTTGCAGACGAGTTTAGACGAGAATTTGGCGATGATCCGCGAGACGATCGCCTATCTGAAATCCTGCGGACGTCGGGTGATTTACGATGCGGAACATTGGTTTGACGGGTATCGCCACAATCGCGACTATGCGGTGCAGACTTTAGAGGCGGCGATCGCCGCCGGGGCCGAATGGCTGGTGTTTTGCGATACCAACGGCGGCACCTTACCCCACGAAATTGCCCGGATTTGCCGGGAAGTGATGGATCGTTTGGGCGATCGCGGTCGCGACGACCTCAAGTTTGGCATCCACACCCATAATGACTCCGAAACTGCCGTCGCCAACGCGATCGCCGCCGTTCTCGAAGGAGTGGAGATGGTCCAAGGGACGATCGACGGCTACGGGGAACGCTGCGGCAATGCTAATTTATGTTCGGCGATCCCCAACTTGCAACTCAAACTCGGCTATCGCTGCCTCGATCCGCAACGGTTGCCAAAACTGACCGAAACTAGCCGTTTTGTCAGCGAAATCGCCAACCTCGCCCCGGATTCGCGCGCCCCGTTCGTGGGACTCTCGGCGTTCGCCCATAAAGGCGGGATCCACGTGTCGGCGGTGCAGCGCAACCCCCTCACTTACGAACATATTTCCCCGGAAGCGGTGGGGAACCACCGCCGGATCGTGATTTCCGAGCAAGCGGGGATGAGCAATGTGTTGGCGAAAGCGCGCAATTTCGGGATCGACCTGCACAAAGACGACCCCACTTGTCGCCAACTGCTGCAAAAGCTCAAAGAGATGGAAAATGAGGGCTATCAGTTCGAGGCGGCGGAGGCGAGTTTTGAACTGCTGATGCGCGAGGTGATGGGCGATCGCCCGGAATTGTTCGAGTTGCAAGGGTTTAAGGTTCACTGCGATCGCGGGCCGGGAATGACCCACGCTTGGGCCACGGTCAAAGTGACTGTCGAGGGTCAAAATATTTTGGAGGCGGCAGAAGGCAACGGCCCGGTGTCGGCTCTCGATGCGGCTTTGCGAAAAGCCCTGGTGACGTTTTACCCCCGGGTGAGCGATTTTCACCTGACTGACTACAAAGTGAGAATTATTGACGGCAGCTCGGGAACCTCGGCGAAAACTCGGGTGTTGGTCGAGTCGAGTAACGGGGTCGATCGCTGGAGTACGGTAGGGGTTTCGACGAATATTATCGATGCGTCCTATCAGGCGATCGTCGAAGGGTTGGAATACGGCTTGCTGCTGCAACGACCTTCGGAAAAAGTCGCCGTGAGGGTATAAGTGAGGTGAGGGGGTAGTTGTGCGAACAGTTGCCCCCGTCGGCAACGGGCGGTTTAGATTTTTTGTTTCATACACGATCGCGCTAACTCGGCAATGCGATCGAGGCGGAAATTATCGACTAAATGATTTAAGCTGGCGGCTAAATCGGGGCGATCGCCCGGTAAGGCGTCGAAGAGTTCTTTGACCCGGGTATCGTCGAGGGCTAAAGCTGCTTGATGCAGTTCTCTCAGCCAGGGGAGGGGCATGGCGTCGAAATCCGAGGTTTTCAATTCGGGAAACACCGACTTATCCGAATCGGAATGACTGGGGAGATCGTCGGCGTAGGCATAGCGAAGCCCTAAATGCTCGGCAATTTTTAACAGCAGTTCGCGTTCTTCAAAGGGTTTGTGAACGAAATCGTCACAACCGCAGGCGAGAATATCGGCGCGGCGGTCTTCTAAGACGCTGGCGGAAAGGGCGATAATTTTAGTGCGATCGCCGCCCTCTAACGTGCGTTCGCGTTCGCGAATTTCACGACTGGCTTGATAGCCGTCCATTTGGGGCATTCGCATGTCCATCAAAATTAAATGGGGGTGCCAGCGCGACCAGGCGGCGATCGCCGAACTGCCGTTATCGGCTTCTCTCACTTCAAAGCCTAACTCGCCGAGTAACTTAAGTGCGAGCAAGCGATTGACGCGGGTATCGTCTACGATCAAAATGCGATAGAGGGGTTCGCCGTCCGCCAAACCGACGATCGCCGCTTCCTCCGAGGCGGGCGAACGGGCAGCGCCGTCGAGTTTACGAGTGGGGGCGATCGAAGGGGTGACGGGAATTTGAAAGCGAAAAATACTCCCTTGACCGACGACGCTACTGACGTCAATTTCGCCGCCCATCAATTCGACGAACGATCGCGAGATCGCCAATCCCAAGCCCGTTCCTTCTTGAGCTTGGCGACCGGAAGCGGTTTGCTCGAAAATTTGAAACAGTTTTTCGAGTTCTTCCTTCGCGATTCCCGGCCCGGTATCTTCAATTTCAAAATGGAGGAAACAGCGATCGCGATCGCAGGTAGCCCGGTCTGGAGAACTCACGGATCTCACTCTTAAAATGACTCGACCCGTTTTCGTAAATTTAATCCCGTTGCCGAGTAAATTAATTAAAATTTGTCGTAACTTGACCTTATCGGTTTTGACATATTGGGGCAGGTCGAACCCGCAGTCAAAAACGAGGGGCAATCCTTTCCTACTGGCTTGAATCGAGAGGAGATTTTTGAGGTCGGACAAGAAACAATATAAATCGAAATCGCTTAAATTGAGCGTCGCCCGTCCGGCTTCAATTTTAGATAAATCGAGAATTTCATTAATTAACGAAAGTAAATATTCCCCATTTTGAATGACAATTTGGGTATATTCTTTTTGTTCGCTGCCGAGGGTGCAGGCGCGATCGAGTAGTTTGGAGAACCCGAGAATCGCATTGAGGGGCGTTCGCAATTCGTGGCTCATGTTGGCGAGGAATAAGCTTTTAGCTTGCAGGGCGGACTTGGCCTTTTCCTCCGCTTTTTTACGTTCCTCAATTTCCCCGAGCAGTCGGTGATTGTGAGTTTCGAGTTCTTTTTGTTGGGCGACGATCTGCTGTTGGAGCGAGCGAATTTCCAATTGATGCTCGATGCGAGCGATGACTTCTTCGGCTTGAAACGGTTTGGTAATATAGTCTTCGCCGCCGACTTTAAACGCTTTAACTTTATCTTCGACTTCGTTTAAAGCGCTCAAGAAAATAATCGGAATGTCGCGGGTTTTAGGATTTTTTTTCAGTCGAGCGCAGACCTCGTAACCGCTCAAACCGGGCATTTTGATATCGAGTAAAATCAAGTCGGGAACGAAGCGGATGACGTTGGCGAGGGCGATTTCGCCTTCCGGGGCCATGCGGACTTCGTAACCGCGATTGACGAGTAATTCGGACAGCAGACGGAGGTTGTCCGGCAGGTCGTCAACGACCAAGATCTTGCTGCGAGCGGGGGGAGTGGGGAGTCGGGAAGTCATAGACAGAGAACTGAGCGGGGAACTGGGCGGGAAATGTCAACTCAGAAAATCAGACCATCCAAACAGTTTAAAATCGTGCGGTATTCAAACTGGTCGATGTAAGTACGTAACAGGCGGGCGAGATCGGGGTGTTGGGTCTCCACTTGTGTCATGACCTTGGAGATCGCGTCGAGATCTAACGTCAAAATAGCTTCGTGCAGGGCCAGGCGATCGCCGGAAGAGAGTTGTTGGAGTAATTCGACACTCAAGGTATTGGGAGCGGAGCGATCGCCGGAAATTTCAACAGGCTTATCTTGATAAAGGTAACGTACTCCCAAATGTTCTGAGAGGGTGTTAAAAATCTGTTCTTCTTGAAAGGGTTTGGAGAGACACGCATCGCATCCGGCGGCGATCGCCCGTTGTTTTTCCTCGTCAAATGCATGGGCGGTGAGGGCGATAATTTTGGGGAACGGGGGGCGATCGCCCCGGGGATCCGAGGCGGTAGCGCGTTGGCGGATGGCGCGGGTGGCTTCGTAACCGTCGAGGTGGGGCATTCGCAAATCCATAAAGATCGCTTGCGGTCGCAACGCTTCCCACCGGGCGATCGCCTCCAAACCGTCCGTCGCTTGGGCGACTTCAAAGCCGACGAGAGACAGACAATCCGCCAAAGCGAGGCGGTTGCTGGAACGGTCGTCTACCACGAGAATTCGGTAGGGGGGCTGATTCGGCGCCAGAGAGACGATCCGGCGGGTGCGGACTTCGGAGGTGTCCGTCGTCCCCTCGCCGGGGGTGGCGGCGATCGTAAACGTAAAGGTGGTGCCGCGATCGCGCTCGGACTGTACCGACAGGGTACCGCCGAGTAACTGTACGTACTTATAAGAAATCGTCAGTCCCAATCCGGTTCCTTCTCCGGACTTGAGACCGGATTGAGTTTGTACGAACGGTTTGAAGAGGAGATCGAGTTCTTCCGGGGCGATTCCGACTCCGGTATCGGCGATCTCGAATTCGAGCAGACGGCGATCGCCGTTCGCGCACTCGTCCGCCGCCGTTTCCGGGAACGGGACGAGTCGGGCCCGCAAGACAATTTCCCCGGCGCGGGTAAACTTCACCGCATTCCCGAGTAAATTGAGAGCGACTTGACGCAATTTGACGCGATCGCTGCGAACGAACGGGGGTAAATCCGGTGCCAGCTCAAAAGACAAGCGCAACCCTTTTTGAGCCGCTTTTAACTCGAAGGTCCGCTCTAACTCGTCGAGTAACTGGTAGAGGTCGAAATCGCTTTCGTGATAGCTGATATGGCCCGCTTCGATTTTGGAGAAATCTAAAATATCGTCGATCAACGCCAGCAAATGCTCGCCATTGCGACTGACGATCGCCAAATATTCCTGCTGTTCCGGGGACAAAGCCCTCCCACTGCGCTCTAACAGGCGGGTAAAGCCCAAAATGGCATTGAGGGGGGTTCGCAGTTCGTGACTCATATTCGCCAAAAATAAACTTTTGGCGTGATTCGCCGCTTCCGCCACTTCTTTCGCGCGCGCCAGGGCGATTTCAGCCTCTTTGCGCTCCGTGATCTCCGTTTCCGTGCCGATCGTGCGAATCGGCTTGCCGTGGCGATCGCGGATCGAGGTGCCGCGCACTAAAATCCAGCGCGTCGAACCGTCTTTGTGGCGCATCCGGCGTTCGTGGATTAACTCCGGGGTTTCGCCGTTGCGGTGGGCTTGAGAGGCGGCGATCGCGCCGTCGAGATCGTCGGGATGCACGTGACTCAACCATACTTGGCGATCGTTGGCAATTTCTGCATCCTCGTACCCCAAAATCGCCTTGACGTTGGGATCGATAAAAAATTCCCCGGTTTCTAAATTCCACTCCCAAATCCCCACTTTAGCCGCCCGCGTCGCCAGTTCGTAACGGCGTTCGCTCAGTTCTAACGCTTCTTTCGCTTGCTTGAGGGCGGTGACGTTGCGGATGCTGGCGACCGCGCCGACGATCTCCCCTTTGTTATCGACATAAGGCGAATAGGTGACGCTCATAAATTGCCGTCCGTCGTGGGCAAATTCAAACCAGGTTTGATAGTAAATCGTTTCCCCGCTCAAACATCGCTCTAACTTATCCCGGACGATCGCCTCAAAGGTCTCCTCGCCGACGAGATCGACGACCCGCGACCCGACGATTTCCTGGTTCGATTTGTCGTGCAAGCTTTCAAACGCCGGATTGACTAATTCGTAAGTGTAGTGGCGATCCGCCGTTGGCGTCGCTTCGCGAACGACCAGGGCGATCGCGTCGTTGGTGGCGGCAAAAATGCGCTCGTACTTGCGCAAGGTCGCCTCGACTTGTTTGAGGTCGCCGATATCGATCGCCGTCCCGATAATTTGAACGATTTCGCCGTCGTTTCCCCGTTGAAAAATTGTTTCGCGAGCGAGCAGCGATCGCCATTGTCCGCGCGCATCGGCGACCCGATATTCAAAATCGAAAATTTCTCCGTCCCGGGCCTGTTTTAACCGCTCCAATGGGCTGCCGATCCGCTCGACATCTTCCGGATGCACGATCGGGGGGATCGGGGCCGATCCCATTTCCTGAAGGCGATCGGGGGTGTAACCGAGCATGGCGGCCATTTCGCGATTGCAGTAGACGTTCCGTTCTTCGACGATATCGTAAATATAAATTAAATGGGGAGAAGTTTCGGCAATTTGTTCGGCGAAGCGCTGGCTGCGTTCCAAGGCGGCTTGGGCTTGTTTGCGTTCGGTGATGTCGCGCACGACGCACAAGCGCTCGCCGTTGTCGAGTTGGGTCACCGAGAGTTCGTGCGGGACGAGACGACCGTCCCGACTGCGGGCGATCGCCTCGACTCGGGCCGCCCCCTGGCGCTCGAATAAGGGGATAAATTCGACGGCGAAGCGCTCGATTTCCGAGGGGTCGTAAAACAGGTGCCAGCTTTTGCCGAGCAGTTCGGCGGCGCTGTCGTAGCCGAACATCTTGACGTGGGCTTCGTTGAGATAGAGGTATTTCTGTTCGGCATCGACGATCGCGATCCCTTCGCTGGCGGCGGCGATCGCGGCAGCTTGACGGGCGAGTTGGCGTTCGGTTTGCTTGCGTTCGGTGATGTTGCGCGCGATCGCCGACAGACCCAAAATTTCTTGGTTCGAGCCGCTCACGAGGGACAGGTTGAGCCAGACATCGACTTCGGTTCCATCTTTGCGGCGATGGCGGGTTTCGCGATCGCCGTGTTCGGGGCAATTCGAGTCAAAGACTAACGGACAGCTCGACCCTTCTAAATCGTCCCACAAAACATTGAATTTTTGGCCGACAATTTCCTCCGGTCGGTAACCGTAAAGGAGTTGTGCTCCCCGATTCCAATTGACGATCGTTCCGTTTAAATCGATGCCGATAATCGCATCGGTGGAAGACTGGACGATCGTCGCTAAATAACGGGCGGTACTGTCGGCTTGACGGCGTTCTTCGCGAATGGCAATGGCTCCGGCTGTGGTTTCGAGCAGTTTAATTTCTAACGAGTCCCACGGTCGTGCGATTTCGCAATTATCGAAGCCGATAAATCCCCAAAATTGGCCGTTCACTTGTAAGGGTAAAATTAAAATCGCTTCGATCTTTTGCGGTTCTAAAATGACCCGTTCCGATTCGGGAAAGTCGCGGACGATGCCGTTAATCGGCTGACCTCGGGAGAGGCGATCGGCCCAACGGGGAAAAAAATCTTGGTAAGAGAGATTTTGCAAGGTCGGATTGTCGATTTCGGGTTGAATTCCCGGTCCGCACCATTCGGCGATTTGACTCATCCGTAAGTCGCCGTCAGGATCGCGATGGTTGGCAAATAAGTAAACCCGGCAGGCGCGGGCGGCTTCGCCGAGTAGTTTTAAAATTGAGGAATAATCTTGTTGCGCGTCGGGTCTGGAGAGCAGTTCGCGATGAACTTCAACTAAAACATTAGAATATCTTTCGCGTTTGCGTAATTCAAATTCAACTTGTCGGCGATCGCTGATATTGCTAATGCGAATCAGTTGGAAGGTTTCGGAGGCGAATTCGATGGTTTTTCCGGCGAGATTGACCCAAAAACGGTCACCGTTGGGGTGGGTGCATTCGAGTTCGCGACTCCAAACGCGATCGCGGGGGAGTTGGGGGGCGATCGCCGTCCACCGCGCCCTGGGGGAGTTGTTCTCGAACAGTTGGGCGATCGAATGGTGGAGCAGATCGCTTTTGGAGGCGACTCGAAACATGGCGATCGCGGGCTGGTTGCAATCGAGAATGCGATCGTCGAGATCGACTAAGAAAATCGCGTCGGTAGACTCGTTAAATACGGTTTGAAATAAGTTGCGGGTGTGGGTAATTTCGGCTTCGATTTGTTGGCGGCGCTCGATTTCGGCGTGCAGGTGGGCGTTGTGCTGTTTTTGGCGATCGAGCAGTTGCACTTGGGCGATCGCGACGCCGAGTTGAGTGGCGATCGCTTCGAGAAAGACCGTTTCTTCCGCAGTCCAACGGCGTTTGACCCTCGGCGATCGATCGCCGAGGATCCTTGGACTGCCGCACTGCTGCAAGCTAATCGCCCCGTTAATCCGGTTTTTATATGAAGTGCGTACCGCCAGCATCGAGACGATCGCGAAGCGATCGCACAGGTCGCGCACGTTGTCGAACAGAGGATCGGCTCTGACGTCGATCGTGGCGAGGGCTCGATCTTCCCGGGTCACTTGGGCGAAGTGGTCGTTACCGACGACGGGAATGCTGCAACCGCGCATAGACCTGTGAGAATCGGCGGCGAGGTATTCGGCGACGATCGGCAATTGGGGGGTGGGGGTTTCGAGATAGGTGTGGATGAGCACTCGGGTGACGCCAAAGGCTTGACCGATTTGAGTGACGGCGGTTTCAAAGAGGGCGGCAGGATCGAGTTGGGAGCGAATTTCGTCGGCGATCGCCCGCAACCAATGGGCCCGTTGTAGTTCGCGCTTGAGCGCTTCTTCCGCACTACGGCGATCGTGCATCTCTAGGGCCAAGCGTTCGTTAACGGCTTTGAATTGTAAGGTGCGTTGGTTGACTTGGTGTTGCAGGCGTTCGAGACTGACGGTGAGTTCTAACGGATCTAAGGCGTCGAGAATGTGGGTCTGCTTGATCGCCCCGACCAGTTGCCCGTCTTCGACCACGACCAGGCGCCGAATCCGGTGGGTTTGCATTCGTTCGTGAGCTTGCCACAAGGAGGCGTGCGGGTCGATCGCCTGTAGGGGGGCGCTCATCACGTCTCGGGCGATCGTCGTCTCGAAATTGAGGTTTAATCGTTTGAATTGAAGCAGATCTCGTTCGGTGAGGATACCGACGGGGACGGTTTGGCGATCGCGGCGATCGATCGCGATCGCGCAGGTACAATCGCGATCGATCGTCAGGCGCGCAATGGCGAGCAAGTTCGTCTTCGGGGACGCCGTCGCCACGTTTCGCGCCATCACTTCCCCCACGGATTTGAGTTTAAATAGCTCGTTCGGTCGCATCGCCTGCCCCAAACTCCTCGGGGTCACGATACCGATCGCCCGTCCCGATGGGTCGAGGATGGGCAGGTGGCGCACTCGCCGCGATCGCATCAGGGCTACGGTTTCAAACAATTGGGGGTTGTCGGCCAGGGAGAGGGTCACCCCTTTGGGGCTCATCACTTCGGCGATCGACGTGCTCCCCAAGGGGCGATCGCCGACACTCAAGCGCACCAGATCCCGTTCGGTCAACAAACCAAGAAACTGGTTTTCATCCGCGACAAACGCACAACTCGCCCCGGCTTGACTGACCCGTTTTAAGACTTCCGCGATCGCCGCATCTGGCGCAACCAGGGGAGGCACGGGAGCGAGGGCAGGCGAACTGACTAAGGGTTGGAATAACCAGGAAGAAAGGTTCATAAATTACGAGAAAAAAGAGGCATTTTTAAAACTTTAAGCGATTGACGGGCAGGGGGGTGTCCGTCGTTATCACAAGAGCAAAGACCACACCCAAGAGGGAACAGGGGGAAAGAAATGTTTTTTTCAAAATAAATACAAAATAAATACAAAATAAATACAAAAAATGTTCTCGGCTTACCAAGGATGTACAAATCATCACCTATGCGGTCAAGGATCGATGAAACACTTGGGGGTGCGGTCACCAACGCCATGCTGTCGTCCGTGTATCTTGCTTGCTAGTGTGGTTATCCATCGCTCAACATTATTGTATTTTAAGTGATGCAGTTGCTTGATAAGAGAGATAATTTATTTATTGTTTTACCGATTAATTCTTTTCTACTTGTCAACAAATTTAGGTCTCCATCTAACTATCTTGGATTAGCCAAATTCCCGTAGGGACACGGCATTGCCGTGTCCCTACAATCGATAAATGTTACAATCGATAAACTCTACAACCGATTGAGAACCCCCCGGTTAGTTCGGCAAGCGCCGAATCCGAGATCGACCTTCTTCGCCGAAAAGCCGCCACAATTGCTCGAATAAATTTTTAAAGTTTAAAAATTTTTGTAAAATTTCTTAGATCGACTTCGGTTCCAGGGATCGATAGTTTATACAGTAGTTAGAGAACGGGGCGATCGGTCTGTGAGGCGCCCCGCGCGCGCCTAGGCAATCGGAAAAGGGAAAAACAGGGAAAAACAGTATTTCCACGGGAATACTAAGGGAGCGATCCTTGGAAGGGAGCGAATCAATTCAGGGTTTTCACTGAATCTATCGACGAGTTGGATCCCTTGAGGGGATCGGGGCGATCGCCCCTCAAGATCGCTTGAGCAATCCACGCCCCCCATACGGGGGAGTTCGGCGGACGTGCCATTTTCTGAAGTCCCGACTCTCGATTTCTGCTTGACGTCTTTCTCTAACAGTTCCATGAAACTTCCCGGATACGACATTACCCAAAAAATTTATGAAAGTTCCAACTCGATCGTTTATCGAGGGGTTCGATCGCGCGATCGCCGTCCGGTAGCGATTAAATTGCTCAAGCAAAAATTTGCCAAATCCGAGCAAATTGTCCGCTACAAACAAGAGTACGCGATCGCCTCTGGCTTGCAGTGCGATCGCGCGATCGTCGCTTACGATTGGCAACCGTATCAAAATACGTTTGCAATTATTTTTGAAGATATCGGCGCCATTTCCCTCAAAGAGTGGCTGGACGGTAAACCCCTTTCCGTCGGGGATTTCCTGCCGATCGCCATCGAACTTACCCGGGCGATCGGCGAACTTCACGAGCGAAATATCATCCACAAAGATATCAATCCCAGCAATATCATCATTCATCCCGAAACCCATCAACTTAAAATTATCGATTTCGGCATTTCCACGCGACTGAGTAGCGAACAACCCAACTTTAAAACCGCCCAACTCCTCGAAGGTACCCTTGCTTACGTTTCCCCAGAACAAACGGGGCGGATGAATCGTTCCCTCGACTATCGCAGCGATTTCTACTCCCTCGGCGTCACCTTTTACGAAATGCTCGCAGGTCACCTACCTTTTTCCGGCGAGGACGACTTAGGGTTAATTCACGCACATTTAGCCAAACGTCCTCAGTTCGAGGGGGTCATTCCTGCAGCCCTGGTGCCGATTCTGGCGAAACTAATGGCGAAAACTGCCGAAGATCGCTATCAAAGCGCCTGGGGACTGCTTGCGGATTGGGAAGATTGCGCCCGAGAGTGGGACGCCACCGGGGCGATCGAACCCTTTGAAGTTGCTAAAAACGACCGTTGCGATCGCTTTCAAATTCCGCAAAAACTGTACGGACGCGAACGGGAAATCGAACAACTTTTGCAAACCTTTAATCGGGTGGCCCACTTGGGCGAATTTGCCGAAAATGGCGAGCCAAAAGCGGAAATGATGCTCGTGGCGGGCTATTCCGGGATCGGTAAATCGGTACTGGTACGCGAACTGTACAAGCCGATTACGGAAGCGAAAGGCTATTTTATTGCCGGGAAATTCGACCAATTTCAACGGGATATTCCTTATAAAGCGGCGATCGAGGCGTTGCGAGATTTAGTGAGGCAAATTCTCGCCGAAAGTGAGCTATCTTTAAATCGATGGCGCGATCGCCTCCTCGAAGCAGTCGGGGACAATATCTCGGTGATGATTGAGGTGATCCCGGAACTCGAAGCGATCGTCGGACCGCAGCCTCCCGCGATCGAACTCGGGCCGATGGAAACTCAAAACCGCTTCAATTGGGTGTTTGAAGACTTTCTCGGCGTCTTTTGCGATCGCGATCGTCCCCTGGTGATTTTCCTCGACGATCTGCAATGGGCCGATACCGCCAGTCTCAAGTTAATCGAGGTGATGATGGGGGCGACGAATTTAAAATATCTATTGTTACTCGGTGCGTATCGGGATAACGAAGTCAGTCCGACCCATCCGTTGATGCAAACCCTCGATACCCTCCGCCAACAAGGGGCGGCGATCGATCGAATTACCCTCGCCCCTTTAAAGAATCAAGATGTCAATCGTCTGATTGCCGATACCTTAGATTGTTCGGAAACGAGCGTCATTTCCTTGGGACAGTTGGTGGCTAAAAAAACGGGAAACAATCCCTTTTTTGTCAAAGAATTTCTCAATACCCTCTACAACGAAACCGAGATCGATTTCGATCGCGATACTCAAACCTGGCAATGGAATCTCACCCGCATCGAAGCACTCGACATGACCGATAATCTCGTCGAGTTGATGCTGAAAAAAATTCAAAAACTGCCCGAATCGACCCAAACCCTTCTCGGTTTTGCCGCTTGTGTCGGGTCGGATTTTGAGTTAGATGCTCTCGGCGCCCTTTCCCCCCTCTCCCGCCCAGAAATTTTCCAAAATTTATTACTCGCGATTCAACAAGGCTTGATTCTGCCGATTTCTAATTTTGATGAAAACTTATTGATTCAACAGTACAAGTTCGGCCACGATCGCATTCAGCAAGCTGCTTATCATTCGATCGTGCCAGAGTGCCGCCAACAGCTCAATTTACTGTTAGGTCGTTGGTTGTTACAACATACGCCCCCCCAACAATTTTCCGATCGCCTGTTCGCGATCGTCGATCGCTTCAATAATGCGATCGATTTGGTTGAAGACGAGCAAACACGGCGCTTAATTCTGGATCTCAACAAGCAAGCCGGATGCAAAGCCAAACAGGCGATCGCCTACAGTGCCGCCATTCACTATTTTGAACGCGCGCTCGCTCTTTTACCGGAGGAAAGTTGGTCGGTTCAATATTCTTTAACTCTAGAATTGTACGCGCAATTTGCCGAAACTCTTTACTTAAATCTCGATTATGCACGCGCTATCAAATTGGCCGCGATCGCTATCTCTTACGCCCATACTTCTCTGGATAAGGTGGGCTTTTACATTACCAAAATTTTGGTCTATAGCGCCCAGAACAAAATGTCAGAATCTATTCAACGGGGCATGACTATTTTAGAAGAATTGGGCGTTCCTTTCATCGACAGCGAACCGATCGTGGATCTGGAGATCGAGCAGCTTTACAATCTTTCAGAAATGACCGATCCTTACAAACAAGCGGCCATGCAGATTTTAATGCGCTTATTCGGTCCAATTTACACGGGTCAACCTCAAAAATTAGCCTCCCTGGCTTTTACAATGGTCGATTTGTGTTTGCGCTTTGGCAACTGTCCTTTAGCGGCTTATGCTTACGCCTTGTACGGCTTACTCCTTTGCAGTGTTTTGCAGCAAATCGAACGGGGTTATCAATTCGGAAAACTGGCTTTACAGGTTTTAGATAAATATCAAGCTCAGGACATTGAATGTCGTATTATTAATAATTTTTATTCGTTTATCATTCATTGGAAAGAGTCGGCACGAGAAGCAATGGAACCTCTCAAAAAACGAGTGATTCCTATTGGCATTGCTACGGGAGAAGTGGAGTTTGCTTGTTATGCTGCAGTTAACTACTGCCACGATATTGCCTTGCTGGAAAATAATTTAGAAACGGCTTATAACGAAATTTTAGACTATCACGATTTAATTGCCGATTTACAACAAAACTTTCAGCTCAATTACGTCAAAATCTGGGCGCAATATATCGAAAATCTGCGTCAATCTAAGAACGAGAAAGTGGAAATTTTGCAAGGAAGCCATTTTGACGAAGGGATAATGGAAAATGTTCTGATCGAGAGCAATAATTTTTCCATTCTCTACAATTTTTATTTAATCAAAGCAATTATTTGTTATTTGTTTAAAGAGTATCGTCGTGCCTTCGAGTACACCGATCGCGCCCTAGTTTATGAAGGAGGAATAGTTGGATTATTCCCGTGGGCTTACAATCCTTTTTATCGCGCTTTAGCCGGGTTGGCTGTCTGTGAAACCGTGCCGGAAGGCGAACGAAAACCGATCTTAGAAGAAGTCGAACGCTGCCACAATAAACTCCAATATTGGGCGGAACACGCGCCGACCAATTTTCAACATAAATGGGATTTAGTCGAGGCAGAAAAACTAAAATTATTGGGACAGGACTGGGAAGCCGTTCGGGCTTACGAAAAGGCGATTCGTGGGGCGAGAGAAAATGACTATTTACAAGAGGAAGCTCTCGCCTGCGAACGGGCCGCGCAATTTTATCGCGATCGCAAATTAGAAGATATTGCAGATACCTATTTAAAGAAAGCTTACTATCACTATTTGTTTTGGGGGGCAATGGGGAAAGTCCGACAGCTCGAACGGGAGTATCCGGATTTGCTTTCTCCTCAAATCTCAGAGCGATCGCCCCTACCAAAAAACACCATCGAAACTACGGCAAGTACTTTAGACAAATCGTTAGATGTGGCGGCGTTAATGAAAGCGTCTCAGGCGATCGCCCGGGAAGTTTTGATCGATCGCTTGCTCGATTCTTTGATGAGAATTTTACTAGAAAATGTCGGTGCATCTCGCGCTTATTTAATGCTCAAAAATGGGGAAAATTGGACGGTCGAAGCCGCAGGAAGCACCGAAGATGGTGAAATTACAACATCGGCCCTAGGAATTGAACTTAAAACCCTGGAAGAGTCGGCAGATACGCCCTTTTTATCGACTTCGATCGCCCGTTACGTGATGCGAACGCATAAAACAGTCGTTCTCGACAATGCGGAAACCGAAGAACGCTTTCGCAGCGATCGCTATTTGCGCGCCAATACCTGCAAATCGATTTTGTGCGCCCCGTTAATGAATCAAGGTCAAATTCGTGGGATTGTCTATTTAGAAAATCCTTTAATTATCGGTGCCTTTAGCAAAGAACGACTCGACGCGATCGAGTTACTTTCGGGACAAGTGGCGATCGCGATCGAAAATGCACAACTTTATAGCCAATTGCGCGATCGCGAACGGGAATTGCGCCAACTTTTAGAAGCTATTCCCGTCGGGATTTCCGTGATTACCCCCTCTGGTAACGTTAAATACATGAACCAGAAGGGATACGAACTCAGTTATAAAATCACGGAAGAAACGACCATCGAAACCCTGTCCCAAGCGTATCAAATTTACCGCGCCGGAACCGACGAACTCTATCCCATGGAAGAATTACCCAGCCAACGCGCTTTAAAAGGGGAAAACGTTTCTCTGGAAGATATCGAAATTCATCAAAGAGATCGCATCGTTCCCTTAGAAGTGAAAGGCACGCCAATTTATAACGATCGCGGTGAAATTATTTACGCCATTAACGTGTTTCAGGATATTACCGAACGCAAAAAAGCTGCCGAATTACTCGCCAATTACAACCGAACCTTAGAGCGACAAATCGCCCAACGGACTGCCGAACTCGCCGCCGCGACCCGGGAAGCCCAAGCCGCCAACCAAGCCAAGAGTACCTTTTTGGCGAATATGAGTCACGAATTACGCACCCCTCTCAATGCGATTCTGGGATTTTCCGAACTCCTCGCAGGCAGTTCCCACCTCGATCCTAAAGAGCAAGAAAGCCTCAATATTGTCTTGCGAAGCGGACAGCATTTATTACAGTTGATTAACCAAGTGTTGGATCTGTCGAAAATTGAAGCCGGACGGATTGCCCTCAACGAGAATGCCTTCAATTTCTATCGCTTCCTCGACGATCTCGAACAAATGTTTGATTGGAAAGCAAAAAATAAAGGATTGACGCTTTTACTCGAAGCCAGTGCCGAACTACCTCGTTATATCAATACGGATGAATTGAAATTGCGCCAAGTCTTAATTAATTTACTCAATAATGCCCTCAAATTTACACAAAAAGGGCGGGTAAGTTTGACGGTCGTCCCGAAAGGCGATCCGGGAATCAGTTTACCACCGGGCGATCGCTGCGAGATCGAATTTGCCGTCGCCGATACCGGGGTGGGGATTGCGACTACCGAACTCGACAAACTGTTCCAACCGTTTTCGCAAACGGAATCCGGACGACAGGTCCAAGAAGGAACTGGGTTGGGTTTGGCAATTTCCCGTCATTTCGCCGAACTGATGGGAGGGTCGATGAGTGTGGAGTCCGAACCCGGGGTGGGGACTTGTTTTCGCTTTACAATCGCCGTTTCCGTCGCCGAAGCGTCGGCGGTCGAAACTTCCCTCGGTGAGGGTCGCGTGGTCAGTCTGGCGCCAAATCAGCCGAGTTACCGCATTTTGGTGGTCGATGACAACGAAGAAAACCGCTATTTGATGCAGCGATTGGTGGAGTCGGTTGGCTTTGAGGTGCGCGTGGCGACTAATGGGGAAGAGGGAATCGCGGTGTGGGAGGCATTCGAGCCCCATTTAATTTTAATGGATATGCGGATGCCCACGATCGACGGTTACACCGCCACCCAACGGATTAAAAGTAGCGAACGCGGTCGTCAGACGATCGTGGTGGCGGTGACGGCGAGTTCGTTCGAACCCGAACACAGCTCGATTTTTGCGGCGGGGTGCGATGCTTTATTATGTAAGCCCTTTCAGGCGATCGAACTGTTCGAGGCGATCGCCCGTTTTCTCAACGTTCGCTACATTTACGAGGACAAACCCCCTGCAGGCGCCCCAACCACACCCCGCGAAGCCCTTACCCGGGAGATGATGGCCGATTTACCTGCTTCTTGGCTGGCGTCGTGCCATCGGGCGGTGGTTGAAGGGGATCTCGACGACATTTTGAGTGCGATCGACGAGATTCGCGAGGGATACCCGGCGATCGCCGCAGGATTGAGCGAATTAGCCCGCCAAATTCGCTTTAAAGAACTGTTAACATTGACAGTCCCCAAAAACCCCTAAAGCCATTTGCGACCCAGAACCGTATATTTTTGGCCGAACCCGCAAAGCACGCCAGTGGAAGCACTGATGTGTTGGCTGTAACTTTTCATAATAATAAGTTTTCGTAAACTTGCTTGCAGATCTCGTAAAATAGATAAGGAAAAAGGACAGTTTGGAACCGGATTCAACTCGGTGTCCCTTGACTCAAACTCAGGAAAAAATAAGGGGCGATCGTTACTCATCTCTCACTGAAATTAGTTAAAACCGCAACTGTCGGTTGGTTTTCGGGTCGAACTCACCCCCTCCAAACCATTGCGAATCTCAGGGAAGCAAGCCAAACGGTCTCAATTGTCAGTTAGACAGGCTACAACAATAGAGAAATAGAGAGGGATTTTGGGTTCGGGCGGATCCCACCGTGGAGATCCGTACCCAATCGGTGGTGCAATTCCGATGAATTAGAGCAAGAATTGATGAACTTAGAGAAGGAGTGAGGGTTGATGCAAACTTACAAAGCCAGCATCTTGGTCGTTGACGATACCCTAGCCAATTTACAACTGCTCATGCAAACTTTATCGGACAGTGGCTATAAAGTTCGCATGGCTCCCGATGGAGAATTGGCCTTGCAGTCGGTGCGATCCAATCCGCCGGATTTAATTTTGCTGGATATAAAAATGCCTGGAATTGATGGTTACGAGGTGTGCCGTCAACTCAAACTTAATCCGGCAACTCATAATATTCCGATTATCTTTTTAAGTGCTTTAGACGAAGCCTTAGATAAAGTCAAAGCCTTTGAATGTGGCGGGGTAGATTATATCAATAAGCCCTTTCAAATGTCCGAGGTTTTGGCACGGGTTAAAAACCAACTGACGATCGGTGCTTTGCAAGCCAATCTCGCCGTACAAAATAAAAATTTAAAACGGGAAGTTGAGGAGAGAATTGAGGCCGAGGAACAGCTACAAGCTGCAAATAAACAGTTGCAAGAAGCACGGGAAATTGCCGAACGAGAAGCGAGGCGCGCCGCCGCCGCCAATCAAGCAAAAAGTGACTTTCTTACCTCCATGAGTCACGAGTTGCGAACGCCTCTCAATACAATTTTGGGATTTGCAGATCTGCTCGGGGAAGCCAGAGAATTAAGTCAAGAATCTCAAGAAATGATCGATATTATTCAGCGAAGCGGCAAACATTTGCTGACGTTGATTAACGATATTCTATCGATGTCTAAAATAGAGTCGGGGCGAACGGAACTTCATGAGGATGACTTCGACCTCCATTTAATGTTAGACGATCTCCATAATATGTTTTTGGTGAAAACTCATGGAAAAACGGTCAAGCTGATTTTCAATCGCGATCGCAATCTACCCCATTACGTCTGTGGAGATCAAGTCAAACTACGCCAAGTTTTAATTAATTTAATTGGAAATGCTCTTAAATTTACCGAAATCGGTTCGGTGACGGTACGGGTCGAATCGCGCCAAGAGGTGGGAGAGGCGTCCGGGAACGGCGATCGTCCTGCTTGCTCCACGGTTTACTTTGCCGTTGAAGATACGGGATGTGGCATCGAACCGGAAGAAATAGAGAGTATTTTTAATCCTTTTTCTCAGGCGAGCAAAGGTCGTCAAGGTCAAGAAGGAACCGGATTGGGATTGTCAATTGCTCGGGAATTTATTCACTTAATGGGAGGGGAAATTAAGGTCGAGTCTGAAGTAGATAAAGGATCTAGATTTGGTTTTGAAATACCCCTCAGATGCCTCGATTCAAATCTAGGGAGATCCTCGACTATTTCAACTGTTGAAAAAAACCAGAAAATCGTTGGCGTCATGCCCGGTTCGCCGTCTTATCGCATTTTAGTGGTAGACGATTCGAGAACCAACCGTCAATTATTGCTCAAAGTGATCGAACCCCTCGGCTTTCAAGTTCGCGAAGCCTCCGACGGCGAAGAAGCGTTAGAAATTTGGGAAGATTGGCAACCCGATTTGATTTTAATGGATGTCAAAATGCCGAAAATGAATGGCAAAGAAGCCACCCAACGGATTCGCGCTACCCCTGAAGGGGAAAAAGTAAAAATTTTGGGGACGACGGCGATCGCTTTTGAAGAAGAAAAACAAGAAATTCAAGAAAGCGGTTACAATGATATCATTTCCAAACCTCTGGATAAAAATCTTCTCTATAAAAAACTTGCCGAATATCTCAACTTAGAATATTGTTATGAAGATTTCCAGAAAGACAATAAAAATAAGCGCTTACAGGTGCGCTTTACTTCTTCGGGTAAACTCGATCCGAATGATGCTTTGCTGTTGCGTTCGGAGCTTGCCAATATGCCTAAAGCATGGCGCGATCGCCTCTACAATGCCGTGACTACGCTCAATGAAAATATGGTTCTCAATTTACTTGAAGAACTTCCCGAATGTAACTTTAACTGCAAGGACATTTTAGGGCATTTAGTGACTGAAATTCGCCTCGATCTGATCTTCGAGTTACTCCAAGATGACATTGTCTAAATTGCTTTAAATCGTGACTGTCTCGCACCGGGCGATCGTGTTGGGGCGATCGATGTTCTCCGTCTATCCCCTGTTTGAAGAGAATGAAATAGAATTCGGATCCCCCTAAATCCCCCTTAAAAAGGGGGACGTGATTGGACTCCCCCCTTAAAAAGGGGGGTTGGGGGGATGGATCGTCAATGAAATCGATCGATTTAAAAAATATTACAGAGAGAACTCTCGTGCTTTTCTAAATCTAATAGAGTGCGGAGGATCTCCCTACATCTTTCTTAAAAAACGGGACTTTCAGAAGCCGCAAATATTACGCAAATATTACTAAATGTGACAGGCGATCGCCGTGGGGGTTTCAAGATCGTTACAATAAGACGTTAAGACCCCATAAGGACCACCACGGATGTTCGGAGAACCGATTTCGGAAGAAGATTTACGGGAGAAATTTCGCAAGCTTCAACAACAATTGCGCGATCGCTGGCAAACGATCGACGAATTCGATCGCGGCGATAACGATATTGTCGTCATTCCTTCGATTACTTTAGACCAACGAGAATTACAAAAAATTTCCGGCGTTCACCACTACGAAGAACGCAATTTATATTCCTTAATTCGCTTGCGAAATCCCCGCACTCGGCTGATTTACGTCACCTCACAACCCTTACATCCGAGTACGATCGATTACTACTTGCAACTCCTACCGGGAATTCCATTTTCCCACGCGCGCGATCGCCTGTTGCTGTTCTCCACCTACGATTCGTCTCCCCAACCCCTGACCCGCAAGATCTTAGACCGTCCTCGCCTCGTGGAACGCATCTGGCGCGCCTTGCGACCCCAACAGTCCTATATGGTCTGCTTTAACGCCACTCCCCTCGAACGGGAACTCTCGGTCCGCCTCGGAATCCCCCTGCTGGCGGTCGATCCCGATTTACTCTACTGGGGAACGAAAAGCGGGTCGCGCCAAATTTTCGCCGAATGCGGGATCCCCCATCCCCCGGGAAGTGAGTTGGTGCGATCGGCGGACGACCTCGCCGAAGCGGCTGTACAATTGTGGCAACAGCAACCCGAAGCGCGTCGCTTCGTGGTCAAACTCAACGAAGGCTTTTCCGGGGAAGGGAACGCCCTTCTCAATGTCGAAGGTTTGGCGGAAGTCTCGCCGTCACGGCGATCGCTGCTCTTGCGCGAACGCCTGACCCAAATGAGCTTTCAAGCCAGTGGAGAATGTTGGGACACTTTTGCCAGTCGCATCCCCGAATTGGGGGCGATCGTCGAGTTATTTATCGAAGGAACGACGAAGCGATCGCCGAGCGTCCAATGTCGGATTACACCGGAAGGTAAGGTCGAAATTCTCTCGACTCACGACCAAATTTTAGGCGGTCCCGACGGCCAAGTGTATCTCGGTTGCTTGTTTCCCGCCGATGAATCTTATCGCTTGCGCTTGCAAGAATTGGGCTTGCGAATTGGCCAAAATTTATCGGCAAAAGGAGCATTAGAACGCTTCGGTGTCGATTTTATTGCGGTTTGCAATAACCCGGGCGATCGCCCGGCTAAGTGGCAACTTCACGCCATCGAAATTAACCTGAGAAAAGGCGGTACGACTCATCCATTTATGGAATTAAAACTATTAACAATGGGTCGCTACGAACTCTCAAGCGGGATGTTTTACAGCCAGCAAGGACGGGCTAAATTCTATCGCGCTACGGACAATTTACAAAAAGACCGCTATCGGGGCTTGTTGCCGAATGATTTAATGGATATCATCGCCTACCATCAGCTCCATTTTGACAGCAGCACGGAAACGGGAACGGTGTTTCATTTAATGGGATGTTTGTCGGAGTTTGGCAAGTTAGGCTTGACCAGTATCGCCAATTCTCCCCAACAAGCAGAAGACGTTTATAAAAAAGTGATTGAAGTGCTCGACCGCGAAACCGAAATGCACGCGGAAACGAACGAACGGTGGGAAATGCCGCCGACGCATCCGATCGCCTGGAATGGACGGAATGAGGCGAAGAGATAGGGAGTCGCAAGTCGAGAGGAGGCAAAAGCCAAAAGGGAAGAAGGAAGAGATGCAACAGGGAAAAATATCACCAAAAATGAGAAGTCAGGAGGGATTAAGTCGAGGAGAACTGCTAAAAAAACAACCGATATTGTTTCAATTCAAAACTTAAAATCTAAACTCTAAACTTTACCCTCTAAACTCTAAAATTCCCTTGACTTATCCGCCCGACGTCTGGTAGAATGTCTGTAGTAGAGTGGGGGAATATGCGCGCCTATAAACCCTTGCTGAAAACTTCAACCCTTATATGAGTTCCGAACGGCCCGAACCTCGCCTCAAAACCCCGTTCATTCCACCGCGTAAGCGTCGCCAACTGACAGAACGTTTGGTCTTGGCGACGGCGGTCGCTTGGGCGATCGGGGGACGGTTGGGTAGCAGTTACGGACCGTCTCTCGGCTTGGAAAATCCGGATATTTTGCAAGGGACGGGAATCGTCGGGATTGTGGTGGCGGGGACGATCGCCGGGGCGGCGGTCGGGGTGTTGCAGATGTTTTCCCTGTGGGGTTACGTCCAACCGTGGGCCTGGGCGATCGCGACGACGGTCGGATGGGCGATCTCGGCGGCGATCGCGGGGATTTGGGGGACTGGCATTCCCTCACTGCAATGGGTTGAATGGGGGACGGGCGCCTCGTTATTGTGGCCGATTTTTTGGACTCCCGCCGCCTTTGTCGCGTTAGGAATCGCGCAAACCGTGGCATTGCGGCGGTCTGCAACGGGGGTGTGGGGATGGTTGGCGGTTCCCTCCCTGGGGATGTTGGCGGTGACCGTGTTGCGCTTGCTGCTGTTTTCCCTGGGATGGGGAACGAGGGCGACGGGTGGGGCGATCGCCCACTTTATTTTGGAATTAGCGTCAGGCGCGACTTTCGGACTGGTGCAGGCGATCGCCCTGTTCCCCTGTACCCGGGAAACCGTCGCCCCTCCAGCCTCTGCGAAAACCGCTTTACAAATCGACGATCCCGAGATTCTCGCCGAGTTGTCGGCGCAGTTGCAACGGCAGTTAGAGGGGGCGTTTGGCGAAGGGGAAGGGTTAGTTTACGCGGCGATCGTCGTTCGCGACGGCCAACTTCACAGCTACCAACCGATTAACGGCGCCGCCCACGACTTGGGAGAAAGCACACCTCTAGCACGTTTTGGCATTATTTCCCTGGCGGGAGAAGGGGTGGAGGTGCCGCACGCACGGCTTCAGATTCTCGTCAGTCCGTCCGGGGAAGTACGGGTGCGATCGTGGACTCCGTGAGCGAAGGGGATTGAGAAGAAGGGCGGCAATTTATCGAATTGTTCCCTGCCAAATCAGGGTTTGTTTTGCCGAGCGATCGCCGAGCGATCGCGTGACTTCGATCTCGATATCTACCCCGACCCCCGACATTAAATAGCGATCGTCGATCGGCAATTTTCCTAAATTTAAAGTAAAGCGATTGTAGTCGAGTTCGACCAACTCCGGCGGAATTTCCCCTTGATAACGGACGTCGTAATTAGAACGAGTTCCAAGGCGATCGCCGAACTTGGTGGAACGATAAACGATCGCGAAGTCCGTCGTTAAAATATCCGATTTTGCGGCGCTGTCGATCGCGCTTAACCTCAAATCTTGACGACTCCCTGCAAATTCAGAGACCTTTAACTGGGTTGCTTCTTGTTCGCGTAAAATGCGATCGATCGTCCAGATCGTCGTTTGATTCTCTTGAGAAACCGCCGCAGCGATCCAGATCGATTCGGGAACAGTCGCTTCAACTTTACCCGCTTCGACTAAATTTAATGCTACCGGAATGTCCCCGTAGCGGGCGATCGCGCGCGGGTCGTTCCAGCGCAGGCTAAAATCCCCCGCGATCGTGTCGATATATTCTCGATATTCGTCGGCAATTTTCGATCCCGGCGCTAATAGAGACGTGGCGCCGAATTGCGTTTCCCACCGATGTCGGGAGAGGGAGACCGGGCGATCGCCGAATTGTGAGAGCGAAATCGTGGCACTCGGGCGGTCTTCCGGGAGAGGCTCCCCGCCGGGGACTAATGTGAGTTGGCCTAGGTCGCCCGATCTGCCGTTCGTTCCCCGGCGTCCGTCGTCGCCGTCGTCGCCGTCCCAACACCGGAATTCGCGATCGAAACAACGGCGTTCGGAACGGCCTTCGACGGTCTCGCAAATCTCCACATCCCAATCTCGTTCGCGACAGTCGCACCCCCGGGCCCCGTCGCCGCCGCGACCGCCGGATCCGCCGCGTCCGCCCTCGGCGACGACGTAAATTTTGTTTAAGTCGGCGCGATCGCTGTAATATATTGTGAGATCGCCGCCGTCGCCGCCGTCGCCGCCGCGTCCGCCATCGCCGCCGTCACCGCCCGGGGCGCCTCTCACGTTGTATTCAGTCTTGCGCGGCTGTCGGCACGATCGCGCGCGATCGCCGTCCTCCCCGTCCTCGCCATCTTCCCCGTCGCTCCCGGACAAGTCGAGCACCGTCTCGGTTCCATCGGCGACAATTTCTCGGTTGGGTCCCGAGCGCCCGTCCTCGCCGTTGCGTCCGTCGCTCCCGTCGTAGCCATCATCGCCGAAAGTCTCGGTGTCGCCGTCCCAGTCAAAAGCGATGCAGGCGATCGCTCGGGGGACATCTGTCGTGACAACACCGATCGAGCCAAGCAGGAGTAAGCCCAGGGGGGCGATCGAACGCAGTAACATAGTCGTGAGTCTGTCAAGAGAACCAGATATCGCTGTTCTAGCACGAATCGGGGCGATCGGGAGACTGGCGCCATTCGAGCAACCGCCAGACGGCGATCGGTTCGCTTTTGCCTTTGGCGGCGATCGCCTCGCACGGTTCGACGATCGCGCGATCGCCGAGCTGTCGGTAAACGGCATCGGAAATGGTAATTTCTCCGGCAGGGGTCGCACTTTCGATCCGTTTGGCCGTATTGACGACATCGCCGATCGCCGTATAAGTTCGCACGTCTTCACTGCCAAAAAGTCCCTCGATCGCGCTGCCGTAGTGGATCGCACATCCAGCGCCCAACCCGTGGGACGAGAGGACGGCGATCGCCGCGTCGCGCATTTTTTGAGCGGCGTTGACCGCTTGTTCCACCGTGGGATAAATCGCCATCACTTCATCCGCCGTCAGGGTAATCCGCAAGGGATCGAATTCGGCGGCAGCCGGTTCGACGCCATTGTAGTAAGTATTGAGAACCTGAGCCACGCGGTCGGGGGCGGTTTGTTCGCACCAGTGTGTAAATCCTCTCACGTCGAGGAAGACGATCGCGCGATCGCGGCGCTGAAATCCCAAGGCATCGGGATCGGCGATCGCGGTACTCACTACGTGAGTTCCCAAGCCCCATTGCGCCAAATTGCGTAATGCGACGGCGGTTTCTTGTAGGATTTCCTGTTGCTGGCTCACTTGCAAGGTTTGCAAGCCGACTAACAGACCGATGGCGATCGTACTTTCTAGAAAGAATTGATGGTGAGCCGTACTAAAAATATCGAGAATTTGCGCCCCAGACAACGGCAAATGTTCCGCTTTGATTTTTAAAATAACGTAGAGGGAAATTAACATGCCGCTACGGGTGAAACTTTCTAGGGGAACGATCCAGTTTTTAAGTCCCGGCGTCCAGTGACATCGCAATCCTTGCAAGGTGGCGATCGCCAGACAAAAGATCCATAAAATTAGATGATTGGGTTCTTGGAAAAACTCAAGACCATCTAAGGGTAAATCGGTCAGCGTGTAAATCGTCGGCCCGATAAAGTTGCCCCAAAAGCGGTTTGCCTTCGGTCGCGATAAATACCACGCTTGCGCGCATAGGGCGATCGTAATCAAATAATGACTTTGAGAGGTCAGATACGATCGCCAACCAAATAAAGAAATTTCCGAAAGGACGTTAAAGATTAAAAAATGCCCGCTATTCGATAAAAGTTCGCGCAAAAACGCACTCATACGGGTGCCGTGCAGGCGAGTATCGATGAGGTTGTGCGGCTTGGTTGGAGATGTATTTAACACGGAGATCTGGAGTGAATAGAACGAACAAAATCGATTCCCTGATGACCCCTCAATCGCAGCAGACGTTCGACGATCTTCTCAATGATTTCTCAATGATTTCTCAATGATTGGCAAGCGGCCCGCGATCGCCGTGGGTCGTGCCTCCCCCTCTTGAGATGATTGTATCCCGAGATCTTCGTAGGTTGTAGCCGATCGCCTTCCCCCGCAATTTCGGCGATCGGACGAGCGAAGGGCGCTAAAAAAGGACTCAGAGGCGGCGATCGCTCCTGAGTCCTTTCGAGATCTCCGTCAAACTCGACGGTGCAGATCCGTAGGGTTTATTTCTTCGGCGCCACGAGCATCATCATCGTCCGCCCTTCTTTTTTCGGTCCTTGCTGCACTTCGCCCACATCTTGGAGGTCGGCAGCCATGCGATCGAGCAATTCTTTCGCTAAATCCGTATGCTGAATTTCTCGACCTCGGAAGCGGATCGTCGCTTTAACTTTGTCGCCAGACTTGAGGAAGCGTTGGGCTTGGGATTTACGAACTTTATAGTCGTGTTCCCCAATTTTATAGCGCATCTTAACTTCTTTCAGTTGAGAGCCTTGCTGCTTTTTCGCTGCCTTTTTGTCTTGTTGATACTTATATTTGCCGTAGTCCATAATCCGGCAAACCGGCGGATCGGATTTATCGCTGACTAAGACTAAATCTAAATCTTTCTCTTCAGCAATTTCGCGGGCTTCGCGAGAGGAAATCACGCCGAGTTGGGTTCCGTCGGTATCGATCGCCCGAACTTTGGGAAACCGAATTCTTTCGTTGATTTTGGGTAAGTTCTGAGTTTTAACTCGCTTCTGAATCATAGGCATAGAGATGGATCCAAATTAATGAACGACAATGAAACAGGGGAGGTGGTTCGCGATCGCCGCGAACGTCGCCAGGAATAGCGCCCCCCGTGGGGGACAATGAGTTTTAGAAAACCGCCGATGCAAACTTCCCCACCCCGCGATCGCCCTTAGATGCGATCGCCGTTTTCATCGACCCAACCCAGTCATCCGTCAGAGCGCGATCGAGCGCGTTGCAACCCGTAAAATCATTGAGCAACGGGGGTGAAGCGATTTCACAGCGAGTGCGCTCGGGCAAAAAATATACGTGCAGTCTGGAAGTTGGGATCTGAAAATTCAAGTTGTTGTGGGAATTCGCAGTTGTCTTGTCTCTTTCTATCATACTCCATTTATTTCGGGTATCTCTCTGTAGATAGACCGTGGCGAGCGATCGCGCCGCCCAATCCCGTCGATCTCGGCAGTTTCTCGGTCGGCGAACGAGAAAGCGTCTCCAAAGGAGAATCGCGGCGGAACCGCCGAAACCCTGTACAGCTCAAATCCCTTGCAATGACTGAGCTTTGGCAGTTTGCGATCGCGCGATCGCCTCCCGAAAAGTTCCGGTAAAACAGAACGACGAGCCCAACGCGAAAGCGTCTCCAAAAGAGAATCGCGCTCCCGGACGGGCCATCGGCTCTAAAAATATAATTAAGATTTTTCAAGCCCCTACCCGTGCCAATTTAGAGCCCCAACAGGCGAAAATCGGGGAATTGAGGCAGAGATTCAGGCATTTTTGAAAAAACGGATAATTTCGCGAACGCGATCGAGGAATTCGCTATCGGCGCTCAATTGAGCGATCGCATTGCGCGCTTCCCGGGAGAGGCGATCGTGATCCGCCTGATTCGTGGCGCGTAAATCCTCGTGAGCACTCGCCAACCGGGATAAATCGTGGCGCAACGCTTCCAGTGCGCGGTGTTGGTTCGCCGTCAGCGAGTTAGGTTGTTCGCCGTCGAGTAAGTTTTCGAGGTCTTCCGTCGCCGTTTCCAACAAAGCGACGCGATCGCGCAATTCTACAATGTCCTCCCGGGGGTATTTAAACTCGCGACCGATATTAAATAAACGGGTGGCTAAATATTGATAAGCGCGTACCGCCGGACGCAATCCCGTTAATAATAAAGCTGCTCCCGAGCTCAAATAACCGATCGCACCGATTCCCGTAGCGGCGAGGAAATAAAAACCGAGGGCCGATAACAGGTGCAAGGCGATCGCAATTTGCAAACTGCGGCGGGCAATTTTCTGCACGTAACGCAGTTGTTTCGTCTCCACCGCAATCCCTTTTTCTTGGGATTGTTCCCCTTCATCGAGAACCTGCTTCGCCGCAAAATGAATATTCCACGGAACCGTAGTGACCACCAACAACCACCAAAAACTGGCTCCCGCGATCGCCCAATCTAGAAAACTCCCGACAGGAACGTGCAACCATTGCAAAATCGCAAATACGAGCAAGATTAAAACGAATAAAACAACCGTAAAAATACCAAAATTTACGGGGTTTCCTCGATACTCCATATCGCCTCTTTTCTATTTTGACATGGGAAATTTGTTAATTTCAATCTGGCGAAATTTTCTAACAAAGCTCGCTTGAGTGTGACAGTTCTTGAGGTGTCATAGGATTTGATATTTTAGCCGAATCGTCATAAGGACACGGCAATGTCGTGTCCCGAAAATCCATGAATTTTACAACCTACAGCAGGCGATCTGATGAGGTAAAGTGCCGTTCCCCCTATCCCCCCTTCGCCCCCCTTTGAAAGGGGGGTTGGGGGGATTTACGGGGATCTAAATGTCTTGCATAGCAGAGGAAAATACCATAAAGGATTTCTCAGCAGAGTGAGAAATCCTGTAGCAACGATTCTCCTCGGTCGATGCTTTCGCGATCGCGCTCCTTAACTCGTACAGTTTAAATGTCTAACAGCCGATCTCGAATTAAATTATAATTTTTCCAATAAATCGATTAAAAATGCTTTAGATTTGCGCGCTTCCGGCCAAAATCCAATTAAAGGTAAACCACACCCAAAAACAAACATCCCCAAAGGAAACAACAAAAATAAATAACTTTCTGAATCGATCGGAACTTGTTCTTTTTGGTCTGTAAAAAGGGCGAAAAGAATCCCCATTAAAAACATCGCTGGAATTTGACCGACCATGCTCAACCACACCAACATGAAAACCAGGACGAAGGGATGTAGCTTCATGTTAATGCTAATTTTACTCCCCGTCCCGTTCGGTTCGATGCGTCCGTCGATGACAGGTAAAAATGAGTTACGATAATGAATAATTCGGCTAATTTTAAAAGAGCGATCGCCGATTTCCCCTTGATAAGGTTTGTCGGGATTTCCCCATTGCCAGCGAAAAGTTTTCGGGGGTTCGACCACCGTCGATAACCGTTGGCGAACGGCGTCGGGATCGAGTGCAGTGACGATGGTGAAATGTTCGTGAGGAAACATAATAACATTGCCCTCCTACGGCGATCGCGTCCTCATATTCAATAATCGAAAAACTTACCTTAAAGCAGGAAATGAACGATCGCCATGCTGGCGGGAGGGTTCAGAGAGAAAGAGAGGGTTTGCGTCTGAGAAACGGGGAAATTTTTTTCGACCTTCTCGATAAATCGGGGAATGTCGTGCAAGCAAATATCCGGAACCTTCTTCAATCGTTCCGGCGGCGAACTATTATGCAAATCATTCAAATAAATACTGACTCCTTTTTTAGCCAAACTAAACATTTTTTGGCAAAGCTGAAAATCGTATTCCTCCTGATGGTCTTGGCGGGAGGAAAACGTGCCTAAAGCCATCAGCCAATCAAATTGGCGATCGCCGAAATCATGGCCGAGAAATTCCCCATAAATCCATTCCGTATCCGGATGATCGCCATAGCGTTCGACCGAGGTCTCGTAAAAGGGTTTAAAGACTTCTATTCCCGTATATTTTCCCGAAAAATCCCGTCGTTCTTTTAAAAAATTAAAAAACTCCCCTTCTCCCGAACCGACATCTAACACGCTGTCAAAAGTAGACCAAGTTTGAGCGGGAGATTTAGAGCAGATTTCATAGACTTTATAAGCCCGTTCTGGAGAACTCCAACCGGAGGTCTGACCCATGACATCGACATAATTTTGATAAAATTTCTCAATGCGTCGGGCATCGGGTTTGAATGAACTGTGGCGATCGCTCATTGTTGAATTTCCTTTTTTATAAGAATGAGGGATAGATTTGCACCCCAGACAATCCGCGTAACAAAAGCTGTCTGGAATACGGCTAATATATCCTATCCCTCGGTGCAATCCAAAAGGTAAAAAAAGCACGTTCTCGATGGCGATCGCCTGAAACCCGTCGAACTTAAACCCGTTGAAACTGTTCGCTAGGGGTGGGAAGGTGGTTGTCGGTGACGCCATTGCGCAAGTGAATGCCCCAAAAAACTTGAGTGCGTTTCCCGTCGAGCACTAAGCCGTCCCGGCGCAATCCTTGCCATTCGAGATTGTGATTGGCGATGCGGGTAAGGTCTTGTAAATAGCGTTCCCGAGAGAAGGCGATCGCACCGGATTGTTTACAAAATTCTTGATAGTGGGCGTAGAGTTCGACCACCGGGGTATAGGAATGGGGTTTGTTGACGAGAAATTCTTCCAAATGGGCGGCGGCGGAATTGGTTTGGACGCACAATTGCCACGCTTGCAGTTGAAATTCGGGAATGTGAAAAATGCCGAGACCGCGCAGGACTTCGTTAATTTGGCGATCGCGCAAACTGAGGACGATCCAGGTTAAATGAGATAATTCACCCTCGATTGACAGTTCGATCTGGGGGTCGCGTTGGTGTTTTTTGAGGCGATTGGGGAAAGAAACCAAGCAAGTGCGGCGATCGAGTCCGGTGGTATCTCCGGCAAAAATGGCCTGATTCGAGAGAATGACGATCGTGCCGTAAAACGGGCTGCTGGCGGGATGTTTGTAGATTTCCCGATAGGAAATATTATCGCCTCCGGTGAGGGCTTTGAGACCGCCAAAGCCGCCGAACTTGCGGTCTTCGTCGGGACAGACGACCAGTTGGCTGTTGATAATTTTGGCAATTTCGTAATCTTGGGACAGTTTTTTCAAACTGGAAGATTCGTAATTGCCTTTACCGACCATTTTTTGCAAGAGGCGGGCGAAGGTCGATTTACCGCTACCGGGTTCGCCGACGAGGTGGACGAACATTTCCAGGTCGTAAAAGCGGCGGGTGAGGACGCCGTTGATAATGGCGAGGAGTTTGAGAACGCGCTTCGGGTCGCTGTCCATCGCCCACATCATATATCTATAGGTATGGGGGCAATATTGGCGGAGTTGTTCGAGGGGGTTGAGGGCGATCGCCCGCGCCGGAGGTTGGAGGTAAGCGCGTTTGAGGTGGGAGGTGAAGCGATAGCGGGGGTGATGTTCGAGGAGATTGGCGGTTTTGAGGTCTAAAATGCCGTTGTCGAAGGCGATGTAGCGCGATCGATCCCAGGTTTTCCAGTAGGGAACGGTCAGTTTGAGTTTGAGGATGTCGATCGTGTTTTTGACGTAACGGGCCGTGTCGAATTCGACATTACGGGCTTCGATTTCTTCAAAGACCATTTGGGCGAAGACGCCGTCGCGCAAGGTGTGCCATGCTTTGCCGTCGAATTGGCGCCAGACGAGTTGTTCGTCGTGAAAGGCCCATTTGAATTGGTATTTTTCGGCGATCGCCAAGCCCAATTCCCGAGGGGACGGGCGTTTGCGCGATCTCGACCGGGTCACCTGGGGCGGTTTGGTCTGCTCGAATTGTCGTTCCCAAGTGTCGATGTCGATCGTGGCGCCGATGACGTCGCGGATGAAGCGAGTGACGCCGTGGCGGTGGAGGTAGTCGTCGAGTCCTTTTCCGTCGCGCAGGTCCCACAGTCCGGTGAGACTGTAGACGGGAACGTTGAAGCATTTGAGTTGGCGGGCGAGTTTGAATTGAGCCCAATTGACCGCCGGATTGGTGGCGCAGTCGGCATCGAAGGCGATCGCGAAGCCGAAACCGGCCCGGGCGAGGCGTTCGAGTTCGGGGACTAGATAGCGTTTGCCTTGGGGGTCGGCGCTGGCGGAGGTCAGGCCCATTTCAACGCCGAGGAGGGCTACGGTGGGCAAGCCGTGGGCGCATCCGGCGATCGCTTTAAAGAAGCCTTCGGTGAGTAACAGACAGGGGTGACCGTCGATTTGAAACGCGGTTTGTTTGAGGGATCCGACTTCCCAGTAGTCGGGATCCTCGGGATGGCGGGGCAACATGGCATCGTATTCGCCGAGGGGCGATCGGTATTTGGGGGCTCGCTTGGAGGATCCCTCGGGCGATCGCCACGGACGGTCTGGCTTGAATTGTCCTTGGTAAGCGCTTCCTTGCAACCAAATCCCCTCGCTTTTCGCCGGGTAGCCCAACAATTCTCCCGCTTCCTCGGCGCCGACCGTGCGACAGTTGGCGACAATCCAATCGGGATCGAGGCCCCGTTCCTCGACGCAGTAGCGATAGTGGCGATCGCTCAGGTCACTCAATCGGCGTGGCGTCGGGACTTGTTGAGTAACCATGCTTAACACTCCTTCGTTGGGATCGAGATTGCCAGGAGTGGCAAGTATATCGGATTGGGGCGGTAAAACTGAAGTATGGCGTCGCGGCGATTTTTGGCAAGACCCATTCGATTTTAGATTTGGGATTTTTGCGTGTCGATCGAGGCAAATTTACCCATTTTTAAGCCGACGAGGCACGTCCCTACTCGATCGCAGAGATTCTGGCAATCGTGGCGCCCCGTTTTCGGCGCCTTCGCGATCGTCTTACTCTTATTTTTGTGAAATTGAGTTACACTTTTCCCGAGTCGAAGCGCGCGTTTTTCCCGGGCGATCGCTTCAAAAGCCTTGTGATTTCAAGAGTTATGCGCCTACGGCTAGGGCGTCGGAAGGGAATTGAAAATGTGGCTCCCCTCGACTTTGTTCAAAAATCCTTAAAAATACTGTTTGCTCGAATGCTTATCACCCAGTAAAATCTGGGTGAACAATCGGGGAAAATCGATAGAACTACGATGAATAGCCCTTTAGAATCTAGAGAAGACCAACTGCAAGCCATCGAACATAATGCAGAGTTACTCGGCAAACTGGCTTATCAAGGGTACAAGAATTTTGAAGAAAAAGGGACTTTAATTATTCTCAGACAATTGGAGAACAACAGCACGACCTTGGAAGATTGGCAATTGAAATACCGAACCCTCGGCCAACTTTCCTCAATGGTCAGCGATTGGAAAGAGTCGGGATTGCAAGAATTAATTATTAAATACAATCCGGAAACCTCAGTCATTTGTACTTTTCTCTATCCCAATGGCGCCCATATCAGCTATCATTTTTCACCGGATCCGCCCCCCCATGTTTTATATTCTGAATCTCTTCAAGGTCATTCGGATTTGAATTAGGCAATCGGCGATCGCCTCCCTTTTAAAAGTTATCTTTTTAAGCCTTTAAATTGTTTCTCAATCATGTAAGAAATCCCCGCTATTTCGCGCAATTCGAGTGAAATCGGATAGCGAGGATTTTCCCATGGTCACAAGTTAACTCAGTGAAACGGGTTGGGATTGCATCGCGATCGATTCGCCGCCCCACTGCATTCTGAGGCGATCGCCTAGCGATCGAAAAATGCCCCTTGCTCTCTCAACTCCATTTCCAGATCCTCGCCAATTCCCTCAGTCAGCGAAAAGTGGGTCTTATTGACAATCGCATCGGTGAAGTTGACGTCATTCAACTTCGCCCCACTGAAATTCGCCGCTTTCAAATTCGCCCGTTTGAAATTGGTATTGTTCAAAACGGCATCAATTAATTCCGCCCGAAACAACGTCGCCCGAGTAAAATCCGTATAACTGAGATTGGCCCCACTGAGGTCGGCGCCACTGAGATCGGCGTCGCTGAGGTCGGCGCCACTGAGATCGGCCCCGCGTAAATCGGCCCCTACTAAATTCGCCCCGATTAAATCCGCCCCACTCAGATTCGTCCCACTGAGGTTGGCGCCAATTAAAACGGCGTGAAAGAGGTTGACCCCGACCAGATTGGCGCGAAATAAATTCGCCCGAAATAACTTGGCCCGGAATAAATTCGCGCCACTGAGATCTGCATTCATCAATTCCGCGCGAAACAAGTCGGTATCGCGAAAATTCCGTTCTCCAGCAGCATAACGGGCTAGTAGTTCTGTCGTTTCCATAAGATTGCTTGAGTTCGTATCAATTGGTACTGCCTACAATTGTCGCAAACTCACCGCGATCTCGCCGAATTGCGATCGCGTTTTTTAACGGGGGCGATCGGAATTTCTACTCATTACTGCCGCTTCCCGGATGTTCCCGACCCGGTAAACTTTCCATCACCGCCAAAATGGCTCTCGACGCCGCCAAAATATCCCGTTCCTCCCCGCCGAGATAAAGCCGTCCGAAACTTCCCACCGCCTGAATTTGCAAAATATTAATCAACGCCGCTTTCTCCGCCTCATTCGCCGCCAACGCCGCATACGCCGCAGGTTGCACCTCGAACACGTAAAGGGTCTGTCCCGCCAAAATCATCTGACCGCGCCGGGTTCGGTTAATTAACTGCGTCTGGTGGGGGTCGATATTACGGATAATTTGACTCGAAACCACGCGCGGTTTCAAACAATCCTGACGCCGAACTCCCAGGGCGTCTAAAATCGCTTTCCCCGCCGTTCGGGTTTCCCCCTGCTTGCTGGCGTGGACTTCCAACAACCCGTACAACCGTTCCACCACCTGCACCCCGGGACGCACCACCGTCGATTTGAGCGCCACGTCGGTAATCCGATTAATTTCAATTCCAGGGGACACTTCTACCCACAACGAGGAATCCCCCGGTAAAGGCAAAAATCCCAAGGCGACCGTCCCCAAATACGCAGCGTGTTGCGGCTGCAAACTATCTAAAAATACATAACTTCGCAGTTCGATGCCCAAGGTTTCCGTCTCCGTCTGCTTCCATGGCGTGCAACCTTTGAGTTTACCCTGCAAGGGAGTCGCAAGTCACAAGTCCCTAGGGAGGCGATCTCTCGGAATATCGTACTTTTTGGCCGACTCTCTCGTAACGCTATTCGTCGTGAGGCGATCGCGCTGTCGATCGCAGCTTACTCGAAGATTTTTACAGCGAAGTCGTCGATCCCTATAGTTGATGGCACGATCCAACCGATCCGACGGATCTGTCGCTTCCGGAAAGCGCGATCGCTAACTTGGAGCAGTTAAGGGCGGCGATCGCCCAAATCAGAAAAGATTGGGGAAACTTTCACGGATTGATGACCAGCAATTTTTGATAAAAATCTATCGAAAGCGAGTTCATTATCATAATTCTGGCTTCGATCGCCCCTTCACGTGAGGCGATCGCTTCCCTAATCATGCTTCCCCAGCCTTTTAAATTATCGCGATTTCCACCCACTCCTCTCATTTCCGTGTTAGTGAAGTCCTGTTTAAACAACGACAAATGGGAATCGACCGATTCAGTAATGAAGCGTAGCAACTCGATCGATTTCATGTTTTAAAATTAAACAATACTAGAGTCAACTAGACTGTTTTAAAAGATTGCATCTATCAATTTTGAGATTTCCTTCGATTAAATGCAGTGAAAACTAAAAAACTCCCATATCCTTTACAGAATTTCTTTTTTTCTATAAGTTACTGTAGAATACCTTTCCACTCGAACCCACGCACCGAAACTGTTGACTCTAGAAAACCCCTAAACCCCTATTTTAACTTGCCCTTCCGACTCCCTTCGCAAAATCACCCACGAAGATGAATCAAACCTTGCTTAACAATCGCTATCGCATTATCAAAACCCTCGGTTGTGGTGGGTTTGGAGAAACTGTTTTAGCAGAAGACACGCAAATGCCTTCCGGTCGGTATTGTGCGATCAAACAACTCAAAAGTGCAACCAGCGATCCGCAAGTGGCGATGCTCGTTCGCGATCGCTTCCGTCGCGAAGCGGCAATTTTGGAAGAATTAGGCGAAGAACATCGGCAAATTCCCCGTTTATATGCTTATTTCCAGGAAAATGAGCAATTTTATCTCGTTCAAGAGTGGATCGAAGGGGTCACCTTGAGCGATCGCGTCGCCGTGTCCGGACCCCTTGCCGAATCGGAGGTCTGTCAGCTTCTCGCCGATTTGCTGCGCGTTCTCGACTTTATCCACAGCAAACGGATTATTCACCGCGATCTCAAGCCACAAAACGTTATTATCCGTCATAAAGACTGCAAACCCGTATTAATCGACTTCGGCGCCGTTAAAGAAATTGTCGCGACCACGGCGGTGCAGCAGTCGGGCAGTGGCGCCACCTCGATCGTCGTCGGAACTCCCGGCTTTATGCCTGCGGAACAAGCGGCGGGGCGCCCGGTGTTTGCCAGCGATTTATATAGTTTGGGCTTGACTGGAATTTACTTATTAACCGGAAAAACAGCACCAGAGTTAGAAATAGACCCGCAAACTCAGGAAATTATCTGGCATTCGGAGCAATACTCCATCTCTCGCTATTTAGCGGCAGTTTTAAACCGAGCCATTCAGTCCTACCCGCGCGATCGCTTTCCCACCGCCCGCGCCATGCTCGATGCTTTAGAAACTCGTTCGGCGAATCCAGGCCCCACCCAAGCCACGATCGCCGTTTCAGCCCCACCATCGACCACCACACCCGCCCACAAACAGGATTACAAACCCTTGTTAATCGGCGGGGCGATCGCCGTGGCGATTGCCTTGGGCATCGGGGTGGGAGCGAGCGGAATCGGCAGCAAACCGGAGCGATCGCAACCTAAAGCGACCTCACAAGAGTCGGCTGCAACTCCCGAGGCGAAAAGCCCTGTAAAGACGAATGTAGAGACATTAGAGCCAAAAACTGCGATTCGCAACCCACCGCAATACCGTCGCGAACCGGAACCCCAACCCGTGCGGGCGATCGCCCCCGAGGAAGCAGCCCCGGCGCCGGATGCAACAGCACCCGAGGTCTACTCCAACCCAGACAGCGACGATCCCCTGCAGCAGCAAGCCCTTGAGGTCGCGATTCCGGAAGCCAGTGCGATCGCTCCGACCCCGCAAGAGGTGGAACACGCCGCCCCTTCGGAAACCTCGGAGCTCTCATTGACTCCAACCGATCCGATCGACGGAGAAAATCATTCCCGTCCTGGGTCCGAACCGACCGAAAATAACCCCCGTCCTTCTCCAGAAGAGGCGATCGAAAACTATTATTCCACCCTCAACGATCGCAACTACCAAGATAGTTGGAATCAACTTTCTCCCGAATTCCAAACCGAATATCACGGTCAAGATCCCCAATCTTATAACGGTTTTTGGGAAGGGGTCGATCGCGTCGATATCGATCGCGTCGTGCGGACCGAACAGCAGGGCGATCGGGCGAATGTAGATGTCGAATTAAACTATGCTACTCCTGACGGCGGCCAAACTTCAGAAGTTAGAAACTTCCAATTAATTTGGGATGAAAACAACCAAAAATGGTTAATTGACGACTCGAATCTGAACTAACCCTAGTTTCGTGCAATTATTTAGCTCAAAAACCATCGTGTTTAGTCGTTTTACCCTCGCTCTCAGCCTCTGTTCTCTGTCCGTGGCGATCGTCCTCAACGGATGTACTGGTAACGATCCAACTGCTAACAATTCGACCATCGAAACACCCCCTACTCAAGCCGATTCCGAGAGTCCGAAAGCTCAAGTTTCCGCCGCATCGGTCAATCCTTCCGAACCTAAACCCTTACTAGTTGCTCCCGACAATCCCGACCCTAAAATTCAAGCTCAAATCGAGCAGTATCTCGATCGCCTCGAAGCCCAAGGCTTCCCCAAAACTAATCAAGGGATTTGGCTACAAGTCGATGGCAAACTGTTAGCCAACCATCAGGGAACTGTCCCCCTACCCGCCGCTTCAGTGACTAAAATTGCCACTTCTTTAGTCGCCTTACAAAGCTTCGGCCCCGATCGCCAATTTGAAACCGTAATTAGTGCCACCGGACCGATTGAAAATGGGGTATTGCAGGGAGATTTAGTCATCGAAGGCGGACAAGATCCCTTTTTTGTTTGGGAAGAGGCGATCGCCTTGGGCAATACTTTAAAACAACTGGGGATCGATCGCGTTGCCGGAAATTTGGCGATCGTCGGCCCCTTTTACATGAATTTTGAAACCGACCCCATAACTTCCGGAAATTTCCTCAAACAGGGGTTAAATCGTCAGCTATGGTCCGCAGAAGTTGAAAATCAATATGCGACCCTCCCCCCAGAAACGCCCCGTCCGGAAGTGGCGATTTCAGGAGATGTTCTCCCCCTGAACGCGGCACCGCAAAACCGGGAAATCTTAGTGCGTCACTACTCGTTCCCGGTGGCAGAATTGCTCAAAAAAATGAACCTTTACAGTAATAATTTAATGGCGGATATGTTCGCCGAAGCGGTCGGCGGGGCCGATGTCGTCGCCCGCAAAGCCGCCGAAACCGTGGGCGTTCCTCCTACAGAAATTCAACTCATTAACGGGTCGGGTTTGGGAGCAGAAAATCGCATTTCTCCCAGAGCCGCAACGGGTTTATTTTTAGCAATTTCGCGCGAATTGGAACCCTACAATCTCACGCTTTCCGATGTTGTGGCGATCGCGGGTCGCGATACCGGAATCCTCGAAGATCGCCCCCTTCCACCCCTCGCCGTCGTCAAATCCGGCAGTCTCAACGATGTCAGCACGATTGCCGGAGTTTTACCCACCGAACAACAAGGAGATCTCTGGTTTGCGATTATGAATGGCGGCTACAATTTCGAGGGGTTCCGCCAAAGTCAAGAGCAACTTCTCAACCGTTTTGTCACCCAATGGGGAGCAGTCTCGACTTTACCGAGTAAGTTACAACCAAGCCCCTCCCGACAAACAAAACGTTCGCGATCGCAAATCGTCAAATAAAGACAAAGCCATTGAAGAGGCATGTAATTAGGTTTCTTTGGACGACATAAAAGGGTGGTTTACTCATTGCTGTTACTATCCCTACTTGACTGAGAAACGCTTTAGAAGCCGTGTTTCTCCAAGCAACCCGGCTGCTGATGGAGTGGAGCGGCTGTCCCGATTCAAAACTCCTCAAGGTGTGACGCGCCAGATTTTGATGGTGCGATCGGCACTGCCACTGACGAGGGTGTTGCCGTCGGGGCTGATGCTGATGGAGCTGACCCAATGCTCGTGTCCGGTAAGGGTTTGCCGCAATCGACCCGTCGCCAAGTCCCAGATTTTGATATTTGGCCCATTGATACTGACCAAGGTGCTGCCGTCGGGGCTGATGCTGACGGCGTGGACACTCCTGTCCTGTCCGGTGAGGGTTTGCCGCAGTTCACCCGTCGCCAAGTCCCAGATCTTGATGGTGTTATCCCCGCTGCTGCTGACGAGGGTACTGCCGTCGGGGCTAATGCTGGTGGACTCGATCCAAAAGTCATGTCCGGTGAGGGTTTGCCGCAGTTGACCCGTCGCCAAGTCCCAGATTTTGAGGGTGCTATCAAAACCACCACTGACGAGGGTGCTGCCGTCGGGGCTGATGCTGACGGATTCGACCCCCCCGTCATGTCCGGTGAGGGTTTGCCGCAGTTGACCCGTCGCCAAGTTCCAGATTTTGATGCCATCAAAACCATCACTGACGAGGGTGCTGCCGTCGGGGCTGATACTGACGAAAGTGCCACCACTGTCGAGGGTTTGCCGCAGTTGACCCGTCGCCAAGTCCCAGATTTTGATGGTACTAGCACTGCTACCGACGAGGGTGCTGCCGTCGGGGCTGATGCTGACGGACAGGACAATATCGTCATGTCCGAGGGTTTGCCGCAGTTCACCCGTCGCCAAGTCCCAGATTTTGATGGTGTTATCGTCACTGCCACTGACGAGGGTGTTGCCGTCGGGGCTGATGCTGACGGATTGGACGATATCGTCATGTCCGGTGAGGGTTTGGTCGGCTTGGAACAGCGGGTCGCCTGCTAGCCAGGACAGCACGGCGATCGGTTCAAAGTCAGACTGGCGAACCACCCACCACCCGCTTCCACCGAGTAGGACGACCAGCAGGAGATAGATAATCGGGGGAATGCCGCTAGATTTTCCAGACATCGGAACTTCCTCCATAGAGTTGTTGAATAAAAATAGCGACGCAAGGTGGAGGAATGCGTCGCTATTTTTGTTCAACTCCGAATCAGTTGGCTACACAGCCTACTTGATGCTGGCTTTGGCGCCTGCTTCTTCAAGCTGCTTCTTGCCATCTTCGGCGGCTTCTTTGGCGATCGCCTCTTTGATCGGCTTCGGCGCGGATTCGACCATATCTTTGGCTTCTTTCAAACCCAAACCCGTCAGCGCGCGCACGACTTTGAGAACCGCAATCTTCTTGTCGGCGGGAACTTCTTCGAGAACCAAGTCGAATTCGGTTTTTTCTTCGGCTTCTTCCGCCGCACCCGCAGCAGCGCCGGGGGCCATCATCATCATGCCACCCGCCGGAGCAGCAGCGCTCACGCCGAAGGTTTCTTCAATTTGCTTGACCAGCTCGGAAGCTTCGAGCAGGGACAAAGTTTTCAACTTTTCCAAAATTTCGTCAGTAGCAGCAGACATGGATTGACTCCTTAGACAATGGTGTGGACTGAATGGTTAAACAAACGGACTTTCAAATGCCAAACAGAGCGATTTAGGCCGCTTCGCCGGAATCGTTGTCTTTGTCGGCATAAGCTTGAATACCGCGCGCAATGGAAGCAGGAACTTCCTTGACGCCGACGGCCACCTTGGTCGCCAGAGAATTGATCGCTCCGGCAATTTGGGCGATGAGTTCTTCTTTCGACGGCAGATCGCCGATCGCCTTGACTTCCTCTTCATTAAGCACTTTGCCTTCGAGGACGCCACCGCGAAGCACGGTTTTCTTCGTCGCTTTTTGGAAGTCCCGATAGGCTTTGATGCCACTGCTGAGATCGTCTTTGAGCAGCAGGAAGGCGGAGGAGTCTTTGAGAAATTCCTCCATTGGCTGCCACTGCTCGTATTCGGCAATGGCGCGACGCATGAACGTGTTTTTGGTCACCACGCACGAGGCGCCGCTTTGACGCAGCCGATTGCGTAAATCCGTAATCTCCGCGACGGAGACCCCTTTGTAGTCGATGACAACGGTCATCTGAGACTCATCGAGGGCTTCTTTGAGATTGCTAACAATCTCTTTTTTGTTTTCTAGCGTTCTTCCCACCCGTTTTCACCTCCTTTACTACAGGGAAATGTCCTTGCGAGGGACTGTCTTTCGAGCTTGGGAAGGTGCCAAGCAATGAAGATCCCACAACGATCGCCGGTTATGGCAGCCACATCACTCCCCCCTCGGAAAAACCTAAAACCCCGACTGGTTCAGAGCCGGGGTTTGCCTCCTACGCTCTTCCGTTCGGTCACGGCGGTGACTAGACTGGAATCGCTTCAGGAAGAGTTGACCTCGGCAGGGAATTAAGCCATCGGGCACCTGCTGTCTGTGGCTTACTCGTTTTCAGTTGTGGGATCGGATCGTGAGTTTCGACCTCCAAAGAAAACGTACAAAACTCAAAATTTTTGGGTTTAGGCAGCTTCGTGAGTCTTCAAGTCGCGCAGCAAGCTAATATCGACTTGAATCCCCGGCCCCATCGTCGCCGAAACATAAATGCTGTTCCAGTAACGGCCTTTGGCACCGGACGGACGGTTGCGGTCGATACATTCCTGCAAGGCTTTGAGGTTAACCAGCAAGTCTTCCGCACTGAAGGAGACCTTACCAAACATGACGTGGACGATCCCGGTGCGATCGGCACGAAATTCTAGTTTACCAGATTTGAACTCGGCGATCGCCTGTTCGAGATCGAAAGTTACCGTTCCCCCTTTCGGCGAGGGCATCAAACCGCGCGGTCCGAGCAGTCGCCCGAGTTTCGCCACTTGCGGCATCATGTCGGGGGTGGCAATCAGTTTGTCGAAATCCATTTGACCTTTTTGGATTTCGTCGATCAACTCTTCCGAACCCACCAAATCGGCTCCGGCGTTGGTCGCTTCCGTCACTTTCTCCCCTCGCGCAATCACGGCTACGCGAACGGTCTGACCCGTCCCTTTAGGCAGCACGACGGTAGTCCGCAGTTGTTGGTCCGTATACTTCGGATCGATCCCGAGTTTGATATGGGCTTCCGCCGATTCGGGAAATTTAGCTGTAGCGGTTTCTTTTAAAAGATTGAGCGCTTCGAGCGGCTCGTAAGGTCGATCCTCGACCTTCTTTCTCAGTTCTTCAACGCGACGCGATAGTTTTTTGGTCATTTCTACTCTCCTGGGGTCGTTAGCGAGGTTAGATCTCTCCCCCATTTAATGGATCGATCGTAAATTTTGCCGGATGGTTGTCTTAGTCGGAAACTGCCACACCCATATTGCGGGCGGTTCCTTCGACGATCTTCATCGCCGCCTCGATGTCGTTGGCATTGAGGTCGGGCATTTTCGTCTGGGCGATTTCGCGCAGTTGGTCGCGCGTAATCGTGCCGACGGTTTGTCGGTTCGGTTCGGCAGCCCCTTTGGGAATTCCGGCGGCTTTGCGAATCAAGACCGACGCGGGTGGAGTTTTGAGAACGAAGGTAAAACTGCGGTCTTCGTAAACCGAAATTTCGACAGGCACCACCAAGCCCGCTTGGTCTGCAGTCCGGGCGTTATATTCTTTGCAGAACATCATGATGTTCACGCCGTGCTGACCCAGAGCCGGGCCGATTGGGGGTGCTGGGTTGGCCTTACCCGCATCGATGGCCAACTTGATCACCGCAACAACTTTTTTTGCCATTTACTGTGTTTGCTGCTTCAACTTAATTTGCGAACTTGATTGAACTCCAGCTCGACGGGGGTATCCCGTCCGAAGATCGAAAGCAGTGCTTTGAGCTTGCTGCGCTCGGGACTGACTTCGATCACTTCGCCGTCAAATTCTTTGAACGGTCCGGAAACCACTTCGATTTTTTCTCCGGGCGCCAAGTGAGTTTTGACGACGGGTTCGGCTTCTTCCCGTTGTCTGAAGATTCTTTCTACTTCGGAGTGACTGAGCGGTACGGGTTTGACGTGTCCGCGCCCTCGTCCGTACCGACGCTTTTGTTCGGCTCCGACAAAGTTAATCACATGAGGGGTGTTTTTGACAACCTGCCAGCTTTCATCGTCCATCGCCATTTGCACGAGGACGTAACCGGGAAAGATTTTTTCGTCGGTTTGCTGGCGGCTGCCATCTTTACGAATTTTGACGGCAGCACTCTGAGGGATCTCGATCTGAAAAATGCGATCGGCCACGTCCAGAGTTTGGATGCGCTGCTCTAGGTTGGCTTTCACCCGCTTTTCGCAGCCTGAAGCCACCTGAACGGCGTACCAACGAGGAGTGACGGACGCTTTGGTCGTTTCTTCCTCCATGTCTGACCGTTGAGGTGTGTTGTGCGAATCGTCCGAGGCAAAAGTCATCCGAATACCTGTGTAGCTGCCCAACCAAAAAATCGATCTAGAAAGTAGATTAAGCTTGCGGAGAGAATCACCATGAGAATGACGGCGGCAGATTCGCTGACGACTTGTTGTCGCGAAGGCCAAACTACTTTGGTCAGTTCTTCTTTGGTTTCCTCTAGAAATTTGACTGGGTTGAACCCGTCTGCACTCGCTTGCATCTGGGCTTCATCTTTTTTAGCCACGATTTCCTGTTTCCCAAAACGCGCTTTACACGGCAGTCCTCGGGCAGACTTCAGGGCGATCTAACTCCCCAGCCTCGCCAAACCTATTATTGCTCTTGGCAACCCTCGTCGGAACCACCCAGATCGCAATTCTACCCGAAAGCGGTTAACTCTGTCGCTTCACCGACAGCCGATTCACTTCCGGGTAGATGTTCTTGGGCGATGGTTCAGCGCGCCCTGGAGGACTTGAACCCCCGACATCAGGTTTTGGAGACCTGCGTTCTACCAACTGAACTAAGAGCGCACGGGCTGAATCAGCAATTTTGATTTCGCGACTCACCCAAAGTTATTTTAAGATGTAACTCGCGCTCGCGTCAACAGGCCACGGAAATTTTTGGCAAGGCTTGCAAGTTAGAGGGGGCGATCGAAGCGCTGTTTGAGACGGGTTTTCTTGCCGACTCGTTGGCGCAAGTAGTACAACTTGGCTCGGCGGGCTTTACCGCGACGGATTACTTTGATGTAGTTGATCCGAGGCGAGTGCAGCAAAAAGACCCGTTCGACACCGATGCCTTGGAAAATACGCCGGACGGTGATCGTTTCGTTGATGCCCCCGTTACGCATGGCGATGACGGTGCCTTCGTAAGGTTGGGTCCGTTCTTTCCCACCTTCGCGAATTCTCACCCCGACTCTGACGGTGTCGCCGACGTAGATCTGCGGAAGGTCGGATTTGAGCTGCTCTTTTTCGATCGATTGAATAATTTCTTGAGCGTGCATAACCATCTGCCAAAGTCACGAACTTCCATTATAACGGGTCTTGCTTCGTTCAGTCCAGCAATTTCTGCACGACTCTGGCCGGAAGCGATCGCGGGAACGACGACAAAAAAGGGCGCCGGGGATGACGATCGCCCGCTCCCGTGCATGGACCTGCATCAATGTTAAGAATCAATGTTAAATTGATAGAGAGGCGCGAAAAAATACCCATTGCTTCCCGGTAACGATGCTCAAACGCGCTCGACGCGATCGCCCGGGCGGTGCCTCGGACGAGAATGACCTTTACATAGAGAGGTTGCATAACAAACGTTGAAACTCCTTGCTCTGACCGGATATCCCTGGCGCTCCTTGTGGTATCTGGATATGCAGTTGAAGCGGAAACGACATTGCGACCCGGCGCTTTCGTGGACCGACCGTTGCGAGGCGCCCAGTACGATCCGATCGACCTGTAACGAGTAGTTTGCAAGCCCCGTTTCGAGCCAACCTCCGGAACACGCCACCGGAAAAGCTCTGGTTGCAAACTCGGTCGATCGACTGAAGGCGATCAATTTTTAACGAAGTCAACGACTGTCGATCGCGCTCAGCTAATTTGACGATCGACGAGTCGTGGCGATCGCCCCTTATATAGCGTCAGTACGGCCCGTCACTACGTACCGAGGATTCTCCCTAGGACCAAACTCCCGAGACGTGGATCGATGCAGATCTCCTAGGACAGTGACGACGGCGACGCGACAGGCGATCGCTCCCCGACTCAACCGCCGGATATTTTACAGTGACGGCGGTTGAGGATGAATCCTAATGTGGCCTCATTGGGCTTGCTGTTGCTGTCCTCAGAAGATTCAAGAATCAAACCATGTCTAAATTTCACAACCATCAAATTACCCCGACCCCCGTATCCGCCGATCTCAGCGTCGTCGATCTGATCGACAACCATTTCAGCGCTTATAACTCCGCACGGTTGCGCGAAATCTGCCACTTGCTCAGTCGCGAAGTCCTCCAAGAAGGGGTTACCGTCGGTTTGACCCTCTCCGGCGCCTTGACCCCCGCCGGATTTGGCATATCGGCGATCGCCCCGTTAATCCGCCACGGCTTCATCGACTACATCATCAGTACGGGCGCCAACCTCTACCACGACCTCCACTACGGACTCGGCTTAAACCTCTACAAAGGCAGTCCGTTTGTCGATGACGCCGAACTGCGCGAACAAGGCAACATCCGCATCTACGACATCATCTTCGATTACGACGTCCTCCTCGAAACCGATGCGTTCGTGCGAACCATTTTGCGCGCCGAACCGTTCCAAAAACGCATGGGAACTGCCGAATTTCACTACCTCCTCGGCAAATATATCCGCGAAATCGAAAAACAGCGCGGGGCCGAACATTCCTGCTTGCTGGCGACCGCTTACGAGTGCGGCGTCCCGATTTATACTTCCTCCCCGGGGGATAGTTCGATCGGGATGAACGTGGCGGCCTTGGCCCTGGAGGGCTCCGAACTCGTCCTCGATCCGGCGATCGACGTCAACGAAACTGCCGCGATCGCCTACGGTGCGAGAGATACCGGAACCCCGATTTCCGGCAAAAGTGCGGCGGTCATCCTCGGCGGCGGTTCTCCCAAAAACTTCTTGCTGCAAACTCAACCGCAAATTCACGAAGTTTTGGGCTTGGAAGAGCGCGGACACGACTATTTTATCCAAATTACCGACGCCCGTCCCGATACCGGAGGACTCTCCGGCGCGACCCCGAGTGAGGCGGTCAGTTGGGGGAAAGTCGATCCGGAAGAACTCCCCAATACCATTGTCTGTTATACCGATACGACGATCGCCCTGCCCATTCTCACCGCTTACGCGATCGCCCAGTGCGAACCGCGTCCGCTCAAACGACTATACGATCGGCGATCGCAAATGCTGACCAAATTGCAACTCGACTATCAACTCGCCAAAGCTCAAAAACCCCAAGAACGAGCTCAATCCCCCGCCGAACACAGATCCGCGCCCGTGGCGACTTATCCGTGTGGAACTCCCATCCGTAACGGTCACGGTTAGTGGGTCTAACTTGCTCCCGTCCGCCTGTCGATCGCCCCGACCCCTCCCGAGTTCGAGTGGCTGAAACTCCACTTTTTCGGAGGTGTCCGGGCGATCTCCTCCAATCGGGGGAATCGATTGGGCGAAGTGCGCCCCAAGGGCGAAGGGTTAGAATCGCGATCGATTCAGCAAGGTGAAAGTTACGGAGCCGATCGCGATGCAACCCCAACAAACCGAAAAACTCGGATATCTCGGATGGTTGGGTTTTCTCGGGTTGTTAGGTTTAGTCACTGGAAATGTAGGCTTGTTTGGGTTTTTTGGTTTTTTTGGCTTTTTCAAATTTCGAGCTCATCCTAAAACTCGTAACTCCCTAACGGAAACTCAGGTCGATTCGACCGAGGGAAATCAGTCCGAAAATTCTTCTAGAAATTAGCCCCAAAAGGATTCCAAAAGTATTCGACTATTTAAGATTTGGGTGCGATCGCGAAACAATCCCTCCTTTTCGAGCCAGAAAAAGGAGGGATTTTCAATGGTGGAGAGCAGGGAAAACCGTTGCAGGGGCGATCGCGCCGACGCGACGGCAAATACAACAGCACGATTACGGTTTGCCCCAATGTCGCCAACTGCCAGGGGTTTTATCGTAGAACGTAAGCTAATCGCACGAAGTCAAGATGACTTGCTCTTCGAGAGTTTATCTCTAAGCGGCGATCGCGTGCCTTTTTTACTTTGGGAGGTTGAATCTCAATGAATACTCAAATTCAATTAACTTCTCTGTCCGAACTCAATCAATTGCGGCGCCAATTAGAAGCGATCGCCACTCCCTCATCCCGTCGAGACCCCCGAGCGATCGCCGCCGATCCCCTCGTCAACCTCCCCGAAAAACCCGGCACCTGGCAACCGCCGATCGAAGTGCGAGAACGAGAAAATCACTTCATTTTGCGAGCCGAATTACCGGGGATTCCAGCCGCCAACTTAAACGTACAAGCGAGCCGCCACGCCGTTTTACTGGCCGGAAAATCCCCTGTCCGCGCTGCGGCGCGAGGGGTGAGAACTTGGAGCGAATTCAACTCCGGCGAATTTCATCGGGTCGTCGTTTTCGGTACAGCCATTGAAGGCGATCGGATCGAAGCCCATTTGCAAGACGGTATTCTCACCTTAACCGTACCCAAACGCGGCAGCTCGACTCCAACCCCCTTTAAAGTCCGACTCGACGCCGCGCGCCCTCGTAAAGCGCCCGAAATCTCGACCCCGATCGCCGACGACAGCCCAACCGACACCCTCCCCAAAATTGCACTAAACGAGGACATGCTCGGGGATTGGTGGTCGAATTAAACCCGCCCAACAAATAGCAACGAGACCGAAGCGATCGTCATGTTCCCTTCTCTAGTCCCCCGTCAACCTCAAAACCCGTCAGGAAGGGGAACCGTCCCGATCGAGGTTCGGTAAACACACCTTCATCGCAACGCCAACCGCGCTCAACATATAGATCGGTAGGCTTAAAAAATATTGAAGTTCAGATTGAAGTTCAGACACCCTGCTGACTTTTGTTAATCGCCGCAACACCCACGCGGACCGCACCAGCAAACATCATTGAATTTCTTGTAGTTATTGGAGCCAGAATATCCCTATGGGTAAAGTAGTTGGAATCGACTTAGGAACGACAAACTCTTGCGTCGCCGTGATGGAAGGGGGTAAACCCACCGTCATCGCCAACGCCGAAGGCGCTCGCACGACCCCGTCCGTCGTCGCCTACACCAAAAATGGCGACCAACTCGTCGGTCAGATCGCCAAGCGTCAGGCGGTGATGAACCCAGAAAACACGTTTTACTCCGTCAAGCGCTTCATCGGACGCCGCCACGACGAAGTCACCCACGAAACGACCGAGGTTTCCTACAAAGTCCTCAACGCCAACAACAACGTCAGACTAGACTGCCCGGCCCGAGAAAAACAATTCGCGCCGGAAGAAATTTCCGCCCAAGTGCTACGCAAGCTCATCGACGACGCGAGCACCTATCTCGGCGAGAAAGTCACTCAAGCCGTGATCACCGTTCCCGCCTATTTCAACGACTCCCAACGTCAAGCCACCAAAGACGCGGGTAAAATTGCCGGGGTCGAAGTGCTGCGGATTATCAACGAACCGACCGCCGCTTCTCTCGCCTACGGTCTTGACAAGAAGAGCAACGAAACGATTCTCGTCTTCGACCTTGGCGGTGGGACCTTCGACGTGTCCATCCTCGAAGTGGGCGACGGCGTGTTTGAAGTGTTGGCGACCTCTGGGGATACGCACCTCGGCGGTGACGACTTCGACAAAAAAATTGTAGACTGGCTCGCTGCCGAATTTAAGAGCGCCGAAGGGATCGACCTGCGTAAAGATAAACAAGCGCTGCAACGACTGACTGAAGCGGCAGAAAAAGCCAAAATCGAACTGTCGAGCGTCAGCCAAGCGGAAATTAACTTGCCGTTTATCACCGCGACTCAAGACGGTCCGAAGCACTTAGACCTGACGTTGACTCGCGCCAAGTTTGAAGAACTGACCGCCGATTTGATCGACCGTTGCCGGATTCCGGTTGAAAATGCCCTACGCGATGCCAAATTGGATAAGGCGGCGATCGATGAAGTGGTGATGGTCGGGGGTTCTACCCGGATTCCTGCCGTTAAAGAACTCGTCAAGCGGATCTTGAAAGAACCGAACCAAACGGTCAACCCGGACGAAGTGGTGGCGATTGGTGCGGCGATTCAAGCCGGGGTTCTCGCCGGGGAAGTCAAGGACATCCTGCTGCTCGACGTTACGCCTCTGTCCCTGGGTGTGGAAACCCTCGGCGGCGTCATGACCAAAATTATCCCGCGCAACACCACGATTCCGACGAAAAAATCCGAGGTGTTCTCGACGGCGGTGGACGGTCAAACGAATGTGGAAATTCACGTCCTCCAAGGGGAACGGGAAATGTCGGCGGACAATAAGAGTCTCGGAACTTTCCGCCTCGATGGCATTCCTCCGGCTCCCCGTGGCGTCCCTCAGATTGAGGTGACTTTCGATATCGACGCGAACGGGATTCTCAACGTGACGGCGAAGGATAAGGGAACCGGAAAAGAACAGTCGATCAGTATTACTGGTGCTTCTACCCTGCCGTCGGACGAAGTCGATCGCATGGTCAAGGAAGCCGAAAGCAATGCGGCTGCGGATAAGGAGCGTCGCGAGAAAATCGACCTCAAGAACCAAGCGGATTCCTTGTCCTATCAAGCTGAGAAGCAAATGAGCGAACTCGGCGACAAGGTGCCTGCGGACGAGAAAACGAAGGTCGAAGGACTCATCAAAGACTTGCGCGAAGCGGTCAATCAAGAAGATTTCGATCGCATCAAGAGCCTGACGACGGACTTGCAACAAACCCTGTATACGATTGGTAGCAATATCTACCAACAAGCGGGGGGTGACGGTGCGGCTCCTGGCGGTGGCGCTCCCGGTGGTGGCGCTCCCGGTGGTGGCGCTCCCGGTGGCGATGCGTCTTCCGGTGGTGGCTCCGATGATGATGTCATCGATGCTGAATTCTCGGAAACGAAGTAGTTCGATCGCATAATTTAGCGGGTAGGGGCAGGCTAAAATCTGTCTCTACCGATTTCAAACCCGCTCTGGCGGGTTTGTTTTTGGCAATTTTTAGGGATTATTTGATTTTAGATTTTTGATTTTAAATAGAGGAAGTTCTGATTCCCACTCCCGATTCCCTCCTCCCTACTCCTGACTCTCTCGTATGATACGATTGGTGGGTTCTGGAATTGGATCGATCGCCAGTATTTCGGGGTTAATTGCTTGAGGAGGGTGACGGTGGATAAACGAGGGGGCAAGGGTTGGCGGCGGCTGAGCGATCGCCTGGTCAAGGCGTTATCTATTATTCTAGTTTCGGGGGGATCGGCGATCGCGATCGATCGTCCGGCGATGGCGCAAGTTCAGTTTAGCGATCTCGAAAATCATTGGGCGCGCGAATGTATTTCCCAATTGGCCGACCGTCAAATTGTAAGCGGTTATTGGGATGGCGAGTTTAAACCGCGATCGCCGATGAATCGAGGTGAGTTTGCCGCTATTCTAAGTCAAGCATTTCCCGATCGCCCTTTCTCGCGCGAGGAGATTTTCTTTGTCGATCTCTCCGATAAAGATTGGGCCTATCCTGCAATCCGAGATGCCTACCGTAAAGGGTTTCTTTCTGGCTTTCCGGGACGGGTTTTTAAAGCCTACGACAATATCACTCGCTTGCAAGTTTTAATTGCTTTGACCAGTGGCTTGCAATTAGAAAAACAAGGGGACACGACGACGATTTTAAATGCGGCGTTTGCCGATGCTCAAGCCATTCCGGAATACGCCCGCGACGCGATCGCTTCGGCGACGGAAAATAATATCGTGGTCAGCGATGCGGTCGTTCGCTTCTTGCGTCCTAACGAAGCGGCGACGCGCGGCGAAGTGGCGGGCTTTTTCTGTCAGGCGATCGCCCAACGGGACGATATTGCTTCCCCTATTCCTTCGGAATATATTGCTAAGTCGCCCCAGTTTGAAACGAGAACGGAAATGATGGAAATCGGCGCCGTTAAAGTGGATTTATCTTATCAGAAACGTCCGCAAGGATTGGCCAGTAATTTTCGGATCGCCTTAACTCGGGCGGGAGAGCTGTTACAAGAACAACCGTTACCTGTGATTACCGCAACGAGCAAGTTATTAAACATCGCGATCGCCGATTTAAACGGGGATGGAGAAGATGAAATTATCCTCGATTTGACTACGGAAGATGCTCGCTGTTGTTATTATTCGATTATTTATCGTTACGAACCGATTCGGGAACGTTACGCCCCTATCCAACAATATTGGGGGACTGTCGGTTATCAACGAGAAGATTTGAATGGGGATGGGGTGGTGGAATTCCAGACGCGCGATCGGGCGATCGCCGAATTTTTCCCGAATTTAGAGTTAATCAACTATCCCCTTCAAATCTTTGAATATCGCTCGGATGGTGCGGTTTTAGTCACGTCCCAATTTCCAGAGGCGATCGCCGAAGATGCCCGCCGCTTATGGCAGTTAGCGACTGAATTAAATGTAGACGATCCGCAACTTCAGGGTATTTTAGCCAGCTATTTAGCCGAACAATATTTATTAGGAACTTCAACCCAGGGCTGGGAAAAAGTAGAAGCCTTTTATCCGTCGGGCGATCGCGCTCAATTCTTCGATCAAGTCGAGCAGTTTTTACAACAAACGGGATACTTAAAAGATTAAAATCCTTTAAGTATGCACCATCTGCCACCCTTGGCGCAGTAAAGTCAAGAAAGTTTCGTACCCCGGCGATCTTCCGCCGAGATCGGGCTTATAATATTGGGGAAATTCTTTATAACATTTCCAAGGATCGTGGGGTTGGGCGCGTAAATATAAAACTTTGTCGATTCCTCCTTCGGATTTCCATGTCATTTGTCCCCGCATAAGCTCACTCCTCATTAGGTTGGACAGTTAACACCGGGTTGAACTTCGATGACCCTTAAATTTTGGCAAAGTTGGTTTTAAATTCAGTCAAATTTTATACGAGATTCAAAAGTTTATATTGAGCCGTCAAAGAATTTTTAAAACCAAGTTCAATTTTGGTGATTTTAAGGTTTTCAACGATTTGGGATTCGGTCGGGAATTTGCAAAAATTTCCACAATCTACGGTTTCTCCCTCGATCGAGGTGTAGCGTAATCAACAGAGAACAGTTGGGTTCGGGCATGTTTCAGAAACGCAAATTTTACCGTTGCAGACCGGGTTTCGATCTGAGAAACAGCGTGCTGAGAGAAAAACCAGAATCAATTACTCGATCTCGTTATTTTCTCGGAGATGAAATTGCCTGCGTTATCCTAAAAATAGTTGTACAGCGAAAACCTCCTCAATCGAACGGGCGATCGTCTGGAAAAAGAGATTTAGACGCGCCTCACTGAAGATGCAAGCGGAGAACATTTTTTATGCGCTTTTTGCGACAAACCCTGAGCGTCGTGGGATTAACAGTAGTCGCTGGGGGATTGAGTGCGATCGCGGCGATCGGCGATCGCCACGTCAGTGCTTCCCCACCCACTCCCAAACCGACTCACTTAGCTCAGTTTGGTTTGCCCGATGTCACCCCAGATCTTCCGGATTCCCTTCCGCTCCCCGAACTCTCCGACCTCCTGGAAGAAGATCCACCCCTGACTACGAGTTTGGAAGACGTTCGGCGGGAAACCCCACTCCTCGACGGGGAAAACTTCGGCGAACCTCAATCCCTCGCGAGTCTCGAACGGGGCGCCCGGGGAGGGTATATCGCTCCACCGGGATTGTACGAAGCGATTTTGCAAAGTTACTGTCTGCGCGCTGGAACCCACGCTCCCGGCGGCGGTGACGGTTACGCCTACGCGCCACTGGAAGGACCGCGCGCCGGGATTATCACTAAGATTTTACGGGAATCTGCAAACTATCCCGAGATTCCCCAGCGACAAATTCAGGTGTTGCTGTGGGGGATTATCGCGCAAACGCGGGTGAGCGATATGGATGAGGAGATCCAATCTGTGGCGCGACAACTGCTAAGCGATGAGGAAATTGCGGAAATTAATGGCGGTGCGTTGGGGCTGATTCCCGATGAGGTGCGGCGGGAACTGTTTGCGAACTTGCCCTCTCAAGTTCGGCAAATCCTCGATGCGAAAGCTGAAATCCGAGAGCGCCTCAGTGAAGCGAATGCGACCTATGAGGAGTTAGAAAATATTGCGGTTTTAACTGGGGCGGTTTCCCGAGGGGAAGGAAGTCGCGAGATTCCGGAGGGGCGATGGTCGTTGCATCCCGATGGCTATTTCGTGCGTTATTTTCCTTCGGGATATCGTCGAACCCGGATGGAGGCGTTAGTTCCTCGTCCGGCGACGGTGGTTCGCGACGATCGCGATCGGATCGCGGCGATTGATTACGGCGATGGTTACCGTCTTGAAACGGATTATGACGACGAGATTGGGGCGATTCCCGTGGCGGGGGAACCGGAGATGAACATTTATTATTTCAGTGCGGTTCGCTTGGTCAGTCCCGAGGGTACTATTGAAGTGCGCGATCGCGGTTGGACCTTTGTGGGTACTCCAACAACGGGAGAGGCTCGTTTTTCCCAAGGGTTCGACGGAACCATCGCTGCAACGAAAAATGTTGCCCAGGTCGCCCAACGCCGCCGCATCGACACCCAGGAGGCGATCGAACGCTATCAAGATGCGAAAGCAAAAGCGGATAAAGCGCAAACGACCCTCGAACGCCTCGACGAACCGACCCGGGACGAAGCTGAGGAAATTCTCGATCGCGACCACTATAAAGATGGTGTAGAAGCAGTAGCGGAAAACGACCCGGAAGCGAAAGGGGAATGGTTGGGCGAACACTTCCAACGGGCGCAACAAGCCTGGGCTTATGCGATCTGCAAAGTGTCTAATCTAGGAACTTCTGCGACCTGCGGGGAACCCGACCCAGACCCAGACCCAGACCCAGACCCAGAACCAGACCCCAATCCCGACCCCGACCCCGACCCCGATCCTCCCGGTACTCCCGTCAATCCGGGTGGAGATGGAGCCATTCCGGGCAACACTAATCGTCAGCGTCTCGGTATTTCCGGACGTCTCTCGTGAAACGGTTTCGATCGCCCTCCCACCGCCGAGAGGGTGGCTCGCTATAGCTCAAAACCCTTTGAATACAAGGAGTGAAGGCGATCGTCCGACAAAAATCTATAAAACTACTTGACAACTTTATAACTTTAAAGTTATCAATAGATACGTCGGTTGCGACGTCACTGCCGAACGCATTGACCCCAACCGTCACGTTGTTAGGAGTAGTATCGTTCCAATGACAACCACTTTTGCTCAACCGACACAAAGCCTCTGGTCCCGGTTTTGCGACTGGGTAACCAGCACCGAAAATCGCCTGTATATTGGTTGGTTCGGTGTCTTGATGATTCCGACCATCTTGACCGCGACGATTGTCTTCGTTCTCGCTTTTATTGCGGCTCCTCCGGTAGACCTCGACGGAATTCGCGAACCCGTCTCCGGTTCGTTGCTCTACGGCAACAACATCATGACCGCGACCATCGTTCCGACTTCTGCCGCCATCGGTCTCCATATTTATCCCTTGTGGGAAGCCGCCACCTTGGACGAATGGCTTTACAACGGCGGTCCGTACCAACTCATCGTCCTGCACTTTTTAATTGGTATTTACGCTTACCTCGGTCGTGAGTGGGAATTGAGTTACCGCCTGGGAATGCGTCCTTGGATTCCCGTAGCGTTCTCCGCTCCCGTAGCGGCGGCGACGGCGGTGTTGCTGATTTATCCCATCGGTCAAGGCAGTTTCTCCGATGGTTTGATGCTCGGCGTCAGTGGAACCTTCAACTTCATGATCGTTTTCCAAGCCGAACATAATATTTTGATGCACCCCTTCCATCAACTCGGTGTAATTGGCGTCTTCGGCGGTGCCTTGTTTGCCGCGATGCACGGTTCTCTGGTAACGTCGAGCTTGGTTCGCGAAACCACGGAAAACCAGTCCGCGAATGAAGGCTATAAATTCGGTCAGGAAGAAGAAACCTACAATATTGTTGCCGCTCACGGTTACTTCGGTCGGTTAATCTTCCAATATGCCTCGTTCAACAACAGTCGCAGCTTGCACTTCTTCCTCGCAGCTTGGCCCGTGATTGGGATCTGGTTTACGTCCCTGGGTATTTCGACGATGGCGTTTAACCTCAACGGGTTTAACTTCAACCAGTCAATTGTGGATTCTCAAGGTCGTGCGATTAATACTTGGGCGGATATTTTAAACCGAGCAAACTTGGGGATTGAGGTGATTCACGAGCGCAACGCCCACAACTTCCCGTTAGATTTGGCCTCGGCTGAAGCTACTCCGGTAGCGACGATCGCCCCCACGATTGAAGGATAAAACGATCGCGTAAACCGTCAAACTCTCCTCTATATCAGAGCTTAACCCGATTTCTAGCATGGCCCGCTAGAGGTCGGGTTTTTCCCGTGTCTCGCTCGGTCGCGATCGCCACTGCTTGGAGTAGGACTTTTGCTTTCTCTTGAGGCGGAGTCTAGCATATCTGACTCGATTTGCCAACGGTTAATGTCAAGTTATTCTGTCATTGCCATTGCCATCTATTTTTTCCAAGGCCATTTAGTCCCCATTTCGGTTTTTGCAGAAAAAACGAGATAGACAATTAAGAAGGCAATTCCGGCGAGAAAGGCGGGTAAATCTGAATTCATGGGATCGGCGATCGCGATTTTAACCTGAAATTTTAACCTGAAATTTTAACCTGAAATTTTGCTTGAATATTGTATAACTTCTCGATCGTTCCTAAAATTTGGTAGAGCTGGACGGGTAGCACGCGCCCGCAATCCTGCCAGCCGTCGCCCACATCACCTGAATTGTTCATGAAACTGACCTATCACTCGCCGATCCCCGTTTTCAAAGGACTGTTTGCTGCTTTTCTGGGCTTTACCTTGGCAGGGTGTCCCGCATTGGCGCCGGATACGCCGTTGCGATCGCCCAAAACCGGAACCTGTGAATGTCCTTACGATTTAACCAGTAGTGGGGCCGAGTGTGGCGGGCGATCGGCCTATTCCCGAGGAGGGGGCGATCGCCCCCTATGTTACGTCAGCGATCGCACGGGCGGTTCCTCCGGTGGCGCCTTAGTGTTAGGCAATCCCAGCCGCGCCACCAGCAATCCCGGCAATGCAGACAATTATCTGATCGAGAAAAGCCAGTATACATTATCCTACAACCGCAGCAAAGGGACGGCCAACTGGGCAAGTTGGCAGTTAAATTCCTCCTGGTTAGGCAATGTCGATCGCCAAGATGACTTCAGACCGGACGACACCTTACCCGACGGCTTTTATCAAGTCAAACCTACCGATTATACCCGAACGGGCTACGATCGCGGCCACATCGTCCCTTCAGCCGATCGCACCCGGTCTAAAAGTGACAACAGCAGCACCTTTGTCATGACCAACATGATGCCCCAGTCCCCGGCGAATAACCGGGAAATTTGGCGCGAGTTGGAAGAATACGCCCGCCGTTTGGTCAGACAAGGAAAAGAACTGTATATCATTGCCGGACCGCAAGGGCGGGTCAAAACGATCGCCGAGGGCAAAGTGACCGTTCCGAGATATACTTGGAAAATTATCGTCGTTCTCGATCGCCCCGGTACGGGTTTGAGCGGCATTAAACCGACCACGCGGGCGATCGCCGTCCGCATCCCCAATGACGAAAGTGTTGCCAATCGCGACTGGCGACAGTATCGAGTTTCGATCGATGCTTTGGAAAAACTCACCGGATTTGACTTTCTCTCGAACGTACCCAAATCCACCCAGGACGCGATCGAAGCGGGGGTCGATCGCTTGTGAGTTTTCTTTGGGGGGCGGGGATCTTGCCCGCCTCCCGAGCATAGGCTGCCCGTCTAAAATCTAAAATCTAAAATCCCCTTAAGTTTCAACAGAAATCGTATTTAAGCCGACAACTTCCCCGGTTTTTGTTTTGCCGAAGACGAAGATTTCGACCTCGATCGCGCCGACCCGATAAACGATGAGATCGTGTAAATTTTCTTGCAGAAATTGTACCAATTGGCGGTAACGTCCGACGGTTTCGCGTTCGCGATCGCCATACCAATCTTTTTCCTCTACGGCACGTTGGAAGAAGGGATCGAACTCGACAGTTTCGATCTCGGCATTTGCAGGTTTTTGCGATTGTTGCCTCACCGTTTCCGGGGCGATCGTTGCTTCAGGCAAAATCCTGACTTCCCAAGCATAATCTGATTCGCTGAACCAGTACAAATCTCGGGTTAACTCCCGCAGTTGGTCTACGATTTCGTTCAAAGAAAGGTCACTCATGATTAAATTGGGGGGCGATCGATTGAATTATAGTCATTGTCGATGAAAATGACTATAACTGAGAAAAATTTAACTCAAGATAAAAGCAACACTCAAACTCGTGCAATCTCAGTTGCAGAAAGCTCAAACCCCCTCAATCATGCCAGTTGAGACGCTCTGCTTACCCATTAAACATCCAGACCAGAGTCAGTAAGATCGGCAAGGTACCGAGGACACAGACCGAACGCAGACGAGAACACAATCAGTCGAAAAGCACCAATTTATAGTCCTTGAAAAGGGACTCGATACTACTAAGCCTTCAGCCCCATTTCCCTGAGAGGTTACTTCCAGGCGATCGAGGTATTCTTTCTTTCTGCCTTCCTTTACTCCCTAAACGCGATCTAGACTTTTGTCTAATCACCAAACAATTGGCGATCGCCTACCCTGAAAAAACTACGTTGAGGAAGTCAAACGATGGGTAATCGTCAATTTGACCGCAAGCCAACGTCGAAGAAGTTTTCAGCGACCCCAATCGCATCACCACTTCAGATGCGTCCGTTCGCGGCGCCCCCCCAACCGAGTGAGACGCCACAGTTACAGCCACAACCGGAAGGTCAAAAAACCGCCAGTTACAACTTTGCCGATATTTCTATCTTCGATCCCCATACTTCACCACCGCCATCTCCTTCATGGAATTCGTCCCCTTTGTTACAACCGAAGTCGGAAGCTCCCCTCATAACCCCTCCGACCTCTGTCGAACCCAAATTGGCAATTCGACCCAACCACAAATACGAGCAAGAAGCCGATGCTAGTTCGAGCGTACCGCGTAAGATCGATGGCGAAGGAGAAACGCTTGTCCAGCGTGTAAATGAGAACGAGGATAAGTCAGGAGAGAAGGAAACGGGAGATCTTTCTACCCGCTCATCAACAACCGCAACAGGCTCACGAGGCGGTCCTCCCAATCGACCTCTTCCACCGATTCCGGGAAGCTCATCAACAACGGCAACAACCTCACGAGGCGGTCCTCCCAATCGACCTCTTCCACCGATTCCGGGAAGCTCATCAACAACTGCAACAGGCTCCCAAAATAGAGCTATTCCAAGGACAACAAGACCTCGATCTGGTTTCACTCCGACAAGAACACAAAAAACCATTACGAATCGTCCGCAGACTGCATCGCGGTCGAATAACAATGCTATCAACAACACGAATGCAGCTCGGCAAAATCAGGCTCCTGGAAATCCATCACCAAATACGCTAACTTCTGATGCTTTATTGGAAGGAGCAAGCCGGTGGTTTAATGTAGCCGAGCAGCTTGCATGGAATTTTTTAAATGGAGAAGAAATTAATCAAATAAGAATAAAATTTAACTCAAAACAAGAGGAAATAAAAAATAAAATAGAAACAAATAAACCCGATATATTTGAAGAACTCAAACAAGGAAAAGGAGCTTTAAAAGAATATTTAGACAAAGAGCTTCCGGATTGGCTGTCACTTTGCATTTTTAATGCTTTAAAAGCATTAAATTCACAATCAGAAATAACCTGGGGAGAGATTAGAACTCAACTCAAAGATCTCTATATTCAGAATTTAAATAAAGAGGTTGAATGGAAAACAATCTCTAAGTCGATGCAAATTGGTGGCGAGACCTATACCAGTAGTTTTACACCTCTCAATCAAGAATTCGATTCCCAGCATTTTGAATCTTATGGAAGCACGGGATTATCCAGTATGTCTCCCCGGTTAACAGAAAACCCTGAGAAAGATACGGAACCCGAACGTAATCGAACAACGAATGCATGGTATACCGAATTCAAAGCAGAGAATAGTGATGAAGCGCTTTTTTCAGCGTTCCGAAGTGGCGTTTTAGAGGACTACGGTATTAAAGATCCGAAGAAACGGCGGGAAGCAAATAAGGAAAAAGCAGCACAACTTTTAACCGCGATCGCTATTAAATACCTCAGCAAAAAAACAAATGACGAATTGAAAAATGCTAACTACAAGGTCAGCATTCCATTAGTAACGACAGCCTTGCTAACTCCCGTAGCTACAGATAAAGGAGCGGATGAGGCAGGGAAACTAGATAGGCATATTCAAGCTTTAAAAGATGCTAACAATGAATTCAGAAATAATAGAAGAAAAATAAATGTAAACCACTGTTTACATCCTATCAGTGTGGAGTTTAATATTATCGCTTTTAACTATGGAGTCAATCAAAATGCAAAATTTGGAAAATATACGCAATGGCGTAAACTCAACTCTGAGAGCTTAGATCGATTAAAGGAGGCCAAAAAAGAAGCAGTCCGGGATATGGAATTTGAACAGAAAAATTTAATGCGGTATATCAGTGGCGCTCAAACTAAATTGTCATTGATTCAAAAGGGAAATATAAATGAAGATCCACAAATATGTTCCGACTTAATAAAAACATCCTCTCAACAATTCACCAAAATCGAAAAAGACATTAAAAAAATAGAGCAACTCTGGCAACGGATTCAGAAAAGAGGAAAGTTAGGAGGGGGTGATGTAGATTACGAGATGCCAGCCCTAATCTCGAATCTAGCTTTTTTAATCGGTTCCATGGTTCATTATAACTGTAAAAGTGGAAAAGATCGGACGGGCATGGCGGATGTTGAGACTAAATTCTTAGCCTATCAAATGGAAGATCGAGCCAAAAAAGGCGATCGGCAACTTGTCCCTCACTATACAGATTCATTAAGCAAAGAGGATAAAAAAGCATTAAAAACGATGGTTTTTGAAAGTGGCAATTTAGAGGTTCAAAAATACAATACTGGTTTTGCAGGATATAAAGTCAAAACACCAAACCTGGCAAAACGTTTAGGAGAAGATGTTTTGAATCAAGCCCGAGGATTAGCGGCAGACTATACTGATGTCAAACAAATGTACCCGCCGAACTGGGAGGCGAAGTAAAACGGGTGGTGCCTGTGGTTGCTGTTTGACCGGAGAATCCCTCGTTTTCTAAATGGGGGAGTATGTCAAAAGTTGCGCTGAAACGATCTATAAAATCGAAAAAATTATAGAACTTATTCGATCTGAAGTTAACGGCCAGGCTGGCCCGCAAGCGCTTAACTTTTCAGGGGTTTGGGGAGCTATAAGTCCCGCGCTGTATGCGAAGCATCAGCGTCGGGATCCATGGACTCCCCGAGCTGGTCTCATCCCCACCCTACGGGAAGGGCTAAGCCCTACGATGGGGATGAGACAAGTATTTACCGCAGCTATATCCTGTGATAAATTATAGTCATGCTGACCATGAACTACACCTACCGAATCGATCCAGACGCCACCCAAGAGGCTGAACTGCGATCGTGGCTTGAGACGTGCAGAGGCGTATATAACTACGCGTTGCGCGAACTCAAAGACTGGATTGCTTCGCGTAAGTGTTCGGTAGACCGATGCTCGCTGGAAAAGGAATACATCATTCCCGCCGATGAACCATTTCCGTCCTACCATCGTCAGCAGAACAACCTGCCTAAAGCGAAGAAGCAATTCCCGCATCTGGGTAAGGTACATTCTCAGGTGTTGCAGACCACGATTCGCAGACTGCACGATACCTGGGAAGCATTTGTGAAACGGGGACATGGATTCCCTCGTTTCAAAAAGTTCGGTCAGTTCAAATCCTTTGTGTTTCCCCAATTCAAGAACAATTCCATCAATGGCTTCACAATCAAATTGCCAAAGATCGGGGAAGTACCCATCAACCTGCATCCCCCCTTCGCCCCCCTTTCAAAGGGGGGTTGGGGGGATACAGGTGCGGGTATTGTCCAGGGTACGGGGTACACAATGGTATGTCGTCGTCACCATTGAATCGGATATATCGGTTCCCGATGTCCCGGTTCACGGTCGGGCGATTGGGATTGACCTGGGATTGGAGCGATTCTTGACCGCTTCCGATCGCTCTTTCCAAGAACGCCCTAAGTTTTTCAAGTCGATGCAACGCAAGCTGAAATTGCTGCAACGCAGAGCAGCACGAAAACAAAAGGGTTCTCAAAACTGGGAGAAGGCGCAAATCCAAGTGGCTAGAATGCACCATCGCATTGCCAATCGTCGTAAAGATTTCCATCTGAAGACGGCTCATCAGCTTTGCGACCGGGCGCAAACCATCTTTGTAGAAGACCTCAACGTCAAAGGCTTGACCCGAGGGATGTTGCGAAAAGATTGTGTAGATGCTGCCTTCGGACAATTCCTGTCTCTGACGGAATGGGTTTGCTGGAAGCGTGGGGTCTACTTTGCTAAAGTCAACCCCAACGGTACCAGTCAAGTCTGTCCATCCTGCTTTGCTACGGTGAGCAAAGGGTTGGAAGTCAGAGAGCATCATTGTCCTGAGTGTGGGTATCGGACTCATCGTGACCATGCTGCAGCAGAGATGGTTTTGCGTCGTGGACTCGAACAAGTCAGTAGCCAGGGACTCTGACGAAAGGAAACAGCCTGTCAAGTCGGTCTGTCGGGGGTCTATGACCTAGATAAGTGGCGTGGGGCCCGAATACCCAATCGTGAGGTTGGGAAGCCCGCGCTGTAATCTTTGATTCAGCGTCGGGAGGATGTCACCAAAGTCTCGAAACATAGGAAAGGACACAGCAGTACTGTGTCCCTACGGAGTATTGGCATGAAGCCACGAACGCTAGGCGAGTAATTGTTCGGCGCGGGTCGATAAGGCTTCGGCGGTCAATCCGTTGAGGGCCATGATTTGACCTGCACTAGATGCGGTTTCGCCGCGCTTCCAGGCGAACAGATCGCGCTTGAGTGTAGAACGCAACATCAACGGTTCGAGCATTGCCGAGGAACCCCCGGTAACCCCGATTAAGGCATCGCCGCCGAAGAGGCGATCGAAACCTGCATCGTCGAGGAAGTGACTGTCCGGTTGAGCGCAGCTCTCCCAGGCGGTATCGTCGGGACGGTAGAGGCGGCGGGGGCTGACTACGGAGACAATCCGCACGCCGATGCCTTCGTCTTCGAGGCGCACTGCGGCATCGAAGACGGGAATTAAGGTCATGTCGCCAATCACGGCAAACACGACTTTTTGTTTGCCTTCGCTTTCGTGGATGACGACGCCGCCATCTTTGAGGGCTTGTTTCGTTTGCTCGAAGGTGGTGCGAATCGGCAATGGCGACTTACTCGCGGTAATTGTAACCCCTTTATTTTTCGTCGTCAGCGCCCAGTCGTAGCACACTTGTATGCTGTTGGCGTCGGTGGGGAATAAGGGGAAGATATTGCCATTTCGCATCATTGCGGCGAAATAGTTTTCAATTTCCGGACGTTGGTGAGTCCAGCCGTTGCGCCCTTGTTCGAGTGCCCCTGCGGTAAAGAGGGTAATCGTGGAGGGGGTGGGGCGGCGCAGTTCGGCCATCGCTTGGGTGACGGTCTGCCAAATCGGCAAGCCGTTGATGGCGAATGATTCGTAGGAACACCACAAGGTACGGGCGCCGAATAAGGCCAATCCGGCGGCGAGTCCGGCGCAGGCGTCCTCGCTCAAGGGTTCGTAAACTTGCCCTTGAGGCCCTTGGAAGTAGAGGTCGTCAGGGGTAGGATGGACGATTTTGAGGGCTTGGTTGACGTTGTTAATCCCCGAGGCGGCGTTCCCGTCGGCGTTGGTGAGGATGAATTGAGGGTCTTTTTGGCCGACGTGGGCGATTAATTCTCCCATTGCGGTGGTGGCGACTTGTTTTTCGCCGTGGACGGGGTATTCGTTTAAAGGAAGCGCACCGAGTTCGGGGAGGGGGCGTTCTTTTTCGGTGACGACGTGGTGGGACGCCGGACCGCCTGCAGCGCGCTCGAAGTTGGTGCGAACTAGTTGCCACCCTTCGGCGGGGAGGGCGCGTTCTTGGAGGGCGCTGACGATCGCCTCGTTATCGAGGGTGTGGTAGCCGTAGAGGTTGTGAGATTTGGCGCCGCGATCGTGGACGCCCGCGCCTTTGAGTTGTTTGACGATTAAAACGGTCAATTTGCCACTGAGGGCGGATTTGGCGGCTTTGTCGGTGGCTTCGAGGACGGCTTGGGTAAAGGCGAGACGCTGTTTGAGGGAGAAGGCGGTGCTATCGACGTAATCGCCGCTTTGGTTGGTGTCGTCGAAGTCTTTGGCGTTGACGAGGATGACTTCTTGGAAGCCGTTGCCTTCCCAATATTCGATCATTTCCTCGTTGGGTTTGGTTGACACCATGCTGTGGTGTTCTTGGGAATAGCCGTTCCAGACGAGGATGGGGAGGAAGTTGGTGACGTCGGGATAGGCGGTGTGGAAGTGCGCCATGCTGCTCATGACGTAGGGTTCGCCGATGCCGCCATCGCCGATGGTGACGGGGAAGAGGGTATCGCGGTGGAGAAGGGCGCCGGACATGGCGAAGTGTTGCCCTTGTCCGAGGGGTCCGGCGGGGTTGAGCAGTCCGGGAATTTGGCCGGAGAGGTGGCCGAGCAGTCCTTGGTGTTCGCGGAACCTTTCGCGCATTTGCTGCACGGTATGGATGCCCATGTCTTCGAGGGAGCGATCGAGGAACATGCTGCTGTAGAAGCCGGGGGCGTGGTGTCCGACTTCGGTGAGGATGTTTTTGTGGCCGAGCATGACTAAGGAGGCGATCGCCTCGGCAATACTGGCAAACCCGCCGGGATGCCCAGATGCTTTACTGGCAGTGACTTGCAGGGTGAGGTAACGCAGGGCGTCGGCGGCGAGGAGGGTTTGGAAGACGGCAGACGGATCGGAAGGGGAGACGATCGCGGTTTTTCCGGGGGCGATCGCCGCTTCTTTACCGTGGCTGGCAAACTCCGGCCACAGCTCGCCAAAATATTGAATGCCTTCGCAAAAATCGGGCGCTTTTGCGGGAGCAACTGGGCTGGTTGGGGTCATGCGTGTTCTCCACCGGATTGAGTTTACTACTAGATCGATTTAACAATTATTTTAGAACTTATGCAACTTGAGGGTTGTTTTAGTAAGCAGCAATTCAGGAGTGCGGGTCGGTTGTCCACCCCCGATGCGATCGGATCTTGCACGAGTGAAATCCACAATCTCAGCGATATTCCAACGCCCAATCGGTCAATCTAAAATCTAAACCCTAAACTCTAAACTCTAAACGCCTCAATCATTGTTTAAACTTTAAACAACGATAAGAATTTACAATTATGCCACTGCCTGCAGGTCCGAAAGAGTCTCCCTGGATTCAGCTTTTTCAATGGATTGGCGATCCGTTGGGATACTTACACAAATCTGTTAACAATTACGGTGATTTGTTTACCGCGCGCTTCGGTGCGAGAACCTTTGTGATGGTGAGCAATCCCAAAGATTTAGAAACAATGCTCGCCGCGCCTGAAATCGGCGCCCCCGGAGAAGTCAACGATATTGTCCGTCCTTTACTTGGAGACAATTCGGTCATTTTATTGGGGGGCGATCGCCACAAAAAGCGCCGTAAATTACTGATGCCTCCTTTCCACGGCGAACGAATGCGAAATTATGGAGAGACGATCGCCAACATTGCCGATAAAATTACCTATTCTTGGAATCAGAATACCGCTTTTCTTGCCCGGGATCTCATGCAAGACATCACCTTAGATGTCATTTTGCAAGTCGTGTTTGGCGTGAACTACCGCTATTGAATCAAAGATTACAATAGCGGCTTCCCTCTTCACTGGGGACTGCGCTAGATAGAACTGAAGTTCTACCACATCGTCTTACATCCCCTCCAAGGGCAGTAGAGCGAGTTCCTAACTCTAATATCCGTAAGCCTTCATTTTTGAGATTGATGGCGGCATTGATATCCCTGTCATGATGGGTTTGGCAATGTTCGCAAGTCCAGCTCCTCACATCAAGAGACAGGCTTTTGATTTGATTGAGGCATACATGGCAGGTTTTAGAGGAAGGAAAAAATCGATCGACTTCTAGATCAACTTTTCCTTCTGATTCGGCCTTGTACTTTAACATCGTACAAAACATCCCCCAACCGACATCACTAATCGCTTTGGCGAGTTGGTGATGGCGAACCATACCTATCCCCCCTTTAGTTCCCCCCTTATTAAGGGGGGTTAGGGGGGATTCGACCACAATCACTTGGTTTTCGTTCACTATCTTACGGGATAGCTTGTGGAGAAAATCTTCACGACAGCGACTTATTTTGGCGTGAATCTTGGCAACTTTTACCCGCGATTTATTGCGGTTGTTGCTGCCTTTCCTTTTTCGAGCGTGTTTTTGCTGTTTTCTTTTTAGGTTTCGCGCGTGTTTATCAAAATGCTTGGGATTATTATATTTCGACCCCTCACTGGTAATCGCAAAATCGGTCAGCCCTAAATCAATGCCAATTGCTTTTCCTTCAGTTGAGAGAAGGGGAGGTTCTTTTTTACCCTCTACCAAAACTGAAGCATAATATTTACCATCTGGATTTTTGGAGAGGGTTACAGTTTTGATTTTTCCCTCAAAACTTCGATGCTGACGACAACGCACTAACCCAACTTTAGGCAGTTTGATGTAATTTCCCTCAAACTTAACATTTTGAGGATAACTGATAGATTGCCTTCCCTGCTTGGATTTGAATCGGGGTAATTTTGCCCGTTTCTCAAAGAAGTTTCGATAAGCGGTTGATAAGTTCAACGCCACGACTTGCAAGCATTGGGAATAGACATCTTTTTTGAGCCAAGGGTATTCCTTTTTGAGGGTAGGTAATAATCCCTGAAGATAACCCCTTGATAGACCTTTTCCGGTCGATCGATAAGTCTCTTGGCACAAATTTAACGCATAGTTCCAATACCAACGACAGCAACCAAAGCTCTTGGCTAAAGTCGCTTGTTGCTCGGGGGTTGGATAGATGCGGTATTTGTACGCCTTGAACATTATCGCCGATATAGCCAGATGATCGGATTATAACTGATTTGCCGAAGAGTCGCTTTCATCCCACGATTCACCTTCGGTAGAATCGGGGAATTCCCGCTCCCATTGTTAAATGAAGGTACGCGCCTCGAAGAACTGAAACGCCGTTTGGTCGATCGCATCGAAATGACCAGTGCCAATCCCTTCGGAGCCATTTTTCTGTTCTTACGCTTTTTGCAGAAAGACTGGGGACCGTGGAGTCCGTGGGGTCGGATTATGCAAAAACAACGGCACATGGACGAGGCCATCTACGACTTAATCCGCGATCGCCGTACCCATTTTGACAGCGATCGCGTCGATATTCTCAACCTTTTACTCTCCACCCGCGACGAGAACGGCGAAGGGTTGAGCGATACCGAATTGCGCGACGAATTAGTCACCCTTCTGTTTGCCGGATACGAAACCACCGCCACCGCTTTAGCCTGGGCATTATACTGGATCCACCAATGTCCGGACGTGCGCCAAAAACTGCTCGCCGAACTCGACGGACTCGGCGAAAACCCCGATCCGATGGAGATTTTCCGCTTACCTTACCTCGCCGCCGTGGCCCAAGAAAGCTTGCGGATCGGCTCCCCGGCGATGTTAACGTTTCCGCGTGTGGTCGAACGTCCCGTCGAACTGGGAGGACAAACCTTAGAACCGGGAACGGTTGTCCTCGGTTGCGTCTATCTCACTCACCAGCGCCAAGATCTTTACCCGGAACCGCATTTATTCAAACCCAAACGCTTTTTAGAGCGTCAATTTTCCCCTTACGAGTTCATCCCCTTTGGCGGGGGAAGCCGTCGCTGTATCGGTCTGGCATTAGCGAACTACGAGATGAAGCTAGTGTTAGCAACAATTTTGTCTCGCTGGGAACTCGAAATCGCCGAACAAGATCCGGTCGTTCCCCAACGGCGCGGGGTGTTGCTGGCGCCGAAAGGGGGGATTGCTCTCTGGCACGTTCTATCAATAAAACCTCACGGCATTCCATGTACCCCGGATGTAGGACACGGTAATTTTGGCCTGATTCTTAAACTTGCTTTTTGACCAAAATTCGATCGCATTGTCCGTATCTAGGATGGCGACGGTTTCATTTTTGGGATTGTAGCCGATGAGATTAATATAGTGCAGAGATGTTGTGCCTTTCTCTACGAGAATAATTGCCGGGTCGGTGCGATCGATGTCTCGGCAAAGTTGTGTCCAAAAGTCTGACCAATTTTCCCCGATGTAACGTTTAACCTTTGATTTGCTATGTTTGTTGATATACTTGGCAAGGGAAGAAGGATCGGGGCCGACATCGATGGAGCGATCGAATTGATTCGCCACTTTATTAGCCACTTTAGCCGCTGAAGTAAAGCGTCCACCTGTCACAAGAAAGTCTACAACTTTACCTCCCGTGGTTTGTGGTGCGCCAATTGATTTTGGACAGTTATTGATGAAACTGCGTAAGCCATTTTCTGAACTTTTGTCGCCGTTGAGAATGAGGGCACGATAACCGGAATTTGGGCCACAAGACCAACTTTCTGCTTGCGGTGGAAGTTGCAGGGCTTTTTGGATGCGATCGAGGGGTAAGTGTTTCCATCCGGGTTCGGTTTGGATTCTTTGTTTGAGTTCGTTGATAGACATAAGCGTTTTTTCTTGGAGTTTTCTTTTCTGTAATTCAGGACTTACGCAAATTCTCCTATACAACCCTAAATGTAGGGGTGATTCGCGAATCACCCCTACCAGATATAGAGGTGATGCGTAAGTCCTGTAATTGTGAAACTGTCATTCCCGCGCAGGCGGGAATCCACAAACAATCTCTACTCCATCAGCTAGTGATGGGGAAATCTGAAGCAATTAAAAAGATCGCTATCTGCTATCTGATTTATAAAATACTGAGTCCAAGCAACTCAGAAACCGGGTTTCTGTTCGGGATATCAGAGTGCGATCGCGTCGTTTAGTCAAAAAGCTGGACAAAAGTAGATTCCTAGAGGAGGAATATACTTTTGTTTATTTGCTTCCAGGCAGTAACTTGTTCACAGACTTCATGCCTGAGAGTAGCTGCTTTCCAAGTCCTGGAAATCGACGTCTGGTAATTGATATAAGCTCAATCATTAGGGGCAAATTTTCAAGAATATGCTGAGTAGCACCCAGAAAAAAAGCTCCAGACTGTTCCCACCAAGTTGGTTGTCGTTGAGCTATCATCTCATGAGTTTTCTCCAGTTTTGAGGATACCTCATCTCGTTTTTTTATATAAAACTCCTGAGTCTCCTTGTGTAACTTACCATATTGCGCCCAAGACTGTAGGTTGTAACCAATGTTCTGAGTCATTGCATCGATTTTATTCAAAATGGGGGACTTCAATAACTCTTCTTGAGAATAAATATGCCGCTGGAAAATCCAAAATCCATTTTTCTGGTTAATCTGGGTTTGCACCACAGCAATTTCCCGAAAAATCAGATCGAACCAGTTGCTTAAAGAATTCAAATGATTCAAATTATCCTGTCGCTCGAAGAATGCCATAATGTTTACACCTTTTAAACTTGTTCCACTGCACTTGTTTGTTGTGCATAGTTCTAATTTAGATTAAATAAAAAATTGATCCTCTGGATTTAAGGAAGAATCTCTGAAATCGTTGCATGATAATAATTCTAGGCGCAATCAACTTTTTTGACTAGGATTGACTAAAGACTAAAGTTCCTTAACTACCCCATCGCCCCATCCTGCTGCTGTAGGGGTAATCTAAATCGTAGGGATAAACCGATCGCCTCATCATTTAGCCCGAATAAACGGCTGGATCTAAAATCGCTTATTTTTTATATCCAACCGTTTCCTCTGGCCGTAGCAACAGGCTTAAAAAATCTTTATACCAATCTTAGTATCACCATTTTCATAATTTGCTTCCATATCACGACCGCTCACGATAGCAGCAAGCCCTAAAACTCCTAGCGTACCAATTCCAAAAGCAGCAACAACAGGCCATGTTACACCAGCAGCGGCTGCCGAACCTGCAACTGTTACTGCGCTACCTGCGGCTTTAACGACATTACTCATAATTGGTTGTCCTCCTTATTGCTTCTATTTTTTAATGAAAATACTAATTTTTAATGGTGTTACTGAAGTAAGCTTAGATTCAACCTGGGTGGGCAATGCCCACCTACAGGAAAAGCGGATTAGCTCAAATCACACGGTTCGATTGCCGCTCTGATTACGCAACCTCTTACAGCTCCAGTTGCCGCTCCAGCCGGACCACCTGTTAAACCACCAGTGATGCCACCAGTTACAGCACCTTTTGCACAAGCTTTCGCTCTTTTCGTATTACAAGATTGTGCGGATGAAGAATCAGAATTGTTTGACATTAGTGGCCTCCTATGTGAATGTAAATCTACTGTTTAATCCGTTTAATCGGTATTGTTGTATGCACTTGTTTGTTGTGCATGGTTCTAATGTATCTGGATTTTTTTGACCCCGTGGCGACGATTAGGGAGATAGAAAAATTTTTGGCCAGAAGTTAACTGCCTTAACTTCCCCATCGCCCCATCCTGTTGCTGTAGGGGTAATCTAGATCGTAGGGATAAACCGATCGTAGAAGGGAGTGAACAGCAATGACAGCAGGTAAGCGGCAACGAGGCAAAGTCTTAACCGTCTCTGGACGCAATAAACTCAACGAGGCGATCGAAGCATGGCAAGACGAATATAACCAAAAAGCCACCAATGACGATATTGCAGCACAGGTGCCTGGTGGAATCAGTACCGATACCGTCTCGAAGATTCGCCAAGGGCGCCCCACTGACTTAAGCAAAATTCGAGATTTGTTTGCTGGTTTCGATCTTGACCTGAAAAAAGAGGACTATAGTTCCCCGGACATCAGTTCATCCTCTGACACTGACACCTCTGAATCCTCTGAATGGTCAGTCCTTGAACCACCCCAGGGACAAGTCGGGTTAAATTCTCCTTTATATATAGAACGTCCCCCGATCGAACAGCGCTGTTACGAGACCATCATGCAGCCCGGTGCGCTGATCCGGATCAAAGCCCCCAAGCAAATGGGCAAAACCTCCTTGATGGCGCGAATTGTCGATCGCGCTAAACAGCAAGGCTGTCAAATTGCTACGGTGGACTTTCAAATCATCGATAAAAACGTCCTCACCAACCTGGATCGATTTTTCAAGTGGTTTTGTACTTATGTGGTATTGGAGTTAGACCAAGAGGACGACGAGATCGAAAACACTTGGAAGCCTTCTTTAGGCAGTAAAATGAACTGTTTCCGTTACTTTGAACAGCATATTTTAAAGAAATCCCCGACTCCGATCGTTTTGGCTTTGGATGAAGTCGATCGCATTTTCGAGTATCAAGACATTGCCGAAGACTTTTTGGGACTGTTGCGAGCATGGCATGAAAAAGGAAAGAATTCTCCGACCTGGCAAAAACTGCGATTAATTTTGACTCACTCCACCGAAGTCTATATCCCCATCAATATCAATCAATCTCCATTTAATGTCGGCTTACCTGTGGAGTTGTCCGAGTTTAACCGCGAACAAGTGCAAGAGTTAGCCGAACTCCATCAACTGAAACTATCCGACATTGAGAAGTTAATGAACATGGTGGGGGGACATCCTTACTTAGTGCGGGTAGCGTTATATCATCTCGCTGAGAAAAATAAAAATACCGAGAAGAATGCTGATAACAATGCCGATAAAAATGAAAATCCTAGTGATTTAGTTTTATTGTTAACAGATGCCCCCACTGAAGCCGGAGTCTATAGCGATCACCTCCGCCGTCACTTATCGAAGTTAGAAGCAAAGCCCGATCTCGCCGCAGCCATGAAACAGGTGGTTGAATCTGAGAGCAGCATTTCTTTAAAGCCAACGTTAGCTTATCAACTCAACTCTATGGGGTTAACGAAACAGCAAGAAGGGGATAAAGTTGAGGTGCGTTACCAACTATACCGAAAATATTTCGGCACCCATTTGTGATCGGGAGTATTCTTTCAGCATCGTGAAGCACGTTCGTTCCTTCGTGTTCTTCGTGTCTTTGTGGTAAATTATCCCACGATTTTGCTAACCACTTTCGTCACAAAGAACACAAAGAATTTCATCAAGACTCACCCAAACATCACCCATGAACTCACCCATCAAACCCAATTACTATCATGTGGGCGGCGCCGTACCCACACAAGCAACCAGCTATGTGACTCGAAAAGCCGACACCGAACTTTATCAAGGATTAAAATCTGGAGAATTTTGCTACATATTTAATGCCCGACAAATGGGCAAATCCAGTTTACGTATCCACACCATCCAAAAATTAGAAGCAGAAGGATTTACCTGTATCGACATCGATATGTCTTTGCAGGTTAACAAAGATATTACCCCTGATGAGTTTTATCTGGGAATTTTATACGAAATTAGTCAACATCCCGATCTTGAGGATAAAGTAGATATTTTTACTTGGTGGGATGAACACGATCGCTTAAATACCGCCACTCGCTTCAGCATCTTTATTGAAGATGTTTTACTGGAACATATCACCAGCAATACGGTAATTTTTCTTGATGAAATCGACAGCACCCTTTCTCTCGATTTTTCCGTGAATGATTTTTTTGAAATTATGCGGTCTTGCCATAATGAATGCCGAAATCGCTCATCAACTCCCTGTCTCACGTTTGTCTTATTAGGAGTGACAACTCCCTATGATTTACTCAAAGACAAAGAAGACAAATCAGACACCACTAGCACCCCCTTTAATATTGGCACAGCCATCCAACTATCAGGATTTACCTTAACCGAAGCCCAACCCTTAGCCGCTGGTCTCACGGAAACTTGCCAAAATCCCGATCGCGTTCTGGAAGAAATCTTAAACTGGACGGCAGGCAAACCCTTTTTAACCCAAAAAATTTGTAAAATTATTGTCGATTCAGGAGAATTTATTGCGGCAGGCAGTGAAGCCGCACAAGTAGAAAACCTGGTACAAACCAAAATTATTGATAATTGGGAATCTCAAGATGTGCCGGAACACCTAAAAACGATTCGCGATCGGCTTTTATTTCCAGATTATCATCTTAATCGCCGCTTAGGAACTTATCAAAAGATTTTTCAAGCTTCTGTAAATGCTGATGATGAAAGTGTAGAACAGCGGCAATTACGATTATCGGGGGCGGTCATCAAACAAGATGGAAAATTGGCGATCGCGAATCGAATTTATGAAATTATCTTCGATCTCAACTGGGTCAAAACACAATTAGCTGAACAACGTCCTTATAACGATGCTTTTCAAGCTTGGCAAGAGTCAGGAGAAGAAGATACTTCACATCTTCTTCAAGGAGAAGAATTAGAAACAGCGTTACAGTGGGCAAAAGATAAATTTTTATCGGAAAAAGATTTTGAATTTTTGATTGAAAGTCAACAATTAATTTTAGCTAAAAATGAAATAGACAAATTGCAGGTTATTAAATTCATTAAAGAAAATTCAATCAAACTTAAACAGCAAGAGCAAACTATTAGGCAGCAAGAAGAAATAATTCAACAACAAGCCCAAAAAATCAAAGAAAAGAATAAAATAAAAAGCCAAAATTAAACATCTAATCAAAAACCGGCTAAATCAACACACTCTACCTGGCTTTACCTCACTTCTACCTCGCGGTTCATTTCAAATAACGTGCGATCGCCTCGACTCAGCCGATATTCGCCGCGCCAGACCCCCGGCAAAATCGGGCGTTCTTCCGTGTTGCGCTTGCCGACATAACCCATCCAGGTTTTGCTGGGTTGTTCGATCGCCTGTTCGTGTTCCGCATAAACTTTGCCATCGGGTCCGGTTAACTTGAAGTGACCGACATCGCCGGCGAGAACGCCGTAGGTTTGCACCCAAAATAACAACGCGGGAATCTCTTCAGAAAAGGTCGTTTCTCTAAATTTACCGTCCCACAAATCGTCCATCGTCGGGCCTTGCGTAGAAAATCCGGCGCGGATCGGTCCGGTGGGGGTGTACTCCCAAGATTCGGCCCAAATCGGTTCGCGATCGACTTGGCAACCGGATCCGGCATTGGGGCCGACAAAGGGATCGACCACTTCACCGTTGTAGCGGACACTGAGATGGACGTGGGGGAAGGAGGCGGCGCCGGAGGTGCCGACTTGACCTAAGATCGTCCCGGTTTTAACTTCGGTGCCCGACTCGACGGCGAGACTCCCTTGACGGAGGTGACAGTATTGGGTTTCCCATCCGCCGCCATGGTCGATGACCAGACCGTTGCCGCATTCGATGCCTTCGACTTGTTCGCGCTGTTCGGGGTCGGTAATGCGGCGATCGCCCACCCCATCGCGGGCGCGCAAAACCGTTCCCGGCGCGGCAGCGAGGACGTTGACCCCTTGCGCCATCGTCACTTCGTCGGCAATGCCGAAATCGGTGCCTTTATGTCCGTCGTAGGTTTGGCGTCCGCAGCCGAAATCGACGGCTTGCGGGCCGGGGTCGCGATCGGGATAGAGTAGAATAAAGCAATCTTCGCCGAGGGTGCAATCAATCGGCTGTGCAAAGCGGGGATTGTCCCTAAAGTTGGTCGCGATCGCCCCTGTTTGTTCGATTTTTTGCGGTTCGGGATCGAGGTTTTGTTCCGAACGCAAATAACTGGGAATGCTCACCAGCATCAAGGTCAGCAGAAAGGGGATTAAATATTTGCGGTGCATGGCGATCGTAGAATTTGTGGGAGTTGCAATATAATCTCAGACGCAAAAGAGGCGATCGCGGTTTCGTAAAATGACGGGCGATCGCCCAAGAAACATCGTATTTTTTTTGTCTATTTTAGTATTTTCTCAGAAATTAAGTTCGCACGATCTTAGTCGTTTTAGAAAAACAAAGGCATTATTTTTAAAAATACAAAGTACTTTTTAAAACCGAGTTTTCAAGTGAGCGTTCTTGAAAAATTAAGCGAGAAAAACTCGGTCAGGAGAAAAGCCGATCGCCGTTCGGATAAAATAAAACATCGATCGGGGGCGATCGAACAATGGGGGGCGATTGTTGTCAGTCAAGCTTTAATTGACTTTGCTACATACGTTAATTTTTCCATCCTAATGAGATCCAAACTACTCTCCTTACTTTCAACCATTCGCCTGCTCGGATTGTGTGCTGCCGCTTTCTCAATTTGGCTATTTGCCGAAATTGCCGATGAAGTTCTCGAACAAGAAACAACGACCTTAGACACCCAAATTTTACTCGCGCTCAAAAATTTACACAGTCCCCTCCTCGACCAAATCATGACCGGAATTACCTTTCTCGGGGAACCGATCTCGATTATTAGTTTATGCTTGCTGTTTGGGGGGATCTTGTGGAAGCAAGGACGACGGGCCGAGGCGACGACGATCGCGATCGCCGCCGGAGGATCCGCACTGTTAAATTACATTCTCAAAGGTATTTTCAGCCGCAGCCGACCTGCCTTGTGGGATCGCATCGTCGATGTCGGTTACTACAGTTTTCCGAGCGGTCATGCGATGGTTTCCCTGGTCATGTACGGTATTCTCGGTTATTTGATGGCGACTCGCTTTCCCAAGTGGCGCCTCGCGATCGCCGTATTGACGATGATTCTAGTCGGCGCGATCGGTCTGAGTCGGCTCTATTTAGGCGTTCACTGGCCCACGGACGTGATTGCAGGATATACGGCGGGCATCGTTTGGCTGGTGACCTGCATCCTCAGCTTACAAGTTTGGCGGATCTATCGCAGCGCTAAAGCGAATTCGCAGGAGTTGAACTTTTAGAGACTGTTTATAAAATAAACATTAACAGCCCGGTTTGCGAAGAAGCCATCGCCGCAGCATCAAACGACACAGGGCAGCCATCGGCTTACCCCAACTCTCTGAGCGTTTCTATGTTGCCCTGTAGGGGTTTGGTTGCCAAACCCCCACTTCTCTAGGGTTTGGCAACCAAACCCCTACATAATTTTTTGGTATTTTCTTGATAAACAGTCTCTGAAATCCCGGGATCTTCTCAACCTCGCGATAGAAGTAGGGCGATCGGCTTTTAAAATAGGGTGAGGCGTTATCCTCAACACATTCGATGCATTTAACTTGGTTTGATAGTAATTCCTGGCTGATCGAACTAGCGGGAAAGCGGATACTCCTCGATCCTTGGTTGGTCGGTCCGTTGGTCTTCGGTAATTTACCGTGGTTATTTAAAGGAGAACGCCACGGCGGCGATCGCCCGATTCCAGAAAATATCGATTTAATTTTACTCTCCCAAGGATTAGAAGATCACGCCCATCCTCCAACCCTCAAACTGCTCGATCGCGCCCTCCCGGTGGTCGCTTCGGTCAATGGGGCGCGAGTAGCGCGCGATCTCGGATTCGAGCAGGTGCGCGAACTGCCCCACTCTCAAACCTTCAATCTGGACGCTCGATTAGAAATTCAAGCCTTTCCCGGGGCGCCCATCGGTCCACTGTTAACAGAAAATGCTTACGTTCTCAGAGATTTAGAAACGGGGACGAGTTTGTATTACGAACCCCACGGCTATCCGTCGCCGTCGTTGAAAGAGATCGCCCCGGTCGATGTGGCGATTACCCCGATCGTCGATTTAACGTTACCGATTCTCGGCCCGATTATTCAAGGCAAACAAACGGCGTTGGACGTGGCGCGTTGGCTGCGACCGCAGGTGATGTTACCGACGGCGGCGGGAGGCGACGTGGTATTTGAGGGAATGTTAAATGCGGCGTTGCGCGCCAGTGGGAGTGCGGAAGATTTTCGCTCGATGTTGGCAAAAAATGAGCTTTCCACTCAGTTAATCGAAGTTAAACCCGGTGCGCGCGTCGAAATTCCTCTGGCCGATCGCCGAACCAATGCTGCGTGAGAGGTGTAGTGAGAAAAATGTCCCTTCACTCTTAATGTATAATCTAGAATCTAGAATCTAAAAAAATTCCCTCACGCCGATCGCCGTTCCCAAGGCTGTAACTGGCGTTGTTGCAATTGGTGCATGTGGTCGAACAGCCGCCAGCAATACTGTTCCGGCAGTCCGCAGGTAATGGCACCGCGCAGGACGACGTTAAAATACCAGTCGTTGGGGGCGAGTTCGGTGGGGAGTTTGTCGATCGCCGTATAAGTTCTCACATTTGGGTAGATTTTACCCTGCGATCGCACCTCTACGGTTTCGTGATGATAACCGATCTCGCGTTCGTCGAGGCGATCGCTCAACCGCCAGGGTAACTGGTAAAGCACCCCTTCCACGGCAGCATTCGGGTCTTTGACCACATCGAGAACGCCGCAATTTCTCAACGAGGAATAAGCGTAGAACGCCAGACGATAACCTTTCAAGGTCGCCGGACCGATCGCGTAAGCGTGGGTTCTCTCGCCGAGCGATCGCTTCAAATCTACCGGACACATGCACGACCCGTAAGCAAAGTATAAAAATGTCGGTTCCGGATTCGCAACGGCGCGTAAAGTGCCCAAATGCGAATCGCGGTGAGTCTGTTGAGTCCGCAGAGCGTGAAACTGTCCGGCGTGAACCTTCATAACGGCTGAGTCGTGTTATCTAACGAACAGGATTGTAACAGGATAGTTCAAAGAATACAACACAATCCCGACCGATAAACCGTAGATTAATAAAATCTTTAAAATCACGAGTCGCCGAGGTCGATCGACAGGGTACTCAAGCGGCGATCGCCACGATCTTCGAGGGGAACCACGAGGCGATCGCCCGCCTATTCCAAACGGCGTTCCGTCGCCAGCAGGCGCTTACCGGGAGGCAAATGGACGCGCTGTCCCGTTCGATCCGCTAAATTGTAAACGAATAAGCTCGGCTGACCTCCGGCGTCGTCAATCCCGAGGACGAGGCGATCGCTCGTTTCCGAAAAATCCGGGCGCGGCGCCGCGAGTCGTTCCGTTTCCGTTTCTGCAAACACCAATTGGCGATCGCCCGTTTCCAGATTGAAAGCATAAACTTTAGCCAAACCGACCTCACCGGAATCCCGACGGCGGGGACGATTGACGTAGAGGAGGGTTAAAAACAGGGTTTAAATTTCTCCCTAAAGTTTTTTGAAATTACTCAGTTTTTATGCTCAAATAAAAATTTGAGTAAGTTTAGAAGGACTGAAGCCGCAAAAATCGCGGATTTCAGTATTGTAAAGTTTAACTAAATACATAGTCAAGTATAGTCATTCCTGTTAAGATATAACCATGAAACTCTCAGACTATGCCAAAAAAGCCGGGGTGAGTTATCAAACGGCGTGGAGATGGTGGCAAAAAAGTCATCTAACGGGCTATCAACTTCGGGAACAATTATCATTACCGAAGAAGGGAAGAAGAAAACCGAGAGAATGGCCTGTATTTATGCCAGAGTCTCTAGTGCAGAAAATAAAGATCACCTTGAGCGACAAGCGGAACGGTTAAAAGATTATGCTATTGCCAGAGGCTATCAAATTTATAAAGTCGTCAAAGAAATTGGCAGTGGTTTAAATGATAATCGTCCAAAATTGGCTAAGGTTTTAACCGATTCCCATTACGATATATTGATAGTGGAGCATAAAGACCGTTTGGCGAGGTTGGGGACAAATTACCTTGAGATCCGGTTAAAAGAGAGGGGAAAAACCGTTGAGATTGTCAATCATAGCGAGGATCGACAAGATGAATTGATGGAAGATTTAATTGCTATCATTACTTCATTCTGTTCTCGTCTTTATGGATGAAGACGCTCGAAACGGAAAACCGAAAAAATTATTGCCGAATTAAAGGAACGCTAGTGAAATTAGTCGAAAGACATATAATCAAAAAAGGTCATAGGTTTTGGGATGAGATCGATGAGTTATCATGGCATTCCAAAAATCTCTACAATGCGGCTAATTATCTAATCCGTCAAAACTTTATTTATGGTCATGGTTACTTAAACTATAACCGGATGGATAAATTAATGCAGAAGACGGAGCAATATCGCGCTTTACCAGCTAAAGTCTCTCAACAGGTGTTACGAGGATTAGACAAAAACTGGCAATCCTTTTTTGCCGCCAATCAAGCCTACAAAGTCAACAAGGAGAAGTTTTTAGTCAACCCGAAAATCCCCAAATATAAAAACAGTCAGAAAGGTCGTCACTTATTGGTGTACGTGAAACAGGCTCTAAGTAAAGTGGCTTTAAAAAAAGGTAAAATCAAATGCTCAAAAACCCAAATAGAGTTGGAGACTTCTGTAGCCGAAAAAGTAGTGGAGGTGAGAATCGTTCCTCGATGCGATTGTTATATCATTGAGGTCATTTATGAAGAAATAGAACAAACATTGAAATCCAATGAATGGGTCGCTAGTGTGGATTTAGGTGTAGATGTTTTAATGGCTGTAACTTCTAATCAACCGGACTTTGTTCCTCTGTTGATAAATGGCAGACCCTTAAAAAGCCTGAATCAATTCTACAATAAACGAAAAGCCTTTCTCCAATCCCAATTAAAAGGAAATCGACCCACCTCTAAGAGAATCCAGCGTCTGACTCGATGCCGAAATCAAAAAGTGGAGAACTATCTCCATCGAGCCAGCCGTTATCTGGTCAATCTACTGCTTGATAAAAATATTACTACTTTAGTCATTGGCAAAAATGAGGGGTGGAAACAAAATGCCAAGATGGGGAAAGTTAACAACCAAAACTTTGTGGGAATTCCTTTCAACCGTCTGATTGAAATGTTGACCTATAAATGTCAATTAGTAGGGATTAAAGTGGTTCTAACTGAAGAGAGTTATACGAGTCAGTCGAACTTTTTCAACTTAGATCCGCTTCCGGTTTATGGAGAAACGGTAAAATAGCAGTCCTAAATGATTCATGGAAGCTTTTTTTGTTATAATATACACGGAAGATTCTCAATATCAGACAGACCTCATGAATATCATAGACGAGCTAGATAATTTCATTGAAAATACCACAAATACCAAAGAAATGAAGAGAGCATTGGCAGCCAAAATGAAATTATCTGGTCAACCCTCTAAGAAAATTGAAGAAATATTAAATGTTTCTTCGAGCTTCGTTAGTCAATGGAAAAATAAAGCAATTTTTGAGGGTGTTGAGAGTTTGAATCTTCAATACAAAGGAAGTAAAGGCTATCTAAAACCGGAAGAAAAAACACAAATCACTTCATGGATAAGACAACAAGAGTATTTGAGATTGTCTGACTTAAAACGATATTTGCAGCAAGAATACAACGTGATTTATTCTTCAAATCAAAGTTATTATGACTTGCTGAAAGCGGCTGGCATGAGCTGGAAAAAGTCGCAAAAAAAGAATCCAGCCAAAGATGAAAAGCTAGTCAAAAAAAAAGAAGAAGAAATTCAAAAGAAGCTTAAGGACTGGGAAGAGGATATCAAAGCTGGAAAGCTTGCTGTGTTTATGATTGATGAATGTCATCTTCTTTGGGGAGACGTCTTGGGTTTTGTTTGGGGAAGAAAAGATATAAGAGTCGAAATTCCCATTAAAAACCAAAAAAGTCGCCAAAGTTATTATGGCGCTTTAGATTACCAAACTCATGAATTTATTCTTCAAGAATACCCGAAAGCCGATACCGACAATACCATTCAGTTTATACAATACTTACGAGAACAAAGACCGGGACAAAAATTAGCCATTTTTTGGGATGGTGCCAGGTATCACGACTCTCAACAATTTCGAGATTTTTTAAAAGAGCTAAATGAAGGCTTAGAAGAAGATGAATGGTTGATTACTTGTACGAAGTTTGCTCCGAATGCTCCCGAGCAAAATCCAGTTGAAGATATTTGGCTGCAAACTAAAAATTTCTTGAGAACATTTTATTTTTTATGTGATTCATTTAAAAGAGTTAAAGAGCTATTCAAGATATTTGCTGATGGCCAAGTTTTTGATTTCCCTAAGCTATATTCTTATGGATTTTTGCCACAAATGACTTAGGATTGCTAAAGTTCCTAAGTTTACGGGAAAAAGAATTAAAAGAGGTCTTTACCGGACTGATACAGGATTATTGTGTCAAGCGGATATCTTAGGCTCCTATAATATCTTAAGAAAAGCATTCCCAAATGCCTTTATGGGCTATGGGATAGAGAGGTGCGTAGTTCACCCAAGGAGAATTAATCTCTCGAAGCCAAAATGAAGGGGATTTTTGAAATAGAATCCATGTCTTGTTTATATCTGACTATATTTTGGTTAACTATTATCGGCTGAAGAATTAAGAATTTGACATCCTGCCAAAGATAACCCTGCAACGCTGACGAGGATCGCACTGACGTCGATCGAGCAGGGTTTGGCGAATGGCATAACAAAATCCTCCTGCGATCGAATATATTTTAGAGTTTAGAGTTTAGAGTTTAGATTTTTAGATTTTTAGATTTTAAACGGCTGGGGCGATCGCCCGATCGCCGTGGCAACAGTGGAGATCGAAGAGGGAAAGTATATATTTTTACCTCTGTTCTCCCCTAAATTTACAGTGATTTCGGTAATTTTTGAATGCGATCGGCTATTTCGCCCCATCTTTCTCTTCGGCGTAGCCCGTTTTGGGAGAGGGCTGCGACGCTTCGGGATTTTCCAGGGCGATCGCCCGTCCGAGCAGATCCGTGCGATAAATCCAACGATGGGAAATTTCCAGACGCCATCCTTCTACCGCTTCCGACGGACAAAGGGACGGATTACTCCCGAGTCCCAAACAGCGATCGGGCCATACTCGTTTTTGGCGATCGGTAATCTCGAATTGTTCCGGCGGCAATCCGGTTTTCTGGGACAGATCGGCAAAAACAGCCTCGCCGACCGCCAGATCCAGATGAATCACTTCTTTGTAATATTTGAGAATCGTACTCGTATTTTTAACCAATTTGCGGGCAATGCGGATCGGGTCGGGACTGGCCCGTGCGCTATTGGTATTGTTAAAATTTGCATCCCAAAATAGCACCCCGGTTAACATCAGGGCGAGAATGAGAGGACGCGGTTGTTTTGGGGGGGTTGGGCGATCGGATTGTTGTTTCATCGCAGTTCTCCAGGGTTGAGGAGAGCAGCAAGGTCTTGGGGAGGAGATCGCGCGATCGGCAGGCAATAGAAAGCGGGATTTCGCTCCTTCCTCGAACGGATCGAAGGATAACTATGACGACAGACCCACCGTGCTGTTAAGTTCCACAGATCGCTACTTCCAAATGATGGTTTTTCCTTCCGGGATTGTAACAATCGATTTTGGGCAATGGCCCGCGATCGCCTCTGTTACTGCCTAAAATTCAAACAGCCAACAGAATTGGATTCACTTCGCGCTTTCTTGTCCGAGTGCTTGCAACTTGGCAAACTCCCGAGCAGAGATCCGCGTTCTCGGTGGGGTAATTCGCATCAACGGATCGCCGAAAATCGTAATTTTCCACGGATCGGATTCTAACTGACGGGCGGCGATCGCCAACGGCGACGATCGCAACACCCGCCGCACTAATAATTTTGGGGGAATAAACGCCGATAAATAGGGTTCGTGAACGCTACCGACATACACGTAAGCGCCGTTCTGCAACCAGCGACCCGCCACCGTATTGAGATCGTCGGGTCGAACCGTAGACCAACTGTGAATGAAGTGAACCGCCGCCGGAACTTGTAGAGTAGGAATATCATCGACCGAGGCTTCGCCTCGTCCGACGGAAAAGGTATCGTGTCCGCCGAGGGAATTGACCCAAACTAAATCGAAATTCCAATCGTCCGCACTCAATTGCTGCCACTTTTCCAAGGTAGACTCGGGCCGTTCGACTAAAGTCACGTTGAGGCCAAAATTATGCAGTTGCGCTGCTGCATCGGTCATTTCGTATTCCAGCCAAGTCCCTTCCTTGCGATAACTGTCGTAAAGGAGGGCATTTTCGGAATCGAGGAAGATCGAGGACATGGCTTGATAGAGCGATCGCGCGGCGGAACCGTAGATCCAGCCGAAAACCGCCCAGCGTTCGCCGTTGCGGTGGCGTCCCAAACCGTCGGTCACGGCCCGGGGTTCGGCTTCCTCGGCGCTGGGTTGGTATTTGACGGCGAGTTCGCGCGCCAGCACTACGGTATCGATCGCGTCGCCGAGGTCTTTGTAGGGATAGCCCGCTTCTTCGACTTTTTGTTCAATTTCAGCGTTTAAGGCTTGCCAGCGATCGGGGGTCAGTTGGTCGTTAGCGGTGCCGAAATCGCCGTCGAGAAAGACGAGGGGTTGACCGCGATCGGCGGCTAAGGCAACGGCGGCAGGCCAAGCTGGGTCTGTCTCGGAGGCGATCGCCACTCCTGGCGGTTCCCACCCGATCGCTTGCCATTGTTGGGGTAAGGATTCCGGGTCGGCAGCTTCCCAAGCCGTCGCCACCGCTTGGCGCAAGGCTTGGCGGCGTCGTTGGGGATCTTCCGGGAGGCGATCGCCCGTGGCTTCCAGGTGAATGACTTCCGCCGCTTGAAAGCGCCGCAAAAACATCGGCGTGTAGGTGTCGTCTTCGATTAAAATCGGCCAGCGTCCTTGCAAACTCCATTCGGAAATGGCTTGTAAAAAGGTGGCTTCGTCGGGAACGAGAACGACGCGATCGACTGTGGGAATGCGATCGCGCACGACCTGCACTTTTAAGCCACTTTGGACGGGCCACGGTTCGCTTTTGGCGCTTTCGGGTAAGGCAAAAGATGCGGCAACGGGAGTGGATTGATTAAAAATCGAACATCCGGCAAGGGCGACGGCGGCGGCGGCGATCGAGGAAATTAAATAAAGCCCTTTTTTCATAAATGCTTAGGAAGGTTCGCGGCTCGATAAAATGAATATAAATTGATGCTATCACGGCAATTTAAAGTTTTTGATAAGATGGAAATCATGTTTTTAAGGTTTTGATAAACCTAGATTTTGAAATTGAAAATTTTCTTCTGTACCCGATCGCGAGCGAGATTGACGTTGATTTTGGAGTAAAAGAAATGAGTGAAACGAATAATATTGCCGTGACTGGCGGCGATCGCGCCCGCACTTGGGCAACGGCAGCCGCGATTTTAGCTGCTTTTACAATTAATGTTTTATCGAATATCGTCCCATTAAAAGGTCAAAGTATTGGCGACATTTCTAACAGTGTATTTAGAGATGTATTGATTATTCCTGCCAATTATGCCTTCGCTATTTGGGGAGTGATTTACCTCGGGTTAATTAGTTTTGCCATCTATCAAGCTCTGCCCCAACAGCAAGCCGATCCGCGCTTGCGACGGGGAGGATATTGGATGGTTGTAGCCAGTTTGTCGCAGATCGTTTGGGTATTTTTGTTTCAATTAGGTTCGTTTGCCCTTTCCGTCGTGGCGATGTTGGGGATTTTAGGGTCGTTAATCGTCCTGTATCTACAGTTGGGAATCGGTCGCGTTCCCCACTCCCGGCGACAGAGGTGGTGGGTCGATGTTCCGATCTCGATTTATTTAGGCTGGATTAGCGTAGCGACAATTGTTAATATTGCCAGTACCCTAGATTATATAAACTGGGGCGGGTTCGGTCTGAGTGGGGAACTGTGGACGATTTTAATGTTAGCGATCGCCGGGGCGATCGCCGCGATCGTCGGCTTACAACGGGGAGATCTGGCCTTTAACGCGGTGTTTATCTGGGCGTTCGTCGCCATTGCCGTGCGTCACGGCGATCGCCTTGCCATTGTCGCGACGGCGTTGGGGGAGGCGATCGCCCTCGCCCTTATTTTATTATGGGATATCCAGCAGCGTTCTCAGGCCAGGTGAAACGCAACGTCGATCAAAAGTACGATAAACAGCATTGGTACTGCCATATTGAGGGTGGCCCATGAGCGATCTAGAGCAATGGTATCGAGTTCTCGATCTCGATCCGGGGGCGTCTAAAGAAGAAATCAATCAAGCTTATAAGGATTTAGTATTTATTTGGCATCCCGATCGCATTCCTAAAGAAAACGAACGCTTGAGGCAAAAAGCTGAGGAAAAACTCAAGCAACTCAATCAAGCTCGCGAACAATTGCGCGCCTATCTCGGTAATGGTACGGCGCCGCAAGCGAACGCAACTCCACCCAAACGCCCTCACTACAAGTCGCCTTACCAGTCCTCCACCTACGCGCGATCGCGCGATTCCTACCGTCCTCCTTATTCCGACTACGCGCGATCGTCCCAAAGTCAATCTTGGCAAAGTAGCGCGCGATCGACGTACAAGCGCAATCCTTATTCTCAACAACCTCCCTCGCCGACGGGCGATCGCTATCCCTCCGAACCGCCGAAACCCCCATCTCCCCAACCCGACCTCGCCGGATCCGACTTTCGCGGCGCCAACTTTAAAGAAAAAGACTTATCCGGCAGAAACTTAAGTTATGCCAACCTCTCCCACGCCGATCTCAGCGACGCCTTCCTCCATAAAATCAACCTCACGGGCGCTACCTTAGAACACGCCAACCTATTTCGGGCCAACTTGCTACAAGCCACCCTCACCAAAGCCAATCTGCGATCGTGCAACTTGATCGGTGCCGATCTCAGTGGCGCCGACCTACGCGGAGCCGACCTACGCGGCGCCAAAGTCGGCTCCAACGATCGCATCATGGTCAAACTGACAGGTGCCAACTTGCGCGGTGCCATTCTTCCCGATGGAACCATTCATAGTTAGGTGCGCAAAAGGCAAAAGGCAGGTAAAAGCCCCTGGAACACTCATCTTGCGCTTCACTGAGTCACTCCTTAGAACGCAAGCGCCACCCTCTCAATCTCAAATCTAAAATCTCAAATCTCAACTCCCTCCCCTCCTCGTGACAAAGATCACGAGTTTTTTCTTGTCAAGTCACAGTAATATTTCTTTACATTGCGTTACATTAGTTAACAACAAGCCAAACGAAAGGAGTTCCTACTCATGTACACCACCACCGACGAACGCGGCATCCTCAACAACTACGCCACCGAACCGAAGATGTATTACGCTAAATATCCCTCTCAAGCCCAGCAACGCCGTTACATGCTCCAAGGCGCCCTCTCCATCCTGTTATTTACCGGGCTGCTCTTAGTTGCGGCTGGTGTCAGCTAGAAACCGCATCACACCATCACCGTCGTATTTCTGTTATTTCACGGAGACTTAAATTATGGCTACTTTCACCATTTCGATCGCCTTATTTATCGCAGGTTGGGCTGCCGTCGCCATCCTCGGAACCCAAGCTTATTTCCGAGGCGAACAAACCAAACCCATCCACGAACGGAACTGGCGTTCGGAATCGTTCGAGCAACTGGCGAAAAGCATTACTGGGAAAGACATCGACCATAACGATCGCGTTCCGGCTTACCGCATGGATGCTTACGCCAGTAACAACCTGCCTGAATAATGATGGTGGTTAGACAACATAAATTCGGGCTAGCTCTCTTACCCTCCTTAAAATAGGAGGGCTATTTTTTTGTTTGAATGACGATTATCCCTAGCGATCGCCCAATCGAAAAAGAGCTGTAAACTCCGCACGAATATACAATGTGTTATTTTGTTAGATCCGCCCCCCATGTTAAACTCAATCGGAGCGCGCTGGGAAAGTCTAAACTCTAAAATCTAAACTCTAAAATTCCATGAATCAGTTTTCCAAAGAACCATTTGGCGATCGCAATTCCCATCAACCGACCTCAGAACTACCCGATCGCACCCAACTGCCAGAAGATGACGGAATTTCCGAAGTTTCCGAAGAAGACGAACGGCGATATCAAGCGGCCAAAAAACAATTTGGGCAGTTGTATGTGATTTTGCTCGTGATTGGTTTGGCGATTGGTGGAGTCGTCGCCGTTGGTGTAGTTAACTTACTCGATCGCTGGGGATTAACAGAAGTTCCGACCCCGATTGAGGAGGGCGATCGCTGATTTGACGCCATATTTCTGAGGACTCGACCTCAAGATTTTAGATGATTTTAGAAGGATTTCGCACAACTCTAAATTGCCTGAGTCAGTGATGTTTCAGGAATGTTTTCGAGGAAATCGCATCCCCTTGACTTCTGGCGATCGCTCCATCTGAATAAAGTAAATGCTTAAATTACCCCTAAAATAGAAAATCGTACAACCTCGGGTTGCAGCGATCGCCGACCTGCAAAAAACCAGCCAAAAACGATAAAAAATACCAATGGCCGACTATTGAAAGATTGATATGTAAAATATGGGCGGTACTGGATTCGAACCAGTGGCATCCTGCTTGTAAGGCAGGCGCTCTACCACTGAGCTAACCGCCCGTTTTCCGAGCCGATTTGCATTCTAACATAACTTGTTGAAATTTTCATGCCTGCTGGCCGCACCCACGATCGCATTACCTTGTGGACGTTGCCCCTCGTCGCCATTGCCACCTACAGCACAACCCGCAACAGTAGCCTCACCTTAGTGGTCGCGGGCGGTTTTTTATTTAGCGGCTTGATGTTCGGTCCCGACCTCGATATTTACTCCTGCCAGTTCCAGCGTTGGGGGTGGTTGCGGTGGTTGTGGATTCCGTATCAGAAAAGTTTGCGCCATCGTTCGTTTCTCTCCCACGGTCCGATTATCGGGACGGCCCTGCGGGTGTTGTATTTGAGCATTTGGGTATTGCTGGCGGGGGTGGTTGGTTTAACTGCGAGTTATTGGTTATTTCAGCTCGATTTGAATTGGCGAGAGGTCAAACAGGTCGCGGGGCGATCGCTGGTCGAATATAGTCCCGAGGCGATCGCCCTATTGCTGGGGTTGGAACTCGGCGCCCTGAGTCATTCCCTGAGTGATTGGTGCTCCTCCGGTTACAAACGCTTGAAAGCCAAAGGCGTTCTAGGGTGGAAGCGTCCGAAAAAAGCCAGTAAGGGCAAACGGCGATCGCCCCGCCAGACCCGTTCTGTCAAAAAACGCAGCAGTAAAAGATAAGGGAATTTGAGATTTTAGAGTGTTGATTTTGGAATTGAGATTGAGGCGATCGCCCGAACTCAGAGGAACTCGGAACCGATACAATACCAGCAACGGGCGATCGTCCCTCCCGAATTCCCGTAAAATCGAGAATCTGCAACCTTCACTCTTCAATCCTGCAAAATCACCCCTCTAAACTCTAAAATCCCATGACCTCCAACCCTACCCTCGACGCCCTCCAAAAACTGATCGAAGTCGTCGCCCAACTGCGATCGCCCGAAGGCGGCTGTCCCTGGGATTTAGCCCAAACACAAGCAACCCTCACCCCCTACATCATCGAAGAAGCCTACGAAGTCGTAGACGCCATCAAAACCGCAGACTCAAGCGCCATTTGCGAAGAACTCGGCGACCTCCTCCTCCAAATCGTCCTCCAAGCGCAAATCGCCAGCGAATCCAACCAATTCACCCTCGCCGAAATCGCCCAAGGCATCGGCGAAAAACTGATCCGCCGCCATCCCCACGTCTTCGGCGACCTCGAAGTCAACAGCATCGAACAAGTCCATCAAAACTGGGAACAGATCAAAGCCCGCGAAAAAGGACAGACCCCAGAACAAACCCAACAACTCAGTTACAAACTCGAAAAATACGCCCGAACCCTTCCCCCCCTCGTCGCCGGAATGAAAATCTCGCGCAAAGCCGCAGATGTCGGTTTCGAGTGGGATAGTATCGAAGGAGTTTGGGAGAAATTCCACGAAGAACTCGGCGAATTTCACCACGCCCTCAAACACGAAACCCCCGCCGAACAACAAGCCGAACTCGGCGATCTACTCTTCGTCATCATCAACCTCGCCCGGTGGTACGACCTCGATCCCGAAGCGGCCCTTCACGAAACCAACCATCGCTTTGTCCGTCGTTTCTCCAAACTAGAACAAGCCTGCGATCGCCCCTTAAGCGATTACAGCGTCGAAGAACTCGAAACCATTTGGCAGCAAATCAAACGAGAATTAGCAAAACGCCAGGAAGTAGAAAGTGAATAGGAACACCGTAGGGCGGCCATCTTGCACCCTTCCCTAACAGCAGAAGCGTTACCCTCTCCATCTAAAATCCAAAATTCTACCCCAATAAAAAACCAGACCCCACCAACCGTGATAGACTAGAAAAGTTTTCTAAAAATTAAATCTTAGAGTATGTTTTGGGCTGACAAAATCGCTGCAAGTTCACAAGGCGAACAAATCGTCAACGATTCAAAAACCCCATCCGGTCGCGTTCACGTGGGGTCTTTGCGGGGTGTCATCATTCATGACGTCATTTACCGTGCCTTGAAACACGCAGGTAAGCCCGTTAAATTTACTTATGGCGTAGACGACTACGACGCCCTCGATACGGTTCCCCAATATCTAGATCGAGACAAATTTTCGCCCTATCTCGGTTATCCCTTGTGCAATGTTCCCTCACCGGGAGACAACGCCAGCGATTACGCCAAATATTTCATGGGCGAATTCTTAGAAGTTTTCGACTATTTAGGCGTCAAACCCGAAATTTACTACTTGCGCGATCTGTATCGATCGGGCAGACTGAACGAGCATATCGACATATTTCTCAATAACGCCCACCTCGTTCGGGAAGCTTACAAAGAAGTCAGCAAAGCCGAACGACCCGATAATTGGTACCCGTTTCAAGTCATCTGCGAAAACTGCGGCAAAATTGCCACCACCGTAGTGACCGATTACAACGGTAAAGAAGTTTTTTATACCTGCAAACCCGACGCCACCAATTATGTCGAAGGATGCGGTCATTCCGGTTGGATTTCGCCATTTGACGGGAATGGAAAATTACCTTGGAAAGTCGAATGGGTGGCGAAGTGGCAAGTTATCGGCGTGACCATCGAACTCGCCGGAAAAGATCACTCCCAGAAAGGCGGTTCTCGGGATGTCGCCAACGCGATTTGTCGCAAAGTCTTGCATAAAAAACCGCCCTATCATTCCCCTTACGAATTTATCTTAGTGAACGGAACGAAGATGAGTTCTTCTAAAGGGGTCGGGTCTTCTGCGAAAGAAATTGCCGAGTTACTACCGCCGGAATTATTGCGTTTCTTGATGTTGCGAACGCAACCGAAGACGGTGATTAACTTCGCACCGAATTACGAGACGATTACCCGGTTATTTCGCGATTACGATACGTTAATTGAAAAGTACGAACGGGAAGGGGAAAAAGAGGCGCTGACGAAAGATTTACTCTCTCTATTTTATGCCCAGTTAGGGGATGAGGTGAAGACTTATCAGCCGTTTGATTTCAGTACCTTAATTTCTCTACTGCAAATTCCTCATATTGATATCGAACCGGAAGTCGAGAAGCGATCGCCCCAACCTTTGAGTGAGTTCGATCGCGAAGTCGTCAAACGTCGTATTGAAGCGGCGCAAAAATGGTTAGACGATTATGCAGATGAAGAAGAAAAGCTCGTTCTCTATTTCGATGAAGTTCCGGAACAAGCCCAAGCTTTAACTGACGAACAGGTGAACTATTTAACGAAGTTAATCGAAAATCTCGAAAATACCGAGAGTTGGGATGGAGAAACGTTACAAACGGTGTTGTTTTCTACGTCTAAGGAATTGCAAATGAAACCCGGTGCAGCATTTCCGGCGGTTTACCTCTCGTTTATGGGGAAAGAACGCGGACCGAAAGCGGGGAATTTACTTTCGTATTTAGAGAAGTCTTTTGCGATCGGGCGCTTGCGAGAGGCGATCGCGCTGAAGGAGGCGATCTCGTAACTCCCCCTAATCTTATCCATGTTAGAGGAGGGGTGAAGTCACTCTCTCCTCTTTTTTGAGTTAAAATTAATGAAAACCGATTCGATCTTTTATCGCTTATTTCAAATCTTTCCCGATGTGATTTTTCACGCGATCGGTCGTCCGCCAGCAGAAGCCGATCGCTACGAATTTCAATCGGTCGAACTCAAACAACTGGCATTTCGCCTGGATGGATTATTCGTTCCTAAATCTCCACAACGGGGAGAACCGATCTATTTTGTCGAAGTTCAGTTTTATTGAGAAGAAGGGTTTTATTTCCGTTTTTTTGGACAAATATTTCTCTATTTGTCGCAATACAAACCGATCGCGAATCCGTGGTCGGCGTTAGTGATTTATCCGACGCGACAGTTTGAAGTCGAACAACACTTGCAATACGGTTCGCTTTTGGAAAGCGATCGCGTTACGCGAGTCTACCTCGACGAATGGGGAGATGAGGCGGAAACCTCTCTCGGCGTCGAAATTGTCAAATTGATTGTCACCTCCGAAGAGGAGACCCCAGAAAAAGCCCGCCAATCGATCGCGCGAACCCAAGAAGAAATTACCGAAGCGACTCACCGCCGTGATGTTTTAGAATTAATAGAGACGATTGTTATTTACAAGTTACCGAAACTGTCTCGCGAGGAGATCGGCAAAATGTTGGGATTGGGCAGTTTAAAACAAACAAAAGTTTATCAAGAAGCCAAGGAAGAAGGATTACAGGAGGGATTACAGGAGGGATTACAGCAGGGATTGCAGCAGGGATTGCAGCAGGGATTGCAGCAGGGATTGCAGCAGTTACAAGAGAAAATTTTTAAAACTGCTTTGAAGATGAGAGAACGCGGGTATAGTGTCGAAGAAATTGCAGAAGTTTTAGAATTGTCGGTTGAAGAAGTTCGAGAGACTTTAGAAATTTAAGTTTGTGCGATCGCCTATGACAGCGCGATCGCCTTAATTTTTAGCTACAAATTTGCTTTGTTTAGCTCGTCGTTTAACCCAGGCAAGCGGCTATATTTGGAACGCAAGTTCTGAATCAATCCCTGCCAGAGATCTACCTATCCAATCTGTTCGTAAATTCGTTTGATATCTTGGAGATAGTGAGCCTAATTTTCTCAAATTGCCATATCAATGAGAATACCAAATTTTCTCAGGTTTTTCAAGCTTTTAATTATATCTTTTTGGTCACTCAACACCGCGTCGGTAACTTTTAGCCGTGGCCAGCTTTTTAATGGCGTCTTGAGTAAGTTTTGGGAGTTTACAATCTTTCATATTCTTATGTAAAAATAGATGAACGTTGAGCTTATCACTTCATTGTCAGGTTTTGACAGAGGATCGCCCTCGTCCCTTACACGCAGTCCCTAAACGCGCAGGCGAAAACGGGCGATCGCGCGGGTGAGTTCGCCGACCCACAAAACGAGGGAGGTTCCGCCGACGATCGCCAGCCAATCGTGAAAGGAAAGGGGAACAGTTCTAAATACCTCGCCGCCAAACTGTACCATCAAAACTTGACCGACGAAGACGATCGCGGCGATCGCCAAAAAGTTGAGATTCGACCATAAATGAGAAAATACCGATTGGTTAATCCCAAAACATTTAGCATTGAACAAATTCCAGAATTGCAACATTACAAAGGTACTGAAAAATAAAGAAAGGTCGTAGTCGGCGATCGCGCCGTCAGTTTGAATAAATAATAAAAAGCCCGTCAGAAAAATTAAAAAGAAAAACGCCGTAGTAAAAATATTGACCGCCATCGGTTTAGAAATAATAAAATCTTGAGGATTGCGCGGCGGACTTTCCATCACTTTCTCATTCGGCGGTTCCGTGGCGAGGGCGAGGGCGGCGAAGGTATCCATAATTAAATTAACCCATAACAACTGGGTCACGGTCAGGGGCAGTTCGATGCCGATAAACGGACCGAGAAGGGCAATCCCACAAGCGGCGACATTAATTGTCAGTTGAAACAGAATAAATTTCTGGATATTTTGATAGAGCGATCGCCCCCAAACGATCGCCCGTTCGATGGTTAAAAAGGCGCGATCGAGAATAATAATATCGCTGGCTTCTTTCGCCACACTGGTGCTGGTACGACCCATCGCCAAACCGACTTGAGCTTGATTGAGGGCTGGGGCGTCGTTAGTTCCATCTCCGGTGACCGCCACCACCCGATCGCCCGCTTGCAGCATTTTCACGAGGCGCTGCTTGTCGCCGGGACGGGCGCGAGAGAGGACTTTTAAGCGCACGGCGGCAAGTTGGGCGGCTTCGTCGTCGAGTTGGGAAAACTCCGGCCCGGTGAGATAGGATTCGGGGGGATCGGTCTCGTCTACTAATCCAATTTGACGGGCGATTTCTTTGGCGGTCGTCGGGTTATCTCCGGTGACCATTTTGACGGCGATTTGCGCTTGTTGACAGGCGGCGATCGCGGCGGGCACGTCCTCGCGGATCGGGTCGGCGATCGCCACGAACCCCACCCAAGTCATGTTCTCGGCGAGTTGGTCGATCGCCACTTCCCCCGCATTCGCCTCGGAGGGGAGGGGCGGATCTTCGAGCCACGCAAACCCCAGGGTTCTCATTCCCCGGCTTTGATAGCGTTGCAATTGTGCGGCGATCGCCGCCGATTCGATCTCACCTGTCGTCCCGTCGCCGTCGATTTGTCGGGTGCAGCGATCGAGCAAGATTTCCGGCGCCCCTTTGACGTGCAAGATCGGACGTTCTCGACTCGGAGAGCGGCCCACGGTGGCCATGTATTTGCGATCGGTCGAAAACGTCCACTGTTGGATCGTCGTGAAGGCGTCGCGTTCGGTGGCGTAGTCGATCCCTCCTTCTTCCAACCACAGCAAGAGCGCCCCTTCCGTGGGATTGCCCAACGGTTGGCTGGCTTCTCCGGGATGGCGGTGCAGGTGAGCCGTGGAATTGGCGCAGATGCCTTCGACCAGACGGCGACCGATGGGGGTGTTGGGGTCGGGTAATTCGGCGTGAGCCACCTGCATTTGATTGAGGGTCATGGTTCCGGTTTTGTCGGAACAGATCACCGTGGCGGCGCCGATCGTCTCGCAGGCGTGCATCCGCCGCACGAGGTTATTTTGTTTGGTCATTTTACGCATACTGTAGGCGAGGCTGAGGGTGACACTCAGGGCCAAGCCTTCGGGAACGGCGACGACGACGATGGTCACGGCGATCGTGAAGTAGGTCAGCAACGATCGCGCGGCGTCTACGGGTAACCACGGCGTCCCCGATTCCGGCAAAAATCCGGCGATCGCGCCGACTCCGAGACCGATTCCCAAGCACGAGAGGGCGATCGCTGCGGTTTTCAGCCATTCTGCCGCCGTGTCTCGTTCCAACCACTCCGGGCGTCGGTCGGTCCATCCGGCAAACTCGAAGCCGTCGTAGGCGATCGGCAGCCAAATCCGCACGAGGGCGATCGCCACGGCGAGGGTTAGCACGCCGACGACATACCACTGTTGTCCGGTCAAGCTCAATTCGGCGATCGCCACCCCGCGTACCACCAGCGCCCCGTCTACTAACAGGGCCACGGATAACCCCGCGACGGCGATCGCGCGGCTCAACCGTTGCAGTTGCAGCGTTAACGGCGTTTCTTCGTCGGTTTCTTGGGCTGCAGCACGCGCCGTCTGTCCGATTTCCGTGCGATCGCCCACGGCGGTCACTTCGATCGTCCCGTGACCTTCCATGACGATCGTCCCGCGCAATAATTGGTCAGCCGGATAGGTGCGACTTTCATCGTTGCGGCTGGAGGCGGTGCGGCGATCGAATTTACTCACGGGGGGTTCCCCGGTTAAGTTCGCTTCCGCCACTTGCAGCGATACTGCTTCGATCGCCTCTCCATCGGCGGGAACTTCATCCCCTTTTTCTAATAAAACTAAATCGCCGACGACGAGGTCTTTTTGGGGAACGGTGAGATATTCCCCTTCGCGAATGACTTGGATCGGCGTTTCGTCGCTGACTTGATTGAGAATGTCAAATTCTCGATTGGCTTGATATTCGTTCACAAAGGAAACTGTTGTCGCCAAGAAAATAGCTGTAATAATACCTATTCCTTCGAGGTAACTGTCGTTAAAAAAGCCGATGGCGATCGATACGATCGCGGCGATCGTCAAAATCCGAATGACCGGATCTTCAAACTTTTCGAGAAATAACTTCCAGCCGGGGGTTCGTTCCGGTGGGGTCAAAACGTTCGCCCCAAATTCCTGACGACGGGCTTCGACTTCGGCTTGAGTCAGTCCGTACAAGCGGGCGATCGAGGGGGTTTGCTGTTGCATTAATATTTTAGATTTTAGATTTTAGATTTTAGATTAGACAGCTTGCATCTTTTGAGAAAGATAACCCCTATTTGTTAGGGGGGCTTTTAGAATTTTGCCAGATATCTATTTTACAAGAGATCTATTTGAGATTGTAGATTCGAGCCAGGGGGGACAGATTGCAAAATGTTAAAATCTACTTTTTATGGGTTGCTGCCTGGGGAAGTCTTCGGAGAAAACACGAGGTGGATCGAGCGGGGAAAGTGTAACGTCACTTTCTGAAAAACTCGCTACAATGGAAACAGGGAACCGCAGGACGATCGCGGGCGCCCTTGCACCCCATCCTGCCGCCAACATTTTCAACGGTGCGGGTAACAATTGAGCCGAACTGCCTCTGTCCGTTCCCCTCGACCATCAAAATCATTCAATGCGTTCGCATCTCTGAGGAGGTCACCATGTTAAAACCTCAAGTTCATCACCTCCCGTCTTCAAAACTTTCTCATACTTTAGATAAATTCATCGAGTATGCGAAAACGTTTTGGCGCTTTAGTTTGTATTACGGCGAATACATTTCTAAGCCGTTGTGGTAGAAACTCGTGATTTCCTCTCTTGTCGTCTGGCAATCTTTCCGTTTGCCGATCTCGTCCCTGTAGCGGCGGTGCTGTCGCCAGTTGCTGCGATCGTTTTTTAGGTTTGGGGGCGATCGCCGATCGCCCCACCAGGTCCCTCGAAAAAATCCGGCATTTTCTCACTTTAGTCCGTCAAATTCAAGACTTTTAAATACAGAATATAGTGGCGTAAGTCTCACATAAATTTCCGTTCCCGGCGGCGGTCGGGAACCGAACGGGAACGAACCCAAAACGAGAGGGAGTTGGAGCGATCGCCCCGACTCCCTCGATAACGACAGATTGCCAATCTCATAACATTGTAAATCCAGCAGCGACGCGCGACCGCGTCGGCACCCAGTGACGAGGGGAGATTCCGAGTGCGGCGCGATCGCGGACCAACCGCCACGAACTATTGCGAGGGAGGGGATAACTGAAGATCTCCTATCTTGGACGGCGATCGCATCGCACTCAAATCGCCCCCAGTTTCTAAGCCACTTGGGGTTTTTGCTTTGGGATGCAAACCTCGTTGTTCGGTTTGACCACAATCCACTCTCCCGTCACGGGATCGCGGTAAGTAGTAAAAGGATTTTGGCGCAGTGGCCGATTGCTGTTAGCCATGTTCATCCCCTCATGAACTGAGTGGCATTCTCCACGATTTCAATCCATCCTAACTTGTCGGGGGTGGCGCTCGGGCGATCGAAATTGAAACTGATTGTGATTTGCGTCAATATTTGCGTCAAGATCGGCCAATTGGCCCTTGACCGATCGAGGGTGGGCGATCGGGAGGCACAATGTAATCTGAAATACCATAGGGAAACCTGTCAACTGGCATCCGCAAGCTGGGAACCCTAACTTGGACTGCTCGATTTAACTTATGGCGCGTTTTCCCACCCGAATTTTACCCCCGCTTGCCGCTTGTGTTGCCGTGGCGATCGTTCTCAGTGTCGTAGCCCTGTTAGATCGATCGGAACAAAAACGCTTCATCCAACGGAGTCGCACCGACGTTCTCAATCGCCTGAGCGCCTTGAGGGCCAGTCTCGAAGGCGAGTTAAACCAGCGTATTTTTCTCAGCCGGGGGATCGTTACCTACGTCAGCACCGTCAACCCCGAGATCGACCAACCCACCTTTGAAGAACTGGCGCGGGTTTTGGTCGCTCGCAGTTCCGGGATTCCCAGTGCCGCGCTTTTTAAAAATAGCATCGCCACCCATCTCTATCCCTTGAAAGGACAAGAAGAAGCACTCGGCTTCGATCCGATGAACGTCCCCGAAGAACGAGAGGCATTCGAGCGGGCGATCGCCACCCGATCCACCGTCCTCGCCGGGCCAGTCAAACTCGTCAAAGGAGGCATGGCATTCATCACCCGCACCCCCATTTTCCTGACCCCACCCGGCGCCCCTCCCGAAAGTGGTCCCTATTGGGGAATGGTCAGTATCGGCATCGATCGCGATATCTTATTTAGAGAAGCCGGACTACTCGAATGGGACGAGCAACTGCTCTACAGCCTGCGCGGAAAAGACGGACGCGGGGCCGAAGGCGAGGTCTTTTTCGGCAATCCGCAGATCTTCGATCGCTCCCCAGTCATTTTAAACGTCACCCTGCCGAACGGATCGTGGCAATTAGCCGCCGTTCCGATCGCCGGATGGCCCGAGAACGCCCCCATATCCCGCAATTTATGGCTCGGAGGCGGCTTGTTAGCCCTGGTGGCCGGATCTCTCACTTTCGTCCTCGTCAGCACCCCCATGCGCCTCAAAACCGCCGTAGAACGCGCAACCGCAGCCCTGCGCGAGAGCGAAAGCGCCCTCAAACAAGCGAATCGGTCGTTACAACAACTCGACAAACTCAAAGACGAATTTCTCGCCAACACCTCTCACGAACTGCGCACCCCCTTAAATGGCATCATCGGCATCACTCAATCCCTTCTCGACGGCGCCACGGGAGAACTCCCCGATGCGACCCGGCGCAACTTAGAAACGATCGTCGCCTCCGGTCGGCGACTGGCGACTTTAGTCAACGACATCCTCGATTTTGCCAAACTCAAACATAACAACTTGCAATTACAAGTGCGATCGATCGCCTTGCGCGAATTAGTCGAGGTCGTCTTCGTTCCGATCCGCCCTTTAATTGGCGCCAAACCGTTAAAATTGGTCGCCGATTTCCCCGAAAACTTGCCCCCGGTGGCGGCGGATGAAAACCGCTTGCAACAGATTTTTTATAACTTGATTGGTAATGCGATTAAATTCACCGACGCGGGTGAGATCGTCGTCAGCGCGCGATCGCCGAACCCGTCCGATCCCGAAATCGTCGAAATCGCCATTCGCGATACCGGAATTGGCATCGAGGCGGATAAATTAGACCGGATTTTTGAATCCTTCGAGCAAGCGGACGGCTCCACCGCCCGGGAATACGGCGGAACTGGGTTGGGATTGGCGGTCACCAAGCAACTGGTGGAACTCCACGGCGGTCGGATTGCGGTGGAGTCGCAAATCGGGGTCGGCTCAACCTTTACCTTTACCTTACCCGTCAGTCGCGACGGTTCGACTCCGGTGGTGTTGGCGGCGCCGATCTCGGGCGATCGCGATCGGCCCGTCGCCGCCGCTTCCCCGAGTGATGCTCTCGTTCCGGCTGAGCTGTCCGACCCCTCGCATCACTCGGAAATCGAGTTTGACGGTCGGGATTTGAAGATTTTGATCGTCGATGACGAACCGATTAACTGTCAGGTTCTGGTCAATTATTTATCGTTATACGAGTGCGAATTAGCGATCGCCTCTAACGGGGTTCAAGCCTTAGAACTGCTCGCCACTTCGTTTAAACCCGATTTAATTTTACTCGATGTCATGATGCCGCGCATGACCGGATATCAAGTCTGTCAGCAAATTCGCGAACGCTACAGTCTCGACGAATTACCGATTATTATGCTCACCGCTAAAGACCGCCTGGCGGATGTGGTCATGGGTTTGGAATCCGGCGCTAACGATTATTTGAGCAAACCGATTGCGAAAGCAGAATTGCTGGCGCGCATCCGCACTCAAGTTCAGTTATGTCATTTGGAAACGTTGCGGCGTCTCTCGGAAAGCGAACGAGAAAAGGCAGCAGCGTTAGAGCGATCGCTCGTCGAGTTAAAGCAAACTCAGGCGAAGTTAATTCAATCGGAAAAAATGTCGAGTTTGGGTCAGTTGGTCGCTGGAATTGCTCACGAAATTAACAATCCGGTCAGTTTCATTCACGGCAATTTAGACCACGTGGAAGATTACGCGCGAGAGTTGATTGAGTTGGTCGATCGCCCCCGGGAAGATTGGGAGGAAAAACAAGAAGATTTAGACTTTATTCGGGAAGATTTACCGAAGTTACTCGATTCGATGAAAAATGGAACCCGCCGAATTCGTCAAATCGTGTCCAGTTTGCGCGATTTTTCTCAACTCGATCGCTCGGAGTTCAATCAAGCCGATATTTGCAAAGGGTTGGACAGTACGTTAGTGATTTTACAAAGTCGCTTGCACTTGGGCGAAGACTTGCCGGATATTCAAGTAATTAAGAAATACGATGAAATTCCTAAAATAGAATGCTATCCCAGTCAACTGAATCAAGTGTTTCTCAATATCTTGACGAACGCGATCGATGCGTTGCACGAGAAATATAAAAGCTTAGAAAACAACGAGGAAGCGATCGCGGAAGATCCGAAAATTGAGATAAGAGTGAATCAGTTAAACCATCGCTGGATTGAAATTGCGATCGCCGACAACGGTCCGGGAATTCCCGAACAGTATTTAAACCAATTATTCAATCCCTTTTTCACGACCAAACCCGTCGGAAAAGGGATGGGGTTGAGTTTGTCCACCTGTTATCAAATCGTGGCGGAAGGACACGGCGGACAGTTGGAATGTACCTCGGCGCAACCGGGACGGACCCAATTTACAATCACCCTTCCGGTCGAGGCGGTGCGTTCGTCCCCCGGTTAACTCGCGCGAAGCACTTACCAGCACTTAGAAGCACTTGCGAGCACTTACAAAGCCTCTAAATCGACGGTAAAGCTTTGGGTTCCAACACTGACAACATCGCCGTGGTGCAGTTGACGACCCCGCCGGGTTTCGATCGCCCCGTTGACCGAGACTTCTCCGCCTTGAATCATCAGTTTCGCCTGTCCCCCGGTGGCGGCGATCGCTATATACTTTAAAAACTGTCCCAGTCGGATCGTGTCTTTTTCCGGATCTCGTGCCATGGTCGGTTTCCTCGCTGTTGTCGTGAATCGAGTGTATTTTAGCGAGTTCGGGCGATCGTTGGGTTCGATACAATAACTTGAAAACGAGCAACAGGCGATCGCCGCTTTGACTTCTATCATTTAACCTCCATACAATCCTTCATCTACCGCCTTTCCATGACCGCCCAACCCCACCCCAACCGTCCCCACACCACCGTTGTTTTAGCCATGAGTGCCGACGGTAAAATCGCCGATGCCAGACGATCGCCCGTCCTGTTCGGGTCGCCTCACGACAAAGCCCATCTAGAACGGCAAGTGGCCTTGGCGGATGCAGTGTTAGGCGGCGCCGGAACCTTGCGAACGGGAGGAACGGCGATGCGGGTACTCGACCCAGATTTACTCGACGAACGCCAATCTCGGGGGAAACCGCCCCAACCCGTGCAGATCGTCGCCTCCGGCAGTGGCAACATCGACCCGGATTTACCCTTTTTCCAACAGCCCATTCCGCGATGGTTGGTCTCCACTCAAGCGGGGGCGACCTTGTGGCGCGATCGCCCCGGGTTCGATCGCCTCTTGGTCGCCGAAGGCAACGATCGCGAGATCGATTGGGCGATCGCCCTGGCAGCAATGGCGGAGTTGGGAATCGAACGTCTCGCCGTCCTCGGCGGCGGTCAATTGGTCGGTTCTCTCCTCAGTGCGGATGTTTTGGACGAACTCTGGCTCACGGTTTGTCCTTTACTCGTCGGCGGGATGGCGGCGCCGACCCCGGTGGACGGGGAAGGATTGCTCGCGACGGAGGCGAAACGGTTGGAGTTGCTCGACGTGCGACAGATGGAGGGGGAATTATTTCTACACTATCGCCTCAAAGGGAGGACCGAATAGCTGTCTGGGGACGATCGCGGCGGCGATCGCTAAAAATCCCTAAAATAAGAAACAATTTGACACGCTCTACCTTTACACTCGTCTCATGGTGGAACCGATCGCCCCTCTTTCCGTCCGTTGGCTCGACCAAATTGCCAATGTCCCCCAGCAACAGTGGGACGCTTTGGCGCAACCGTTGAAAACGCCGTTTTTTGAATGGGATTGGCTGCACAACATGGAAGCCTCCGGCAGCATTACGGCCAAAAGTGGCTGGCTGCCGAACCATTTGACACTCTGGCGCGATCGCGAGTTGGTGGCGGCAGCGCCGTTATATCTCAAGGGTCACAGTTACGGCGAGTTTGTCTTCGACCACCAGTGGGCGGATTTGGCCCACCGTCTCGGCATCGACTACTACCCGAAATTACTGGGGATGAGTCCGGTGACTCCGGCGACGGGATATCGTTTTTTAATCGCTCCGGGAGAGGATGAGGAGCATTTGACCGGGGTGATGGTCAACGCGATCGATCGTTTCTGCGATCGCCACCAGATTTCTTGTTGCAATTTCCTTTATGTCGATCCGGACTGGCGACCCACCCTCGAAAAGTTCGGCTTCACCCCCTGGTTGCATCACAGTTATATTTGGCAAAATCACGGATTTAGCAGTTTTGACGACTATTTACAGGCATTTAATGCCAATCAGCGCCGCAATATTAAGCGGGAACGCAAGGCAGTTCGCAAAGCGGGCATTGAGGTGAAAACGCTCCACGGCGATGACATTCCCCATGTTTTATTTTCGCGCATGTACCGCTTTTATAGCGACCACTGCGATCGCTTCGGTTGGTGGGGGAGTAAATATCTGAATAAGCCGTTTTTCGAGCAGCTTTACCACAATTTTCGCCATCGGGTACTCTTGGTGGCCGCTTACGACGAGAACGACCCCCGCGACCCGATCGCCATGTCTTTTTGTTTGACCAAGGGCGATCGCCTCTACGGGCGCTATTGGGGCTGCGATCGCGAGATCGACTGTCTCCATTTCGACGCCTGTTATTACACCCCGATCGCCTGGGCGATCGATCGCGGCATTCAAAGTTTCGACCCGGGCGCCGGGGGTCAGCATAAAAAACGGCGCGGTTTCCCCGCCACCGGGAACCACAGTCTCCACCGCTTTTATAACCACCGTCTCGACCACATCCTGCGCCCCTATCTCAAGGAGGTCAACGCGATGGAACAGATGCAAATCGACGCAATCAATCAGGGGTTGCCCTGGAAGAAAACAATGCCGGAAGTGAACTACCGCTATTGAATCAAAGATTACAATAGCGGCTTCCCTCTTCACTGGGGACTGCGCTAGATAGAACTGAAGTTCTACCACCTCGTCTTACATCCCCTCCAAGGGCAGTAGAGCGAGTTCCTAACTCTAATATCCGTAAGCCTTCATTTTTGAGATTGATGGCGGCATTGATATCCCTGTCATGATGGTTTTGGCAATGTTCGCAAGTCCAGCTTCTCGCATCAAGAGACAAGCTTGTGGTTTGATTGAGGCATACATGGCAGGTTTTAGAAGAAGGAAAAAATCGATCGACTTCTAGATAAACTTTTCCTTCTGATTCGGCCTTGTACTTTAACATCGTACAAAACATCCCCCAACCGACATCACTAATCGCTTTGGCGAGTTTGCGATCGCGAACCATGCCTATCCCCCCTTTAGTTCCCCCCTTATTAAGGGGGGTTAGGGGGGATTCGACCACAATCACTTGGTTTTCGTTCACTATCTTACGGGATAGCTTGTGGAGAAAATCTTCACGACAGCGACTTATTTTGGCGTGAATCTTGGCAACTTTTACCCGCGATTTATTGCGGTTGTTGCTGCCTTTCCTTTTTCGAGCGTGTTTTTGCTGTTTTCTTTTTAGGTTTCGCGCGTGTTTATCAAAATGCTTGGGATTATTATATTTCGACCCCTCACTGGTAATTGCAAAATCGGTCAGCCCTAAATCAATGCCAATTGCTTTTCCTTCAGTTGAGAGGAGGGGAGGTTCTTTTCTACCCTCTACCAAAACTGAAGCATAATATTTACCATCTGGATTTTTGGAGAGGGTTACAGTTTTGATTTTTCCCTCAAAACTTCGATGCTGACGACAACGCACTAACCCAACTTTAGGCAGTTTGATGTAATTTCCCTCAAACTTAACATTTTGAGGATAACTGATAGATTGCCTTCCCTGCTTGGATTTGAATCGGGGTAATTTTGCCCGGTTCTCAAAGAAGTTTCGATAAGCGGTCGATCAGTTCAACGCCACGACTTGCAAGCATTGGGAATAGACATCTTCTTTAAGCCAAGGGTGTTCCTTTTTGAGGGCAGGTAATAATCCCTGAAGATAACCCCTCGATAGACCTTTTCCGGTCGCTCGATAAGTCTCTTGGCACAAATTTAACGCATAGTTCCAATACCAACGACCGCAACCAAAGCTCTTGGCTAAAGTCGCTTGTTGCTCGTGGGTTGGATAGATGCGGTATTTGTATGCCTTGAACATTATCGCCGATATAGCCAGATGATAAGATTATCACTGATTTGCCGAAGAGTCGCTTTCATCCCACGATTCACCTTCGGTAGAATCGGGGAATTCCCGCTCCCATTGTTAAATTTAGATTGAACTGTAGATTGAACTGTAGATCGAGCTGTAGATCGAGCCAAAATCCCGTGAGATCGAACCGCGCGATCGCCCCTAAAAACCGGGAAAAAAATTCGTGTCGCGAGAGCGTGGCTTTTCCGTCGGCTTCCCCAGGGAACTTCCGGAAGGGCGATCGCCTTCAACTCCCGTCATGTCGGGGCTTTGCGGCGCTGGGGCGATCGTGGAATCCTTGAAAATTGCTGGAATTAGATACAACTATCGCAATTTAAATTAAAATACCACATCCCGAGCCAATTTCAAAAATTTCACTACACCTGTAATGACGCAGGTTCGTAAAAATTGTCTGTTTTTTGTTCTGTTTTTGTCAGCATCTTGTCAGTATTTTGTACTGTATTTGTACTGCACTCGTACTGTTTTTCAAAAATAATGAGAGAGATCGAGGCTAGGGACACGGCAATGCCGTGTCCTTACAGGGGATCCATCTGCATCGAGAGTTTAGAAAAATGGTATAATGTGGCGATCGAACCCTTGCGACCGGAAATGAACAACGTGAGTCGGCGACATCACGAACCGTCTCCTCAAGTCCCCGTTTCTTAAGAAGGAATGAGAGCGATTCTCCCTCATCCATTGCCGCGAGCCACCCTATATTCCCCCCCAACCCCTTCAGCTCACGTCAACATTCCCCTCGACATTCCCCTCGACATTCCCCAATTCATCGAGTAGTTTAGATAAAACCGAATAGACTGAATAGATCCTCATCATCCGTCATCTACCTGGCTGAGGTGCCAAACTTCTACCTTAGTCTCCAGTTAACTGCCCATGACTCCTTTCAATCGCCGTCAATTCCTCAAATTCGCAGGGTTAAGCCTAGTACAGCCTGGCAGAAATCAACCAAGTATTCAGGAGATCAAAGGCTTACCAGTATAGTTCCACTTGAACGGCTTAGCCATAGTGCGATTGAAGTAGTCGATCAACTCGATAATTTTCTGCTTGAGATGGGCGGGACTGGTAAAGCTAGAGCGTCGGAGTAGCTTACGAACCAAGATGCTGAACCAAAGCTCAATTTGATTGAGCCACGAGCAATGCTTAGGCGTGAAGTGGACGACCAGTCGATGATTGGGTACGCTCAAAAAAGCCGCGCGAGTGGCCATTGAGCGCAAAATGCCCGAGCGCCCTTTTACACCTAAGTCAATGGCTTGAGATTCGAGTTGGGCGGCGAGCCGAACCAGGGAGGCGGACTGATGGGTGTTGAGACAGTCCATCACCAGATGAACTTTAGGAGCCTGGGGGCATTGAGCCAATAATTGTCGGATATGGGCTTCAAAATCGGCCTCGGTGCGGGTGGGGCCGACCGTAGCCAGGTCAACTTCTCCCGTAGCCACATTGAAGGAGGCAATGAGAGTTTGGGTGCCATGGCGGATATATTCAAACTCGACTTGGGTACAGCGCCCCGGTTTCATGGGGATGTCGGGCATCCTCCTTTCGAGTGCTTGAATTCCCGTCATTTCATCCACGCTAAAGGTTAACTCCCCTTGTTCGGCTCGAGCTATGGCTTGTTTGTAGAGCTGGCAAATCTCTTGGATTTTCTCGGGCAAGTCTGGGTCGGGGGGGGTGGAGCCAATAGTGGCTCTGGTGGGGTTTGAGTTCGGCTTCCTCTAGCAGTCGTCCCACATGACGCGGACTGATGCTCTCGACAATTCCTTGCTTGACCAACTCGTCGGCGAGTTCTGGAGCTGTCCAATGGCTAATCGGTCGCCCGTACTGTTCGGGGGGCGCACAAGCCAGTGCATAGAGTTGAGTGATTTGTTCGAGGGTAAACGTCGGCGGCGTCCCCGGACGCGGGGCATCCTGTAGTCGCTCTTCAACGCAGCTTTCCCCTTGACTCATTTCCAGCCAACGGAAGCGAGCGCGCCGACTCATCTCTTTGCTAATCCCTAGCTCTCGCGCGATTTCCCCATGTCCTTTGCCTTGGTCAGCTTGCAAAATGATCTTCCCCCGTAAAGCCATCTGCTGTGAACTCTTCCGACGCCTAAGCAATTTTTCTAATTCACTGCGCTCGGCTTCGCTCAAGCTAATGGGGGAGGCGGCTAGTCTAGGCATTGCAGAGAAATCCTTTTCGCGCTCTCTTTTACATAGTAAGCTCATTTCTGCCAGGCTGTACTAGACCCTGGAGTGAGAACTTTTTTGACTGGTTTTGACGGCAACAAGGTCATTGAACTAGGCAACGGCTCAATCTCGCGCATTGTCAAGCTCTGTAAGCGTTTAGATCGGATTCAGTCAGAAACTGCTAAAGCTTTCATGCAGAGACAATAAGCGCAAAAGATTCAAGCTAAGAAAGCTGGCTCGGCAGCTAAGAATAAAAATTAGAAACCTGGTTGATGAATGTCACAAAAAGACTGCTGCTTTCTTGACCTCTAATTACTCCCAGGTCATTATTCCCGACTTTAAGTCATCGTTCATGGTCTACAGAGCCAAGCGAAAGATTAACCATAAAACAGCACGTTCTTTGCTCACTTGGGCGCACTACCGCTTTAAACAGAGGCTGGTTCACCAAGCGGTTAAACGAGGCTGCCAGGTAATAGAAGTCACGGAAGAATATACAAGCAAAACCTGCTCAAAATGCGGGCAGATTCACAATCGGCTAGGCGATTCTAAGAAATTTATCTGCCCCAATTGCTCCCATAGAATCGACCGGGATGCTAATGACAGTATCAATGTCTTCTTGAAAACAATCTCTGGCAATTAGCCAGAGCCAGGTAAGATAGCACCTAATACACAGTATTACTAGGTTTTACCAGTAATTACCGGGTTAAAGACTATCTGTCGTTCAAAAGATCTTTAGAAGATCTTTTGAAGATCTTCTGTCGTCGGTCGAGGAGGGGTATGTGTTGTATTTTTATACAGCCCTTCAATCGGTTGTCACATTAATTGGTTGTCACATTAATCGGTTGTAAGGACACAATGCCGTGTCCTTACTTGGTTTACCAATTGTTTCGGGTAGGATTGTACAAAATGCGTGGAGATTGGGGCAGATTTTGTATAAATTTTAGGGTCTCGATCGCGGTTTATCGCAACCTGGAATCGCTGGGTAAAAAGCGGATGGGACTGCCCGCGATCGCCTCCCAGATTCGCTCTTGTAACTCTTCTGGCGAGTCGGTTTCACTGGCGATCAACAAGCGGATAATCCGAAAGGTCAGCGTATCCGTGAAAAAATAACCGCCGTGAAGGTCGAATTCCGGCAGTTTCGATCCCAACGACAGGGGTAAAGAACGCAACACGAACAAGGTCATATTACCTAGGTCGATCGCCGGGCCGGACCAGTGGGTTAGGTTCGCCCGTATCCCATTGACCGCCTCGATTTCCGAACAATCGAGATAGTTAAAACGGCGGAACAAATCGTAAGCACTCGTCGGAATCACTGCCTCTTGCCATTCAAACATGTTGCGGATTTTCGGGACGTACCGACTATTGGGATCCTCCGGGTTTTGCCGTTGTAGAAACACATTCCCCAGGCGATAGCCGGACATTTCGATACTCGGTTCGATAAACCAATTGCCCAAAGTTGGCATGTAGCGCAACACCGCATCGCGATCGCTCGACATCAGATAAATCTGACGGCAACGGCGCATCGCCGAACGCACGTAGTTATTGCGACCTTCGCGCAGAAACTCCAAGGGAATATCCGGCGAAGCTAACACTAACTTATCTAACAGTAGATATTTGCCGATATAAGACGCTTCCAAATCGTCTCGGTCCAACTGCGCGCCGATCTCGACATCGAGATCGTCTTTCCCGAAGCGATCGGAGAGAATTCGCAGGGTATTGACCAACAAACAGGCGCCCATGCTATGTCCGATCGCGTTGACCCGGATCGGAGGCAAGTGCTTGGGACTCCCCTCCCCTTCGACTTCCGTTTGGGCGATCGCCGCATCCAACCGCCAAAAAAATTCGGCCAAATCCGGCGACCCGTAGTGAATCGCCCGGTATAAATCGCGCTGGTACACCAAAATGCGAAAACCGTGCATCATCACGATCCAGAACAAAAACAAGGTCGGGACGATCCAATACCAGGTCGCCGCCACCTTAGCCGTTTCGCCAAACTTCAGCCATTCCCACAATTGCGCGATTCCCGGAATCGCGTGACCCAGGGAAAGAATGGGTAAGGCAAATCCCTTAAGCAGGATCCAGATGAGAGTGCCGAGAATTCCGGCAAACCCGCCCAAAACAAAGGTAAATTTCCATAAAATCCCCCGATGTTGGCTGAAATCAGTCCACAATCCCGCACTAGTAATCGGTTGTTCGCTCGGCCAATGGTAGCCGATATAAAATTGATTGGGGTTTAAGGCGCGATCGCTGCGCGAGCGATCGCGCGTATCCCCCGAGATCCGATCGTCGGCAGTCAGGGCATCCGCTTCCTGAGAGAATAAGGGATAAAAGATCTTCGATGGAGTGGCGTAACCGTGGGTCCGTAACGTCAGTTGTTCGCACCCGCGTTCGGCGACGATCGCCCCGAGTTCGTCTACGTTGAACAGGGGGCGAAACCGTCCGGGATCGGGTAACTTGCGATCGGCGTCGAGGGAAGGGGTGGCGGTACTGGTGACGAGAAAAACATTAGGGTGGGTGCGGTCTTGAAACACCTCAAAGTTGCGACCGATACTTTGGGTAAATTTGTGGTTGTCCCAAGCAAACAACGCGCGGGTGATGTAGGCTTCGTCCACTTGGCGGTCGAAGAAAGAATAGACGGCGCGATCGGGACATAAATCGTGCAGCCTTTCCAAAACTTCGGCGATCGAAGATGCGGCGAGATAGGGACAATCGCCCCCCAATTCCCTGCTAGGATTGTGGTAGTTCGGCGGTGGCGGATAGGTCAGTTGAACGATCCGCGCTTTAATCCAGGCATCGGAAAAAGGGGCTGTATTTTTAATAATCGATTCCAACCACCGGGAATCATTGTCAACCGATTCCGCTTTCCATTCTTGGGGTAAGGGTGGAGGGGTTATCTGGGTATTCATAGGCGTTTTGAGAACCTGTAGAGAGAGGAAGCGATCGCCACCTGCGAGGGCGACGATCTCGAACTCCTTTAATGTTTCTGTTGTACCATCTTCGCCCCACAGGATCGGGAAGGGCGATCGCCTCTGCCGCCGTCAGTTTTTTGAAATATCTGCAATTTATACCTGAAATGGAGCGCCGCGATCGATCGGCGCGATCGCACGAAGGGAAGACCACCCGCCGAACGGAACGGCGGGAGACTCGGGGAAGCTCACCGAGAGGGCGACTTACTCAAACAACCAAGTTTTCACCCGTTGCAAACTCTTCCAATCCGGTTTGCGCGTCAAGCCGTCCTCGACATTTTCTTTAACTTCGTCGCGCAATTCGTCCGCCGCCATCATCAACTGTTGCGCCATTTCGACGTGGTCGCGGACGCCTTTTTTGCCACTATCGAGCATGGCGAGGGCGAGATTGATCCGAGCTTGAGCATCTTGAGGGTTGAGTTTAACCGCCTTCTGAGCGACTTTAGTCGCCGATTTCGGGCGGTCTTTCAACAGATAGAGCCAAGCGAGGGAAGCCAACGCCGGACTATTTTTGGGGGCGCGATCGCAAATCTCCTCAAACAGGGGGATGAGGGTGTCCGGGGATTCCCCGGCTTTGTAGCGTTCGACGCCTTGATTGAACAATTCTTCTGGGGTTGATGTCATAAGCATTCGAGCCATTAGAGGCGATGGTTAAACTGCGAACTCGGCAAAGTCCGTCCCTCAAGCTGAGGGGATCGGCTGAAAACGAAGGTTCGCCGATCTTGAAGTTTACCGCCTCTAATGGCACGGCAACATCAAAAGCGAGAAGCCACGCGATCGCGCGGCTTCCGCTTCGCCCAGATCGGGGCTTACCCTCAAGCCGAGAAAGACTTACCGCAACCGCAGGTCTGGGTCGCGTTGGGGTTGGTAAACTGAAATCCGCCGCCAATCAGGGCATCGCTGTAATCGAGGGCCATCCCGTAAACGTACAGCAAACTTTTGCGATCGCACAGGACCTTAAAACCCTCGTAGTCGAAGATTTCGTCATCTTCGCGGGCATTGGCGATATCGTCAAAATCCATGGTATAAGACATCCCGGAACAGCCGCCCTGACGGACGCCGACCCGCAAACAGAGATTTTTTCCTTGTTTTTCTTGTAAAGCGAGGATTTGCTTGAGGGCGGCATCCGTTAGAATAATTCCGCGTTTTTGGGATTCAGTCGCTTGGGTCATCTCGTTTTCTCCTGGTGGCAATTTAAAAACACGATTCATTGGAGTCTGAGTGGTTCTATTCTAACGAGTGCTGCCGATCGCTCGCGCGGCGATCGCCGCCCATTCCCCAGAAAAAAACGGATCCCTCCCCCCAAAAGCGTCGCTGAATCCATTGGTGTGAGACAATGAGATAGAGTGTTTCAAGTCGTTTGTCAAATCAATCGCCGTTTCGATTTAGCGCTTTCCCCCCCTTGCTGACCTCCACTCAATTGGCATAGCCTATGACCGCTTTGAATCGCTCCACTCGTCGCCGTTTGCAACAACTCCCGCAGATTCCGAGTGTGTGGGAAGGCGATCGCCGTACCTTGAACCACCCGTTACCCGTCAGTTCGGACAGTCAAATCGATTTAGAACCGGAATCGGGAGGCGATTGTATTTTGTGGGTGGACGGATCCCAGGGAATCGTCCGCGCGATGGATGTCGTCACCCCAGAAACGGGACATCAGGCGATCGTGCGAACCTTGCTGCGCGCGATCGAACATCCCCACAGTCCGGCCCACCCGGCCCGACCGCAGAAAATTGTCGTCAAAGACCGAGAAATTCAATTTTTCTTGCGTGGCGTCCTGCAAGACCTCGATATCGCCATCGAATACGTTCCCGATTTGCCCTTAATCGACGAAATTTTCCAGGGCTTTCAAGAGGCGATCGAAACCAAACCCCCCAGTTTGCCCCCCCAATACGCCGAAGTGCTGCTAGACAAAGCCCGGGATCTGTGGGACTTGGCCCCGTGGGAATCACTCGGCGACCATCAGATCCTGGCGATCGAACTGGGCGCGTGGGACCTCGACACCCTTTATGCCTGCACCATGGGGATGCTCGGACTCGACTACGGCATTCTCTTTTATCGTTCCCTCGATTCCCTGCAACGCTTCCGCCAACGCGCGATCGAACACGAATCGACTGAATTACTCGAAGAAGCCTTTCTCTCCCAAGATTGCCTGTTCCTCACCTTCGAGACCGACGACGACGAAAACGACCGCCAAACCTTGGGCGACCTCGACGCCGACGAAATCGAACCCCGCTTTGGGAATTTGCACCCCTTTGAAGGGATGCGATCGATTCTCTACGACGAAGAAGCCCTCGCCGTTCTCGTCGCCCTCGACGCCTTCGGTCGCTTTTTCCGCGAGTTCCGGGATCGATTCGCCCGGGGAGAGTTCCCCAGTCTCAGCGCTCAATATCAAATCCCCCTCCCGGAAGGCGCGCCGAGTCCGAATAACCCCTTACCCGTTAAAGTTGACACTTTACCCGAAATCGCAACCGACCTCTACCAAATGGCGGCGGGTGAAGAAGACGAAGAAGAAGAAGACGAAGACGAACCGATCTTACGCGACGATCTCGTTCCCAAAAACTCGTTTTTGAGTTTGGGCGTCATTCCCTGGGATACCCTGACTCTCCTGCGCGAAGAGGTCAACCACTATCAATCGGCGCCTGTAGAGTCGAAAGGGGAAGGATTGCCGATTATTTTGATTCAAACCTCGCGACCGAAAGCCAAAACCATGATCGAAACCCTGCAAAACTCCGGTGGGGTGAGAGGAATTGGCTTCAATCCCGGTGAAGATCCCCTCGAAGGCGATCTCTACGATTTGGGCATCCTCCAAACCGAAGACGATACCTTATATTTATTCGGGGAGTTCGAGCAAGACGACCCGACCCACATGAGCGCCCGCCAAAAATGGGATCGGCGCTGCAAGCAAACCAAGGGATATTGCGGTTTGGTAATTGCGATGGGGTTGACGGGTTCCTCGCGCGGCAATCCGCAACTCAAAGACATGATGGGATTGTTTGAAGTACGATCGCTCTCCTCCAAAGAGTTGGATTTGGGGACGTTGCAGTTAATTGCGACGTTGTTATAACCTCGGCTCAATCCAGGCCGTTGCCAATTAAAATAAAAGACGCCCAGTGATAGGGATGGCTGTATTGGGGGTCGGCGAGTAAAGACAGTTGGGCTTGGCGTAATGCCTGCCCTTTGCCGACCCCGGGGGTTTGCAGTCGTTCGTAAAACGCATCCATCAACAATTGGGTGCCGCGATCGTCTACAGACCACAGGGAAGAAATCGTCGCTTCCGCCCCAGTTTGCTGCATTTGGTAGCCGAAACCGAGAATTTCCTGTCCGTTGCCCAAAACACCGCCCACTCCCGTCTGACAGGCGCTCAAGACCACCAGTTCCACATTCGGTAACGACCACAAGGCGACATCGCGCAGAGTGACGCGATCGCCGTTCCCGAATAAAATAAACGACTCTTCCGGTTCTCCGGTGACGAACGCCGCATGAGTCGCCAAATGTAAAATTGTATAATCTTCGGCCCGGGCGATCGTCGCTTCCGGACTGAATCGATCGTTAAATAGGGTCGTCGTCGTCGGAATCGCCGAGGCGACATTGTCTACTTCCGCCCCGGCGAAAGGCAGGCCCGAAAAGATAAATTCGCGATCGCCCACCCAAATCCGATAGGTCCCTTCGCTAAACGCCCCCGCCAAAACGCGATGGGGCGATCGCCCCTCCACCGTAGTCCCTTGCTCGAACTGCATCAAGCCGATCGCCGTAATATTATCGATCTCAAACCGTTCGATCGCCCAGCGATCGCCGTCGTAGAGCGCCCCCAGGGGAATGTAACGCAACTGACCGTCCGGCGCGTAGAGGATCGTCTCCACTCCCCCTCGGGCTAACGCAGCTTCGATCGGTGCGAGCAGCCACTGGTACAACCGATACCCCGACTCTTGCACCCATTCGCGATGGCGCCGTCGTTTCGGATCCGTCAACAGCTTGCGAAACTCCACAATCTCCCCATTCAACTCCTCGCGGCTGACCGCCACCGTGCGATGCAAGGGGGGACCGTCGGGAGTCACCAACACCAACTCCAAACGGTCTTCTAACACCAGGGGATATAAAATCGCCACCGGGCGATCGAGACCCTGCAAACGCCCTTGTAACTGTTGCAACGACGCCAACTTCAAACTGTCTTCCGGAGAAGACCGCCGCAATTGCCGTTCGATGTCCACCACGTCGGGACGGTTGACAAAGGCTTGAAACTTATCCCCTAACTGTTGTTGCAACTGCACTAACGTATCGAGGCGTTCCTGTTGGGCCGCCGTGCGCTTCTCCGGGGGAATGGCTTGCAAACGGCTCAATTCTTTCCCCAATTCCACAGCTTCCGTTTGCAAGTGGGTATATTCGGCAACGAGTTGTTCTTCCTGGGGCAATAGTTGCAAGCGTCTGGGGTCGAGATCGGAGCCGCGCACGCTTCTCAAATAGCTGTCAATTTCTTGAATTTTGAGTAAGTCCAAGACTTCTTGCGCTTCGACAACCCGATCGCTTTGTAATAGTAATTCGGAGAGTTGTTTGTAAGTGTCTTCTACTTTTCCCGTATAAATTTCTTTGAGTTCGACCGGTAAGGGCGGAAAGCCTTCGGCAGTTTCTCTGAAGGTTTGGCGGAGATCTTCGGTCAGATTAATTGCTTTTTTATAAAAAATAATGGCTAATTCCGTTTTATTTTGACGGTCGAGAACCCGGGCAATATTGCCGAGGGCGACGCTTTCTCCGGCCAGATCGTCGAGCCGTTGAAAAGTGGCGAGGGATTGTTGGAGAAAATCGAGGGATTGAAGGTAGTCTCCCGCACTAAAGTAGAGTTTGCCGATTTGATTTTGGAGGCGGGCGATCGTGTGCAGGTCGCCGAGCCGTTCGAAGAGCTTGAGAGCTTCTTGGAACGATTCCAACGCGCGATCGTACTGTTTGAATTCTACATAAAGCGCCCCGAGACGGTCGAGGGTTTGGGCGACTTCGGCCCAATCGCCGATCGCGCGAGCTTGTTCGAGGGCCCGTCGGTAGGTGTTGAGGGCCGGGGAGAGCCGATTTAAAACATCGTCGATGTTGCTGAGATTGGCGATTTGAGGGGCGATCTCCCGTCCCCGGAGGCGATCGCCCTCCAACACCTGTCGAAACGCGATCGGCGCCGCCTCGAACTCGCCGCGATCGAAGGGTTCGAGTCCGGTTTGCAACAAGCGGTCGGCGGGGTTCTCCCCGGGAAGAGCGGCACTGGCGCGAGGGGCGATCGCCACCCCCAGCACCAGCGCCAAGGAACAAAGCAACAGATAACGGTTCGGCCCCGAAGGGAAACGGCGATCGGACATAGTGGGGAAAATCTGGGAGTGCAAGGGCGATAGAGGCGGTGGGGGCGATCGCGCCAGGGACCCTCGGAAGCGAGGCCAGTCCCCCTCGTCCTCAAGGGATAACGACTTATGAGAGACTAATAAAGCGCTCTCGGCCCGAAGCCGCATCTCGTTTCGAGCCGTTCGTCCCCAGTTTACTGAAAGTAACCGCCGATGGAGTCCAATACTGCTCGAATTTTAGACGGAAAAGCCCTCGCTCAGAAAATCCAGCAAGAGCTGCGATCGCGCATCGAACAACTGACGCAAACCGCCGACCGCCCCCCCGGCTTGGCAGTGCTGATGGTGGGGGACAACCCCGCCAGTGCCGCTTACGTGCGCAACAAAGAACGGGCGTGCCAGAAACTCGGCATAGCTTCATTCGGTCGCCATTTTACTGCCGATACCCCTCAAGAGGAACTGCACCGGGCGATCGACGAACTCAATCGCGACGATCGCGTAGACGGCATTTTAGTGCAGCTTCCCCTTCCCGAAGGTCTCGATCCCGTCCCCCTGATTTATCAAATCGATCCCGACAAAGACGCCGACGGCTTGCATCCGGTCAACCTCGGGCGCTTGCTGCGCGGCGAACCCGGTTTGCGTAGTTGCACCCCCGCCGGAGTGATGCGCCTATTAGAAGAATATCAAATCGATCTGCGTGGCAAACATGCCGTGGTTATCGGACGCAGCATCTTAGTCGGCAAGCCGATTTCCTTGATGTTGTTAGCCCGAGATGCCACAGTGACGATGGCACACTCGCGCACGCCGGATTTAACCGCATTGACCCGCGAAGCCGATATTTTAATTGTCGCCGTCGGTCGTCCGGAATTGATCGACGAGTCCGCCGTCAAACCCGGGGCCGCAGTCATCGATGTCGGGATTAACCGCGTGACCGACTATTTCGGTAAATCTCGCCTGACCGGAGACGTGCTGTTCGATTCGGTGAAAAACGTTGCCGGGTACGTCACCCCGGTACCCGGAGGCGTCGGACCGATGACGGTGACGATGTTGATGTACAACACCGTGTTGAGTTACTGCCGCACCTTGGGGGTAGAACTCTGAGCGATTCTCCCCTCGAATAAAAACGAAAACGGCGTTGTTAAATACACCGATCGCGCTGAAGCGAGGTAGGCGCGATCGTGGCGAACAATTTTTCGCCCCTCCTCGTAAAATAGGAAGACACACTCAAGCCACCTTTCCCAGGGGCTGGAGACAGGTTCGATTCCGAATTCGACGCAAGAGCAAGACACAATCGGGTTAGATTTTTAAGGGGGTTCGCAGCCGAGCGCGTTCGCTGTTCGCGATCGGTTGACTTTCCCTCCAGCGCCCACAACAGTGGTTCAGCAGGTTCATCACAAGCAAAACGGAGCAGCAAGGGATGGTCTTGACCAACGAAACCGATTTCCCCTCTGAGGAATATCAATTTGACCTTTCAACCTATCTCGCCGATCGCAAAGCACGGGTTGAAGCCGCTTTAGAAGCCTCTTTACCCGTGACCTATCCGGAAAAAATTTACGAGGCGATGCGCTATTCCCTGCTGGCAGGTGGCAAGCGTCTGCGTCCGATTTTAGGGCTGGCGACCTGCGAGTTGGCCGGAGGAACGGTAGAAATGGCCATGCCGACGGCGTGCGCCCTGGAAATGATTCATACGATGTCGTTGATTCACGACGACTTGCCCTCGATGGATAACGACGATTACCGACGGGGCAAACCGACCAATCACAAGGTGTATGGGGAAGATATTGCCATTCTCGCCGGAGATGGGTTATTGGCCTATGCGTTTGAATATGTGGCGGCACAGACCCGAGGGGTCAGCGCCGATCGCGTCGTCAAGGCGATCGCCCATCTCGCCCGCGCCGTCGGGGCTGCCGGACTCGTCGGCGGTCAGGTGGTAGACCTCGACTCCGAAGGTAAACCCGATATCGACGTCGAAACCCTCACTTTCATTCACACCCATAAAACCGGAGCCTTATTAGAAGCCTGCGTCGTCTGCGGCGCCGTACTCGCCGGAGCCTCCGACACCGACCTCGAACGGCTTTCCCGTTACGCGCGCAACATCGGCTTGGCGTTTCAGATTATCGACGACATTCTCGACATCACCCAAACTCAGGAACAGCTCGGCAAAACTGCCGGAAAAGATTTGCAAGCGCAAAAAGCGACTTATCCGAGCATTTGGGGCTTGGAAGAATCCCAGAAGCAAGCGCAAAAGCTGGTTCGAGAAGCTAAAGCCGAACTGGCGCCCTTTGGCTCGGCTGCCCTTCCCCTGATCGCGATCGCGGACTTCATCACTACCCGCAGTCATTAATAAGGTGTGACCCATGCAGGAGTTCGGCAATATCATTGACAACCGCGTGCTGCTGGTTGCAACTCTCGCCTGTATCATTGCTCAAGCGATTAAACTGGCAATCCACTCCATCCGCTACCGCAAGCTCAATTTTCGAGTGTTGGTCGAAACGGGCGGAATGCCTAGCGCTCATTCGGCGTTAGTGACCGCTTTAGCCGCAGGGATCGGCCAAACCGTGGGCTGGAACAGCACCGAGTTTGCCCTGGCAACTATTTTTGCGGTGATTGTCATGTACGATGCTGCGGGAGTTCGTCAGGCGGCAGGCAAACAAGCGCGCATTCTCAATCAGATCGTCGAGGAGATCTTTGAGGAACACCAAGATTTTAACGAAGCTCGCTTGAAGGAGTTGCTCGGACATACCCCTTTCCAGGTGATCGTCGGCGCGATTTTAGGCGTGCTGATCTCTTGGGTTGCCGCATTGACCTATTGAGGGACACCATTTCGCCGTTCGAGGTTCGCCGTTCGACCCGACCGATAACGCGAACCCCGAACCTGGAATGGCCCGAGATGCGATCGCGCCACAGTCAATGGCAACCTCAATAAAGGGTGAGTGCGCCGCGCAGTAAGAACACATTGCGACTGTCCACGACTAAGACGAAGAAGCCGCGATCGCCCAACTGTTTTAAAATGCGATTGGCTTCCCCTTCTTCTTCCGTCCACATCGCCAGCAAATAAGGCTTTTGGTGGTAAGACACCAAACCGATATCCCGATTTAAAATCTGGTTGAGTTGCACCGCCACTTGCGGATTATTGAAATAATCCACTAACACCGCATATCCTTCTCTCAGGGGTCTGGGATCGAAACGCCCCGGAGACGACACCGAAGGGGTCACGGGATTGCCCCCGGAAGTGCGCGGCGGCGGACTGGCGACGAAGGTAGACAGTCCCGAGTTTTCACCGAGATATTGCGCCCACTGATTCGCCAGTTCGACGGTTTCAAAACCGCCGATACGGGTGACGATATCGTTTAAATAGTTGCAAACCGTACCGTTCATTTGCGGGCTTAACAGCGCTCTGACGCGATTTTGCGCCCCTTCGTCTTCGGTGACGACTAAAACGAGATATTCGTCGTTTAAGGGGGGCTGACAGGTCGGATAAGACTGCGATCGCGCCTTCGAGACCACCCCCACCCCTCCCAGAAGTGAAAGGACGAGGGTCCATCGGGCGATCGCCCCCCACGGACGAAGCCATTGCGGTTGTCTCTCCATCCCTGTTACGAGCCCAAACATGGCAAAAATTTATCGAGAGTTTTGAACTGTTGAGAAACCTTGAAGAACCTTCGGGGAAGGGTAGAGACGTTCGATCCCACGCCTCTACTTCAAAACGCCGCTTTTCGATCGTTTTTCCCCCTCGACGCTCGCCAGCGAGCGATCGCTTATCGCCAATCGCGGCCCAGAAATTTGACGGCGGCGATCGTCCTCATGCTTGGGACATTTCCAGAGACTTTAACGGATCGGGAATCGAATCGGAAGGCGCTTCAAATTCTCCGGTAACTACATACTCCAGCCGTAATTTCAACCAGGTAATAAATTGAGGGTTCGTCGAGACGATCGCCGCCGCAGGCTGAGGACACTTGGCTTTAATCTGCGCCATTTCCGGGGCTTCGAGAAAAGCAGGCTGTTTGACGACCCAAAAATCAATTTCTTTTTCTTTTTCTCGATAATCCCGCGTCCGTTCTTTTAAAACTTCCTCTAACGGTTCTTCCTCTAAGAGAAATTGTTGGCTAGCCAGTACGTAAGAATAAGTCGTCATTGCAATTACTCGATCGAAGGTCCAAGCAAAAATCGTACTACATTTTGATTTTAGATTTTTGATAGGGGAAGGGGAAAGCGGCAAAACTAAGCAACGGGGAGTCGGTGGGGAGAGTTCCGATTCTTCCACCATTTCCGATTCCCTCACTCGCGCGATCGAAAATCTAAAATCAAAAAATCTAAAATCCCCCTACAACTCCCCTCTCATGGCCAATTTCATCTCTCTGACCGCCCGTTCCAAGCCGACGAGAGAAGCACGGGAAATAATCGTGTGACCGATATTGAGTTCTTCCATCCCCTCAATACAGGCGACGGGGTAAACATTCCAGTAGGTCAACCCGTGACCTGCATTGACGCGCAATCCGGCGGCGATCGCCTCCCGAGTGCCTTTGGCTAAAATCGCCAGTTCTTTTTCCCGTTCCGCCTCGGTTTTCGCTTCCGCATAAGGGCCCGTATGCAGTTCGATAAATTGAGCGCCGACCGCCGCCGAAGCTTCGATTTGCGGCGTTTCGGCATCGATAAACAGACTCACGGGAATCCCCGCCGATTGTAACGTGGCCACGACCTTAGCGAGGCGATCGCGTCCCCCGACGATATCGAGTCCGCCTTCGGTGGTCACTTCCTCCCGTTTTTCGGGAACCAAAGTGATGTAGTCCGGTTTAATCTCTAAAGCGATTTCCACCATTTCATCGGTCGCCGCCATTTCCAGATTGAGGTGCGATCGCACGATTTGGCGCAACAGACGCACGTCTCGGTCTTGAATGTGGCGGCGGTCTTCGCGCAGGTGAACCGTAATCCCATCAGCCCCGGCGAGTTCGGCTAAGGTAGCCGCCGCCACCGGATCCGGTTCTACAGTCCGCCGTGCTTGACGAATCGTGGCGATGTGGTCGATGTTGACCCCGAGTGTAGGCAATGCCAGAATCTCCCGTACGTCTAAACAGTTCAGGAGTTTATTTTATCTCTCCTGGAGGTTGGGTAAGGGGATAATCCGTAAAAATTTGACCAACTCCCCCATCACTTCGATCGCAATTAAATATTCCTCCAACTCAAACCAATAGTAAATCGGACTCGATCCGAGCTGGTGCAGGTTGGGCAGATCGCCGAGGCGATCGAACTGCAAAAATTTAATAAAGACAAAATCGTAGACGCGATCGAACTCCGGTGACTCCAACGCGTGGAGGTCGAGTAAGAACGCGCGACTATAACGCAAATCCAGCAACACGAAAAATAGTAACTCCTTCTCGGGTACGGCGGTTCGCTCCGTTCAGAGCAATTGCAAAAATTGTAAAGCTTCATCCCGAGTCAGACTATCCCCGGGTTTGAGATTTTGTTGCGCTTCGAGGATCGCTCGAAACGCATATAAATCGTAATAAAGCGGTTCGAGAACGTTGCAAACTTGTTCTAAATCATCTTCGGGAATCTGTTCGATCTCGCGACCGATTTGAGTGATTAACTGCTGAATTTGAATTCTCAAGTCCAAATTTTTCAAGGTTCTACCTCATGGCTACCGAGTGATTTAACCGCTCAATTTACCCTACTCTAGAGGTAATAACGGTTCGTTGAGAGGAACGTCAGGGCGATCGAGCGGTCTTAAAATTGGCGGTGTGGTTTCGCGAGTTGTTTCGCGATCGATATTGAAAATCGCCTGGAGTGCTTTATCTAACGTTTCTGCCATAGCGATGCGGTTTTCGTAAGCGACAATCACCCGAGCTAAAATCGGCAAACTATTTTGTTCGGCTTCTAAATAGAGCGGTTCGACATATAATAAAGATTGCTCGATGGGAATCACTAATAAATTCCCTTGAATGGCTCGCGATCCTTGCCGATCCCACAGGGAAATTTGCTGAGAAATGACCGGGTCTTGATTAATCCGCGCTTCGATTTGTTCCGGTCCGTAAACTAGGGTTTGTTTGGGGAATTGATAGAGCAGTAATTTGCCATAATCGGTGCCATCCGATCGCCCCGCCAACCAGGCAATTAAATTATTTCGACCTTTCGGCGTAAACGGATGGAGAATAATAAATTCTTCCGATCGTTCGTTGGGAAACCGCATAATTAAATAATACGGTTCCAGGGCTTGAGGTTCGTTACCGTAAATTTCTTGAGGGACGCGCCATTGATCCTCCCGGTTGTAGAAGACCTGGGGATCGGTCATGTGATAGGTGAGCAACCGTTCCGATTGAATGGAGAAAAAATCTACCGGATAGCGAATGTGGGTTCGCAAGGTAATCGGCATGGACTTGAGGGATTTAAATAGGTTGGGAAAGATAGATTCCCAAGTTTGGACGATCGGATCTTCGGGGTCGGCAACATAGAAATTAACGGTACCGTTATAAGCATCGACGACGACTTTAACCGAATTACGAATATAGTTAAAGTTTTCGGCACCCGGATCGGAATAGGGATAGCGATCGCTGGTGGTGTAAGCGTCTACAATCCAATACAAATAATTTTTTTGTTCGACTTGAGGAGAGGACAAACTCTCTTCACTGTTATAAAGCCGAGTATTGGCAACGGCTAAATAGGGATCGCTGTCGAATTTTAAAAAGGGGGCGATCGCCCGAATGCGTTCGGTAATATTGCGCCGGAATAATAACTTGGTATTCGGGGTTAAATAGCGGGTAAAGACCATCTGCCAACTGTTCAAATATTTGGCAAACAGTAATTGACGCCAACGGGAGGCGATCGGAATGCCGCCCACGCCGTCATAATGATTGGAAACATTTTCATCGCCACTGGGATAGTCGAATTCCGGGACTTCCGTCGGCGCCATGACAAAAGTATCGCCGATCGTGCCGTAGTAAATTCGGGGATGTCCGATGGGAATACTGGCGCGAATCCGTTCGCTGGAGGTTCGTAAAGTGGTGTTATTGCCTGTGGGAGAGTCGAGACCGATATCTTTGACGTAGTAGGTCGGTAAGCCTCCGGGTCCGGCGGTATTGACGGGGCTGAGGGTAAAGCCGTAGCCGTGGGTGTAGACTAAATGCTCGTTAATCCAGGTTTGAGCTTCACTGGGAACGGAGGTGTAGTCTAACTCGCGGGCGGCGATAATGACCTGTTGTTTTTCCGTGGGTGGGTCGCCGGGGCGGGTGGATTCTTTGAGCAGGGTGTAGCGGTCGATATCGGCGTCGGGAAAGCGGTAGTAGAGGCGAATTTGCTGGAGTTGGCGGTTGGTGAGCAGCAGGGGACGCTTATCCCAGAGGCGGATGTTGTCGATGGTGAGGTGGTTGGTTTGAATGTCGTCCCAACTGAGGCGCCCTTCGGGGTCGAAGGTTCGCACGTCGATGCGATCGAGGTTGAAGGCTTGGCGGGTGAAGGCGATGCTGCGTTGGATGTAGGGCAGTTCGCGGGCGAGTTCGTTGGGTTGAACGACGAGGCGTTGGACCGCGACAGGTAAGGCATATCCGGCGATCGCCACGATGGCGGCATAGGCGAGTCCGAAGCGCAAGATCGGATTTTGCAGGGTAAATTGGTCGATTTCGAGTTCTTTCGACCAAAAAACGGCTTTCCAGAGGGTGAATCCGCCGATCGCCAGGGCCAATAAGCTCAACCCGGTATCCACCCAGAGGACGACGTTGAGGTCGGTGTAGCTGGCGCCGTAAGTGACGCTGGAGGTGGAATAGAGCAGTTGATAGCGGGCCAGCCAGTAGTTGAGGGCGATCGCCAGGGCCAGCAACCCGCCCAAGCCGTTGAGGTGGCGCAGTTGCCCTTGGCAAAAGCCGGGAAAGCGACCTTCACTGAGACTGTTACCCGAGACTAAATAAATTAAGGCGACGGAGAGGAAGGCGGCGAGTAAGACTCCGGTGAGCCAAAATTGGAGCAGTTCCCAAATGGGGAGGGAAAAAATATAAAAGCTGAGATTGTGGTTGAAGACCGGATCGGCGATCTCGAAGGGGGTGGGGTGGAAAAATTGCAGAAATTTGCCCCAATAGCTGGAGAAAATCAAGCCAAATCCCAAGGAAAGGGCCAGGGCGATCGCCCATAAAATGCCCGGGAAAATTGCACTCGCCGCACTCACCCCCAACCAGAGGAAGAATATCGGAGTGCTCTGCAACATCTGGGCTAACAGTCCGGCGCCGGGTTCGATCCCGAAGACTTTGGGAACCGGGGGCATTTCCGGCAGTACCAAGGTGCGCGGGTGCCACAACTCGAACAGGTCGCGACCGTAGTAAATGACGACCAAGCCGAATAAAAGGGCGATCGCGCCGACGAGGGGCAAGAAGTAGCGAAAGGACAGGGTATGACGGGAGGCGGATGAAGGGGTACGGGACGGCGCCGTGGGATGGGGATATTTAAGGCGGTTGGCGACGATCAAGTTGCCGACTAAAAAAGCTCCGGTCAAGGTGACGGCGATCGTGGTCAACACGAGGCGGGTCAGCAAGCGCGTCCAAAAGACATCGCTATAGCCGACTTCTTGAAACCACAAGCTTTCCGCCATCACGGTGACGGTAATATTTAAGCCGATCCACAAGCCGACCAACGCGGCGATCGGTTTTAAGCCTTCTTCAAACAAGCCCCAGCGCATAAGCCGCCCTTATTTTTAGAGTTCGATCTTGCTTTACCATTTTAGGGGGGCTAGCGGGGCGATCGCCCATCAAAAAACCTCCCCAAATAATTATCTGGAGAGGTCGGTAGGGCGAGCGATCGCGCCGGGAACCGGACAATCAGCCGTACTGTTCGCTCGAACGGCTTTCCGATTCTAAGTTAAACAGGAGTTGCAAGGTCGCCATCGCCTGACGACGGGCTTCGATATCTTGTTGGGCCCGCAGTTGCACCATCGGATCGTGCAGGATCTTGTTGACGATCCCCCGGGTGAGGGCTTCGATCACTTCTTGGTGTTTTTCGGCAAATTCCGAACCCAATCGCGACAGTGCTTTTTCTAACTCTTGTTCGCGAATGGTTTCGATTTTCGACCGCAAACTGCTGATCGTCGGTACGGTTTCGAGACTGCTCCACCACACTTGGAAGGCTTCGACTTCTTCTTCTAACAAGCCTTCGGCTTCCATCGCCATTTGACGGCGACTTTCTTGGTTTTGGGCGACGACGGCTTTGAGGTCGTCTACGTTAAAGGCGCGCACGTTGGCGACATCGTTGGCGTCGGCGGCGACGTTACGCGGGACGGAAATATCGAACAGCATCAACTGACGATCGCCGTGCAGCATGGTTTCGAGTTTGGCGCGATCGAGGATCGGTTGGGTGGCGGCGGTACTGGTAAAGGCGATATCGGCTCGGGCGATCGCCTCGTCGAGTTCGGCGAGGGGGTAAATTTGGAAATTAGCGCCCCCATCTTTGAACTTGCGCGCCAGATCTTCGGCCCGTCCCGTCGAACGGTTGACGATCGCGATCTCGCGGGCCCCTTTAGAGAGTAAGTGCTGCACCAACAAGCGCGACATTTTCCCGGCGCCGACAATCGCGATCTGCTTGTCGTCGAGGCTTTCCGCTTCGATCGCCGCCAACTCGACCGCCGCCGAACTGATCGACACCGCCCCGGTACCGATACTGGTTTCGGTACGCACGCGCTTTCCAGCCGTCAGGGCTTGTTTGAACAGGCGGTTTAAAATTCGTCCGACCCCTTTATACTGCTGGCCGATCTTGTGCATGGTTTTGACTTGCGCGAGGATCTGACCTTCGCCCAAAACCAAACTATCGAGTCCGGCGGCGACGCGCATCAAGTGCATGACCGCATCTTCGTGCAGCAAGATAAATAAATGTTCGCGCAAGGAACGCACGGGGAAGCCACCGTATTCGCACAGAAATTGACTGACCTCTCTCACCCCGGGTTGGGTGTCCGTGGTCACGACATAAATTTCCAAGCGGTTACAGGTGCTGAGGATACCCACTTCTTCGATATGCGGGTAGCTGGTCAGGTGAGCGATCGCCTGTTCGGCTTCGTTTTCGGGAATGCTCAGTTTTTCTCGGATTTCGACGGGGGCGGTCTTGTGGCTCAGACCAACGACTGCAATATTCATGTGTTCTCCCTGAAGTTTTTCGCCGTTTCAGTCAAATGTCTTTACCGATCTTTCCGATCTTTGGAGCTGTATCGACAACGACTTGTGAACGATCGACAAGTGGATTGAATTAATGTCGTTTTCTCGAAATTAAGATGCGGGCGCGATCGCCCGATCGTCTATTGAGATAAAATAGCGGGTTTGAAAGATCTAGGCAATTGAATCACTGGCGTTTGTCGCGGGTTTTTTGACTGGAGATCGATGGCGTCGGTCGGATGATATCTACGGCTCCACTCGACCCCAGCCCACACCCAACGCAACACCCGTCTCGTCGCTTTTGGGAACGGGGTTCGAGGGAGCGAACTCCCTCGATGGGTTTCCATCCGGACGGGACGGGCGTCAAGGATTAACCGCAAACGCCTCCCCTGCGCGAATTAGCGCAATTGAATGCTCTTCGGTTTGTCGAACATGTGAATGGTATCGACGAACCGCGCGGTTTTCGATTGGGTGGACATGACCAAAGACTGGGTACGGGCCCCGCCACCGAAGAAGCGGACGCCTTCCATCAAGGTTCCGGAGGTGATCCCGCAGGCGGCAAACAGTACGGTTTGACCGCTTGCCAGTTCTTCGGCTTCGTAAACGCGATCGGGGTCGGTAATGCCCATTTCTTCCAAGCGAGCGATGTTGCTCTCTTTGCTTTCGCCGATCAACCCGGTTTTCACCACGTCCGGATCGTAGATCAACTGACCTTGGAAGTGTCCGCCGAGACAGCGCATGGCGGCGGCGGAAATTACTCCTTCCGGCGCGGCGCCAATGCCCATCAGCGCGTGAATGTTGGTTCCGGAGAAGGCGCACGAAATCGCGGCGGAAACGTCACCGTCGCTGATCAGGCGTACCCGCGCTCCGGCTTCCCGGATTTCTTGGATCAGTCCTTTGTGACGGGGGCGGTCCATGACCACGACGACGAGATCTTCGATCGCCCGACCCATGCAGTCGGACAAGATTTTGAGGTTTTCCGTCGGGGTTTTACGGATATCTACATGGTTTTTAGCGACGGCAGGGGCCGCCAGTTTTTTCATGTAGAAGTCCGGCGCCGCAAATAAGCCCCCTTTTTCGGAGATGGCTAACACCGCCATCGAACCGTTTTGTCCGTAAGCGACCAGGTTGGTTCCTTCACACGGATCGACGGCGATGTCGATTTCGGTGAGTTGATCCGGTTCGCAAAAATTGCTGGCGTTCGGATTGGTGCAGATTCCGACTTCTTCACCGATGTAGAGCATCGGCGCGTCGTCGCGTTCCCCTTCTCCAATCACGATTTTGCCGCGCATGTGGATCCTGTTCATCCGCTCGCGCATCGCTTCGACAGCAACGCGGTCGGCGGTATTCTTTTCGCCTTTACCCATCCACCGGGCCGAGGCGATCGCGGCCTGTTCGACCACTTCGATAATCTCTAAAGCAATTACGTTATCCATTTTCTTTCCTCCTCCCGACTTCCTATAGTGGCCCCATTTTGCGTCCTGGCGACCGTCTAAAAGTCTATCAGAGCAAGGATACCGATTAATAATTCCTTCGATCCCGGTTTTTGTTAAGTTTTACTTCCGTGGCGGGCGATCGCCCGTTTCGCGATCGCGCCGAGGCCGCCCTAATTCTCTCTAGTTTTGAAAATCTCAATAAAAAAATAAGCTAGAAAAATAGAGCAAAAGCCTTACAAAACAAAAATTTTTATTCTAAAAAAAATACTTTTTAATAAATTAATACTACAATTGACCGCGATCGCCCCAGCAAGTATTTTAGAGAAAAAAATTGCAAATTCAGCGCAAAAAATGGCGATCTCCTGCCCCAGATCGAACTTCCTCGCCTAAAAGATGTCGTACTTTTGGAGAATCGGGTACGATCGCCCATAGACTCAACCGCGCCCTTGCTGGCCCTTGCGTCTGCTGACGACATCGTTCTCGCGTTTCGTAGATAGGTCAAGCCATCCATGCAATACCCCTCGGACATTCAACCGTCGGTGATTTCGATCCTGCCGAGTTCCCCAGACTCCCTCCCCTCGTTCCCGACAACCTCGCCCTCGGTGGATTTGGCTCGACCCAGTGCCGGATTCGACGCCGAATTCTACTCAAACGCTTACCCCGACGTCGTTAGCGCCGTCCGTAACGGAGAATTCACCAGCGCCGAACACCATTGGTTACTCTACGGACAGGCAGAAGGTCGCCTTCCCCAGGCGCCCCAGGATCCCCCGACAAACCCCGAAGAACCCGACCTCGATCCACTGACCGGACAACTCCCCCTCAACTTCACCGCCAATCGCGGACAAACCCACCCGGACGTTAAATTTCAGGTCAACGGCGCGGGTCAAAACATTTATTTCACCCCCGAGGCGATCGCCTTCGTCACCGCCACACAAGGGCAAAACGACCCGGTCACCGGAGAGAGTGAACCCCTCACCTCGGTGGTGCAACTGCGCTTTGCAGGTGCCAATCCCGATCCGGCGATCGCCGGAATCGACCCGTTACCGGGAATCGCTAATTTTATCGGCGCCAACCCTGCCTCGCCGGACGCCGTACAAGCGCCGACCTACGAAGGCATCGTCTATCGAGACCTGTACGACGGGATCGATCTGGTGTATCGAGGCGGCGATAAAGAACTCAAGAGCGAATTTATCGTCGATCCGGGGGTCGATCCCGGGGCGATCGCCTTCAACTACGACGGGGCGATCGATCTCAAACTACGCGAAGACGGCGCCTTAATCTTAGAAACTCCCCTCGGGTCTTTAATCGAACGGGCGCCGATCGCCTATCAAGACATTAACGGCGATCGCGTCCCCGTTGCCAGCGCCTACCAACTCCTCGATAATGGTGGCGTCGGTTTCGAGTTGGGAGAATACGATCGCGACTACGCCTTAATCGTCGATCCGACCTTAGAATATTCCAGCTATCTCGGCGGAACGGGACAAGATCGGGCCGAGGCGATCGCCACCGACAGCCAAGGGAACGCCTACATTGCCGGATCCACCCTGTCCCTCGATTTTCCCGCCTTCGTCAGCTTCCAAAGCCAACTGGCGCAACTCCAAGACGCCCCCAACTTGCAATTTGACGCCTTCGTCACCAAAATCGCCGCCGACGGCAGTGGTTTTGTCTATTCCACCTACCTCGGCGGAACCGGAGACGATCGCGCCTTCGATCTGGCCGTGGACAACAACGGCGATCCCTACATCGTCGGTCAGACCAGTTCCCCGGACTTTCCCTTACAAACGGCAATCCAAGAAAACTTCAACCAAGGGACCGACGGTTTTATTACCAAACTGACCAATCAAGGGGCCTTACTGGTCTTTTCCACCTATTGGGGAGGAAGCCAAAATGAGGCGATCGCCAGCGTGGCCCTCGACGGTGGCGGCAATGCTTACGTGACCGGAACCACGACCTCCGACAACTTCCCCTTATTCAACGCCGTTCAAGGGGCGATCGGCGGCGGTTCCGATGCCTTTGTCAGCAAGTTTTCCCCCACGGGGAATTTCCTCTATTCTTCCTATCTCGGCGGTTTCGACAACGATCGCGGGGAAGGGATCGCGGTGGATAACGAACAGAATATTTACGTCACCGGACAGACCGCCGCCGATAATTTTCCCCTAGTCGGCGAGTTTCAACGGCGCTTTGCCGGCGGCGGGGATGCGTTTATTACCAAAATTGCCGCCGCCGGAACGAGTTTGGTCTATTCGTCTTACCTCGGCGGACGGGATAGCGATATCGGGAAGGCGATCGCCGTCGATGAAGAAGGACACGCCTACATCGTCGGCAGAACGGGGGTTCCGCGCGAAATTCAACCGGGGGCGATTACCGGATTGGGGGATTTCCCCACTGCGAACGCTTTTCAAAATCAATTGCAAGGATCGTCCGATATCTTCGTCACGAAAGTGGCCCCGGACGGAAGCGGTTTGGTGTACTCCACGTTTGTCGGCGGTAGCGGTTTTGAAACGGCGAACGATATGGCGTTAGGGGAAGGCGGACAAGTCTATTTTGTCGGGGAAACGACCTCCGGGGATTTGCCGACGCGGTTTGTGGTTCAGCCGAGTTTTGGCGGCAATAGCGATGCGTTTGCGGGTAAGTTGTCTCCGGCGGGTAACGATCTGGAGTTTTTAACCTATATCGGCGGGAGTGGGTTCGATACGGGGGAAGGAATCGCGATCGGTCCGCAGGGGTTTAATGCTTATGTGGCGGGACAAACAGCCTCGAATAATTTCCCGTTAGTCAATCCGTTACAAGGGGATTTCGGCGGACCGGAAGGGGATGCGTTTGTGGCGAAGTTGGCGGAAGAGGCGCCGCCACCGCCGCCGGGGACGCCGCAACCTGGGGCGCCGCAACCGGGAACCCCGGCGCAACCGACGCCGCCGCCGGAAGCGCCGCCGATCGATCCGGCCCCACCCCAAGCGACGTTTGAAAGTTTGGTGCAGTTGGTGGCGACGAATGCAATTTCTCCGGTGGGGATCTTTTTTGACGAAGGAACTTATTTGAATCGCTATCCGGATATTGCGGAGGCGGTGAATGCGGGGCTGTTTGCGAGTGGATTGGCCCATTATCTGGAGTTCGGACAGTTTGAAGGGCGCGATCCGAGTAATGCGTTATACAGCGAGGCGGGATATTTGGAGGCGAATCCGGATATTGCGGCAGCCGTGGCGGCGGGGACGTTTGTCAATGGGTTCGCTCATTTTACCCAACTCGGGTTTTTTGAAGGGCGCGATCGCCGCAGCCAGTTATTTAACGAACGGTTTTATTTAGATGAAAATCCGGATGTGGCCAATAGTATCGCGATCGGTCAATTTAACAGTGGTTTCGACCATTTCATCGAACGGGGTCAGTCGGAACGGCGCAATCCGAACGGTCTGTTCGACCAAACTTATTATTTAAGTCAAAATCCCGATGCGGCGGTGGCGGTTTCGACGGGGGTTTTGCCGAGTGCGTTCGCCCATTTCATTTTAATTGGGGAGGCGGAGGGGCGATCGCCGACACCGTTATTTGACGAACCGTTTTATTTGAGAAATAATCCCGATGTCAATCGGGCGGTTCGCGATGGGGTGTTTCGCAGTGCTTACGAACATTTCTTGCGTTTCGGTCGCGATGAAGGTCGTCCGGCGACGATCGTGGTCTAGGGGGAAGGACGAGGGAAGGGCGATCGCCTTGCCGTTCTTTCCAGAACTTTGTAAACTACTATGAATTAAAAGACTCCGCGTTATCGGCGATCGCCCACTCCTAGAGCGCGTTTATTGCCATTTCGATCGAGTCATTTCGATCGAGCCATTTTGATTGAGTTGAGAAGAGGATAAAATCGTGTCAGTCGAGACCATTGAAAAGCGTTCAACTTCAACGGTCCGCAAAAATGCACCCCGCTATCGGGTTTTACTCCATAATGACGATTTCAACCCGATGGAATACGTGGTGCAGGTTTTGTTACAAACGGTACCGAGTCTGACTCAACCTCAAGCGGTGAGCATCATGATGGAAGCTCACACGAACGGACTGGCTTTAGTGATTACTTGTGCGTTGGAACCCGCCGAATTCTACTGCGAGACGTTGAAAAATCACGGCTTGACTAGCACGATCGAACCGGATGAATAAGGTGGCGGAGATCCCGAATGCAATGGACTAGCCTCGCGAAGTATCCGATCGCCGCAAGGCTGGCGCTGTTCGTGTTGACCTTACTACTTCTGTGGATCCCTTTTGCGGTTCCGATTTATCGCTTTGTCGGCGATCCCAATTGGCAAAGCATTTTGAGCATGAGTGCCCTTTATGCCGAGTTTATCGTTTTAGCCCGTTTCTGGGGCCGTCGGGTTTACGGGATTTCAAGGGTTTTACACCGCTACGGGTTGCAGTTTTCCCCGCGTTTTGGACGGGATTGGGGAAGCGGTTTGTTGGCGGGTTTGGTGAGTTTGAGCCTGCTGTTACTGTTGGAAGGAGTCGTCGGTTGGTTGGCGTGGAACCCGCCGCCGGGGAATTTAATTCAGACGGTTGTAGAGGGTCTGTTGGTGGCTTCGGCGGTCGGATTTGCTGAGGAATTGCTGTTTCGTGGGTGGTTACTCGACGAGTTGGAACGAGATTACCGGGCGAATACGGCGTTATGGGCAAATGCGACGATTTTCGCCATGCTGCATTTTATCAAGCCGTGGGAGGCGATCGTCGAGAATTTACCGGCGTTTCCCGGGTTGGTGTTGTTGGGGGCGACGTTGGTTTGGGCGAAACACAGCAGTGGCGGGCTTTTGGGTCTGCCGATGGGCTTTCACGGCGGTTTGGTCTGGGGCTATTACATTGTCAATACAGGTCAACTTTTAAATTATTCCGGAAGAGTACCCGGGTGGGTGACCGGATTGGGGAATAATCCATTAGCTGGCGTGATGGGTATGCTCTTTCTGGGCGCGATCGCTCTATGGATGCGACGCCGTGCTTTGGTGCAACGATGAACTCCTAAAGCGTAAGAGGGGGCCGGGGATTGACGATTCGATCGCCGGATCTTTGCACGGGACGCGATCGCGTCGGGAACCTCTCGTTGGGGTTGACGGTCTAACTGCGTAAATTGGGAGTTAAGACTCTTTCAACCAACGGCGATCGCCCTCTTTGATTCCAGGCGGTTTCTATTTTGCTGCCTATTTTATATTAATTTCATGAAGCCAGTGGGTCTAGTTCAAATTTTTGACAAATTTTAGCCGACAGGGGGCGTCGATTCCAGATCGACCGTAGATAATAAGGATGACTCGCACGATAGCTACCGATAAGGGTCTCCGAATTGAACCGGGTCTACGCTGCGAGCGAGTCGAGGGAGTTGAGAGGGGTTCGCCACCGTACCCAACTTGCTCCGATTTCCCCGAGTCCCTTATCTGCGAGCGTTCGTCCCATTTTACCTGCACGAGTAGCTCGATAAAATGAGAACAAATGGTTGGATTTTCAATTCTTCCACGAGATATAAATTTATGCCCCTCTCGTCAATTCAAACTTCATTCTTAAGGATGATTTGTCATTGAAAAGGTTCGACTTATAATCGGAGTGAATCATATGCCATCATGGTGATGATGGCGCGATCGCTGAAAAATATCTCGATCCGGAGGTTCAAATGATTGTGGAAGATGCCAAGGTCAAAGATCGGCTCGTTTCTGTTGATTTAATTCTGCATTTGTATGCCGTGGGCTGGACTCAAAAGCAAGTCCGCGAACAATATCCGCATCTCTCGCCGGATACGGTTCGCACTGTATTTGCCTTGGCAGCCAAGTCGATCGATGACAAAATTGTTTACAGTATTTGCCAATCTTATCAAGTGTGTTGAAGGTCTCGGGTTTAACTCCATTCGATTGAGGAGACTGGAGTTGACAGGCGATCGCTCAATTTCCGATGGATAGGGAATAAAATACAATCACTATCTTAGGATTTGTAGAAAGATTAAACCTTCTGAGGTCTCAACCTAGATCGGCAAATTTTGAGATGCTTGTTATTGGCTTGCCAGGGTTCGCACTCCGCTTCAACGACTCTCAAACGAACCTCAAACATCGAAGTCTCTACATCGTCGGCGTTTGGGGTTGAAACGATCGGGTGTACGCTTGCTGTTTCTTCAGCTTCGCGCGATCGCAGGATTGAAGAAAGTATAGCCAGTTCGAATAAAAGCGATCCCCAGATATTGTATAAATTTCGTCATCGATGGCGATTGGATCGACCTTAATTGAAAAATTGAAATGACTACCCACAAAGAAAGGGGAGGCAATCGTTTAAGATGAGCTCCCCTGTAGTCAACATGTATTTCGCAAATCTCTAGTAAATCCGCATTGCGCTCTTTCCCAATCGCTTAACTGAGTGATTAACAAGCTCCAACCCGAGCAAAAACGACCTGAAACGTTTTGAGAATAATCGACAAGTCGTAGAGAGGATGCCAACGGGTTTGATATTGCAAATCTAAGGCGACAATTTGATCGAAATCTTTGATATTAGAACGACCACTGACTTGCCACTCTCCGGTAATACCGGGTTTGACATCTAAACGACGCCAGTGATGGTCGTTGTAATGCTTGACTTCATCGGCAGTTGGCGGACGGGTTCCGACCAAGCTCATTTCTCCGAGAAAGACATTCCAAAATTGAGGGATTTCGTCGAGGCTGGTTTGGCGTAAAAAGCGCCCCACCCGAGTGACTCGCGGATCGTTTTCGTTTTTAAAAATCAAGCCTTTGGCTTCGTTTTTAACTTTGTTTTTTAATTGGTCGGCGTTGGTCACCATCGACCGAAATTTATAAATTTTGAACCGTTTTCCTTGGAGTCCGTACCGTTCTTGACTGTAAAAAACGGGGCCGGGGTTTTCGAGGGTGATGGCGAGGGCGATCGGGATGAAAATGAGAGCTAAGAAGAACAGACCGACGAGGCTCCCTAAAATATCGATCGCCCGCTTGAAGATAGAGTAGGCAGAAGGATGAGCGTTGCGATAATCAACGAGTTGTAAGCAAGAATCCGTCATTGTCCTCATCACTCCAAAATTGAAGGTTATTACTAAAGAGGCGATAAAAAAGGTTTTGGCTAATTGGCATTTGAGTGGTTGGCTTTGAGTTAGCCTTGAGGACTCACGAGAGTGAATCGGAACTCAACTCGGGTGAGCGATCGCCCTGATTGATGTCAATCTTACGTAATCTCACGGAGATGTCTATGCCTAAATGCCGTTTTCTTGGAATCTTCACACTGATTTGCTGGTTTTTAAAGTTTTGGTGAAGGGGGAGGGGCGCAAACCCCGTTAAACTGGGGCGATCGCCGATTGTCAAGGGAGAGGCTTCCTGCAAGAAATCTCAACAGTTGCTCGGATCGTCTTGGGGAAGTCGCCCGCTTCGGGAAAGGCGAGTGAGGTGGGCGTCTCGCTTGTGTCGCGACATCCGGCGCCATGTAACTCACGATAAAAGACGCTAAAAAGCCTGTATTTAAAGGAAAACATCGAATTTTGAATCGCTCGTCTCTGGCGATCGTCTATACTTGAGCTGTACTGCGAGGGTCGCTCGGTTTACAGATAGTCCGATGCCCTCTCTAGTTTGCTAGTTTCAGGGGAATAACTATGTTCTCCGGGAAAATACGAGGGCGATCGCCGCATCTGCCCTGTTGCCACTCCTCCCCGAAATTGCCCCCGTATTACTACGGAGTCTCTCCCCTAACGGCTCCCACCCCACAGGGGAGATCGGGCGATCGCGATCGCGGTTTTTAAAATGCAAATAAATCGTGAAAAGTAGTGTAAATAAAAGGACTGAAAACTGGGCAGAAGCTCGACTAAAACGCTATAATATAAACAGTTAACTTCTCAGGAAATCACCTTGAAAATGCGATCTCGACAAGAGTATATCAAGGGAATCAAAGGGATTGAAGCGCAACAAAAAGGGGAAGTCTTTTCCCCGGCAATGGTCGAGAAAATCATCGGTTATCCTGCCCGTTGGAAAACCTTAAAAAAAGCCGAACTCGCGCGGTTGCTGACGGCGTGGCAAGAGCTGATGGCTCAGTGTCCGCATCCAGACCGATGGCAACGCGTGGAATGGGGCGATCGTGCGGTGTCGTTGAGTGCTGCGGGGCGCCGTTGGGTGGACTATTTCGGGTTTGCCACCCGGGGAGAAGCACGAGCCTTTTTAACTAAAATTCTGCCCCATTGTCGTTGGGCGATGATTCGTCCGAGTGGGAAGCGCTTGAATGCGAGTTTTGAATGTAAAGTGTGGGGATTGTCGGATGCTGAATTGAATCGAATGGTGAGGGAAGAAGAGGTGAAAAAAGCGGCGATCGCGCGGCAATTGTACGAGGCGATCGCGCGACAGCTTTCTCACTCGTTAATCCAGCGATAAATCGCAGAAAAATAACAGAGGCGATCGCCCTCGGTGAAAGGGCGATCGCCGCTTGAAAACCAACTGAAAAAACGACCGACTCAATCCGACTCGATCCAGGCGGCGAGGAGGGTGACCGAGACTTGTAAATTCGGATCGTCGAACAACGCCTTGAGGGCCGGGGTACCGCCGCGCTTCAAAACTTGGCGTAAATTACGTTTTAACGTTGGATTCTTGCGAATTTCAGCCTCGATCGCCCCTTCGACTTCCTGGAGATTGGACGTTTGGGCCGCCACTTTACCGAGCAACTGCCGGACTTGCGATCGCAGGGCCTGTTCGTAACTGACCGACGAGGCGGGCGATCGGCTTCCCGGTTCGGAGGCGAGGGAGAGTACCCCATCCGACCCGATCGCCGTTGGGGAAGAGGGGGCGCGATCGCCGATCTGAGCCACTGCGCGCCCGACATCCACCCCCGTCGCCGATCGCACCTGTTCTAGAAACGAAGCAATTTTAGCCGCATTATTACCATGACGAGAATCGATCGCCGTCACCTTGTCCACCTCCACCTCGGGAACCGTGTCGGCGATCGTTTTCAACAGCACTTCCAACTTCTGATAGAGAAAGATTTCCCGGGCTTTCGGTCCGGCAGCTTGCCACGATTGGGTCAGGCGCTTCGTCCCCAACGCTTGGGCCTTGCCGTCTTCCACGATCTGCGCCGCATTCCCCTTCGCTTCGGCGATCGCGCGCTTGCACTGGGCCTCCGCCGGAGCGACCACATCCGCCTGCAACTGCTGCTTGACCTGCTCGATCCGTTCGCGCTGGACCGCCACCTCCGCCTGAGTGCGCGCCACTTCCGAACCGATTTCCGCTTCCGCTTCCGCGACCAGGGCCAAGCGTTTCGTCATCGCATCTTGCACCCGCCGTTCGGCTTCGGCGCGGAAAATTTCCAAATCCCGCTCGATCCGCTCGATCGCCGTCACCCGGTCGTTTTCCGCCGTGCGAATCGCCGAGGCGGCGCGAGCTTGGGCTTCGGCAATGCGGGCGTCGCGAACCAGTTCCGCACTTTGTTGGCGCCCGATGGAGTCGAGATAACCCACTTCGTCGGAAATATTTTGAATTTGCAAATTATCGAGCACTAACCCGAGTTTTTCCAAATCTTCCTCGGCTTCGTCGAGCAAACTTTTGGCAAACGCAATCTTATCCTCGTTGACTTGTTCCGGGGTCAACGACGCCAGGACGCCGCGCAAATTGCCTTCAAGGGTTTCTTGGGCGATTCTTTCAATTTCCTGACGGGTTTTCCCCAACAAGCGCTCGATCGCGTTGTCAATAGTCGGTTGTTCCCCGGCAATTTTAATATTGGCGACCCCTTCCACATTTAAAGGAATCCCCCCTTTCGAGTAAGCATTGGTGACGCGCAACTCGACGATCGTATTGCTCAAATCCATTTTGAACGTCTTTTCCATCAACGGAACGCGCAGACTGCTGCCGCCTTTGACCAGTCGGTAGCCGACGCGGCGACCGTTGGGGAGACGGCGGGAACTACCTGCGAAAATCAGCACTTCGCTCGGCTGACAGATGTAATATAAGTTGCGGATGACGAACGTCCCCAAGCCGAGGGCGAGCAGGGGAGTGCCAACGACAACGGCGATGATAATTTCCATGATTGAATTCTCGTTTAAGATTCGCTGCGGTCGGACTGGACGTGGTTGAGGGTTCCCATCACGTCGATCCCGAGAGTGCGATCGACGCGATCGAGGAATTGGCGGACCATTTCGGGATAGGCGTTGACGAGACTGGCGATCGTTTTGCCATCGCCGTTGTCGATGACGTTAATTTCTTTTAAGTGAACTTTTTGAGGAATTTGCGACGCCTGACGCAAGACCATTTCGATCTGTTGTAAGAGAAAGACTTCGGAGGCATCGGCTCCGGCTTCGCGCCAAATTTCGGAGAACATATCGTTAACTTGGGCTGCAGCTTTGGCATTTTCGGCCAAACTGGCGGCTTCGCCGCGTGCTTGCAGTTCGCGGGCCAAACGGCGGGCGTCGGCGGGGAGTACCTCGTCGGCTTCGAGACGGAGACGTTCGAGTTCGGCGCGCACTTGTTGCAGGAGTTGTTCGGCTTTGGCGCGGGCTTCTTTGGCGGCGGCGATCGTGCGTTCTTCTTCCGATCGCGCCTGCTGTTCGAGTTCGGCTTGAATCTTTCTCAGTTCGTTTTGTTTTTGCTGGATCGAGGTTTGGGCTTGGGTTTTGGCGACTTCCGACTGACGTTCGCACTGGGCTTCGACGCGATCGGCTTCTCCTTTGGCGTCGGATTCGGCAATTTCGGCATCGCGGACGATCGCGGCAATTTGGCGGCGACCGATGGAGTTGAGATAGTCTACTTCGTCGGAGACGCTTTGGATTTTGAGGGTATCGAGTTGCAAGCCTAATTTGGCGAGGTCGTCGCGGACGTCGGCGGCGATGCGTTCGGCAAATTCGAGACGGTCTTCGTTGAGTTGTTCCGGGGTGAGGGTGGCGACGACGCCACGCAAGTTACCTTCGAGGGTTTCGCGGGCGACTCGGGCGACTTCGGTGCGGGAACGGTCGAGAAAGCGTTCGATCGCGTTGCCGACGATCTCGGGATCGCTGGCGATTTTGACGTTGGCGATCGCCTGAATTTGCAGGGGGGTTCCCCCTTTGGAATAGGCGTTTTTGACTTCGACGGGAATCGGCATCGTGGTCAAGTCCATGCGCTTGACGGTTTCTAAGATCGGGATGCGGATCGCCCGCCCGCCAAAAATAACCCGATAGCCGACGGTGCCGTGTTTGGTGCGTCGTTTGAAGCCGGATAAAATTAGAATTTCATTGGGTTTGCAAATAGACAGAAAGGTGTTGAGAAACCAGATGAATAATAAGGCAAAAAAAATGCTTCCGGCGATCGGTAAAGCCGTTTCGAGGTCTTGTTGAAATTGGCTTTTTTCTCCAGAACTGACGTTTTCTCGTCCGACTTGGGCGATTTCAATCCATTGGGATCGATCGTTATCAATTTGTTGAATCATTGTTGTTAGGGAGAATTGTTAATCGTAAACTTTCGACTGGCGATCGGTTATTCTCCTTCTTCCGATGGCACGACCCAGACCGTGCTGTTTTTCATGCCGATAATGAAGGTGCGATCGCCTCGGGAAAAGGCGCGATCGCTGTCGGTATAAGCGCTTAACGAGAGTGAAGTTCCTTTGATCTTGAGATTGACTTTTCCTTTGCTGTCGCGATCGAACGGTATTTCGACGATCGCCGACCGACCCATGAGGTCTTCGGGACGCACGAGGCTATCGGCTTGCGATCGCTGCAAGTAGCGCAGGATCCAGGCGATCGCCGAACCGCACAGCAGACCGACGGCGATCGCCACGAGGAAGACGACCGTCCCCGGTAAGCCGGGGTTGAGTCTGGAGAGTACCAGTCCGCTCAAACCGAAAAAACAACTGCCAAACGTCCAAAATTTGAGGCTAGAAAAGGGCAAACTGACGAGGGTTTGAAGCCAATGGCTTCGGGCGTCGCTGGCTTGCGATCCGTCGGCAGTGGTTCCCTCTTTGAGTTCTAAATCCGGATCGAATTCGATGCCGAACTCGACTCCATCTAACCCCGCGATCGCCCCCAAAGCGACGAACACTCCGCCGACAACAAAGCAAATGGTATAGATCGCGTTCATGTTAAAACGTTGAGTCTCGATCGAAGATCTACTCACAATTTTGACAAAATAAACTCGCGGACAGTACGGATGTAAAAAAACTTAGTCAAAACCGACGGCAACCGCCCGTTTTGTTGTCGAGTTGGCGGCGGGGCGATCGTGGCGGCTAAAATGATTTCGATCGCGGAATTTTTAATCAGTATTTTGAACCCAGATCCGGCAAATCGTGTCCGGACGATCGGGGGGGAAGGGAGGAAGGAAATTCTCATCTATCGCCGTTGACGAAGGGGGTAAAATCTTAAAACTTTGCTGCCCGTTCGGCTCCCTCGACTGGCAGATACGGACGGGGGCGAGGCGGTACCGATCGAGAGGAAGCGCGCGCTGTAAGTATGGCTATGAGAGGATTTGGGCGAACGAGCGATCGCGATTCCGGCGGCGATCGGCGAGCGCGCCCACGAGGAAGGGGCGCTTCACAAAACCTCTCAAAAAGTAAATTGTCCGCGAGCCAATGGACAAGTTAATGGGGGGATGATTTAGGATGGCAACAGATGGGGTGCGCCGTATAAAAACAAAAGTACAATTGAGACACCGGAAAAGTTTCTTTTCGTCCGAGGAAACGATCGCTCGCTTTGGTGTAGCCCGCACCCTTGCCAGCTCAAGAATTTTAAGGATTGACAACCAGGGCGCAACAACAGGAGCAAGGGAGTTTCACTCGGTTCGAGATGGCGTCCAATAGGTGAAAGAGTCAGATCTACCAGGATGGGGTTTATGTACGGACATGGGGAGTCATCGAGAAATCCAGAAGGGTTCAATCGCTCGCGATTGGATGCCGATCCGATGCGTCTCGTTTCGACGATTTTTTTCAATTTATCCACGGATTTATTCGCCATTGCGGGAACGGACGGCTATTTTAAGCGGTTGAATCCGGCGTGGACGAAAATCCTCGGCTGGACGAACGAACAGTTAATGGGTCGTCCCTGGATCGAGTCGATCCATCCGGAAGATCGCGCCACCATCGAAGCGACGTTAAGCGAGCGCGGACCGTCGAAATTCTCCTTTGAAATCCGCTTTCAACACCAAGACGAAAGCTATCGCTGGCTTTCCTGGAAAGGCTCCCAATATCCCGACGGACTGACCTATATTGTCGCGCGCGACATTACCGAAAAAAAACAAATTGAAGCGGCTTTGCGTCAAAGTGAAGGGCAATATCGTTCCTTGGTCGAAACGTCCAAAGATCTGATCTGGTCGGTGGATTTAGAATACCGTTGGACTTTCGTCAATCAGGCGGCGCGGGAGATTTACGGTTGCGATCCGAGTGAAATGATCGGGCGATCGTTCCTAGAACGAGTCCCGCCGGAACAACAGCCGAAAGATTTAGAGGTTTTTGAGAAAATCACCGCCGGAGAACCGTGTTTGCGCTACGAAACCAAACACCGACGGGCCGACGGAACCCCGGTTTATTTGATTTACAACGCGATCGCCGTGTACGACGAAACGGGTCGGGTCATCGGGACGACGGGGACGGCGACGGATATCACCGAACGCAAACAGGCGGAAGCCGCACTGCGCGCTTCCCAACAAAAACTCGCCATTCATGTCGAACGGACGCCGTTGGCGGCGATCGAGTGGAATCTGAATTTTGAAGTCACCGACTGGAATCCGGCGGCGGAAGTCATGTTCGGCTACAGCCGCCGGGAAGCGTTGGGACGTCAGGCGCTCGATTTGTTGGTCCCCGAACAGGCCAAACCCCTCGTCGCCAACGTATTGCAGGAGCTGATCGAACAAAAAGGCGGTACGCGATCGACGAACGAAAATCTCACTAAGTCCGGAAAGACGATCGTGTGCGAGTGGTACAATACCCCCTTGGTCGATGCGAACGGCACGATTATCGGCGTGGCTTCCTTAGTTCAGGATGTCACCCAACGGGTCGCCGCCGTGACGGCGCTGCAACAAAGTGAGAGTCGGTTTCAGAAGTTGGCGGCGAACGTTCCCGGCGCGATCTATCAATTTCTCAAGCGAACCGACGGCTCGATTTGCTATCCGTTTATTTCCTTCGGTTGTCAGGACTTGTTGGAACTATCGCCGAAAACGATCCGCAACCATCCCGAGGCGATCGTCGAGCTGATCGATCGCGAAGACCGTCCCAGTTACGAAGACTCCGTGGCGGAATCGGCGCGAACCTTGCAGCCGTGGATGTGGGAAGGGCGGTTTATCACGCCTTCGGGAAAATGCAAGTGGTTGCAATTTGCCTCGCGCCCGGAGAAACACGACAACGGCGATATTCTGTGGGATGGCTTGGTGATGGACATTACCGATCGCAAAGAAGCGGAAGCGGCAGTTACCCAAAGTGAGGCAAAATGGCGATCGCTGATTCAAAACAGTTCCGACGCGATCGCCATTCTCGAAGCCGACGGGACGATCCGCTACGCCAGTCCTTCCGTCGAAGGTATTTTAGGCTTTAAAGTCGCGCAATTGGTCGGTCGAGATTTCCTCGCTTTCGTCCATCCGGAAGACCGCGATCGCGTGCGCCACGCCTATCAAAAACTCTGCGCCGATTCCCGCACGACCTTGCAAATCGAATACCGCCAACAGCACGCGAACGGGTCGTGGTTGTATATGGAGTCCGTCGGCTGTAACTTGCTCGACGAAAGTGCGATCGGCGGGTTGGTGGTCAACTCGCGCGATATCAGCGAACGCAAACTCGCGGAACAGGCGCTCAACCAAGCCAACGCCGACCTGGAACGGCGGGTCAACGCGCGCACGGCAGAATTACGCAGCAGTCTCGAACAGTTGCGCGTCGAAATTGTCGAGCGCGCCCATGCGGAAGAAGCCCTACGCGCCAGCGAGCAGCGCTTTCGGGCGATTTTTGAAGATGCGGCGATCGGGATTGCGGCGATCGCCCTCGACGGTCGCATTCTCGACAGCAACCCGGCCCTGCAAGAAATGTTAGGCTACAGTGCCGAGCAGTTGCGCGAGAAAACCAACGAAGCACTGACCGATCCCGACGATCTCGCGATCGAAAGCGCCCTGAGAAAAGAGATCGTCAGTGGGCGCAGGGATTACTATCAGATCGAGAAACGCTTTCTATGTCGCGAAGATCGGCGCATTTGGGTGCGCTTGAGCGTGTCCCTGGTACGCGACGGGCGCGGGAATCCCCAATTCGCGATCGGGATGGCGGAAGATATCACCGCCCGCAAACAAGCGGAAGCGGAACTGATTCTCACCCGCAAAGCCGTGGAAAGTTCCAGCGACGCGATCGCGATCGCCGACGGTGACGGTCGCTATTTGTATCAAAATGCCGCCTTTTGCCAACTGTTCGAGTACGAGACCCCGGAACAACTCAACGACGCAGGCGGTCACGACTTGCTCTATGAAGACCCCCAACTCGCCCGAGACGTGTTCGAGACCGTCACCCAGGGGCGATCGTGGAGTGGGGAAGCGATCGGAAAATCGAGAGGCGATCGCACCATCCCCACCTTACTGCGCGCCGACGCCATCAAAGACGCCTCCGGTCAAATCGTCGGACTCAGCTTTACCAGTACCGACATCTCCCACCGCGTCCACGCCGAGGAAAAACTCAAACAAGCTCTCGCCGCCGCCGAAACCGCCAACCGGGCTAAAAGTGCGTTTCTCGCGAACATGAGTCACGAACTGCGCACCCCTCTCAACGCGATTATCGGCTACAGCGAATTCCTCTGCGAAGAAATGGAAGACCTCGGTTACGACGACCTCATCGGCGATCTCGACAAGATTAAAACCGCCGGAAAACATCTGCTCGCCTTAATTAACGATATTCTCGATATTTCCAAGATCGAAGCGGGTCGCATGACCCTTTACGTGGAAGAATTCGACCTCGAAGTTCTGATCGACGAAGTGTTCAGCACTGTTCATCCCGCCGTCGAGAAAAAGAACAATACCCTCAAACTCGAATACGACCCCGACGTCATCCCTACGATGACCGCCGACATTACCAAAGTCCGCCAAATTTTGCTCAATTTACTCAGCAACGCCGCCAAATTTACCGAAAATGGGACCATCACCCTCTCGGTCGAGAAAGAGGCGATCGCCCCCGACGGCGAAGACCGCGAGGGATTTGTGATTTTTAGCGTTAAAGATAACGGGATCGGCATGAGTCCGGAACAACTCGACAGCATCTTTCAAGCCTTCGCCCAAGCCGACGCCTCCACCACCCGCAAATTCGGCGGGACGGGTTTGGGATTGGCGATCAGCCAGCGCTACTGTCAGATGATGGGCGGTCATATCACTTGTGATAGCGAATTCGGCCAAGGTTCGGTGTTCGTCGTCCGTCTGCCCTTGCATTTACCGACGGAGGCTTAGAGACTGTCGGTCGATGTAAAAACTCATACAGAACACAATGGAAAGGTCGAGAGAGTTGCGGTTTTTATAAACAGTTCGATCTACCTCTTGAATTCATTGGCGATTGCACTCAATTGCACTGAGGCGCGCCAACGGCGATCGCCCCGTCAATGCGCCAAACGAAATCTGAGATAATCAATACCCTAATCTCTAGATTCGAGGAAAACGCGATGCGACTGTCACAAATGTTCTGGGTGACCCAACGGGAAGACCCCGCCGAAGCGGAAATCCCCAGTCACAAACTCTTGCTGCGTGCGGGTTACATCCGTCGGATCGCGAGTGGGGTATATGCTTATTTGCCCTTGATGTGGCGGGTTTTACAAAAGGTCTCGCGCATCGTTCGCGAGGAAATGGACGCCACGGGGGCGCAAGAATGCTTGTTACCGCAGTTGCAACCGTCGGAGTTGTGGAAAGAGTCGGGACGCTGGGAAACTTACACGAAGGCGGAAGGGATCATGTTTTCCCTGATCGATCGCCAAGACCGGGAAATGGGCCTCGGACCGACCCACGAGGAAGTGATTACGGCGATCGCCCGCGATTCGATCCGATCCTACCGTCAGTTACCCTTACACCTGTACCAACTGCAAACGAAGTTTCGCGACGAAATCCGCCCCCGCTTCGGGTTGATGCGCGGTCGCGAATTCATCATGAAAGATGGCTACTCGTTTCACGCCGACGAGGAGAGTTTGAAGCAAACTTACGCCGATATGGACCGCGCCTACCGTAATATTTTACGGCGCTGCGGCTTGGAATTTAGAGCGGTCGAGGCGGATTCCGGGGCGATCGGCGGTTCCGGGTCTCAGGAGTTTATGGTGCTCGCCGATGCGGGGGAAGACGAGGTCTTGTTCACCGAAGATGGGAAATATGCCGCCAATGTGGAAAAGGCAGTTTCCCGGTGCGCCGATGCGGAACCTTCGCCGTTCGCCCGCTACGAAAAGCGGGAAACCCCGGGAACGGAAACGATCGCCACTCTGTGCGAGTTTCTGAACTGTTCGCCGACTCAGGTGGTCAAAAATGTCCTCTATCAGGTGGTTTACGATAACGCTACGGTGGCGTTGGTGTTGGTGAACATTCGCGGCGATCGCGATGTCAACGAGGTTAAACTGACCAACGAACTGACGAAGTTGGGCGATCGCTTCGGCGCCAAAGCAGTGTTAGCCCTGGAAGTGCCTTCCCCGGAGGCCCAACAGAAGTTGATGGCGAAACCGTTACCTTTGGGCTATATCGCCCCGGATTTAGACGACAGCTACATCGCCGCCAGCAAAGAGGTGCATCCGAAATTCCTGCGTCTGGTCGATCGCACGGCTGTGGATCTGAAGAACTTCGTCACCGGGGCGAATGAGAGTGGCTGTCACGTGGTCGGTGCCAATTGGGGGGTGGAGTTTGCCTTACCGGAGTTGCAAGTAGACGTGCAGAAAGCGACGGCGGGCGATCGCGCGGTCCACGACCCCGGCCAGATCTTACAAAGTGCGAGGGGGATCGAGGTCGGCCACATCTTCCAGTTGGGGACGAAGTATTCCCAAGCCTTGGGCGCGACCTATACGAATGAAGACGGGGAAAATCTGCCGTTAGTGATGGGGTGTTACGGGATCGGCGTGTCCCGGTTGGCTCAGTCTGCGGTCGAGCAGTCTTACGATAAAGATGGGATCGTTTGGCCCGTGGCGATCGCGCCGTATCACGCGCTGATCGTAATGCCCAATGTTTCCGACGAGCAACAAGTCCAAGTGGCCGATCGCCTCTACCGGGAATTGAACGAATTGGGCGTGGAAACGTTGTTAGACGATCGCCCGGAACGGGCCGGAGTCAAGTTTAAAGATGCCGATCTCGTCGGGATTCCCTACCGGATCGTCACCGGGCGATCGCTGAAAAATGGGAAGGTGGAAGTGGTCGATCGCTGCTCTAAAGCTTCTCAGGAACTGGCGATCGAAGATGTAGCCCGGACGGTCAAACAGTGGGTTGACGAGGCGATCGCGCCATCGAAGTAATCCCGAGGCGGGCAGTTTGCCCGCTTTTCACCTCCAGCTAAATCAACATGCGATCGCATGAACTTGGGTGTCGCCGAGATCGGTCTTAGAATAGCGGCGATCCTTTGCAGCCTGGAATCGTACTTATGGATGTCAACGAATTGCGCGATCGCTACGCCCGAGGCGATCGGGATTTTAACGGAATCGATCTCACCGGAGCGAACTTAGCCGACCTCAGCCTTTACAAAGCCTCCTTAAAAAATGCCTGCTTGACCCGCGCCTCCCTCACCGGGGCAGACCTGCGCGGCGTCAACTTGCAAAGCGCCAACTTAAGCGGCGCCTTAATGAACGGCATTTCCTTAACCGGATCCGACTTACGCAACGCCGACTTGAGCGGCGCCTCCTTGCGCGAAGCCGACTTATTCCGCACCGACTTATCCGGTGCTATCCTCAAAGGCGCCGACCTCCACGAAGCCGACCTGCGCGAAGCCACCTTATGGGATGCGGATCTCAGCGAAGCCTCATTGTGCGAAACTGACTTGCGCAATGCCTGTCTCAATGGTGCCAACTTGCACAAAGCCGACTTACGCGAAAGCCAGTGGTACAGCACCTCCCTAGTGCGCGCCAACTTGCACGAAGCCGACATCCGAGACGCCGATCTCACCGGGGCAAACTTGCAAGGCGCCACCCTTCCCGACGGGACGCCGCACGAATAAGACTCAAATCCGGCTATCGATAGCCGGATTTGAGGGAGGATTTCGATGACCTTTGGAGATCTTGCTCAAGATTTTATCGTTAAACTTTCGTCTGGCAAAAAACGATTATCTTTAAAAGTGCTAAGTAGGACAGGATAAAAACAAGAATTTATATTAAGAAAAGTCAAGAAAAAAAGGAGACAAGAGATGGGAGCAAGAATGAGAGTGTTTTTGAACAAAGAAGAAGAGAGAACGTTATGGGAACTGCGAAGTGCAACAACCAGGGTAAGCTCATCTAATTTTGTAGCCAATTCACTTGACAAAAGCAACAAAATGTCCATAAGACTGGATTAAATAAATTTGGTTAAGATCGAGATGCATCGAAATTGAGAGTGTTTTGAATTCAAGATTATATGCTAAAGGTTTTTCCCCCATGGTTGAAGCGAAAAACAAAAAGACCGGGAGTCAATTTCAATCCATCCCCTCTATCTCTGAAGTACAAGACAATTTATTGAGTTATGTGGAAGAAATTAAAGACCCTCGCTCACACCAACCTCAAAAACATTTATTGAAAAATATTTTAGCGATCGGGATTTTAGCCGTTATTGCGGGTGCGGAAGGATGGGAAGACATGGAAAATTACGGGCTTAGCAAATATGTTTGGTTAAAAGAATTCTTAGCCTTACCCAATGGCATTCCTTCTGATGATACGTTTCGGCGAGTTTTTGAACGGATAAACCCCCTGGAGTTAGAGCGAATATTAGCCCGATGGCTTCAAAGTATTATGAGGTCTTTAGTGGGAGAAGTAGTCTCGATAGATGGGAAATGTCTGCGAGGCTCTTATGACCGAGAAAAGGGGATTAAAGCGTTAAGTTTACTGACCGTTTGGCCGGGGAAACAACAACTAATTTTAGGAAAAGTCAAGGTGCAGGATAAGTCCAACGAAATTCCGGCAATTCCCACTTTGTTAAAGTTATTAGATCTTCAAGGAGCTGTCGTCACGATTGATGCTCTAGGGACTCAAGTTAAAATTGTTCAACAAATTCAAGCCCAAAAAGCTGATTATGTCCTCGCCTTAAAAAAGAATCATTCCACCCTTTACACCCAAATTGAAGAAGAGTTTGAATCCTTAAGAAAATCTCCGAGCAACCCCAGTGAAGTGAGCTACGAACAACGCCTTGAAAAAGGACATCATCGGGTTGAGAAACGACGAGTTTGGGCGATTCCCATTTCCCAATTTACCCATCTTCATCATCAAGAACAATGGTGCGGACTTCAAACAATTGTCGTGGTCGAACGAATTCGTCATTTCTCGAATAAAACAACTCGGGAAGTTCAGTTTTATCTGTCTTCTCCTCCAGCTAATGCTTCCCTTCTAGGCAAGATTATTCGACAGAACTGGGGAATTGAGAACCAAGTTCATTGGGCTTTAGATGTAACTTTTAATGAAGATTACTGTCGGATTCGTTCCGGTCATACTCCTCACAATTTATCTTTACTCCGGCGCTGGACTTTGAATGTTCTTCGTCAAGAAACCACTCTTCGGCGCAGTTTGCGACAAAAACAGAAACGAGCCGCGATGAATAACGACTACATGACCACTGTTCTCAAAGCCTTTTGTCAAGCCTGATTGAGATGCTCTTACCCTGCTTAAAGTAGCAAGAACTTAATAAATATAAAGGAGATCGCTTGAATGAAACCTACCAACTGGAATGAATATTTATCAGAAAATAATCCTTGGACTAAAAGATTGATAGGATTAGAAGACTTTTCTAGAACCCGAAACATAGGACAGATTGAAGCCGAGTACAATCGAGTAAAATATGGTCAATTGGCAGACTATAACGGCGATTGTATAGAAGCATATAAACAAGAAGAATTTAAACGCGGCGGATTTGATGATGGCGATGATTTTTTCATTTCTTTTGAAGAAAATCTTTTTAAAACTAAGTTATTTATGGCTCGTTCCATTTTTTATTCATTAATTACTCATACTGTAAAAAAGTATAGCTCGGATACTTTATGCGAACTGGGCTGCGGCTATGGTTATAATTTATCATACTTAAAAAACACAGTTTCTTTGGTATATGGTGGAGAATATTCAAAGAATGCTGTAGAACTTGGCAAAAAACTTAACTTGAACGTTATTCCATTTAATTATTATGACTCCAATGATTATCAAATAATTAAACCAAGCAGTACAATTTTAACAGTTCATAGTGTAGAACAGATTCCTAATGCAGAATGCTTTATTGAAGGCTTATCTAGTGTAAAAAACAATATTGTCACAGTAATAAATATAGAACCTAGTTTTTTGCCAAGTAGACACACTTTAGTCGGATGTTTAAGAAATCGTTATATAGAGCTTAATGATTATAACAGAAATTTATTTTCTTTACTAAAAAATAGGAATGATATTGAAATCATCCATTACTCAGAAGATATTTTTGGAATTAATCCATTAAATTCAGCCAGTTTAGCGGTGTGGCAATTTAAGTAGGTTTTTGTTTTCTGGCAAGTAGGATAGGATCAAAAAAAGGATATTTTTTAAGAAAAGTCAATACAAAAGGAGACAAGAGATGGGAGCAAGAATGAGAGTGTTTTTGAACAAAGAAGAAGAGAGAACGTTATAGGAACTGCGAAGTGTAACAACAGTCAGTCAACGAGTAAAACACCGAGCCAAATGCGTTTGAGTAGCAAGGGTTCGTATGTAGAAAAAATAGCAAGTTACTTATATTGTATAGCGAAACCGTAAGAAAGACGCTATCAAACTGGGAAAAGAAGGGATTAGGGGGGTTATGGGAAGCACCATGAAGAGGAAGGCGAAGAAAGTGGCAAGAAGAGGACATAGAGTATCTAGAGGAGAAGCTCAGAGAAGAAGAGAGAAGCTATAACAGTGCTCAACTAGCAGAACAATTAAGCAGAAAACGACAAGTAAAATTGTCAGTTACTCAAAAAAGCGGGGCGATCTGGAAACGGACAAGAATAAGTCATCAACAAAAATAAGACCCTGTACAAAGGCAAAGGAAGCAGAACGATCTAGAAATACTGGAATTAGCAGCAGCCGGGGAAATCGACCTACTGTATGGGGATGAATCAGGATGCTATATGTAGAGTCCCTCAAGCTACAGCTACTACTTTAGAGGATAACAAAAACGACAAGAACAAACGAAAAAGCGGGGGAAACGTTTAAATATCATGGGCTTATGGTAACCGTTAGTCAGTTTTGTTTGTAGTGTGGTGCTAGGGAGTTATTCAAGTAAGGACTTTATAGAGTTGATGAATCAACAAGCTCAAAAAGCAGCAGAGATTTATCAACAAACAGGTCGGATCCGCGTTATCGTCTTGGATAATGGCTCAATTCATACCAGTAAGGTGGTGAAAGAGAAACAACCTGAATAGGAGCAACTAGGGCTTTACTTATTCTTTTTACCTCCTTACTGCTCAGAAATGAATCCAATCGAGTTAGAATGGGAGCATCTCAAACGAGAGGAACTATCGGGTCAGATATTTGAATCGGAATCAGAATTAGCATATTGCGTAACCATGGGACTCGAAGCCCGAGGAGAGCGTAATGGACATCAAGTAGAATATGTCAATCTACGATCTTCTTCATAATACTTTACATACATACCTCTTTTTTCTCGCACTACTTATCTTCAAAAGAGTTACTCAGATACAAATATTTTTCCTGAATTCAAATCTGACATTTTTGCTTGTTGATTCATCCAAAAAAAATCGCCATGAATCGAGTATTTGCTTACGGTTCAAATCTGGATCCGCAACGGTTGAAATTGCGCGCGCCTTCTTGGGATGGAACCTTTAAACGCGCGCGATTACCCCAGCGAGAACTACGGTTTAATAAGCGGTCTTTCAAATATGGAGTTGCCGCCAATATTTTTCCCCATCAACATCGAAGTGTTTGGGGAATTGTTATCGAACTTAATCGGGAAGATTTAGCGGCGATCGATCGCTGTGAAGGATTTCCCATTCATTACGATCGCCTCTCCACTCAGTTATTTCTCGACGATCGCCGGGAAATTTCTGCTTACGTGTATCGAGCCAATCCCGAGTTTATTTTAGAAGGAAAAACCCCCAGTTCTGACTATCTCAATTACGTTGTTCGCGGCGCTCAAGCTTGCAGTTTACCGGAAGACTATATTCGGGCGATCGCCCGTTTGGGAAAAACTGAGTCATCGGTAAACTAAATGGGAAATATCCTCTCAATCTTTCGATGGTGCCGAAGTAGGGGTTTGGCAACCAAATCCCTACTAGATTTTTTTTATATTTTCTTGATAACAAGTCTCTAATACCGAATATTTTCAAAAATAATGAGAGAGATCGAGGGTAAGGACACGGCACTGCCGTGTCCTTACAGGCGATCCATCTGCATCTACTGTTTAGAAAAATAGTATAATACCTTCTTCAAAAACAGGACAAAAAAATGGCATCGATCGCCGATGCCACGAGAAATCAACTTGTAGAAAAATCAACCAAATCTTCAGAACCAATCAGGCGCCGACCGCTTCTTTGGCGGCATACATCACTTCGAGGGTAATCTCATCCATGCCTCGTTCGCGGGCGAATTTCTCCGTATTGCGCTTGACTTTACCGCGCACAAAACCGGGAACTTTATTTAATTCCGCTTGAGCATCTTTGGTCCAGTTCAGATCGGAATCGGCAGAAATCCCCTTGTGAATCGCTTCTTTGGTATCGTGACCGCCGAAAATTTCGAGTAAGTGATCTTCCATTCCCAAGGTGAAGGAGTTGTAAATCAAATCGACAATTTGATTCGCACCTTCATAACCGACAAACGGTTTGTAACCGACGGGGAAGTTTTGAATGTGAATCGGGGCCGCAATCACGCCGCAGGGAATATTCAAGCGCTTCCCGACATGGCGTTCCATTTGGGTTCCGAAGATTGCCGAGGGTTCGAGACGGGCGATCGCATCTCCAATCGCTCCATTATCGTCGCTAATCAGAATTTCGTCGCAATATTCGCTTACTTGTTCGCGGAACCAGTCGGCATCGTATTTGCAGTAGGTTCCCGCTAAGACGACGTTAATCCCCATTTCGCGGGCGAGAATTTTGGTAATCGCGACGGCGTGGGTACTGTCACCGAAGACGACGGCTTTTTTACCCGTGAGGTTCTGACAGTCAATCGACCGAGAGAACCAGGCGGCTTGAGAGACAAACCGGGTTTGATTGTCGATGTACTCTTCGTAATCGACGTTACCGCCTTGCTGATTGATGACTTGCTGGATTTTGCGGAGGCAGCGCGCGGTTTCGACGATTCCCATCGGGGTGATGTCGATGTAGGGCATCGAAAATTCTTCTTCGAGATAGCGCGCCGCGATGAGACCAATTTCGCGATAGGGAACGAGGTTAAACCAGGCGCGGGTGAGGTTTTTGAGGTTGTGAACGCAGGCCCCTTCGGGAATAATTTCGTTAATTTCGATGCCGAGATCGGCCATCAGGCGCTTGAGTTCGGTGGTGTCGTGGTTGTTGTGGAAACCGAGGGTGGTCATCCCGATGATGTTGACCGAGGGTTTTTCGCTTTTACCTTCGGGAAGTTCGCCTTTTTTCTTGGCTTTTTCGAGGTAGTAGCGGACGATTTGACCGAGGGTGCGATCGGCGGCTTGCAGTTCGTTGACGCGATAATGGTTGACGTCGGCAAGCATGACGTCGCCTGTAGCTTCGAGTTGGGCGCGTTCGACGAAGTTGGCGAGGTCTTCTTGCAGGATGCTGGAGGTGCAAGTCGGGGTGAGAACGATCAGATCCGGTCGTTCTTCTTTATCTTTACGGACGATGTTATCGACGACTTTTTCTTGAGAACCGCGCGCGAGGACGTTGCGATCGACGATACTAGCCGTTACTGGGGTAAAGTCCCGTTCCCGTTCTAACATCGATCGCATGACGTTGAAGTAGTCGTCGCCGAGGGGGGCGTGCATGATCGCGTGAACGTTTTTGAAGGAACTGGCAATGCGAAGGGTGCCAATATGCGCGGGACCTGCATACATCCAGTAAGCCAATTTCATACGGTATTCTCCCTTGTGTGGATTTTTTGGGTGGATTTCTGAGGTGGATCGAACTCGGCCTGGGGGTGAGTTGGGTTTGGCGTCGGAGGTGTTATCCGAATCGCGATTTCTAGGGTAAAACTAAAACAACTTTTTAATTGTTTTGTGCAAATAATCTTAATTTTTGGGTGGGCTAATTCTACGGTTTAGGCTTTCGATGGCGAAGGGAAACTGTGCGGGCGATCGCGGTTTCTGGCGGCACTTTTTGGCGAGGGAATCAGTTAAAATACTCACGAAAAAATACCTAAACCAGGTGTAGAACGGGCGATCGCGCCCTGCCTTGCGGTCTTTGAGTTCAGGGTAATTGTGAATTGAAGTGAAGTAAATTTTCAATTGTTTTTATTAAAACTTAATTTAAAATTATTGTTTATTTTTAATGTTTTTTAATGTTTTGAAGTTGAAAACCGATGATTTTTATGCAATCGCGGGCCAAAGAGGGGAGGGGCGAAAATTCGTCCCTCCTGGTAACGATCGGAAAAAATAAACAAGGGATGGGTCGGCGATCTAACCTTCTAAAGCCGCCCGTTGGGCCACAAATAATTCTTGCATTCCCTTTTCGGCGACATCCAAAATGCGATCGAGCTGGGCGCGGCTAAAACTGCCTTCTTCGGCGGTTCCTTGCAATTCGACGATCTCCAGGCGATCGTTCATGACGATGTTGCAGTCGATCTCGGCGGCGACATCTTCGGTGTAGTTCAAATCGAGATAAGGTTCGCCGTGTAATAAACCGACGGAGATCGCGGCGATTTGATGGCGGATCGGCGATCGCGCCAACGCTCCGGCGGCGACTAATTTATCCATCGCCATCGCCAGGGCGACAAAACCGCCTGTAATCGCCGTGGTGCGGGTTCCGGCGTCCGCTTGCAAAACGTCGGCATCGACGATCGCCGTGCGTTCGCCGAGGGCTTCCAAATCGAGAGCGGCGCGCAAACTTCGCCCGATCAAACGCTGAATTTCTTGAGTGCGTCCGGACAGTTTCATCAGTTCGCGGGTTTGGCGTTGGGGGGTGGCGCCGGGAAGCATTCGATATTCGGCGGTCAACCACCCTTGTCCCTTCCCTTCTAAAAATTTGGGGACGCCGTCTTGGATGCTGACCGTACATAACACTTGGGTATCGCCGCAGCGCGTCAGCACGGAACTGGTGGCGAAGCGGGTGAAATCTTTTTCAAAGGTAATCGGACGCAGGCGATCGGATTTTCGACCGTCGGGACGCTGCCAATTCATAATTGAGATCGAGCTGTGAAGGTTGACGAGTGGGAGGAGTGGGGAACCGATGGCGCGATCGCGCGCTCCTCAAGATTGAGGGGCAATCCGGCCTAAAATTTCTTGGTGAACCTCTTGTGGAGAGCGATCGCCGTCAACGGTGACGAGGCGATCGCGATAGTCGTAATATTCCAAAATCGGGATCGTGCGTTCCTCGAACAGTTCGATCCGACGGCGGACAATTTCCGGCGCGTCGTCGCTGCGACTCGCTTCGCGATTGAGACAGCGCTGCATCAACACCGATTCCGACAATTTCAACCAAATCGCCCAATCGACACGCTGTCCGGATTGGTCGAGTAAAAAATCGAGTTCTTCCGCTTGGAAGGCGGTGCGCGGGTAGCCGTCGAGTAACCAACCCTTGAGCGCGTCCGGCTTTAAAAGGCGCTGCCGGATCAGCTCGATCGTCGTCGGATCGGGGACGAGTTCGCCTTTTTCGAGATAGGGCTGAGCTTGGCGCCCCAACTCGCTTTGCTCGGCGATCGCCGAACGGAAAATTTCTCCCGTCGCAATCCACGGAATGTCCAAGTGACGGCATAACAACTGAGCTTGGGTTCCTTTACCTGCTCCTGGCCCGCCGAGAATGACCAATCTCACCCACTCAAGCGGCTTTGACCGCCCACAGTCTTCAGAACCCATAAGCATAGCCATCCTTTTTGTGAATAGGTTGACAGTGTTTGTGATTAATCCCTGCCACTCTTCCCGATTGGGTCACAATATCAAAATTGCCTGACGCACGGCACCAAACCCGCCCCAGGTAGGGCGAATATTCTCGAACTTCGTAGCCGTGCAATTCCCCTTGCTGGGACTCGACTGCTGAGATTTGAGGATTTTGGAGCCGTTGCAGGTCAAACCTGACTAATTCCCGAGCAATGCTATTAATAGGGGCAAGCTTACCCAGTCGGTTGACCCAGGTCAGAACGGTGTCTACTCGATGCTGTAATGACGGGGTCAGCCAGCTTTGAGGACGAGTCCGATTGAGAAATCGTGCTTGGCGATCGCGAGTTTGGCCATTTCTCCTGCTTCGTCGCGATTGACGACGGGACAGCAGCGATTCCTTGATTGGTTGTCCGCGATGTGGCAATTCGGCTCCACAAATGATTGGGTTGCCTTGGTTAATTGCAATGCCTGTAGTTTTGGAACCCGGATCTAGTTTGAGTTCTAGGTCTTGTACGGGAGCATCAGGATGCGCTTGTTTGAGGATGATGGTGAATGGATAGCGGCGAAACACCGCAGCTTTTCCTGTATTGAGGAGGTGACGCGCGGTTCCCGGGTGTACTGGATCTAAGGGTCGCTTGTTCGTATCAATAACCAATACAAGGTTGGACATTGAAGGTCTCCGTAAAACGGGTAATGTTTTCCTCGGCCATGTTTTTGAGGCTTGTTCGGCTAACGAGACGACCTTACCCCTCGTAAAGTTGTTGAATCGTTAGCGACCGAGCTACAAACTGGAAAGTATTCGTAGGTGTCATGACCTTAAAAATGGAGTCAGTTAAGACTTAGGCTGGGTAGGGGCGTTTCGCGAAACGCCCCTACTGAAGGTGAGGCGTGAAGCCGCATCACTGAGCGTGTGGGGTGCTGACACGCGATCGCACCCAAAGACGATGTTCGCAATTCTTTCAATATGTGGTCTCGATAGTGGTTTGATTTCAGGCGATCGCCCCAGACTAGCTCATTCTACTCTAGGTTCCGGATGCGGCCAAATCGAATCTGCAATCTGAGAAGCGACGGCAGGCCCGGGCGATCGCCATAGCATAAATTTGTACATCTAGTGTTATCTTCCACAACATTTCCAATACAGTACACTACATATTGTTTGCTTATGTTGCCAGATCTGCCACTTTTGCTTTAAGTAGATCTACCATCAAGATCCAAATACTGATTTACGACGTCGCCTTATGGTTGCACAGCTTGAAACCTCGGTTCTCGATAAGCCTTGCCGTTTTCCCTACACCGTGGAAGGACTGATCCAAGTCTTTACAGGCAGCCACCGCAGCTTTTTCACCAACGTGATGGCTCAAGCGCTGCAAATTGCCGGACAGGGAACGAAAGTTTTAGTGGTTCAGTTCCTCAAAGGCGGGATCGGTCAAGGTCAGGAGCATCCCGTCAAACTCGGTCAAAATTTAGAATGGATTCGCTGCGATCTGCCTCGCTGCATCGATACCCCGGAGTTAGACGAGATCGAAGCTCGATCCTTGCGCCAGTTGTGGGACTACACCCAGAAAATTTTACTCGCCGGGGAATATTCCCTCGTGGTCTTGGACGAGTTAAGTTTGGCGATCAATTTTGGTTTGATCCCCGAACAAGAGGTTTGCGATTGTTTGCAAAAACGCCCGGGTCATGTGGATGTGATTTTAACCGGGCCGGAAATGCCTCAAAGTCTTTTAGACCTCGCGGATCAGATTACCGAAATTCGCCGCAGTCACCGACCTTAGAGAGCGGGTGGGAAGTGGGGAGGCTCAAGGCAAAAGGGGCAAGTCCCCAGGCTGTAGGTCCCTCGTGGCGATCGCCTCTCCCTCCATCGAAACCCTAAATCCGATTTGCGACTCACCCCTCAGTTTAACCGAATGCTTTTTTGGCGACGCGATCGCCTCGACATCCGGGTGCTTCCTAGCGTTTGACTTCTTGCCAAGCGCGGATCGCTTGCCAGATAAAAACTCCAGCGACGACTAACGTAAACGCAACCTGGAAAATGAATCCGTTAGAAACAGGAAGTTCGGCTAACAGCATAAATTTCAATCGACATTTTAATCGACGACAACTCTATAGCAATCCTAAATCATTTGGGAGATCCCTCGGCGTCTCCCCAGGAGAATCGCCCCTCGCCATCACTCATCGCCGCCTTCTTCCTCCTCCCCCTCACTTTCGCGCAAAGCTCGCCGCGCCAACTTCGCGTAAGTTTTCACCGTTTCGTAAGGTAACTCTAAATCTCGCGCGATCGCCTGTAACGATTCCCCCGTTTCTCGGCGCGCTAAAATCGTCGCCCGAGTGCGCGCCGTCTTCTCGATCTGCTCCACGCGAACCTTCCCCAAGCGCTGGCGTTGGGCCATAAACACGTCGGTCAAATTGGCGATTCGTTGGGCGAGTCGTTCTTCGACCGGGGTCGTTATCGGTTGTTCCTCTTCTTCTAACAACCATCCCGATCGCGTCTGCCCCAAACCGAAGGTCGTTTTATGTCCCGTGCCACAGTAAGGCGCCAGCGCACTTAAAGTATAAAATAAGCGGGCGAACTCTTCGGGCTCGTTGCGTTTCGCCAACCCCAAATCGATCGCCCCGGTAAATCCGGTAACGCTGCCTCGCTTACCCCCCGGCACTTTCACCGATTCGATCCGGTGACGGCGAATCAGCACTTCGGAATCGACCCAGTTTAAAAAGGGGTCGGATTCCACCGGAATGCCGGAAAAATCGTTCCAACGACGCAGGTAAGAATGAAACAAGTTATAAGGAACGGGGAGGGGGAAGTGATATCCCTTGCGGCGAAAACTGGTGGGTGAAAGGAAGGTCAATTTAACGCCCCGTCCGGGCAAACTGACCGATTCGAGCAGTTCTCGATAGGTGGTGGGGGCGAGAAATAGTTCGGTACTGTCGATTTTAAGCGGGGCTTTGTTAATTTCGACGCGCCCGGGGAGGCGATCGAGCCAAACGTGCAGGAAGCGAGTCACGGAGTGAGACAGCCCGGTAACATACCAGCGATAGGTCTGTTCGGGAATCAGGTGTAACTGTCGTTCTCCCGCTTGAAACGGACCGTCTAAGGCGGAAACGGTAAAGGCTTTTTCCGAGGGATCGTCGTGCAGTCGGGCGGAGAGGGTCGGGTTAAACGATCTCACTTGCGCCAGAAACCAAGCGTGCAGGGCGATCGCGTATTGCGGAAACAGGGCGTCGGAACTGACGGGTTTGAGGTTGAACTGCACTCCCACTAATTCCGTTTCGTCGGGCCAGTGGAGCGCTAATTTTCGAGTCGGTCGGCGTCGTTTGCGAGGAGAAGAACTAGAAGTCATGAACGCGATCGAGGTTGGAGTTCGGCGTCGGGCGGTGGGTTAGAGAGGGTGGATACAATGGTAAGGATGGCGATCGATTAATCTTGTTGATAATAGGTTAACTCTTGTCGGGCTTCGCGCGCCATTTGTTCTCGCAGGGAAAGCGGTAAAATCACTTCGCCATTCGGTCGCCAATCGCGCAAGCGCATCAACACGTTGATATCGCCCTCGCGAATCCAGGCGCGATAGTAGGCGTCTTTGGGGGAGCGGCGATCGATCAGTTGTAACGTCCGTTCTCGTTCCCCGGGGTCTTTGAGTTCCCGACGGATTAACTCGGGTAGTTGGGAATGGGCGATCGCCTCGAAAGTCTGATGGCGCAAGGTATCGTCTACATAACGACGGGCAAAAGCGCGGGGAAATCTCATCAGTAATAACTGGCGCGGTAAGTAAAAATTGAACCCCCAAGCGACGCTTAACTCCCGGCGAATGGTGGCGGCGTTGGGCAGTTCTCCGGTGCGGCGCAGTAGTTTTAACTTGCGCGGGATTTGCGGGTCGCCCCAGGGGAGAATCGTGAGGCGATCGCTGGCGATGCGATCGAGGCGGTAGTTATGCCAGTTGAGAACGCCGTCGGGATCGAGTCCGTAAGCGCTCAGATATTTTGCCCGACGCACGTAGTGCAGGCAGACGGGATAGGTGACGATCGCCACCGTGTCCCCGTCGGCCAGATTGTAGTCGAAACGGACTACCCCGGACGATGGCGTTTGCCACAGTCGTTCGAGTTGTTCTTGGTACGTATCTACCCGGTCTTGGGTTGCTGCGGAAAGGATATAGTCGAGGTGGATAAAAATGCGATCTTCGTCGGGCATCGCTAAGGTGGGAGGCGCGTTGGATGCCAGGTTTTCCCACAATTTTTCGATAATAATTTCGAGGTTGGGCTGCACGAAGGACACCGATTCGAGAATCGGGAGCAATTGGCGAATTTGGCTCGGGTTTAACAGGGTTTGTTCTTCCTCGCTGTTGACGACGGGGGCGAGTTGGGGCCACTGTTCCGGGGAGACACATTCAAATTTGCCGCGATGGACGTGTTTGAGCCAGCCTAAATGAGCCAGTTGCTTTAAATCGTCGCGAATCGAGCGATGTACGGTGGCAAAAGGGCGATTTTCGAGCAGTTCGTCGAGTTCTTGGGCGCTGAGTCCGCTTTGATATTGGGTTTCGCTTTCCCAGACCGATTCGGAGAGGTTCCATTGGGGAGCAAAGATTAATTCGCGGGTGGTGCGGTGGCAGATACAACGGCGATCGCTGCATTGCGCCGTCAGTTCTTGGGCAGTGCTGGCGTCGCTTTTGCCGTGGGTGAGGGCGAACAGGCGATCGCGCACGTCCCGATAGTGGAATTTGTTCGGGAGCGATTCGGACCAGTTCGGTTGTTGTCCGTAGAGGCGATCGAGCAACACCCACAGTCGCACGGCCCGCAGCAAGCGAGTGCCTAACTGTCCGGTGGCGAGTCCTTGTAAAACTTCTGTAGTCGGTTGCAGTGTAAGGGTTTGAGTCACTTTTAGAAGACCCCTTTTCCATGTCATCGTTATAATAACAGGGAATGAAATTAAATGCAGGAGTACAAATCGCGATGGCACAGACTACAAACCGGGGCGTGCAGTTCAAACTCAGTCGGGGTCGCACCCGTGAGGGATTGGACTATCAAGTGTTGGCGATCGAACTGACCCGACCCGATCGCCTCGTCAGTCCCGAGGATCTCGGGGCGATCGAATTGCCGCCCGGCATCGATACCCGGGTTGGCGTGGCGATCGACGGGCGCGGACCGATCTGGTTATACGGGTACTTAATTCACGAACTCCATCCCACCGCTTGGGTCGCTTGCAACGATCCGCGTATTGGTGCGATCGTCGTCGCCACTCACACTAAAGGGGTTCGGGTCGGTCAAATTCTCCAGTTGGGTCAAGTGACCGATACTTTAAATCCGGCACTGATGGTAGTCGGTCCGCCAGATAGTGGTAAAAGTGTTTTTTCTCATCGGTTATTTCAGAGCCTAATTGAGGTAAACTCAAATATATATTTGCAAAGAGCAAATTGGGACGGGGAAGGCAACTATACTCTAGAATTGCCCCCGGATCTCGATGCAGAAGGGTTTAAAGCGACGAATAAGGGGGGGTTGAGCGATCGCTTTTTTCCCTATCACGCCCGTGCGATCCTCGAACTCCGACGTCAAAAAGCACTGACGATCGTGGATGTCGGCGGCATGGTTCAGCCGGAAAAACAGCCGATTTTGGAGGCATGTACTCACTATTTGATTATTAGTTCCCAACGGGATGCGGTGGATGACTGGCACGAGTTTTGCCGCGATCGTGGAAATTTAACCCCAGTCGCAGTGATTCATAGCTCTTTGGAGGAGGTCGAAATCGTCCACCAGCAACAACCGTTTATCGAAATGACCTGTGGCCCGTGGATTCGCGGCCAATCTCGACCGATTCCCGAGGGATTGATGGAGAGGATTAAAGGTTTGTTGAACAAGTAACCTCGAACAAACATCAACCATTCATGGGTCTTCTGGGTAGGCGATCGAAAATGTAGCCTAGGCTACACAATATTGAGTCCTCGATTTCTGAAACCTCTATTATCATGTAATCCGGATACCAAAGCGTACCATATATCCAGAAGACCCCTCATTCAGTTGAACACAAATTAACGGAGAAAAAGATGAGTAACCTAGATCAATATAAAGTACAACACCTGTTATTACTGGTTGGAGAAAATCCTTTACCTAACTATGTAGCAGCCTTAACACTTTTAAAAGATGGTGGAACAGTTTATCTGGTGTTCACCGAACATACCAAGACCCAGAAAATTTGTTTGCTTAAACAGCTTCGAGAGCAGAAAGAAGTTAACATTGACAAAAAAATTGAGCCGATTGACTTAGCTAAATATGAATCTGACAGTTATCAAATCCGGGAAAAAATTCAAAAAAGAATTAAATCGGTAGCTGGCAGCATTGGTTTGCACTACACGGGTGGCACGAAAGCGATGGCAGTTCATGCTTATCGTGCCGTTCAAGAACTACAACCTGATGCCTTTTTCAGCTATCTAGATTCACGCACTTTAGAAATGTGCATCGATCGCCCAAATAATTCTCCAATTCGAGAGAAAGTCTCTCTGAAGATATCTTTTACCAAACTGTTTGGGCTACACAATTTAAAATGGCAAGACGATCGACCACCATCTGCCGATCCCACTCTACCGGAGGCCGCAGCGAAATTTGCTGAGTTTTATCAAAATAAAGACTTAGCCAAAGCTTGGAGAGATTGGTGTAATAATAAGTTACGTCGCCAAATGAAATATTACGATCAACGTAACAATCATGTGTGGAAACCGGAAGATGAACTAAAAGCACAACCCACCATTGAGGTTCAAAGCTTACCGACAGAAATTAAGAACCTATTGCGCCAACATTTAGATGCATCTACAGATGTTTTAAACATTAGTGTTACGCAAAAGAAAGGATTCAATGATTTAACCCATGTCTGCGCGTGGCTAGATGGTGTCTGGCTAGAAGACTATGTTTTGCAACAAGTTAAACAACTTCCTTCGCAGTACGGGATTAAAAAAGCAGGAATGTCATTTCATATAGACGATCGGGAAAATCATTCAAAGAAATATCCCAAATTTGAGTTTGATGTTGCGTTTATGCTGGGATATCAACTTTTTGCGATATCTTGTACAACCAGCGACAAACCATCACTTTGTAAGCAAAAATTATTTGAAGCGTCTATAAGAGCAAGACAACTCGGAGGAGATGAAGCGCGAGTAGCCTTGGTTTGCTGCTATGACCAACCCAGCTATATTAAATCTCAATTAAGAACTACGATCGCCGATCGCAAAATCGAGGTGTTCGGACGAGAAGACCTGTTAAACCTTGAACGAAAAATTGGCCAGTGGATCGATAAAAATAATCAAGAGGCGAATCAATGAGGAATTGTGTTGTCACCGTCCTGGACACCACAGGAATTCAATCTTATATTTTTGGCAGTAACCGATTACGCGAAAATATTGGCGGATCTTATTTAGTCGATCGAGCAACTGATGAATGGGCAAAATGGGCGTTACGAGAATTGGGACAGAAACTTAATCAAACCATTCATATTTACGATCCAGATCGACCAGCAGATCGACCTTATATCGAAGATGGAGAACTGGCCGCAGAATTAGTCTATGCGGGTGGCGGCAATACGGTGTTGCTATTTCAATCTCTGGATATTGCTAAACAGTTTACCCGGATTTTGAGTAAGCGAATTTTAGCTGATGCACCGGGTATTAATCTGGTGGCAGCACATCAGCCATTTGATTGGGATAATGAATCACTTTGTAAAGTGATTCAAGACCTGATAAAAAATCAGTTGGATCGACAAAAAAGAGAAAGAATTTCCTCATCCCCTTTATTGGGTTTGGGTATCACCGCAGCTTGTCAATCAACTCAGTTAGTGGCGGTGGATATGAGCGATAATCACGGCTGTCCTATGCCCTATTTAGTTTCTGGTGAAATTGTGGCTAAACTCGATGCAGTAAAAGCCGCCAACGACAAGCTAGATGACACATTATTCGATCGCAAACTTCCTAAAAAGTACAAAATTGCTTTAGACTTCGATGATTTTGGGCGATCGTTTGGGGAAAATAGCTATTTGGCGATCGTTCATGCGGATGGAAATAATATGGGCGATCGCTTTCAAGAGCATGGCAAAAAAGCTAAATCAAATCGGGATTACATCACTGCGATGCGCGAACTTTCTGATTCTGTCCGTCGCGCAGGATTAACTGCCTTAAAAGAAGTCGCCAATGCAGTAGTGAATTCTATTGACAGCGACGACAAGGTAAAAGGAAAATTTACCATCAAAGATAAAAAATACTTGCCTTTTCGTCCTTTAGTTTATGGGGGTGATGATGTCACCTTTGTTTGTGATGGACGCTTGGGATTAGAATTAGCGGCAATTTATCTCAATTCTTTTAAAGATCAGCCAGCAGCAGATGGTAAACCATTATCCGCTTGTGCCGGGATTTGTGTGGTCAAAGCGCACTATCCTTTTGCCAGGGCTTATGAACTCAGCGAACAATTATGTAAGAGTGCCAAAAAATTTGTTCGAGAACAGAAAGAAGAATGGGGAGACGAAGATTTATCTGCTCTTGATTGGCATTTGGCAGCCAGTGGTTTATTTGGTTCTATTGGGGAAATTCGCCAGCGCGAGTACCAGGTGACAGAAGGCGACCTAACGATGCGTCCTGTTTTATTAGAACATGATTATCAATGGCGAAACTGGCCTAATTTTAGCAGCCTTATTCAAACTTTTAATAAAAATGAGGATTGGAAAGGTCGGCGAAATAAAGTGATTGCCTTACGAGAAAAGTTACGCGAAGGCAGCCAAGCAACTATCCAGTTTCTCAAAGCTTACAGTATCAAGAATTTGCCACAAATTCAAGAAGCTGCTGATGAGGTACAAGATTGTGGCTGGACTGAGGGACATTGTGGTTATTTTGATGCGATCGAAGCAATGGAATTTTATATCTCATTGAACGAGGAAAAATCTAATGAGCATCTATCATCTAAAAATCAAGCTATTAAGTGATACTACCTTTGGACGTGGCGATGGGGTAGCAGGTCTTCTCGACCAAGAAGTAGAATATGACCCCAATGGATTTCCTTACTTGCGAGGACGGACTCTGAAAGGGTTATTAAGTGAAGAGTGCGATAATTTAGTGGCAGTTTTACCCGATGCAACTCGCAAACATTGGCAACAGATAGCAGCAGATTTATTCGGTAATCCCGGTAGTACCCTGGAAACCGTGGGCAAAATCCACGTTGGAGATGCTTGTTTGCCAGGAGATTTACGAGAAGCGGTGGCACAACAGCTTCTGAAACCAAAGAACGATTTAAAGCTAAAGCCGATTAATATCCTAGAGTCTCTGACGACAATTCGCCGTCAAACTGCGATTAATTCAAAAGAAGGGACGCCTGATGAACATAGTTTACGTTCTGCCAGAGTAATTATCCGTGACCTTGAGTTTACTGCCCCTCTGTATTTTCATACTTCACCAACGGATGAAATGTTGTCGCTTTTAGTAGCAGGAACTTGGGCATTACGGCGCGTCGGCAGTGGGCGAAACCGAGGGCGCGGTCATGTACATTGCAGACTTTTTAACCAAGGTCAAGAAATTGGTCAAGATTATTTACAACGCTTTGGAAAAATGGAGATACAAGCGCGATGAAAGTGATTACCTTCGTGTTAGAAACTCAACAGCCCGTTTTAGCAACTTCGTTTCAGGGAGATCCGAATAGTGATGTTTCTTATCCGTTTATTCCTGGCAGCATGATCCGAGGGGCATTAATCGGACGTTATTTGCAGCGTCATGGACTGCAAGATACTGATATTTTGACCGATGAAACGGTGAGACGTTTGTTTTTTGATGGCAAGACTCGCTATCTAAATGCCTATTTTTACAAAGAACAACAACGGACTTTGCCGTTGCCCCATTCTTGGAAAAAGGAAAAGAATGATGAACTATCAAAAGACAAATCAGATATAGAGGTTTACGATCTTAGTCTTTATAAAAAAGAGTTAAAATCTCCCAAACCTGTTGGCGAATATTTTTGGGCAAAAGACGGTTCAGATGGAATTCTCTATACGGTCAATCGACGGATTAATATTCATAATATGCGCGATCGCCGTAAAGGGCGTTCTCTAAATGATAAGCGCGATCCAAAAACTGATGAAGTTACCGAAACGCGAGATGGGGCAATTTTTTGCTATGACGCTTTAGATGCTGGTCAGAATTTTCAAGCCGTTATCCTGTGCGAAAACAATGATGTAGAAATCATCAAAAGCTTGCTCACCCCAGAAAATATCTGGTTAGGGGGTTCTCGAAGCGCAGGCTATGGACATACTAAAATTCAAGAAATTTCTACCCCAGAAAATTGGGATGAAGTAGGAATTTCACCAGAAGAAAAACTTAAAAATCGAGAAACTTTTACAGTAACTCTTCTCAGCGATTTAATTCTGCGCGATGAATGGGGTCAATATGTAGCCATGCCCCCCACTGAATTGCTTTTTGAAGCTTTAGGCTTTCCCCTCAAACTGGAAAGTTGCTATACGAAATCTACCCTAATTGGCGGTTTTAACCGAAAATGGGGATTGCCTTTGCCGCAAGTGCCAGCCGTATCAGCAGGAAGTGTTTTTATTTATGACAAGATTGATGGAATAACTGCCGATCTCATTCGCACTTTAGAAGCGGAAGGAATTGGAGAAAGAAGAGCAGAAGGATTTGGCCGCATTGCGATTAATTGGCTAAATGAATCTAGCTTTTATGTCAAATTACCCGACGATGAGGATAACAGTAAAGATTCTCCTCGACTGGACAATGAATATTCACGTCAATTGGCGAAACAAATGGCAGAAAGATTATTACGCCAACATCTAGACACAAAGCTATTAGATAAAGTTGGACGCACAAAGTTATCTCCTAATGCCATGACAAATAGCCAGGTTTCTCGACTACTGTTAGCTGCAAGGGAAGCCCTATCTATGAATAGTCGCCAACCGATTGATGCTTTACTGGCAAATCTTACGAAAAATTCTATGAGTCAGTTTAAGCGGACTTGGATAGATGGTGTATTTTTACCCGAAAAATTACAACAATGGCTAGATAACCCGGTTAAAATTTGGAAAAATGATATTAAATCTGTCAGCATTGCCGATGTCACGGTAGAACTGCGTCAAGAATTGGCATTGGAATATACTTTGCGATTGATTATGGCGGTTGCTAAACAAGCCATGAAGGAGAAAGATTAATGACTTTAGAACGAATCAAACGTTATCAACGAGAAATTATTAAACGACTGATTATCCGGGGTATTTTAGTCTTGGATACACCCACTTGCTTGGGCAGTGGCAATAGTGATGCCGATAATCCTACTGACTTAATGTTACTGAGAGATAGTATCAGCGATCGCGCTCTTTTAACTGGTGCGTCCATTGCTGGTGCTTTACGAAACTACCTACATGAATATGAGCATGGTTATGAACAAGAAGAAACCAAAGACAGTTTAGCAACTGTCCTCTTTGGTGGAATTCGCAGTCAAGATGATGGCGACCAAAGTTCAATTATAATTGGAGATGCTTTAAGCATTAGTCCATCACCGACGATTGAACTGCGAGATGGCGTGAAAATCGATAGTAAAACAGGGACGGCAGAGAAAGGAGCAAAATACGATCTAGAACTGTTGGCAGCAGGAACAGAATTTCCCCTGTATTTTGAGGTGGTTATTTGTGAAAAAGATGATCGAGCAAAGCTAATCAAAGCCTTGGGTTTAGCACTGCAAGGATTGGAAAAAGGGGAGATAGGTTTCGGCATCAAAAAAAGACGCGGGTTTGGTCGCTGTCATGTTAAAGCATGGCAAACATGGCGGTTTGATCTTCGCAAAGATGATGAACGCTTGCAGTGGTTAATGTTTGACCATGAGTCCACAAAGTTATCCGAAACAGAGACAACTTATCAATCAATTTTTGAGGCTCTTGGTGTTAAACTAGATGATGAAGATCGGCGCGATCGCTTTTTGCTCAAAGCAACTTTTAAATTAGCCAGTCCGTTGCTTATTCGTTCTAGCTCGGGATTTAATGAAATCAGTCCTGATGTGGTACATTTGCGATCGCACCGACCCAACGAAACTAACAACAAACTCGAATCTGTGCCTATTTTATCGGGCACCAGTTTAGCGGGAGTTCTTTGGCATCGTGCCGAGCGAATCATTAACACATTAGGAAAAAGTCAGGATATTATCAAAGAACTATTTGGTGTAGTTGATGAGAAGACAAAAGAAGCAAAAGCCAGTCGTCTAATTGTCAGCGAAAGCACCATCAAAAATACCAGAGATTTAGTACAAAACAGAATTGCGATCGATCGCTTTACCGGAGGTGCTTACCACGGGGCTTTATTCGACGAACAAATATTATGTGGCAGCGATGAAACCCTCCTAACTTTGGAATTGGAGTTACGCAAACCTAGTGAACCAGAAATCGGCTTACTTTTGCTATTACTAAAAGACTTATGGACAAGCGATTTACCCGTCGGTGGGGGTAGCAGTATTGGACGCGGACGTTTACAGGGAATTCACGCTGAAATGACATGGCATCATTCAGGCAAAAACCAGCCAACCTGGACAATTTGCCAAGATAAACATGGAAAACTTGAAGTCAGCGATGCGAAACAGCTAGGAAAATTTGTCACCGAATTCGTGCAAGGAAAAGCAGCATGAGTAAACAATCATGTCAGCATCTTGATGTTGATAGTATTATCGATTCTCAAAGCTTGATTTCTTGGTTAAAGCAAAAGGCCAATGAATTTCACCTAAAATATCTTCTAGCTCATGCAGAGGATGGCGTGATTTGGGGATATTTTCAGGATGATAAATTAAATATTGCTCACAGTATCTTTCCTGAAGTTCTAGAATTCCCGGAACTGCGCTTATTGACCCTTCAGCAATGCCGAGTTTTTGGCGAACCAGGAGAAATCTTACTCTGGCAAACGGATAAAGGATTAAAAGCTCGTTTGATACAAGATGATGATAATACAGAAAAATTACCAGATGAAGTACAAATTATACTGGGAACCCAAGGCACAGAAAAAGATGGCTTTACTCTTTTATCCGACGGACAACAAGGACTAAAACACGCGGTTCCTTTAACTGGGATTCAGTTTGACCATAAGGAGAAAACACAACATCGTCCAGTTCGCTTACTTGTCCGTCATTACATTGACTACAACAACAATACAGGAGTTGCCCGAATTTTCCTCAGCCGTCTAGTTTCGCTTACATCACAACCAGAAAAATCAGAGGTGACAAAATGACACCCAAGCATATTAAACAAGTCCCAGAATCTCGAAAAGCGATCGCACCTTACAACTTTGTCGAATTGCCCGATGTGGTTGTAGAAGCAGAAGAGATTCCACCTTTGAATCAATACCACTCTAACCGACATACAGGCAGAATTGAATGCGTGCTAACCACAGATTCACCCTTATATATTCGCTGTGGCATGACTCCAGATAATTTTGCTGAATTTAGTGGAAAAGATGATGACTTAAGCGAGGACCAGAAAAAGCAGAAACGTCAGATAATGGCTGATTTTTTCCAATATCCTACCAGCCAACATCCTGCACTTGCAGGCAGTAGCTTACGAGGGATGTTGCGGACATTGGTGGAGATTGTGGGATATGGTAAATTGACGAAAGTTTCAGAACAGCAGCGTTTTTTCTTTCGGGCTGTTGCGGCTAAAAGTGACGATCCGTTAGCAAGTCCATACAAGAACTTGCTAAAAAATGTCAAAGCCGGATACTTGGTACAACGGGGATATCAATGGTATGTTCGTCCTGCTAAAACCGTTATCAATAATCTGTCTTTTATTTGGGTGAAAGAAAAATCCTTGACGCGCACTAATGTTCCCGATTTAATTAAAATGGATCGAGTCCAGGATTACGAACCGCAGTATATTCCTGTAAGTTTTGAAGGTAGCTTTACAAGAAATAATCGTAGATTTGCTGAAAATGTCAGTCAGAATATCGAGGCTTACCGTGATAAAGGTATGCTTGTCACCAGTGGTAATATGCTGGAAAGTACGGATAAGCCAAGCTCGCTGAATAGAAAAAACCACTGTATTGTTTTTGCTCCCGATCTAAAAGCCGATATAATTCCTATTGATGAAAATGCTATCGAGGATTATTGCAACACTCTGACTGATTTTCAGAAAAAGCCACCCTTTGATAAGGAAAAGGGTGTATTGAAAGATGGTCGTGCGATTTTTTACTGTGAACGTTCGGGAAAAGATGGAAAAGTGACGCGATTTGGACACAGCCCAAATTTCCGAATTGCTTATATCCCCAAAAAGCGCGATCGTGCCGCTTCCGTCCTTGATTTTATCCCCCAGAATTTAAGAGACCCAAATCAACGAGACTTAGCCGAGGCAATTTTCGGCTTTGTTCGGGATAAAAAACAAGAAGAAAACCAAGCTCAAGCTGGTCGTGTATTTGTCGGTGATGCCATTTGTCAGCAAAGTACCAACGATGATATCTGGTGGACTGGGAATTTAGAAAAATCGATGACTCCTCTGATTCTTGCTAGTCCAAAACCCACCACTTTTCAGCATTACTTAGTCCAAACGACTGCTGATAAAAAGGAACTCAAGCACTACGGTAGCGAACCAGAGAAAGAAACTGTGATTCGTGGTCATAAACTTTATTGGCATAAAGGAAGTGCGCCTTCAATTCAGCTATCTGATAATCCTGATAGTAAAGATGATTCCAAAAGTCAAACAACAGACATTAAACCGATAAAATCTGGTGTTTCCTTTAACTTTACTATCCACTTTGAAAATCTAAGTCCGGTAGAATTAGGAGCGCTGTTATGGATTCTCAAGTTAGCGGCGAATCCAAAATATCGGCTGTCTTTGGGCATGGGTAAACCCTTGGGTATGGGTGCAGTAAAAATTACCCATGAACTTTGGTTGTCCGATCGCGTTAACCGATATTCTAAATTATTCCAAAATAACAACTGGGCAACGGGTGATAATCTTGCTACTGTTGAAGAATCTGAAAAATGTGTGAATGCTTTTGAAAGCCACATTCTGAAATCTTTACGAGGAAAAGGGGAGACTGCCCAAAAATTGGAAGAAGTACCCCGGATTAAAATGCTACTAGCAATGCTGAGCTTTCCTGGTCTTTCCGCAGATACAACGCGATATATGAAAATTGAACGGGATGTGAATAAGCCCTATATTGGCAAGCCTAAAAAGGGAGAGAAAACTGTCAATGAATATCAAGAACGTCCGGTGTTACCGACGCCACTTGACGTCATGCAATGGCCAGACGATCGAACGATCGATAAACCACCTCCATCCAAAACAAATAGATCTACATCCAACAGTCAACAACCAACAAAGAAGCCAAAACCAATATTACGATCGCAACAAGATAAAAAGAAATCTAAACAAGCACACCTAGAAGGTGGCCATGATAATAACTTAGCAACTCAGAGACCCCCAAAAAAACCAAAAAAGTAAATTAACCATAAAAACGGAAAACTTAATTATTATGCCTCTAACAGGTGGCGAAACGGGGCGGTGTCATGCACGAATTATCCAACAACTATTAAATTAGAGCGATCGCGTCAACGGAATTTAAACGACCGAATGGAACCCATCGATCGCCCGATGCTGCTTGGATTCCTTACGAAAGATCGGGGAATATCTTGACAATGGAATGCGATCGCCCAACCCGATCGCTCCGATCTTGCAAACTGTGGAAATCGATCGTCCGCAGCAATCGGTGGAGGTGTTGCAACGTCCGACGAATGTATCGGGGGAAGATATTCTACTCGGGTTTCTCTTGCAATACGATCGCCTCTCGATAGAGCAGAATTGACAGGCGAAACTACTCCAGTAACTCCACCGTAAATCCCGGTAATACCGATTCTCCAGAGAGGGAAACGGGGAACGATCGCACCTCAACCGTCGTATGGGGACGGTAAATTTCCACCTGTTGGTTTTGAGGATCGATTAACCACCCTAATTGCAAACCACTCTGGAGATATTCCAGCATTTTCTCTTGGAGAGGTTTAAGGGAGTCACTGCGCGATCGCACTTCGATGACAAACTCGGGACAAATCGGGGGAAATCCTGCTTTTTCTTCCTCCGTTAATCCTTCCCATTTCTCCAGAGAAACCCACGCCGCATCGGGAGAGCGATCGCCTCCCTCGGGTAAGCGAAACAGGGTATTTGAACTAAACACTTTTCCGAGTTGGCTTTGACGATTCCACACCCAGAGTAAGCCAATTAAATCCGCTTCTCGCCCCCCACTGATGCCGCCGACTGGGGGCATAATTACTAATTCTCCTTTTGCAGTTCGTTCTAATTGTAAATCTTGATTGTCCAGACAAAGTTGATAAAATTGGGCGTCGGTGAAGCCGATATTCTCCACATTCAGAATAACTGTATTTAACATTGTTTTCTTGTGAATAAAAATCGGGGTAAGGTGGGCAGTTGCCCACCCTACAACTCTACAGATATTCTAACTGCGGGCGATGCCTTCTTTGCGGGCGGCTTGTTGGACGGCGGCGGAGACTGCAGTCACGACGCGCTTATCGAACACCGAGGGGATGATGTATTCCGGGGTGAGTTCGGAAGGGTTGACCAAGGCGGCGATCGCGTTAGCCGCTTCGAGATACATCGCTTGGGTAATCGACTTGGCGCGACAGTCTAACGCGCCGCGAAAGATACCGGGGAACGCTAGCACATTGTTAATTTGGTTGGGATAGTCACTGCGTCCGGTGGCAATGACGGCGACATCGTCGGCGACCAGTTCCGGCTGAATTTCCGGGATCGGATTGGCCATGGCGAAGACGATCGGGTCCGGGGCCATCGATCGCACCATCTCCGGGGTGAGCACGCCGGGAACGCTGACGCCGACAAAAACATCGGCGCCGACGATCGCCTCGGCGAGGGTTCCGCCTTTTTCCACGGCAAATTCCCGTTTTTCCGGGGTCAAATTAGGCCGATCGCCCGTGATAATCCCTTTCGAGTCGCACATGACGATCGACCGGGCGCCCCCGTCGCGCAGGAGACGGGCCACGGCGACCCCAGCCGCCCCGGCGCCGTTCATGACGATCCGGATCTCGCCCATCGCCTTTTTCACCAGCTTGAGGGCGTTAATCAGGGCCGCTAGAGAGACGATCGCCGTACCGTGTTGGTCGTCGTGAAACACCGGGATATCTAACTCCTGGCGCAAACGCGCTTCGATCTCGAAACAACGGGGGGCGCTGATATCTTCCAAATTGACCCCGCCGAAGACCGGGGCGATGTTTTTGACCGTTTCGACGATTTCCTCGGCATTTTGGGTGTCGAGACAGATGGGGAACGCATCAACTCCGGCAAATGCTTTAAATAACATGGCTTTGCCCTCCATGACCGGAAGGGCTCCCGCCGGACCTAAATTGCCCAAGCCGAGGACGGCGGAACCGTCGGTAACGATCGCCACCGTGTTTTGTTTGATCGTAAAGTTGTATACTTTGTCCGGATCTTGGGCGATCGCGCTACAGACGCGCCCGACCCCGGGAGTGTACGCCATCGCCAAATCCGCCTGAGTCTTGAGGGGGATTTTGTTTTCGATGTGAATTTTGCCCCCTCGATGCAAGTTGAAGGTGCGATCGTAAAGGTTGACGACCTTAATGTCTTCGAGGTTTTTGACACTTTGAACGATTTCTTCGGCGTGTTCCGTACTCGCCGCATCGACGGTGATATCCCGCGTGGTGCATTGCCGCGTTTGGTCGATCAGGTCGATTTGGCCGATATTGCCGCCGACTTCGCCGATCGCCCGGGTAACTCTGGCAAGGCTGCCCGCACGATTGGGAAGTTGCAAACGAATCGTAACACTAAAACTGGAATTTGGAGTCAGTTGGACCATCTTGTTTGTTCTGTTGTAAATCGCATCCCGAAAGATATCCCCGGAAATTAAGATCCTAGCGTCGAGGGGGGCCATTGGCTGTCACTGAATCGCAATAATTGTAAAATGGCGATCGCGGGTTCGCCTTCCCCGAGAACCCAACTTTCGTGCTATCTTGTTCTCCAGATAATATAAAACTTTTCTTTAATACTCTGCGATAACAATGGGTTTAAATGATCTTCCTCTGTATAATATACCTCATTTCTTTTTCCTCGAAACTCGTCGCTTCGCGATCGCCATCGCGGAAATTATCGGGCTAAAATAGTAGTTTACTGGGGCGATCGCCGTCGGGATAGCTGACGAGGTGCTGCATGGCACCGAGAAACTAAGCCCCTTAGCGAACAATCATCAAAACAAGCAATCAACCGGAATTTAACTGTAATTTCACTGCAATTTCAGCGTTGGCAACCGGGGGGAAAGCCGATTCGATCGTGGGTTTTCTCCTGAGACTCGGTCCTGACTTCGGTTACCGAAGGCCATCGACCGCCCGATCGCCGCCATTGCCCCAACAGGAAAGTTTTCGCGATGATTTGCATCACGATTGCCGGGGAGAATTCGCAGTAATTTTAGTTGAAGAGCCAATATTTTTAACAAACTTACTCGACGGTCGATTTTGCTGCGATCGCCGAGAGCATAGGTTACAACAATAAAAACAAGAACAAATAAGATACGAGTGAGGCCAGGTAAAAATGAGCGACCATTCACCCGTCCAAATCTTGTTAGTCGAAGACAATAATGCCGATGCCGAACTCTTAGAAACTTGGTTGCTCGATGTCGAAAAATTTCGCTTTAACTTGACTCGGGCGAGCCGTTTGAGCGAGGCGATCGCCCATGTAGAAAACCAGTCCTTCGACATTATTTTACTCGACTTATCCCTGCCCGACAGTTGCGGACTCGAAACCCTGCATCAATTACAGCAGTGGAACCCCACCTCATGGGACGGCCATTCGCCCCGGTCTTCGATCGCCCTCGTACCGACGATCGTACTGACCGGACTCGACGACGAAGACGTCGCGATCGCCGCCATCCATTGCGAAGCGCAAGATTACCTCGTCAAAGGGCGATTTGACGGACAACTGCTCGTCAAATCGATCCGCTACGCGATCGAGCGCAGTTCCCTATCACGACAGTTAAAACACCTCTCCGAACAACTCGAACACCGCGTAAAAGAACGGACCGCCGAACTCGAAGACGCGATCGCCTCCTTAGAAGCAGAAATCCGCATTCGCAACCAAATCGAAGCCGCTTTAGAAAACAGTTATAACCTCTTAAACGGGGTCGTCGAAAATAGCGACGATGTCATTTACGTCAAAAATCGCGAAGGCTGCTACTTATTAGGCAACGCCAGCCTGGGAAAAACATTAGGATGTAGCATTCAAGATCTGTTCGGCAAAAACGATAGCGAATTGCTCCCCTCAGACATCGCCGCGACCTTGAAAGAACACGATCGCCAGGTCGTCGAGACCGGAGAAAGTCGAACCTTTGAAGAACCGATCCCAGTTGGCGGACAGTGGCGGATCTTTTCGAGCAATAAAAGCCCCTATCGCAACTCCAAAGGGGAAATTGTCGGCTCGATCGGCATTTGTCGGGATATGACCGATCGCGTCGAAATGGAACGACAGTTAAAAAACTTTGCCGAAAAACAAGCCTTATTAATCGAGCATACCCCCCTCGCGGCGATCGAATGGAACGAAAACTTAGAAATCGTCGCCTGGAACCCTTCCGCCGAAAGGATTTTCGGCTATAGCCGCGAAGAGGCGATCGGCGCCGACCGTCGGCTGTTATTTCCCGACGCAGAGATCGAGACCGACGAGGCGATCGCCATTTTAGGCTCGATCGGTGCCGATGGGATGGGCGTGGTTCGCGAACACGTCACCCGGGACGGACGGCCCGTGATTTGCGAGTGGTACAGCACGCCGATTTATCAAGGGGGGGAAACGATCGCCGGGGCCATTTCCTTGATTTTAGATATCAGCGATCGCGTGCGCCAAGAACGGGAAATCCGGGACAACGAAGTTGAATTTCGGGCCTTGTTCGCGGCGATGAACGATATTGTCATCGTTTTAGACGATCGCGGTGACTGTCTGAAAGTGGCCCCGACCCAAGAAAAATTGTTGTACAAACCCCCGGAAGAATTAGTCGGGAAAACCCTGCACGAGATTTTCCCGATCGCCCTAGCGGACGAATTTCTCAACTACATTCAAACGGCGATCGCCTCGCAAACCCCGGTCAAGTGCGAATATTGGTTGCCGATTGGCGATCGCGACATCTGCTTTGACGCCACCATTTCGCCGATGTCCGCGCATACCGTCATCTGGGTCGCCCGCGACATTACCGACCGTCAAAACGCCCAACAGGAGTTACGACAATATCAAAACCATTTAGAAGAACTCGTCCGAGAACGTACCGCCGAACTGGAGTGCGCCAACGCCGAATTACAGGCACAAATCGAACGACGGCAACAGTCGGAAACCGCCTTGCGCCAGAGTGAAACACGGTTTCGGGCGATCGTCGAAGGAACGACGGTTCCCTTAGTGATTACCCGTAACTCCGACGGGACGATCTTTTATACCAATCAATTATTTGGCGAATTAGTCGGTTTGTCGGTGTCCGAGGCGATCGGTCAGTCGGTGCGCCAGTTTTACGCCGATCCCGACGATCGCCCCAGGTTACTGCGACAGGTGGAACGAGACGGTTACGTCCACAGTTACGAACTCCAATTCAAACCAGCCGACGGAATGCTTCGTTGGGCGATGGTTTCCATGCAAAGCATCGATTTCGAGGGCGAGGACGCCTTGCTGGCGACCTTCTACGACATCACCCAACGCAAGCGGATCGAAGAAGCCCTCGCCGCCAGCGAACGGCAGTATCGGTATTTAGTCGAAACCTCTCGGGATTTGATTTGGTCCGTAGATGCGCAGGGGTGTTGGACCTTTCTCAATCCCGTCGCGCGATCGATTTACGGCTACGACCTTGAGGAAATGCTCGGTCGGCCCTTCAGCGAGTTTGCCAGTCCCGAACAGGCCCAAAAAGATTTAGAAATCTTCGCCGGGTTGCTCGCCGGAGAACATCAATCCCTCGTTTACGAAACCCGACACCGACGCAAAGACGGGCGAGCCGTGGATCTATGTTATAACGTCGTCGTCGTGCGCGATCGCGACGGGGCGATCGTCGGGACTACGGGAACGGCAACAGATATTACCGAACGCAAACGGGTCGAAGAAGCGCTCAAATTCACCCAATTTTCCGTAGACCATGCCGGAGATGCCATTTGTTGGGCGACCCCCGAAGGACGCTTTTTATTCGTGAACGAGTCTTTATGTCGCTATTTCGGCTATACCCGCGAAGAATTACTCAATCTGAGCATTGCCGACCTCGACGTTAAATATGGCGGCGATCGCTGGGACGAACAGTGGCAAAATCTGAAAGCGGCGAAAACCCTGACGATGGAAACGATCGGCCAGACCAAAGCGGGGACGCAACGACCCTTTGAAGTGGTCGCCAATTATCTCGAATATCAGGGACAGGAATATCTGTGCGCCTTTCTGCGCGATATCGGCGATCGCCAGGAGGCGGAACGTAAATTGCGCGATCGCGAACAATTTTTACGCAGTATTTGGGAAGGGGCCGGAATCCCGATTTTCGTGTTGGAAGTGGGCGAAGACGGCGAATTTCGCTATGCGGGGGTCAATCCGATCGCCGCAGGGTACAGTCCGATCCCGGCGGCGCAACTGTTGGGACGCACCTCCCGCGAAGTGTTACCGCCGGAAATTGCCGATCCGTGGAATGCCCGTTATCGGGAATGTTGGCAAACAGGCAAGCCGATTTCGTTCGAGGAAGCGTTAGTCGGGGGGGAAACCTGCACCTGGTTTTTAGCGACGTTGACGCCGTTGCGCGACGGGGAGGGACGCATCGATCGCCTGATTTGCAGCGCGATCGACATTACCGATCGCCGTTTGGCCGATCGCGCCTTGCAAGAAAGCCGGGAACAACTCGACAATATCCTGCGGTCCTTGGACGATATCGTCTGGTCTACCAGTGCGGATAATTCGCGCATTTTTTATCTCAACGAGGCATTCGAGCGAGTTTACGGGCGATCGCTGGCGGAAATTCACGAAAATCCCTCGATCTGGTTCGAGGCGATCGCCCCGGAAGACCGGGAGGGTTTGGAACCCCAAGGGGGCAAACTGTGGGAAAAAGGCAGTCACGACCGAGAATATCAAATCGTGCGACCGGACGGGGAACGACGCTGGATCCGCGATCGCGCCCGGGTGATTCGCGACGAGGAAGGCAGCGCGATCCGCATCGACGGGATCGCCACGGACATCACCGAACGCAAAACCTACGAAGCGGCCCTCGATCGCGAACGGCGGCAACTGCGCGAAATTGTCACCCGCGCCCCGGTCGCGATGGCGATGTTCGATGCACCAAAAGAGCCTCTGGGAGAACGCCAATGGCGTTATCTGGCGTACAGCGATCGCTGGGTGGAAGAATACGATCTCGGTGACGAATCTCTCGTCGGACGCACCTTAGGGGAAACGCTGCCCGAATTGGCGCGCCACTGGGCCGACCCGTGCGATCGCGCCTTCAACGGCGAGGCGATTTCCCATCCGGAAGACTGCCTCGAAATCGAGGACGATCGGCGGATTTACCTGCGCTGGGCAATTCAGCCGTGGTACGCCAGCGCCGGGGAAGTCGGCGGGATCGCGATCGCCACTCACATCATCGACGAATTAGTCGAAGCCCGGGAAGCCGCCTTACAAACCGCCCGACTCAAAGCCCAATTTCTCGCCAATATGAGCCACGAAATTCGCACGCCGATGAATGGGGTTTTGGGGATGACCGAGTTGTTGCTGCACTCGTCGCTGACGCCCCAACAACGGGATATCGTGGAGACGTTGCGCTTGAGCGGTCAAAATCTACTGGCCTTAATTAACGATATTCTCGATTTCTCCAAGCTCGAAGTGGGAGAAATGCGGCTCGAAATCCATCCGTTCGACCTCGCCGAAGGTCTCGAAGAATTGCTCAATTTATTCGGCCCGCAAGCTCAAGCCAAAGGGATCGGTTTCGCGATCGTTCTCGATCCGCAGGTGGAGCGCGATCGACGCGGGGATCTGTACCACCTCAAGCAAATTCTCTCGAATTTACTCGGCAATGCGGTCAAATTTACCCAACGCGGTCAGATCCTGTTACGGGTTCGCAACGCGGCGACGCCGCCCGGGGACGAGAGGGCGACGGTGCTGCGCTTTGAGGTTGACGATACGGGAATCGGTATCGATCGCCAAGACCGCGACAAATTATTTACCTGTTTTTCCCAAGTCGATCCCTCGACCACTCGGGAATATGGCGGCACCGGGTTGGGTTTGGCGATCGCCAAGCAACTCGTGGATCTGATGGGCGGCGAAATCGGCCTGGAGAGCGAACCCGGGCGCGGTTCGACTTTTTGGTTCGAGGTTCCTTTAGAATGCAATCGCGACGCCGAACCGAACCCGGAGGCGGGCTGTTTGACGGGTCGGCGCTTGTTGGCGGTTCGCGAACGGGCGGCGGATCGCGAGGCGATCGCGGCGTGGGCGGCCTATTGGGGGGTCGAAGTCACGGAAGCGGCGGACTTGCGGCAGGCGTTGGCACTGGTTTACACGGCGTTGACGGAAGAGCGCCCCTTCGATTTTCTGGCGATCGATTGGGCGATCGTCAAAAGTACGCCGAAGCTGCTCGAACGGCTGTTGCGCGGTAATGCAGCTCTCGCGGGCACGGCGGCGATCGCGATCGGTCTGTTTGCCGAAATCGAACCACTCCAAGCTCTGCTCAATCGCGGTTTTGCCGGATACGCGATCGAACCGCTCGTCCCGTCCCGCTTGCTGCAATGTTTGCGCGGCGAATTGGTCTCGCCGTTACCCACCCCCGGTCAGCCGCGATTTTCCGTTGGAGAGGCTACGGGAACGCCGTTAGCGCCCTCGTCGGGACTGAAAGTGCTGCTGGTGGAAGATACGCCGATCAATCAGAAGGTGGTCAGGGGTCAACTGGAAGTCTTGGGAATTGCGGTGGAGGTTGCCTGTAACGGTCGCGAAGCCCTCGATCGTCTCGCCCGGGAGCGTTACGATTTGGTGTTGATGGACTGCCAGATGCCCGTCCTCGACGGTTACGACGCCACGCGCCAGTTACGCGCTCGCGAAGGGTCTGCAACGGAGCATCGCGAAGGCGGCGAAGGTCGTACGACGGTGGTGGGATTGACCGCCTACGCGATGAAGGGCGATCGTGAAAAATGTCTGGCGGCGGGGATGGACGATTATTTGAGCAAACCCGTCACTGTGGAAGATTTAGAGGGGATCTTGAGACGCTGGACGCCGTGGCAACCCTCGCACGGCGTTCGCGAACCGTCTCCCCAGGAGAATCTCGCTCCCGTGGCGGTGTCGCCCGCCGCTCATGCCCCCAATAACGGCATCCCGGTGGATTTGGCTCATTTACAGAAGGTCTCCCGGGGCGATCGCGACTTCCAACGGGAGTTAGTAACGGTCTTTCTCAACGACTGCAACGATTATCTCGCAGCTCTCAAACAGGGGTTAACTCAGGGAGACGCCCCCCAAGTCGCCCGCGCCGCCCATCAAATTAAAGGCGCCAGTCTCAGTGTCGGCATTCGCACGATTCCCGATTTGGTGGCGACCCTCGAAGAAGATGCACGCCAGGGAAATATTACCCACACCGGGGCGATCGCGACGGCGATCGAAGCGGCCCTGGAACGGGTTCGCCTCTGGGTCGCACAATTCGAGTCGATCTCTCGCGACGCCGAGGCGATCGCCGTAGAAACCCCTCCGGTGGAACCGACACCACCGCAGATCGCATCCCCGCCTCCCTCCGACCCCGAGGAATGCCCGGTGGACCGCGATCGCCTGCACGCCCTCAGTCGCGGCGATCGCGCGTTTCAAATCGAACTGTTGCAGGCGTTTGTAGACGATGCCTCGGGTTATCTTGCCAAGATCGACGCAGCCTTAGCCGCCTCGGACGCGATCGCCCTCGCCCGTCACGCCCACCAGCTCAAAGGGAGCAGCGCCACGGTCGCCATCCACTCGATGCCGGAGATTGCCCACGCGATCGAACAAATGGCGAAACAAAATCAGCTCGATGCCGTTCCCGACTACATGGAGGAACTAGAGACAATTTTCGAGCGCGTTCGAGTATTTTTACGGAGTTTACAGACCGGGAAGTTTGACACTAACCCGGAATAATTCCGCAATTTTACTGAGGAAATTTCAGCATAATTGCGGAAGTTTTTTGGCGGCGATCGGTCATATTGCGGATTACTGTCGTTCGATGGATATGTTTAGCTGGAACCAAGTTGGTATATTCTCGAAAACTCGCTCGGACAGGATAGAGATATTCTCCTATCCCTGGCAACGCTCGCACTTTGGCGCCTTTACCCAATCATTATCAAAAATTTTAGGTTTAAAGGGTGGCGACTTACAAACTCAGGACAGTCATTTACAGGGGAGACTCGAACAAACATGGCTAAAATACTGGTCATCGATGACGACGGCGCGACTCGCTTACTGCTCAAACGCAATTTGCAATTAGAAGGCTATCAAGTCTTTGCGGCGAAGGACGGACGGGAAGGGTTAGAACAAGCCCGCGAACATCGTCCGGACTTGATTATCTGCGATTGGGTGATGCCATTTTACGACGGCGTAGAAGTTTGTCGTCAGCTCAAGGCCGATCCTCGTTTAGGCAATACGTTCTTTATTTTACTGACCTCTTCTCGCGGCGAAATTAACCATCGCGTGGAAGGTTTGGACGCCGGGGCCGATGAGTTTCTCTCCAAACCGATCGACGCGGAAGAGTTATCGGCGCGGGTTCGTGCGGGATTGCGCTTGCAGCAAGTCACCGCACGCTTGAGTGAAGCCAATCGCAATCTGTCGGCGCTGGTTCGCGTTCAGCGTCGCTTGTTGGCGAACGAATCGGTTTGCGTCCCGGGGCGATCGCTCTCCGGTGACGGAACACAAGCAGAAGATCGCTCTAGGAGGTCAACCGGATCGGTGGTCGCCGATGGGTTCGATCTCTCTAGACCTCAGTCCCACCATCTGCCTCGGGATGCAAATTTACTTTGTCCTCAAGATTGTCACGCCCTCGATTTACTCCAACCCATCGGCGAGGCGATTGGCGCCGAACGGGCGTTTTTATGGAAGTTTCAGCCCGCTAATGGCTCGTTTCAGATTTCTTTGGGCTGTTGTTGGTTGGCGGGAAGTCCTCCCTGCGAGGAATCTTGGGAACGAGCGGCAGGGTTTCAGTTTCACGAGGCGTGGCTCGAACGGCTCCGGGACGGGGCGATCGTCGCCGGATACACTGCAGATTTTCCGGCGGAACAACGGCAAAACTTGCAACACGCCGAAGTCGATTCGATCGCGATCGTCCCTTTATCGATCGAGGGGAATTGTTTCGGGGCGATCGTCTTTGAAAACTGTCCCGAAACTGTTGCGGCTTACCAATCCGAAGGAGCTGACGGTAGTTCCGGCGATGTTTGTTGTCCGGTGACGGAAAACAGCCGTTTCGAGCCGACGTCTCCTATCGACATGTTACGGGGTGCGGCGGCGGCGATCGCCCTCCATCTGGACCGTTCGGCGGCGTTAAGCGCTCTCCAAGCCAGTGAGGCTCGCTATCGCGCGATCGTCGAGGATCAAACGGAGTTGATTTGTCGTTTCGATGCCAATGGCAACCTGACGTTTGCGAACGAAGCCTATCGCCGCTATTTTGAACTGGATCGCTGCGAACTCAACGGCGGTTCTCACCTGCCTCTCTCTCCGGATCTCGAACGAGATCTCAGTGAGAGTGCCGCGATCGAGCGCGAGTCGTCTTTGGTGATGTCTAATGGCGAAACTCGTTGGCAACAGTGGAGCGAACGGGCGATTTTCGACGATCGCGATCGCCTCCTCGAATTTCAAGCGGTCGGTCGCGATATTACCGAACGCAAGCGCGCCGAAGAAGAAACACTCAAAGCCCTAGGGAAGGAAAAAGAACTCAACGAGTTGAAAACTCACTTCATTTCAATGGTTTCTCACGAGTTCAAAACGCCGTTGACGACGATTGTTTCTTCGGCGGATTTGTTGGAATTTTATCTCGAATCGGTCAACCACGGTACCCCCGAAAAGCTCGATAACTGTTTGCAACGCATTCAAAAAGCCGCCATCCACATGAACGAATTGTTAGAAGATGTTTTGACTCTGGCGCGCACGGAGTCGGGACGCTTAGAATGCAAGCCCGCTCCCCTGAATTTGAATACATTTTGTCAGGATTTAGTCGAAGAGTTCCAAGGGAATCACGGCGACGATCTCTTCCTCGATTTCCAATGTGTCGGAACCTTGCCAGAGGTCTGTCTCGATCGAAAACTCTTGTATCATATTTTGAGCAATTTACTCTCGAATGCGATTAAATATTCTCCGGAAAATACGGCGGTCGAGTTTCGGGTCTTTTCCGAAGGCGATCGCGCCATTTTTCAGGTCAAAGATTCCGGGATCGGCATTCCCGAAGAGGATTTACCCTATGTTTTTGATGCGTTCCAACGCTGTCGCAATGTCGGTAAAATTGGCGGGACGGGTATGGGATTGGCAATTGTCAAACGTTGTGTCGAACTCCACGGCGGTCACGTGAAAGTCACCAGTCAATTGAAAGGCGATCGCCCGTCGGGAGGAACGACGTTTACGGTGGCTTTTCCGGTCGATGGCAACCCTCGCGAATCTTTATCCCTCACTTCTGCGGCGGCTATTCATCGGGAAGCCCCCGTCGGTAACTCCTCGGGCGATCGTTTTCATACCCATCCATAAGCCAGAGACAATTGAGGGAGAGGAGATCGAATAAGGGGTTATAATACTGGTTTTTAAAAATATAGTCATTTCAATTTAGATTGAGACAGATTCTGGCATTTACAGCGCCTTTAAGAGTGAGTTTACCCACACCCTGTAGAGGTGATTCGCGAATCACCTCTACACAGATATTGTGTCGCATTCTTATTTGAAACCACAATGATGAGAGAGCGAGGGTTTAGAAAAATGGTATTAGATATTTGAAAGAAAATATGAAACAAGTCGGGGCAAAAAATTGTTTGCCCCTACAAGATCTCGTCATCGATGGCAATTGAATCGACCTTAATTGTAATAACTATAAACTATAAACTCTATAACTCTAAAATCTAAACTCTAAAATCCCTAAATCGTCCACAGCTCGATCGCCCCGCCAAATCCCCCACTCGCCAATAACATTTTTTGACGGGATTGCGGATAGGTGGTTCGCACGGTATAAGCGACGCTGTTGACCCAACCGCTATGAGAGCGCACGCTGCCGAGTAATTCCCCCCGATGCAAGTCCCAAATGGAGATCGTGCCGTCGCGACTGCCACCGATCAGGGTTCGACCGTCCGGCGCGATGCTGACACTATTCACCCGTTCCTCGTGGCCACACAAAGTATGTTGCAATGTCGCTACGGTTCCCAAACCGCGACCGAATAACTTCCAAACGGCGATCGTCGTATCGGTACTATAGCTCACTAAGTGCTTTCCAGTGGGGCTGAACGCGACCCCGACCACTAACCCTTGATGAGCCCGCAAGGTTTGAAATGACTGTCCGGTTTCGAGATCCCACAACTGAATCGTCCGGTCCCAACTGCTACTGGCGACGATCTTTCCGTCGGGACTGACCGCCACCCCTTCGACGCGACTTTGATGACCGAGTAAGGTGCGCTGCAAGGACGCCGAACCGGAACGTCTCCCCTGACTGAGATCCCAGATGTCGATCGTGCAGTCCGCACTTCCCGTCACTAAGGTGCGTCCGTCCGGGGTGTAGGCGAGGCTGTAAACGGCCCCGGTATGACCTTGTAAGGTACCCAGGGGATTGCCACTGCTCGTATCCCAAATCTTGATCGTGCCGTCGCTGCTGCAACTGGCGCAGGTCGGGCCTTGGGGGTTGAAGGCGATCGCGTTGACCCAATCCCCGTGACCCTGTAAGGTTTTTAGTTTTTTACCGCTACTGATATCCCACATGGCGATCGCCTTGTCCCCACTCCCACTGGTGGCTAAGGTCTGTCCGTCGGGACTGAAGGCGACACACAACACCAACCCTTTATGACCGTTGAGGGTATCGATCCGAGTCAGATATTCGTAAGGATTGACCGTTGCAAGGGCTCGCTTAACTTCCGGTTCCGATCGCTCCCGCAGCAGCAAATAGGCGGATTTCTGAATTTGCGGATCCGCATCTTTGAGGGTTTCGACGATTAACTCTAACCCCGGTTGACCGTAGTGCAAGGCTTGATGGAGGGCGTTAATTTTCTGCTGTACTTGCGCCGTCGCCAAGCGTTGCTTCACCCCGTCGAGTCCGCCGAGGACGGCACCGGAAAGCGGCAGGTTTTGACCGCCTAAAACGAGGTCGTAAGTTTTCGGTTGTGGGGGGCAATCGGTCATGATCGGTTGATTTCAACAGCAATGGGAGCCGTTCTCGGGAACGGTCACCATTTCGGAGCTAACCGTTCCTCTCTTTTCTACCATTTTCGGCGGCGATCGCCCCCCTCGGTCGCCAGTTGACCCGAGGCGATCGCCTTTTTACTGCTCCCACCAATAATGCCAATCGCCGATCGCTTGTCGGGAACGTTCGTCTGCATCGATCGGTTTGATATTGATTAACGGAACGCTAATTCGATCCTCGATCTTTCCTCCTTTGATTTCAATTTCGACGAAGATCTCCCGTTCGCATTGTTCCTCTTTCGCATTGTTCCTCTGAAGATATATCCACAACTTGGACTTTCCGTTGTGTTCTCTTGTTGGCAGACGAGCTGCGGCTACTCGTCCACTCGGCCTCAAAAGGAAAAGAGATGTTATCTTGCAAGTAGCAATACCACGACATCATGACTTCTTCATCGTTGTATGCGTCAACGATAATTTCATCGTCGATGCGTTGTTGAATTTCAGCTTCTTTCTCGGGGCTAATCATATAGCACTCCTAAATCTGTTAAATCTGAGATCGACTGGATCGAGTCGCCAATTCCCCGTAAAGACACGGCATTGCCATGTCTTTACAGCCGATGATTTTACTGTATAACAGAAATTAACCCGGTAAAGAAGCGATCGCCCTCCTATTTCAGCCCGGGGCGATCGCCGCCGTTACCAACCTTCGATCGCCCCTCGGCAGAGGCGGTTTTCTACGGCTGATTTCTGCCAATCTTCTGCTCGCAATTTACCGATAAGTGACTCATGGTTTTAGAAAAAGCGACCTTTGCCGCAGGCTGTTTTTGGGGGGTCGAACGACGATTTCGACAAGTTCCCGGGGTGGTGTCTACCTCGGTCGGCTATACTGGGGGGCATTTCCCCAACCCCTGTTATCTCGATGTTTGCGCCCGGATTACGGGACATGCAGAAGCGGTACAAATCGAGTACGATCGCGATCGCCTCAGTTATGAGGATTTGCTGGAAGTCTTTTGGACTTGCCACGATCCCACCCAAGTCGATCGCCAAGGTCCCGATCGCGGCGAACAATATCGTTCGGTTATTTTTTATCACGATTCCCAACAAGAACGGGCGGCGCGACGGTCTAAATTAACTTGGGAACGATCGGGAAAGTTTGAAAAGCCGATCGCCACCCAAATCGAACCGATCGGTGAGTTTTGGTTGGCGGCGGAGGAACACCAGCAATATTTCGAGAAAAAGTTAAAACCTAATCAAAATTAGACCCGATCGCCGTTGACGATTTTTGCGGGATCGCTCCCTCGATGAGTCCCTCGCACTCATTTTTTAATCTTTTCTCGGAGTGAATGGCGCGAGCGCGGGCGATCCCTGTTGGTTGGCGGGGGCGATCGGTGGCGATCGGTGGCGATCGCGATAACATTTCATTCTTACATAAATTCTTACATAAATTGTTTTAATTTTCGCGATATTACAGTTGAATAATTTTTTTTAAATTCTTGTTATTCAATCCTGGGTTTATGTCACCCTAAAGTTAAAATCATTTTTGCTTTCCTCAGCTCGTCTGGAGAACGCCAGCCAGTATGTTTAAACCCCTCCGCCTTCAAGAGCAATTACTCTATCAAATCGTCAATTGCATTCACGATTCTTTCGATCTGCAAGAAATTTTAGCGGGAATTGTCAGCCAAATTCGCGAATTTCTGGCGGTCGATCGCGTCAAAATTTACCAATTCGCTGCCGACGGGAGTGGCGAAGTGATCGCCGAAGCCATTGGGGGCGATCGCCTGCCTTCCTTACTCGGCTTGCATTTTCCCGCCACGGACATTCCCGCTTACGCCCGCGATCGCTTTGCGAAAGGACACCTGCGCACGATCGTCGATGTGGCGTCGAAGCGCAAAATTCTCAATCGCTTGGGACCGCAGGAGTCGGACGGGGAAACCGCAGGTCCCAATTACGCCCCGGTCGATCCGTGTCACCTTCAATATTTGTTGGCGATGGGGGTGCTCTCGTCTCTGGCGGTTCCGATTTTCGATCGCGGGGCGACGCCGGAAGGATATCGCGCCCAATTGTGGGGCCTACTGGTAGCACACCACAGCGAACCGCGCCGCTACAGCGAAACGGAATTACAAACGATCGATCTGTTAGCCCATCAAATCTCGATCGCGATCGCCCAAACCAGTTTGATTGCTAAAGCTCAAGAACAAGTGCGTCAGGAACAGATTGTCGCCCGCTTAAGCCGACAACTCGACGGCGGCGGCGATCGAGATCGCCTCTGGCAAACGGCCCTGAATGAGTGCGTGACGGCACTCAACGCCGATGGCGGTCGGCTGTACGTGGGCGCCGATTTAACCGGAGAACCCTCCCAGTGCTTTATCTGCGGCGAACAACCCGCCCGCGAAGATCTCGAAAGTTACGCCCTCTGGCAACAACTGACCAAATATGGCGGGTCGAAATCGCGCGATCGCCAAGACCCGGCGGCGGCGATCGCCGATCCTCCCCAAGGGGCGTTTCCCTACACCGTCGCCCAACTCGACGCAGACCCCCACTGGCAAGATCTCGCCGCCCTCTTCGCCCCTACGCCGATCCAATCCTTACTGATCGTTCCCCTGCGCTATTGCAATCAATGGGTCGGTTCTTTAGTGCTATTTCGGCACGCCCGCGACATCGAAAAGCGCTGGGCAGGTCGCCACAATTCGGACCCGCGCAATCAAATGCCGAGACAGTCCTTTGCCGAGTGGTGCGCGATCGAGCGCCTGACCCCGAACTGGTCTCCGGAAGACCTCCAACTCGCCCAACGCTTGGGACTCCATCTCTACGCCGCCCTCACCCAACACCGGGTGACGCGCTTAACTCACAGTCAGGCTTCTTACGATACTCTCACGCAATTGCCCAATTCCGTCTTGTTCGAGCGGCAGCTATCTTTAGCTTTGCTACACTTGCGCGAACAGGGCGAAATGCTCGCCGTGGCGATCTTAGACCTCGATCGCTTCCAAACTATTAACGAAACTTTTTCCCACGCGGGGGGCGATTACGTCTTGACCGACGTCACCCGGCGCCTGCAAAGATGTTTGGAAACCTACCGCGATCGCTTCCAAGATCGCGGATCTCTCTTGGGACGCTGGCATGGGGACGAGTTCGTCTTGATGTTACCCAACATCACTTATGCCGAAGATATCATCGATATCGGTCGCGAACTGCTCGACAGCTTGCAACAGCCGTTCTATTTCCAAGGGCGTGAACTCTATCTCAGCGCCTGTCTCGGCATCGCCTTAGCCCCTTACGACGGCGAAACGGCGCCGATCTTGCTCAAACATGCCGAAGCGGCAATGTATCAAGCCAAGCAACAGGGACAAAATAGCTATCAACTGTATGCACCCCAGATGAATACCCGCGATCTGGAACGGTTGATGTTAGAAGTAGACTTGCGTAAAGCCTTGGAACGGGACGAATTCGTTTTGTACTATCAGCCCCAAGTGGAGTTGGGCACCGGGCGCATCGTCGGGATGGAAGCGTTGTTACGCTGGCAACACCCGCGTTTGGGTTTCGTTCCCCCGGAACAGTTCATTCCCTTGGCGGAAGAGTTGGGCCAGATCGCGGCGATCGGCGAGTGGGTATTGTATAAAGCTTGTACCCAACACCGGGCGTGGCAGTTGGCGGGGTTGCCGTCGGTCCGCATGGCGGTCAACCTCTCGGCCCGCCAGTTCCGCGAGGAAAATTTGGTCGAGAAGGTCCGCGAGATTTTGCTGCAAACTCAGGTCGATCCCCAGTTATTGGAGTTGGAAATTACCGAAAATACGGCGATCGACGATCTGGAATTTACGATCGCCGTTCTGCAACAGTTCAAACAGGTGGGGATCCGAGTGGCGATCGACGATTTCGGCATGGGCTATTCGTCGTTAAGCGCCCTCAAACATTTGCCGATCGATAGTGTCAAAATTGACAAGTCGTTTGTGCGAGATTTGGGCATGGAAGAAAGCGATACGGCGATCGTGCGGGCGATCGTCGCCCTCGGGCGCGGCTTGCATCTGGAAACGATCGCCGAAGGGGTGGAAAGCTGGCCGCAGTTGGAGGTGTTGCAGTCCGTCGGCTGCGATCGCGTCCAAGGCTATTTAATTGGCGAACCCCTCGCCGCCGATGCCGCCGTAGCGATGTTAGTCGCCGGGCGTCTGTCCTGTTTGCGCAAAAGTGAGAGCGCCGTGACGGCAGTCGCTGCGACATTGACCCAACAAGCGCACCACCGGAGTCAAGAGACGGATAACAGACCCGTGGCGACCCTTGACTCGGGCAATGGCGCCGTCGCCGACGGTTCCGGGGACGATCGCCCTTCCCCGGAAACCCAGGAAAATCGCCAAGAATTGGCGGCGAAGATCGTCGAATACGAGCAACTCAAAGAGGAGTTGAAGCAGCAGGCGCGCCGGGAACAATTGGTCGGCGAAATTGCCCAAAAAATTCGCCGTTCTCTCACTTTAAGCGAAATTTTGAATAAGACCGTCACCGAGGTTCGCCACTTTTTACAAGCCGATCGCACGATCTTGTATCGTTTCCATCCCAACTGGACCGGGGAAGTGGTGGTCGAATCCGTCGCCCCGGGCTGTCTGTCGATTTTGGGCGAGACGATCGACGATCCGTGTTTTCGCAATAATTACGTCAAATATTACCGTCAGGGTCGGATTCGGGCGATCGAGAATATTTTCGAGGCGGGTTTGAATTCCTGTCACCTCCAATTACTCGATCGCTATCGGGTCAAGGCGAATTTAGTCGTTCCCGTGGTCAACGGCGATACCTTGTGGGGTTTGCTGATCGCCCACCAATGTCACGATACCCGCCAATGGCGCCAGCACGAGATTTCTCTGTTGAGTCAGTTGGCTACTCAGGTGGCGATCGCCATCCACCAAGGGGAATTATACAGCCAGTTGGAAAGCACCAACCGCGAGTTACAAGAACTGTCCTCTCGCGACGGCTTGACCCAAATCGCCAATCGCCGCCTGTTCGACCTCCATTTAGAACGGGAATGGCAGCGCCTCAAACGGGAGCAAGCGCCCCTCGCCCTGGTTTTGTGCGACGTCGATCGCTTCAAGTTATATAACGACACTTACGGTCACCAAGCCGGGGATATCTGCTTGCAGGAAGTCGCCCGGGGGTTGCAAGGGGCCGTGAAGCGTCCGGCGGATTTGGTGGCCCGTTACGGCGGCGAGGAATTTGCGGCTATTTTGCCCAACACTCCCGCCTCGGGGGCGTTACGAGTGGCGGAGGAAATGCGGATGCGGGTGCGCGATCTCCAGATCCCTCACTCGAAATCGGAACATCACCGGGTTACGTTGTCGTTGGGGGTGGCGGTGTTGGTTCCTACGGCGGGACTGTCCCCGGAAGCCTTGATTCAGGCGGCGGACGAGGCGTTATATCGGGCGAAGGAACACGGGCGCGATCGCTGCACTCTGGCGACGTGAGGGGGGCGGCGATCGCCGATCTCGGTTACCGTTGCAGTTAGTTCAGCTCGGTTCGCAAGTGCTGCACTTCTACGTGATTCGGATCGCAAATTTCGGCCCGATCGCAGTCCCGCCGGGCGCGATCGCGATCGCCTAACCTCCGATAAGCACGGGCGCGCAAGGTATAGACGATCGCCTCGTTCTCGTCGAGAAGCACGGCCCCATTACAGGTGGCGATCGCCTCTCGATAGTCGCCAATTTGCAAAAATACCCGCGCCAACCCGATGTAAGCCCCGATCTCTTCGGCATCGAGTTCGATGGTTTTGCGATAGTCCCGCACGGCTTGCCCCCAGTCTTCCAACAGGTAAAATGCCTGTGCTCGGTTGCAGTATAAGCTCGCTTTGGCGGGATTGAGGGCGATCGCCCGGGTCAGATCGGCGATTCCTTCCCGGTAATTTCCGGCGGCAATTTTGAAGGTGCCCACCCCTTCTAAGTGGGTCGCATTAGTGCGATCGCCGTTTTCTCGTTCCAATTGTTTGACCAGCTCTTGAAAAACAGCTTCTTCTCGCGTTTGTTGGCGCAACAGTCGCTTATTTTGCCAAAATCTTTCCCAAATTCCCGTCTCTACGGCAATCCATACCAAAATCACCAGCAAAATAATCAGTTCCATCTCGATTGTCCTTGGTGGTTTCTCGTCGGTTGAAGGAGTCGCGATCGCCCGTTCGCTCGTATCACTAAGTGAGTGTGGTAAATAATGAGATATTACGAGTAAGTTCTAAGCTCACTCTCTCGGTAATTCCTTGTTGCGTTCCGGTTCGCCGATCGCGCGATCGCCCACGGACGGCGAATCCGGAGCGGATAAGGGCGTTCCCTGGCTCGTGGAGACTACCGCATCGCGATCGCTCGCCGCCAGCAGCGACAGCAAGGCGCGGTCTCCCATCCAGCCATTGAGCAAACTCGCCACGAACACCAAGGCGGTGCAGGTAATCACCGAAAACAGTCCCAACGGGGCAATAATCAGAATCACCCAGGTCACCGCCGCATTGGCGATCGCCACGAAGATCGAGCGGTAACGAACGAGTTGTCGGGTCATCACTTTGGACATCGCTTTATCCTTTCAAAGCAAAATACAGTCTCATTATAACGACAACTTGGAATAGGGGTCTTCTAAAACGCCGTTATAATACGAGTCTTTCTAGGTTTGCAACCGATGACGACCCTCTATTTAACCGAACCGGGAACCTACGTTCGCTACCGCAACCACACCTTGGACATCAAAAAAGAAGACCGACACCACACCTGTCGGTTGAGCGAACTGGATCTAGTCGTGGTTCTGCCCGGGGTACAACTGACTGACGGCGCGATCGCCCAACTGCTCGATCGCGGCATCGAAACCCTGTTTTTGCGGCAAGACGGGCGTTTTCGCGGGCGACTGCAAGGGCACTTTCACAGCAATCCCAGCATCCGACTGGCGCAATATCGCTGTGTGGAAACCACCTTTGGCTTGGCCCTAGCCCAGAAACTGGTCTCCGGCAAAATCCGCAACCAGCGCACTTTGTTACAACAGCGCAATCGCGCTACCCAAGGGCGGATCGGCGAATTGAGCGAAGCGATCGACGCGATCGCCTCCTACAGCAGTCGTCTCCAGCAGCTCGCCACCCCTCTGACTCGGGACGAACTGATGGGAATTGAGGGGATCTGCGCCAAAAACTACTACCAGGCCCTGCGTCACTGGTTCCCGACCCAGTGGAACTTTAGCGGACGCAACCGCCGCCCGCCCTTAGACCCGATTAATGCCCTGCTCAGTTGGGGATACGGGGTTCTCCTCGCCCGGGTGTTCGCCGCCGCCGTACAAGCGGGGTTGGATCCCTATCTGGGCTTTTTCCACGCGATCGAACCCTATCGACCCAATTTGGTGCTCGATTTGATGGAAGAATTTCGCCCCGTCATTGTAGACCGGGCGGCGATCGCGATCGTCAAGGCGGAACTGCTCGATCCCCTGGACTTCGAGCCTTCTCCCGATGGCGCCGGGATTTGGTTGGGACAAACGGCGAAAAAGTTGTTTCTGGGGCAGTTACAACGCCAATTTAGCAGCCGCGTTCTCTATTCTCCCCAAAATCGTCGTCTGACCCTCGCCCAGATTCTCCTAGAACAAGCCCGCAGTCTGGGCCGATGTTTGTGCGAATCCAACCTCGATTACGAGCCGTTTTTGCTCAAATAATCGATGTTTTTCCTAATTTCTCCCAATTTTGGGGGTTGCTTACCCAGCAAAGACTGACAAACCATCAAACCATCATCGAAACAAAAACTCATGACTGATTTCTGGCTCGTCTGCTACGACGTCCGCGACGACAAACGCCGCAACAAACTCGCCAAACTGATCGAACAACGCTGTCAGCGCGTCCAATATTCGGTGTTTGAATGTCCCGTGGAAGGGGAAATTCTCTGCGAACTGATCGAACGGCGTTGGTTGAAGGTCCTGAAGCTGTCGGAAGACAGTTTGCGCGCCTATCCGCTCTCCGGTACCGCGAAAAAGCAAGCCAAGATCTACGGCAGTCCGCCCCTGTACGAACCGCCGGATTATTTGATTTTGTAACGTCCCGCTAGGGGCGTAGCGCGATCGTGCCTACCTGGAATCTCCATTTGACGCGGGATTCCAGGTGTTGTTTCTAAATGTAACAATTGCCGAAACTGCGACGGAACGAGTAAAATAGAGAAAAATAGAGATTGACGTTTTCAGAGAGAGTAAAAATAGTATTTTCCGCCTTTTTCTTTCTGAGGATTTCGGTTATAGTGGTTTCGTGGTTAAAAAACAACCGCAATTTCAGCGCCCCAACAGCAGTTTAACTTTTGTAAAGCTGCTCCTCCGTACTCCGGCGCAAACGCACCTTGAAAGCCAAATACAGCGAGAGTTTCAATGGCATAGGGTCACTTATGCCCAACTCCCCGCAAGGGGATTGAAACTCTCAGCAGGTACACGAATGACCGGAGCTTGAGCAGAGGAAGTCACTTATGCCCAACTCCCCGCAAGGGGATTGAAACCCGTCCACCGTCGGAATAACGTTATCCCATTGGTCTCCAGTCACTTATGCCCAACTCCCCGCAAGGGGATTGAAACCCGTTACTGAGGACGACTAAATCTTCCATCTCTACCAGTCACTTATGCCCAACTCCCCGCAAGGGGATTGAAACTAAATATCTCTCCAGTCCGCCGCGCGAACCCTTTCACTGGTCACTTATGCCCAACTCCCCGCAAGGGGATTGAAACTGTTCTCGCCTTTACTAGAGAGAATCCTTCGGATATACGGGTCACTTATGCCCAACTCCCCGCAAGGGGATTGAAACAGCCAAACTGTAGCCACCACAAGGGGTGGGGTACAACTTGACCTCAAGGTCACTTATGCCCAACTCCCCGCAAGGGGATTGAAACAACCCGTGCTTGGGTCGCACTCTCAGCTTTACCGATAAGGCGTCACTTATGCCCAACTCCCCGCAAGGGGATTGAAACCCTCACGGTTACGATAGTCAGCCCGGTTCTTACCACGCCGACTTGTCACTTATGCCCAACTCCCCGCAAGGGGATTGAAACGACGCGCACAGGGGTTACTTGTCGAGAAGTACAAGCCGTCACTTATGCCCAACTCCCCGCAAGGGGATTGAAACAATTCATCGTAACCTTTTGCCACTTCCTTAGCTTTAAGCTTCCAGTCACTTATGCCCAACTCCCCGCAAGGGGATTGAAACTCCGCGTAGAGGTTCAGTTGACCACCTCCTCCATCACCGTCACTTATGCCCAACTCCCCGCAAGGGGATTGAAACTCAAGACACAAGGTAGACAGTTTATCGTCGAAGAGGGGTCACTTATGCCCAACTCCCCGCAAGTTTCGGTAGGGTGCGTTAGCGGGCAAAAACATCCGGCGAAAGTCCAGTAACCCACCAATTCTTAGAATTAGAAAATGGTGCGTTATGGCGGACAGATAAATTAACCCTGGGAAATCACAAATCATCGCCGCCTAACACACCCTACCAGACTAAAGAGGGTATCCATGAAGTTTCGGTAGGGTGCGTTAGTGGGCAAAAACATCCGGGGAAAGTCCAGTAAATTACATTCCCGCGTAACGCACCAATTCTTAGAATTAGCGAAAGAATTAAAAAATGGTGCGTTATGGCGGACAGATAAATTAACCCTGGGAAATCACAAATCATCGCCGCCTAACACACCCTACCAGACTAAAGAGGGTATCCATGAAGTTTTGGTAGGGTGCGTTAGCGGGCAAAAACATCCGGGGAAAGTCCAGTAAATTACATTCCCGCGTAACGCACCAATTCTTAGAATTAGCGAAAGAATTAAAAAATGGTGCGTTATGGCGGACAGATAAATTAACCCTGGGAAATCACAAATCATCGCCGCCTAACACACCCTACCAGACTAAAGAGGGTATCCATGAAGTTTCGGTAGGGTGCGTTAGCGGGCAAAAATATCCGGGGAAAGTCCAGTAAATTACATTCCCGCGTAACGCACCAATTCTTAGAATTAGCGAAAGAATTAAAAAATGGTGCGTTATGGCGGACAGATAAATTGACCCTGGGAAATCACAAATCATCGCCGCCTAACACACCCTACCAGACTAAAGAGGGTATCCATGAAGTTTTGGTAGGGTGCGTTAGCGGGCAAAAACATCCGGGGAAAGTCCAGTAAATTACATTCCCGCGTAACGCACCAATTCTTAGAATTAGCGAAAGAATTAAAAAATGGTGCGTTATGGCGGACAGATAAATTAACCCTGGGAAATCACAAATCATCGCCGCCTAACACACCCTACCAGACTAAAGAGGGTATCCATGAAGTTTCGGTAGGGTGCGTTAGCGGGCAAAAATATCCGGGGAAAGTCCAGTAAATTACATTCCCGCGTAACGCACCAATTCTTAGAATTAGCGAAAGAATTAGAAAATGGTGCGTTATGGCGGACAGATAAATTAACCCTGGGAAATCACAAATCATCGCCGCCTAACACACCCTACCAGACTAAAGAGGGTATCCATGAAGTTTCGGTAGGGTGCGTTAGCGGGCAAAAATATCCGGGGAAAGTCCAGTAAATTACATTCCCGCGTAACGCACCAATTCTTAGAATTAGCGAAAGAATTAAAAAATGGTGCGTTATGGCGGACAGATAAATTGACCCTGGGAAATCACAAATCATCGCCGCCTAACACACCCTACCAGACTAAAGAGGGTATCCATGAAGTTTTGGTAGGGTGCGTTAGCGGGCAAAAACATCCGGGGAAAGTCCAGTAAATTACATTCCCGCGTAACGCACCAATTCTTAGAATTAGCGAAAGAATTAAAAAATGGTGCGTTATGGCGGACAGATAAATTAACCCTGGGAAATCACAAATCATCGCCGCCTAACACACCCTACCAGACTAAAGAGGGTATCCATGAAGTTTTGGTAGGGTGCGTTAGCGGGCAAAAACATCCGGGGAAAGTCCAGTAAATTACATTCCCGCGTAACGCACCAATTCTTAGAATTAGCGAAAGAATTAGAAAATGGTGCGTTATGGCGGACAGATAAATTAACCCTGGGAAATCACAAATCATCGCCGCCTAACACACCCTACCAGACTAAAGAGGGTATCCATGAAGTTTTGGTAGGGTGCGTTAGCGGGCAAAAACATCCGGGGAAAGTCCAGTAAATTACATTCCCGCGTAACGCACCAATTCTTAGAATTAGCGAAAGAATTAAAAAATGGTGCGTTATGGCGGACAGATAAATTAACCCTGGGAAATCACAAATCATCGCCGCCTAACACACCCTACCAGACTAAAGAGGGTATCCATGAAGTTTTGGTAGGGTGCGTTAGCGGGCAAAAACATCCGGGGAAAGTCCAGTAAATTACATTCCCGCGTAACGCACCAATTCTTAGAATTAGCGAAAGAATTAGAAAATGGTGCGTTATGGCGGACAGATAAATTAACCCTGGGAAATCACAAATCATCGCCGCCTAACACACCCTACCAGACTAAAGAGGGTATCCATGAAGTTTTGGTAGGGTGCGTTAGCGGGCAAAAACATCCGGGGAAAGAATTAAAAAATGGTGCGTTATGGCGGACAGATAAATTAACCCTGGGAAATCACAAATCATCGCCGCCTAACACACCCTACCAGACTAAAGAGGGTATCCATGAAGTTTTGGTAGGGTGCGTTAGCGGGCAAAAACATCCGGGGAAAGTCCAGTAAATTACATTCCCGCGTAACGCACCAATTCTTAGAATTAGCGAAAGAATTAAAAAATGGTGCGTTATGGCGGACAGATAAATTAACCCTGGGAAATCACAAATCATCGCCGCCTAACACACCCTACCAGACTAAAGAGGGTATCCATGAAGTTTCGGTAGGGTGCGTTAGTGGGCAAAAACATCCGGGGAAAGTCCAGTAAATTACATTCCCGCGTAACCCACCAATTCTTAGAATTAGAAAATGGTGCGTTATGGCGGACAGATAAATTAACCCTGGGAAATCACAAATCATCGCCGCCTAACACACCCTACCAGACTAAAGAGGGTATCCATGAAGTTTTGGTAGGGTGCGTTAGCGGGCAAAAACATCCGGGGAAAGAATTAAAAAATGGTGCGTTATGGCGGACAGATAAATTAACCCTGGGAAATCACAAATCATCGCCGCCTAACACACCCTACCAGACTAAAGAGGGTATCCATGAAGTTTTGGTAGGGTGCGTTAGCGGGCAAAAACATCCGGGGAAAGTCCAGTAAATTACATTCCCGCGTAACGCACCAATTCTTAGAATTAGCGAAAGAATTAAAAAATGGTGCGTTATGGCGGACAGATAAATTAACCCTGGGAAATCACAAATCATCGCCGCCTAACACACCCTACCAGACTAAAGAGGGTATCCATGAAGTTTCGGTAGGGTGCGTTAGTGGGCAAAAACATCCGGGGAAAGTCCAGTAAATTACATTCCCGCGTAACCCACCAATTCTTAGAATTAGAAAATGGTGCGTTATGGCGGACAGATAAATTAACCCTGGGAAATCACAAATCATCGCCGCCTAACACACCCTACCAGACTAAAGAGGGTATCCATGAAGTTTCGGTAGGGTGCGTTAGCGGGCAAAAACATCCGGGGAAAGTCCAGTAAATTACATTCCCGCGTAACGCACCAATTCTTAGAATTAGAAAATGGTGCGTTATGGCGGACAGATAAATTAATCCTGGGAAATCACAAATCATCGCCGCCTAACACACCCTACCAGACTAAAGAGGGTATCCATGAAGTTTCGGTAGGGTGCGTTAGCGGGCAAAAATATCCGGGGAAAGTCCAGTAAATTACATTCCCGCGTAACGCACCAATTCTTAGAATTAGCGAAAGAATTAGAAAATGGTGCGTTATGGCGGACAGATAAATTAATCCTGGGAAATCACAAATCATCGCCGCCTAACACACCCTACCAGACTAAAGAGGGTATCCATGAAGTTTTGGTAGGGTGCGTTAGCGGGCAAAAACATCCGGGGAAAGTCCAGTAAATTACATTCCCGCGTAACGCACCAATTCTTAGAATTAGCGAAAGAATTAGAAAATGGTGCGTTATGGCGGACAGATAAATTAACCCTGGGAAATCACAAATCATCGCCGCCTAACACACCCTACCAGACTCTCATTGTTTCTATGGTGTCGAGGGTTTGCTTACCAAACCCCTACAGGTTTTTTGAGATTTTCTCGACGAACAGTTTTTGGGGAAGGACACGGCAATGCCGTGTCCCTACCGGAAATTGGCGACGGGAAAGCCCACCGAAAAACTTCGGTGGGCTTCAATCTGTCGATCTTTATACGATATATGGGGGCGGAGGGACTTGAACCCTCACGGCTGTCACCAGCCAACGGATTTTCATTCTCCCGCAGCTTTCGCTACTGCCCCGCCAGGGGGTTTTGAGAATTGGACTCTCCCTTTACCCTCGGCTTAACGTTAGGGTAGCTCCCGTCGAGTCTCTGCACCTTCCTCAAGCATCTTACATCTCTCGGCTTGGCTCAGGATTGCCTTGTCTGTTGCCAGAGTTAGGTTTCCCTGAATTTGAGAGCGGTCACTTAATGGATTTCTCCACTAAGGCTCAGTTTTCTAAGTCCGTAGCGTCTACCATTCCGCCACGCCCCCGAACGATCGCCTTCCGTCTATAGGAGCAGTCGATCTGGGTGTCGTCCTGACTTTGTCATTACGCCTGTTGCCGCGCTCTTTAACTGAGTCAGCCACAGTCGTCCGGACAAAGCGATCCTCATTATGGGCGATCGCCCGGGAAAAGTCAACCACTTTCTCGGGGGAGTTACCGGGAGGGCGATCGCCCCTGCATTTGTAAAAATTTGGCAAAGATTCGGCGAGTTTTGCCAAGATCGTGCGGCCCCCTGGCGGCGATCGCCCGGGCGGGCCTTACCCTTTTTGATTTTAGACTGTCCATTTCCCCCACCGACCGAAGGGGCGTAACCCCTGCCTTTACAGTCTTTAAGGTATGGCGGCGATCGCTGGGTCGCTGCAACTAATCTGCAAAAATATTTCTCTTTCAACGGGATATGACCCTTGCAAGGGAATTGTCCCAGGTTGCTCGATCGCCGGGCAATTTGTTAATCTTTATGTAGTTAATGCAACTTGAACGCAACGTAACGAGAAAAACGTGCCGCCGAGGATGAGGGCAACCCTGCCAAACTCCCAGGATCGTTTACAGTAGACAGCAAGCAAGTCAAAGACTTAGGGGTCTCATGGTTTATCAACCGGACTTTATGTATTCCAACTCTGAAGATGAGCAAGTCAACCCACTCCTGAGATATTTACAAGATCAACCCCCGGAAGTGTTGGCGCGGGTCGCCAAGACCGTCAGCCCGGAAATCAAAGAAATCATTTCTCAGAACGTGCAAGGGCTTGTCGGCGTCCTGCCGTCGGAAAACTTCGACGTCCAAATTACCACAAACCGGGAAAATTTGGCCGGATTGCTCGCCTCCGCCATGATGACAGGCTACTTCCTGCACAAAATGGAACAACGGATGCACCTCGACGAAAACCTCGGAGGGATCGGCTCGATCGCCAGCGATTCCGCAGAAGACTAACGGCGACCCCCAAGGATCTCCCTGGAGAATCCCCACCGTTCCCGCCATTGGATCGCCTCCCCACGCCATCGCTTCACGTCGGGGAGGTTATTGGCGCGGGGTGCGGGTCCGGGTCAGGCGATCGCCGCCTTCAGACTGGCGCAAAACTCGCCCACCGCCGCCAATCCCGCCTCCGGCGAGGGGTCGTCCAGGCGCTTGACGAACGCACTGCCGACGATCACCGCATCGGCCCCCCATTCCTTCACCTGACGGGCTTGTTCCGGCGCCGAAATGCCGAAACCCACCCCAATCGGTTTGTCCGTATAGGAACGAATCCGGTCGAGTAAATCTGGAACCCGCGCCTGAACTTGTTCGCGCATTCCGGTCACCCCAGTCACGCTGACCAAATAGATAAACCCTTGTGATTGATGGGCGATCGCCTCGATCCGGTCCGCCGAACTCGTCGGCGCCACCAACAAAATCACCTCAATCCCGCATTCCGCCGCCCGAGAGAGCACCTCATCGGACTCTTCTAACGGCAAATCCGGAACCACCAAGCCTTTCACCCCCGCTTGGGCCGCACTTTTGAGAAAACTCTCAATACCGCGATAAAGAATCGGATTGTAATAAGTAAACAAAATAATCGGCGCCCGCAACGTCGGGGTCACCCGTTCGAGCATCGCCAAGACCTGCTCCAAGCGCGTCCCACGCCGCAAAGCCCGTGTCGCCGCCGCTTGAATCACCGGACCGTCCGCCAGGGGGTCGGAATAGGGCACGCCGAGTTCGATCGCGTCGGCGCCTTTGTCATCGAGCAGTTTTAACGCTTTGGCGGTGGTCTCCAAATCGGGATCGCCAGCCGTAATAAAAGGAATCAAAGCACACTGCTGTTGTTGGCGGAGGGATTCAAAACACTGGGAAACCGATTTCATGCCTGTAGACTTAAATTCTAAACTTTAAACATTTCAACTCTAAACTTTCAACTCTACAGCAATTCGCACTGTCATGAGGTACAAGAGGCAAAGATCCCCCCAACCCCGTTATCCCCCCAACCCCCCTTAAAAAGGGGGGCAGTGAAAGTCCCCCTTTTTAAGGGGGATTTAGGGGGATTTAGCGGATTTAGGGGGATCGAAATGTACCGCCCAACAGTGAAAACTGCTCTAAACTCTAAACTCCCTACTCTTGGGCTTCGATTTCTGCCTGGAGGCGTTCGAGTTCTTCCGGGGACATTTCCTCCAAGCGCTTATTTAAAACCGCTTCCTCATAATCCTTCACTTGCTGGTGATAGGTCATGTTACCGCTTACCGCGCGCCACAGGTAACTCGCCAACCAACCGAGCAATCCGCCAACTAAAAGTAACTGGCTCCAAATTCCCGCAGAAGTGGCATCGAATCCGGCCCCTTGCAGGAGCGTATACGCCAATCCCCCGGCGATGAAAATCCCCAAACCAATTCCGATTGCATCAATCCGTCGCATGACACCCCACTGACTAGATCGTTCCAGGTAAAAATTGACAAAACAATAGCGGCGAGTCCCTTTTTGGCGATCGCCGCCTTACTTTTCCCGTCAATTTAGGCGCCAATTTCGCGGCGCTTCGGTCGAAAATTCAAAAAGGGAGAGAGCAACAACATTCCCGGGAAGAATAAAAACACCAACAGGTACATAAAGACCCGTTCCACCGAACTAACCACGTACCAGCGCCGTTGCAGGTAAAAATAAGTCAATCCCGGAATCACGAGCAAGTAAGCCCCGCCAAGTCCGGCATATAACAATAAAACGAACAGAGTGGAATCCAACATTTGCCTCATCAACGAAATAATTGCATTTGAGATCCGGGGAAGACCGAGGCGCATAAAAAGGCCGTCATCTCCCGAATGTCTCCTTATTGTACTGCGACATTCGCGCGGCAACGGCAGGGGAAGCGAGGATTATCTCAGCACCGATTAATAGCCCGGTTCTTCCTCGTACTGAGTCGTTTTCGTTTTTTCGGGGATATTCACCCGAGGGGGCGTGTAGGGCTTATCCGCCCCTTCGTCGGCCCAGGCGTCCCCTTCTACATCTTCGTCGTAATCCTCGTCATATTCGACTTCTTCGTAAGCCTCGCCATAGACAGGTTCGCCATAGGGTTCGTCGTAATAGCGATCGTCCTTCGTCGCTTCACTCCAATTTTCCTCGGCGACTTCATCCTCGTAATAAATCGGTTCCGGTTCCGGTTGGCGCAGGGGTTCCGGGGCGGGTTGTTCCCAGGCTTGGTCTTCGTCCCAGACCTCCTCGACCACCCGGGCGGGCGATCGTACGGGTTCCGGGGCGGGGGTTCGAGCCCCCGTTCCCAGGCGGTTTTCCGGACTGGCGGTGGGCATCAAATATTCGTCTTCCGCTTCTCTCGCCCAGGGGGGTTCGCCGATTCCGAGGCGTTCCAACACCCCCACGGTGAGCTGAGTGATGCGGTCTTCGGCGCCTTCAAAGACGATCAGGCGATTGGGGCCGCTACTGACGACTTCCTCGACGGGTAACTCGTAAGTACTGATCGCCTGGTCGGGAATTTGCGGCAGTCCCAAGGCGGCGATCACGATCGAAACCACTTCCCCGGTTTCGACGTTAAACTTGAAGCCTCTAACTTTACCGAGCAGTTCGCCGTTTTCAGTAATGACTTCGCTGTTAATGAGACTGCTATAAGATTCTACGTCAACATCTTCGATGACATTTTCGTCTTCGACGAGGATGACGTCCCCTATTTGCTGGATGCTGTCGAGCAGCATAAAGCGCGGCATTCCGGCGATCGCGAGTAGGTTGTCTCTCAAGCCGAGAGCCACGACTTCCCGCCGATCGATGTCTACCAATAACTCTTTTACCACGCCGAGGCGCTTGCCCGTGTTGCGGGTAATGACTTGAGTATTTAAGAGGTCGGAGCGTTGGCGGATTTTATCAGATGTCATTCTTTGTCGAATCCCGATCTAGAATTCTGTTTAAGATTTAGTAAGTCTAAAGGTAAGTGTGACATCCTCCCGATGCTGAATCAAAGATTACAGCGCGGGCTTCCCAGCCTCACGATTGGGTATTCCTGCCCCACGCCACTTATCTAGGTCATAGACCCCCGACAGACCGACTTGACAGGCTGTTTCCGTTCCCCAGAGTCCCTGGGCTACTACATTCTCTAGTCCACGATCCAAAACCATCTCTGCGGCGGCATGGTCGCGATGAGTCCGATACCCACACTCAGGACAATGATGCTCTCTGACTTCCAACCCCTTGCTCACCGTAGCAAGGCAGGATGGACAGGTTTGACTGGTGCCGTTGGGATTGACTTTGGCAAAGTACACTCCCCGTTTCCAGCACACCCATTCTGTCAGAGACAGAAATTGTCCGAAGGCGGCATCTACACAATCTTTTCGCAGCATTCCTCTCGTCAACCCCGTGACGTTGAGATCTTCTGCAAAGATAGTTTGCGCCCGATCGCAAAGCTGATGAGCCGTTTTCAGATGGAAATCTTTACGACGATTGGCAATGCGATGGTGCATTCTAGCCACTTCGATTTGCGCCTTCTCCCAGTTTTGAGAACCCTTCTGTTTTCGTGCCGCTCTGCGTTGCAGCAATTTCAGCTTGCGTTGCATCGACTTGAAAAACTTGGGTCGCTCTTGGAAAGAGCCATCGGAAGCGGTCAAGAATCGCTGCAATCCCAGATCAATCCCGATCGCCCGACCGTGAACCGGGACATCGGGAACCGATATATCCGATTCAATCGTGACGACAACATACCATTGTGTACCCCGTACCCTGGACAGTACCCTTACCTGTTTTACCTTGAACCCGTCAGGGATGGGACGATGCAGGTTCATGGGTATTTCCCCTAACTTTGGCAACTTGATTGTGAAGCCATTGATGGGATTGTGCTTGAATTGGGGAAATAGAAAGGATTTGAATTGACCGAACTTTTTGAAACGCGGGAATCCATGTCCCCGTTTCTTAAAGGCTTCCCAGGTATCGTGCAGTCTACGAATTGTGTTCTGCAACACCTGAGAATGCACCTTACCCAAGTGCGGGAATTGCTTCTTCGCTTTGGGCAGGTTGTTCTGCTGACGGTGGTAGGACGGAAATGGCTCATCGGCGGGAATGATGTATTCCTTTTCCAGCGAGCATCGGTCTACCGAACACTTACGCGAAGCAATCCAATCCTTGAGTTCGCGCAAAGCGTAGTTATATACGCCTCTGCACGTCTCAAGCCACGACAGCAGTTCAGTCTGCTGTACGACATTTGGATAGATTCGGTAAGTGTAGTTCATGGTCAGCATGACTATAATTTACCACAGGCTATAACTACTGGTAAATGCTGGTCTCATCCCCATCGCAGGGCTTGACCTTTCCCGTAGGGTGGGGAATCGACTGTTCGAGAGGAGTCCATGTATCCCGACGCCGATGCTTCGCATAAAGCGCGGGACTTATAGTGCCCCGAACCCCTCAAAAGTTAAACAGGCGCGCTGTTCGACTCTAGATTTAAGCCGACCACTTGGGTGTGAGCGCCTCTGGCTTGAGTAACGCCAATAACCCGCTCTGCTGCTTTGATCATCGGAGTTTTGTGGCTGACCACAATAAACTGGGCGCGTTGGACCTGTTGTTTAATCATTTTAGCTAATCGCTCTACATTTGCCCCGTCCAAAAACATATCGACTTCGTCAAAAGCGTAGAACGGTGAAGGACGGTAGCGTTGGAGGGCAAAAATAAAACTGAGGGCGGTCATCGATTTTTCACCGCCGGACATGGCGGCGAGGCGTTGAACGGGTTTCCCTTTCGGGTGGGCGACGAGATTTAAGCCACTGGAAAACGGATCTTCTGGGTCGTCGAGTTGAAGGTAACCGTCCCCTTCGGAGAGGTCGGCGAAGATGGTTTGAAAGTTTTCATTGACGGCGTCGAAGGCTTCTTTAAAAGCCCGCAGTCTTAAGGTAGTAAAGTTTTCAATTCGCAGGAGCAGTTCGGTGCGTTCGCCTTCGAGGGTGGCGAGTTTGGATTGTAATTCTTCCAAACGGGTTTGGGTGCGATCGTATTCTTCGAGGGCGAGCATGTTGACGGGTTCCATCGCTTTGAGTTGTTTTTGCAACGATCGCACCTCTTTTTGCAACTCTTGCAGGGCCGTCACCAGGCGATTTTTACTCTCTTCGGGGACGGGGGGCACCGGGTCGGGCAGTTCGGCGCGTCCGGCGGCGATTTGCTCCCGTAAGGCTCCGAGTTGTTCCCGGCGGGCGTCCTGGCTTTCTTGCAGTTTTTGCCCCTGCCATTCGATTTGTTGGCGGGCGAGGTGCAGTTGTCTTAAGGCTTCCTCGGCGCGATCGCGCGCTTGTTTGTCTTCCCCTAATTTGGCTTCAATTTCAGCCAGTTCGCGCCGATTTTGGGCGATGTTTTCGTCAATTTCCCCTAATTTGGCTCGGGTTTGTTCGATGCGACTGTCGAGGTTGATTTGGGCGTGGTTCAGGTCTTCCAATCGTCGCCGGGTTTCTTGGCGTTTTTCGTCGAGCCGTTGTTGCTGGTTGTCGAGGTCCTGGCGGCGACTTTGGGCGGCGCGCAAGGACGCCGAGGCGTCTTGTAATTCGCTTTCGAGTTGGCGCACTTGAGCCTGGATCCCCTGCCATTCGCTGTTCGTCCCCGATTCTTCGAGGGCGCTCAGTTCGTGGCGCCATTGCTGCAAGCGGGCTTCTTGGCTGGGGATTTCGCCGTCGAGGACTTGGAGGCGATCGCGCGCGGCGGTCAATTCTTGGGTATTGTCGGCCAACTGCTGGCGAACTTGCTGCTGTTGGGCGCTCAGGCTATCGATTTCTCCTTGTAACTGCTCGGTTTTGAGCTGGAGTTCCCGTTGCTGCTGTTTGGCGTCGATTAACTCCTGCGATCGCCCCTTGACCTGTTCGGCGGCTTGGGCGATCGCCTCCCCACACCGTTGTAAAATCTGCTCGATCTGCTCCAACCGCTCTTTTAACTCGGTCACTTCCGCCGATTCCGTATCCCCCCCGGTCCCGAAGTGCAAACTAGAACGGTGGGAACTGCTCCCCCCGGTCATGGCGCCGGAGGTTTCGAGCAGTTCGCCGTCGAGGGTGACGATCCGGGTTTTCCCCATGTGCGATCGCGCCGCATCCAGGGTCTCGAACACCACCGTATTGCCGAAAACGTAGGCAAACACTTGCAAGTAGGGGCGATCGCACTCGATCAAATTCACCGCATAATCGACGAATCCGCGCGCCTGTCGCAGTTCGGCGATCGGCGAAAATCGGGGCGGTCGAATCTTATTCAACGGCAAAAAGGTCGCCCGTCCGGCCCGTTTTTGCTTGAGCAGTTGGATCGCCGACGCCGCCACGGCATCATCTTCGACCACCAAATACGCCAACCGTCCTCCGGCGGCGGTTTCCAAGGCTAATTGGTAATGCGGATCGACGCGCCCCAATTCGGCGACCAAACCGCACACCCCCTGCAATCCCGCCTGGACGATTACTTGACTGGCCCCGGTCCCACTGGCTTCGCGCAGGGCTTGGGTTTGGGCTTCGAGTTTGTCGAGACGGCGCTGTTTCTCCCGTTGTTCGTCGAGCAGCCGCTTTTCCGTGTCTTGTTGGGTTTTTAAGTCGTTCTCCGCCGCCGCCAACCCCCCGGCTAAGGATTGTACGCGATCGATCGCCGCCTGGTGGCGCAGGTCCACTTCGCCCAAATTCACCTTTTTTTCGGCGAGTCGGGCGCCGAAGTCTTGCAGGGTTTCGTGTTGTTCCGCGATCGCGCGATCGAGCGATCGCACCCGTTCCCCGAGGCGCGCCTGTTCGGTCCGTTGCGGATCCAAGCTTTTCTGCAAGGTTTCGATCTGGCGGTGTAAGGCGGTTTGTTGCTGCACCCACTCTTCCGAGGCGGCGGCGATCGCGCTGGCCCGTTCCCGGCGGCGATCGAGGTCTTGTTGCAGTTCGTCGCTCAACTGCCGCGCCGATTTCAATTGAGCGTCACTTTCCTGGCGTTCTTGGGCGACTTGCTCTAATTTCTGCTGGTAATGGCCGATTTCCCGCTCGGCTTCGGCAATGTCTCGCTGTTGCTGCTGTTGGCTTTCTTGGAGTTCGTGCAAGCGCTGCCCTTGCTGCTCTTTTTCCGCTTCCCGTTGGGCGAGTACGGACTGTTTCGCCAGCAGTTCTTCCTCTCCCAGGGCTTTCACCCGGGCGTTGAGTTCTTCGAGTCGTTCGTTGGCTTGTTGAATCTCGCCACTGGCGGTGGCGACGCGATCGCGCAATTGGGCCGCTTCGCGATCGCCCGCTTCGATTTGCTCGCGCAACTTCCATTCCTGTTGGTTGAGCTGGTGCCACTGTAGCACCGCTTCGAGCAGTTCTTTCTCTTGGACCTGGGCGCGCAGGGCTTGATATTTCTGCGCTTTATCCCGATCCTTGGCGAGGCGATCGCGCTGGGAAATCAACTCTTGTTCCACAATCCGACAGCGATCCTCGCGCTCTTTCACCTCATCTAACTTATCCTTCGCTTGGGCGATCTTGCGATCGAACGCCGCCACCCCCGCCAGCTCGTCAATAATCGTGCGCCGTTCCCGCGCGTTCATCGAGATAATCGCGGTGACGTCCCCTTGTAAGACTACATTGTACCCTTCCGGATAAATTCGCATCCGGTTCATCTGCTCGTGCAGCTCACTCAAGGTACAAGCTTGACCGTTAATATAGTACGTAGAAGTATACGTCCCCGCTTTCGTCACCCGCAAGCGCCGCGTAATACTCCATTCATTACTCGGATCCGATTCTCGAACCGCTTGCGGATCCGATTCGGCGATCGCCGCCTCATTCCCTGGACTCGCTAAGGTCCCATTTTGCTCTTGCGGTTCTTCACTCGGCTGCACTTGGGCCGGGCCCGGATCGGCGATCGCCTGCGCCTCTTGCAAGTAATCCTCTTCGGTCGGCAACCCTTCGCCTTCGAGATCGAAAGTCACCGTCACACTCGCCTCGACGGTGGTCCGACTGCGCGCGAGGTTATGATTGACCAAATCCGGCAACCGTTCGGCGCGCATCCCCTTCGAGGTAGAAATCCCCAAACAAAAGAGCAACGCATCTAAAATATTCGATTTGCCCGAACCGTTCGGTCCGGTGACCACCGTAAATCCCGGTAACACGGGGATGCTCGTGGTACCGCCAAAAGATTTAAAGTTTGTCAGTTCTAGGCGATTAATATGAACCATGCGAACTTAACAACGGAACGTCGGACAGGAGTTGACCAGCAGTTGAACGATTCTTCACAGGGTAGCACGGTGGCATATTTTCATTAAAGGTGGGCAAGATAGGGAAATTGACGAAGTCACCACTCGCTGAGTCTGGTAGAACGGGCATCTTGCCCGACAGCCATTGACAAGGGACGACTGACCGGGAGTTTTCAAGCGTCCCGAGTCCCTCCATCTAAAATCTAAAACCTAAAATCTCAAATCAAATATTCCCAATCCCTTCGATCGCGGCGAATTTCGAGGCACACTAAATAAAGAGAACTAGTTACCTCTTGCTTTGCGATCGGAAAACTCGTCTCGTATGGCGAGACCCAACGTCACTCCCCCTCAAACCCTGAGAACGTCTAGATCGGCTGTCCTGAGTTGTTTTCTCGCGATTTTATGTAAGGATAAGCCTTTCCCTCCCATGTCTTGTACTTCGGTCAGTTCTGCGATTGTCCATCTCAATGCCGCGATCGCCGCCGCCAATCCGTTCGAGCGCGCGACCCGGGTCACGGAACGGGAAATTTGGTGGGCGACGCCGCCGAATTTAGAAGGGTTGAACCCGGAGGCGATCGCCGCCGTTCTCGATGCGGTGGAACGCGCGCGCAAGCGGATCGAGCCTCTATCTTCGTTGGCGATCCTCGGCGAGACAGGAACGGGGAAAACCCACGCGATCGCCTGCGTCCGCCAACAACTTCAACGCGACCGTCGCGGGTTGCTCGTTTACGTCAATGCGGGTCAATTTAGCGATGTCAATCTCATTCGCTACCAGTTTTTACAAACCGTAGTCGATAGCTTCCGCCATCCGGGTTCTGCCAACTTCATGCAGTGGCAGGATTTGGCGACGGCGATCGCCCTCGAAGCCTTTCAATCCATTTATCCGGAGCGCGATCGCTTTTCGGTGGACTCTCTGGTCAACAAGCTCAACCGTCAAACCCTCTCCAAAAATCAAACCTGGATCGCCCAACTCAGCGAGGCTTTTTTCAAAATTCGACCGACTCTCGGCGATCCGGATCTGGTGCGTGCACTGTTGTGGACTTTGTGTCACGCCCAAGCTCCCTATGCAATCAAGTGGTTGGCGGGCCAAGTGTTGGCGTCGGCGAAGGCGGAGGAACTGGGATTACCCAACCGCAGCCGCGATTACCGCGACGCCCAAGGGTGGGAAATTGTTCTGGAAATTTTCAGTCTCGCCACTCAGTTCTACCCGGTCGTTATCGCCTTCGACCAACTCGACTCGCCGGAAAATAGCGATACGGGATTGAAGCGGGAACGGGTCGTGGCGAGTTTGGTCAAGCGGATTTGGGAAACGTTGCCGATCGCCCGTCTCAACTATGGCGTGGTTTTGGCGATCGCCGCCACGCCGCAGACCTGGTATGAAAAAATTCAGTCCCTCCCGTCGGGAATTGTCGCCTATCTGTCGAAATCTGTCGCTCCGATTCGTTTGCAGGCGATCGATGTTCGGGGAATGCGCGAACTGGTGGGGTTATTCTTGCAGCAATTTTACGATCGCTGTCATTTAATCCCGCCGCGATCGCTCTATCCCTTCGATAGCGACCAACTCGATGCCTTGGCGCGCGAGGAACTCAACGTCCGCGAGTTGTTGGAATGGTGCGCGGAAAATTTTCGCCCGGTGGAGGTAGACCCGTGGGAAGCGGTGCAAATTGCCTTGGATCGCGCCAAGCAGACCGTGGAGGAACGCCAACTGCACGCCGATCGCCGATCGCTCGTCGCGGCGCTGCAATTGGCTTTACAGATGCTTTTAGATCGGTCGATCGCCGGAGTCACCTTAGAAGCGGTGGAATCGATGGAGGCGAGGGATCTGCACGATCGCCGTTACGTTCCCTTACGGGCGATCGTCCGCACCGATGCCGGATCTCACGCGATCGGTCTGGCGATCGTCCCTCGCTTGAATGCGTCCGAATTGCGGGCGACCTTCGCTCGCCTGCTCGATCGCGATCGCCTCGGTCTCGACGGCGCCTGTCTGCTGGCTCCGCAAATTCCCGCTCACTGGCAGTGTCGTCAAGGGTTGGCGCGCTTTATCCGGGGCGATCGCTGTAGCTATATTCCTTTAGATCGAGACGCCCTCACCCCCTTATTGGCCCTTTGGTGGCTCCATCGAGAGCGCCAGCAATGGCAATTGGGCGATCGCGAGATTGTCGAGTTTGTCCGACAGCACCAGTTCCTCGCGGAAAATCCTACGATCTCAGCCATCCTCTCTACGGCGATCGCTCCTTTACCCCAGGCGGTGGAGGGGGACGGCGATCGTCCTTATTTCCCTCCCGATAGGCGATCGAATCCCACCGGAAACGATCGCAATTTACTCAAAATTGACGAGAGTAATGACTCGCCGTAACGGGCGTCCGCCTCCCTGGAGCAGGGGTTAGGGATTTATACTTATTCAAAAAATAACAAGTTCGTCGCGATCGCCAATTGTAAAATGTCCTGATGCTTTAGAGCTGCAGACGGGAATAATGACTCGTATAGGGAAACCCCATCGGAGTTCAACTCGTCAGTTCTGTTTATCCGGCTCGAAGATTACGGATGGCGGCGATCGTGTTTTTAGCGTAGGCCAGATCGAAACCCGTCCCTTCTACAAGCCTTATCGGGTGCCTCAAAACTAGGCTAGTAGGTAGCAGAATTTCTTCATCTGAGCGATCGAATTTTGCCCTTTTGATAAAGAGGCTATTTCTCATGTGTATGTCTTTGGCCATTTCCCTGATTTTTGCCCTCGTCGCCGGGTCGATTTGCCTCGGAACCCGAGATGAAATGATTGCCATTTTGTCCGGCACGATCGCCGCCGTCAGTTCGGTCGTAGTTATTTTCCTCGTCGCTTGGCAGATTCAGCTTCTACTCGTTTGTTTGTTGGTCGGACTATCAAAAGTTTTCGCCGTTGAGGACGCGACCCATGCTTAACTTTTATTCAAATAAACTGATGGTATTTGTAAGGTTTGCTTTATAGTCTGTTACATTGTAATCTACAAACAAAATGAAGGGCGCGGGGATCGAACCCCAGCCCCATCGAAACCAAGAGGATTGGGTTATGTCTCAGATATTTCCAGTCATTGTTCTGGCGATCGCCACCATTGCCATTGCCTATTTCTTAGAGCTATTTGGCGTCATTTTTAGTGGCTTTTCCTTTCTTTTTACCGGAATGCCAGATTGGACTTGGACCGCCGTGTTATTGGTCCTCGTGATTGCCACCTATCGCGCTTTACCTGAGTAAGTCGAAGTGAGTCAGTAAAAATGCTCATTTAACTTGTCAATGGACTCGACCAGTATCAATACTTATTGAGTTGAAAAATTCTCCAAAAATTTTTGAAAATTTTCCCTCCAATAAGTTGGGACGCGATCGAAACTGGAATCGAGTTTGACTTAGACAAAGCCTTCGTCGGTGCGACGGTCCGTTAGACTCACTAATCGCAGACCACGATCTAACAGAACCTTCGGAGGCGATCGCCAAAACCCTTTGTCAAAGAGCCAGAACTCACAGGAAGAAGCACAAGAACACTTGAGGGCCGAGCTGAGTGCGGGAGTTATTGTAGAGATCCGCGCTCTTTCACTCAATGCTCGACCCAGATATCGCTAAAACCGGGGATTTTCGCAAGTTTGAAGTCATAGATTGGCAATCCTCAAAAGATATCCGGGGAGGATCGAGGCTGTCTTTTGAGCCAGATTTTGTAAATTTCACCAACTTTTAAGACCGAGCGACGATCGCCGTCGGCGCGATCGCCTGTTTGGCGTGGAAAATAGCCAAAAATACAAAAATATAGAGATTTCCAGCTATTTCGACCGTAGGAACCGCCGCAATCGCCTTTCCATTCATTTTAACGCGCGATCGTGGCTATTTTAACTCTGGAATCCATCATTTTCAATTCAGCATTGACCGCCAACGGAAATTTTGTATCTTTTATCAGTTCCTACGCACTGTGAATCAAATGTATATTACAAACATAACAAAAACGTTGGCGAGCGCACGTTTCTGCTACGGAGAAGCAAAACCCCCATTTTTGCTTTGAAAATGCGGTAGTTCTCGCCTAAATACCCCGGCGCCCCCCGAACTAAATACCCCGGCGCCCCCAACTAAATACCCCGGCGCCCCCCGAACTAAATACCCCGGCGCCCTCCGAACTTCAAGTGAGTTAGAAAAGTGTTTGAGAACTTTGAAAACAAGATAAGATGCGTTATACGATAAACAGTAATGCTTCAACTAAGGGGTATAAGTAAAATGGCTGCCAGCAAAACTCAAAAAGGACTGAGAGGAACCCCTCAACAGGCTAAAGTTCGCGTCTTGCTGACCCTCTGGGATATGAAAGCTCACCGAGAATCGGTCAAAAAAGGCCAATTAAACAACAGGATCGTCCGCACCAACGAGCGCGCTAAAGATTACTCGCCCATTCTCGAAGAATTAATTGCGCAAGGGGCGATCGCCATTGCCAAAAACAAGGTGACGTTACTCGAACCCGTCGGTTTTGACGCCCTCGACGCCGGGTTGAGAGACCCCGAATTCGAGTTCGACGCACAGCAAGTGAGCAGCAAACTCGGCAACGCTTTACTCGATTGGCTTCGCCAAAGGTACCCCGGCGCCGCACGATCGGCAGGGGTGGCGCCGGATGTTCTCGGCGACGGAGACGGTCATGTACCCGGCGCCGGGATATCTTCTTACGCCGATTTCGAGCGGGTCACCCTCGATCTCTACGAGCAACTCAACCGGGATTACAATTTCGATCGCCTGGTTCCGATTTATCGGCTTCGTCGCGAAATCGGCGATCGCATCTCTCGGTCCGAGTTCAACCAGTGGCTGTTGGAAATGCAAACCAACGACAAAATCCGCTTGCAAGGGAGCAGCCTACCGGATAACGACCCGAGCAAAATTGAAGACTCGATTACCACCGAACTGAGCGGTTTGCGTTGTTATATCAAACGCATTAACGCTTAAATCCCGATTTCCACTCGCTTTTTTCCCGAATTGTTGAATTCTCCTCCTCACCACTAGATTATGAGTCCAGACCACTCCCCCCTCGAACAAATTCACGAAGTTATTCAAACGCACAATCCCTTCCGTCGCGAATTGACTGTCCGACAACAAGAAGTCTGGGGAACCGGATTTCCCGACGTTCCCTCGATTAACGCTCATGCTTCCGATGCCGTCTTTGAGGCGATCGAAAATGTGCGATCGGGTTCGCGTCAAGTCATGGGAATTACCCTTCTCGCCGACCCCGGAGGCGGAAAAACTCACCTCATCAGTCGCATCCGCCATCGCCTGCAAGCCAATGGGGGAGCTTGGTTTATTTACATGGACCAATACGCCAACCTCAACCAAATTTCCCTAGAATTCCTCAAAACCCTCGCAACCAGCCTCAAAAAAACGGGCAGTAAAAATGTGATGCAGTGGCAGGAATTAGCCGCTAATTTAGTGAACCATGCTGAAGCCGAGCAAGATCGGCCCGAAGAAATTGTTGAAAAGGTGCAAAGTTTAGAAAATCCAGCAGCATATATTGAGGCTTTAACCGACTGTATTTTAGATCTACATCCGGATATCGAGAACCCCGATTTAGTTAAAGCGATTCTCTGGACTCTATCGAAGAATAAACATTATGCGATCAACTGGCTCTCCGGCAGAAGTTTGGCACAAAATCGAGCCGAGCAAATGCAGTTAGCCAATCCCAGTGAAGAACAACGGGAAAATGAAATCTTCGAGATGAGTTGTCAAATTCTTGATTTAGTCAGTTACTACAATCCCCTCGTCATTTGTTTCGATCGCTTCGATTCACAAGAAGTCAATGATGCGGGTTATACCCGATTGCAAGTGGTTGCTGATTTCTGTATGGACTTATATGACAAACTTAAAAAAGGGGTACTGATTACTGCCGTCTATCCCGAGATTTGGATAACCCAACTCAAAGCGATGACAAATCCTAAAGCCATTGAAGATCGAATTGCCGAACGCAAAATCGATCTCGACGTTTTAGATGGTGATAGTGCTTTTAATTTAATCGGCACTTATTTATCAGAATTCTACCAACAAAAGAATTTAACGCCACCCCATCCGGTCTATCCGTTCGATCGCGATCGGCTGATAGAACTCGGCAAACAGAAGGCGATCGCCAGAAATATTTTAAAATGGTGTCGCGATAACTGGAGTTTACCGAATGCCGATTCCGGATCGCAAGATCGAGAACCTCAACAAAATCCCGTTGAATCGGCACTCAATAACGAAATCGAACAAGTAGAAGCCGATTCCTTGCTAGATAACGAAGCAAAAATCGCCAAATCACTGCGATTTTGTTTCGAGAGATTGGTGGGATTTTACTTGGAAAATGTCACCATCAAAGAGATCGAAAAAGTTAACCCTCCGAATAAATATGTCGATTTTAAAATCGTCGGGGAAGAAAACGGTCAAATGGTCAAAATTGGCATTGCCGTTCTGCAAGCTTCTGGCGGAACGACCGTCACCGCCGGATTATCTCATTTAGGAAATTATCAAAAATACGATCTGACCCGAGGCTGTTTAGTTCGCTCGAAAGAAGTCAGTCCTAATGCGCGAAGAGCAAGAGAATATTTAAACCGCTTATTGCAAGAACAAGGCGGCGAATGGGTGACATTAAAGTTTGAAGAAATTAAACCCTTAGTCGCGATCGCCGAAGTGTACGACGGTCGCGAGGATTATGGATTAAGCGATACTCAAATATTCGATTATATCGCCGAAACTAAATTCGTTGAAACTAATCCTTTGATTCTCGAAATTTTAAGCGACCCCTCCGGACAAATCCCCGATGATGTCGAAGAAGACAATTAAAAAAACTCCGGTCTAAATTCTTGTAAAATGGGAGTTTTTTAACATGGTTTTTGATTGTTAAAAATAAAAATAATGAGTTTTATTGCTAGCGCTTTATGCGTCCCGTCGCCGGAAATAGAAGCACTGATGCGGGGACGGGCGATCGCGGTTTTATCGCGCCAGTTTTTACAAACCAATCGAGTCTTTGCACTTTATCCCCTCAAGGCTTTACCGGTAGAAATTCCTCTCGAAAACTATTACCGTTCGGGGTTTATCCCGACGGCGCGATCGCAGTGGGACGCAGAAGATCCCGAAACAGCATGGATTCGACTATGGGCAAAATGCGAGTTTTGTCAATCCTTAAATGGGTTGGAAGATCTAGAATCTTTTCTAGAATTTTTAGGGAGTCAAACGATTTGGACGAGTGCAGGATTGGGCGAAATTGTTGAGGGAAAAAATAATTATTTTTTAACTTGTCTTCGCGTTTATAAGTTACCACAAGCGATCGTCTGTCAGCGAGAAGACTCTAATCTTGTTCCCGGTAAATTTATCGGTATTCCCCAGAATTTTAACGGCGATGAATCTCAACCTGTCTTGAGCGATCGCCTCTTTTATCGCCGTCGGGAACAACTCGAAAAACGACAACCTCCCGACCATCCCGAATTAGAATTATTACAAAGCGCGATCGCCGAAATATTGCCGGAAAATGCTAACGCCCAAGGCTTCGATCTCGATTTACAAGTATTTTTAGGCTGGGGTGAATCGACAACAACAACCCAAGACGATCGCGATCGCGACTGGATCGAGGCGATCGCAACAGTCGGCAACTCCAGCGATGGCGATACTTTTGAAAAATTAGTCAGAAAAAGTTTAATTAAACTCGGCTTTTCTAACCGGAATACAAATCCGAAAACCAGTTTACACCCCGACAGTACCGGAGGCGCGGGGGGCTTAGATTTTTATTGTGAAAACCCCTATCCCGTCGTTGGCGAATGCAAAGCGACCCAAGGTGAAAAAGTCCCCGACGGAACCCCAGCCCAACTGGTCAAACTCGGCTACAAACATTTACAACGGCAATACAATCGTTGTATTAAAATAATTATGGCTGCCGGAGAATTGACCGAAGATGCGGAACTAACGGCGAGTGGAAATGAAATGAATGTCATCCGTCCAGAAACCTTACAGCGATTAGTCGATCTCAAATCCCGCCATCCCGGGGCGATCGATTTACTCGACCTCAAACCTCATTTAGAACAAGAACCCCACGGACAAGAAGCCGATGGAAAAGTGAATCGTTATATCGATCGCCTCTGGCAAGATTTGCAGGTGCGATCGCATTTAATTAAATTGGTAAAAAATGCCAACCGCGACGTTGGAATCGAATATCTCAACGGCGCTTACGATGCCTCAAACCCGCCTAAATTGCTTGGAAGTTTGAACGAACTGCACGAAATTTTAATCGAACTGTCTTCCCCTCTCACCGGATATTTAGGGCGTAAAAAAGGGGAAACCTGGCAAGGCGATCGCTTTTACTTCTTGCGGGATCTCGATCTGTAAGTTCAATTGAATATAACACTTCACGATCTGATGAGGTACAGGGCCGATCCCTCTATCCCCCCTTCGCCCCCCTTTCAAAGGGGGGTTGGGGGGATTTCCGGGGGAACGAGCAAAGTAGGGGTTTGGTTACCAAACCCCTACCTGGCGAGGGCGATTTAGGGGGATCTAAATGTCTTGCATAGCAGAGGAAAATGCTGTATAGCATTTTGGGGAGTGCGAGCACCTTTCCGAGAGAATAGCGAGCAAGATACTCCCACTGCTTCGATCTTGTGACATTGTTGCGTCCCATAAAATAAAAAAAATAACTTCACAAAATCGATGGATAAAATAGAGCGCTATCGCGGATCTTTACTCGGTTTGGCGACGGGAGACGCCCTCGGAACGACCCTCGAATTTAAATCGCCGGGAAGCTTCACGCCGATTGACGACCTCATCGGTGGCGGACCGTTCGACTTGGAACCGGGACAGTGGACGGACGATACCTCAATGGCCCTGTGTTTGGCAGAAAGTTTGATCGAATGTCAAGATTTCGACCCTGTAGACCAACTTTCGCGTTACCTGCAATGGTTGGAAACGGGTCATTTGAGCAGTACCGGACGCTGTTTCGATATCGGTCATACGGTTTCTCAAGCTTTATCCCGATTTCAGAAAACCTCAGAAGCCTACTGCGGGTCTGCGGACCCCCGACGGGCGGGGAATGGTTCGATTATGCGCCTGACACCTCTCGTGCTATTTTATGCTAATCGACCGGAGGAGGCGATCGCCCGCGCTGCGGACAGTTCCCGAACGACCCACGGCGCCCGAACCTGTATCGATGCTTGTCGCTATATGGCGGCGTTGCTGGTCGGCGCCCTCAACGGCGTCAGCAAGGCGGAATTACTCGCACCCTCCTACAGTCCGATTCCGGGATATTGGCAGCAATCCCCGTTAATTTCAGCAGAAATCGCGGAAATTGCGGCGGGATCGTTTAAAGAGCGTCAACCGCCCCAAATTCAAGGAACTGGTTACGTGGTCAAGTCTTTAGAGGCGGCATTGTGGGCATTTTATAACAGCGCATCGTTTAAAGAGGGCTGTTTGTTGGCGGTCAATTTAGGCGACGATGCGGACACGACCGGGGCGGTTTACGGACAAATTGCCGGGGCTTTTTATGGCGAAACCGGAATTCCTCGCGAATGGCGATCGCGCCTTAGTTTACAAGCATTAATGATTAAATTTGCCGAAGATTTATTTCATTTGAGCGAGAAAAAATGAGGGGAACTGCTCGATCGGGGTTGCACTGGGGCGGCTTTGGTCGATAATGGCGATCGCAAGGGTCATTGTTGAGCCATTATGGATATTATTACATGGGTTAGAGCCTTTTTTACCGCGCGATCGCTGCCAATTTTTATTGCCATTAGTGCTTTGGGGTCGGAATCGGCGTATATTGTTTTTTTAACCTTATATTATTGGTTATTCGATCCCGATCGCGCCCGCCAATTAGGAATGCTTCTCGGTGTCAGTTATGGAGTCAATACGGGACTGAAAACCTGGGTCGATGCACCGCGTCCGTTTGTAGACCGTCCGGACCTTGCTTTTCCCGAAGTCACCGCCGATATTGATGATGCTTCTTTTCCAAGCGGACACGCCCAAGGGGCGGCAACATTTTGGGTTTATCTCGCCCGATCTTACCAGAGACCTTGGCTGTGGATTGTTGCAGTGCTTCTGATTGCCGCGATCGCCCTTTCTCGCATTTATCTAGGCGTTCACTATTTTTTAGACGTACTTGGGGGCGTCTTATTCGGCACCTTATTCGCCTGGATTTGGGAACGTCGCCCCTTTCCGGAAGTGCGCGATCGCTCCGTCAAGATGGCGATCGTCGGCTTTAGCTTTTTTCTATCGATTATCTTGCCCTCTTTAGGACGCGCCTGTGGCGTTTTTGCCGCTTTCTTTCTAACCCGACCGCAATTTATCCCGCCCCAAACTCGGATAAAACAGTTGTTGTTTGCAGGGGTTGGCTTAATCCTTATTTTCGGGATTTATAAGGGATCGCAATTGCTGTTCGATCGCCTCGACCTCTATCCCTGGCTCGATTATTTTCGGTTTCTCGGTTTAGTCTTAGTCGCTACCGAACTTTGGCCGCGTTTGATGCTAAAAATCGGTCAATGTTCTCCGATTTCGGGCGATCGCCCTTAGAGAACCAATCCCTGTCAAAATGACGATGAAAGAAGATCCAACCTGATGGTAAACTATTGCAAAACTTCGGGTGATGGCGATCGCCTGCAGGCGTTGGAAAACGATCGCTCGCCCTTCACCATTGCAGGCTAATTCGAGAGTTGTTGGAAGCGTAAATCGGCTAAATCGAGCAACCAATGGGCCAGACCGATCCAATCAGCACGAGCGGGTAAGCTCACTTGAGATAGAGTGGCGACCAGACAAGGATCGATTTCGAGTCGATTGCACAGGTGCATGATTCTCACTTCTCTCATGCCGTCACCAAATTGCGTTTCGATCGGGTCGCGATCGCTACAAATCAGAGCGGCCTTGGCGAGCGATCGGGCGCTGTAGTACGAGAGCGGCGCGCCGTTGCCGAGGATGGGAAATACAGCCTCTTGAGCGTTCGCAGAATAGAGCATTAAGGGACGAATGGCGCGGGGAAAAAAGGTGACTGTATCCACGATGTCGTTCTCCAAAAGTTAGCAGTTAGAACAAAAAATCTACAAAATGTTGTGAGAGAAAAATCAATAAAAACAAAAAACCAATTAGTATCTCACGCGACTCGGTTAAACAAGGCAACGGCGACCATTTGCCAGCTTGGGGGCGTTGCCGTCGGCGTGTTCGGTGGCGAGGGTTGGCGGCGAGGGGTCGCTGTCAACTGCAGTTGGGTGTAACTCCACAATTCCATCGGCGTGCTTCTCCGTTCCAGTTCGTTTTCACTCTAAGCCTGTTGACATCTGGGTTTGAGCGAATTGTGTCAGTCTTCGAACTGGTCGGAGATCGGCACTATAAAAAGGCGATCGCGCCGTCCGTTGGAGTGGACGATCCCGGGAGTGGTCGCGATCGCGCTCTATCTCAGTCGATCCGGTGATTTGAGGTGAAATTATTCCAGGTGAAAGGGTTTGAGGTGTTCGAGAACTTGGAAAAACTGCGGGACTAACAAACTATGGGGTAAGCGTCGGCGATAAATTTCCGCTAAGGTTTCGCCAAACCAAATAATTTCCGGACGTTTTCGCGATGGTTGTGCCGATTTTTGGCCGATTTCGTGAAAGTAGCCGTTGCTGTAATTGTCGTACTTGTCCGCGAGACTGACGAGAACCACGGAATCGGAACTCGCCGCCACTTGGTCGATATAGAGTTGCTTGCGATCGCGCCAGGTTCCGGAGCGATCGCACTCGGTACACCCGCGCACGATCGCCGCGATCTCCGGTCCGAACTCCCGTGCGATCGCCTCCACCCCTTCGGGGATCGTCATCCCTCGTTCGGGGGCGATATCTTCTGCATAATCGTGCAACCAAGCGGCGATCGCCTCATTTTCGTTGCCGCCATCGAGCCAAACGTAACTCGAAACCGCCTGTAAATGGAGGATATAGGGTTTTCCGCTATATTTGCGTTGCTGGTAACGATGGGCCTCTAGGGCAAACTGCACGGCGCGATCGTAGCGATCGCTGTATTGGGGATGAGGTGAGAAACGAGCCATTTTAGATTTTAGATTTGATAGATAGACCTTTGATAGACTTTTAAACTTGGTAGTCCGTGGGGCGGGCATCTTGCCCGCCGAAATCATAGCAGTTGTTTTAAGTTTTATATAACATCAAAGATCGATGGCGTGTTCCTTAAGAACATCGATAGGAATATAGTTTAACGTCGCCTCGTGAGTGGCTTCCAAGACGATCGGCGGTGCAAATCCGGAATCGAGGGCTTCTTTCCAGCGACTGGCACACAAACACCAGCGATCGCCCGGTTTCAGCCCCGGAAACCCAAACATCGGCATCGGCGTACTCAGATCGTTCCCTTGGGCCTTGGTAAACTCTAAAAATTCCGCGCTCACTTGCGCGCAAACCGTATGAACCCCGCGATCGTCCGGTCCGGTGTGGCAACAGCCATCGCGGTAAAACCCGGTCGTCGGCGAGGTACCGCACAGTTTTAACGTCGTCCCCAACACATTTTTAGCCTGATTCATGAGCTTTCCACCCTAGCATCGATCTTGAGGGTATCACGGGGGTTGCGATCGCCCTATCCTTGCAAGAATCCTTTAAAAATGGCTTCCCCGATCCACCTTATTCTTGCCGGAAAATTTGCTCGCGCAGGCGATCGATCGCCCCGGATTCGTCGAGTTGCCACCAGCCGACAAACCCGACGATCGCCGCCAGCAAACCGACCAGCAGCAAGCGGACGCGCACCTGTTTCGGCGAGAGGGGGCGGCGGCTTCGGCGGGAGCGATCGCCCCCATCGGGGGTCTCTTCCTCGTCGAGTAAGGCGCGAGAGGACTCGGCAAATTCATCGTCTAAAATGCCCTCACTCGGTAACCGAGTCGGATCGAATAGCACCAATTTTTCCGGAGATAGGCGATAGTACGTGAGAACTACCGACGTGTTATCGTGACCGTTTTTGTCGTTCGCCAAATCGATCCAGCGTTGCACCGCTTGTTCTACGGACAGGTCGCCGTTAAAAATATGGGGACAAAACTGATGCCAAAACTGCTCGACGCGATCGTTATCGCTCAACCCGTCCGAACACAATAATAATAAGCCATCTTCCTCGACGATAAAGCGAGAAACATTGGGATGGAGTAAATCTCCCTCCCGGGTTCCCAACGCTTGAGTCAGAGCCCCCGCCTCCCGGCGTTTGAGGACATCGCGGTAGAAACTGCGGCCCATGCGGACTTCGCGGGTGACCAAATCGTCATCGACACTCAACTGCTGGCAGTAGTGAGGGGTAATCCAGTAAGCGCGACTGTCGCCGAGGGAGACGAGATAGAGTTCGTGACTGTTGGCGAGGCGGGCGCCCGTTTCCGTCGCCACGGTTTGGGGGAGTTGGAGGGCCATCATCAAGGTGGTTCCCATGCGCTGGCGCAAGGCCCGTCCTTGTTGGTCGTTTTGGGCGGCGATCGTATTGTTGACCACCCGGGCGATCGCCCGCAACTGGTCGGAAATTGACGTCGGCGGACTCAACTCCGTTTCGTTGAGGACTTCTTCCATAAACGCGCGGATCGGCAGTTTGAGCGATTGCACCGCCATTTGACTGGCGACCTCGCCGCCTTCGTGACCGCCGACGCCATCGCAGACGATCGCCAAATGACCCAAGAGGCGATCGCGGTTTTTCGTTCCCGGTTCCGGTAAATCCTCCGTCGTCGGAAAACAACAATCCTCATTGTGGGTGCGTTGCGGTCCCGGGTCGCTTCCTCCCGCCACCCGCACCCGTAACGGTAACTGTCCGGCGAGTTCGAGTAACAGTTGATTCACCTGAGTTTCGATGCTGGCGAGATCCGCATCCGGACGGCGCATTTGCTTGCCGATCTCCTGGAGGCGATCGCCCACCACCCCTTGTTTCTGACCCGTCCAAGTCAACCAGTTATAGCCCAAATCCTGGGCGTCCGGCTTCGTCACCAACGTCGCATCGCTGTAGAGTTCGCGCAACCAGACCCGCCACCCCTGCACCCGAATATTCTCCGCCTTGAGCAAACTCGACGCCACCCCCAAATCGAGCAAAGGGCGCCACAATTGCAGAATTTGCCACAACCAATACACCTGACGGACAGGAGGCGCTTCTCCCCACGCTTCCAACAGCGACGGGTACAAATTCGCCGTATTCGGATCCACCGGAACATTTTCCAGCAGCAAGAAATTGCGCCCTTGCGGCCCTTGACCCACCGTACAGAACCCGTAAATCTGGGGGACGTGGAGGCGCTGGGGATACAATTGTAAATACGGGAGTAATTCCTCGGGAATCTCGTTAGGAATTAACGGTAATTGCGAGGGTTGCGTATCCAGGAAAATTTGAGGGGCAACCACGTAATAGCGATCGGCGATCGTCTCGCCCATTTCCAGTCCCATCGCCGCCGCCCCCACGCCCCACAAATACCGATAGGTAAGCGGCGTTTGGCACGAGTCGCACTGCTGATTCCCCAAAGGATTGGCAGGATTGGCACAAGCGGTATTTGGACAGTAGAGAGAGGGTTCGGAACTGCTCATGAACTGGATCGGTTACGGCACAATAGAAATCAACAACAGGGTCAGCCAGAATAATTGGCGATCGCGAAACCCTTCGCTCGCAGCCGTTAGCGCCCGAGGGGCGACGCCCATCTTAACCGCGTGTAAAAACTTCCGCAATTTCAACCACGGGTTAAGCTGGTCGATAATTCGATCCCGAGCGAATCCAAAACTCATTCTATCCTTTCCCCCGTGTCAATCGTTCCCCGATTTTTGAGATCGTCTTTCCCAAACTCAATTGGATGCGTGATGTGATGGTCATTGCTGCAACTTCCCACAACTTCGGGCTAGTCTTAGCCTCCACCCCTACCCTCGTTCAGATCCTGTTCAACCCCACAATGGCGTGGCTGTTAGCCGGATCGATCTTATGTTTGATGGAACTGTTCGTCCCCACCGCCCTCGTCGAATTCACGATGGGGCTGAGTGCGTTTATCGTCGCCGGAATTTCCCTCATCCTCCCCCAACCGAGTTTACAAGTTTTATTGTGGATGATTTTATCCGCCCTCGGCCTCTTTCTCTCCCGCCAACTCCTACCCAAGCGTAAAGTCTCCACCTTAGAAGATGCCGACGAAGCCGAAACCCTCACCGAAATCCGTCCCGGCGAAGCGGGTCGCGTCCTCTATGAAGGCAACTCCTGGCGCGCCTTATGTGAAGACCCCGATAATGCCATCGGGCCCAATCAAAAAGTTTTGGTCGTCGGACGCAAAGGCAACACCTTATTAGTCGTTCCCGAAAAACTCTTGCACTGAAATGGGGTGAACCGGGACGGCGATCGGTTTCAGTCCAGATTGGCAACAAATTCGATCGGTTTAAAACAATTAGAACACTTTTAGAACAGCTATAGAGGACTCAGTAAATGGAAGGATTTTTTGTACTGATTGGCTTGGCGTTAGGGGGTTCCGCCCTCGCCGGAATGGTCAAAATCGTCAATCAAGGGAATGAAGCCCTCGTCGAAAGTCTCGGGCGTTACAACGGCAAAAAATTAAAACCCGGCGTTAATTTTATCGTTCCGTTTGTCGATAACGTCGTTTATAAAGAAACCACCCGGGAAAAAGTCATCGATATCCCGCCGCAACAGTGCATCACCCGGGATAACGTGTCGATTTCCGTCGATGCGGTCGTCTATTGGCGGATTGTCGATATGGAAAAAGCCTATTACAAAGTCGAAAATCTCAAAGATGCGATGATTAACCTCGTTCTAACTCAAATTCGCTCGGAAATGGGCAAGTTAGAACTGGATCAAACCTTTACCGCCCGCAGCGAAATTAACGAAGTGCTCTTGCGCGAATTGGATATTTCCACGGACCCGTGGGGCGTGAAAGTGACCCGAGTGGAACTGCGCGATATCGTTCCCTCGAAAGCCGTGCAAGATTCGATGGAACTGCAAATGTCCGCCGAACGGAAAAAACGGGCGGCAATTTTAACCTCGGAAGGGGAACGAGAATCGGCGGTCAACAGCGCCCGAGGTCGCGCCGAGGCGCAAGTGCTCGAAGCGGAATCCCGCCAAAAGGCGGCGATTTTGGATGCGGAAGCGCAGCAAAAGACGATCGTCTTGAAGGCGCAAGCCGAACGTCAAGAACAGGTTCTCAAAGCGCAAGCGACTTCTGAAGCCTTGCAGATTATCACAAAAACGCTGAAGGCCGATCCCACCGCCCGAGAAGCACTCCAGTTCCTATTGGCGCAAGAATATTTGCGCATGGGTCTGACCATCGGCAGCAGTGACAGCAGTAAAGTCATGTTTATGGACCCGCGCAATATTCCGGCAACCTTTGAGGGATTGCGTTCGATTGTGGGCAATTCTAATTTACCTAATTCGGAAACGTAGGAGTTTTAGGAAATTTTAAAGTTGTGGTGCGGGCATCTTGCCCGCCTTCTCCGGACGACTATCGAAATCCTCAATCCGTAGGAATAATAAGGGGATAGAATTTGAACCCGATTCTCAAGTTGGTCAAGGCCGAAGTCTCTTGATGGGTTCCCCCTCGAGCGGGAATGACAGGTTAGATTGCTGGATTGAGATCGTAAGAGTTACGGGAGTATTGGTTATCAATAAACTTTAAAATGTATTGAGGATGACAATAGAATTCTAACTAATATTTAAAGCAAAAATAGTTAACTCAACAGAATTTTTTCAATTCCCCAAAGTTCCGAGTTTTCTTTGCCTCTTGGTTCTGGCCTGCAATCGATCTATTAATTTCTTTCCAAAACTCAACCCCGTTCTTGGGCGAGACTGCACCGATCGCACAATCCGAAAAACTCTAAAGTATGATAAAACACTTTAAAATGATGGGATTGTTCGAGTTTTCGTTCGAGGTCGTGAACTGGGCATTCATCTAGAGGGATAGACTGACCGCATTGCAAACAGGTTAAGTGATGGCGGTCTTGTTGGAGGCTGCTATAGAGAGATTCGCCATTGGCTAAGGTGCGGACTTGAACGACTCCTTCGAGTTTTAAGCCTTCTAAGGCTCGATACACCGTTGCCAGACCGACTCCCTGATTGCGATGGCGCAGTTCGATATAAATATCCTGTGCGGAAAGGGCTTCTTTCTTGGTTTTGAGAAAATTGAGAATGCGGTCTTGAGAACGGGTGCGCTTGCCTTTCATAGGGATTTTTTTAGAGTTTAGATTTAGAGAGTTGGGAAGATCGAGACCGTCGGAGGATTGAAGATAACAGGGGGTTCGGGAAAGATTGGCAGGGTCGATCGCGATCGCGCAATCCCAAACGATCTCGATTGTCACAAAACCTAATAATATTTTACTAATATTTTACGATAAACCCGCACGGTGATGTTTCGGGAAGATCGACAAAGCACGGGGTAAAATAGTTGGTGATTGGGGGCGATCGCCTCGAAAAATCGATGCCCTTCGCCGCGACGGGCGCAGTCGAAGTGTCCGGGTCTCGCCTTAAAATGAGAAAGCCGCGACCTCAAAGGCACGATCTCAAGAATCTACGGGCAAAGCTGATGACTCAAAGACAATACCAGGCTCACATCTATGTTACTCTGCGCCGTTCGGTTTTAGATCCGGCAGGAACGGCGGTCGAGTCCGGGCTGAAAAATATGGGCTACGACAACGTTACCGGGATAAGAATCGGCAAATATGTCGAACTGTCGATCTGCGCCAGCGACGAACAACAGGCCCGCAACCAACTCGATCGCATCTGCGACGAACTGTTAGCCAATCCCGTCATTGAAAACTATCGCTTCGAGTTAACCGAAGTCGCCACGGTTCAAAAAGCGGAGGTCAACTCGTGAAATTTGGAGTCATTGTATTTCCCGGTTCCAACTGCGATCGCGATCTGGTCTGGGTCACCGAAGGCTTACTCGACCAACCCACTCGCCTCGTTTGGCATCAAGACACCGACATCGCCGACCTCGATGTTATCGTCCTTCCCGGCGGCTTCAGTTACGGCGATTACTTGCGTTGCGGTGCGATCGCCCGTTTTTCCCGAGTGATGCCCGAAGTGGTCAAACACGCAGAACGCGGCAAATTCGTCATCGGTATTTGTAACGGCTTCCAAGTCCTCACCGAATCGGGCTTATTACCCGGGGCCTTAATCCGCAATCGCGACCTGCATTTTATCTGCGATCGCGTCCCGGTCAAAGTCGAAAACACCCGCTTACCCTGGACGAGCACCTACGATCCCGGTCAAGTCATCACCCTTCCCATCGCCCACGGGGAAGGTCGCTACTACGCCGACGCCGACACCCTCGACGAACTCGAAACCAACAACCAAGTCGTATTTCGCTACTGCACCCCGGACGGGGCGATCGACGCCGCAGGCAATCCCAACGGATCCTTAAATAATATTGCCGGAATCTGCAATCGCAACGGCAACGTCCTCGGCTTGATGCCCCACCCCGAACGCGCCTCGGACCCCGTTCTCGGCGCCACCGACGGCATCAAACTGTTTGAAAGTCTCTTAGGCGCCGCCGTCGCCGCCGTTTAGATGACGAGCTTCGGAGTCAGGAGTCCCCAGGGCGGCGATCTGACCCACTGCTGAGGAGATCTCCCGACTCCGGACTTGCAACACTTCTTACGAATGCGGTTCGCCAAACAACACCACCGAACAGGCTAAATCTTGGATCACCTGAGTGGTGACATTGCTAATCGCCAAACCTCCGGCAGTCCGACGGCGAACCGATCGCAGAATCACCAAATCTGCCGATCGCGCCGCCCTGAGAATCACCTTAGTCACGTCATCGTGGGCGATCGTCTTAATATGACTGGACACCGATAGCGGACTGTCACCGAGCACCTTCGATAACTCCATCTCGAAGCGATCGATCTGTTCCGGCGGCGTCCGGCGATCGCACACGTGCAGTAACTCGATCTGCGCCTCATTCGCATCCGCAAATAACTGCGCGAACCACACCGTCCGCAACGATTGAGGACTCAAATCCTTCACCGGAACTAAAATCCGGTGCATGTTCATCGGTTCGTCCATCAACCGCGTCACCGCCACCGGACAGTGAGACGCCCAAAATACATCATTAATCACATTTCCGAACAACCGCGCCCGCAAACTCGTCGTCGGACTCCACCCCATCACGATCAACCCCGCTTGTTTTTCCCGGGCCACCCGACTGATTCCGCGCGCCACATCGTCGTCAATCCGTAACTCCGGCTGCGCCTCGACCTCGAATTCTCGGGCAATATCGAGCGATCGCGATAACAATCGTTCGCTTTGGGCGATCGCCCCGTCTAATTCCGGATCGTCCATGTGAACGTGACCCATCGCCACCGATAACGGCACGATATGCCCTTGTTCGTGACGCGCCAACAACGCCGCCATTTCAATCAAATAACGTTCCGTCAGAGGATTGTAAATCGGTACCACCACCGTAAACGGCGACGAACTCGGTTCTCTCTGGCTGACTTTCCCGGTTTCCTGTTGTTCGTGCTGTTCCCACCAAATCAACCGTTCTTGAGCGTCAATTTGGGCTTGCGTTAATGGTAAGCGACTCGCAAACTGCGCCGTCATCAATGGTCCGAGAATCGACGTCAACAACATCAACACGACAATCGTATTAAACACTTCATCGGTAATAATTCCCTGTTGCACCCCCACCAACGCCGCCGCCAAGGTCGCCGCCACCTGGGGAACCGATAAAGACCACATCGTTAACGTCTCGACCCACTGATAGCGATAGAGCACTTTCGCCACCAACGCCGCCACGAATTTCGCCGTCAGTAACCCGATTGAAATTGCCAAGGTCATCCCCAACGAAGAGGTGAGGGTCTTTGCAAATGCCGGAATATTCAACAGCAACCCCATCCCCACAAAGAAAAAGGGAATAAACATGACGCTGCCGACAAATTCCACTTTTTCCTTAACCGGACCGTTCCCCACCGCATCATTCACCGCCAAACCCGCGAGGAATGCCCCGACAATTTTATCGACGTTGATAATTTGCGCCCCTACCGACGCTAAAAAAACCGCGAGGAGAACGAATAAAAATTGATTGCCTTCTTCGTCACCCGTGCGCCGAAAAAACTCTTTTCCGGCCCAGTCTAAACCAAATAAAACGGCTACCGCATAAATTCCCAAGGCGGCTAACTGAATCACTAAGGTTTCGGGGGTAAAATTGCCCGCATTAATTGAAACACAAATTGCTAAAACGAGTAAGGCCGCAATATCGGTGAAAATGGTCGCACCAATGGTCACTGTAACGGCTTCGTTACCGACGACTCCGAGACGATTGACAATCGGATAGCCTAACAGGGTATGGGAGGCGAGCAGCGACCCGATTAAAATCGAAGCATTCCAATCAAAACCAAAAAAACGCCCGATCGCCGTACCGACAATTAACGGTACGAAAAAAGTCGCCGCACCGAAGATCATCGAGCGATCTTTGGTTTTACGAAACTGTTCGAGATCGATTTCTAATCCGGCAACAAACATTAAATAAATTTTGCCGATATCCGAGAGCAAGGCGATCGTTTCTCCCTCGGGATTGAGCAAAGTTGCCCCGTGGGGACCGAGCAACACCCCGGCGACGAGTAAACCGACTAATCCCGGTAACTTCAATTTTTCAAAAATCGGCGGGACGGTCAAAATGACCAACAGCAAGATGGTAAATTCAAGGATCGGACTGTCGGGTAAGTTTTGAAGGAGTTGTTCCATAAGTGCGTTTTTAATCGAGAACTTCAAGGGGCGATCGCCAATCGATCGCCGGAAAGGCTTTTGCTTTTATTTGTTTCTGGGATAAGTTTTCTGAATCGATTCAGTTCCATTCCTGTCGCGGTCAATGACAGTTTCAACGAGAATCGCTCCTGGCATCGTCGCCAGTCATGACGAGCAAGAACCGCTATACTATAGCAAATCTATAGCGACCCTATCTGAATCGCGCAATTTATTGAGAACGAGGAGATCCTGTAAAGTGGACGTTCTCAATCTAACTCTTTCCCCGTTCATTCCCGTTTCTACTGGAATCTAGCTACTGCAATCGGACTTAAACGACAATCGAATCAGGTTTGATTTCTCTTCTCTTCGAGTTGCAATTGATTTAGAAATCTGTATCTATTCTTTCTTTTTACTTTTGTTTTTTCTATAAAATCAAGCTATGTTTTTAAGTTTTTAAATGAATCAACTGTAAGGAACGAGGACGGGTAAAATCTGGGGAATCACGCGAAAATGTGCCGGGGTTTGAGTCGTCAACTCCCCATCGGTATTAATTTCGCAGTATTTGCGAGTTTCGATCCGAATGTCCTGACCTTCCAAGGTCCGAACCCCGCGCATTCGATGGTGTCTGCCTTGCCACAAGGCGGGAAATAAATAAATAATTTCCCACCAATGTTTGACTTCCAAACTATATAAGTCCAAGCGGCGATCGTCGATGGTCGCATCGTGAATGACGGTCATGCCTCCACCATAATAGCGACCGTTGCCAACGGCAATTTGAATCGTTTTCACCCGAATACATTGACCGTTGGCGATGATTTGTGCTCGAAAGGGACGTGCTTTCCACAAGACTTTAAATGCCGTCGCTGCATAAGCCAAAACTCCCCAACGGCTTTTGGCCTCTTTGGTCAATTTTTGAGTAATTTCGACACTCAACCCCAAACTGGCTACATTAAAGAAATATTTGCCATTGACCCACCCCAAATCGATGTAGCGTACCCGACCTCGGGCGATCGTCTCGCACGCGGCCTCGATCGCATTGGGAATCTTTAAAGTACGGGCGAGGTCGTTGGCCGTACCCAGAGGTAGAATTCCGAGGGGAAGTTGAACCTCGACCAAGCCTTCGACTGCCGCATTCAAGGTGCCGTCGCCGCCGCCAATCACGACGAGATCGACACAATTGCGGTACTTTCGGATAACATCGGGTAGATCGCGCGGATCTTCGGGGCATTCTCGCACGATTTCGAGTCCGAAAGCCGTCAAATGGGCGATCGCGCGCTCGACGGCCTGAGATTTTCCCTGACGAGCATGACGGTTACTCAATACTAACGCGCGCTTTGGCGGTTGGCGATCGCGCTCAAACTTTGCCCCTTGCGACTCCCGAGGCGATCGCCCGAACGAATTAAAAACATTCATTGTGAATATAGATATTTTAGAGATCTCAGAGAGGGGCGATTTGCACGGCTACCACGGGATCGAAACACCGATCGATCCTAGTGCTTGCCATTGGTGTCGAGGCGATCGAGCCATTGCACCAAGGCTTCGCGAACCCCGGGAGGGACATCGAGGGGCAAACTTCCCGAACGCACGTGTAAGTCCCGTTGCGGAAAGGGAATCTCGATTTCCCGTTGTTCGAGTAAGGCATAAATGCGAAAATACAATTCGCTTTTGAGATAATATTGCTTGCTCGGTTCCGCACTCCACACCAGCAACTCGAAATCGAGGGAACTGTCCCCAAAGCCGAGAAACAGAACGTTCGGTGGCGGGACGAGTAAGACATCCGGATGGCCTTTGGCCGCATCTAATAAGGCGGCTTCTACCCCTTGAATATCGGAACCGTAGGCGACGCCGACGGGTAAGTGCAAGCGAGACACGGGGTTATCGTGGCTCCAGTTAATCACCTCGTTTTCGAGAAAGCGCGAATTCGGTACGATGATCGAGACGCGATCGAGGGTGCGAATTACCGTACTGCGACTGCCTATCCGTTCGACAGTGCCGCTATATTCGCCGACTTCGACAAAATCCCCCACTTGAATCGGACGCTCGAATAATAAGACTAAGCCACTGCCGAAGTTTTTGGCGATATCCTGCAAGCCGAAACCGATCGCCACACTCAACGCACTGACGACGATCGTCAGGGAACTGATATCGAGTCCCCAAACTTGCAGTAAGACTAAGGTTCCGATGAAGATCAAGCCGTATTTAGTGACGATCGCCACCGCTTCTTGGGCGCCCCGGTTCATCCCCGCGATCTTTAAAATTCGGGATTTGAGCAGTTGGGTGGTTTTGGAGGCGACGGCGACCAAACCCAACAACATCCCCGTGAGGATGAGGATGTCAATTAAGGAATAGGGTCGCGACCCCAAGGTTAGAATCGGCGAGGCAAAGGCGGTCCGCAGGGCCTCTAGGATCCGGTAACTCCACTGGCGGGTGAGGGGAAAGGAATTGGTGATATAGAAGGCGGCGCCGAGCCAAACGAAAGCGCGGGCGATCGCCAAACTGAAACTGAGGAAAAATTGGACGCCTTGGGAACTCTCTTCCCCGTCTTCCGTACTCTCCGACGAGAGCAATTGCGTTAGGGGTTGGCGGTAGCGATTCCAGAGTTTCCCCAAACCGGAGTGCAGGACTAAACTCAAGGCGAAAATGGCGATGGAGACAATCAGCGATCGCCAGATAAAACGGCTGCTGCGTTCTTTTCTCGCTTCCTGGAGCGCTTTTTCGAGTTGTTGCGCCCACAGATCGGCTTGTTGTTCTAAGGTCAAGCCGTCCGGAGCATCCGCTTCGGTGACCGTGAGCAGTTGGCGGTTGTTGACTACGATCGTCGGCAGTTGGTTCGATTCGACCACTTGCACGTCAATCGGCGCCCCCGAATCGGCGATTTTTTGGAGTTGGTCGTTAATCAGATTGGCCCGAAAGTCGGCGCGATATTCCCGAACCCGACTGACGAGAAACAAGGGCCGACCGTCTAAAATGACGGGCGCTTTGGCTTTTTTGATTTCCGACTTCATCCACTCCAGAGGGACGGGAGCCACGGCACCGGGCGCCTCTAACATGGGGGGGGTTTCCTGGGCGACGGCGCTGGGAGAGGAAACAGCGCTGGGAATGTGACTGGCGATCGCGATTGAAAAGGCGAGGAACGCGGCGATCGCGATCCGAGTCACACTCCATGTTTTTGAGCCATGGCGCGCGATCGCGTCGAGAACTCCTGAATCGTTCGAGTCTGCCTCACGGCGCGTAGAAATCATATTCGATCTAGATCTGATGGAGAGCGAACGAGCGGCAAGTGGGCTACACCCTACTGATTCTCATCAGTTTACCGAAAGAGAAGGTTAGATCGATGGCTTGGCAACCTCTAGCAGGGGAGAGGAGGTACTCTTGCCACGGGCAACTTCGATCTGCGATCGTGACGAATCTGCCCCTCGCCGCGCCTTCGCCACCGGATCCGGACGCCGAGTTATTAAAGGCGTTACTTTCACAAAATGCCGGGACGATCCGGATTCATTTTCACTAAATAAAAAAAGATATTTTAAAGATCCCGTGACCGGGGTTGGGAGGCGATCGCGTCGAGTATTTTTAATAGTATTTTTTCATGCTCGGTTCATGCTCGGTAAAAATATGGGTAAAGAAATTTGACCACTCGATCTCTCAAAATAAGCGACAGACAGCAAGTTAAATCCTGCAAAGTTTCCGGTTTTTAGTAAAATATTAATTCCGCAAAAAGTTTACAAATCGATATAAAACAACAAAAAATGCTTTTAAATTGCTTGAAATGTTGGATTCTCGAAAAAAACAGAAATCGAATCGAAATTAATCTATTGCTATAAAAAATAACTAAAAATTCAAGGTATTGACTTTTTTATTGTGGTCAATATAAAAATCATAAAAAAGCGACAAACAGACATTCTATCTTATCGGCGATCGCCGCCTTTAATATCTTTCAAAAGAAAATATTAATTTAATTTTCTCAGTGAATTTAAAATTTCAAAAATCCCGCTTATAAAATTTTCTTTTGTAAAAAAAATGCAATTATATATAAAGATGTAAAGCCGTCGGTCTGCTCAGCACAACCGAGGGGAAAGAGGGAATCACAACAGCCGAGTGATGAATCTAAAGCGCATTTCAGATCCAATTGAGTGTCAGTATCGAATTTTATGGTGGGCTGAATACCGGATCCAACGGCTGAGGAATCATGCAATTCTAAAATAAAATATCTCTGAAATTGACGCCTGTAAGCGGCTTATTCCAGCTTGAGCCAACCCACTCCACAAAAAATCCCCGATATAAGTTTGCGGATCGGGGGAATGCTGGGGGGTATAAAGCAAGCACGAACCGAGGGAAATCGATCGCGACCCCCTGGGTTTTAGGCGGTCGGTTCTGTCGGCGACCTGTAAAGTTCTGTAAGCATTCAACCAGAGGTGCGCCAAGGGCAGATCTCGGCGTCAGGAGTGGGTCGGCGGCCATCGGGCCAGAGAACCTAACCGAAGCGAGTCCGAGATCGTCCCAGGTCAAACTGAGACCCCGTTACAGATCGAATCGCTCGTTCCGATGTGACGGGCGATCGGGGGTCAAAATCGTGGTGACGAGGATTTGCTGACGCAATGGTTACACCTGCCCTGGGTTTCCCACCGGGGAACCGCAGCACTTGGCGATCGCCCGAGTGCCGGGGGTTCGAGCGCGATCGCTCGCGCAGCGCTGCCCTATGGGGCTATCCGTTTCTGCCCAGTTGAGGAGGCTAACGTTGATGATCGTCCATAAAGTTGCAATCGGAACTCTAGCCGCCCTTGCGACTGCCGAGTTGACCCAAGAAGTCAACGTCAGTGCCAACAACCATACACCCCTGCAACCGACCTGCGATTGGGTTGCTGGCACGCCATCGAAAGTGAATTCAGGCGAAGGGGAATCGCCTCAAGAAGCGTCAACAGCGATGCCAGGTTGCCTCTCCAGCGAAGCACCCGACATCGATACTGACCGCGATCGGGAGAATCCGGTTCCTGAATGCGGGGATAAATCTAGATCTCATGACGGTTGCGAACCGATCGCGACCGATTCCGAAGCTCGGACCATCGGCGGGGAGTTTGGCGACCGTCTCGCACGCCGAAACCAGTTAACCGATCTCGGCGGACACTGGGCCAAACCGTTTATCGAAGCCCTCCAAGCCGACGGCGTAATTCGAGGCTTTCCCGACGGTAGTTTCCGACCGAACGCCCCGATGACCCGCGCCCAATTTGCCGCCGTCGTCGAGCGAGCTTTCCGCAATTCTCCTCTGCAGTCGCGACCCGATCTCCGCCCCCAGTCTACGAAGGCCCAACACGGTTCCGATCGCCCCTTTCGAGATGTCTCCGATCGCTCTTGGGCCCAAAACGCGATCGAAGCGGCGGCAGATATGGGATTCCTGACGGGTTTTCCCAACCAGGAATTCGCTCCCGACCGTCCGATCGCCCGCCTGCAAGTTCTCGTCGCCCTCGTACGCGGCTTGAACTTAACCCCTACCGACGCCGCCTCGGAGTTCTCCGCCGCGATCGACCCGAGCACCATTCCCGACTACACCCAACCGAGTTGGGCCGCCTCCCGGCGCCTGACCGAACAACTCCAACAACGCGCCCGTCAGATGGGCGTCTCGATACCCGAGGACTGGTTGAACCAACCGAACGGCAATGCTACCCGCGCCGAAGTGGCGGCTCTAATCTACGAAGCTCTCGCCATTTCTACGGAACGCGCCATCGCCGTCAACTCCATCTCGACCCCCAATCCCTCAGTCACTGCAGGCGCGTCCAGTGCTACGGAGCCGAGATCCACGGAGATAAAACCCAATACTCCAGACCCCAGATCGATCCGGAAAATTACGGAACCAATTCCTTGGGTGGAACCGGGGGGCAACCTGTCCTGGAATGGCGCGCCATCCGCAAGCGTTCCTGTCGGGTCTCTCCAGGAGAATTCCCCGGAGAGTTACGGCGAAGCGAATGCGGAAACCGCCAAGGCGATCGCCTACCGCCAAGATCGCTCTGGTGCGATCGCCCCGGAAAGCGTCACGGCGTGGGGCGCCAAAGGCACCCGCGACCCGGAACCTCGCTCTTACCAACCGGAAGCCGACGTCGTCGCCACCCGCACCATCTCCCGGTTGCAAATCTTGCAAGAGCGCATCGGTGCAACCCGCATCCCCGACATGCCCTTACCCCCCTTAGCCGCCGCCGGGACCTACCTCCCCGACCCCACCCCAATTTTTGACGGCTACATCTGGCCCGCGCGCGGGATCCTCACCTCCGGTTACGGCTGGCGTTGGGGACGGATGCACAAAGGCATCGACATCGCCGGACCGTTGGGCACGCCGATTCTGGCCGCTTCGGCAGGGGTCGTCACTTATGCGGCTTGGAATGCAGGCGGTTACGGCAACTTGGTCGAAATCCAACATGCCGACGGCAGCTTTACCCGCTACGCCCACAACTATCGGATTTTAGTGCGCGAGGGTCAATCCGTCGAACAAGGACAATTGATCGCTCAAATGGGCACTACGGGGAACAGTACCGGAGTTCACTTACACTTCGAGATCCATCCCCCCGGCGAAGATGCGGTCGATCCGTTAGCCTATCTTCCCGGCGATCGCCGTCAGTTCCAAATTGATGCCGTCGTCGGTCAGGCGCAACCGTAGCCGTGCCGCGCGCCGTTCGCCCCCTCCGGTCTGGGCATCCGCAATCCCTACACCTTGCTTTGCTCGTCGTGCGGATCGCCAGACCCGAACCCCCCGATGAGTTAACGGCGCACGAGCTGGGGATGTCGTCCTAACTGTCCGGTCATTAACCGCAACGCCAAGCGTCGCAGGGGCGAGACGTGACGCAATCCCCACAGTCCTACTTGTCGCAGCATCACCGAGGGCAGCCAGCGATTGGAAAAGAGGCGATCGAGGAAGTCGGTAAATCCCAATATTGTTAAATTTTCCCCCTTGCGCCATCGTTCGTAACGCTTCAAGACCTTGAGGGAACCGAGATCTTCTCCGTTTTTGTGAGCCTCTTGCAGGATTTGCGCGATCGCCGCCGCATCCCGAATGCCCAAATTCAAACCTTGGCCGCCCACGGGATGACAGCAGTGGGCGGCATCGCCGACTAAAGCCAGACGCGGCAGTACGTAGCGATCGCTCTGCATTAACTGCACTGGAAACACAAATCGCTCGCCGATCGGCTCGATCTCTCCCATCGCTTCGCCGTAGCGTTTTTTCAATTCCACTAAAAACTGTTCGTCGTCCAACGCCGCCAGGGCTTTCGCTTCGGCGTGGGGAGCCGTCCAAACCACGTTGCAGCGATTCCCCGGCAAGGGCAAAATCGCAAACGGACCGCTCGGCCAAAAGCGCTCGTAAGCAATATTCCCGTGACCTTTCTGCGGTCGGACTTTTGTCGTAATGCACGATTGCCAATACTTCCAGCCCCGGGTGCCAATACCCGCCAATCCCCGAATCCGGGAGTGCTTACCATCGGCAGCCAGTAGCACCCGAGCGCGGATGGTTCGCGAACGCCCGTCCGCCTCCACGTGCAGGTTAACTCCCTCGCTGTCGTATTCCACCCCTTGCACTTGCGCCGGACAGATCCAAGTCAGTTGGGAACAGCGATCGTCGGCAAACTCGTGTAAGGCAGACAGCAACACTGAATGTTCCGCCACGTAACCGAGCTGTTCGGTGCCTAAATCCCCGGTTTGAAACTGCACCCCCAACCGTCCGCGATCGGACAGATGGATCTGTTTGAACGTGCAGATCTTCGGTAAAATCCTCTCCCAGACCCCGATTCCGTCGAAAATCTGCCCGGTGAGTAAGGTCAGGGCGTAAACTTGGGTTCGAGCTGCCGCCGCTTCTCGCTCGGCGGCGTCGATCGAGATCACCCGCAACCCAGAATCTTTGAGGGCGCAGGCGATCGTCATCCCGGTGACCCCCGCGCCGACGATCGCCACGTCGCAGGTGGCGGTCGGCTCGCTGGGGGTCGATGGCACGGCGGGGGAAGATAGGGAAGGTTGCGGCATTGTTCGGTCGAGCTTACAAACCAAAAAATTAACGATATTTACATTTCTTTATTATTCTTTATTCTGCCGCAACTTGCGGCGATGGGAAATTCCCCATGAGTTAACGGTGCCATTCCTGTAAGGCGATCGCGATGCCCTCGCGCAGGTCCGGGGCGATCGTCGGATCGGCGGCCCGTTCTTGCAGGCGCTGGTAAGTCCGTTCCGGATCGAGCCGTTTGAGGGCGGCGATCGCGTGGAGGCGCACGCTGGCATCGGGATCGGCCAACAACCGGATCGACGGTTCGATCGCCCGGGAATCCCCCAACTCTCCCAACCCCAAGACGATCGCCTTCTTCACTTCAGCCGACTCCGGTCGCGTCCGGGGATCCGCGTCGAGCAGGGCGACGAGTACCTCTGCCGCGCGCTCGCGCAAGGGGCTCTCGCTTTGTCGTCCCAGAACCGCCGCAATTTCAGCCGCGAAGGCCGCCGGGAGTTTCTCTCCCTCGTTCCCGCCGCGACAGCAAAGTTGGATCGCGCCCTGCAAGGCATCCACCGCTTCCGGAACGCTCATCCAGCCGAGGGCGCGAACTGCCGCGAGTTTTAACGGCATCGGGGTCGTCTCAGCCGCGAAGAGTTCCGACAAGGCGGCGGCGGCGGCGGGGCTGTCGAGCCGTCCCAGGGCGATCGCCGCCTGCTGGCAAACTTCAAGATTCAAATCCCAGAGGCGATCGCGCAGCCGTCGGACGAGATCGCATTCGGGTAAGCGATCGTCCAGGGAACCGCGCGCCGCCCACAAGCCCAGACCGATCGCCCCTTGACGGCGCACCCGGGCGGAGGGGTCGTCCAACGCTTTCAAGAGCAGGGAAGGCAGGCGCGGATCGTCGAGGGCGATCGCCGCTTCCCAGGCGATCGCGCGCACTTCCACGTCCGGATCGGCGATCGCCGCGAGTAAGGGTTCGACAACCCGAGGGTGCTGGATCTGGGCGATCGCTCGCACCGCAAGCCGCCGGGATTGCGGCTCTTGCATCAACTCGGCGAGGATGTCGATCGCCCCTTCTCCCAGTTCGGCGAGGGCGCTGGTGGCGGCGTCGCGGAGGTCGTCGTCTTCTTCGGCAGCCAACAGGTTCGCCAGGGCGGCGATCGTCGTCGTGCGCGTTTGCGAACTGACCGGGTGGCGCAGCAGGTCGGTCGCGGCGCGCACTGCAAACCAGCGCAATTCCCCATCGACGGCCCGATCGCCGATCCAGACCAGCAAGGGGGCGATCGCCGCTTCTCCAAAGTAAGGCAGCAGTTTGGTCGCCTCCCACCGTTGTCGAAAATCTCCGTTGGCCAAACTGTCGAGGGTTAATTGGAGGGCGATCGCTGCGGTCGTTCCGCCGTGGCGATCGCCGGGCGCCTCGTCGTCTCTGGCCAGTAATTGTTGCAGACAGTCGAGCACTTGCGACCAATTGCCCCCGGCGGAGGCGGCGTTGGCTCGCGCTAATAGGTCGGCGCTAGAGGGAGACATCACGGGGAAGTTGACGGGGTAGGCAGCGATCGCGAGGCGGCGTGCGGTTCGTCCAAGCGCTGGCGAGCCATCATCTGCCAAACCCGCGTTTCGGGATTGATAACGAGATCGCTATCTCGGGCGCACTGTTTCCAGGGCAGTAAGGGGGGAGGGGCGTTCCCGCCCCGGTCGTCGTCGGGGGTTCGTTCGAGGGTTTGGGCCAACAGGCAGTAGGCGGCGATATTGCGATCGTCGAGGGCGATCGCCTCTCGCAACTGGCGTTCGGCTTCGCGATTGCGGTTTTCTTGAAAATACGCCCATCCCAGGTTTTTGTACAGGTCTGAGAGGGTTTGCGGGTCGATCTTTTCGTAATGTCGCGCCCGTTCTAAGGCGTCGCTCAGGCGGGCGATCGCCCCTTGGGTATCTCCCGCTCTCCAAATTTGCAAGCGCGCTAAGTTATTGGTGGCGCGCAATTGGGTTCTCGGTTCGCCGTCGGCGATCGCCCGTTCGTAATATTCTGTGGCGCGTCGGTAATCTTCTTTTTCTTCGTAGACCATCGCCAAGTTGTAAGACGCATAGCTGTTGTCGCGATCGAAGTTCAAGGCGAGTTGGCCGAATAGAAGGGCTTTTTCAAAGTTTTTATCTTGAAAATTGGTCACGGTCAGCTCGTTGAACTGTTGGGAAATGTTCGGTGCGATCGCGTGATTCCAGTACAGTTGTACTGCCGGGCTGAGCACTCGCCATCCCACCCCGACTACGCCCGCGATCCCGACCCAGGGTAGGGCCGCTTTCCAGAGGAGCGATCGCCCCGACCCCGGGCGCTCCTGGCTCGATTTTAATTGCGCTCGGATCTGCTCCAAACGCTGCAAAATGATTTTGGTATGTTGCGCTCGCGCTTTCCAATCGGGCGCCATCAGTTCGTCGATCGCGTCGGCTAACGGTCGCTCTAGGTCGGCAACGCGATCGCGCCACTGTAATTCCCCTTTGTCCGTTTCGGGAAATTCCATCGGCGACAAGCCCGAGAGTAAGTGAACGAAGGTGCGCCCCAGGGCAAAAAAGTCCGACTGTCGGGTTGCTTTCCCTTCGAGTTGTTCGGGAGCGGCATAACCACTGGTTCCCACCCGGGTTTGGCTGTCGGCGCCGAATTCGGCGACGGTACCAAAGTCGACGAGGGCGAGTTCGCCGTTGGGACGCAAAATCAGATTGGACGGTTTGAGGTCTCGATGGCCGAGATTGTGTTGATGGATGACGTGGAGCAGTTCGGTTAACTGTTGCAGCCAATCGAGGGCTCGGTCTGTCGAGATCGCGCCGTTCTCGGACAGCCATTGTTCTAAGTTTTCCCCTTCGATTTTTTCCATGACCAAACCGTGAACGATTTTGTTACGGGGCAAGGTCACGGTGAAATAGCCGTCCGGTTCGACTTTGGGAATGCCGGGATGTCTCAGCCACATCAAAACCCGTGCTTCTCGTCGAAACAGGCGCACTAATTTGGGATTGTGGGTGAATTTGAAGATTTTTAAAACTTTGATTTCGCCCCAATTGAGTTGATTCGTTCCCCAATCTTTGACTTCGTATACGTCGGTCATGGCGGCGGGATTGGGGGGACGCAAGGGGCGCAGTATTTGATAGCGATCGTCAACGAGCAAGCTCGTCCCACAACTCTGACAGTGAGTTGCGCCATCAGGATTTTCCCGGTGGGAACAGTGAGGATTAATGCAGTAACTCACTTTGGTGGGGGTTGGCGTGGCGATCGACACGGGTAAGGACGTTGACCAGAGCGTTGACGGCGAACATGGGCAGGGAGCGGAGGCGATCGCCTCGGCAGTACGAACCGGAGGGCGTGCATAATGGCCGGGCGATCGCTCCTACTACAGTTTTAGACGAGCGACAATTAGCGACATAACGGGACAATAGCCAATCCCGAAGCGGGGATTCGCTATTGTCCGCTCGCCAGGGCGCCGAGGGCGGCTGATTTAGGCGGCCATCGCTGCGAGTAACTGCCGCAGGTTTTCTTGGGCGTAACCGACTTCGAGCTGCGATTTGTCTTCGAGTACCGATGACATTTGCTTGAGCAGTTCGATCGTTTCCTCGTAGCTGCCCGTTCGCATGAACAGGAATTGCAATTGGTTTTTCACCAACATCAGGATCGAAGAAATGCGCTCGGATTTGCTGGTTTTTTTAGGAGCGGCGGATTCTTTACCGAGATTGTGACTCATCCAAATGCGGATGTTATCAATTTTCTTGGTGCGGGCGTATTCTTGAATTTCCATACAGCTATTGGCCACCAATTTGTTGGTGACGAATTTCATGATTAACGGCTGTAAGGTAAAGGAGGTTTCGCCCGTGGAATCTTGTTTTTCAATGAGCGATCGCCGCGCCAGGGATTCGAGATTTTTGAGCAGTTCCGATAAAGACACCGGAAGGAGCAAATCTTCGCGCAAGCGCGACAGCGAGACTGGGGTGCGTTCGATCGCCAGCCAGTACATAATTTCTTCTTCCGACGGCGACAAACGATTGAATTGCTGCTCTAACAGCTCGTTGAGGGTATCTTCTACGAACAGTTCCGTCGCTTTGAGGAAGCTCGAAACGTTGCCGTTGAAAAATTCCTTAATCGTCGCGGCGACAATTTTGTACGCCAGCAGGTTATCGCCGTAGCGTTTGGCCAGTTCTTGCCATTCTTTATCCGTCGCGACTACGCCTTTTTCGTCAAACAGTTCGCGGGCGATTTCGTCGGAGTCCATCGGTTGAACGGATCGGACTTTTTCGCCTTTGAGTAAGGCAATTTCTGCGGGTTCTTCTGCCGTGGCTATCAGCAAGCAGCTTTCGTGGGGGGTTTCGCCCAAGCGTTCGATCAGCTTGCGGTAGCCTTCGTAGCCACTGCGATAGTTCCCGGCGAGTTCGCCACCGCGCAGCAGGGTCTCGAAATCGTCGAAGACAATTAAGCATCGGCGTTCGCGCAAGTAATCTAACAGTCGCGAAATGCGTCCGTTGAGATCGTTGGGCATGTCGGGGCGTTTTTGACCGGAAAGGAACTGCAACAAGTCGCCGATGACCTCTTCCGGCGCCGGAGATCCGGCCAGCGATCGCCAGACGACATAATCGAAGTCACTTTCGAGTTGTTTCGCCAGTTGCACGGACAGAACTGTTTTACCGATGCCCGCCATTCCCAGCAAGACCACCAAACGGCACCGATCTTCCGAGACTAACTCTTCCAAAATTTGCAGTTCTTCGGAACGTCCGTAAAAGTCGGACACGTCGGGCGCTTCGCCCCAATCTTGATGGCGACTTCCCAAGACAATCGGCGCCGGTCCGGTTGATTCCGGTTCGCTGCTGCTCGGTTCTCCTTCGTTGGATTGATACTGATAGTAAAGTTGATGGCGCAGTTCGGCTAATTTGCCAGGGCCGCGACCGTAGATGTTGAATTTTCTATAGACTTCGCCGAGACGTTTGCGGACGGCAATGTTGCTGATTTCCAGCATACTGGCGATCGCGGCGGTCGAGTTTCCGTCTAATGCCATGATCACCGTTTCGAGTTCGGCATCGGAGACGCCCCGCTTTTTGGCTACATCTCTAAGAAAATCAGGAGGAATTTGGTTCGTCAAGGTTTTTGTCCCGCCTTTACAAAAGATAAACTACTGAGTCCAGTATACTCTGTTTCTAGGGGTTTGTGAACGGGTGAGATTTCCCTGCCACAAAACTTTACACCTATAGAGTCACTTGCGCTTTCCTATCATCTCAGACAAGTAGATGATTTCGCCATTATAGGCTAGAGGAGATCGAAAGAGAAAATCATCGCTTCTCTCGTGCCGAAGATACTTTGATGGCGCAAACCAATTTTTCACTCATTGCTCTCGCCATCTCCCAAAAGCAGCGAATTTCTAATCATCTGAGAGAGAAGCCACTACCGTGACTTCCGATCGAGGTGCAAGTGACAATCGGCAACCTGGGGAACGCTCCAAGGACTTCAAAAGAGCGAGAGCTTTTTGATTTTGCTTTTTGATTTTGAATATATTGACGAATCGCTTCGCAAACATCGCACCCTTCGTCCTCGTCGGCTTCAATTCCCGTCGCGCGATCTGATTGCACTCAGTAGACTAAATATTCTAACTCTTCTTGGCAACAAATTGACAAGGGCTTACCTTTTCGATAGTTCGTCTCGTTGTCAAAAGTTCTCCTTTCTTGAGCGCGATGCTTTCGGGGGTTCGCGATCGCACGATCGCCCTCTTCCCCTTGCTGTCTCGCGCTTCGAGTCCCTTCTACAACCCTGGATACAACTGTTCCTAACGATGGCTCGCTCCCCTCAATCCCGCGCTTTCGAGCCGGGTAAACATCGAGTTGCTTTTTCGATCTCCAGGACAGACAATACCTAGGGATCGCTGTTTGGCGATCGCCTCTCTAATGCGATAACTTCCTACCCTATTCCAAGGAACTCATCGCCGTCAAACGGGATTTGTTTATCCCTAGAAGCTCCTTATTCTTCCCCTGCTGAGGTGTCCGTCGAAACCGACCTTACCATTTTCTAAGACATTGAAGATCGGCTCCGTGCGGGTCAGTTTTTGCTTTCGATCGGAGCCATGTGTGACTTAAGTCAGCTTGTTTAAATCAAATCGACACGGGCGATCGCCACTCACTTAGAAGCGGCGACGTGACGAACGCGGATCTCAGTAAGGGATTTTCGAGAGACTCGATCGCCCCTCGGTTATTGCGGAGGTGGCGCTCCGTGTTTCTCCATACCCCCCATTGCCAACGCACAAACCGACTCGCCAAGAATACTGAAAACGATGATTCCGTGAATTTTTTACTCTCCTCAAGAGTGCTTCAATCTATATAAAACTCCCTTCAAACGGACCCGCGATCGCCCGCCCCATCGATCGAAATGAGATGCATCGATCTCCGAAAAGTGAGGAAAAGTACCAAAAAAACTCATAAGCCGGGTGCATTGCAGCGAATTTCAGTGAGATCCATCTAGGGAAGCAGGGGAGTACCACGCTCTCGGCACGCGATCGCACCCGGCGCGGCGATCGGGGTTCTGCCTAAGTAAAAAGACCCGGTGACTCGAAAAGACCGGGACACACTTGTCTTCAATTAATAGCTTTAAACCTGCCCTCAGTTCTTATCGATCGCAATCGGCGATCGTCGCTTTTTTCCACAAGAGAATCATGTCGATCGCTCCATCGGCGATCGCTGGCTCTCAATCCCCCTCAATCTCTTTAAAAAATAAACAGTTACCATTTCCCGACATTTCACGATCTATTAACAGCAAAAAAGATAAAAGCTGTAAACTAAAAAAACTGCTCTGTGCTTCGGCCATGAAAATCACGAAAAGATTGCGAGACTCTGCCTTAATTCTTCTCAGTTTTGCGATCGTCAATGTCATTGCAATTTACTCCCTCGTCGATCGCATGACCGATGACGGTCGCGTAGTTAATTATACCGGGATTGTTCGCGGAGGAACCCAGCGTCTCGTCAAACTAGAACTAGTAAATTTACCGCAACCCGGTTTAATCGACGAACTCGATCGCATTATCAATGGTTTGATTCGATCCGATCCAGATTTAGGACTTCCCGAGCCTCAAGACCCCCACTTTTTAGAAAAAATGCAACGAGTCGAACGAGAATGGCAGCTTTTAAAAACGACGATCGCCAGGGCGAGGGAAAATCCGCAATGGCGTCAAGCCTTGTTAGAAGAAAGTGAAGTTTTTTTCAAATTAACTGATGCAGCCACTCATGCGGCTGAAGAATTCGCTCAAGAAAAAGTGAGAGTTTCCAAAAACAGCCAATTAATTTTATTTGGGTTAAACTTACTCGTCTTAATCGGAATTTACCTACTCGTTAGAGTCCTTCAGATTCAGCTAAAAAATAATATTAGTACGATCGCCAGTTCCTCCACAGAAATTGCTTCGAGTTTGACCGAATATGACGAGATCGCCAGCTTGCAAGCGAGTTCGGTCAAACAAACAACCACCACCGCCAGTGAATTAAGTAGCACCTCTATTTCTTGTGCCAAAGAAGCGGAACGAACTCAAGAGGCAGCATCGGAAGTCACGGACTTGGTCGCCAGTCAAATCGAGCAAATTCCACAAACTCTCATGCAAATGAGAGAACTCAAGACTCGGGTCGGCGAAATTGCCATCCAGATTGCCCAATTGAGCGATCGCACTGCAAATATTCATCAAATCTCTCAAACCGTCAGTCATTTTGCCACTCAAACCCACTTACTGGCGCTCAATGCGTCCATCGAAGCCAGTCGCGTGACTCAAGGAGGGCAAGGGTTCGGGATTGTCGCCAGCGAAATTCGCAAACTCGCTGACGAGAGTCATCGTTCGACCCAACAAATTCGGACAATTGCCGACGAAATCCGACAGGCGACTGCGACAACGGAAATGGCGATGAATGAGGGCCGTCAAACCCTCGACGAGGCCCTCACCGTTCTCGACCATACGATCGCCTCCTTTGAAGAGGTGGATCGCGCGATCGCCCGGGTCCTCCACAGCAGCCAGACGATTTCGCAACGGGCCGAACAACAGGCGATCGCCATTCAACAACTCTTTGAAGCCATGAATGCCATCGATCGCACCACGGTAGAAAACGTGCAAGGTATCGGTCAAATTAAAGAAGGCGTGCAACAGCTCAATCAAGTCGCAATCGACTTAAAAACTATGGTCTAATCGAGTTATTTTCTATAAAAAATTGTGTTAATCTTGCACGGAATTGGCGAGGCCGAACTCGCGTAAGGCGGGCAGAAAGTTACGGTTTTCATGTCCCGACCGACTGAGTTTAATTAAGGCAAAACGCTGTAGGGGGGTGAGAGTTTGCCACTGTTTCACCGTTAAGTTAACGTTAAATTCCCGGGCTTTTTCTCCCACGGCTTCGGGAACTTCGGCAGGATTCAACCACGGTGGATTCGGATCGACGTCTAAATCTTTGGCGGGGCGATCGTTGTACTGTAAAACTTGTTGTTGTAATTCGTGACGATAGGCATCAATTTCCCCCGCATTCTGGCAGGGGCGATCGACTAAATCTTGACGCACGCTTTCGGGGAATTGATGCCAGTGAGCCAATTTAAGTTTAACGCCACAAGTATCGAGTTTGTAGCGAACTTGCATGGGAATACAGCGTAGAGATTCTACAAAATCCGATTCAAATTGAAAAAATTCAGACATGGAAAATTTTAGATCTTAGAATTTCAGATTTTAGAGTTTTAGATTTTAGAGTTTTAGATTTTAGAGTTTAAATTGAGAGCATTTGGGAGATCCAAGAAGCAGGCAAGATGCCTGCACTACTGATTTCTATTGTTGATTTGCCTTGAATTTTGCCTGTTGCCTTTTTCCCTCAAGCCTCACGCTTGCTATTCATTTGACGGATAATCCAGTAACCGATTGAGAGGGCAAAAATAGCTATTCCCAATCCGAGTAAGTCCGTTCCCGAATACTTTTCAAAGCTGAAGATAATAATCTTACGGGCGACGGCAATGAGAGAGGTGACAATCACTAACTCGACTTGAAGGGTGTGTTTTTTTAAGTAAGCCGTGATGTTCTCTAAGATCTCAATGGAAATAAGCAAATTCAAAAACAACCCGAAGATTTCAAATAACTGTTTTTCGATAAATTCTGTTCGGGAAAAAAACAGCATATTGCCGAGAAAAATAATTAAATCGAAAACGGCAACTAAAATTACTACGATCATGACGAGCGATAGAATTTTAGCGACGATATTTTGAATGTTTTCGATAACGTGCAGAAAAGTCGAATCGTCAACCAAAAATTCGAGGCTATTTAAGAACTTTCGCAATTTCCGCATGGAGATGTAATCGCAAGAGACGAATGACAGCAGTTATTTCGTAATCTACGGGCTGTCTCGTCTCTCGTATTTTAAGAATTGTTACGACGTCAGAGCCGGAACGGGAAGGGTCACTTCCGTGGCGACAGTTTGGTTAGCGTCAGTGACTTTGGCTAAGGCGACGGCGCAAGCTTTTAATTCCGGTTGACCCGAGTCAGGACAGGCGTGAGGGTGGGTGAGGGCGTTGGCTTCGGCGTTGTCGGCCCACAGGGCGCCCCAGTGCATGGGGACGAAGACGGTTCCGGGGGCGATCGCCCGAGTAATTTTAGCAGGAAAACGGGCGTGACCGCGACGCGATCGCACCTCCACCATCTCCCCATCCGCAATCCCCAACTGAGTCGCATGGCGCGGGTGAATTTCAATAAAAGGATTGGGATGCATCTTGGTCGTTTTCTCGATCCGTCCGGTACGGGTTTGGGTGTGCCAGTGACCGTACAGGCGCCCGGTGGTCAACACAAAAGGATAATCGGGGTTCGGCGGTTCGGCGAGTCCTTTAGAATGGTAAGCCGCAAAGCGGGCGCGACCGTCGGGGGTGGGAAAGCGCCAATCGCTATAAAGCCGCTTGAGATTCGGCGGATTGGCGATTTCGGTCTCTTCCAGGGGACAGGGCCACTGGATCGGTCCTTGTTCGAGTAAGCGGGCGTGGCTGATTCCCGTCATGTCGCAGACGCGATCGCGGGTGACGCGCACAAATTCAGCGTAAACCTCCGCCGAATTGGCAAACGCGAACTGTTCGCGAAAGCCCAAACGCCGCCCGACCTCCGCAAAAATCTCCCAATCTGGGCGCGCTTGTCCCGGGGGACGGCGAAAAGCGGGACATAAAGTGACCGTGCGTTCGGAATTGGTCATCACCCCAGTTTTTTCGCTCCACTGGGCCGCCGGTAAAATCACGTGGGCGAATTCGGCGGTTTCCGTGGGATAGTAGGCATCTTGATAAATCGTGAACGGCGATCGCCTCAACGCCGCTTTCGTCCGTTCCAGATCCGGCATACTCACCGCCGGATTGGTCGCCGCAATCCACAAAACGCCGACCTCTCCCGTTTCCAAACCCGTTATCATCTCCCACGCCGTGCGCCCGACCTCGGGAGCAATGCGACCGGGGGGCACCTCCCAGAACTGTTCGATTTCCCGGCGGTGTTCGGCATTTTTCACCAACCGATAACCGGGGAGTAAATTCGCCAAGCCCCCGGCTTCGCGACCCCCCATCGCATTGGGCTGACCCGTCAGGGAGAACGGTCCGGCCCCCGGACGTCCGATTTGAGCCGTCATCAGGTGCAAATTAATCAGGGTGCGAACTTTCGCCGTCCCTTCACTCGATTGGTTCATTCCCATCGACCACAGGGACAAAACGCGATCGGACTCGCCCCAGTAGCGGGCGGCGGTTTCTAAATCTTCGATGGAAATTCCGCAGCGATCGGCAACCGCATCCGGGGGATAATGCTCCAGAATTTGGGCGTATTGGGCAAAGCCGGAAGTACATTCGTCGATAAAGAGAGTGTTGAGATCCCCTGCTTTTAATAACAGATGGGCGATCCCGTTGAGCAGGTCGATATCGGTTCCCGGTTTAATCGCCAGGTGCAAGTCGGCGACTTCGGCGGTACTGGTGCGCCGGGGATCGACGACGATCAGCTTGACGTGCTTGTTGCGCTTGTGATGCTTGCGTAAGCGGTTGAAGACGATCGGGTGGCATTCGGCGGTATTGGTGCCGATCAGAAAGGCGCAATCGGTTTTCTCTAAATCGTCGTAGCACGGCGGCGGACCGTCGGACCCGAAGCTTTGAATGTAGCCCGCGACCGCCGAGGACATGCACAGGCGCGAGTTGGCGTCGAAGTTGTTGGTTCCCAGACAACCTTTGAGGAGTTTTTGGGCGATGTAGTAGTCCTCGGTTTGGAATTGACCGGAACCGTACATGCAGATGGCTTCGGGGCCTTGGGTAAAGCGCACCGTTTGCAGGCGTCGCACGATCGCGTCGAGGGCTTCGTCCCAACTGACCCGCCGGAAGGGGCGATCGAGGGACTCGCGCATCATCGGCGCTTTGAGTCGATTTTTACTGAGAGATTCGCTGACGGTGGCACCTTTGACGCACACCATGCCCTCGCTGGAGGGATGGGCGCGATCGCCCTTCACCTTCCAGATGGGAGTCCCTTGGGAATCTCGATGGGTCGCTTGTCCTCGGGCGGCGGGCGGCGAGACTTCCAATCCACAACCGACACCGCAGTAGGGACACAGAGTTTTGGTGGATTCAGACATGATCGAGGGGTTGATGGGGTTTCAGGGATGTTTAGGCGTCCGGGCGATCGCTGGCGAAGGCGGCGACGGATTCGTTAACGGCGTGAGGATGGAGTTCTTCCCCCTCGTGGTGGGCGGCGAAGGATCCTTTCGGTTCTTTGAGATAGAAAGCGCACAGGAAGGTGACAATAATTGAGGTGACGCCGAGGACTTGGAAGAAAATTTGATTGCCGAGATCGCCTTCGGGCAGCAAGCTGTACAGGGTCAGGTAGGCGACGGCGCCGACATTGCCGTAAGCGCCGACATTTCCGGCGACTTGTCCGGTGACCCGGCGTTTGATTAACGGCACGATCGCGAAGGTCGAACCTTCTCCCGCTTGGACGAAAAACGAGCAGCACATCGTCAGCAAGATCGCCCCGGGAAGCCACCAATTGCCGTTCACCCCACTCATCAGGAAGTAGCCGATCCCCATACATCCGGTCAGAACGGTCATCGTCAGTTTGCGGCTGCCGAGTTTGTCGGAAATCAAGCCCCCACCGGGACGGGCCGCTAAGTTCATAAAGGCATAGCTGGCGGCGATCGCTCCGGCTAACACTTTACTCAAACCGAAGGTATTCTCGAAGAAGGTCGGCAGCATCGACACCACCGCCAGTTCGGAACCGAAATTGACGATATAAGTTAATTCGAGTAACGCCACTTGAGTGAACTCGTAACGGTCTTCTAAGGGATAGCGCTTCTGACCGAGAACCAGTTCTTTATTCACTCCCCAGCATTTGAACCCTTGGAAGGCGTACAAACCGAGTAAAGCAAGCCAGGCGAGGATCAATTGGGGGGTGTTGAAAAAACCTACTTTACTCAAGCGCCAAGCGAGAACGGCCAGAATTCCGGACAGGGGAACGTTCATCAGCATCAACAACCAGAAGTCGCGACGGGTGGTGACTTCCAAACCGCCGTGGCGTTTCGGCTGGTGATAGGTTTTGCCCGGGGGCGTATCTTGGACGTTAAAGAAGTAAATGGCACCGTAAACGGCGGCGATTACTCCGGTCAGGGCGATCGCGAAGCGCCAGTTAATTTGCCCGGCGGACATCACGGCGGCAATGGTGGCGATCGTCGGTAAGGTAAACGCCGCCCCGGCAGATCCGAAGTTGCCCCAACCGCCATAAATCCCTTCAGCCAAGCCGATTTCTTTCGGCGGGAACCACTCCGCGACCATGCGGATGCCGATCACGAAGCCAGCCCCGACAATCGATAGGGCCAGACGCGAGACCACCAACTGGGAGAAGTTCTGGGCGAAGGCAAATGCCAAACAGGGGATCGCCGCATACATCAACAGGAGGGAATAGGTAATGCGCGGTCCGTATTTGTCCAAGACCATGCCGATAATCACCCGGGCCGGAACGGTGAGGGCGACGTTACAAATGGCCAAGGTTCGGACTTGGGACGGTTCGAGTCCCATCGATTCTTGAACGGCAGTGGCAAATGGAGCGAAGTTGAACCAAACGACAAAAGAGAGGAAGAAGGCAAACCAGGTCAGGTGTAGGATTTTGTAGCGTCCTCTAAAGGACCAGAGTTCTGCAAGCATGGCAATTATGGCAATGATTGATAGTTTGGGGTGAGCTCAAATCGGTCGGGGTCGTCGCGGATCGGCAATCCAGGGGTCCGCGATCGCCGATCGCCCCCCGTCGCACGGCGATCGCCGGACGGGGCATCGAACGGGAAATCCACTTAATCGAGAATGACGGTGAAACTTGTAACGGGACGGTTCCCTTCACGGGCGATCCTGCACGGCATTTTCTGTGACGGGCGGCAGGGGCTCGGAGGCAAGCAGGGAGGCGTCTTCAGGGTTGTTTTTTGGGGTTTCCCCCTCTCCGGAAGGCCGGGAGAGGGAAGAAACCGATCGCAGGCAAGATGGAAGAAGGGTATAACTCGGGCAAACCTAGTTAGAATCGATCCAAGGACTGACCTGCAGTTGTCCGTTTGGGGTCATCACCACAACGAACTTGGCAACCGGGCTGACTGTTGCTGCTTCTGCTGCCCCGTCGAGTAAGTTCGGCAGGGGGGTTTCACCGATAAAGCTTTCCGCCGTTTCGTTAACGGGTTTGTAAGCGACGATCGCGCCGTCTTCACTCAGATTGACTTCATAGACCAAATCCATGTCAAAGGTCGGCACGGTTTGCCAGTTTTGGTCAATTTGGTCGTAAAGCTGCTGTTGTAAAGCCGCGATCGTCGCTTCGTCGGCGATCGTCGCTACTTCGCTCGTTTCCGGCGCATCCGCACTCATGGCACTCGGCGCTTCTGCGGCACTTTCCGGCGTCTGCGCGGTGGGGGCGGCTTCCGTCATCGCCGCCGACTCCTCGATCGCCATCGCCTCGGTTTCCGATGTCTCCAGTTCCGCCGCCGTCGGACTCTGGGCCGTCATTTCCGTGGTCTCGTTCTTCACTTGCGCGGTTCCCCCACCCGAAAGCAGGTGGAAAATACCACCGAGAAGGAAAATCGAAACGGTTGCCGCCAGAATCACGAGTGCGTCTGTGGGAAATTGGCCTTTTTTCTCAGAAGAAAGTTCGGGGGAAGACATGGTAATTCGTTACATCCACTACACGATTGAGGGAGTAAACTTAACACGAGGAAAAATGCTTAAAAGTCAACGACGAACATCACCGTGTTAAAAAATGTTGTGGTGACACTGATGTCCCCACTCAGCTCTAGGGAGTAGCATCCCCGATCCAGGGATTGACTTGTAACGAGCCTGTCGGCGTCAAGATCGCAACGAAATCCGCCACGGGTTCGCTGGTGGGCTCACTCGCCACGATCGCCAAGGGCGTATCTCCCACGGCCCGAACGGCTGCCGGGTTAATCGCTCGATAACTGGCGATCGCCCCCCCTGCTTTCACGGAAACCCGATACACCAGGCGTTCGCTAAACCCGGGAACGGTCGTCCAGCCGCGATCGAGTTGTTCGTAGACTTGCGCCCGTAACGCCTCAATTTGCGCCGGATCGGTAATTTTGACCGCTTCCGGGGTTGCGGACTCGGCGGCGGTTAAGGTGGCGGTTTCGACGGCCACTTCTACCGGAGTCCCTACCGCTTCCGTGGTCTCCGTCGCCGCGATCGCTTGCGGTTGTTCGGCGATCGCCAGATCGCCAGCGTGATTCGTCAATTGTTGGCGCCAGTGATTGACCATAAAACCTGTAAACCCCGTCAGGGCGATCGCGCAGAGAATTTGCATCACAGGAGAACTCGCCGTTTTCGGTGCGACCGCAACATTAGCGGCAGTGGTCGAAGGCGTAGCGGTAACTTGTTTAGTCGTCATGGTAGTTGGGAGTAGGGAATAGGGCGTAGGGAGTAGGAAATAGGGCGTAGCCTGTAGTGCGGGCATCGGATCCGCCGCTTTCAAGCTCCTTTTTTCCTCAATCAAAAATCAACAATCGAAAATCAAAAATCCCTTACAAGTGTGCTTTCGGTGTGGCGCCGAACTGCTCGACGAGAATCTCATGCAACCTTGATTTGAGATCCTCGCAAGGGATGGACTTTTCGACACATTCGCCAAGTGCGGCATCTTTACCGACCTTGCCCCCCATGTACAAATCCACCCCCTCAACGACCTTGCCATCCTTGCGGGCTTTCGTTCCCATCAAGCCGATATCGGCTACTTGCGGCTGACCGCAGGAATTCGGGCATCCAGTCCAGTGGATACGAACCGATCGCGGGATCTCTAATTCGGCTTCGAGTTCTTTCACTAACGCCACCGCTCGATTTTTGGTTTCGATTAGGGCAAAATTGCAGAACTGGGCGCCCGTACACGAGACCAGCGATCGGCTTAACTCTGCCGGGGCGATCGCAAATTCCTCTAACAACGGTTCCCCTAAAAACGCTTCCAAGCGCGTTTCCGGGATATTCGGCACGATCGCATTCTGCTCCACCGTCAGGCGAATCTCTCCAGTCCCGTACACTTGCGCCAATCGTGCCAACTCGAACATCTGCGGCGCCTGCAACCGTCCCACGGGAACGTGCAGACCCACATAATACATTCCCGGCTGTTTCTGCGGGTGAACGCCGATATGGTCGCGTTTTTCCCAAGCAATTTCATCTTTTTCCGCCGCTTGCGTCAGTTCCTGCCCGAATTCTCGTTCGACTTCAGCGCGGAATTTCTCCAGACCCCACTCGTCGATCAGCCACATCAGCCGCGACTTCTGGCGGTTGGCGCGCGACCCGTTATCGCGATAAACACTTAAAATTGCTTCACTGAGATCCGCCACGTCTGCCGGAGTCACCCAAGCATTTAAAGGAATCGCCGCTTCGCAGCGTTTCGCGGAGAAAAAGCCCCCGACAAGAACGTTAAACCCAAGTTCTCCGTTTTTATACGCCGGAACGAAGGCAATATCGTTGATTTCCGCGTGAACGGAGTTATCTTTCCCCCCGGCGATCGCGATGTTGAACTTTCGCGGCAAATTCGTATAGGCAAAATTGCCCTCGCCACCGTTGGTAATCCGGTCTTGAACTTCTTGGACTAAAGGGCGCGTATCGATGAGCTCGTCCGCGTCAATCCCCGCCACAGGGGACCCGGTGATGTTGCGAACGTTATCCATCCCCGACTGCACACTCGTCATCTGTGCCGCTTGCAACCGTCGGAAAATATCCGGGATATCTTCGATGCGAATACCGCGCAGTTGTAAATTTTGGCGCGTCGTAATATCGGCGCTACCATCGTCGCCGTAACGCTGTACGATTTCCGCTAAAACTTTCATTTGATGGCTGTTGAGAATGCCATTGGGTAGGCGCATTCTCAACATGAATTTACCCGGGGTTACGGGTCGGAAAAAGACCCCCAACCATTTCAGGCGTTGTTCGCGATCGGTCGCGTCGATCGCCTCCCAGCCAATCCGGGCAAATTCTTCGAGTTCGTCTTTGACTAGTAAGCCGTCTTTCTCGGCTTTAAACTTTTCAAACTTATTTAATTTAGCTGTAGTTAGTTTGTCAGTTGCTAGGGTCATCGCTCTAACTGATTCCGTGGGTAAGATCGTCTTTTTTCCTCTAAGCAGCTAATAAAGAGCTAAATTCAAAGCAGATTTGCTGAGATCGCTCAACTTGAAGCTTTAGAAAGTTAATTCACTTAATTTGCATATTTAAGGTTAATTTTTCGGTTTCGAGACTCGGATAAAAACATTTCCTCGTCTACCCGAGTTATCGAGGCGATCGACCGGAAGTTACGAGGCGATCGCTATCGAAATTTGTATCGAAATTAACCATTTTGTTTGGGTCTTGCCTATCTCTACTTTTCTAGTTTTTGTTCTCCTATAACGCTCTTCGGTTAGTGATAAGTTATGGGCAGAATCAAGCTGCTTTCGTATCTTTGATTACAAAATATTTCGTTTTATGAATTTTTTGCATATTCGAGATGCTATTCCCGAATAATGAGCCTCCATGGGCGATCGATCGCGCCCGATTCCCGAGTCCCGAGTCGCCAAACTCTAAAATGGTCACAATAATTCTTGAGAGATCTCAGCAATGAAATTTGTATTTCAACGCAGCCGACAGACGGCGATCGCCCTCGTATTTTGTTTGCTGACCTTCCTTTACGGTTGTGGCGACACCCAGGGGGGCGATCGCGTCTCCCAAAACCCCACTCGACCGACGGCTCAAGCAATTTTGATCGGTACGGAGGATCCGTCCAAAATCCTCGGCGAGGTCAATTTGGTGCAAACTCCCGAAGGCTTGCAAATTACCGCCCAAGTCCAACAGGCCCCGAGTGGACGACACGGGTTTCACATTCACGAAAACGGCAGTTGTGAAGAGAATGGGAACGCTGCCGGGGGACATTTCAACCCTAACGGGGTAAAACACGGTTTTATCGTCGAAGATGGCTTTGAAGCGGCCCATGCGGGGGATCTCGGCAATATCGAAATTGCGGAAGATGGCAGGGGTTCCTTGAGTTACACCGTTTCCGGGTTGACCTTGAGCGAGACTCAAACAGAGGGTCAATATGGGATCGGCGATCGCGCCTTCATCTTGCACGCCGATCCCGACGATTTCGGACAACCGACCGGGAACGCTGGCGGACGCATCGGTTGCGGTACCATTCAAATCAGCCAGTCCTGAAGGACTGTTGATAACATCAACATTAATAGCTCTGTTTGAGAGGAAGTGTTTTGTAGGGGTTTGGCGAGCAAACCCCTACAAGATTTTTTTATATTTTCTTTATAAACAGTCTTTTAACCGTCCTTTTAACCGTCATTCCGTCAACGAGGGAATCGACCTGGCGATTAGCTGCCGAAATCGAGAATGGCTATTTTCGGTCTTTTAAAAATCACTGCAATTTAATATATTCAATTAACAATATTTTCATTTAAAAATGCGTTAAAGATCGGCAATTCCTGACAAATTGCCCTTTATTTGAAAAAAATCTTGAAAAAATCCGGCGCCGGGAAATCGCAAGCTTAAACTGAAAATCGGTGGGGGGAGGTTTTCGCGCAAACAGTCGATCGTTGCGGTCTGAAATATCCCCCCAAAACACTCGACCGTCGAATTTCAAAGATTCAGGAAAACAGATAAATGTCCGATCGCAACCGGAAAGCTTACATTCAATCTGTCCTCGATCGCGCCGACATCAAAATTAACGGCGATCGCCCTTGGGACCTTCACATTTACGACGAGCGCTTTTACACCCGCGTCATTCGCGACGGATCGTTAGGATTGGGAGAATCTTATATGGATGCTTGGTGGGATTCTCCACAACTCGACGAGTTTTTTACCAAAGTGATGCGCGCCAAACTGTACGATACTCAAATAGCCAAAACCCCTGGATTTTATCTCGAATGGCTGCGGGGAAAATTCTTTAACTTGCAAAGTTTGGCGCGATCGTTTCACGTCGGCGAACATCATTATGACTTGGATAACGAACTCTATCAACTGATGCTCGATCGCCGCATGAACTACAGTTGTGCGTATTGGAAAAACGCCCAAACTTTAGACGAAGCCCAAGAAGCCAAACTCGATTTAATTTCTCAGAAATTACAACTCAAACCGGGCATGACCTTACTCGATATCGGTTGTGGTTGGGGCGCTTTAATGAACTACGCCGCCGAAAACCATGGCGTTTCTTGTGTCGGTTTGACTGTTTCTAAAGAACAAAAAGCCCTCGGCGAAAAATTGGGGGAAGGATTGAACGTTGAATTTTTATTGCAAGATTATCGAACTTTTAACGGTCAATTCGATCGCGTCGCCTCGATCGGGATGTTCGAGCATGTCGGACATAAAAATTATCAAGTGTTTATGGATGTCGTGCGCCGTTGTTTGAAAGATAACGGGTTGTTTCTCTTGCATACCATCGGGACGAATACGCCGAATTATGGCGAAGCTTGGTTAAATAAATATATCTTTCCCAACGGAATGTTACCGTCCCCCGGTCAAATTTCCAAGGCGGCGGAAGGGCGTTTAGTCGTGGAAGATTGGCATAATTTCGGCCAAGATTACGATCGCACGTTCGTGGCGTATTTTGAAAACTTCGATCGCAACTGGTCGATGCTCGAAGGGAAATATGGAGAAACCTTTTATCGCATGTGGAAATACTTTTTACTCTCTTACGCGGGAGCTTTTCGGGCTCGGGACTTGCAGTTGTGGCAAATTGTTTTTTCAAAAGAGGGGATTCTCGGAGGGTATGAATCCGTGAGGTAAGTTAACTCGATTCTGGAAAGATACGAAACAAGCGGCGATCGTATTTCCGCTCTTGACTAGAGATGCGATCGCCTCCTTATTCCCTAGGGGCAGGAATTTAGCCATCGAGTCCGTCACGGAAAGCATTGAGAATTGCTATATAATTTTTAAATATCTTTAATCTTTATAGCCGCGATCGCCGCGATCGATTACATTAATCAAGAGTCATTATTTTTATGCCAGTCATCTACGCTGGATCTTCGTACCTAACCGGATGGAGTCAGCTTATAGGGTTGCTTTATGCACTCGGAGATCGAGACCTTGAGGGATGGGGTGCTGACGAGGAAGAAGAAACGGGAGATCTCCGAGAAAAAATCATCATTGACGAGTCAACTGTCTTAAAGTTTCTCGATCGGATCTCATTGAGCCAAATATAAATAAAAATCAGACGAGCTTGGAGAGGAAATATGCTCATTGAAATGGCGGGTTACCGCGTCACCGAAAAGATCTATGAAAGTGCGGGGTCGCGAGTGTATCGCGGGTGGCGAGAACGGGACGAGTTACCCGTCGTTGTCAAAGTCATGAAAGACGAATATCCCAGTCCGGAAGCGATCGCCCAATACCGACGGGAATATGAAATTACGAAAAACTTCGAGCTCGAAGGCGTCGTTAAAACATTAGGACTGGAACAGTATAAAAATGGGTTGGCGATCGTTCTGGAAGACTTTGGGGCGCGATCGCTCAAAATTGCCCTGGAATCTCAACGGCTGTCCATTCGAGAGTTTTTCCCCCTGGCGATCGAAATTACCGAGATTCTCGGTCATATCCACCGTCAAAAAATTATTCATAAAGATATTAACCCCTCCAATATTTTGATCGAGCCGGGAAGCGGAAAAGTTAAAATTATTGATTTTGGGATTTCCAGCTTTTTATCGAAAGAAAATTCTACCGTTCGCAATCCCAACATTCTCGAAGGAACCCTCGCCTATATTTCCCCAGAACAAACCGGACGCATGAACCGAGCGATCGACTATCGCACGGATTTTTATTCTCTCGGCGTCACGTTTTACGAACTGCTCCTGGGACAATTACCGTTCGAGAGTAGCGATCCGATGGAACTGATCCACTGTCACATCGCGCGATCGCCCATTCCTCCCGATACCGTCAACCCTAAGATTCCCGGAATTCTCGCGGCGATCGTCATGAAACTGCTCGCCAAAACCGCCGAAGAACGCTATCAGAGTGCGTGGGGACTCAAAGCCGATTTAGAACGCTGTCGCGACGCGGTACAACACCAGGCGCAACCCTCCTCGTTTCCCCTGGGAGAACACGACGTTTCCGATAACTTCCAGATTCGCGAGCAACTCTACGGACGCGAAACCGAAGTCGCCACCTTACTCGCCGCCTTCGATCGCGTCGCCGCCGGAACCACGGAACTGATGCTCGTTGCCGGATTTTCCGGGATCGGTAAATCGGCCCTCGTCCAAGAAGTCCACAAACCGATCGTGCGCCAGCGCGGTTATTTTATTTCCGGGAAATTCGACCAATTCAAACGAAATATCCCCTTTGCGTCCCTCGTGCAGGCATTTCGCGACTTGATCCGCCAATTGCTCGCCGAAAGCGAAGCGCGGGTCGCCTATTGGAAAACCGAACTCTTAGAAGCCTTTGGCGGCGACGGTCAGGTGCTGATCGACGCGATCCCCGAAATCGAAGCGATCGTCGGACCGCAACCCCCGGTCGAACCGCTTTCGCCGACCGCCAGCCAAAACCGTTTTAACCGACTTTTTGGTAAATTTATTCGCGTTTTTACCCGCGCCGAACACCCTCTCGTTATTTTTCTCGACGATTTGCAATGGGCCGATAGTGCTTCGCTTAAATTGTTAGAATTACTCGTCAGCGATACGGATACTCGCTATTTATTTGCGATCGGCGCCTACCGAGATAATGAAGTCAGTCCGATTCATCCGTTGATGACGACATTAACCGATATTCGTAATGCGGGGGTGAATGTCAATCAAATTACGCTCAAACCCCTCGCTTTTGAGGATCTCAATCAATTAATTGCGGACGCGCTCAATACCTCCGGCGATCGCACCGCCGAACTGGCCCAATTACTCCTGGCCAAAACCCAAGGCAATCCCTTTTTTAGCAATCAATTTCTCAAGTCGATTTACGAAGAAAATATTCTCGAATTCGACTATCACCACGGAGTTTGGCAGTGGGATCTCGATCGCGTCCGCCAGATGGATGTCGCCGATAATGTGGTCGAATTTATGGCGGGAAAACTGCAAAAGTTTTCCCCGGAAACGCAACGAGTGTTGAAACTTGCCGCCTGTATTGGCAACCAATTCGACCTCGCGACGTTAGCGGTGGTCAATCAAAAATCTCTCGCCGAAACGGCGGGGGATTTATGGCAAGCTCTCGATGAAGGGTCGATCGTGCCACTGAGCGATAACTATCGCTTTTTTCAATATGCGGAAACGGCGGCAGTGTTCGGCGATCGCGATTTGGAAGTGACTTATAAATTTCTGCACGATCGCGTCCAACAAGCTGCATATTCTTTGATTGAGGAAAGTGAAAAACAAGCCACTCACTATCAAATCGGGCGCTTATTTTTACAGGCGATTAAAACGACGGAAGAATTAGAAGAAAACATCTTCGATTTAGTCAACCAACTCAATTACGGCAGCGATCGCCTCGACGACCCGGAAGAAAAAGCAGAACTGGCGCGCCTCAATTTACGCGCCGGACAAAAAGCGAAAGCCGCCACCGCTTACAATGCGGCGGTGAAGTATTTAAAGATCGGCCTGGATTTGCTGCCAGAGAATTGTTGGGATAGCGACTATGAATTTACGTTTAAATATTATCTAGAAACCGCAGAAGCGGAATATTTAAACACGAATTTCAAAGCGTCGGAAGCCTTGGCCAAACAGATCGAAGAACGGGCGATCGGCAGGGGCGATCGCGTAAAAGTAGACGAGCTAAAAATGCAAATCTACATGGCCGAATCGCAAATGATCGCCACGATCGAAACAGGTTTAGACGCCCTCGATCGCCTCGGGATCGAAATGTGGCAAGGCAGTGCGGTTCCCGAATTACCTCCGGTGAACGATGTCGCCGACTTACCGGAAATGACCGATCCCGATCGCCTCGCCGCCATGAGAATTTTAGTGACGATGGCTCCCGCCGCTTACGTCGCCAAACCGGAGGTGTTGCGTCAGGCGATTTTAACCATGGTGCAACTGTCTCTCGAAAGCGGTTATTCCGCCTTATCCGCTTACGCTTATGCAGTTTACGGCTTGTTATTGTGCGGGGCGATCGGGGAATTAGACAAAGGCTATAACGCGGGCAAACTGGGGCTGATGCTCCTCGATAAATTCCACAGTAAAGCCTTACAGTGTAAAGTTCATTTTCTCTTTAACGTCTTCATTCGTCACTGGAAAGAACCGACGCGCAATACGCGAGAACCCCTGAAAAAAACCGTACAAATTGGGGTGGATACGGGAGATTTAGAATATGCCAGTTTTGCCGCCCAAAATTACTGTTATTTTATGTTTTCGGCGGGGGAACCCCTGCCGTTGTTGGAAGAACAACAACGGCATTATGTCGAGTTTATCGAGAAAGTCAAACAGCGATATTCGATCGGCAATGCGTTGATTTGGCGTCAGTGCAGTTTGAATTTATTGGGTCAAAATGAGGATCCGTGTCGGCTGGTCGGAGAAAGTTTTAATGAAGACGAAATGACCGCCGTTTATCGAGAAACGAACAATCGCAGTTCCCTGCTGCACGTCCACACGGCGAAAGGGATTCTCAATTATTTATTTGGGGACGACGAGACGGCGATCGCCTGTTTGAGCGAAGCCGAACAATATTGGACCGCCGGACTCGGTTCGATTGTCAACGTGACCCGGATTTTATTTCATTCCTTAAGCCTGTTGGCGGTTTACGATCGCGCCTCGGAGGGCGATCGCGCGGCGTATCGAGCCAAAATCGAGCAAAATCAGGCGCAATTGCAGCGCTGGGCCAGTGCGGCTCCGGAAAATTACCAGCACAAGTGGGAGTTAGTCGAAGCAGAACGGGCTCGGGTGTTCGGGGATCCGCTTCGAGCGATGGAAAGCTACGATCGCGCGATCGCCGCCGCTTTAAAAATTAACTACAACCACGATGCGGCGGTGGCCCGCGAATGCGCCATGCGGTTTTATCTGGCGCGCGGTCACGAGACGATCGCCCGCGCTTACGCCCTCGACGCCCATTATGCTTATCTACAGTGGGGCGCCAAGGCTAAAGTCGCCCAGTTCGAGCAACAGTACCCTCAATTTTTCAGCAATGCGCGATCGCAGGGAAGCCGTCTCCAACGCAGCACGGCTACCTTATCCCATTCCACCACCGGGTCTCATTCCGGAGAAGTCTTGGATTTAGGGACGATTCTCAAAGCGTCGCAAGCCATTTCCGGCGAAATCGTCCTCGAAAAACTGCTCTCGAAATTAATCGAACTGATTTTAGAAAATGCCGGAGCTCAACGGGGGGTCTTGATCCTCGCCGAGGAGGATCGGCTCAAAATTCAAGCCTCCGGAGATGCGGAAACCGGGGCGATCGCCGTGTTGCAAGGAACGGACGTAGCCAGCAGCGACGACCTCCCCCAGGCGATCGTCAATTACACCACCCGCACCTTAGAAGATGTGGTCTTGGCGGACGCCACCGAAGCCGAGCAGTTCGCGACCCAGCCGTATATCCTCCGGGAACGACCGCGATCGATTTTGTGCGCGCCGATCCTCAACCAAGGCAAACTCGTGGGATTGGTGTATTTGGAGAATAATTTAACCACGGACGCCTTTACCCCCGATCGCCTGGAAGTGGTCAAAGTCCTGTCCGCACAAGCGGCAATTTCGATCGAAAATGCCTTGCTGTACCGCACGTTGGAGCGCAAGGTCGAAGAACGCACGGCCCAGTTAGCGCAAGCGAACCGGGAAATTACCGTCCTCAACGAGCGCTTGAAGGCGGAAAACCTGCGCATGGCGGCAGAACTCGACATCACCCGCCAGTTGCAGCAGATGATCTTGCCGAATGCGGAAGAACTCAGCCAGATCGAAGGTCTCGATATCGCCGGATTCATGCAACCCGCCGACGAGGTGGGAGGGGATTATTACGACGTCTTGCAACACGGCGGACGGGTGAAAATTGGCATCGGCGACGTGACGGGTCACGGGTTGGAAAGCGGGATGTTGACGATTATGGTCCAAACGGCGGTGCGGACGTTGTTGACCAATGGGGAAGCGGATCCGGTTCGCTTTTTGGATGCGATCAATCGCACGATTTTTAATAACGTGGCGCGGATGAATTCGGATAAAAATTTATCGTTGGCGCTGCTCGATTACGCCGATCGCAAGTTACGCTTGAGCGGACAACACGAGGAAGTTTTGGTCATTCGTACGGGGGGGGCGATCGAACGGATCGATACCATCGATCTGGGATTTCCGATCGGTTTAGATGACGAAATTGCCGATTTTATTGGCGAAATGGAAATTGAGTTAAATCCCGGCGATACGGTGGTACTCTACACCGACGGGATTACGGAGGCGGAAAATCTCGAAGGGGTGCAATATGGAATCGATCGCCTGTGTGAGGTGTTGGTGCGTCATGCGGCCCGATCTGCCGAGGAAATCCGTCAGGAAGCGATCGCCGATGTTTTGAACCATATTGGAGAACAAAAGATTTTTGACGATCTTACCTTGCTCGTTCTCAAACAAAATTGAAACATCGAAGGGGGATCGATAGGAGTGAGGTTCGCTGACGAGTTGTCCCGAAATTGGGGAATTTGGGCGCTCGCAAATGAGTCTAACTGAAAGGAAAACGTCCATGATGCGGATATATGGAGAGTTTGTCGAGCCGTTACCTCCGAGTGGGGAAGAGTTGAGTATCAGTTTTTTCCCAGATCCGACGGCGATCGCCCCTCAATGGCGCTCTCAACCCCTCTCGGCAGACGTTTTAGCCGATTACCTGAATCGTTTTTTTACCGATTCGTCCGGCGATCTCGATCTGCGTGCCAAACGAGCAGAAATTCAATGTGCGGTCAGTTATATTGCCAACGAGTTATTGGAAAATGCGATTAAGTTTCATCACCGAGACAGCGTACAGCCGATTTCGATTCAGGTGCGCGTCCGAGGCGATCGCCTCATTTTTTTAGTCAGTAACAGTATCGATTGCTTCAAAATGGAGCGGTTCCAAGAATTTATCGAAAAAACCCTCAACTCGGACCCTCACGAACTTTACATCCATCAAGTTGAAAAAAATGCGGCAGACGAGAGTAATAATAGTTCTGGCTTGGGATATCTGACGATTATGGTCGATTATATGGCTAGGATAGGATGGAAGTTCGAGACCCTCCCCAACGATGCCCCCTTGATTCGCGTGACGACGATGGTGCAGTTGTTCCTTTAGATCCCTCGCCGCGCGATCGCCACTGCAGGGGGAACGGCTCGATTGGCCCTTGACCCTTTGTTAACTCTTCCAGACGACTCATGGCTACTCCCGAACCCGACACGATGGAAATTAAAAACGAAGACTACAGCGTCGTTTACGACCCCGCAGACACTACCGTGAACTTTCAAGGATCCCTGCGCTTGAGCGGAATGCCGGAATATGCGCCGATTGTCGAGTTGCTCGATCGCACCCTGGAGACGAACCCGGACTGTATTACTTTAAATTTGGAAAAACTCGAATTTCTCAATAGTTCCGGGATTAATGTCCTCTCTAAGTTCGTGATTAAAGTCCGTCAAAAAAAGACGGTTCGCACGATCGTTCGCGGCAACCAAAATATTCTGTGGCAGGCAAAATCCCTCAAGAACTTAAAGCGTTTAATGCCGTCTCTCCAATTGGAATTGTAATCGGCAATTACTCTTGGGCGGCGATCGTCGCCGTCTGCACTCGTAGGCGCGCCATCGGTAGAGGTTTTTGAGGCGATCGCCCCGACGGTTTTCTATTTATTTGAAAAGTTAACTGACTGACCATTGATTAAAAAGATGAGGTATCGGTAAAAGTTATGGAGGACGAAAAAAGACCCCAAGAATCGCTCGCCTTGGAAGTTCGCCAACTGCGCGAGCAAGTCCGCCAGTTACGACAAGAAAAAAACGATTTAGAGATTTTATTAGAAAACACGATCGAACATTCGGATTTTATCGAAAATGAGTTATTAAAAGCCAAGGAGGCCGCCGAACTCGCCAATCGAGCGAAAAGTGAGTTTTTGGCGAATATGAGTCACGAACTGCGGACTCCGTTAAGCGGCATTCTCGGCTATGCCGAACTGTTGGTAGAAGATGAAAATCTGACCGAAGATCAAAAAAGCGATCTGAATAAAATTCACGAATGCGGCCAACATTTATTAAATCTGATTTCCGATATTTTAGATTTGGCCAAAATCGAAGCACGTCGCTTGGAATTAGAAACAGCAACTTTTAATTTTCCCGCTTTCGTCCAAAATCTCGGGGATTTATTCTCGATGCGATCGGATCGAAAAAACATTCATTTTAATTGCAATCTTTATTCTTCTTTACCCCTTAGAGTGCGCGGCGATCGCAAGCGAGTCCGGCAAATTTTACTCAATTTATTAAGTAACGCGGTTAAATTTACCGAGTCGGGAACGGTCACCCTCAATGTCGGTTATTTGAATCAATTGGGAGAATGGGAAGGGGAAAATGAAGAAACTAGTCACCTCGCCGAACGCCAGCGAATACGCTTTGAAGTGATCGATACCGGAATGGGAATTCCCGAGGAAAAAATCGAAGAAATTTTTCTGCCGTTCCGACAAATAAAAAATCAAAAATCTTCGGAAGAAGGCACCGGATTGGGGTTGACGATTACTAAAAAGTTAGTGGAACTCATGAATGGTGAAATTGTCGTGACCAGTCAGCTAGGACGGGGAACCATGTTTTCCGTCGAGTTTTGCCTTCCAGAAGTGATAGACTATCAAGATAGTTACGAATTGACTTCGGAAGCGTTTAAATCGGCAAAGATGTTTTCATCTCCCTATCCAGAAGAGAGTTAAAACTTTAAAATAAGAAAGTTAAACGCAGTGATTTTCTTGGGTCACCTTACGATTAGACTTTTTGCATCATTGCTGTTGCATCATGAGAGAAAAATCCCCCTAAAAAAGGGGGGTTTACAATTGGTTGTACAATTTCGCCAGCAATCTAATTTCTATTCATAAGGTTCTCGGATTCCTAGGGGGAAGGCGATCGCATCGCGCCCTTAAATTTCTCGCACCAAATTATCGAAAGCTTCCGTTTCACGAACGCAATCAAAATCCGGATTGGTTTGAATTAAATCACGAATTTGAGGGTTGAGCGCGATCGCCCGTTTGAGATTGTCCACCACCATATCGACATCATTTTTTAACGCATAGCACCGGGCTTTTCCATACCAGGGATCGGACTGTTCGGCATGAACGCGAATCGCTTTATTATAAGAAGAAATCGCCTCGTCATATTGTTGTAATTCCGTCAGGGCAACCCCGCGACCCAACCAGGCATCGTAACAGTCGGGATCGACTTGGGTAGCGCGTTCGTACATTTCCAACGATTGTTGATATTTCCCTTCGTGGAATAACTCGAATCCTTGTTTGAGATACAGTCCGAACACTTCGCGAAAGGGTTCGCCGACTTTATTTTGCATTTTCATCGACTCTTCGAGGGTATTGCGCGCCTCGTTGAGCAAGTTTTGGGTGGCTAACGCCATCGAAATCAGCTCGTTGAGTTGGGCGTTTTTCTCTTCTGCCGGATTCGGTAACATCGGGGCTAAAGCGCTTTCTGAAGGGCGATCGCCCCCGCCGATCAATTCGGCTTCGATTTCGGCTTTTAACTCCTGTCCGATTTGTTCTTTAACTTCATTGACGATGCGATCGCCGATGCTGCGTCGCAACAGCCAAATTCCGAATACGGTTGCGGCAATGGGAAACAGGGTCAGGGCAATTAATAAGGTATTGAGCGGACTCATAGCCCGGGTGAAGGCGCGATCGACTTCCGCTTGAATTTGTTCTTGAAGCTGAGGATCGGCGATCGCCGCATCTGCGGCGGGGGTTGCTTCCGGTTCCGGGGCCGATAGGGACTGGGCCGGAGTGGCTTCGGACGCGGCGGGGGTGGCGGTGGGCGCAGGACTCGGAGACGCCGTAGGTTGGGTCGTCGGCGAGGCGGTCGGACTCGGAGACGCCGTAGGTTGGGCCGTCGGCGAAGCGGTCGGACTGGTCAGGGGTCTCGGCGGTGGGGGCGGGGTTTGCGCGGTTGCGGAACCGACGCACACCGCGATCGCGGCGAGGGTCAAACTGCCGTGTTTGAGCCAGTTGAGGGGAATGCGAACCCGGGGGACAACACCGACCGCAGACCGACGCCGTGCGGTCGCAGGGGTGAGAGATGCCGTAGAGTTGGCGGCGCAGGGGTTGATGGTCATGAAAATCTCACCTGTGGATAGATCGACGATTTCACAAGTCTGCCATTAATCTAGAAGATTTTCGGAACCTCTGGGAAGACGGGGAGGCGATCGCCCCTCGTTTTCACCCGGTGAGGATTTCCCAAAATCGTTCGTCTTGGCGGATCGGTTCTAAAAAGGGATCTTCCGTGGCGAGCGATCGCAAACCTTCCCGGTCGAGACCCATGGCCCGCTCTAAATAGTCGATCGCCAACGCGCCATTTCCCTGACGGGCGTACAATCGAGCGAGAGCATAGTGCAGATGTGGCGCCTTCGGCTGCTGTTGCAAGGCGCGATCGTAAGCGGCGATCGCCTCGGGATAGACCCCCGTTTCTACTAAGGCTTGGCCTAAATCTCCCCAAATTCGAGGGTCGTTTTCTTGTAATTTTAAGGCTTGTTTGTAGGCGCGAATGGCGATTTCGTAGCGCTTGAGATGGGTCAGGGCCACCCCGCGCAGATACCAGGCTTCGGCAGCATCGGGATCGATCGCGACGGCTTTGTCATAGCATTCGATCGCCTCTTCATAGCGATTTAACGCCACCATCGCCCGACCGCGTTCGACCCAGGCTTCCGGATAGTCCGCCTGGTAGTGAATTGCTTGTTCGTAGCAAAAGTTGGCTTCGTCGTGGCGTCCGAGTTGGGCGAGGGTTTTGCCGCGATCGTACCAGGCTTGCGGATAATCCGGTTTGAATAATAAGGCGCGATCGATGCAAATTAGCGCTTCTTCGTACTGTTCCACCGCCGCCAGGGCCACGCCGCGATCGTGCCACGCTTCAAAATATTCTTTATTTAAATCCGTCGCCCGTTCGTAGGAGGCGATCGCGTCTAGATAGCGCTGTAATTGCATCAAGGCCCCGCCGCGATTGTGCCAAGCTTCCGCATAGTTGGGCTTGATGCGTAAGGCTTCGTCATACGCCGCGATCGCCGCTTCGTACTGTTCCAGGTGAAATAAGGCACTGCCGCGATTGCTCCAGGCTTGGTGATAATCTCCTTTGAGTTGGATCCCTCGGTCGTAAGCGGCGATCGCCGCTTCGTAACGACCCTCGAAAAACAGTTGATTTCCCTGTTTTACCCAGTCCATCGCCGTTCCTTCTCGGTCTTTTTCGGCAACCTCCAAGGGTTCCGGCGTTGACGATCGGGCCGTCTGTGGCGATTGTAGGGTCGTGGGGGTTCCTTTGCCCAAGGGCGACCCGGGGGCAGTTTCCGGACGATCGTTGGCGCGTTCGAGGCGATCGAGGGACTGCTGTCCTTCCCGGATGGCGCTTTGCAGTTGCACCAGCGTATCGGCTTTGAGGCTTTCGATTTCCGCTTTGTAATGCTCCACTTGACGGTGCAAGTCGGCGAAGATTCGCCACACCCCGATCGCCGCGATTGCGGGCAACACGGCGAGGGCGACGAGTAAAGCGTAAATGGGATTGGTATTGCGGGTAAAGGCGCGATCGACCTCTTCGCGGACCAGTTCGCGCAGGGGTTCGCGACCGTCGGCGGGCCGTCGGACAAACGGTTCGAGATCTTCCCCGGTCGTCGTCGAGGTTGGGGGATTTTGGGCGATCGCGGGGGCGGGGGTCGGCAGCGCGACGCCGCTACAGGCGATCGCCAGACCCGCACACCAACTTGCCAACCACAATCCCACGACAACTTTGCCCGTTCTGCGTTTCATCAAAAATTCCGAATCGATACCACTTGCGACCTTAGTTTATTATTGCCGCCTTGCGGGCGATCGGGTCGATACCCATTTCTCCCGTTCAATTTATATATAAAATAATTGATATTCCTAGATTTTAGACGATCGCCTGCCCCGATCGCCTCAACTCCCCTACAATCGATGACGATCGCTAGAATCAAATCGGAGAAAACACCAGCACATGGGCAATCAATGGGATAATTTCCTGCACAATCTCGGACGATGGCAAGGATCGTTCGCCCAATTTTCGCCGGAAGGGGAAGCCTTGAGCGAAACGCCGACCCTGCTCCTCCTCGAAGGTTTGGAGAACGACGAGCGCGCCCGTTTGACCCTGCAACGGTTTGCTCCCGGCGCCCGTCCGGGGGCGGACGAACCTGTCAGCGAACTGGTGCGCGAATATCGATCGTTCGGGCGCGATATCCTCTTTTTCGATGACGGCGCTTTCTCTCAAGGGACGATCCAACTCGGTCCGTTTTCGGAATTTGGCGCTGAATTCGGCTTTGTAGACGAGAATCGCCGCCTGCGTTTGGTGGAACTGTTCGCGCCGGAAGGACACCTCAAAAATTTGACCCTGATTCGCGAAAGTCGTGCGGGGTCTGAGGCGGTGGAGAGTCCCCCTCTGAAGCTGGAGCAGTTATTGGGAACGTGGGAAGGAACGGCCCAAACCCTTTATCCGGATTGGCGGAGTGCCGACGTGATGCAAACGAGGTTGGTGTTGGAGGCGATCGCCCCCTCTCAAGTCCGCCAAACTCTTTCATTTACCGTCGGGTTGCAAAACGGTCAAATCGAGTCGATCGCCTCGATCGAGGGCGATCGCTTGCACTTTGAGGGGGGTTCTCGCCCGACGTCGGTGTTACTGTTACCGGGGGGCGCTTCGGCGACCTTCCCGGTGAAGGTAGAGCGCAGACAGTCGTTTTTTATCGAGGCGGGTTGGTTGGTGCGACCGAATTACCGTCAGCGCTTGATTCGCCGTTATAGCGATCGCGGCGAGTGGGAAAGTTTGACTCTGGTGGGCGAGCGCAAAATCGACATTTAAGGGAGAAAACTGCATTGGGTGGCGATCGCCCGGGCGAGCAAGTCGTCGTATTCCTCGGCGGCGATCGTGTACGCCCCAAACCGTTCGAGGTGGGGGTTGTTCATTTGGGCGTCGAATAAGACAAACCCGCGCGATCGCAAATGTTCCACCAATTTGACCATCGCCACTTTCGACCCGTCCGGGATCTTGAAAAACATCGATTCGCCGATAAAGGCGCCGCCGATCGCTAAACCTAAAATCCCTCCGGCGAGACGATCGCCCTGCCAGGTTTCAAAACTGTGGGCCCACCCGTGTTGGTGTAATTGCCAGTAAATTTCCTTGAGATCGTCGCAAATCCACGTCGTCTCGCGATCGGCGCAGCCTTCGATCGCTCCCCGGAAGTCGCGATCGATCGCCGTCGCGAAGCGCTCTTGATTGAGCACTCGTCGTAACGATTTCGGATAGCGAAAGCGATCGTCTAGGGGAACCAACGCTCGGGCGTTACTCGTGTACCAGGCTAACTCTCCATCGGGATCGTTAGCCATCAGAAAATAGCCCCGGGCATATCCCCGAATAATTGCAGGTATGTCGAACTCCATCAATGGCGCCGTCAGATTGGATCGAATGCGGTTTGCGGGAGTGGCGATCGCCCCAGAGGGCAAAAACTCAGACCCACTGCCCGTTCGGCGAGATATGCTGTAGGATCGAAAAAATCCTGAAGTCACCTCATAGAGTCGATGGCCGAACCGATTCAACCGATCGCCTTACCTCCTGCCGAAAACCCCGCTCAGGAAGGCGAATGGTTAAAAGCTGCTTTACATCAGTGGCTCGATCGCGAATTCCTCCCCGAACCGATCAACGAAGAGATCGCCCAGCGAGCATCGCAAATCTTCGTGCGTCAGCGCATGGAGGGTCAAAACGACTTAGGCTCCCTCGTGATCGCGATCGTCACGGAAATGGAGGGGTTTGACTTTTCGAGAAGTTTTTACGGCGAATTTGCGATCGCCAACGCCGTGAGCGATCTGCTGCTCGACAGTTTAGGGATCGACCGTTGTTGCGGTCAGTAAGCTCACCCCGCTAACACGAGCCACTCACGAGAAGAGGAAGGCTGAAATTATACCAGCTTCAGCCTACATCCTCCACGCCTAACCCTCTTCCAACAGGCTTACCAGCTCGACTTGACCACGCCGGGTAACAGCCCTTCGTGAGCCATTTCGCGAATCGCATTGCGAGACAGACCGAAATCGCGATAGTAGCCTCTCGGACGACCCGTCATCCAACAACGATTGCGGTGGCGCGTGCGGGAGCTGCTGCGCGGCAGCCGTTGTAACTTGCGGTGGATCTCCATTTTCTCCGCCGCCGTTTCCGCTTTAGCGAACTGTTCTTTGAGTTCGGCACGCTTTTCGGCATACTTCTCGATCAGACGTTCGCGCTTTTTCTCGCGCTCGATCATCGACTTTTTAGCCATACTTTGTCCCAGTGTAAAAAAAGACAGCATCTTCCATCATATCCGATCGCGCCGAAAAGACGAGGGGGTCAACCGGGTTAAATCTCTGCCGCCGGACATAAATCTGCCAGCAAACAGCGCCCACACTCGGGCTGGCGCGCCTTACACACCGCCCGCCCGTGGTAGATCAGCCGGATCGACCAATTTTCCCAATCTTCTTGAGGCACTAAGCGAATCAAATCCCGCTCGACTTTGACCGGATCGCTCTGTTCGGTCAGTCCCAAGCGCTTGCTGAGCCGTTTGACGTGGGTATCGACGGTCACCCCTTGATTGATTCCGTAGGCGTTGGCGAGGACCACATTCGCGGTTTTGCGGGCCACTCCGGGCAATTCGAGCAGCAGTTCCATGCGTTTGGGAACTTCTCCGTTAAATTTTTCGGCGATCGCCCGACAAGCCCCTCGAATATTCTTGGCTTTATTGCGATAAAATCCCGTCGATCGCACCAAGGTTTCCAACTCGCCCAACTCCGCCCCCGCCAGGGCCTCGGCATCGGGAAAGCGGGCAAAGAGAGCCGGGGTCACTTGGTTGACGCGATCGTCCGTACATTGCGCCGACAACATCGTAGCGACGAGCAACTGTACCGGAGTCTCGTAATTGAGGGTACAACACACTTGGGGATATTCGCGCTTGAGCCGAATCAGAATTTCTAAGGCGCGCTGTTTTTTGCTCGAAAGTTTGTGAGTGATGTTCATGACGAAGCTCGCAGAGGGTAAAGTCGTCGGACTCCCGATGAAGTGAGAATCCCCGTACCTTGAGGTCGGGGACTGTCAACAGCAGTGGAGTATGGGGAGTGAGGCGGGATTTCGCCCACTTCTGACCCCCACTCGATCGCCCTATTCCAACAACTTCTGCACCCAATCCAATTGGGCGGTATCGCGAATAATCAGGAAGATCCCCAAACCCAATAACAACATCAATCCGGTTTGCATGACCCCATCTTGAATGTGGGTGGGTAAGGGTTTACCCCGAACCCCTTCGATCGCCAGAAACGCCAACTGACCGCCATCGAGGGCTGGAAGGGGCAGAATATTGATAATCGCCAGGTTGATACTAATTAATGCCGCAAAGCGGAACAAGTTTCCCGCATCGGATTTGGCGATATCGGCGCCAATGGCGACAATTGCCACCGGACCGGAGACTTGGTCGGCGGTTTCGCTGAAATTGCGAATCAATTGGGCGAATCCTTGGGCGGTGAGTACGGAGATTTCCTGAAATTCGGCGGCCCCGGAGGCTAAGGCGCCGAATAAATTATCGGCCCGACGCCGCACGATCTTGCCGTTGGGGGCGAGGCGCACGCCGATAATGCCCTGACCGTCCTCACTGCGGTCGGGGGTAATGTCGAGGGTTAAAATTTGCTCTTCCCGTTGGACTTGCAGTTGGATGGTTTGTTGGGGGTGGGTTTCGATCGCCTTTTTAAAGGCTTGAATGGCTTTGGGCGATCGCCCTAAATCCCGTCCGGCGGCGGCGAGAATGATATCTTCCGCTTCCAACCCCGCCCGTTCGGCGGCGGAGTTGTCCGTCACGACATCGGCAATTAAGACGCCGGGTTCGTAGTTGATGTCTTGAACCCCGACGGTGGCGACTTGGCCGACGAGGAGAAAGTAGGCAAAGATTAAATTAGCGATCACTCCGGCGCTGATGACGATCGCCCGATCCAGAATCGGACGATTTCGCAATAAGTTGGGGTCGTCCGGGGGAATTGTACTTTCGGGGTCGTCGTCGGGAAAGCCGACAAATCCTCCCAATGGAAAGCCGCGTAGGGCGTACTCGGTTTCCGGGCCTTGGTACTTCCACAGGATCGGCCCGAAGCCAATCGAGAAGCGATTGACGTGAATCCCTTGAAGGCGGGCGGCCATGAAGTGGCCGAGTTCGTGGACGAAGATCAGAACTGCCAGAACTGCGATCGCTGCCAAAACCGACATAGATAAATAAATGAAAACTTATATACTTCTGTTTGTTTATTCTAGTCGGTTGGGGAGAGCTCGCCGAATCGCGATCGCCGAATGGCTGGCGCGATCGCCCCGTTTCGACCCTTCCACCGCCCCGTCCGAACGGGCATGTATTTTACAAAACTTCCCGTTTTAAATACGGTTGCAGCACCTCTGGCACTCGGATCGTACCGTCGGCAAGCTGGTAATTTTCTAAAATAGCTGCCATCGTGCGACCGATCGCCAATCCGGAACCGTTGAGGGTATGCACGAAGCGCGTCCCTTTCTTTCCCGGTTCCTTAAAGCGAATTCCGGCCCGTCTGGCTTGGAAGTCGCCGCAGTTGGAACAGCTCGAAATTTCTCGATACTTACCCGACGAAGGCAACCACACTTCTAAGTCGTAACATTTGCGGGCGCTGAAGCCGAGGTCGCCGCTACACAGTTCCAAAACCCGATAGGGCAGTTTCAACGCCTGTAAAATCGCTTCCGCATCCTGCACCAAGGATTGATGTTCGGCTTCGGAGGTGTCCGGGTGGACGAGTTTAACCAATTCGACTTTATTAAATTGATGCAGGCGAATTAAACCTCGGGTATCCTTGCCGTAGGCGCCCGCTTCGCGCCGGAAACAGGGGGTATGGGCGCAGTGGTAGATCGGCAAGTCTTCGGCTTGGAGGATTTCGTCGCGATAGAGATTGGTGACGGGGACTTCGGCGGTGGGAATCAGCCAGAGGTCGTCCGCATCGCATTTAAAGCTTTCTTCGGCGAATTTCGGTAACTGCCCGGTCCCGCGCAAGGTGTCGCTGTTGACGAGCAAGGGCGGAATCACTTCGAGATATCCGGCTTCGATTTGGCGATCGAGCATGAAGGCAATCAGGGCGCGTTCGAGGGCGGCGCCGTTGCCGACTAAGCTGATAAAACGGCTTTGGGCGACTTTGACGGCGCGTTCGGTGTTGAGGATGCCCATTTGCTCGGCAATTTCCCAGTGGGGGCGGATCCGTTCCGGATTCGAGGGCAGATATTCGTCGCCCCAGCGTCGGACTTCGACGTTTTCGGCTTCGCTTTTGCCGAGGGGGGTGGACTCGTCGGGTAAGTTGGGCAGGTCGAGTAATTGCCGTTCGAGTTCGGCTTTGAGTTGGCGTTCTCGCGGTTCGAGTTCGGCGATTTGGGTTTTAATTTGATTGCCTTCTTCTTTGAGGGCGAGGATGTCCGGGTCTTGAGGTTTGCTGCCGGACTTCATTTTTTGGCCGATCGTTTTGCCAATTTCGTTACTGCGGGCTTGCAGTTGCGATCGCTCGGTTTCCAAGTCCCGTTGTTGGCGGTCTACGGCGAGAAGGGGGGCGAGGTCGTACTCGTCGCTGCGTCGTTTGAGGAGATCGAGAATGGCGTCCGATCGATCCCGAATTTGCTTGAGGTCCAGCACGGATATTTTCCCGGTTATCGTGTTGTTTTGAATCGTGTTGTTTTGACAATCTATCAGAATATGCGATCGCCGTTCGGAGGCGATTCTCCTCGGGAGACCCACTGACGACGCCCGCAAGCGACCGAGTCAATTGTTCAAGAATGTTTGTGACGCATTCCCAACCCCGTCGGCGTTTGCAAGCGCGGTAAGTTGCCGTACTGCTGCTGGATCGGAATTTCGATCGTGAATTCGGTTCCCTGTCCGGGGGTCGAAAGACATTGCAAGCGTCCGCCATGCCGTTCGACGACGATTTGATAGCCAATCGACAGGCCCAAACCCGTCCCTTTACCGACGGGTTTGGTGGTGAAAAACGGCTCGAATAAGCGTTTGCGGGTGGTTTCGCTCATTCCCGGACCGTTATCGGCAATCCGGATCGCCACGTAGGGCACCGGGCTGCCAACGGTGCGTTGGGCGTCGTAAGGGGCGATCGCCCCCTTGTCTTCCCCACCCCCCGAGGACGGACGCAGGTGCGGCGATCGCGGTTCGCTACTTTCGCGAATAAATGAGGTACAAATCCGAATACAAGGACTATTTCCCTGGGGTTGTCGTCGTGTATTCTCCTCTCCCGGGGCGGCGGGTTGCGACGATGGGCGTTGCCAGTGCGTCTCCCCAGGAGATTCGCCCCTCTCTAGCTCCCCCTCGGCGGCGGCCAGTTCCAGGGCGTCGATCGCATTACTCAAAATATTCATAAACACTTGATTGAGCGGTCCGGGATAGCATTCCACTAAAGGCAAATCCCCATATTCTTTAATAATTTCGATTTCCGGCCCGTTCCCTTTCGCTTTCAGTCGATGCTGCAAAATCAGCAAGGTACTGTCGAGTCCTTCGTGCAGATCCACGCACTTCATTTCCGCTTCGTCCAACCGCGAGAAATTTCGCAAACTCAAGACGATTTGACGAATCCGTTCGGAACCAATTTGCATCGACGAAACTAATTTGGGCAAATCCCCCATTAAAAAATCGAGGTCGATTTCTTCGCTGACTCGTTCGATCTGTGCCGACGGGTTGGTATATTCGCGTTGGTACAGTTTGACTAATTTGAGCAAGTCGCGAATGTATTCCGTGGCGTGGGCGAGATTGCCATAAATAAAATTCACCGGATTGTTAATTTCGTGGGCCACCCCCGCCACCAATTGTCCGAGACTGGACATTTTTTCGGCTTGAATGAGTTGGAATTGGGTTTGTTGGAGTTCTTCGAGGGCCGCTTCGAGTTCTTTGGTCTGCTGGCGCAAGCGCGCTTCCGACTGGCGCAAGGCGGCTTCGACGCGCTGGCGTTCTCGGATATCTTGTTTGAGTTTGGCGTTGGCGGCTTCGAGTTCGGCGGTGCGTTCGGCGACGAGTTGTTGTAAGTTGTCGTGGGCTTCTTGTAACGCCACTTCGGCGCGCGATCGCTCTTCGACTTCTTTTTGCAGTTGTTCGTTGGCGACGGTCAGTTCTTTAGTCCGGTCTTCGACGACTTGCTGCAAGGCTTCGATCAAGCCGTACATTTCCGTGGGCCGCAAGGCGTGCAGCAAGCTGGTTTGAGAGACGATTCCGAGTAATTCCCCTTGTTTCCCGGAGACGACCAAGCGCCGCACGTTGTGGGTTTGCATCTGTTCGTGGGCGAACCAGAGGGAATCTTCGGGGCTGAGGTCGAATAGGGGCGAACTCATGACGTCTTTCGCCTGCAGGTTTTTTAAATCGAGTTCTAAGGCTTGGAATTGAACGATATCCCGTTCGGTGACGATTCCGACGGGCATCGAGATCGCCGGGGTCTGGCGATCGCGGGTATCGCGGGTAATGACTACGCAACTGACTTGTTCGCGGTTCATCAGTTCGGCTAAATGCAAGGCGCAAGCATTTTCCGGGGCGTGGACGACGTCCCGACTCATGACATCTTTGACGTAGCGCAGTTTCGTTAATAAGTTGACGGGTTGCAGGGCCGCCCGAATCGTTTCTGGGGTGACAATTCCTATTAAATGATTATTTTTATCCAACATCGGCAGGTGGCGAATTCTGTGCTGCCGAAATAGGGATAAGACCGCAAACATATCGTGGGTCTCGGACTGTTGGACGGTAATCGCCGGGGCACTCATGACTTCGGCAACTTTGACGTGTTTGAAGTTGACCCCCGCCGCCGTCAGTCGCACGATATCCCGTTCGGTAAAAATGCCCAATTTTTGCGGACAAATCGCCGTGGAAACGGTGGCGATCGCCCCGGTGACGTGCAGGTGGGCGAGTTGTTCGCTGACGGTAGGTGCCGCTTCCATCACTAAAACGCAACTGGCCCGAATTGACGGCAACATCGGCCCGTTGGGCGCTACGGCTTTTTCGGGAAGCGGACAGCTACTTCTCACTTGGCTCATCAGCGCCAGGACTTGTTCTAAGGATGCGTCGGGCCCCACCACAATCGGGTAGCGGTCGATCGCGTAGTCCAAGGCTGAGGCATAAAAGAGTCGGTCGTTGAGTAGCATAATTATGGTTGACGATTCCTAAAATTTTGGAAATGTTTATAAGAGCGATTAGCTTGTTAAAACCCAGACGCTATTTTGAGCAAAAGAGTTGGCTATTACCGATCTCGGTTCGCAGCTACAAAGGTTAGAAGAATTGTAAACGGCACGATCGCAGTTCAAAACTTTTTTACATTAATTCATACCCGAAAAAGTGACCGGAGTCAGGCGAAACCTGCTTCTCACCCTAGCGGTTTTGCCTGAATCGGGGGTGGATTCCCGTATGCGATCGCCCGCCGTGAAGTCAAACAGGCCGTTACTTTATATTTTGCAGTATTTTTGCGAGAAGTTGCCAACTCGTCAAGGCTTGCAGAAGCTTTAGAACTCGGGAAAACCAAACTCTCGATCGTCGGTTCTCATCGTTCAACTTTTCTCTCTAACCGGGAATAATTCACCCCTGACTTGCGATCCGATCTCAGCCGATTCCCCGGTTGACTGCTTACAATAAGGGGTGTTGACCGTAAGGCGATCGTCGGTACGCTTCCCCATGCCGTTCGCTAAAATAATTGTGGAGAACCCATCGGCGTTCCCCGTTTTCCTTCGTTTCGATCGCCGGATCTGATTGAATATGCCCCATTCTTATTCTCAAGAAGACGTCCAGCAAATTTTGCAACTCGCCCTCGCCCAACAAGCGGATGGAGGCGAATTTTCCCGCGATCGTCTCCTGGAAATGGCCCACGAGTTGGGGATTTCTGAGAGCAACCTTCACCTCGCCGAACAGCAGTGGTTGGGTCTGCAAGGCGAAAACCGCGATCGCCAAGCGTTCGACCAGTTTCGACGCTCTAAATTTAAACAGAGTGCGATTAAATACGCGATTGTCAACTCGTTTTTAGTCGTCCTCAATTTACTCACCGCCCACACCCTTTCTTGGGTGTTCTGGGTCGCCGGACTTTGGGGGGTCTTCTTAGCCCTCAAAGGGTGGAAAACCTACGCCCTCGAAGGCGAAGAGTACGAAAGAGCGTTTTCTGCTTGGCGCCTCAAACAGCAAATCGGTCAATCGTTGGGGAATACTATTTCGAGATTTCTCAACCCCGAACGCGAGTCTTTATAATTCGTCGGCGCGATCGCGCGATCGCGCTAAAACTTGTTGAGAACTTGGCTGACTTCACTCAAAAATGCCAAACTATTAAACTCAATCCCCAGACTCATAGCATCGAAAGTTGAAAGGGCGGAACAAGACTTTTCCCCGATAATTGTTTGATACGGATCGAGTTTAAAACTACGCTGAGTATTTTTTTCAAATCGAGAAAAGTGCAGCAACGCCATCGATTCTAAAATTTGCTGTTTCAGTGGACCGTCATAAATCAAACCCTGGCGGATGTTGCGATCGTCGAGCACTCCTCGATAAATATTTAACAGTGTCGAATAAGAAATCGCCCCATTATAAAAGCGGTCATTATCAAGATTGCTTTTTCCCACGATTGACCCAGTTAACAAGTTGAAAAAAACTACTGCTTGTTGTCTCGGATCGTCCCACAACCGCGTCAACTCCTGGGTATCTTCGATCGCCCACGACGACTTTACCCCACGGTCTTGCGATTTACGAACGTAATATTTATCGAAAAATACCGGATAAATGGTTAAATTATCCAGATTTTGCTTTAAATATTGAATCAGTTGACCCGACATAAAATAAAGTTCGTCGTCGGTATTCGTTCGGGTAATATGCAGGGTACTGCTGTAAGGAGTTTGGGCAATATAAACAATATGTTGGTAACCGTCTGCATAAAGATGGGCGATCGTGTCCATTAACACTTTAGGAGTGACGTACAACTGACGGACTGTTTCTTTACCCGCGAAGGTTTGCAGTCGTTCCACCCGAATTCGACCGTCCGGCGATCGTTCTACTCCAATCGCTTCTCCAATTAAATTCGCAATCCGATTTTGACGAGTTTCATGGCGAAACATCGCATCGCTTTCCCGACTGGAAACCACGACGATCGCCAATTTTTTTAACCGATCTGCTTCTGCAACTTGCTCTCGCGTCGATGATGTTTTAGAAAACACCTTTGGCAATACCGAATACAGAGAACTCAAGCCGTTAGTCGCCGTATATTGGTTTAAAGTATGAATGCGGAACCCCTGAGAATTCGATCGCATGTTTTTACTAAAAAGATGCGCCAATGTCTTAGAGAGATTCGCCATAAACTTTTCTGCTACAACCGGGTTGTTCTCATTGCCTTCATGTAAGCGAATTTGAGGAACAAAAGATTTGCTTACGAGATATTCTAAAATAATATCTAGTGATAAATAAGCTAAAATCGTCCATGCAAATTTATATAAAAATACCGATTCCGGAGTTGTTAAATTGTCCTTTAAATGCATCGGATCGTAAGCAAAAATAATCCAAGGTACATTCTTCAGATTGTTTTGATAAAAATTATCGCACGGTCGCGTATCCGGTCTCCAGAGTACGGGTAAGGTGGAAATTCCTGACGTGACATATTCCCAATTAAACTGTTCTTGGAACGGCGATCGAAAATAACGAAGATCTTCGATTTTAATGCGTGCGGGTAAACAAGATAACGCATCAGTTTCTAACCCCGCTTTGACAATGCTGATATATCGTAAAGCTTGTTTGGGATTATTGCTGACAACTTCTTGAAAAAAGATATGATTGAACATTCGTTCGATATTGGGTTGTAAAACTCCTTTGCTCAATCGGATATAAACCGGACGATTGAAAGCGGGTAATATTGACTGACGCGCGATCGAACGTTTTAACAAGTTTTTTAAACGATCTATCTTCTCATTAACTTTGTATTTTTTAAAGCCTCTCAAGGTATTTTTAAATAACTTTTGTTTGGCGGTTTCATCCGACCCTTGCAATATCGGTAAAACCTTTTCTGTGAAGCTGGCGATCGCGTTGTATTCTAATTCTGCATCGGGATTATAATCGGAAGCTGAAGGATCTAATCTTGAGGCAAAAACACAATAATATAAAAAGAAACGATATAAAACTTTGCGTGCAAAAGCCTCAGAGCGATCGGGATCGTCTAAATTATTTCGATGAATCTCGCTCTGAGGATTTAGTAGATCGATATTATACTCAAAAACAGATTTCTTTCCGTAAGCTTGAACTGGATGATTGAGCTTGAGCTTTAACCCAAAAATAAACTCGACTTCTCCCCGTTCCGAGTCGGTATTTTCTCCTAAATGTCCCTCAATTAATGGAATAATTGGTAAAGAATCGAACGCTTCAGCCCGCGAAAAGAAATCTTTATAATTAACCGCAACTCCTGCATAATTAACCTCATAGTCGCTATCGGCTTTGTTCGGATCGTTAACATAATCTTCGATCGCCCGCAACCGCCTAATTAAATCTCTCAAGTAAATCACGTCTACATGCTGCTGATTTGTGTGGATATTTTCGAGCAGATGTTCTAAATATAAAAGACAAGCTTCTCTTTTCAGTTTTCCCAAACTCTCCTGGTCTACCAACCGTTGGAGATTGTTAAAGTCAGAAGCAGGATTACGCATACTCGATTGAAAGATATCTTGCAATTCTTCAATTTCATCTGAATCGAGGTTGTTCTGATTGCCAATGTAGTTCATTACGGCTTCTTCCACCTCTTCTCGAAAGCGTTCGGTTTGAGAAACGGTAATTGTTAATTTATGGAACTTAAATATTGAACTACTTCCGGGCAAATCGGTGTCGATCGTCAAACTTTGTTTTTCAAAGTTGTCCGAAAATTCAGTAACTTTATAGGTAGTTTTGTCGAGTTTGAGGAGTTCTTGAAAACTGTCTAGATCGGTGCTAAATTTAGCTACTAGTTCGGCCAAGTTTTCCTCGTCGAGGAGCAATGAATTTAGGTGTTTTTTGAGGGAGGCTTGAATCTTGTTGATAAGTTGGGGAAATTGGCGCTGGAATCCCGGGCTAAAATTGACCGTCGCTACTTTAACGCCTCGGTTGAAGTGCAGGGGATTTTGACAGGATTGACGGGCGAGTTCGGCGGCGATCGCGTCAAAATTGGCGAGTAGTTTATTGCGCTTTTTCGAGACTTTGAACGGGTTACGATCGCGCAACAGGCGATCGAGTTTGCTTAAAATATCGCCGTAGTCTAAGGGAACGAGGGGATTGTCTTCTTCTCTGAATTGATTGGTCACTGGAATACCCGAGTAATGTTCGATCGCTTTATGGGGTCATATTTTATACGATCTTGGAGAAAATTATATTAAGTTTTTCAAAATTAACGATCGCCCGTCCCAGGAGAAGACGGCTAAAATGTCTTGATTTTAGGGCATTGCGGGCATTTTTATATATAGGCGATCGCCAAGCGCGCCCGTTGGCTTTACAATTAGAGACAGTTCTTGTTAGCGTAGCGATGAGCGATCGCGCAACAGACACTAACTTCAGGGCGTTTTGTGTCGATCTTTGGGGTGAAACTCGCTATAGAATTCCGATCGCGATCGCCGGAATTTGCGATCCTTCATCAACAACAAACGCGGCTAAAAATGGAAAGAATTCTAGAACCGGAAGTGATGGACACCTGGGAAGATGCGATCGAGTATGACTCGATGGACTTTCGAGAGGTCAATACCGCCTTTGCAGAAGCGGCGATCGCCGTCGGACCGCCCTCGGGATTAATTTTGGATGCGGGAACGGGAACGGCCCGGATTCCAATCGAAATCGCCCGCAAACGTCCGCAATGGCAAATCATCGCCGTCGATTTGTCCGCCAATATGCTTAAAGTTGGCGATCGCAACGTCCGCGAAGCCGGGTTAGAAAATCGCATTCAGTTAGACTTTATCGATGCTAAAAAAATGCCCTATCCCAACGGACATTTCGATGCGATTATTTCTAACAGTATCGTCCATCATTTACCCGATCCGATCCCGTTTTTTGACGAACTTAAACGCTTGTTAAAGCCCAATGGCGGTTTATTTTTACGCGATTTAATGCGACCGGACGATCGCGCCACCGTCGATGCTTTAGTCGCCGCGATCGGATCGGAATATAACGATTATCAAACCAAATTATTTCGCGATTCCCTCCACGCCGCTTTTACCGTTGCCGAAATTCGCGAAATGCTAGATACAGCCGGATTAAAAGGGGTAAAGGTCTATCAATCTTCCGATCGCCACTGGACCGCCGAACGACAATGGGGCCCGTCTTCAGGGGGGAACTACAATAATGAGTGAAATTAAAAAATGGGAACTCCTGCGATCGCAACTCGTTTTTAATAACCCCTGGTGTCGCATTCGCCGGGATGAAGTTCGCTTACCCAACGGACATCAAATCGACGATTTTTTTGTCAACGTCCGACCCGATCTCGCCGTCGTTTTTGCCCTCACCGAACGTCGAGAAATCATTTTTGTTCGTCAATACCGCCACGGGGTCGGCGAAATTTTATTAGAACTCCCCGCCGGGGCGTTCGATCCCGCCGTCGAGTCCGCCGAATCTGCCGCCCGCCGCGAGTTTACCGAGGAAACGGGGTACGCGGGCGATCGCTTCATTCCCTTAGCGTCCTTACACGACAATCCCGTTAAAGACACCAATAAAGTCCATTTATTTCTCGTCGAAAATGTCAAAAAAATTGGCGAACAAGTTCTCGATATTACCGAAGAGATCGAACTCGTTTTAATCCCGATCGAAACTGTGCGCGATCGCATTCAAACCGGAGAAATTTGCGTCGCGGGCACCGTCGCCGCCACCTTTTTAGCCTTGCAGTTGTTAGCCGCGCAAAACCCCTAACCGCCGATTTTGCGAGTCCACAGCCCACCCCTCTCGCAACTGCACTTAACATTATGTTATAAAACATGTAGAAATGTTAAGTGCAGTTGCGAATGTTGATTTCGCCTCAAACCCTGGCGCAAATTAAAGCGTCGGTGAAAGAAAAACTCTTATTCGGGAACGAACCGAGTCCCGAACTGACCGCGATTCTGCTGGTCTACTTCGTTCAGGGGATCCTCGGTTTGGCCCGCTTGGCGGTCAGCTTCTTCCTCAAAGACGAACTCGCCCTCTCTCCCGCCGAAGTCTCCGCCTTGATGGGGATTGCGGCCCTCCCTTGGATTGTCAAGCCCCTTTTTGGCTTTATTTCCGACGGTTTGCCCATTTTCGGCTATCGTCGCCGTCCTTACATCGTCCTGTCCGGGATCTTGGGCGCCCTGGCGTGGGTGAGTATGGCGACAGTCGTACAGACGGGATGGGCGGCGACGGCGGTGATGCTGGTCAGTTCCCTGTCCGTGGCGGTCAGCGACGTGATTGTCGATTCTCTGGTCGTCGAACGGGCCCGCCAGGAGTCGCAAAGCGAAGCGGGTTCCCTACAGTCTCTCTGCTGGGGCGCCTCGGCCCTCGGCGGTTTGATTACCGCCTATTTGAGTGGGTCGTTACTCGAACAATTCAATACCCAAACGGTGTTTTTAATCACTGCAACCTTCCCGTTAATCGTATCGGCAGTTGCTTGGTTAATTGACGAAGAAAAAGTGCGCGATCGCCGTCCCGGATTGACCAAAGTCAAACAACAAATCGGACAATTAAAAACAGCAATTTCTCAAAAAGCGATCTGGTTGCCCACCGCCTTTTTATTCATCTGGCAGGCGACCCCTTCCTCCGATTCTGCCTTCTTTTTCTTCACCACCAACGAGTTAGGCTTTCAGCCGGAATTTCTCGGGCGGGTTCGCTTGGTCACCAGTCTCGCCTCATTATTAGGAATTTGGTTATTCCAGCGCTTCTTTAAAACCATTAACTTTCGGACGATGTTCGCCTGGACTACCGTGTTATCGGCCCTGTTGGGAATGACCAGTTTGTTACTCGTCACCCATGCGAATCGGGCGATCGGAATTGACGATGCGTGGTTCAGCATCGGCGACAGTTTGATCCTCACGGTCATGGGACAAATTGCCTATATGCCCGTGTTAGTTTTAGCCGCCCGCTTGTGTCCGTCCGGCGTCGAAGCGACCTTATTCGCCTTGTTAATGTCCGTGACCAATTTAGCCGGACTGAGTTCTTATGAATTGGGAGCCTTACTCACCCATTGGCTGGGGGTTACAGAAACCAATTTCGAGAATTTGTGGCTGTTAGTCGTGATTACCAATGTCAGCACTTTACTACCGTTGCCCTTTTTAAACTGGCTGCCCGGGAGTCATGACGACAACAACGGTGGAGGACGGGCGATCGCCCCCGACGAACCCTCAAATCCGGTCTTTCAAGACAATAGCCAGCCTGTCGAAAGTCTGCAGGTGTAAACATACAGTTTCCTCTCTGTTTTATTTTTTCTATTGGCGTCGATCTATCCATTTAAAAAAATTATGCAACTGCAAGATAAATCACAATCTCCTAACGTCGATCCTTTAGATTCAAAATCTTACAGTCGCGAAGATTGGAAACAAGGGTATCAATCCCAACCCGAAGAATTCAGCTATTGGATCGACGAAATAGACGGCGAAATTCCCCCGGATTTATGCGGAACCTTCTTTCGCAACGGTCCCGGATTGCTCGACATTCACGAACAGCCGATTCACCATCCTTTTGATGGGGATGGCATGATTTGTAAGATCGGGTTTAAAGACGGTCGCGCCCACTTTCAAAATCGCTTCGTTCGCACGAAAGGTTATGTGGAAGAACGCGAAGCCGGAAAAATTCTCTATCGGGGGGTGTTCGGCACCCAAAAACCGGGGGGATGGCTGGCGAATTTCCTAGATTTGCGCGTTAAAAATATTGCCAATACCCACGTCATTTATTGGGGTGAAAAGTTGCTGGCGTTGTGGGAAGCGGCGCAACCCCATCGCCTCGATCCCGAGAGTTTAGAAACCGTCGGACTCGACGACCTCGACGGGTTGCTCGAATCTGGGAAAGCGTTTGCGGCGCATCCGCGTATCGATCCGGCGTGCGCGATCGATGAGGGGGCGCCCTGTTTGGTCAATTTTGCGGTCAAACCGGGGCCGAAAACGACGATCGCCATTTACGAGTTCGATCCGGCGGGGAATTTGCGGCGCCATCACGAACACTCGGTGCCGGGATTTGCCTTTCTCCACGACATGGCGATTACGCCGAATTATTGCATCTTTTTCCAAAATCCGGTGAGTTTCCATCCCCTGCCCTATTTCCTAGGACTCAAAGGGGCGGGGCAGTGCATCCGTTTTAACCCGAAAGCGCCGACGAAAGTCATTGTAATTCCGCGCGACGGTTCCTCTCAGGTGCAGATCGTGGAAACTGAGCCGTGTTTCGTGTTCCACCACGCCAATGCTTGGGAAGAAAACGGCAAAATTTACATCGATTCGGTCTGTTACGAGTCATTCCCTTCGATCCAGGAGGACGGGGATTTTCGCGAGGTCGATTTCGACGCCCTCCCGGAAGGTCAGTTGTGGCGTTTCGAGATTGACGAGGGGCGCGAAACGGTGGGTCATCAGGTGTTGAGTCGCCGTTGTTGCGAGTTTCCGGTGTTGCATCCGGCGCGAGTCGGGCGTCCCTATCGTTATTTATATCTCGGCGTGGCCGATCGCGAGACGGGAAATGCACCGTTGCAGGCGGTGATGAAATGGGATGCGGAAACGGGCGATCGCCAGGTGTGGAGTGCGGCGCCCCGTGGTTTTGGCGGCGAACCGTTGTTCGTTCCCCGTCCGGGAGGCGACGGCGAGGATGACGGCTGGGTGTTGTTGCTGGTGTACGATGCGGCGCGTCACGGGTCGGATTTAGTGATTTTAGACGCTCGTGCGATCGCCTCGGGTCCGATCGCCCGCTTGCACTTGAAGCACCATATTCCCTACGGTCTGCACGGTAGTTTCACCCCGGAATGCTTCGTCTGAGGTTCGCCGCGATCGATTTTTCTTTAAACCTCGAACCATGGGCTAGGATCCGTTTAGGGATGGGTCATACCCTCCCTCCCTGGTGGGTTTCTTCCAAAGGTTAAAACGGTTGCCAGAAGGGCGATCTCGGTCGTTACGACCGACGATTCGCATCGACTGTGCCGATCTCGGGTGGGATAAGGTTATCGGGTAGAGGTGATTATGAAATTTACGATCGCGATCGCAACTTACAATCGGCTTCCCCTACTCAAACGGGCGATCGATTCGGCCCTCGCACAAACGCTCAGTTGTGAAGTGGTGGTCGTCGATGACGCCTCCACCGACGGAACCGAACAGTACGTCCGCAGTTTGAGCGAAGCCTTACGGGCGGCGGGGGACAAGCGCCTGGTGTACTGTCGTAACAAGGAAAATAGCGGACACGCACTGACGGTGAACAAGGGGGTGGAAGTTGCAAGCGGCGACTGGGTGAAACTGCTCGACGACGACGATTATCTCGCGTTTAACTGTATCGAAGAAATGACTCGGGCGATCGCCCTGCATCCGGCGGCGGCGATTTGTTCGTGTCAGGCGAGTCAAGTGGACGAGAACGAGTGCGAATTGAGCCGAACCCGCGAAGTCGGTCCCGGTCGCGCGTTTTATATCCCTCAAGAGGATATCCACTATGGAATGCTGCTCGAATTAGTGCCGTTCGGAACTCCCGCGCAAGTGGCTTTTCGGCGCGATGCCTTTCTCGAAACCGGGGGATGGGATTCGAGTTTGGATACCAACTGCGACGATATCGATTCTTGGATTAGAATCGCCGAGCATGGCGATGCGATTTTTATCAATCAATGTTTGGCGTTTCGCACGGTCTGGGGTGAGGCGTACAATAAAAAAATTACGATTCAAAAACGCCTGGAAACGAATATTTTAATGAAACAAAAGATCTGCGATCGCATTAGTGAAAAACACCGCGATCGCGTTCCCGCTTTCCAAAATATTACCGCGTATTTAAAACTTCACTGGCTGTTTGTCGCCCTCAAAAGCAAACAGTTGCCGACCGCGCTTAAGTTGGCTTTCCCCAGTATTTTTAGGTATCGGGGATGGAAATTACTGCTCGAAACAATTCTGTCGCGGAAATTTAATAATTTTTCTTCGTTGAATTTAATTACTGAAAAAACTTTAAAATCCGTCCAAATCTCCTCCTCGGCGTCTCCCGTTAACCCGCCCACTTTCGGCGGCAGCAATCCGGAACTGATTCGGGAACAGTTACGCCTGAAAGCTAGCAAAATGGCGTTTAAAAAAGGAAATCCGATCGCCGGGGTGAAATTGGGATTCCCTGCTTTGGTTTCGATGGTCAATCGCAAACTCTTTGGAAAAACTCAGAACCTTTCCCAGACGGGCAATCGTTCGGAAATTCAAGCGTCGGGCGATCGCAACGCGGAAAATAATGTAGTTGTAATCGATCGCATCGAAACGTTAATTAAAAATAAGCAAAATGTCGATTTAAGCGAAATTAAGCAGGTGCGCGATTATTTTAAGTTGCGCTGGAGTTGGTTGGCGCTCAAGCATGGTAAAGTTGCCGAAGCGGTAAAAATTGCCCTTCCGGCTTTATTCTCTCTCAATGCTTGGAAGTTGTTTATTCAAGCTTTACTCAAAGATAAGCAAGAAAAGAATAAGTCTTTAGTGCAGAAAATTGTTTTAATCGATTATTAAAGAGGAGGGAGAATCCCCCTCAATCTGCTTTTTTAAGGGGGATTTTAAAAGTTCGATCGCCGTTTTACTGTCCTCGGATTTGTTTGAGATTATATTGGGCGGGCGTATAACTCGGATCGAGTTCCACAGCCCGTTCGAACTGGGCGATCGCCTCGGCTATTTTACCTTGTGCTTGCAAGGTTAAGCCCAAGCCGTTGTACGCTAATACCCGCGAATTTGCCGGAATCGCCGCCCTATCCGGCAAGGCGATCGCCCGCTCGAAGTGAGCGATTGACTCGTCAAATTGCCCTTGCTGGCGGTAAATGACGCCCAACCCGTTATACGCCGTCGCTAAATTGGGGTCGAGTTCGAGCGCCCGTCGGTAGGCCGCGATCGCCTCGTCCGGGCGGTCTTGACGTTGCAAGGCCACTGCAAGATTGTTGTGGACTGCGGCCCAATTCGGTTCGATTTGCAAGGCCCGTTCGTAAGCGGCGATCGCCTCTTCTAGATTGCCCTGTCGGACTAAAACAATCCCTAACTCGTTGTACGCCCGGGCTTGATTCGGATTGACCTGCAACGCCTGACGGTAAGCGACGATCGCCTCGTCCGGGCGATCGCTGCGTCGCAACAACCCAGCTAATTTTAAATAGGCTTCGCCGTCGGTCGGATTGAGTTGGATCGCCCGTCGATAGGAGGCGATCGCCTCGGGTATGCGTCCGGTAGCACTCAAAACCACCGCGAGATTGTAATGGGTTTGTCCCTGATTGGGATTAATGTCTAAGCCCTGGCGATAGGCGGCGATCGCCTCCTCGAACTGACCGCGATCGTTCAAGGCATTGCCGAGATTATTATAAGCACTCGACTGCTGCGGGTCGAGGGCGATCGCCTGTCGGTATGCCGCGATCGCTTCCTCGACGCGATCTTGATAGTAAAGGGACAACCCCAACCAATCGTAAGCCGCCGCATTGTCGCGATCGCGTTCGAGTACCGCCCGCCAAATTTGTTCCGACCTGGTATAATCCCGCGTATTAAATGCCGCACTTCCTTCTTGAAACAGACTTTCTAAACTTTGGGCGATCGCTGCAGGCGTCATCAAGGCGATCGATAAGTTACAGGCGAGTACAATCCAGGCGCGATCGAACTTCTTTCCCCTGAGTGATTTAAACATCGGATTTTAGATGCGTGGATTTTAGATTTTGCATTTTAGATTTTAGATTTTAGATTGGATTTTAGATTTTAGCCATCCTATCCCTCTTCTATCACTCTATAGCCGTCCTCAATCCGTTGAATCTGAGATCGACCTTCTCAAGTCGCCAAATCCCCATAGGGACACGGCAATGCCATCTCCCGACAACCGATGAATTTTACAACAACATTGAGGATGACTATAGGAGTAAAGAGGTGGGCGGGACGAGTGTACCACCGAAAAGCTTATTTATTTAATGGTGCTTTGAGCAAAGATTCTCCTCCAGAGACGCTACGCGTTCGCACTCGCGACGCCTCCGGCGTATCGTGTTCCTTGACTCACGCACTTTAAATGTTTAACAACTTACTCTTACTTAAAATCATTGCACAACATGAAGTTTATTTAATTTTTACGAAAATTAGATAAAGGAGGCGATCGTCAATTATATAATTACAAACAATTTTGATACACAATTGAATATTTAGCTGTTGTTACTAGGGTTAATGAGACCTATAATTTCCGCTCTGAAGCCACTCCTCAATTGAATGATTGTTTGTATTGTTGCTACCCTAAAAAATTGTATCAGTCTTTTATTTTAGAAATAGAACATATGCCCGTTTGAAAGATCGGCGATCGTAGGATATTTATAGGTTCGGAAAAGTTTCAAACGATGCAAAGATAAGGAAACAATCCAATGCAACTTGAACAAGTAACGGTCAACCATCGTTCATCATTTATTTATTTTGTTTATCCTTTTACTTTTGATGCAGATCGGTTTACTCAATTTAATGAAACAGTTGACCGTGCAACAATTCAATCCAAAAATCAAAATATAAAAATCTGGGACGCCACTTCATTGCCCAAAGATGATTTACTATTTCACGTAAAGAATTATCTGAATCCTTTAACCACAGAAAAAGCAACAGCTACATCCTGGAAACTGTCTAACGATAATCGGATCCGCTCTCATTTCGGATTAGATGCTCAATGGAAACTTTATTTAAAAAAGAAAATAATTGATTTTTATTGGGGTCAAAAAGGCAATAAAAAAAGGAATAAAAAGGGGAGCGGTGTTGATGGCGTATCAATGATTTTATTTAATGGAGGTGTAGGGTTTTTAAGGGTACAAGTGCAACCGATCGGCAATATTCTGCTCGATTGGCTTGATTTTTTGCACTTCTTTCGTTTTTTAGTTCCTAGACAAGGGACGGAGGTCAAAGCCTATAAGAGGACAGATAAAGGAGATGAAGATTATTTTCCCGAGAAATTGGGGAATGGCAATGGCGATCGCAGTGTTTTTAAAGCTGTGGTCATGGCCTTATTACAAACGGTTAGCCGCGAGATTTGGTGGGATGATATTTTTGTACCCGATCGCCTAATCCCATTTGTATGCTTGTATGTAAACGATTTACCTCAGTCAGAAATTAATCAGTTTCACTTACTCTATAAATTGCAACATTTTTTTAATTCAAATCAGGGGGAATATCCGGCACCAGAACACTTAGATCCTAACCCTCAACCTTGGTTGGCGTATGCGAGAAACCATTGGTTTATTTTCACCCTGGAGGGAGGTACTTTTTTAGCGATCGACAGTCCGGAAGAAGTATTTTTTAAAGAAACATTACCCCAACATGTAAAAAGCCAGTATTTTCTCTTGTTTTTATTAGCGCAGTACCAACGATTTGCTCTGATGTCATTATCACAGCAGGTAGCCAATTTTTGGCTAGCTGCTGAAGAGCAAAGATTGCAAGAATTTGAACGGATTCGCGATCGCCTCTTCTTATTTACCGCCCGAGGATATTTTACTCAAGTTATGCAACGGGACAACTATCACCGTTGTTATCGCAAGTGGCAAGAAGTCTTGCAGTTAGAGCAACTTTATCGTGAAGTTCATGATGAAGTTCATGAAATGCAAGAATATTTGAACTCCCAATCTTTACGGCGGCTGGAAGTGGCGGAAAAACAACGGGAACGCGAGCGTCAAGAAGAGAAAGAACGACAAGAAAAACTAGAGAAACAACGGGAACAGCAATACTTGCAGGAATTACGGAGCAAAGATGAAGCTCAGGCCAAGCGCGATCGCGAGTTGCAAGACTTGGCCTATATCATCAGTGGAGGGTTGGGAGGTGCTGCGATTTTTGCCTCTAGTGCCGGGTTACTCACTGCAGGTAGCAATAACGGCGAGGTGACGGTGGGATGGATTCCTACACCTTTTAATACCTTGCATCCGGTGACAGTTGCCATATTTCTGAGCTTTTTGGCCGCTTTATTGTTTGGTTTCACGGTTTGGGGGGTTCGGGAGGGGCGACGTTGGGTTTGCGATCGCCGCGCTCAACGGAAGTTAGAAGCGTTTTGCTTATTACTAGAGCGAGATCCGGCATGGTTGTCGTGGGGCGATCGCGAGTGGTTGTCGTGGGGCGATCGCGAACAGTTGGCGGAATTGATAGATTGCGAACCCAACGATCCGAGGGAATTGTGGGAGGCGATCGCCCGTTGGTGTCAAAGTCAATCGGATCCTCGGGTGGTTAGGAAACTGGCCATTCTAGAAAAGCGAGTTAAGCTTCATGCAAAGGTTCATAAAAATTATAAAGCCGAATTGCGAGCGAAGATTTCTCCACCTACTGCCGCACAGAAAACAATTGAAGGCTTTTTGCAACTGTTACACAACCAGCCAGATTTATTCGATCTAGAAGCTCGAAATGATTTGGCTCGACAAAATTGGTCGGCAGAACCGGAAAAACTCGCCGAACAAATTCGCAAATGGTGTCAAATTGACAGGCGATCGGCGATCTACGCTCAACTGCTTGAGGAGCAAAATAATTGGCCTCCCCATTTGCCGATTTCTACTGGGAATGAATATAGCGATCGCCTGAAGGAGGCGAGCTGTCGATTGCAGCGTCTGGCGAAACCACCTTCTTTGTTTAAAAAACTTTTGAATGAGAGTTTGCGAGACTTAGAGCAAGGATGGCAGCGCATAATGCGATCGCCTCCACCCTAATTAAATACAAGAGAGCGTTTGACCTCCTGGTCACGAACAGTTATTCAATTTGAGGCTAAAAATAGAAGTGACTACCTTAATCTTGCAAGTTCTAGGCAATAGCGACATTACATCGGGCGACCTTAAGGGATGGGAAACTCTCACCGAAAGCGATAGCTTAAAAGGGATCGAGCGTCGAGCGGGAATTAATTCTAAAAAATTTTGTGAAGGAAAAACTGATTTTGATTTTCCGTTAATTCGTAAACTAATCACCGCTACAGAGGGAGTCAACTCCAGTACCGCGTTATTCTGTTTTATATTAACTGACCAGACTGATTGGCAATCGCAACGTAGTGAAACTGGGCAGGGTTGGGCAAATATTGTTGCAAAGGATGGAATTTGGTGGAAAGAAATTCTGGCTAAATGGTGCGACAAGAATAACATCAAACAGTATTCCGTTCGATTTAAAATAGAACCCAATTTACTAAACGGGACAGCAGACTGGGAAGGAATGGCGGAAAAAATAGAAAAACTTTTCAAAATTTTGATTAACTTTGAAGGAGATTATATCTATTTTCAGCCGACAAAGGAGGAATCTATCCTGATTGACAAGATTATCGTACAGCATAGCAGTGGAACGCCAGCTTTGAATGGTGCTTTATATTTGTGGGGGATTGAGCGCAAGTTAACGGTAAAATCAATTGATTTTGTTTATATTTCAGAGGAACAGTTAGAATGCGAACCTCATTCGGGGACGCACTGGCAATGGCATCTGAAAGTTCCGCAAATCCGGGAGTTATTGAAAATTCAGGATTTTAGTGGCGCTTTGCAAATTCTTAAAAGTCATCCGCACAGTATAGAGGAAATTAAGACGAAGTTACAAGAACTCGATCGCGCGGTTTCTTTGAATTTAACAGGGCGCGAAAATCTTACGGGACGAGAGGGGATTATCGAACGAGTGGCGATCGCAGTCTGGAGTGAGACGGCATTTCGCGATCGCAGTCAGTGGATGCACTGGTATTTGCGCGTTGCTGGGGCGTTTGAGTTGGCGATTCTGCTGCTAATCGAGAAACAGGGAAATGGCGATTATGAATGGCAAGGCATAAAATTGCTAGACCCTGACCAAAAAGATATTTCCCCTTGCTCGATTGCAGCTATAGTTTATCCTTTGTTGACCAAAGGAGTTTGGGAGTATATTTCTCCAAAAAAAGAAATCCATCAGTTTACTATTGCCCCTGTCACTGATTGCAATTGGGTAAAGTTCAAAAAATTTTATGTAGACATCTGGGAATTAGAATCAAAGCCAAAGACTACTCAAGCATTTACCAGTATTCGGAATAAGCTTTACCACAGTTTGCTGGGCGATCGCATTGATGAATTATTGGACAAAAAAACCGAAGAACTGGGAAGCGTCACTCACGAAAAACATCCCGCCCAAGTTGCCGTTGACTATCTCCACTATATTATCGACCTTGCTGGATTAACCGATGAAGTGCAAGAAAGAGCAACTACCTATCGTGAAATTGTTGAAAATATTGAGGAAAATCTGTAAATGAATGTATAGCAGTCCTAAATGATTCATGGAAGCTTTTTTTGTTATAATATACACGGAAGATTCTCAATATCAGACAGACCTCATGAATATCATAGACGAGCTAGATAATTTCATTGAAAATACCACAAATACCAAAGAAATGAAGAGAGCATTGGCAGCCAAAATGAAATTATCTGGTCAACCCTCTAAGAAAATTGAAGAAATATTAAATGTTTCTTCGAGCTTCGTTAGTCAATGGAAAAATAAAGCAATTTTTGAGGGTGTTGAGAGTTTGAATCTTCAATACAAAGGAAGTAAAGGCTATCTAAAACCGGAAGAAAAAACACAAATCACTTCATGGATAAGACAACAAGAGTATTTGAGATTGTCTGACTTAAAACGATATTTGCAGCAAGAATACAACGTGATTTATTCTTCAAATCAAAGTTATTATGACTTGCTGAAAGCGGCTGGCATGAGCTGGAAAAAGTCGCAAAAAAAGAATCCAGCCAAAGATGAAAAGCTAGTCAAAAAAAAAGAAGAAGAAATTCAAAAGAAGCTTAAGGACTGGGAAGAGGATATCAAAGCTGGAAAGCTTGCTGTGTTTATGATTGATGAATGTCATCTTCTTTGGGGAGACGTCTTGGGTTTTGTTTGGGGAAGAAAAGATATAAGAGTCGAAATTCCCATTAAAAACCAAAAAAGTCGCCAAAGTTATTATGGCGCTTTAGATTACCAAACTCATGAATTTATTCTTCAAGAATACCCGAAAGCCGATACCGACAATACCATTCAGTTTATACAATACTTACGAGAACAAAGACCGGGACAAAAATTAGCCATTTTTTGGGATGGTGCCAGGTATCACGACTCTCAACAATTTCGAGATTTTTTAAAAGAGCTAAATGAAGGCTTAGAAGAAGATGAATGGTTGATTACTTGTACGAAGTTTGCTCCGAATGCTCCCGAGCAAAATCCAGTTGAAGATATTTGGCTGCAAACTAAAAATTTCTTGAGAACATTTTATTTTTTATGTGATTCATTTAAAAGAGTTAAAGAGCTATTCAAGATATTTGCTGATGGCCAAGTTTTTGATTTCCCTAAGCTATATTCTTATGGATTTTTGCCACAAATGACTTAGGATTGCTATAGAAGATTGGCTGATTCAACAACAGCAGATTTATCAAAATCTGCCGGATGCTTCCCCAGAGATATCCATTCATCCAGTCAGTGGAGAATGGCAAACAAGTGCTTATTTAAAATCGCAGTTTTGGTGGGGAGGGGGTGCATCCATTGAAGCTTGTCGGCAAGTTGCAGCAGCTTCCAACCCGGAATTAACTCACCTGGGCGTCCTCTCTTTTGGCCCGGTTCAAGAATTTTTAGGCGGTGGAGAACGATTGCGCGATTGGGCGGTTGCTTCTTGGTTATGCCATTATCTCACTGCTGTGGCGATTTATCGGTGGGAAGAACGTCAGGGGCAAGTGTTGTTACCCTTGCATCGGTCTTCCCCATTACTCAATTGGTTGCGTGACGAACCCTGCGATCGCGATCGTTTTTGGCAAGCAGAACTCCCCAACGTTATCACTGGATTGCATCCGCAAGATGAAACTTGGTTGCAGGATTTTAATCCCATTATTACCCAAGAATGGGGTAAATTTCTGGAGGCATTGGAAGAAGAAGTTTCCCAACGCTACAGTCCCCATTTACTCAACGGTCAAGGATGGCAAGTCATTCACCGGGATAACGCCTATCTCTGGTCAGTTTATACCGAAAGCACGCCCCTTTCTTTGGCAACCGTCAGTCAAGATATCAAACAATTGCGCGAACGGATCGAATCGCGTAAAATTGGTCGCCAGTGGCAAGCAACTTGGTGGGGAGGTCGTACCAGTCCTAGCGCCGGACATTTGTCAATTTGGCATCCGGGACTCAAACCGATCCATGACGGAGGAACTTGGGGATTGCCCGATTCTCAGTTGAAAGAATGGTGGTTGCGGGCGGCAAATGAAAGTCGAGATCGCCTCTCTGGATTGGTGGATAGTGACGATCGCCTTAATAGTATCGAATTCGTCCGTCGGTTGGCCTCGGTTCCGGACATTATCGAACCGACTTTACAACTGTTGTGGGGCAGAACACCGCCTCCTTGTCCTTGGGGCCAATTCCCCGATCGCGCCACTGTCGCCGCCGCTTGGGTTGTCGATCGCATCGATGCCGAGACGTGGAACGATACTCTAGACACTTTATACCAATGTTGCCTAGATGAAAAACCTAATTTCCGGTGGGGAATGCCTAAAGTCGATGGTAAAAATCCCCCTCATTTCGCTTATCCACGCATCCTCGAACGGCGCTACCTCAAGGAAAGAGTGCCTCAAGAAAAAAAAGATACAGACGACGAGAAAAAGATTATTAAAGACTGGGAAGATCTCAGTCAAGGGTGGGAAAGTCCCATCGAATGGACGGTGGGATGGCGCGGCGATGGCGACAATATGGGAAAATGGCTGTCTGGGAAACAGTATGAAACCTTAAAATTGCAGTGGTCGCGATGGCATCTGAATCAAGATGCGATCCTCCAACATCAGTTAAACATCGACCCGCCGACTTTAAGCGCCAACGCCACCCGCAAACTGGACTTGCCTCACGTCCTGGATTTGTCGGTGTTATTTGGATGCTGGAATCAACTGCTGTATCCCTTGACAGAACGACACCACAACGCCAAAGTTATCTTTGCAGGCGGGGATGATTTTCTGTTGTTGGGGCCACTCACCGAAGCCGTTTCCCTCACTAGCAATTTATATCGGTTGTGGCGGGGTCAACTCTCACCTTTAACCCAACCCTTAGACCCGCCAGTGGATGGGTGGGTGAAACGGGAATCGGAGATTTATCCGGTTCCGGGACAGCGCATGGATTTTAGCTTGGGGGTGGCGATCGCCCAACGGCGAATTCCACAATCCTTATGGCATCGGGGGTTAACCGAAGCGTATAAAGAAGCGAAAAATCAAGGGCGCGATCGCGTCTGTATCAAAGTGCTATTCAATAGCGGTCAATCCTTGGACTGGGTTTGTCCTTGGCGCTTGTGGGAACTGCTGATGCACGTGGGACTCACAACTGAGGAGAAAACGGAGTTAAATCGCTGGGAAAAACTGCTGTCCTATCTGGAAAGCAATCGATTGCAGCAATCTGATGTTGATACAGTTCGGGATTTAATCGAAACCCTGTGGGCGAGTGTGGGGATTGCTCTCACATGGGAAGCGATCGAAACTGTCGCTGAATATGATGAGTTTGACGATGAATTGGGAAACTGGTCTTGGTGGATTGGTTGGATTAGCGTCATGGGATTTCTGGCGCGACAACAACGGGAACGGGAAAAATGGGTCGAACGAGTTGGGGGAAATAACCCATGAGTGAATTGGAACAAAGTTGGTATTCGATATCTCCTGCGGGAACCGTAGCGATCGGGAATCTGACGCCAGTGGGACAAAATAGCGGTCAAGTAGACTGTCGGTGGCCGCCAAACGGTCATCAATTGGCCGCTTGTTTGAACTTGCCCACCGATTGCACCTTGTGCGGGCCATTTTGGTATTTGTCGAACCCCGGAAGAATTTATGTGATTCTGCCATTGCCTGTTTATGAGTTAGAGCGATCGCCCCAAAAGAAGAAGAAACAGAAGATTCCCCCGGAGATTTTTCGGATGGTGTGGGAGGAGAATCGCTGGCAGGTGCAATCTCAACATCGAGATGCCTCAATTGAGGTGGTGGGGGGTCGCTATCTGATTTCCGGGATTACCCTCAAGCAATTGTGGCGAGACGGATCGCGAAAAGAACCTGATTTGCAAGAGTTTCCCTGGCAAAAACTGACGCTAAGTCACAACAGTCGCGAAGAATTTGAAGTGAAAGACGAGGGCGGGTTTTTTGCGGAAAAAACCACTTTGATGGATCCGGGTTGGTCAATTTTGGTGAAAATTATCGGCAATTATGACTGGCAGCAACGACTTCCCAATCCGCCTTGGAGTTGTATCGGTGCTGGGGCAACCCCGGTGAGCATTAAACGGGAAGACGAAGAGGATCTTACCGTTGATTGGTTGGAAGGGAAAGCGGAGAGTTTTCAGGGAACTGGGGCGGTGTTGCTCACTGGCGCATTGTGGTATGAGGAGGAAAATTTTCTCTCGGTTCCCTATCCTGCCCAAGTGCCGATCGCCGGATATGCCGCAGAGGTGGGTATTCCTTGGCAGTCGTGGAAATCCGTGCGCGATCGCCACAACCCCGAACGCAAGGTGCAAGTGTTGACCCCTGGGGAATGGTTGACCCCTGCAGGGGCAGTTTACCTGTGGGAGGGGGAAGCGCCTTTAGAAACATCCGCACCGTTGCCGGATCGGCACCATCGCCACTGCCTGGGTTACGGACATTTATGGTTATTTGAGGAGAAGCAAAACAATGGCAATTGAATGGTTGATTTGTCGCGAACCCGTGCATATTGGGGGTGCGGATAGCAGTTCTCGGGGGAATAATAATCCCATTTACCGTCTGAGCGATCGCACTCCCACTATTCCCGGCAGTTCCCTCCGGGGTGCCTTGCGCGAAGGTGCCGAACACAGTTCCGAGTATCAAGGGTATGTGAGTAATTGGTTTGGCGGCAAAGATGAAAATATCTCACCGGGTTATATTGCCTTGGGTTGGGGATGGCCCGTGTGGTGGCCGATTCACGTTTTGGGGTATGGCAGTTGGTGGGTGAGTTGTCCCGCTTGGTTGAATCGCTATCAGCAATTATCTCAGCAAAATCTGCTGAATTTGACCGAGGGAAATATCTACGCCACCGATCCTCAATTCAATAACCAAACGGTGTATCTGCGCTGGTTGAAGTTAACCCAAATCCAAACCTGTACTCTGAGTTTACCCGCCCCCTCAGAGGTTCCCCCGGATCGCCGCATTATCGTTCCCAGCGATAGTATCAATTTAATCGTGGATATGGGATTGGTTCGACAACCGCGAGTGAGTTTAAACGAGGAACCCGATAAGAAAGGCAGTTTGGTCAAGAATCTGTTTGCGGTGGAAGGGTTGCCTCCGGGGGCGGTGTTTATGACCAGTTGGACGATTCGCAACCCGGAAAAAGTGGAACAGATAGGGGAATGGGAGAAATTTTTGCGATCGGAGCATTATTTAGGAGGATTGTGGAGTGTCGGTTACGGGCGAATTGCGATCGCTCAAACAGCCGATTCTACCCTTTCTCAAGAATAACGATCCGGTTCGATCCCCCCAACCCCCCTTAAAAAGGGGGGCTATAGATAGAGATCCCTATCAGGGTTCTCAAAACACAGTATTAGGAGGAGAAAATGCCAGTTTGTTCTTATGAATTAGATCGGGAAGTGTTTCGGTTGCTCAATTCAGGAATTGAGGGATTTGATGATTGGCAAAATGCTGCTCGTGGGATTGCCGATTATGTTGCCAGTTGGGGAGTGGAAAGGTTTTGGGCGATGTCGCGATCGCAGCGCTTACTCGGGGGACAGTTGCCGTCTGAAGGAGTTGTGTCGGAAGAAGAAAGGCGTTACTTTGCTTGGAGTGTAGCGCGAGAGGTTCTCTGTAAAATTGTCGGGACTGAATTGGGGATTGACTATGAGATGAATACCGATAATTTTCAGGAAATATTTCGCGAATTGGACTTCAATCAGCAAGTGTTGCTGACAGATTTGTTGATGGAGATTGCCGAGGCGATTCAGTTTTGGACGATGCGCCTTAAAGATGCGCGGGAGAGTGGGACTCCTGCGTAAGGTTTGAGAGTTGTTATTAGAAAATTGAAGAAAGCGATCGCAGTTTGTTAAGTCTAGGAAACTGCGATCGTTTTTTTTTGTTGAGTTGAGTTCTCAAAATTTTAAAAACCGGACACCCTGGAAGGGTGCGGCTATACGGACAAAGCCTGCCTCCGCAGGCTAAAGAGAGAGCGAAAACCGATTTTTTACAACCGGATTTGGTATGAGGTTGTATTGCAAGTCACTTTTTAGACAGCATCAATTGGATGTTGTAGTCGTACTGCATCAGCGTTCACCATAAATCACCTCAGCTTCTGAAACCACGCGATCGCGAAAATAGCGACTGAGGTCTTGGGGAGTATTCAAATCCACAGTCCGTCCCAGTAAGTTGCTGAGACAGTCTTGGATGTCGATGAAACCAAAACCGGGTGTTTTTCCCGGTTGGAATTCAACCAGAATATCGATATCGCTATCCGGACGAAAGTCATCACGCAGAATCGAACCAAAAAGGGCGAGTTTGCGGATATGGTAATCCTGGCAAATTTGAGCGATCGCCGCTTCGGGAATTTCAATTTTAGACTGCCTGAAGGTGATGGACATACTGTATTGTCTGGAAAATCAAAAAAGTTTCTGTTTTTTGTCACCTTCTTCTATTTTACTCATAAACAGAAAGTTTCAGCACATTTTCCTTCTAACGAAGATCGCTACGAACCTTAAAGGATGGGAAAGGGCAGATATCAAAGATGTTTCAGCACCTTTTCCTTCTAATGAAGGTCGATCGCTGTTTCTCCAGCGCCACATAGCGTCGAACTGCTGTTTCAGCACCTTTTCCTTCTAATGAAGGTCGATCGCACATGGTTACTTCTGCACTCTCCCTCTAGAGTGGATTGTTTCAGCACCTTTTCCTTCTAATGAAGGTCGATCGCTTGAGCGCCGCCTCAGTTGATAAGAAAGTATATAAGGTTTCAGCACCTTTTCCTTCTAATGAAGGTCGATCGCGTAAACTTAGCGGCCAAAGGTTCGCAACTTTCCTGAAGTTTCAGCACCTTTTCCTTCTAATGAAGGTCGATCGCTCCCCCGCAGCAACTAGAGGAGGTGTTGTCCCGACACAAGGTTTCAGCACCTTTTCCTTCTAATGAAGGTCGATCGCAGATTATTGGAAGAAGAGACCTAGAATATGGGATTCGTTTCAGCACCTTTTCCTTCTAATGAAGGTCGATCGCGAATCAATCATTAGAAGATCGACTAGGTTCATATACTTGTTTCAGCACCTTTTCCTTCTAATGAAGGTCGATCGCTGCCAAGAAGATCTATCGCTCGAAGCGATTGCGAGTGTTTCAGCACCTTTTCCTTCTAATGAAGGTCGATCGCCTACCCAAATAATTAAATCAAATAATCCTTGAGAAAGTTTCAGCACCTTTTCCTTCTAATGAAGGTCGATCGCAAGGGTTGAGATTACTAGCCCAAGAGAGTATCTATCTGTTTCAGCACCTTTTCCTTCTAATGAAGGTCGATCGCTAGAGATTACCTCTAGTTTGTCGGGCAAGAACCCGTTTCAGCACCTTTTCCTTCTAATGAAGGTCGATCGCAGACCAATTAACCGTGCTGGCGGATTGCTATGGGGTTGAGTTTCAGCACCTTTTCCTTCTAATGAAGGTCGATCGCGTTCGATTGGAAATCGACGAGGATCTTGGGTTGAAGTTTCAGCACCTTTTCCTTCTAATGAAGGTCGATCGCTAGGAATTATCGATTGGTCTCGAACCAAGCTTTGATTGTTTCAGCACCTTTTCCTTCTAATGAAGGTCGATCGCCTTCCGTCAGTTGGAAACTGACTTCAACGTTGTAGTTTCAGCACCTTTTCCTTCTAATGAAGGTCGATCGCAAAAACTACATCCCCCCGGATGTAGACCAAATGTGGGTTTCAGCACCTTTTCCTTCTAATGAAGGTCGATCGCTTCAGAGAAGAAGGTATTCTACATTCCAGCCACAAGGTTTCAGCACCTTTTCCTTCTAATGAAGGTCGATCGCTCTACCCGTCTAAACCGCCGAGCTGGTGAGGGTTCCAGAGGAGATTTTGGCGGGGGAGCAAAAATGTCATGACAATCTAATTGAACGATTTCCTCAAAAATGGCTGTAATCCTTATGGAATAAGGTGCGCGGGGCTTTACGAATTTACGTCATTTCAGCGATCGTCAATCCGCCGCCAGATTCCCGAGATACAGCGTCTTTGCATAACTGCCATCATTGAGGCGATCGCGGCCAAATTTTACGAAATCCTCGATCCTCTAAAGTGTTTTCGACACCCGCATCGAATACCGTAATCCAGCAGCAATCCTCATACTTCCGTACCGCATAACCCGATGGGCGCGTTTTGGAATTGCCGCACCAGTCCGGTTTAGAATTATTCTGGGTGCTGCATACCCCATGCACGATCGCCTCCCATGCGTCGGGTTTTCCTTGCCAAATGCTGACAATCCCACCGAGTACGCTTCTCGGTTGCTGAAAAGTCCGCAAATCATACTCCGCAGCTAGACGGCGAATCCGACTTCGCACCCCCTCGATTAAACCGTCAATCGAGTCTTCCGATTTCGGGGTGAGGGTGAATTCACTGCCGCGAAATAGGGAGTTATTTCTAAAAGAATGTGGGGGACGACGCCATCCCGGTCCTAACCCGCCTATGCGACTGGCAATATTTAACAACGGGTCTATCAAATCCTGAAATTCTGGGGTACAATCGGCTCGAATTATCCAAGTGCTGTGCGCGTCTTTAGCGGGAATATTCGCATAATTTGTTCCAGCAGTGGGCGATCGCTGACACTGGGTCAAATAACTCGTCAAAGTCAATCGCGCCGGAGAGTTCAACCCGCCAAAGATTTTACTGGTGAGGGTTTCAGCATCGTTTCGAGAGAGCAATGACAGCGCCACGCGGGTAAAATAACCCCGCAAAGTGGCCCGCAGCACTTGGGGACTCCAGCGATATTTACCGACTATATTCTCTTTATTATCTTGCTGTTGTATCGCAGGTTTAGTGCCAGTGAGGGCAATTTCCCAAGTTGCAGTTAAAGGCAGCGATCGCGCCATCCGACCAAACCCGGAAGCCGTTCCCCTTCCCAGACCCTGCTCTTTTAACATCTCCTCCAATCGGTTTCTCAGCCAACTTTTTTCGGACTCAGTGGCTTCTTGGGAGAGTAAAACTTGGATCGAAAACTTAGGCGGACTGGTCGGGGGCAAAACAGGAGATACTTGCCATTGTACTCCGAGCTGATTACTGCGTGTATCGAAAACCTGCCAAGATTGTTGTGCGTAGAGGGGAAAGGGTTTTAAGTGCTTTTTCAAAAACAGGCTTTCAAAGCGAATTTGACGCGGTTGCCACCCACTGCGATCGCCTTCGATCAATTTATTCCAAAAAGCTTGTTCGTCGGGGGGTAAATCCGACCAAATTCGTCTCATCCACTTGAGTAATGCTCCACGAATACTCGATCCCGGTATGCAAGGAATTCCCCCAAATTGTGCGGGTAAAATATGGCCTTCTCGGAAACTGCCCCCACCGACTTGCACGGGACTAATGACTTGCAGATTGTTTAACCGTAAGGTAAATTGACTCGCCTCCGGTGGGCAAAAACTACCATTCCACGCTTGGGTAATTTCGCGATTTTCTGGCTTATCGACAATATCATCCGTTTCGGGAGTCCATCCTTTCTCCTCGTTTTCTTTAACCGTATACCAGCGAGGTAGGCTAGTGGGTAAGGGTAAGTTCATAGGTCTACGATGGTGAAAAGAATCGATAGATTGCTCTAAACGATCGCGGCAGTGGTCGGACTCGTGCCTGTCTCGTGCCTGTCTTGTGTACAAGCCCACATGTCGGAAGTTAGAGAGCTGAAAAAACTTGTCGTTTCCATTGTTTATAGCTTAACCACAACTTCAGAAGATCGCGCAATAAAATATACTAAGTTTTGTTCAGTTTTCTAACAGCCGAGGCGAGTGGTGGAGAGCGCGTTCTCCTAGGGTGGGCGTTGGACTGGATCTGTAGGGGAATCACCTAATTCAAACTTGAATTCTCGATTCGGAGTGGAGATCAAACGATAATGGTGGGATCGTCGATCGCAAAGGGAGATCGCACTCCTAAAATCGTTACCCGATCGCGAACTTGTGGCGGTAACGGATAAAACCGTAACTGGTCTTCCCGGCGATCGAGGAGTTTGACCAGGCGCTTTTCCAAGGTGGCGTACTGCTGTTCGTTCAAGACCAGCTCGAAAACAGACTGTTGTACCCGCATTCCATAAGTTTCTAACAGCTTGGCGACCCGAACGCGCCGACTATCTTTCGTGATATCGTAACAAACTAAATACAACATTGTTCTCCTCAACGAGCCTAGAAGACACGGCCTCGCCGTGTCCTCTCGATCGGAAATTTGGGTTTAAGTTAAGTGAGTGCACGGAGAGCGCCGCGATCGCAGCGCCCGCAACGGTTGCCCGGAGACGAAGCTTTCCGATCGCAGCAATACGGGCGAGTAAAGCCGATCGCCCCACAATGCTTCACGGTAGCGGCGGACTTGAGCGAACAAACATTGACGATAACTGGTTCCGGCGATCGCCTCGCTAGCGAGTTGGGTCTCCCACTGTTGGACGAAGCGATCGCGCAGCCGACTCAATGGGGAGTGACTGCCATTACCATTGCCAGAAAATAGAAACTCGTCCATGCAAAAGCGAAGAACCAGTAGATCGACGAGCGTAACAGTCCACTCCAGCATCAAATCGCGCACTAAAGGCAGATTATCCCCAGTGTCACAGTGCAAAATCGACTCGTAGGGGTTCACTCCCGCATCGAGGACAAAACCATAGGTCACCTGTTCGAGTAAGCTGTGAGCCAAATAGAACCAGGGATCGATCGGTGCGAGAACCGTTCCCGCGCTCAGTCGCAACCATTGGCGCAAAGCAGGATAGTAGAGGCGGTCTACCCCCGTCAGATGCTCGCGCAGGCGATCGCCGGATGCAGTGGGCAACTCGTCGAGGATGCGGGCGATCGTCCCTCGGGTCAGTTCGACGGTGGGACAAATAGCACCATCGAGGGTATTTAATAAGCTTTGGCGACTGTTTAAGATAGCACTGACAAGGCGTTCGGCGAGATCGCGACGATCGTCGGGATCGGGCGTTCCAGGTCGCGATCGGTGTTGGGAGCCACTATTAGGGTTGAGGTGAAGGCGCCCGAGGTGGCGATGGTGGCGATCGAGAAATAAGACAGGTAAGCGAAAGGAAATCGCTAGGGCGATCGCTGTTTTAGACAGTTGACTGTCTTCAAACACCAGGATCTGGCTGGTCAGTTTGGCGGGGATACGCCGTTGGCGGCGATCGTCGTGCCACAGTTCAAACACTCCACGTTTGGCGTCGAGTAGGGAACCGGGTTGAGTCAAATAAATGGCCGTCATAGACTCGGTTAAATGCAACAGTTCCAGCATTGCAACCGAGGATCTGCGTTCGTATATGGTTTTAAGGGAGATGGATATGAGTTCTTCTTCCCACTGTTCTTTCAGCACTTTTTCCCTTCAAAGAGGGTCAAACAGATGGCTTCTGAAGGGTCCGATGCGGTTACTGCACTGTTTCAGCACTTTTTCCCTTCAAAGAGGGTCAAACCACTACTGCTGATCCCAACCGTCCCCAGTCGACGATCCGTTTCAGCACTTTTTCCCTTCAAAGAGGGTCAAACCCAGTTTGTGTGGAGTGGGTCGAGGGCCCGGAGGGGCCCGTTTCAGCACTTTTTCCCTTCAAAGAGGGTCAAACTCGAACAACCTTTTCGCTCCGACCCGGAAGGGTGGAGCTCGTTTCAGCACTTTTTCCCTTCAAAGAGGGTCAAACACCTTCTGGCGGTGTCATGCTAAACCAAGCTCTCGCAATTGTTTCAGCACTTTTTCCCTTCAAAGAGGGTCAAACGTTGTGGGAATTGCTCCAAGGGCAGTACCCTGGGGTCCCGTTTCAGCACTTTTTCCCTTCAAAGAGGGTCAAACCTTCTCCACTCTCCATGGGCAAGCCTTTTGCCCTGGGCAGTTTCAGCACTTTTTCCCTTCAAAGAGGGTCAAACGATTTCCACATGAAATGAACAAGGAAAGTTTTTCCAATGTTTCAGCACTTTTTCCCTTCAAAGAGGGTCAAACCAGCAGTACAGCCTCGACCTTGGATACAGTCTAGTTTCAGCACTTTTTCCCTTCAAAGAGGGTCAAACTGCATGTACAACAACGGAGTTCGTTATGAAACTCAAGAGTTTCAGCACTTTTTCCCTTCAAAGAGGGTCAAACTCGACATGACAACTTTTAACGGCGTTCCGTTTAACCCAAATCGTTTCAGCACTTTTTCCCTTCAAAGAGGGTCAAACCTGGTACCGTCGACCTGACGGATCCAAAGGTGATAAACGTTTCAGCACTTTTTCCCTTCAAAGAGGGTCAAACGGTGTTTCTAGTGTTTCTGCTCAAGAAATTTTAATTCGTTTCAGCACTTTTTCCCTTCAAAGAGGGTCAAACATGAACCTCACGTCATTCAGTGCAGTAATTGCACCAGAGTTTCAGCACTTTTTCCCTTCAAAGAGGGTCAAACCAACTGCGAAGAGGAAACGACAGAATGGGTTTGGGTGTTTCAGCACTTTTTCCCTTCAAAGAGGGTCAAACAACTGGCGAAGAAACCCTTCGCTGGCCGACTGCTGAGGTTTCAGCACTTTTTCCCTTCAAAGAGGGTCAAACCATTCCTAAAGAGGTTATCTGGTCCCAAATGGACCGCACCAGTTTCAGCACTTTTTCCCTTCAAAGAGGGTCAAACCCGAGCACTCCGCTTGGAGTGTTCATCGGGGCTAATTAAGTTTCAGCACTTTTTCCCTTCAAAGAGGGTCAAACACGGGACTAGCACGGTAAGCCTCGAGTTCGAGGTAATGTTTCAGCACTTTTTCCCTTCAAAGAGGGTCAAACCATTCTCGTCCAAGTGACGGTCTGTGAGGAATGGGCAGAGTTTCAGCACTTTTTCCCTTCAAAGAGGGTCAAACAACTATTGGTGTATTACGGGAGACGGATGTCGGCCATGTTTCAGCACTTTTTCCCTTCAAAGAGGGTCAAACAGATGGGTTTCAGATGCAGGTACAGTCTGAAGCTGATGTTTCAGCACTTTTTCCCTTCAAAGAGGGTCAAACAGTTATCGCAGCCCCTCGGCTGGACGGTAACCCCTATACAAGTTTCAGCACTTTTTCCCTTCAAAGAGGGTCAAACCCGGGTATTCGGAGCAGTCAACAACAACAACATAGACGTTTCAGCACTTTTTCCCTTCAAAGAGGGTCAAACATCGTCAATTCATAACCGACTATGAAGTCGGTATTGATGTTTCAGCACTTTTTCCCTTCAAAGAGGGTCAAACTTTCCAACCCTCCGAACTTGTACGTTGGAATGTATCCCGTTTCAGCACTTTTTCCCTTCAAAGAGGGTCAAACCCTTGAGATTTGAAACTCAAGCAGTAAGCTGATTTTACACCCATGGATCTGAGGGGGTCAAGTTTTTGTAGCAACAACTGGCTCCTTATCGGGTGAAATCACGAAAAATCGTCAGCTCAATGCTTGTGGTAGAGGAGGATCTGAGGGGGTCAACCAAAGAATCAGCGTTTCCACGATCGCCTAACCCCCTCAGATGCTTATCGATTAGATTTTAGAGATAAACCTAACTAATCATTGAACCGGGTTATCAATTAGGTGGGAGTTGATTGGCCTCGCGGCCTGCAAATATTTTAGCATTCGTTTCCCCTTACTTTTGGTAATTTGATAATGGGACTTACCGCGTCGATCGCGAAAAGAGGTACAAATAAACCCCTCATCAATCAAGCCTGCTAAGTGATGATTGATGCGCTGGAGTGAACCTCCTCTAGCACAACTATAAGCACACAGTTGCGCTGTAGTGATTCCCGGTTGTCGTGCGATCTCCAAAAACAGTGCTTTGCGGGTTCCAGTCAGCAGTCGGTTCTGCACTACAGCACTCGGGCGTCTGATAAGGTACAGTGCCGATCCCCCTATCCCCCCAACCCCCCTTTGAAAGGGGATTTAGGGGGATCGTCTCGGTCTATTCGGCTTCGAGGGGAATGAGGAAAGTCCCCCTTAAAAAGGGGGATTTAGGGGGATCTCAATGTCTTGCATAGCAGAGGAAAATGCACTCAAAAGAAAAGATGGACATGAAAGTTTGGACGAGGGAAAAGTTAGAATTGGGGTAAATTGAGGCTACACCTTCCACAACATCGGACGATAAACTTCGACTTCTCCAGTTAAACAGGCAAGATACTCCCGGACTTGTAACTCAATACAGCGCTTCAAACTGACTTTGTACTGAGTGTGGGGATGAGTAATTTCCGATAACAACTTATCCTCCCAATGTTTGAGATATTTCTTCAAAGCATGAGGCTGTAAATAGACGCCATTGCGTTCGTCTGGCAAAGTAAAATCATCGGGAGTTAAAATTTTGGAGTTGACTAAGTAAGCCACCAAAGAATCGACAATTTGGGCGCGAAATTCTTCCATTAAATCCGAGACTAAAGCCGGATGATTATCGCGAGGGACGTGCAGATTTCCAAAATGGGGATGCAATCCGGCTAAATTGACAAAAGAATGGACGTTTTGACTCAATAAGGTATAGCCCAAACTCATCATGCTGTTAATCGGATCGGTTGGGGGGCGTTTAGTGCGTTTAGAAAAAGTAAAGGGGTCGGCAAATAAAGAACCCAAGCCTTGAAAATAAGCAGAGGCAGCTTTTCCTTCATAGCCGCGCAAAGCATCCATCGATTCGGCAAGGGATAATTTATCGCGACAACTGGCGAGCATTTCTAAAGCAATAAAAGCAGCATCGGTTGGGCGGCGACGGTTCAATTTCAATAATAATGCCCGAGAGTTGTGCAATTTTGCGGCAACGATCGCCTCGGCTTGAAGGCGGGTAAATTCGGAGTCGAGGGCGCACTGAACCTGCCGAGTTAAATAGTCTACTTTTGCATGACTTTCCGAATATAGCCGCCCGAAATATCGTCCTTTTTGCGATAAAAACATGACGGGAATCCGTCGTCGCAAAGCTAAAGAAACGGCACCGTGCGACATATTGCAACAGCCAAATAGAACAATATAACTGACTCGACTGGCCGGAACTTTAACGCGCAGTTGGCGATCGTAAAACACCTCAAATTGTTGATTTTTGACTCGTAAATAAGCTCCTTGGTCGGTGATATATAAACTCGTCATCCTTTCGCTCCATAAATGTTCGCTGTGGGCCATGGGCAATCCCATCGGTGAAGAATCGGACCCCCGAGGCGGACGGGAAACCCGTGGGGTTCGGCGTGGTTTTAGCCGTCGGTAGGGAACGCCGGAAGGGGAGAGCAGCCATTCCCCGGTTTCCGGGCGTTTTGGCGGCGGTGGCGGGTAAAATTGGTGGCCGAGAAAGCGATATCCGAGAAAGGTAAATTCGTCGTCGGGAGAGTAAATGTGAGTTTTGTTGGGGTTTAAAGTGAGGTAGACTTGAGCCAGCCACTCGCCCACGCATTCTAAGACCTGTTGGGCTTGTCGTCGGCTTGAAGTGGCGATCGCAAAGTCATCGCCGTAGCGAACTAAATTGAGTCCGGCAGCTAAACTGCGACGGTCGAAGTCGGTGAGGTATAAATTGGCTAAGGCACCGGATAAGATCGCCCCTTGTAAGACACCTTGACCGAAGTTTTGATACTGACCGCGAATGACAATTCCGGCGGAAATTTGCTGTTCGAGTAGTTGCACTAAGATCGGTTCGAGGTCTAATTGTTCGAGTTGGGTCAACAATAGGCTTCGACAGAGGCGATCGAAGAATTGAGCGATATCGGCTTTGAGAACCCAGCAGGGTTGAAATTGGGTGTAGGTAGAGAAGTGGCGGGCGGCGCCGTGGATGCTGCGTCCGGGTCGGTAAGCGTAGCTACAATCGAGAAAGGTCTCTTCTAGGGGCCAGTAGAGTTCTTCGAGTAACACGCGCTGGACGATGCGATCGCGCACGGTAGGAATACCGATCGAACGTTTGCCGCCATTGGCTTTAGGTAAATAAAACCCTTTGGCGGGAAGGGCGCGATAGGTTTCGGCATTGAGATGGTGTTGGATTTGAGACAAGTATTCGTCTAAATCTCGGGCAAATCGATCTACGGTCATACCGTCGATTCCCGCTTGACGGGATCGACGGCGCACTTGCTGCCAAGCGGCTTTCAACTGTTCTCGTGTAAAGTTCACGGTGAAATCAGAAAAAGACTGACGTTTCCACCATCAAGGGTGCTTGTCGGCGTTCTTATCTGCGTTTGGCAGATCGATGTATGAGTTTGAAAGATGACTTGTGAAAAAACTGAGGAGACTCTGATAGTAAAATCGAATAAACCTACGGTGATAGGAATTGTCATGTCCGCGCGTTCTTTGATTGCTTCTCATGAGGGCATCGTCAAGGCAGAACGGGCTTTAAAACGGCTCAATTTAACCCGAACGGCGATCGCCAAAGAACACCAAATCGCCTCGTGGTCTACGGTCAGTAAGTTTTTCAATTACAAACCCGTCGATCGCAGTTTTTTCCAGGAAATTTGCCATCTGCTCGATCTCGACTGGCAAGATATTGCCGCTTCACCGGACGATTCGCAACTGGATGACTCGAATGCGGACATGACTGACTCGGAAAAAGCTGCTCAGTGCGATCGCGCCCTGCTAGATGCGGTCATTCGCAACGGCGATCGTACTCGCAAAGCCCTCGAACCTTATATCTTACCGACCATTCGGCGCGAAACTTTTCTAGAAAAATGCTTGCAGCAAATCGAACTGGGACTCTCGGGAAAACCCCGGATCGTGCCGATTTTGGGGGCGGCGGGCTATGGAAAAAGCACGATTCTCGGCACCTTGTACGACGAACTCACAGGCGATCGGGAGGCGGCGTGGGTTGCTTTAGTCCGTTGTGACGATTTGCTCGAATCTGCCCTTTCCTTCCCCGAAGAAGTCGGCGAAAAAGCGAGCGATCGCCGGGTGACGATCGCCGATCTTGCCGCACAATTAACCGTGGAACACGGACGGGGAGTTTTATTACTCGATACTTTAGATATTGTTCTCACGAAAACTCTGGTTCCGATCTTGCGCGCCCTATTTGCCGAATTGCTCGAATGGGAAACAACGGTAGTTTTCACCTGTCGCCATAACGATTATGCGGATTTTTTCGAGCCTTATCACGAAAGTTTTGCCGGGTTTCGAGAACAGGTCTACGACGGTTGTAAGTTGACGCCCTTTGCACTGGAAGAAGTGACCCTAGCGGCGCGGCTGTTTGCCCGTCTCAAAACCGAATTTCCCACAGAAGAGAGTCAAATCACTTTTGCCGATCGCCTCTTAGCACTCTGTGCCGATCGCGTCTCCCTCACCGAAATTGTTTGCAATCCGTTGTTATTGGCGCTGTTGTGCGAATTATTTGCCGAAGCCCAAGTGGTTCCGGAAGATCTGACGGTCAGCCAACTGTACGAGATTTATTGGAATTGGAAAATTGCCAAAGTTCGACACCAACAACAATCGCGACGGATTGGTAAAGCGAAAGAAAAACTGTGTTTATTTTTAGCCGAACGTTTGTATTGTCATTCCGGCGAAAGACTCCGAGATTTTCTCTATGAAACCAGTTTAGATTTGACCGACGAAACCGATTTCATCGCCTATACTGCCTTACGCAGTGATGGCATTGTCAAAGAGTTGGGTAACGATCGCATCGGCTTTTTTCATCAAACCTTTTTAGAATACGCCATCGCCCGATGGTGGAATGGTACCGAATCGGGAGAAACTGCTCAATTCGTCATTCGCCAGGAGTTACAATCGCCTTCTGGTCAAGTCCGCCACTACATTTGGCCAATTTTTCGACAGTTCTTTACCTTGCTTCCTTTAAACCAATTCGAGCAGATCTCCAACGAACTCGATCGCACTCAACTACTGCCATTTCGGGCGATCTCCTTGGCGGCAGTTTCGCGGATCGAACCGGAAGCGACTCGTGTTTTATTTCCCCTGCTCGAACTCGCTCAACTTCGTCAGGGTGCCTTTATCGAAACCTTATTAATTGCCCTCAATTCTGCTCCCCAACGTCACGATTCGACGGTGTGGGATCTGCTGGTTAAATTGCTGTCAACTGTCGGTCAAGATGCCCTCAATAAAACCTTGGAAATTGCCGCCGTGGCGATCGCCCGCCATCCCGAAGCAGGCGCTCGTTTTCCAGAGGCATTGACGGCGTTAATGAGCCATCCAGAAATTGAAGGCGATCGCGAGCAAGGGTATCGATTTTTAGGAAAGTTTCTCAATGAATATTACCGCGAAATTCGGTTACGCGATCGAGCGATCGAACGACCTGTTTTAACCGCTCTCAAGGAATATTATGCTTCCTTGGGTAGTAAAGTTAGAAGTTTGGCGATCGACTTGTATTTATCTGAAGGCGTTCCCTCGGCAGTTAAGGCCGATTTTTTATTGACGATTCTCCAACTTCCTCCAGCGAATAATTCTTTTTTTGAAAGAGAAAAGGCGATCGCCCTGACTGTCGAACTACTGCCCGACTTACTCGCTACCCAATCGACGATCTTGGGAGAGTCTTGGTTGACCGCTTTTGAGGCTCCTTTACCGACCGAATCCCTGGGAGTTATTGCCGCAGCCGTGGGTCAACACGCGATCGACAATCGTCAGTGGATGGCTGAAATGGTGACGTATTTATTAATCGATCCCCCGTCGCGATTATCTAAATCTTTTAATAGTAACTGTACGATCGCCCTCAAAGAAATAGTGCAAGCGGGTGGGGGCGATCGTCTGGTTAAATATTTCTTGAGTCTAGAAGTCGAACAGATTCTAGACAATAGGATTTCCACCCTATCTACGATCTTGAAAACCCTCGCGCAAGTGGAAGGAGATCGCCTCACCATTGACGAAGTGTTGGCGGTTCAATTAGCTCAGTGGTTGCGCCCTCGGCTGATTTCTCATCCGGTGGAATCGATCCGGATTCTCGATGGATTGGCGGTACAATTTCCTGGGGTAAAACCGATTTTGACACAGGGGTTACGGGAAATTTTTGCTCGGACGAAAACGAGGCAAGTGAATCAGATTTTGAAAAAATTGCATTGTCTCCCCGCCGAACTGGCTCCAGATTTAGAAGCTCGTCAGAACTCTAAGGAGGCGCGAATTGCATTGTTGAAGCTATTGCGCGATCGCGCCCAAAGGGGCGATCGAGAAAGTCTGGAACGAACGATCGCTTTTTGCGGCGATCGCTCTCAAGATTTGGCCAAGGCGGCTAGTTGGACGGTTCTCGATTTAGGCTGGGAAAATATAGGGATAGCTATCGAGAGTTTACTACCTATTTTGCGAGATTCTCCGATTGTGGTAGTGCGGCAAAATTGTTTAAAAGTAATTTTAGAAGGCGTGAATGATTTTGGCATTACGCCTACAGAAATTGCCAAGGTTTTAGAGGTGATGGCCGAGGAAAAGTCACCGGAAGTGTTACAGGGAATGTATCAGCTTTGTACGGCAGCGATTTGGCATCATCCGTCAGGGGAACGCCGGGTCGAACAGGCGATCGCTAAGGCCATTTTTAAGTTAACTCGTTCTGTCTTGGTACAAGCCCCACAAATGACTGTGGATATGATGGCAAATTCAGCTTGGATTGCATTCAATCAAATGGCTTTTTTAGAAGAGCGCAGTTTGATTCCCGATTTGCTTGAATGTACTCATTTGTTATGGCGGGCGATCGATGTTCGTGGTAAAATAGACAAGACGATGGTGACGGGATTACTCAATCAGTTGGGGAAGTACGATCCGCAGTTTCTCGAAGGTTTGGTACTTGAAGCGATCGGCGAAGAAGGCAACTCCTTACCCCTAGCTAATTGGCAGGCGTTGGTCGTAGCGATCGCCCACAATCAAGGGAAGTTTTCGCCATTACTCGATCGCGTCATTGACGATCCCCACATTCCCCTAGAAGTCAAACATCGTATTTACCAAATCCGCGATCTCTAAATTAGTTCTACTTATTTATTTATGGCGATCGATAAGCATCTGAGGGGGTTGGGCGATCGTGGAAACGTTGATTCTTTGGTTGACCCCCTCAGATCGTCCTCTACCAGAAGCATTGCGCTGACGATTTTTCGTGATTTCACCCGATAAGGAGCCAGTTGTTGCTACAAAAACTTGACCCCCTCAGATCTATGGGTGTAAAATCAGCTTACTGCTTGAGTTTAAAACCTCAAGGGTTTGACCCTCTTTGAAGGGAAAAGGTGCTGAAACTATACCCCCACGTAGGGGTGGGGTCCGGCCATGCCGTAGTTTGACCCTCTTTGAAGGGAAAAGGTGCTGAAACAGGGAGACGTAGTCGCCCCCCCAAACATAAAACTTTTGTTTGACCCTCTTTGAAGGGAAAAGGTGCTGAAACAACAGTCTATGTTGTTGTTTCCGAATACTCGGAGATAGTTTGACCCTCTTTGAAGGGAAAAGGTGCTGAAACTCTCCCCAAGTTTGAGTAAAAAATACTTTGTAGTATAGTTGTTTGACCCTCTTTGAAGGGAAAAGGTGCTGAAACAATAGACGGAGGTATGGGGAGCCCCCCCCCTTATACACCCCGTTTGACCCTCTTTGAAGGGAAAAGGTGCTGAAACCCCACTTAACACACACTTCGACCTGTACGAGAACAGGTTGTTTGACCCTCTTTGAAGGGAAAAGGTGCTGAAACCAGCAGTAGTGGCTGCAACAGAAAGGACAAAAAAGAAAAGTTTGACCCTCTTTGAAGGGAAAAGGTGCTGAAACAGCTGATTACCTGGAGTGCATTTTGCACCCCATTACGATCGTTTGACCCTCTTTGAAGGGAAAAGGTGCTGAAACAAGCAGAAACAAAACAAGTGACAAAAGTGACAAGGGGTTTGACCCTCTTTGAAGGGAAAAGGTGCTGAAACCGCACATTGTACACTCCTACGTATACGTAGCTGGAGCCACGTTTGACCCTCTTTGAAGGGAAAAGGTGCTGAAACTTTTTTGGGAAGACCAACTAACTCAGACAGCTGGCTCGAAACTGTTTGACCCTCTTTGAAGGGAAAAGGTGCTGAAACTGGTGCGGTCCATTTGGGACCAGATAACCTCTTTAGGAATGTTTGACCCTCTTTGAAGGGAAAAGGTGCTGAAACTTGCGGGTTCCCGGACATGCCGGGCCCTAACAAAAAGTTTGACCCTCTTTGAAGGGAAAAGGTGCTGAAACATTTTGCGGACCCGTGTACCGTAAAGTCGAGCCACTTGTTTGACCCTCTTTGAAGGGAAAAGGTGCTGAAACCCCCTCCTCGCCCTGTGAAGGGGCCGACTTGGACCCCGTTTGACCCTCTTTGAAGGGAAAAGGTGCTGAAACGGGGGAGTCCCCCGGATAATCAAATCTAAGGCTGCGACGGGTTTGACCCTCTTTGAAGGGAAAAGGTGCTGAAACACTCCGTCTGTGTCACGGAGTTCCCACTCAGTGCAGACGTTTGACCCTCTTTGAAGGGAAAAGGTGCTGAAACTGTTCGCAGTTCGGGGGCCAGCCCGGTTCCAGGGGTTCGCCCCACGTTTGACCCTCTTTGAAGGGAAAAGGTGCTGAAACTTATTGTCTTGGATACGGTACCGCACATATCGTGCGGTATCGCGTTTGACCCTCTTTGAAGGGAAAAGGTGCTGAAACAAATCCGGTATCTTTCTGCAATCCGACTGTCAAACTCTTGTGTTGTCTAGGTTCGGGTTTGACCCTCTTTGAAGGGAAAAGGTGCTGAAACTAGAATCTTTGCGCTCTCTTCCTCGCAAACTAGGTTTGACCCTCTTTGAAGGGAAAAGGTGCTGAAACCCTCATAAAAAGCGTAATGAATTCCGCCTACATAGTTTGACCCTCTTTGAAGGGAAAAGGTGCTGAAACCAGGGGTGGGGATAAAAAGAAGAAGAAGAAACAAGTTTGACCCTCTTTGAAGGGAAAAGGTGCTGAAACGAAGGAAAAAAGAAAAGAAAAAAACAAAAAGAAAAACGTTTGACCCTCTTTGAAGGGAAAAGGTGCTGAAACGAGTGCCACCTAAGCCTTGAATAGCAGAAAGACCATTTGTTTGACCCTCTTTGAAGGGAAAAGGTGCTGAAACAAAGATCGTTAAAAGGTCTTCGCGATTTTCCACGGTTGTTTGACCCTCTTTGAAGGGAAAAGGTGCTGAAACTTTCATCGCCGCGATAAAGCTTGATGTTGTAATTCAAGTTTGACCCTCTTTGAAGGGAAAAGGTGCTGAAACACTGGACCGGCTCCCCCCACTTTTTACAGACTTTAAATCGTTTGACCCTCTTTGAAGGGAAAAGGTGCTGAAACGAGTTGTTTCCAACCCAAGCAAATACGGAAAAATCTTTGTTTGACCCTCTTTGAAGGGAAAAGGTGCTGAAACGACGGAAAGATCTTTTTTCCTGCAAATGATCTCTGGTTTGACCCTCTTTGAAGGGAAAAGGTGCTGAAACTATTTCTACCTGTGTTAACAACAGAGGCACGACAGGGACATCAATGCAGCAATCAATATCAGAAATGAAGGCTTGCGGATATTGGACTGAAGTCAGTGGGTCTACTGCTCTCGGAGGGAATGTAAGACCAAAGGGAGGCAGGCGAAAGTCTACCCTCCTAGAGGCGGTTCCCGGTGAAGAGAGAAGCCCGCGCTCTATTGCGTAGCAATGAGCGTCGGGTACTTCACTCATTGACGTGAACTACAGCTATTGAATCGGAGATTGCAATAGCGGCTTCCTACCCAACAGATTACCCAATCCTAGATTTCTTGTGTCCTCTACGGTTCGGTCTTACATCCCGACAGTAGGCTTTACCCTTTGAATGACGGGTTCCTTAGAGGATGAAGGGCTGAAAGCCTTATGGAGTGGATGGCTCAGGCGGGATTTGAACCTGCGACCTTGGGCTTATGAGTCCCCTGCTCTAACCACTGAGCTACTGAGCCGTGCGATGGGCGCTTTTTTGGCGCGCATTTCTTATCTTAGCAGATTTGTTTGAGATGTCTAGCCCTCAAGGCAATTTTTTTCGATTTGGAGAATTTAAAATCTTGAGAACCCAGTTCCTGTAAGGTTTTGAGGGGTTTCGAGCAAAAATTTAACCGATCGCCTTGAACCGTTTCGAGGGAGGGTCTGTCTAAACCTACAGAAAATCACAAAAGCGCCAGGGAAAAACCATAGGGGTTAACCGTGCCGACCGAAGCAACCGAAACCGATGCCGAGTTAGTGACTCGATGTCAGGAAGGCGATCGCGCTAGCTTTCGCCAACTGTATCGACGCTATCACGGTAAAGTCCGCTCGACCCTTTACCCATTATGTGGGTTGAGCAATATCGATGACTTAGTGCAAGAGGTTTTTCTCAGAGCTTGGAAAGGCTTACCCAAACTCAAACAACCCGCGCATTTCGGAACGTGGCTGTATCGCATCAGTTGGAACGTGGCGAGCGATCGCCGTCAGGCTTATGCCAAACAACACCAAAAACAGGAACGTCTCATCGGTACTTTACCCGATCGCGACCGCGCGGGTTCCCCAGAAACCGACTTGATGACCTTACACTACCAAGATTTAGTCAAACGCGGACTCTCCCATCTCAGTTTCGACCACCGCAGCGTCCTCGTACTCCACGACTTGGAAGATGTACCCCAAAAGGCGATCGCCGAAATCTTACAAATTCCCGTCGGTACGGTCAAATCCCGTTTGTTTCACGCGCGCAGTGCCATGCGGAAATTTCTCGAAGGGGAAGGAGTGCAATTATGAATCAACCCAACGATCCCGATCGCCGTCTCGTCCAATTTCTGCGGGAATATGCCCCGGACGTGCCACCTCCTTCTCCGGAATTAGAAGATCGCACGATCGACGCCCTCGACGGCCCCCACCCCATCGCCGTGAATCGCGCCAAATTACGCCAATTACGCCCCTTGTGGCTCGTTCCCGTGGGGATTGCTGCGGGACTGGTCGTGGTCTGGAACGGTACGCGATCGCCGATCCCTCCCCAACCGAGTGCCGAAGAACTCGCCCAACTCGAAACCTATATGGAAACCACTTGGGACGGGGTACTCGGCGAAACTTCCCTCACCGAAAGTTCCGATTGGTTCTTCCCAGAAGCAAGCGAATAAGCCGCGCATCAAAACAGACCACCGTTTAATCATACATTTAGAGGATGACACCATGAAAGGCAGAATGCATCGTCGTCAACTGTGTGCCTTAACCGCTTTAAGCGTCCTACTCGGTACGACGGCAGCTTACGCCGCGCCCCCAGAATTCGGCAATCCTGAAATCGTCGCCCAGCGTCCCGGCGGTCCCGGTCGCGGTCGCGGACAAGGGGGACAGCGTTGGATCGAACAGCTCGATCTCAGTCAAGACCAACAGCAACGCATTCAACAAATCCGCGATCGCTACCGCAGCGAAGCTGAAAGCACCTACACACAAATGATGCAATTGCGTCAAGAAATGCAAGACCTGATGGTGGGTAATGGATCCGACAGTCAATTACGATCCAAACACGACGAAATGATGAAACTTCACCAACGGATGGGTGAATTGCGTTTCGACCAAATGCTAGAGATTCGCGCAGTATTGAGTGCCGAACAACGACAACAATGGGCGCAACAGATGCAACAACGGCATCAAAACCGGGGCAACCGCCAGGGAAACCGTCCTGGAAATGGCCGGGGAATGGGACCCGGAGGCGGTATGGATGACGATTTCTTCGGTGAATAGGGACTGAGATCGGCTCGTTTAGGGCGATCGCCGCCACTTACCCCGCTATCTTCAAACCACTGTCCGAGTTCTCAATACCAACATTTGAAGATAGATTAAAAGGAGTATTTGGCAACCATCAACCTTGATTCGCTCTAGTTACGGGCTGCTGCTGCCCTACCTCAAACCCCAATGGAAAACGATCGCCCAGGCGCTGGCTTGCACCCTGGGCTTTACCGCATTCTGGCCGATTTTAGCCCGTTTGGCGGGGGATATGGCCGCCTCCATCGGTGCGGGAGATGTGGCGACGATCGCCCAACTCGCCGGATCGGCGGCAGTGGTCTTTCTCGTGCGCGGTGCGGTGCAGTACGGTCAAGACGCACTGATGGCTAAAGCGGCTTTGGCGATCGCCCTCGACCTGCGCCAACGCGTTTACGCGCACTTACTGCACTTGAGTTTGGGCTACTTCAGCCATACCCAAACCGGAGACCTCTCCTATCGCCTCACCGAAGATATCGATCGCATCGGCGAAGTCATTAACAAAATCTTCCACCAATTTGTCCCTTGCATCCTGCAACTGATCGTCGTCTTCAGTTACATGATCTATCTCAACTGGCAACTGACCCTCGCCAGTTCGATTGTTGCCCCCTTAATGGCCCTGTCGATCGCCTGGTTTGGCGAAAAATTGCGGGTCTTTTCCCATAACAGTCAGTCCCGCATTGCCGACCTGTCGGCGATCGTCACCGAAGTTTTCGGCGGAATTCGCCTCGTGCAAGCCTTTTGCGCCGAAGACTACACCCTCGATCGCTTTCGTCAAGCGGCAGAACGCAACCGTCAAGCCCGATTCAGCGCCGAACAGCTCAAAGCGATTCAATTTCCCGTGGTCGGCTTTCTCGAAGCGTTGAGTGTTTTACTTTTATTTTTCCTCGGCGGCTGGCAAATTGCTCAAAATAACCTCACGGGCAGTGAATTTGTCAGTTACGTGGCGGCGGTGGCGCTGTCGATCGACCCGATCGCGATTACCACGAGTAATTATAACGAGTTCAAACAAGGGGAAGCCTCTGTCGAACGGGTGTTCGAGTTGCTCTCCCGACAACCGGAGGTCACCGATAAACCGGGGGCGATCGCCCTTCCTCCGGTGAAAGGTCGGATCGAGTATCGCGACGTTACTTTTTCCTATCACGGCAAAGGTCCCTACCCCCGTCCGGTGTTGCAAGAGATCGATTTAACCGTGAGTCCCGGAGAGGCGATCGCCCTGGTCGGGCCCTCCGGCGCCGGCAAAAGCACCTTAGTGAACCTGCTACCGCGTTTTTACGACGTGCAAAGCGGACAAGTGGCGATCGATGGCATCGACGTCAAAAGCGTGACTCTCGCCAGTTTGCGCCGTCAGATCGCGATCGTCCCTCAAGAGACGAAATTGTTTACCGGGACGATCGCCGAAAATATTGCCTTCGGACAACTCGACTACGACCTCGATCGCGTCGAAGCGGCGGCGAAAATTGCCAACGCCCACGAGTTTATCACCCAAATGAGTGAAGGGTATCGCAGTTGGGTCGGCGAAGGGGGGGTTAATTTATCCGGAGGACAGCGACAACGGATCGCGATCGCCCGGGCGGTCCTGCTCGATCCGACGATTTTAATTCTCGACGAAGCGACTTCCGCCCTCGATTCGGAATCGGAAGGGGCGATTCAGGAAGCGTTGGATCGGTTGATGCAAGGGCGGACGGTGTTGATTATCGCCCATCGGTTAACGACGGTTCGGCGATGCGATCGCATTGTCGTTCTCGAAAACGGACAAATTCTCGAATCGGGCACTCACGGCGAATTATTGGCTCAAGAGGGACGTTACGCCCAATTTCATGCGCAGCAGTTTTATTGAGGGACTCGTCGTTCCGATGGTCGATTGCCCCCATGTGCAATTCTCAGTCCGCTCTCAGAATCTTTCACTACCCTGGGAAGTGATGCCTCGATCGCTGCCATGACTCTGATTCGCCGATGGATTGCACGACCCGTGCATTGGTTACCGAAATTCGATCCCCATTCCCTGCAAATCCGCTTGACGGTGGGAATGGCGCTCGTTTCCGCGTTGGGGATCGGCACCTTGGCGATCGCCACGAGTTGGCAAATGCAGCGTCAGTTAGTGGCGACACACAAACAGACAATTAAGTATATTTTCGATCGCTTCGATCGCGATGTCATGCACTACAGCGAGCGCAATCCGGCTGAAAAGGGCTTGCAGCCCGCGATCGACAGTCTCAGCGCCGATCGCGTGCTGCTGTGGGTGAAGCGACCGGACGGGGCGATCGCCGCCCAATCGATGCCCTTAAGCGGGCGCGACGACGACACCAGCAAAGGTTTGCTAGGGTTACCCGCCAGACAAATGATGCCGCAAGTGAGCGAGATCGGCGGTCGGTTTTGGGTGTGGTGTAGCGGCCCGTTGACGGTGAAGGGAACCCATTTGGGACAGCTATACATTGCTGCGGATATTACCGAGGATCGGGGAATCTTGGAGGGGTTGATTCGCACTTTAGCCTTGGCGAGTGGGGCGGCGATCGTGGCGATGACCGTGGCAATCGCGCTCTACGTGAGGCGATCGCTACGTCCGGTTCTCGAAATCGGGCAACTCGCCGACCGCATCTCCGTTCGCGAACTGGATACGGCCCGGATCCAACTGCAAAACGCGCCGTCGGAGGTGCGCCAACTGGCGCAAACCTGCAATACGATGCTCGATCGCCTCGCCCAATCTTGGGAACAACAACGGCAATTTGTCAGTAATGTTTCTCACGAACTGAGAACGCCGTTAACCCTGGTGTCCGGATATCTACAAAGTACCTTGCGACGGGCGACGAACTTGAGCGAACCTCAACGCGAAGCCCTCGAAATTGCCGCCAGCGAAGCGGAAAGAACGATTCAATTATTGCAAGATCTGCTCGATCTGGCGCGGGCCGATCGCGGTTACCTGCACTTTCAACTCGAACCGCTTTTAATCGTCGATTTAGTCGCCGAAGTCGTAGAAATGGCGAAACAATATAGCCATCGGGAGATCGCGATCGTCTGTGGGGAGGACTTGCTCGAAGCCAGTGCCGATCGCAACCGACTCAAACAGGTGTTACTCAATTTAATCGATAATGCGGTGAAATATTCGCCGTCGGATACGGAAATTAAAGTCGGGGTGCGATCGTTCGGCGATCGGGCGATCGTCGAAATCTGCGATCGTGGTGTCGGGATTCCCCTCGCCCAACAAGGCCGAATTTTCGAGCGATTCTACCGGGTAGACGAAGCGCGATCGCGTAGCGTCTCCCCAGGAGAATCGCTCGCCACAGGCGGTACCGGATTGGGTTTATCGATCGTCAAAACCTTAGTCGAAGGGATGGGAGGGACGGTCACCGTCCGCTCGAAACCCGGCGAAGGGAGTACATTTGGGGTGATCTTACAACGAGATTGACAGTCCGATGCCCGGTTTGAGTTGCTAAACTAACGTCAGTTAACGCATAAAAGTCAAAGCGGTTGTACACTACTCCCACCGAGTCGTTTGCCATCTGAGTTATGTTTTTTCGCTCGCTTTCTCCGAGTAATCCTCCCAAATAGTGTCTAAACCCCTTTTTTTGGGCTTAGGTTTTGAAGTCGGGGTCGAAACGCTTGCACCACTTCTCAAAGCAGGGTGGCATGGCGGCTGGGGTGGTCTCTCTCATGGGGATGCTCTCCACCTTAAATCCTTGTCAGTCAAGGGTTTTGCTTTTATTTTACCTTTTTTACCGTTTAAGTACTGTTAGAGACTATTTATAAAGAAAATACCACCTCACTCCAAACAACAAAACCCCCACACAGAAGTGCAGGGGTTTTATCTAAGAAAGAACCGGGCAGCGAGCTATTGTCCCAGGAGGCAACCCTCCAAGTATCGTGGCCGTACTTGAGTTTCACAACCGAGTTCGGGAAGGGATCGGAGTGGGGCCTCAAGGCCATAGGCACCCGGAAAGAGAGAGAAGGAAAAACCTTCAAAAAAGCAAAGACAACCAAGAGAGAAAAGAGGTCAAGCGCTCGGTCGGTTAGTACGTCTCGGCTACATCCCTTGCAGGACTTCCACCTAACGCCTATCAACGGGTAATCTGCCCGGGACCTTACTGGATTAACTCCACCAGAGCACTCATCTTGAGGTGGGCTTCCCACTTAGATGCTTTCAGCGGTTATCCACGCCACACATGGCTACCCTGCGTCTACCGTTGGCACGATAACAGGTACACCAGCGGTGTGTCCCTCCCGGTCCTCTCGTACTAAGGAGGGCGCCTCTCAATGCTCTTACGCCTGCACCGGATATGGACCGAACTGTCTCACGACGTTCTGAACCCAGCTCACGTACCGCTTTAATGGGCGAACAGCCCAACCCTTGGGACGTACTTCCGCCCCAGGTTGCGATGAGCCGACATCGAGGTGCCAAACCTCCCCGTCGATGTGAACTCTTGGGGGAGATCAGCCTGTTATCCCTAGAGTAACTTTTATCCGTTGAGCGACGGCCCTTCCACTCGGAACCGTCGGATCACTAAGGCCGACTTTCGTCCCTGCTCGACTTGTAGGTCTCGCAGTCAAGCTCCCTTGTGCCTTTACACTCGACGGCTGATTTCCAACCAGCCTGAGGGAACCTTTGCGCGCCTCCGTTACCTTTTAGGAGGCGACCGCCCCAGTCAAACTGCCCACCTGAAACGGTTCCTCCCCCCGCTGAGGGGTCGAGGTTAGACTTCTAGCTTCGCCAGAGTGGTATCTCAGTGATGGCTCCAGTTTCCCCGCAAGGAAACCTTCCACGCCTCCCACCTATGCTGCGCAAGCGAAGCCCGAAGCCAATTCCAGGCTACAGTAAAGCTTCATAGGGTCTTTCTGTCCAGGTGCAGGGAGTCCGTATCTTCACAGACAATCCTATTTCGCCGAGCCTCTCTCCGAGACAGCGCCCAGATCGTTACGCCTTTCGTGCGGGTCGGAACTTACCCGACAAGGAATTTCGCTACCTTAGGACCGTTATAGTTACGGCCGCCGTTCACCGGGGCTTCGGTCGCCAGCTTTACCCCGCAGGGCTGACCGACTTCCTTAACCTTCCGGCACTGGGCAGGCGTCAGCCTCCATACAGCGTCTTGCGACTTGGCGGAGACCTGTGTTTTTGGTAAACAGTCGCCTGGGCCTCTTCACTGCGACCCCCCATCAGGGGGCACCCCTTCTCCCGAAGTTACGGGGCCATTTTGCCGAGTTCCTTAGAGAGAGTTAGCTCGCGCCCCTCGGTTTTCTCAACCTCCCTACCTGTGTCGGTTTCGGGTACAGGGAATTGAAGCTTATGGCGGTTGGGGCTTTTCTTGGAAGTTCGATCTGTACCACTTCGACCTCGTAAGGTCTCGTACTCGTGCCTTAACTCCCAACGTTTTCGCCGTCGGTCTTCGTCTCGAACACTTGAACCGGTAACCAACTTCCGGCTGGTCTCGACCCACTCCGTCCTCCCGCGCCAACTCCAATCCGTACGGGAATGTTCACCCGTTGTCCATCGACTACGCCTTTCGGCCTCGCCTTAGGTCCTGACTAACCCTCCGCGGACGAACCTGCCGGAGGAACCCTTAGGGTTTCGGGGCATTGGATTCTCACCAATGTTTGCGCTACTCAAGCCGACATTCTCACTTCCCCGACGTCCACACCTGCTCTCGCTAGTGCTTCTCCCGTCGGGGAACGCTCCCCTACCAACGATTGCTCGTTCCACAGCTTCGGTAGACCGCTTAGCCCCGTTCATTTTCGGCGCCAGAGCGCTTGACCAGTGAGCTATTACGCACTCTTTCAAGGGTGGCTGCTTCTAGGCCAACCTCCTGGTTGTCTGTGCACTCTCACCTCCTTAATCACTGAGCGGTCATTTGGGGACCTTAGCTGGTGGTCTGGGCTGTTTCCCTTTCGACGATGAAGCTTATCCCCCACCGTCTCACTGGTCGCTTTCTTGACGAGTATTCTGAGTTTGTCTCGATTTGGTACCGCTCTCGCAGCCCGCACCGAAACAGTGCTTTACCCCTCGTCATCATCTTCGACCGCTGCGCCTCAACGCATTTCGGGGAGAACCAGCTAGCTCCGGGTTCGATTGGCATTTCACCCCTAACCACACCTCATCCGCCGATTTTTCAACATCGGTCGGTTCGGACCTCCACTTGGTGTTACCCAAGCTTCATCCTGGACATGGTTAGATCACCCGGGTTCGGGTCTATTAAACGAGACTGTTTACGCCCTGTTCGGACTCGCTTTCGCTCGGGCTGCGGCTCTTTCGGCCTTAACCTAGCCTCGTCTAATAACTCGCCGGCTCATTCTTCAACAGGCACGCGGTCAGACGTTTAATCGTCCTCCCACTGCTTGTAGGCTAACGGGTTCAGGTTCTATTTCACTCCCCTGCTCGGGGTTCTTTTCACCTTTCCCTCACGGTACTGTTTCGCTATCGGTCACGTCGGAGTATTTAGCCTTACGAGGTGGTCCTCGCTGATTCACACGGAATTCCACGGGCTCCGTGCTACTCGGGATTCGGCTGAGGCGTTGGCGGTTTCGACTACGGGACTTTCACCCCCTCTGGTGCGGTATTCAGCCGCTTCGTCTACTGCCTCTACTCTCGTTGTTGCCGTCCCACGACCCCGATGACTTAATGTCTTCGGTTTAGGCTGTTCCCGCTTCGCTCGCCGCTACTGAGGGAATCGATTTTTCTTTCTGTTCCTCTGGTTACTAAGATGTTTCAGTTCGCCAGGTTCGCTCGTTCCCATCTATGGATTCGATGGGTCGTGCTTGGGGTTGCCCCATTCGGAGACCTCCGGCTCGATGCTTGTTTCCAGCTCCCCGGAGCGTTTCGTCGGTCACCACGTCCTTCTTCGCCTCGACGTGCCTAGGGATCCACCGTTAGCCCTTTGTAGCTTGACCACTTTTGGCTTGTTCTAGGATTTTTTTCCCTATGCTTTTCTCTTGGTGTCTATGCTTTTTTCAAGGTTCTTTGCTGGGTTTCAATCCAGCATTCCGTTTCTCTACTTGTAGATGACGGGTGCTGTGTTGAATTCGCTTTGAGCTAACTTAATCTTTGAACTCGATGGTTGGTGGAGGTAAGCGGACTCGAACCGCTGGCATCTGCCTTGCAAAGGCAGCGCTCTACCCACTGAGCTATACCCCCTCCGGTTCTAGGTGGGCCATCCTGGACTCGAACCAGGGACCTCACCCTTATCAGGGGTGCGCTCTAACCACCTGAGCTAATAGCCCTCGCTGCGAACCGCACTAAGAGTTTGACAGTCTTTTTCTGATTTTCCTTCTCTAACCTCGACCGACCTCGGGATTCTCTGGTTTTGGGGGGTCTTGATTGCCTCTCCCTTTTCCAAAGTTGGGTCTCCCTTAAAGGAGGTGATCCAGCCACACCTTCCGGTACGGCTACCTTGTTACGACTTCACCCCAGTCATCAGCCCGGCCTTCGGCATCCCCCTCCTCGTAAGGTTAGGGTAATGACTTCGGGCCTGGCCAACTTCCATGGTGTGACGGGCGGTGTGTACAAGGCCCGGGAACGTATTCACCGCCGTATGCTGACCGGCGATTACTAGCGATTCCTCCTTCATGCAGGCGAGTTGCAGCCTGCAATCCGAACTGGGGCAAGGTTTTCGAGATTCGCTTGCACTTGCGTACTTGCTGCTCTCTGTCCTTCCCATTGTAGTACGTGTGTAGCCCAGGACGTAAGGGGCATGCTGACTTGACGTCATCCCCACCTTCCTCCGGTTTGTCACCGGCAGTCTCCCTAGAGTTCCCATCTTACTGCTGGCAACTAAGGACGAGGGTTGCGCTCGTTGCGGGACTTAACCCAACATCTCACGACACGAGCTGACGACAGCCATGCACCACCTGTGTTCGCGCTCCCTAAGGCACCCCCAGGTTTCCCCGGGGTTCGCGACATGTCAAGCCCTGGTAAGGTTCTTCGCGTTGCATCGAATTAAACCACATACTCCACCGCTTGTGCGGGCCCCCGTCAATTCCTTTGAGTTTCACACTTGCGTGCGTACTCCCCAGGCGGGAGACTTAACGCGTTAGCTCCGGCACGGCCCGGGTCGATACAGGCCACACCTAGTCTCCATCGTTTACAGCTAGGACTACAGGGGTATCTAATCCCTTTCGCTCCCCTAGCTTTCGTCCCTCAGTGTCAGTTTCGGCCTAGCAGAGCGCTTTCGCCACCGGTGTTCTTCCCAATCTCTACGCATTTCACCGCTACACTGGGAATTCCCTCTGCCCCTACCGTACTCTAGCTGTTCAGTTTCCACAGCCTTTTCGGGGTTGAGCCCCGACCTTTGACTGCAGACTTGAACCGCCACCTGCGGACCCTTTACGCCCAATAATTCCGGATAACGCTTGCCTCCTCCGTCTTACCGCGGCTGCTGGCACGGAGTTAGCCGAGGCTTTTTCCTCGGGTACCGTCAGTTCTTCTTCCCCGAGAAAAGGAGTTTACAACCCAAGGGCCTTCCTCCCCCACGCGGTCTTGCTCCGTCAGGCTTTCGCCCATTGCGGAAAATTCCCCACTGCTGCCTCCCGTAGGAGTCTGGGCCGTGTCTCAGTCCCAGTGTGGCTGCTCGTCCTCTCAGACCAGCTACCGATCGTTGCCTTGGTAGGCTTTTACCCTCCCAACTAGCTAATCGGACGCGAGCTCTTCTGTAGGCGGTTTCCTTTTTACCTCTCGGCTTATTGGGTATTAGCTGTCGTTTCCAACAGTTATCCCCATCCTTCAGGTAGATTCTCACGCGTTACTCACCCGTCCGCCACTGACTTCCGAGGAAGTCCGTTCGACTTGCATGTGTTAAGCAGACCGCCAGCGTTCATCCTGAGCCAGGATCAAACTCTCCGTGTTATCCTCTTCTTTTCAGAAAAGAATTGAAGAGCTGATTTCGCTCTTGTTTTTGAGGTCTGAAAACAGACCTCTGTTTTAGTTTCTTTTGACGAGGTTGTTGTCGGTCAATCCGACTGTCAAACTCTTGTGTTGTCTAGGTTCGGTCGCTTGCTCGCGGCGCGCTGCCGCTCTCAAGCGCTTTACTAATCTAGCAACCCCCTCTTTCTCTGTCAACCCTTTTTGGGAAAAAATTTTTTCGGGGGGTTTTGGGGGCTGATTTCTCTTGCCTTGAGGGACATTTGGGGGAAAATGAGAGGTGAAGATCTTGGTTGGTTAGGATATCGGACGTGAATTTTCAGTCTCTTGTGGCGACCTTAAATCAGTTTTGGAGCGATCGCGGCTGCCTGATCGCGCAACCCTACGATATGGAGAAAGGGGCGGGAACGATGAATCCCCATACTTTTCTGCGGGCGATCGGGCCGGAACCGTGGTCGGTGGCTTATATCGAACCGTGTCGCAGACCGACAGACGGTCGCTATGGAGAAAACCCCAATCGTTATCAGCACTATTACCAATACCAAGTTTTACTCAAACCCTCCCCCAATAACATCCAAGAGATTTACCTAGATTCTTTAAGAGCGCTGGGAATTGCGCCGGAGGATCACGATATTCGCTTTGTGGAAGATAACTGGGAAGCACCAACCGTGGCGGCGTGGGGCGTGGGTTGGGAAGTTTGGCTCGACGGGATGGAAATCACCCAGTTCACCTACTTTCAACAATGTGGGGGAATTGATTGCCGTCCGGTATCGATTGAAATCACCTATGGATTGGAGAGATTGGCGATGTATCTCCAAAATATCGATGCGATGGCGAAGATCGCTTGGACTGACGACATTCGATATGGCGACGTTCACTTGCAAGGGGAAATCGAGCAGTGTACTTATAACTTTGAGGCGTCGAATCCGGAATTGCTGTTTACTTTATTTGGGCTGTACGAACAGGAAGCCCAACAGTTGGTCGATCGCGGGTTAGTTTTACCGACTTTGGACTACGTTCTCAAATGCTCCCACACCTTCAACTTGCTCGATGCGAGAGGCGTGATTGCGGTGACCGAACGGACGAGATACATCGGTCGGATCCGTCATTTAGCAAGGCGGGTTGCCCAACTGTACTTAGAACAGCGAGAAGCCTTGGGATTTCCCTTGCTCAACTCTTCTACCCCGACGGAAACGGCATCGGCAGCGTAAACCCGCCCGATCGCCGCAATTTAGCGCTCACTTCCAACCCCATTAACCCGTTTCCCCTCAAAATCACCAATTACTCATGGATCTCACGCAAATCCTCGAACCGATCGCCAGTCAGTTTCGCAACCTAGGCATCCCCGAACCGATCGTCCATTGGGGCCATCCCCTCATGATGGGGATTGTCGTCTTCGTCATGGGCAGTTATGTCGGCTGGTCCGGATGGCGCGCCCGGGTGGTCGGCGCAGGCGAAACCGCCGTCCAAAGTCGTAGCGACCACCGCAAACTCGCCCCGTGGATGTTCTTATTCATGGCATTAGGCTACACGGGAGGATTACTCTCCTTAGTCATGCAGCGCGAACCGATTCTAGAAAGTCCTCATTTTTGGACCGGATCGATCGCCCTGATCTTATTAGGCATTAACAGTATTCTCTCCCTCAACTTTGGCGACGATCGCCCCAACCTGAGAACCGCCCACGCTTACTTAGGGAGCATCGTCCTCGGTCTGATCGTCCTCCATGCCTTACTCGGCTTAAAACTCGGCTTATCCCTGTAACCGAACTCGTGTGACCCTCAACCCTTTTCAATCTTAGAGGAAGCGACGCCCGATGACTGCTGCGCCCCTTATCCTTCTGTGTTTGGCCTATATTGCCGGATTGCTCGCCAGTGCAATTCCTGGAGGTCGATACGGACTGCTCGTTTTAGGAATAGGAGCGGGAATCGGCGTCTTCCTCAAACTTCCCGGTTATCTTCGGTGTTTGAAAGCAGGTCTCAAGCCTGCCTTTTTTATTGCTGCGGGCGCCCTTGCCTTAATCGCCGCCTTTTACTTACAACTGCGCCTCCCGCAACCTCAAACCGACGACATCAGCCACTATATCGCCCCTACCACGGGGATTGGCGAACAACCCGCCGTCACCGTATTGGGAAAAGTCACCAGCACGCCGCGCTTGACCCGATCCAATAAGGTGCAATTTTGGTTTGACGTGACCCAACTCAACGAGTTGGTCGGTTCCGCAGATCCGATCGCCACCGTTCCCCCTACCAGTCGCACCCAACCCGTCAGTGGCAAGTTATACGTTACCGTTCCCTTACTGCAAGGGACGGGCGTGCATCCCGGACGCAGACTTTCCATTTCCGGCGAACTCTACAAACCGGAACCGCCGAAAAATCCCGGGGCGTTTGACTTCCAAGCTTACTTAGCCAGTCGGGGAAGCTTTGCCGGACTGCGAGGGGAACAAGTCTATTTTCTCTCGGAAACGAGGGAGGAAGGCTGGGGCTTGTGGCGCGTGCAACGGCGGATCGTGCGATCGCAGGTTCGGTGGTTGGGCGTCCCTCACGGCCCGTTAGTCAGCGCGATCGTCTTGGGACGGCGGGTCGTAGATTTGTCGATCGAAGTGCGCGATCGCTTTATTCAAGTCGGATTGGCCCATGTTTTAGCCGCTTCCGGCTTCCACGTCGCCCTGATTCTCAGTTTAGTTCGCTTGCTGACCCGCCCGTTGTCCGAACGGCTCCAATTTGGTGCGGGAAGCGCGGTTTTAATGTTATATGTCATCTTAACCGGAGGCTCGGCATCGGTATCGCGGGCAGCGATTATGGGATTTGCCGCCTTACTGGCGCCCTTATTGCAAAAACAAGTCAAACCCTTGGGTTCGTTACTGTTGGCGGCAACGATTTTGTTATTGCTGCAACCGGGTTGGATTTGGGATTTGGGCTTTCAACTCAGTTTTTTGGCGACCTTGGGGCTATTGGTGACGGTACCGAGCATTGTGGAGCGCTTGGATTGGCTGCCCGTGACGATCGCCTCGGCGCTAGCGGTACCGATCGCGGCGACGATCTGGACCTTACCCCTACAACTGTACGTCTTTCATGTCGTTTCTCCTTATAGTATTGCGGTTAATTTAATAACGACGCCGTTAGTGTCGGCGATTACGATTGGCGGCTTTATCAGTGCGATCGCCGGAGCCATCTGGCCCTTGGCGGGCAGTGCCTTGGCTTGGTTGCTCTACTATCCCGTAGAGGGATTGCTCGAAATTGTCGAATTTTTCGCGAATTTGCCGGGCAATTCCGTGGCGACCGGGGCGTTATCCATCGCCCAAGTGGTTTTACTCTACACGACGATCGCCGCGATCTGGGTGATTCCGTGGCTGCAGCGTCAACGGCGCTGGGGATTGGGGGTGCTGTTCGCGATCGCCTTGGTAGTGACGCCGACATTGCACGCTAAGGCGACGGTGGTACAGATGACCGTGTTGGCGACGCCGCGCGATCCGGTGTTGGTGATTCAAAATCGCGGACAGGTGGCGTTAGTCAACAGTGGCGACGATCGCACGACCCAGTTTACGATTTTGCCCTTTTTCCGCCAGCAGGCGATCGCCCGTCTGGATTGGGCGATCTCTACTGCTCCCGTATCGAGCAATACAGGCTGGCACCAACTGTTCGATCGCCTCGATATTGCTTTATTTTCAGCTCCCGAACCTTCGCCGGAGGAGGGGGATCTCCTCTCCCACGAAGCCATCTTGCACGATTTGGAACAATTTGAGGGCAGTTACGAACCGTTACGAGAGGATGAAACCCTTAAATTTGGCGCGATCGCCGTCCGTCCGATTTCGTTCGAGCCGATGGTGGTGGAATTGCAATTTGACGGTCAAACTTGGTTGTGGTTGGGCAATCTCGACCCTTCCCAACAAAATCGCTGGTTGGGAGCGGGAATTCTTCCCGGATCGCGTCCGGAGTCGTCTTTAGACGTGTTGTGGTGGTCGGGAGACCAAGTGACACCCTATTTGCTCGATGCCTTGCAACCGGAAGTGGCGATCGCCGCTTCGGAGGAGATCGATCCGGCGACGGCGACCCTATTAGAACAAAAAAATATCCGCATTTACATTACCGGACTCGAAGGCGCCGTCCGATGGACTCCCACTCAAGGCTTTGAGTCCCACGGCGCGATCGCCGAAGACCGAATCCCTTGGATCTAGGCGTGCGATCGAGGTTGAGAAAATCTGAGAAAATTCCAATTTTGGCGATCCAAGCTCGGTGATTTGAGCTATTATGGGTAAGGTGTCCAAATTTTAAACCGGAACCTTTGGAGAGGTGGCAGAGCGGTTGAATGCGGCAGACTCGAAATCTGTTATGGTGTCACAGCCATCGGGGGTTCGAATCCCCCCCTCTCCGTTCTCAAATCAGCGAACAAAAAGGGAAGTCAGGATCTTGACTTCCCTTTTGATTTTGCCTGGATCGAAGACCTTTCACGAACCGACACGATCGCCCGATCGATCGCCCCTCGCCGTGCATTTGTGTATTTTAGTTAACAAAATATCGATAAAACCGAAAAAAATCTAAAAAGACAAAATCGCTACAAATTCGGTTTATTTCTATCAGGCGATCGCGGGCATTTCCCCGGGACACTTGGGTCGCTGAGGTGTCAATTCGGGCGGCAATTGAGGTCAGCATAAACCCTTCCAAGCGATCGCGATCGCGGCCTAGACTGGCGCCCAAAAGAAAAGGAAAGTTGCCCAAAAAAGCGATCGAGATCACGTTTGTTCTCGGTGGGGATCACTTTCATACCGGGCGATCCCCGGGCATCATTTGATTATCAAAATTCATCAAACTCATGAGATAATGCAATTGACCGAGCCATCGATCCGAAATATTCGGGGTGCGACTTCTACTTTACGCCTTTAGATAGATTTTTGATTTTCTTTAAGAAAGATAGACTGGAATTTTACAAAACGGAGGTTCGATCGATTCGGCAGCCGACTGCCCGATCGCCTCATCTTTCTAAAGTCGAGTTTTCCTGAAATTAAGATTCGGATCGAAAGGGCGACAGTCACCCTGGGGCGCGCCATCCATTCACGGATTGTCCTGCTCGTGAATCGATAAAATTGAGAGGTTTTTAAAATGCAAACGATTCAAGCCATTCGCTGTCCGAATTGCGGCAACCATGCCGAACGTTACCACTTCGTGCATCTCAAACAAACACAAACCCAATGCCCCGTTTGTGACTATTTCATGGTGACCTGTTCGCGGACCGGACGAGTGGTCGAAGCATACGCCCCCGGGACGTATGCCACCCAAGTTTAAGCGCAATCGGCAAGCGAAATCAGAGCTTCAAGGCTCTTAATTGACCGCAAGCGGCATCGGCTTCCAATCCTCGGGAATACCGAACGCTGACGGCAATATGACGCGCCTCTAAGGCGGCGACAAAATCAGCGATTCGCCGCCTGTCGGGGCGTTTAAAATCGACTTCGTTAATGGGATTGTAGGGAATCAAATTGACGTGAGTTTGGAAACCGCGCAATAAGTCCGCCAGTTCGACTGCATTTTCGAGGGTGTCGTTGACTCCGGCGAGCAAGATATATTCAAAGGTCAGACGACGGCCCGTGAGTTTGACATAGTCGCGACAGTCGGCGATTAAAGCATCGAGGGGATACCCTCCCGCACTGGGAATCAGTTGTTCTCGCTGGGGTTGGTTGGAAGCGTGCAGACTGACGGCGAGGGTAAACTGTCCGCGATGGCGGGCGAGTTTGACGATGCGATCGCGGATTCCCACCGTAGAAATGGTAATCGATCGCTGACCGATACCGAGGTCTTCGTTGATCGATCGCACCGCCGCCAGGACGTTATCGAGATTGAGCAACGGTTCGCCCATTCCCATAAACACGATATGGCTGACGCGGCGCCCGAAGTCTTCGCGAACCTGCAAAACTTGATCGACAATTTCATGAGGGGCTAAGTTGCGGATAAACCCCCCTTTTCCCGTGGCACAAAATTCGCACGCCATCGGACAGCCCACTTGAGAAGAAACGCAAACCGTGAGGCGTTTTTTCGTAGGAATCCCGACGGTTTCGATCACCGTATCGTCGGCGAGTTTGAGTAAGTATTTAACCGTTTCGTCCGGCGCTTGGGAACGGTAGTGAACCTGCGATCGCCCGATGGGGAAATCGGCGACTTGCTGGCGCCAGGACTTCGGAAAAACCGTAATTTCGCCGAGCGATCGCGCCGAGCGATCGTAAATCCAATTGTACAGTTGTTTGCCGCGATAGGCGGGTTGGCCGCGTGCTACCACCCATGCGGTCAATTCATCTAACGACCGTCCTAGAAGCGGATTGTGCGATCGCGACTCCTGGGATTCGGCAGTCATGGAGGCGGAAACAGATTCGGTAGAAGAACTCATAAATAATTCGGGAGAAACGAACGAATGCAAAGGACGACAAAAGCGATCGCCAATCGATTCAACTCCCTTTAATATAACGGGCGCGATCGCTCAAGCAACGCCGATCGGGGTTTCGACTTTGCGACCGACGAGTAAATACGTTTTCATTTCGCCTTTTCCTTTGACGGAAATGACGCCGCGATCTTCAAAAATATAATCATTTTGCAATAACTCGTAAGTAGATGCAGACACTTGAATCGAACCGGGTATCCCGTGAGATTCCATGCGACTGGCGGTATTGACCGCATCCCCCCAGAGGTCGTAAATAAACTTTTTCTGACCGATGACCCCGGCGACGACGGCCCCGGTATTGATTCCGATGCGAATGTCGATCGGTTGGTCGTGGCTGTTCGCATATTTTTCATTGAAATGGGCGATCGCCGCTTGCATGTCGAGGGCCATTTCGGCGATCGAGGCGGCGTGGTCGTCGGACGGATCCGGCAATCCGCCGACGACCATATACGCATCGCCGATTGTTTTAATTTTCTCCAAGTTCCAGCGATCGGCCAATCCGTCAAATTCGGAAAAAATTTCGTTGAGTAAGTTGACCAACTCCGTCGGCGAAACCCGGGCCGAGAGTTTGGTAAACCCGACGATATCGGCGAATAAAATGGTCACTTCGGTAAAGTTATCGGCGATCGTTTCCGGTTTTTGTTTGAGGCGATCGGCGATCGTTTCGGGCAAGATATTGAGTAAAAGACGCTCGGATTTAGCTTGTTCGATTTCCAGTTGGCGCAAGGCGAAGACGAATTCTTGGGCGATCGCGCTGGCGAGAATCACCGCCGCGAGTAACGCCGCCACTAACAGCCAACTGGCGGCGCGACTGGTTTTCGCAATTTGCGATCGCGCCCGTTCCACTTCGTCGGCGACTACCGATAATAGTTTATCGGACACTTCTGCCGCCTGGCGATCGAACCCCTCGACTTGGGAGCGAATTTCGACATCGAGCATGACGATCTGCTCGACCACCGCTTCGTAATCCTTCAACTCCTCCAACGCCGACACCTGACGGGACACATCCAAACCGGGCGATCGCACGATCGCCTCGCGCAAGTCCTCCACCGCCTTGTACAACCCTTGACGCGCCGAAGTTTCGCGTTCGAGCAAGTATTGTTTTTCCGACGCCTGCATCTGACTGTATAACGCGATCAACTCCGACTCCCCCGCCAATTGCAAGGTATCGAGCAGTAAATCCGATTTTTGTTCGAGTTGGGAAAGAACCCCGGTGCGATCCATTCCCAATTCGCCGACCAAGGCGACCGCTTCTTTAAAACTACTCGCGTAATTCTGCACCATTTCCACATAGGCGATGACATCGGGATTGCTTTGGCGCAGTGCATCGCTAACCTTGGCGCTGGCGAGTAACTTTTGCAACTCGTCGCTAATCCGCAAGACCTGCTGAATTTGTTCGCCATGTTCCGCCGCATAGTCATCGCGCGCATTTAAAAAACCCGCACTAGACCATTGCTCGAAAAAATCCCGTTCTTGACGGCGGGCCCGATCCAACGCTGCATTCATTTGGAAGACCAATCGTTGCATCTGCAGACTCGTAACGATCGCCGCTTCCGTCTCGCGACGGACGAAGTTCAACGAAACCCATCCAGTCAAAGCAACTCCAGATAATAAGAGCATCAGCCCGATAAATGCAGAGGTAAATTTGCCCGTAATATTAAGCTTGCGCCAACTTTGAGCAAAAGGTTGCAACTTTTTCATAAAACCTCCGGGGACTGTGCCAGGTTTGCTTGTAGCTGTCAACTGCAGACAATCGGGACAATGATTGAAAATGTTGCGATCTCGACCCTCATGTTCCGCGACCCCCTCTCGAATCGCCAGATAACGGCGAATCCAACTCGGAAAATAACAAGTCAAACATTTTCAACGGCTGACACTGGCAAGAGATTCGGAAAGATAAGCTGGAAATGGGATCGATCGCACGCGATCGAGTTGAGTGTCCTCGCTTCGATGCGTTTCCCCTGGGCGATCGCCGATCCCGAGCAAGTTCGCTACAGTGCATCTCAAACCTGCATTGAAACTGAATCTCTACCGTCCGTCAACGATCCGAGGCGTCCCGATCCTTTCCAGAACCGTAGTACCACCCTTCAAACCAACGACGACAGTAATATTGTCCCTTGGGCGGCAACTTTTCAATCGAATCGGTTAAAGGTCGGGCGATCGCCGACAACGCACTATACAGCCCTAAATTCAGATACTGCTGCATCCAGTCTATCAGCGCCGACCACCCCACTTGACCCACCACCGGGACGATCGCCCCCGGACGCGTTAATCCCGTTTTCAACAACGTTTGCGACAGTCCCCCAAATTGAATCACATCTTGTAAAAACGGTTTGAGAACCGGATCGCCCAATTGTTTCATATCGGCAAAAACACCGGAGAGCAAATCGTTAATTTGGTTCGGTTGGACTGGGCGATCGCTCGGAATACTCATCGCTTTTTGAAACAACCAGGTCACGGCAATATTCGGTTGATACGGTTGCAATTTCCCCAATGCTTTCGCATCGAGTAGATCCCGATCTAAAGCTTCGTCAATCCCCCTTTGCAATCGTTCGAGATGGCGCAACATCGCCCCAAAGCCTCCAAAACTCAACGGCGATTGGATTCCGCTACTGTCGCCGACAAAAACAAGGCGATTCCACGGCGATTTTAATGGACTTTGCCGATATGCCGGAAAAAAGCCAAATAAGGCCCTGACGACTTCGAGGCGATCGCACTCCACGTTCTGGTATTGCGGTAACAAGCGCCAATAGTCCTCAAATAATTCCACCAAACTCAATCTTTCCGGCGATGCATCGACATAGGTAAATAAATAAGTCGTCCGTCCGTCCCGCGCCGGAAATGCTTCCCAAAAATACTGGCATTGTTTTTGAATCGGCGTAAACGAAACCATTAAATCCCCTGTTTCGTTAGCCGGAAATCCTTGCGCACAAGTTCCCACGACCAAACAGACCCCATCCGGTTTTTGTCCCCGACGGGCTTGGTTGACAATTGGCGAAAAATGCCCCATCACGTCGAGTAATAAGCGACTTTTAAACAAGGTGTTTGCTTCTGGATCGTTTTGCACTGTCGTGCGGGTTTGAATGGCGATGCCATCGGGGTGAACCGTCGCCCCTTCAAAGGCGGTATTTTCAAACAGTTTTCCCCCGGCTTCGAGAAACCGAGTTTTGAGAAGGTCGAGTAAATAAACGGGATCGACACCGAGGTTGAGAACATCTCGGATTAAGAATTCTGGACCGCGATCGAATTGAATTCTCGCGGGATTGTACTCGGTGGCGATCGCCCGTTCCAGTTCGTCGCGATCGAGTAATCCGAGTTTTATAAATACATCTAATTCCGATCGCGAAACGTTCCATTCTTGATTGCGACCTTTTAAAATTCCTCGTTCTAAAACGGCAACCCGCCAGCCTTTTTTCGCCAACGCCGCCCCAATAAATATCCCTAATGTTCCCCCACTAATCACTACATCCCATTCTAATTCTCCTAGAGGGTCCTCATTTTGCGCGATCGGCGATGACTGGGGTATATTCCCTTCTTTTAAGGCTTGCCAACGGCGATCGACCGCTTGCAATCCTTTCCAAGGATTACCGGGTATTTGAGATAGTATTTTTTCGGTTAATTGCATTTATTTCAGTTTGAATGATGTTTATTTTTGAAGATATATTTGTTGAAATAAGCAAGAAAGTATAAAATTGTTTTGGAAAATACATGACGTTTCTGAAACTCACGATCTAAAAATGAATGATTTAAAAAGTTTATTTTTCATTCTTGCTTTGGGTGTGGTTCACTAACGTAAAAAAATTTATACTCATGCGCGATCGCTTAAAACCGTCAGTAGATTCTCATTTCAAAAAAAATCACAACTCAGATAGGAGTTCTATCTAACTTAAGGATCGATTAAGACCTTTTAGGTAAAGATCGCGATCGATATTATTTTGGCAATTATTCTGACAACTCAAGCTAGGTTAACTCATCGATTCAACTATAGAATGTGTTTTTTAATATTCACTTGCTGAATTCAAAGGTGTTTCGAGTTCTCTATTTATTTCTGAATCCAACTCTGAATGTAAGGGAAAACGGATTGAAAATGTCGTCCCTTTTTCCAGTTCCGAGATAAAACTAATTTCGCCTCCATGTGCGTCAATAATGGATTTAGCGATCGCCGTTCCCAGCCCCGTACCACTGCGCTTTCCGTAAGTAACGAATGGCTCAAATAACCGTTCTCTAATCAACTCGGGAATTCCGGGACCGTTATCGGCGATCGTCAAATAGAGCCAATTTTTATCCGCACGAGTCATAATTTTAATATAACCACCGCGATCTTCCATTGCATCTACAGCGTTGCCCGTTAAATTTTGCAAAACACGCATCAGTTTGCTTTCATCGGCTTCGATCCAGATATTTTCTTCGGCGACGACCTCGAAGTTCACCTTCGCTTCTTTAAAATAAATCCGATTAAGTTTCTCAAAACGCTTCAAAATCGCAGAAATATCGATCTTTTTCTTGTGAAGGGTGGCGCTTCCCCGGGTGAATTCTAGAACTTCTTCCGCCATGGCCATCATGCGGGTAACTTGAGCTTGAATTAAATCGCACCATTCTTGAGTGTCGTCATCGGGGTGCAGTTCTTTTAACATAGAACTGGCTAAATGAATGCCCGTGAAGGGGCTTTTAAAGTCGTGAACGATCGTGTTGACCATTTCTCCGACTAAAGCCATTTTTTGTTTGTGAATCACTTGATTGATATACAGATCGGTGGTGCTGCGTAAATAGTGAATGATGCGATCGAAAATTTTTAAAACGACCCGTCCGGGGGTACGTTCTAAAATTTCCATGAGGCGATCGCGCGGAATTTTCGCCAAGCAGGAGGATTCGCAAGCTACCGCACGGGCGCTGCGGGGTTTGCCGTCCAAAACGCCAAATTCACCGAAAAAATCGTTAGGTTTCGCCCAGGCGATCGGTTGATAGTGCTGTGGAGTGGTTTGTTTGCTAAATTCAACTTTGCCACTGAGGACTAAATATAAAGAATCCGGGACTTGGTTTTCTTCAAAAACGATCGCCCCCTGTGGAAAGTGTTCGATAACCGCCAGTTGACACAATTGTGTGGCTTGTTCTGGCTCGAAGTAAGAGATAAATCGATGCGATTCCAAATCCATTATCAATATCCGGCATCGTGAACCGAAGAAGCAGTGAACTCTCGCGTTTCAAAACTCAATTGAGATTGAGCGTATGGGGTTAATACCCTTTTGAAAGAATTGTAGTATTGTCTGGGGTTCCGATTCTACCGGAGAATTGCTGGAATCTAGAGGAGGTCAGGTCAGTTTAGCGATCGCGAGAACGGCATTCTGTCCGCCAAAGCCAAAACTGAAGCATAGAGCGCGATCGATCGCCCGCTTCAGGGGGTGGCGGACGAAATTGAGGTCGAATTCCGGGTCGCGCAAACCGACGCAGGGCGGTAAGAGACCATCGTGCAGGGCCATCAAGCAAAAGGCGGTTCCCAAGGCGCCAGAGGCTCCTAGGGTATGTCCGGTGGCTCCTTTGGTGGAGCTTACGGGAAGGTCGGGAGCAAAGCGTTGCTGGATCATCCGGGCTTCGGTGGCATCGTTGAGGCGCGTACTGGTCCCGTGAGCGTGAATGTAACCGATCTCCTCCGGGGACCAACGGGCGCGGTCGAGACATCGATCGATCGCCGCGATCGCCCCTTTCGCTTCGGGATCCGGGGCATTGCCGTGGTAGGCGTCGGCAGTTAAGCCAAAACTGACGATTTCGCCGTAAATCCGGGCGTGGCGGCGGTAGGCGAGTTCGGCACTTTCGAGGACGAAGATCGCGGCGCCTTCCCCCAACACCAAGCCGTCGCGATCGCGATCGAAGGGGGCGCAGTGGTGACGGGCGAGGGCGCCCATGCGGGAAAATCCAGTTAAAGTGAGGGGCGTAATCGGGGCTTCGACCGCTCCGGCGATCGCGCGCTGACAGCGCCCCGTTCGGATCAGCTCCACGGCGCGGGAGATCGCCCAAATTCCCGTCGCGCAAGCCGCCATCGGCGCCAACACCGGACCGCAGGCGCCGATTTGGCGGGCCGTGGCGATCGCCGCCGCGTGGGGTAAGCTCTCGAACCAGGCGTCAGGAGAGAGATCCAAAGGTTTTCCCAACTGTTGCACTCGCGCGTAACGTTCCCATTCTCCCTGAGCGGAACGACTCGATCCGACCACCACCCCAGATTCGGGTAGGGGAAGCGTCAACTCGGCATCGCGAATCCCCTGAGCGACGACCTGGCGGCTTAAATCGAGCCATCGGACAGGGGTGCGATCGCCCATGGCGAGGGGATAGGGCGGCAATTCGGGAAACGGTTGTCGGGGGGCGATCGCCGTGCGACCCTCCTTTAAAGACTGCCACGACGCGGCCAAACTCGGACCCAACGCCGACACCAGACCGATCCCCGTAACCACAACACGCACCGACATCGCCAAACAACCCAAAAAAATGAGACTTTAAGCTGAGAACAGGATTGTCCCTTTCTCAGTTTAAAATCTCGCGATCGCCCTAAATTGAAGATGACCTTAAAGGTTTCAGTTGATTTTTAAGTTTTCCAAACCTTCCGTAACTTTAGCCGAATCGATGCGATCGCCCTGTTCGATCGTATCGACCACTGACATCCCGTCCGTCACGTAGCCGAACACCGCATAATCCCCATTGAGAAAATCGAGGTCGGCCAAAGTAATGTAAAACTGAGAAGAGGCCGAATCCGGCGCCTGCGATCGGGCCATCGCCACCGCACCCCGTCGGTGGGGCAGAGCCGGGGACTGCTGGGCAATTCCTGCCGTTTTAAACGTTTGGCTATAAATCGGACTGTCCGCCCCTTCCGGCGTAATTTCGAGGGGAATGCGGCGTTCCCGACCCGTACTCGGATCGATATATCCCCCCGTTCCCAACTGACCTCGGAAATTGGGATCTTTACTTTGAGGATCGCCCCCTTGCACCACAAACGGCTGGGGTTGGCGCACGACCCGGTGAAACACGAGTCCGTCGTAGACCCCTTTATTGACTAAATCGACAAAATTGCCCGCCGTAATCGGCGCCTGCGTGCCATCGACCTCGATCGTAATCGGAGAACCTTTGACCGTCAGGACGACCGTTGCTTTACCCTCCAACTGGGGGAGATTACTCATTTGTGAATTCCTAGCTTGAGTGGGTTGTACAGAAGTATCGGAAGCTTGAGAAGCGGCATCGGGACTGGTGCAGCCGCCCACGAGCAAGAGTGTCACCAGCGCGAAAGACGCCAACCAGTATCCAAGTCGATCGTACATGTTCAATTCCTTTAGACTACGGCGCTCAATTCGTCTGTGCTGACTCGATTACAAACCTTCGAGGGGAACGCCCATAAAGCGAGCCAACTCGGCGGCCTCATTTTCGATTTCCGACAGGGACATCGGTTGACCGACCCGAGTCAGGGGAATGGGATTGCGTCCTTTGACGTTCAGGTACAGCGCGCGACGGGGATTGAGTCCTTCCTTAATGTCCACGCTGACCGACTGCACCTCATCGAGGGGATAAGTAATATCGATTTTGCGATTTTTGCCCGGAAATCCCAAGCGAAAAATTTGCACTTGGCCCGTTTCGCGATTGAACTCGTTGTAACCGCCACCGACATCCCACAAGATCGTCAGCCACAGGTAGAGCGCCAACAACACGGCGGCAATTCCATAAAGACTCATCACCAATCCCTGGGGAACGAAAATCAGTTGGGTGGGATTGGCAAAGGGAAGTAGGTTAACTCGCAGATAACTGGAAAGACCTGCTAAGAGAAAGCCGATGCCGCCGACCGACACGACAGTGGCCAACAGGTAGTTACTCAAGCGGCGAGACCCTACAATTGGCTTGCGTAAGACGCGATCGCCCGTCACCATACTTTGGCTAGTCATCTATATTCCTTGAATGTCCTCATTCGTTCAATTGAATCATCTTTATCGATCGAATTTGCCTGCGATCGACCCGAGAGGCTTTGCGAATTTTAGTAAATTTAATATATAGTTATGTTAACTTACTTAGAAAACTTGCGAGTTTTCAACTGAGAAATCCTTTCCTCAAACAAACGTTATGACAATTGCAGTTGGACGCGCACAGACAGAGCGAGGATGGTTTGACGTCCTCGACGACTGGCTGAAACGCGATCGCTTCGTCTTCATCGGCTGGTCCGGCCTGCTGCTGTTCCCCTGCGCCTACCTGGCCCTGGGAGCTTGGCTCACCGGAACCACCTTCGTCACCTCCTGGTACACCCACGGACTGGCCTCCTCCTACCTGGAAGGCTGCAACTTCCTCACCGTGGCCGTTTCCACCCCTCCCAACAGCTTGGGTCACTCCCTGCTGTTCCTCTGGGGTCCGGAAGCTCAAGGAGACTTCACTCGCTGGTGTCAACTCGGCGGCTTGTGGACGTTTACCGCCCTCCACGGCGCTTTCGGCCTGATCGGCTTCTGCCTGCGTCAGCTCGAAATCGCCCGTCTCGTCGGCGTTCGTCCTTACAACGGCTTGGCCTTCACCGGCCCGATTGCCGTGTTCGTCAGCGTCTTCTTGATGTACCCCTTGGGACAGTCCGGTTGGTTCTTCGCCCCCAGCTTCGGCGTGGCGGCGATCTTCCGCTTCCTGCTGTTCCTGCAAGGGTTCCACAACTGGACCCTCAATCCCTTCCACATGATGGGAGTGGCCGGGGTTCTCGGTGGGGCGCTTTTGTGTGCCATTCACGGTGCAACCGTGGAAAACACCTTGTTTGAAGACGGCGACAAAGCCAACACCTTCCGCGCTTTCGAGCCGACCCAAGCGGAAGAAACCTACTCGATGGTGACCGCCAACCGTTTCTGGTCTCAAATCTTCGGGATTGCCTTCTCCAACAAACGTTGGTTGCACTTCTTCATGCTGTTCGTCCCGGTCACGGGCCTGTGGATGTCTTCGATTGGCATTGTCGGCTTGGCCCTGAACCTGCGCGCTTACGACTTCGTTTCTCAGGAGTTGCGCGCGGCGGAAGACCCCGAATTTGAAACCTTCTACACCAAGAACATTTTGTTGAACGAGGGGATCCGTTCTTGGATGGCTCCTCAAGACCAACCGCATCAGAATTTCGAGTTCCCCGAAGAAGTTCTGCCTCGCGGTAACGCTCTGTAAAACAACCTGTAACGATCGCTTGTCCTTTAACCTGGCTTAATAAGTAAGATAAAGGTTAAGGATCGAATCGAGAACCGAGCAGTCCATAATGACGAATTGTCGATCGCAAAAAGAGGTTAAGCAATAGTGGAAACACCTTTTAATAGTGCGATGGTCGTCAGCGGACGCGACCAAGAATCCACGGGTTTTGCCTGGTGGTCTGGTAACGCCCGTCTGATCAACCTATCCGGTAAATTACTCGGCGCACACGTCGCCCATGCTGGCTTAATTGTTTTCTGGGCTGGAGCAATGACCATTTTTGAGGTCGCTCACTTCATCCCCGAAAAACCAATGTACGAGCAGGGCTTGATCCTGCTGCCTCACTTGGCAACCTTGGGCTGGGGTGTCGGCCCTGGCGGTGAAGTCATCGATACCTTCCCGTATTTTGTCGTCGGCGTCCTACACCTGATTTCCTCTGCCGTCCTCGGCGTCGGTGGCATTTACCACGCCCTGCGCGGTCCGGAAACCCTCGAAGAATACTCTTCTTTCTTCGGGTACGACTGGCGCGACAAAAACCAAATGACCAACATCATCGGGTATCACCTGATCCTGTTGGGTTGCGGTGCCTTGTTGTTAGTCGCTAAAGCGATGTTCTTTGGCGGCGTTTACGACACCTGGGCTCCCGGTGGCGGTGACGTGCGCGTCATCACCAACCCGACCTTGAACCCGGCGGTCATTTTCGGTTATCTGACCCTTTCGCCTTTTGGTGGTGAGGGCTGGATTGTCAGCGTCAACAACATGGAAGATATCATCGGCGGTCATATCTGGATCGGTCTGATCTGCATCGCGGGTGGTGTCTGGCACATTCTCACCAAGCCGTTCGGCTGGGTTCGTCGCGCCTTCATCTGGTCCGGCGAAGCCTACCTCTCCTACAGCTTGGGTGCCCTGTCGATGATGGGCTTTATTGCCTCGGGTTTTGTCTGGTTCAACAACACCGCTTATCCGAGTGAATTCTACGGTCCGACCAACGCCGAAGCGTCTCAAGCTCAAGCGCTCACCTTCTTGGTGCGCGACCAACGCTTGGGTGCCAACATCGGTTCCGCTCAAGGCCCGACGGGTCTGGGTAAATACCTGATGCGCTCTCCCACGGGTGAAATCATCTTCGGTGGTGAAACGATGCGCTTCTGGGACTTCCAAGGCCCATGGCTCGAACCCCTGCGCGGACCGAACGGTCTCGACCTCAACAAACTCAAAAATGACATTCAGCCCTGGCAAATCCGCCGCGCGGCTGAGTACATGACTCACGCTCCCAACGGTTCGATCAACTCCGTGGGCGGCATTATCACCGACATCAACGGCTTTAACTTCGTCAACCCCCGTGCGTGGTTGGCGGCGGCTCACTTCATCCTCGGTTTCTTCTTCTTAATCGGTCACCTGTGGCACGCGGGACGCGCCCGTGCGGCGGCGGCTGGTTTTGAGAAAGGGATCGACCGGAGTGACGAACCCGTGTTGTCGATGACCAACCTCGACTAATCACTCCCTCGATTGAGAATGAGTTGTTCTTAATTCTCGGTTGCAATTGAGTGAATAAAAGGCTCCTGTTCTCGTAGCAGGAGCCTTTTTTATGTTTGGCTGTTTAGCCAAGGGGCAAAGTGCGATCGCCTCCCCCGCCGAATCCGGTTTCTCAACCAAGCTGTCCCGGTTTAACTTTTGAGGGGTTCGGGGAGCTATAAGTCCCGCGCTGTATGCGAAGCATCAGCGTCGGGATCCATGGACTCCCCTTGAAAAGTCTCATCCCCACCCTGCGGGAAGGGCTAAGCCCTACGATGGGGATGAGACCAGCATTTACAGGCAGCTATAGCCTTTGGTAAACTCCGGCTATGCTGACCATAAACTACACCTACCGAATCTATCCAAATGTCGTACAGCAGACTGAACTGCGATCGTGGCTTGAGACGTGCACAGGCGTATATAACTACGCGTTGCGCGAACTCAAAGACTGGATTGCTTCGCGTAAGTGTCAGGTAGACCGATGCTCGCTGGAAAAGGAATACATCATTCCCGCCGATGAGGCATTTCCGTCCTACCACCGTCAGCAGAACAACCTGCCCAAAGCGAAGAAGCAATTCCCGCATCTGGGTAAAGTACATTCTCAGGTGTTGCAGACCACGATTCGCAGACTGCACGATACCTGGGAAGCCTTTGTGAAACGGGGACATGGATTCCCGCGTTTCAAAAAGTTCGGTCAATTCAAATCCTTTCTATTTCCCCAATTCAAGAACAATCCCATCAATGGCTTCACAATCAAGTTGCCAAAAATTGGGGAAGTACCCATCAACCTGCATCCCCCCTTCGCCCCCCTTTCAAAGGGGGGTTGGGGGGATGCAGGTAAGGGTATTGTCGAGGGTGCGAGGAACACAATGGTATGTTGTCGTTACTATCGAATCGAGCGTATCAGTTCCCGATGCTCCAGTTCACGGTCGGGCGATTGGGATTGACCTGGGATTGGAGCGATTCTTGACCGCTTCCGATCGCTCTTTCCAAGAACGCCCTAAGTTTTTCAAGTCGATGCAACGCAAGCTGAAATTGCTGCAACGCAGAGCAGCACGAAAACAGAAGGGTTCTCAAAACTGGGAGAAGGCACAAGTCGAAGTGGCTAGAATGCACCATCGCATTGCGAACCGTCGCAGAGATTTCCATCTGAAAACGGCTCATCAGCTTTGCGACCGGGCGCAAACTATCTTTGCAGAAGATCTCAACGTCAAAGGCTTGACGCGAGGGATGTTGCGAAAAGATTGTGTTGATGCCGCCTTCGGACAATTCCTGTCTCTGACAGAATGGGTTTGCTGGAAGCGTGGGGTCTACTTTGCTAAAGTCAATCCCAACGGCACCAGTCAAACCTGCCCCAACTGTTTTGCTACGGTGAGCAAAGGGTTGGAAGTCAGAGAGCATCATTGTCCTGAGTGTGGGTATCGGACTCATCGTGACCGTGCTGCAGCAGAGATGGTTTTGCATCGTGGACTAGAGAATGTAGTATCCCAGGGACTCTGGGGAACGGAAACCGCCTGTCAAGTCGGTCTGTCGGGGGTCGATGACCTAGATAAGTGGCGTGGGGCCCGAATACCCAATCGTGAGGTTGGGAAGCCCGCGCTGTAATCTTTGATTCAGCGTCGGGAGGATGTCACAATCAACAATGACTACGTTTACAAGGCAAATGTCCGATGGCAACTTCTGATTTTAGCGACGAATTGATTTGGACCGAAGACGCCAAGGTCAAACTTAAAAATATTCCCTACTTTGCCCGATCGCAAGCCCGCAAACGCATCGAACAACTCGCTCGCGAACAAGAACTCGAAACCGTTACGGCGGAATTAGTCGAACGGGCGCGATCGCAGTTCGGCCAGTAACGCGATCGCCGATCTGAGCTACAATGCAAGCAGATTGGGCAGTCCACCGCTCTACCTCGTCCATGCTCGAAACCGTTCAAACTCAACTGTATCGCCTGCAAACCTTCGCCGATGCCCTCGTCTCCAGTCAACTCGATCGCCTGACCTGGCTCGGGGTCGGAATTATCTTTTTCGCCGGATTGCTCACGAGCTTGACGCCGTGCATGTTGTCCATGCTCCCCCTCACCGTCGGCTATATCGGCGGGTACGAAACCAAAAGCCGCCTGCACGCCGCCGCTCAATCGACCTGGTTCTCCCTCGGATTAGCCACTACCCTCGCCGCACTCGGGATCGTGGCTGCGTTCCTCGGTCGCGTTTACGGCCAAATTGGCATCGGTTTGCCGATTGCCGTCAGTATTGTCGCTATCCTGATGGGCCTGCACCTCTTAGAAGCCCTTCCCATTCCCCTTCCCTCCTTTGACGGGATGGAATTCATTCCCAACGACCTCCCCGACGGTGCCCGCTCCTACTTACTCGGGCTGACCTTCGGTTTGGTCGCCTCTCCGTGCAGTACCCCCGTGTTAGCCACCTTGCTCGCTTGGGTGGCGTCCACGCAAAATTTGCTCTTAGGGGCCGTTCTCCTGCTCGCCTACGCGGCGGGTTACGTCGCCCCCCTGATTGTCGCCGGAACCTTTACCGCCTCTCTCAAAAAACTGCTCTCGGCCCGTCGCTGGTCCGCTTGGATTACCCCCGCCAGTGGGGTTTTACTCGTCGGGTTCGGCGTCTTTTCCCTGATCTTCCGCCTGCTTCCGGCGGTGTAATCTCTCCAGACTCGACCCAACTTGTTCGATCTAAACTCTAAACTCTAAACTCCCCATGACCTCTAAAGAGTCTTCTACCTCGGGACTGTCTGGCCTCTGGTCGGCTCCCCGACGTTTTTTAAGAACACAAATTTTACCCATTTTAGGGGATCTGCGCCTCGCGATCGCCCTGCTGCTGGCGATCGCCGTTTTCAGTATTTCCGGAACGGTCATCGAACAGGGTCAACCCCTGGGCTACTACCAAGCCAACTATCCCGAAGACCCGGCCCTGTTCGGCTTCCTCTCTTGGAAAGTCCTCGTCACCGTCGGACTCGACCACGTTTATCGAACCTGGTGGTTTCTCTCCCTGCTGGTGCTGTTCGGCATGAGTTTGACCGCCTGCACCTTCACCCACCAATTCCCGGCGCTCAAAGCGGCGCGCAGTTGGAAATTCTACAAACAGCCGCGCCAATACGAAAAACTCGCCCTGAGCGCCCAAATTCAAAGCGGTAGCCTCGACGAACTGCAACAGATTTTAGAAAAACGTCGCTATCGCGTCTTTCAAGAAGATAATGCCCTGTACGCCCGTAAAGGCTTAGTCGGTAAAATTGGGCCGATTGTCGTCCACGCCAGTATGCTCGTTATCCTCGCCGGATCGATTTTAGGCGCTTTGAGCGGCTTTATGGCTCAGGAAATGGTGCCCAGTGGCGAAACCTTCCAGGTGAGAAATATCATCGATTCGGGCCCGTTCGCCGGGTCGCAGGTGCCGCAAGATTGGTCCGTGCGGGTCAATCGCTTTTGGATCGACTATACCCCGGACGGGGCGATCGACCAATTTTATTCCGATTTGTCCGTTCTCGATGGCGACGGTAGCGAAATCGAACAAAAAACAATTCACGTCAACGAACCCCTCCGTTACGACGGGGTGACCTTCTATCAAACGAATTGGGCGATCGCCGGGATTAGAGTGCAGCTCAATAATAGCCCGATTTTAGACTTGCCGATGGCCCAACTCGATACCGGGGGTGCCGGACGACTCTGGGGAAGCTGGATTCCGACCAAGCCGGACTTGAGCGAAGGGGTTTCGGTGATTGCCCGGGATTTGCAGGGAATGCTCTTGCTCTACGGGATGGACGGTAAGTTACTCGGCAGCGTTCGCACCGGGATGTCGGCGCAAGTCAATGGGGTCAAGCTCAAGGTGGTCGAACTCGTCGGCAGTACGGGTTTGCAAATTAAAGCCGACCCGGGGATTCCAATTGTTTATTTGGGATTTGGCTTGCTGATGGTCGGGGTGGTGATGAGTTACTTTTCTCATTCCCAGATTTGGGCTCTCGAACGGGAAGGCTTATTTTATCTGGGGGGCAGAACGAACCGCGCTCAGGTGAGTTTCGAGCGGGAAGTCTTGGAAGTGCTAGAACAACTCGATCGCCCCACCCCGGAATCGGACTTTTCTCAACTCGACCCGATCGCCTCTTAAAAAGTCACATTGAGTGAGATTCAGGCAGAAGTGAGTTTTTTCTCATTTCTGCCTCTTTTGTTGCTCTATGAGGTTGGGGATGGCGCCGGGTCGGCGCTAGCTTTTTCGTGATGGACTTTGACGACGGTGTGAACGTTGCCTCGGGGATTGAAATCGCCTTCGATGTCGATTTCTAAGGGGTCGCAGGCGGCGATCAAGTCGTCGAGAATTTGGTTGATCGACTCTTCGTGAGAGATGTACCGATCGCGGTAACTATTGATATAAAGTTTGATCGATTTGAGCTCGACCACCCGTTCGTCCGGGATGTAGTGAATCGAAATCGTGGCAAAGTCGGGATAGCCGGAAAACGGACATTTGCAGGTAAATTCGGGTAATGTTATCGAAATCGTATAGCGTCTGCCAATGCGAGGATTGGGGAAGGTAATTAACTGCCCTTCGGCAATCTCTCGCTCTCCATATTTAACCGCGTCGGTCTCGGTTCCGGCTTCGGCGGATTTGGAAAAGCTGGGGGAATGGGTAGAAGAATGAGTCACGATCGTCCGTCGTTTGTGCAGTGAATAGTGCCAGTTAACCCCCGGAACGAGGCGATCGCCCGGGATGAAAAAAGCAACAAGAGCGTGAGGGAAATTGGCGCCAAAACTGACGCTAATTTTAAGAGTTTATCACTTTTAATCCTGGAGGAAAAGTGGCGAAAGGGCGCAATAAAAATCGCGATTCTCTTAGCCCCTTCCGGGGGGCTACGCCGACGGAGACGCTGCGCGATCGCCGCCGACGGGCACAAGTTTAGAAAAAGCGATCGCGCCGAAGCTAAAAACTGCCCGTAAACTTTGATTGTAGCGGATAAATCTTATCAAGAGAAAGATCTTTTAAAACTTAAATTGAAAGAGTGAAACGATCGCGATCGCCAAGAGATGACGGGGATAACGAGTTAAAATCTCCGTCCCCTTGCCAAACTTAACGATTCCTTTCTCAATGGCCGACGGCGATCGCCGCGATCGTCAGATAAAATGATGATAGGCAAATTCGATCGCCAAGGGTCAACGCGATCGAATGGGTCGGCGAAAACGAATTGGCAAAAATGGGGGAAAGTCAAAGTCCCTAAACGAAAGGGTCAAAGGGTTCGCAGACACGACGGGTCGAAATTGGGCTGATTCAGGATCGCTACTCGATTTTAGGGTTTGGATAAAGCGTTAATCATTAAAACACGATTGCTTATTTTTTGGGTTGGTTCGCTATGAATCTCGATCCGGGTACGGAGACTCATGATATTTGGGACGGTGCGGACCCCAACGAACTCCAGCAGCAACTTGCGCGCGAGCGGGAGAAATGTCGCCAACTGGAACAACGGTTAAAAGAAACCGAAACGCAGTTAGGGCGCTTCTCCTTTGTGGATCGCGACAGGAGCGGGTTTGGCATTGAAACGAGTCCTTCCATTTATTTAAAACTCGACCACAAAGGGATCGTGGTCGAATCGCAATCGTTCCCGGAACGAGAACCTTTTTTAGAAATTGAAGGGTTAAAGGGAAAGTCGATTGGGGACTCATTAGCCGATCGCGATCGCCCCAGCTTCACCCAATGTTTGCAGCCCCAAAAACGAGCGGGAGCGCCGTTAAAAGAGTGGCAGGGCCATTTCAAACAAAATAACGGCAATGAAGTCGCCGTTAAGGCGATCGTCCGTCCCGCCTCCCGTCGCCACGGGGGGGTGGAACTGTTTATTTTTCCGCTTATTTTGCCGGAAAGTCACCCGCCGATCGCCTTCGAGGGGAGTCCCGAATCTGGGCGAGATCGCGTGCAACGGGACATCGTCGAAGCGGCCCTGTGGGAAAACCAGCATTTTATTCACCAACTCGCCGAATCGAGTCCGGCGATTCTGTACGTCTTCGACTTGAGCGAATGCCGCTACCTGTACGCCAACGCCCAGATGAGCGCCATTCTCGGCTTTACACCGGACGAGTTTCAAAGTTTGGATTCTACGGCCCTGGTGCAACGGATTCATTGGAAAGATCGACCGGGGTGGATCCGCAAATTAGATCGGTTGCAACACGCCAACGATGGGGAAGCGATCGAACTGGAATATCGGATGGCGACCAAAACCGGAGAGTGGCAGTGGCTCCACAGCCGGGAAATGGTGTTTGTGCGCGATCGCGACGGGATCCCCCAACAGGCGATCGGGACCGCAACGGATATCGGCGATCGCAAACGAGTCGAAACCGAATTAGAAGGGTACCGCATCCACCTGCAAAAACTGGTGCGAGAACGGACGGCCCGGCTGATTCACCTCAACGAACAACTCAAACTCGAAATCGAAGAACGTCGCGACACCGAAGCGAAATTGCGCGAGAGCGAACGGCGCTACCGCCTGCTCGCCGAAAATGCCACGGACATGATTTCGACCCAAACCCCCGACGGAGTCTATACCTACACCTCTCCCGCCTGCGAGATGCTCTTAGGCTACAAGCCGGAAGACTTGATCGGTCACGCAGTGTACGAGTTCTTACATCCCGACGACGTGGCGGGAGTGCGCGCCTTGCAGGTCAACCTGCTGGCGGTCAACGTTCCCGGACGGATCTCCTACCGCCTCCGCCACCGCAAGGGGAATTATGTTTGGGTCGAAACGACCAGTCGGGCGATCCGCGATCGCCACACCCGAAAAATCATCGAAATTCAAGCGGTATCGCGCAATATCCAAGCGCGCAAGCAGACCGAAGCCTTCTTGCAAGAAAACCAAGAACGGCTCGCCAGTATCGCCGCCAACGTTCCCGGGGTAGTGTTTCGCTTCGCGATCGATCGCGACGGACGGCGCACCCTCCCCTACGTCAGCGCCGGACTGGAAGAACTCGTCGGCATCCCTCCCAACGAAATGATGGCCGATCCCGCCAAGATTTTCGAGTGCGTCCATCCCGAAGACCGGGAACGAGCGGAAAAAATGCTGCAGTTTGCCGCGCGCACGCGATCGCGACTCAAACACGAACTGCGCGTATTGATGCCGGACGGACGGGACAAGTGGGTGCGGGTCTTGAGCCACGTCCACACCAGCGAAGACACTCAGGCGGTGATTTTTGACGGGTTGGTGCTCGACGTGACCTTACGCAAAGTCGCCGAACAAGCGCTCGAAGAAAGCGAAATGACCAAACGCGCCCTGATTGCCGCCATTCCCGACGCCTTGTTGCAGTTGCAGTTTGACGGAACCGTGGTCGATTACATTCCCGGTGCGGACTGTCAGCCGTGGGAGTCGCCGAGGGCGGTCATTGGCAAGCGGATCGCTACCCTGCTGCCGCCGAAGGAAGCCCGGGTCTACGAAGCGGCGATCGCCCGGGCCCTCGATAGCGGAACCTATCAGGTGTTCGAGTATCAAGTCGCCCGCCACGGACAGTTACATACTTACGAAGCACGGATCGCGATCGTCAACCAAAACCGCGATCGCCTCCTGTCGATCGTGCGCGAGATTACCGGACGCAAACAAGCCGAAGCCTCCCTGCGCCGACAAGCAGAAATCATCGATCGCATTCACGATTCCGTGATCTGCACCGATCTCGACGGCTACATTACCAGTTGGAACGCCGGGGCCGAGCAGATTTACGGCTACTGCGCCGAGGAAATTATCGGATCCCATTTAAGCTGTCTGTCTCCCCAACAACAGCAACGGGAGTTTGTCGAACAGGTCCTCGGGCCGTTACTCGAACAGGACAATTACGAGGTAGAAGTCCTGCGACGGATGCGCTCCGGGGAAATGATTTGGGTGCAGCTTTCCCTCTCCCTGATGCGCGACCGGGCCGACAACGCGATCGCGATCGTCGATTATTCCCTTAACATTACCGATCGCGTCCTGGCTCAAGCGGCTTTGAGGGAGAGCGAAGCCCGCTTTCGCGCCTTGTTTGACAACCTCTCCGTGGGGATTCTCCTGGTCAATCTCTCCGGTCAGGCGATCGTCCCCAACGAAGCGTTCTGCTCGTTTCTCGGCTACGACACCAGCGAGACGATCGGAATGCATTTCGATCGGGTGACCTATCCCGACGACCTCGACACGGATCGGGACTTGTTCGCCGAATTAATTGCCGGACACCGGAGCTACTACACCCTCGACAAGCGCTATATCCGTAAAACTGGGGAGGTGGTCTGGGGTCGGATCGGGGTCTCGTTGATTCGCGACTCCAATGGCGCTCCCCAATCGGTGAGTGTGGTCTGCGAGGATATCACCGAACGCAAACAAGCCGAAGAAGAACGCGATCGCTTTTTCAATCTGTCTTTGGACTTACTGGCGATCGCCGGAACAGACGGTTACTTCAAACGGGTCAATCCCGCCGTCACCAACATTCTCGGCTATAGCGAAGCGGAATTTCTCTCGACCCCGTTTATCGAATTCGTCCACCCGGACGATCGCGCTGAGACCCTCGCCCAACTGGAGAACAATTTTAAAGCCGGGATTCCCACCCTGTACCTCGAAAATCGCTACCGCACTAAAGAAGGCGGCTATAAATGGCTCGTCTGGAATGCGGTTCCGGTCATAGAAACGGGCTTGACCTACTGCGTGGCGCGGGATATGACCGAATCGAAACGGGCTTTAGAAGAACTCAACCGACGGGAACTTCAATATCGGACCTTGGCGGAAAATACCCCGGATATTATCGCCCGCTTCGATCGCGACATGCGCCATATTTATATCAATCCGGCGATCGAAATCGCTACGGGATTCTCGCCAGAATACTTCGTCGGTAAAACCAACCGGGAATTGGGAATGTCCGACGAACAGATCCGTCATTGGGAAGCCGTCCGCAATCTCGTCTTTGAAACGGGAAAAGCGCAAATCGACGAGTTCCAATTCGACTCTCCCGAGGGGATTCGTTACTATCAGGCGATTTTGGTGCCGGAATACGGCGATTCCGACGCAGAAAGCTCCCAGGGGCGATCGATCCAAACGATTCTGAGTATTGCTCGCGACATTACCGAACTCAAACAGGCTCAAGAATCGGTGCAAATGGCTCAAGCGCGTTTGCAGCACTTGTTGACGACTTCTCCGGCGGCGATTTATAGCTGCAAACCTCAAGGAAATTACGCCCGAACCTTTGTCAGTAATAACGTGACGGCGATGGTCGGTTACGATTCGTCGGAGTTCCTCGCCGAGCCGACTTTTTGGCGCGATCGCATTCATCCCGACGATCGCGATGCGGTGATGGCTCAAATTCGCTCCCTCGCCGATACGCCGGAGGCGTCGCTTTGCGATCGCCGCACCCAAACCTTAGAGTATCGGTTTCTCGACCAACAGGGACGCTATCGCTGGATTTACGATTGTCTCCAACTGGTCTCGGACGAGGCGGGAAACCCGTTGGAAATCGTCGGGTCTTGGGTGGAAATCAGCGATCGCAAGCAAGCGGAGGAGGCGTTAAAATATCGGATTCGATTGGAACAGTTAATCGGCGATATTTCCACCCGCTTTCTCAATTTGGGTACCGAAGAACTCGATCGCAGTTTGGAACGGGGTTTGCAAGCCCTCGGCGAGTTTATCGGGGTCGATCGCGCTTACTTATTTTTCCTCGACGAGGACGGGGCGGCGATCGATAAAATTTACGAATGGTGCGCCGAAAACGGGTGTTGTTCTTTGGGTTCTTTGGACGGGTTACCATCGCCGCAGTTGCAGTTCGTGCGCGAGACAGTGGAACGGGAACGCAGGGGCGATGCTACTGGGGAGACGCTACGCGAACGCCTTGGAGACCGGAACGGGCGCTCGCCGGGGGTCTTGCCGATCGTTCCCTTGCAGATCGGTGGCGAAATCGTCGGCTTTCTCGGCTGCGATTCCCAAGCGATCGCGCCGACGGGGCGCTTCGCGAACCGCTCGTACTCGGCGGACGAGATCGATATCATGCGTCTGGTCGGCGAAATTTTGGTGACGGCGATCGAACGCTGTCGCTTCGAGCAAGAAGAAAAACGTCTGATTGCTTCTTTGCAAGAACGGGCGGCGGAATTGGCCCGCTCTAATGCCGAACTCGAACAATTTGCCTACGTCGCTTCTCACGACTTGCAAGAACCTTTGCGGATGGTCAGCAGTTATACCCAGTTGTTCGCACGGCGCTATAGCGGGGAACTCGACGAGAAGGCGCAAAAATATATTCATTACATTGTCGATGGTTCCAACCGGATGCAACAATTGATTGAAGATTTGTTGCAATATTCGCGGGTGGGACGGCGCGGGGAGCCGTTTGCTCTGGTGGAAGGGCGCGAAATTGTCGATCGCGCTTTGCAGAATTTGCAAATGGCGATTAAACAAAGTGGGGCGGCGATCGACTACGGCGAGTTACCCCAGATTAAGGTCGATCGCATTCAGACGATCCAGCTCTTTCAAAATTTGCTCGGCAATGCGATTAAATATCGGGGGGAACGATCGCCTCAAATCCGCATCGATCTCGAAGATCGGGGCGATTGTTGGCAGTTTTGCATCACCGATAACGGAATTGGGATCGAGCCGAAATATGCAGAGCGCATTTTCTTGATTTTCCAACGCCTGCACACTCGGGAAGAATATTCGGGAACGGGAATCGGTTTGGCGATTTGCAAGCGAATTGTGGAACGCCACGGCGGTTCGATCTGGGTCGAATCCGAACTCGGTCGGGGCGCCCGATTTTACTTCACCCTTTCTAAGAATCCCGGCTGAGTTTGTAGGGGTGAATTCCTCGTCTTCGATTGTCCTTCGGTGGCGGCGATCGCCCGATTTTCAATCGCTTCCGTCGGTGGCGGCGATCGCTGCTGTTGAGGGGATTTATTATCGCGATCGACGAGGAATGATGGCAAGGCGATCGCATTTATGTTAAGAAAGATTATCCGTTGCTTCGAGGGCGGGCGATCGGGTTCCACGGCGCCGCTCCAAACCCTCGTCTTGGGGCGCCTGGAGGCGATCGGCTCGTCGAGGGGACATCGGCAGAACGGTAAAAATTTGCCCGGGTTATCTTTGGGGAATTATGTTATTTTTGAAGCGATCTCGGTCACTTTTAGACGATGACTTCAATCCTAGACTTGGGCGGTCCAAGGGTTTAATATCTTTTCACAATTGAATCAATGTAAGGATATTTGAACGATCTAGCCCGATTCTAATCGTGCGGGAGTATGCTGAAAGAGAGAAGTTCAGTCCCAATCCATTTAGAAAATCCGAGGATTCGGACTAACCTGTTATTGGATCCAGGAGCGGATCGAGTATGAACTCTGAAACGATTAAAATTCTCTTGGTTGAAGATAACTTGGGTGATGCCGATCTGCTCCAGGAGATTTTGGAAGAAGCAACCGCTTCGGAGTTTGAAGTGACTCATACGAGTTACTTGAGAGATGCTTTCGATCGTTTAGAAAACCAACCGTTCGATGCGATTTTATTGGACTTATCTCTACCGGACAGTCAAGGACTTGAAACTCTCGTCAAACTGCAAACCAAAAGACCCGATTTTCCGATTGTCGTGATTACGGGTCTCAATGACGAACAGTTGGCGGTCAATGCGGTTCGCCAAGGCGCTCAAGATTATTTGGTAAAAGGACAACTCAACGGTCCGGTTTTGATCCGCTCTTTGCGCTACGCGATCGAGCGTAAAATTGCAGAAATTGCCACTCGCAAATCTTTAGAACGGGAACGAGAACTACGAGAGTTAAAATCGCGCTTTGTCTCGATGGTCTCTCACGAGTTACGCAATCCCCTGACGACGATCGTCGCCGCCGCGCAATTGCTCGAACAGCGTCACTATCAACTCAGCGAAGAGAAAAAAGAAGATATGTATCGGCGCATTAGAAAGAGCGCCGGACGGATGAATCAATTGCTCGACGATATTTTAATGATTTGGAAAACCGAGGCGACGGAACAGCGATTTATTACCTCCCGAGTCAATTTGACCGATTTTTGTCAGGCGGCGATCGAAGAGTTTCGGGAACAACTCGGCGATCTTAAGTCGGTGGAAAACAGCGCGGAACATCAGATCGTCTTTAATGGCGATCGCCACTGCCGCAGTTTTGCGGAAGTGGATCGCACATTGTTGCGTCAAATCCTCACGAACTTGCTCTCAAATGCGATTAAATATTCTCCCGACGGGGGGAAGATTCAGTTCGAGTTAGCCTGTGAAGAGGATCGCGCGGTGTTTGAAGTGAAAGATTGCGGGATCGGCATTCCGGAAAGCGATTTAGAAAAATTATTTACCGCGTTTCATCGAGGCAGCAATACTCAGGGAATTTCGGGGACGGGTTTGGGCTTGGCGATCGTTAAAAAGTCGGTGGAACTGCACGGCGGGACGATCGCCGTGGAAAGCCAAGAGGGCATTGGCACGCGCTTTACGGTGGTGTTGCCTTTAAAAGTAGAAAGGGTACAAACTCAGGCGATCGGCATCCAAGAAAATTCATAAAAAAACGTAATTCTTAAAGAAATCTTGAAGGTCAAATGGAGGGGGATCGCATCTCTATTTTGGCCGAAAATATTATATAATAGTAAATTGAATTGTTAAGAAGATTGAGAAAAACTCCTCTTAAAAGGCATTGCCCCGTTTGGGCTTTGAAAATGGGCGATCGACTGAAGCAAATTTTATTGATTGAAGACAACCTAGGGGACGCCGAACTCTTGCAAGAGACGTTGGGCGAAAATCCTATGGTCAAAATACAGCTCACCCACGTGGTCAGACTGCGAGAGGCTTTAAATCAATTGGGCGATCGCGATTTTGATGCAATTCTGCTCGATTTGTCCCTGCCGGATTCGCGGGGGTTAAATACGTTGATGCGGGTGCAGGAAGCAGCGCCGAAATTGCCGATCGTGGTGCTGACGGGGTGGAATGACGAAACGCTGGCGATCGAAGCGGTTCGCGACGGGGCGCAAGATTATTTAGTCAAGGGGAAAGTGGAGGCGGAATGGTTGGTGCGTTCCCTCGACTACGCGATCGAGCGCAAACAAACCTTAGAAGCCTTGCGCGAAAGTGAAGAACGATTCCAGCAGTTGGCGGCCCAACTCGATCGCCTGGTGACCGAACGGACGGCTCAACTCGAACAAGCGCTGCACTTCGAGGCGATGCTCAAGCGGATTGCCGATAAAGTGCGCGACAGTCTCGACGAAAACCAAATTTTGCAAACTGCCGTCGAGGAGTTGGCGTCGGGGTTGGGGGTCGATGGCTGTGGGGCGGGGATTTACAACTGGAACCAGACCAAAGCCACGATCGCCCACGAGTGGACGAACGGGGGTCAGTCTTTGCTGGCGCAAGTCGTAGAAATGGCTCAACTGCCCGACGTATACGGCCAGTTGCTCGCCGGGGAAACCTTCCAATTTTGTCCGATCGCGATCGCGGCGATCGAACGGCCCGTGGCGATCCTCGCCAGTCCAATTTTTGACGATCGCGGCATTTTAGGCAATTTGTGGCTGCTCAAACCGATGGAGGGCTATTTTGCCCCCCCGGAAATCCGCTTGGTCGAACAAGTCGCCAATCAATGTGCGATCGCCTTGCGCCAAGCGCGCCTCTATCAATCCTCTCAAGCCCAAGTCCGAGAACTCGAACGCCTCAACCAGCTTAAAGACGACTTTCTCAGCACCATTTCTCACGAACTGCGAACCCCCGTCGCCAATATCAAAATGGCGACCCAAATGCTCGAAGTCCTTTACGAAAAACAGGCGATCGCCGCCGGAACCGCCGAAGGACAATCGGACTCCGCGATCGCCCCCAACTCCCTAAGCAGGGAACTCGCCCCCAATAGCGCCGATCGCTACTTTCAGATCCTGCACGACGAATGCGAACGAGAAATCCACCTGATTAACAACATCTTGGACATGCAGCGCCTCGAAGCCGGGGTCGAACCCCTAGAATTGAGCGCCATCCAACTGCAACATTGGATTCCTCACCTGGTCGAACCCTTCGTGCAGCGCATGGAAAAAAACCAACAGCACTTACGCTTGGAGATCGCCGCCGACCTGCCCTCGCTGATCTCCGACCCCGACATCCTGGGGCGGATTGTCGCCGAACTGCTCAACAACGCCTGCAAGTACACCCCGTCGGGGGAAGAAATCGCGGTCGCCCTCGACGCCGACGAGGCGATCGTGCGCCTGCAGGTGACCAATACCGGAATCGAAATTCCCGAACGGGAACTCGCCCATATTTTCGAGAAATTCTATCGGGTTCCGAGTAGCGATCCGTGGAAACATGGCGGTACCGGATTGGGATTGGCGTTAGTCCAAAAATCGAGCCAACTCTTGGGCGGTCAAATTCGCGTCACCAGCCAAGGGGGACAAACTTGTTTTATCCTGGAACTGCAACGACATTGGCCGCAAACGGGAGCCTGTGAGGGCGATCGCTTCGCCGCCTCGGACAGCCCTTAAGTCGAGCATTGTAGCCGTAGGGTTACAATTTGGATTTAGATTTTAACGGGATTTTCGTGTTACCTCAATCTGAAATCGAACGACTAAAATTAACCATTAAAGGAGTCGTTCAAGGGGTCGGCTTTCGTCCCTTCATCTATTGCTTAGCCAGCGAGTTGAACTTGAGTGGATGGGTGAACAACTCCGCGCAAGGGGTCTTTGTGGAAGTGCAAGGGCCCAAAGCACGGCTGAGGGAATTTTTAGACCGACTGCAAACGGAAAAACCGCCGCTTTCGCAAATCCACGAGCTACAGGTTACCTCGATCGCGGCGATCGCCGAAACCCGCTTTGAAATTCGCCCCAGCGTCAGTGGGGAAAAAACCGCCTTAATTCTGCCGGATTTAGCTACCTGTCCCCAATGCTGGCGCGAAATCTTCGATCCCGATAACCGCCGCTACCGCTATCCATTTACCAACTGCACCCACTGCGGACCGCGCTACACGATCGTGCGACGGTTGCCCTACGATCGCCGGAACACGACCATGAGCGCCTTTCCCATGTGCGCCGAATGCCGCGCCGAATACGAAAACCCGCGCGATCGCCGCTTTCACGCCCAACCCAACGCCTGTCCCCGATGCGGGCCCCATCTGGAATGGTGGGACGAAACGGGTCGCGTGTCGGCCCGTCACGACGACGCCTTAATCGCGGCGGCGCGGGCGATCGATGCGGGTCAGATCGTCGCCGTCAAAGGCTTGGGAGGCTTTCATTTAATCGCCGACGCGCGGGACGAAACCGCCGTGCGCCGCCTGCGCGATCGCAAACAGCGCCCGGACAAACCTTTCGCCGTCATGTATCCCTCTCTCGACGCGATCGCCGCCGATTGCCAGGTCTCCCCGGAAGAACGGGAGTGGCTGCGATCGCCCCAAGGGCCGATCGTCCTACTGACGAAAAAGCCCGGTTTCGAGGATTCCGGGGCGATCGCGCCGTCGGTTGCCCCGAGAAACCCGACCCTCGGCGTCATGCTGCCGTATACCCCCCTACACCATTTATTACTCGCCGAGTTGGGTTATCCCGTCGTCGCCACCAGTGGCAATCGCAGCGACGAACCGATCTGCACCGACGCCGAGGAAGCCCGCGATCGCCTCCGGGGAATTGCCGATTGCTTCCTCGTCCACAATCGGGCGATCGCCCGGGCGGTAGACGATTCGATCGTGCGGGCGATCGGCGGACGGGCGACGATCTTACGGCGGGCCCGAGGGTACGCCCCCCTCCCGATCGCCACGGGCCTCGTGGGCGACGTTCCCCTCGGGGACTCCAGCCCCCGGTTGTTAGCGGTGGGGGGTCATTTGAAAAATACGATCGCGATCGGGCGCGGACCGCAAATCTTCGTCAGCCAACATCTCGGCGACCTGGAAACCCCCCAAGCCGTGGCTGGATTTGAAGAGGCGATCGCCCGCCTGCAAGACCTCTACGACTTCACCCCGGAATCGGCGGTCTGCGACGCCCATCCCGACTATCGATCCACCCAGTTCGTTCGGGGTCTGAACTTGCCGAGGCACGCCGTGCAGCACCACTACGCCCACGTCCTCGCCTGCATGGCGGATAACCAAGTCTTATACGAGTCCGGTCTCGGCGTCGCCTGGGACGGCACGGGTTACGGCAGTGACGGCACCATTTGGGGCGGCGAGTTTCTGCGAATTCCGGCGATCGCTGAAGGGGAGGACCTCCCGGAATTTACCCGAGTGGCGTATTTTCGACCGTTTCCCCTACCCGGTGGCGATCGCGCCGTCAAAGAACCGCGCCGGGTAGCACTCGGAATGCTATATGAGGCCGTCGGCGATCGCCTGTTTGCCGCTAGTGAGGACTTCTCCCCGGCGATCGCGCGCCTGTTAGGCTCGTTTACGCCTCAAGAACGGCAGGTCCTCCATCGGATGTTGGGGCGATCGCTCAACACCCCGAAAACGTCGAGTGTGGGACGCCTGTTCGACGGGGTGGCGGCGTTGCTGGGATTGGCCGATCGCTGTAGCTTTGAAGCGCAGGCGGCGATCGCCCTCGAAGCCGTCATCGACCCCGAGGCGATCGGCGAGGACAGCTATCCCCTTCCGTGGCAGTGGTCCGACGACGGCGCCACCGTCGCCCTCGATTGGACGCCGACGATCGCCGAAATAGCCGACGACCTCGCCGATGGGGTTGCCGTCGGGGTGATTTCGTGCAAATTTCACCATACCCTCGTCGAAGCGATCGTCGCGACCGCCCGTCGGGTCGGGGAATCCTCCGTGTTTCTCTCCGGGGGGTGTTTCCAAAATCGCTATTTGAGCGAACGGGCGATCGCTCGCTTGCAACAAGCCGGATTTACCCCGTACTGGCATCGTCAGATCCCTCCCAACGACGGCGGGATTGCCGTCGGGCAGATCGTCGCCCGACTGCGGGCGATCGCCTCCGGGCGCCCGTCGGATTATCGCTGAATCGGCGCGACCTCGGGATTGACGAGATCTTGCAAGACGACCGCCGCCGCCTCTTGCGGTTCGAGGGTCAGCAACAGTTCGCCGCAGTCTCCCCCGGGAAATTGGGGGGCGCAAATTACGGGAAGGTCGTTGAGATTTCCCGTGGTTAGTTGGGCTAACCAACCTTGTTGGTGGAAGCGGTTAAATCGTTGGGATACTTCATCGCAGCGCATTTTCGGCGTCCATCCCGACGGGGTGAAATATTCGGACATCCAACGAATAATCGGCGTGTTACCGTCCGCAGTTCGGGCGATCGTTGCCGGGGCGCCCTCGTAAGTGCCACAGGTGTAGTCGATCCCGGAAGCATTTAAGTTCTGCACGGGAATGAGGGTCACCGCGTCGGGATCGGACCGTGGGGTGCAAGCCACGAACAAGAGTTGAAATCCCCAAAACAGGAGCACTGGGGTGGCATATTGGCGGGGAATGTTCATCGTTGTTGGGAAGTGGTGACCTTCACGGGGCGATCGCGATCGGGCATTTTGTTTCCTCGAACTCGGGCTATGTTTGCCGGGTCTATGTTTGCCGGGTATTTTTGCAGGGGTTGACATCGGGCGATCGCCACGAACTGGCAATTCGCAAATCCTCGAATGACCAGATTTGAAAACGCCAGTCGCCGAGACATGGTCCACCTGTTCGCCTGACCGGATGGCCTTCGATCCGCAAGGGGGAAACTTCAGCTAATCCCTCGTCATCTCAGCCCATCGGCGAGTTGAAAATTTTTGAAAAAATTCAAGATTCTCTTAATTTGTGACGGGCTTTCTCCATGCTACAACAGGATCGACCGAACATCAGCCCTTCTCGATCGATCGAGAAATCTCTCTGGCTGAAAATCGGCGATCGCAACCTTCCGGCTCGACTTGTTATCCTGATTGTATTATCGATAAAATCAAGACGAGAGAATTCATATGTGTTTGGCCGTTCCCGGACAGATTATCAGTATTGAAGAACCGGATAGCACGGGGGATTTAGCCCTGATGCGGATGGGAAAAGTTAGCTTTGGCGGTATTTTTAAATCGGTGAATCTCGCTTGCGTTCCAGAAGCCGAAGTCGGCGATTACGTAATCGTTCACGTCGGTTTTGCCTTGAGCGTGCTCGACCCCGAAGAAGCCCGCGAAACCTTAGATTATCTGAAAGCAATGGAGGCTTCGACTGCACCAGAGTCCGTTTGAAGTGTCCGGCTTCTCGGTGATGATTGAGTATTTGTACTGTGGAAAAATAAAAACTGGACTCGCAACCTGCGATCGCCCGTCTGCATTCAGCCAAGACGGGATTTTTTTATGGGTGTTTATTGGTCTTTAAGCGAAATTATACGAACTTTTGTGAACTACCGCTATTGAATCAAAGATTACAATAGCGGCTTCCCTCTTCACTGGGGACTGCGCTAGATAGAACTGAAGTTCTACCACCTCGTCTTACATCCCCTCCAAGGGCAGTAGAGCGAGTTCCTAACTCTAATATCCGTAAGCCTTCATTTTTGAGATTGATGGCGGCATTGATATCCCTGTCATGATGGGTTTGGCAATGTTCGCAAGTCCAGCTTCTCGCATCAAGAGACAAGCTTTTGATTTGATTGAGGCATACATGGCAGGTTTTAGAGGAAGGAAAAAATCGATCGACTTCTAGATAAACTTTTCCTTCTGATTCAGCCTTGTACTTTAACATTGTACAAAACATTCCCCAACCGACATCACTAATCGCTTTGGCGAGTTTGCGATCGCGAACCATGCCTATCCCCCCTTTAGTTCCCCCCTTATTAAGGGGGGTTAGGGGGGATTCGACCACAATCACTTGGTTTTCGTTCACTATCTTACGGGATAGCTTGTGGAGAAAATCTTCACGACAGCGACTTATTTTGGTGTGAATCTTGGCAACTTTTACCCGCGATTTATTGCGGTTGTTGCTGCCTTTCCTTTTTCGAGCGTGTTTTTGCTGTTTTCTTTTTAGGTTTCGCGCGTGTTTATCAAAATGCTTGGGATTATTATATTTCGACCCCTCACTGGTAATCGCAAAATCGGTCAGCCCTAAATCAATGCCAATTGCTTTTCCTTCAGTTGAGAGGAGGGGAGGTTCTTTTTTACCCTCTACCAAAACTGAAGCATAATATTTACCATCTGGATTTTTGGAGAGGGTTACAGTTTTGATTTTTCCCTCAAAACTTCGATGCTGACGACAACGCACTAACCCAACTTTAGGCAGTTTGATGTAATTTCCCTCAACCTTAACATTTTGAGGATAACTGATAGATTGCCTTCCCTGCTTGGATTTGAATCGGGGTAATTTTGCCCGTTTCTCAAAGAAGTTTCGATAAGCGGTCGATCAGTTCAACGCCACGACTTGCAAACATTGGGAATAGACATCTTCTTTAAGCCAAGGGTATTCCTTTTTGAGGGCAGGTAATAATCCCTGAAGATCACCCCTTGATAAACCTTTTCCGGTCGCTCGATAAGTCTCTTGGCACAAATTTAACGCATAGTTCCAATACCAACGACAGCAACCAAAGCTCTTGGCTAAAGTCGCTTGTTGCTTGTGGGTTGGATCGATGCGGTATTTGTACGCCTTGAACATTGTCGCCGATATAGCCAGATGATTAGATTATCACTGATTTGCCGAAGAGTCGCTTTCATCCCACGATTCACCTTCGGTAGAATCGGGGAATTCCCGCTCCCATTGTTAAAGAATAAGCCCGTGGAGAGACGGACGATCGCCCCGGGTCGGAAAAACCCCTAGAATAGAGAAATAATCGATCGTCACGGGGTCGGGATCGAGTCGTGGGGGACAGTCCGTTCGATCTGGGTTGCTGTAGCGGGAAAACTCCGGTAAGCCTCACTGGGGTGGGGTGGGAGGCGATCGCCCGTTTCGTCGGTATCGCGCGATCGGGTGTACATTTCCCCGGATCGAAGTGAAAAGAACCGAGGAGTATTATAACTCGAATCGAGGGTTTTTAGATGAGCCGACAATTTTTTAGGCACCGTTTGGATCGAGGGGGAATTTTACCGGATTCATTTTTAGCGGAATTTAGGACAAAAGATCCCAGTACCCGGCGATATTTGCTCAACTCGATGACGTTGTTTGCTTGTATTTCTCCGGAACAGCAGCATCAAGCGTTAAACGATTTAATCCAGTCGGAAGTGCTAAGTTTGGCGGAGAAGTCCAAACATTATTTATACGATCGCATTATTTCTACTTTAAAAAAGTTCGACTTCGACCGTAAAATTGAAGATCGAGAATTGGCGGAATATTATTATCGTTATTATTTACTCACCGGACTGATTCCGGAAAATTTAACGGCGGAATACTTAAATAAGCTCGTGGATTTCATTCTCGGAATCGAGTTGGCGAGACTTATGTTTTTTATGCGGTTTGTAGAACAACAGCGCTTCTTTGAAATGCAGGGTCGTTATGCCTTGCAAGTGATTTTATTTTACCGATACATCAAACCTATTCGCCGCAAAATGGTTAAAGAAAATGCAGTCAAAAAAGATATTGCCGGACATTATTACTATACGAAATCGAATTTAACGGAAGATAAATTGCTCGACTATATTTTTGAGGTTTTCACTCTCGATCGCATCATTCATCTGGGTAATTTATCAAAAGTTCTAATGTTCGATCGAGACTATATTTATAACGACATTTATAACGACATTGATAACGACGTAGAAGAACAGCCGTCCGAGCCGCCGAGTTCTTAAACGACGGGGAAGAGTAGCACCAAAGGCACGATCCGGCCTAAGATCGTTGAGGAAATCAGCGAGAGAAGCAGCTATCGTGAGCGAGCCTACCGTCGAGAAATTACTCAAACTAGCGGGCGAGAAAGCCGACTCGGCAGAAGTTTATTATTTATCGAGTCAAGATACGCCGATCGCCTTTGAAAACAACCGTCTCAAATCCTTACAAACCAAAGCCTTGCAGGGGGTCGCCCTGCGGGTGATTTGTAATGGAAAGCTCGGTTTTGCCAGTTCCACGGACCTGACCCGCTTGGAAGAGTTGGTGGACGCGGCGGTGCAAACGTCGGAAATTGGCGATGCGGTCGAGTTCGAGTTCGCCCGGGACCTGCACGTGGAATCTCCCCAAAGTCAGTACGTCCCGCCGACGACCCAAGCCTTAGTGGATTTGGGGCGCGATCGCATCGAACGGATCCACGAGTACAATCCGGATATTTTAGTAGACGTGAGTTTCCACGTGCGCCGGGGAACGGTGGAAATCGCCACGACCCACGACGTGCGCGCGCGGCGATCGAATCAGATCGTCACCGCCAGTTTGGGGGGGAATTTAGTTAAAGGCGAGGACTTCCTGCAAATTTATACCTACGACGTGGCGCGCGATCGCCCCGTCGATACCGATCGCCTCGTAGCCGAACTGATTCAAAAATACCAGTGGGCCGAACGTCGTGCCCAAGTCAACAGTGGCAGTTTCCCAGTCTTGTTCGTCCCCCGGGCCGCCGCGAGTACCCTCGGGGGGTTGTTCGATACGATTCTCTCGGGACAGGCGGTGGTACAGAACGCCTCGCCGTTAATCGATAAAGTCGGCGAACGGGTCTTTGACGAACGGTTCACCTTGTTTGAAGACCCGACCCTCGGCCCGTCGGCGTGCGAGTTCGACGACGAGGGGACGCCGACCCAAACCAAGGTGTTGATCGATAAGGGAGTGGTGAATGGATTTTACTGGGATCGGCGCTGGGCGTCCCGTGCGGGCTGCGTTTCCACCGGAAATGGCTTTCGAGGGGGATTGTCGCGTCCGGGGCCGGATTTGACCAATTTATGCGTGGCTCCCGGCGGCTTGTCCGTGGAAGCGGCGATCGCCTCGATGGAGGAAGGGATTATCGTGGAGCAAGTGCTCGGCGCCGGACAGTCGAACCAACTGGCGGGGGAATTTTCCGTCAATTTAGACCTCGGTTATAAAGTCGAGAAGGGTCAGATTGTCGGGCGGCTGAAAAATACGATGGTAGCGGGTAGTATTTTTGAAGCCTTTAACAATTTGGTAGATTTGGGCGATACGCCACAATGGATCGGCGGTGGCGCTTATCTTCCGAATATGTTGTTCGCCGAACTCGGGGTCGCCGCCCGTCAGTAAGGGACGGGAACGACTGGGAAACTGTTGTGTTGGTTGGAGGAAGTCGTGGAATCAGCGTGGTTGTGGATCGAGCGGGTTGTAGGGAAAGGCGGGTCGATGCTGGCGCGGCGGGGGCGAGAGTTGCTCCTGCTGTTGTTGGTTCCTTTGGTGTTGGGCGGTTGTGTGGACTACGACGTGGGGATCGAGTTTGACAGTCAAACCCACGGGACGATCGTGCAGCAGATCGAGTTGGGGGAGCGCTTGAGTGCGTTTAGCGGGGCGACGGCGCAATCGTGGTTGCAGAGTATCGAGCGGCGATCGCGCCAATTGGGCGGAAAGAGTCGGCGCCTCAACGATCGCCAGGTGCGGGTGGAGATTCCGTTTAATAATGGGGACGAGTTGGTGCGTAAGTTTAACGAGTTTTTCAATCCCGAGAGCGCCTCTCGAACGGAGGAGACTTTGGAAAGCGCCGAACTGCCCCAGTTGGAGTCGCACATGGCGATCGTGCAGCGCAATTTTTTGCTGGCGATTCACAACCGCCTCAGTTACGATCTGGATTTGCGATCGCTCGGCTTGTCTTCCCAGGAGGGTAAGTTACTCGTCGGTCCGGGGGCGTTGTTGGACCTGCACTTTCGCTTGACAACGCCGTGGGGAGCGAAGGTGTCGGCGCCGGAAGGGGCGATCGCGCCGGAGATGACCGACGACGGGCGCCAAGTGGTTTGGACCTTGCAACCCGGGGAGGCGAACCATCTGGAGGCGACGTTCTGGGTTCCGAGTCCGATCGGGATCGGGGCGCTGGCGATCGCCGCCTTGGTCGCCTTGGGGCATTTTGTTAAATACCGTTTGTTCCCGGCGTTAGGATTCGATCGCCGTCGCCGACCGACGAGCCAACCCGCGAAACCCGAAGCGGAAACCGTCGTCAACGGATAAGAATTCCCACCTCGGCAGGGGTTGGGGTAGGTTGGGGAGGGGCGATCGGCGATCGCTCCCCCTGCTTTGAAAAAATTTATTTTTCTACAAAATTATTTGAATCTATTGTTTAAAAATTGGCACTGACGAATAGATTCTCATCGGTCCGATCCCCCAAGGGTCCGTCCTTACCCCGGAGTTGATAAATGTGGAAAAAGCCAATCGGCTCCCTAGAAATTTGCAACGGTAAAAAACACAATTTGTAACGCAGAGAAAAGCCTGTATCGAAAGGCAAACATACGTTAAAGTTGTAGTAGAGATGGCGTCGCTCTCAGAGAACAGGGAGTTTGAAATCTAAACTGACGGCGGCGATAGACTGGCTCACCCCTTGCATTCAAACAGTCTATCCCACTTTGAACCGATCCATATCAAGTAGGGGGGAGAAAAATGTCCGAAAATAATAACTCAATGTTGACCGTCCTGGCGGTGGACGACAGTGTCGTCATGCAGGATTTAGTTAAGAAAGCTTTAAATCAAGACTATCGCGTCTTAGTGGCAGATAATGCGGTCGATGCTTTATCCGTGATTTATCACGAAAATATTTCCGTGCTGCTTCTCGATGTCTCGATGCCGGGAATTGATGGGTTAGAATTGTGTCGAACGGTACGGAATATCCCTCAGTTTCAAGATTTGCCAATTATTATGCTGACGGCTCGCGACGGACTGTTTGATAAGGTCCAAGGTCGTCTGGCGGGAGCCACTGAGTATTTGACGAAACCGTTTGATGCCCAAAAGTTACGGGAAGTGGTTAAGAATTTTGTCGGCTCCAATGTCGGTCAAGAATCAAATACTTAGGCGCCTTTTTAGAAACTTTTGATTGCACAACTTGGTTGGGGTGTGTTCCCTCGGGCGATCGCCGATCGCCGAGGAAAAGCGCTAGAATGGGCGGGTTTCGTGAGGGGAGCCGGATGGAAAGTTAAAGGAAGAAAAAATAGGCAAACGGCGAACCTTCAATAAAACGTAATAACAATTTAAAAAACGTAAGATTTAGGGCGATCCCGGGGATAACTATGACATTTTAGAGGAGATCCGGTCGTGTTCTTGGGCGTAGCCACGTCCCGTGAAGGGGTCGAGAAAGGCGATCGCCGAATTCTCGTTGTCCCCCGACTCGATCCTCCGTCGAATTGACAATCCTTATGTCACGAACGGGAAAATTAAGACTGTGTAGAAAGAATTTCCCCCTGAGCTGTCAGCATGAGTTACTGCCTCAATCCAAAGTGCGGGCATCCCCGAAATCCACCGGGAACGAAAATTTGTCAAAGTTGTGGCGCCAAATTACTACTCAAAGAACGGTATCGCGCCACCGATCCCTTGGGACGTGGGGGATTTGCCAGAACCTACCTGGCGTTAGATGAAGATCGCCTCAACAGTCGCTGCGTCATCAAACAACTTTTACCCCAATTACAAGGCTCGGTACAGTCGAAACAAGCAGCGCTCGAAAAAGCCATCGACCTATTTAATAAAGAAGCCGTTCGCCTTTACGAACTCGGAGAACACCCGCAAATTCCCGCTTTGCTGGCTTCTTTCGAGCAAGACAAACGGCTTTACCTAGTACAGGAATACATTCCAGGGGATACCTTATGGCAAGAATTAAATCGCTACGGACCGTTTAGCGAAGCCCAAATTTTAGAAGTTCTTGACTCGATCTTGCCCGTTTTGCAATTCATCCACGATGCGGGAGTGATCCACCGGGATATTACTCCGGTCAACATTTTGCGACGCAACCAAGGCAATTCCAACGGTAAATCGCCGCCGGACGGGTTCCGGGAGGATCCCGAGGCCCGCAGAGGGGGCGAACTGGTATTGATCGATTTTGGGGTCGCCAAACAACTGACCCATACTTCGCTGTTGCAAACCGGGACGAAAATCGGAACCGAAGGCTACGCCCCGATCGAGCAAATGCGAAGCGGTAAAGTCTATCCCGCCAGCGATTTATATAGTTTTGGGGTGACCTGCATTACCCTATTGACTCGGGTCAGTCCCGATCGCCTCTTCGACCCGATTAAAGGCTGGATTTGGCGGGATTACCTCGCCCGCGACGGTCGCTCGATCGATGAGGGACTGGCGGGTATCCTGGATCGCAGCATTGAAGATATGGTCGGCGATCGCTATCAATCGGCGAACGAAATGCTCGCGGCCCTCGACGCGATCGCCAAACCGCCGCCGTCGGCCCCGGTGACCCCTCCTCCCCGGACACCGACGAGTACCCCACATACGCCGATTCCCACCCCGGCGTCCTTTTCCTCTCGCGGGTCCGCCGCCGCCCTGCCGAAAGTCGCCACCCCTCCCGTGGTTCCCGCATCGGGCAATCCCATTCCCATGGGGCGATCGACGGGGGCTCACAACAGTAAAAGCGCCTGTGTGCGAACGGCGATCGGTCACACCTCCTGGGTCACCTGTTTGGCAATTTCGCCGGACGGACACCTGCTCGCCAGTGGCAGCATCGACGACAAAATCAAAATCTGGGACTTTCACTCGGGCCAACCCTTGCGAACTCTCTGCGGTCACGCCAAATCGATCAACGACTTGGCGATCTCGTCCGACAGTAAAATCTTGGCCAGTTGTAGCGACGACGATCGCGTCAAACTCTGGAATTTGACCAACGGTAAATTACTCGCGACCCTCGGCGAACACCTGCGCGACGTTAACGCCGTCGTCTTCGCCCCTCAAGGGTATCTGCTCGCCAGTGGGAGTGAAGACCGCCGGATTATTTTGTGGCGACTCGCCTGGAATGACAAAGGGGCGATCGATGCGGTTCCGATTCGCACCCTCGTCGGACGCCAGGGGATGATTAAATCTCTGGCGATCGCCCCGAATACCAAACTACTCGCCAGTGGCGGCATGGACAACATCATTCACGTCTGGGATCTACCCGCCAATCGCCCGATCTACAGTCTCTCCGGTCATTTCAACTCGATCAACGCCCTCGCCATTCACCCGCGCATTCCCATCCTCGCCAGTGGGTCTAAAGACAAAACCATCAAACTTTGGAATCTCTCCACGGGCGAACTCTTGTCTACCCTGTCCGGTCACAGCAGCATGGTCAATTCCCTGACCTTCAGTCCCGACGGGACCAGCTTGCTGAGTGGGAGTAGCGACAAAACCCTGAAGTTATGGCGTCTTTCCAAAACCAAATCCGGGGAACTCGCCGTGCTGCAAGCGACCTTCGACGGTCATCTCGGCGCCGTCAACGCCGTTGCTTTCACTCCCGACGGGAAAACGATCGTCAGTGGGAGTTGGGATAAAACGATTAAATTTTGGCAGCGTCCGTAAGGGAGGGGAAAACACGGAGAAGGCAAAAGTGAGACGGGAGTGGGAGGACAGGCATCAATCTCTCCATCTAAAATCTAAAATCAAAATTCTAACTTCTAAAATCCCATGACTTATTGCCTGAACCCGAGTTGTCCTCAACCGGAAAATCCGGCCAATACCCAATTTTGCATTGCTTGCGGGACGCAGTTGCGGCTCAAAGAACGCTATCGCGCGATCCGGGCGATCGCCGCCGGAGGGATGGGGCGCACGTTTTTGGGACGGGATGAAGATCGGCTCGATGCGCCGTGCGTTATCAAGCAGTTTTTTCCACAAAACCAGTCTACAAGCGCGATCGCCAAAGCGACGGAATTGTTCGAGCGCGAGGCGCGCCAACTCTATAGCTTGGGGGAACATCCGCAAATTCCCACCCTTTATGCGTATTTGGAACAAGATCGGCGGCTCTACTTGGTTCAAGAGTGGATCGACGGGCCGACGTTGTTGCAAGAACTGCGCGATCGCGGTCCGTGGAGTGAAAGTGAGGTGAAAGCACTATTGTGGGACTTGTTACCTCTGTTGCAATTCATTCACGAACGGGGCGTGGTTCACCGAGACCTCAAACCGGACAATCTGCTGCGACGGCGAGGGGATGGCAAGGTGGTGTTAGTGGATTTTGGGATTGCCAAACAAGGCAGCGCTACGGCAATGGCACAAACGGGAACCCGGGCGGGAACGCAAGGTTATGCGCCGATGGAACAATTGCGCGGCGGTCAGGCGTACCCGGCGAGCGACCTGTACAGTTTGGGGGTAACGGCGATCCAACTGTTGGTTGGCAAGATGCCGGAGGATTTATACGATCCGACGAACGGCGAGTGGGTGTGGCGATCGCAACTCGCGAAGCAAGGGAGAGCAGTAGAGGAAGCGTTCGCCGCGATTTTAGACAAACTGTTGCGCGAGTTGCTGCGCGATCGCTATCGACGGGCGACCGACGTGCTGCAAGATCTACAATTGCTCTCACAAAAATCGACGCGAGTGCAGGCGATCGCGCCGCCCCCACCGCCGAGTCCGCCGCCATCGATCGCCTCCCGGGGTGCGGTGGCTCCGTCGAGTTCGGATCCCATTAGCGCCGAATTGGAAGAAATTCGCACCCATTTCAGCCAAGCGACAGGTCGGAGTTCGCCGCCGTCGCCGCCGAGTCCGCCGTCTGGCCAGAAAAGGCAAGGGAAGGGCGATCGCTTCGATCCGATTCAAGCGGATTTGGAGGCGTTGCGATCGGAGTTTGGCGAGCAGGAGTGAAGCGTGAGGACGGGGACGAGCAGCATAAATTTCTCCCTCTAAAATCTAAACTCTAAAAGGAGCTTTTGCTCAATCTAAAATCTAAACTCTAAACGCTAAACTCTAATGACTTATTGCCTGAATCCGCAGTGCCAACAGCCGGAAAATCCGGACAACTTGCAATTCTGTCAGAGTTGTGGTGCACCATTGTGGTTGAGAAATCGTTACCGACCGATTAAACTGCTCGGGGAAGGGGGATTTGGGCGCACGTTTTTTGCCGAAGATCGCGATCGCCTCGACGCGCCTTGTGCGATCAAGCAATTTTTACCGTTGCCGCAAGTCCGACAAGACCCGCAACAGTTGGAAACGGCGACGAAGTTATTTACTCAAGAGGCAAAGCGCTTGTTAGAGTTGGGCGATCGCCCGGAAATTCCGACGTTATACGCCGATTTTGAACAAGACGGTCGGCTGTATTTGATTCAACAGTTTATCGACGGGAACAGTTTATTTGAAGAACTAGAAGCAAACGGGCCGTTTTCTTCTGAAGATATCGAAGATATTTTATTCGATTTACTTCCAGTTTTAGAATACATTCACGAGGCCCAAGTGATCCATCGCGATATCAAGCCGGAAAATATCATGCGGCGGCGAGAAGATGGCAAGTTAGTGTTAATTGATTTCGGGGTGGCGAAGCATTTAACGGGAACGGTTTTAGTCAAAACGGGGACGAAAATCGGCACCGAAGGCTACGCGCCGATCGAGCAATTGCGCGGCGGTAAGGCGTATCCGGCGAGCGACCTGTATAGTTTGGGGGTGACCTGCGTTCACTTGCTCACGGATAAAACCCCGGATGAATTGTACGATCCGACCAACGGGCGGTGGTTGTGGCGCGAGCAGTTGGAAAAACAGGGACGCACGATCGGCGATCGCCTCGAAAAGGTGTTAAATAAAATGTTGCAGGAGTGGGTCGGCGATCGCTATCCATCGGCCCGGGAGGCGATCGCCGATCTGGCTTGGAATTCCGGGACGATCGCACCTGCGGCGGCGCGTCCGGGGGCGATCGCCCGTTCGCGACTGCCCCAAGGGTGGAAATGCATTCACACCCTCGAAGCCCATCAAAATTACGTTATCGCCGTGGCGATCGCCTCGGACAATCAAACCCTGGTCAGTTGCAGTTACGATAAAACCATTAAGGTGTGGCATCTCGACACGGGCCATTTACTCGGAACCCTCACCGGACACCGAGGGTGGGTCAGTTGTCTGAGCATCGGTCCCGACGGTCGTTCCCTCGTCAGTGGTTCTTTGGACAATCGCCTTCTCTACTGGGATCTGGGAACGGGAACCTTGAAAGAAACCCTAACGGGACACAGCAGTTACCCGATCGCTCTAACGAGCAGTGCGGACGGCCAATATTTAGTCGCAGGGTGTTTCGACGGCACGATCGCGGTCTGGGACTGGAGTACGCGATCGTCGCTCGCTCAATTGGGCGGACACGCGGGGTCGGTAGAATCGGTAGCGATTTCGCCGGACAGTCGCACCTTAGCCAGTGGCGGCGGTTATGAAGATCGCACGATTAAACTGTGGGAGTTGTCCGGCGCCGAGTTAAAACAAAGCCTCGCCGGACACCGCGCCTCGGTTCGCGCTTTAGCCTTTACGCCGGACGGAACGCGGTTGGCGAGTGGCAGTGAGGATCGCACCCTCAAAATTTGGGATCTGGCGACGGGCAAAATTCTGCACGACCTCAGCCATCCCTCGGGGTGGATCCAGGCGATCGCCATTTCTCCGGACGGACGGGCGATCGCCACGGGCAGCCGCGATAGTACCATTAAAATTTGGCGTCTGGACACCTGCGAACTCCTCTATACTCTCAAATGGCATTCCGAACCCGTCACCTCCCTCACCTTCAGTCCCGATGGGTTGCGATTGGCCAGTGCCAGTTGGGACAAGACCGTCAAGATATGGCAGGCTATATTGTGACATCCTCCCGACGCTCACCCTTAACGGGTAGAGCGCGGGCTTCCCTTCCTCGCGGTTGGGTTTTCCTGCTTCATCGGGTCGCCGTCAAGTCCGAGCCCCGACGGGGAGAATGGGCTTCACCCTCGTGCTCGTCGTCGGCGCTGTCGTGTTCGGCCAGGATGACCGCTTGACCCTTCCTTCCCCCTGCCAGACCGTTCTCGATCCAGCCCTCGATCGTTCGATTCGGCGATCGCCTCCAACATTAACTCACTTACAATAAATTTATTGGTGTATACAAAATTATGAGTTATTGCCTCAATCCAGCTTGTCCGCATCCGGTCAACGCCCCCGACGCCTTCACCTGTGTGGCGTGCGAGTCGCCGTTACTGCTCAAACAACGCTACCAGGCCGTCAAACTGCTGGGAGAAGCGGGATGCTGCCGCACCTTTGAGGGGATCGATCGCGAACGACCGGGCGATCGTGTAGCGATCAAACAATACTTACTCGTAGACTTTTCCTCGCTAGGAGAAGACCTCGGCGATCGCGACGAACTCGATCGCATCCGCAACCTGTTCGAGAAAGAAGCCAGACGCTGGCAGATCGTCGGTCAACACCCTCAAATCCCTACGGTCCGCGCTTACTTCTGCGACGAACGCGCCTTATATTTAATTCAAGAATACGTCGAAGGCCACACCCTCCACCACCTCGACCAACCACACCCCTATACCGAAGCGCAAATTCGCCAATTCCTCGCCAACATCCTCCCCGTCCTCAAATACATCCACGATTCCGGGGTCATCCACCGCGACATCAAACCCAACAACCTGCTACAAAAACCCGACGGCGATCTGCTCCTGATTGATTTTGGCATTTCCCGCGACCTCGCCGATCGCCTCAGCCAGACCGGACTGTTCGTCGATGAAGGCTACGCCGCGCCAGAAATGCGCTTCCGGCAAGTCTATCCCGCCAGCGACCTGTTTAGCTTGGGGGTCACCTGCCTCGTCCTGCTCACCCAAGAGCGCACCGATCACCTCTACGACCCCCTGCAAGGACGCTGGATGTGGCGGGAATACTTACAGCAGAAACGTACCGACGTGAGCGATCGCCTCGCCCACCTTCTCAACAAACTCGTCAACCACAGCATTAACAAACGCTATCAATCCGCTCAAGAGGTCTTAGAAGACCTCCAGCAGCTCGAAGCCGCGACGATCCCGACTGCGGAAATCGCCAGTTCCCGAGCCGAGACTGCCTCATCCACTCCCCCCACGCCAGGATCCAATCCAGAGGAGGCGATCGCTCCCAAAACCTGGCAGCCCCTGCACCAGATCGACGCTCACGACGGCTGGGTGTGGTCCGTCGCCTTCTCTCCCGACGGTCAGCTCCTCGCCAGTGGCAGTTCCGATCGCACGATCGTCTTCTGGGATCCCGAAACCGGACAACGACGGTGAACCTTAAAAGGTCATTCCGATGGCGTCTACTCCGTCGCCTTCTCCCCGGACGGACTGGTCCTCGCCAGTGGCAGCCAAGATAAAACGATCGTCCTGTGGAATACCGAAACCGGGGAATCGATTCGCACCCTCGGTCAGTCCCTGTTCGGCGGTCACTCCTTACTCGTCAACGCCGTCACCTTCTCCGTCGAAGGCAAACTGCTCGCCAGTGGCAGTTGGGACGGCAAAATTATTCTCTGGAATTGGCGCAACGGTCAGCGCCTGCGAACCTTAAAAGGCCATAAAAGTTGGGTCTACTCCGTCGCCTTTTCTCCCGACGGCTTGCTCCTCGCCAGTGGCAGCCGCGACGGGACGATCGTCTTGTGGAACGTCCGTACCGGAAAAGAGCGCTGTACCCTCAATAGCAACGGTCTGCTCGTCAATACGGTCACCTTTTCCCCCGACGGCAAACTGCTCGCGAGCGGTCATTTCGACCAAACTATCGGCCTGTGGGACGTGGAAACGGGCAGCCGCATCCATACGTTTACCGGACATTGGGGACGGGTGAACGCTTTGGCGTTCAGTCCCGACGGAACGACGATGGCGAGCGCCCATTTCGAGAATACGGTCGTCCTCTGGGATGTCGGACAACGCACGATCGTCGATATCCTCAAAGGACATCGAGGGCGCGTCCTCACCCTGGCGTTCAGTCCCGACGGTCACAAGCTCGCTACCGCATCCGGCAAGGAAGAGAATAAAATTATTATTTGGCAAAAGCTGTGAGTGACTGGATCGGGGGGCGATCGCCGATGGCGTCGTCTATCTCTCAGTCAGCGAAGAAGCGCGCGCCGGGAACCCTGCGTTACACAGGGCTTCTACCGCGCCTTCGCTATCTTGCACTCGGAAACTGGCGCCGAAGCGCACGAGTTGCCGCCGTCCGCCCCCCTGGACGATCGCGATCACCGGAATTTTCGCTTTGTCTTTGTCGCCAACTTGTTCTTGCAGGATCGTCCGCAGGTTGTGGCTTTGTTGCATATCTCCCGCCTGGTCTGGGGTCAGTTCCACCATGACCATGCGGACTTGTTCCACGGGTTCGACATCGTTGACGATAATTTGGATTTTGTCGTCGCGGCGATCGCATTTCCCCCAAATAATCAGGCGCGTGTCCGGTTGGATATGCGCCGCAATCCGTTCGTAAGACTTGGGAAAGACCACCCCTTCCGCCGATCCGGTCAAGTCTTCCATCTGCACGATCGCCATGCGATCGCCTTTCTTGGTGACGATCGGTTTGACCTCCGTCAGCATCACCACCGCGCTGATGTAGGCGTCTTGGCGCTGGTCTTCTAACTGTCCCAACTCCACAGGCGCTAGCACTTTGGCCGATTTTTGAATGTCTTTGAGGGGATGGTCGGAAACGTAGAAGCCGAGTAGTTCTTTTTCCAAGCGCAATTTTTCTTGTTGCGGGTAATCGGGGACTTGTGGCGGTTTTGGCGCCCCTTCAAATTGGCCGTTGTCTGCCTTAGCTCCATTATTATTCCCATTGCCGAGCAGGTCGAACAGGTTGCCCTGACCGGAATCGCGATCGCGGGCCCGCTCTCCGGCCCATTTAATCACCGCTTCTAAATGCTCGATCGCCTGTCTGCGATTGGGATTGAGGCAGTCTAAGGCTCCGCATTGAATCAGGGATTCCAATCCCCGACGGTTGACCGTCCGCAAGTCCACGCGATCGCATAAATCTTCCAAGGATTTAAACGGTCCGTCCTTCTCTCGTGCCTGTAAAATGGCGGCGATCGCTGCATCCCCCACATTGCGCACCGCCGACAGCCCGAATAAAATTTTACCCTCTACCGGAGTAAAATCCACCCCCGAGCGATTGATATCCGGCTGCTCCACCTCAATCGCCATACTTCCACAGTTGGCGATATATTTATTCACCTTATCTTTATCGCCACTGTTCGCCGTCAGCAACGCCGCCATATATTCGACGGGATAATTCGCTTTTAAATACGCCGTTTGATAAGTGACGTAACCGTAAGCCGTCGAATGGGATTTATTAAAGCAATTCGACGCCACCAACCCATTTAACAACAAGAAATTATGATCCCGAACCACCCCAATATCGTAAACCCGCTCCGTTCCGACGCGCCGACGCGAAACAATTTTAACCACGACAATGACTCCCTAAATTGAACTTCTATTTTAATGATTTTAATGATTTTATAGCGCTTGGCTGAATAGATCTGTTCCCTCCTTCCGGAACGATCCCCCCAACTCCCCTTAAAAAGGGGGGCTTTTGAAAATCATGCAAGAAGTGTAATGTAATCATGCGATCGATTTCTCCAGTCGACGATGACAGTCACGTCCCCTTTCCAATAGAGATTAAAGAAAATTCTCTCCAAACACAAAGAGCATACCACTTCACCAAATAATAATGCTTCTGGCCACTTAAAAATCCTGTCATCTTGCTTTACAAAAAGCTAAAAGATAAGTCCCCCTTTTTAAGGGGGATTTAGGGGGATTCTCCCCAAAAAATAGGAATAAACCATTTCACTATTTCACTATTTCTTTATAAAGATTAACATCTCCTGGAGGCTCAAAAAAATACTCCCCTAATGGCGGGCAAGAAAAAAAGAAACAGTCAAAAAGTGAAAACAGAATTAAGAAGACAAAAAGAGTTACAAAACCCTTCCCGAACCACACGCCACACGAAAACCAAAGTTGACATCAATATCGTCGCGCGCGACGATGTAGCCATCGCGGTAAGTAGAATAACAATTATGAGGGTCGTTGTACCACGAACCGCCTCGAAGTGGAGAACGATTATCATGATTATCACCTACCCAAGCACTCCCATCCCTAGGGGCGCCTTCGTAGTTTCGATGCCAACTATCCGCACACCATTCCCAAACATTGCCGTGCAGGTCGTACAAACCGAAAGCATTCGGCGGAAACTGTCCCACCGGGGTCGTTTGCTCTCGAAATTGCCCTTTGGGTTCCTCAGCGTAGGTTGTACTCGCACAGTAATTTGCTAGCTCCCCCGTCATCGTTTCCCCAAAATAAAAAGGCGTCGTCGTCCCCGCCCGACAGGCATACTCCCACTCCGCCTCACTCGGCAGTCGGTATTCCTTCCCCGTTAATTTCGACAATCTCCCGCAAAACTCCACCGCATCGTACCAACTGACTTGTTCGACCGGGCGCTCGTCACTGTCTTCACGGTCTTTGAAACGGGCAGGATTGAGGTCGAGGTCGCGTTCCACTTTCAAGTCAGTTCGGGCGGCGATGGCCCTCCACTGAGCTTGGGTGACAGGATATTTCCCCATAAAGAACGGTGGTACGGTCACTTCATGTTGGGGGGTTTCTCTGTCATATCCTTCCCCATCTGGCGAACCCATCATAAATGTACCCCCCGGTATCGCCACCATTTCCAGAGGAACCGCCAGCTCGCTTTCCCCTTGCTGCTCCGTCGAGGAGGACTCGTTCATTTCTGGGATTCCCCTATCGAACACGAGGGCAATCCGTTCGGTGAAATAAGCGGCGCGATGCCGTTCCCGCTTGATAATTTCGCCGCGACGGTTGACGGTCACCGTTTCAAACTCGAACTGAGGTAACCTCCCGGAACCGCACGCCAAGCGAAAACCGCTGTCGTCGTTGATGCCGCCACGCGCGATGATGATGACGTCGTCTCGGTAAGCAGAACGGCAGAAAAGCGGGTTGAAAGACCACGAACCGCCCCGCAGTGGATAGCGATTATCATTATCACTTACCCAAGCACTCCCATCCCTAGGGGCGCCTTCGTAGTTTCGATGCCAACTATCCGCACACCATTCCCAAACATTGCCGTGCAGGTCGTACAAGCCAAATGCATTCGGCGGAAACTGTCCCACCGGGGTCGTTTGCTCTCGAAATTGCCCTTTAGGTTCTTCGGCGTAGGTTGTACTCGCACAGTAATTTGCTAGCTCCCCCGTAATCGTTTCCCCAAAATAAAAAGGCGTCGTCGTCCCCGCCCGACAGGCATACTCCCACTCCGCCTCACTCGGCAGTCGGTATTCTCTCCCAGTTAATTTGGACAGTCTCCTACAGAATTCCACCGCATCGTACCAATTAACTCGTTCTACGGGGCGCTCCTGACTGTCTTCAAAGTCTTTAAATCCGGCGGGATTGAGGTCGAGGTCTCGTTCCACTTTCAAGTCAGTTCGGGTGGCGATGGCGCTCCACTGGGCTTGAGTCACCGGATATTTCCCCATAAAGAAGGGTTGCACGGTCACTTCGTGTTGGGGGCGCTCGTCGTCATAACTCCCTCCTTCTGTTTCTGGCGAACCCATCATAAATGTACCCCCCGGTATCGCCACCATTTCCAGAGGAACCGCCAGCTCGCTTTCCCCTTGCTGCTCCGTCGAGGAGGACTCGTTCATTTCTGGGTTTCCCCTATCGAACACGAGGGGAATCCGTTCGGTGAAATAAGCGGCGCGATGCCGTTTCCGCTTGATAATTTCGCCACGACGGTTGACGGTTACTGTTTCAAACTCGAACTGGGGTAAGAAGATAGAGGAATTGATGCCTAAAGATTGACCGAGACGAGCAATTTCTCGCACCCGTTCGGTAGACTCCGATGGGTGTGACCCCTCGAACCACCAATCCCTAACAGACTTCGCAAATTGAATTAAGGTGGGATATTGGCCTAACTGAGGGCTGAGTTCGAGGATAATTCTTGTCAGTCGAGCTAATTCCGTTTGGCTCATACATTTGGCAAAGGCATCTTCGAGTTCTCGAACGACTTGTTGCTTTCCATCTTCCAAACAGACCATCGCCGCCCATTGTTGGGCTTGCAACTCGCTCGCCCGCAAGAAAGAATGGGTACGCGCCAAGTATTTGATGTAACTCAATAAAATCAGAGCAACTTTTTGTAAGTGTCCTTCACCGAATCCGCGTTCCTGGAAAAACACGTCGATATTTCCCAGAAGATATCCTCGAACTGCTGAATCCATGGCATACAGTTCGCTAGCGACTGGAGTAAATAAATCCGACAGTAGTAAATCGACTTGGGCAACCCAAGGCACTTGTCCCCGTAGAAATTGATGGCGCAAGTAGTTGAGCAGTTCGGGGGTGACAATTAAGGGAATCGCGGCATGATAGACCAGCAGCCGATAAGACTCATCAAAACGGCTCACGAAACGATCTACAATTTTTTTAGCCGATTCACTAATGGAGTTTTCGGCAACTAAACTATTAGCTGCAGCCATGATGCGTTCCCAAAATTAATCCCAAAATTAATCCCAAAATTAATCCCAAAATTAATCCCAAAATTAAGACAGTTTTTTCCCCATAATCGTATCGATAGCACGACTCATCCCTTGGGGAGTCATTGGATACATCGGCACTCGATAGGCAATCAGTTGGGCGGAAGTTCTGTACCAGCGTTGTTGAGGCATGGGATTTAACCAGGCCACCTGGTTCGTTTTTTGCCGGAGAAGGTCTAAAAAGCGAGTGGTTGCTTCAAATCTCTCGAAGCGGCGATACCCCCGAGCCGCTCCCCCATCGCTAACAATTAAGACACTGGTATTAGTGTTGCACGTTTTGAGCAGGTTAGAAAGCAAAATCGATTCTGTTAAATAGGGGTCTCGATAAATGCTCGTCGCTGGAACATTATGAAAATAATAAACATCTAACTTTTGTAAGCTACTTTCATCATTAGCTGTTTCTACTAATTCACGCATCACGTAGTGAAAAGGAGTCATTGACCCATTGCGGTCTACCAATAATAGCAAATGAGCGTGATTCGTTTCTTGGCGGGTATAAACTGGAGAGAGAAAAAAGCCCTGACTGGCGACGATTTTCACGGTTTCATCGACATCGAGGATATCTTGACAACCATCTTTGACCGGACGATTGACATATTGCCAATGATAAACCATAGCCCGCCGAGATAAGGGGAAATCTGCCGGAAAGGCCGTCGGTGTTTCTGTATCCGTAGCCACAAAAGGAGCGCGAGTAGGTAGGCTCGTAAAACGAGGGGTAGATGGTACTTCCCAGACTTCGGTGGTTTGAGGGGTAGTTGTTTTGATTTCAGCCAATGTTGAGGGTGACTTGAGCGGCGGTTGAGATTTAGAGGGCTGTTTGAATTCTTCGCTGGTTTGGCGCACTGCGGTTGCCAAAGTGACCTTAGCGACATCCCAAATCCCTAAAAATTGTTCTTGTTGAGAGGGAGACTGACACCATAAAAGTTGCAGAGTTTCTTTACAGTCTTCTTCATTGCTGCACCATCCACCGTTGAGGGCTTTTAAGGCGGCTAAATATTCGCTAATCCCCAGCTTAAAATCGATTCGCACCCGCTTAAATATTTCATCGAGGATTTGTCTCCCATCGAAGCTCTCCATATTATGAAACCTTCCAGTCTTTCAGCCAATCTTCGGAATGTTTGAATAGCAGTTCCCGATGAGGAATCGGATAATATTTAGTGAGTTGTTTTGCTGGATTGACCAGTTCGTTGTCAAAATTCCTCAAGGCTTCCAGCCAATCTAAAAATTCACTGGTTCCCGGTTTTTTAACCAGGCTTTCATCTTCCCGAATTTTGAGAAAACATTCAATGCTGCGGTCTATAATTTCCCCGTCTTCCCTGGAATGGGTGGCTGTAGTTCTCTCTAGTTGCTTCTGTTGATTTGCTTGGTCGTCGTGAGTTCGGACAATTTCTTTCAGTCGATCTTTTGGAAATTCAATATAAAAATAAATACAACGCCGTAAAAAAGGAGCGGGAAGGTTCCCTTTTTCGCGATTGCTGGTAATTATCACAATCGGTCGGTTATGTTCTGTCGCCTCAATTACTTCTCCTGTTTCGGGAATCTCGAATTTCCACGGCTCATCCAACACCGTTAATAAATCATTGGGAAAATCGATGCTCGCTTTATCAATCTCGTCAATTAAAACAACTGAGGGGCAACTTTTAAAATCAAAAGCTTTGCCTAAAGCTCCTAATGTTCGATAATCTTTAGGATTGCTGGGATTGCGTCTTTGGGTGGGTTGTTCGTCTTCGATGGGATTGGTTTGCAATGTATCGCTTGACCCGGCTGTAGGTTGACTGCATTGCGGAGTGAATTGCCGAGTGAATTGCTGAATTTGAACGTCGTGCAAGCGTAAAATAGCATCGTAAGTGTAGAGTCCGTCCTGAGCTTTACTGTTAGAACGAACATCCCAGCGATAGTAAGGCAATCTCAATTGGTGGGCCACTGCTCTCGCCAATCGCGTTTTACCGCAGCCTGCTTCCCCTTCTAAAAGTAAAGGTCGCCGCAAATAAATTGCCAGGTTAACGGCTTTAATTAAGCCCGATTGAGGATCGCAATAATAGGGTTCTGGCTCTTGGGGGATATTATTTTCAATTTCTTTAGGGATGGTTTCTAACTGGTATTTAGGATCGATATAAAAACGCTCTGTTACTCGACTCATGAGGAAATTGCAGGTGTTTTAAGGGTTTGGCTAGGCGTTTTGTAAATACTCGATTAATCTGTCTCGAAAAAAATCGTAAACGCGCTCGGGTCTTCTATCGGTAGAACGAACAATTGAAAGGGATTGTTCGACAATCTCTGACGGTAAACAGGAGAATTTGTACAACCAATCCTCTATTTCTTTTATTTCGCATGGTTCTAAAGGCAATTCAATTATTTTACTGCGATCGAACTTTTTGGAAGATTCACATATATAATCTGCTGTAATTTTAATATATATTTCAACTTCAAATAAAAAAATAACCTTGAGTAATCGATGTTGACTCGCCAACAGAGTTATACGCTCGATCAAATGATTCCAAAATTTTTTGATAAACCAATCCCAGAAACTCTCATTTTCCAAGAGAGAGTCATACCCTTTGATGTGAAATAAATAAGTATGGCCGGAGTCTTGCTTGGGAACTAGATGATAGAAACGATCGGCGATCGCAGCTATAATTTCTTGTTCATTTAAGTTGTCCCAATATTGCCTAATATTTAATTCATTGGCAAGTTGCAATAACAAGCTCTGACAATTTATATCTCCCCCTAAATAACCAACTCTTTTAATATGAAACTTACCTTCCGCCGTATTTTTTGATAAATAATGAATCAACCTTTTATGACAATACTTACCTCCTCGATTCCAGCAATCTTTTAAAATAAAAATTCCTGCATTTTCCCTATATTCTAGCTGTTCTAATATGTCTTCAAAGGTTTTTAAAGTAAGTTTGTGATCGAAATTTAACAACCTAGTTTCGGCCATTTTATTAATATCATTAGGATTTTTATAAATATCGTCTGGTATTGACAAACATAGGTTCATTGCTGCTAAAACAGAGTTAATACTCTCCAAACCACAGCCCCCCGGTGCAGTTGCCCACTCAAGTAAGGCAATCGCTTTACTTGTTTGATCTTTATCTTCGGAAGGGAGGAGATTTTTAGGAACTTTAAGTTTAAAGCATAACTTTTTAAATTGAGCTGGAATCATTTGTTCTAAGATATCCAGTAGCTCGTCTTCGTTGTATTCTCTGCGGCGGTTCATTTCAACAACTCATTGACAGCATTGTTTATATTTTCCAGCCCGCATCCACCCGGTGCAGTTGCCCATTCAAGTAAGGCAATCGCTTTACTTGTTTGGTCTTTATCTTCGGAAGGGAGGAGATTTTTAGGAACTTTAAGTTTAAAGCATAATTTTTTAAATTGAACGGGAATCATCTGCTCTAAAATATCCAGTAACTCGTCTTCTTTGAAGATAATGTCATCATCCGGGGTCTCAGCTTGTAAAAATAAATAACCATCTCTACTGTTCATGTAGAGGATAGGGGTAGCAAAATCTTTCTGCTCGTATCCCTTATCGAGTGACAGATTAAATCGAGCTTGTTGTACGGCGACATCAACGGGATGACCTTTGATGATTTCATCATAAAAATCCCCGACAAAACAGCTAGCGGTCTGATTGGATATTTTATACTGCATTGCAATCACGATCGCAATTCCTTGCAGCATTAAATGAGCGGCGACGCTACTAAATGCCTCCAATTCCGACTCTTGCGCTGTTTCACAAGCTTGCAAGAGAACAATTTTAGGACGATGCTGATTGAATAGGTTACTAAAAAAGCTTGCCGTTTTCCAATCGGGTTCGCCGGATTCCGTGACCCAGGCAATTTGTCCCAATTGACCGTGACCGATGAAATGAAAAATATCGGGTTGAGTGTCTCTGAGTTGGGCGGCAACTTTTCGGGGGGTCGCCGGATTGATGACGGGTAAAAAATCAATATCTTTGTGTTGCGTGGCAAGATGATTTAAATGGCTTTCGACTTGTCGATATTCGACATTTTTTAATTGAGAATCGGCGATCGGTCTGGCAACAACCAAAGCAATTTTAAGGCGGTTTTCTGGCTCGATTTTGAGCGATCGCCGATCGCTGTCTTCAAGGTTATATCGAGTCCGAAAAAAGCTCAGTTTCGGATCGGTTGCAAATCGAATTTCACCCTGTTGATATCGTTTGGGCAAACAAATAAATTCCCAAGGATAAGCCACTAGTTCTGGCAAGGCTGTTTCATTAATGGCCAGAATAATTTCTAAAGTTTGTTGTTTATCTAGAACGACTTGTTGATAATAAGTTAAGAAATGCTCTCTTAATTGACTGTCAAACAAACAATCAAATAAAGCTTCCCCTACTGTCCGAATCGCATTTCCTACTAACTGCGAAGAATCCGTCAGCATCGATTGAATGCGATCGTTTAGGCGATCGCGATTCAACGTTCCACTCGATTCATTCGGGCTTTGAAATTGCGGATTCCAAAATTGGACTCGAACCGAATCTTTATTCGGAATACAAAGATGATATCGGTAGTTCATTTTTGAGTTTCATTTTGTTTTATTTTAAGTTTTAACCTGTAGAGACATGGCAATACCGTATCCTTCCCCTCGGTCTATTTATCCACGAGGTAAGACGATCTTATGCCGACCGACCCACTCTTCTTTTTGACCTACGGCAAAGCTTCTCGCAATGGTTCTTTCACTTCCAAATTTATCTTTTAAATACCCAGGAAGTGCATCGATCGCATCGCCGAGTTCGCGGTTCCACCAATCTACATCGGGTTCGATCCAAACTTCACCTGTGAAGGCGATCGCCTCCCATCCTTTAGGAACCTTGAGAATCAGATTAAATTCAATTTGCGATCGCCCTAAAAGTTGTGGTTTCTCGATCCGCCAAAAGCATTCGGAACAATCTTTCCCTTGAGCAAACAATTCAAATTTGCCGAGTTGATACTTTAACCCTTCTAAAACCGTAAATGCTTTGAGTCGATCTTTCGTTCCTACATTCGCTTTAAACTCATTGTATTGAGGAAGATTAACCAGCTTAGAAAGGTCGGCAGCATCGACCCCCGCTTGAATATCTAAATTCGCATCTAAACCCAAGCTAATTTCAACCCCCGATTTAACAATCCATTGCCACTGACTATCCGGACAAAGACGGTGGACGATTGGCGCTTCGTTCCCTTCGGAATGAAAGTTAATTTTGCATTCTAAACGAGCAATAATTACATTCTCTTGAGGTCGAGGATTGACGCTCAATACCAAAGAATAAAAATCAAACTGATTCATTAATTGCCGAGTTTGATAATTTAACTCGACTCCTTGACCTTCAAATTCTTCTGCAGTGAGTGGAATTAAGCGACTGCGCGGGTCTCCAAAAGTCACTGTCGTTTCTTTGAGGCATCGAACGGCGGTTTTCCCTCTGGCGAGATCTTCCGCTTGACCGCCAGCTAAATCGGCACTCTGTCGCGTGACTTCTTCGAGTAAGTCCGTTAACAACTGCTGTGATTCTTCGAGATTAGGCGGGATGGAGTTGGGATTGACGGTCATTTGAAACCTCTAACTCTTCGTGTTTATACGATTTTCGTACACCCTCAAGGGAGATGCACGACCTTTAGGGACACGACGTTGCCGTATCCCTACCCTCAATCTCTGCAAAAGCGCTATCACTTATAAAGCGATCGCTTTATTTTAAATCGATTAACTCACCAGAGGAAGATCCCACTGACTGGCGTTCTCTACCCGCTTCAAACCGAGATTCTTCTCGAAAATCTCGTCAATAGGCAGCATTTGACCGTCCTCAGTCATAAACTTATGGTCGGGAGTCGCGCGAATAATGTCACCTGTTTCTAACACGTACTCGTACACTTCCTGGGTGCCGCGATCGTGCCATTGGGCGATCGCCTGAGTGTAAATATATCCGTTGCGATCGATTGTATAAATCGTACAGTCGATCCGTTCTTCGACAATTTTACCAATCGGTATCGGTCCGTATTCTACAGTGAGAATTTCCGTCTCGTAGGTCAAACAATATTCTGCAAATTTGACCATTTGCTCGAATAAATTTTCCGCAATCTTTTGCGAAATTCCGTTCTTCGTCGCCCCGTCGATAAACGTTTCGCGGTGCTTCTGCATTTCCGAGAGTTTCTTTTTCCCCATCGCGCGCCGCAGCAAGTCCGCTTGACCCAAAGAATATCCCGCTAAATCTTGAGCCATTTTCATGATCTGCTCTTGATAAACGAGAACCCCATAAGTCTCATTTAAAATCGGTTCTAACGCTTGATGGTCGTATTGAATCTCTTCTTTCCCGTGTTTGCGATTGATAAACTTGGGAATCAGACCCGCGTCTAACGGTCCGGGTCGGTACAGTGCCAAAATTGAGGAAATATCCTCAATACTCGACGGTTTCAAATCGCGCACTACTTGGCGCATTCCCGACGATTCTAACTGAAAGATCCCTTCTAGATCTCCCCGTTCGAGAACGCGATAAGTTTTATAGACATCTTGCGGTAATTTCTTAACCTCGCTGCGCTTTAAAACCGCTTGCGCTTTCCGTTCTTGGGCGGGCAAATCGTAGGGGTCGATCTGAATTTTATTGGTTTGGTAAATATACTCTAAAGTTTGCTGAATGGTGGTTAAATTTTTTAATCCTAAAAAGTCCATTTTTAGCAGACCCAAGGATTCTAAATCTTCCATCGAATATTGGGTGATCACTGCCCCGTCATTATTGCGTTGTAACGGGACAATTTCATCGAGGGGGTCGGCTGAAATCACGACCCCCGCCGCGTGAACGCCAAAAGTTTTATTCGTTCCTTCGATGCGGATGGCCATGTTGACCCAACGACGCACGATTTCGTCGTTTTCATATGCTTGTTTAAAGGCAGGTTCTGGGGTTTCGTCGGAAATCATCACCGAGAGTTTGGTCGGTTTTCCGCGCGAAACGGGAATCATTTTGGCCATTTCATCGGCTTGTTTGTAGGTGATTCCCAATACCCGCGCTACGTCTTTCAAGACCGCTTTGGAGGTCATGCGGTTGAAGGTAATAATTTGCGCGACTCGATCTTTTCCGTAGCGTTCGGTGACGTATTCGATGACTTCATCCCGGCGTTTGATACAAAAGTCCGTATCGATATCGGGCATGGATTTACGTTCGGGATTTAAAAATCGCTCGAAGAGTAAGCCGTGATGGACGGGGTCGATATTGGTAATTTGCAAGCAATAAGCGACGAGAGACCCGGCGGCGGAACCGCGACCGGGTCCGACGGGAATGTTACGATCGCGCGCGAATTTAATATAGTCCCAAACGACGAGAAAATACATGGAAAATCCCATCTGTTGGAGCATTTTTAGCTCGTATTTCAGCCGTTCTTGATACTCTTGGGGAATTTCTTCGCGGCTTTTGATATTTAAACGATCTTCTAATCCTTTCCAGGAAAGTTCCTCGACGTAAGTTTCGGCGGTGTAACCGTTTGGAATCGGAAAGTTAGGGCTGCGCGGTTCGCGTAAAATATCTTTGTAGGGTTCGACTTTATCGGCGACTTCTAAGGTAGTGGCGATCGCCTCCTGGATGATATCGTCGGGTAAATGATCTCTAAATAATTTCGCCATTTCTTCGGCGGATTTGAGATATTCCGTCCCCGAATATCTCATGCGTTTTTCTTCGATAATTTGCTTGCCCGTTTGAATGCACAATAAAGCATCGTGGGCTTCGACGTCTTTACAAGAAATAAAATGGGAGTCGTTGGTCGCGACGATTTTAATATCGAGTTCTCGCGCAATTTTAACGATTTCGACGTTAACAATCCGGTCTTCGGGGGATCCGTGATCTTGAATTTCTAAATAGTAATCGTCGCCGAATAAATCTTTGTACCATTGGGCGACTTTACGGGCGACTTCGGGTTTACCTTGTAAGATCGCTTGCGGAATTTCACCCCCCAAACAGGCACTGGTGACGATCAATCCTTCGTGATATTGTTCGAGAAGTTCTTTGTTGATACAAGGACGAGCAAAAATACCGTTTCCGTGGACACCTTCCAAATGTGAAATACTTGTGAGTTTGACGAGGTTTTTATAGCCTTGGCTATTTTTAGCGAGAACGACTTGATGATATTTGCGCGGACGTTTGGTGGTGTTGAGGGGTTCGTTAATGACATACATTTCGTTGCCGATAATGGGTTTGATCCCTTTGGTTCGGCAGGTTTTAATCAGTTCGATCGCCCCGTACATGACGCCGTGGTCCGTGAGGGCGATCGCGGGCATTCCCAATTCGACGGCGCGATCGATCATTTGGGGAATTTGACTGGCACCGTCGAGTAAGCTGTAATCGGTATGGATGTGAAGTCCGACAAAAGACATAGGATTTGTTGGGATTTTAGAGTTCAAATTTTAGATTTTCGACGTTCGATTTTCCATTGAGGAAATCGGGAGTTGAAATTGGATTGTAGCGCTCGTGTTGCCCGCCCCACAGACTTTCGGACGGGAAAAATTGTTGCCGAGCAAAATTAAAAGAGACCTGCCCTAGGGATTTTTGGCTTCTAACGGATTCGTGATGGCGACTAAGTCTTCCATCGCCTTAAAATAGCGTTCTCGGGCGATCGCGCCGATGTTGTGGTGATCGGCTTCGGGAATCATTAACAGCCGTTTGGGTTCGGGGGCAGCATCGTACAGTCGCGCACTCATCGAGGCGGGGACGACCGCATCTCGGGCGCCGTGAACGAACAAAATCGGCATGTTCAGGGTGCGAACTTTGCTCAGGGAGTCGAATTCGTGGGTGAGTAGGAAATCGACGGGGAACACTTGAAAGAAAGGATATTGATAATCGACCATATCCCGCATCGAGGTAAAGCTGGCTTCGACGATCGCCCCGGCAGCATTGGGGTTTCGGGCCGCTAAATCGATCGCCACGGCCCCACCGAGGGAATGTCCGTAAATAAAGATCTCTCCCGGTTGGATCCCCCGTTCCCGGGTCAAGTAATCCCACGCCCGTTCGGCGTCGCGGTAAACGCTGGTTTCCGTGGGGAAATCCCCCTGCGATCGCCCGTAACCGCGATAGTCCACCAACAACACCGAAAACCCAAATTCACGAAAGCGCAAAGCCGCTTCTAAATTGGCGCCGACATTACTCCCATTGCCGTGTAAATACAGCAACACTCCCGTCGGGCGTTCTCCCTCGGGATGGGGCAGCCACCAACCGTGAATCCGTTCGCCTTTCCTGTTATCCGGAATGTCGAGCCAAATATCTTCGTAAGCGACACCGTAATCGGCGGGAGAGGTATGGATTGCCCTCGTCGGAAAGAAAATAAAGCGATTCTGTCGGGCGAACAAATACAGACAGATCCCACCGTAGGCGATCGCCCCCATCAGCGCGATCGCGATCGGCCACTTCCAACTACTCGCCAGCCAAGCCAAACTCTTCATCTCCCACTCCTTGCGATCGGCGATCGGGGATCGAGAATCGGGACGCGGGAGTCCAGTTCGCCCACGCAACAGACACTCCCTCAACCCTCTCTCCCGTCCCCCGGGGTCTCGTTATCCCCATTCGGGCAAACAGGTTCCTCAAACTTGAGTCGGTTTGCGTAAGTGCCACTCGGTTGCTTGTTCGTAAGCATACGCCACTTCAAACAACAAATCTTCGCGCAAGACATTACCGATCAACTGCATTCCGATCGGCAAACCCTTATCGTCGAAGCCGCAGGGCAAGCTAATCGCGGGCAGTCCCGCCAGGTTCACCGGAATTGTCATCAAGTCTAACAGGTACATGCTCAAAGGATCGTCGGTCTTTTCTCCCGCTTTAATTGCCGTGGTCGGGGCTGTCGGACAAACCAACACGTCCACTTGCGCGAAGGCGCGATCGAAGTCTTCTTTAATTAAGGTGCGGACTTTCTGCGCTTTGAGATAGTAAGCGTCGTAATAACCCGCAGACAGGGCGTAGGTGCCGATCGCGATCCGGCGTTTGACCTCTGCCCCAAAGCCTTGGGCGCGGGTTTTGGCGTACATCTCGCCGAGATTTTCGGCATTTTCCGCCCGAAATCCGTATTTAACCCCATCGTATCTGGCCAAGTTCGCCGACGCTTCCGACGGGGCCAGGATGTAGTAAGTCGGCAAGCCGTAGCGGAAACGGGGACACGAAACCACTTGAATTTCGGCGCCCAATTCTTGCAGCAATTCCATCGAAGCGGTCACGGCCCGTTCGACTTGGGGATCTAAGCCTTCGCCAAAGGTTTCTTTGATAATCCCGATCCGCCGTTGTCCTTTCGGTTTTAAGTTCGGTTTGACCGATTTGAGATAGTCCGGAATCGAGACATTTAAGCTGGTGGCGTCTTTGCGATCGTATCCGGCGATATGTTGGAGTAAGGTGGCCGCATCTTCGACGGTGCGACCGAACGGCCCGATTTGGTCGAGGGAAGAGGCGTAGGCGACTAAGCCGTAACGGGAGACGAGTCCGTAGGTCGGTTTCATCCCGACGACGCCACAGAAGGAGGCGGGTTGGCGAATGGAACCCCCGGTATCGGAACCGAGGGCGACGGTGCATTCTTCGGCGGCGACGGCGGCGGCGGAGCCTCCGGAGGAGCCTCCGGGCACGCGATCGAGGTCCCAAGGGTTGGCGGTCAGTCCGAAGGCCGAGTTTTCGGTGGAACTGCCCATCGCGAATTCGTCGAGGTTGGTTTTGCCGACGACCACGGCCCCGGCGTCGCGCAGTTTTTGGGTGACGGTGGATTCGTAAGGGGGAATGTAGTTTTCGAGGATTTTAGAGCCGCAAGTGGTGCGAATGCCTTCGGTGCAGAGGTTGTCTTTGACGGCGATCGGAATGCCTTCGAGCAGTCCGATGTCTTCTCCGGCAGCAATTTTGGCATCCACCTGGCGAGCTTGTGCCAAGGCTCCATCGGCGGTGATGGTGAGGAAACTGTGCAGTTTGGGTTCTAAAGCTTCGATCCGTTCGAGGGTTTCTTTGGTAATTTCGACGGCGGAACGCTCTTTTTTAATAAGTTGTTTGTGTATCTCCCGGATGGATGCCATACTTCTACCTTCTGTGTGAATTCCAGGTTAACCAGACTTTATTGTACGGTTCTCGGTCAAGAGTCGCAGGGGTAAGGGGCGATCGCCTCGGTGGAGTGGTGTCCCCGTCCGCCGATCGCCCTCAGAATTGCCACGATCGCCTTATTGCAGTTCTCGGTGGGCTTGGGCGGTGAGCTCGCCGACGGCGGCGCGATCGCGGGCGGGGGCGTCCCCCTCGGTACTGAGCCACAGCAAGTATTCGATATTGCCCGCCGCTCCCGTAATCGGCGACCAGGTGAGTCCGCGATCGCGCCATCCCCATTCCCGCGCGGCTTCGGCGACTTGACAGATGGCGTCGGCTTGGGCGTCGGGATCGCGCACGACTCCTTTTTTTCCGACGCGCGATCGCCCCACTTCAAACTGCGGTTTGACGAGTAAAACTAGCTCCCGGGGCGCTACGAGCAAATCCCACAGCGCGCTGAGGACTTTGGTTAAGGAGATGTGGTTGAGGTCGGCTACCCCAAAATCGGCGCGCTCGGCGCCGTCTGTGTAGAGATCGGCGGGGGTCAGGTAGCGCAGGTTGGTTCGTTCTTTGACGACGACCCGAGGATCGGTTCTCAGCCCCCAGTCGAGTTGTCCGTAACCAACGTCGATCCCGTAGACGCACTTCGCCCCCGCTTGCAGCAGGCAGTCGGTAAACCCTCCCGTGGAGATGCCCCCGTCGAGACAGACGCGATCGCCGACGTCGATCGCAAAGTATTCTAAGGCTTTGGCGAGTTTTTCGCCCCCCCGCGAGACGAAACGCGCTCGGGCTTTGACTTCGATTTTGGCTCCGGCGGCGATCGGCGTCCCCGGTTTGTCTACGATTTGGCGATCGACCATCACTTCTCCCGCCCGGATCGATCGCTGGGCCAATTGCCGCGACGAACATAAGTTGAGTTCGACTAATAATGTATCGAGTCTTTGTTTGGCCACGTCATCGGTTCCCACGACTGTCCCCGTCGCCGCGATCGCTCCTGCAAGCAACCCAAAGCACGACTGGGGGATTTTGCGATCTTCTATCTTATCGAGCGGTCGAAGCTAAAGACAATATGCACAAAAAGTACGAGGGAATTGTAACTGGTGTTACAATCATCCTGAAATATCGAGGATTGTCGGGCTAGCCCCCTGGGAGGAGCAAGACCGCGAGCGATCGGCGTCCTCGTATCGATCGAACGGAGGAGAATCAGCCATGTTAGAGACGAAACTCAGCCCCCGTGCCGCCCTACTCTATCATTGGATTCGATCGCGCCCTCACCATGACGGCAGGGTAACCCTGGATTTACAAGATTTTCAAGCCTGGACCGCCGAATATCGCGAGAAACCCTACGGCGATCGCGAAGTTCTCGACGCCCTGCGCGAAATTAAAGCACATCAATTCGTCAAAGTTCGCAAAACTCAAGTCACTCTCGATCTGTTAGCGGATCCTCGCGATCGCGAACCCCTCCCCAACCCGGTCTCGATCGAACGGGGCGATCGACCCAATCCCGTGCTACTCGTCTTTACCAGCGTCCTCACCGCTTTCGCATTCGGCTTATTTCCCCTACTGTTCGCTTTCCACCTTTCCCAAGCCAAACCCGGCTCTCCTCTTTCCCCGACCCCCTGGGCCGTCTTGTCCGAGAAAACCGCCGATTAGCCACTTTTCAGTTTGAGTCCATTTCTCCTTCTTGTTTCGCTCCCTTGTCTCGCCGATGGCGATCTCCACCCAAAAACCGCCCCTTCTCAACTCATCGAAGGCGGCGGTTTTGCGATCGCACTCCCCTCCCACGCAAAAAACCCCCCGTGAGTGGGGGGCTAACAGCTCAATGCCAGAAGAAACACGATCTTTCTCCAGCACGGGCTCGGTCTAGCCACTCTTCCCCACAAGTTCGGGTTGTCTTTTTCTACTTTGTCGCAGAAGATTGCCTCCTAATAAGAGTAAAGCGAAGGTCATTGTCGGTTCGGGAACCTTTTTCGGATTGTCCGAACTGGGTGGAATCACCGTTCCCGTTCCGGTTCCACTCGCCCCGATGAACGAGCGATCGCCATCTTCTCCATCAATACTTTGATAGCGAATACCGAAATTACTCATCACGAAACTTTCGACTTCACCGGACAAAGCGAGGGTCGCCTCGAAAGTCTCCGGTTCGTCATCCCGGTAAACGCCCCCATTTCCCGCCCCCTGACACTTATTCCCGTCGGTGAAACAAACGTCAACCGCACCGAATTGATTGGGGAACGATCCGCTTGTAGCCTCACTGAATAACCCACTCGATCGGGTAACCCCCAGATTAGAAGGAGTTTCCGAACTCGACCCGCCTCTACGTCCTTGCGAAGAGTTTCCGGAACTGCTGGCAAACAGCAAGTCTAAAGACTCTCCCAGAAAGTCGGTGACGTCAAACCCCAAGGCGGAACTGCGAGAATTAAGACTGTCACTGGAGGTATTGTCGAGCAGAATTTCAAATCTGGCCTCCGTAATTGTCTTACTGTCGTTCTCGACGCTAGAAAAGCCGAGAAACGTAAAGACAGCCTCCGAAGACAGACCCGCAACATCCTGCCCTTCCCAATTTCCGTCGAAATTGACGGTAAAGCTTTTTGATTGGTCGCTCTGGTCGATACCGATGCTGCCGTCTTCAAAAAAAGTAAATGCAGAAGCGGCAGGTGCGGCACTTGCGGTGTAGATGCTAAAGCATCCAAGTGCCGAAAAGGCTAGAGCGACTTGTTTTAGAGGTCTGAACATGATTTTTTTGAGTCAACCCTATCGGCACGCTGGATAACATCAAACAAATGTGTCATTGTGGTTGCACTCCATTGAGATCGAGCTTTCACGTTGAGATAGTGTTGGCTGGCGTGCAGGGCCAGCGAACTCGTCAATGGTAAATGTAAACATTGCGTTGCAATTGGGCGAACACCTCCTTAAAGATGAAAAATGTACTTACTGTTTTATAGAAGTCCTCTAATCTACTCTATTAATCCTGTCGGCAAGCTGTCCACGTTCGAGCTAAAGCTTTTTGAAATCTTCATCTAGAGAGTAAGATTGATTAAGTTTTAACAGGGTAAGAAAGGGGATTACGAAGTTTTACGGACATGGCGCGATCGCCCTCAAACAGAAATAGATTTGTGCAGTTGTAATGATGCAGTATCGTTCGGCGTGCTGTGGTGTGACTCGAACGCGATCGCCTTTCAAGGGCGATTGGAGTAGAATTACGGTCGGGTTGTAGGCGGAGCTGCCCCCTGTCAATTATGTATTTTTACTGACAATAAAGGAGCCGGGCGATCGCATTTGTCAATCGATCTCAGTAAAGACTTGTAAATTTTTTAAAACCCGATCGCGGCTCGGGGCGATCGCATCCACGGTCACCCCGCCAAAAAAAATCGGGTAGCGGTTAAGCTACCCAAAGTCAAAACACTTTTAGAGACGAGTTCGACGATTCGCTCAGTGCGCGTCAGTCGAACTACAATTCGCTTATTTGGCGGCGGCAGTTTCTTTGGTCACCGCAGTCAATTCGCCTTTCGCATATTTGGCAGCAAACTCATCCAAGCCAACTTGCTTGACTTTGGTGCCGTTACCCGAGCAGCCAAAGGCTTCGTAACGCTCGGCGCACACTTTTTGCATGTACTTCATCGACGGTTTCATGAAGTGGCGGGGGTCGAAGTTCGACGGATCTTTAGCCGCCGCTTCGCGAATCGCCGCCGTGATCGCCAAGCGGTTGTCGGTGTCGATATTGACTTTGCGAACGCCGCTCTTGATGCCTTTTTGGATTTCTTCGATCGGTACGCCGTAGGTCTCGGGAATACTACCGCCGTACTGGTTGATCATTTCGAGCAGATCTTGGGGCACGGAGGAAGAACCGTGCATGACCAAGTGGGTGTTGGGCAGGCGGTTGTGAATTTCTTCGATCCGGCTGATGGCGAGGATTTCGCCCGTCGGTTTGCGGGTGAATTTGTAAGCGCCGTGGCTGGTTCCGATCGCGACGGCGAGCGCATCGACTTGAGTCGCTTCTACGAATTGAACGGCTTCGTCGGGGTCGGTTAACAACTGCTCTTTGCTGAGGGTTCCTTCAAACCCGTGACCGTCTTCTTTATCACCTTTTCCGGTTTCGAGAGAACCCAAGCAACCGAGTTCGCCTTCAACACTGGCGCCGACGGCATGGGCGACTTTAACGACTTCGGCGGTCACCGCAACGTTGTAATCGAAGCTGGCGGGAGTTTTGGCGTCGGCTTCGAGAGAACCGTCCATCATCACGCTGGTGAAGCCGTGACGGATGGCGGAATAGCAGGTGGAGGGAGCGTTACCGTGGTCTTGGTGTAAGGCGATCGGCAGGTGGGGATAGCTTTCCACTGCGGCTTGCACCAAGTGACGCAGGAAGTGTTCGCCAGCGTAGGAGCGAGCGCCGCGAGACGCTTGCAGGATCACGGGGCTGTTGGTTTCGTCAGCCGCGCGCATGATCGCGAGGATCTGCTCCATGTTGTTGACGTTATAAGCGGGGATGCCATAACCATTTTCTGCTGCGTGATCGAGCAGAAGCCGCATTGGAACGAGAGCCATAGATTTTTCCTCCTAATTTTGTATTTTGCGAGAGACTCGCTTTTAGTCAATCTTAATCGTTACAGACCATCTTAAGTTGACACTCTGACAGTCCCCGGACTAAAGTCGCGAGGATTCTTGGGCTGAATCCTGCCTCCACTAGCCATGCCAGTCTCGGTCTTACAGTTTCATGTCTAGTCCGACTACACCTTTTACAGCAAGCACTCTGATGGACTACTCCCCAAGCGTAAATTCGGGTATGCCCTTACCCTACTCAATTCTTGTTTCGATCTCCCACCTATGCCGTATTCTTTCTTAGAGGGCATTGAGGTAGTGGGGCAACTCCTATAGAGTTGGTGACACTAGCCTTTTGACAACAGTCAGTTTGCATGTCACGACTACACATCTGATTTTCGGTTTCATTTGATTATACTAGAAAGCCGTCGTAGGACGACGGGGTTTTAGACCCCAAATTTTCGACAAATTTCGCTTGATGGCGAACGATCTCTACAAAGCAGAAATTTTAAGGTTTTACGGTTTCGAGGGCGATCGCCATAGCCGATCGGTTGTCGAAATTTAGACGGACGGCACGATCGCGACTGGGGTACATGAGGGCGATCGTAACGGCGAGTTGTCGTTTATTCCACTTGAGAAATCGACGAAACGAGGGAACTAAAAATCATCGCGCGATCGCCTTTGGCGATCGACGAGGGTACTCAATTTGTCCGTCAAATATTGACAATCTGGAATGGATTTGATGTTTGCTAACGGCAAAATCAATGGAAGGTCATCCCTCCAACTCCCTAAAGGAGAACGGAAGATCTTTCCGAGATTGCCCGCGAGCGGGGAAAAATGTTGACCTTCCGGTGGTAAATGGGTCGCCCGGGATTCGAACCCGGAACTAATCGGTTAAAAGCCGAGTACTCTACCGTTGAGTTAGCGACCCGCGCGTTTCTCGTTTCCGACGCACCTTAGCTAGGTTAGCACGAGCTTTTTGAGAACGCAATACCTTTTTCAAAAAAAATCGACACTCAAGCGAACTTGGGTCTCCCACTTGTCTCCCGGGGCCAGACGGATGAGGTGCTGACCTGTATTGAGGGCATTGCGGGGGGAACTCCACGGTTCGAGACAGTAAAACTCTTTGCCCTCGATCGTCCAAAACACCAAATTCGAGTAACTGGCTTTGTACAACATTCTGACTTGCAGTTGGCGCTGGCGATCGCGTACCGTCGCCGCCAGTCCGGTGACTTTTGTAAACGCCGCATCGATTTCCGGGCGATCGAAATCGAACGTTCCGGTAAACGGATGTTTGCGATGGGTGGTTTGGTCGTAGAATTGAACCGCCGGAATTTTAAATTGGAGCTGGCTTTTGTCCGCCGTCCAAAAATAAGGATGCAGGCCCGTGGCGAAGGGCATTGTTTCCTCGGAGCGATTGGTATAGCGTTGGTCGATTTCGAGGATGTTGCCTTTGAGAGTGTAGGTAAAGGCCAACTCGAAGTCAAACGGGTAGAGGCTGCGGGTCAAGTCGTTACTTTCGAGAATCAGGGTAATGCTGACCCCTTCCTGGGTGTTGCGATCGCTCACCCGCCAGGGCAAATCGCGGGCGAAGCCGTGTTGTTTGAGTTGGTATTCTCGACCGCGATAGGTATAGGTATCGTTGGGAAGGTTGCCGCAGATGGGAAACAAAATGGGAATACCGCCGCGAACGCTGAGGTTGGGATTGGCAAAACGTCCGGTATCTAAATAGAGCAGGTCGTGACCGCAATATTGCCAGCGCGTAATTATCCCGCCGCGTTCGGGAACGACTTCAAGCCGAGACGGGGTGGCTTGGTCGGAGAGAATGTAGGTTTTGTACTGTTGTTGTTCAACTGCGATCGCAAACACTTTTTGTCCTTTGTCCTCGTTCGGTATGTCCCTAACCCGTAGACCGTAGCCCTTGCGTCCGGTAATGCTACTAACTTCTGCCGTTGGTTTTCGCGAAAGCAGACGGTTCGATTTTTTTCTGCCGAATCGCAGTGGTGGTCACGCCGAGGGCGCCCACCGCCAAAGCCGTAGCGACGACCAACCCGGCTTGAGAGCCGCGCCCGGAGGCTTCTGCGGCTTCCCGGTCGGAGGGGCGATCGCCCGCCGCCGTCAGTTCCTCAGCCTCGCTTGCCGCCGTAAACGGCGACACGTCGAAGCTTTCCCCCTCGGCTCGTCCGGCTTCCGACGGGGGATTTTCCTCCAAAGACGCTGTGCGATCGCCCGGGGCTTCGCCCGCGACCTCCTCTTCTGACTTCGGTGCTGCCGACTCCTGCACCGGACTCGCCGCCGCCGTCGTAGTGCCGTGGCGCCCTTCGAGAATCATCGGCGAAACCATCGGTTGCTCGAAACTCCCGGAGAGCATTTCGATCTGTTGGAGAATGCGATCGCTGCGTTCCCCGGTGACGACGCGCGGTTGGTACTTCTGAACCTCCACGGGCAGAAATTCCACCTTCATTTGACCCTCGCGCAGGGCAATCTTCAATACTGCCGTATCGTAATCGCTGCGCGCATTGCCCCCAAAAATAAAATTCCCTAACGAATAGGCGATCGGACGATCCTTGTAAATCTCCGCCCCTTGCAACACGTGGGGATGGTGTCCGACGATCGCGTCGGCCCCTCGATCGATCGTGTAACGGGCGAGCTGAGTTTGCCAGACATCCGGATAATTCGCCAACTCCACCCCCCAATGGAAATTCACCACAATCCATTCCACCTCATCGCGAACCGCCTGCAGATCTTCCGCAATCCGTTCCTTCAACCCCCGATTCGTCCCCGGCGTTTCCCCCACTGCCGCGTGAAAATCTCCCGTATAGTAGCCGAAATAAGCAATACGCTGACCCTTCACTTCCACGATCTTCGGTCGTCGGGCTTCGGTCAGGTTCATCCCCGCACCGACCGCGTGAATGCCCGCCCCCGCCAAGGTCTCTAGGGTTTCTTGCAATCCCGGCCCGTTGTAGTCCATCGCGTGGTTGTTCGCCAAATTGACCAGATCGACGCCGCCGTGTTCGAGTACTTCCACCATTGCCGGATCGCTTTTAAAATTGAACGCTTTCGGGCGGATCGTGTCCGCTTTCGTCAGCGTTCCTTCTAAATTAACCATCGCCACATCCGCATCGCGGTATTCCGGCATTTGGTCGAAGCCCCAAGCATAATCGTTCCCGATCAGATCTTCAAACCCGTCGCTGAGAGTCACGTCGCCGCCAAACATCAGGGTCACCGTCGGATCGGTCGGGTCGAGTACCGCATCGTGTCGGGTGACCGGAATCGTTTCTAACGCGGCGCTTACCGTCATCGGTCGCCCGGATTCGTTCGCGGCTCGATCGCCGGAGGAGGAAGAGTGGTCTAAGGCTTTGTGGCGGAGGTCGGCGTAACTGAGGGCAAACCCGATCGCGAAGGACGCCACCGCTACCCCTCCGGCGAGCAAGCAGACCCGCAACAGCTTGAAATTCAACCATTCGGCGGCTTTTTTCACTCCGGCTTGCAAGTATTTGAGATATTTAAGCCGTCGTTGCTGGTTGGCGGGGGTGACGATCCGAATCGATTGATTCCATAAAATATTGGGCTGTTCTCGGGCTAAGGGATTGGCCCAGGTGGCCACGATCCGAACCCCGTCGATCGCCTCGGAGTTGAGCCGCCAGATGTGATGGCAAATAAATTTAATCAGGCTTTCGCGCAGTTGCACGTACAGATCCTGGCGGTCGGGGAGGGTTTGAAATTCCAAGCGAATGGGCAGACAGCCGCCATTGACGGGCTGAACCCGGGCGTAAATGCCTTGAGGAGCTAAATAACTGTTGATTAAATAGGCGATCGCCCGAAAATTTCCCTCCCTCGCCAGATTGAGCATCGACGGTTGCGCTGTGGTGCTGTAGCCGATCATTCTCTTGACTCCTCCTAGGTACTCCTCAAGCCCGATTTTAGATTTTAAATGAGGTTTTTCGTTTGATGGATGGAAACGCGCTGGGTTCGACCTGCTCCCCAATTTAGAGGGGTGTTGCGTTGGGTGTCGATCGGTTGGCCCGGCGATCGCGATCGCGCTGCCCTTCGGCTGCGGTCAAGTTCAGTCGAGTTCAAAGGTAGTTTACTCTAACCGCTCTCTAAAACTTACTCAAACTTAATCATTTGATGTTTAGTTCCTAGCTTGGATCTTCCAAGACCTTTCCATCACGCTTGCTTACACGGCTGAGCTCTCCGCGTTTTCTAGATTAATTGCCGCATTTAAGTCACGATCTATGGAGGCGTGACAGTTCGGACAATCATACTGTCTTCGGTCCAGTGGCATTTTTTGTTGGTGTCCGCAGTTAGAACAGATCTGCGAACTGGGATACCACGGGTCAATCAATGTTAATTTGCTCCCATACCACTCGCATTTATACTCAAGTTGACGACGGAACTCATAAAACCCACCATCCGCAATCGCACCAGCCAGCTTGTGATTTTTGAGCATCCCTGACACATTTAAGTCTTCAATTTTTACTTCGCCGTGGTTCTTGGCTAAGTAAGTTGTTAACTTGTGTAAATGGTCGGCTCTAATATCCGCGATGCGTCGGTGGGCCTTAGCTAATTTGACTTTAGTTTTTTCTCGGTTTTTACCTCCTTTTTGACGGCGGCTTAGTTCTTTCTGGAGTTTGGCCAGTTTTTTCTTGGCCTGACGATAAGCTTTCGGATTGGGATAGATTTTACCATCGCTCAGGGTGGCCTTTTAATTCCTACATCTACCCCAATCCGCTCCCTATCCCCCTTCGCCCCCCTTTCAAAGGGGGGTTGGGGGGATGGTTCAAAATCAATTTTGAAGGCAATATACCAGTCCCCTGCTCGTTTACTTATGGTGACGTTTTTGGGATAGACTGGCGGTAACTGTTCGTGGCTTTTTACCCAACCGATCCGAGGTAGCTTTACCCAATCACCGGAAATTTTAATGCTTCCTTCCAGGTAAAAACTATCTTTGACATTCTTTTTTTTAAACTTGGGGAAACCTGTTCCTTTGACTTGCCCAACTCGCTTAAACGCTTTATTGAGGTGACGCAACGCTTCTTGAGGGCTACATTTGGAGACTTCATAGTACCAAGGATTCCGACTTTTTACCTCGGCGACTAATCTTTTGTGTAAGTCTATGGCACTCGGGAGTTTACCTCCGGTTTCTAATATTTTCTTACAGGTAGCCAGTCCCCAATTCCAAGCGTGTCGAGCGACTCCTGCATGTTTCGCCATCAGCGTTCGTTGTCGGTTATTTAAGTCTAGCTTGGTCTTAAAGCCTTTCACTGACTTTTTTTAACTCCTAAACAATCTTTTTGTTCGGCTAACTTCAATTACCATAAAGACTAGCAGAAAACAATGGAGATGGTGAAATCCGCGATTTTTGCGGCTTCAATCTTTCTAAAATTACTCAAATCTCTATCATAGCATAAAAAGTGAGTGAGTTTAAGAAACTTTAGGTAGAAATTTAAACATTTTAACCCGCAGGACAATCCCAGAGGACGCGCGGCTTTTTCTGAGGTTGCCGCGAGATCGACTGGCTCGCCGGGACGAATGGAGTAGATGCGTTCGCGCAGGGTCTCCCCAGGAGAATCGCGCTTCGCCGCCGGGGTTCCGGCGATCGGACGACGGAACTTAGAGCGGGGAACATAGATCTATTGATAGCCGAGATCCGCGCGATTGTCTCGGTTGACGGCGCGAACGCAACACCTTTTAACGCAATTGTCCCGAAAATTGGCGTCCGACGGCAGCGCGTTGCCCTTAGCGACCCCTAACGCCTACGGCGTCCCTGGGCTAACGGCGGATTGCCCGTTTTTATTGAGAACGCGCCGATCGCATTTCTCCGTCAATCCAGCCTAAAATAGCGTCGTTGACCGCTTCGGGTCGTTCGTCGTAAAGGACGTGTCCGGTGTCGGGAACCGACACTAATTTTATCCGGGGGTTTAACGGTACGATCCGACTGGCTCCCGCGAAAGGAATCACCCGATCGGATTCTCCCCAAATTAACAAGATCGGCAAAGTTAAGGGCGAGAGTAATTCCGCCACGTCGGGGCTGTAGTCCGGATCGTTGCGCGATAAAGACAGGCGGTAAAAGACTTCCAAGGCGCCGCGATCGCGCGCTGGGGCTGCAAATAACTCGACCAATTCGCGATCGACCAATTCGTCCCGGGTGTAGAGACTTCGCAAAACTTTGCGTAAAAATCCGGGCTGGCGGACCAGTTGAAACAAGGGCCACAGCAAGATCGGCGACGAGAAAAAGCGTTCTAAGGCGCGCGCCCACGCCGGGGGTTGGCGCGGTTGCGGGTCGGGTAAGGTCAGCAGGGCCAGCCCTCGCGCCATTTCGGGATAGGTGGCGACGGCGGTTAAGGCGACTAAGGATCCGAGGGAGTGACCGACGACGATCGCCTCGCGTCCGATGAAGTTGTGCCAAAAATCGTAAACTAAATCGGCCCACAGTCCGACTCGGTAATGGGTCGAGGCTTTTTCGGAAGCGCCGAACCCGAGGAAGTCGAGGGCGTAGACGGTGTGATCTTCGCTTAAGGGATGCAAGTTGGCGCGCCACTGACCCAGGGCCGAACCGAACCCGTGCAGCAGCAGGATCGGCAGGCTGTGCGATCGCCGTCGGCGCGATCGGATGTAGGTATAGCGGATTTGATAGCCCCGCCAGATCCAATCCCGGCGGACGCCGAGGGGGTGGTCTTGGGCGGAAACGAACGGAGGTCGCGATCGCGTCATCTTCGGTGAATGGGTTTAGATTTGAAAACGCAGGCGCCGAGACGATCGCTTGCCAGATCCACCGGGGAAACGCCCCGATAAAGCGGTATATTGAAAGCGATCGCCTCCCATGCATTGAAGGATTCGTAGCCTTGCCCAGAACATCTCCCGCCCAACCCTCTGCCCGTCGCCAACAACACCCGTCGAGAGTGGTTGCGATCGCCAACGGTAAAGGCGGCGTCGGCAAAACTACCACCGCCGTCAACCTCGCGGCGGCTTTAGCCCCTAAGTATAGGGTGTTACTGGTCGATTCCGACCCTCAAGGATCCGCGACCTGGTGGGTGCAGCGCGGCGATCGCGATTTGGACTTCGATATCGCTCAAGAAAGCGATCCGAAGCTCTTGGGGCGCTTGCGCCAGGTTGAAGGCTACGATCTGATTTTAGTAGATACCCCCCCCGCATTACGTTCGGAAGCGTTAGCCGCCGTCGTCGCTTGTGCCGATTATTTACTGTTGCCGACCCCTCCGGCGCCGATGGATTTAGCGGCGCTGATCGATACGGTTCGCGAAGCTGTCATGCCTGTCGGGGTGGCCCATCGGGTTTTGTTGACCCGCGTCGATTCGCGCAGTCTCAAGGAAGCACTGGAAGCGCAGAATACGTTATTGGAGTTGGGAATTCCCGCGTGTCATGCGTTCGTGCGATCGTATAAAGCTCACGAACGAGCGGCCCTCGAAGGATTGCCCATCGGTCGGTGGCGGGGCAAAAATGCCAAAGAAGCGGAGGCGGATTACCGCCGGGTAGCCAATGAATTACAGCGAGACTGGAGGAATTGATGGCTAAGAAGCGTTTGACCGATTTAATTCGAGAAGAAGCCGGGCGATCGCCGCAATCCGGAGAGACGGAAGCTTCCTCGGAGGCGACGGCGTCGGTTGAAGCGATCGGCGACCATCCCGAAGCCTTGAAAGCTGCCGTCACCGAGTTGAAGACGGCGTTACAAGAAGCTCTGGAAAATGAAAAAGTTTACGATCGCGCGATCGCCGATCTCGAAGGCAAACTAAAAGACGAACAACAGCGCGCCCAAGAGTTAGAAGAGAGTTTACAACAAGGCGATCGCCTAGCTCGCGAAGGCTGGCAACAAGCCGAAAGCGAATTAAAAGCTGGGTTAGAAGAACAAGAAAACTTAATTCAAAAGCTGCAAGGCGACCTTAAAACTGCCGAGAAAAGTTATTCTAAATTAGAAAAAGAACGGGACAAGCTCAAAAGCGATCTTGCGGAACAAAAAGAGTTAGTCAAGCAACTCAAAGCCGATTTAAAACACGCGGAAAGACTGAATCGAGATTTAGAACAAACGAAAGCGGACGCCCTGCATTTAGCTGAAGAAAACGAACAGTTAAAGCACGAACTCGACGAGGTGAAAGACCGATCGCCCGGTCCCTCGCAAGGGGCGATCGCCCTGATTCCCCGGCGCCCGGGGCCGTCGGACAAGGTGCTGCCGGATCCGTTGGCGAAAAACGATATTAATTGGCTCGACTGAAGCGGCAGATCGCGGCAGGCGGGCGACTCGGCGAGCCCTCGACCGCGATCGCGCCCGCCGTTCTCTCCCCTTTTTCCTACACGAAACCGTCGAGGTCGAGGGCTTTAGATCCGCCGCGTTCGAGTTCCACTAACAACTTGCCGAGTTGCCACCAAACCAACCAAGCGGTGAGAACCGTGAGCGGTAAAGAAGCAATATAGGAGAAATTGGTCGGAAAACCAAAAATTTGCAACCCCGAGGCGAGGAAGACGCAAATTCCCCCCGCCATTCCTAAAAACGGCAGTTGCAGTTCCCAGCCTTTGTCTCGCGAAAGAGTTAAATTAGAGCGATCGCGCGACCACTGTCTGACAAACTGTTCCAGAGCAGCTTTGAACGCCACCCCGGAAGCGATTCCCGCCAGCAGACTGGCGAGGAGGAGAAAGTAGGGCGGTTCGGGAAAAATAGACACGAAGACTCCTTGTTTTAGCTTGAGTTTTAGGTTTAACGGTTACGGTCAAACCGTCGGGGTTCGACGATCGAGCAGTGTAGCGCGTTATGGCCGTCGGGGGGCGATCTCCGAGCTAAGATTCGCTCTTAAACGCCGCCAGGGTCGCCACCGAAGGCAGTAAAGCTGCCGCACTTTCCCCGGACAAGTGGGCGATCGCTCCGAGGGCCGCATCGAACAAGCGTGCGGGTTTGAGGTCGTCTTTCACTAAGTTCCACAAGCTTTGAACTTCTTCGGTATGCAGGCGATCGTCTTCGGTCAGGGCCAGTAACAGTTGGCGCCGCAAGAAGGCCCCTTCTTCCGAGAGTAAATATTGCAAGCCGAGTCCGGCGGTGGGTAACAAGTCGAAGTTGCCGTCGGAACGGGCGATCGCGATCATGTTTTCCAGGCGATGCCATTGGAATTTACCGTTTTTAAACAGCACTTCTAACAAGCGCCGTCGCAGTTGCGGCGATTCCCCTTGCAGTAAGCGCCGCGCCACGTAAGGATAGGCAATATCGACAATTTTGAACTCCGGATCGATGCTCAGGGCCAGCCCTTCTTGGGTGACCACGGAACGAATGATTAAGGCAAATTTAGCCGGAACCCGAAACGGGTAATCGTACATCAATTCGGAGAAGCGATCGGTGACGGTTTTAAAATTAAACTCCCGGACGCTTTGACCGACAATATCCCCCAACACTTCTTCTAAAGCCGGAACGATCGGCCAAATGTCGGTTTCTGGGGTTAAAAAACCCAATTTGACAAAATCTTGCGCCAGATCCAGATAGTCTTTATTGATTAAATGAACCACCGCATCGACGAGGTTTTCTTTCGTCTGCTCGTCGAGTTGGTCCATCATGCCGAAATCGATGTAGGCCATACTGCCATCCCGGGTGGCGAATAGGTTACCCGGGTGTGGATCCGCATGGAAAAAACCGAATTCTAGGAGCTGTTGCAAGCCACTGGTGACGCCAATTTCGATGACGGCGTTGCGATCGATGCCCGCGTCTTCGATTTCTTGCATTCCTGTCAGTTTGAACCCGTCGATCCATTCGAGGGTCAAAACGCGGCTGCTGGTATAGCGCCAATAGATTTGCGGGACTTTGACTTGGGGGTTTTCGCTAAAGTTAGCGGCAAATTTTTCGGCGTTGCGCGCTTCGTTGAGATAGTCGATCTCTTCAAACAGTTTGATCCCGAATTCGTCTACGATCGTGGCGAGATCGTGACCTAAATTGAGGGGCAGCCAGGGCCGCAGTAACCGGGCCGCCAAGCGTAAAATATAGAGGTCGAGGGCGAGGGTGGGTTTGAGGTTGGGGCGTTGGACTTTGACCGCCACCGTTTCGCCGCCGTGGAGTCGGGCTTTATAAACTTGTCCCAAACTGGCTGCGGCTACGGGGTTTTCGGAGAATTCGGCATAGATGTCTTCGATCTGGCGATCGAGTTCCCGTTCGATAATCGATCGCGCCAGAGGGGTATCGAAGGGAGGGAGTTTATCTTGAAGTTTGACCAGTTCTTCTAAGAAGTCTTTGCGAACGAGATCCGGTCGGGTGGAAAGGGCTTGTCCGACTTTGATAAAGGTCGGTCCGAGATGGGTGAGGATGTCTCGCAGTTGTCTGGCCCGTTTGCCCTTGTTGTTCTCGACGCGATCGCGCCATTCATCCCATTTCAAGCCTAAAACAAAACTGGCAAAATACCAGAAGGCAACGAGGGTTCGCCAAATGACTTTCCAGGGACGATAGCGGTAATAGCTCGCGATCGCTTCGGGATCGTAGCGTCGGAGTCGAGCAAGTGGATGAGAACTCACGCCTTTTTTCGCCTCTAAATTGTAGGAGTGGATTTAATTTGCAATTATTATTGGGGTTCTTCTGTCTTTGATTGTATCATTTTCTTAACTCAATGAGATAAAACTATACACGATCGACAACCCCCCGGCGACCTTTAGCTTAATCGGCGGGAAGCCCCGCACTCTACGCGAAGCGTGAGTATCGGGATGAAAGCCGAGGCGATGGAGTGGAACGCAGTCGCCATACTCTTTCGCGATTTTCTAGGGAACATTGCTGTTTCTCCTAAGTTATAATACCTACATGCTTGTATTGACCTACTCATACCGGATTTACCCAGATCTCGAACAAGAACTCCAGATGCTGAATTGGCTGGAGACTTGCCGCCAGGTCTACAACTATGCGGTCGGAGAGCGCAAGGACTGGATCGACAGTCGGAAGTGCTCGGTCAATGCTTGCACTCTCCAGAAGGAGTACATCATTCCAGCCGACACCCCCTATCCCAATTACTACCGTCAGAAAAAGGCGTTAACTGAAGCTAAGAAAACCAATCCTGAACTCAAAGCGGTTCATTCTCAGGTGCTTCAGGATGTCATGGGGAGGGTTGATGCTGCTTTCGTCGCATTCCACCAAAAGCGAACTGGGTTTCCTCGGTTCAAGAAATTTGGTCGGATGCGGTCATTTCTGTTTCCGCAGATCAAAGGTGAGGCGATTGATGGCAACAGCATTAAGCTGCCAAAAATCGGCCAGGTGCCTATCAACTTGCATCGCCCCATCCCAGAGGGCTTTGCTCTAAAAGCTGTTCGGGTCGTGCGGAAACATTCAGGCTGGTACGCCATGCTGATTCTAAAAGCTGACGTTGATGTACCCGACATCCCGCCAGAAGGTCATGCCCTGGGGCTGGATGTGGGTCTGGAGTATTTTCTATCCACCTCTGATGGCGAGCAGGTTTCTCGTCCTCGTTTCTTCAATAAGCTGCACCGCAAGCTGAAATCGCTGCAACGTAGGCTAAAAGGGAAGCAGAAGGGGTCGAAAAACTGGCTCAAGTTAATCGAGCGGATCGGTCGAGTTCACGAAAATATTGCGAATTACCGTCTGGACTGGCAGTTTAAGCTGGCTCATCATCTCTGCGATCGAGCCGGGATAATATTTGTTGAAGACTTGGACTTCAGGACACTCGCTAAGGGCTTCCTTGGCCAACAGATGGTTGATGCTGGCTTGGGTCAGTTCGTCAACATTGTGCTGCCGTGGGTGTGCTGGAAGCGTGGTGTCTACTACAGCAAGGTCAATCCTAGAGGCACCAGCCAGGAATGCCCTGAGTGTGGGGCTCAAGTCCGCAAGGAACTAAAAGACCGCATTCACCATTGCGGTGAATGCGGTTCCATCAAGCCCAGAGATGTTGCCAGCGCTCAAGTTATTCGCAATCGTGGCCTCTCAGTCGTGGGTCTCACGGCTGATGAAATCGCCTGTGGACGGGTTCTGTCGGGGGCATTGCCTAGACAAGACCGAACGAAGCAGGTAGTCGCTGGAGCGATCCGGTGAAGCCCGCGCTGTACCGTTGGCGAAGCCTGCGCGAAGCGCATAGGTCAGCGTCGGGAGAACGTCACGAGGGCAGGGTTTGAGGGTCGCCCAGTTGAGAGAGCGCGTCTTTCACTACAGTGATAATTCGATCTTGTTCGGGATGGGAGAGTTCCGGAAACATCGGCAGGGATAGGACTTCCGTGCAGATACGCTCGACGAGAGGCAGTTGGCCGCTTCGATACCCTAAATGCCGATAAACGGGTTGTAGGTGTAAGGGAAAGGGGTAATAAATGCTCGTGGCAATCCCCGATTCTTGCAGGGAGCCTTGGAGGCGATCGCGCGTCGAAATCGCTCCCCCGTTGTCGGTATTTTGGGACGGTCGGGACTGGGGAACTCGGATGGTGTACTGATTCCAGACCGAGATCGCCCCGGCGCGCACCGAAGGAACCGCGATCGCGTCCACCGCCGCAAGGCATTGGCTGTAAGTGGTGGCGATCGCCTGTCGTCGGGCATTCCAACCGTCGAGATAGCGTAATTTCACCCGTAAAATTGCCGCTTGCAAGGCGTCTAAACGACTGTTAGCCCCCAATTCTTCGTGATAGTAGCGCGCACTGGCTCCGTGGTCTTTTAAGCGCCGAATGCGCCGGGCGATCGCCGGATCGTTCGTCGTCACCGCACCGCCATCGCCAAAGGCCCCTAAGTTTTTGGTCGGAAAGAAACTAAAACAGCCCACCGTTCCGAGACTGCCCACGGGCCGACCCTGCCAGCGCGCCCCCGTCGCTTGGGCGCAGTCCTCGACAATGGCTAACTGATGGGATGCGGCGATCGCCCCCAACCGGGTCATATCCGCAGGTTGACCGAATAGATGCACCGGAACGATCGCCCGCGTTTTCTCAGAAATCGCCGCCTCCACTTGTTGCGCGTCGAGATTAAACGTTTCGTCAATATCCACAAACACGGGAGTGGCCCCAGTTAACGAAATCGTTTCCGCCGTAGCGAAAAAGGTAAACGGGGAGGTAATCACTTCATCCCCCGGGCCGACGTCGAGGGCCCTCAAGGCCAAATAAAGGGCATCCGTCCCGGAATTGCACGCCACGCATTCGGACGTTCCCACGTAAGTCCCAAATTCTGCCTCAAACTCTGCCACTTGTGGACCGCCGATATACTGTCCGGAGACTAAAACATCTCCGACGGCGGCTTCGATCTCGTGGCGGATCGTTTGGTATTCTCGTGCTAAGTCGATCGGGGGTATTTTACTCATTCCTCACTCCCATCCAGCGTGACTGCCTGTTTCGATTGTCTCGCGAAATTGCCCCATCGTATTCGAGGACGCGCTCAACTTGAGCGCACCACAGGCTTGAGCGCAGCACAGGCTTGGGAATGTTTCTTTTCCCTGCTTTTCCCCTGTTCCCTCTGACAAGATTGCCTCCTCCCTAGTCCCTTCTAACCTTCCCCTCTATGGAACGCATCGAACTCGATCTGCTCGATTTAGGATTATCTGTAGGCTTGATTGCCGTGGCGATCGCCCTGTCAATTTGGCAGCAATTGGGTTTGCAAGGACAACTCGCTTTAGCGGCGGCGCGGACGGTGGTTCAGTTGCTCGTCGTCGGTACTTTTTTAGAGGCGGTGTTCGAGTGGAAAAATCCCTGGGCAATTTTGGCAGTGTTGGCGGTCATGTTGACGATCGCCTCGATTGTTGCCAAAAATCGGATCGGCAATAAACTCCCCAACGTCTTGCCGATGGTGTGGGGGTCGATTTGTTTCAGTAGTGCGCTGACGATGACCTATGTCAATCTGGTCGTCTTGCGCGAGCCGCAAGCCTGGAGCGATCCTCACTATATTATTCCCCTGACTGGGATTGTTTTGGGCAATGCGACCAATGCGGCGGCGATCGCCGGAGAACGACTGGCGACGACACTCAACAATACCCAAATTGAAATCGAAACCCATTTATCTTTGGGAGCGACCCCCCAACAGGCGATCGCCTCCTATCGTCGCGAAGCGATCCGGGCCGGACTGATTCCGACCCTCAACGCGATGATGGTCGTGGGAATCGTGACTTTACCCGGGATTATTACCGGACAGTTGCTCAGTGGCGTCAAGCCGCTCAATGCGGCAGCTTATCAGATTTTGATTATGTTCATGCTGGCTTGTGTCAACCTGCTGACGGCGTTGTTAGTGACCCGGGGAATTGCCGGGAAATTTTTCAACGACGAGGCCCAGTTGCAACAGTTTTAGGCACTTTTTAGACGGTTTGAGTTGGTTTAGCGCGGGGTATGGCGTCCGAGGAGGGCGCCGTAAGGATCGTAGAGTTCTAAAGGAATTTGGGTATTGTCGCTAATGGTTTCTAAGGCGTTTTGCAGGGTTTGCACGTGTTCGGTTAGGTCGGCTCGGACTTTAGGATTGCCCGTGCGATCGGCAGTGGTGGCGGTTTTGCGAACTTCACTGAGGTAATCGGGCTGCAATTGGACGCGCAAGACGCGATCGGAGACGCTGTAAGCGCAAACTTCCACCGACCCCGAGCAGGTTTTCTTGAGGGCCGCATCGGCGTCTTGGCGGGCGATCGCCCGGTCGAGGATTTCCCGAGCTTCGGCGAGGGCGGGTTTGACCGTTTTGCCTAATTTGGCTGCTTTGGCGTAAGGGTAGGTTCCCAGGGGAATTTGTTCGAGGTAAGTGCTGGCATTCGTCCAGGCTTCCACGGCGAGGGTCCATTGATTTTGCTGTTGGAAGCCTTCGGCGCGATCGACTTCGAGAACGGCGCGATCGTAGGCGTTTTGGGCGAGTTGTTCTTCGTAGAGGCGATCGCGGGCGCGGGTCGCTTCGGTTTGGTAGGCGGCAATCAATTGGCGGGCTTGTCGAACCGCCGTGGTGCCGTCGGGAATCCGTTCCAATTGGGCGATCGCCTCATCCCAACTGGCGATAATCCGTTCCCAACTTCCCGTCGTCTGGGCGACCCCTTGACGGGCTTTAATCACTTGACCCGCCGATTGCGCCGATTGAAGTTGCGCTTGAGCTTGTCGTTCGTTGTCGATGCGGCGATCGATCGCCGTGCGGTTTTGGCGATATTCTTGCAATTTTTCCCGGGCAAACGGGTACACCGGACTGTCCGGAGAAACTGCTTCGAGTTGGGCGATCGCCTCGTCCCACCCGGCGGCTACGTCCTGCCAGATCTCGACGGAATGCGGCGGATTTTTGGCGCTTTCGGCAGTCGCCAAGCCGCGATCGAGGGCGGCGACGACTTCGGTAATGCCGTCGAGTTGGACGCGGTTGCTTCTAATCAAGGTCGCGGCGCGATCGCTCGCCCCGGACCACGAAGGAATCCGTTCGAGCATCGTCGTCGCTTTGTCGAGTTTTTCGTGAATGTCGAGTAATTGGTGTTTGTACTCGACCGCCTGCAGTTCGGCGGCGGATCCTTGGCTCAACTGTTCGGCGCGATCGATGAGTTCGCATCGTCCGATCGCGCAGGGCCGACTGAGGGCGTAAAAGGCACTGCCCCCCGCCACGAGGGCCGTGACGATCGAGGCGGACAACGGCACCAGCCACGGCGGCGCGGGCTTTCTCGCCCGTTTTTGTTGCGGTCGGACCGCGATCTGCTCGGCATCTTGAGGGTCGAGGGCGAGTTCGTCGAACGGATTCGGTGGAAAGGCGCTGACGGCGAGGGCGATCGCGCTTTCTTCGTCTTCGCTTTCATCGGATCTGTCTGCCAACGGGTCTTCCCCGGGCGAGTGCAAAGAAGTATCCTCGTCCGGAGTCGTCTCGGCGGCGGGTTTCCCCGAGGTGGACCGCAAGGCTTCAAAGGCATAAGGGCGCTCGTGCCCGGCGACTCTCAAGTAGAGTTTGAGATCTTCGGCCAGATCGGGAATCAAGGCGGCGATCGCCTGGGTCAGGGCTTCAAAGGTTTCGCCAACTTGGGCGCGTACCCCGGGCCGATGTTCCGCGAGCACCAGCAGTTGTCCGTGGTGAAGCGCACATTGAATTCGCACGGGTAAGCGCTGGGGCAGTTCTAAATGCAGGCGTTCTTGCAACAACCGGGCAATAACTTTTAAGTTTTCCTGCTTTAAATTCTCTGGCTTTAAGGTTTCCTGACGTGTACGGGTTTGAATCATTGGCCCATTTCCCCATCGATCGGTTGAACGCTCGATCCGGATCCTCTGGCGGACGCGGTGCGTGCGAGAACCCGGCAATCCGATTAGTTTAGCAAAGTCCGCAAGAATCCTCGATCGCCGCGTGATTCCCCCGCAATCTCCAGCAATTCTCTATTTGATAAATGAGTTGGTGTCATCGAAGGGCTCTAGTACAGCCTGGCAGAAATGAGCTTACTATGTAAAAGAGAGCGCGAAAAGGATTTCTCTGCAATGCCTAGACTAGCTGCCTCCCCCATTAGCTTGAGCGAAGCCGAGCGCAGTGAATTAGAAAAATTGCTTAGGCGTCGGAAGAGTTCACAGCAGATGGCTTTACGGGGGAAGATCATTTTGCAAGCTGACCAAGGCAAAGGACATGGGGAAATTGCGCGAGAGCTAGGGATTAGCAAAGAGATGAGTCGGCGCGCTCGCTTCCGTTGGCTGGAAATGAGTCAAGGGGAAAGCTGCGTTGAAGAGCGACTACAGGATGCCCCGCGTCCGGGGACGCCGCCGACGTTTACCCTCGAACAAATCACTCAACTCTATGCACTGGCTTGTGCGCCCCCCGAACAGTACGGGCGACCGATTAGCCATTGGACAGCTCCAGAACTCGCCGACGAGTTGGTCAAGCAAGGAATTGTCGAGAGCATCAGTCCGCGTCATGTGGGACGACTGCTAGAGGAAGCCGAACTCAAACCCCACCAGAGCCACTATTGGCTCCACCCCCCCCGACCCAGACTTGCCCGAGAAAATCCAAGAGATTTGCCAGCTCTACAAACAAGCCATAGCTCGAGCCGAACAAGGGGAGTTAACCTTTAGCGTGGATGAAATGACGGGAATTCAAGCACTCGAAAGGAGGATGCCCGACATCCCCATGAAACCGGGGCGCTGTACCCAAGTCGAGTTTGAATATATCCGCCATGGCACCCAAACTCTCATTGCCTCCTTCAATGTGGCTACGGGAGAAGTTGACCTGGCTACGGTCGGCCCCACCCGCACCGAGGCCGATTTTGAAGCCCATATCCGACAATTATTGGCTCAATGCCCCCAGGCTCCTAAAGTTCATCTGGTGATGGACTGTCTCAACACCCATCAGTCCGCCTCCCTGGTTCGGCTCGCCGCCCAACTCGAATCTCAAGCCATTGACTTAGGTGTAAAAGGGCGCTCGGGCATTTTGCGCTCAATGGCCACTCGCGCGGCTTTTTTGAGCGTACCCAATCATCGACTGGTCGTCCACTTCACGCCTAAGCATTGCTCGTGGCTCAATCAAATTGAGCTTTGGTTCAGCATCTTGGTTCGTAAGCTACTCCGACGCTCTAGCTTTACCAGTCCCGCCCATCTCAAGCAGAAAATTATCGAGTTGATCTACTACTTCAATCGCACTATGGCTAAGCCGTTCAAGTGGAACTATACTGGTAAGCCTTTGATCTCCTGAATACTTGGTTGATTTCTGCCAGGCTGTACTAGGTAGGGAGACTTGATTGAGCCGATTAGATGCCGATGCCGTTTGCTGACAATCGGGACTTCTGCCCAGACCCAATCAGAGCCATTCCAAACCTTAATCCAGGCCACCAGCAGGTGAGCATCGAACTTCACCAACTGTCCTTTGTAGAGGGCCCGATAGCATTCAGCATCTACGTTAAAGACAGGTGGCTTAGCATCCCGACGCTTCCGAACTCCTGACTGCCATTCTCGGTATCGAGTCAGATAGGAAGAGACCTGTCCTTCTACAAACTTGATAGCAGCACGACGTAGGTAGGATCGGAATTTGTAGAACCGCTTGCCAAAATAGAGATACTTCGGATCTCGATTCTTGCTGGTGCGATGAATGAGCTTTTCTACTGCCGCACAGAAGCTTTTTGCTGCAACCAGTTCCGGCCAGTGTCCAATGACCACATAGCTTAGAGCTTTGCAGTAAGCCCGGTACTCATCCACCGTTGCCGCCAGGTAAAGTCTCACTTCTGGCGAGTGAAAAAATTGAAGTCGGTATCAGCCCGAAAAATGCGCCAGGAGTTTGCGCAGCAGCTACGCCCCTTCTACTGGAAGCCTTATTTCTGGAACCGGGCCTACGGACTGATGACGACGGTCGGACGGGCCAATATCGAAACTCTCCTGAAGTACATCGAGAATCAGGATGACCCGCGCCAACTCGGTCCGCCGCTAAAAGCGCGAATGACGCTTCGCGTTCATTCGTAGGATGCGCGGCGGTTTTGCTCAAAGCCCGCAAGTCATCGAAAAAAGTCTGACGAGTCGGGAGATGGTCGCGCAAGTCGAGGAGGTTGTGGAACAGCAACGACAGGATGTTACCCAATACAGTCAGCCTGTTCCGGTGCAAATTCTCACGGGGGTTTATTTAGCTGGGGTACTGCTCCCCTGTCTGGTGACAGCCCTGACGATCCCGCGAACAGTTGTTCAAGTTGGCTCTGGGGTTGATGGTGCGGCAGGAGATCGCGGCGATCGGGTTCGCCTCACTTCTGGCTTGAGGAGGGTGGTTTTGGTGATAGTTTCGTGTGTGAACTGGGCGATGGATTTCATCTATCGCCCCTATCGACTTTGAGACCTTTCAACAGACTTGTGGTTCTCAGGACGGCACTCAGTTTTAAAAACGATAGTTTAACAACCCGTTCCGCGTGCAGCCGCTTGTTAGGCAAGCTACAAAGACCTAAATGCTAAACTAAAACCAAGCTCAATACATACCGCTTCCTCAATTTTTTCCCAGTAACTCTCCTCTAAATCACCCTGTTTATTTTTAATTCTCTGGGCATCCACAGCTCTCATTTGACTTAAGTTGATGTGTCGATCTTTATCTAATCCATTCTTAGCAGTCGGTGTAACATTCACAACAAACGGATAAGTCCTTGCTCCAGGCAACAATGGAGCAACTATTGTCGTTGCCCCATTTTGGTTGCCAATATCATTTTGCAAAATCAGACAAGGTCGCTTTTTATCAGTCTCATGGCCAAGAACAGGGTGTAGATCGACCCACCATATCTCCCCTCGCTTGTAGGTTAAGTGTCCGTTAGGCATTTAAACCATCGCCCACTGTAACGTCCCATGCAGAAATTTCTTGTTGCAACTCTGGGTCATTAGCCTGATCTTTGTAAGCATCTTCTAGCTCCTTCATGAAAATTCTCCTCTTTTCTTGCCAGAGAATATTATTTATAAAGCTGCTACGATTGCTTGCTAACCGATCTACAAACTCTAGTATTTCGTCATCCAAGGTTATGCTGACTTTCTTACTCATGGTTGCAAATTTTCTGCTACAAATTGGTATGACTCAATCATCATACTAAATAATCCTAGGCTAATTGTCAATATGGGACTATTTCGCGTACCACCTGAAGCCCCATCACCTGTCATTTGGCATCAGTACGCAAAGACGGGCTACTGCTATTTGCAGCAACCCAATACAGTCAGCCTGTTCCGGTGCAAATTCTCACGGGGGTTTATCTAGCTGGGGTACTGTTCCCCTGTTTGGTGACAGCCCTGACGTTCCCGCGAACAGTCCTTCAAGTTGGCTCTGGGGTTGATGGGGAGGCAGACGATCGCGGCGATCGGGTTTGCCTCACTTCTGGCTTGGGGAGGATCGATACCGAGCCACTTTCGTCGGTCGGTGTGCATGGGCGTTAGACTGCGATCGCCCGTTTCAAGAATTTATTAAGAATGGTGCGTTTCCAAAATTTATCGGTGGGATAATAGGAGCTGAGGTGGGGAACGCACCCTACAAGATCGGCGATCGCACTGAAACGGTACATTGAGAATCAGGGCTATGACGATTGACACCCCGCCGCTCCTTAACCCCCACCTGTTCCGAGGTGGGGGATATGCGTCGCTATTTTTGTTATATTTTCTTTCTCCATGATTCTAACGGCTGAAGTTCCCCCAGGGAAAAATAACGAAGTGCTTACGCTGAGGATACAGCGCTTTGCGCTGTTAAGTAATGAGTAATGAGTAATGAGTAAGAAGTCCCTCTGAGCGTTGTCTAAGGGCGAATTGAGGGCGATTCAAATGTACCCCATAACCGCGAAAACTGCTGTATAGTGCCAAGACTTGCCCGGAATGCGGTCACCTTCACGAAAAATTAGGTGGTAATAAAAAGTTCCAATGCCAGAATTACGGATACTCTGCTCGTCGAGATTGGAACGGCGCTCGTAACATTATGCTACGAGCTTTGTAGCTCATCTGCCTTCACCATTGTTGGTGATGCTATACAGATTCAAGGTGCATAGCTTTGAGTAGATTAAGTGTTGCACTCCCTTTCCGCCAAATTGAGAATTGCTGCGCAATCTCGTACTATAGTGAACGACCCAGCCTGATTCAAAGAATGCAGCTCGGGCAACAACCCAATAGATCGCCGCTACGGGAACTTACGGGTTTTCACAGCTCGGGGGTCGGCGCTATCCTCGTTCCTAAGATTTATAAAAAGCACAGGTTGTACAAAAAACTTGTATGGAGCTAGCTTGGTTTTCGCTCTTTTGAACCCGCTCAGGTAGTAGGATTTTACCAGGTTTGAGGAGTCGATCTATCCCAACGCTCAATTGAAAATTGTTGAGGGGGACTTATTTTTCCCCAAACCCCTCAAAAAGTTAAGATGATTAAACTTAGGCTGTTTCCCCCTGGGATGGCCTCTCGATTCGAGCGGGCGATCGCAGACGGGAACTCAACCGTCAGAGGCGATCGCCCGGCAGCTCCCCCAGCCACTCCCTCGGAGTCTTCGAGCTCGCCGTCGTCCTCAACTGATTAGTCAAACTCAACGTTCCCCACACCTATGGACTTACTGGAGTACCAAGCTAAGGAATTATTTCGTGAAATCGGCATTCCCGTATTGCCCGGACAGAGAATCGATCGCCCCCAAGACCTCAAAGGTTTAAAAATTCCCTATCCGGTCGTACTCAAGTCCCAAGTCCGTGCCGGGGGACGCGGTAGAGTAGGCGGGATCAAGTTCGTCGCCAACACCATCGACGCCGTCGCCGCCGCTCACAGTATCTTTCACCTGCCAATTACAGGCGAATACCCGGAAGTCTTGCTCGCTGAAGCCAAATACAACACCGACCGCGAACTTTATCTCGCCGTAGTTTTAGACCGCGAGGCGCGCCGTCCCGTCCTCTTAGGTTCCCGTCAAGGTGGGACGAGTACGGAATCGGCGATGGAAGACATGCAGCAAGTCGTGGTCGATCGCGAATTCTCGCCCTTTTACGCCCGCCGCCTCACCCTCAAAATGGGTTGTTCCGGACCGCTCATTCAGTCCGTCAGCGAGATCGTCGAGAAAATGTACTATCTCTTTGTCGAGAAAGATTTGGATTTAGTCGAAATCAACCCCCTCGGAATCAGTCCCACCGGGGAGGTGATGGCCCTCGACGGCAAAGTAACCGCCAACGATCGCGCCTTGAGTCGCCATCGCGATCTGGCTCGCTTGATTTACAGTTCCTGTCGGACGCCGGAAAATGGCACCTCTTCGAGAAGCTTACCCACCGGGGGAGCCAGCGTTCGCGAAGCGACTCCAAAGGAGGATCGCGACACTTCCCCGCCTTGGGAAGATTTAAATTTAATTCCCCTCGACGGTAACATCGGCATTTTGTGTAATGGAGCCGGGTTGACGATGGCGACCCTCGATTTAGTTTGCGAAGCCGGGGGCAAACCTGCCAATTTCTTGAATTTAGGAGGCGAGTCCCGTTCGGAAGCGACTCCCGAACAAATTGCCGCTCGCGTCGAAAAAGGCTTGGCGTTAGTCTGTCAAGATAAAACAGTCAAAGCGGTTTTAGTTAACTTACTCGGGGGGATTGGCACCTGCGATCTCGTGGCCGAGGCGATCGCCAATTACCTCAAACGCATTTCTCGCCAAAATACCACGGCGACGAGTACGATTCGCCTACCTAAATTAACCGTCCGCCTCATGGGGACGCAGTTCGATCGCGCCAAGCAAATTTTAGATGAAGTCGAGGTTTCCCTCGTCGAAAACTTAGACCGGGCCGTGGAACAGGTGGTCTCGGCAGCTCGCAAAGGTTAAACCCGATCGCGACAACCCCGATAGCGTCAATAATCGCCACTATTAGGAGCGGCCATGAATTTTACACCGGAAAGCAAAGTTCTCATTCAAGGAATTACCGAACCGATTGGCGCCACTTACGCGGCTTTGATGAAAAACTACGGCACCAATGTCATTGCCGGAATCAGTCCCGGTCGCGGCGGCGAACAGGTCGAAGAAATCGAGATCTTCGACATGGTAGAGCAAGCGGTTGGCCACCTCGGCGCGATCGATACGAGTGTGATTTTCGTACCGCCTTACGACGTACTCGATGCGGCCCTGGAAGCGATGGCGGCGGGCATTCGCCAAATTATTATCGTCACCGAGGGAATGCCCCCCCTGGATATGGTTCACTTGGTCCGCCAAGCGGAAGCGACGGAAACCTTAATCGTCGGTCCGAATACTCCCGGGATTATCGTCCCCGGGAAAATCTTACTCGGAACCCACAAAAGTGATTTTTACACCCCCGGTTCGGTGGGATTGCTCAGTCGCAGTGGGACGCTGACTTACGAAATCGCTTGGCAGTTGACCCAGGCGAAGTTAGGCCAGTCGATCGCCATCGGGATCGGCAGCGACGCGATTGTCGGTTCGTCGTTCGCCCAGTGGTTGCAAATTTTAGACGAGGATGAGGCGACGGAGGCGATCGTCCTGGTCGGCGAAATTGGCGGCAGCAGCGAAGAAACGGCGGCGCACTATATTGCCGAGGCGATCGACAAACCGACGATCGCCTACGTGGCAGGTCGTCACGCGCCCAAAGGTAAACGACTCGGTCACGCGGGGGATATTATGGCGGCTCAACTCAGTGTCGGTCGCACTCACCAGGTCAGCCCCGTCGGCGCCGATCCGGATACGGCTCAAAGTAAAATTGCGGCGTTTAAGGCGGCGAATATCCCCGTGGCTCAGAGTCCCTCGGAAATTCCGGATTTGGTCAAAAAGGCTCTCAAACCCAGTCGTAAGAAAAAGTAACCGGGGGGCGATCTTCTTTTGGAGTGACCCGGCGATCGCCCCGCCGAGATGAGGTCGGATGATGGATTCTCCCACAAGCGCTACTATTCAATCGCTCGCCGTCGAAGCGGCTTCTTTGTTGGTTTACCGTTCGGTACTCGCCGGGAAAGAAGGTCGCGCCTTTGTCGAGTTGCTCGAGGCACTCCTCCTTTGGAGTCGCTTCGCGAATACCCGCCATTCGGGGGAAGGAACGGGCAATCGGTCGGCGATTTCTTGTCTGCACGCCTACGGTCAATGGTTCGAGCTGTTGGCCGATCGCCGTCAGAGTTGGTCGGATTTTTTAATCGCCCAAATTTTGGCCGATGACAACCCCTTCAGCCGTCAGGTGCAACAGGTGGATCTCGATCGCCTCTCGCCGTCGTTAGTGGAGGCGGTGAAATACGATTTGGATGTTTTGCAGCACTTGGCTTCCTGTACGGGCGATCGTCTCAGTCACTGGGTTCGCGAAATTTCCGGACTCTCTACCCTTCCCGCTTTTTCCGAGATCTCCGATGCGGATGCTCCGGATCCGGCGATCGCGCCCTCCCCGATCCGCCAATTTCAACAGGCGCCTTCGTGGCGTCAACTGCTGCCCGAGCTTGCCGCTTTTTACCGTCACTCGGGAACGGGTCTATTTGGTCGATATCGCGCCTTCACTTGGCACGCAGGCGCTTTGGCGGGCATCTCCCACCCGGATCCGGTCACTCTCTCGGAATTGGTCGGTTACGAACGTCCTCGGGAATTGTTACTCAAGAATACCGAGTTTCTGCTCGCCGGATTGCCCGCGTTAAATGTGTTACTCTACGGCAGTCGCGGGACGGGGAAATCTTCTCTGGTCAAGGCGTTGGCGAATGCATACGCCGATCGCGGCTTGCGCTTGATTCAAGTGGCTAAGTCGGAGTTGACGGATTTACCCGCGATCGTGGAACAGTTGCGCGATCTTCCCCAAAAGTTTGTCATTTTCGTGGACGACCTCTCGTTTGAAGAGGATGACGATGCTTTTAAGGCGCTTAAGGTCGTTCTCGAAGGCACAATTACCGCCCGTCCCCCGAATGTGGTGGTCTACGCGACTTCCAACCGCCGTCATCTCGTGCGCGAGTTGTTCGAGGAACGCCCGCGACCCAGTGCGGCGGATGAAGTTCACGCCTGGGATACGGTTCAGGAAAAGCTTTCGTTTAGCGATCGCTTCGGCTTGACCCTGACTTTCGAGCCTGCGGACCAGCAAGCGTATCTGGAGATCGTTCGCCATTTGGCCGCTCGCGAACAACTCGCGATCGATGATGAAGCCCTGGTCTTTCAAGCTCTCCAGTGGGCGACTCGTCGCAATGGGCGATCGGGTCGCACGGCTCGCCATTTTATCGATTTTCTTAAATCTGAATTGACTCTCGGCGGTTCGCTCGGTTCTACGGCGCTCTCTTGATGGCGCGCTAAAAAAGAGGAGAATTTTGCTCCGTGGAGAGCATTTTTGTGATATGCTTATATTATAGTGGGGGTATTGAAACTTTTAAAAAATTTGCGCAGATTCCCATTATAATATAAAACATATCACAAAACCGTCGCGCCGTCAATCGGTCGAGTCCCTTTTTAGACGGCGATTTTTGTTAAAAAACATTAACTTTTCAGACCAAATCGTCATTAAAAATCGGGTGTAATTTTTCAATTAATCCCCGTTCCCACTGTTGCAACATTTCCGTGGGAATCGTCCCGGGTAAAACGGGAAAACTGCGAATAATCACCTCAACTCCCATGGATTGAAGGCGAGTAAATAAAGGGAGTTGGTGATGGGACTTCCAGCGCTGGCGGATGCTCGTATTGGCGACGCCGATATAGGCTAAATTTTCTTGAGATTTACCTTCGCAATCGTAGACGATACAATCGATAAAATACAAACCGGGAAATTCCGGTAGAGGGATTTCTTCTTCACCGAGCCAGTGTTTTAACTCCAACGATTGCAAGTGACAGCGAGCCCAAGCATAGATCTCGCGCTCGCTGACTTGCTCGAAGAGCTGGGTCGAAGATAAAGAAATTAAAGAATTCGTATCGGTGAGATTTTTGGACATAATCAAGGGGCGATCGCGGTGGATTGACTGCGATCGCACCGATCGGGACGACCGACAGCACCGACTTAGGAAGTGAACGGCAAACGGGGCGACGGGATGGGGGTACAGATCGATGCCGTACCCCGGCGCGATTAAGAAGCGACTTTAGCCGTCGATCGCGTGCGACGGCGTCCGGTTTTTGGGGAGTTTGATTTCACCGGAGGTTGCTTTGGAGTTTGCATCAAGAACACCAATAAAGGTTGTTGACGCAATTCGCGGCGTAACATCCGTTGCAATTCCCGTTCCAAATGATTTTTGAGACCGGACCAATCGACATCAACTTGACCGTCATCGTTGGTTTGGGCGAAATTCGACCAGCGATCGCTGAGGGTATCTTCTAAAGTTTCCGCCACCCATTTTTGCAGCAAATTGGGTTCGATGGTGGAGACGACGCCGCGCAAGTGAAGGGACGGTTCCATTTCCAGTTTGCCATTCCAGCCGATCGCCGTGGCGATCGTGACGACGCCATCTTCGGCGAGGCGTTGGCGTTCTTTGAGAACGTCATCTTTAACTACCCCCGTGCGCGAAGAATCGACCAATTCTATACCGGACGGCACGCGATCGACGACACCAATACTATCTTGGCTGAGGGAAACGACATCCCCGTTATCGATAATCACCATATTTTCCGCCGGGATTCCCATACTTTGAGCGGTTTGGGAATGCTTGACCAACATGCGGTGTTCGCCGTGGACGGGTAAGAAGAACTTGGGACGGGTCAAGGCGATCATCAGTTTCTGATCTTCTTGACAGCCGTGACCGGAGACATGGATCCCTTGATGGCGACCGTAAATGACATTGGCGCCTTGTTTCATCAACTTGTCGATCGTGTTGACCACGGCGATCGTATTGCCGGGAATCGGGTTGGCGGAGAAGACCACCGTATCTCCGGAACGGATTTTAATTTTACGGTGTTCGCCGTTGGCAATGCGGCTGAGGGCGGCCATCGGTTCGCCTTGGGATCCCGTAGTCAGGATCAGCACTTTCTCGTCGGGAAGCTGGCGGATGGCGTGGAGGGGTTGGAATAAGTTATCTTCGCACTGAATGTAGCCCAAGTTGCGCGCGTGGGCGATCGCGTTGAGCATGGACCGACCGACGACGGAGACGGTGCGATCGTGTTTTTTCGCCAGTTGCAGGAGAATATTGAGGCGGTGGACGGAAGAGGCGAAGGTCGTCACTAAGAGGCGACCGGGGGCTTCGGAAAAAATACGATCCAAGTTGGGATACACCGACCGTTCCGAAGGGGTAAAGCCAGGAACTTCGGAATTGGTGGAGTCGGCGATCAGGCACAGGACGCCTTTTTCGCCGTGTTCGGCGAGCTTTTGCAGGTCGTAGGTTTCGCCATCGACGGGGGTATGGTCGATTTTGAAGTCTCCAGTGTGAATGACGACGCCGACGGGGGTATGTAAGGCGACGGTGAAGCTATCGACGATCGAATGGGTGTTGCGGATGAATTCGATCAGAAAGGATTTGCCGACGCGGACGATTTCGCGGGGAAGAACGCTACGCAGTTCGGTGCGATCGCTGACCCCGGCTTCTTCTAGTTTGCCTTGGAGCAAGCTCATGGCGAAGCGAGGGCCGTAAATGACGGGGATGTCAAATTGTTTGAGGTGGAACGGGATCCCGCCGATGTGATCTTCGTGTCCGTGGGTGACGATCATCCCCTTAATTTTGTGGCGGTTTTCCCGCAGGTAGGTCATATCTGGCAGGACGATATTGACCCCGTGCATTTCGTCGGTGGGGAAGGCCAGACCTGCATCTAACAGGAGAATTTCGTCGTTGATTTCAAAGACGCAGGTATTTTTACCAATTTCATGCAACCCGCCTAGAGGAATGATTTTGAGGGCAGGTGAGGATCCGTTTTTACTCATGAGTTTGCTTTTAGATAGATAGCTTGTCAAGGATTAGAATTCAACCGAGGGTCAGTTCCCACGAGTGAGGGAACCCGGCACAGACGGCGACGGGACGCCCCGACCGATGACAACTGACCGATAACGCTTGAAAATAGTGCAGTTGAGTGCAGTTGAGTGCAGTTGAGTGCAGTTGGGCGATCGCCTAGAGCAGATCGAGGTCTTCGAGAACGGGTTTGAGGGTGGCGATGACACTCTCGGAGGCTTCGCACAAGGGCAAGCGGGGAGAGCCGACGGGCCATCCTTGCAGGTGCAGTGCGGCTTTTAAGGGGATGGGATTGGTGGTTGCAAAGAGAGCTTTAAAGAGTCCAAAGAGTTTTAAATGAATGGCGATCGCCTCTTGAGTTTGGCCGTTTTCAAAGGCGCGAATCATTTGTTGCAACCGATCGCCGACGAGATGGGACGCGATGCTGACGACCCCCGATCCGCCGATGGAGAGTAAGGGGAGGGTCATGGAATCGTCGCCGGAATAAATGCAAAACTCGGGCGGGGTGAGTCGCCGGATCTCGCTGGCGCGATCGACACTGCCACTGGCTTCTTTGACGGCGACGATATTGGGAATTTCCGCCAAGCGGGCCACGGTTTCGCTTTCGAGGTTGACCCCGGTGCGACCGGGGATGTTGTAGAGCATTATCGGCAGGTCGGGACAGCTTTGGGCGATCGCCTGAAAATGCCGATAGAGTCCTTCTTGGGGCGGCTTGTTGTAGTAGGGAACAACTTGCAGGGAACCGTCGAGGCCCAATTTGGCGGCCTGGGTGGTCGCTTCGATCGCCTCGCGGGTGGAATTGGATCCGGTGCCTGCCATCACTTTAGCTTTGTCGCCGACGGCTTTTTTGACGACTTGGAACAGTTCGTATTCTTCGCTCCAGGTCAGGGTTGGCGATTCGCCGGTGGTGCCGCACACGACGATCGTATCGGTACCGCGATCGGCCAAATGGGCGGCTAGTTTTTCGCTGACTTCGTAATTGACACTGCCGTCTTCTTTAAACGGCGTAATCATGGCGGTGAGAACTCGTCCGAAATTCACCACACTCTCCTAATCTAAACTCTTTCTGGTTAAAGTATTCCCGGTTTGGGGAAAGACTGGCGGCCCCGAGGGGGCGTAACGACCGTTAATGAGGGCGCGATCGCACACGCCTGTCGCGGCGAGCGATCGCCGCCGGAGAAGGCCGATCTGTGTTTTCGGCGTCCTCGCGGGGTGACTCGCCACCGTGCGGGCGGCTGTCTCGCCGTCGGCCAACCCCATTGGGATCCGCGCCGAGCGGTCGTTTCCGGTTTTCAGCTCGACACTGCAGCCGTCGCGGGCTGCAGCCAATTTTCTTTGACTAACAACTCGGCAATCTGCACGGCATTTAACGCCGCTCCCTTGCGAATTTGGTCGCCACTCAACCACAGTTCTAAACCGCAGGGATGGGACAGATCTTTGCGGATGCGTCCGACGAGGACTTCATCGCGTCCCGTCGCTTCCATCGGCATCGGGAAATAGTTCGCTTGCCAATCTTCGACCAATCTAACTCCGGGCGATCGCGCGAGAATATCTCGGGCTCGGTCGGGGTCGAACGGCTCGCTAAATTCCAAGTTGAGGCTTTCCGAATGAGCGCGCAACACCGGAACGCGGACGCAGGTCGCCGAGATTTGCATCTCGGGAGCGTCGAAGATTTTGCGCGTTTCGTTGACCATTTTCATTTCTTCCTCGCAGTAGCCGCGCTCGTCGAGGGCGGAGTTATGCGGGAATAAATTAAAGGCCAGGGGATAGGGGAATGCCTCGGCGGTCGGGGTTTCCCCGGCTAAAATGGCTCGGGCTTGGGCTTTGACTTCTTCCATCGCCCGTGCCCCCGCCCCACTCGCCGATTGGTAGGTCGCCGCGACGATCCGTCGCACGGGTTGGACTTGGTGCAAAGGCCATACCGCCACTGCCATTAAAATCGTCGTACAGTTGGGATTGGCAATGATGCCTCGGTGGTCGGCGGCAGCTTTGGGATTGACTTCCGGCACGACGAGCGGCACCGTCGGATCCATGCGAAAGGCGCTGGAATTATCGATGACGACGGCTCCGGCTGCTACCGCTTTCGCCGCCCAGGCTTTGGAGGTGGAGCCTCCCGCCGAAGCCAAGACGAGATCGATTCCTTTAAAGGCTTCCTCGGAGACGGCTTCGACTTCTAGCTGCTCCCCTTTAAACGGCAGGGTTTTTCCGGCAGAACGGGGAGAAGCCAATAATTTTAATTCGGCTAGGGGAAAGTTCCGACGGTCGAGCAGTTCGATTAACTCGGTTCCGACGGCTCCCGTTGCGCCCAAAATAGCAACTCGATAGGATTTCGACAAATCAATTTCCTCCTGAATTTACGTTGAGATTCGTTCGTTTGAGTATCAATAAAGGTGATTGTAATGAGTTCGGTGGTTTGCCTTTCCCACGGGTAGAGTTGTCGGTCACTGTCAGTCCATTTCAGTCAATTTCAGCTCGACCTCGACTCCCTGGGGCAGAGCGCGCGCGGTGGGTTGGGAGGGGAGATGGCTGAGGAGAGGAGGGAGCAATCGGCTTGAGTGTGTTGGTTTTAAATAGAAGTTTTTGTTTACGATCGCCTCGCCTGAGTAAGGCGATCGGCCATTAAAAAACGGATTACGTGTATCTTAACTCAAGATAAGGCAATGGCTTGAGGCGAGAGGGGCGATCGTCGTTTATCCCTTCGCCCGAGCGCTAAGGAAGCAAGGCGAGGGAGGGGATACCCCTGTCGGCACGGCCCGATCGCCCTTGCACCGAAGGCGACCGATCGTTTAAGCCACTTAGCTTATCATACAAGGAGTGAACCTGCTTGCCCAATTTGGCTCGCCCTCGGCTCCGCCAGAGCGAACGACGTCGAGGGAGGCCACCGCGCGCCACCGGGGAAAAGACCCCAGGGGGAACAGTTCGAGGGGTTGGCGAAGGCGAGAGGGGTTGGCGAAGGCGATCGCGCCGGGAAGTATGTCAAAGGTCGAATTGTCGGCGATCGGCTCACAATGGGCTAAGATCGTTATTTGCCCCCGACTTGACGACCGGACCGGTCGCCAGGGTTTGCTACACGAACCTACTGGCTCGGCAATCCGGCTGGGAAATCGGCCATGGCCAACCCGGTCTTGAAGGTCTGGCGAAACGGCGATCGGGAGCAACATCACTGCACCCATGTCAACCCTATCTATATTTCTGAACGAGATTCGATGAAAGTTACCCAGGAAAAACTCCCCGCCAGCAAAATTGGTTTGGAAATTGAAGTTTCCCCAGAAATGTCCAAGAACGCTTACGAGCAGGTGATTCGAGAATTCAGCCGCTCTGCTCGTATTCCTGGGTTTCGCAAAGGTAAAGTCCCCCGCCAGGTATTAGTTCAACGATTGGGCGTCGGTCGCATCAAAGCAGCCGCCATTGAAGATTTGATTCAAAGCTCGTTGGAAAAGGCGATCGAACAAGAAAAAATCGAAGTCCTCGGCAACTTCCAACTGTTGAGTTCTTTTGAAGATCTACTCGGTCAATTCCAACCCGGTCAAGCCCTGACGTTTTCCGCTTCCGTTGACGTCCCGCCACAAGTCGAGGTCAAAGATTATGTCGGATTGTCTTTGCAAGCGGAAGAAGTTAAATCGCCACCGGAACAAGTCGAAAACTTTTTAGAAGAGCGTCGCAAGGAACAATCGACGTTAATTCCCGTAGAAGAGCGCCCCTCTCAACTCGGCGATATTGCGGTGGTCGATTATCGCGGCGAATTTGTCAGCGAGGGAGAATCAGTTCCCATCCCCGGCGGCGAAGCAGAAGACTTTCAAGTGGAACTGTCAGAAGAGCGGTTTATCCCCGGGTTTATTCAAGGCATCGTCGGCATGAATATCGGCGAAACCCGCGAAATTACCGTCAACTTTCCGGAAGATTATGCGAGTGAAGAATTAGCCGGAAAAGAAGCCAAGTTTCAGGTCACGCTCAAGGATCTCAAAGAGAGAGAATTACCGGAATTAGATGACGATTTCGCCCAAGCAGTCAGCGAGTTTCAAACCCTCGCCGAACTGCGCGAATCGATCGCCTCGCGCTACGCCAAACAAGCAGAAGATAAGACGAAATCGAACAAGGAAGCGGCTTTGTTGGCCGAACTCGTCAACCATGTTGAAGTGGATCTTCCCGAAACATCGATCGATCGCGAAATCGATCGGATGTTGCAACAAACGGCGATCCAGTTAAGCAATTACGGACTCGATGTCAAACAGCTTTATACTGAAGAGAACCTGCCGCGACTGCGCGAACAATCCCGTCCGGAGGCGATCGAAAAGCTGAAACAGTCCCTGGGTTTAAAAGAAATCGCCAAGCGAGAATCGATCGAGGTGTCGGCTGAAGACATCAACGCCCGCCTCGAAGAGATTAAAGAACAGATCCCGCAAAATGCCGATCCCGAGCGCGTGCGCGATTTTCTCAGCGAAGAACTGCTCAAAGAAAAAGCAACGGACTGGCTGTTAGAACGCGCTCAAATCGAACTGGTTCCCGAAGGAACCCTCTCGACCCCCGAAGGGGAAGAAGAAACCCCCGAAACGTCGGCCACTGGGGAAGAGGGAGCGGTGGAAACCGAATCGGAAACCGCAAGCGAGTCGTAATCGAAGCGGAGGGGATCGACGGATAGTAAAGGCGTCCCCTCGCTTTTGGAAACCCTCACGGCACCCGGCGAGGCGATCGCGAAGCGACCCCAAAGGAGGATCGCCGCCGCTCGCTTTTTTCAATTTTCCTGAATTTTCCACCACACTCGGGTGAGCTGGGGCATAATGGGGGTAGATCAGACGTACTATGTTGGCGTAAGCCATAGGAGTTTGGCTTGAGATTCGATCGCTCGACTACAGGCAATTACTCAGATTCTATGCTTGTATCCCAGTCCCCTTGTCCGATCGCCAGTTTCAGTTCCTTGGAGGTTTACTCCACCAATACGGGAGTGATTCCGATGGTGGTAGAACAATCCGGGATGGGCGAGCGGGGCTTTGATATTTACTCCCGACTCCTACGGGAGCGGATTATCTTTTTAGGAACCCCCATCGACGACAGTGTCGCCGACTCGATTGTCGCCCAACTGCTCTATCTCGATTCCGAAGATCCGGAAAAAGAGATCCAGCTTTACATCAACTCTCCCGGGGGTTCGGTTACCGCCGGAATGGCGATTTACGATACCATGCAGCAAATTCGTCCGGAGATCGTGACCATTTGCTACGGTTTAGCCGCTAGTATGGGGGCATTCTTACTCGCGGCAGGCACGGCGGGAAAACGTTTGTCCCTCCCGAGCTCTAGAATCATGATCCACCAGCCTCTCGGTGGCGCTCGGGGGCAAGCGATTGATATTGAAATTCAAGCCAAAGAAATTCTCTATCACAAGCGGACTTTAAATGAACTGCTAGCCCGTCATACGGGTCAACCGTTTGATAAGCTCGAAGTCGATACCGATCGCGACTTCTTCATGTCCGCACAAGAAGCGAAAGAGTACGGTCTAATTGACAACGTTATCGATAAGCCGGGTCTTCCGAAATCGGGAGAGGCTGTTACCGCACGCTAAGTAAGAGGCTGTCTATGTCTAAGTACGACTCCCATCTGAAATGTTCCTTTTGCGGCAAGTCTCAGGAGCAGGTGCGAAAATTAATAGCTGGTCCGGGAGTCTATATCTGCGACGAATGCGTTGACCTGTGTAACGAAATTTTAGACGAAGAGCTATTTGAGTCGGGCACCGCAGCACCCCAACCAGTCCCCCGAACGGAACAACCGCCCAAACGGCGGGCCCGCTCGGCTAACTTGTCTTTAAATCAAATTCCCAAGCCGAAAGAGATTAAAAAATATCTCGACGATCACGTCATCGGTCAGGATGAAGCCAAAAAAGTTCTCTCCGTCGCCGTTTACAACCACTACAAGCGCTTGAGCTTTACTCAGGCGAAACAGTCGGGAAAAGTGGCGGCTGACGATCCGGTAGAACTGCAAAAATCTAACATTCTCTTGATCGGTCCGACGGGATGCGGCAAAACCCTGTTAGCGCAAACCCTCGCCGATATCCTCGACGTTCCCTTTGCCGTCGCCGACGCCACGACCCTCACCGAAGCGGGTTACGTCGGCGAAGATGTGGAAAATATCTTGCTGCGCCTCCTGCAAGTGGCCGATCTCGATGTAGAAGAAGCTCAACGGGGCATTATCTATATCGACGAAATCGACAAAATCGCGCGCAAGAGCGAAAACCCCTCGATTACCCGGGACGTTTCCGGAGAAGGGGTCCAGCAAGCGTTGCTCAAAATGCTCGAAGGGACGGTCGCGAACGTTCCCCCGCAAGGCGGACGCAAGCATCCGTATCAAGACTGCATCCAGATCGACACGAGTAATATCCTGTTTATCTGCGGTGGGGCCTTTGTCGGGTTAGAAAAAACGATCGAGCAGCGAATCGGTAAAAAATCGATGGGCTTCGTGCAGCCGGGAGATACCGCCTCGAAGGAAAAACGAGCGTCAGATGCAATCAAGCAATTGCAACCGGACGATTTGGTCAAATACGGGATGATTCCCGAGTTTATCGGTCGGATTCCGGTGATTGCCGTGGTCGATCCTCTCGACGAAGACGCGCTGACGGAGATTTTGACCGAGCCGCGTAACGCACTGGTCAAGCAATATCAAAAACTCATGAAGATGGACAACGTTCATCTGGAGTTCAAGCAAGATGCGATTCGGGCGATCGCCCAAGAAGCCTACCGCCGCAAAACCGGGGCGCGGGCCTTACGCGGGATCGTCGAAGAGCTGATGCTCGATGTCATGTACGAGCTGCCCTCGCGCAAAGATGTGACGCGCTGTTTCATCACCCGCGAGATGGTCGAAAAACGCTCGACTGCCGAACTGCTCTTGCATCCGTCTTCCCTGCCGAAACCGGAATCGGCTTGACGGCGATCGGGTTAAGCTGCACGCCGCGCGTGCTGCCTTTCCCTCTAGATGCTCACGATCTCAAGCGGTCAGGATGCCCTACATTCCAGTTCGGGGTGTCGAACACTATTACGAGTGGATCGGCACCGATCGCCCTACGGGGTCAAAACCCGTGATGGTCTTCATTCACGGCTGGGGAGGTTCGTCCCGGTACTGGGAAAGTACCGCCCGAGCCTTGGCCGACCGTTTTGATTGCCTGCTGTACGACTTGCGCGGCTTCGGGCGATCGCGTCCTCTCACTGCGCCGGACTCCTCGGAGGCGACCCTCGCCGACCCTCGGGCTCAACTCGAAGCATTATACGATTTAGAAACCTACGCCGAAGATCTCGCCGGATTGCTCGACGCACTCGGCTTGGATCGCGTCGATCTCAACTCCCACTCGATGGGGGCTTCCGTCGCTACCCTCTTTCTCAACCGATACGGCGATCGCGTCCGACGCGCCATCCTTACCTGTAGCGGCATTTTCGAGTACGACGAACCTGCTTTTAGTGCCTTTCATAAATGGGGCGGCCAAGTGGTCAAATTCCGCCCGCTTTGGTTGGCCAAAATTCCGTTCGTCGATCGCCTGTTCATGGCTCGCTTTCTACATCGATCGATTCCCACAGCCTTACAGCGCGCCTTTTTAGAAGATTTCCTGATCGCCGATTACGAAGCCGCTCTCGGTACGATCTACACGTCGGTTTCTAAAAAAGCCACCGAAGTGATGCCCCGCGAATTTGCCCGCCTCCAAGTTCCCGTATTGCTCGTCGCCGGACAGTACGATCGGATCATTCCCGCCGCCATGGGTCGAGAAGCCGCCAATTTGAGCGATCGCATCGATTTTGTCGAAATCTCCAAAACCGCTCACTTTCCCATGCTCGAAGATCCTCAGACTTACTTACAACGAGTGACTGAGTTTTTAGAGAGCGCTTCCCCGGCTTAAACCGGATATTTTTGCGATTTTGTAACAAAAATTAACCTTTTCGCGCGGCATTTTGGGGGGAGGCTCTGGCTTTTTTGTTGAAAGTGTTCTATTATTTTTTATATAATGGAAATCTGTGCAATTTTAATTTTTTTGGCAATATTCCCATTATATAAAAAATAGTTTAGCAAAAAAACTCGCCGCGCGCTACCCCCTTTTTAAGCGGCGCGCGGCGATTGAATAAAAACTTAACAATTGGCCAAAAATTGCGAAACCAACGAGAGAAATTAAAAGAAGAGCTTGCACAAACAATCCCGACGCCAGAGGGTATCGTGACGGCGATCGGTCCGAACTTCGAGCAAGCGAATCCCGCGATCCGGTAACGAATGCAAAAGCGCTTCCAATTGCGTCCAAGTGGCGATCGCCTGGTATTCGATGCCGTAAGCGGTGCAAAGTGGGCCGAAGTCCACCGCTTGCGGCGTGGCGAAAAAGGTTTCAAACGGCGGGTCGAATTGGGCGATCGGCAACATTTCAAAAATACCGCCCCCGTTATTGTTGATTAAAATCACCGTCAAATGACCGACAAACTGACGGGACATTAACAAGCCGTTGGTATCGTGTAAAAATGCCAAATCCCCGGTGAGTAAAACCCCCGGGCGATCGCCGTGACAAATGCCCAACGCCGTCGATAAAGTGCCGTCAATGCCATTGGCTCCACGATTGACAAAGGGGCGAACGTGACGATTTCCCGGGGACCAAAACCATTCGAGATCGCGCACGGGCATACTGTTGGCAATAAACAAGGGCGTTGCGGGGGGCAGCACTTGAGACAGCAACCACGCCGCTTTCGGTTCGATCGCCCCATCCAGAGCAGCGATCGTCTCGTCCAGACGCGATCGCCCTTCTCGTTCTAAATCCAACCAGGTTTTGAGATAAGCAGAAGGAAGCGGCGGCGTGGAAGCGGGAGACCGACGCGCCGCCAAAGCTTCGATCGCCGTCGGTAAGTGAACCGCGCGATCGTGGAGGGGATTGAGATTGCGATCGCCCGGATCGACGATCCAGTGCTGCGCCTGCGCACTCGCCAACCAACTGCGTAGGACCTTACTCGTGGGAAGCGGTCCGATTTGGACGACCATCTCCGGTTTGAGGCGATCGGCGTGGGTCGGATGGCGTAAAATCGGGTCGTAAGTCGAAATTAAATAAGGATTTAAGCGAGCAAAATTGCGAAGTGGAGATAGAGCTTCCGCGAGAACGGGCCATCCCAACGTTTGAGATAAAATGGCGATCGCCTCGCAGTAGCCTTGCGGATCCGGCGGTTGCGCCACCCCGGCGACGATGACCCCGCGATCGCACGGCTGCCATTGAGACAGAACCGATGCGATCGCCACGTCCGACAACTCCCACTGGGGACGTTGCGGCGGACGGATCGAAGCAAAAAAGCCCTCGGCGTCAAAATCGGGGGCCAACGCTGCCGCTTCCGGTTGAGGTAAGGGGGCTAGGGGGTCGCGAAAGGGAAGATTGAGGTGAACCGGACCGGGAACGGGAAACAGGGTATGGCGCCAAGCGCGAATGGCGGTTTCGCGTAAATATTGCAAGAGGGAGCGATCGAGAGACGGCGTAGCTAACTCGGCATACCAGTTCGGATAATCGCCGTAAAACTTGACTTGATCGATCGCCTGTCCCGCGTGACAGTCGCGCAATTCCGGGGGGCGATCGGCAGTGAGAACGAGCAAGGGAACCCGACTTTCGCGCGCTTCGATCGCCGCCGGATAGAAATTGGCGCCCGCCGTTCCCGAGGTACAGACTAAAGCCGTGGCGATCGCGCTTTGTTTGGCCAAACCGAGGGCAAAAAAAGCCGCCGATCGCTCGTCGAGGACGGGAATCGATTCAATTGCGCGATGGCGGGTAAAGGCGATCGTCAGTGGGGTCGATCGCGAACCGGGACAAAGGATAGCGCGTCGCAATCCCGATCTCCACAAGGTCTCGACCAAAATCGACGCCCACACGGTATTCGTATTGCGAAAATCGATAAGGGGTTGAGAAGGTTGCATGGAGAGATGGGGGATTTTAGATGTTAGATGTTAGATTTTAGATTTTAGATTGGGAAATAGTGAACCTCCTTTCCCCTTCCTTTTGCCTCTTGGTTCGTATCTCTCATACCAACGCCTTCAACAAAGCTTGCAACTTCAGTTGAATTTCTGCTAATTCCTTATCCGGGTCAGATCCGGCGACGATTCCGGCGCCTGCGTAGAGACGGGCGCGATCGCCTGAATCTGGGTTAGTAGAGGCATTAAAAGCAGGAGATTGGGGTTTGCTGTGAATCCAGGCGGAACGGATCCCGACGATAAATTCGGCGTTCCCACGATCGTCCACCCAACCCAAGGGGGCCGCATAGAGTCCGCGATCGAAGCGTTCGTAATGACGAATTTGTTCGCAGGCGGTCTGTTGGGGAGATCCGGCGACGGCGGGGGTCGGATGGAGGCGGGCTAAAATTTCGAGGGGATGGACGTTGGCGGGAACGTCGGTGCGAATCGGGGTCCATAAATGCTGGATGTTGGACAGTTGCAGCAAGTGAGGGACGAGGGGAATGGCGCGGTTGTTGGCGACATTCAAGCCCAACTGTTGCAAACATTCGGTGATGAAGTCAATCACCAAACGATGTTCGTGTCGTTCTTTTTCGCTATCCAAAAGAGCTTGGGCGAGGGCTTCATCTTCGCGGGGGGTTCGACCGCGCGGGGCCGATCCGGCGAGGGCGTCGGTGACGAGTTGACCGTTGCGGATGCCGAGTAAGCGTTCGGGACTGGCGCCGATAAAGCGATCGCCGCGACCGTTCCCGGTGGCAAAAATATAGCAATCGGGATAGAGTTCGGATAAATTTTGTAAAGAATGGACCAGATTAAAAGGAGTTTTTAAAGTGACGTCGATCGCGTGGGCCAAAACAATTTTATGAAACTGGCGATCGCCAATGGCATCGATCGCGGCGATCGCCGATTCTTTGAAATTGCGTAATTGTTCGATGGAAAACTTTTTAAACCCATTTAAACGGTGAAGCGGTTCGAATTGAGGCAGAGCGTTCGAGGGAATATGGATAATGTTTTGATAATCTTGCCAAACCCTTTCCGAGAGGCGATCGAGATCGTCGTCGGATTGCAGACAAGTATTGATCGCTAAAAAACAACGGTTTTGAGAGCGAGAAATTTGCCAGCGCGGCAGAAACGCCCGGGCGGCAGGAAAGGGGGAAGATTCGGAAGACGGATCGTCAAAAAAGGTAAAGCTACAAAAGAAATGCAATCCACTAAAGGGGGGATCGAGAAGGCCCGTAGCGATCGTATTTTTTTGAGACGATCGCACGAACTCGCGGACGCGATCGAAGCGATCTTTCCCTCGGCTGACTTCGCACTCCACTGCCGAATCGATCGCGGCGATCGCCTCTTGTTCGCCGCCATTTTCCAAATAAAAATAGAGTCTCGAAGGTCGGGCGAGGGCCTGTAGAATCGCGAGGGGGTCTAGGGGCGGAACTTCAAGGGAAATACTCGCAATTTGGGGACATTGTTTTTCGACGGCGACCTGCTGACAAGTGGCGAGGAACCGATAGAGTTCCCGGCGATCTTGCAAGAGATTGGCATCGGAGGGTACAACTGGCATGGAAAAATTTAGCAGATGTTGAGTGCGGGGGCGAGGGCGTCCCCTATAGCTTCGCGATTCGATTCGACGGTCGTTCGCGAAGCGACTCCTGACTCCTTGGGAGTCGCTTCGCGAACGGAGCATCGGGAAACGACCCGAGGGCATCTCCCTTCTCTCTATCTAAGCATTGCCACGGACGCCGCACACGCCATCGGGCGAATTTGGCGGCGAGGCGATCGCGAAGCATCTTCCCAGGAGAATCGCCCCGGCGAATCGCCCACCTCCGGGCAACCCCTTGCCGAGTTAACGGCCTGGGGCGATCGGACCTTCCGTATTGTAGAATTATTGGGCTGGCTGGACGTGCAAATTAAGGATGTTTGATGACTACGCGGACTATCGAGCGATCGAACGCTAAATTATGGCTGGCCGCCATCAAGCCCCCCATGTATAGCGTGGCGATCGTGCCGATTTGGGTGGGGACGGCAGTCGCCTTTTACGAAACATCTGTCCTCGACTGGGTAATCTTTTCCGTTTTTATAAGTTCGGCAATTTTAATCCTCGCTTGGGAAAATCTCAGTAACGATGTCTTCGACTCGGAGACGGGAATCGATAAAAATAAAGCTCATTCCCTCGTTAATTTAACGGGCAACAAATCGTTAATTTTTTGGTTGGCAAATCTCTGTCTAACTCTAGGAATCGCGGGAGTTTTGGCGATTTGCTGGTGGCAACGAGACTGGACGATTTTAGGATTAATTTTAACCTGCTGCTTTTTAGGATATTGCTACCAAGGACCGCCGTTTCGCCTCGGCTATCAAGGATTAGGTGAATTCTTGTGCTTTTTTGCGTTTGGTCCGGTCGGGATGTCGGCGGCGTACTACAGCCAAACTCAAACCTGGTCGAGTTTGAACCTGTGGGTGTCCGTCGTGGTCGGCATGGCGACGACCTTAATCCTGTTCTGCTCCCATTTCCACCAAGTAGACGACGATCTGGCGGCGGGGAAGCGATCGCCGATCGTGCGGATGGGAACGGCGACGGGGGCGAAACTGATCCCGATCTTCTGCGGCATCTGCCTGGGATTGACCGCCGTATGGGTCGCCGTGGGGCTGTTTCCGGCGTGGACCTTGCTCAGTTTTGCCGGATTGCCTGCGGCGGTGGAACTGTGCCGCCACGTGGGAACCTATCACGATCGCCCCGATCGCGTCAGTAACTGCAAATTCATCGCCGTCAATTTCCATTTTTGGTCTTGTTTGCTCTTGGGAGTCGGGTTCGTGCTGTGAACGGCAGCAGGGCATCGAATCAGACCTTTCCCTACCATTTTCATGCCACGATCGCCGGACAATGCGACCGTCCGACCTTAGTGCTGCTGCACGGCTTTATGGGAAATGGGGAGAATTTTCGAGAGGCGATCGCCGCCTTGGGCGATCGCTTCCGGACGATCGCCGTCGATCTGCCCGGACACGGCCAAACTCGGGTATTCGGAGGCCGACGACATTACACGATCGCCGAGACCGCCCGAGGTTTAGTCACCTGGCTCGATCGCCTCCACATCCAACGATGCTTTCTGTACGGCTATTCGATGGGCGGTCGCCTCGCCTTATACCTCGCCGTCCATTATCCCGATCGCTTCCCCAAAGTGGTGCTGGAGTCCGCCTCGCCGGGACTGAAAACCGCCGCCGAACGATCGCGACGGCGCCAGCGCGATCGGGCCTTAGCCGCCCAACTCGAAACCGTCGAACTCACCAGCTTTTTAACCGATTGGTACCGCCAGCCCCTGTTCGCGTCCTTGCGATCGCATCCGGACTTCCCGCGCTTGTTGGCGGCGCGATCGCGCAATTTGCCCGCAGAACTCGCCACCTGCTTGCGCTACATGGGAACGGGCAATCAACCGTCATTATGGCCGCATTTAGCCAATTGCGGGGCGTCCCTCCTGTTGCTCGTGGGGGAGTGCGATGATAAATTTGTAGCCATCAATCGGGAAATGGCGCGATCGTGTCCGGTTGCTCGGTTGGCGATCGTGCCGAATGCAGGTCATACCGTGCATTTTGAAAACTTGAGAGACTGGACGACCGCCGTGGTGCGATTTTTGTCTCCAGAAGTAGATGCGCTACCAATTTGAGTTTCGTCCCTACCGTCGCCCGTTCAAACATCCCCTAACCACCCCCCACGGAACCTGGGAAGTCCGTGAAGGAATTATCGTGCGCCTCACCGACGATCGCGGCAAAGTCGGCTATGGAGAAATTGCCCCGGTTCCCTGGTTCGGGTCGGAAACCCTGGCGGACGCCTTGAGCTTTTGCGAACAACTCGGTCACGAGATCGGGCCGGAAATCATTTTCTCGATCCCGCCTCGATTGACGGCCTGTCAGTTCGCGATCGAATCGGCGTGGGAAATTGTCAGCACCCAACCGTCGGCGATCGCCGTCCAACCCGAATTAGGATTTGAAGACGTCCCCTACCATCACCTCACCTATAGCGGTTTACTCCCCGCCGGGGCCGGGGCGGCGATCGCCCGTCAAATCCTCTGGAAACAAGGCTATCGGACGTTTAAATGGAAAATCGGCGTCGCGCCGATCGAGGCCGAACTAAAAAGCTTTCAACAACTGGTGCGATCGCTGCGCGATAGTTTCCTCCAAGAAACCGCCTTATTGCGCCTCGACGCCAACGGCGCCTTAACTTACGACCAAGCCTGTCGCTGGCTGGAAACCTGCGAACGCCTCGGCGAGATCGAGCATCTCCCCCTCAAAATCGAATTTCTCGAACAACCCCTCGCCGTCGGCGACCTCGACGGAATGCTGCAATTAGCCGATCGCTTCGCCATTCCCCTCGCCTTAGACGAATCTGTTGCCGGACTCTCCCAACTGCGCCAAGTTTACCGAGAAGGCTGGCGCGGCATTTTCGTAATTAAACCGTGCATCGCCGGGTCGCCGTCGGAATTGCGCCAATTTTGCCAAACTCAGGCGATCGACGCCGTCTTTTCCTCGGTCTTTGAAACCCAGGTCGGACGACAGGCGGCCCTCAAAATTGCCGCCGAATTGCAAAATCCGGGCGATCGCGCCGTCGGTTTCGGTATCACCCACTGGTTTGAGGACGGCGAGGAGGTCTCGATCGATCGCTTATGGACCGACCTGTAACCGCACTGTTCACCCGCCTCTGTTCCTGGATCGACGCCGACGGTCTCCAGGTCGGCGATCGCCGCGCCTGCGCGATTTTACACCAGCAATTCGAGGCCAAACTCGCCGCACTCGACGCGGTGGCGCCCCAAAGCGTCATTTTTCTAGCCGAACGCGACCCCATCGCCTTTCTCGCCGGATTCCTGGCGGCGATCGCCCGAAACTGCCCAGTTTTCCTCTGCAATCCCCACTGGCAACCCCCAGAATGGCAGCAACTCTTTAATGCCATCCGCCCCGATCTCATCTGGGGAGACATTCCAGCCATTCCCCCTCACTCCCCGTCTCCTCTTCCCAAATTTACCCCCCCACGGACCGAAACTCCGTGCATCTTGATTCCCACCGGGGGATCTTCGGGAAAAATTCGTTTCGCCATTCATACGGTACGAACTTTAACCGCTTCCGTTCGCGGGTTTTGCGAATACTTCGATCGCGATCGCGTCAATAGTTTTTGCGTTTTACCCCTGTATCACGTCAGTGGTTTAATGCAGTTTTGGCGATCGCTTCTCACCGGGGGAAACTTGGCGATTTTTCCCTCTTATAAAGCCATCCCCCAACAAATTCCGCCCAATTTTAACCCGTCAAACTCTTTTATTTCTCTCGTTCCCACCCAATTGCAACGCTTGTTAACCCTTCCCCAAGCAGCAGCATATTTAGCCCGCTTTGAAGCCGTTCTTCTCGGTGGAGCCCCTGCCTGGTCGGACTTATTCGCCACGGCAAGAACCCTGAACATTCCCCTCGCGCCGACCTATGGTATGACCGAAACCGCGTCTGGGGTCGTCACCTTAAAACCGGAAGACTTTTTAGCGGGAAATAACAGTAGCGGTCGCGTTCTACCCCATGCAAGGCTCAAAATTTGTACCCCGACGGGAGAAACGTTAAAACCGGGAGAAATTGGCATGGTGGCGATCGCGGCAAAATCCCTCGCTTTGGGGTATTTTCCGCAAAACGAGGGAAACGCATCCAATCCATTTGACTTCAATTTTTTCAATTCCGACGACTTGGGATATATTGACGATCGCGGATATTTGCAAATCGTCGGACGCAATAGCGATAAGATTATTACTGGAGGCGAAAACGTGTTTCCCGCAGAAGTGGAAGCGGCGATCCGCGCCACGGGGTTAGTCAAAGATGTCTGCGCGATCGCCGTGAGCGATCCCGATTGGGGTGAGGCGATCGCCGCCGTTTACGTCCCTCGCTCTCCCGATCTTTCTCCCGAGCACCTTTCACGGGCTTTAGAGGGGAATTTAGCCCACTTTAAGCGTCCGAAACATTGGTGGGCGATCGAGCAATTACCTCGCAACGATCGCGGCAAATTAAACCGAGAACAGTTGCAAAAACAATTCTTAGAAAAAATGCAAAATTTAACCGCAACTGCTACTATTTTTCGGGTACCGCATGGGGAAACTCCTGGCGGTACACTTGCTCCCAAAGATAGCTGACGTAAGAAACTGTCGCCGCGATAATATGACCGTCGTAAGCAATATCCGCCGCCGTTCGATCTAAAATGCGAACGTCAATGGGATTGAGGCGTTGGCGTCGGCGAGTCGATGCTAATAACCAGGTGATTTGAAACATCGTTTCCGGCGCAACGGTTGTATTCGGATTCGACCAAGCGAGGGATAAGGGATGGTTCGCGTTGAAACTATTGATGGATTCGGTTCGATCCCAATAGCCTAGTTTGCGAATCTGTTCGTAAAAAACTGTCTCCAAAGTCATAGTGGGGTGGGTTATTGAGTAAAAATCACTAGCACGAGCTAGTAAAAAGACTTGTTTTCTTAATTATTTCTAAATTATCTCTTAACATTCCTTTAGAAAGTATGAATTTTTACAAAAAATGCTTGAGTTTTTACTCACTTTATTTTAAGAAGTCATAAGTTTTAACCAGTGAGCCATGGGCGGTGAAAGCGGTTGACGAGAGCGACTGGCGAGGTCGATACAGACGTGTTTGGTGGTCGCTTTCGCAAGACAGGGAGATTGGGATCCCCGAGGGTGGAGAGCGTAAGTTAGCTGAAAACTGTCCAAAGTGAGAGACTGGGCGATCGCCCCAACCGAAATCCGATCGCCACAAAAGATCGGACGAAAGAAATCGACATGAGCGGAAACAATAGGAATGGCGATCGCGCGATCGCTAAAAAAGCTTTTAAGATCGATGCCACATTCCCCTAAAGACGCCTCGTAAGCTTCGTGACAAATCGATAAAATATTAGCAAAATAAACCACTCCCGCCGCATCGGTATCGGCGAAGCGAATCGTGCGTTCGTACTGAAAAGACATGAAATAATTTTAGATATTTATACTATTTTTCAAAAAACATGAGAAAGATCGAGGGTTGAGAAAATTGGGATTAGGAGAATTCCCCATCAACTCGATCGAGGGGACAGGGAGAAACGAGCTGGGTATCGCCAAAGATTTCAAAAATCAACTGATACAACCTCGGATCGTAAGCTCGAAGTTCTTCGCGAGTATTAATCTGATTGTGAATACCGTTGCTCGAATTGACTTCTAAATTGACATTAAAATAAGATTGTACCCCTTCCGCCCAATATTCCTCGGGATTGACTGCTGCATAAGTATTGCGCCACAATCCGGCGGCGATCGCCTGACGATAAACCCAATTTAAACGGGCTTGAAACGTCCTGTCGAGATAAACAATCCCTAAATCTTTGATTGTATGGGCAAATTCGTGAACGAATATATTTTCACCGAAATATCGATCGCTCCTCCAACATAAAAGATTCTCTTCGGCGGCGGTGACCAAGGGAATAAACGGCGTTCCGCCGAGTCCTCGGGTGAGGCGGTCCCAGTCGCGATCGGGATATTCTTGTTTGAGAATGCGATATTCGGGGAGATCCGTCGTCTGTTCCCGAACGCCGATAATGCCGATCCGCAGATGATTTTGGAGCATTTTACGGCGAATATCCGGACGGAAAGCGAGCATCTGGCGGGCGATCGCTGCCGCTTGTTCTAAAGCGCGATCGCTCACCCGGGCGGAACTGGTAACCGTCATTCCCTCCACCGTGCAAGCTTTGGCGTAGAAGCGATCGCCTGCGGGGGGCAGTTCGCGAACCTGGCAACCCGGGGCGCCCGCGCGATCGAAGTGAGGAGCGGCGATCGCGCCTTGGGGACAGGAAGTCGGGAAAGCGCCTCCCAAGACAACCGCGAGGGCGGCAATTTTAAAGTAACTTGCAAAGTAATTGAATAAACTCACATTTTCAGAAAGATCGGATTTCTACAACTTACAACTTCTCTAAAACTCAACCGTATTCTCGATGAAATTGACTGCGATCGCGATCGATGAAGCAAGTTGTCAATAAAGTACCAATTCTCGTTAAACTATCTTACAGTTCGATTGATATCCTCATCTAAGCTCATGCTCGCGATTTTCCGCCGCCCACTGCTCAACGTTCTCCTCGCCACGGTTCTCGCCGGGGTCGCCTGGATCGCTGGAATCTCCGGCGCTCAAGCCCTCGGTGGAGCGCAACCCGCGATCGGCGAACCCGCCCCCGAATTCACCTTACCCACCCATACCGGAGATGGAGAAATCTCACTTTCCGACTATCGCGGTCAGTGGGTTGTCGTATACTTCTATCCGAAAGACTTCACCTCGGGCTGCACGATCGAAGCCCGTCGCTTCCAGCAAGATTTAGGCGAATATCAGGCACGCAATACGCAAATTCTCGGGATTAGCGCCGACTCGGTGGACTCCCACGCCGAATTCTGCGATTCGGAAGGGCTGAAATTCCCGCTCTTGGCGGATACAAACGGCTCGGTGAGTCGGGCTTACGGCTCGTGGATGGCGCCTTATTCCCTGCGTCATACTTACGTAGTCGATCCGGAGGGGATTTTGCAAGAGCGCTTTCTTGGCGTTAATCCTTCACTTCACAGCCGAGACGTGCTAGCCAGCCTCGATCGCCTCCAAAAGTGAGAAAGTTTGAACTGACGGATCTTGAAACTGGGTAGCACAAGGAAAACAGAAGTGAGGCGGGCATTTTGCCCGCCTCACCTCAAACCGACAGACTTACATCAAAACTTTCATCTTCAAGCGGCGAGATGGCGTTCGACCGCAATCACTAAGTTAGAAGTCCAATGTTCCGCTAAATCGGGACAGGCGGCTTCGACCATGACGCGGATCACGGGTTCGGTTCCCGAGGCGCGAACGAGGACGCGACCGCGATCGCCCATCGCCAATTCCGCAGAGGCGATCGCCTGTTGCAAAGCGTCGCAATCCTGCCAAGCGAGGCGGCGTTCCCGGTCTTCCACCCGCACATTACGCAATAACTGGGGATAGGTTTGGAAACTGCCCTCAATTAACTCCGACAACGTGACACCGCCTTCGCGAACCAAGCGGGCAATATGCAACGCCGTCATCAAACCGTCGCCACTGACGCCGTAATGGCGACACAAAATATGACCGGACTGTTCGCCGCCCAACATCGAACCGCTTCGGATCATTTCCGCGTGAACGTGTTGGTCGCCGACGGGAGTGCGCAATAACTGGCCGCCCGTGGCTTGCCAGGCCCGTTCGAAGCCGAGATTGGACATCACCGTAGCGACGATCGCCTCTCCCGGCAATTGGCCGAATTGGCGCAGTTTCTGACCCCACAGGAACAGAATATAATCGCCATCGATCGCCCTACCTCGGTCGTCAACGGCTAAGGTGCGATCGGCATCTCCATCGAAGGCAAACCCCATATCGGCGCCGTACTCTTTCACCGCCGCTTGTAAGGCGTGTAAGTGGGTCGAACCGCAATCGACATTAATGCGATCGCCGTCCGGGCGATCGTGCAGACAAACGACCTGTGCCCCCATGTCCCGGAACACCTGCGGCCCCAACACGGAAGCGGCGCCCCAAGCGAGATCGAGAACGATCCGCAATCCTTGTAAAGGCAACTCATCGAGAGACTCTTTACTCACCAGGGGCTGTTGTAAAAATTGAGCGTATTCTTTAACTAATTGCGATCGCTGATAATAATTTCCCCACGTGAGGCTGGTAATCCCACCATTCGTTTGACCGCGAACCCCCGCTTCAATTTGTTTTTGTAATTCCGACGAAAGTTTCGTCCCCTTTTCACCAAAAAACTTAATTCCGTTATCTCCCGGCGGGTTATGACTGGCGGAAATCATCACCCCACCCATCGCCTCGGTCACTTGGGTTAAATACGCCACGCAAGGGGTCGGACACAAGCCCAAATTCCACACTTCCAATCCGGCAGAGGTCAACCCCGCAGACAGGGCCGTGGCTAACATATCGCTAGAGTTGCGCGAATCCTGTCCTAAAATCACCGGACCCGATCGCTTGCTTTGGGCTTTGAGAACCTGTCCCGCCCAAAACCCGACTTGAACCGCTAACGGGGCGGTTAAAAAGTCCCCCACCCGTCCGCGAATGCCATCGGTTCCAAATAACGCACTTTTAGGAAGGTTTAAGCCGCCTCCATTCCACACACTACCGTTTCCGAGTTCTTTCGCGATCGCTTCTTTCGAGTTCAACACGGATTTGCCTAGGGGAACGGAGGTAATGTTCATTGGCGAATTGGCTGCGCTTCCATTTTGGGTCCATTTCGGAGAAGTTACCATAAAATCCTTCACTCCACACACAGATCGCACTCACTGTGGAGAATAACATTTCCACGCGAATAACTTAGTAAACACGGGCCTCAACGGCGAATCCGGATGGGGGCAACAAACCGTTAATGGCGCGATCGCGGGGTTTTGGGGGTGAGGATGAAGAGGTGGAAATCACGAAATTTCTGAACTTTTTGAGAGAAGCTTGGGTTACAGGCGGGCAAGATCCGTGCCCCACACTCTTCTGAGTTCCGGCTTCTAACTTCTCTGTAGCCGTCCTCAATCCGTTGAATCTGAACTCGACCTTGTCAAGTCGCCAAATCCCCGGAGGGACAAGGTTATGCCCTGTCCTTACACCCCGTGAATTTTACAACAAGATTGAAGATAGCGATATTCCCCCCTTTCACAAATACTTTTGTAAAATTTCCCCCGTCCTTTCTCCTGTTTTTCTCCAACTAAAGTGACTGGCTTGTTGCAAGGCAAGTTCCTCTAAATGCGATCGCAGATTAACGTCCGTAGCGACGGCGTGGAGGGCTTCGGCAATGGCGTCAACCCGATACGGATCGACCAAAATCGCGGCGTCGGCGGCGACTTCGGGCAAAGCGGAACAGTTAGAGGTAATCACCGCCGTCCCGCAGGCCATTGCTTCGAGAACGGGCAATCCGAAGCCTTCCCAAAGGGTGGGAAAAACGAGGGCGATCGCCTGATTTAATAAGATCGGCAGGCGATCGTACGCTACGTAGTTTAAAAACTGAACGCGATCGTCTAAATTCAACGATTCCACTTGTTTTTGTAACACCGGGGTGTAACGGGGGTCGGGAGATCCGGCTATCCAGAATTCGCACTCTAATTCCCGGGGGAGTTTTGCAAAAGCGGCGATCGCCCGCGATAAGTTTTTGTAAGGATCGCTGCGTCCGATATAGAGAAAATAGTTTTGTTTGGGTAAGTTTAACGGGCGAAAATGAGATGCATCGTAAGCGAGGGGAATGGGCGTAATTTTACGGGCGGAAATTTGGCAAAAATCGGTAATATCCCGGGCGGTGGCTTCGGAATTGCAGACGATATGAACCGCTTGTTTTAAAACTTGGGGAATGTAGTAACGGTGATAGTAAGTTAAGGGCGATCGCCGTTTGGGAAAGCGCAACGGAATGAAATCGTGAACCATGACCACGGAACGGCAATTCGCCGCGAGGGGGGCTTCCGGAACGGGGGAAAAGAGTAGGCGCGATCGCAGGGTTTTATAAATTTTCGGTAACTGTTGCTGCGTCCACCATAAGCGCTTAAAATGGCCGCGCGTTCCTTGTTCTGGGGTTAAATCCGACGGGATTAAATAGCAGGAATAGCCGGGAATCCCTTCGCCGACTAATAAGGTCGGATCGAGAAATTTTAAATGGGGAAAAATATTAACGGCGTAGGTCGTGATTCCCGTCGGTTTGGGGATTAAGAAGGATAAATTAATCAGTAAATCGGTCACGAAACTTGGGGCGATCGCGTTAAAAAGTTAGCAATTCCTTCGAGTTTGCCGATCGCCACGTTCGGCTTGAAGCCGAGGAGGGCGATCGCGTGGAATAGTAAGCGCATTAAGCGGACAAATAAGACAAATCCACTGGCGTGACGTTGCATCGTCAGGAGATAACTATAGGTGCTGTATTTGTATTTTAGATATAAATTCCGATTGACAATTGACGAAGGATGATGAATGGTTTGAACTTCTGGAGAGAGGGCGATCGCGTGACCTTTCTCGGCGTAGCGACGACAAAAGTCGAAGTCTTCGTAATAGATAAAAAACTCCGGATCGAATTGGGGGCAATTCTTAAAGTTTTTCAGATGAATTAACAAGCTGCATCCCGAAACCCAATCGCAGGGAAAATAAGCGACATTTTTGGTACTTTTTAAAGTTTTAGTTTCGACGATCGCCCCGGTTTCTCGTTGAAACTGTCCGCCAGCAAACCAGACTTTCCCGGAGGGTTCGTAGACCAAAGATCCCAGAATCGAAATTTCGGGATAATCTTTAAAAAAAGTGGCGGCGCGATCGCTGGAATTCGGAGCGATCGTCGTATCGGGATTGACCAACCAAACAATCCCCTGGGGGTCGCGATCGTAAATCCAATTTAACCCCAAATTACAGCCTCCCCCAAACCCCAAGTTATCGGGAGAATTGATAATTTCTACCGTTTCCCGTTTTAAATCGGCAACTGACAATTCACTGGGAGAATTATTCACCAGAATAAACCGATAAGAAAAGCTAACATTTGCCTCAATTGAGGCCAAAAGTTGGGTAATCCAATCGGTAGAATAGTAGTTGACAGTCAGAAAGTAAATCACGGTATTTGTAGGGAGTGGAGAATCGGGAAATGGCGATCGGGAATGGGGGAGTGAACTAAAATTGAAGACTCCCGATGAGTCGGAATTCTAAGTTAACTCGATATGGGAATCGTCGCCAATCATAAACCGCAATGCTTTCGGACGGCGGGGGGCGATCGTTAGTTGGGCGCGACGTCCGATGACGCTATCGACCAGACGCTGATGGATTCCCATAATTTTTGCACTTTGTAAGACTACACTATGCTCTAAATCGGCTTCAATTAAGGTGACCCCATCGGCGATACTAGAATACGGACCGATAAAGCAATTTTCCAGATAGCAATTCTCGCCAATAATCGCCGGACCGCGAATGGAACTATTGACAATTTTTGTTCCTTTACCAATTTGAACTCGTCCGATCGCCTGACTGCTTTCGTCGAGTTCTCCCATGATTTTCGGACGAATTTGGGTGTCTAAAATAATCCGATTGGCTTCGAGAAGGTCGTCTTTTTTCCCGGTATCCAACCACCACCCCTCTAAAGTCCGCGCCTCGACGGTGGCGGAAGTATCGATCAGTTGTTGGATAGCGTCGGTAATTTCTAATTCACCGCGAGGGGACGGTTTAATTTGAGCGATCGCCTCGTGAATGCGCGGGGAGAAGAAGTAAATCCCGACGAGGGCTAAATTCGAGGGCGGATCTTTCGGCTTTTCAATCAGTTGTAAAACGCGCCCGTTGCGATCGACTTTCGCCACCCCAAACGCACTCGGGTTGGACACGGGACGCAGGAGAATTAAAGAGTCGAGATTTTGTTGTTTGAACTGTTCTAAAAACGGGTTCAATTCCCGTTGAATTAAGTTATCGCCCAAATACATAATAAACGGAGAATCGCCGAGGAACGATTGGGCAATTTTAACCGCATGGGCGAGTCCTTCGGGATGTTCTTGTAAGAGATAGGTAATTTTGGCGCCGAAGCGATCGCCATTCCCGGTCAATTCTTTCACTTCTTCTCCCGTTTCCGGGCTGATAATAATACCGATATCGGTAATTCCGGCGGCGACAATCCCTTCGATCCCGTACCAGAGGATCGGTTTGTTGGCAACGGGAACTAATTGTTTGGCGCCCGAATAAGTAAGCGGTCGCAGTCGGGTTCCTTTGCCGCCAGATAAAATCAATGCTTTCATAATAATTTTTTTTAGATTTGGGTCTTCAGGATGGAGGGCGATCGACTGAACTGATGCTATTGTAAAATCTTGACGGTAGGGAAAAAAGGTGGTTTGAACTCACGATCGCTGGGTAGACGAACGAACTCATTGAACCTTATTTCCAAAAACTGCAAAATTTTTGAGCATTTGTCTCAATCCTTGTCGCCAATGAGGCGGATAAGTTCCTAAAGCTGAGGCAATTTTTTGATTCGACAATACCGAATATGCCGGACGTTTTGCAGGGGTCGGATAGTCAGCCGTGGTAATCGGGGTGACGGATCGAACCTTGAGGGGAAAACCGAGGGTTTGGGCTTCTTCAAAGATGGCGATCGCGAAATCGTACCAACTCGCGACGCCGCTATTGGTGTAGTGATAGGTTCCGGCGGGAATTTGTTGTCGGACGATCGCCGCGATCGCCCCCGCTAAATCCCCGGTCCAGGTCGGGGATCCCACTTGGTCGCAAACGACGCGCAACTGTTCGCGATCGCCCCCCAACCGCAACATCGTTTTCACAAAATTGCCCGTCCCGCCGACACCGTAAACCCAGGCGGTTCGTAAAATAATCGCATCGCCGCCGATCTCGCGAATCGCCGTTTCTCCGGCTAATTTCGATTTCCCATAACTTCCCAAGGGATGGGTCGGGTCGGTTTCCCCATAGGGGTGACTTTGGCGTCCGTCGAACACGTAATCGGTGGACAGGTGAATGAATCTGGCGCCGATCTCGTCACAGACTTGCGCTAAAACACCCACTCCCGTCCCGTTAACACTCATCGCCAGATCCGGTTCGCTTTCCGCCTTGTCCACGGCGGTGTAGGCGGCGGCGTTGACGACCACATCGGGTTTGACGGTAGTGACGAGTTCGCGGATGCGATCGCCGTCGGTCAAATCGAGTTCGTGGCGACCGACGGCGACGATTTCCCCGACCGTCGGGAGGACGGTTTGTAATTCCTCCCCGAGTTGGCCCATTTTTCCAGTCATTAATAGTTTCATCAGGCAAACAAATCGGCTGCGTTCAGGGGTTTTCCGGCTTTATCTTTTTCCGAAAGAATGGGCGTTTCGCCGTGTAAGGGCCAGTCGATCGCCAGATCCGGGTCGTTCCAGAGGAGCGATCGCTCGTGTTGGGGGGCGTAGTAATCGGTGGTTTTGTAGAGAACTTCGGCGACATCGGACAACACGAGAAACCCGTGGGCAAATCCGGCAGGAATCCAGAATTGACGGTGATTTTCGCTGCTTAACACGCAACCGACCCACTGTCCGAACGTCGGCGAACTTTTGCGAATATCGACGGCGACATCAAAAATACTGCCCAGAACTACCCGCAGTAATTTTCCTTGAGTTTGTTCGATTTGGTAGTGCAAACCCCGTAAAACGTTTTTGCGCGATCGCGAGTGGTTATCTTGCACGAACTCCCCGGTAAATCCAGTTTTTTCGGCAAATTTGCGCTGGTTAAAACTTTCAAAGAAGAAACCGCGATCGTCGCCAAAAATTTTGGGTTCGAGGATCGCGACCTCGGGAATGGCAGTAGGAATGACGTTCATTGAAGTTTCTACAATCGGTGACGGGTCAACTGGGCAACAGTTGAGTATTCCAAGCATTAGCCAATCTATCAGAATTCAAGCCAACGGCATAGCGTCCCGGGCGATCGCGGTTCGTGTCGGGGGTGAATCGGGGGTTAGATCTCGGCGATCGTTGGCGTTACACTCAATGCAGGGTGGGGAAGTCAGGCTTTTCCAACGGATCGGTTGGCGATCGCCGATTCGGTTAGAGGGTTTTTACCGAGGTGAATTCGATAAAATTAAATCGTCAAACAAATATCTACCCTTTTCGGATCCAGAACCGTAAGGATTGAGGGGCGATCGCGCGCTGAATGGGATTATTTTATTTGATTTTTTACGAATTGCTTCTATGATTGTCAACCGAATTTATATGGCGCTGGCGAAACTTCCTAAAAAAGTCCCGATTCGCACGATCTTAATCGTTCCCTTCATCCTGCAAATTTTCGCTGTCGTCGGACTGACAGGTTATCTTTCCTTTCGCAACGGACAGCGATCGGTGGAAGAATTAGTCCACCAACTCAGCGATAAAATTACCGACAATATCGATCGCCATCTCCAAAACTATTTAACCACCCCTCACCTCCTCCACCGCGTCACCGCCGCCTCGGTCAGAAATGGAATTTTAGATATCGAAGATTTCGAGACGGTACGGCGACAATTTTGGTCGGAAATTCAGCTTTCCGATGCCGTTGACTATATTTATTTAGGCTATAAAAATGGCAACTTTATCGGCGTACAGAAATATCTCGACGGTCGCACGGTGGTCAAATTTCGCGATGAATCTACCGAACCCAATCGCGATATCTACCAACTCGACGATCGCGGAAATATTGAGGAATTTCTCAAATCTAGCCCCTACGATCCTCGCAGTCGCCCTTGGTACGAGACGACCTTACAAGAACGAAAACAAACCTGGAGTGAAGTTTATATTTCCGCCGATTTAGGGGTGTTACAAGTGACGCCGACCACGCCGATTTACGATCCGGACGGTAACTTAGTCGGCGTCCTCGGAACCAACTTGATTTTATCTCAGATCGGCGATTTTTTACAAGGTTTAGAAATCAGCGAATCGGGAATTGCGTTTATCGTCGAACCCGGTGGAGAAACGATCGCCAGTTCCACCGATGAATCTCCCTTTATCACGCCGGAAGAAGGAGAACCAAAAAGACTGTTAGCTGTCGAGTCTCAAAATCCCCTCATTCGCGAAAGTAGCGCCTACTTATTACAACATCTCCCCCCCCTCGATCGCCTCGACGAACCCGCCCATTTAACCTTTTCAATCGACGGTAAAAAACAACTGCTGCAAGTTTCCCCCTTAGACGACGATCTCGGCTTAAAATGGGCGATCGTCGTCGTCATTCCCGAAGCCGATTTTATGGCGAGAATTGCCGCCAATACCCGCACCACAATCGGGCTATGTTTGCTTTCTTTAGCGATTGCGATTCTCGTCGGAACTCGTACTGCTCGCTGGATTGTCAAACCGATTGAAAATCTCAATCATGCTGCTAAAAAATTGGCCAGTGGAGAATGGGAAGAAACCCCCGACTGCGATCGCACCGACGAACTCGGAGAATTAGCTTGTTCCTTCAATAAAATGGCGCGTCAACTGCGCGATTCTTTTGCATCTTTAGAAGCGAAAAATGCTCAACTCCAACACCTAGACAAACTCAAAGACGAATTTCTCGCCAACACCTCCCACGAACTGCGAACCCCCCTCAACGGAACCATCGGAATCGCCGAATCGATGCTCGACGGCGCCACCGGAGTACTCAGCGATTTACAGCGCAAAAACCTGTTAACGATCGCCCAAACCGGACGCCGTTTGGCAACCTTAATTAATGACATTCTCGACTTTTCCAAACTGCGCCATAAAAATATAGAACTGCAATTAAAACCGATCGGTCTTCGGGAAATAGTCGAAGTTGTTTTAAGCTTGAGCGTTCCGTTAATTAAACGCAAACATTTACAAATTATCAATAATATTCACGACGATTTACCTCCTATTTTGGCGGATGAAAACCGCTTGCAACAAATCTTTCATAACTTAATCGGTAATGCGATTAAATTTACCGATGCGGGAGTCGTCGAAATTTCTGCCACGGCGATCTCGCCAGAAACCCGTCCGGAGATCGGAGAATTTGGGGCGATCGAAATCACCGTTTCCGATACGGGAATTGGGATTGCTGAAGATAAAATCAATCGCATCTTTGAATCTTTCGAGCAAGCGGATGGGTCTACCGCACGCCAATATGGAGGAACGGGATTGGGATTGGCGGTGACCAAAAAATTAGTCGAACTCCACGGCGGTAAAATTCGGGTCGAATCGACATTTGGCGAAGGATCGCGCTTCACTTTTAGCTTACCCATCGCCGAAGGAGAAGCCGTTCCCCTAGAAGGAGATCGCCGTTCCGAATTATCTCAACTGACAACCTTATCTTGGTCGGAAGATGAAGTCGAAATCGAAGCTCTCAGTAGCGAGCAAAGCTTATCGCCAACTCCTTTAGATAACCAGCAAAAAATTAAAATTCTCATCGTCGATGACGAACCTGTCAACTTGCAAGTTCTGTCCAACTATTTATCTTTAGAAAACTACGCGATCGTCTCTGCATCCAACGGTGTAGAAGCTTTAACCTTAATTGAAAATGGGTTCGAACCGGATTTAGTCTTACTCGATTTGATGATGCCCAAAATGACGGGTTACGAAGTCTGTCAAAAATTGCGCGAGCATTTCCCCGCTACCGAGCTGCCGATTTTAATGCTCACTGCTAAAAATCAAGTCTCGGATCTGGTTCACGGTTTAGGGGTAGGAGCCAACGATTATTTAACAAAACCAATTTCTAAAAACGAACTGCTCGCCCGCATTAAAACTCACCTACAAATCGCCACAATTTCGATTGAAAATGCGAAATTATATTACGAACTCAGAGAAAGTGAAAGCCGCCTCAAACAGTTTTTAGAAGCTTTACCCGTGGGCATTTCAATTCTCGACAGTCGGGGGAAACCGTACTATATCAATCGAGTAGGGAAAGAATTACTCGGTCGCGGGGTTGTCGATGCGAGTTGGGAAGAAGTGAGCGAAGTTTATCAAAATTATATTGCCGGGAGCGATCGCCTGTACCCCATCGAACGATTGCCCGTAATTCGCGCTTTGCACGGCGAACAAACCACCGCCGACGATATCGAAATCCAACGGGGTGAAAAACGCATTCCAATTGAATCGTGGGGAACGCCAATTTTTGACGAAAAGGGCGAGGTTTCGTTTGCGATCGTCGCCTTCCAAGATATCACCGAACGCAAGCAGGCGGAAGAGGAACGGGAACGCTTTACCCAACAATTGGCAGCAGTGAATAAAGATTTAGAACAATCGTTAGAAGCGCAATTGGAACTTACCGATGCTTACGGACGCTTCGTTCCCCATGAATTTTTAGATTTATTGGGTCAACAGAGTATTGTCGATGTCGAATTGGGGGATTCCGTCGAACAAGAGATGTCAGTTTTATTCTCGGATATTCGGGATTTTACAACGATTTCCGAACGGCTGACCCCGGCAGAGAATTTTAAATTTCTCAACTCTTATTTAACCCGAATGGAAGGGGCGATCGCCGACCATCACGGCTTTATCGACAAATATATCGGCGATGCAATTATGGCCTTATTTAGTAGCAATGCCGACGAAGCCGTGCAAGCGGGGATTGCTATGTTGCGCCTGTTACAAGAGTACAATCAAGACCCGGAGCGATCGCACAATTCTCCCCTCAATATTGGCATCGGCATCAACACGGGAAACCTAATGCTCGGAACCGTCGGCGGTTCCAATCGGATGGACGGGACGGCGATCGGCGATGCGGTCAATTTAGCCTCGCGCATTGAAGGACTGACCAAAAATTACGGCGTCCAATTACTCATTTCCCACCATACCTTTCTCAAATTACGACATCCGACCGAATACGCCTTGCGCCTGCTCGATCGCGTCCAGGTCAAAGGCAAATCCAAATTTGTTTCCGTCTTTGAAATTTTCGAGGCGGATCCGCCAGAAATGAAAGAAAAGAAATTAGTCAATAAAACGGTCTTTGAAAAAGCCGTCTTGTTCTACCACTTCAACTGGTTTTATCAAGCAGCTCAAGGCTTCCAACAATACCTCGAATTAAATCCGGGCGATCGCGCCGCCGAGATTTACCTCGATCGCTGCGAGAAGCATTACGGCAACTTAAAATAAGAAAGCCGGAAGGTGCCTCCGGCTGAGTGCCAACTCCCTCATGTCCATCCATCGCCTTCAAAGCTTAGGGGTTCGACTGTCGCAAAAATTCTCGTTACGAACGGTATTCATCGTCCCCTTCGTCGTCCAAATTCTCGCGGCGGTGGGGCTGACCGGATATCTTTCCTATCGCAACGGACAGGAAGCGGTCGAAGATTTAGCCACCCAATTACGGGATGAAATCGTCAATCGCATCGAACAACGGCTCAACTCCCATTTAGCCACCCCTCATACGATCAACCAACTCAACCTCGACGCCGTCCGACTCGGCGAATTGCCCTTACCCGAGACCCGCAACCCGGAAAATGCCTTGCGACAGTTAGAACGGCATTTCTGGCGACAAATTCAAGTGTTCGACTCGGCGACCTATATCTATTTCGGCAGTCCTCAAGAGTACTTTAGTGGGGCCGAACGAGTCGGCGATGGCAGTTTTAACGTCGCCTCTTGGGAAGCCCGCCGGGGGAATGAATTTTACACCTACAGTACCGACGAGGAGGGGAATCGCGATCGCCTCGTCTCCGCCGTTCCCGGTTACGACCTGTTGACCCGTCCCTGGTACACCACCGCCGTCCGCGCCGGAAAAGCCACCTGGGGAGAAATTTACCTGTGGGCGGCCCCTTATGCCAATCTCGCCCTACCTGCAGTGCGTCCGATTTACGATCGCGCCGGACGCTTGCAAGGGGTGTTCGCCGTCGATATTTCCTTACTCGAAATCGGCCAATTTTTGCGAACCCTCGAAATCGGCAAAACCGGGCAGACCTTTATTATCGAACGGGACGGTCAGTTAGTCGCCTCCTCGACGCCGACGCCGCCGTTTACCACCACGGGCGATCGCGTCGAACGCCTGCAAGCCCGTCACAGCAGCGATCGCCTCGTCCGCGCCACCGCCCGTTTTTTAGACGATCGCGTCCCCAGCCTCGATCGCATCGAACAGCCGACACAATTTCGCTTCGACCTCGACGGCGAACCGCAATTAGTGCAAGTGGCGCCCTTTCACGACGAACGGGGACTCGACTGGTCGATTGTCGTCGTCATTCCCGAGTCCGACTTCATGGCCCGCATCCACGCCAACACCCGCACGACGATCGCTCTGTGTGCGGTCGCCTTAGTCGTGGCGATCGCGATCGGGATGGCCACCTCGCGCTGGGTTCTCGGTCCGATTTGGCGACTCAACGACGCCGCTAAAGCCCTCGCCGATAGCCATTGGGAGCAATCCCTCCCCGTCAACCGCGCCGACGAACTCGGAGAGTTGGCGCGATCGTTTCAACGCATGGCCGCCCAATTACAAGACTCCTTCGCCCACTTAGAAGCCAAAAACATCCAACTCCAACACCTCGACCAACTCAAAGACGAATTTCTCGCCAACACCTCCCACGAACTGCGAACCCCCCTCAACGGCACCATCGGCATCGCCGAATCGATGCTCGACGGCGCCACCGGAACCCTCACCGACTTACAGCGCAAAAACCTAATTACGATCGCCCAAACCGGGCGGCGGTTGGCCAATTTAATCAACGACATCCTCGATTTCTCCAAACTGCGCCACCAAAACATCGAACTGCAACTCAAACCCGTCGGCTTGCGCGAAATCGTCGAAGTCGTCCTCACCCTCAGTCAGACCCTCGTCGGCAAAAAACCCCTCAAATTAGTCAACGAGATTCCCGAAGACCTCCCCGCCGCCTGGGCCGACGAAAACCGTCTCCAGCAAATTCTCTACAACTTAGTCGGCAACGCGATCAAGTTTACCGATACCGGGGCCGTCACCCTGTCCGCCTGGGAAGTCCCGGACCGCCAACATCTGACCGTCGCCGTCAGCGATACGGGGATCGGCATCCCCCCCGATAAATTAGACCGCATTTTTGAATCCTTCGAGCAAGCCGACGGATCCACCGCCCGTCAGTACGGCGGAACGGGATTGGGACTGGCGATTACCAAGCAACTCGTCGAACTCCACGGCGGCGAAATCCAGGTCGAATCCACCGTCGGCGAAGGGTCCCGGTTCGCGTTTACCCTGCCGATTGCCGAAGATGCGGACCCGCAAATCGTTTCTTGCCAACAACGCCAGAGTTTGAGTGCGTCGGTGGTGTCTTCTTTGCGCGATCGCGAGGCATTCGATGAGATCGCCCCACCGGAACAGGACATCCCCGCCGATCCCGACGGCGCGATCGATTCGGAAAAAGTCAAACTTTTGATCGTCGATGACGAACCCGTTAATTTACAAGTTTTAGTCAACCACCTCTCCCTCGAAAATTACACGATCGCTTCCGCTTCTAACGGCTTGGAAGCCCTCGAAATCATCGAAAATGGTTTTGAACCCGATTTAGTGCTTCTCGATGTCATGATGCCCAAAATGACCGGGTATGAAGTCTGTCAAAAATTGCGCGAGCATTTCCCCTCAACCCAACTGCCCATTTTAATGCTCACCGCCAAAAATCAAGTTTCCGATCTCGTTCACGGTTTAGGGGTAGGGGCCAACGATTATTTAACCAAACCGATTTCTAAAAACGAACTGCTCGCCCGCATTAAAACCCACCTGCAAATCGCCACGATCTCGATTGAAAATGCGAAGTTATATTACGAACTCAGAGAAAGTGAAAGCCGTCTCAAACAGTTTTTAGAAGCCCTCCCCGTCGGCGTCGTCGTTCTCACCGGAGAAGGTCAGCCGTACTATATCAATCGGGTCGGGAAAGATTTACTCGGTCGCGGCGTCGTCAGCGAGGTCAATTCCGAGGGATTGGGTCAAGTTTATCAAATTTATATGGCCCGTAGCGATCGCCTTTATCCCTCGGAACAATTGCCCATGGTTCGTGCATTGCGTGGCGAGCGATCGACCAGCGACGATCTCGAAATTCATCGTTCGGACAAACGCATTCCGATCGAAGCGTGGGGAACGCCCATTTTTGACGATAAAGGAGACGTGACTTTTGCGATCGTTGCCTTCCAAGATATTACCGAACGGCGACAAGTCGAAGTCGAACGGGAACGATTTACCGAACAATTAGAGCAAGCCAATCTCAATTTAGAAGAAGCTTTAGAGGCAGAATTAGAATTAACCGAAGCTTACGGTAGATTCGTCCCCCATGAGTTTTTACATTTTCTCGGACACGAAACCATCGTCGAAGTTTCGTTAGGCGATGCCATCCAAAAAAATATGTCAATTTTGTTTTCGGATATTCGAGATTTTACCACAATCTCCGAACAATTGACCCCGGAAGACAGTTTTAAATTTATTAATGCTTATTTGAGTCGCATGGAATCGGCGATCGCCGACCACGATGGATTTATCGATAAATATATCGGCGATGCCATTATGGCCTTATTTAGCGGCAAGGCGGACGACGCTGTCAAGGCGGCGATCGCCATGTTAAATCGCTTGAAAGATTACAATCAGGAACGGCTACAACTCGGCGAAACTGCGGTTAAAATTGGCATCGGTATTAACACGGGTTCGATTATTTTAGGCACCGTCGGCGGCCAAAATCGCATGGAAGGGACCGCGATCGGCGATGCGGTCAATTTAGCCGCCAGAATCGAAGGATTGACTAAAAACTATGGCGTTTCTTTATTGATTTCCCATCAGACTTTTCTCGAATTAGAAGATGCCAATCAATACAGTTTACGCCTGATCGATTGTGTCAAAGTCAAAGGTAAATCGCAAACAGTTTCTGTTTTTGAAGTATTCGATGCCGATCCGGAAGATTTAAAAATGTCTAAATTAGAAACAAAAGGAACGTTTGAAAGTGGCGTGATTCTCTATCATTTAAAATCCTATAGCGAGGCGATCGTGAAGTTTGAACGCTGCTTACAAGTTGACGAAGGCGATCGCGTAGCCCGCATTTATTTAGAACGGTGTCGGACGCAAATCTTGTAGGTTATACAGCAGTTTTCGCTGTTGGGCGGTACATTTCGATCCCCCTAAATCCCCCTTTTTAAGGGGGATTTAGGGGGATTTTTAAGGGGGGTTGGGGGTATCTTTGCCTCTTGTACCTCATGACAGCGCGAATTGCTGTAATTAAATGGTAAGGTTGAGAGATTGCGATCGCCTCTCCAAATCAATAAGAACTATCTCCGGAAATGAAAGAACTGAAAACAGTAAAACCCTAATTTCAACTAAACAATTCAGGGACACGTTGGCGCAATTGTGCGTTTAACTCCGGTAGGCGATCGCGTAACGCTAAATACCACTGATGACGTTGCCGATAATGGAGACATTGTAAACGATGAGTTGCCACCCATTGATAAGCATTCCGTGCAATTGTTTGTCGCAATTGGCGATCGGCGATCGCCGCTTCTAACTTCTCTAAAAACTCCTGTTTGTCTCGATAAATCAACCCCGTTTCTCCATCGGCGATCGAAGCTTCGTAGACTGTCGGACTCCCTAAAACAGTCACCCCATGACCCGCACATTCAATGAATTTAAGATCTGATTTCATCTGATTAAACCGAGTCGGATTTAAAGGTAACCACGCCAGATCGCAACTTCTCATAATGGCTTGATACTCTTCATAACTCGACATCGGCTTAAATTGTTTTTTAGCGACCTCAATCGCCTCAAAAAATTGGCGATCGTAAATCACCCTAACCTCGACGCGATCGCCATATTTAGCCAACACTTGATTAAAAGACGCTATTAACGGTTGCCAATCTTCCTCCCGCCGAAAAGCCCCAAAAAAAATCCGCACGGTTTCGTCCTCCGGATAACGACGCGGTGGCGGTAAATAAGCCAATTGATTCGGGAAAACAGCCACATTGGGATTGTGTTGGCGTAAATAGTTTCCTAACGGTTCTGTTGAAGTTTGAACCCCATGACAACCGCGAAAATTGAGAAACTGATTATTCTCATATTCGGGACGATAAAGCGGGTCGTCATCGGTTTCGGCAATAATTAAATAATCGAGTTCGATCAGCTTTCTTAAAATAGGAAAATCTTGAGGATTACGCAAGATCGATCGCTGCCAAATAAAGACTTTTTCTTCATGGGGCAACCCCACATTTAACGGGGCAGATTTAACCGTTTGGAGGATACGAACGCCGGGAATCGTGCGGGTAAACGCATCGGGTTCTAAGACGCGAACGCGATAAACGGGCCAAGACCCCATCATATTGGTTTGAACGAGCAATCGTCGCGGTGGTGTCGCCGATTTTTGAGCGCGAATCAGGTAAGTTTCGGTAGCACTTTGGCTGGCGAATGTTGCCGGATCGATCGCCAACTTTTGCAAGAGAGGGGCGATCGTTTTTTGAAAGGCTTGAAAGTCCGGATTTTCGCCATCGTTGTTCAGATTTTGAACTTCGTAGATATGCAATCCAGCTTTGTCGAAAAGTTCCTGAATTTTATCGATGGTAAACAAGCGAATATCGTCAAAAAAAACAGAATTTGACCGATCGCCCGACGGTTGTCCCCGTAACAGTTCGAGAATTCGCCGCCAATACTGCACGTTGGGAATCCGGGCGAGAACTTGTCCGTTTTCGTTCAACCAATCGGCGTGTTGTTTGAGAATATTTAGGGGATTTTCGAGAGAGGAAAGGCGATCGTTATAAATAATGCAATCGACGGAGTTATCGGCGATCGCCACCGTCGCCGGATCGAGAGTTTCTAGATCGCCAAAAATGACGCGATCGAGGCTTTCTGTGGCAGCGATCGCCCGTTCGGAGTCAGTTTCGATGCCGATATATTCCCCGTGGGGATTGAGTTGTTTGTAATGCTTTCCAGATCGTCCGCGATCGCAGCCAATTTCGACAATTCGTTTGGCATCTAACGGAACGAACTTAAATAAAGGATCGTTTAATTGAACAGTTGTTGCAGTTTCTGAAATCTCGTCAGTAGCCGGGGCGCGATCGCCGGAATTTGAAGGAGATGGAGTCGGTTTATTTTGTTCGCGATCGAGCCATTTCTTGAGGATATTTTTACCAAAGCTTTGCATTTGTTTGGCGGCGATCGCCTCGGGGTCGAAGCCAAGTTGTTGTAACTGGTTTTGATGTTTATCAACCAAATAGCGAATAATTTTTTGTTTATTTTCAATGCCACCTTGTAAGTTAAAATGATCGGAGACACTATCGAGGCGTAAATTATAAAAGAGTTTAGTATGGGGAACTTTAAAGCCTTCAAAGCCTTGTAAAGCCATCGATAGAAATAAGCCATAATCTTCCATCGGCTGGCAGTGGCGATCGAAACCGCCCGCCCGGGTAAAGGCATCGCGGGTAAACAGAGATCCCATATCCATACACGGACCGAGGGTGAGCCGTTTCAAAGACCAATCGGAAACAGTGATTTCTCGATTTAAGCGACCGAAGTAAATAATTTTTTCGCAGTAAATAGGAGAATAATTTTCGCCGAGATCTTCGGCAGTTGTAACTAATTTTTCGATATAGTCTTCCGGAAAATAGTTATCGCAATCGAGAGGAAGAATATATTTTCCCGTGGCGTGGGCGATCGCCTGATTGCGGGCTTGGGCGGGGCCTTGATTGACGGCGGATTGGAGTAAGGTAAAGTCGAAGTCTTTTTGAAGTTGCTGGAGTAACTCAAAGCTGCCATCGGTGGAGCGATCGTCAATAATAATATGTTCGATATTTTGATAAGTAGATTGTTTGACGCAAGCGAGGGCGCGTTCGATAAAAGCACTCCCGTTGTAGCAAGGGGTAATAATGCTAACTTTCATGGAATTTTAGAATTTAGATTGTAGATGGAGCGGGTAACGCTGCCGTGGTCACTGTCGTCACTTCAAACGTCTAACTCCCGACTGGCGATCGCCCATTCCCGTTCCCAAAATCCGGATTTCAGGGAAAAACGCTTGAAAAAATGGCGCAATTGCGAAATATTAGTTTGTTTCTTGAAAGCACACTCTAGAACGGGTTTGCCGCCAGGAGACCAACGAAACTTCTCTTGCTTGAGTCTCGTCGGTTGCATCTGATACCTTGTTGTGAACCTATGTCATATTGAGTGCCAAAAGCGAGGAAGCGCGGGGGAAGTTCTGGAACCTTTGCAGGTAGGGAACGACCCAACAGCGACTCTCGAAGGGCGATCGCCGTGCCAAATCGTGAGGTAGCTTATCATGGAAAGCAACAAATCTGAGGGTGTAACGGGGGTCGAGTGCGCGAGAAGGCGAATATTTTCCCACCGCCAACACAACATTAGAGTAGTAAGCGTGGTGGTTTTAAGGAAGCTGTGAAATGAGTGACGTTTTGAAAGTTGGCAACCGATCGATTAAAGCCCAGGAAATTCCGGCTTTGCTGAAACGATATGACTTAATGCCGCAATTTTTGCGCGGGATTGCGATTGACGAGGCGATCGCCGACTTTTCTTGTAGCGACGAAGAACGGCTCAGAGCCTTAGAAGATCTAGCCGTAGAACACCAACTGACCTCCCCCGAAGCCCGTCAAGCGTGGCTCGACAGCCAAGGACTGACAGAAAAAGAAATGGAAGCCATGGCGGTTCGCAAAATTGCGATCGAGAAATTCAAAACCGCCACCTGGGGGCCGAAAGTTGAAAACTATTTTATGGCGCGCAAAACCTTTCTCGACCAAGTCTTCTACTCCTTGATTCGGACCAAAGACTTTGGCGTCGCTCAAGAAGTCTACTTTCGCATCCAAGAAAACGAGCAAACCTTTGCCGATGCGGCTCGGGAATATTCCCAAGGACCCGAAGCGCGCACGGGAGGCTTACTCGGTCCGGTACCCATCTCCCAACCCCACCCCCTGATTGGTAAACTTTTATCGATCTCCCAGCCGGGACAACTGTGGCCGCCGCGACCCCTCGCCGAATGGTTTGTCATCGTTCGCCTGGAAAAATTCATTCCGGCTAAACTCGACAACGACATGCGGCGACGCTTGATCGACGAAATGTTTGAAACCTGGTTGCGAGAACAGGTTCAAAATCTCAACAGCTCCTTGCAGTCTCTCGGGTTAAGCGCAGCGTCTCAATCATGACCTCAACTGTTTCTCCCTCTGAAATTTCGGCCTTTTTAGCTCAAACCCCCCCATTCGATCGCCTCGGCGTCGATAGTCTCAAAGCGCTAGCCTCCAAATGTCAACTGTTGCGCTACCGTACCGGACAACCGATCTACGAGCGGGATAAAATGCCCGCCCAGCTCGTCATTCTTTACGAAGGACAGGCGCGCATCCTCGGCTACGACCCCTACAAACAATCCCTAGCCAGTTTGCGTTTGGCCCAATCGGGAGAAGTCCTGGGATGGACCGCCTTAGTTCGGGGAACCGCGTGCGAGACCGTCATCGCCTCCACCGAAACGATCGCGATCGTCATTCCGAGCCACGAATTCGTCCACTATATCGGCAACGAACCGGGGTTTGGCGAAGCCTTCGAGCAACGGGCCTCGGAGATCGAAATCTTCGAGCTGCTCGCCCTCGAACTGCAACGGCAAGCCAACGCCACCGCCAACCTCAAAGACCTCACCTTCAAACTCCTCCCGGACGCGCGCATCGTCAACATTCCCAAAGGACGCAGCAGCAAACCCGCGATCGATCCGAACTGGCTGTGGATCGTCAGTCGCGGCAGCGTCGGCGAAGTCGAAGTCGGTAACCGCCTCAATCCCGACGCCCTCGGTTCCAAAATCCAAAGCGACACGGGCGCCCGCTTGCTGGGACTGCCCCCCTTCGATCTCGCCGCCAGTCCCACAGACCGCGCCGGAACCTTAACCCCCCTCGACGCCGAAGACACGGCAACCATTCCCTACGCCCCCCCCAAACCGCCCGAACCGGAACCCGACCCCAACGCCCCCCCGCCGAAATTTCCCTTCGTGCGCGGACGCGGGCCGATTAACGCCCCCGTCGCCTGTTTCGAGATGCTCGCCAAATACTTCGCCATCCCCTTTCGTCGGGATCCGGTCAAGCGAGTTCTCGAAAACCAAATTCGCACTCAAGGCACCTTAAGCTTGCAATCGTGCGGCTCCGTCGGCGCCATGATCGGGCTCAACGGCCAAATGGTCAGCGTGCCCGCCAACCTCATCACCCGGCTCAAAGCCCCGGCGATGGTGCGCTGGCAAGACAGTTTTGCCGTTTTATTTGCCATCTCCCCCAAACAACTGACCGTTGCCATCCCCGAAAAAGGGATCGTCCGCAAAAAACCGGAAGAATTTACCGAAATTTGGGGCGCCGAAGGCCAAGTCCTGCTGTTGCAGCGCGGTTCGACCGATCGCCAGGAAAACTTTAACTTCTGGTGGTTCCTCCCCGAACTGCTCAAATACAAAGGCATCCTCGTCCAAGTCTTTATCGCCTCCTTCTTCGTCCAACTGTTCGGCTTGGCCAATCCCCTGCTCACCCAGGTGATTATCGATAAAGTCATCGGTCAAAACAGTCTCGACACCCTCGACGTGTTGGGAGTGTTGATGGTCGGCGTCGCCTTCTTTGAAGCGGCCCTAACCGGACTGCGAACGTACCTGTTTGTCGATACCACCAACCGCCTCGATTTGAGCTTGGGGTCCCAAGTCATCGACCACCTGCTGCGCCTGCCCCTGCGCTACTTCGACCAGCGCCGGGTCGGCGAACTCGCCGGACGGGTCGGCGAACTCGAACGGATTCGCCAATTCCTCACCGGAACCGCCCTCACCGTCGTCCTCGACGCCATCTTCTCGGTGATTTACATCGCCGTGATGCTCTCCTACAGCTTGTTGATGACCGCCGTAGCGTTGGCGACGGTCCCGTTATTCACCTTGCTGATCGCGATCGTCTCTCCCATCGTCCAACGACTGCTGCGACGGCGCGCCGAACGCTACGCCGACACCCAGTCCTACTTGGTCGAAGTCCTCGGCGGCATTCAAACGGTCAAAGCCCAAAACATCGAACTCAAATCCCGATGGAATTGGTACGATCGCTACGCCCGCTACATCAGCGCCGGATTCAAAACCGTTCAAACCTCCACCACCGCCAGTTCGATCAGTAATTTTCTCAACAAACTCTCCGGCTTGTTCCTCTTGTGGGTCGGGGCGCACCTGGTGTTGAGCAATCCGCCGCAAATGACCTTGGGTCAATTGATCGCCTTCCGGATTATCGCCTCCAACGTCACCGGATCCCTGCTGCGCTTCGTGCAAGTGTGGCAGACCTTCCAAGAAACTGCGATGTCCGTGGAACGACTGCGCGACATCCTCGAAGCCAAGCCGGAAGCGGACGAGAGCGATCGCCTCAACATCCCCTTACCGGACATTCAAGGGCGGGTCAAATTTGAAGATATTTCCTTCAGTTTCCCCGGCAGCCAAAGCCTGCAACTGCTCAATGTCAACTTAGAATTTGAAGCCGGGAGTTTCGTCGGGATCGTCGGTTTGAGCGGTTCGGGTAAAAGTACCTTGATGAAACTGCTCCAACGCCTGTACGAACCCAAAGGCGGACGCATTTTAATCGACGGTTACGATATCAATAAGGTCGAACTCTACTCGGTTCGCCGTCAGATCGGGGTCGTCTTGCAAGATACCTTGCTGTTTAACGGCACCGTCCGCGACAATATCGCCCTCACCAATCCCGACGCCACCGACGAACAGATCGTCGAAGCCGCCAAAGTCGCCGTCGCCCACGATTTCATCATGGATTTAGCGAACGGCTACAACACCGTAGTCGGGGAAAAAGGTTCGGCCCTGTCCGGGGGGCAACGCCAACGGATCGCGATCGCCCGTACCGTCCTCCAAAATCCCCGCTTGTTGATTCTCGACGAAGCCACCAGCGCCCTCGACTACAACTCGGAATCCCAGGTCAGCCGCAACCTCGCCGAAGCCTTCGCGGGTCGCACGGTGTTCTTCATCACCCACCGCCTGACCACGGTCAAAAATGCAGATGCGATCGTGATGATGGATCGCGGTTCCGTGGTCGAAGAAGGGAGCCACGACGAACTGATGGCGCTCAAAGGTCGGTATTATGCTCTTTACCAGCAGCAAGAGTCTCAGTTGTAAGGGAACGAACCGCCCCCCGGAGGCGATCGTTTCAATAGAGGGCAACCTAGGGCAACCTAGAACCAAGAGGCCGCCCGTCGGCTCGACCCTCGCGGCTCATTTCTGCCCGATCGCCCCTACCCTTGGCAGCGACGACCTCGGACTCCCCTCTCCTCCCCCGACTTACCACGAGCGACAGCAAGGAGCTTTGGACTCATGACTCAGGACACATTCAAACCCGCTTCCCCCCCAGTCTTCGATCGCCCGGTCATCTTGGAGCGATCGCCCATCTGGGCCAGTATTATCATCTGGTTGATTCTGGGTATGACCACGGCTGGGATTACTTGGGCCGCTTGGGCGAAAGTCGAACAAGTCATCCCCACCACTGGAAAACTCGAACCCCAAGGTTCGGTGGTCGATGTCAAAGCCCCCACCGGAGGGGTCGTCCGTCAGATCCACGTCGAAGGCGGACAACTCGTTAAAAAGGGCGACCTCCTGATTACCTTCGACCCCACAGCCCCGGAAGCCGATGTCGAATCCCTCAAAGAATTGCGCGAATCCCTGATGCGGGAAAACCAATTCTTTACCACCGCCCTCAACGGTCAAACCGTCGGCCCGGTCGGTTCCGACCTCGAATCGCTCACCCGCTTGCGCGCTAACTTGCTCTCGGAAAATCAGTTTCTCCAAGCTCAGGTCGGTGGCGTGGCGACGGCGGGCGGCGGCGATGATTTCGATCGCAACCAAGAACAACTCCTCGCCGCCAGTCGGAGCGAGTTTAACAGCCGCGTAGCTGCCGCCAGCTTGCAAGTTCAGGAATTGCGCGAGCAACTCCAACAGGTCGAAGCCCAACTTCCCACAGCCCGCGAACAACTGCGCATCGCCCGCGACCAATTGGAACGCGCCCGCGATCGCGTCTTCCAAAGCCAGGAACGGGTCAGAAAAGCCGAGGAACAAGTCCGCCAGTCTCAAGACCAAATTCCGACCGCTCGGGAGCAATTGAGAACGGCAGAAGACTCCCTGCAACTCAATATCGAAATCCGCGATCGCATTCAACCCCTCGTCGAAGAAGGCGCCCTATCTCAACTTCAATTCGACCGCCAACAACAAGAAGTCTTGCGCGGTCAAGCAGAGGTCGAGCGACTCAAAGCCGAACTGCTCAACCGCCGCAACGAAGTCACCGCCCGCGAAGCGGAAGTCTTAAATCGCGAGAATGAAGTGCAACAACAACGCGCCGACGTCCTCAGTCGCGAAAACGAACTCGAAGCGCGCAAATCGGAAATTTCCCGCCTCGAAAACGAACGCGATCGCCTCCGGGTGGCGATCGATCGCGCCAGTCAACAACGCGACAACACCGCCGCCCTCTCCCAAAAAGATATCCTGACCAAAATTGCCGAAAACCAAAAACGGATTTCGGAAATTAACGCCCAACTCAGTCGCTCGAAACTGGAAAATCAAAAACAAATTGCTCGCATCGACGGTCAACTCGCCCGCGCCCAACAACAGTTGCAATATCAAGAATTGCGCGCCCCGGTCACGGGATACGTCTTCGACCTCGAACCGAATGCGGAAGGCTACGTCGCCACCGAACGCGACCCCAATCCCTTATTAAAAATCGTTCCCGATTCCCAATTAGAAGCTTCGGTTTACATCAAAAACCAGGACATCGCTTTAGTCTTAGAAGCCCTTCGCAAACGCAAAGAATCTGGGGAAAAAGGCGTCCCGGTAGAAATCAATATCGAAGCGTTCCCCGCTACAGAATTCGGCAAGGTTGAAGGCATTTTAACCTCGATCGGTTCCGATGCGTTGGCGCCGACTCAAGAACGCCCCTATTACGCTTTCCCGGCGACGATCGAACTCAACAGCCAACAGTTTATCTTGCAGAACAATCTACAAATTAGCCTGCAATCGGGGATGGCGGTCAATGCCAATATTAGGATCGGCGATCGCACGGTTTTACAGATCTTCTTAAACCGTCTGACCCGCAAGACCAACAGCTTGGAAACGGTCAAATAAACGAACCTTTCACCACCCTTTCCCTAGGGTCGCTCGTCGGCGACCCTATCGTGCTATTTTGAACAACATCTCGTATAAGTCCCGGGCAAATTTTTCCGGGTTCCACAACGGCGAAAGGGTTTCGGGTTGGCGCGATCGCCTCAATTTTTGTCGAATTTCCGCTCTCAATTCCCGATCGCTGCCTAATTTAATCCCCCAGTCAATATAATCTTCCCAAGTTGGCGAAATTCCCGCCTCAATTCCCAACGTTTTGAGGAACGAATACGCCATCCGCGATAAAAATTGTTCCCCCACTCTCGTCACTACGGGCAACTCGAAATATAACGCTTCTAAGTTATGCGTCCCGCCATTATAAGGATAAGAATCGAGCAAGACATCGACGGTTTTATAAATAGCTCGATGGGCTTCTTCCGTCTCGGTTTGCGGTAAAAACTGCACGCGATCGCGCTCCACGCGATGGCGATCGCACCCTTCTCCATACGCTTCTTGAATAATCTCTAAATCCCCTTGACCTTTGTGCAGTAAAATGCTATGGGGAACCTGTTTTAAAATCTGAATTTGGGCATCGACCAGGGCGCGATCGAGTTTCTTTCCCGGAGCGACACATAAATAAACGAGGCGATCGCCCCACGGTCTCGATTCGGCGAACCCTCGGGCCTCGAATCCGCCGACAGCCATAAAACAAGCGGGCATTCGTAACAACTTCTCAGGATAATCGCGCTCCGCTCCGGCGGGATGAGTGTGCCAATCGGCTAAAAAATAATGGCGATCGTCTAAATAAGGGGCGTCAAACCCCAACCAAGACAGACAAATCGGTGCCGGACGGCGATACAAAATTTCGGGATGGACGCTGACCGTAGACGAATCTAAATCGATTAAAATATCTAATCGATCGCGGCGCATTTCATCGAAAATTTCGGCAATGACTGCCTCTCCCCGTCGAGAGGGTTGGTAAAATTTGGCCGCGAACTGTTGAAACTCCCGGGTGAGGTCGTCCCCCGCCACAGCTTGAGAACTATATAAATACAAGTCGGGACAGATGCGCGACAACGCCCGCAAAACATCTCGACTGCACCACCCGACGGAATGACGCCGGAAATGAGCGGACAGGCAGCCAATTTTTAAAGGGGCGGGCCGCGCGTTCGCCCGCTTCGCCGTCGCTACAGGTTCCTGGAGTTGACGGTCGAGAACCCCACGGACACGATCGCCCATGAAAGTCGCCAGTCGGCTATTGGCGCCGCGATCGTCGCGCAGGTGCGGCAGGCAAAACAAGACCTGACTATAAAGATTTCTGATGAAGCGATCGGGTAATCGACCCAGATTTTGATAAATTTCTGTTTCCAGTTCGCCCAGTTGGGCTTGAGCCTCGGGGATCGTCCCGGAGTAGAGATGGACGGAAACCGACCCGACCAGGGCCAGCGATCGCCACGACGGAGGACACAGGCGCAGGTAGGCGGCGGCGATCTCGCGCAGCAAGCTAAAAGAAGCGGATTGCGGCTGGGGAGAAATGACCGTACCCAAGAGCATTTCGTGAGCTTCGGCGAACTCGGGAGCGAGCTTTACGGCATCGAGAAGGGCCTCGAACCGTTGCCGACTGAGGTGGGGATCGGCGCTGGCATCCCCTCGGCGCAGTTGGGCGTCGAGGGCTTTGGCGAGGTTGTAGGCGATCCCGGCAGACTGGGGCTGGAGGGCGCGGGCGCGGCGCAATGCAGCAACGGCCCGATCGCCCCGTCCGGCTTGCAACCAAGCGATCCCCAGATTGGAATGGGCTTCGGCAGACTGGGGCTGGAGGGCGATCGCCCGTTGGTAGGCGCAAATGGCGGCATCGAGGCGACCGCTTGCGAGTAAGGCATTGCCGAGTTTGAAGGCGCGATCGCCCCCAGTTCCCCGGAGTGGGAGTTGGAGGGCTTGTTGCCAAGCGTCCAAGGCGCGATCGTAAGCTCTCGTGGCGGCGTCGGGGCGATCGAGGGCGTCGAGGGCTATTGCTAAGGTGTGGTAGAGTTCGGCTCGATTGGGGTCTCGTTTGAGGGCTTGTTGACAGGTGGCGATCGCCTCGGGGTACTGTCCCGCGTCGAGATACACGGCGGCGAGATGGGGATAAATCTCGCCCGGATCGCCAGTGTGGGTTAAAGCTCGGCGATAGCAGGCGATCGCCGCGTCCCAATTTTCTTGCCGTTGGAATTGTTCTGCCCGTTCGAGATCGGCGATCGCCCGGTCCGATGCGATCTCGACCCCCACACCCGTTTGATTTATCCTCATTCTCAAACTGATAAGCGGATTAAATTGAAGCTAGGGTGGCGATCGTCCCGGGAAACTCGATCGTTTCGTGACCTGCGATCGCCCCGTGGTTGAGAAGGCAAATCCTTCACAAAATTTTTGACAAAAGCGGCGATCTCGATGGGACGAACCCGGTCAAAACCCATAAAAATACCGAGCTAGTCCGACGGAACTTTGTTCGGATTTGCCAAGTCTGGACAGGAATAGGTTAATAGTCAATAGCTAAAGGATTGCAAGCTTGTCAATCAAGGGAACTCAGGCCGCGAAACTAAAGACTAGGCACGGTAGTCCTCACCCCAGTAATTGTCAATACGAAATTACCCGAGAATGACCAAAGCGTCAAAGACCAGGACAAAAGGCTTTAGAATCTTGCCAGACTAGACATTAGCCCTCAATTGGGCTAGACTTGCTGCTGGCAGAAAGACCAGACGTGTCAACTTATTAGACAAACTTTGGAGTTATCCAACTACGGTAAGGCAGACCGGAAGTAACGCTTGGGGAGAAAAGTCACTCTGGATTGACGCTCGATAGAGACGGAAAGTCAGAGGGCTCGTTGAGCCAAGAATCCCTGCACCTTTGGGTTGGGGAGTGTCAAGCAAGCACGAAACCTGGCTATGGCTTTTCGGCAGTTCCGTGAGGGTGCATTGGGCATCGGCGCGGTTCTGGCGATCGCAACCCAATCGCCAGCGCGAATCTTGGGATAACAAAGCGCAAAGGAGCGCACCCGTCAGGGTGGTGAGCGCGATCGTAGATCGATCTGAGTTCACGCCATTCGCTAACCAAATTAGGGAAAGAAATCCCGTATCCCGATCGCTTTTTCATCCCGGCACTATACTTTATTAAAGTAAGGGAAGCGCGCGTTCGGGTTCAAAAGCCTAAACCATGCGTCTCGCGGTTTCCTTTGCTAGCTGCTGCAGCAGACTAGACAACGACGACACGAAACAGATGAGGAGTGGAACTCTGAATGGTTAGAATCCTGACTGATTTCAACGATACACTAGATCTTACAGTGGGTCCCGAGCGTGGACCCGACACCGTTTTGGGTCTCAACGGGAGTGACATTCTCACCAGCGACACCCTCAATGGTGGGAGCATCATTTTTGGAAACAGAGATAATGACTCGTTAACCGGAGCTGGAGTCGGCGATACGGTCTATGCCGGACAAGACAACGACCAAATTCGCAGTCTGGGTGGCTCCAGTTTATTCTTCGGCGATTTAGGAGACGATTATTTTGAATCCGTCGGTACCCAAGGCAACGACACCGTCTTTGGGGGCGACATCGACGGAACCGACGAAGGAAACGATATTTTCAACTTCGGTAACGGTGGAGGCAGCAACCTCGGTCTGGGCAACAAAGGCGATGACTTCCTGAGTGGGTCTGGATTCGGAGAAGATAGCCTCTACGGCGGTCAGGGAGACGATACCGTCCAAGTTGTGGAACTGTCGTCGTTTGGTGGTACGGGGATTGGCTTCGGCGGACAAGACGACTTCGTTCCCGAAGCCACGTCCTTGCCGAATAACCGTGACTTGCTGCCCGACGTGCGTCCCGGTGGTGGCGGCGGCGCGATCGGCGATGACACTGTTGTTGTTGTAGATCCCGACCCCATATCCCCTGCTCCCCTCAACCCCGGACGTAACTATCTCGTCGGCGACCTGGGCGATGACTTAGTAATCGGTTTGGGCGATCGCGACAGCCTCTGGGGCCACGTAGGGCAAGACAGCCTGCTCATGCTCGGTAGCATTGCCGGACGAGAAGACGCGGATCCGTTGGACAACTCTGGTACGCTCAACGGCGTCCCCCAAGCTAACTGGATGGATGGTGGCGACGGCAACGACAGCTTAGTCGCTTTCGGCGGTCTGCGCGGACGGCAAACCCTATGGGGTGGCGAAGGTGACGACACCATTAAAAACTACGGCGTTCAAGGCTTGGTCTTCGGTAACGAAGGCAACGACTCGATTGACGTCACCAACTTCGGTTTGACCTTGGGACGCAACACCGTCTACGGCGGTAAAGGAGAAGACACGATCGTCTCTGGCGGTACCAACCTGGTCTATGGAGACAAAGGTAGCGACACCCTCATCAGTATCGGTAACAACGACACCCTCTACGGTGACAACGACACCGCCGGAACGGCTGCCGGAAATGACTTCATTACCGCAGCAGGAGCCACCAGCCGTCTGTTCGGTAACGAAGGCAACGATAGCCTCATCACGGCAGGAGCGGACGCCACCCTCGATGGCGGTGCGGGTGCCGACAGCCTCAGCGCCGCAGGTGAAAATTCCTGGCTCACGGGTCAAGATGGTAACGATAGCCTCGTGGCCTCTGGCTCCAACAGCACCTTAATCGGTGGTGACGGCAACGACTCCTTGTTCGCTACCGAAGGAACCACTGGAATGTCCTTGCTCGGTGGTGAAGGCGACGACCGCTTAATCTCCAACTCCAACACCGACACCCTCATCGGCGGTGCGGGTAACGACGTTATCGTCGGTAGTAAAGAAGCCGATACCTTACGTGCTGACGGCCCCGGTAACGACACCCTCGAAGGTTTCCTCGGTGCTGACAGCTTGATCGGAACCCGTGGCTCTTTCGATGCCTTTGTTTACCAAAGCGCCTCTACAGACGAATTGAACGATACGATTACCTCGTTCGATACGGGAATCGATAAGATTCATCTGGATGCCAGTGACTTCTTCGGAGGTGCCGGACAAGCCACTGCCGGACAACCGTTACGGATTAACCTCGACTTCTTCCCCGAACAAACCCAATCGGGTTACTCGGGTACCTTTACCAGTTCCTTCACCGGAGCGGATACCCCGGCCATCGTATTCGACGCTCAGGATTCTGGCGGTATCCTCTACTACGACCCGAGCGGTGCGGCTCCTGCGGCTGGAGGCGCGGCAACCAGCGACCTCGTGACGATCGCCGTCATCCGCGAAGGTACGGTCAACGCCAACGATATCGTGTTGTTCTAATCACTTCGCGTTTCGTGAGCTAACTCGTTAGCTCGATCGTCAAAAAGCCAGGGATTTTAGTCCCTGGCTTTTTTATTGGGTGGGTAGGACTGCTTGCTATAGATTGCGCTACCGTTTCTCGCATTTTTTGCATCAAAAAATAACTAAAAATCCATATAGCATTTTCCTCTGCTATGCAAGACATTTAGATCCCCCTAAATCCCCCTTAAAAAGGGGGACTTTCCTCGTTCCCCCCAAAATCCCTCCTTCGCCCCCCTTTCAAAGGGGGGTTGGGGGGATAGGGGGATCGTTTTCCTTTGCGCCAATCCCATGGCGAGATCTTTCCTCGTTCCCCCCAAAATCCCTCCTTCGCCCCCCTTTGAAAGGAGGGTTGGGGGGATAGGGAGATCGGCACTGTACCCGATCGGATCCCCCGAGTGCTGTATAGCTTAAAAATAAATTTTAGAGTTTCCCAAATAAGATTTTTTACTCAGGGAAAATACGGATTGAAGTGTTATAATGTGAGCCTCGTTTTCGAGACACCTCCGTATTTTCCATCATTGTTAGGTCAGAGAAAAACATCGGGGAATCTCAGGTATGAATAACTCATTCAGGGCGATCGCATCTCTCGTTCTCCTTTCATCTCTCACGGGAGTTAGTAAATCCTCCTTCGCTCAAGCGATTATTCCGGCATCAGACGGTACGGGGACAGCCGTTACCCCAGAAGGCAATCACTTTAACATTCACGGGGGACAGCCCTCCGCAGATGGAGCGAATTTGTTCCATAGTTTCGAGCAATTTGGCCTAGAAGCGGGGCAAGTCGCCAATTTTCTCTCAAATCCGGAAATTGAGAATATTTTAGGGCGCATCACTGGCGGCGACGCTTCGATGATTAACGGTTTAATTCAAGTGAGCGGTGGCGATTCCAATTTATTTTTAATGAATCCCGCCGGGATTTTATTCGGCGCCAATGCGAGTTTAAACGTACCGGGAGACTTTTTCGCTACCAGCGCCACGGGGATTGGATTTAGTGACAACCATTGGTTTGATGCCCGGGGAGAGAATGCCTGGGCCAATTTAGTCGGAACTCCTTCTCACTTTGCTTTTTCCTCCCTGCAACCGGGGGCGATCGTTAATTTTGGCAATTTAACCCTGCAACCGGGGCACAATTTAACCCTTCTGGGGGGTAGCGTCCTCAATGCAGGTACATTATCGGCGCCGGGGGGAAACATTACCCTCGCGGCGGTACCCGGGGAAAGCGCGGTCAGGATTTCCCAAGAGAACCAGCTTTTAAGTTTAGAAGTCAGACCGGGAACGGCAGAAATGGGAACGTTTACCCCGCAATCCTTGCCGGAATTGCTGACAGGTGCGGGGGCCACTCATGCAAAAACAGTAACGGTTAACCCGGATGGCAGCCTACAGCTATCGGGTTCGGGGATCGCGATCGATCCGCAAACCGGAGATACCATTATCTCCGGTGAAATGACCGCAACCGGGGGACAAATTGCCGTTCTAGGCGATCGCGTCGCACTTATTGAAACTAAGATGAACACCTCCGCCCCTCACGGCGGCGGAACCGTACTCGTCGGCGGCGACCTGCGCGGTCGAGGAAGCGTCCCGAATGCCCGACAGACATTTATCGATCGCCATTCCAGCATCGCCGCCGACGCCACCGAGTTCGGCGATGGCGGACGAGTCATCGTCTTTGCCCGAGAAAATGCCCAAATTCACGGGCAACTCAGCGCCCTGGGCGGGATTCTCGGCGGAGACGGCGGCTTCGTCGAAACCAGTGGCTTGCAATCTTTAGAAGTCAGTAGCGTTCCCAACGCTCGCACTCGTTGCGCTAACGTTCCGACCTGCGGTAGTGGAGGGGAATGGCTGATCGACCCCAACGATATCGAGATCGTCGCCGGAGCGGGTACGGTCAATATTAACAATACCACCCCCTTCGCCGCCACGGCGGATAGCGCGCAATTGGGGGTCGATTTAATTGTAGCGGCCCTGACGGGGGGCAATCAATCCGTCACCATTGAAACGGGCAGTGGAGGCACCCAAGAGGGCAAAATTACGGTGACTGCGCCGATTGATTTTAACGGAACTGGATTAAACAACACCCTGACCCTCAATGCCCACAATAATGTTTATATTTACGGTCAAATTAGCGATAGCGTCCCCGGTGGGGATTCCCTCAATTTAGTTTTAAACGGCGATATCGACAATCTGGGTGGGGGAGGCATAGCAATTCCCTATACCACTATTCATACAGGGGGTGGGAATTTTACAGCCACGGGAACGGGCAGTCCGACCTCACGTCACGGCATTCTTCTCGATAACGCAACCATTAATGCGGAAGGTGGCACGATTACCCTGACTGGGAGGGGATTGGATGGGGTAGATAACAATAGTGGTATTTTGCTCTCCAATGGGAGCGTATTGCAAACCAACGGCAATGGTTCGATTCGCTTAGACGGAACTGGGGGAAGCGGAGTACATTGGAATACTGGATTATATACCGAATGGAATACGGGATTATATATTGAAAATGCCACCGTAACCGCCAACGGGGAGATCCTGTTAACGGGGACCAGTGGTAAAGGAACTAACTTCAATCGAGGAATCTTTTTAGATGGCGCGATCGTTCGTTCGGAAACGGGCAATATTCACCTGATTGGAACGGGGAGTAATAGTTCGGGAGAATATAATCCCGGTATGGTTTTACAAGCAAATTCTCGCCTGGAAGCACCGCAAGGAACCATTACTTTAGAAGGTTTTGGGGTCAACGGAACCCATTGGAATGGAGGGATCTTTGTCGATGAATCTACCCTGTCCGCCGATGGAGATATTCGTTTAACGGGAATCGCTAACGGAACAGGGGAAAATAACCGGGGAATTGGCGTAACGGCGGGTAGTCTGGTCGAATCAACAACCGGGTCGATTGTCATCGATGGAACGGGCGGCGTTCAAGGATTCTTTAATACCGGAGTAGCGATTCGTGATGGGGTTTCCCTTTCGGCTTATCGAGATCTTCGAGTCACAGGAATGGCCCGAGGAACCGAAAAAGTCAATGATGGAATTAGTGTGATGAATGGCAGTACCCTACAAACGGAGATAGGGTCAATTATTTTAGAAGGAACGGGCGGAAATGGAACGAGTGAAAATTACGGAATTTATATTGATAACAATGTTCAAATTTCCTCCAATCTTGGAGAAATCAATCTAACGGGAACGGGGGGCAATGGAAGCGAATTTGCAAATATCGGTATTCTTTTTAGAGGGAACAGTATAATTGAGTCCAAAGAAGGAGATATCGTCTTACAAGGAAATGGAGGAACGGGAGATAGTTTAAATCATGGCATTTTCGCCAATGATAATGCTCGCATTTTTTCGGAAAATGGAAATATTAGTCTGACGGGAATAGCGCGTGAGGTAACCGCAGACCTCAATCAAGGAGTTCGCCTGCTAAATGGCAGTAATATTACTTCTCAAAAGGGAGCGATCGCCCTTGAAGGACAAGGCGGTAGCGGAACCGATAACAATCCTGGAATTTTTCTTACTGGTAGCACGATTTCCGGTCACCAAAGTGTCATCCTCAAAGGAACTGGAAACGGCACAGGAGAAGGTAACCTCGGCATCGATCTTGAAACAGGTAGTACGGTAGAAGCGACGGGAACGGAGGATTTACTCCTTGAAGGCGTTGGGGTTAGCGGTGCAGAGGGAATCGGATTAAATGGTGTTTTAATTAATCCCACGGCGACGGGAACGGGAAACCTTATTTTCCGAGGAAATAATATTAGTTTTCAGGGCGAAAGTCGGATTACTACGAATAATACTTTAACATTAGAACCGATCGCCCCAGGAACGGCGATCGCCGTCAACGATGCTACGGGAGATTACAGCCTCACCACAGAAGAATTGCTAATGCTCGACGTTCGCAGTGGTAATTTAACCCTGGGTTCCGATACCGTCGGCAATATTTATGTCGGTTCTTTGGGAGAAATTGACCTCAGTAATAGCAATTATAATCTAACCCTCAAAACCGGGCAGCAAATTTATGTTAATAACGGCATTATTACCGACAGCCAAAACTTAACCCTAGACGGCGCCGTCAGCTTGCTCCGTGACGTAAATTTTCGTACTATTTCCGGCAATATAACATTTAATAATACCCTCGATGGCGCTCATCATTTAACGTTAAATGCGGGGACGGGAAACATTGATTTTGCCGGAAATATCGGCAGTCAAACGCCATTAGCAGATCTAACGATCGCCCAAACTCATAACTTAACGACGAGAGAAATTAATGCTACCAACCTAACTCAACTGGCCGGAAGCGGAACGACAACATTTAACGGAAAAATTACCGTAACGGGTGCTACAGGTATCGATCTAAATACCCATACCATTCACTTTAACGCTCCCGTAACCACCACTGGATTAGGTGGAGTCACCCTCGCCAATACCGAAAACTTAAATCTCGTCCATCCCTTCAATCTCAACGGCCCATTTACGCAAATAGGGACTGGAACGGTAACCGTTGCTAGCCAAATTGAAACCAACAATAACGAACTTCGTTTTAACGCCCCCGTCACCTTAATGCCGGGAGCTAATTTAGTTCCCGGAACGGCAATTTTGGCGTTTGATTCTAGCCTGGATATCGGGAATCATCCCCTAACGTTAACGGCGGGAGAAATAGATTTTAACGGGGCGGTGAGAGGAACGAATCGCCTCAGCTTACAACCCGCAAGCCCCGATCGAAATATAATCCTGGGAGCAGATACGGAGAGCGATGCAAGTTTCGATTTAACCGCAAATGAATTATCTCAATTTGAAGATGGATTTAGTGCGATCGCCCTGGGTCGAGCCGATTTCACGGGAGAAATTACAATTGTTAATTCTCTGCAATTTAGTGACCCGATCGCCTTAGAAGCAGGTTCGGGGTCGATTACGGCGAACGGTTCCATAACGGGATTGGGGAATGGGTCGATCGCCTTTAATGCGGCCACTATTTATCTGAATTCAGATTTAAAAACGATCGATAATAATATTTCGCTGACGGGAAATATCATCCTCGGCAATGAGATTGAAATAGACACCAATAGTGCAGGGGGTGACATTCGCATTCTGGGGAATGTTGATGGGAATCGGGATTTAACTTTAAATGCAGGAACAGGTCAAATCGATCTGAATGGAAATCTCGGCGAAACGTCTCCACTAGAGGATTTGAACATTACCAGTAACCAGACGACGATCGCCGGAAATATGACCACTGAAGGAGATACGACCTTTGACGGCGCGATCGCGATCGCCGGACCGGTCACGATAACGACCCATGACGGTGACCTCATGATTCGAGGAACCCTAGATAGCGCGATCGACTCGACAGAAAACTTAACCCTCAATGTCGGCAACGGCGATCTCACATTTGACCGAGCCGTGGGTAGCCAGCAACCCTTGGGTCAGTTGAAGATCGACAGTGCAACTCGGATAACGGCTCTAGAAGCGATCGCTGCCGGGAGTTTGAGTGCGACGAGTACGGATACGATCGACCTGCGCGGTCGAGTGACGACGACAGGGGCGGCAGGGGTGCGACTGAATGCCGAAAATGCGCTCACCGTCAGGGATATCACTAGCAACGGTCAACCGATCGCCTTAGAAAGTCGTACCGCCAACGTCCAAACCGGGAATTTAGATAGCACTTCGGCTCCGACAGGCGGGGCGATCTCCGTCACCAGCAGCCAAGGCGAAATCATCACCGGAAATCTCACATCGACCGGAGTCGATCGCGGCGGCGATATTACCGTAATGGCGAAACTGGCGATTACATCGGGGGCGATCGATTCAAGTGCGACCGTCGGTGATGCGGGGAATGTTTTCCTCGATCCGATTGGCGATATTCAAGTGAGCTCGATTAACGCGGAAGGGGGAACCACAGGTCGCGGTGGCGATGTTTTTATCGAAACCACCGGGGGATTTTTCCGCGCGACCGATGCGTTCCCATCCTCCTATTCGCCAACGGGACAGGCGAGTATTTCGACGGCGGGAGGCGCTGGCGGCGGAAGCATCACCCTGCGTCACGCGGGAGGCGACGGTTTAGACCCAATTGAGGGCTTTGAAATTGGCAATCCTGCGTTTCACGGAACGCGCGATGTCGTCACGACAGGGACATCGACCCTCAACCTCGGCGAAATTTTCCCCCGCTCTTTTACCCGGGGAAATATTACAGTGAGTACGGATGATGGGGTCGATCCCGTACCGGAACCGCAAGTCGTACCGGAACCGGAACCCGTACCGGAACCGCAACCCGTAGCGGAACCGGAACCCGTACCGGAACCGCAAGTCGTACCGGAACCGGAACCCGTACCGGAACCGGAACCCTTACTGGAACCGGAACCGCAACCCGTACCGGAACCGGAAGGGGTCGCGGAAACTCCGCAAGAATCGCTTCCCGCTCAGACCGCACCAGGAGCGCCCCCCCTAGAGCCGATCTCACCTCAGAATGGTTCTCCGTCAGAAGCGGTAGGGGGAAACAACCCCCTACCGGAAGCGATCGCCTCCGAACCCAATAGGACTGAAGCTCCGGAAATTGCGCCTTTATCGCCAATTCTGCCTTTAGCACCATCGGCGATCGCCCCGTCATCGCAGGTTCCAGTGCGATCGCCGATTCCCGCTTCGTCGGAAATGGCGCCGAACACGATTGAAAACAATCCTCTCCCCCAGGGCAACATCGAATCTCAAATGACTGCCGCCACGAATCGCACTTTACCTACTGCGGCGCCTGGGTCTGAGTTTCCTTCCGGTCAACCGACTCAATCGGTCGGAAGCGTCGCCATCCTCGAACCATTCTCGGCGACATCGGAATCCATCGTTCCCCCAAAAACAATCGCGGATGGAAATATTAACCCTGCCTCGATCCCGATCGACAATTCCGCTCGCTCCGAACCCATCGTAGAAGTTTCGATGACGGGGATCGAGCTAGATACGCAAATCACGACCTTGGAAGAGGCGTTATCTCGCGAATTTATTAATCACTTCAACCATCCTTCCCATTTTAATTTGCTTTCTCTCGATGAAATTCGGCAAGTTTTGCGAAAAACGGAGGAAGAAATGGGAATGAGAACCGCAGTGGTTTACATCGTTTTTGGACGCACTCAGTTAAATGATAATGCAGCTCTCGTTTGTCCGAGTGGCGAACATAATCAAGAGCGAGATCGCGATCGCTTCGTTCGTTCCGATCGCATCTTACAAGAAGAATTAGGATGGCCGTGCGATCGCCATCCAGAGGACCCGGTAGAATTAGTTGTCGTTACAGCATTTGAAAAACCCTTACGCCTCAAAATTCCTGAAGCTCATCGCCAGATTGTCGAACAATTAGCTGTTGAATTTCGCCATAAAATCACCGATCGCAAAAGATCCTACAGTCAACTCTATTTAGAACCATCTCAAGAGCTTTATCGCTTATTAATCGAACCGATTCAGCCGACCTTAGAACAACGAAGGATTCAAAATTTAATTTTCGTTCCCGATGAGGGATTGCGATCGCTGCCGTTCGCAGCTCTTCACGATGGAGAACAGTTTTTAGTCGAACAATATAGTTTGGCGATCGTGCCGAGTTTCAGCTTGACCCAGCCAACTTATACCAATTTAAAAAACGAGCAAGTTTTGGCAATGGGAGCCTCAGAATTTGAAGAATTAACACCTTTACCTGCGGTTCCTCTAGAGTTAGATGCGATTGTTTGTGGCGATCGCTCCCGGTCGAGTTCCTGTTGGTCGGGCAAGCAATTTTTAAATGAAGAATTTACACTCAACACCCTAAAAGAAGAGGTGGATTCTAAAGAATTTAGCATCGTTCATCTCGCGACGCACATGGATTTTCAGCCGGGAAGCGCCGACAACTCTTATATTCAATTGTGGGATGGCCGTTTGCGATTATCGGACATGAAAGATTTACAATGGCAAGTAGCTGGAGTGGACTTATTAGTCTTTAGTTCTTGTCGCAGTGCGATCGGCGATCGCGAGGCAGAATTGGGATTTGCAGGATTGGCGTTGCAATCCGGCGCTAGATCGGCGATCGCCAGTCTCTGGTATGTCAGCGATAATGCCACCTTGGGGTTAATGAGCGAATTGTACGACAACCTGCGATCGGCGCCCATTCGTGCGGAAGCGTTGCGACAAGCGCAATTAGAATTTATCCGAGGTAACGTCCGCCTTGAAGCGGGACAATTGATGCTTTCCGAAGGGGCGATCGCCTTACCCAAACAACAGGATGTCCGGGAGATCAAACCGCTTTCTCATCCTTATTATTGGGCCGGATTTACAACCATCGGCAATCCTTGGTAAACCAGCAATTTGCAAAAGCTCAATTCAGTGGTGAAATTGCAACAGACCGACCCTTATCAATCCAAACGCACCGTGTTTCCAATTAACTGGAGAAACGCACTACCGAAATGCTGAATTTCCAAAAAGCCCGCATGATCCCTAGCAGGTTTGTAAATCTTGAACGTTCGCATAATTCCCAACGTCGCCGCACTTTCCAACGGACCGATAAAACTCGGATCTCGGTCTAAAAAATAGGGTTGCTGCGCCCAATACGCCATCTGTCGGGCATTAAGAAAATAACATCCCGAGTGGGGATTGAGAGTCCGCTTAAACATAACCGACTCTTCCATAATTTTGCCCTTGAGTTCCGGCGCTTCCTTGACATTCTGAAAGCGCGCCGTTACTTTCGGTGCCAAATCGCCATCGATGTAAGCTTTGTAACGCTGGCCCTGCATGGCGATTTCGTAGCGATTCGGCTGCAACAAACACGCATCTCCCGCATGTTGCGTAAACCATTTGAGTTTGATAAAAAACCACGGATCGCGCAGGATTAAATCATCTTCGAGATAGCAATAATAATCGTAATGACCCAAACTGTCGCGAAGAACCGCTTGACATTCAAACCCGAGAAACATCGGTTCTGCGTGAGTCGCATGGTGGCGATAAATATTGCGATCGAGGGGAAGTTGTGCCAATAAATGACGATCGCCCGTGGTACAAATGACAATATCGAGGTCGTTGGCTTGCGCCTGATTGACCGGGAGGGCCGCACATTGGGCAATGTCGATCGAGGATTGAGATCGACCGAATACGGACCATAAATGAGCAATGCACTGGCTTAGGGCGAGAATGCGCGGTTGAGGGTTTTTTCCGAGAGAACCGTGTTTTCCGCCCCCTTCTGGATTGAAATAGTGGGCAATCGTCAATAAAATTCGCATCGATTGGATTGAGGTCAAAGAGTAAATGAGAAAAGGGCGATCGCGGGTTCAATGAATCTAAATAAATCAATTCATTCATCGATCGATCGACGATCGATCGATTAATCGGCAAAGAGTTCGGGAAGGCGATCGCGCAACTGACGATTTAATTCGGGTAGGCGATCGCGTAATTGTTTGTACCACTCGCTGCGTTGGCGGTAATGCTGACAGAGTAAGCGATTTTCAGCCACCCACCGATAGGCATTTTGGGCTAATGTTTGCCGTAAAAGCGGATCGGTAATTAACGCCTCTAAATGCTTGCCAAATTCTTCGACAGTACGATAAATTAAGCCAGTTTTTCCTTCAACGATCGTGTGTTCGTAAACCACCGGACTCGCCAATACTGCCACCCCATGTCCGGCGCATTCGAGAAACTTGAGATCGGACTTCATGCTGTTAACCCGCGTCGGCGTAAGCGGGAGTAAGGCGAGGTCGCATTCGTCCATAATTTCTAAATATCGTTCGTAAGGACAAAAAGCTTCAAAATCTTTACGATCGCCCTCTAAACTCTGCAAGGCATTCCAAAACTTGCGATCGTGAATGACTTTCACCCGCACGCGATCGCGGTATTTTCCTAACACTCGATTCAGTTCTCCGACAATCGGTTCCCAATCTGCCTCGCGATTCAAAGCCCCGAAGAAAATCGTACAGGTTCCGTCATTTTTATAGCTTCGTTCTGGCGGTAATTCGGTCAGTTGATTGGCAAAAACGGCAACATTCGGATTGTGTTGGCGCAAATAGTCGGCGAGAGGTTCGGTAGAGGTTTGTACCCCATGACAACCTCGATAACTCAGAAAGCGATTTTGTTCGTATTGGGGACGGCGTAACGGGTCGTCGTCAATTTCGGCAATAATCAGATAATCTCGTCGCAGTAATTCGCGCAAGCGAGCGAAATCGTGGGGATATTTTAAAATGGTACGCTGCCAAATAAAGACTTTTTCTTCTTGGGGTAAGGCGAGGGAAAGATCGGCATTTTTGACTTCGGCGATCGCCCGTACTCCGGGAATCGTATTACTCAAGCGATCGGGGTCGAGAACCCGAGGGCGATCGCACGCCGTCGGCGCCATTAAAATCGTATGCACGAACAATCTTCGGGGAGGACTTTCCGTTTTACTTGCTCGTACTAAATAAGATTCGGTATTGGCTTGCGTGGCAAAGGTTTGAGGATCTAAGCCCAATTCTTTGACCACGGGAGAGAGGGTATGAGCGAATTCTTTAAAGGCTTCTGTTTGAACGCCTACGGTTTGCACTTCGTAGAGATTTAATCCGGCTTGATTAAATAATTTTTTAATCGTTTCCAAACTAAAAAAACGTAGTTGACAATTGTCAAAATTCGTGCCTTGTTCCAACCCTAGACCGCGCAATAAATAGACGAGATGGTGCCAATATTGAACGTTAGGAATACAGGCAACAACTTGCCCGTTTTCGCTCAACCAACGGGCGCTCGACTGTAGCAATTTAAGCGGGTCGAAGACTTGGGTCAAGGTGCGATCGAACACCAAACAATCCACGGACTGTTCGACGATCGCGGGTTCGACGACGTCCGAGGCATGGCGATCGCACGCGATCGTCAGATATTCCCCCCGGGGATTGATGCGGCGATAGTGTGTGGCCCGTTGCGAAGCCGATTCCCGCGCATTCGACGGGCGATCGTCGCAAATTTCAACAACCCGTCGCGCATCGGCGGGAATCAATCCGAGTAAGTTTGAATCAGGCATGAAGGAGTTTAGAGTTTAGAGTTTAGATTTTAGAGTTTAGATTTTAGATCGAGCAAGTTAGCAAAACCCTCGCCACCGACTCCGTCCTCCCGAAGTGGCGCTGTTTCCTTCTCCCTCGTTCTCAATTGCGATGATTATTACTGTAATGAATCCTCGCCCCCGCCCACTGCAACTTTTCTCGTAACGTATTGTAGTAGGAATAATTTTCGCGCAGGATAATAAATTTAGCGCGACAATCCGCTACTTTGACATCAACCCGATGTCCCGGCCAAATCGAACTCGCCAAGACCCCATCCATCCACAGTTTCGTACTCAAATCACGATCGGCAAGGGGCCAAATACTGACCACCGACCCGGGAGGCAAAACAATCGGACGACTCGACAGACTCAACGGACAAATCGGCGTGACGACCATCGCCTCCATCCCGTCGTGAACGATCGGACCGTTGGCGGAAACGGTGTAACAGGTCGAACCTGTCGGCGTAGCGACGAGCAACCCGTCCCCTTGATATTGATCCACCACTTCCCCGTCAATTTCCATTTCTAGAATCGAAGTAATCATGCGATCGGCGGCGGCGGGTTTGACACACATTTCATTGAGGGCCAAATAGCGATCGCTAGCGGGAATTAAATTAGAGCGATCGCCCTCAAAAATCTGAGCTTCGATCATCATCCGACGCTGCACCGCGTAGCGATCTTCGAGCAAGTAATCCCAAACCTTCTCGCTATCTTGAAACGTCTCCGACGGCTGAGTTAAAAAGCCCAAATGTCCGCCGACATTGACCGCCAAAATCGGAATATTTTCCGCCGCTAAATGACGGGCCGCAGCCAGTGCCGTTCCGTCGCCGCCCAAAACCAGGGCTAGATCGATCGCCGACGTAGCAGAAGCGAGGAAAACCGGGTAGGGATTGTCCTTGGAACCACTCGGACCCATCAACACCTTACAGCCGCGCGCTTCGAGTTCGCGGGCGCACTGTTCGGCTCGACGGCGACTGAGGTGGTCTCCGGCTTTATGGGCGATTATCGCGTGTTTGAGTTGCACTGGTAATGAACTCCCAACCCTTTGCATGTCGATATTTTCCCCAGTGTACCGAGGGGGTGGCGATGTCGATTGTACGAGTTCGTACCTTTTGCCGCTTTGCCAACGAAAAAACCGAATCGATGCGATCGACCCGGTTTTTTGATGTTCGGCGAACTCGGTACAGTCTCGACCCGAATCCTAGAACTTGCGGTGGTTTGGCCTACCACTTGAGCAGGTTAAACTGCTCCATATCCACCGTATCGCGGTTGCGGTAGATCGCTAAAACGATCGCCAGTCCCACTGCCGCTTCGGCAGCCGCTACGGTAATCACAAAGACACCAAATACCTGACCTTTAATCTCACTGGAATCGAGAAAATTAGAAAAGGCCATCAAATTGAGATTGACCGCATTGAGCAGCAGTTCGATCGACATCAACACCCGCACCGCGTTGCGGCTGGTAATCAATCCGTAGATGCCGATGCAGAACAAAGCGGCAGCCAGCACTAAAAAATATTGCAGTTGCATCTGCTTGAACTTTTGTAAATTAGGTGAACGTTTGCAAGAAAAACACGCAGAGCCAGCCAGATCGTCGGATCTTACCGATCTCGCGCACTGCCTTGGAGGGAGCCGACGGGTTCGCGAGGACGTTCGGGCAGTTGTTCGAACATCAGCCGTTGTTCGCTCGGGGTCGAACTCTCGTCGGGGAGCAGGTCGCGGCGGGCCAAAATAATTGCGCCGACCATCGCCATGAGCAAGAGGACGGAAGCTAACTCAAATGGCAGTAAGAAGTCCGAGAAGAAATGCTCGCCAATGGTCACAATCGAGCCATTCGCTTGAGTCGCTACGGCAGACACTTCCCAGGGGATGGAGAAGACCATCGTGGTTAGCAAGGCGAATAAGCCCAAAGACACCAAAGCGGTTGCCCCTTTGCGGATCCAGGCATTCGGCATCTCGACGAAATCTTCCCGTTTGTTCACCAACATGATCGCGAACAAAATCAGGACGTTGACGGCGCCGACGTAGATCAGCACTTGGGCGGCGGCGACGAAATCGGCATTGAGCAATAGATACATCCCGGCCATGCTGATAAAGACGCCACCGAGTAAAAAGGCCGAGTAGACGATGTTGCTAAACAGTACCACCCCTAGTGCGGCACCGATGAGCGCGACGCTCAAAATCCCGAATGAAATAATCTGAATGCCTTCGGCTAAATTCACGGTCGTATCCTTTGTTTGTGGTCACAAATAGAGAAATCGAAAGGGAACTCAACAACGGCCCGATCGCTGGAGGGGGTTAGTTTTTGGAACTGGCTTCCGGGGTTTGGCGTTCGGCTTGTTTCTCTAATTCTTGAAGAATGTCTTCGGGATGTTTGCCCGCACGCGGCGCGGTATGGGGTACCACGTGGGGATCGACGACGCCTTTGGGCAGGTAGGCGAGTTCGCGCATGGGCGAGACCATCGGATCGTCGGTGACTTTGTAGGGAAGGCGGCCCATGGCGACGTTATCGAAGTTGAGTTCGTGGCGATCGTAAGCCGCGAGTTCGTATTCTTCGGTAACGGAGAGGCAGTTGGTGGGGCAGTATTCCACGCAGTTAGCGCAGAAGATGCACACGCCGAAGTCGATGCTGTAGTGCTTGAGGTTTTTCTTTTTGGTTTCTTTATTGAATTCCCAATCGACGACGGGCAAGTTGATCGGGCAGACTCTAACGCAGACTTCGCAGGAGATGCACTTATCAAATTCAAAGTGAATGCGTCCCCGGAAGCGTTCGGAGGGGATCAGTTTTTCGTAAGGATATTGGACGGTAATCGGTCGGCGACTCATGTGGTCGAAGGTGACCGAGAGTCCTTGACCGATGTATTTGGCGGCTTGTAAGGTTTCTTTCGCGTAATCGCCGACTTTACTGAGAAAATTCAGCATGAGGTTCTCCTGATGACTAGTTGAGGCGAGAGGTTGGGCTGGCGTTGGTGGGGAATGGCCCGAGGGGGTTGGGGCGATCGCCAACCCAAAAACATCGCGCGGTCACGACGGCGGACTAGCCCCCAAAGGCAACTGGAAACGCCAGTTTTAAGGCGGCGGTCAGTAGCAAGTTGACGAGGGCAACGGGTAAGAGAAATTTCCAACCGAGGTCGAGTAACTGGTCGATGCGAACGCGCGGCACGGTCCACCGGAGCAGAATGGCCACGAACACGAATAAGTAAGCTTTGACCAGGGTCATGACGATGCCGAGCACTCCGGCGAGAACCTGGAACCAGGGAGCGGTTTCGCTGACACCGAACCATCCGGCGAGGGTTTCGACGGGGATGGGGAATTCCCAACCGCCGAGGTAGAGGACGGAGACGAGCAAGGCGGACAGCATCAGGTTGACGTAGGAGCCGACGTAGAACAGCCCGAATCTCATGCCGGAATATTCGGTTTGGTATCCGGCGACGAGTTCTTCTTCGGCTTCGGGTAAGTCAAAGGGGAGGCGTTCGCATTCGGCGAGGGCCGCGATCCAGAAGATGACGAATCCGGCGGGTTGGCGCCAGATATTCCAGCCGAGGATCCCGTAGCTGGATTGTTGTTGGACGATATCGACGGTGCTGAGGCTGTTGGACATCATGGCGATCGCCAAGACGCTCAAAGCCAGGGGAATTTCGTAGCTGATCGACTGGGCCGCAGCACGCAAGCCCCCGAGCAGGGAATACTTGTTGTTGGAGGAATACCCGGCCATCAGCAGTCCGATCGGTTGGATGCTCGACAGGGCAATCCACAAGAAGATCGCAATTCCCAAATCGGTAATCAGTAAGTGCTGTCCGAAGGGGACGATCAGGTAGGACAAGAACACGGGAAGCACGACGAGAATCGGCCCGAGGGTAAACAGGATCGGATCGGATTGGGCCGGGACGATATCTTCTTTGAAGATCAGTTTCAAGCCGTCGGCAGCCGGGGCGAGAATGCCCAACGGTCCGATATATTCCGGCCCGATCCGTTGTTGGGCGGCGGCAGAAATTTTACGTTCCAGCCAGACGCCGACCAAGACGCCCACGGTGGCCACCGCGAGCATGAGTAACATCGGTAAAGGCATCCAAATGGCTTTGGCCAGACCAGCCGGAATGCCCAAATCCGTGAGGATTTGTATAAAACTTCCTTGTAGGTCAATTCCTGGGTTCATGCTTCACTTTAGATTATGAAGATTTTTTACGACGGTGACTGAGTATCCAGTATAACGCCCGATGGGGGCGGCAATTCTAGAGGGGTAAGGGGGATCGAGCGGTGTTAGAAGGGGTTAAGTTTCGGCGATCGCGCGCCGATTTCCCCCGGGGGATCGCCACTGGAGGGGGCGGCCTGTTTTATTTTACGTTTTCACGTTTCCCCGTTAAACACGCGGGGCTAAAACCGCTTGAAATTGGCGGATTATTTCTTTTTATCGGCGCCATAAACTACGGCGCGATCGCCCCTCTTTCGACCGGAGAGGCGATCGCGCTCGATCTCGACCTACAGGTGTGGGCATCTGCCACCGACTCGACCGCTAGCGTTCGGCGATCGCGACGAAGGGGGCGCTGTGGGATCCGGTATAAATCTGAGTCGGTCGATAAATCCGGTTTTCGGCGAGTTGTTCTTTCCAGTGAGCGAGCCATCCGGCGACGCGGGCGATCGCGAAAATGGGCGTGAACAAGTCGTTGGGAATGCCCAACTTGCGGTAAACCAAACCGGAATAAAAATCGACGTTGGCGTAAATCCCCTTGTGACCGAGTTTTTCCTCGACCACGCGCTCCAACTCGATCGCGATATCGTAATAATCGTCGCGTCCGGTACTCTCGAACAACTGTTCGGCCAAGTTTTGCAAAATATCGGCGCGCGGATCTTTCACTTTATAAACCCGGTGTCCGAACCCCATAATTTTCGATTTCGTTTGAATGCAATGCTCCACATAAGCACGCACGTTGTCCACGGATCCGATATTTTCGAGCATTTCTAACACTTCTTCATTCGCCCCGCCATGCAACGGTCCGGCGAGGGTGCCTACGGCTGAAGCCACCACTGCATAAGGGTCGGTGAGGGTGGACGCCGTCACCCGTGCCGAAAACGTCGAGGCGTTGATCGTATGCTCGGCGTGCAAGGTCAAACAAGCATCGAAAACCTTGGCGGCTAAGGGATCCGGTTCGCGCTCGGTGAGCATGTACAGGAAGTTCGCCGAGTAATCCAAATCGTCGCACGGGGTAATCGGGTCGTTCCCTTTACGCATCATTTGGAAGGCGGCGACCATCGTCGGAATTTTCGCCAACAAACGCACGACGGCGGCGCGGATGTAAGCGGGATCGTCTAAAGCCCGACGGGAATAAAACAGACCCAAGGCGGCTGCGGAGGCTTGCAAGGCGTCCATTGGGTGACCGCTTTCGGGAAAACATTTCATCATGTCCCGAATTCGGTATTTGATCCGGCGGTGATAGCGGATTTCATGCTCGAAGGCATCGAGTTCTTCGCGGGTCGGCAGTTCTCCCCAAATCAATAAATAGGAGGTTTCTAGAAAGCTGGCTTGGGTGGCGAGTTCGCCGATGGGAATCCCGCGATATTCCAAGATGCCGTTTTTGCCGTCTACATAACTAATGCTGGAGAGGGTAGCAGGAACCCCTTCTAAACCCGGCTTAAATTCAAACCCTGTTGTTTTCAAATCGCCCGCAACGGTCATAAGTTTTACCCTGTGCTTACGCTAAATAACATCAAGTTAACTTACCAGAAACTTTCGTTGTGTTGGTCTTTTTACAATCAATCGCGCGATCGAGATTAAAGTTCGAGAGGAGCTTGGTCGAGGAATCGGCGACTGGAACGGTGGGGAGGCGATCGCCCGGAACTTACAGCAACAGTTTGGGCGGGGTCAGCCAAAATAACACGCTCTTGCCGACGGGGGATCCCGTTCTCGGCAAGATCAAACCGACGATCCCGGCTTTTTTGATCGCCAGGCGATCGCCGATGTCGCCAAACACCAACTGTTCGGCCCAATGTCCTAAATCGGGTTCGTGTCCGACTAGGGCCAAGTGAGTTTCCGCCGAGGGCTGCCAGTCTCGGTACCAGTGCAACCACTGCTGGAAATTCCCGGCGGGTTTGAGGTGGGGATATTCTTCGAGGGTGTCGCTCAATCCCTGCTCTTGCAGGATTTCAGCCGTTTGTCGGGCGCGGGTGAGGGGACTGGTCAGCAGGCGATCGAAATGAAGGCCGAGTTGCTCCAGACGGCGGGCGATCTGGCGGGTTTTGCGAAACCCCTCTTCGGTGAGGGGACGGTCGGCGTCGCGCTCGTAATCGGCACGGTCGGCGGCGATGCCGTGGCGGATGAGATAAATGCGCTTCTCGGTTGGGGTCAACGGGCCGTCCTCCCAGGTAACAAAACGATCTCATTGCAGCCGGGGGTGCTCTGAGGCGATCGCGCCGGGTCTCGCTGGCGTGACGATCCGGGGGCGATCGCCGGAAGGTCTGCCACCCTTACAATCGGCGTTGGAATTCTTCGAGGATGTCCATTAATTGAACTTGACATTGCATCGGCAGCAGTTCGACCAGGGGCAGTTCCCGACGACCGCCGCCGACTTTCACCGGAATGCTCCCGAGGATCTCGACGACGCGATTTTCGTCGAGGGCATTGTCTTCGAGTAAGGGATACAGCCGTTCGGCGAGGGGCAGGTGGAGGTGAGCGTCATCGAGTCGCAGGTGCCATTTGGCAACGTCGATGTAGACCTTATCGGCAATTTCAGCCGCGAGGGTTTCGATGTCTTCAGTGTGATTAGCCATGAGTTTTATAAGAGTAATCGGCGATCGCAAAAATATAAACCCCATGGGCGATCGCGACGGACAACCAAACGAGGGTCAACCAAACGGTCCAGGTCCAATCGGCGTGCTGGAGGGTTCTCAAAAACCAGATTCCGGAATTGGACGCGGCAAAAATGGCGACGTGAACGGCAAAATTCATGCGATCGTCTAGTTTGCGGTACGCCGGATCGTTGCGGTCGGGTTTGCGGGGCCAACGCGGTGGCATAGATTTCTACTCTCGAACGAAGGAAAACAGAGGAAACCGAAATAGCTCGGTATTGGACTTTCCCCATTGTGACATCCTTCGAGGGTCGATTCGCAGATTATAGCGGGGGACTTAGAGCGACTCCAAGCCCCTCGGCAATTAAAAGGAAAGTAACGATAGAATGCAAACAGAGATTGTTTATCCGCACACCCGGAAAGTTTTGTGATTCGTTCGCGCCTCCTGTCCTCCAATCCTCGCAAACGCCATAGTTATTTGGCGATCGTCCCCCTCCCGGACGAAACGGCGGCCTTTCGAGCCTACCGAGTTCTGCAAAGTTGCGGGATTTCTCCCGAACATTTGGCGATCGTCGGTGAAGGCTACAGTTCGCCGCAACGGATCGGCTTGCTCGAACCGTGGCCGATGGCGACCGCGAAAGCCCGTCAATTTGCCATCCGTATCGGCACCTCGGGGGCGGCGATCGCCCTGCTGGCGGTGGCGGTTTGGCATTGGGGCTTTGACTATCCCCTCACCCTCCACTTACTCTCGGTGATTCCCGCCTGCGCGATCGTCGGCGGGTTTTTCGGTGCCGTCCTCGGCGCTTTGTTGAGCTTTTTAACCGAAGGCAGCACGGTTGGCGTCTACCACCATCATTTACGCCAAGGCGGCTATTTACTGATGATGGAAGGTTCCCAAAAGTTAGTGCGCCGAGGACAAGATGTTCTCAAACAATATATGAGTCCCAAAGCCCGCTAATCCAGTTGAGTTGATTCGGCGTCATAGTCGCCGCTTTTGCCTCCGGTTTTGCGAATCAGGCGAATCGATTCGATCGCGATCGCCTTGTCTAGGGCTTTGGCCATATCGTACAAGGTTAAAGCCGCTACCGATACGGCGGTCAGTGCCTCCATTTCGACCCCCGTTTCCGCTTGGGTGACCACCCGCGCCCGAATTTGATATCCGGGCAGTTGGGAATCCGGATTCAGTTCCACCTCGATTTTGTGCAGGGGAAGCGGATGACACAGGGGGATCAGATGGGCGGTCTGTTTCGCCGCCATGATTCCCGCCAGTTTCGCCGTGGTCAGCACGTCCCCTTTCGGGGCGTTCCCCGCTTCGATCGCCCTAAAGGTCTCTGGATTGACCCGTACCCGTCCGGCGGCGATCGCCTCCCGTCGGCTCGCCGGTTTTTGGGAAACATCCACCATCTGCACCTGTCCGGTAGCGTCTAGATGGCTCAGTGAGTCTGGGTTTTGAGAATTTTGCGAAAAATTTTCCAAATCGCTTGCCATTTTCCGGGGAGTGTATGTTAATATAGTTTCTGCGCGAGGGCTTGTAGCTCAGTGGACTAGAGCACGTGGCTACGGACCACGGTGTCGGGGGTTCGAATCCCTCCTAGCCCGTCAGCATTGTAAGTTTAAAACAAAAGGTCGAAGGTTTACGCCTTCGGCCTTTTTGGTTTTTTGGAGGATCGCCGCAAACAACCCGCCGACTCGTGCGGTTCTACAAGCGGTTCTACAACCCGTTTTTGACCGCGTAGACATCGACCGATCGCCCCAAGGCAAATCGAACCGACTGTTTTACCGTTTGACTCGATTGGGTGACAAAAGTCACCAAGGCGATCGCGGCCATCGAGGCAGCAATTCCAAACATATTGCGATAGCCGACATCTTGGGCGATCGCCCCGAGAATCGGTCCGGCGAGGGCGATTCCCAAATCAAAACCGCCAATACATAGGGCGAAGAAACGACCGCGTTGGTGGGGTTGGCAGCGATCGGCCATCAGGACGACCATCATCGGAATTAAGGTTCCGGCGCCGCAGCCTTCGACAAAGGCGGCCCCTAAAATATCTATGGGCGAATGAGCCTGCCACAAGCCCAGCATGGCGACTAAATAACAAATTAACCCCCCCGTAATGAACAATCCCCGTCCGTAGCGGTCCGAGGCGCGTCCGATAAACAGGCGCAGGCTAAAACTGGCGATCGCCGCCGCCGTGTAGAAAAAGCCGGGATTTAAGTCGATCTTGGCCGATTTAATATAAAGCGGGATAAACGTGGCGATCGTGCCGAACACTAACCCGACGGTGAGCATCACGAAGCTGGGAATGCGCACTTGCGGACTCGCTAACAGCCGCCAAAACGATTCCGACCGTTCCGAATTGAGGCGATCGCCCCTGTTTTCGGCGACCTCTCGCGGCGGTTCCTCGACGGCGAATAAAGTCAGCCAACTGAGGAATCCGAGGGCAAAAGACATCAAAAATAAGGGCGTATAGCCGAGGGACGCTTGTAAAAACCCCCCGATCGCCGGACCGATCGCCACCCCGAGGGGATTGACCAAACTCATGTAGCCGACCAGTTCGCCGCGACGCTGGGGCGGCGATAAATCGGTCACCAGAGCACTATATCCGGTGCTAAAGGCGGCGATGCTGATGCCGTGGAAGGCGCGCAAGACCATCAACAGGGGAATCGATTCGATCGCCAAATACCCCAACGGGGCGATCGCCACCACTGCGGCCCCGATCCACAAGACCAGTTTGCGACCGCGACGGTCCGCTAACGGCCCCAACCAAGGACGGGAAGGTAATAAGCCCAGGGCAAAGGCACCCATCACCAAGCCGATTTGCGCTTCGGTCCCGCCGAGATCTTCGACGTAAAGCGGCAAGGTCGGCAGCAAAGAAGCGATACTCGCCCAAAACAGCAAACCGGAACCAAATAAGATCGTTAAGCTGTTGCGTCGGTTCGGTTCGAGTTGCTGGAAAGCGTTCAAAGCGGTGGGCTCCTGGATTGAGAAGACTGGCGAGACGGCGCGATTCAGTCCGTCTCTCTGTTTCTAGTGTGCCGCACGCAGTTTTGTAACGCAATATTAAGCTCCCGACGGGGGCGATCGCGTGGGCGACTCCGTCGGAGTGCTGCCTTACTCGGATTCGGAAGCACAACCGCCGATCACTTCGCGAACCCGGTAGATGGGGCGGTTTTGAGACTCGTGATAGGTTCGCATCAACAATTCGGCAAGTAAGCCAAAACAAAACAGTTGCACCCCCGCCAGCAGTAATAAGAGAGCGAGCAACAGTAAGGGGCGATCGCCGATACTCTGATTAAAAACAAGTTTAATAAAGGTCAGGTGAAGACCGATCGCCGTGCCCAAGGCGATCGAGATAACCCCGAACACCCCAAACACGTGCATGGGACGGGTCAGAAATTTCTTCATAAAGGAGATCGTCAGCAAATCCATCACCACCCGCAAGGTGCGCCCCAAACCGTACTTACTGTAGCCAAATTTGCGGGGGTGGTGTCTGACCGGAAGCTCGGCGATCCGAGCCCCTTCAATAAACGCCAAAGCGGGTAAAAAGCGGTGCAGTTCGCCGTAGAGTTTCATATCCGCGACCAGTTCGCAGCGATAGGCTTTCAGAGAACAGCCGTAATCGTGCAGGCGCACTCCCGTGACCCGTCCGATAATCCAGTTGGCAATTTTAGACGGAAGTAGGCGGGTGAGTCGGTCGTCTTGTCGATGTTTGCGCCATCCACTGACTAAATCGTAATCTTCGGCGAGTTTGTTGACGAGCAAGGGGATATCTGCCGGATCGTTTTGTAAATCGCCGTCCATCGTCACGATAACGCGACCGCGCGCGTAGTTAAACCCGGCGGCCATTGCGGGGGTTTGACCGTAATTGCGGCGCAGAATAATGACTTTGAGGTCTTGACGCTCTCGGGCCGTCTGTTTGAGCCATTGGGCCGATCCGTCTTGAGATCCGTCATCGACGCAGATGATTTCGTAAGAGTGGGGGTTGGCTTGCATTACGGAAGCGATCGCCTCGATCAGGTGAGGCAGACTTTCGACTTCGTTATAAATGGGAACGACGACGGAAATCTCGATCGCGCGATCGTTGGGCTGGGTCGAGTCACCTGGTACCGAGGCAAAGAGGGAAGCGTCCATCACTGAGAATGTTAGGGAAATATGGGGGTTAAGTTTGGGATCGGAGGCGATCGGCGATCCTCCCTTGGAGTCGCGCACGCGAACGCCCGCGCTTGAGGTGGGGCGCTGATTCCCCGGGTAATACTCGATCGCAGTCAATTTTCGCATAAGGCTTTGGCGATCGCCTAGGTTTTGCCGATCGCCCGCGTTCCCCCTCTCCCTCGGCACCACGGGCGACTTGATGTATAATTGTGATGGATAATTTATCCCGTTGAGGTCTCGGCACATTAGCTATTTCTTCCGGCGAGAGTGGGGGTTCGCGTAGCGACTCCAAAGGAGGATCGCCGCCGCGAACTTGTTTGATTTTTCTCCACAACATCGATATCGAACCCATTGGGCGATTGCCCTGAACATACTTCCCTACCCTCTTCATTTCCCTAACGATTTTTCCCCATTTCAGCCCCGTTTTCGTAACATTTCTCAATCTTTAAGCCCGATCTCGGCGATCGGATCCCCTTAAAAAGGGCGGTAAAAAAGGACTTCGCTTGACTCTTTTCATCTCTTCCTAAGCACCCTTTTTCAACGACCGCCACTCGATCCGGCGATCGATCTAGCTCGGAAGATCGCACAGGTTTTCACCTTAGATAAAGCTTACATAAAGCGAGAGCTGAAAATTGATAAAGATTTGATAAAATTACCGTAGCGCTCTTGCAATCGATCTGGTAGAACTGCAAGAATTTAAGTAGATCCACGGAAGAAAAACGGACATAAGCGAACCGTCGATCGCCGAAAGACTTGGAATCAGCCTGAATCTCCAAAAGCGAGAATTAAAATATCTCATTTTGTTTGACGAATCCGTACTGTTCGCAAAAGCGATCGCCATCCCATAAAAACATAATATAAAATTGCATAGTATAATCTTCCCCCATCCCCGGACCGATCGCTCGTTGTCTTAACTCCGTTTGAGTCTGACCGTGGTTTGTCGTCAAACCTCAGAGGTGAGCGCCTTGGTGGACTTTCCCGAAACGGCAGATATTGAAACATCCTCGGAGGACTACGCGCGGCGATTTAGCGGAAAAATCGGCGATTGGTTGCTACAGGTTCAGGAACGCGCCACCTTAGACCTGCTCGCACCTTATCCTAACGCTCGCATTTTAGATGTGGGTGGAGGACACGGACAACTCGCCGAACCCTTAACCCGTCGTGGATATCGCGTCACGGTGTTCGGAAGTGACGCAGGGTGTAAACGCCAGATTGCACAATTATGCGATCGCGGCGAATGCGATTTTCAAGTAGGAAATATCCTCGATTTACCCTATGGCGATCGGGCGTTCGACATCGTTATTAGTTATCGATTGCTGGCTCATGTCAAGCAATGGCAAAAATTCTTAACCGAACTGAGCCGCGTGGCAGATCGAGCGGTCATTATCGACTATCCCAGTCTCAAGAGTATCAACGCGATCGCCCCTTACCTATTCCAATTAAAGCGAAAAATTGAAGGCAATACGCGACCGTTCGCCTGTTTTCAAGAAACCGATCTTTTAGAAATTTTCCAAGCTTGCGGCTTCGAGTTCGGCGATCGTTATCCGCAATTTTGCTTACCGATGGTTATCCACCGAAGTGCTAACTCTCCCCGGGTTTGCGCCACTTTAGAACAACTTTGCCGACAAGTAGGATTGACCGATCGATTCGGGTCTCCCGTGCTGTTGAAACTGACGCGATCTCAACATAAATTTTCGAGATCTTAAAAACCTTCTGTTTCATCAACTATTTTCCTTTAAAACAATGAAATTATTAGCTCGCCATCCTCATAACAAGATCGAAAAGTTTCCCCCATCTTCTAAACGTCGAGAAGTTGGCAATCCAGGATTTGGTCGTACACAACCCGATTCAGAGCCTTTTCAGGGGTTGCATATTTTATTTTTAATCCCCCATCCATTTTTCCAAGATCGCGGCTCGCCGATCGCCGATAATATGGTGCTAAAAGTCCTCGCCGAACGGGGCGATCTCGTCGATGTCGTAACCTATCCAGAAGGTCAAAACGTCCATTACAAAAATGTCAAACTCTATCGAACCCGAGCCATTCCCTTTGTCAACCATGTCCGTCCTGGTTTTTCTTGGAAAAAATTAGTTTATGACGCCCTCGTGCTTCTAAAAGTTATTCAATTAACCTGCAAGAAACAGTATAACCTCGTCCATGCCGTTGAAGAAACCGTCTTTATTGCTTTAGTGCTAAAAGTTTTCTCCGGGATTCCATACATTTACGATATGGACTCCTCTCTAGTGCAACAGATGGTTGAAAAATATTCATGGCTTAAATTCATTAAACCAATTTTAGACGTTTTTGAGAAAATTGCAGTCAAAAACGCTCAAGTCGTCGTCCCCGTCTGCCAAGCGCTCGCCGACGATATTGCTCGATATCGACCGAAAAAAGTCGTTTTACTGCCCGATATTTCTTTACTCAAGCCCGAGACAACTCCCAGTCAGGAAAACTTAAAGCTCGACCTCAAAATCGGCAATTTGATGTTGATGTACGTCGGTAATTTAGAAAATTATCAAGGGATCGATCTCCTCTTAGAAAGTCTTTCTCTCGTCATCAAAGAACGGGAAGCGATCGACTTGGCGATCGTCGGCGGCGAACCGTCGGACATTGCTAAATATCAAGAGAAAGTCGATCGCCTGGGGTTAACAGGAAAAGTTCATTTTCTCGGTTCTCGACCAAGCAACGAACTCGCCAACTATCTCTCCCAAGCTGATATTTTAGTTTCCCCGCGTATCAAGGGAAAAAATACGCCGATGAAGATTTATTCTTATCTCGATAGTGGAAAAGCAGTTGTGGCCACAGATTTACCCACTCATACCCAAGTGCTCGATCGCCACGTCGCCATGCTCGCACCAGCCAATCCCGAAGATTTTGCCCGAGGATTGATTTGTACGATCGACGATCCCGTGCTACGTTTAAAACTTGGAATTGCCGGAAAAATGTTAATCCAGCAAAAGCATACTTACAGTGCTTTTCGCAAGCAGTTAAATGGGTTGTACGATCGCCTCAAATACGAAATTTTAGCTCCTCCGCCAAGGGCGATCGAAGCTTGAAAAATTGAATCACATCAACGAGGACTTCAACTAACAAAAGAAGTCGAATCAACCATCATGAACAGAAATCCGGTCAACCTCACCAAAACAGATTTTGACATTCTCGTCATTGGCGGAGGAATCTACGGTGCTTGCATGGTGTGGGAAGCAGCATCGCGCGGTTTATCCGTAGCTTTAATCGAACGAGGAGATTTTTGTAGTGCAACTTCAGCGAATAGTTTAAAAATCATTCATGGCGGTTTGCGCTATTTACAACACGGGGATTTTAAGCGGATGCGCGAATCGATCGCCGAACGTAAAATCCTGATGCGAATTGCCCCCCATTTAGTGCATCCCCTTCCGGTATTAGTCCCGACCTACGGATGGGGAATGAAGGGGAAACCGATTCTGAGTTTAGCCTTAGCAATTAACGATGGGGTGAGTTGCGATCGCAACATCGGACTCGACCCGCAAAAATATCTCCCTAACGGTCGCACGATCTCGCGATCGCAATGCTTGGAACTCGCCCCCGGAGTGAATCCGGACGGACTCACCGGAGCCGCCATTTTCTACGACGCCCAAGTATATAACTCCGAACGCCTGCCCCTCGCATTTATACAATCTGCGGTCGGGGCCGGGGCGATCGTCGCGAATTACGTCGAAGCGACGGGATTATTGTGCGAAGGTCGGCAAGTCAAAGGAGTGCGCGCCCGAGATCGACTGTCCGGCAACAAGTTCGAGATTGGCGCCCGCACCACCGTTGCCACGTGCGGGCCGTGGGTCGATCGCCTCCGACAGTGGCTCGGCGGTTCGGCTCCCGTCATGCCCTTGGCGAAAGCCATTAACCTCATTACCCGCCCGCTTTTCAGCGATTATGCCGTCGGTTTATCGAGTCGGCCCCCGTCCCGAGATCCACGGGCACCCCTCGATAAGGGCAGTCGCTTGTTATTCGTGGCCCCCTGGCGGGGTAAGTCGATCGTGGGGACGGCCTATTTTCCGTGCGATCGCCCGCCGGATACCTTGCGAGCTACCCCCGGCGAAATTCAACAGTTACTCGACGACATCAATCGGGCGTATCCCCCAGCACAGCTTACTTTGGGCGATGTTTCTTTCGTACATTGCGGCTTGTTGCCGAGTACGGGCATCGATCCTCACAGTGGGGAACCCGCGATCGCCCAACATCCGTACGTCAGTAACATGGGATATGATGGACTCTACTGCGCCGTCGGCGTTAAATATACAACCGCTCGCCATGTCGCCGTCAAGACGATCGATCGCGTTTTCCGAGGGTGGGGAGAGCCGCCCGTACCCTCAACATCGGCTTTCACGCCCTTAGAAGGCGGTCAGATCGATCGCTTCGAGGCGTTTGTGCAGGGCCTCCGACGCCCCGAAACCGTGGCGGAAGATACAATGCGCGAATTAATCTATCACTACGGCACGGCGGTGCCGCAACTGCTGCACGAGGCGGGGACAAATCCCGATGGCGATCGCATGTTAGACGCCCAAGTGCGCCATGCCATTCGCGCAGAAATGGCCGTGCAATTGAGCGATACCGTCGTGCGGCGAACCGGACTCGGCAGTCTCGGACATCCCGGAAAGGCTTCTTTAGAGCGTTGCGCCCGGGTGATGGGGCGAGAACTGGGATGGACCGAGGGAGAAATTCAAGCCCAATTACAGCAAGTTGAAGCCATTTATAACCTCAATTTAAACAATTTAGACGATCGCTCGGAGCAAGATGACAGAGAAACATTGGCCCATTCGACTGTTTGAAAAATCCGTTCTCAAACAGAGAAAATATCGAGAACTAACCGAGTTGCTCGGCAACTGTACGGGGTTGCACTGTTTGGATATCGGTTCGGATAATGGCGTTATCAGTTATTTATTCAGACAACGGGGAGGCGAGTGGAAAAGTGCGGATTTAGAAGCAGACGCCGTGCGTTCCATTCGCGAGTTGGTCGGCGATAATGTCTTTCAAATTGATGGAAAAAAGACGCCATTTGCAGATAATGAATTCGATCGCGCGGTCATTGTCGATTTCCTGGAACATATCGAGAGCGATCGCGAGTTCGTAGAGGAACTGCAGCGCATTCTCAAACCCGGTGGCGAACTGATTATTAACGTTCCATTTGTCAAAAATAGTGGCTTGAGAAAACTGCGACTGGCGATCGGACAAACCGATGAAAAACACGGTCACGTCCGCCACGGTTACACCGTAGAAAGTTTACGAGAACTGTTGGGCGATCGCTTCTCGATGGTTGCCGCGAAAACCTATTCTAAGTTTTTCTCGGAATTCGTCGATACCGTCTTGACTTTTGCGATCGACTGGCTGAAAAAAGAACAGCAGTCTTCTCAAAAAGGTCGGATCGTGACGGGCAACGATTTAGCTCGCTATCAAAAGTTATTTAAAATCTATTCTCTGATTTATCCGATCGTTTGGGCGATCGCGCAATTGGATAACTTGTTATTTTGGCGATCGGGTTATATGCTGATTGTTAAAACGCAAGTCATTAAACCGGAGAGGGGCGATCGCGGTCGAAAACAAGCCGCTTTCTCCGGTCAAAATAACTAATCTCAAACATCTCGAACCGATCTATATTTTAGGCGATCGCGAGCTAAGATACAGTAAAAAGCAAAAATTAGTTGTCAAAACATATGAGAATTTTAGTAACAGGTGGAACAGGTTTTACAGGCAGTCATTTAAGCCGTCGCCTGTTAGACCGAGGCAACGAAGTAGTCATTCTCGACAATAAAGAAGGGTTATTTTACGAAGAGTTAAAAAATCGGGGCGCTGAAATTTATATTGGCAGTGTGAGCGATCGCGAATTGGTCGAAAAACTCACCGTAGGCTGCCATACAGTTCACCATTTAGCCGCCGCTTTTCGGCAGGTCAACTTACCCAAACAAGTGTATTGGAATGTCAACGTTGAAGGAACTCGATATTTACTCGATGCCGCGCTCAACAATGGGGTAAAAACATTCGTGTATTGTAGTACCTGTGGGGTTCACGGCGATGTCAAAAAAGAACCCGCCTCAGAAGATGCCCCGATCGCCCCAGAAGATTACTATCAATATACGAAATATGAAGGCGAAAAAGTCATTCCCGAATTTTTGAATCGAGGGATGAAAATTGTCACCCTTCGACCTACCGCGATTTACGGGCCGGGGGATCCGGAACGCTTCTTAATTTTGTTTAAATTAGTCAATAAAGGTCGCTTTTTCATGTGTGGCCGGGGTCGGGCGCACTACCACCCCGTTTATATCGATAATTTAGTCGATGCCTTTCAACTAGCGGCGGACTCCGATCGCGGCAATGGAGAAGTTTATTTAATCGCCGACGAGCATTACTATACCCTAACCGAATTAGTCACGGCGATCGCCAAAGTTTTGCAAATCGATTTGAAGATTCAATACATTCCATTTTGGCCTGTTTGGACGGCAGCTTTAATCACCGAAATGGTTTACAAACCGTTTCCCGGAATCGATCCGCCGTTATTTCGCCGTCGGGTCGATTGGTTCCGTCAAAATCGCGCTTTTAGTATCGAAAAAGCCAAGAAAGAGTTAGGCTACGATCCGAAAATTGGTCTGGAAGAAGGGTTGAGCAAAACAGCTCGATGGTATCGAGAAAAGGGATATTTGGACAGTTAAGAAAGCCGGAGGCGAGCAACATTCATGGGTGGTATTTTTGGAACGATCGGCGATCTCGATGCTGGGGTCGTGGCGGCAATGGGAAGGCGCCTGCAACACCGAGGTCATAGGGTGCAATCTTTTGAGGTGAGTTCCCAGGTGACCCTCGGGGAATGGCTTTCGCACAAAGCCACCGGGAGGCTGACCCTCGGCCATTGGGCCATGGTCGCCGACGGCGATATTTATAATGCACTTGAATTACAAAAAATGCTGGCCGATCGCGGGATCGCACCGATAGGCGATCGCCCAGAAATTTTGATATTACAGGGATTTCTGGAATTTGGCGACGAAATTTTTAATCGGGTCAACGGCGATTTTGCTTTGGCATTGTGGGACGACGATCGCCGCCTCTTGCGCTTGGTTCGCGATCCGGTCGGAATGCGTCCTCTATACTACTGGCACCAAAATGGTATATTTGCGTTTGCGTCGGAATACAAAGCATTGCTGGCGATTCCCCAACTCCCCGTCGTGGCCGATCGCGCGGCAGTTCAAACCCTGCAATATACAAAATATCCGCCGACGAATCGCACCTTAATTGAAAATATAGTTGCCGTTCCCCCCGGGCATTGCTTGGAGTACGAACGCGGCAAAATCCGATCCGATCGCTATTGGGATTTGACGGTAGAGGCGCGGGAAACCGAGGGCGATCGCGCGGCAGAAGTGCGAGATATCTTTTTACAAGCGGTGCGCCGACAAACCGCCGATCTCGACCGCCAGGTTGGCGTCACCTTAAGTGGCGGGGTCGATTCGGCGTCAGTCGCCGCAGCGATTCGCAAAGTCCGTCCCGACCTGCACTTGCACGCGTTTACCTGCGGTTACGGGGAATCCGATCCGGAAATTCTGACGGCGGCGATCGTGGCAGAGGCGATCGGGTGCGATCGTCACCCCATTTACGTAACTCCGCACGATATTCCCCCGTTGTTACCCCAGATAGTCTGGCATCTCGAAGACCCGATCGCCCGCAGCGAAACCGTACAAAAGTTTGTCACCGCCGGGAAAGCCGCCGAGTATGTCGATGTCGTACTCGCCGGGTATGCCTCCGATGGCTTGTACGGCGGGATGCCCAAACACAAACTCGTCAAATTAATGGAATGGTTGCCGCCATTGAAGACGCCACTGACGGAGTTTTACAGTTACACCCAAACCAGTCGCCCGCCCCAAACCCTTTTGGGCAAAGCATTGCACTGGGCGTACTATCGCGGTGCCGATGCCCCGGCGCCCGCGATCGAAGGCGTGCAGGTGGCGCCTCCCGTAGAGTCGATCCCGCCCTTACAACCGGAGTTACTCAACACCGTCCTCAAGTCCGGCGTGGTCAACGGTGTGGGCAAATGGTTGCCCAAGGCGGAACGTCTGCACATTGCCCACGGCGTGACGGTGCGATCGCCATTTCTCGATCGCGATCTGATCGACAATGCCTTTGAAATTCCCGAACGCTACAAGATTTATCGCTGGCGGGAAAAACATATTTTTCGCGAAGCCGTCAAGCCCTTGTTACCCCCTGCGGTATTAAACCGACCGAAGTTTCCTCAAGCGATGAAATACGATCGCGTTTTTAGTGACGTCTTAGAAGAAATTTGCACGGAATTTCTGACACCGGAACGGGTGCGATCGCGCGGCTTTTTTTCCGTCTCAGAAATTGAAAACTTGCGCCGACGTCCCAAGAGTGGACTGTACAGTTCGGAGCGATCGATGCGTTTGTGGACGGCAATTTTAACCGAACTGTGGGCGCAACTGTTTATCGACGGTCGAGGGGAAAAACCTGAATAAAAACGTGAATTCAAGACGGGCGTCCGTCGATAGTTGAAAAATTGGAAATCGGCATGAAATCGAAAAAAATTCAGAATCAAATTACCGATGAATCGAGTTCTGGATTGCGCCGATATCAAGCGGTTGTTGTCGGATCTCAAAGTTTGTGGTTTACCTTCAAATACGAGTTAATTTGCTCGATTTTTGGAGCGATGCCCGGAGCTTTTGGCTTGTTATTGCGCCAAAAGTTTTACAAATCCTTATTGAAAAGGGTAGGTCGAGGGGTTGTTTTTGGTAAAAATATCACCGTTCGACACCCTCAAAAAATTGAGTTGGGTCGAGGAGTTGTCATTGACGACGGCTGTGTTTTAGATGGGCGAGGAGGGGAGAATTCTGGGATTAAAATCGGCGATTCGGTGATTCTCGGACAAAATACGCGACTGGTGTGTAAACAAGGAAATATTCAGCTCGGCGATCGCGTTGGGATTGGTGCTAATTCAAGTATTTATGCTGTCGGGGATAATACGATCGCCGTTGGCGAGGATAGTTTAATTGGCCCTTACACCTATCTCGGCGGCGTTTCTTATCATTGCGATCGCACTGACATTCCAATTGCTTTACAAGGGTTAAATCCTAAAGGAGGAATTATCATCCAAGCCAATGTTTGGTTGGGGGCGCGATCGACGATTTTGGATGGGGTAAAGATTGGTAACGACGCGATCGTTGGCGCCGGATCGGTGGTGACCCGATCGCTTCCAGCATACGCGATCGCCGTCGGCGTTCCTGCAAAAGTTATCAAAATGAGAAATGAAAACTATGAGGAAACTTCCCCAGAGGGAGAATGACCGACAAAATATCGAGGTCGCATCCGCACAACTAAGGCGATCGCCCCCAAAAACAGGACGATCGCACCGACAGAAACCGAAATGATTTGATAAAGCATAAACGAAGGAATTGAAGCCATCAACAAGGCGATCGCGACCAGTAAAATCATGTTTTTTGCGAGTTGTTTGTAGCCCATTCTACCGATTAAAATCAAACCTAAAATACACAAGATTAATTCACTTAATAACGTAGCGATCGCCGCTCCCCTTCCGCCCAAAAATGGAATCAGAATCGCATTAATTCCCAGATTCACAATTGCGGTCGTCAGCAACAGTGGCGGTAAAGATTTTTCCCGTCCCGTGGCTTGTAACAATCGTTCGGCAAGGGTCGCAAACATATTGATGCTAATACTGGGAATCAGGATCGCCAGAGAGTCAACCGAAGCAGAATAGCGATCGCCATATAGTAGATTGATGAGGATTTTTTGAGCGAAGCCAGCCATTAAAATTGCGGGAAAAACAACCAGTAATAATAAACGAGTGGTTTTATAAATTTCTTGGGGTAACTCTTGCGGGGTATTAGCATGACATCGAGTTAATTGCGTAAAAATGACATAAAAAACCGCTCTCGGCAAGGCTGAAAAAATCTCCATCACCCGATAGGCGGCACTGTAAAATCCCGCTTGTCCGACGGCGCCGATCGCCTTGAGCATGACGACATCGACTTGATAGTAAAGAATCCATAAAATGCCGGAAACCGCAAACGGGGAAGCCCGCCGAATTGACTGCTGAAATTGTTTTAAGCTCAAACGAGAATAAATCCTCGTTTTAGAACTTAAAAACCAAAATAAACCGATAATATCGAGGCTGCGAACAATGACTATTGACGTGACAACCCAGATTAAATTTTTAGTTTGGAATAAAACGAAGAGGGCGACAACGACCACCGCAGAGCGTTCGATCGCCACGGATATTGTTTCCGTTCTAAACCAACCTTTACCTCGGAGTACCGATCGCAAAGTCATTTTTACGCCGCGATCGACTTCAGATAAAAGCACGAGATAGCAAACAATCGCGCCTTTTCCTTCAAATCCCAACGTTTTAGCCACGGGCCAGAGGGCGATCGCCACGATCGCGGCAAATATCAGTTGAATCAGTAAAAATTCAACAGTTAATTTCGAGCCTTCGATAGGATTGGCGGCGACTTCCCGATTGATTAATGTAGGAAATCCAAATTGCATAAATAATGACAAAATCGCCCCTAAAGCAACTGCCGCCGCAAAAATCTCATAGGTTTCCGGACCGAGAACGCGGGCGAGCAGGACGTAAAGAACGAAGGTCAGAGCGAGGGTTCCTTCGCCGAGGATCGCGTAGAGATAAGACCAATTGAAACGGGATAGAAGATGTTTCATTAACTCAATTCTTCAACTTCTTTAAAATAGAAACATAAAATAGAATTTCGATTTTAAATCATTTGTTTTTGGAGCGAGTGTAAATCAGTGTCATGGTTAAAAATTGGGTAAAACAACCGCAATGGATTGCGCTGGCGATCGCCAGTTTTCTCTTCCTCGGTGCCCTGGGACTGTGGCGATCGCGCCATAGCAATACCTATACCCAAGGGGTCGATCTCCCCTACGCCGAGATCGAACCGCAAACGATCGCCTTAGATTTACCGGAGGAAAGCGGGAGATCGGGGGGATTAATCGTCGCAGATGTCAACAATGACGATCGCCGGGATTTTCTCGTGACCAAACCCGGTTATCTGGCAGTGTATGACAATTCCGGCGAAAAACTCTGGGTGAAAGAGACCGACATCCACTTGACCGGAAAAGCTGAAAGTCAAGGGTTACCGGGGTTACACGCAGCAGGCGTTCAAGTTGGGGATCTCGATCGCGACGGGAACGCCGAAGTTTTATTTTTAAACAGCAATAACATTCTGCACGTCGTCCGGGGGGACACGGGGGAAACGCAACAGCGTATAACCCTCACCTCTCCAGAAGGAGCGCGCCACTGGGAACATCTGGTCATCGCCAACTTTCGCGGCGAGGGCGATCGCGATCTGTTGCTACAGGCGACGAACGCTTTAGGATATCGTATGGGTCGCTATTTGGCCGCTTACGCGATCGAGGACTTGCTCGGCGCCGACAATCCCCAACCGCTCTGGACTCGGGACGATTTTATCGCCAACGCCCATAACGGCGCCCGCCTCGCCGATCTCGACAATGACGGAAAACACGAAGTTTTAGGGGCGATCGCGGTTTCGCCAGACGGGGAAATCTCAGTCAAACTCCCGGTTAAAGGGCATATCGATGCATTATCCGTCGCCGACGTTCGCCCCGACTTACCGGGATTGGAAGTGGTCGCCTTAGAAGAAGACGGAGACAATCGCGTTTTTCTCTACAACGGCGATCGCCTCTTATGGCAAACTCACTACAAATACCAAGAACCGCAAAATACTGCCGTTGGCGAGTTCGATCCCGATCGCCCCGGCTTGGAAATTTGGGCGCGCAGTCGTTATAACGAAGATCAAAAACCGTTTATCTTCGATGCGAACGGCGAACTCATTGGCGAATACGAGATGGCAAATGTGGCCCCGAGAGGCTGGACCTTGCGCGGGGTCGAAGTCATTTTTCCGATCCACTGGACCGGGGAACGGCGAGAACTCGCCGCCGCCAAAGAACGGCATCGATCGGGAGATGTGGCCCTATTCGAGCCGATGTCGGGCAAATTTGTCTTGAGAATACGCGAACGAGCCGATCGCCTTTACGTGGCGGACGTTTCCGGCGATTGGCGCGAAGAAATTATCGTCCTCGATGGCAATCGATTACGGGTCTATCAAAACCCGGATCCCAACCCCAATCCCGATCGCCCGTCCTTGTGGACTCAAGACCATTACCGCCGCAGTAAAACTAATTGGAACTATTACAATCCTTGAACTCTATTGTTTCGATCGCCTATGCCTTCTCCTGTCGGACATACCCTCGCCGGACTGTGCGGATTTTTACTCGGTCGAGAACGAATCCCACCCCAACAACGTCGCTGGTGGTTGGCGAGTTGCGTGGCGATCGCCAATTTACCGGACCTCGATATTCTCCCGGGATTAATGTTATACGGCGATCCGTCGGAATTTCATCGAGATGCAACCCACAGTATTTTTGTAGGGATGGCGATCGCCGGATCGGTCTGGGCGATCGCCAAATCTCGTGGCTTGAAACCGCATCGACTCTGGGGAGTTTATACCGGGGGACTGTATCTGTCCCATATTCTGCTCGACATGCTCGTTGCCGATCCCTTCCCTCCCACGGGAGTGCAAGCCTTTTGGCCGTTCTCCTTCGATTATTTTGCGTTTCCGATCGCCATTTTTGCCCGCTTTGACTATTTCGATCCGGCTTTAGGAATGCTCGACGCTATTTTAAGTTGGCATAATTTCTTCGGAGTTTTGCGCGAAATCTTAATTCTCACTCCTGCCCTGGTTGGCAGTTATTATCTCGGCCAAAAAATCGGTTATCATTTGCGCAAATCTCGATAAAGCGAGCGCGCTTCAACCTGGGGCGATCGCCCGCCTCGCCAGCTTCGAGTGACTCCGTGAAAATCCGCACCCCTATGGGGCGATCCTTGCAACACCTCCGTGAGATCGATGAACTCAAATCATCCCGTATTTTTGGATAAATTCAGACAAAAACAGACGATCGCTCCATGGTTGCCCATCGGCATCATTGTAGCGATCGCGGCGATTGTATTTTTTTATCGCATTGACGACGAAAGCTTCTGGATTGACGAACTCATCAGTCTCGGCGACGTGCGCGACGGTCGCGGCTTACCCCCGAGAAACCTGATGCGCCCGCTTTATTACATACTTTTGAGCGTCTGGGTTCAGTTCGGAACCTCCGATGCGTGGTTGCGAAGCCTGTCGGTATTATTCGGCTTGGGGGCAGTCGTTTTGCTCTATTGGCTCGGCTGTCGGATCGCGGGCAAAGCGGAAGGGGCGATCGCCGCCTTATTATTCGCCCTGTCGCCGCTCGTCATCAATCACGCCCAAGAAGTGCGAATGTACGTTTTGAGTGCATTTCTGTGCATTGCGGGCAGTCTCGCCCTCACCTATGCCTTAGAACGACCCCAACCCCGGGCGATCGGCGCGTGGATTTTGTTGCGCTGGTTGGCGATGCTCGCCGTTCCCCTCAACGTCACCCTGACCGTCGCCGACGCCGCCCTCATTTTATGGATCTACCGCAAACGACCGCGCACCTACATCCCCTTTGGCGTCGCCTTTGCCGTCCTCGGCGCCCTGTGGGTGCCTTCCTTGTTGACGACCTTGCAAGAGATCGATCCCGATTCCAGATACGCTCGATCGGATCACGTCGCCAACCGCCAATCGCCCGGAGTCGCCGATCTGGTGCGCCTGTTCAAGTTTTACACCGTCTGGCCGTTTGCGGTACAGTCCGACGCGATCGCCGCCAACTTTTACAAACTATTTACCCTCGTTTTGGTCGCCTTGCCGGGTGCAGCCCTGCTACAAAAACATCGGGATTCGCGCTTATTTTGGCCGTTAGCGTGGTTTGCCATCCCCATCGGCGAAATTTTCCTTTTTTCCCAAATTTCGCTCTCCTTGTGGGTGACGCGCTATTTACTGTTCGCCGCGCCCTTTGCCTTCGTGTTGCTCGCGGCGGGATGGACGCGGTTGTGGCGACAATGGCGGATCCCTGCGGTGGCGATCGCCATTGCCTATCTAATCGCCGTCGGTGGCGGCTTGCACCACTACTACACCGTGGACGATCGCACCGACTACCGAACCTTCGTCGAAACGATCGAAACCCAAGAACAACCCGGGGATGTAGTCGTTTGGGCGATCCAACATACCCGGCCCCGGTTGCCCCTAGACCACTACTACCAAGGCTCTGCCGAGATCGTCGAACGGGAGGCATTAATTGAAGATCTCGACGCCGCCGCGATCGCTACGTGGCTCGATCGCCTCCCGCCGATTTCCTCCCGTCTCTGGATCGCCGCCAATATCATTCGAGACAATCGCGAACCCCTGAAAACCGCAGTAGAGCGTCAATTTAACGTGCGCGAATATCGAGATTTGGACAACCTGCAACTGTTTTTGGTGACCCCTCGCGAAGACCGGGCCACCCCCTCGGACGATCGCCTGCGATCGAGCGCTTATGGAGTTCCGGGGGAGGGATTTTGAGTCCGCGCCGGGCGATCGCCGGATTTTTTCGGTAAATAACTCGCCATCACCCGACCCGCGCCCCGTAATTGGGCGAAATAAAAGCGACTGACCCGATCGCCCTTCGCCGAAAGCACGTCAATCCCGATCCCGTTGCGTCCGCCTTCCTTTCCCGAACTGTGGATATAGCGACCGTCGCCGAGGTACAGGCCCACGTGAGTCGCTTTGTCGCGCTCGCCGAAAAACACCAAATCCCCGGGCTGCAAGTCTTTGAGGGCGATCGCCTCCGTAAACGCTTCCTGCTGGTAGGCATCTCGGGGCAGCCAAATCTGACCCCCATTCATAAACGCCGCTTGCATCAACCCGGAACAATCGTAATTCGGGGCGAGGGTACCTCCCCAAAGATAATAATTGGGGGTTGCTTTGGCCCCTTCGGTAAAAGCAAGGATCGCCGCGAGATGCCGTTCGATCTCCTCGCGCGATCGCGCGATCGCCCGATAAGGCGTCGCCACTTTTTCCAAATATTGGCCGTCTTCCGGCTTCAACCAGCCGGGATAGTCATCCTCGCACAGGCGCACCGGAATCGCCTCGATCCCTGCCCGTTCCCGACGCTGGGGATCGAGTGGAACGATCCGTAAATGGCGTCCCGCAGCCGCTTGAGTTGCGAGGGTGTCGCATTTCGGGGAATCATAGAGATTCAGATTGGCACGGCATTGGTACTCGACCTTTTCCCTCGGTTGCATGGCTGGACTCTTGTGGAGTGGGCGAGAAGAAACCATAGATCCTTTCCTTTCAAGGTTTGCGATTGACCCGCGACGAGACAACAACTGACGAGTACCGACGCACCCAATCAATTTGCTGGCCGCTCCTCATTGTCCCGATCTCGGTCAACATATTTAGTTATTCAACGAGAGAAGATGACTTTTTTCCGCAAAGACGAACAACTCCAACGCTTGGGCGATCGCATCTTGGAAGCCACTTGGACCCAATTTTCCCATCTGGCGCGCAACCAAATTGCCATGACCTGGCTGGTTTACGATAACCCGGTTCCGGTCAATACCGGAGGAGCCCTCAGCCCGGAAGCGTTTTGGAAACACGAAATCCGAGGCTTTCACTATCGCGGCGTCGAACGCATTTATCCGGCGAGTGTGGTCAAACTGTTTTATCTCGTCGCCACTTACGAATGGTTGGCAAAAGGGATGATCGCCCCTTCGGCGGAACTCGAACGGGCCTTGCGCGATACGATCGTCGATTCGAGTAACGATGCGACGTCCCTGGTGGTAGACGTGCTCACCGGAACGACAAGCGGACCGGAGTTACCCGCCGGACCGTTTGAAACGTGGAAACAGCAGCGCAACCTGGTCAACCGTTACTTACAGAATTTCGGCTGGCCCGAGTTTGAAAGCATCAACGTCAATCAAAAAACCTGGTGTGATGGGGCTTACGGGCGCGAGCGGGCTTTCTTAGGGGAATTAATGGAAAATCGCAACATGCTGACCACCAACGCCACGGCGCGGCTGCTACACGCGATCGTCGGCGGGGTCGCGGTTTCGTCGGAAGGGTCTCAAGGGATGATGGGCTTGATGCGGCGATCGCTCGACGCAAAAGCGTTGGAAGCCGATCCGGAAAATCAGGTTACCGGGTTTCTCGGCGGTGGATTGCCCCAACAGGCGCGCTTGTGGTCGAAAGCGGGATTGACCAGTCAAGTCCGTCACGATGCGGCTTATATCGAAATTGACGGCAAACAGCCTTATTTATTGGTCGTTTTCACCGAAGGTAAGGCCCAAAGTTGCAGTGAAGCAGTTTTGCCGTTTATTTCGCAGCAAGTCGTCGAAGCCCTCGGGGAAGTGTGAAGTGCCACAATGGCGATCGAGGCTTATCAAAAATATGGCGTAGGAGGAGGCTAATATTCATGTGGATCCAGCGTTGTTTTTATGCGATCGCGGCGATCGCCCTCTGGAGTGGGTTCGGTTCGTCCCCGGCGTTATCGCAACCGGAAACCCTTTCCGAACGAGGGGTAGAGCCGCTTTCTGCTTCCTTGTCCGGCACGCGATCGCGCCAGGTCGAGCGCCCCTGGTCTCCCCTCCCGACCCCGGAAAGTTCCCCCGTCGCCCAACATGTCGCCCAAGATGTCGCTCAAAATATTGCCCAAAATAGAGAGATCGAACCCGGTCGCCGCACTCGTTCCGGTCCGAGTTATCTCGGAATTGGGGTCAATATCGGCTTTAACGAAGACGGGGGCAGCCCTTTGGGGAACGGTAATTTTGCCGTCATCAGTAAAATCGGACTCCTCGAACAGGTTTCCGCCCGTCCGGCGATCTTGTTTGGCGATGACTTGATGTTTTTACTGCCCGTCACCGTCGATTTTCCTTTACAAGATACGGAAGAGGTCGCCCGCGCCACGATCGCCCCGTATTTAGGCGGAGGATTGGCCCTTTCTCCCAATTCCGATAACTTTCTCGGCGGTTTCGGAACCGTCGGTTTAGATACGGCGTTAACCTCCAACTTTACGGCGACCGTCGGCGTCAATCTCGGCTATGTCGAAGAACTCGAACTCGGCGTGATGGTCGGTGGAGGCTACACCTTTTGATTCGGTTCGACCGACGGACATGAGGGGGTTGACAAAGCCGTTCTACGACGAAACAGCCAAGGTCAAAAAAGACTTTGGCTGTTGCCTTTTGAAAATTGATTTTGGCTCTCTTATCGGAACGGAGAGGGAGGGATTCGAACCCTCGTTACGGAGTTACCTACCGTAAAACAGATTAGCAATCTGTCGCTTTCAACCACTCAGCCACCTCTCCAGGTCGCTAGGTAAGCATCATAACATATCTTTTCGAGCATGGGAATGTCTCCCCCAGGGAATTGGGGAGATTTTTCGATCGCCCCTCCTGGTAAGACATTGAGAGCGATCGACCCCCTCCCCTCGCGCCGCGATCGCCCCGTGAGCGCACCAACCATCGGAAAAGATGGGGGTTTGACCCGGGCGATCGCCCCCGTTTTCGCTCCCTCTTTTGACCCCATTTCAAGGTATCAGTCCCCATTTGACCCTGAAATCTTAAAATATGCTAAAATTAGCCTACTCCAAACTAAAATCATACTCAATTCCTCAAAAACGGTAACCGCTTACACCGGGACGGGAGATGGGCAAGACCATTCACCAGCAAAACATCGCCAATGGATTACCCGGAGGGAGGAACAAAAGAAGTGGAATCCAATCGAGAGCGGCAAGGCCAACTTCTGATTGAGGCAGGAGGTTAGAAGTTAACAGAGACGGCGCTGGGATCCCCCGTCCGATCCTCGAATCAATTGAGTTTTCATGCCAGTTCAATAAGGTAAGGAGTCATCCCGTAGCGACGCGCTTTATTGAAGCTTTAACAAACAGTAGAGCCGAACAGTCCGCACGGGTTGCGATCGAGTTGGATGTGAATTTAAAAAACAAAATTCATTCCTAACTTTTGTAGAATTTGGGTAAACAATGAAGATGGCTACTGAAGATCGCAAACACATTGCTTTGATCTCGGTTCATGGCGATCCGGCTGTGGAGATCGGGAAAGAAGAAGCGGGGGGACAAAATGTTTACGTGCGCCAAGTGGGCGAAGCCTTAGCCAAACGGGGCTGGACGGTCGATCTATTTACCCGCAAATCCCATCGCGACGATCGCGAAATCGTCGAACACGCTCCGAATTGTCGCACGATTCGTTTAGTCGCCGGACCGGAAGAGTTCATCCCCAGAAATGACATTTTTGATGATTTACCGACCTTTGTTGAGGAGTTTGTTAAATTTCAAGAACGCGAAGGCATTCATTACCCCGTAATCCATACCAATTACTGGCTGTCTGCCTGGGTGGGGATGGAATTAAAAAAATACCAACCCTTAGTACAACTGCATACGTACCATTCTTTAGGCGCGGTCAAATATCAAGCCGTCGAAGCGATTCCGGCGATCGCCACGACTCGCTTAAATGTAGAAAAAACCTGTTTGGAAACGGCGGAATGTATTGTCGCGACCAGTCCGCAAGAATGCGAACACATGCGATCGCTGGTTTCCGAACGAGGAACCATTGAAATCATCCCCTGCGGTACGGATATTCGTCGCTTCCGGGCGATGTCCAAAGCCGAAGCCCGAAACCAATTGGGGTTGGAACAAGATCGAAACATTGCCTTTTATATCGGACGGTTCGATCGCCGCAAAGGGATCGAAACCTTAGTGCGGGCGATCGCCCAAACCCAAATCCGCGCCCAAGGTAATTTACAGTTAATTATCGGTGGCGGTTCGCGTCCCGGACACAGCGACGGGATCGAGCGCGATCGCATCGAAGGGATCGTCAACGAATTGGGATTGAGCGAGATAACGACCTTCCCCGGACGAATTTCTGACGAACTGCTTCCGGTGTACTATGCGGCTGCGGATGTTTCCGTCGTTCCCAGTCATTACGAACCGTTTGGTTTAGTGGCGATCGAAGCGATGGCGAGTGGGACTCCAGTCATTGCCAGCGACGTCGGCGGCTTGCAGTTTACGGTCAAGTCCGAAGAAACCGGACTGCTGTGTCCGCCGAAAGATGACGGCGCCTTCGCCGAAGCGATCGATCGCATTTTAGGCGATCGAGAATGGCGCGATCGCCTCGGTCAAGCGGCCCGCGCCCGGGTAGAAGCGAAATTTAGCTGGGATGGGGTAGCGAGCCAGTTGAGCGACCTTTACAACCGCGTCCTGGCGGAGAAAACCGCCCCCGTAACCCTGAAAGCGAGCGCCTAAAGCCTTGTAACGATTTCAGCAGTTCGGCGATCGCATTAACCCGCCCGTGCGGGTTATTTTTTTGGTGATTCTGCCCGAAAATCGGTTACGATCGCAGCTTCGATTCGCGAGGGCGCCGTTCTTCGGCGATCGCCACCCGAGGCAAACGGTGCTTGAAACCGCACAGAATTTCCCAGGAAATCGTCCCGAGGGTTGCGGCCCAGTCGTCGGCGGAGATCGTCTCGTCGCCGTCGCGTCCGAGGAGGGTCACCACGTCGCCGACATCGACTTGGGGGATGTCGGTGACGTCGAGCATGATTTGATCCATCGTAATCGCGCCAACTTGCGGCACCCGACCACCGCGAATTAAAACCTGCATCCGGTCGGAGAGATGGCGCGGTACGCCGTCGGCGTAGCCGATCCCGACGACGGCGAGGCGGGTTTCGCGGTCGGTGACGAAACGATGACCGTAGCTGACCCCGGTTCCGGCGGCTACGGTTTTCACTTGAGTGACCCGCGCTTTGACCTGTAAGGCGGTTTGGAGGGCGATCGCGCCGCTTAAATGGGGGGCGGGATACAAACCGTAAATCGCCAGACCGACGCGCACCAGGTCGTAGTGAGTGGCGCGATCGCTCAACGTAGCGGCAGAGTTAGCTAAATGCAGGGGCGGCAATTCGAGACCGAGTTCGCGAATTTGGGCGATCGCCTGTCGGAAACGCCCGTGTTGCAAGTCCATCACCGCGCGATCGGGACTGTCCGCCGTGGCGAAGTGAGAGTAAATACTCGCTATCTTTAAGTGAGGCAAGCCGCGCACTAGCTCGACAAATTGGGCGGCTTCCTGCCAGGGGACGCCGAGACGGGACATTCCGGTATCGAGTTTTAAATGCACCGGAATCGGGCGATCGCGGCAACTTTCGGCAAAGACTAAAGCTTGTTTCGGCGAACATAAGGTGGGTTCTAACTGCCAGCGACTCATCGCCTGCAGTTGTTCCGGGGTGTAGGTCGCCCCCAAAACCAAAATCGGCGATCGAATCCCGGCTTCGCGCAGTTCGATCCCTTCGGGGATCGTGGCGACCCCGAGACGACTGGCCCCCGCTTTCAATACCGTTCGCGCCACGGAAACCGCGCCGTGACCGTAAGCGTCTGCTTTAATCACCGCCATCAGTTCGGTGTTCGGGGGTAATAAGGTGCGGATTTGCCGGACATTGTGGGCGATCGCCGATAAATTCACTTCTACCCACGCCCGTTCCCAGCGCATCGATGAAATACTCGGCGTCTCCTCCCAACTGAGCATTTGCACTCACTCCTCAATCAGTTCACACCATTAAACACTATCTGCATTTAGCGGATTCCGGATAGACCGGGGGAAGAATGAGCTATTGGGATTCTCTTCTCGCCATCGGGGTACATTGAGCGGGCGTAGCCTCCCTGTATCGGGACGTCTCAATTTTCGCCGATCGAAGCCATGCTCAGGAAGCCTTAAATTTTGAAAGCTAGAATTAGAAATGGCGATTTCTGTAAGGGCGATCGCCGATTTAAGAAGTTCTTTTCTAAAAGATTATTCTGTAACCCGCTTGTTTTAAGTTCAATAAGTTTGGGGAAATCGACTGAAAAACATTGAATTTCGATCCCTTTTCAACTCCGTTCGCCGTCTTCCAGGTTTCAACTTATGAATTGGTTAGGCTCGTTATCGATCGACCGATCGCGATCGCTCCAGCTTGCAACCTTGCTCAAAGCCCGCCTTTCTCGACGAATTGCCCTGTGGGTTTTCATCAGTATTGTCATCGTCGAAGCCATCATTTTATTGCCCTCGGCTTATCGCCGCCAACAAGAAATTTTAGATCGCTTGGAAGATGTCGGGCTGACCACGATCGCCCCCTTGCTGCGCTTGTGTGGCGAAACGATTACGGCGGAAAAAATCGATCGTGTTGCCAAACAATTGATGCCGGATTCTCGCTTGAAAGGGCTGGCGGTTTATCGGGATAATGGGGAACGGATTACGATCTTTGACGAAGCGCCCGCCTTAACCTTTGAAGATTTTAAAAATGGCACGTTCACTCGGCGATCGCCCGACGGCGATCGTTACGATGTCATGAAAACTGTATTACAAAATAACCGGGAATATCTAATTGTCGCGCGCCTCGATGCTTCTCACGTGCGCTGGGAGGTCAAAGCGTTTATCGGTCGGATCGTGTTACTGGTGATTTTTATTTGTATTTTCGTGACGTTAGCGACGATGCTCGCATTAGGAAAAACGGTTATTTTACCGATTTTAAAACTGCACCGATCTTTATTAGCTGTCGCCAACACTCAAGTTGAAAATGAAAAAGACCTCGATCGCCACCTGATCGAGATCGCCCGTCGGGACGAACTCGGAGAAGCAATGGAAGCGTTTAATTGCATGACCCGACAAATTGCCGAAAATGTCGCCGAACTGAAAGATCAGAAAAGACAATTAAATCTATTATTTGACGAAGTTAAATCATCGCGCGATCGCTCCGAAAAGCTCTTATTAAATATTCTCCCGGCGCCGATCGCCGAACAATTGCAACAAGGAGTTTCGCCGATCGCCGAAAGTTTTAACGATATCACTGTTTTATTTGCCGACATTGTCGGATTTACGCCCTTGGCGAGCCAAATGTCCCCGGGAGAATTAGTCGAATTACTCAACGAAATCTTTTCCGCATTCGATCGCCTCACCGAACGCTATCAATTAGAGAAAATTAAAACCATTGGCGATGCGTATATGGTCGTCAGTGGGTTACCGATGCCGAATCCCGATTGTGCGGGAGCGATCGCCCAGATGGCCCTAGAAATGCAAGCCGAACTCGATCGCATTGCGACAGAAAAAGCCTATTCCCTGGCGATGCGAATCGGAATTCATAGCGGTCCGGTCGTGGCGGGAGTGATTGGGGTCAAAAAATTCAGTTACGATTTATGGGGCGATACAGTCAACACCGCCAGTCGCATGGAATCCCACGGAAAAAGCGGTCATATTCACGTGAGTGAAGTGACTTATGAAAAATTGCGCGATCGCTTCGAGTTTCGACCCCGTGGCAGGATTGAAGTCAAAGGGAAAGGTGAAATGATGACTTACTTGTTATTGGGGAAAAAAGCGAATCTGCGCCGAGGGTCAAACCCGGTAGAATCGTCGGGGTAAAGTTTTGAGCCGAGCCCGCGCCCCAGATAGAAAAGCTGTGTTACCATTCAGTGAAAATATTCTTCTGCTTTTAGATAACATCAATGGCCAAGGTTCTAGTCCTGAACGCCTCCTACGAACCGCTCAATATCACGAGCTGGAGGCGGGCGATCGTCTTATTACTCAAAGGCAAAGCAGTGGAAGTCGAGCATAACGGTAAGTTGATTTATTCCGACTTTCCCCTCCCGACCGTGATCCGACTTCGGCATTACGTGCGAGTGCCTTATAAAGAAATTCCGCTTACCCGCCGGAATATCCTGCATCGAGACAGTCACTGTTGTCAGTATTGCGGCTATCTCGGCGACGAATTAACCCTCGATCACGTCATCCCGCGATCGCGCGGCGGTGGAGACACCTGGGAAAACCTGGTCACTGCTTGCGTTCGTTGCAACGTCAAAAAAGGCAATCGCACCCCGGACGAAAGTAAGATGCCCTTGTTAAAGAACCCGCGCAAACCTTACAGCAGTTTGTACTTCGAGATAACCAAACATCTCAAAACTGGAATGCACCAAGAATGGCAAAAATATGTCATTGGCGCCTGAACCCCCTGGAGTGAAGTCAACTTCAGGGGGTTTTTTCCAGGTTGACGGTTTCCAAGTTAAAATTTCTTGACCTGTTCTCGACCCATCGATCGCGCGATCGCCCCCCTTCGAGGTCAACGGTGGCAGAGGTTGGCGAATTGACTTCGCAAAACGAGCCGATCGCCTTGACCGAGGAACTTTCAGGGTTTCCAACCCCAGGGGCGATCGCGCGTATTTTTTCGATGTGGAAAAGTTTCCCCCTAAAATAAGGATATTGTGGTTCGTTGTGGCTGTTAGTTGTCGGGCGATCGCCTCAAGAGTTCGTCCGTTGGGCGCGATCGTTCCGGGTCGCTATCATCATCAGTCTCGTGCAACAATGGTTCGCTCGCTCCCCACACCCCTGTCCACTTGAAGCCTCGATGTCATGGTGAATAAATCCGTGGGAGAATCTAACGATCGTCAAAGTCCGGTGCCTATCGATGAAGAAACGGCGACCCCACCCGCTCAGGTTGCCCAGCTTTGGCTCTCTCCAGAGATCTCCGAGAAAGCAAAACAATTACAGCAGGTCTTGGAACGCCATCGGGGCGATCGCCAATTGGTCGTCTTGCAAGATTTTCCCGACCCCGATGCCATGTCTTGCGCTTGGGCGTACAAGCTGATTGCCGCCCAATATGACATCGAATGCGAGATTATCTACGCCGGGGCCTTGAGTCATCAAGAAAACATCGCCCTGGTCAAATTAGCCGGGTTACCCGTGCAACGCTGGCCCGTAGACATCGCCAAAACTAAAGATTTATCGGAATATCACGGCTGCGTTCTCATTGACAACCAAGGAACGACCAGCCAACTGACCACCTTGGTCAAAGCCAGTGAAATTCCGATCGTCGTCATTATCGACCACCACAGCTTACAAGAAGAGTTAAACGCCGAATTTGCCGATATTCGACCCCACATCCGCGCCACGGCCACGATTTTGAGCCAGTACCTGCAAGCCAATTTACTCACCCTGGATACGAACAACACCGATCACGTCAAGTGCGCCACGGCCCTGATGCACGGGTTGCGCGCCGATACGGCCCAGTTGCGACAGGCGCAAGAAGAAGATTTTTTAGCCGCCGCGTTTCTCAGTCGCTATTACGACCCCCAACTGATTACCTCAGTGTTGCAAGCTTCCCGTTCCAAACGAGTGATGGATGTGATCGAGCGATCGCTGAAAAATCGGATCGTCCAAAATAGTTTTTGTATTGCCGGAGTGGGATACTTACGTTACGACGATCGCGACGCTATCCCGCAAGCGGCGGACTTTCTAGTCACCGAAGAAAACGTACATACCGCCGTGGTCTACGGGATCGTTCACGACGAAGACGAAGATATCGAATTGGTCACCGGGTCGTTGAGAACCAATAAGTTAACCTTAGACCCGGACGAATTTCTCAAAGAAGCTTTCGGACAAGACAGTCACGGGCGCTTTTTCGGCGGCGGGCGATCGCAAGCAGGCGGTTTCGAGATCCCGATGGGGTTTCTCTCGGGAACGAATGAAAGCAAAGAATACGCCAAGATGAAATGGGAAGTCTTCGACATCCAAATCAAGCAAAAATTGCTGAAATTGGTTTCCCCAAAAGATGACATCATGACCGCAGATTGAGGGGAAATCGCCGAGGGTGGATTCGATACCCGCCCTCGATCTAAACTCCAAACTCCTCAGAGACGGTTTATAAAAGAAGTAGGGATTTGGTTACCAAACCCCTACTGGATTTTTTGATATTTTTACTGGATTTTTTGATATTTTCTCGATCGACCCTCTCTAAGACCGCCTCAAGAAACGCTGGCGCAGGCGATCGACAAAAATATCGATCTCCGGTAGTTTTAACTGCATTGCCAATAAAGCAAAAACGCCGAGTCCGACCGTTCCCGAAACCGTCAGATCGACCAATTGCACCAACAATCCCCGAGTGCCCAGATAATGTTCGCAAACCCGCAAAACCCCGAAACTCACGAATCCGGCGATCGCGCTAGCCCCCGTCAGTAGCACGATCGGCCCGGTCCATTCCCACAACGGCAACCCATTGATTTTGCGATCGAGCAACACCAACAACGCCACCATCGAAATAATATTGACCGCCACCGTCGCCAACACCAAACCCGGCGCGCCGAACTGGTTGACCATCAAAAAATCAAACAAGGCATTGAGAAAAATATTGACAATACTCACCCGAAACGGCGTTTCGCCATCCCCGAGGGCGTAAAAGACCCGCACCAACACGTCCCGACCCAAATAAACAAACATCCCGATCCCGTAAGCCACCAGCATCGGCGCCACAAACTCCGACGCCGCCGGATCGAAAGCCCCGCGTTCGTAAACCACCCGCACGATCGCCACTGCCAGAGTAATCGTCAGCGCCCCCAACGGCAACATCGTCAATCCCGTCAAAATCAACCCCTGACGGATGCGACCTTTCAACTCCGGCCAATTTTGCGGGTCCGCCAACCGCGAAAACACGGGCAACAACGGCACTAACAGCATATTCGAGATAATCCCTAACGGCGTTTGCACCAGCAATCCCGCATATCCCAACGCCGCCGCCGCTTGGGGAATATAAGACGCGAAAAACAAATCGGTATAGACGTTAATTTGCAACATTCCCGAAGACAGGGTCGCCGGACCCATCACCTTCATGACGTCGCCAACTCCCGGACGGTTGAACTCGAAGCGCAATCGCAACCGTCCCAATCCCGCCCGCCATTGGGCCACCACTTGCACCAACCATTGCAAAATCGCCCCCGCCAACGTCCCCCACGCGAGAACCATCCCGCCGAGTAAGGCATATTTCGGCAAGGTAATATCGCTACCGAGATAGACCGCCAGGGCCCCCAAGCCGCCAATCAGCGCCACGCTAGAAAATAAGGGACTGATCGACGGCAACCAATATTGGTCCGCCGCATTCAAGGTTCCAAAACCGATCCCGATTAACCCCGCCAACACTGCCATCGGCGCCATAATCCGGAATTGGCGCACGGCAATTTCGTGGGTCAGTTGCAAGGTTTGAAACTCGTCCCCGGTCATCCCTTGGGCCGCCGCCTGGGCCGCCGTTACGTTCAGTCCGGGGGCGACCAATCCCACGAGAGGGTCCGCAAAAATGACTAAGAGGATCGTGACCGCCAGCAGCAACCCGCCGACTAAGGTGGTGATGGTTTCGACGAGGGGGGCCGCTTCTTCTTGTTTGCGCTTCGAGAGGACGCTGACGATCGCGCTGTGAAACGGACCGTTAATTCCGCCGAGTAAAATCAGCAAAAAGCCCGGAATCACGTAAGCGTAGTTGTAAGCGTCGAACGCCGGACCGACGCCGAACGCCGCCGCGATCGCCTGTTGGCGAACTAATCCAAAAACTTTACTAATTAAGGTGGCAACTGCCACAATCCCGGCAATGCCAGCGAGAGACCGTTTGGCTTTCTTCTGTTCGGACACGAAGAGTTAAGAGGTACAGGGCATCACTTTATTTAACCCCGAATTGGCAAAATCCGAATACTTTTCGATTTGAATCCGGTGAATTTTCCCCGGAGAGGGCTGTTTTAGCCGGGGCGATCGCCTCGGTTCGTTCATTTATCTAGTTTTCAACGATCGCGATCGCCCTTACTATTTCATTCAAACCTGAATCTGTTTTATAATAATTTTTCTATCAATTTCTATCCAAATGAGCGATCGTCTAATTTATCAATACCCCAATTTAACCTCTGGAATTCTGCTCAAACGTTACAAACGCTTTTTAGCCGATATCGAATTAGAAACTGGAGAAACAATTACCGCCCACTGTGCCAATCCCGGCAAAATGTTGGGGTTAGCCGAACCCGGTTATCAAGTCATGGTATCGCGCAGCGATAATCCCAAACGCAAATTAGCTTACAGTTTAGAATTAGTCCGCGTCGAAGATAACGAACCGACTTGGGTCGGAGTCAATACCAGTTTGCCCAATAAAATCGTTAAATTAGCCTTAGAAGCCAAAGCAATCCCCGAGTTAAGTGATTATCCAGAGATTAAACCCGAGGTCGTTTACGGGCGCGATCGCAAAAGTCGAGTCGATTTTTTGTTAAGCGGCAATCCGGACAAACCGCCGATTTATTTAGAAGTGAAAAATGTCACCTGGGCCGATGGAAAAATTGCCCGCTTTCCCGATACAGTCACGACCCGGGGACAGAAACATTTACAAGAATTAGTCGATACCATTGCCGATTTGGGCGCGCGATCGGTCAATTTATTTTTTATCAATCGTTCCGATTGTGACACCTTCGGCCCGGGAGATGCTGCCGATCCGAAATACGGAAAACTCCTGCGCGAAACAATGGCCCAAGGTTTAGAGATTTTACCCTGTCGTTTTCAGATCGATCCCGACGGCATTCGCTATCTAGGATTGGCCAAATTATCCCTGTAAAACTAATGGCGATCGCATTCACCCACCGACAAAACAACAGAAAAAGTAGGGTGGGCAATGCCCACCTTACCCAGTCTATTTCACGATTTTTAACTAAATTTAAAAAAACATATTTTGGGATAATCATCATCCTCCTATGTACCCTTCTTTTACTAAATGGCTGCCAAAGTTCATCTAAAATCACTCAAAACTCTATTCATTTAACCCTATGGCATGGGATCAATCCACCCCCCAATCGAGAAGGTTTTCAAACATTAGTCGATCGCTTTAACCAAAACAATCCCAACATTGAAGTAGAAGCCCTTTATGTCGGTCAAGCCGACCAACAACTGCCAAAACTGCTAACAGCCATTGTTGGCAATACCGTTCCCGATTTATTATGGTTTTCCCCCATGTTAACGGGACAATTAGTAGAATTAGGCGCCATTCATCCCTTAGAAACATGGCTGGAAACAAATCCCCACAAAGCAGACATTAATCCCGTCATGTTCGAGACCATGGAACTCGACGGTCATTTATGGTCGATTCCCATGGCGACCAATAATGTAGGCATTTTTTACCGTCCCAGTTTGTTTGAAGCGGCGGGAATTACAGAAATTCCTCAAACGTGGGACGATTTGCGCGAAGTTTGTCGTCAATTAACCCGGGATGAAAATGGGGACGGAGAACCGGATAAATATGGGATGTTACTCCCTTTAGGAAAAGGGGAATGGACGGTGTTTACTTGGTTGCCTTTTCTCTACAGTGGTGGGGGCGATTTAGTCGAGAAGGGCGAACCAAATTTAGTTAATGATGGGGCGATCGCCGCCCTGGAATTATGGCAGAATTTGTTAAAAGAAAGAATAGCCATGAATTCCCAACCGGAACGCGGTTATGAGAACGATCCGTTACTGTCGGGAAAAGTGGCGATGCAGTTAACCGGACCGTGGACGTTAGGGTATTTACAAGAAACGGGGGTCGATTTTGATGTGTTTCCGATTCCGGAAGGGAAACGACGGGGGACAGTTTTAGGGGGCGAAAATTTATTTTTGATGAAGACTGGAAATACAGTGACTGAACGAGCCGCTTTAGAATTTTTAGACTATATAATGGGTGAAGAGTTTCAAATTAAGTGGGCATTAGATACGGGATATTTACCGATTAATTTAAAAGCTCAAAACAGCGAAACTTATCGTCAATTTGTCGCAGAAAATCCGGTTTTACAAGTGTTTTTAGAACAAATGCAGTGGGCGCGATCGCGTCCTTTGGTAACGGGATATCCGAGGATCTCTGAAAGTCTGGGACGGGCGATCGAAGCGACGTTATTGGGGAAAGATCCGAGAAAGGCGTTACAAGCTTCTCAAGACCGTTTGGAATGGATTTTAAACCTTAAGTAAGGTGATAAGTAAGCTCGTAAGTAAGGTCGTAAGGTGGGCATTGCCCACCCTACTTAGGTTATTTCGGGACGCCAGTGGTGAGGATTTCGTGACCGTTTTCGGTGACTAAAACATCGTCTTCAATTCGCACCCCAATTCCGCGCCAGCGATCGGGAATTTCCGGTTGTCCTTCGGCGGGTTTAATGTCCGGACCGATATAAATTCCCGGTTCGACGGTCAGCACATTTCCAGCTTCTAAAATATGGGGGTCTTCGCCATATTGGTAAACGCCGACATCGTGAACGTCAAGCCCCAACCAATGACCCGTCCGGTGCATGTAAAAGGGTTTATATTTCTGTTCTTTAATCAGTTCGTCGATCTCGCCAACTAATAAGCCGAGATCGAGCAACCCTTCGACGATGACCCGGACGGCGCGATCGTGATGTTCGTTGTAAGAGTTGCCGGGTTGGACGGCGGCGATCGCCTGTTTTTGTGCCTCTAAAACGATGTCGTAGATCGCTTTTTGTTCGTCACTAAACGTACCGTTCACTGGGAAAGTTCGGGTAATATCGGCATTATAATAGCCGTAAGAACATCCGGCATCGATCAACAAAACATCGCCGTCTTCGAGTTGGCGGCTATTTTCAATGTAGTGTAGAATGCAGCTATTCGGACCGGAAGCGACAATCGAAGGATAGGCAAACCCATTCGCGCCATTGAGGCGAAAAATATGCTCGATTTCGGCTTGAATTTCGTATTCGTAGCGTCCCGGTTGAGCCATTTCTCGGGCGACGTTGTGCGCTTTTACCGAAATTTCTGCCGCTTTGCGCATCTGCTCTACTTCGGCGGGACTTTTGACTAAACGCATGGGATGGACGACGGTTCCCGCATCTTGAATGGCGATCGGTCCGGTACCCCGTCGGGGGTAAAATCGCATCAAATGTTGCCAATATTGCAGAATTTTTAAATCGAAGTCACGATCGCGTCCGAATCGATAGTAAATGCGATCGGCATTTTGCAAATATTGCGGCAACTTTTCATCTAATTCATGAATGGAATAGGCTTCATCGGCGCCGTATTTCTCTTTCGCCAATTCCACCCCCGCACGAATCCCGGTCCAGACTTCTTTATCCGGTTCTTTCGGTTGAACGAATAAAATAAACTGATGTTGTTCGTGATGGGGCGCAAAAACGGCGATCGCCTCCGGTTCGTTAAATCCAGTCAAGTAGAAAAAATCACTATCTTGACGAAAAGCATACTCGACATCGTTGTGCATGACGGCGAGGGGGGCGCTGCGGAAAATGGCGGTTCCGGAACCGATTTTTTCCATCAATCTTTGTCTGCGCTGGTGATATTCTGCTTGCATTGCTGCCAACTTTAATGGAACCCTTATGATATATTAAGCCTTTGTCCTTCAATTGTAGCGAATGGCTTTGAAAGATTCGGCGGGTGCTTCTCAACATACGGGTTCTCATGGTTTAGATGCACTTTTATCCCTGCGGGCGATCGGCTGTTTGATGGTACTGGTGGCTCACTGTCAGCCGCCGCGAGAGTTTTTCTGGGTGTTGGGTTACGATCTCAGTTGGCTATTTTTTGCAGGGGGTGGAATTGCGGTTCGGATCTTCTTTGTCTTGTCCGGTTATTTGATGGGCAAAGCTTTTTATACGGGTCGCTATTTGCTGAATTATCGTTCAATTCTGGAGTTTTATCGCAATCGACTGTTAAGAATTGCGCCACTGTATTATTTTGCTATCTTGTTTTTGGCGATTTTTGTTTATTCCCAAAGTTTGGCGATCGAAAATTGGGGCTATTTATTGCGCCTTTTAACGTTTACTTACAATCACTCTTTACCGTTATTGTTTAATGCGCCGTTGTGGACCCTTTCCACGGAGGTTCAATTTTATCTAGTCGTCCCGTTTGTTTTTGCGTTAGTCCAGCCGCGATTACGGCGACTGCACGAGATTACGATCGCGGCGATCGCCGTTGTGGTTTTCGTCTCGATTTATCGCTGGGTGATTTGGATAACGCCTTTAAAAATGAATCTGATTGCTTATTGGTATACGCCTTTAATTGCGAATTTAGATATTTTTCTGTTGGGATTTTTAGTCAATCCACTTCTGCGCTGCGATCGCGTGCGCCTGGGTTGGGAGTCGTGGACGCTTAAATATAATTTTTGGAAGTCGTGGCAATCTCCGATCGCGATTGCCCCGATCGCTCTATTGTATTTGTGGACGAGTTTTCACATTTACTATGGAGAATTGCGAAATTTACCCGGTCATCCGGGGGGAATTCAAACGGCGATCGCCTTTTTTCTGTTTCCGACGATGACGGCGATCGCTACTGCTATTTTTATCGCGATCGTCGAGTTCGATCCTCCTATGGAAGCAGGCGATCGTCCGCCAAAGTCTTCTCAACTAAGCGTGCAAACTTGCCTGAATAATCCATTACGAATCATCGAGGTATTCGGTCATTTATCTTACGGAATTTACGTGTGGCATTGGCCGATTTTAGCTCAAATAACGCCGATTTTTGCTTCCGATCTTCCTCTGGAATCTTTTACTAGAAAACTGATCGCTACCTTCTTGCTTTCTACGGTCGTGGCGATCGTGACTTTCTACTTGGTGGAACGCCCTGCGGCGCGTTGGAAGCGCTACCGTTAGCGATCGCGGCAGTCGTAAAAAGGCTGTCAGCGATCTCGAACACCTAGAAATGTGATTACGATCGCCAATTGCTCGGATCTCGATCGACCTCTTGCGGATAAAGATGGCTCATAGTATTAATAAGGCGCTCTATAACTCAGGGAGATTTGCGTTATTATGATCGAGGCTCTGGTCAAATCTGCATTTCAAAATCGCTGTTTGAGTGTAGAATCCGAGGGGTTGATTCGCCAAGTTCTCGCGATGAAGGGCTATCGCGCTGAGGATTTGGACGCCCTTCAACGGCTTTGCGATGCAGTCAACAACGGTCAAATTCAACGGGAAGCTCCCCGTCATCTCGATATGCCGTTACAACGACAAGAATCGCTCAATGTTTGAGTTGGCAATTTAAGCGGCAAGGGGAACGACCGCGATCGCACGTCTCTACACCAAAGCGATCGCACAGCTCGATTCGAGGATTTGTTAAAATTTTATATACAATTGGCAGGCGATCGCCCAACCCGGTTAACATCCCCCACTTAAAATCCCGATGAGGGTCGCTCTCCCAGGGGAGAAAGGGGTTGGGCCAGGCGGCGGTCTTCATTCGGTTGTCCGTTATCGCTTTGGCCGTAATCGGAAACAAAACTCATTTCTAAATCGACTCGTAACTCGGCATAACGCCACTGTTGTCCGGGCTCCAAAAATTCGATCGTCGGGAATCCCAAGCGAGTCGGCACCAAAAAATCGGTCATTTCCGCACAAGCATTTTGCAACTCTTCCTTGAGTTCCTTGACCAGTTCGCCGACTTGTCGGGGTTCGCGGCAGACTTGGTTATTATCGCATTGAATGACCGCCGTATTGGGCAAAATCGCCCGGGGGGTATCGCGAGTGAGGCAATCGAGCTGTAAGTGAGTTTCTTCGGCCCTAACTTTGAGGTTCAACAGGGCTAACAGACGCACGGTTCCCATTTCCCATCCCCCATTCGGCGCAATGGCGCGACCTCGGGTTCCATCGACCAAACATTTAACGTCGTAAGAAATACGAGTCACCGACCACAGGGCGATCGATAACATTTCGTCAAACATAAAAGTTTGTCGGTAGAACTTGTGGGTCGGTAATTTAATTAAGGTATCCTTGGCCAACATCGAGATGGAAGTCGGGAGTTTGGATTCTGTCATGGCCGCAAGCAACAAGCATTCAGAAAATATTCCCTTTAAAGATAACCCTCAAATGGCGTTTGAGCGATCTCGACGGCCTTACTTTTTTGCCTGGCGGGCGCCACGACAATCGAGAAACCGTCCGATGGCGGGCGATTTCGGGGGAGGTACACTCTCGGGGGTTCCGGGAGCTATCTTTTCACTTGGAGGGCAAGCCAACCGCTTTCGAGGGCTTGCCACAGGCGCAGAATGAGACGGAAGTTATAGACAAATCTTATATAAAGGAAAGGTAGCACGATCGCAAATCGGTAAGTTGACGACAGTTCGCCCGGTAAACCTCGGATGCGGGCGATCGGTGGTAGACGGAGCGGGGCGGTAATAAGTTCCCCAGAATCGGCATTTAACCGAGCATCCAGATGTATTCCGGCACCAAACCACCTGTATGGCCGTGTTTCCAACCATACCAATCGCAAGCGACGCCATCGGGTCGGCAGGTGCAATTAAAACTAATCGGTTCCAAGCGCAGTTCGAGGAACTGTTCCTGACGATAAGCCTGGAGCCAAGATCGCCGATAGCTTACAGGTTCGGTAAATGATTTTTTCAGTAAAAAAACCACTCCTTTTTTAGCAAATTGGTAGCCGATTTCTAAAAAACGATGTACGATTGGCTTACCGATTTTTTTGCCGTCAGAGGAATCAGCCCAGAAGGGAGGATGACCGATCACCCAATCAAATCCCCCGGTGCATAACTCGATCGCCTGCCAAGATTCCCGTCGGGTCATATCGAAGTGAAAATCCGCCGGGCGATCGCCATTGATATCGTTGGTAAAAATGTAAATTTGGTTGGAAAAATCTTTAACAACCTTAGCAATAGATTGTTCGCCACACGCCGGGTCTAAAATCAGATCCCCTCGTTCTAAAGGCAAGCGTTGTAACAGCTCTGCCGTCGCCCATTCCGGGGTTTGATAAAAATAAACAGGTAGGCGGGACCTGTGGCCCATTAATGAGTTCATCGTCTGAATCCTCTGATAACGGGAAACCGCCCAGTTAAGTTAGACTTCTTGGGGGGTCTCTTCCCTCTACCAGTAACAGCAGACAGATTGGAAAATCAAGCTGGGGAGTATCGGGAGATATTTATCCGGATACTTTCCCAAAATGCTGCAAAATAGAATTAGGGTGCATTGGGTCATGTTCTTTAGTTTATTCTTGAACACCTTTCTACCATCGCCTGCTCTCGTCGAGCCTCTTCCGCAGCTTGTCGAAACAAAATTGTACAATGGACAGATAGCAGATCGGACTTGTACCGAGGTCAGTCGGTGGTATGCTTGGACACAATGCGGTGAATCAACATGTTGCAAGCTGTTCATTGCCTGCTCGGACGGGAGTATAGTCTCGCAACGAGTAGACGACTCGAACTGTCACTAGACAATCGCGTAGTTCAAACAACCTTTATCAAGCTGATCTCTATCGCACTACTGCTGGGAATTGCTATGCCAAAAGAACAATCGCCAGAGGCTCGGCTCAACGCCATCTTCCAAGAACAGCAGCGATTAGTGCATCAGCTCAAGGATGCAACCCCTGCGCGAAAATACCAAATTCAAGCAGAGATTGTCTCGCTCTCCGAAGAGCAGGCAGAGTTGCTTCAGGAAGCGGGCGCGGTCAATTGTTTTATCTTCACCAGTTCCAGTAAAGGCGGAACCGGGTGGATTGAAGAAGAGCGAAACTTTGACGGCTCGGTGCGGCAATATCGTTACGGATATTACCACGAAGGGAAAAGCAGACGGCGTTATTTGCCGAAACGCTTGGTTCCCGAAGTGCAACGCATGATTTCAGCGCGAGCGACGCCGATGGCTATTTTGGAATTTCTCGATCGCGCCAAAAAGCAACAAGTCGTCAGTTCGGCACGGAAATAGGCACGGAGCGCCAGCAAGGCGACTCGACGGGTCGGCAGCAGCATTTTAGGGGAGAGCGAGGCGATCGCACCCCTTATCGTGCTATGGAAAGGTTCGCCCTTGCCTTCGATCGAAGCTGACGCCCGGGGGTCTCGAAGATCCCGGGGCGATAGAAAGGCACGATCGCGGCGAGAGTGACCCTCGGCTCCTGGGACACCCGGACGGGTTCGACCCCAGTCATCAGCGAGAAGAAATCCGTATTGTCAAGGGTGCCTGCTATGGACTCGCTGCCGACTCCCCACCCGTAAATCGGGACGTTCGTCCCGGTGTGGTCGGTCGTGGACCAGGTGACTTCGGGAAATTCCCCGGCGCCGCGATCGCCAACGACGGTCAAGCCTCCAGTTTCGTGGTCCGCACTGACCAGAATTAAGGTTTCTGGATGCTCCTCGGCCCAAGTGACGGCCTGACGAACGGCGTCGGCGAACGCCAAGGTCTCCATCACATTGCGTTGGAGGTCGTTAGCGTGTCCGGCGTGGTCGATGCGTCCGCCTTCGACGATTAAGAAGAAACCGTCGGGGTCGTTGTCGAGGATGGCGATCGCCGTGGCGGTCATTTCTTGCAAGTGGGGTAAATCGCCCAAGCCGTCGAATTCGTAGGGTAAATGGCCGTTGCCGAACTGACCGGATACCCGTTCGACGGTTTCCGTGTCTAACTGCTGTAATTCGGCGCGATCGCCGACGACGCGATAGCCTGCTTCGCGGGCCAGGGTGGGAGACAGTCCCCCCGAACTGCCGCCGCCGAATAACACGTGGGGACGGCTTTGCTCGAAGTAATCGGCGACAATCTCGACGGCGTTCGAGCGGCTCGGTTCGTGAGCGGCAAAAGCGGCGGGGGTGGCGTGAGACATCTCCGTAGTCGTCACGATTCCGGTACTTTTGCCCCGGGCTTGGAAATATTCCAACACCGTCGTTAACGGGGCGCCATCGCCGGGAATGGCCATGCTGATGACGTTGTTGTTAACTTTGAATCCGGTGGCGATCGCCGTGGCGGCTGCCGCCGAATCGGTCACCGAATTGTTGGCGGAATGGGTCGTCACTTGGCCGTGATGGGGAAACTGTTGAAACGGTAGAGAGCGAGGGGTGCCGCGATCGTAAAGGGAAGCGGCTTTGACTTGCTCGAAGCCCATCCCATCGCCGATAAACAGGATGACGTGTTTTGCAGACGCCGAGTTCCGCTCGGAGCTTGGCCGAAGTCCGAGGGATTCGGGGATGGCTTGAGCCATTGCCAGAGCGATCGCGCCGGAGACACAGGCGATCGCGCCGAGGGTAATGGCGATAAATTTTTCAGACATAGAGTGAGGAGGAGATCGGGAACAGACCGCGCGATCGCGAAAAACTCCTTATTTTCAAGATAACCGATCGCCGGAGATCGAGAGAGAGCTTCAACGACCCGCGCCGGGTAAATATTGCAACAAGAGGCGATCGAGTTGTTCGAGTTGGATCGGTTTGGTGAGATAGTCCGTGGCTCCCGCTTCCAAGACCCGATCGCGATCGCCCGCCATCGCCATCGCCGCGATCGCGATCGCCGGAATCCCTTGCCAAGCGGCGCGATCGCGCAACTGAGACAACCACTGCTGGCGTCGGGAGAAATTCGACCAGCTCACGTCTAGCAAAATCAAATCCGGCACGATCTCGGCACTCTCCTCGAACAGGCGATCGCTATCGGTAACGATCTCGATTTCGCAGCCCAACGCTTGCAAATAATCCCGTAACAGTATTTCTGTAGAGCGGTCCGGTTCGACGATCGCCACCCGACCCGTCCGCCGGGACAAGTCCGTCGTCAAATCGACGCGATCGGCTTCCTCACTGGGTTCCGGCGGCAAATAACCCGACGGCAGATCCGGTAAGTAGAGGTGAAAGCGACTGCCTTGACCGGGGGTGGACTCCGCATCGAGATCGCCGCCGTGCAAGCGGGCTAAATCGCGACTGAGAGCCAATCCGAGACCCGTTCCCTGGGTTTTTGCATTTAAGTCATTTTGGATTTGGTGGAACGGCTCGAACACCAAGGGTAAATCCTCGGGAGCGATGCCAATTCCCGTATCGGCGACAGTGATGCGAAGGCCCGGAGGGGTTTTTTCCACCCGTAACGAGACTTGACCTTCGGGGGTAAACTTGACCGCATTCGAGAGTAAATTGAGCAAAATTTGCTTGAGGCGGCGCTCGTCGCCGACGAGGGTGCGAACCTGGGGATCGATGTCGGTGGTCAATTGCAGCCCGCGCTCGTAAGCCCGTTCCTGAACGATTTTCAAACAGTATTTGCACAATTGAGCCACTTCGATCGCGCTGTATTGCAATTGTGCTTTGCCCGCTTCAATTTTGGATAAGTCGAGGATGTCGTTAATCAGTTCTAAGAGATGGTCGCCACTGTCTTTAATGCGATTGATATATTCCCGTTGTTTGGGATTGAGCGGCCCGAAAATTTCGCGCTGCAAGATTTGAGACAAGCCGAGAACGCCATTGAGGGGGGTGCGGATTTCGTGGCTCATTTGGGCGAGAAATTCGCTCTTGGCGCGGTTGCGAGCTTCCGCCAAATCGCGGGCGCGCGCGATCGCCTCCGCGTGCTTGCGTTCGCTAATATCGGCGATCGCCACCACCGCCCCTTCAAAGCGTCCCTCCCCGTCGTATAAAGGCGCGGTATCGATAGAGAGAATCGCCGGGGGGCGATCGGGATAGTGGATCTCATATTCGATCGCACAAGAGGGTTGACCCGTCTCGCGAACGCGATCGAACGGGACGATTTCCGCGAGAGTGGGATAAGTAGACCTCTGCATCGATTGGGGCGATCGCTCGTCCACACCGCCGAGGGTGGCGCTGCGAGGATAACCGAGCAAATGGGCTGCCGCCTGGTTGGAGAGGGTGATGCGTCCTTCGGTGTCGAGAACGACAATCCCGCTCGTCGTCGTTTCGACAATCGCTTCGAGGCGTTCTTCGCTGCGCTTGAGTTGCTCGCGAGAACGGTTGAGGATCGTGGCATAACGGCGAATCAGGCGATCGAGCAACAGGGCCGTGACGATCACGTAAACCCAGCCTTTCACCGTTTGAAACTGGGTGAGGCGATCGAACTCGGGATTTTGCAAGATTAAGGCAATTACACGGTCGGAAAAGAGAATCCATAAAGAACCGACCAAGGCATAAATCGCGACAATCTTGGTCGGGGTGAGTTTACCGAACTTCGGCCAATGTCCCATCGCCGTTCTGATTAGATTGACAAATTGAATCGGTCTCGCGGGTCGAAGACTTTACGGGTTAGCATAACATTCCCTCTTTGAGAAAGCGGTTCGATCGCCTTTCGATATTATGCATTCGATGGCGAAGGTGAGAACCGCCAGAATCTCCCCCGGGGCTGGATTTGAGATTATCTGGACTCGTCGGAAGCGATCGCCCCCACCTCGTCCGTCTCCGTATTTTCCCCGTTATTTTGAGCCATTAACTTCGGTTTGAGATAGAGATTTTCGACCAGGGCCGAAACTCCGGCAAACCAAGGCGGGACGACGATCGCCCCGATGATTCCCAACACTTGCACCCCGCCGAGGACCGAGAGCAATTGATAAAGCGGGTGAACGCCCACGGAACTGCCGACCAAAAGCGGATCTAAAATGTAAGTCTCTACATTTTGGATGATGACAAATAGAATTAACACCCATAAAAACGTCCAACTGCCTTGAGAAATCGCCACGATCAGGGCCGGAATGGCGCCCAAGACCGGACCGAGGAAGGGAATTAAATTGGTGACTCCGGCGATCGCCCCCAACCCCAGGGCAAAATCCCCCAAACCCAACAAAGTCAACCCGGCGGTAATCGCCACGCCCAAAATTGCCGAAACGAGCAGGCGTCCGCGAATGTAGCCGCCCATGCGGTAGCTAATCGGTTCGATTTGCGCTTCTAAATTGCGGTCCCAGGGACTGGGAAATAGCTGCACGACGCTGTTAATCAGGGTGCGACTGTCGGCGACCATGTAGCCGGAGATAAATAAAGATAAAATCAGCGAAACCACGCCGCCGACGAAGCCGCGCGTCAAACCGTAAGACCGCAACAGCAATTGCTGACTCGATCGAATCGCCCAAGTGGTGAGGGATTGGGTATCGAAGAACTGACGCACGAACTCCGGGGGAGTGTCGTTGAAATTGGCGGCGAGGTCTTCGGCGATTTCGCGCAGGGTTTCGAGATAAACCGGAAGTTGGCGCACGAGGCGTTCGATTTGGGAGGCGACCGCCGGACCGATCGCCAATCCGGCCCCGGTCAATCCGGCGATTAAGATTAAATAGGTAGCAAGGGTGGCCAACCAGCGCGGAATTCGGTATTTTTCCGCCCAATTGACCACTGGGGAGATCGAGGCGGCGAGAACGACCGAGATCATCAGCGTGACCAGCAAACTGCGAACCTGCCACATCAAGACCAGAATTAAGCCGACGATCGCAATCAGCACGGGATTGGTCAGGGAAATCCTCAAGCGCGGGACAGACATGGAAAAATCACCAAGAGTGGGGGCGCAGAATTAGCGGCGATCGCCACGGACCGGAATTAACTGCGATGCCATTGAGTGACCCCCCCCGGACGGTCGATGGTGACGATTCCTTGAGCTTGGAGCTCGTCGCGGATGCGATCGGCTTCGGCGAAGTCTTTCGCCTGGCGCGCCGCTTGGCGCCGTTCGAGAAGGGCGGCGATCGCCTCGTCACTCAACCCGTCGCTGGGGGTGGGGCTTAACTCGGCATCGGCATCGACTTTGAGTCCGAGAACGCCAGCTAAACTGACTAAAGTTTGCCACTGTTTTTGCACTCGTTGCGAATCGCCTTGAATTTCCCCTTCGTGAACCAATAAATTGCCCTGACGGCGCAATTCTTTGGCCAATTCAAACAAGACCGCGATCGCGCCGGGAGAGTTGAAATCCTCGTCCATCGCTTGCTCGAATCTGGCGATCGCCCCTGCATCCAACTGACTCGCCGGAGGTAGTTCCGAGGTTTCCCAACCGAGGCGCGCCCCAAATTGAAACCCGAACGACAGCCCTTCTTTCAACGTCGCCCAGCCTTTTTCAGCCGTGGCGATCGCCTCTTCGGTAAAATCGATCGGCTTGCGATATTGCGCCTGCAACACGAACAAGCGCACCGCCATCGGATCCGTCGGACGGTCCAACAACTCGCGAATCGTCGTGAAATTACCCAACGACTTCGACATTTTCTCGCCATTGACCGTCACGAAACCGTTGTGCATCCAATATTTCGCTAACGGGTGACCCGTCGCCGCCTGAGATTGGGCAATTTCATTCTCGTGGTGGGGAAACACCAAATCCGCGCCCCCCATGTGAATGTCGATCGTTTCGCCCAACTTCTCGCGAACCATCGCCGAACATTCAATATGCCATCCGGGACGGCCCTTACCCCAAGGCGAATCCCAGGCGGGTTCCCCCGGTTTCGCCGCCTTCCACAAGGCAAAATCGAAGGGGTCTTTTTTCTTATTCTTATCCGGGTCGTCCTCGGCGACGCGACCGCTTGCACCCGCTTGCATCTCTTCTAACTTGCGTCCCGAGAGTTGTCCGTATTCGGGAAACTTCCGCACCGCATAGTACACGTCCCCGCCTGCGGGATAGGCGTATCCTTTTTGTTCGAGTTCGGAAATCAGCCGTTCGATTCCGTTGAGGGTATGGGTGGCGCGGGGATAATCGTCGGCGCGCAGGATGTTGAGCCGATCCATGTCTTCAAAGTAAGCTTGGGTGTAGCGATCGGCCACTTCTTCCATCGAAGTCCCTTGTTCGCGCGCCCGATTGAGGATTTTATCGTCGATGTCGGTAAAGTTCTGGACGTAACGCACGTCAAACCCACGCCAAATCAAATAACGGCGCACCGTATCCCAGGCGATGTACGAACGAGCATGACCCAAGTGGCAGTAGTCGTAAACGGTCACGCCACAGCAGTACATCCGCACCTTGCCCGATTCTACGGGTTCAAAGGGTTCCTGACGGCGGGTGAGGCTGTTGTAAAGCTTGAGGGTCATAACAGTAGAGCGTTTTTTTTAGATAATGCTTGCGATCGGGTGTGGAAGTCCGTAGGGCGGGGATCGGGCCCGCCTTCGCGATCTGAAATTCCGACTGACTCGGGGGATCTTCTTCACCGTTCATCATGACACGATTTGCTGAAAACTCGAACGATAAAAACCCAGCCAAGATGCGGATTCTAGTGGAAGGTTGGCGGTTTATTCCCCATTCTTATGCGATTATCAATCATTTTCAGTTGTTGCAACTGCGGCGTCGCCCCGAGGTGGAACTGTTTCATCGCGATCGGCCTTTTGTCAAGGGTAGCGATTGGAAACCTGCAAGCGGTCTGTTAGACGAAGCGGCGGAAGCGACGATCCGGGCGATCGCCGAACCTCCCCCCGGGTGGGTACCGGACGCGACTTTGCGGATGTACTGCCCCTTTGACCTGACTCCGGCGCCTTCGGGACGGACGCTGGTGTTTGGCTGTACGGAATGGGGAATCGTCACCCGATACATTTTGCGCGCCATGGGGGTGGATTCTTTTCAAAAGGCCCACGGGGATAACGATACGGTGATTGTGACCTCTTCTCGCTGGTCGCGCGATGGCTTCGTTCGCAGTGGGGCCGATCGCGATCGCGTCAAGGTCGTTCCTTTGGGGGTCGATCCGACGATTTATCAACCCGTCACCCCGGCAAAAAAACGGGAAATTCGCCGTAAATTCGGTTGGGAAGAGGATTGTTTTCTGTTTCTCAATGTCGGGGTGATGTGGAACGAACGCCAGGGAATCGATATGCTGTTGAAAGCATTTGCGGCAATTTGCGATCGCCATCCCGAGGCGCGTTTGGTGTTAAAAGGCAGAGATGCGATTTTTCCCTCTCGCGATTCGATCGTGCGTGCTTCCCGCCAAGTCCTCAGCGAGAGGGAATTGCAGAAAATCGCCCCCCGTTTAATTTATATCGGTGAGAGTCTTTCTTGCGCGCAAATGGCGCAACTGTATCAAGCGGCGGATGCTTACGTTTCCCCTTATTTGGCGGAAGGCTTTAATTTACCTGTATTAGAGGCGATCGCCTGCGGGTTACCCGTCATTTGTACCGATGGCGGACCGACGGACGACTTTATCCGGGATGAGTTTGCCTTGAGAATCGCCAGTCAGCTTAAAAATCCGTGGCGAGAAAAGGAACGGGTGTTTGTGGTGATGCCACAATTTGATAGCTTGGTGGCACACATGGAACGGGCGATCGCCGATGCGGCCCTGCGGGCGCGATCGCACGATTTCGGCCCACGCTGGGTTCGCGATCGTTTTACCTGGAAACAGACGATCGATCGCCTTCTCCCCCTATTCGATCCGGCAATGACACTCGATCCGACGACGGTTCCCCCTGAGATTGCTCAATCTGAGATTGCTCAATCTGAGATTGCTCAATCTGAAATCACTCAATCTGAAATAACTCTATCTGGGATAACATCCGTTCGCCCGTCTCAGTCGATTATCGTTGAAGGCTGGCGCTTTTTGCCTCATTCTTACGCGATCGCCAATCACTATCACTTGCTAGAAATGAGCGATCGCCCCAATTTGCAAGTCTTTCACCGAGACGCGCCCTTTCCGACCCGGGACGCGCGATCGATCGCCGACATGGTAGACCGCGCCACAGGCGATCGTTTGCGCGCCATTCCCCCACCCCCGCCGGACCTGTTCGCCGACACCACCTTACGCATCTTCAGCCCCCTCAACCTCCGCGAGGCCCCCAATAGTCGCAAAACCTGCGTCTTTGGGACTACCGAATGGGGAATCGTCCATCCCCAATTATTATTACTGCACGATCGCGCGCCCTTATCGGAGATCCTCGATCGCACCAATACTCTCATCATTACCCCCTCGAATTGGTCTCGCGAAGGATTTCTACGCAGTGGGGCACCGGGCGATCGCGTGACCGTCGTCCCTCACGGGGTCGATCCCAACCTCTATCACCCCGTCTCGGAAGACGAACGGGAAAGTTTGCGCCGCCAACTCGGATGGGACGGTCAATTTATCTTTTTAAATATCGGTGCAATGACCGCAGAGAAAGGCATCGCGCCGCTCTTATTTGCTTTCGCGCAGATTGCCGAAACCCACCCCCAAGCGCGTTTAGTCCTCAAAGGGAGTGACGCGATCTACAGTTCTGACGAGTCGATCCGCAGGGTTTGTGAGAAAACCCTCGACCGACGACAGGCGGAGATCGTCCGCGATCGCCTCATATACATCGGCACGACTTTATCGGCGTCGGCGATCGTGCGCTTGTATCGGGCGGCGGATGTTTACGTCGCGCCCTATTTAGCGGAAGGATTCAACCTCACGGTGTTAGAGGCGATCGCCTGCGGATTGCCCGTCATCTGTACCCGAGGCGGACCGACGGACGATTTCACCCGTCCCGAGTTTACTTGGTATATCGAGAGTCAATTAGAAACAATTACCAAATTCGGGGATCTTCGTTACGCGCGATCGCCGAATTGGGACAGTTTAATCGCCCTGATGGAACGGGCGATCGCTTCGCCAGAATTCCGCCTGCAGGCGCGATCGAGCGGTCCGGCGTTCGTCGGCGATCGCTTCACCTGGCGGCGGGTCGTCGATCGCCTTTTAGAAGTCATCTTACCCGATCGCGCGGGAGACTATACGGACGATACGGCAAAGCCGTCGCTGCGCGAACGTCCGCCAGCGATCGGCCAATATAGCCAATATACCGATCCCACCCCCGCGCCACCACCTCACCCCCCCGCCAGCTACGGCGTTCCGGCGGATTTAACCGGGAAGCGGGTTCTCGAACTGGGAACGACTCAGGGCTACTGGAGCTTTGAAGCCCTCCGACGGGGTGCGAGAGAGGCGATCGCGGCAAACTTGCAAATTGAAGGGGTTACAGCGCCTTTTGACCGCCAATGCTTCGATAATTACCGACGGATACGAGCCTTTGACCCCTCCGTTTGCAGTTACCGCGATTTATCCTTAGACGCCCTCGATCCGAATCAACTCGGTTACTTCGATGTCATCTTCTTATTTGGAACCTGCGATCGCGTCCGCTATCCCTTACTATTATGCGATCGACTCGCTACCCTTTGCCGTGGCGAACTCTACCTCGAAGCCGCTATTCTCGACGATTACAGCCGCGATCGTGGCGGTCTCGGTTGCGGTTATCCCGGGAGTCAAATGTTGCTCGAATTCAACCCAAATTCTACCACCAACAACCCCTCACAACCCCTTTGGCGTCCGACCCTTTACGCCTTAGCACAGCTCGTCAAATCCGCCGGATTCACTCAAGTAAAAGCGTGGAAATTGACCGATTCCCCGCAAACTGAGCCCCAATGTCGCGGCTTTGTCGTCGGGTCGCACCTGGGTTAATCGGCATTTTCCTCTGCTATGCAAGACATTTAGATCCCCCTAAATCCCCCTTAACAAGGGGGACTTTCCTCGTTCCCCCCTCTATCCCCCAACCCCCCTTGGAAAGGGGGGCGAAGGGGAGGCGAAGGGGGGATAGAGGGATCGGCACTTTACCTCATAAAATCGCCAAATCCCCATAAGTCAGAACACGTCAATGCCGTCTGTCCGATAAACTAAAGAGAATATCCCCAGCTTTGTCAACAAACGAGATCGCCTTATGCAGACTACGGATACGTCTCACGCCGAATCTCCAACAATGGAGGCTCCCAAACACGGTTTACCCGTAACGATTATTACCGGGTTTCTGGGGAGTGGCAAAACTACTCTACTCAATCACATCCTCGCCAATCAAGAAGGGTTAAAAACTGCCGTTCTGGTCAACGAATTTGGCGAAATTGGTATCGATAACGAGCTGATCGTCTCGACGGGAGACGATATGGTGGAACTCAGCAACGGCTGTATTTGCTGCACGATTAATAATGACTTACTCGATGCAGTTTATAAGATTTTAGAACGGAGCGATCGCGTCGATTATTTAGTGGTCGAAACCACGGGTTTAGCCGATCCGTTACCCGTAGCTCTAACCTTTTTGGGAACGGAATTGCGCGATTTAACCCGCCTCGATTCGATCGTTACGTTGGTCGATTCGGAAAACTACAGTTTGGATTTATTTAACTCGCAAGCGGCTTATAGCCAAATTGCTTATGGCGATATCATCTTATTAAATAAGGTGGATCTCGTCGATGAAGCGGATGTCGATTTATTAGAATCAAAAATCCGCGATGTTAAGGCGGATGCACGAATTTTAAGAACGACGCGATCGCAGGTTCCGCTTCCGTTAATTCTCAGTGTCGGATTGTTCGAGTCGGACAAATATTTTACGCCGGAAAAATCGGCAGAAAGTCACGACCATCATCACCATCACGACCACGACCATCACGACCATCACGACCATCACGACCATCACGACCATTCTGATTGCGACCACGACCACGGTCACTGCGTCCACGACCACGACCACGACCATCACGACCACGACCATCACGACCATCACCACCATTCCGATCACTTGGCGATGGACGGGTTTACATCACTTTCTTTCCAAAGTGACAAACCGTTTGCGATTCGTAAATTTCAGTATTTCTTAGACAATCAATTACCCTCTACTATTTTCCGTGCAAAGGGGATTTTATGGTTTGATGAAAGCGATCGCCGTCATATTTTCCATTTGAGTGGTAAACGCTTTTCCATTGATGATGATGATTGGAATACCGAACCGAAAAATCAATTAGTTCTCATCGGTCAAAATTTAGACCACGACAAGTTACGGGAACAATTAAACAAATGTCTCTGTTTGCCTTCAAGCAATAGCGGTAAAGGATTTGGCCGTTAAAAATTGAGCGGGCAAAATTTACGAAGATCGAGTGCGGGACTTTAACCCGTAGAATCGATTGAGAATTGACGGCAAAGATACAAAGAAGATAGCTTCTAAGTGTCTTTGCCGTTTGAATGAGTGGGGTTGTATCGAAGAGAGTTTTTTTAGTGATGCGAGTAATTATTCAACGAGTTAAATCGTCTCAAGTGATGGTCGGCGATCGCGCGATCGGACAAATCGGGAAAGGCTTAAATTTATTGGTGGGAATTGCCGAAACGGATACGGAAGCCGAACTGGATTGGATGGCGCGAAAATGTTTGGAATTACGACTATTTCCCGATGAAACGAGCGATCGCGCCCGTTGGGATAAGTCAGTTCTCGACATTCGAGGGGAGTTATTAGTCGTCAGTCAATTTACTTTATATGGAGACTGTCGGAAGGGACGCCGACCGTCATTCGATCGCTCCGCATCCGGCGATCGCGCGCAACAGCTTTACGAACAGTTTGTCGGGAAATTACGCCAAAGTGGTTTGAAGGTAGAAACGGGCGAATTTGGGGCGATGATGCACGTGGCGATCGATAATGACGGTCCGGTCACCTTAATTTTAGAACGAGAAGCAGATTAGATTTTAGATTTTAGATGGAACCTATTGCTTGCGTAGTTGTTGTCTTGCTCCACCCCCTATCGGGATGCCTCCATTGGTCAGTTAGTACAAGGCTTACAGACTGTTAATAAAGAAAATATAAAAAAATTTAGTAGGGGTTTGGTTACCAAACCCCTACTAGGCACTATAGACTGTCGAGAGCTTTGGGGGAACCCGATGGCAGCCACGTTGGGGAGGGAGGTGTAACGATTCTGAAGAAGTCTATGGAAATTTTTGTGACGATTTTCAAAGATTTACGCAGAATGCTTGCATCGTTACCTACTATGATAGATGGAGCAGAGCAATTTTTCCTTTCCTTCATTGAACCTGAAGGCTTCTTTGAAGCTCTGCACTTTTCGGAATTGACTCACATAGTGAGCATTTTCCGTTCCACCCCTTATCGGGGTGGCTCCATTGGTAGCTCGTTTCGTGGTTGTTTGTTTTTTTACGTCTCTGCCCTTTTCGGAATAATAATGATATCCTAAGAGGTAAGCCAGCTCATGGAGGCGCAAACAAAAAGCGCCCACACCAATCCGTTTCCTAAGCGGATCGAGCAGGCGAAATAGATTAAATATTGCAAAGGATCATGATACAACGAAAAGATCAATCCTCCCCGTGGCAATATCCCTGGGGGTTCCTCAGGGTCCGTCGCGATCCTTTATCGGACGAGATCGAACAAGCTTGTGTTCGCCTTGAACAACCTGCCCCATCCTTAAACGACATGAGTGTTAACGAAATGGTGCAGTGGGTAAGCGATCGCAGCGATCCGGTCTTGTTTTACGCTGTATGGCGCAATATTCTTACCGATCTGGGCATGGAAATTGAAGAGATTTAGCTGAAATATCAACTCCTGCTCGTTTGGGCAGGAGTTTTCTCGTTCAAGAAACTTTTGAACTTTAGACAATGAAATTTTCTGAGTTTTTCCAAATTGCGACTGGAAAACCACCGTTTCCGTACCAAGAACGGCTAGCCTGCGCCGATAAGCTCCCGCTTGTTCTCAATGTACCCACTGGGAGTGGTAAAACAGCAACAGTCGTTCTCGGATGGCTGTGGCGACGGCAACACGATCGCGATCGCACCCCACGCCGATTGGTCTACTGCTTACCGATGCGCAGTTTGGTCGAGCAGACCGAGCGATCGATTCACAAGTGGCTCGACCATCTCAAGGGTCGCAACGCCCTTGACGAAGACATTAAAGACATTGAAGTTCACAAACTGATGGGCGGTTCCGTCAGTCACGATTGGGACGATCGCCTCGATCGCAATACCATCTTAGTCGGAACCCAAGACCAACTGCTCTCTCGGGCGCTCAATCGGGGTTATGCCATGAGTCGCTATCGGTGGCCAGTGCATTTCGCACAACTGAATAATGATTGTTTCTGGGTCATCGACGAAACGCAGTTGATGGGCGCGGGATTGCGGACGACCGCACAACTGCAGTGGTTGCGAGAACATTTCAGCACCTATGGCACTGCTCGCACCTTGTGGATGTCTGCGACTCTCGATAGCGACATCTTGAAAACGGTCGATTATCGTCAGACCTACGGCAATCTCGATCGACCCTTCACCCTGGGAGAAGATGACCGAGAACATCCCACCTTGCAAAAGCGCCTGAGTGCGAGCAAATCAATCCAGCGTACGGCGATCGTGGTTCCGAGTAAGGGGGGAGATAAAGAGGTTCGCCAGTATGCCCGTAAACTCACCAGTACGATCGCCGAAGTACATCGCGCCGACACGTTGACACTAATCGTTTGCAATCGCGTCGATCGCGCGCGGGCGGTGTATCGCGAACTCCAGCAACTTCAGCGTAAAGGTGAGATCGACGCAGAAATCGGACTGATTCACTCGCGATTTCGAGCAGGCGATCGCCAGACCCTCGGCGCACGCTATCTCGACGACGAGCATCCCTTTCGCGGCATTCTCGTTGCTACCCAGGTGGTCGAAGCTGGGGTCGATATCTCTGCGACCACCTTATTTACCGAACTGTGTCCCTGGTCGTCTTTCGTACAGCGCCTCGGACGCTGCAATCGATACGGTGAAGCGACTGAGGCGGCGGTGTATTGGATCGACTTCGACAAGAAAGTTGACGATAAGGCGACCAGTCCATATCGTGCGGAGGCGATCGAACAGGCCCGCTACCTCGTCGGGCAACTTCAAGAACAACAGGGCAACGCCGGGATTGAGTCGCTGCAAACGTTTCTGGAAAACTTACCCGACGACAAGCGATCGCCCCAGGCGCTTGAGGGAATGGTTTTGCGTCGTCACGACCTCATGCAATTATTCGATACCGCCAGCGACCTCGCGGGTCACGATATCGATATCTCGCCATTCGTGCGGGAAGCCCAAGATAACAATGTAGAGATTGCCTGGCGCGATTGGGGAAAAGGCAATCCCTCTGCGGACTGGGGAGATGAAAATTACGTCGGCAAATTGTATCGAGACGAACTCTGTCGGGTCAGCATGGCTCAAGCTCAACAGTTTCTGAAACAACGAGAGGCTTGGACCTTCGATGCGCCGAACAAGCAATGGCGCAAGGTCGCCCACAACGAGCTGTTTCCTGGCATCACTCTGTTGGTTCGGACGACCGACGGCGGCTATTCGTCGGAATTGGGCTTTACAGGTGGCAAAGAGAAAGACTTTGCACCCCTCGACCTACCCGAAGACGGAGACTTCAATAGCGATCGCGACGATCCACTTTCTCAAGTCGGAACCTACATCACCCTCGAACAACACGCTCGGGATACATTTAATGAGGCTCAGAAATTGTGTGAGGCGCTCAAACTCAGCGATCTCCCGGTAGAGTCGATCGCACGCGCCGCCCGATATCACGATGCGGGGAAAGCGCACGAGGAATTTCAAAAGATGCTCACCTGGAACCGGGAAGAGCGCAAGGGAGCGACATTGTGGGCGAAATCCGATCGCGATTTCAAAAATTCCAGCGATCGCCCGCCTCGTAAGTTCCAAGATCGTGGATTTCGCTATTTGCGTCACGAATGGGCGAGTGCGCTGCTGGCACTGCAACAGGGCGAACCGTTTCTACTGGCTTATCTCGTCGCCTGTCACCACGGCAAAGTCCGTATGGTCGTGCAGCCGTACCCGAACGAGAAGGCTGCACCGCATGGAAAAGCCTATGCGCGAGGGGTTTGGGATGGGGACACCTTACCCGAAATCGACCTCGGCGACGGTCTCACTATCCCGTCGTGCCAATTATCCCTCGATTGCGTGGCACTTGGGGAGAATTCCGACGGCGAACCATCGTGGGTGGCGCGATCGCTCGACCTGTTGGACGAATACGGTGCCTTCAAACTCGCCTATCTCGAAACGGTGGTGCGCGTGGCAGATTGGCGGGCATCGGCACGATACACCGGACCATTGGCGGAGGAATAATTGATGGATCTTGCATTACCCGGCGCTCGCCCGGACTCGGTGGCCAGCTATCTGAAAGCTTTGGGCATCCTGCGCCTCCTTCACGAACAGCATCGTGCTCGCATGAAGGGCAGTTGGCAACGTCAGGTTGTCGTCCAAGAGTCAAGCTGGATGGCCTCTTTTGAAGCATCGCCGGATGGAAATATCGAGAGTGATGTGTTTGTCCTGACCGGGGCGATCGCGGCTGACGAGCTCGTTAACTTCTTCCTGTGCGAGTACGAACCCACTCCCATACTTTCACCGTGGAACGGCAGCACGGGTTTTTATCCGAAAGATAACAAAAAGACCCTCGATGCCGTGCGACAGTCGCAGACTAAGCGGTTAACCGCTTATCGCGAGACGATCGCGATCGCCCAACAGATTGTCAACGAGATGGGCCTGAAGAAACAGCCCAGTGGCGACGATAAAAACAAACTGATCCGTCAACTGCGCGATCGCTTGCCCGACCTGGCCGTGCGCTGGATCGATACCTGTGCTTTGGTGTCCAACGATGACATTCAATATCCACCACTGCTGGGAACGGGTGGGAACGATGGCAACTTCGAGTTCAGTCGCACGTTTCAGCAACAGCTTCAGAATCTCATTGACTTTAAGACGGGAAAACCGACCGCCGACGCTGAAACCTTATTGAAAGCGGCATTATTCGGAGAAACGCTACCCGGTTTGTCATTCTCTGGCAAAATTGGTCAGTTCGATCCGATCGCCGCCGGAGGTGCCAATGCCGCACCGGGATTTGAAGGAAAATCTCGGGTCAATCCTTGGGATTTCGTGCTGATGGTGGAAGGAACGCTGACGTTTCAGGCACGGCTCACGCGCAAGTTCGAGTCGTCTACTCACGGTGCGTTGACCTATCCCTTTGCTGTGCGACCTACCCCGATGGGGTACGGTACTGCGGCTGAAGACGAAAATATTCGAGCTGAAACTTGGATGCCCTTGTGGTCGCGACCTACCCGATTTGACGAACTGCATGTTTTCTTCGGCGAAGGTCGAGCCAAGGTGGGAGAGCGGCACAAAACGGGGGTAGACTTTGCGTTGGCTGTTGCCGATCTCGGCAAATTTCGCGGGATCGATGCCTTCGTGCGCTACAGCTTCCAAGAGCGTAACGGATTGTCCTACTTTGCCGTACCCCTGGGAGAATTTCGTCCTCGCGATCGATCTGGCGATTCCTCGACGACCAACCTGTTATCCCCTATTCTCCCGTGGCTCGATCGCTTTCGTCGCGTTGCCGAACCGAAAGAAGCCCCCGCCGCAATCAAGCGCGTTCATCGCTTGCTCGAAACCCGGATTGTCGAATTCGCCCAAGCCGAAGCCCAACCGGGAGCCAGAGGCAACAATGCTCTCGCCGTATTAGTCGCCCTCGGCGAAGTCGAGCAAACACTCGATCGCTCTCTCACTTGGGTGCGCGAGGTGCATCTACCGCCGATCCCGTGGTTGCGCAGTCGGTGGGTCGAAGCCTGTAATGATGATTCTGTCGAATTTCATCTGGCGTTGGCACTGGCGGGACGGGGGCTGTATCGGAAAGTCGTAGACGACCCCGAGACGCAATTGCCACGATTAATCGATTATCCCGAACCCGATCGCGGTTTGCGTCAACGGTTGGTTCGGGTGCGCGGTTCCCAATCAAAACCAAGTTGGAAAGATTCCGATGCCATTACCGTTTGGCAAGGGGGAACCTTGACGGACAATTTGTTGATCCTGCTGCGACGAGAGGAGATCGAAGCGCAGCAGGGTCAAAAACAGGAATCGGCTCAGGACGCAGACCCGACGAATTCTCACTCTCATTCATCGTCGCATCCCGCCACTGCTCGGCTCCGAGATATCCAAGCTTGGATCGATGGCACTGTGGATGACAGGCGCCTGGAGGCGATCGCGCGAGGACTGGCACTGGTCAAACGTCATCGGTCAACCCAGGGGAAAGACTCTCGGGAAGAGATTAACGCAGTTCCCGCCGCCTTTGCTCTCCTCGAACCCGTCGTCCGGCGAGTCGTACCCGCTCCAACCGAAGAAGGTACACTCTCGAAAGACAGTAAGATTGTCCTCCCTCGGGTCAGTGGATTGTGGAGTCGCTTAGAGGTCGGCGATTGTCAGACTGCGACAGAATTAGCCATTCGCCGACTCCGTGCCAGTCGTTTTCGATTAGCCGTCAGACCATTTGAGCTTCGGCGCGATCGCACTCGTCGAATCGCCGCAGCCTTGGCGTTCCCCATTGCCGAGGAGACATCGCGGCAGTTGCTCGATCGCATTTGTTATCGCATCGTGGAAAACAAGGAAGAAAAAAAGGAAGATGGACTTTAAAGCCTTAGAAAACACCAATCGTTTGTTAATTGAAGCCGACTTAAAGCCGTTGCAAGGCACGCGCTTTCAACCCACGGGATTTCCCGATCTCGGTGCGGCTACCTATCAACTTCCCGATACAAATCGGACGGAGATGGTGTTGTTGGAATCTGCTCAGAGTGTGGCCAATCGTCTCGAAAACACCATTTGGGATGAAGCCGCGCAAGATGTCATCGAACCCCTACGGGGTATTTCTTATGTGGTGGTGAAACAAGACGGTGAGGTGCTGACGAATTCGTTACTGGAAGCTCATCGGATTAACTCGTTCTATTTACTCGAAGGTAAAGACAAGAGTTTTCTAAATGACTTGAAATCAGAACTCGACGCGCTGGATAAAAAAGGGGCGATCGATCCGCACAAGCTGGCCGTAACTTTAGCGAAGTACGATATTAATTCACTGCTGCACGGTGTCTTTCTAGCGAAGAAAGAGTTAGCGGGCGGACGCTTTCGCTTAGCTCGGGCATTATCCGGTTTTATTGAAGCCTATAACGTTCGTCCCGTACAGTTTGGCGGCGTCAAGCTCGATCGCGTCGATCCTAAAGCAGAGGCCAAAAAAGGCGGGGGAAACATTCCCTACGCTCGCACGGAGTACACGGCGGAGGCAATTACGGCGTTCTTCAGCCTCGACCTGGCGCAACTGCGAAACTATCGTCTTGGCGACGATGCCACTGATTTATTGATTGCGATCGCCTTATATAAAATCCGCAGTTTCCTCGAAGACGGATTGCGGTTGCGAACGGCTTGCGACCTCGAATGTACGGACATTCGCGTGACTCGTCCCGAGAAGTTCACCCTACCGAAGCGAGACGAACTCACCACGCTTCTGCCTAAATTGGTCAAAGCAGCTCGCCCATTATTTGACGACGAACCCGTGAGGGTCGTGCAATACAAAGAAGCCTAGAAGACACCGAAGCAAGGGAAGAAATAGATGAGTGTGACGTTATCGATTCGCTTCCTCACCGGGCGCTTTCACGCCACGCCGTGGAATCATCAGGTGAACGAAGGCATTGTCGAATATCCCCCGTCGCCGTGGCGTATCTTGCGGGCTTTGGTATCGGCTTACTATTATCTGAGCGATCGTCCGCCGCGCGATCGATTGTGCCAACTGGTGACCCAACTCGCCGATTCCCTGCCGTCGTATCGGTTGCCGCCTCATACTACGGCCCATACTCGGCACTATATGCCACTTCGCAAAGAAGGGAAAGAGACGACGACTAAGGTCTTGGATACGTTCGTCGTCTTCGATCGCGCGACGACGATTCCTGAAAAAGCGCCGGAAATTCAAGTGGTGTGGCACGATGTCGAACTCGACGACAAGCAGCGTCAACTGCTCGAATGTCTGTGTCACCAGTTGACCTATCTCGGTCGTGCAGAGTCCTGGTGTGAGGTGTCCCCGTGCTACACCACGGCGACGGCGTGCAACGCCCGCCCCCTGGGGGCGTATGAGGTGGCGGCGGGCGAAACGACGCGCATTCTCGTTCCCCTCTCTCAGTCGGAGTTTGAGGGATTTAAGACGGCTTTAGGCAACGTCGAGCGACCCAAACGCGCCAAGTGGCGGATTCCCCAGGATCTCCTCGATACCTTAGAAGTGGATATCGGCGAATTGCATCGTCAAGGGTGGAGTGGGGTTCCCGGTGCGCGATGGGCGACTTATACGATCGCGAACAACTCGAACAATGTTAGGGGATGGTCGGTTACTGAGCGACAGGCGATCGCGCGTCCGACCCTGGCGCGATTTGATTTGAGTTCAAATGTGTTGCCCCCTCTGACCGAAGCCCTCGCCGTCGGGGAACGATTTCGACAAACGTTAATGAGTCGCAGCGATGACGGTTCGCAAGCGATGGAAACGTTCTCAGGTCGGCGGAAAACGGGTGAGAAGCGCCAGAATCAACGTCACGCTTGGTATTTACCAGAAGACAGCGACGGCGACGGACGGATCGATCGCCTTTGGGTGTTTGCGGCGGAAGGGTTCGGCGAGGATGCAGTTCGGGTCTTGTGTGGGTTGTCCAAAGTATGGGCAGGTAAAGCGTTTGAAGTGCAAACGCGGTTGACGGGACTCGGAACGCTGGAGGATTATCGTAGTACAACCATAAGACAATCTCGTTCCCTGCTCGGGTGCAGTCGCATTTGGCGATCGCTCACGCCGTTTGTGTTACCGCGTCATCCGAAGAAGAAAATCGATCCAGATACCGGATGGCAGGTCGATGGGGTACAGTGGCAGGCGAAGCACCTGATCGACCATTTGCGATCGGTATGGGCGATCGCCCCTCTGGCAGACGTTCGTGTTTTGAGCGACTCCGATATCGATTGTCCCTATCCCTGGCACGCTTTCCGCCGCCGCCGCTCTTCGGGGAAAGGTCATCAATCCTCAGACCGAGGGTATTGGATTGAGTTAGAGTTTGAGAAGGAACAATGCGGACCGATCGCGATCGGCTACGGCGCGCATTTCGGACTGGGGTTGTTCGTGCCCGATCTCTAATTTTTTGGCGGGGGAAAGCGGGAGAATTGGCAATGAGCTGTAATTCCTCTGAAACCTTGAATGAGCAAGGAATACGGCGATCGGTCTCCAAAAATCCCCCGCCAAATTGCTGTATTCTTTATGGGATAAGGTTTTTGGCCATCGATGTGCTACAATCTCTCAGGACGGCGATCGCTGAAATGAAGTTTTTTCAGTCCCCCGCCAAACTGCACCTTGAAAACTCTATTCCATCAGGGTTTCAGAGGGTAGCAGTTTCACTGTCCCTTTTTGGGACAGCCCCATTGAAGCCTGACTTTCCGAGCTTCGACTCGAAAAGCTGCCCCAGGTTTCACTGTCCCTTTTTGGGACAGCCCCATTGAAGCTACCCAGACCGCGTCCGAAGGCCGGAAAGTCCCAAGCGTTTCACTGTCCCTTTTTGGGACAGCCCCATTGAAGCCCTAGGTAGGAGTTGAGTTTCAGGTCGATTGGACGAGTTTCACTGTCCCTTTTTGGGACAGCCCCATTGAAGCGAGCCACCATTGGGAAAAGTTCCAAAGTATACAACAGTTTCACTGTCCCTTTTTGGGACAGCCCCATTGAAGCTCTTTTCCCATTATACTTAAACCACTACAGACGCCTTCAGTTTCACTGTCCCTTTTTGGGACAGCCCCATTGAAGCGAGGCAAGCGGCGGCCATCGAGTGGATAGATCCGATGTTTCACTGTCCCTTTTTGGGACAGCCCCATTGAAGCATCGCGAAAAACGATCGCCCAACCAGGAGAAAAATGATGTTTCACTGTCCCTTTTTGGGACAGCCCCATTGAAGCTATGCTGCATCAAAGGCCGAGGCTGAGAGAGTCCTGTTTCACTGTCCCTTTTTGGGACAGCCCCATTGAAGCCTCCCCATGACCCCGGAGCAACATTGCCGCCGATGGGTTTCACTGTCCCTTTTTGGGACAGCCCCATTGAAGCACATCCCAAAATACGAGCAGCTTAGTCTTCTACTGGTTTCACTGTCCCTTTTTGGGACAGCCCCATTGAAGCACGGTTCGGGGGATCCGTCGAGCGCTTCCGGAGAGTGGTTTCACTGTCCCTTTTTGGGACAGCCCCATTGAAGCGGCTTCGTGTTTACCTTTTAAAGATACGTTGCAAATGAGTTTCACTGTCCCTTTTTGGGACAGCCCCATTGAAGCACGGGAATTGCGAAAGACTCGACCAATCAGGAACCATGTTTCACTGTCCCTTTTTGGGACAGCCCCATTGAAGCTCGGACTCTCCCGCCGTTGACATCCTCCCCTATTGCGTTTCACTGTCCCTTTTTGGGACAGCCCCATTGAAGCGGATTCCACCCCTACCGGGTCAATCTCCTCGTGCGTTTCACTGTCCCTTTTTGGGACAGCCCCATTGAAGCATCAAAAGGAACAATCAACTATGTCTAATCAATTAATCAAGTTTCACTGTCCCTTTTTGGGACAGCCCCATTGAAGCTATGCTGCTACTACTAATGCGGCATCTCAAGCCCTGTTTCACTGTCCCTTTTTGGGACAGCCCCATTGAAGCGAGCTCCGCAGTTGGCTAATGTCGGGAACGGGAGCGAGTTTCACTGTCCCTTTTTGGGACAGCCCCATTGAAGCCGATAATTTTTTAAAATCTTACGAAAACGCCAGAACGTTTCACTGTCCCTTTTTGGGACAGCCCCATTGAAGCCTAAAGCCGAAATGCTAGGGCAGAAAGTGCGACTGTTTCACTGTCCCTTTTTGGGACAGCCCCATTGAAGCTCTCACTTTTGAACGAAAGCTTGACAAACATCACCGTTTCACTGTCCCTTTTTGGGACAGCCCCATTGAAGCGCCGAAATTCTCATGGGAGAATAGATCGCACCCTGGGTTTCACTGTCCCTTTTTGGGACAGCCCCATTGAAGCGGGTGCTATCTAATTATCAATGGGCGTAGGGAGCGTTTCACTGTCCCTTTTTGGGACAGCCCCATTGAAGCGCGAACTTTTTGGGACTGGAGATCGCAGATCCCAGGTTTCACTGTCCCTTTTTGGGACAGCCCCATTGAAGCGGTCCAATTTTGATCATCCAGGTGGAGGGGATAGATAGGTTTCACTGTCCCTTTTTGGGACAGCCCCATTGAAGCCTCTACTTCCTTTTTTTTTGTTCGTATGCTTCGATTATGTTTCACTGTCCCTTTTTGGGACAGCCCCATTGAAGCCCGAGGATGCCCAGACAGGTGGCTCCGAGGATGACTGTTTCACTGTCCCTTTTTGGGACAGCCCCATTGAAGCAGTGCGGCGATTCCCGTCCCGGACACCGCGTTCCGTTTCACTGTCCCTTTTTGGGACAGCCCCATTGAAGCCCTTACTCGGTGACCGACGATTCGGATTTTTTTGGGTTTCACTGTCCCTTTTTGGGACAGCCCCATTGAAGCAATGCCAAGCTCGAAAAATGGCGCCCATTCCTAAGGTTTCACTGTCCCTTTTTGGGACAGCCCCATTGAAGCGCTCAGGTCGCGACCAGAGAGGTTGATTTTCGACAGTTTCACTGTCCCTTTTTGGGACAGCCCCATTGAAGCTAGCCATAGTGGACGTAGTACGAGTAAGGCACAGGGTTTCACTGTCCCTTTTTGGGACAGCCCCATTGAAGCTACTCGGTAACCCCTAGTATTGGAGAATGGGTAGGTTTCACTGTCCCTTTTTGGGACAGCCCCATTGAAGCGCGCCCAGAGAGGTTGGTGCCAGACAGGTCGGAATCTGTTTCACTGTCCCTTTTTGGGACAGCCCCATTGAAGCCTCCCTGGAATGAGAGAAAATACTCGTCGGGATCCGTTTCACTGTCCCTTTTTGGGACAGCCCCATTGAAGCATTTGGGATCCAATCAGTGCGGAGTATCCAGATGAGTTTCACTGTCCCTTTTTGGGACAGCCCCATTGAAGCTCGTAGGCCTCTCCCCGAGCCTGCCGGGATTGGATTCCCGTTTCACTGTCCCTTTTTGGGACAGCCCCATTGAAGCCCTACCGTCAGAGCTACCGGAGGGTTGAAGGGTGTTTCACTGTCCCTTTTTGGGACAGCCCCATTGAAGGGCCCTATTCTTTGTCGCCGTCGGCGCGCGATCGGTTTCACTGTCCCTTTTTGGGACAGCCCCATTGAAGGCCAATATATTCCCTTTCTTTTTTATGTTTTATATATTGTTTCACTGTCCCTTTTTGGGACAGCCCCATTGAAGGAATTATTAATAGAACTCGACCCCGAATTAATGAACCGTTTCACTGTCCCTTTTTGGGACAGCCCCATTGAAGCACAATCCTGGACTCTCTACGATTGTCAGTTGGAGTTTCAGTACATCTAACTGACCAACCTATCAATAGCAAAAAAATTATTATGTTTTATGTTTTGCTCAATAAAAATTGTATGGCTTAAAAATTGTATGGCTTACTGATGCCCGATCGGTGAGGCGATCGAAGAAGTCACCCGAGTGCAGGGGCTACGAACCCCTGACACGGCTTTGCTCGAATGCTATAACGTAGGTGGTCTTTTTTATCAATTTTGAAGTCGCCGGGTTATGACCAATACAGACTCTTTCGTGACTCCGACCGAGGAACAGCTTCGCCGTACCAAAGAAGCGATTAATGCTTATCTAGAAACGATCGCCCGTCACGGCGATCGCCGCGAGTGGGCTTATCCTTATTATCTCTTTCACGATCCGGGAAAACCCATTCGCGGCACGGTGATGATGTTTCACGGATTCAGTGCCAAACCTCACCAAATGTGGCGGCTGGCCGACTATCTTTTTCACAATGGATTTAATGTTTATCAAACCACTTTAGCAGGGCATCATTTACTTCCTCCCCATCAATATTGGCCCCAGGTCGATCTGAAGCCGGAAATCTACGATCCCCTCCGCAAAAAGGTAAAAAAAGATCCGGTTCTCAATCAGTTTTTTAATAATATTTCCGACAATCCTAGTGGGTTCACTCAGCCGAGTGCGCTGCAACAAAAAGCCCTTTTAGCACGGTTGTTAATTCTCGAACCGCGTTTGTTGAACATCATGCAGGCGATCGAACGCGAGGATGAGGACGAGTTCGATCGCTATTTCAATTCGTCTCACGAAGATTATTTGACTTGTGCGAGTCAGCGTCTGCACGAAATTTCGGAGTTACCCGGTCCGGTGTATGCGGTCGGTTTGTCCGTCGGGGGTGCGGTGGCGCTGGCGGTGGCGGCGAACCACCCGGAAACGGTGAAGGGGGTGGTCGCTTACGCGCCGTTGTTGAAGATTTACGGCGATCGCCGTCGCTACGTCAATCTCGCCGGACCGTTGGATATTGCCGAATTAGGCTGGGATCCGCAGTTAAAATTCCCCGTGGGTTGTCTGACGGCGGCGGATCGCTTCGGACGTACTGCCGTTCTCAATTCTAAGGCGATCGCCGCCCTCCAAAATATCCCGACATTTCTGGTGCTGACGGAAAATGAGGATGCGGCGGATATCGAAACCAATCAAATGCTGTTCGACAAAATTGGCGGCGAAGCTGGCGGACACCGTTCTTACTTCTATCCCGCCTCCGATTTAGTCCCGCATCCGATGGTCGATCCCACTGAAATTAGTCAGGGAATGAGTAACCGCTTCTGGCGCAGTCTCTATCAAGAAACTTTGCGTTTCCTAACCAAAGGAGAGATCGACGCCGATAACATGGGCAATGTAGAGCAAGACCCAGATCTTCCGCCAGTTCCCGACGCGAACTGAACGTTGAGATTTGCCGCGATCGCCGATCCGGTCGCGAACCGTAGAAAATCTCTATGTCCGTATCCAAGATTGAGAGAATTGCCCGGTCGATTCTCTCAATCTTGGTCAAAATCTGCACCCTCTCCCTTTTTATTGACATAAGATTTTTCAATAGAAAAATAGGTATTAACCGCATGAAATCTTATCTTTAATCTGCTAGTGTAAAGATACATTGCAAAAAAAAGCGCAACTATCGTCTGGTGATGAAACCGACTCGCCCCTATTTAACTCCCTATTCTCCCTCTGTTAAGACCGAGGGACCGTTGGCCGATTGGACCGTCTTTTGCGACTTTGACGGACCGTTAATCGACGTTTCGGAACGGTACTACAGCACCTATCGCTTGGGCTTAGCAAAAACGGAAGCGGTCTACCAGGCGCGATCGCAGAAATTGCCCTTACAAATCCTCAGTAAAGAGCAATTTTGGCAAATGAAGCGCGATCGCGTCCCCGATGTCGAAATCGCCAGACAGTCCGGACTCGACGACGAACAAACCGACGTTTTCCTCGGTCAAGTTCACGAAATCGTCAATCAACCCCACTTATTACACAAAGACCGCTTGCAACCGGGAGTGCGTTGGGCCTTGGGTTTGCTGCACTGCCAAGGCGCCCGGTTGGTGTCGGTCACCTTGCGCCACCAAGATCAAGTCACGGACATCTTGGAAAAAACCGGGTTAGCTCCCTTATTTAGCGGCATTTGGGGAACGGACGATCTCGCGCTGGCCTATCAAAACTACGCTGAAGTGAAAACGCACTTACTCGCCGAGGCGATCGCCGAACATGGCGTAGACCGCGATCGCGCCTGCATCATCGGCGACACCGAAGCCGACATCCTCGCCGCTAAAGCCGTCGGCATCCCCTCAATTGCAGTCACTTGCGGCATTCGCAGCGCTAACTATCTGAGCCAGTTCAAAGCCGATCGCACCTACAGCGACCTCGTCGATGCGGCCCACGCGCTCTTACAAAACGCCCTTTGTCCCCAAATCTGCGCTTGCTAAGGCGCCTCTCAAATCGCAGGCGATCGTCGGGATTGTTAACCCGATGCACTCGACGATCTAGTACAGTAAAAGACTGGACTCCCAACCCATTAGATCATGCCTGCGCCCGTAACCCGTTCTAACTTAACGACGTTTCCACTGACCGCCGTGGTCGGACAGGAAGCGATCAAAATGGCTTTACTATTGACAGCCGTCGATCCGGGGTTGGGGGGAGTCGCGATCGCCGGACGACGCGGTACGGCCAAATCAGTCATGGCCCGTGCGATCCACTCCCTCTTACCCCCGATCGAAATCGTCAAAGACTCGATCGCCAACTGCGACCCGACCCATCCCGAAGAATGGGACGACTACACCCTCGAAACCTATCCGCGTAACGCTCAAAACGGCGTCAGCGCCACGGATAGCGTCCCCACGGAAATTATCCCCACTCCCTTTATCCAAATCCCCCTCGGCACCACCGAAGACCGCTTACTCGGTTCCGTAGACGTAGAACAATCGGTCAAACAGGGGGAAACCGTTTTTCAACCGGGCTTACTCGCCAGCGCCCATCGCGGCGTCCTCTACGTCGATGAAATCAACCTCCTCGACGACCAAATCGCCAACTTACTGCTGAGTGTCCTCACCGACGGTCGCAACCAAATCGAACGGGAAGGTATCAGCTTTCAACACCCCTGCAAGCCCCTCTTCATTGCCACCTACAACCCCGAAGAAGGCCCCTTGCGCGAACACTTGCTCGATCGGATCGCCATTACCCTGTCCGCCGATGGGGTTTTGGGATTGGACGATCGCGTCATGGCGGTGGAACAAGCCCTTTCCTACGCCAACTCCCCTCAAACCTTTTTAGACCAGTACGCCGAGGATCTCGAAAACCTCAAAACTCAGATCCTCCTGGCCCGGGAATGGCTCAAAGACGTCGTCATCAGTCACGATCAAATCGCCTATCTCGTAGACGAAGCGGTGCGCGGGGGGGTCCAGGGCCATCGCGCCGAACTGTTCGCCGTCCGCGTCGCCAAAGCCTCCGCCGCCTTAGACGGACGCAACACGGTTAACGCCGACGACTTGCGCCGCGCCGTGGAACTGGTCATCGTCCCGCGATCGACGATCGTGCAGACCCCTCCGGAAGAAGAACAACCGCCGCCGCCGCCACCACCACCGCCGCCGCCGCCGGAAGGGGAACAAGAACAAGAACAAGAGGAAGAAGAAGAACAAGAAGAAGAAGAACCGCCGGAACAGGAAGAACAAGAACAAAGCATCCCGGAAGAGTTCGTTTTCGACCCCGAAGGGGTGATTATCGACCCGGCGATGATGTATTTCGCGCAAATGGCGAAACGCAAGGGCAAAAGTGGCGCGCGCAGTATTATCTTTTCTGAAGATCGCGGGCGCTATATCAAGCCGATGTTGCCCAAAGGTCAGGTGAAACGGGTTGCCGTGGATGCCACCTTGCGGGCGGCGGCGCCGTACCAAAAAGCCCGACGGGAACGCTATCCGGGACGCAAAGTGATCGTGGAACAATCGGATTTGCGATCGAAGCGGATGGCGCGCAAAGCGGGATCGTTGGTGGTGTTTCTCGTGGATGCTTCCGGGTCGATGGCTCTCAACCGGATGCAGTCGGCGAAGGGTGCGGTGTTGCAATTGCTGACGGAAGCCTATCAAAATCGCGACCAAATCGCGTTGATTCCTTTCCGTGGGGAACAGGCGGAAGTGTTGTTACCGCCGACGCGATCGATTACGACGGCGCGGCGCCGCTTGGAACGGATGCCCTGTGGGGGCGGTTCTCCGTTAGCCCACGGGTTGACGACGGCGGTGCGCGTCGGGATGAACGCCCAGCAGTCGGGAGATATCGGTCAGGTGTTGATCGTGGCGATTACCGACGGACGGGGGAATATTCCCCTGGCGCGATCGCTCGCGGAACCGATGGAGGAAGGAGAAAAACCGGATCTGAAGGCGGAACTGTTGGAAATTGCGGGGAAAATCCGCCTCGCGGGGATGCAACTGCTCGTGATCGATACGGAGAATAAATTTATCTCCACCGGATTTGGTAAGGAGTTAGCCAAACAAGCGGGCGGAAAATACTATCATTTGCCCAAGGCGACGGACCAAGCTCTCGCTGCTATGGCGAAAGGGGCGATCGCCGACGCTAAAAGGTAAGGGAAAAGGTGCGGTTTGCTCTGGGTTCCCTTGAAATTTAGGGCAAAGCGCACTGTTTCGATCCTCCATTCCCGGTTGTTTTTCCCGGAGGTTGTTTGCTGATGTCTAGACTTTTCGCCCTCGGGGCGATCGCCGCCCTCGCCGCCGTTTCGGTGACGTTGGTTCCCCATTTTTTGGCCAATTCCCAACCCGTGGAACGGCCCTCGGAACCCGCGATCGCTCCAGTTGCGATCGAGACTCCTTCCCCGGTACCGATGCAGACCGACCGCGACCCCAGCCAACCGTTGTATGCCAAAGTCGATCGCTTCAAAACCACGATTCCCGGCTACAACGATCCGGCAGATATCTACTATCCTCAACCCTCGCAACTTGCACCCGCAGACCGTTTACCCGTCGCTTTGCTGATTCAAGGGTTTAATGTGGATGCGGCTTATTACTCGCAATTTGCCACTCAGATCGCCCGTTACGGCTTTATCGTGGTGGTTCCCAACCACCTGACGACCATCCGCGATCGCGAGGAATTGTTCCCGCAAGTGGGACAGGTGACCGATGTTTTGAGGTACGTTAAAGCGCAACAGCATCATGCCAATTCTCCGTTATTTAAGATTACCGATGCGGAAAAATTGGTGTTGATCGGTCATTCTCAAGGGGGATTTATCGGGTTAGATGCCATTCGCGAGGCGTGCGATTTACCCTGGTGTGAAGGTCCTTATGAAAGACCGAAAGAATTACTCGCCGGGGTGTTTTTTGGTAGCGATTTATGGGAAGATGGCGAATATTTGAAAGTTAACAATGCGGGAATTCCGATCGCCCTCATTGCCGGAAGTCGGGACAGTTTAATTCGCGCCGAATCGATCGAAAAAACATATAATAATATTGAGAGTCCGCCCAAGGCGTATATCGAAGTACGCGGCGCCAATCATTACGGGTTGACCGACCTCGACAATCCCCCCGGATCGCCCAATGAAAAGAGCAGTTCTACTCTCGATCGCGCCGTCAGCTTGGAGACGATCGCCCGGTGGACTGCGGTGTTTTTGCGCGCTTACGCCCTCGACGACCGGGCGGCCCTCGCCTACCTGGGCGATCGCGGTCCGAGGGAGGATCCGAATGTCCGCGTCCGATGGCAAGGGAATTGAGGGGCGATCGTGACTGACGCTTTACCCCCGGGATGCACTCTCAGACGCGCTCGAAAGTCCGATATCTGGACGATCCGGCGTTTGGTGTTTTCGGAAAAGTTGGACCCGACCCAGTTGGACTGGCGGCAATTTTGGGCGATCGAGTTCGAGGGAAAGACGATCGCTTGTGCTCAGTTGCGATCGATCGACGGAGTTCGGGAGTTGGGGAGTTTGGTGGTCGTTCCGTCCTGGCGCGATCGCGGTTTGGGGTCTTATTTGGTTCGCCATTTAGTCGAGGGAACGAGCGAACCGATTTATCTGGAATGTATGGGATATTTAGCCCCATTTTATGCTCGCTTGGGGTTTGTAGAAATAGGGTGGCGATCGTTACCAAAACCGTTAAAAGTTAAATTTGGATTGGGTCAATTCGCTTCAAGATTTCTCCCGATCGAGGTCAAAATTATGCAATATATTCATCGTGAATGAGCAATTCACTCATCGGCGATCGAGCGGAATCGAAAAACGAAGACCGGGTCGATTCGATTCTCGTTGACTCTGGACAGTCTTGCGAATATAGGTTTTAATAGCGGTGTTTGCCTAGGGCTGCATCTTACAGCGTCCTGACTGAAGTTAGGGCACAAGTATTTAGAGAAGAGATTCACTGACTGTTTAACGAGTCAGATTCATGTAACGGATTAAATCTATATCAATGAAGGCAGATTCCAATCGAAGTTCTCGCCTCATCGGCCCGTTCACGGCGATTTGTCTGGTGGTCGCCAATACCATCGGAACGGGGGTTTTTACCAGCTTGGGTTACCAAGTGGCCGACATTCAATCCTATTTCGCCTTATTGGCGTTATGGGCGATCGGAGGGATTTTTGCCATGTGCGGCGCCCTGTCTTATGCAGAGTTAGGCTCCGTCATGCCCCGGTCGGGAGGTGAATATACATTCCTTTCGCAGATCTATCACCCCGCGATCGGCTTTCTCTCGGGCTGGATTTCAGTAACGGTGGGCTTCGCAGCGCCGATCGCCGCCGCCGCGATCGCCCTCGCCGACTATCTCTCACAAGTATTCCCGATTCCGAACGAAACCCTAGTGGCGGCGATCGTCGCCATTCTCATTTCGACAATTCACACCCGCAATTTGAAAACGGGGAGCTCGTTTCAAGATTGGTTTACGGTCTTGAAAGTGATTTCGATTGTGGTGTTGATTGCCTGTGGCTTTTTCCTCGCCGAACCGCAGTTCGTGAATTTATTGCCTTCTGCTGGCGACATTCAGCCGATTTTTAGCCCTCCGTTTGCGGTTTCTTTGGTGTTTGTCACCTATGCTTATTCTGGATGGAATGCATCGGTTTATATTGCCAATGAAATTGATAAGCCGGAGAAAAATTTACCGTTTTCTCTAATTGTGGGAACGGCGATCGTCATGGTGCTGTACTTGCTGTTGAATTTTATTTTTCTCTACAGTACCCCCTTACAAGCGCTGGCTGGAAAAACTCAAGTCGGCGCGATCGCTGCCGAATATATTTTCGGCGACTTTGGCGGTAAATTAATGAGTTTGCTCATTTCTTTCGGTCTCATTTCTTCGATTAGTTCGATGATTTGGGCCGGACCGCGAGTCACGCAAGCGATTGGCGAAGATATTCCCTTCTTCCAACCCCTCGCCAAGAAAAATGCCAGTGGCATTCCTGATTTAGCTATCTGGATTCAACTTTCACTGATTTTGGTGCTTCTGATTACTTCAACCTTTGAAGCTTTAGTAACTTATCTCGGATTTACCCTAACTCTGTCTTCATTAATGACTGTTGCAGGGGTGTTCGTTCACCGATACAAGTATCCGCAAATTTCCCGTCCTTATCAAACGTGGGGATATCCGATTACGCCACTAATTTTTGTCGGGGTTGGCTTGTGGGTTCTCATCTTTACGTTGATGGGAAAACCTGTAGAGTCTTTAGCCGGACTGTTTACTATTTTCCTGGGACTGCCGATTTACTTTTTTGCGGCGAGGAAAAAATTAGTCTCTTCCAGTGATTTGCGATCGTCGAAACAATCAATCAGTAAAAATTACGATGAAACCTAAAACCTCTCAATTCTCATCCTTTTTCCTTTCTATTTTCGGACTCCTTCTCCTCGTTCAAGGTTGTGCGAATACTTCGACGCCAGTCGCTTCAGAATCGGCTCAAGTCAGCTCGCAAACCTCCACCGAAGTGACTCCAGAGGGAGAAGGTCGGCAAGAAGTTAGTGCTGCCGAAATCAAAGCATCGGAAACTAAAGCCGATCCAGCTCCTAAAATCGATCGCGCCAAAGCCGATAAATTGACGGGAAATGCCAAGTTTATCGCCGGAATTAAAGTTGAAAAAGAAGGGGCGATCGCCGAACTTCAAAAGAGTAATGCTTGGCTCAATTACTCGCAAACCCTCGATAACTCCTGGAGCGCGTTAGAAGCGCAACAACTCTCAAAAGTTCGTCGATGGTCGGACAAACAACTGCAAAGCATTCAGGCGAACGCTCCCACCATTTTTTATCCCTTTAGTGGCCCCGATTTTCTCTACGCTTATTCCCTCTTTCCTCAAGGGAGTAATTACATCATGGTCGGTTTAGAACCGCTCGGTAGTATTCCCGATTTCGAGAATATGTCCGAGGGAGCGAAAGCGCAAAAATTGCAAGAAATTCAGCAATCCCTCTATGCAATTTTGCAATTTAGCTTTTTCCGCACGAAATCAATGGCTCAAGACCTCGCCGAAAAAGGCGTGATTCCCATTTTGTTATTCTTTATGGCGCGCACGAATAACGAAGTTGTAGACATCCAATATGTGGGAATTGACGAAAGCGGCGAAGCGCGATCGCTCGATGATATTGGAGATAATACCAATGCCATTCCTGGGGTAAAAATTGCCTTTATCCCCGAAGGCGAAACCGAGCCGCGATCGCTCTATTATTTCTCTACCGACTTATCGAATAGCGGTTTGGCGAATACCCCCCAATTCGAGAAGTTTGTCAAACAATTTGACAATCCCATTACTTATCTCAAAGCGGCATCGTACTTGATGTACAACGAGAGTTTTTCTCAAATTCGCGACTTGATTTTCGCTCAAAGTAGTCACATTTTACAAGACGATTCCGGGATTCCCTTACGCAATTTTGACCGCGAACAATGGGAACTCGACTTTTACGGAACCTACATCGCTCCCATCGATCTGTTTAAGAACCGATACCAGCCGGAATTACGCGAAATTTATCAAAGTGACAGCAGCATCGAACCCCTCGATTTCGGTATCGGTTACAAGTATTATCAAGACTCAAACTTGATGTTAGCAACGCGCACAAACTAGCAGTTGCTTAGCACGATTTAAGGTAATTTTGGGTGCATCTATCTACTCTAGGGATCCAATTTGAGTTCTGACATGTATTGAAAACGAGGAACTCGTGTAAATGCGATCGTCTTAATTCACCGATCTAACCTGTCATTCCCGTAGAAAAAATCCATCCACCGGATTCGGACTCGACCCACTTGAGAATCGGCCTCAATTTTGGCATTTTTATTGTTTTAATTCGTTGCTCCTACATTAATCGATCGCCCAACTTAACAATAGACCCGTTGTTCGTAAAATAATGTTAACCGATGGCCATCTCTGTACGAGCTTCTTGTTCTTGGAACAGCGCCAGTTGGTTTTGAATTTCATCGCGGACAATTTGACGATATTCGAGAAAATGCTCGTTGTGCGCGCAAACCGTTAGATAATGCTCCCAAACGGCGGGATTGTGGCGAAAAATGCCAAATAAATGATGCCAAAATTTCCAGCGCGTTTTGCGTTTAACACCTTGTCGCCAAATCACAATAGCTAATGCTCGGATATCGACCCAACTGGGCAGTTTAAACGGGGCTTTGCATTGCGGTGCGCCGAGTTTAAGAAAACAACGATAGGTGCGATCGAGAAACGTTTCAGGTTCGTATAATTCCCAAAATGCCTCAATATATTCTCGGGCAATATCTTCCATCGGACGGGTCGGCTCGAAATTCATTAACGTGCTTTGATTGATATCTTGTTTGCCATGGATACGCAATCGTCCTTCTTTTTCTAATCGTTGCCACAACGCCGTATTTGGTAAGGCTTGCAACATCCCAAACATGGCAGTGGGGATGGCTGCATCTTCGACAAACTGCACGATGCGATCGCTCGCCCCTTTTTTCTCACCGTCAAATCCAATAATAAATCCCGCCATCGGACGCAAACCTGCTTCAATAATTTTACCGACAGTTTCCGTTAAAGAATCGCGAGTATTTTGGAACTTTTTAGTTAATTGTAAACTTTCTTCGTCGGGGGTTTCAATTCCCAAAAAGACGGCGTCAAAGTTACACTGAACCATCAGTTCCATCAATTCCGGATCGGCAGCAAGGTCTACAGAAGCTTCTGTATTAAATCGAAAAGGATATTGATGGTTGGCTTGCCAAATTTTTAATTCTTTGAGCAATAACTTAACATTACGTTTGTTGCCGATAAAGTTATCATCGACCATAAAAATGCCGCGTCGCCAACCCAAGTTATATAAATATGCTAATTCTTCGAGGAGTTGAGTGGGAGTTTTGGTGCGCGGTTTACGACCGTAAAGGACGATAATATCGCAGAATTCGCACTGGAACGGACACCCTCGGGAGAATTGAACGGACATGGAATCGTAAGCGTCCAATTCTAAGAGGTCGTAACGGGGAATGGGAGTTTGAGTAACGTCAGGTTTTTCTGAGGTGCGAAAAATACCGCTTGTCGCTCCTTTTTCGATCGCCTCCACAAACATCGGTAAGGTAATTTCCCCTTCATCTAAAATTAAAAAATCAGCGCCAGCGCGTTCGGAATCTTCGGGAACGGATGTAGGATAAGGTCCGCCGACGGCAACTAATTTTCCCCGTTGTTTGGCTTCTCGAATTTGCGCAGTTAAGTCTTCTTGTTGGACGATCATCGCCGAGAGAATCACAAGATCCGCCCAATCCCATTCGGCTTGAGTGACCTCACGAACGTTACGGTCTACGAGCTTAAATTCCCAAGTTTGCGGCAATATTGCGGCTACAGTAATTAAACCTAAAGGGGGTAATAAAACTTGGCGATCGACGAGTTCTAAAATTTTGTTATAAGACCAAAAAGTAGGGGGAAAGAGAGGATAGATGAGTAAGGCGCGCATGGTCGGCTAGTCCTGCCCGAATTTTCATGAGTGACTTAATTGTAACGAGTTTCATTCAATTTAGCTGCCTTCGTCAATAACAAGAGCGATCACCCTAAAAAAAGGCCGATCGCCCGTCGCAGAATGTTCCCTATTTGTCCTCAGTTTTACGCCAAAAATAACTTATAGGCTGGATTTTGATTTTCGTCCCAATAGCGATAATCCAACGAATTCAGAAACGCCTGCCATTCTTCCATTTCTTCCGGGGGAACCTGCATTCCTACCACAATCCGTCCGTAGTCCGAACCGTTATTGCGATAATGGAATAAACTAATATTCCAATTGCGGCTCATCGAACTGACAAATTTCAATAAAGCCCCGGGACGTTCGGGAAATTCAAACCGATAAATTAACTCGTTGTGGGCGAGGGGCGATCGCCCGCCGACCATGTGACGCAAGTGCAGTTTCGTCAATTCGTCGTCGGTTAAATCGATGGTTTTAAAGCCATTGGCTTGAAAAGTTTCTACCATTTTGGCGGCATCGGCGCGGTTTTGAATTTGCATTCCGACAAAAATATGCGCTTCTTTTTCGTCGGCAATGCGATAGTTAAATTCAGTTAAATTGCGCTTGCCAATACATTCGCCAAATTTACGCAAACTGCCGGGAGTTTCGGGAATGGTAACGGCAAAAATTGCCTCGCGACGTTCCCCCAATTCCGCCCGTTCGGCGACAAACCGGAGGCGATCGAAATTCATATTTGCCCCGCAGGCGATCGCCACTAAAGTTTGTCCCTCAATTTGCTCCCGTTCCACATAGGCTTTGGCCCCGGCGATCGCCAAAGCCCCGGCAGGTTCTACAATCGATCTTGTATCCTCAAAAACATCTTTAATCGCCGCACAAGTATCGTCCGTACCCACTAAGATAATATCGTCAATATACTGCTGGCACAGACGGAATGTTTCTTTGCCGACCGATCGCACCGCCACGCCGTCCGCAAATAACCCGACTTGCGGCAAACGCACGCGATATCCGGCTTTGAGCGATTGGTGCATGGCGTCCGCATCCACGGGTTCGACCCCGATCACCTTAATTTCCGGGCGCAAACGCTTGACATACGCCGCCACCCCCGCAATCAAGCCCCCACCGCCAATAGCGACGAAAATCGCGTGAATCGGTTTTTGATACTGGCGTAAAATCTCCATACCAATTGTTCCCTGTCCGGCGATCACGTCGGGGTCGTCAAACGGGTGAATGAAGGTCATTCCTTTCTCACTTTCGAGCTGGCGGGCGTATGCATAGGCGTCGTCATAGGTCTCGCCGTGCAGGACGACCTCGCCGCCACGGGCGTTGACCGCATCGACCTTCACCTGGGGCGTGGTCACGGGCATGACAATGATGGCGCGGGTTCCCAAGCGCGAGGCGCCGAGGGCTACCCCTTGGGCGTGGTTGCCCGCCGACGCCGCAATCACCCCTTGAGCGAGCAAATCCGGCGGCAATTGGGCCATTTTGTTGTAGGCGCCGCGCAATTTAAAGGAAAACACCGATTGCATGTCTTCCCGTTTGAGGAGCAGTTGATTGTGCAGGCGCGCGGACAAATTCGGCGCGTATTCTAAGGGCGATTCTTGCGCGACGTCGTAAACGCGAGCGTTGAGAATTCGGGTGAGATAATCAGAGTACATGGCGGTTGAGGGCGAGTGCAAAAAGCGGATGGAGATTTATTTTACGTCACGAAGGTGTTTTTCTGTAGGGGCGATCTCGCGGGCGGCTTCAATAGCGATCGGATTAACCGAGGATTTATCGATAAATAATAATGGTTGTTATTGTTAATTTTCAAGATCGAACCCGAGGCGATCGCCCCAAATTTCGATACAATTAAACCATTGTCTTTCCCTAACAAGAGGTTCCCGTTGTGGACAAATCGATCGTCGAGTTAGTTGACGGATTGCCGACGGATAATATTACCGTTAAAGTTTTGAAAGCTGTCGATTATTTAATGCCCGGTCAGTGGGAAAATATCGTCGGATTTGACAACACTATTGTTGCGGTGACGGGCAAAACGAAGCCGAAGAAAATCGCCAAAATCCGCGATCGCGCGATCGCCCTCTATAACGATCCCAAAAATGGTTATCAAACTGCCGTCAAACTTTATCAAACCATCGATAAAGCAGACACGGCAATGGCTGCGGCGGCTTTAGCCAATAAAGTTGGCGAAAAAATTGGCTTTTTATCCTTTTTAAGCAAAATTACCCCGAAAGCAGACCAAACTCAAAGTGTCGATCTGATCCTAAAACTGGCCGTTGAAGTCATTGCCTATTGCAAGCTCAACGGCATTCCGCAGCCGAATCCCCGCGAGTTTGCCAGTGCGTTGACCAACAACTACCAAGATGCGGCCTTAATGCGGATGAATGCTTTAGTTTGCCTCGATGCTTTGGTTCCATTAGGCCCTGACTTTCTCGGCAAGGTTCACAGCATTATCGACAATTCAGATGCGAGTGTAGTGGCGAGCAATCCAGTATTTTTAGCCGTAAATAATGCCATTCCCGGCAGTAGTAATTCCGATAAGTTTGGCTTTATTACTCAAGGATTTAACTCGGTTCAAGGCTGGATGAATGGGTTAGTGGCCAAGACTGGTGTAACCCCTCAAAAAATCTCCAGTCGCCTCGGACAATTTATTCAATTTACCGACGATAATCTCGATTTTGTCGCCGCTTTTTTAGATCAAACCACCAATTATTACGAGCATACGGGAATCCAAACCGTAGCGCGGAAATTGATTGTAGATGCGGCGACGAAGTCCGACTAATCGCGATTTGTGCGAGGGGCGATCGCCTACCGTCTCTGTAGGAGCATTGCCCAGCGTCGCAGTTTAATCCGGGCGACTGTAACACAAAGTGCTATTAGTCGCCCGTAAGTGAGGGCGGTGACTTGCCAGGGGCGATCGCCCTCGTCGAGCATTTGCCGACGGGCAAGGAGGATGTCATGCAGCCAATCTTGATATTCTTCCCACTCCCGAGGAGCTTTGCGGGCAAGGGTTTGGGCGATCCAGTCGGCGAATTTTACGTCACCGTGCAAGCTCGGGGCGTCGCGATCGCGCGATCGCCCGATCGCGAGTCGGTGTTGTCGGTAAGCCCAAAAACTCACGATTGCTACCAAGCCGCTTAAGGTTATACCTATTCCTAGGGCGATTTTTACCGATAGTCCCCAAGCGACCAACAGCGCGGTTACCGCCAATATTGTGAGATATATAGTCAGTTCGCCGAACAAATACAGGAGCGATCGCGCCAGTCTTTGCACGAATCGGGCGATCGGATGGGGATTGCGAAACCGTCTCGACATGGTGAAACAACCTCAAAATGCGGGGTTTAAGTCTTGTAACGTTTTGAGAAACGCTTGTTTTTTCTCGATCGCCCGGATCCCGGAACCCGTGATTTTGTAGTAACGCCTGCGGGCGCCCGTGGTTTCGTCGGGTCGTTCGTCCCCCCATCGGGAGGTCACGAAACCGCGTTTTTCGAGTTTGCGTAAGGTCGGGTAAAGGGAACTAAAACCGATCGTGCGATCGCCGTGACTCGCTTGGGCGATCGCGTTCATAATCTCCAAACCGTAGCGTTCGCGAAACATCAGTGCATTGAGGATCGCTTCTTCGGTCAAGGTCAGATTGAGGGGGTCGTCTGCTTTCCGGTTCGCCATAGACGCAGGGGGGGATCTCTATTCTTCCATTATATATTCAAAATTTGAATATAGCCATCCGGAGGAGTCCCGGGACGGGCGATCGGGCTGAATTTACGAGACTTCAACCGTTGACATCAGATCGGCGAGGACTGCTTTCGAGAAATATTGGTTAAAGGAGAATGACCGATCTTTCCTCTTCTGCATAGGCGATCGGATCTTCTGACAGTTCGATGAGTAAAACATCTACATCTTTACTATATCTAATTCTTTTCATGGATGAGGTGTTAATATGTAATTATTTTATACAAAAATGTACAAAAATTGATGTTTTTTTAATTATTTTAACTTTTCTAAAAAGTGTCGATCAAATCACCTTGATTTCAAGTCGGAATGTATGATATATATGTTCTGTCTACCCAAAAAACAGTATTTGCGATATTATAATTGTCTCAATTTCGCAATAATATGTTTACCTTGAGCGAGAAACGCATAGATTCTTGTTGATGTTACCCTTAATAGTTGATGGGGAAGCGAAATAACAATTATCATAGCCATGACACAAAAAATCTAAGTCTTTGAGTGTAAACGGTCTTATCAAAAAATGCTGTCAACTGAATAGAAATAGATTATGGCTGAAACTTACTATTTTATTAACGACTTAATTCAAGATATCCAACGTGGAAGAATCAGAATTCCTTCTTTTCAAAGAGGATTTGTTTGGGAGCAAAATAGAGTATCTTACTTTATAGATAGTATTTATAGGGGTTTTCCTTTTGGTTCTATATTACTTTGGAGAACTAAGAATCCATTACGTACAGAAAGGAATTTAGGGCCATACAAATTACTAAATAGCGATCTAGAGTATCCAATAGATTATGTTTTAGATGGTCAACAGAGAATTACGTCCATTTTCGGTATTTTTCAAAATACACTCTCTCCTGAAGAAAATCAAGAAACCAACTGGACAAATTTATTTTTTGAGATAGAAAGTGAAGATACTGTTCCCTTTAAGTATTTGGAGGATTCCGAAAACTACGATACAAATAAATTCTTTCCCTTAAAATATGTTTTTAATAGTTCCAAGTATAGGAAAGCTACTCGAAGTCTAGATGAAGATCTAGCTGAAAAAATAGATGGTTTAGTTGATAGATTTCAGAAAGCTAGAATACCAATTGAACGATTTGAAAATGAAGAAAAAAAGTATGTGGCAACAGTTTTTGAAAGAATTAATAGACAAAAAATAGATTTAAATACCTTTGATTTATTGTCTGTCTGGAACTGGAGTGAAGAATTTGATTTACAAGAACAGTTTAAAGAGCTTTCTGAAGAATTAGAATCATTTGGATTTAAAGATATAGGTTCGGATTTACTCTTAAAATGCTGTTCTGCTGCTATTATGAGCAGTGTAAATCCAGAAGCTTTCCTCGATTTGCCAGGAGATACAGTAAGACAGGAGTTTGAGAAAATCAAGAATGGAATTTTTAATGCTATTGATTTTTTAAAGGTCAACTTTAATATTTTTTCTATTAAGCTTTTACCAATGGAAAATATTTTAGTTGTTCTTACATGCTTTTTTGCCTCTTCAAGCAAAGAATATCCTCTCTCTAGTGAACAATGTACAATTCTAATTAGGTGGTTTTGGCGTTCTTGTTTTTCTCAAAGATATTCTAGAGGAGGAGTAAAAGTAGCTGATACCGATTTACAAGAAGTAGAAAAACTTAAAAATGGCAACCCAAGTGAACTTGGTAACTTTTCAGTAACAATAGAACCAACTTATTTTTTAAATACCAGGTTTTACATGTCCTCAATTGCCACAAGAACTTTCATTTTGTTGTTAGCACAAAATGAACCATTAAATATGATTTCAAGTAGTAAGATTACTCTCACTGATGTACTTTCTAAAGGCAATAAAAACGAATTTCACCACATTTTTCCTAAAGCATATTTAGAAAGGAAACGTTGCGATAAAAAAGATATTAATTGTCTGGCAAACTTTTGTATGCTTTCTCGAAGTGATAATAATACCATAAAAGACAGCCCACCAAGTGATTACTGCCAGAACAAAATGTCCAAAGATGTAGGAGAACGAGAAAAAATACTAGAAAGCAATTTTTGTTCTATAACGGAAATGTTAAATGATGATTTCAATACTTTTTTAAAGAAAAGAGCTGAGTTACTTTGCAACAAAGCAATAGAACTATGTCAGTGACTACATTTTATGCTATTTAATTATAGATTTCACTATAATGAGATACTATGATATGACGTAATTCCCGCTTAAGCGAGAATCACGTTTCTAAGATCTAGCTCATGAGCTTTAGAAAGATTGTAAAAATTTATTTTACTGAAGACAATAAATCTGTTTAGCCGATTCTAAAATATTTGCCCGTCGGATCCAATTGTGACGTTGAGCGATCGCCTGTCCCGTGAGTAAATCCACCTGACGTCCGAAGAGAACTTCTAACTCGCGTTTCATGCGAGTCAATTTCAAGCTGCATTTAGCATCGGATTTACAAACAATCATAAGGTTTTGCTAGTTGATAGCAAGCTTGAAAGAGATCTCTAATTTTATGTTTCTCTAGACCATCACTCTCTATTTTGAATCATTTGTATTCGATCCATAATAAAAATCAAAATTCTCGATCGCCGCAGTTAAGCGAGTTGTATTCAAGCGGTAATAATAATCTAAACGTTGTTTGAAATTCTCGAATAAAGGAGGAGATGAGTTTTTACGAGATGTCTCTAAATTTTGAATAGCTTGAGTCAAGTTTTGCCAATTTTCATTTCGATCGACTTGCCATCCGACCTTCGCCGCCGCCAAACCGATCGCATTTCCACTACCGGAGTGAATTCCATGCAATTCTAAATAAGTGCCAATTTCCCCCCAAGTTTTAACAAACTCGATTTCTTTACCGAAATCCCGGCGAACGACGAACGCAGATTCGCCAATCCAATCGACTTTTTCTAAATCAAGATCGAGTTTATCGGCTAACTTTTGCATATATTTTAATTGCTGGGGATTGTCTCGGGTCACGTGTTCGATTAAATTTTCGTGATTTCCCGTAATTCCCGGCGGAAACTCGATCGCCTCTACGGGATTGACAATGCGACTATCCGCATCAATATGGATAACTGTTGCAAAGTCAACCAACGCCTTTTCAATGACAAAACGTTTGTCGTGATAGCAATGTAAAATCCCTTTTTTTCGATGTTTGAAACCAAAAATTTTGATTCCATATTTACCGCTAAAAAATTGAGGATTGTCCGTGTAAATATATAAAGAAACCGCAGGACAATATTTTTCTAAATCTCCGATCAATTCCCGGGCTAATCCCCGATATGTTTCTCCCAAAGCCAAGGTTGAAAAACAAAAATTATAATTCGAGTCGATCATATTGTTAGCTGTAATTCCTGAAATAAAAACTAATCAAACTTTCTTTTTATTTTACCAATAATTTGTTGCAACAGATTGGGGGGACTTGGGGGTTCCGGCGATCGCTCCGGCTTCGGTTCGTTCAGATAGCGATAATGTTCCCAAATTTCCCAATAAGGACAACCCGGTTCGATGCGAATTCCCGCCCAATGGAGGTATTGTAAAGGCTGTTTTACATCCGGATCGATCGGGATATTGTCTTCTATTTTAAATTTAGCACTGCCCGCCCAACTTCCCGGCGCCCCACCGGGACGGCGGACAATATTAAACCGCCGGGGAATCCGCTTGAGCATCATGTAATTAACGATCGGTTGGTCGGAGGTTTTTTGAGAAAAGTCAAAATATTCTGGATGGCGGGCGCATTCATTAAAACTATCGTATAAATCTTGCTCGGAAATTAAGTTTTTCTTCGATCCCCAAAAGCCGCCATTGAAAATATCTTTAACCTCTTCTTGAGTAAAGACATTATCTTCAAAAACTTGATTTGTAAAGACGTTTTTGATGCCGCCGACAAATTGGTAATCGCAATAAATAAAATCGTATTCTTGTAAATAGTCTAAATTATCAACAATTTTTTCAAAAACGACGATATCCGTGTCGATATAAAGAAATTCATCGAAAGGTCCGAACCAGCACGCCTGCTTGCGAAATTGATTGGGACGAGCAAAAAAGTTCTCTCCAAAAATGGATTGTAAATTCTCAGATAAACGTTTGATAAAGTCGAGATCTTCGTAAACAGTAACGCCATATTTTTCGCCGATCGCCGCGTATAGTTGCCGATAATTGTCATCGTAAGGAATCAGAACGATCGCGGTTTCGCGATCGTGCAATCGAATACTTTTGAGGAGGGCGATCGTCTGCTCGATCGCGCGATCGTTGGCGGTAATATAAATGCCACGGGTCATCAAATTTTCCTCACTTTTTTAATTTCAATTTTCTAAGAAAACGCGCCGTCAAACTTGGCGGTGGATTGTAAGGTTTGGGTTTTCCATGAAACTGCGGTCGCTTTTCCGGTTCGTGTAAATAACGGTAGTGTAAAAAGGTTTCCCGATAAGGAAAATCAATATTTTCACCGCGACAAAGTTGCTCAAAAATCCCAGAAGATAAGCCAATATAATGCAAGTAAGTCAGGCGAACGCCACAATCGTAAACTAAATTGTCTCGTTGTTCAAAATGGGGCGAAGTGACGCAGCATCCCGTCGCGCGACCGGGGGGCCAATGTCGGGTAAAATTGCAAACAGATAAGCCCGATCGCATCATCATGTAATTAATAATCGTTTGATCCGGTGCATTCGGATATAAAACTTCCGCTTCTCCTGCTTTCAGGTGCGACAGTAACTCTTCTTGTTTAGCTTCGTCAAATAATCCTTTTTTCGAGCAGTACAAGCCCGCACAAAAGATATTTTGAAGACGATCGCCCGGAAACAGCGCTTCTAGTTTTGGGGTGGAACGGAAAACATGGGCTAAATCTTTATATTGATAGTCGTAAACCACTGCATCGAATTCATCCAGTCCGTCAAAAAAGGGCTGTAATTTATCGAGAATGAGAATATCGGCATCTAAATAAATAAAGCGATCGAAAATTCCGTCAAATCCACAAAATCGGCGGTGCATTCCCAAGCGATAAATCCCATTGTTTCCGGCGATTCCTTTTTGTTTCCAAATGGGAATCGCATCCGGATGAGACCGCCAAATTTTCGTTGCAAATTCCTCCCAATGATTGAGAATTGTTTTATCTTCAAACAGTTCGACATTCGGGCGCGATCGCAACTCCTGGCGGAGGCGGTCGAGGCGATCGTCGTAAGGAATAATACAAACGGGAAAATCTTGTCCGGCGTTCACTTCAATACTGTTAAGTAAGGCGATCGCCTGGTCAAAAACGATATCATTCGCCAGGATATAAATACCGTCAGTCATAGCTGCATTAGGAGAATGGAGAATGGGTTGTTGGCAGTTGCGAGGTCGGATTGAGATCGAGGGAGGTTTCTTTTAAAGTTTAGCGGTTTGGGGCGATCGCGGCAATGGCCAAACGCGGCGATCGCCCCCGGAATAATCCTATTAAAATTAAAGCCAAAGATTAAAGCCAAAGAAAAGAGCGATCGCCTCCTTCCTTTGGCCGATATTTTACGAAGCTAACTCAAATTAGAGTCGCTTAATGCTGGGAGTTGTAATAATCCCGGGTTCCTTTGGCACTGAGGGCTTCTCCGAGGCGGTTCAAACCGTGGACGTAAGCCGCCGTTCGCATCGAAATTGCAAATTCTTGGGAGATTTCCCAAATCCGTTCGGTTTCTTCAACAATTTTCTGTTTCAAGCGTTGGTTAACCTCATTGAGAGACCAATACAAACCGTTGCGATTTTGAACCCATTCAAAATAGCTGACCGTGACCCCTCCGGCGTTGACTAAAATATCGGGAATCACGTAAATTCCCCGTTCTTCTAAGACGAGATCGGCGTCGGAACTAATCGGACCGTTAGCGACTTCAAAGATATATTTGGCTTTAATGTCTTTGACATTCTCTTGGGTAATTTGATTTTCTAAAGCGGCGGGGATGAGAATATCGACATCGAGGGCCAAGAGTTCTTCGTTAGTAATCACCACATGTTCGACAATATTGCAAACCGTCCCTTCGCAGTAAACCGCTTGAATGCTGCGATTCGATTCTTTGTACTGTCGGATGCTGGGGATGTCGAGTCCTTGCTTGGCGTAAATTCCGCCTTTGGAATCGCTGACGGCGACCACTTTATATCCCGCTTTGGAGAGGAGGTCGGCGACGACACTACCCGCATTTCCGAAGCCTTGAACGGCGACGGTAGTCTCGGCGGGGAGGCGATCGAATTTTTGCATGAGGGTTTCAATGGCGAAAAAGGCGCCCGTTCCCGTAGCGGTGTTGCGTCCCAAACTACCGCCGAGGGTGACGGGTTTTCCGGTGATGGCGGCGGGATTGAGACTGCGACGGATGATGTTGTATTGGTCCATCATCCAACCCATAATTGTGGGGTTGGTGTAGACGTCGGGGGCCGGGATATCGACATCGGGGCCGATAAAATCGGCAATGGCGTCGATGTAGCCGCGACTGAGGCGTTCGAGTTCGAGTTTGGAGAGACTTTTCGGGTTGACGGCGACGCCGCCTTTGGCGCCCCCAAAGGGCAGGTTGAGGACGGCGCATTTAAAGGTCATCCAAAAGGCGAGGGAGGTCACTTCGTCGAGGGTGACGTTGGGATGGTAGCGGATGCCTCCTTTTCCCGGACCGCGCGTGTCGTCGTAGCGGACGCGATAGCCGGGAAAAATTTTGAGGCTGCCGTTATCCATGCGAACGGGGATGGAAACACTCAAACTGGCTTTCGGATATTTTAAATATTCGAGGGCGTCTTCGGAAATGGAAACGTATTTCATCGCCCGTTCGAGGCGGGTACTGGCATCGGCAAATAATGAATCGTGCATGGTCCGACGAGTCTCCTATTGTTGATTTTAGGGGGAAGAGAAACCCGGTACTTAGGGCTCGACGGCTGACTCGAATTCACGGCAAAAAACGGGAAATTCCCCGATCGCCCGGGGGGTCGTTTCGTTGTCGATCTGGCATCGGTCGTGGCGCGATCGGCGATCCCCTACCGATGGAAATAAGCATCAGTGAAATCAAAGGCTGTTTTAATACGGTTTGCTTATTAACGAGTGGTTCGAGCCTTGAAGGAGTATCTGAATCCCGATAACTGTATTATAAGTTACAGTTTTTGGTTTTGGTTTCAGTTACAAAACTCACTTTTTAAATGAGCGCGATCGCAACTTCCGTAAAAATGCCCTTGAAAATTTCTGATTTTGTGGCAGGCAGAAAACTCCCCGAGGCGATCGCGGGCGATCGGGGGCGAGAATAAATTGCAAGTTAAAATAAAATCCCTAGAAGGGAGAATCGACAAACCCCATTTAGAGGACAAAGCTTTAGACTAAAGAAGAGGGATGTATTAACCCCAAGGCGATCGCGAGTCTTGCAATGTTTGCCCTTGAAGCGCGCCCGCGATCGCTCCCCCCGACCCCAAACCCTTTGTCACACCGTTTGGTCTGTTCGTGCAGGCAAAAAACCATTATGATCGCACTGCTTGCGGCACTCTCCGCCTCGGCTGCCGGGGGGTTGAGAATTGCCTTACCCCTACTCTTAATCGGTTTGTTACAAAGCGATACACTGTGGGCGAGGGTTCCCCTACTGTCTCGGTTTTCCCCGGAAGTCACCCTCGGCGTCCTCGTCAGTTGGTCGTTGTTCGAGTTATTCGCCTCCAAACAACTGTGGGGTCAGCGCCTCTTACAACTGGTTCAACTGATCTTGAGTCCCCTCGTCGGCGCGATCATGGGGATGGCGATCGCCACCGCCACCACCACCGAAGCCAGCGACATCCCCGAAATCTCGATCGCGATCGTCGGGATCGTCGGTGGATTGCTCGCCCTCGTCCTCCAACTCGTTCAAGTCGGTTGGTTCTACCGACTCGGAAAACTGCCCCTGTGGGTCATCCTGTCCCAAGACGGTCTTTGCGTCGCCCTCGTCCTGCTCGCCTTCGATTCCCCCAAAGAAGGCGGCACGATCGCCCTACTCCTCCTGTGGCTGGCGATTCGCAGCTCCCAAGAATGGTACAAATGGTATCTCAACCGACCTCGGGGCCAACACCCCACCCACAAACCGGACTGAGCGCCTTCGCCAAGCATCCGCACAAAAGCATCCACAGAAAGGATCCACAGACAGAGAATCTAGAGACGCGACCATCCGCGCCTCCAATCCCCTCAAAGCAAGCCCACATAGTGCAGAGGACCGTGACCGCTAATCAACTCGATTAACAAAGCAATAAAGCCAATCATCGCCAAGCGTCCGTTCCAGACTTCCGCCGCCGTCGTCATTCCCCATTCCCAACGTTCTTGCGGGTACATCTTGAAATTCTCTTCCGGACGCATCACGTCCTCAAACTTCAGACTCGGCCCGTCAAGGGCTTCGAGGGTCATCGCCGCGAGATCTTCGATAAACACCGGATGGGTATTGAGCGCCGGGACGCGCTGAAAATTATCGATCCCCGCTTCTTCGGCGAGTTCGCGATATTCGATATCGATTTCTTGCAACGTTTCGATATGTTCCGAGACGAAACTAATCGGCACCACCAGTAAATCCTTCACCCCGCGATCGCCGAGTTCCACTAGGGCCTCTTCCGTATAGGGTTTGATCCATTCCACCGGACCGACCCGACTTTGATAGGCGAGGGTATGTTCGTTCGGTCGGTTCAGAGTGCGTAAAATCAGCTCGGTACATTCTTCGATCTCGCGCTGGTAGGGGTCGCCCGCTTCCTCCACGTAGCTCGAGGGGACGCCGTGAGCGCTGAAGAAAATATGCACCCCATCGGGATTGTCAAAGCGATCGAGTTCTTGGGCGATCAACTGCGCCATCGCGTTGAGATAGCCCTGGCGCTTGTACCACGAGGGAATGACCGTATATTTCACCCGCTCGAAATAGGGGTCTTCTTGCCATAACTTTTCAAGAAGACGGAAACTCGACCCGCTCGTACTGATAGAAAATTGCGGGTAAAGCGGCAAAATGACCAGTTCTTCGACCCGATCGCGCTTGATCCGTTCGAGCGCTTCCTCGGTGAATGGGTGCCAGTAGCGCATCCCGATATAAACTTGCGCTTCGTGTCCGTCCTGTTGCAGATTGTCTTGAAGGGCGATCGCCTGTTCTTCCGTAATCCGTCGCAGGGGAGAACCGCCGCCAATTTCGCGATAATTGTCCTCCGACTTCTGCGTTCGCAGGCTCGAAATCAGCCATGCTAGGGGACGCTGCAACCAGCGAAACGGCAACCGAATAATTTCTGGATCGGAAAAAAGATTATAAAGAAAAGGACGGACATCTTCTAGCTGTTCCGGTCCTCCCAAATTAAGGAGCAATACCCCAACACGGCCCATAGTAGTTATTGTTTCCCAAAAGTTTTCATTTTCGTTACCGATTTTAACAATAAACTGGTTGGATAAGTTACCTTGCGATCGAACCGACACCGCAACGAGGGATCGACTGTGGCAACAATTCTCAGAGACTGGAGTTATCGATATCAGTGGCTTTACGACAGCATTTCCGCCGTCGCCGCTCTCGCCGTCGGCGGTCCGCGTCGCTTTCACCAGTTACCGCTTCAAGGGGTCACCCTCACCCCAGACAGCGCCGTCCTCGATTTATGTTGCGGCAGCGCCCAAGCCACTCGATATCTGGTGAAGTATTCGCAAAATGTCACCGGACTCGATGCCTCCCCTCTCTCGATAACACGGGCTAAAAATAACGTTCCCGAAGCGGATTACGTCGAAGGCTTTGCGGAAAACATGCCCTTTTCAGACGCTCGCTTCGACCTCGTGCATACCAGCGTCGCCCTCCACGAAATGCAACCGGACCAATTGCGCCAAATCCTCGCTGAGGTCTATCGCGTCTTGAAACCGGGAGGTCAATTCGTGCTGATCGACCTCCACCGCCCCACGAATCCGCTTTTTTGGCCGGGTTTGGCAGCTTTTATGGCCTTATTTGAAACCGAAACGGCGTGGCGACTGCTCGAAACCGACTTACCTGGGTTACTACGCGAGGCGGGATTGGCGGTGCAAGAGTGCCAACTGTATGCCGGGGGGACATTGCAGAGGATTCGCTCTTGTAGATTGTAGATTGTGGATTTGAGGGCGAGTAAAACGTGCGCCCTACAGAAACTACAGAAACTATTTAGCGGATTCGAGCATGGTGTAGGAGAGTTTTTCAAAAATCGAGTCTACATCCTTGCCCGTTTTTGCGGAGGTCGTGAACGTGGCGATCGCGCGCGATCGCTCCGCCTCGGAGAGGCGATCGAGGGAAGCCTTGGCAATTCCCAAGAGCATCGGTAATTTTTCCGGTTCGACCAAATCAGTTTTATTGAGGGCGATCGCCACCGAACCGGACTTGTTGACCGAAGCGAATAACTTGATATGTTCGTCGATGCGATCGACCGTTTCTTCCCGAGTCAAATCCGCCACCACCAGCGCCCCACTCGACCCTTGCAAGTAAGACGGGGCGATCGCCTTGAACTTCGTATGACCTTCCAAATCCCAAATCAGCAACTGCAAACTGACATCGCCACGAGCCTCAACGTCAGTCAGTTCGACCGTTTTGCGCGAGATCTTCACCCCGACCGTAGACAAATAGCGATCGCTGAATTCCCGTTCCACGAATCGGCGAATTAAGCTGGTTTTACCCACCCCAAAATCGCCGATCATGCACATTTTCTTAGAAATCTTTGACATAATGATTATTTCTCGCTCCCTGATGCCATAAGCTCGAACACAACGACCCGACTTAACAATAAAGGTTGATTCGATTCCACATCCACCGGGCCTTCACTCTTGCCGATCGCGTGCAATCGTTGCCCTGCCACCCCTTGACGGATCAGCGCCTCGCGCACTACTTGGGCGCGTTTGAGGGCGAGTTGTTGGTTTTTCTGCGGATTTCCGGTGCGATCGCTGTGACCGACCAGACGCAGATGTTGCCGGGGATATTCGTCGAGAATGCCTTTAATCCGAGCCAGAGTTTCTTGATAAGAAGACTTGAGTGCAAAAGAACCCGGTTCAAAATAAATCCGCGTCGAGATTTCCAACGGGTCGAACTCGATCGCGCTGACGACCGACTGCACCCCGGGAATTTGGCGCATCGCTTCCGTAATTTTATCCACGTCGGCGATCGCGCGCACGGTTCCCTTCACACTCACTTGGCGCTCGTCATAACGGCTAGTAATTTCAACCCCTTCAATCTGATTGAGAACCGCCGTCACCCGTTCGACTTCCGCCCGGACTAACACCGGATCCGGCGGCACGTCAACGGCGATAATTTGATTGTCGATCGCGCGATCGCCCACTGCTTCGGCGGCGATCGCCCCCGCTCGTTCCCGTAGCGGTTCGTTCGGCAACTTGCCATCGAGGGTGACCCGATCGCGATCGGCGTCCACTTCCAGCCGATACACCGCCAATTCCGGCGTCCCCGATAACGCCGCGATCGCTTGTCGTTCTACCTGACGGTCTAGACGATCGCGATACTCGTGAATTCCCCAAGGAATCGCCACCAAAGCGGCGATCGCCCCACACAATGCCATCAGTGCGTAAGGTTCGATGGGCTTTTTACTCGCTTCGCTGGTCATCAAATCCGCTAAAAGCTGTTCGATCGGATGGGGAACGGTTTCGGGATCCCCGTCGAATCCCTCAACTTCCTCCCCGTATTCGAGAATAATCGTTGCGAGGGTACGGCGAATTTTCTCGATAAATTTCTTCGAGGGAACCCCTTGAATCACCACCGCCAGATAACAGTATCCCGCGACTTCGATCGCGATCTGCGAGTCGCCATATTCGATCTGGTTGAGTTCGGTGGTGTCCCCAGTCTGTACGATACAGTCGTTGACAAAACTGCGAATCGCCGTCAGCATCCCGGCGACCATCTCCGATTCCAGGCGCTGACTGCCCGATTGTTGGACTTCGGCAATCACCAATCCCGAACCTTTATGGATCAAAAAGATCGCCGGGACGATAAACGGTATCGATTCTTGCAAAATTAACTCGGCTTCGCTCACCCCTTGAGCCGTGGCACGGATTTTGCGCTGGATCCCTTCCATGCTCAAGGCGTTGGACACTTTTTCGTTAATCGTGCGAATCGCCTCGGCCATATATTTAGAAATCGTGTTGCCGATCACCGGATAGAGAGCATCGACCATCGCATCGCGTTCGACGCGGATCTGTTCTTTGATCGTGCGTCCCATTTCCGGCGCCAGCACTTTGGCGATCGAGTCGCGATCGAGCCGAATTTGCTCCCGAATGGCCGCCGCCATTTCCGGCCCGATCGCCTTGGCGACTTCCTCGGGAGAATCGCGGATTTGCCGGGCGATCGCCCCGGGAAGTACGGTGGCGATCGCCTCGCTCATCGCTACCCGGTTTTGGAGCGATCGGTTTTTAATCACTTCGTCGATAATCGGAACCAACGCTTGAGCCACATCCTCTTTCGATTCGGCAACTTTGCGATTGAGGATTTCCGTAATCAACGGCAACAACAAGTTAATCAGTTTTTGGGGCTCGTAAATCTGGCTTTCGAGATTTTTTAAGTGTTCTTCGACCCGCAACAGCAGCTCGTTCAAACTCGCCAAGTCATAAGTTCCTAACAATTGCTGCACGCGCTCGATTTCGGATAACTTCGTTCCGAACAAGAGCGTTTGCAAGTCTTGTAAAGGATCGTCCCCGTTCTCGGCAGACTGCATCGACGACGAAGGCGACGATCGCGCTACGATCGCCGTCGATTCGCTCTCTACTCCCTTTTCTAGGCCAAATTTCAACTCGGGGGTTGCCGTGACGTCCTCCTCGTCCTCGGTCGTTTCTGTGGTGGGATACGGCTTGGCTGTCGCTTCTGGAACGAGCTTGACCTCAGACGATAACTCCACCTCCGAGAGTTGGGTCGGTCCGGGGGGGCGATCGTCGGCGAGATCGGCCTCTGAACCTAAGAGGAGAGCGCTTAAACCTTCGAGAATCGCCTGTTGTGAAGAAACTTCCGTTTCTGGTTCTCGTTGGATTTGTGCTGCTGGTTCTGCTACTGGTTCTGCTACTGTTTCTACTACTGGTTCTACTGCTGGTTCTGCTTCAGTTTCGCTGTCTGGCCCTAGGGTTGAGTGGGACTGGTCAACTTCGCCGGAGTTAACGACCGCGTCATCGTCCGAGGCGATCGCGGGGTTGCTCTTTTCCGAAGTAGACTCCTCCCCTGTCGTCTCGGATTGCAGTTCGAGGGATGCTACAGGGGGGATGGATTCGTTGGCGAGGGGCAAGGCATTCGATGCACCTAACTCCTCCGACTCGGGCGCTTGTACTTGCAGCCCTTTGGCTTCGGAGTGGGCCTCGCCTCCCGGTCGATGCCGAGGGTCGCCGTTGAGCAGTTCTAACAATAAATCTCGTAACGTATCGATCGCGTCGTCCGGCTGTGCGGCTGGATCCCTAATGTCCCTCGGGGCACTACGCCCAAGATTTTTGTCGTGCTTCCTCTCAACTGATGTATTCTTCGGTAGAGCCATTGCATCCCCCTGTGAGCGTTCGCTTAAAATTTGGCTTGGACTCGGTTGTGAGACTCCATCCTCTAGAAAGCGTAGCTATTTATTTTCCCCCAACTGTCGAGATCGACCGATTTCAGGCGTGCTCGTCGCGATCGCCCATCAACAGATCTCCGGTGATTTTGGTTTCTGCCGCCTCTCGCAGTTCGGGAACGAACTCGGTTCCTTTGAGCCTCATCCCAATCTCAAACATGATTTCGGCCATGTCGTCCCGCGCGATTTTGATATCGGTCAAACTCGAAAAACGCCGTTCGATTTCTTCAAACACCCGATCTCGCAGGCTATGAATGTCTTCTTGTTGTTTTTGGCGCGTTTCTAAGAGTTGGTCGCGAATCGCGTTGGTTTGTTTGTCTACTTCCTCATCTAAAGATTCAATAGTATTCGATAATTTCACTCGGGTGCGATCGATTTGCTGACGCATGTCAGCGATTTCTTCCTGACTATTCAAACTTAAAGATTTGATCTTCTTTTCTAAGGAATCGATCGCGCCGCGTAACTCGGAAGAGGACGTCGCTTTGACCTCTTCAATGCGGTTGCGGAACTCTTGCTGCAACATGGCCAAGTTCGATTCGATCTGCTCGAAGCGGGTACTGTATTCCCTCATCTGAGGGCCGACAATGATTTCGCGAATCTGGTCGATATTTCCCAGACGCTCTCGCATTTCTTCACGAGTCAGTTCGCTCATTCTAAATACCTCGAATCACTCAAAGGTGGACGACAGGACACTAAAAGATTAGCTCGTTCTCCGTGAATTGACTAGAGGGAAATTAAATGAACTTGACAGCCCGTTTGACTTTGGCCATTTTTTGATTTGGGGCGATCGTCTCGAATGCAGCAGGGGTGGGGGGCAGATCCCTACACTCGTCGGTGCCGCATCCCGAGCGGTCGGGCGATCGCGATCGCCCCACTTCCTTAATTTTCCCATTTCCTCTCCGTCCCTGGCGAAGTTGCGCGATCGCCTCCGCAAGCCGCACGGGGATAAAATAAAGACACACCTCATGGATATGTCCTAGTTTTAGCAATTATGACCATAGCTGCGCCCGTGAGCACCCAATACGAAGCCGTCATCGGCTTGGAAACTCACTGTCAACTCAGTACCCAAACCAAGATTTTTTCCGGGTCTTCCACCCACTTCGACGCCCCACCCAATACCAATATCGATCCGGTGTGCATGGGACTGCCGGGGGTGCTTCCCGTATTGAACGAGAAAGTTCTCGAATATGCGGTAAAAGCGGGTTTGGCCCTCAATTGCGAAATTGCGACGTACAGCAAATTCGACCGCAAGCAGTATTTTTATCCGGATTTACCCAAAAATTATCAAATTTCTCAGTACGACTTGCCGATCGCCAAAAATGGCTGGCTGGAAATCGAAATCGTCGATGAAGATGGCAGCGCCACCCGCAAGCGCATCGGGATCACTCGCGCTCACATGGAAGAAGATGCGGGCAAACTGGTTCACGCGGGCAGCGATCGCCTCTCCGGTTCGGCCTATTCCCTCGTAGACTACAATCGCACCGGGGTGGCCCTGATCGAAATTGTCTCGGAACCGGACATGCGATCGGGTCAAGAAGCGGCGGAATACGCCCAAGAACTGCGCCGGATCGTCCGCTATCTCGGCATTAGCGACGGCAACATGCAAGAAGGATCCTTGCGTTGCGATGTCAATATTTCTGTACGTCCCGTCGGACAAGAGCAGTTCGGCGTCAAGGTCGAAATTAAAAATATGAACTCGTTTAGCGCGATCGCCCGCGCCATCGATTACGAAATCGACCGCCAAATTACCGCGATCGAAGCCGGAGAGGCGATCGTTCAAGAAACCCGTCTCTGGGAAGAAGGGAGTCAACGCACGATTAGTATGCGTACTAAGGAAGGTTCCAGCGATTATCGCTACTTCCCCGAACCGGATTTAGGCCCGATCGAAGTTTCCGCCTTCCAACTCGAAGAGTGGAAGTCCGAACTCCCGGAACTCCCCGCCGCAAAACGTCACCGTTACGAAACCGAACTGGGTCTTTCTCCCTACGACACCCGCGTTTTAACGGAAGACCGCCAAGTGGCCGAATATTTCGAGGCGACGGTGGAATCCGGCGGCGATACTAAACAAGCCGCTAACTGGATCATGGGCGATATTACGGCTTATCTGAAAAATGAAAAACTCAATATTACCGAGATCGCCCTCTCTCCGAGGGATCTCGCCGAGTTGATCGGGTTAATCGACTCGAAAACGATCAGTGGCAAAATTGCCAAAGATTTACTTCCCCAACTGCTCTCGGAAGGCGGTTCGCCCAAAAAGTTGGTCGAAAGCAAGGGTTTGACCCAAATTTCCGATACGGGCGAGTTGGAGAAGATTATCGACGAGTTACTCGCGGCCCATCCCCAGGAGGTCGAACAATTCCGTAATGGGAAAACGAAACTCAAGGGCTTTTTTGTCGGTCAGGTGATGAAACGCACGAGCGGACGCGCCGACCCCAAACTCACCAATCAACTGCTCGAACCGAAGTTAAAAGGTTGAGTCGAACGATCCGGTTGACGACAGAGGCGCGATCGCGTCTCTGTTTTTTTGTCGCTTTCTCGGCCACCAGGACGGCGATCGAACTGTTAAACCCGTACAATCTAAATAGATCTGAATAGATCTAGATCGCTCTAGATCGTCTCGACTGACGAATCCAGCCTCACTCTTTATAAAAATTTTAATTTTCGATCGCAAAAATTTGCGATTTCTTCACAAAAAGCTATTCCATTTTTTCGGTCTTTTTCCCCCGCGATCGCCCCTCTCCAGCCCCTACAATTTTCCTCAATTTTAAGTTTGCTATTTTTATTAAAAACTTGTAAAACTCCTGTTTTTTGGTAGATTTAACCCAATTTTGTCGCTCAAATCTACAATTTCAATCTTAAAATATCCAGTCTAAACTTCCCTTCCCCACCGCGCGATCGGCATTTTCTGGTGCAAAAATATGGGGTTTGACCCCACATCCTAAAACTGGTATCTTGTGGTATAAAGATGCACCCTGATGGTAGGGAGAGGTGGTTTGACATCTCTCCCTTTTTTTTGTGCGATCGGCCTGAGAAGGGAGTTTGAGATTTGAGACTTGAGATTTGAGAGTTGAGATGGAGACGGCGATCCTGCGGTTTTAACCGGGGTCTCGTGCCTACTCCCTCCTCCCTCCTTCCTCTTTCTACCAACAACTTTGAGATATAATCCCCTGACGACAACGCCGCATACAGTCGGGAGGAAAGATGACAGACTGGCAGGAAATATCGGGAGGGGTGACGGCACCGAGAGGTTACCGTGCTGCGGGGATTACCGCAGGGTTGAAACCGTCAGGGGCGCCGGATTTAGCCTTAATTTATTCAGAAGTAGAAGCGATCGCCGCCGGAGTATTTACCACGTCTCAGGTACGCGCCGCTTGCGTGGACTATTGCCGCGATCGCCTCAAAGCAAAAGCAAGCGCCCGAGCGATTTTGTGCAATGCGGGACAGGCGAATGCGGGAACGGGAGAACTCGGCTGGGCCGACGCGATCGAATCTGCCGAATTGATCGGACGAGAACTGTCTCTCTCTCCTCAATCCATTCTGCTCGCTTCCACCGGAGTGATCGGACAGCGCATCCGCATGGATGCCATGCGATCGGGCATTCCCCAGCTCGTCGCCGCCGCCTCCGAACAAGGCAACGATGCCGCAGCGCAGGCGATCTGCACCACCGATTTAGTCCCGAAAACGATCGCCCTAGAAACCACGTTAGAAGGGCGTCCGGTCAGAATGGGCGGCATTGCCAAAGGATCGGGCATGATTCACCCGAATATGGCGACGATGTTAGCCTTTGTCACCTGTGACGCCACGGTTTCCCCCCATCTCTGGCAGGACATGCTCAAACGCGCTGCCGATCGCAGTTTCAATCAGGTCACCGTTGACGGCGATACCAGCACCAACGATACCCTGATTGCTTTAGCCAACGGTCAGTCCCGCACGGCGGCGATCGTCGAACCCGGTCCGGCAGCCGATCGCCTAGAAGCCATGCTCACCGCCGTTTGTCAGCATCTTGCCAAGGCGATCGCCCGCGACGGCGAAGGCGCCACCTGCTTGCTGGAAATCCAAGTGACAGGCGCCCCGGACGACAAAGCAGCCCGTCAAGTCGCCCGCACGATCGCCGGATCCTCCCTCGTCAAATCCGCCATCTTCGGACGCGATCCCAATTGGGGACGGATTGCCGCCGCCGCAGGTCGGGCCGGAGTGCGCTTCGACAGCGCCCACTTACGCATCGAACTCGGCGAGTTCTTGATGATGGACAACGGTCAACCCCTCAATTTCGATCGCGACGCCGCCAGCGCCTACATGAAACAAGCGGCAGCCGGAGAATATCTCAAAACCGATACGGTCTTAATCCGGGTTGACTTGGGAAGCGGATCCGGTTCTGGGGTCGCGTGGGGCTGCGATCTCAGTTACGACTACGTCAAAATTAATGCGGAGTACACGACCTAAGCCGAATGGCAAAAGCCCCCGATTTGGGGGCTTTTGTTCTTTTTTGACTGAAATTCTGCTGAAAACGGTTCAGGACTTTTCGGTTACCACAGGTTGCGGCCACAAGTAGATCGCACCGGAAATCACGGTCAGGGCAACGGATACCCAAAAGGCGGTGAGTTCTAAGGTTATCCAGCGATCGGAAAGTGGGGCAATCAATAAGGCGATCGCGAACATCTGACTGACGGTTTTTAATTTTCCCCACAAATTGGCACCGCTAATGGCGCTACTGCCCGTCAGCGCCGGATTGACCCGCCATCCCGCGATCGCCACCTCCCGCGCCAAAATGATGAAAACACCCCACGCCGGAAGCTCTCCGAGTTCGACGATCGCCAGCAACGGCGCCAGTACCAACAATTTATCCACCAACGGATCGAGAAACTTCCCCAACTCGGTCACTTGATCCAGTTTTCGCGCTAAATAGCCGTCGAGCCAATCGGTCCCGGCAGCCACCAGAAACACTGCCAGACAGATCCAACGCAGGCTTGGGGTTGGGTTGTGAAGTCCGTAGAGCAGAACCGGAACCCCTAAAAGCCGGGAGAACGTGATCCAAGTTGAGAGAGTCATGATGGGCCGATCGCGCCTTCTTTAATGCGCCTCATTCAAACAGTAACGTAGGGGCAGTCCCAAACGGTCTAGCCCCTACGTTACCATTTTTTCGGTTGCCAATCTATCTACCCGAGTTCGAGATCGATTGCCCCGATTTAACAAGCGCCTGTCTTGTTGAAAACCACTTGAATGGTTTTGACAATCAACAGCAGATCGTAACTCACGGACCATTTGCGCTGATATTCGAGATCGAGGTGGATCACTTCCTCGAAGTCTTTGATACTGGAACGACCGTTCGTTTGCCATTCCCCCGTCAATCCGGGTTTGACATCGAGCCGTTTTAAATGATGTTTGTGATAGCGTTCGACTTCTGCTTGCGTCGGCGGACGGGTGCCGACCAAACTCATATCGCCTTTGAGAACGTTCCAGAATTGCGGCAGTTCGTCGAGGCTGGTGCGCCGGAGGAACCGACCGACCCGAGTCACCCGGGGGTCTTTCTCGTTTTTGAACAGATGTCCGTTCACTTGGTTGTTGACCAGGTGTTGCAATTGTTCGGCGTTGACCACCATCGAACGGAATTTCCACATCCGGAAGGGGCGCCCTTTATAACCGCAGCGAATTTGACTGAAGAAGATTGGGCCGGGACTGTCGAGTTGCATCGCGATCGCGATCGGTAACAACAACAATCCGGTGAGCATCAAACCGACTAACGCTCCGACAATATCGATCGCCCGTTTGACTTTACTGTAGACCGAAGGATGCACCTGCTCCATTGCGGGATGAAGCTCGTAAGTTTTTTCTAAAAAAGCACTGGTAAAAGACGATTTGGAATCGTTGGTGTTTACAGAAATTGGAACAGGGATTTCAGAGGTCGTCATCACAGTTCTCACTCGTCTCCTCAAAAGTGTCGCTTCGCCTCTCTCTACCGTTACTATAATCAACTTCTTCAAAATTGCATCCCCTCAAGGTCGCAGTTTTGCTCAATCTTTGAAGTTTCGAGGCTTTTGTAAAGTTCTATTATTTTTTTCTCTCGTGGCAAAATATTATCATCTCCGTAGGGCGATCGAACATCTGTCGTTGGGTAGAGGATCTCGAAAAAACAAGGAGCTAGAACCGGGGAGTCCCTTTCTAGAAAAGGGTTAGACTCTCCACGGAGCCACCGGACGATCGCGCGATCGCCGATCGATCTTATACTCGAAAATCGCTGAATATGTATCTATAAATTTAGAGATGTTTGCTCGATCGCCAACGGGTTAGTTTTTTGACCTATTGTTTTTTTAATATCTATAGCTCGGCGTCGGTTTGTGGTATACTTCCTCGTTTATGCCCTCGGCGAGGGGCGATCGCCTCACGAAAAATCGGACAACTGGAGGGGGAGGGGTTCGTCGAGTTGTTGGTAAATCCGCGAGGCGAGAGCTTTGAGGTAGTGACGGAAGCGGCGAGCCTGTTCCGGGTTGAGACGGTACAGGCGATCGCCCGCGCGATCGAACAAGGGCGCCGTCGGATCGAGGGGATAAGAACTCGGGTCTTGAAACGCAGCCAATACGCGATCGCCGAGTTCGGAAGAAAACATCAACCCCGGGGGGAGCTGACCGTCGAGCAAAGCGCGGATGCGGCGATCGCTCCCCTGGGGGTGAATCCCGCGACGTTCCAGGCGCCGGATCGCCTCCGTACTCGAAAACGGCTCGTCTCCCACCGCATCGATCAACTCCGAGAGTAAAAAATAGTCATTGTACTGCTGGCGGCTGAGATCCAAAACCCGAGGGATCGACGCCACATTCGCCAAGCCTTCCGTCACCCGGTTGTAAACGCGAACGTCCGCCGGATGGGAACCCGGGGAAACGGGCCAATCCCAAGATAGAGCGGCGTTGGGCAGTTTTTGGCGCAACCAGGTCGCGATCGCCCCCGTGCGCGTCGTCCCGCCACTGCATACCCCATAGGCGATCGCCTCTACCGTCATCCCCGTAGCGACTAACAACCCATTGAGTTCGCGGTTGAGGGACTGAATAAACGGCCAAAACACGAGACGTTCCAACTCTCCCGCCGAAATCGTCAGGGAGCGATCGTCCAAATGCACCGTCGTTTGAGGCTCCATTTGCAACGTCAGTTTCAACTGGCGCGCCATCGAGCGCCATCGAGTGCCCCGTTCCCCGGACAGACGCTGGGCCAAACGGTAGCGCTGGGGTAAATCCGGCTGACCGGGACGGGGAAGGTCCAGATCGGCGATCGCCCGCCACAAGGGAAACGACGAATCCCGCCACTGTTGCGGTAACAAAAGCTGACAAATAATATCTTGATCGATCGCGTCGCCGCCGAGGGGAATTGCGTGTAAGTGAACGTCGCTGCGGCGTAAATTTTGCCAGGGGTCGGGCACCTTGGCGAGGGCGAATTCCGTGCGACTGGCCCCCGCTTCCACCGCCAACACCGTACCCGCGAACCCCTCTCGACTCGGATCCGTCGGCAATAACGACAGCAAAGCGGCGATCGAATCTTCTAAAATCACCACTTGCTGGGGATGGCGGACTAACTGCGCCGCCAACACCGCCTCGCGCACGTTAAACCCGTAACAATCGGGCCAGGACGCCGGACCGGAAACCACGACCCCCTTGAGTTGGGCGATCGCCGCCGCGAAGCGATCGGCTTCCAAACCTTTCGCCGCCGCCACAAACGGCAAGCTCTCCGGAAGCGCCGCCGGGTTTAAAGTCCGCAACAACCGTTGCAAACCGCCGACAAAAGAGCGCAAACTCAGGCGCCGTCGTTCGGTCCAATATAAAAGAGGTTCGCAATGAAACAATTCGGGTACCCCCTCTCCCGTTCCTTGCAGAGAAGTGGGGGAGCCACTACCGGACAGTCCGAACGCCAACCACGGTTTAAACCCCTCGATCCCGATTCCGGCGTCGGCGATCGATACTTGCGCCGGAAGACGCCAGCAACACGAGCGATCGTCCTCGGGAGACCCTTCGCGAACGCCCCCTCTAGACGAGACCCAGTAAATCGGATAGAGTTCGCTGCGGTTACTTTCGCCGTTTGGGGTCTGTTCGCGAACGAACAATGCTGCGGAAACCCCCGTCGTGCCGAAATCGATGCCCAAATACCAATGGGATCCCCGCTTTTGGGCGGCTAAATCTTGGTGGAGGAAACTCGCAATAGTCACAGGTAATGGTTTATGCGGTGATGGGGTGGCGTTTGCGTATAGCCTGAGCCATGGCTTTGCGCTTTGCGCTTAGAGTCTCTGGAAGAGAATTGCCCGACTGGCGAATGGCCCTGACGGGCGCTCCCCGTGGAAACTCCCCGGCGGGCGATCGCCTCTCTCCCCTGGACTGCTGACATTTTAGCTTGACGTGGGGAAGCACAATTTATTTTTTTCCTCGTTCAAACGGAGTCGATCGCCCGCCAGGCGTCCTTAATGGTTCGAGGGCGATCGTGGCTATTATTTCGCGTCGGAACTGCCCAAATTGGGGGCATCAAAATCGGCGAAAAAGTCTTCTAGGGTTGTATCGGAGACTTCTTTGGGGGTTGCGGCTGCGGATAGCAAGGATTCTTCCAAACTCGCTTCAGAACGGTTTTCCCATTCATTCGCCGGGGGTGAAGGTTCCTCGTCATTCTCTTGCTCGAAGTTGGAAAAGAATTCATCGATCCGGGTGTCAATATTCCCGGGGGACGTGTCACCCCGATACTTTTTCGGAGACGCTTCGCGATTCTCCTGGGGAGTTGGGGAAGCGGCGATCGCAGTTTCGCTTTCTGGCGTTTCATCTTCAGTGCTCGCCTCTTCTAAATCCCCGAAACTGGCAAAAATATCGTCGAGGGTATTGGCGCTGGTCGGACGGGAGGCGGGTAAGGGGATACCCACGTCCGGGCCGCTTTTACGGTTGTTTTCTACGAACCATTCCGGTTCGGACGGTTCTGGGGTCGGTGGTTCGGCGCGGTACTCCTGACTCCTTTGCAGTTGCTTCGCCAAGGTCGCCGCTTCGCGATTCTCCTGGGGAGACCCTTCGCGATCGCCTGTCTCGCTATCCTCGCCTAAATTGGCCAGCGCGTCGAGATCGAGATCCCCTGTTTCTGTAGTGACGAAATCTGTAGTGACGAAAGAGGTCTCGGTTTCCTCCTCCCATGCGTCCTCATCTAGGGGCAGTGACTCGCCAAAGGCATCGAAATTCTCCTCAAGGTTCTCCTCAAGGCTATCTTCAAAGTCCTCGTTAAAACTGTCCTCAAGGTTCTCCTCAAAATTCTCCTCAAGGTTCTCCTCAAGGCTATCTTCCACGTTGTCGAGTTCTTGGATCCACGCTTCGGGGATTAAATCGAGTTCTTCGTCATCGTCTTTGGCTTCGGGTTCGGCGGAGGGACTTTCTACTGGGTTACTTTCTGCTGGGTTACTTTCCAAGTTGGACAGATCGTCGTCTAATTGTTGGAGGGCGTTACTGTCGAGCCATAAATCCGGTTCCGAGTCTGCCTCAAATTCGCCCAAAGGTAGCAGATCTTCGTCTGCATCGGCTTGGATGTCGGCTTCCGGTTCCCATTCTTCTTCGAGTTCGAGTTCCTCACCGATATCGGACAAATCGGTATTCACGAACAGGGATCTCTCGCTGTCGGGGCTGTCGCTACTTTCGGTTTCTTGAGGCGGGGGGGTAAAGATCGCCAAATCTAGCAGTTGTTCGAGGCTGGAGATTTGCTCGTTTTGCGAGGGGCGTTCGGGAAGCGACTCGGTTAAGGAGTCAGCAGGATCCCCTGCACCACGGTCGGAACTGGGGGGAGGTGGGGCGATCGCCTGTTCGAGGGTGGCAAATAAATCGTCTTCTTCGACGCGATTTTCCTGGGGAGAGGTTTCGCGATCGCCGCTAGGATCTGTGAAGTCTTGAGGAGGAAAGGTTTCTGGGGTTTCTAAGTCGGTTTCGTCTTCGCTGTCGGACTCCGGTTGATTAAATTCGGATCCGGCATAGGGAAACAGTTCTTCGGAGGATAAATCTTGCTCTTCTGATGCGGTTAACCCGGGTTCCTCGGCGGCGATCGCCTCATCGATTGGGGTCTCGTCGCGATGCTCCTGGGGAGACCCTTCGCGATCGCCTTCCTGGGGGACTTCGTCGCGATGCGCTTCTGGAGTTCCTTCGCCAACGTCGGTTTGTGGCGCTTGTGGCGGTCGTTCGGCTTCGTCGGGGGAGGGTTGAGGGAACAGGTCGCGATCGGTGGCGATCGCCACTGGGGTTTCGACGCCAGACAGTTTTAGGGAGGATTGCCAGTACGAGGAGGCTTCCCGTCCCAACTGTTGGGCGAGATGGTTGACTAAGGCGGCGACCATCAGTTCCCCTTGTTGACCGAGGCGGTGCATCTTATCGAGTCCGTCGGAAAGGGATTCTTGATAGCCTTTGATGTTTTTTTCGATTGCTTCAAAGACGACTTGCAAGCTCGAATCGAGGGAAATGAGCAGGCGATCGGATTGAGCTTGAATGCGTTTGAGATATTCCAAGCGATCTTGGGGATCGAGCAGTTCGAGATCTAGCGGGGCGCTTTCGCGCGCCTCCCCCGTTCGCGATAACCCCCCCGAGGAACGGCGCGATGGTGCAATCAATTGAGTTTCGATATGGCCGAGGGTTTCCGAGACTTCTTCGCTGAGACGATCTTGGAGCTGAGCCATTAAAGCTTGCAGGAATTCTGCAATTAAACGATCGCGATCGGCGTTTTGAGCCGCTAAGCTTTTTTTCGCTTGGTGTTTTTCTTCTAACTGTCGGATATCTTGAATTAAGGTTTCGCGATGTTCTTGCAATTGAGCGAGTTCGGCTTGCAAGGGATGGAGCAAATTGGAGCGCAAAGCGGTCATATCCCGCACGAGGGCGGTTAAGATTTGTTGCGCCTGCATTTCGCTGCCGCCCCATTGTGGGGAATCGTCGAGAGAAGGGGGGGTCGGGCGAACGCCTCGGGGGGGGGTGAGGGTTTCGGATTGGGTTTCGCGATCGCGCAAAGCCTGTAGAAAATCGCGCACCCGTTCGAGAACCTGACGGGTATCCCCCGACCGCCACCACGCCAGACGGGAGTTCATTTTCCGCAGTACCCCGTCAATATCTGCAATCAATGTCTGAATTCGATCCAGATTAGAACTCACGATAGAACCTCTGGCTAGAACGCATTTCAAAATCTCAAGACCCCCTGGAGCGACAGTGGCTGTCATTTGAGGGGCTGGCCAATCGCAGATCGCCGGATGGCAGCAGTCGGCTCGTTCCCCAGTCTACCGTTGGCAAGGGGGGTGATGGCGCGGGGGCGATCGTCGTCCACCTCATTCTCATTACTGAAGGGAACGGGGCCAACTGACTCGGGCTTTAGCCGATTTTATCGCGTGGACTCTCATCTCCCAATTTGCCGTCAGATTTCAACCGTTCCCAGTTCAAGTATGGGGGATTTTGGCTCCGATGGCTCCCCCGCTCTCATCCCGAGGGCGATCGCCCCTAACTCGCACGAGAGTCATATCCATCCGGGCATTTGTAGTAAAGTATTGACAGGACATCACAGCTCCGGCTTGCCATTCGTCCCTAGCCGAGAGGTTGGGGTGAGTGCCGATCCCCACCGAGGACGGTCGAGCAAATACTCTAGAAAAAAGCGATCGAAACATTGAGAACTCTCAAGTGTAAGGGGAAGGCTTTGAAGCCGTAGGGACGATCTGCAAAGCTCTGGTCTCAAGGAAATTCACAGAAAATAAGCTAAGTAAAATTTATCCCGACTTCGATCCTTCTATCTACGATTTGGTAAAATCTGAGCTTTGAAGCTACTAGTTTATAGAGGAAGACCGCTCTAAAAATAGGGACGGGGACGTCGAGACCCTCAATCCTCCTCGATCGAGGTTAGGGTCGATAACTGATTTATCCCGAGCTTTATCTGGCAGCAGTCAAGGTGACGGGAGTGGGTCTGAAGGGGACAATTTGGCTATATTCGGGCGCGATAGCAGCACCGATGGATTGATGTTTTTCCAACTTTAGCGAATCTTGTCTGGGTTAGTTCTGGTATGCTTCCGGTTGGCTCGTCGGCTGCATCCCCCTGAAAGACAAGCGGCTATCCCGAATCATGAGGCCACCAGTCCACACTCAACCGACCTGCCCAAGCGTGTTTATCACAGGATGGCCACATGGAAGACCGATATAACCTGCGCGACCCCAGTTCTAATGTCGATGAATTAATTCGCTCTACACCCTTTTTTGCGGGCTTACCTGACTCCGTGGTCGAACGGGCAACGGCTCATATTGTCACCCGTACCCATCCGCCCAATCAGGTGATTTTGCTGGAAAATGACTGGGGCAGTTCCGTTTACTTTCTCCTCGATGGTTGGGTCAAGATTCGTACCTACAACCTCGACGGTAAGGAAGTCACCCTCAATATTCTGGGAACTGGCGAAATTTTTGGGGAAATGGCGGCACTCGACGAAGTGCCTCGCTCGACGGACGTGATTACCCTGGCGCCCACCACGATCGGTAATATGCCCGCTCAGGATTTCGTGCAGCTCATTCATACCGAACCCCTGGCGGGAATTCGTCTGGCGCAGTTGATGGCTAGGCGATTGCGACAGGTGAATCGAAGGTTGCGGTTGAGGGAATCGGACAGTACCTCGCGGGTTGCGGATATTTTGCTGTTTCTGGCGGAAGGACAGGGAACGGAATCTCCGGAAGGAGGAACGGAAATCCCCAATCTGCCCCACCGGGAATTGAGCAGTTTGAGTGGACTGGCCCGAGAAACGGTCACTCGGGTTCTGAGTAAGTTGGAGAAAAAATCGCTGATCAAACGCGATCGCGAGAAGCTCTGCATCCCCGACGTTCACGCTCTAGAACGGCTTTTGGTTTAAACTGCGATCGGATCTTGTTGCCCTTTTGCGTCCGAGGACAACAAGGCGATCGCCCCCTTTGGCCCGCTCGTCGCGATTGTCAAGAAATGCTTCCACTCATACCGTTTTCGCCCTCAACTACGCTAAGTTAGGGGTGGCACGATCGGACCGAGCGGCGATCGCCTTTCAATCTCTCTGTAATCTGCGTCAAAGTGGCTCGCAGCTTCGATCTCTCGAAGTTCGGGAGGCGACGAATCGTCTCAATTTCGAGAACTATTAACAAATTTTTCAAGATCCCAGGTCGGCGACCCGAACACGGCATGAAGTAGTTAAATTTCGGCAGGTCGTCGCCCGTTTTGGTTTTAAAAAGGCAAAACGGGTTATTCCCTCTTTCGATCGCTGGCGCCACCTCTCGATCGCCCGTTTGAAGATCGTCGGACTCATCTCAATCCTTGCTTCAAGGAGATCAGGTCATGACTTTTCAAAGAATTCTGGTGGCTTTAGATGATTCTAAGTTATCCCACATCGTTTTTCAAAACGCTTTAGATCTGGCTCAAACCAACCAGGCGACCTTAATGTTATTTCAATGTCTGACTGCGGAAATTGTGGGCGAACCGATGGTCCCGATTCCTCTAGAAGTCGGACTTTATCCGGAGTTGGCAGAACGGGCTTATCAAGCTCAAAATGCCCGGGTACAGCAGTATACGCAACAAGTCATTCAAAAATTCAACCAATACTGTCAGATTGCAGGCGATCGCGCGATCGCGGCTGAGTTCGATTATAAAATGGGCGATCCGGGTCAGTGGATTTGCAAAACGGCTGAAAATTGGCAAGCGGATCTCGTTGTCGTCGGTCGTCGCGGTCGAAGCGGTTTGGCGGAGGTCTTACTCGGTAGCGTCAGTAACCACGTGGTGCATCACGCCCCTTGTGCGGTTCTGGTGATTCAAACCGGACATTCGGGTTCCCCAGTCCCGACCGAAACTAAGGAGGAGGTGCAGGCGATCTAACCTTCTCGATCTTGAGGTGCGATCTCCCCTCACTGGCAACCCCTTGAGAAAGAGTTGAGAAAAATTAGGATGCGGGCGATTGCCTCCGTGGATGTTTCGGTTTGAATCCGATCCTTGTAGAGTGGGCGATCGCTCGTTTTCCTAATCGCTCTCAACTTAGATCCCAACTGCTAAAATCTAAAATCTAAAATCCAAAATCTAAAATCTAAAATCTAAAATCTAAAATGGTACGAGTGCGCCCAAAATATTTTCATGATTGATTCTTCCCCAGAAGAGAATAAACCCTCTTCCGATCGCCATTCAGATCCGCTCGATCCGGCTGAAGACTTCGACATCGACTTCGAGTCGCCGAGTTCCCCTCCCGTCCCTCCTACCCCGCGATCTCGTGCCGTAAGCGGTCGGGCGATCGCCAAAAATCCGGCCTTAATTCTCGTCGAAACCGCCTTTTTAGCCAGTACCGCCAGTCTAATTTGGCTCATTAATTATTATTTCCCCCTCGGTCCGGTTTTGCGGATCTTTTTTCCCGTCCCCATCGCCCTGGTGTATTTGCGCTGGGGCAATCGAGCCGCTTGGATGGGCGCCCTCGTCTCCGGCTTGCTCTTATCCGTCCTCATGGGGCCGACGCGCAGCATTTTATTCGTCATTCCCTTTGGGGTTTTAGGGGTTCTGCTCGGCTGTTTGTGGCGGCGCCGCGCCACTTGGACGATCTCGATCGCCCTGGGAACCCTCCTCGGTTCCGTGGGCTTCTTTTTCCGGATTTGGTTACTCGGGATTCTCGTCGGCGAGGACTTGTGGATCTACTTGACCACTCAAATTACCGAGTTAGCAGACTGGATCTTATTAAAATTCGGCTTACTCGTCCAACCGAGTTTATATTTCATCCAAAGCTTAGCGGTCGGTATGGTGATTTTGAACAACCTAATCTACTTACTGGCGGTCCATTTAGCCGCTTATTTACTCCTCGAACGGTTGGGCAATCCCATTCCCGAACCGCCACAATGGATCCAAATTTTATTAGATGAAGAGAATTAAAACTGCGTCGGATGCTCCCTGGGAGCGCCCACTCGATCTTTCGACTTCAGCGACCATCGGCATCTACACCGAACACGAAACCGCTCGGGTCTGGTTGGAACGCTATCGCGGCGTTCGGCCCGTCTTGGCGTGTATTTTGGGATTTACGGAAACCGCTTTAATTCCGGGGATTTCGGCGGCAGGAGCCACCCCGGACGATCGCCGCTACACCGCGATCGCCGATGCGGAATTTCTCTACCACGGACCGCAAGCCTCTCCCCAATATCCGTTACCGCCGTTAGATGCGGGGGCTTCTCCGGTGTTGATTTCCCGGGCGGCGATCGCCGGGTTGGGGATTCCCTTAGAAATTTTCGATGCGGGGTTAGCCCAAAAAGCCTCGGTCCCTACGGTGGATTTAGGGGGAAGACCCGCCCGTTGTCTGAGTACGGGAGCAGCTCTGGATTTAGTGACGGTAAAACACTTGTTCGATCGCGGGTTGGAATGGGGCGATCGCCTCGTGAGTCGCCACGGTTACGCGATCGTTGCGGAATGTGTGGTCGGCGGAACCACGACGGCCCTAGGGATTCTGTCAGGTTTGGGGTTGGCGGCAGCCGGAAAGGTCAACAGCAGCCATCCTCAATGCAATCACGCCCAAAAGTTAGCCCTGGTAGAGCGGGGGTTACAACATCTGCACGGGATCGACGATCTCGATCCGATGCAATTGCTGGCGGCAGTGGGGGATCCGATGCAGGGGGTCGCCGCAGGAATGGCGATCGCCGCCAGCCGTCGGGGAGGGGTGTTGTTAGCCGGGGGAACGCAAATGCTGGCGGTTTATGCCCTCGCTCGGGCGATCGCCCGTCGCTACGCCCTCGATTGGCGTCCCGAGCAAGTGGTCGTCGGTACGACTCGTTGGGTGGCGGAAGATCCGAGCGGGGACACGGTGGGACTCGCCGAGGTGGTGGGGGAGGTGCCGTTATTGGCGTCTCAGCTCAGTTTTGCCCGCTCCCGTCACCCCCAACTGCGCGCTTACGAACGCGGTTATGTCAAGGAAGGGGTGGGGGCCGGAGGCTGCGCGATCGCCGCCCATTTGTACGGCGATTGGACTCAAAATCAGCTTTTGGCGGCAATTGAAGCCCTCGGCGATCGCGATCGACATTTGCGTACTTGAGGGCGATGCAGACCCCTTCACGAAGACAACCCGCGATCGGGAGGTCAACGACGTTAGACCCCCGATCGCGGGTTGTCCGCTCTGTTTTCTCATTGAAAATATCGAACGATTGTGAAGGCTTGGATCTTGTGGCATTGACCATTATTGAGATAATCGTAGCGATTTCTACTTAATGGATTCTTTGAGCCAAAAGTTGTTCTTCTAGAGCCGCAATTCGGTTATAAGCTGCCGTTAATTGAGCCGTGAGGCGTTGAATTTGAATTTCTTGGCTTAACTGAGTTTCGCTGTTTTGAAAGCAACTCTCTCGATAGTCGCTTTCTATCAAAATATCTTTGTGTTCTAAAGACGAGCGATTGCTCGGGCCTAGCCGCTCGCATTCGACGTCAATTTCTCGTCGGGCCTCCTTCAAAAGGTCGCTCCGGTGGGAAATCGGACTTTTTTGCTCTAGTAGGTCGGCCAGTTTGACGCTCAGTTGCTCGATCGCCTCGGAGAGAACATCGACTTTACGTGTTAAACCACTCACTTGTTTTTGTAGTGAATCCATACAAGGTTCCCATTACCCTAACCGCTTTCTTTTAGATCTTAGGCAAGGAATCCACGAGATCGGCATTATTTTTAGATTATTTAATTTTTAAGAAATCTTGTCTACAAAAATAGTGAAATTTATCTTCGATCGCGGCTGGGTTTTCGCCTGAGCGAGTGAAATTCACCCAGAATCAACTTATCGGCTAGAAAATCGACAAATCACCCTTGCTTAGAGGTGTTCTCGTCTTTATTTGACTTGCGATCGTCTGGAAACCAGGGGATTTCCGTGGGAAAAGTATTTTTACTCAAAGCGCAAAGACGATCGCCCCCGCCGTCCGGTTCGTCTTCGGTCGCCGTCAAAATATTAAGTTATATTAAAAACGGTAACCGTAACAACATCAGTCCCCAAGCCGTCGTTGCTACCCTATCGTTGCCCGTTGAAGTTGAGAATTTACCATGCCATCGAAAACTTCTAGGTTAGAAAGCACTCAAGAACAGGCGATCGCCGATTTTTTCCGCCGATCCGAGGGAAAATGGTATTCCGAGCGACGTTATTACACCTTACCGGACGGCCCGATCGCGGAAATGGTCAGCGATATATCCGTTCGCTTTCTCGAACCCGGTAGCGAAGAATTGGTCAAACTCGCCGAACTCCATCAATTGAGCGATCCTCATGCTTTAATTTGCGGGACTTTCGTGCGCTGGGAAAGTAGCAATTCCGTCTCCAACCGCAAACAATCGCGCGGGTCGAGCATCTTTGGCGCCGCCGGGAATACCCTCTACCGCGATCGCGCCTTCGTAACCCCCAAACCGATTACCGCTCGATTTTACTTGCCCAATCCGCAAACCTTGTGTCTGAGAACCGAGTATAATGGCTCCGTCTTCGAGGAAGAACTCAAACTGATCGGCGATCGCTACCGAACCCGACAAACCATTATTTCCCGGGCGGGCGAACAACAGACCATCGGCCAATATTTGGAAAAACGGGTCGGTTAAAATTACGAAGAGGCTGGGTCAATAGCTGTGTTCCCCCTCTGTGAGCGATCTCTCTCCCGTTCCGGCGGCTGTTGCCCAGCATTGTAACTTCCTCCCAGACCCCAAACCCAATCGAGCGATCGAGGTGAATCGACGATCTTTTCTTCTGGCTGCGACCAGTCTCCTACTCCATCAACTACTCGTCGCTTGTGGCGGTCAAACCCAAGCGACCCTCAAAGTGCGGTTGCTCAAATCTTCAATTCCCGCGCAACTGCTCGATGCTTTTGAAAAACAAACATCCCGCGACCTCAACCTAGACTTTAGCGCGATCGCCCAACTTGAAGAAATCTATTCTCAATTGCGTCAGTGGCACCAACCTGTCCCCCCTAACCGCAAAAAAGGCTTAAATCTGCCCTTTTTCGGCGATCGCTCGCCAAAAACCAACATCCCCGACCTCGTCACCTTGGGGGACTATTGGTTGAGTCAAGCCATTCGAGAAGGCTTGATTCGACCCCTCGACGCCAGTGACCTGCAAGGATGGTCCGCACTCCCGCCGCAATGGCAACAACTTGTCAAACGCAACGATCGCGGCGAACTCGATCCCAACGGATCCATTTGGGCCGTTCCCTACCGTTGGGGAACCACCGCGATCGCCTATCGGGCCGATAAATTTAAAACCCTCGGTTGGACCCCCACGGACTGGTCCGACCTGTGGAATCCCCAATTACGCGATCGCCTCTCCCTCCTCGACCAACCCCGAGAAATTATCGGTCTCACCCTTAAAAAACTCGGCCATTCCTACAATACCCAATCATTAAAGACCGTCGCCTCCCTTCGCGACGAACTGCAAACCCTTCACGCTGCCGTCAAATTCTACAGTTCCGACACCTACCTGCAACCCCTCATTCTCGGAGATACCTGGATTGCCGTCGGTTGGTCTACCGATATCGTGCCTCTGACGAAACGCAACCGCCAAATTAAAGCCATTATCCCCGCTTCCGGAACCGCTTTGTGGGCGGATTTGTGGGTACGACCCGCCGATTCTGCCCCGGTCGAAGCCTCCAATGCCCTCGCTTTACCCCCTCAAGTCAAACAATGGCTTGAGTTTTGTTGGCAACCCGAAATTGCCCGTAAACTTTCGATCCTCAGCGATGCCGCTTCCCCTCGCTTGAGCACACCCGAAATGTTTGACCCGGTGTTGTTAGAAAATGGCGATCGCACCGTCCAACTTCCCTCTCCCGAACTGTTCCAAAAAAGTGAATTTTTAACCCCTCTCCCTTCTCAATCCCTCCAGGAATATTTAAACCTCTGGCAGGAGATCCGCAGGAGTTAATGATTAATTCTTTAGAGATTTAACCTGGTTTTGCAACCCAGAAGAATCCATCCATAAGTTACAAACAATCGGTTCCACAGTAAAATCGCACGTGTAAGCCGCTAACAATCTTTTTTGACGGTTAAACACTCGTGTATTGTAACCGTAATCTTTCGCCGACTGACCGAAATGATTGACAAATTGATATCGTTCTAGATAGTCTCTCAAACTCCAAATCTGTCGGTTAACCACCAAATCCACCCGTCCTCCCCCTCCGTTTTCCCCCGGATAAGCCAACCAATTTTCAAGTAATTTCCCGCCAAATTGTTCTCTCGCCCACCATAAACTCGGAATCGTCAGTCCACTTTGAGAAATATTACTACTCGTAATCGGGATAATAGAAGAATCCGAAGCCTTTCCCGATTCTAAAGCACTCAAATCTAAGGGAGGAAAAATCGGTGGCCTATTCGCATTAGTCGGCAAATTTCCCGGATAAAAATCTCCAGAAAATTCCGGTAAAATATGCGGTTCTTTTGGGCGATCGTGTTCCAAGGTTTGCGATCGCGCCACCCGCATTCCGCTACTCAAAATCAAACCACTGGCGATCGACAATAAAAACACAATAAAAACCCGAGAATTTGACCGATCGAGCAAGCGAATATTGTGTAATTTAAGTTTTGAAAGAGTCATGCTCTTGGCTAAATTCATCTTCAAAAATAACCCGAGATCCCCTTAAATCTCAAAATTAAGCAATTTTTTACCCAGTCGAGGTTTACTTTGATTTTAGCAAATTGAGCATTATTCCAGGTTTCAAAAATAATGAAAAAGATCGAGGGTAGGGAAACAGCACTGCCGTTTCCTTACAGGCGATCGATCTATTCCCACAGTCGCCGACCGCTTTTTCCCTTCAATCGGTCGTGAGTATCTCGCAGTAACGTCGGGATATCGAGTTCCTCCGGACATCGTGGCAAACATTCACCGCAATCCGTACATCGATTTCCCTTCATTCCCGGAAACCAATGACCCGCATTTTCAAACATACGATAACGATATTGACCGTAGTCAACCATCTGATAAGCAACCGCTAAATTTCGCAGTCGCAAAACTTCGGGAATATGAATATTTTCCGGACAGGGCAAACATTCATAACACTGACTGCATTGAGTCGGTCCCAACACCGAACGGGCGTGATTTTTCAGTTCGGCCAAAACTTCTCGTTCTTCAGCCGTTAGGGACTCAACACGATCGCCAAAATTCAGGGGCCAGTCCAATTCTTCCGGTTTGGCAGCTCCTATACTTAAAGTTGTAATTCTCGGATCGCTCAAGAGAAATCGATAGTTTAACTCTAAAGGAGAAAAGGGATCGGTTAACGCTTTAAGTTCGGAAGGAGGCGTATAAAGTCGCCCCCCTTTATCCGCCGGAGAGATAATAAAAATCCCTAAATCTCGTTCGTAGGCACGGGCGATCGCGGCTGCATGACGTTGAAAAAAATAATAATAATGCAAGCTGACAAATTCAAATAAATCTGTATCAATGAGTTTAAGAATCAACTCTAAAGATCCGTGGGTCGAAAAGCCTAAATGTCGAATTCTGCCATCCTGAATGGCATTTTGCGCCACTTCAATACAACCGTTACTAACAACAGTGTTAAATTGTTCTTCGGTATTGAGTCCGTGCAGTGCGAGACCGTCGAGATAATCCACTTGGAGCCGTTCTAAGGATTCATCGATCGCGCGATCGAATTCGGATGCATTCAAAGAATTCGGCAGTTTACTCGTAATATAAATATTTTCACGGGAGATTCCGCGATCGCCAGTTCCCAATAACTCAGTTAAAGCCGTACCGAGATAAACTTCGCTTTTGCCATAACCTCTAGCCGTTTCTAAATGATTCACTCCCTTTTCTAAGGCATAACGAATCGTGGCCGTCGCTGTTTCTTGGGAATCGAGATATCGCATCGTTCCCAACGAGAAAACAGACAAATACAAATTAGTTTGACCAAAACGACGATACTGCATCAGTCTCCGTTAACTTACAACAATTTGAGTTAAAATTGAGTTCAAATCAAATTTGCCTATTGCATAGCAAACGGTTGACAGTTGTAGTGTTTTTCTACCGAGTCATACATCTAATTGAAACTAATTGAGAAAGGCTATATATAGCCAAACCTCCATACGGACACGGCATTGCCGTGTCCCTACAACCCAAAATCGACCGTTTTCTCGATCGCTCCCGCAATTGATTTGTTCGTTCTGCCCTAATCTAAACCTTGCAATCTACTGATTTTCACCACTACTCGACGATCCCCGTTCCGAGAAATCTTCCGGTCTGAGATTGGCAATAAAATCTCGAAAAGCCTGTCGTTCCGCTTCGTCCGCATCTCTGTCCACCGGAATCGACGCATCCGCGACGACTTCTTCCATTACCCAAATTGGACTATTCGTTCGTAATGCCAAAGAAATCGCATCACTTGGGCGAGCATCAATATCCTTTTTCTCCTCGCCACGACGAAGTTTAAGAACTGCATAAAAAGTATTGTCTTGTAATGAGTGAATGATCACTCGATCTAACTCCAATCCCCATTCTTCTAGAATATTTACCATCAAATCGTGGGTGAGCGGCCTGGGTGGAGTATGATTTTCTAGAGCGCTTATAATTGACTTGGCTTGGTCTTGTCCAATATAAATAGGTAACGCTCGTCGATCTGCCGCATCTCTGAGCAACACAATTGGACTGCGCGTTGCTGCATCCAATGCAATTCCAGCCACTTTCATCTCAATCATCGGCTCAGCCTCATTATCAACAGGGTAGGCAAAAAGAAAAAGAAAATCTAGGTGGGCATAAACCAATTGGAGGATCTTCAGAGGATCTCAACCCAATAGGGGCGCCAACCTGTCTCCCATCAAGAGCATCACATCCGACTAAGAAAAAATTTAATATATACAAAAACATAACTCACCTGTCTCTAATTAACCTAGCGGCCAATCACCTCTGTGTAATTCTAGTATGCCTCCATCTTTACTCGGTTTTACCCTAATTCAACATAAAATATGGTAAAAAAAATTGACTCTCCGTCAATGTCAATTGCTAGCAACTTTCCCCGATCCTCTCTCCTATCAGTAAAAATCTTAGCAAATTTTCGCAAAATACTGTGTTCACCGGATTAATCCAGACATTAGGAACCATTCAGCTCGTAGGAACTGAAAAAGTCAAAATCTCCTATTCTAATCTCGTATCTGACGCTACCCTAACCGATCTCGAAATCGGAGATAGCATAGCCGTCGATGGCGCCTGTCTGACCGTTGTCGAAATTTTAGCCCACGGGTTTATCGCGATCGTTTCCCCTGAAACCCTCAGCCGCACGACTCTCGGGCTGCTCTCCGACATCCCGGCGAATCTCGAAAGCGCTCTGAGAGTCGGTAGCAAACTCGGAGGTCATTTTGTCAGTGGCCATATCGACGGCGTCGGATGCCTCCAAAAAGCTGTCAAAACCGCCAGTTCTTGGGAAATGACCTTCACCCTACCGAGTGGTTCCGAACAAAACTGGAATGCCCAGATTGCTCCCTATATCGTCCCCAAAGGAAGTATCGCCGTCAACGGCGTCAGTCTGACTGTTGCCGAATGCGATCGCCATGCTCGATGGTTTACCGTCGCCGTCATCCCGCATACATTCTATAACACAAATCTCCAATATCTGAAGATTGGCAGTTATGTCAATCTCGAAGCCGACTTACTCGGAAAATACGTCGCTAAGTTAGTAATTGACGGAGATCGTTTTTCTCTCATCAATAATCTCACGTGTAACAATCTGAAGGACGAACAACCGGGAATCGCAACAGAAATCACACCAGAAATCACACCAGAAATCACACCAGAATTTTTATCGGAAAACGGGTATCTGTAATACTCTTTAACTCCGAACAAGTCTTAAACCAACCATCTCTATAGGGTTTCTTAGATTGAGTTTAGCGAACTCATCAAAAATCTGTCAGTCTTAGGAGCGAACGACTAGCGCCCCTAATCGGACAATCCCCTTTGTTGAAAATGCCTCTATACTAGAATCAAGTTTGGTGGAGGTCTACGGATATGCTCACTCGCACACTGATAGTATCGGTGTTGACCTTGTCTCTACTCCTGATTCCTCAAGGAGTGGTCGCACAGTCAGTTGATGAATTGTTCGAGCGAGGAAATACAGCCCAGAGTGAGAGAAGATATGAAGAGGCCGAACGGACCTGGCGCCGCATTTTAGAGATCGATCCCAATAATGCTGATGCTTACATCGGTCTCGGAATTGCCCTGAGAAACCAAGGAAAACTAGAGGAAGCCATCTCTGCCTACGGAAGGGCGATCGAACTCAATCCCCAGTATGCTGATGCTTACGTCGGTCTCGGACTTGCCCTGTATAACCAAGGAAAACTAGAGGAAGCCATCTCTGCCTACGGAAGGGCGATCGAACTCAATCCCCAGTATGCTGATGCTTACATCGGTCTCGGAATTGCCCTGAAAGACCAAGGAAAACTAGAGGAAGCCATCTCTGCCTACGGAAGGGCGATCGAACTCAATCCCCAGGATGCTATAGCTTACATCGGTCTCGGAATTGCCCTGAGAAACCAAGGAAAACTAGAGGAAGCCATCTCTGCCTACGGAAGGGCGATCGAACTCAATCCCCAGTCTGCTATAGCTTACAACAATCTCGGAAATGCCCTGAGAAACCAAGGAAAACTAGAGGAAGCCATCTCTGCCTACGGAAGGGCGATCGAACTCAATCCCCAGTCTGCTATAGCTTACAACAATCTCGGAAATGCCCTGAAAGACCAAGGAAAACTAGAGGAAGCCATCTCTGCCTACGGAAGGGCGATCGAACTCAATCCCCAGTATGCTGATGCTTACAACAATCTCGGAATTGCCCTACAACAACAAGGAAAACTAGAGGAAGCCATCTCTGCCTACCGCACCGCCCTCAGACTCCCTGACAACACAAGGGCTACACCCAGCACCACCCACACCCTTGCCCATAATGCACTCGGCTACGCCCTACAACAACAAGGAAAACTCGAAGAAGCCATCAGCCAATACCAAGCCGCCATTCAAATTGACCCAGAATTTCCCCAAGCCCGAACCAACCTAGCAGAAGCCCAACGTCTCCTCGCCCTACGCAGCAATCCTCTTCCTCCCCAACGCACAGAACGTCTCCCCAGCCTAGACGAAAACCCCCGCTTACCCCAACAACGGGCTGTTGTCCTCATCATCACCGCAACTCCCACCGGAGCCAAATATGGAACAGGATGGGTCATTCAACGGGACGGAGACACGACCCTCATCGCCACCAATCGTCATGTCGTCTCCGATGACAACCAACGCCCCAGTGACTCCATTCAAATCGAACTCTACAGCCAAAACCCCCCCGAACAACGATTGCGCTTTGACGCCCAAATTCGTCATATCACCTCTCCCACCGACCTTCTCGACCTAGCCATCTTAGAAGTCCGCAACCTCCCCGAAGACATCCAACCCTTACCCCTAGCCCGTTCGCCAGTCCCCATGGATGCCGACGTTCGGATCGTCGGTCATCCCTCAACCGGGACTCCCTGGACATGGCAACGGGGCTATATTGCCAACATCACCCCCAACTCAGACCAACAAAACTTGCTCATTGGCGGCACCAATCTCGCCGTCGGCAACTCCGGCAGTCCCCTAATTTATGATGACAAAGTTGTCGGTCTAGTCGTCCGCATCAGCAACCAACAAGCCGCCGCCAGCTCAGAAACCGAAGGGGACACCATTGACGGCTTTAGCTTTGCCTATCCTTTACAGGTTCTCGAGCAACAAGTGAACTACCGCTATTGAATCAAAGATTACAATAGCGGCTTCCCTCTTCACTGGGGACTGCGCTAGATAGAACTGAAGTTCTACCACCTCGTCTTACATCCCCTCCAAGGGCAGTAGAGCGAGTTCCTAACTCTAATATCCGTAAGCCTTCATTTTTGAGATTAATGGCGGCATTGATATCCCTGTCATGACGAGTTTGGCAATGTTCGCAAGTCCAACTTCTTACATCAAGAGACAAGCTTTTGATTTGATTGAGACATGCATGGCAAGTTTTAGAAGAAGGAAAAAATCGATCGACTTCTAGATACACTTTTCCTTCTGATTCAGCCTTGTACTTTAACATCGTACAAAACATCCCCCAACCGACATCACTAATCGCTTTGGCGAGTTGGTGATTGCGAACCATGCCTTTGACGTTGAGATTCTCGACCACAATCACTTGGTTTTCGTTCACTATCTTACGGGATAGCTTGTGGAGAAAATCTTCACGACAGCGACTTATTTTGGCGTGAATCTTAGCAACTTTTACCCGCGATTTATTGCGGTTGTTGCTACCTTTCCTTTTTCGAGCGTGTTTTTGCTGTTTTCTTTTTAGGTTTCGCGCGTGTTTATCAAAATGCTTGGGATTATTATATTTCGACCCCTCACTGGTAATTGCAAAATCGGTCAGCCCTAAATCAATGCCAATTGCTTTTCCTTCAGTTGAGGGAAAGGGAGGTTCTTCTCTACCCTCCACCAAAACTGAAACATAATATTTACCATCTGGATTTTTGGAGAGGGTTACAGTTTTGATTTTTCCCTCAAAACTTCGATGCTGACGACAACGCACTAACCCAACTTTAGGCAGTTTGATGTAATTTCCCTCAAACTTAACATTTTGAGGATAACTGATAGATTGCCTTCCCTGCTTGGATTTAAATCGGGGTAATTTTGCCCGTTTCTCAAAGAAGTTTCGATAAGCGGTTGATAAGTTCAACGCCACGACTTGCAAGCATTGGGAATAGACATCTTCTTTAAGCCAAGGGTATTCCTTTTTGAGGGCAGGTAATAATCCCTGAAGATAACCCCTTGATAAACCTTTTCCGGTCGCTCGATAAGTCTCTTGGCACAAATTTAACGCATAGTTCCAATACCAACGACAGCAACCAAAGCTCTTGGCTAAAGTCGCTTGTTGCTTGTGGGTTGGATAGATGCGGTATTTGTACGCCTTGAACATTATCGCCAATATAGCCAGATGATAAGATTATCACTGATTTGCCGAAGAGTCGCTTTCATCCCACGATTCACCTTCGGTAGAATCGGGGAATTCCCGCTCCCATTGTTAAAGTTAGTGCTACTTGACTTTTGTAATGATTGCATTCAATGATTGCATTCAAGGTGGGGCGGGCAAGATGCCCGCCACCATCGCGGGTTGATATCTGTTACGAGATATTTGTTGGCGATTGCCAGTATCTCGCAATAGATCGAACTCAATTCCAGTTTACAAACTCGCCATTACTTCGCGAGCCGCATCCAGAGTCCGCTTGATGTCCTCTTCCGTATGCGCCAACGAGGTAAAGCCCGCTTCAAACTGAGACGGAGCCAAATAAACACCGCGTTCTAACATTCCGCGATGCCAACGGCTGAACTTGTTGGTATCGCACTTTTTCGCATCTTCGTAGCTGTGCACCGGACCGGGGGTGAAGAACAGACCGAACATGGCGCTGATTTGACCGCCGCAAACTTCGTGTCCGGTTTCTTTGGCAATATCGAGTAACCCGTCTACTAACATTTTGGTGATTTTGTCGAGATACTCGTAAGACCCGGGCTTGTTGAGCAGTTCCAAGGTTTTAATCCCGGCGGTCATCGCCAAGGGGTTACCGGAAAGAGTTCCCGCTTGGTACATCGGACCGGAGGGGGCGACCATTTCCATGATGTCCCGGCGTCCGCCGTAGGCGCCGACGGGCAAGCCGCCGCCAATGACTTTCCCCAAGGTGGTTAAATCGGGAGTGACGCCGAATTTTTCTTGGGCGCCGCCGTAGGAAATCCGAAATCCGGTCATCACTTCGTCGAAGACGAGTAGGGCGCCGTTGTCTTTGGTAATTTCGCGCAAGCCTTCGAGGAAGCCCGCATCGGGGGGAATAAAGCCTGCATTGCCGACGACGGGTTCGAGGATGACTCCGGCAATTTGGTCGGGATTGTCGGCAAACAGGGCTTTGACGGCTTCGAGGTCGTTGTAGGGGGCGGCGAGGGTGTTGCTGGTGACGGATTTGGGAACTCCGGGGGAGTCGGGCAGACCGAGGGTGGCGACGCCGGACCCGGCTTGGACGAGGAACATGTCGCCGTGACCGTGGTAGCAGCCTTGGAATTTAATGACTTTGTCGCGTCCGGTGAAGGCGCGCATGAGGCGCAATACTGCCATACAGGCTTCGGTTCCGGAGTTGACGAAGCGGACCATTTCGATGCTGGGGACGGCATCGATGACCATTTCGGCGAGAACGTTTTCGTGATAGCACGGGGCGCCGAAGCTGGTGCCTTTGTCGAGGGTTTCTTTGAGGGCGGCGATGACTTCGGGATGGCTGTGACCGCAGATGGCGGGTCCCCAGGTGCCGACGTAATCGATGTATTGGTTGTCATCGACATCCCAGACGTAGGCGCCTTGGACTCTATCGAAGACGATAGGTTGTCCGCCGACGGATTTAAAGGCGCGAACGGGAGAGCTGACGCCCCCTGGCATTAGTTTTTGGGCGGCGGCAAAGATTTCTTCAGATTTGGTGGTTTTGAAAGTGCTGGTCACCAAATTTCTCTCCTTTGTTGTATGGCAATGGTTGTACGGTGAGGTGTTAGATGGGGACTGGTCGTTGATTTCAGACAACGATCGCGGTTATAATTGGAGGCTGGCTCGGTGTAATTCGAGAAGAAATTTAACTTGAAAGAAAATTCATTTCAAGGGACAGACCAGTCCGACGGTTCGGATGTTAATTGTACAGGGTATTGAGAAAATTTTTATCGTCAATCTTAATTAAGGTTAAATTTCGAGGCGATCGCCTTGAGGGATTTTGCAAAACATTCGTCGAGTTCGATCGCGGATTTTAAATTTTCAAGATTTTATCAAAGATGCGTATTTTAGTCACGATCCCCCATGTTTTCGATCCCAATGGTGGGGGGAATTATGGATCGCTCAGTCCGGATCCCCAACCGAGAATTAAAGCGCTGACTCAATGTTTGCGATCGCTGCACAGTTTGTTCAACCACAAAGCACAATTTTGTTTTGAATATCGCGATCGCCTTTATACTTTACCTGCCAATCAAGGGCGATCGGTTCTCATTCAAGTCATTATCTGTACCACGCAAGGCTTGCATTTACTCGATCGCCTCCCGATCCCCTCCTGGTCTTACCAACATCACGAGGTCAATTGCCACCCGATGTTAGTAGGATTTGAATGTCATGCACTGTTGCGAGAACATCTCGGGCAGTACGATTATTATTGCTATTTAGAAGACGATCTAATTTTGTCCGATCCGGAGTGGTTCGTAAAGCTGGGGTGGTTCAATCACTATATCGGCGATCGCGCCGTGTTGCATCCCAATCGCTTTGAAATTGTCAACCATCCAGAAATTAAGAAAATTTACATCGATCCCGAACTCGAATTTAAAACGGGTAAAAGAGATAACTTTGCTCATTACTTCTCCGATAATTTAACCATTGCCGGAAATGTAATGGGACAACAAATTATCATCAATCGTGCCGAAAATCCTCATTCGGGATGTTTTTTTCTCAATCACAGACAAATGGCGGATTGGGCGAGCCGGGACTACTTTCTCGATGGCGACTCCCGCTTCTTCGGTCCGCTCGAAAGTGCGGCGACCTTGGGAATCGCGCGGACTTTCAGAGTGTACAAGCCCGCCGCGTCCAATGCCAACTTTTTAGAAATCCAACATTTCGGACAGGCGTGGAGCGAGAAAATTAAAGCGGTAAAATTTACCTAGATGTTCGCATTTCCAACTCAACCCCTAACTACCGTGCAACAATCGATTCCCCTCGATCGCATTCGTTATAACGACCAAGGACTCGTCCCGGCGATCGCCCAAGACTACCTCGACGGTACCGTTTTGATGATGGCGTGGATGAACCGAGATTCCTTACAAAAAACCCTCGAAACTGGAGAATGCTGGTACTGGAGTCGATCCCGCCAAGAACTCTGGCATAAAGGCGCCACCTCCGGTCACTTGCAAAAAGTGCGATCGCTGCGCTACGACTGCGATAGCGACTGCTTGCTCGTCGGGATCGAGCAGATCGGCGATATTGCCTGTCACACCGGAGAACGAAGCTGTTTCCACCAAATTGACGGCCAGATCCAGCCCCCTCCCGCCGATACCCTCTCCCAAGTCTTTGAAATTATCTGCGATCGCCGCGATCGTCCTACGGAAGGCTCCTACACCGCCCAACTCCTCGCCGCCGGAGATAACAAAATCCTCAAAAAACTCGGCGAAGAAACCGCCGAAGTTGTGATGGCGTTTAAAGACGACGACCCCGAACAGATCGCCGGAGAAGTCGCCGACTGGATCTACCATGCAATGGTTGCCCTCGCCCATCACCAAGTCGATTTGCGCGACGTTTACCGCAAATTGCAACAACGCCGCCGCTAATCTTTCCTACACGGGCGATCGCCTCGTCCCCCAGAGGCGATCGCCCCTCGACCCACACCCCGCCTGCCAGCCACAAACCGCCCCAGTGCGCTCCGATCGCTTCTCAACCCCTACCCCTGCCGCAATCCTCCGACTGTAGCCACCGCCGACAAGCGCCCGAATCCGCCATTCCTGGAGCGCGCGATTCTCCTTTGGAGACGATGAGCGCGAACGCCGTTCCCCGATCTAAATCGAACCCACGAGTATCGATAGCGTCTCAGGAACCCTGGAACATCACGGGTTGAGTGAATAGTTGATGAAAGACCTCCGAATACCGAGTAGCGTCAGAAATCATAGAACAATCCCCGATCGCGAGCCAAATTTTTAGGCACCCAGGGGGCTGTGATAGATAATTAATAAAGAACTGCATCTGTTCTCGAACGTCGAGTCATTTGACCGGGGTGGCATTAACAGAATCTCCCAATCCACGGGTTTTAGTGCTGTACAAAAGCCAAGGGCCCACTGGGAAGCCGATTGTTAAGAGGCAATTATGCCAGAAAAATACCATTTACCCTGGATTCGTTACCTCCCTGCTGCCATCATTTTTATGGCGTTGCATAATAGAGAATGATGAAGCGTTGAGGGAAGCATCATGAACTGTCCTTATTGTGCTAGTGACCACATAGTGAAGAATGGTCATCGCAATGGCAAACAAAGCTACCTGTGCCGAGATTGTCGTCGCCAGTTCCGAGACAATCCGCACCAAGGCTACACTCCAGAGGTCAAAGCCCTGTGTGTAAGCATGTCACTCAATGGCATGGGTTTTAGAGCAATCGAGCGAGTGAGTGGCATCAACCATAATAGTGTGATCAACTGGGTGCGCCAAGCGGCGGCAGCGATTCCCGAGGAGAATTACGAGATCCCTGAAACGGCTCAACTGGATGAACTGGAAACCTTTGTGGGTCAAAAAAAACAAGATTTGGTTGTGGACGGTCGTCAACACCAAACAGCCTGGCATCCTCAAGTTCGTGGTGGGAGACCACGCCCTAGAGACTTTTAAACCCTTATGGGAGATGGTGATGGGCTGGGCTTGTTTTCTGTACATCACTGATGGCTATCCAGTATATCCTTGTGTGATTGAAGAGGCCGATCATCTAGTCAGTAAAACAGCGATGACACGGGTTGAAGGGGAGAACTGCCGACTACGCCATTACTTAGCTCGATTGCATCGTAAAACGTTGTGTTATTCCAAATCGGTCGAAATGTTAACCACCTCAGTCCGGTTACTCATCTACTATCTCAAGCACCATCAGATTCCAGCATTCACTTAAATCATTCTCTATTATGCAACGCCATTTTTATCGTAGGCGTTGGCTTCTCAGTCGGGGCTTTTATCTTCGTCTGGCATTGGGAACAGAGACGCCGAGACTACGAATTCAACCGTGCATCGGATATCATTGCCGGACGGCTCCAACAACATGCCGACGAAGATTTAGAAGTCATCCGTACCCTCGGAGATTTCTTTGATGCGTCCGGGGTTCCGCCAGAGCAAGCTTTTGGTCAATTCGTCCACCGTTCGATGAAAGAACATCCCACAATTCGACTCTTAGCTTGGGCTCCTCGGGTCGGCGACGAAGAACGAGAACTATTCGAGTACGACAACCAATTCACCCGCGATCGCAACTTTGAAATTCACCAAAAAAACCTAGCCGGGGACTACATACGCGCCCAACCCAGCTCCGAGTACTATCCCCTGCACTATATCGTTCCGGAAGCAGGAAACGAAGGGGCGCTCGGATTTAATCTGACCTCCCATCCACTGTATCAAGTCGCTTTAAATCATGCGGCCCACACCGGGGAAATGGTAGTGACGGGAAAATTGGAGTGGAATCCCGACGGCGAGACCCAACAGGGGGTCTTGGCGATCGTTCCCGTGTACGCACCCGTAGAGGAAGAACCGGGATTAGCCCTCGGCGACGATCGCCACGATCGCCTCCAAGGTTATATCCTCGGACTGTTCACCCTCAATGATATTTTTGAAGTCTCCGGAGCCGATCGCGGCGTCAGCCTCATCAACCTCTACCTGTGCGACGAAACCGTGCAGACCGCCGCCGGAACCGCAGCTACCCAACCTGCTAAAACCTTATTAGCCAGTTACGAAACCCTTCCCCAACTCCCCGAATCCACCGCCACCACGATCGCTTGTCCCATCGACACCGTATCGAAATCGGAAGCATCGGTCTCCACTGCTTCCGGTATTTCCCTCACCCAGGGAGTGACCCGGCGCCAAATTGAAATTGCGAATCGCCATTGGTCCGTGTACGCCATTCCCACGGAAGAATTTCAAGCGAAACGTCGTCATTGGCGTTCTTGGGCGACGTTAATTGTCGGCTTACTCTGGACTCATATCCCGGTGACCTATTTGTTGACTTCCTTGAGTCGCACGGCGCAAATCGAACGACTCGCTCGCGAACGTGCCCTCAAAGCCGAACAATTACGGCAGGCGTTTCGACAGTTGGAAGCGGAACAGGCGAAATCCGAGCGTTTGTTGCTCAACGTTTTACCCAAGGCGATCGCCGATCGCCTCAAGCAAAATGAAAATACGATCGCCGATAGTTTTCCGGAAGTCACCGTCTTATTTGCCGATATCGTCGGCTTTACCCGCTTGGCGTCCCGGGTCTCTCCTCCGGAATTAGTCAAAATCCTCAATCGCATTTTCAGTGCCTTCGACCGCCTCGCCTCGGAATACGGGTTGGAAAAAATTAAAACGATTGGCGATGCGTATATGGTCGTCGGCGGGCTACCCGTTCCCCGTACCGACCACGCCGAAGCGATCGCCCGAATGGCGATCGCCATGCTCGAAGAAATCGAACAGTTTGACAGCCAAGACCGCGAATCGTTTTCCATGCGGATCGGTATTCATACCGGGCCCGTCGTCGCCGGAGTGATCGGCACCAATAAATTTATTTACGACCTCTGGGGCGATACGGTCAATACTGCCAGCCGCATGGAGTCTCACGGCGTTCCCGGACGGATTCAGGTCTCGCCGACCACTTACGAACGCTTGCGCCACGCCTACGATTTCGAGGAGCGCGGTCCGATCCGGATTAAGGGAAAAGGGGACATGATGGTTTATTTACTCTCAACTCGCAAAAATCGCCCGATCCCGCGCTCGTCTGCCTGGCAACTGAGCAGTTCTGAAGCTTCGACGTTCAATTCTGAAGATGCGGACGATTCCCCCGACGCGATCGCCTCTTTTCGACCCGATCCCATTTGAATTCGCTCGGATAAAAGTATAATAGAATTGGGCTTTGGAGTCGCGTAATTTCTCACCTTTGGGGGCGATCGTCCCCATTTCGAGGGCGTCGAGGGGGAACTCGATCGTCCGTGATTTATATATTTATTCTACGCAATTTTATGTAATTGCTATCGATGACTGAATTTCTGGACGATGCGTAGATCTTGTAGAGACGAAAAACGTTTCGCCCCTACGCATTTTTATTGAAAGTATTCATAAAGTATTTATATTTAAATTGTTATATTTACGATTCGATCTACTCCCTCACCTCTTCCCCAAATTTCGGCCAAACGCGATCGCAAAAAAACAGCGTTCCCGCCGCCACGCAAACCGGAACCGCAAGTAAATTGAGCATCGGAATGCTAATCATCACCAAACAGACCAACGCAAACGACCCACTCGCCGGAAGGTGACCGAAGACAATGCCTAATTTTCGGCGAAAACGCAGGCGGCGCCGTTCTAAAGGGGCGTCGAGGAAGTCCAAGCAAACGATCGTCGCCGCGATCGCAATTCCTCCCACACTGGCGGCGATCGTTCCAATTAAAGGAACTCCATTGAATAAGAGCAATATTAAGGCGAATCCTGCCGCAAAAACCAGTTTTTTGATTTCAAACATCAATGCCCGCCAAATATCGCGGGCGATCGTCTTGAGGGTCATCGGTTCGGCGATCGGGAGTTTGCCATTGCGTAACAGTTCCAACTGTTCGGAGAGTTGCCCGTACCACGGCGCCCCCAGAATAGCTCCAAATTGAACCAGCAACAAGCCGATCGCCACGAGTAACAATCCCACTAAAACCAGCCGCAATCCCCAGCCTAGAAGATTGTCGATCGCGTTGAGAAAGCCCAACCATGCGGGTAGACGGGCGACGAACGCCTCTAAATACGTTCCGACCCGGGCGATCGTCGCGTCAATCCCATTTAATCCCGGTAGCAATAATCCCACGTACAAGGCAATCCCGACCACGACATTGACCGCGATCGGGATCGAGACGTACGGTCGTAATTTGGGATTGTGGATGAAGGTGGCGATCGCCCGAACCGGATAAGTCGCCCCTGCAATCAATCCAAAACCGCCGAGAACGTTGGATAAAACAGAGTTCCGGGAAGACGGGCGATCGGGAGTTGGCTGTTGTGGCATCGTCGGACAATTTTGGGAACGAGTTTCTCTATTTTAAATTTTCATCTGCATTTTTCCCCTTTCCCCCGTCCCCAGGTCCCCTGCGATCGCCCTCCAACAAGCCAAAAAAAAACGCCCACGAGGTGGGCGTTGCCATCAGGGTGCATCTACTCACCCCAGTATAACCCCAGGAAGGGTGAAACCCCACACCCCTCTTAACAAATCTTTACAAAGAGAGCGTTTCCCACGAAAACGCACCCCGATGCGGGGCCTAAAACGGTCCGGCAGCGATCGCCGAATTGGCCATTTTTACGAGGTTTTCGGGTTTTCCCGCCTTAATGCCCACCGTATAGCGTCCCCCGCTTTGCTCCCAAGACAGGGTGGCATCGGAACAGTTCGCCGCACAGACCGCATCGACAAAATAACCGGAGATCCCGTTATCGAGGGGAACGGTTTTGCCTTCTAAAGGGGGGAGGTCTGGAGTGAGCTGCTCTCCGGTAACTTCTCCGAGACGGCACGCCGTTCCCCCAGTACAATCGGGGGTGAAGGCCAACATCACCCGATATTGAGATGGATTGGCAGTTTCTAGAATGGCGTAAACCTCACTGGCGCCGTCGCCACCGAAGAGATAATCGGGTAAAAGGACCGGAATCCCTGCCTGTTGTTTGAGTTCCGGTAAAATTGGTTCAAAAACGGGGTTGGGAATGGGAGACCGTTGAGCCGTCGTGGCGGGATTGGCGGGATTATTCGCCCGGCGATCGGCGCTATTGTAAGTTGAGGCGGGAACGGACGGCGAGGGTGGAGTAGTCTCTAGTGTTGGAGTCTCTGGTGTTGGAGTGGCGGTTGGCTGGGAGGGCGTCGTCCCGGCGGTACAGGCGGATAAGAGTAACGTCAGGGTACAGGCGATCGATTTGAGTTTTTGCATAGGATTTGAGTTTTTGCATAGTCTTAGAAATGGGCGATCGCTCTTGTTTAAAAGGCAAAAGAAACTTTAAAAGGCTGGAGATTGGGGTTTGACTTTAGAAAAGATGAGGGTTTAGAATAACGAATCTTATTTTAAAAACGCCTACAAAAATCATCGTTTTGTCAACGTGAAAATGGCGATCGCCAAAAAACCAAAGACGATCTTTCTAGATTTATCTCCTCAGAAGGAATCCCGCGAGTCGATCGCCACCATAGTTTTTTGAGTTAAAATTTGGCAAATCTCTAGAAATCGAGCGACGGCGATCGCCACCCAGTCAAAATCGACCCCAGATTTACCCGCGATCGGAATCGCTGTCTGTAACCCAACATACCGATTTTAGTGGTTTTGGCTAAAAAATCTCAATCTTCGCCAACAATCGAGCCATTCTCCCATTGTCTCAAAAGCGATAGCTTTCCCAAAAGTCCAAGGGCGACGATCCCACCCCGTTCGCAACCTTCAAGAGCCCCAACCTAAAAACGCAACTGGTGGCACGAAAACCGAGAGTTTTGCTATGCTAAAGGGCAAAGTACCAGAAGGGAACAGGTTATAAGCCCCGTGCCTAATAACAGAGGCTTCTAGGAGCCATAACAGATAACCCGTTTGACCCGAGTTCTGAGTTCTGCACTCCAGAGCGAAGAACTAGCCGAAGCTCTAGAGTCGGGACTTGAAACTTAAACTTCAGGGGGTGACTCAAAAGCAAAAGTGGGGACGAGAGAAACAGAGGATCGCAAAATTAACATCGAATCGAATCTCATACTTTCTCAAAAACCCCAAGGGATGATTTTAGCGGAGGCGGTGCTTCCTCACAATACCCAGAAGGGGAGTTTGTACGCGCCAAATGTGTCGGTATTGGGAATAAACCATGTTTGAACGCTTCACAGAAAAAGCCATTAAAGTGATCATGCTGGCCCAGGAGGAAGCCCGTCGCCTGGGACATAATTTTGTCGGAACGGAGCAGATCCTCTTGGGTCTTATCGGAGAAGGAACGGGCGTTGCCGCCAAAGTTCTCAAGTCGATGGGGGTCAACCTCAAAGATGCCCGAATTGAGGTCGAAAAGATCATCGGTCGGGGTTCGGGGTTTGTCGCGGTAGAAATTCCCTTCACACCCCGGGCCAAGCGCGTTCTGGAGCTATCTTTAGAAGAAGCGCGTCAACTCGGTCACAATTACATCGGCACGGAACACCTGCTGCTGGGATTGATTCGGGAAGGTGAAGGCGTTGCGGCGCGGGTTTTAGAAAACTTGGGCGTCGATCTGTCTAAAGTCCGCACCCAAGTGATTCGGATGTTGGGAGAAACGGCGGAAGTGACCGCCGGATCGAGCAATGCCCGGACGAAAACCCCGACCCTCGACGAATTTGGGGCAAACTTGACCCAGATGGCCGCCGAAGGCAAATTAGACCCGGTCGTCGGGCGTCAGAAAGAAATCGAGCGGGTGATTCAGATTCTCGGACGGCGTACTAAGAATAATCCGGTGTTGATCGGGGAACCGGGGGTCGGTAAAACGGCGATCGCCGAAGGGCTGGCCCAACGGATTGCCAACAACGACGTGCCGGATATTTTAGAAGATAAGCGGGTCGTCACCTTAGATATCGGCTTACTCGTCGCCGGAACGAAATATCGCGGGGAATTTGAAGAGCGCCTCAAGAAAATCATGGACGAAATCCGCTCGGCGCGGAACGTGATTTTAGTGATTGACGAGGTGCATACCCTGATCGGCGCCGGGGCCGCAGAAGGGGCGATCGACGCGGCGAACATTCTCAAACCTGCCCTCGCACGCGGGGAACTGCAGTGCATCGGCGCGACCACCTTGGACGAATATCGCAAGCATATCGAGCGCGATGCGGCCTTAGAACGGCGCTTCCAGCCCGTGATGGTCGGCGAACCGAGCGTGGAAGAAACGATCGAGATCCTGTTCGGACTGCGCGATCGCTACGAACAACACCATAAATTAAAAATTGCCGACGAAGCGTTAGAAGCGGCGGCGAAACTGTCCGATCGCTACATCAGCGATCGCTACTTACCGGACAAGGCGATCGACTTGATCGACGAAGCCGGATCCCGAGTGCGCCTGATCAACTCGCAATTACCGCCTGCGGCGAAAGAACTCGATAAAGAGTTGCGCCAGGTGTTGAAAGAGAAAGACGACGCCGTGCGATCGCAAGACTTCGATCGCGCCGGGGAACTGCGCGATCGCGAAATGGAAATCAAATCCCAAATTCGGGCGATCGCCAGCAGCAAAAAAACCGACGGCAGCGCCGATCTCTCCCCGATGGTCACCGAAGAAGACATCGCCCAGATCGTCGCCAGTTGGACCGGAGTCCCCGTCAACAAACTCACCGAATCCGAATCCGAAAAGCTGCTGCACATGGAAGACACCTTGCACCAGCGCCTGATCGGACAGGAAGAAGCCGTCAAAGCCGTTTCCCGCGCCATCCGTCGCGCCCGAGTCGGCTTGAAAAACCCCAACCGTCCGATCGCCAGCTTCATCTTCTCCGGCCCGACCGGGGTCGGGAAAACCGAGCTGACCAAAGCCCTCGCCTCCTACTTCTTCGGTTCTGAAGAAGCGATGATTCGCCTGGATATGTCCGAATACATGGAACGCCACACGGTGTCCAAATTGATCGGGTCTCCTCCGGGTTACGTCGGTTATAACGAAGGCGGTCAACTCACCGAAGCCGTCCGGCGCCGTCCCTACACCGTCGTGTTGTTCGACGAAATCGAGAAAGCGCACCCCGACGTGTTCAACATGTTGCTGCAAATTCTCGAAGACGGACGCCTCACCGACGCCAAAGGTCGCACGGTGGACTTCAAGAACACCTTATTGATTATGACCTCGAACATCGGGTCGAAAGTGATCGAGAAAGGTGGCGGCGGTTTGGGCTTCGAGTTTGCCGAAGACCAAGCGGACGCGCAATACAACCGCATTCGCAACCTGGTCAACGAAGAACTCAAGCAATATTTCCGTCCGGAATTTCTCAATCGTCTCGACGAGATCATCGTCTTCCGCCAGTTGAACAAAGAGGAAGTCAAAGAGATCGCCGAAATTATGTTGCGCGAGGTCTTCTCGCGACTGACCGAGAAAGGGATTACTTTGGAAGTTACCGAAGGGTTCAAAAATCGGTTGGTCGAAGAAGGGTACAATCCCAGCTACGGCGCGCGTCCGTTACGTCGTGCGATCATGCGGCTGTTAGAAGATAGCCTCGCCGAGGAAATTCTTTCCGGTCGGATTCAAGAAGGCGAAACCGCTTTAGTCGATGTAGACGAAGAAGGGAAAGTCCAAGTCGGACCGAAAGAAGAAAATCGCGAATTGATGCCCCAAACGGCGGAGTCGTAATCCGGGCGATCGCCCCCTTGGCGAAAGCTGCAAAGATTAAACGATCGAAAGGGTAGAGATTGGAAGATCTCTACCCTTTTTAATGGAGTTGCTATGAGTGGCGCACTATTTTAAGGCATTTGAAAGGGAAGAAATCGCCCTAACGGCGATTGAGATAATGCAAAATCAACGTAAAAAGCTAGTTGCCAACCACATCGCAAAGAACGTAAATCCGGCGGCGATCGCATCCGGGGAGAGCAGCACCCCCATCGAACCATGCAATAAATTACCCAACGGAGTTCCCAGAACTAAACCCAACGTCAGCGAAATGACCGCAATGGTGACCGCACGACCGAACTTATTTTCCTTGCGATTGAGAAAATAAAGACTAAATCCGACACCAACAGCTAACGCCAGAGGTGCCGAACTGGGTTGAAATAACGTCAGCGCACTCAAGCCGAGAAAAATCCCACCCGGCCAGAGGATATCGGGCTGCGAAGGCGTATCGAGGAGATTTTGCAACCAAGCCGGAGCTTCTTGGGTCGGTGGCGTCGGGATTTTCGTCGGGATAGTCGTCGTTTTTTCTGGAAACCGAATCCCTTCAGGAACCTTGATTTTCCCTTCTTGACGCTGTTTGAGTCGGAGCATCAGAATTTCGTCATAAGCCGCTTCGATGCTTTCAACCCGTTTGGGATCGCCACTGTGTTCTTCCATCAGGCGATCGCGAGCGTCTTGTATTTCCTCAAACGAGGCATCTTCTTTTAAACCAAGCTGTTCGTAGCAACTGTACTCGCTCATCGGATTTTTATTCACCTCTTATTCAAACTAACTTAGCCAGGTCGAACTTTACAAGTCCTCTCTATGGCTCAACCCTCAGCCTCGCTTGACAAATAGTAACAATAGCGACGGGGGTTGTTATTGAGGATCGGCGATCGCCCAACTTGGCGGTTCGGATCGGCTTACTGAAATCCGATTTTGTACAAAAGATGTCTAGTGGTCTCGAACCGGATTGCCGATCGCGATCTAGAGCACTCTTCCCTTCAAGCCTAGCAACCCATTGAAGCAGATCGGCGTTGCTCCTCGAATAGATGATTTGAGATCGAGCGTCGAACGAGAGCAGCATCTGACGCTCCTTGCTTCCAGCTAAAATTTGATGGCTTCGCGATCTTCCTTACCACTTAAGATAGAGAAATTCACGGCGATCTGCTTAGGAGCGGCGCGATCGCCACGGTAAGGAAGAGATTAAAGCTTGTCGATCGCGCCAGTCGGTCTCCTTAATCTTTCCCCTGGCTGACAATCGCCGACCATTGAACCTTTTTCTGTCCGTCGCGGCGATAAGAAAAAAACTTTTCCGGTTCTTGGTAAGTACAGTGGGGGGCGATCGCCACATGGGCCGCCGGGACGCCGAGTTGTTCCACCTGCAAGGCGATCGCTCGGCGCACGTCCAGACGTACCCGTTCCGGTTGGGGATCTTCTAAAATCGGCGGTTGCGGTAATTGGTAAATCGCATCTAGAGAAAAATTTTCCGGAATTGTATTGACAATCGTCGCGCAAACTTGAGCGGCGACCTCCTCCGAAACTTGGTAGACTTCTCCCGCGATCGCCGGACCGATCGCCAACCGTAAATGGTGCAACTCACTCCCTTGACGTTGGAACTTAACAATCGCCTCCGGCACGATTTCGGCGGCAGTCCCGCGCCATCCCGCATGGACTGCCGCCACCTGGCCCGTGCGCTCGTCCGCAATCAGAACCGGAGCGCAATCCGCCGTACAAACCCATACCGACTGTCCCGCTTCCGTCGTCAACAAACCGTCCCCTTCCGGTCGAGATTTGCCAACCGGGGAAGTTTCCACCGCCATTTCCGGCGCATCCGGCATCAGTCGATCCGTACTGAGAACCGTATTGCCGTGAACTTGTTTGAGCCGATAGACCGGAGCCGCCGGATTGAGAATGCCGACTAACTCACGGGGCAATCGCGGCCAACACGGTTGGGTAAAAAAACCGTGAGGCCATTGTTCTAAAAGAGAGCAAGTCAAATAAGGCAGATCGTTCCAACTGCGCCAATGCCAGTTATCCATATTGAGTTTAAAAAATAAATTGATTGACAATTGACGAAATCTCGTCAGAGCAGCACCCCTATTCAATCATGCCGCTCGGTCAGGCGATCGGCCTCGACGCGATCGGGCCATCTGTTAGCACGCTGTTTTATGGTAACTTAAGCCACGATCTCTCAACGGTAACTGACACCAGTGGGATTGGACAAACAAGCATTAGAACGGGCGATCGCCTCTTGGTCTCCAGAGGATCTTTTTGGCTCAACTCTCTGCGGCTATGGGTTGGAATCCGGTTTTTCTCTTCATATTTTCCCCGACTTGGTCTCTACCAATCAAAGCTTGTGGAACTTAATCGAAGCGGGAGCGACAGAAGGAACCGTAGTGCTTGCCCGCCGACAAAGTGGAGGACGCGGCCAGTGGGGACGCCAGTGGCGATCGCCCGAAGGGGGACTTTATTTATCCCTCGCCTTAAAACCCGACCTCCCCATTTCTCAAGCACAGATCCTGACCTTGTGCAGTGCATGGGGAATTGCAACCGTCTTGCGCGATCGCAACATTCCCGTTGCCATTAAATGGCCCAACGATCTCGTCCTCGACCGACGGAAATTAGGTGGTATCCTGACAGAAACTCGTCTGGACGGCGATCGAATTCACACCGCCGTTGTCGGCGTAGGGATCAATTGGACTAACCCCGTCCCAGACCACGGCATCAACCTGCATTCTTTCCTCTCTAAAAAGGCATTACCCGGGGTTGCATCTCTAGAACAGTTAGCAGCTCTAACGCTACAGGGGATGACCTACGGATACCGTTATTTTCGTCGCTACGGCATAGAGCATCTGCTGCCGTCTTATCTCAAGCTGCTAACCCACCTCGGTCGGCAGGCCATCGTAGAAGGTCGTCCCGGCATCATTACCGGAGTCAGTCCCACAGGTCAATTGCAAGTGACCTTATCGTCAACAGCCTCCCCCTCCGAAGATCGATCGCGCGATCGAAACCCTTCTGAAATCCTGCTGCAGCCCGGTACAATCAACCTGGGGTACGAAAATCTCTAGGCAGATTGCCAACCGTTATGCCGGGGGACACATCAACATCACCGATCCGCATTGCACGTCACACTTAAGTGAAATCAGATGAGCCAGCGAACTCAATTTGCCCGAACTCCCTTAAGCATCGTCTGTCAGTTTTCCCTACTCGTACAGGGATTTGCTTGGATTCCGATCGCCGGATCCCTCGATACTGACTTCAATCGAGCGCAAGCCCAAACCCCTTCCAATCCCATCGACCGCTTGGGGAGCGATGACTTTGTAACCGAACCTGTACCCTCCGAAGCCGCAGACCCCTACAGCGCTCCCGCTCCCGAACCCGCTCCCGAACCTTATGCCGCTCCGGCACAAGAACAATGGCAAGCGGCTCCCGAACCCGCTCCCGAACCTTATGCCGCTCCGGCACAAGAACAATGGCAAGCGGCTCCCGAACCCGCTCCCGAACCTTATGCCGCTCCGGCACAAGAACAATGGCAAGCGGCTCCCGAACCCGCTCCCGAACCTTATGCCGCTCCGGTAGAACAATATATTCCAGCCGAACCAATTGCGGCTCCCAGCCCCGGCGTTGCTCCAGAAACGTACCCGGTCAATCCATCCAACACGCAAGTATCCGGCGACTACGCCAACGTCTATATCGATCCGACGGACTACAGTATCGGCGCGACTGACCAAATCCCTGCCAGTCACTACGCCGAAGTGGAAGAAACCCCCTCAACCGTAGTTTTCAGCGAAAACTCTACAGGTTGCGAAACGGTTTTACCACCCGGTCAAGTCGTTTCCGGAGCCGGGTGTCAACCCACCGCCGACGCTTCCGGCACTCCTTACAATAATCGGAATCCAGCCAGTCCTCAGAATTATCCCATTGCCAACGAACAGCCCTCAGCCTATTCCGCACAACTGAGTCCCCAAGGCGGTTATGCCCCTAACCCAACCTCGACCGCTCGAAATAGTTCACCGGTTTATAACCAAGCTGCCCCAGCTTATGGTGTAGCAGCTCAACCCGCTCCATCTCAAGCTGCACCGGGTTATAACTATGTCCCGCCAACCCCCACCGGAGAGATCCAACCGATCCCGGTCGGGCCGGTCAGTATTAAGCGCAGTGGGATTCATCTGGCGACTAAAGCTTCTGCCAACCACTTCGATACTCGCAAGCTCGCCCGTCCGTCAGGACGTCCCGGTAATGGGGACAAGAGCATGATTTTCCCTCTGTCGATTCCCGCTCCTATTACTTCATTGTTTGGCTGGCGAATTCATCCGATTTTCGGCAACAGTCAATTTCATTCAGGGACGGACTTGGGGGCACCGATGGGAACGCCCGTTCTGGCGGCTTATACGGGTCAAGTGGCGATCGCCGATTGGTTGGGGGGCTACGGTTTAACGGTCGTTCTCGAACATAACGACGCTACAGAAGAAACCCTCTACGCTCATCTATCCGAATTGCTCGTCCAACCGGGGGAAAGCGTCAAACAGGGTCAGGTTATTGGCAGAGTAGGCAGCACGGGTAATTCTACCGGGCCTCACCTTCATTTTGAATGGAGGCAAATGACACCGGAAGGATGGGTGACACTCGATCCGGGAACCCAGTTAGAATATGCGCTCGCTCAGTTAGTACGGAGTTTGGAAATTGCCGACGCCCAAGGCTCGGATGAGTTAGCACGGACTGCGGAGACACTGCCGAATCTTCCATCGGAGATTTCTGGTCTTTTGAGCGGCGATCGTTTAGTTTCGAGTACGGCCATGCCGGAAATTGTGGTTCCCGCCAACCTCGATCCCGTTCTAGAGCAATTTTTGGCGACTCCTGGCGTCAACACCGAGCAGCAAACATCGTCTTTACCCCCGTCTTCTCCAGCTCCACTGAGCTCCAATCGTCCTCAAAGTTCCTCATAACCTAGCCGGGAGAGGCGATCGATCGCTCACTGTCTAGCCATATTGCCTGAAAAGCTCCTAAATTAGGAGCTTTTCTCATTTTTAGTCATTTTGAGACGATTGGATTTCTCAACAAAACTCCCATCTGCTCAACCCACACCCCACAAAAACCGAACTGCACCAACGAAAATCCAGGCAATCCAAGCCCCCAAAACCCCCCGAAAAAATTTTTTCCCAAAAAGGGTTGACAGAGAAAGAGGGGGTTGCTAGATTAGTAAAGCGCTTGAGAGCGGCAGCGCGCCGCGAGCAAGCGACCGAACCTAGACAACACAAGAGTTTGACAGTCGGATTGACCGACAACAACCTCGTCAAAAGAAACTAAAACAGAGGTCTGTTTTCAGACCTCAAAAACAAGAGCGAAATCAGCTCTTCAATTCTTTTCTGAAAAGAAGAGGATAACACGGAGAGTTTGATCCTGGCTCAGGATGAACGCTGGCGGTCTGCTTAACACATGCAAGTCGAACGGACTTCCTCGGAAGTCAGTGGCGGACGGGTGAGTAACGCGTGAGAATCTACCTGAAGGATGGGGATAACTGTTGGAAACGACAGCTAATACCCAATAAGCCGAGAGGTAAAAAGGAAACCGCCTACAGAAGAGCTCGCGTCCGATTAGCTAGTTGGGAGGGTAAAAGCCTACCAAGGCAACGATCGGTAGCTGGTCTGAGAGGACGAGCAGCCACACTGGGACTGAGACACGGCCCAGACTCCTACGGGAGGCAGCAGTGGGGAATTTTCCGCAATGGGCGAAAGCCTGACGGAGCAAGACCGCGTGGGGGAGGAAGGCCCTTGGGTTGTAAACTCCTTTTCTCGGGGAAGAAGAACTGACGGTACCCGAGGAAAAAGCCTCGGCTAACTCCGTGCCAGCAGCCGCGGTAAGACGGAGGAGGCAAGCGTTATCCGGAATTATTGGGCGTAAAGGGTCCGCAGGTGGCGGTTCAAGTCTGCAGTCAAAGGTCGGGGCTCAACCCCGAAAAGGCTGTGGAAACTGAACAGCTAGAGTACGGTAGGGGCAGAGGGAATTCCCAGTGTAGCGGTGAAATGCGTAGAGATTGGGAAGAACACCGGTGGCGAAAGCGCTCTGCTAGGCCGAAACTGACACTGAGGGACGAAAGCTAGGGGAGCGAAAGGGATTAGATACCCCTGTAGTCCTAGCTGTAAACGATGGAGACTAGGTGTGGCCTGTATCGACCCGGGCCGTGCCGGAGCTAACGCGTTAAGTCTCCCGCCTGGGGAGTACGCACGCAAGTGTGAAACTCAAAGGAATTGACGGGGGCCCGCACAAGCGGTGGAGTATGTGGTTTAATTCGATGCAACGCGAAGAACCTTACCAGGGCTTGACATGTCGCGAACCCCGGGGAAACCTGGGGGTGCCTTAGGGAGCGCGAACACAGGTGGTGCATGGCTGTCGTCAGCTCGTGTCGTGAGATGTTGGGTTAAGTCCCGCAACGAGCGCAACCCTCGTCCTTAGTTGCCAGCAGTAAGATGGGAACTCTAGGGAGACTGCCGGTGACAAACCGGAGGAAGGTGGGGATGACGTCAAGTCAGCATGCCCCTTACGTCCTGGGCTACACACGTACTACAATGGGAAGGACAGAGAGCAGCAAGTACGCAAGTGCAAGCGAATCTCGAAAACCTTGCCCCAGTTCGGATTGCAGGCTGCAACTCGCCTGCATGAAGGAGGAATCGCTAGTAATCGCCGGTCAGCATACGGCGGTGAATACGTTCCCGGGCCTTGTACACACCGCCCGTCACACCATGGAAGTTGGCCAGGCCCGAAGTCATTACCCTAACCTTACGAGGAGGGGGATGCCGAAGGCCGGGCTGATGACTGGGGTGAAGTCGTAACAAGGTAGCCGTACCGGAAGGTGTGGCTGGATCACCTCCTTTAAGGGAGACCCAAGTTTGGAAAAGGGAGAGGCAATCAAGACCCCCCAAAACCAAAGAATCCCGAGGTCGGTCGAGGTTAGAGAAGGAAAATCAGAAAAAGACTGTCAAACTCTTAGTGCGGTTCGCAGCGAGGGCTATTAGCTCAGGTGGTTAGAGCGCACCCCTGATAAGGGTGAGGTCCCTGGTTCGAGTCCAGGATGGCCCACCTAGAACCGGAGGGGGTATAGCTCAGTTGGTAGAGCGCTGCCTTTGCAAGGCAGATGCCAGCGGTTCGAGTCCGCTTACCTCCACCAACCATCGAGTTCAAAGATTAAGTTAGCTCAAAGCGAATTCAACACAGCACCCGTCATCTAGAAGGCAACAAAGAGCCGGAGTAGAGAAACGGAATGCTGGATTGAAACCCAGCAAAGAACCTTGAAAAAAGCATAGACACCAAGAGAAAAGCATAGGGAAAAAAATCCTAGAACAAGCCAAAAGTGGTCAAGCTACAAAGGGCTAACGGTGGATCCCTAGGCACGTCGAGGCGAAGAAGGACGTGGTGACCGACGAAACGCTCCGGGGAGCTGGAAACAAGCATCGAGCCGGAGGTCTCCGAATGGGGCAACCCCAAGCACGACCCATCGAATCCATAGATGGGAACGAGCGAACCTGGCGAACTGAAACATCTTAGTAACCAGAGGAACAGAAAGAAAAATCGATTCCCTCAGTAGCGGCGAGCGAAGCGGGAACAGCCTAAACCGAAGACATTAAGTCATCGGGGTCGTGGGACGGCAACAACGAGAGTAGAGGCAGTAGACGAAGCGGCTGAATACCGCACCAGAGGGGGTGAAAGTCCCGTAGTCGAAACCGCCAACCCCTCAGCCGAATCCCGAGTAGCACGGAGCCCGTGGAATTCCGTGTGAATCAGCGAGGACCACCTCGTAAGGCTAAATACTCCGACGTGACCGATAGCGAAACAGTACCGTGAGGGAAAGGTGAAAAGAACCCCGAGCAGGGGAGTGAAATAGAACCTGAACCCGTTAGCCTACAAGCAGTGGGAGGACGATTAAACGTCTGACCGCGTGCCTGTTGAAGAATGAGCCGGCGAGTTATTAGACGAGGCTAGGTTAAGGCCGAAAGAGCCGCAGCCCGAGCGAAAGCGAGTCCGAACAGGGCGTAAACCGTCTCGTTTAATAGACCCGAACCCGGGTGATCTAACCATGTCCAGGATGAAGCTTGGGTAACACCAAGTGGAGGTCCGAACCGACCGATGTTGAAAAATCGGCGGATGAGGTGTGGTTAGGGGTGAAATGCCAATCGAACCCGGAGCTAGCTGGTTCTCCCCGAAATGCGTTGAGGCGCAGCGGTCGAAGATGATGACGAGGGGTAAAGCACTGTTTCGGTGCGGGCTGCGAGAGCGGTACCAAATCGAGACAAACTCAGAATACTCGTCAAGAAAGCGACCAGTGAGACGGTGGGGGATAAGCTTCATCGTCGAAAGGGAAACAGCCCAGACCACCAGCTAAGGTCCCCAAATGACCGCTCAGTGATTAAGGAGGTGAGAGTGCACAGACAACCAGGAGGTTGGCCTAGAAGCAGCCACCCTTGAAAGAGTGCGTAATAGCTCACTGGTCAAGCGCTCTGGCGCCGAAAATGAACGGGGCTAAGCGGTCTACCGAAGCTGTGGAACGAGCAATCGTTGGTAGGGGAGCGTTCCCCGACGGGAGAAGCACTAGCGAGAGCAGGTGTGGACGTCGGGGAAGTGAGAATGTCGGCTTGAGTAGCGCAAACATTGGTGAGAATCCAATGCCCCGAAACCCTAAGGGTTCCTCCGGCAGGTTCGTCCGCGGAGGGTTAGTCAGGACCTAAGGCGAGGCCGAAAGGCGTAGTCGATGGACAACGGGTGAACATTCCCGTACGGATTGGAGTTGGCGCGGGAGGACGGAGTGGGTCGAGACCAGCCGGAAGTTGGTTACCGGTTCAAGTGTTCGAGACGAAGACCGACGGCGAAAACGTCGGGAGTTAAGGCACGAGTACGAGACCTTACGAGGTCGAAGTGGTACAGATCGAACTTCCAAGAAAAGCCCCAACCGCCATAAGCTTCAATTCCCTGTACCCGAAACCGACACAGGTAGGGAGGTTGAGAAAACCGAGGGGCGCGAGCTAACTCTCTCTAAGGAACTCGGCAAAATGGCCCCGTAACTTCGGGAGAAGGGGTGCCCCCTGATGGGGGGTCGCAGTGAAGAGGCCCAGGCGACTGTTTACCAAAAACACAGGTCTCCGCCAAGTCGCAAGACGCTGTATGGAGGCTGACGCCTGCCCAGTGCCGGAAGGTTAAGGAAGTCGGTCAGCCCTGCGGGGTAAAGCTGGCGACCGAAGCCCCGGTGAACGGCGGCCGTAACTATAACGGTCCTAAGGTAGCGAAATTCCTTGTCGGGTAAGTTCCGACCCGCACGAAAGGCGTAACGATCTGGGCGCTGTCTCGGAGAGAGGCTCGGCGAAATAGGATTGTCTGTGAAGATACGGACTCCCTGCACCTGGACAGAAAGACCCTATGAAGCTTTACTGTAGCCTGGAATTGGCTTCGGGCTTCGCTTGCGCAGCATAGGTGGGAGGCGTGGAAGGTTTCCTTGCGGGGAAACTGGAGCCATCACTGAGATACCACTCTGGCGAAGCTAGAAGTCTAACCTCGACCCCTCAGCGGGGGGAGGAACCGTTTCAGGTGGGCAGTTTGACTGGGGCGGTCGCCTCCTAAAAGGTAACGGAGGCGCGCAAAGGTTCCCTCAGGCTGGTTGGAAATCAGCCGTCGAGTGTAAAGGCACAAGGGAGCTTGACTGCGAGACCTACAAGTCGAGCAGGGACGAAAGTCGGCCTTAGTGATCCGACGGTTCCGAGTGGAAGGGCCGTCGCTCAACGGATAAAAGTTACTCTAGGGATAACAGGCTGATCTCCCCCAAGAGTTCACATCGACGGGGAGGTTTGGCACCTCGATGTCGGCTCATCGCAACCTGGGGCGGAAGTACGTCCCAAGGGTTGGGCTGTTCGCCCATTAAAGCGGTACGTGAGCTGGGTTCAGAACGTCGTGAGACAGTTCGGTCCATATCCGGTGCAGGCGTAAGAGCATTGAGAGGCGCCCTCCTTAGTACGAGAGGACCGGGAGGGACACACCGCTGGTGTACCTGTTATCGTGCCAACGGTAGACGCAGGGTAGCCATGTGTGGCGTGGATAACCGCTGAAAGCATCTAAGTGGGAAGCCCACCTCAAGATGAGTGCTCTGGTGGAGTTAATCCAGTAAGGTCCCGGGCAGATTACCCGTTGATAGGCGTTAGGTGGAAGTCCTGCAAGGGATGTAGCCGAGACGTACTAACCGACCGAGCGCTTGACCTCTTTTCTCTCTTGGTTGTCTTTGCTTTTTTGAAGGTTTTTCCTTCTCTCTCTTTCCGGGTGCCTATGGCCTTGAGGCCCCACTCCGATCCCTTCCCGAACTCGGTTGTGAAACTCAAGTACGGCCACGATACTTGGAGGGTTGCCTCCTGGGACAATAGCTCGCTGCCCGGTTCTTTATTCAGTGATAGCCCCTTTATTCCTAGGTTTCTCTAGTCGGATAAAGGGGCTATTGTTGTTTTGGAAAGTAGCTATTATAGCCGTCAGACGATATTTCCACGGTAAAGATTGAGAAAATTGAGAAAGAGGATAAGTAACATCGCCTATTTTTCTTTTATTTTCAATAAACTTCATATTTCATAACTTAAATAGGATTAAATTGGCTATAGAAATCGGTTAAAGAAGGTTAAAAAAGCTGAAAATAAACTGGAATAAACTGGAAAATAAACTGGAAAAATAGAGTTTAATTAAACATCAACTTTGGAGTTCATGGCATCTTCTATTCAATATTTACCTAGGGAAGTTGTCTATACGATCGCGGCTGGAGAAGTCATTGATTCGATCGCCGCAGGTCTTCGAGAACTTATAGAAAATGCTATTGATGCTGATGCTACTCGCATCGTGATTTCACTGTGGCCCGATCGCTGGAGCCTGAGAGTCGTCGATAACGGCAGTGGGATGAATTTAGAGAATTTAAAATTAGCGGCTGCCGCTCATACGACCAGCAAAATTCACCATTTAACAGATTTGTCCCAAATTAAAACCTTGGGCTTTCGGGGTGAAGCGCTTTACAGTTTAGCGCATTTGGCAAAATTAGATATTTTCAGTCGATCGCGGGATGGGGAAGCGTGGCATATCATTTACGACGAGCAAGGATTACCCGTAGACATCGAACCGACAGCGATCGCCCCCGGTACAATTGTTAACGTTTCTAATTTATTTGCCAATTGGGAAGCGCGGCGTCAGGGGCTACCTTCAATGTCTCAACAATTAAAAGCCGTACAGTTAACCCTTCAACAAATGGCCTTGTGTCACCCTAACGTGACCTGGATTGTCAAGCAAAACGATCGCCAATGGATGACCCTCACTTCCGTTAAAAGTCCGCGAGAAAGGTTGCCTCAAATTTTAGGAAATCTCGATCTCAGCGACCTCAAATCCGAACAATTGCACTTTGAAAACGGAACCATCGACCTCGTTTTAGGATTACCCGATCGCGCTCACCGACGGCGACCGGATTGGATCAAAGTCGCCGTTAACGGTCGAGTCGTTCGCTGCCGAGAATTAGAACAAACCATTATTTCAAGCTTTGCCCGTACCTTACCGCGCGATCGCTATCCGATTTGCTTCTTACACCTCAAATTACCCCCAGATCGAATTGATTGGAATCGACATCCTGCTAAAACCGAACTCTACTTGCACGATTTAGCGGATTGGCAAGAACAGGTCAAACAAACCATCGCCCAATGCCTCAAACTCAACGATCCTAGCCTCGATCCGGACAGTCAAAAACGAACGACTCAATTACTCAAAGTTTCCGAAGAAAAAGCAGCGTATCGCATTGAAAAAAAACTGAATTCATCACCAGAACAACAACAAAATATCGCCGAGCAACCCGCTTTAATTCCCTTACGAGCTGTCGCGCAAGTAAATAAAACCTATATCGTTGGCGAACATGAAAATGGTCTTTGGTTAATCGAGCAACATATTGCTCACGAGCGAATTTTGTATGAAGAACTTTGCGATCGCTGGCAAATTGTTCCTGTCGAAACTCCCATTATTCTCAACCAACTCACGACCGTACAACTCGAACAACTCGATCGCTTGGGACTTGAAGTCACGCCGTTTGGCAATGATTTGTGGGCGATTCGATCGGTTCCTCAACTGTTAGCAGAACGAGAGGATTGTAGCGATGCTTTAATCGAACTGAGTTGCGCTGGAGACTTGCAAGCGGCTCAAGTTGCAACCGCCTGCCGGAGTGCAATCCGTAATGGCATGACCTTAACCGTTCCCGAAATGCAAACGATTCTCGATCGCTGGCAACGAACCCGCCATCCCCACACCTGTCCCCACGGACGACCCATTTATTTAGCCTTAGAAGAATCGAGCTTGGCACGTTTTTTCCGCAGACAGTGGGTTATCGGTAAAAGTCACGGAATTTAATCAATTCGTGCTGGATTCGGGATTAAAATAAATTGACACTTTACAACTTAGATGTAAGTTAGATGCAGCAATTTTGCCGGATAGATGGCTTATCCGTGCCAATCGTCACGATCGCGCCAAACCTGCCAAACATAGAGCCTAAATTGTCTAGAAAAAAATCCGGGCTAGATTCTCGCCGCCACAGTCACGATCGCCGACCATGGCGTTACGCAAGACCGTGAAAAATCAACTCAGATAAAGATCCGAGTGCAAGATGTCCATTTCGCCTGTAAATTGGTAATCATTACTGCGCTCAACGAGTGACATCTACCATGCCTAAAATTCGTCCGACCTCTGTCTGTCTGCTGACAATATTATTCAATGGCTTGGTGACGATCGCGATTGTCCGTCAACTGGGCGATTTTCCAGATTTGTCCGTTGTAATCGCACTATTGAGTATTTGCTTTGCAGTCATATTTGGCTCCATCGAGAAATTACCCGGCGCTTCGGAACTCAACTGGTTTTGGAGCGCTCCTTTAGTCCCTTTTTTCGTCAACCTCGTCATTTACGCTTACTTGACGATCGCCCCTTTAGATCTCAATTCTACTCAAACCAGTATTTATTTATCTTTACTCTTATTTTTCCTCGGGACGGGTCTACCCGCGATCGCGATTGTCGTCAGACGTTGGTCGGCGTGGAAACATGCAACAATTTCTGATAAAAGCCAACTTTTAGCTGCCGTAGAACGTGAAATAGAATCGCGCTGGCAACAGTCGCTCCATCATGCCGTTTTCTCTCATTTGGCGATCGATCGCAGCACGCCGACAGCACGAAGATTGTGGGATGTAGAACTCAAATTAGGTAAAAAAGCTAGAGAAAAACTTGACAAACAAGCCGACCTCCTAGATGTCTTTAAAGACCGCAAAATTCCGGGAAAATTATTAATTTTAGGAGGATTGGGTTCGGGAAAAACAACGACCTTATTACAGTTAGGAAAAAGCTTATCTGAAAAAGCACAGTCCGACGCTCGATCGCCTCTCCCGGTCTTAGTCGAATTAACGCGGTGGCAAAGGGGAGCAAACGCGATCGATTGGCTCGCAGAAACCATCGCTAAGAAATATAAAATCAACCGAGAAAAAGTTAAATTTTGGCTAAACAACGGCGCGATCGTTCCCCTACTCGATGGACTAGAGCAGCTCGACCTTGCGAACCAGGAAGACTGTATTGACGCAATTAACCAAGCACGTAAAGCTGATGGCAAACCCTTACCTTTAATTGTTTGTCACCGAATGGATTTATATCAAAAATGCGAACGGCGTTTACGCTTGCGAGGGGCGATCGGATTGCGGTTGCTCAAAATTGACCAAATAGAGGATTATTTGCTCAATTCCAGAAGTCGAGAACTTTGGGAAAACATTAAAGATAGCCCGGAACTGTTGGCGTTAGCGAAAAAACCCTTATTACTCAATGTAATGACCTTAGCCTATGAAGAAATTCTCATTCATTCGTGGAAACGCTTAACTTGTTTCGACGATCGCAGCGAATATGTTTTGAATGCTTTTATTCGTCGCCAGTCCGTGAACCCCGATCGCTCCCACTGGTATCCGAAAGGAAAAGAACCGACGCCACAGCAAACGCGCCAATGGCTTAAATGGCTGGGAGAAACCCTAGTCAAACGACGAGAAAGCGAGTTTGCGATCGAAGAAATCCCACCGATTTTACTCCATTCTCCCGCTTCCAATACTTTATATCCGATCGCGTTACTTCTCCTCTTAGCCTTAGCCTATACTCTAATCTTTGCCCTCTTATATGGGAGCGATCGGACTCAAACTTACTTGCCTTTATTCGCGATCGCCTCGATTGTTTTTATCTTAACAATGGCGCCTTATTCTAAAAAAATACAACTCGCTCCCATTGCCGATAAAAACTTGTGGCTGTGGTCGATCGCCCCGGTTATTTGTGCCTTAATTGGATGGTTGAGTTTGCGCGTGAGCGAACTAGTTTGGTTTGCGATTCAAAATGCCGAGAATCCCGCTATGTTTTCCGGAATTCTGCGAGCGAGCAAACTGCTCCCGGTTCTCGGACTGGTAGTCACATTAGCGGCGGCACTTCCGGGAATTAAACATTTGAGTTTGCGGTTAATTCTCTGGCGTAAAGGCGATATTCCTTGGAACTTAAAACGGTTTCTCAATTACGCGACCGAGCGCTTATTTTTGCAGAAGATCGGCGATCGTTATCGATTCGTCCACGAGCTCTTTCAGGAGCATTTTATTAACAGTCGTCCTTAAACGAGTTTTTTACAGTGAATCCGGATCGACGGAAAACACGATGATTTGGGTAAATTGAAAGGGATTGAAGTTATTGTCGGAAACTAACACGAGCGATCGCCGTCCGTCGGGTAAGGGTGGTCCCCAGGTCATCCCTTCGAGATTATCTAAGGGAATTCCCAAGCTGTTTAAATCTAAAACAAGACGTTTTTCGACGGGGACGATCGCCGGATCCAGGGGCCATTGAATGGCGTCGATTTGTTCGATTGGGGTCGCCGCCGTTAAATCGATCGCAAATAAGCGAATGGTATTGCCAACCCCTGCGGAATAAGACCGTTCCAAACTCAACAGGCGGCGTTCGTCCAAGGCGACTAATTCGACTAAACCATTACTTTTAAAGCCGTCGGCGGGGTTGGGTTCGTCGGCGATCGCCTCGGTGAGATAAATATATTCGCGATCGCAACGTCGGGTATCGAGATCGCAACGGAGCAAACGTGAGGGAGAACCTTGACGGGTATCGGCGATCGGTCCGTCTTGGACGAGTGCATTTTCCGTTGCCGAAAATAGATAGCGACCGTCAGGAGTGAGTGCGAGACTTTCAAAGGCTAAATTATGACGGATTCCTCGACGACGATCGCGATCGGGTAAAAACTTTTCGGGAAGGGGAAGCGAGGCGATCGCCTGTCCGGACAGGGAGAACGACTGGAGAAAGGGAGACACGGAAAAACGGAGGTCTCCTTCGGAAGATATCCACAAAGTGCGGTCGCTTGTCCGAGCAATTCCTTCCAAATCGACTTGAAATTCGCCGAAAGGACGACCGTTGTTATCGGTTACGGGAGTAACGGCGACAGGAGTGACGCCGAAAGGGTCGAGGTCGATGTTGAGGGTATAAAAGCGGGGAAATCCCGGTGCTTGGCGGTCGTCGGAGATGGCATAGTAAAGATCCCGTTCGCTGTCGTAAGTGATGCCGGACAGGCCGCCGATTTCGGTGCCTTCAAACTCAGTCCCCGTGCGGAATGAGGCTTGTCCGAGCAAGGCGAACGCGGCGGGGGCGGGGGGTTGACTTTCGGCGCGTCCTCGGGGCAGGTCGTCGCAACCGCTCAGGGCGATCGCGGCGCACAATAAACAGAGATTGGCTTTATACAAATATCGCGCTTTTGTCCGAGGGGCAATCGTCTTCCAGAGATGCCGAGCGAACGCCGGGGGGTGAAATTCGATCGTCATGTTGTCGTCAAGAATAATAGTTATTCGTTTGTAAAAACTCGACTAACCAATCTTTCACCCAATAGGTGGCGCGACAGTCATCCTCGTTATAGATCGCGATCGAATCGAGATAAGCCCGATCGCCCGTTTTGAGCCAGCGATCGTACCAAAAAACACATTGGGCGCCACTGGCGCGGCGATCGCGCCACTCGAACCCCACCCAGCGCGCGATCGATTTGAGGGCGTAATTTTCCACGGGAAGCACGGCGCTGCGGGTGACGCGTTCGTGGATATCGATAAAGCGGTTGAGAACGGGACGCCAGCGATGGGAGGGCGTTCCATACCGCTTGGCGAGTTGGCGAAACGCTTTGACCTCGTAGTTGCAAAAGTGGAAGATCGGGGCGATCGGATAAGTCCAGACTAAATCTAAAAACTGGTTCCAGACCGTACCTTCCTCCTGGGGGTTTTCGGCGAGAAAGGGATAAAACGTTTGTTTGGGGCGATCGCCGCGATCGAGGGGGCGACGGTCTACCACTAAAACGCCGTGTAAGAAATCTAACCCCAATTCCGGTTGAGCTTCGATATCGAAATATAATTCCACCGGAGAGACCGGGAGTTCTGCCGCCGTCAACCCGGTGCTGTCCGGTTTGACCAAGGCGCACCTTTCCACGGCGGCGCGCGCCTGAAAGACCAACAAACGCGCTATATCCTTGGGGTCTACATTTCCCGTGGTCGCCGGATCGAACGCCGCCGCGAGCCGATCGCACGGGGTCGAGGCGAGGGTTTCGAGAGTGGTAATTTGGGCTTGTTGCAGTTGGCGGTAGCGGGTGGGAGTGACACCGGGTAACAGGGACAAATGCTGATTTTCCGAGGCGATCGCGTAGCAACTGCTCAACCAGTCGCATAAAGAACACGGATGGCGCGCCAGAAAAACTTCCGGTTCCTCCCGTCGTTCTAAGATGGCCAGACATTCGGCTAAAATACGCCGCATTTGGGGCAAATACTGGGAGAGAGAAACAGTATATTCGTCGCGATCGCGGAAAAACAGGGTCGCGCGATCGGGCCAGCATTGTTGAATTTCAGATAACAATTGGGCGTGAAACGCCGCAATCACTTGATATTCCCGTTTGGGGCGTTTGCTGAACTTGATATCTTTGGGGATGTAATGCCACGATCCAAAGCGGGATTCCCCCGGTTCTTTCACTAACAAATCCGGACAACTCACCAGAGTGGTGCCGTTTTCCGTTTCGACCAGTAACACCCCTTGATAGATCTGCTCGATTCCCCGTTCCATCAACGTCAGGGTGGATCGAGCTCCGGCGAACCAATCGCGGTACGGATACTGGGGGCGTTGGTAAGGGGGTTGGGACTCCAAAACCGTTTTTTGATAGTCGCGACTGTCTGCTTGCAGTTTCAACAGAAAATCGTTTGGGGGATCGCGATCGCTCGGATCGCCATAGAGATTGAGAAAAGCACGGCGCCGACAACGTTGGTAATCGAACAGAACAGAATCAGTAAGCAGCATGAATTGTAGATCGGCAACGATCGCTCGGGAGATCCCGGTCACCTCGATCGATTTGAATTCTCCGAATCCGAACGCCTTCGCCAAGCGACGCCGGAGGCGTATCGCCAGACAACCCCGAGAGGACGATCCGCGAAACCCCATTCGGAAGGGGACAATTTCAAACGATCCACTCTCCAACATACCGCGCAATCCCCCAAGCGTGCCAGACAGCCGCTAAACTCGAAACAGATCGACTCGATCCGAATCGAACTGTGCCAATGAGATCGGGGCGATCGGCACGGACCCAACCCAGAGATCGCTTTCCTTGACTAGCACGATCGTGAGACCCGTCTGCTTTTGGGAAGTCAAATCGAATCATTTTGGGCATCCTAATTGGAAACGACTGCCAAACCCGTTGAGATTTTGAGATCCTGTTATCGCCATGTCCTCGCCAGAGTTCCCCTCTTCTCCCGCTCGTCGGCTCAACCTACTCTACATCACCTCTCTGAGTGTCGTGGCGATCGTGTCGGTCGCGGGCAATCTTTTCGTCGATCGCGCGATTCGGTCTCAAGCGCCCTATTCTCAAGCAATTAACATTGCCGGACGCCAGCGAATGCTCAGTCAAAAATTGAGCAAAAACGCTCTCGCCGTCGAAGTTGCGCGCACGACCGACCGGGAAATCCCCACGGATCTCGACGGCTTCCAAACCGCCTTAGACCAATTCCGACAAGCCCATCAGGGATTGCAGCAAGGGGATCCCCAACTGCGTTTGCAAGGGAACCCGAGCGATCGCATCGGTCAAGCCTTTAACGAGGTCGAACCGGACTATCAAGTTCTCGTGCAAAGCGCTCAAGAACTGATCGACCTGCTCGCTCGATCGCCCGCCACGACCACCGACGAACAAGTCGGCGCCCTCGTTCGCCAAATCCTCGATCGCGAAGACGACTTTCTCGCCGGAATGGAAACCATCGTCGCCCTTTACGAAGGCGAAGCGCGATCGCAACTGGCTCAACTGCAACGGCTTCAAAACTTACTCCTCGCCGTGATTCTGTGCGTTCTCCTCTTAGAAGCCTTCGCGATCTTCCGCCCTACCGTGCGACAATTACGCAATTACATCGACGAATCGATCGAAGCGCGAGAACGAAGCGCCGAGCAACTGAGCGAACTCGAAGAAAGCAACGAGCGACTCGATAACGCTTTGCAAGTAGCGTACTCGGCGACGCGGCTCAAATCGGAATTTCTCGCCAATATCAGTCACGAACTGCGAACGCCGATGAATGCGGTGATGGGAATGACGCGGTTGTTGTTGGATACCCCGCTCAATCCGGAACAACAAGATTTGACCGAAACTATTCTCGACAGTTCCGAAACCCTGCTGGCGACGATCGAGGATTTGCTCGACTTGTCCGAACTCGAAGCGGGCCGAATGGTTCTCAATTTGCAACCGTGCGACTTGCGCCAGTGCGTTGAAAAAACCCTGGCCCTGGTGGCGCCGGAAGCAGCCCGCAAGTCGCTCAATTTGGCCTATCAGATGGACGAGACCACGCCGAGGGTAGCGATCGCCGACGTCCGTCGCTTGCAGCAAATTTTGCTAAATTTACTCGGCAATGCGATTAAATTTACGGAAGTTGGCGAAGTTAGCGTCAGCATAACGGCGGAGGAGATGGGCAATTGGTCCTGGTCCGCCGGACATCTGCTCGCGCAACTGGCGCGCCCGGAGAAGTCCGGCGCTGAGGCAGAAAATCCAACCTATTATGAAATTCACTTTGCGGTTAAAGATACTGGAATCGGCATTCCACCGGAGAAGACCCACCGCCTGTTTCGCTCGTTTTCGCAGGTGGACGGCTCGACCACCCGTTCTCACGGCGGAACGGGATTGGGACTGGCAATTTCCAAGCGCTTGAGCGAGTTGATGGGCGGTCGCATGTGGGTAGAAAGTGAGGTCGGGGTCGGTTCGACCTTCGGCTTTGCGATCGCGGTGCCGGAAGTCCAAAAATCGCCGCAAGTTTACGAACGCGGCGAAGATCCGAGGTTGGCGGGGAAAACGATCGCGCTGTTGGTGTCTAATACTACCAATCGCGAGATTTTGCGCGATCGCGCCACCGGATGGGGGATGAACGTGCGCGTGGCCACCAGTGCGGCGGAAGTCGATCGAGGATTGGAAGGCGGCGATCGCCTCGATGGGGCGATCGTCGAAGTGGGCTCGGACACGAGCAATGGGGAAGCCTTATGGCGACAATTGCAGCAGCAACAGCCCGATCTTCCCCTCTTGCTGCTCGGTTTTCCCTCGCAATTGGACGGGAAACTCGCCGGGGACAGGTTTTTTCCTTTATACAAGCCGTTGGGTTTGGAATCGTCTTACTGGGCTTTAGTCGGGGCGATCGCCCGAGAAAAGCCGCCCGTCGATCTGCGTGCTCCCTCGAAAGACTCTCCGACCCCCCAGTTCGATCCCAAAGTGGCGGCGGCGATCGGCGATTTGTCCGTGCGCCGTCTCGATGCGGAATTTGCCCGCCGGATTCCCCTGCGGATTTTGGTGGCGGAAGATAATGCGGTCAACCGCAAAGTGGTTCTCAAGTTATTAGAACGTCTCGGTTACGTGGCGGATGCAGTCGGCGACGGCGTAGAGGCGGTCGAAGCGGTGAAAAAAGACGCTTACGACGCGATTTTAATGGACGTGCAGATGCCGCGCATGAGCGGGATCGAGGCAACTCGAGCGATCGTGCGGGAGTTCGACGCCGATCGCCGTCCCCGGATTATCGCACTCACCGCCGGGGCGATGGAAGGCGATCGCGCCCAATGTCTGGCGGCGGGAATGGACGATTATTTGAGCAAACCCGTTCGCGTGGAAGCTTTACAAACGGCTCTTGAGCGTTTGCTCTTCCCCGTCGTTCAAGATGCCCTCGACGGGACGGTTCCCCCCTCGTCTGCGCCCTCCTCTGCGTCCTCTCCATCGGTCGAGGCGGTTCCCGAGGCGATCGCGCCGTCTTACATTCCGACGGTGGATCTCAAACGGTTGACCCGCCTGCGTTACGAACTCCAAGCCCCTGGGGAACCGGATGTGGTTACGGAATTAATTGAAATGTTTTTAGAAGATACGATTCCCCTGTTAAAAAATATTCGCGAAGCCTTGGAACAAAATAATCCAGAAGCCTTAAAAGAAGCCGCCCATACCCTCAAAGGTAGTAGCGGGAATTTAGGGGCGGTCGCCTTGTCCGGCATGTGTAAAACCATTCAGTTAAAAGCCGCCGAGGGGTATTTAGATGGAATCCAGGAAGATATTACTAACTTAGAAACTGAATTTTTACGAGTCAAAAAAGTTCTAGAAACGCAAAAGATCGAAGGTTGAACGATAAAAAAATAATAAAAATACAGATCGATTGTTTTTTTATAGAGGGCGATCGCCGATATCAAAAATCCACAAATATCAATCGTACACTTAAGGAATTGGAATACAAATTACCTATAAAAATCTATTTTCAAAATAAAAAATACCTATCGATAAATTTTTTATAAACACAATAAACAAATATCCTAGTTGAGGTTTATAAGAAATACTCAAATAATCCTATATTTTGGGATTGTAGTAACTTATTAACTGAGGGAATTATACCGATTTTCAAAAATAATGAGAGAGATCGAGGTTTTAGAAAAATGGTATTACCCGCGATCGCTCTCAACCAGTTTACAGACAATTCCCCGATCGACTAAAAACTAAAAACATAGACAATTGACTCGATTGACAATGATTGTTCGTGACGGTGTAAGGCGATCGCCCCTCAATCCGAGTGAAAAATAATGACCCTCAAACATCGAATCCCTTAACGGTGTAGAGAGGGCAATGGTACGCTTAAAAGTGCTGTAACGAAAGGAATTTTATGACCGATCCTTTGACCCGTATCGAAGAATACCGAAGTCAATTTTCAGCCCTCGCGAATAAAGCCTATTTTAACTATGGCGGTCAAGGTCCACTGCCGCAACAGGCATTAGAGGCGATCGCCCAGTCTTATCGAGATATCCAACAACTCGGGCCGTTCTCGGGACAAACCAACGCCTGGATCGTGCGCGAAGCGACCGCGACCCGGGAGGCGATCGCCGTCGAACTCGGCGTCCCTCCCCACACCATTACCTTGACCGAAAATGTGAGCGTCGGCTGCAATATCGTCTTGTGGGGTCTCCCCTGGCAAGCCGGAGACGGTATTTTAATCACCGATTGCGAACATCCGAGCATCGTGGCTGCCGTTCGGGAGTTGCAGCGCCGTTTTCGCCTGGAAGTGACGGTCTGTCCCTTGAGAGAAACCCTCAATCGGGGCAATCCCGTTGAAGTGCTAGCCCAGCACCTCACTTCACATACACGACTGATCGTTCTCAGTCATATTTTATGGAATACAGGTCAAGTCTTGCCCCTCGATCGCCTCGTGCGGGTCTGCCACGATTGGGGCGCCCAAAGTATGCACTCGCGCAAAGCAAAAGTCTTAGTCGATGCCGCTCAATCCGTCGGCGTCCTCCCCTTAAAACTGGCTCGATCCGATGTCGATTTTTATGCCTTTACCGGACATAAATGGTGGTGCGGTCCCGAAGGCTTGGGAGGACTTTATATCAGTTCCGAAGCTGCAACCAGTTTGCATCCGACCTTTATCGGGTGGCGGGGGATTGAGGTGAACGAAACCGGAGAACCGATCCGCTTCAAACCCGACGGACGGGTATTTGAGGTGGCCACTTCCGCCTATCCTTTATATGCAGGACTGCGATCGGCGATCGCCGTTCACCACCAATGGGGAACCGCCGAAGAACGTTACCAAAAAATCTGCGATCGCAGTAAATTGCTCTGGGAAAAACTTCAAAATTTCCCGGAAGTTCACTGCCTGCGAACGTCCCCTCCCGAATGCGGCTTAGTGTCCTTTCAACTCTCCTCAAACCCGGAAGAAAGAACCAAACTGCATCGAGAATTAGTCAAATTCTTAGAACGAGAACAGCAAGTTATGGTTAGAACTATCCTCAATCCCAACTGTGTTCGAGCCTGCGTTCATTATTTCACCACCGATCGAGAAATCGAGCAGCTCGCGATCGGGATCGATCGATTTTTACGTCAATTTTGACACAGTCGCTAAAGAAAAACAGCCCGTCCCGAGTACGGGCAAGATCGGGGCTTGCCCAAAATGCCAAAAGGCAGAAGGAACTCGGGAAATAATCCGAATCCCACGCGAGGGAAACTCGACCCTTCCCACTCCCCCAATTTCAAAGTTCAACCCTAAACGTCCCTAACATCCAATCGTGTCTCGACCTACTCTCTACATCGCCATTACCAACCACGGTTTCGGTCATGCCGTTCGCGCCGCCTCCGTCGCTGCCGAAATTCAACGACTCAATCCCGAAATCTTGCTCGTCCTGGTGACCACGGCCCCGCGTTGGTTGCTCGAATCTTATATCCCAGGGGATTTTATCGTGCGTCCCCGGGGGTTGGACGTCGGCGTGATTCAGTCCGACAGCATCCAAATGGATAAAAATGCAACCCTCGCCAAACTGCGCGAGGTCCGGAAACGACAAAACGAAATTATTGCCGCAGAAGTTAATTTTATCAAACTGAATCGGGTGGGATTGGTTCTCGGCGATATTCCGCCGTTAGCGGCACCGATCGCCCGTGCGGCGGGGATTCCCGGGTGGATGCTCGGTAATTTCGGCTGGGATTTCATCTATCGACCGTGGGGGGGCGAATTTGAGGCGATCGCCGATTGGATTGGCGAGTGTTTCCATCAATGCGATTTGCTATTTCGCCTGCCTTTTTGCGAACCGATGAGCGCTTTTCCCCACCATACCGAAGTTGGATTGACCGGGGGGACGCCGCGTTACGATCTCGACGCCATCCGCGCTCATTGGCACTTAAAGGCGCCCCCAGAAAAAACCGTTTTACTCACCTTTGGCGGTTTGGGACTCGATCGCATTCCTTATCAAAATTTAGCCCAGTTTCCGGACTGGCAATTTCTCAGTTTTGATGCTAAAGCTCCGGATTTACCAAACTTAATTAAAATTAGTCGAGACGGATCGGATATGGGCAATCCCGATTCTGTTTTTCAACATATTCGTCCCGTCGATTTTATGCCCTTATGCGGGCGGGTCATTTCCAAACCGGGATATAGTACCTTTGCCGAAGCGTGTCGCTTAGAAATCCCGATTGTTTCCCTGACCCGAGAAGATTTTGCAGAATCGCCGATTTTAGTGGAAGCTTTGAGAAATAACGCTTACCATAAAGTTGTGACCCCAGCAGAATTTTTCGAGGGAGAGTGGGATTTTCTGCGCCAACCGCTCGATCCCCCTCGTGAATCCAATCAAATTTTAAAAGATGGATCCCTCGCGATCGCGCGTGCTGTCGTCAACCATTTTGCGACTCACTCACCGCCTCCTCACCCACAATGACCCTCACCGTTAATTCGTTATTGAAACAAATTGCCGATCCGACTCAATCTAACTCGTCAGCTACCCTAAAATTAGCCGTCCGGGACGTGCGAATGGTTCTCGAAGAACAGCGAGAACAAATTCAGCGTTTGACCACCAAATTAAATATTTTATTTGTTACCAATGGGGCATTACTGACCAGTTTGACCCTTTCGCATCTGGTACTCGTCCCGAGTTTGTTCACGATTGTGGAATTACTCGGATTTCTGATTAACTTTACCCTGTTGATTAATGCCTTTTTGCCGCGTCAGTTAGCCGTGACGCCCAATTTGGGCGATCGCAAGTTTCTCGAACGCTATCTTTCCCTTCCTCCCGACCAATACCAAATTCAGATGCTCGTCAATTGGGTCGAGACTTATAATGCCAATAAGCAACGTCTAGATGACGTCTCCCAGTCCCTATCATACTCGGCCTATGTCACCTGGATTCTGGCCTTGACGATTTTACTCGATTTGGTCGTTGCGAATTTCTTCCCGCAAATGCAAAACTTGCAGATCTTGTTAGACAGTTTTTCGTTATGACTTCCGACCGCGAAGGTGGCAAAAAACCACCGAACGAACCGATCCAACTGCCAGAACCAGATCCGGACAATATCACGGTTTTGACGAACAAACTCCCCAACGAACCGATCCTCCCCTGGAATCGTTACGATTCCCCCTGGCGCGAACCTGAAGAAGAAACGAGCAAAGCCAAACGGGGCAAAAAGAAAAAGCGCAAGCGCCAGGAAGGGGAGGATCGAGATGGCGACAACAAAGCCGGGGAAAAGGAGGATCCGACCCTAGGAGAAAACCGTTTTTCTGGCGATCGCGAAGCCTCTGCCAAGCCAAATTGCCCCTCTGGCAAGATCGACGCCGAAACGGATGTCGAACCGGAGGAAAACGGCGATGCGTCAAGGGACTCGCTTCGCGATCGCCCGGAATCCTCCCTAGAATAAATCCCATTTTAAACTTTAATTTTCAAGGGCGCTCATGAGCCACTATCAAAAATATCTCAAACTACAAACAACCGGAAAATCGCTATCAAAAATTACGGCAAAAGTCGAAGAGGTCGTCGCCCAATCCGGGATCGAAACGGGATTGTGTACGATTTTTTTGCGGCATACTTCGGCGAGTTTGCTAATCCAAGAAAATGCCGATCCCGACGTGCTGCACGATCTAGAGAACTTCTTTGCCGATTTAGTCCCCGAATCGCGGCGCTATCTGCACAGTACGGAAGGCCCGGACGACATGCCCGCCCACATCCGCACGGCGCTGACCCAAACTTCGCAACAAATTCCGGTCAGCCGAGGGCGATTGGTTCTGGGAACCTGGCAGGGGATTTACCTATGGGAACATCGCGATCGCGGACATTACCGAGAAATTGTCATTCACGTTTCCGGAGAATCGTAGGCGAGAGCGGTGTGGGGTGACAGGAGCGGCGATCGGGGGGTCTACACCCCTAACTTCCCAAATCTAAACTCTAAAATGGAAGCGAATCAACGATCCGCCGGGAAAACAGTACGGACGCCACTGACGCTCTTCGTACGACTCGGGAAAAGACAAGGAACTTAGCACATGTCTGGTTTAGATTCCAATCGGGTCAACCCTGTGAATCAAGGCGCAGCCAATGGGGGCGAGTTAGACCCGTTCTTCGAGCTCGCTCCCGATTGCATGGCACTCGCCAACCGCGACGGGCAGTTACAACGGGTAAACGCTTCCTGGGAGCGATGTTTCGGCCATCCCGACCGGGGGGGGTGCCGAGACGTTTTCGCGATCGCCCATCCCGACGATCGCCCGCAACTCGAACGAGACTGGGCCAGTTTGACCCCGGAGAACCCGCGCGCCGAGTGGGAACGTCGCTGTCAGTTATCCGCACGGGGCGATCGCCGCCTCCGGTGGATCGTGCAATCTCATCCCAACGGCGAATCGGTCTATCTCGTCGGTCGAGAACTCGACGATCCCGCGCCTCCTCCGGCGCTGGCGGCGAGGCGATCGCCCCAGACCGACCGCCTCGCCGCCATTGTCGCCGCCTTGCCCCAGCCGATTTACCTGCTCGATCGCGAGACCCGAGTGCTGACGACCAACGACGCCGGGGCGCGGCTGTGGGGTCACTCTCCCGAGAGCGTCCGAGGCAAACCCTTGAGCGAATTTCCCTTACCTGCGGGCAGTTGCGAGGCGATCGCCGCCCTCCACCAGCACGTCTTCGAGACCGCAAAACCCCGCAAAAGCGAACTGCCCTGGAAGTCGGGCAAACTCAGCCGGGAATACGAAATTACGGCGATTCCCATGACCTGGACCGAGGCAACCGCCACCCCAGAAGAGATCGACGGCGCGCTCATCGTCGTGCAAGATGTGGGCGATCGCAAAGCCCTGCAAAAAGAACTCGCCTGGCGCGAGGAACTCTGGCGGGCCTTTTTCTCCTCGGCCCCGGCGGGAATGGCGATCTTAAACCACCAACTGCGCTACGTACAGATCAACGAACGCCTCGCCGAAATGAAAGGCTTGTCCGTGAGCGAACAGTTGGGCAAAGCCTTTGCAGAAGTGATGCCGAACATCGCCAAAAACTTCGAGCCGATCATGCGCTTGATCTTAGCCAGTGGCGAACCGATGCTCAATATCGAGGTGAGCGGACAAGTCGGCACCCAAACCGAAAATCGCACCTGGGATGCGTCTCTGTTTCCCTTGTTCGGCAGCGACGATCGCCCCAAAGGACTCGGCTTGATTATGGTAGACATTACCGATCGCAAGCAAGCCGAAGCCGAACTCAAAGCCGCTCAGACGCGCTTGCAAAACCTGCTCGCCGCGAGTCCGATGGTGCTTTACAGTTGCGATCCCCAACAAGATTATCGCCCCACCTTCATCAGCGAAAATATCGAAGCGCAAATGGGCTATTCCCCCCAAACCTTTCTAGACAACCCGGGATTTTGGGAAGAATGCGTCCATCCGCAAGACCGCGATCGCCTCGGCGAAGTTTTGCACCACCTCGAAGGACGCAACACCCTCAGCCTCGAATATCGATTTGGCGATGCCCGAGGCAATTATCGCTGGTTGCTCGACGCGATCGAAGTCCTGCGCGATCGCCACGGTCAGCCCGTCGAAATCGTCGGTTGCTTGCAAGACATCACCGAACGCAAACAAGCCAGCATCATTCAAGAAGAACTGCTCAGACGCAACGAATCTCTCGTCGAAGCCCTCGGCGAAATCGTTTACGATTACTTCGTCTCTACCGAATTTATCGTTTGGGATGGCGCCTACACCGCCGTTTTGGGATACAGCCCCGCCGAAATGGTCACCGATGCCAAAATTTCCTGGCTCGATCGCGTCCACCCCGACGATCTCGACGGCGTATTCAAAGAACTCGACAAAGCCGTTGACGGTCGCCGTCTCTACAACATCGAATATCGCTTGCGCCACCGAGACGGCTTTTACCTGTGGATGCACGATAAAGGCGCCATTCACTACAACGAACGCGGCGAAGCCGAGCGGATCGTCGGCATCTTAACGAACATTACCGAACGCAAGCAGGCCGAACAAGCGTTGCGCGATTCCGAAGCCCGCTTTCGCCAAATTGCCGAACGCGAAGCCCTCCTCAACCAACTCACCGAACAAATTCGCACCTCTCTCGAACTCGACACGATTTTAGAAACCGCCGTCACGGCGATCCGCCAACTGCTCTATATCGATCGCTGTCACTTTATTTGGTTTCACCGCGCCGACGAAGCGGACGACGCCACAATTAAGATGGCGGATTCGGAAAGCTGCGAGATCTCCGGGATCGCACCGGGACAGTCGTACTGGGAAATTGTCAAGGAATCCCGACGGGAAGACCTCGGCGATTTTGTCGGCTGTTACCCGCAAATCTTAGATCCCCAACTGAGCGATCGCCTCCTGGCCCTCGAACCGATCCGCCTCGACGATCTCGGCGACCTCCCGACTCCCTCCAGCTATCGCCTCTGTTCCGAATGGAATTACACGGCTTTAGTCCTGCTGCCCTTGCAAACCCTCGGCGGCGAAATCGGCGCGATCGCCTGCGGTCACCATAGCGGCCCGCGACCGTGGAAAAACGCCGAAATCGAACTGCTTCAAGCCGCCGCCAACCAACTGGCGATCGCCATCCACCAAGCCGAACTCTACAAAAAAGCGACCCTCGCCGCCAGCCAAGCGCAAGCCCAAACTAAACAACTCGAAGCCACCTTGCGCGAATTGCAACAAACCCAAACCCAACTGATTCAAACTGAAAAAATGTCCAGTTTGGGGCAGATGGTCGCCGGGGTCGCCCACGAAATTAACAATCCCGTCAATTTTATTACCGGGAATTTGCAACACGCCGACGAGTACATCAAAGACCTGCTCGGCTTGATCGAACTCTACCGCCAGCACTATCCCGATCCCGTCGAGGAAATCGAGGAGGAAGCCGAGGCGATCGAAGTCGATTTTTTAATCGAAGATTTGCCCAAACTCCTCTCTTCGATGAAAGTCGGCGCCGATCGCATTCGCGAAATCGTGCGGAGTTTACGCAACTTCTCCCGCCTCGACGAAGCCAAAATGAAGCCTGTCGATATTCACGAAGGCATCGAAAGCACTTTATTAATCCTCCACAATCGCCTCAAAGGGAAAGGCGAAAAACCGGAAATTAAAATCGTCCGCGATTACGACGAGTTGCCTTTAGTCGAATGTTATGGCGGCGAACTCAATCAAGTGTTTATGAATCTGCTCGCCAACGCGATCGACGCCCTCGAAGGTCAACCGCCGCCGCATAGGATTACGATTCGCACTTTGAGAAAAGCCCCTCAACCCGATGGAGATCCCGCGATCGCCCCCACCGAACCCAACTCCTCGGAAAGGGTTTTTATTTCGATCTCCGATAACGGTCCGGGGATGAACGAAGAGGTCAAAGCTAGTTTGTTCGACCCCTTCTTCACCACCAAACCCGTCGGAAAAGGCACCGGATTGGGACTGGCGATTAGCTATCAAATTGTCGTAGACAAACATCAAGGTCAACTCTGGTGCGAATCCCAACCCGATCGCGGCGCCAAGTTTTGCATCGAAATTCCCGTGGCGCCATCGCCGACACCGCCCCCGGAAACGCTCCCGTGTTAAACCCGATTAAGATCGCAGGGTAAGCATCGACATCGACCTCTCCCCCTCTTGAGTTATCGATTGAGGATATCAATTTTGGGTACAACGGAGCGCCACGAGCCGAGGATCTCCCATCGTCAACGACTGGTCTTGTTAACCGTGACCATGGCGGTCGTATCGATGGCGATCTCCTCTTTTGCGATTTACATGCTGTATCGTACCGCTTTGGCGAGCGTGCGATCGCGCCTCCTCGATCAAGTTTATACCGAACGGCGCGCGATCGAGGCGATCGCCCGTCAGACCCGCGATCGCGAACAAACCTTGCAAATCGCCCGCAACGCTTACGCAGGCGATCGCCGCAACTCCCCTTCAGGGGAACTGATGCTCGTCGAACGTCAGGGCGATCGTCTCGTGTTGCTCGTCTCCAGTCGGCGCCTCCCGGTGGCCACCCCGACAGACCTCCCCCCGGACGACCCCCTCGCCGACCCCCTACAACGCGCCCTCTCCGGTCAGTCGGGTAGCTTCGTCATCCGCAACGATCGCGGCGAGATCGTCTTTGGCGCTTACGAACCGATCGCCCCGTTCGATTGGGCGATCGTCGCCCAGATCGAACGCACCTCCGTCCGCGCCCCCTTCTTAAAAACCGTCGTCCTTACGGGGGTCATCGGGATTTGGGTCGTCTTCGTCGGCGTCTCTCTCTTCTTCGGAATTACTAACAAACTGCTGCGCGAACTCGAAGATAACGAAGCCAAACATCGCGGCATTTTACAAGCCGCAGCCGACGGCATTCTCACGATTAGCGATCGCGGTAAAATTCACTGGGTCAATCAAGCCATCCTCGATATTTTTGGTTACCCGACCCCTGACGAGTTAATCGGTCAAAATTTAAAAATTTTGATGCCGAAATTAGTCCACCAAGAACTCGACGCCTACTTAAATATTTACCTCAATAAAGCCTTTTACAATCAAAATCACAAAGGCTATGAAGTGATCGGCAAACGTCACAACGGCACCACTTTTCCAATGGAACTGACGGTCACCGAAGTGCGCTTGCAAAGCGGGCGACTGTTTACCCTATTCGTGCGCGACATTACCGAACGCAAGCGCTCTCAAGAAGCCCTCGAACAAAGTTACAACCTCTTACAAGCAATTACCGAAGGAACTGCCGACCCCATTTTTTTAAAAGACTTGCAAGGTCACTACATCACGATCAACTCGGCGGGAGCGGCGATAATGGGCAAACCTGCCGATGAAATTATCGGCAAATCGGATACGGATTTGTTAACCCCTGAAAGCGCCCGCCAAATCGCTAAAAATGACCGTCGGGTGATGATGGAAGGTCAAACACAACGGGTGGAAGAATCGATCGTCCCGCGCTCGAATCATGGCGAAATCCCGGCGGCGCGAACTTATTTATGCACGAAAAGTGTATATCGTTCGGCACGGGGTAATATTATCGGTTTAATTGGGGTCGCTCGCGATATCAGCGATCGCGTCGAAGCGGAAGCAACGTTACGCAAAACCGTAGAACGCTTGCATCAAACGTCTCAAGAGTTGCAAGAAAAAAATCAACAATTAGAAACGGCTTTATCGGAATTACAACGCACTCAAACTCAACTGATTCAAACGGAAAAAATGTCGAGTTTGGGTCAGATGGTCGCCGGAATTGCCCACGAAATTAACAATCCGGTCAATTTTATTTATGCCAATTTAGATCACGCCCAAGACTATTTACAAGATTTGCTAGCCTTGGTCGATCTGTACGGTCAACACGAGCCGGGAACGGTGCCGGAAATTAGGGAAATGGCGGAGGAAATCGAGCTGGAGTTCCTGCGCGAAGATTTGCCGAAATTACTGGTTTCTATGAAGGTCGGCGCCGATCGCATTCGCGAAATTGTTCGCAATTTACGCAATTTTTCCCGTCTCGACGAAGCCCAAATGAAGCAGGTAGATATTCACGAAGGCTTGGAAAGTACCTTATCGATTTTGCAAAATCGTTTCAAAGCGCAAGATCGTCGCCCGGAAATTGCGTTGATTAAAGAGTACGGGAACTTGCCAAAAGTGGAGTGCTATCCCGGACAACTCAATCAGGTGTTTATGAATTTGCTCAACAACGCCATCGATGCGTTGGATTTGAAAGATCCGCCCCATCAAATTACCATCGAAACCCGGGAGATCGCCCCGAGTGCGGGTTCGGAAGGGTTCGAGGCGATCGCGATTCGGATCGCGGATAACGGACCGGGAATGAGTGCGGAAATTCAAGCTCGCCTCTTCGACCCGTTCTTTACTACCAAACCCGTCGGGAAGGGAACGGGGTTGGGGATGGCGATTAGTTATCAAATTGTGGTCGAACGACATGGGGGACAGATCGAGTGCGTGTCCGAACCCGGTCGCGGGACGGAATTTACGGTCACGATTCCGATTCGTCAATCTCGCTACCCCTAATTCCTCTTTCAGTCGGACGGTAAGGCGATCGCGATTTGGACTTCGCTCTGTTTGAGGGCTTCCGGGGTCATCGGCGAATTGTAGAGCAGTCGGCGAGGTGGGGCGATCGCCCGATATTGCGGGTTGTCGCCCAACCATCGGTAGAGGCGATCGCGATGTCGTTCGTAACTGTCCCAGGTATACGCCCCTTGAATACCGATGCTGACCACGGCGATCGCCGGATAGTCTCTCACTTCTACGTCCGGGGCGATCGACTCAGGGGCGATCGTTGCGTCGGGATAGAGAAAGGACACGTCGGCGCGCTTCTCCTGGGGAGACCCCGAGCGATCTCGGGCGCCTCCCGCCATCGGATCGGCACCGTAATAGCGCACTTCTACCGGGGTCGTCATCGCGATCTGATTGGCGCTGATATGTCGGTAAAGCGCATCAAATGCCGCCCGGGTCGCGAGTTTCACGTCTCCCTGATGGGTGTAAGTGACGGCCCGATAGGCGGGATACTGTTTGATTTCGATCTCGCCGTTGGCTGTCGGCGGCGGGAACTGGTTCGGTAACTGAGCGGCCATGCTCGATCCTCTTGCTCGGCTAGTTGTATTGTAAGGGTGGGCGATCGCCCAGTGACGGCGAAGCAAGATCGCGCCGAACCCCCCGCGCTATGATGAGATAGATGTTAAGTTGTGTAACGACCATTGAGTGCGACTTACAGACCTACAGACCGCGTGATGCTGCCCCAGACATGGTACGCCCTCGATCCGATCTGGGAAGGAGATGAGGCGATCGTGCGCGACGGCTTACCCCACGATCGACTCGCTCCCGGTTGGCAAATGTTACTCCTCGGCGACGGTTCTCCCACTCGCCACCTGAAATTACTCACCGGAGAAACCACGGAAGTCGATGTGATCGACATGTCGGCGATCGGAACCCATCCCGACGGTGCGCCAGCCATTATCAAAGCGGTTCCCGCCCCCCATTTGCGGCGACAAGTTTGGTTGAGAACGCCCTCGGGTCAGCGCCTCGCTTACGCCGCCTCCTGGTGGGAAGCCGCCCATGTAGACGAGTACCTGCAAAATCGGTCAATTCCCATTTGGGACAGTCTCTCGCGCCTGCACGCCGAACTGTATCGGGACGTGCGCGGCATTCATTACGGACACAGTGCCATTTTAGAAAAAGCTTTCGGCCAATCGGGCCCGTTTTGGGGACGCCATTATTTATTTTGGCATCAAAAAAAGCCATTAACCTTGATTTATGAAGTTTTTTCCCCCTATCTGACCCGATATTTAGGGCCGATGCAAAGATAACCAAAACATTATCAAAAGATCGTCAAAAAAACTAAAAAATCGACGAGTCGGGAGAATCGGATTGACCCCCGGCTCGTCGATTTCAATCGAGCAACTGTTTAGAAAAGATCGTTAAACTTTCCCGACTTTTTCCAACATCAATTTAGAGCGCTTGAGCGGTTCGCCAATGGCGATCGGATAATCTCCGGTAAAGCACGCCGAACAGAACTGAGTCGGATCTTCTCCGGTGGCTTTTAACATCCCTTCCCAGCTCAAATACGCCAGGGAATCGACGCCAATTTTGGCCTCGATTTGTTCTACCGATTGGGTCGCCGCGATCAACTGATCTTGATTGTCCGTATCGATCCCGTAGAAACAGGGGTGAGTGACCGGAGGCGAAGAAATCCGCATGTGAACTTCCGTGGCGCCCGCATCGCGCAGGGCTTGGACGATTTTGCGGCTCGTGGTCCCGCGCACGATCGAATCGTCTACCATGAGGACGCGCTGACCTTGGAGAACGTCTTTGAGGGGGTTGAGTTTCATCCGAATCCCGGATTCGCGCATGGTCTGGGTCGGCTGAATGAAGGTGCGACCGACGTAGCGGTTTTTGATCAAGCCTTCGGCGTAACGAATCCCCGTGGCTTGAGAAAACCCGATCGCCGCCGGAATGCCCGAATCCGGTACGCCGATAATAATATCCACGTCGGCGGGAGATTCTTCGGCGAGTTGGCGTCCCAAGCGCATCCGGTAGCTGTACAAGCTTTCGTCGTGCATGACGCTATCGGGACGAGCAAAGTAGATCATCTCGAAGATGCACAATTTGCGGCTCGGTTCTCGGTTCCATTGGAAGGAGGCCAATCCTTCATCGGTAATCCAGACTAACTCGCCCGGTTGCACGTCGCGCAGGTAGCGGGCGCCGATGATGTCGAGACCGCAGGTTTCGGAGGCGAGGACGTAGCGGCTGGGATTGCCTTCGAGTTCTCCAATGACCAAAGGGCGGATGCCGTGGGGGTCTCGCACCCCCATCATCCCCGCCGGGGTGCCGATCGCCAAACTAAAGGCGCCCCGGCATTTCTGAAAGGCGCCGATCGCCGCTTCGAGCCAGTCTTTGCCGTTATCGACTTCCAAGCCGATCGCGATCGCGATCGATTCCGAATCCGTCGTCGTCACTAAATTGCAATTGCGATCTAACAATTCTTGACGCAACTCGGCGGTATTGACTAAATTCCCATTATGTGCTAAAGCTAACGTACCCAAACGGGTTTCAACCAAAGCGGGTTGGGCATTAACAATCCGACTCGAACCCGTGGTCGAGTAACGAGTGTGACCGATGCCGAGATTTCCGGTCAGTTTGGCTAAGAGCGACTCGTTAAACACTTGGGAGACCAGCCCCATATCCTTGTGGCTGTGAACCCGCCCGTCCTTTTCAAAGGTGGCAATTCCGGCAGATTCTTGACCCCGATGTTGAAGGGCATACAGACCGAAATAGGTCAGCTTAGCTACATCCTCCCCAGGGGCGTACACCCCAAACACGCCGCAAGCTTCCTCGGGTTTGTCAACATCGCAAGATGGGTCGGACAGCAGATCGATGCGATCGCGGGGCGAATTCTCAGACGGGGGCGATGGCACGTCAGAAGATACGGGATGCTTGGGAATCATGCTAAAGATCGGCTCCTGCTTAGGATAAATCAGCGAAGGGGGAATATCCGCTAGATGGACAAGCGGCGTTCGATGGCACCCTGCCAACGATCGCCCATCTCTGTCATACTAACGTTGATTAAGGAGAGGTTATCAACCGTAAAGATGCGTAAACCGCGATCTTTTCGTGATACGATTCCTATATTTTGCCAAGTTTCTTGCAGTTGCGCTCGCAAATAAGACTCCCACTCCCCCGCCTGTTGCGGCGAAACCGAGACGAGAATCCGCGCCCCCCCTTCGGCAAATAAAATTTCATCCCACCGTTCTATGGTAGCGCCGATCTTCAACTGTACTTCGGCTCCGAGATCTCCACTGAGGCAGGATTCCGCCAGGGCGATCGCCAAACCCCCTTCCGCGCAATCGTGAGCCGACTTCACCCATCCTTGGCGAATTCCGTGACGACAAACCGCTTGCACCTGCCGTTCTAACTCGAAATTCACCTTCGGCGGACGTCCCGCAACAGTTTCGTGAATCGCCGCCAAATATTCCGAAGCTCCCAAGGTGACCTCGCCGCCGCGTCCTTCGCCGACGGGAACGCCCAATAAATAGATAACATCTCCTTCCGCGCGCCAACCTTGAGCGCAGGCTTTGCTCAAATCCGGCAGATCGCCGACCATCCCGATTACCGGGGTCGGGTAAATCGGCGTCGGTTGTCCGTTGCTGTCGAGGGTTTCGTTATACAGGGAGACATTCCCCCCAGTCACCGGAGTGGCAAATTCTCGACAGGCTTCGGCAATTCCTTCGCAAGCGCGGGCGAGTTGCCAGTATCCGACGGGTTTTTCGGGACTGCCGAAGTTTAAGTTATCGGTGACGGCGAGGGGTTCGGCGCCGACACAACTTAAGTTGCGCGCGGCTTCGGCGACGACGGCTTTCGCGCCTTCGTAAGGGTCGAGATAGACGTAGCGGGAATTGCAATCGACGGTGGCGGCGACCCCTCGATTAAAGGTTCCTTGACGGGCGTTCTCGCCGACTTGCGGGCGCAAGCGGACGACGGAGGCATCGGCGCCGCCGGGTAAAAAGACGGTGTTATTTTGAACTTGATGGTCGTATTGGCGATAAACCCATTTTTTGGAGGCGATCGTCGGGGTATCGAGCAGTTGTAGCAGGATTTCGCTCCAAGTTGTCTGTTTTCCGTTAATTTCGATCCCGGCGATCGCCGCCTCCGGTAACGCACTGGCGGACCACTGCCACGCTTCTCGGGCGTAAGCGGGGGGTTCGGCGAGCAGTTCGCGCGGGTATAGCGGGGTGTCTTCGGCGAGGGCGCTGGAGGGAACTTCGGCGGCGATTTCCCCTCCATAGAGGATCCGCACCAGGGGTTCGGCGATCGTAGTTCCGGCGACGACGGCGTGCAGTCCCCAGCGCTCGAATACGTCGATTAGCTCTTGTTCCCGTCCTTTGTGGGCGACGAATAACATCCGTTCTTGGGATTCGGACAGGAGGAATTCGTAAGGGACCATCCCGGTTTCGCGTACCGGGATTAAGTCGAGATCGAGTTCGATCCCGATGCCCCCTTTGGCGGCCATTTCCGAGGTGGAACAGGTAATCCCGGCGGCGCCCATATCTTGCGCGGCGACGACGGCCCCGGTTTTAAAGGCTTCGAGACAGGCTTCGATCAGGGATTTTTCGAGGAAGGGATCCCCAACTTGCACGGCGGGGCGATCGTCGGCGGACTCTTCGGTGAGTTCGGCACTGGCGAAGCTGGCGCCGCCCATTCCGTCCCGTCCGGTGGTCGATCCGACGTACAACACGGGATTGCCGATGCCGGAGGCGCCCGCTTTGACGATCTCCTCGGTTTCCATCAGTCCGAGGGCCATGACGTTGACGAGGGGGTTACCTGCATAAGATCGATCGAAGTACACTTCGCCGCCGACGGTGGGAACGCCGACGGAGTTACCGTAACCGGAAATGCCTTCGACAACGCCCATGAAGATGCGGCGGGTACGGGGATTGTCGAGGGTGCCGAAACGCAGGGAGTTGAGGACGGCGATCGGTCGGGCGCCCATGGTGAAAATGTCGCGCAGGATGCCACCGACCCCGGTGGCGGCGCCTTGGTAGGGTTCGATCGCCGAGGGGTGGTTGTGGGACTCGATTTTAAAGGCGAGTCGCACTCCGTCCCCGAAGTCCACGACTCCCGCATTTTCCCCGGGACCGACGAGGATGCGATCGCCTTGGGTGGGAAATTGTTTGAGCAAGGGACGGGAGTTTTTGTAGCAGCAGTGTTCGGACCACATGACCCCGAACATCCCCAATTCGGCTTTATTGGGATGACGTCCCAAGCGATTGACGATTTCTTGGTATTCTTCGGGTTTGAGACCTTCGGCAGCGATTTCTTGTGGAGAAAAGGGAGCTTCGGAAATTGCAGACATGACGGCGCTATCGGACGATAAAACAGCAAAACTATTTTATCGAGAAGCGATGGGGTTTTAGATTTTATATTTTAGATTTTATATTTGAGAGTTTAGAGTTTAGCTCGGATCGCGATCGCCCGCGATCGCGATCGGTTCGGGTTTCTTAACGGGTGAGCCGCTCTAAAATGTCAGCGTCAATGGGGCGATCTCCTGATTTCTCGAAACAATAATGTTTCAATTCTCTCAGATTTAAGCTAGTCGTAAACTTATCCGAAACACTTATTTTAATCCCCGCCCGTATGCTGCAATTCCCGATTGCTCGTACCCGACTCCTTCTAATTTTTAATCCCGGTACTGGCAATTCCACGAATGAATTGCCGTTGTCCGATCGCGAATAAAACAGTTACGGGAAAAGTGGCAATTCCCACCGCCGCCATCAGTAATTCCCAGCGACTGGTAAATTGTTCTTGAAATTGAGCTAACGCTAACTGAACGGTCTTCAATTCCGGTCGGGTCGTAAAGATTAACGGTTTAAACAGGTCGTTCCACTCGCCGATAAAGGTAAATAAAAATAGGGTGACTAATGCGGGACGGGCTAAGGGTAACAAAATTCGCCACAAAATTTGCCAGCGTGTCGCCCCGTCCAAGGCGGCGGCTTCTTCGAGTTCGACGGGAATTGTCAAGAAATACTGACGCATTAAGAAAATGCCGAATCCACTGACGGCACTGGGCAAAATCAGGGCGGCATAAGTATCGATCGCCCCGAGCCATTTGAGCACGAGGAAAATGGGAATCACTAATAATTGGAAGGGAATCACCAACGTCGCCAGGATCCCCACTAAAACAATCTGGCGCCCGCGAAACTGCAAGCGAGCCAAGGCATAACCCCCCAGAGAGGAGGTGAGGGTCTGGAGGGCGGTAACGGCCAAGGCCACTACGGTAGAATTAGCGAAGGCCAGCCAAAAGTTCGCCCGCTCCCAGGCTTCACGATAGTTGGCAAAAGTAAGTCTTGGTGGGAAAATGCCACTAATCGCGCTAGGGGGGATCAGGGATTTGGCGAGGGCGACGGCCAAGGGCAACAAGACTAAAATCGCACCGCAAAACAGCACGATCGAGCTGAGCTGGCGGCCAAATCGGTTGATGTTCACGATTGATAATCGGAATACTTAGCTTCGATTGTAATGAGTAAAGTAAACTATAAGTTGTTTTAGTCCGGTCTACCCATTTATCCTTTAACTTAGAAGTTATAAGGTCAATTTAGGATCGTAGGCGAAATCAGAATCAGGAGACAACACAGTTATGCCGCAGCTTGAGGCAGCCCCAGCACTAGACTTTCAAAGCGAAACTTACAAAGACGCATACAGCCGGATTAATGCGATCGTCATCGAAGGCGAAGACGAAGCCACGAGCAATTACGTGAAATTGGCAGAATTACTGCCGGACAGTCACGACGAACTGATCGCATTGTCAAAAATGGAAAACCGTCACAAGAAGGGATTCCAAGCCTGTGGTCGCAATCTGAAAGTGACCCCGGATATGGAGTTTGCGCGGGAGTATTTTGCCAAACTCCACGAAAATTTCCAAAAAGCAGCCGAACAAGGCCAAATAGCGACTTGTTTGGTCATCCAAGCGCTGATTATCGAGTGTTTTGCGATCGCCGCCTATAACATTTACATCCCCGTGGCCGATCCGTTTGCGCGCAAAATCACCGAAGGCGTCGTCAAAGACGAGTACAGCCATCTCAATTACGGTCAGGAATGGCTCAAAGCGCATTTTGAAGAAAACAAAGCGGAAATCGAACAAGCCAATCGCGAAAACTTGCCCCTTGTTTGGAAAATGCTCAACCAAGTCGAACGGGACGCCGCCACTTTAGGCATGGAGAAAGATGCCTTAGTGGAAGACTTCATGATTGCCTACGGGGAAGCCCTAGGCGAAATCGGGTTTAGCACTCGCGACATCATGAAAATGTCCGCTTACGGCTTAATCGGCGCTTGAAGGTCGAGATTCTGACGACCGCCGCGATCGCCACCCGAGATCGCGGTGTGTCCCGTCCGAGCGAACGCGATCCCGCTCCGAGTCGGCGAAGAGGCGCTCGAAGCGGTTACCGCGAAGCTCGTCGCCCTATCCGACGGGCTGGAGTTCGGGGTTTATCAGCCTGCGCCTGCCCGTCTCAATCCTCGTGTGTTGCGAAGGGCCAGCATCCTCGGCTGGTACTTTTATGCAGGAGTGCGATCGCTTCAAGCTCGCGATTTTTTTTTCGTCAACCCCATTCTGGTCTCCATCTAAAGGACCCCCATACAACGCTTCATGTTTGGTCTTATCGGTCATCTTACAAGTTTGGCTCACGCCCAAGCTGTCGCCAACGAACTCGGCTACCCGGAATACGCCGATCGCGGTTTGGACTTCTGGTGCTCCGCTCCCCCGCAAATTGTCGATACCATCAAGGTTACCAGCCTGACAGGTGAGACGATCGAAGGTCGGTACGTCGAATCGTGTTTTCTGCCGGAAATGCTCGCCAACCGCCGCATTAAAGCGGCCACGCGCAAAATTGTCAACGCGATGGCCCACGCGCAAAAACACGGGATCGACATCACTGCCCTCGGCGGCTTTTCCTCGATTATCTTTGAAAACTTCAACCTGTACCAAATCCAGCAGGTTCGGAATATCAAACTCGAATTCGAGCGCTTTACCACGGGCAACACCCACACCGCTTATATCATTTGCAAACAAGTCGAGCAAGCGTCCCGCCAGTTAGGGATTTCGCTCTCGAACGCGACCGTCGCCATTTGCGGCGCCACGGGAGATATCGGCAGTGGGGTCTGTCGCTGGCTCAACGCCCGCACCGACGTTAAAGAAATGCTGCTGATCGCCCGCGATCGCGCCCGCTTGAGCGCCCTGCAAGAAGAACTCGGTCGCGGTCAAGTGATCGGCTTGGAAGAAGCCTTACCCCAAGCGGATATCATCGTCTGGGTCGCCAGTATGCCCAAAGGGGTAGAAATCGACCCGAACGGCTTAAAACATCCGTGTTTGATCGTTGACGGGGGCTATCCGAAAAATATGGCCACCCAGATTCAACATCCCGACGTTTACGTACTCAACGGCGGCATTGTCGAACATTCCCTGGATATCGACTGGCGGATCATGTCGATCGCCAAAATGGAAGTTCCGGCGCGCCAACTGTTCGCCTGCTTTGCCGAATCGATGATTCTCGAATTTGAAAAGCTCTATACGAATTTCTCGTGGGGACGCAATCAAATTGGGGTGGAAAAAATGGAGCAGATCGGTCAATGGTCGGTCAAACACGGTTTCAAACCGCTTTTGGTCAATTAGCCGATCGCGCGACCCGATCCGAAGCGATCGCCCGGACTCGAACAATGGCCCGCCGCCGGGCGATCGCCGAACTTGCGAGCGCTGGTAACGGAATATTCACTATGGCAACGACTGAGCGCAGAACCTTTCTTTTAGAATTTGAAAAACCCCTCGCGGAGCTGGAAGGACGCATCCAACAAATTCGAGACCTCGCCACCGAAAACGGCGTCGATGTCTCGGATCAAATCCACCAGCTCGAAGCCCGCGCCTCCCAACTGCGGCAAGAAATTTTTAGCAGTTTGTCCCCCTACCAACGGCTGCAACTCGCCCGCCATCCCCGGCGCCCGAGTACCCTGGACTACATCCAGGCGATCGCCGACGAATGGATGGAACTGCACGGCGATCGCCGGGGCAACGACGATCCGGCCCTCGTCGGCGGCATCGGTCGCGTCGGCGGCATTCCCGTGGTCATCCTCGGCCACCAAAAAGGCCGCGATACCAAAGATAACGTCGCCCGCAACTTCGGTATGGCCTCCCCGGGGGGCTACCGCAAGGCCATGCGCCTGATGGAACACGCCAATCGGTTCGGAATGCCGATTTTCACCTTTATCGACACTCCCGGAGCCTGGGCGGGCATCGAAGCCGAACACCAAGGACAAGGAGAGGCGATCGCCTATAACTTGCGCGAAATGTTCCGCCTCGACGTGCCGATTGTCAGTACGGTGATCGGCGAGGGCGGTTCCGGTGGCGCCCTCGGTATTGGCGTCGCCGATCGCCTGCTGATGCTAGAACACGCCGTTTACACCGTCGCCACCCCGGAAGCCTGCGCGGCCATTCTCTGGAAAGATGCCGCCAAAGCCTCCCAAGCCGCCGAAGCCCTCAAAATTACGTCCTGGGATCTCAAAAATCTCGGCATCTTAGACCGTCTCTTACCCGAACCCGTCGGCGGGGCCCATTCCAACCCCCTCAAAGCGGCGGAAACCCTCAAAGAAGCCCTGTTAAGCACCTTAGAAGAACTCAGCCAACTCACCAGCCAACAACGCCGGGAACAACGCTATCAAAAATTCCGGCGCATCGGCGTGTTTATGGAGTTGCCCGCCTGAACCCCGAGAAATTGGCGATCGCTCCCGGCATCGCCATTCTCAGTGATATAATCGTGCAAGTTGTCACATTTGTTTACCTTTTTCTCAGACTGGCTCCAGTCCAGTCTGCACCGTCCTCGCGGCTGCCCCTTGGGCGATCGCGATCGAACTTTCCCCACCCCTCCCACGACACCGACCCCGGCATCGTTCTGTAGAGGGAAACACGAACCCTCGCACCCTCGTGGCGTCCGGCGAGCGGCTCGTTCGCGCTGCCTCGTCGCCCGCTCTCGCGACGATCGCCCGGGCGATTCCTCAGACGACTCGCGATCGGACTTTTTTGTGGGCTTTTTCGTGGTTCTCCCCCACCCTCAATCGGATGGGGTCCGGTTCCGGCGCGCGCACGTCGCCCATCTCCCCACCCGCTCCGAGAGATCGCGGCGGTTTAGAACACTAGATTATAAAGTCTGCCGCCAACGTCGAGCAATAAGTAATTCTATCAAAACAGATCGAACCTTTTCATGAGCGATCGAACACCATTACGCGCCCTGATCACCGGAGCGAGCAGTGGCATCGGCAAAGCCACCGCCCTCGCCTTGGCCAAAGCAGGCGTTCCCTCAGCCCTGGTCAGTCGTCGTGCAGACCGCTTGGCTGCCGTCGCCGCCGAAGCCGCCACCTACGGAGTCGAATGCAAACCCTATCCCGTAGATCTGGCTAAAATCTCCCAGGTGCGGCAGCAGATTGGGGCGATCGCCGATGACTTCGGCCCGATCGACTTGCTGATCAACAACGCCGGAATGGGCTATACAGGCAACCTGATCGACACCCCCCTCTCCGACTGGCAACGGGTCATGGACCTCAATCTCACCAGCGTCTTCGAGTGCATTGGTGCGATCTTACCCGCCATGCGCGATCGCCAGCAAGGAACCATCCTCAACGTCGCCTCGGTCGCCGCCTACGAAGCCTTTCCGGGTTGGGGCGCCTACAACGTCAGCAAAGCCGCCCTCGTCTGCCTTTCCAAAACCCTGGCAGCCGAAGAGCGCGCCAATGGCATTCGCGTCACCATCATTTCCCCCGGCGCGGTCAACTCGCCGATTTGGGATACCCCGACGGTAAACGCCGATTTCGACCGCTCGCAAATGCTCACCCCCGAAATCGTCGCCGAGTCGATCGTTCACGCCGCCTTATTACCCGCCAGTGCGGCGATCGACGAATTAACCCTCGTCTCCAATGCCGGGAACTTCTAACCCCCGTCTAACCGCTCTATATCCGCACTATTCCAAACCCTAATCAACAACTCGTCATGACTATTGCTTCTTCTAACGGGTCCAGTGGCTCGCCATCGAAAATGACTGCCAATTCCTCCGCAACCCCCAACCCCACCGAGCCGCGTTCCGTTCAAACGCGACCCGCTCGTGACAGCGTTCGAGAAAACTACATCCCCCCGGAACGAGACGACGCCGAAAACGAACGACGCTTGACCGAGGCGGTGCACGAAATGCTCCTCGGCGTCGGCGAAGACCCGGAACGCGAAGGCTTGCTCAAAACGCCCAAGCGGGTCGCCGAAGCCATGCGCTTTCTCACCAGTGGCTATCACCAATCTCTCGAAGAAATTGTCAATAACGCCATTTTCGACGAGGGCCACAACGAAATGGTCTTGGTGCGCGATATTAATTTCTTCAGCCTCTGCGAACACCACATGCTGCCGTTTATGGGACGCGCTCACGTGGCGTACATCCCCAACGAGAAAGTGGTGGGGTTGAGCAAGTTGGCGCGGATTGTCGAAATGTACTCCCGACGCTTGCAGGTGCAGGAGCGCCTCAACCGTCAGGTGGCGGAAGCGATTCAAGAAATTCTCGACCCGCAAGGGGTCGCCGTGGTAATGGAAGCGACCCACATGTGCATGGTCATGCGCGGGGTGCAAAAACCCGGTTCTTGGACCGTGACGAGTGCGATGGTCGGTGTTTTTCAAGAAGATCAAAAAACTCGGGAAGAGTTTCTTAATTTGATCCGCCACCAACCCGCATTTTTCTAAGGTTTCCCGATGGAGACCGTAACCCGGATTTCCGGGTTACGGTCGCTGTTGACCCCTCGCGCCCAATTGCTCGAACAAGCGGGCGACTTTGGCTAGATCTTTAATCCCGGGCGATCGCTCTACCCCGCTCGACAAGTCGATCCCGGTGGGACGGACTCGGGCGATCGCCGTCAGCACGTTATCCGGGTTTAAGCCTCCCGCCAACAACCAGGGAACCCCCGGATCGAAGCCGTCGAGTAGGGTCCAGTCGAGTTGGCGTCCGGTTCCGCCGAGCTGACCCGGATGGTAGGCATCTAACAAGAAGGTATCGACCCGATCGCGGTAAAGTCGGGTGCGTTCTAAATCTGCCTCGCTTTTAATCCGGAAGGCTTTAATGATTTCGATTCCGTCAGCTAATTCGGCGCGCAGGCGATCGCAAAACTCCGGCGTCTCGTCCCCGTGTAACTGAACTCCCGTCAGTCCCGCCTCGCGGACGACGTTACCAATGGGCTCCGTTCCGACATTGGCAAAAACTCCGATCGCCCCGACCCTCCACGAATGGAGGCGATCGACCATCTGGCGAATTTGGCCGACGCCGACATAGCGCGGCGAACTCGGCACGCAGATAAATCCCAACGCACTGGCTCCCATGCGGGCGATCGCCTCGCCATCCTCGTCCCGAGTAATGCCACAAATCTTAACTCTAATCGCCGTATTTTGAGATGAATTATCTAGTTTTGTATCGAAATTTTGCATAACTGTTAACTATTGAGACAAATTATTGTTTTCTCCGGAGAAATTCTTATAATTCTCCTGACTTCTAGAATTTATCAACTCAGGAGATAGCAAGTTGCTTTACACTACTTTACTCGCTGCTACTGCTACCACCGTTTCCTGGTCTCCCAGCGTCGGGATCGTCATGATCCTTTGTAATTTATTCGCGATCGCGATCGGTTACAAAGCCATTCAAAATCCGGGAGTCGGTCCGGCGTTACCCGTTTCTTTAACCCCGTTGTGGAAAAACTTTGGCGTTCCCGAACTCCTCGGTACCGCTTGTTTGGGTCATATTCTCGGTGCGGGAATCATCTTGGGTTTGGCGAACGCAGGCGTCCTTTGACAGCCTTCATTTAAGAACGGCGATCGGGTCGTGTCAGGAACCGCGATCGCACCGTTATTAGCTCGAATATTTGAAACTTGCCCCTCCATCGGGGGCATTTTTTATGGAGCGATCGCCACCAGTGATTCCTTATCCGTTCCGGCGATCGCCGAATCCACGACGGCAAAGTCAGTACAATAAATAAAGATCGGTCGGCTTCAACGAGACGAGGGAGGCTCCGAGCCGTCGCAGTACAGATTCGGATAAGGAAAATTTCATGCAGGCAGGTTGGCGAATCGGATCGGTTTTTGGGATTCCCCTGTACGTCGATTCTTCGTGGTTTGTAATTGTTGCGCTCCTCACCCTCTTCAACGGCTCCAAATTCGTGCCGCAGTGGGGACCCGTCGTCGGCTGGGGCGCGGGATTGGCGATGCCGTTGCTGTTGTTCGGCTCGGTGTTACTGCACGAGCTCGGTCACAGTTTGGTCGCCAAGTCCCAAGGGATTAACGTCAATTCGATTACCCTATTTATTTTTGGTGGGATTGCCTCGATCGAACAGGAATCGAAAACCCCCGGTCAAGCGTTTCAAGTGGCGATCGCCGGACCTGCGGTCAGTTTTGGTTTATTCGTCGGTTTGGGGCTGTTGGGGGGGACTTTGCCGGAACTGTCCCCGATCGCCGTTTTAGCCCGGGATCTGGCCACGATCAACTTAGTCCTGGCCTCGTTTAACTTAATTCCCGGGTTGCCCCTCGATGGCGGTCAAGTGCTCAAAGCGGCGGTCTGGAAGATTACGGGCGATCGCTTTCGCGGGGTTCATTGGGCCGCAAAAACGGGTAAAATCCTCGGCTCGATCGCGATCGCCTTCGGGTTGACGGCCCTGTTAGTCGGAGGGGCTGGCGCCGGAACCGGAGGCTTGTGGATTGCCTTACTCGGCTGGTTCGGCTTGCGCAACGCCAGCGCTTACGACCGCCTGACCGACTTGCAAGAAGCCCTGATTCAACTCAAAGCGCAAGAAGTGATGACCCGACAATTTCGCGTCGTCGATGCGAACATGACTTTGCGCGAGTTTGCCGACGATTACTTACTCGGCGAGTTGCAACCCACCGTTTACTTTGCCGCCTCCGACGGGCGCTATCGCGGTTTGGTGATGCCCGAACGGTTACGGGAGATCGAACGCAGCGAGTGGGAAATGCAACGGTTACAGGCGATCGTGCGACCCTTGGGCGAGATCGTGGCGGTCGGCGAAGAGGCATCGATGGTAGAGGCGATCGAGCGCTTGGAGTCGCACCAACTCAACCAAATTACCGTATTGTCGCGCGCGGGTGCAGTCGCGGGGATTATCGATCGCGGCGACATCGTCCGCAGTTTGGCACAAAAGCTCAATTTCCCGATTTCGGCGGCGGAAATCAAACGGATTAAAGAAGAAGGAACTTATCCCCCGGGATTGCAACTCGGGGCGATCGCCAAAGCCACCGCAGAGGCGCTCGACGGCGGCGATCGCGCCAGCAAATCTTAATCTCAGGAAAGCCGCAGGGCGGGCTTTTCCGGATTCAGGGGAGGGGGACCGAGGCGAGCAATTTGCTCCCATTCCGCCTCCGTAAGCGGTTGGCGAACGAGGCGCACCCGAAAACACTGCTCGGCGGCTTCGACGAGGACCGCGATCGCTCGTTCCAACCAGAGTTGTCGAGGGTCGAGAGTGGTAGAGTCGGGGGCGATCGCCTCTAAATAGCACCTCATCCCCGACCCTCGACCCGAGGAACCGAAGATCCGCTCGCACAACTGGGGAGAGGGGTCGATCGGGATCGAACCGTGCTGTAAGATGCTGTGACGCTGACGTAATTGAGCGCTGCCGATCGCTTTGACCCCATCCGGTCGAACCAAATCGGCGACAGTGGCGGTATCGAAACAGTTGGGAGTGGAACGGTCGGGCGATCGCTCCTGGCCGTAGTTTAACGGCACCCCCAAACGAGCCCAGCCTTCGACTAAAAACTGAGAAATTGCCTCGTAAGTGGCGCGGCGATCGCCCCGCGTTGCCGCCGTCAAATTGCCACAGCCCTCCGAAGTGACCACCGCATAGGTGAGATCCCCCTGATGCAAAACGGCCCGTCCTCCGGTCGGTCGGCGAATTAAGGCGATCGGTTCGCCTTGCCAGGTTAACTCCTGCCAGCGTCGGGGCCACCGTCGTTGGTGGTATCCCAAAGAAATCGCCGCCGGGGTCCAGGTGTAAAAGCGCAGACTCGGCGGTTGCCTCCCAGCGCGATGTTCTTGCAGCAGCCAACAATCGACCGCCATTTGCAGGCGACCGTTCGCCGCGATCGGAGGAATCAAACGCCAGGTAGGGAAACTCATCGCAAAAAAGAGGTGAAATCGCTAAGCGCGTTCGGTTTACTTGAATTCGGCTTGCAGCAGTTCGTCGTTATCGTCGGCGAGAGTCGCCACGATCGTAATCGCCTGGGAGATTTCGCTCGGATTGATATCGGCGACGGTGCGATTCGACAAAACCACCACGCGATCGTCCACGATCGCAAAACGGGCTTCGTAAGTAGACAGCCAGTTCATTTCCAGCAGTTTTCGCATTAATTGCGGCTCGTTCTTCGCCGGAAGATCTAAAACAAATGACCAGACACTCAAGGTATCTTCATCGGTAGTTCCGGTCAACTGCACGAACACTTGAACGCTACCGTATTGAAATTTCCAAAAATAGCCCGCTTCACTGTGAGCGAACATGACTTTTTGATCTTGAGCCATGCTGGCGATCACCGTTTCAATTTCTTCGACCAAATCGATCGGAGTCGAAGTGTCGAGCAGTTCTTGAGTCGATTGGCTCTCACTTGATTGGGTTTCTACTTCTGGGGTCATGACCTCTCCGTATTGTTGAATAGGGGTGTTTCCATTTCAGTCTATAGTGCAATTCATCGTACCGTAGGAAGCCGGGGCGATCGCTCTATTTTAGGCGCGTCTGCCCCTCACTCCAGCTCGGCGATCGTCGATCCCCGTTATGCCTCGATTTGCGGTTTGCGCGCCACCCAATATTTACTCGCGTGGTGCATTTGAGTATAAACTTCGCCAAACCCGGCACGGTGCAAACGGCGTTCCAAATCGTCGCGGATGTAATCGTTATAGTAGGGTTCGTGAAAAGAAATCGGGAAATTGTGCAGTAAGGAGTCCCACTCCGGAACGTCCCCGAGTTGGATCGAATCGCAAATGACGAACCACCCTCCCGGTTTGATGACCCGGAAACATTCCTCGATCGCCCGTTGGCGAACAGTTCCGGGCAGTTCGTGGAATAAAAAGACACTGGTCGCGGCATGGAAATAACCCCCTCGATAGGGCAGTTCTTCGACCTTGCCCCCGACCAGTTGGGGCAGTTCTCCGGGTAATTGTCCCAGCAATTGGGCTGCTTTACGCAAATAAGCCGTCGATAAATCTACCCCAAATAAGTTCGCTTGGGGGATCGTGGCCCGCAAGAATTTGAGGGTGCGACCCGTCCCGCAGGCAATATCTAAAATCCGCAGATCTCGGGCAGGAACCGAGGGAAATCCCGCTTCCAGACCTTGTTTGAGGGGCGCGAGCACGCGGCGGCGCATTGCATCCGCACAACCGTTAAAGAGAATTTCGACTTGTAAATCGTACAGATTCGCCGACAAGTCGCTGAAATAGCCGTCAGTTTGGAAATGGAAGTTGCGGCGATAGTAGTTGGGATAGTTGTCGGTGTCGAGGTCTTCGGCAAAATCGCGATAGTTCTGTTGCAGCGATCGCTCGCGAAGGCGCGGCAGGTCGAGTAAAAGAGCGGGATAGTAGGATAAAAAGTCTTCCCAAGGATTGTCAAACAGCAATTCCACCGGATAAATCCCCCGTTCGGCATCTTTCCACTCGGTTTCGAGCAATCGAGCCAAACTCGTTTGTAAGGTTTCGAGCAGTTCCGGGGACAGGGGTTTGAGTTGATCTTTTCCGGGAACGTCGTAAAACAAGTTGAGCAGACGGGAACTTAACGTCTTGTGGGTGAGTGCGAAAGAGCTTTTTGTGTATTGAACGGTTTGATAAGCCAGTTTGGCGAGCAAATCAGTCATGGTTCGGCTATCCCGAGGCGATCGTCAGAACGTCAAATCTCTCTAAAAACGTCAACAATTGTAACGAAAAAGCCACCTCTAGTGAGGTGGCCTTTCGCGTCAGGCAACGATCGCCCTCCGGGGGAGTTTAAGCGTCGTAGTAGAGCGAGAACTCGTAAGGATGGGGACGCAAGCGCATCGGGTTAACTTCGTTATCCAACTTGTACTCGATCCAGTTGGTGATGAAATCTTCCGTAAACACGTTACCCGCCAACAAGAACTCGTGATCGGCTTCGAGAGCCTTGAGAGCGTCGAGCAGGGAACCGGGGGTCGAAGGAATCTTCGCCAATTCTTCCGGGCTGAGGTCGTAGATATCGACATCGAGGGGATCCCCCGGATCGATTTCATTTTTGATGCCGTCAATCCCCGCACACAGCATCGCCGCAAACGCCAGATAGGGGTTGCAGGTCGCATCGGGACAACGGAACTCCATGCGCTTCGCTTTGGGATTCTCGCCGGAGAGAGGAATCCGAATCGAGGCGGAACGGTTCCCTTGAGAATAGGCCAAGTTCACCGGGGCTTCAAATCCGGGAACCAAGCGTTTGTACGAGTTGGTCGAGGGGTTACTCAAGGCCAAAATCGCCGGAGCGTGTTTGAGCAAGCCACCGATATAGTTCAAGGCCATCTTACTCATATTGGCGTAACCGTCACCCCAGAACAAGGGTTGACCGTCTTTCCAGATCGACTGGTGGGTGTGCATTCCCGAACCGTTATCGTTAAAGATCGGTTTGGGCATGAAGGTCGCCGTTTTGCCATATTTCTTGGCAACGTTTTTGACGACGTACTTGTACACCATCAAGTAGTCTGCCGCTTGGATAATCGGAGCGAAGCGAACTCCCAGCTCGTTTTGACCCCCCGAGGCTACCTCGTGATGGTGTTTTTCAATCGGCACGCCGCATTTGCCCATCGTCAGCAGCATTTCCGTCCGCATGTCTTGCATGGTGTCGGTCGGAGAGACGGGGAAATAGCCTTCTTTATAGCGGGGTTTGTAGCCGAGGTTTCCACCCGGTTCTTGTTTTCCAGAGTTCCAACGCCCTTCGACGCTATCGACGTGGTAAAAGCCTTCGTTGTGGGTTTGATCGAAGCGGACGTCTTCAAAGATGAAGAATTCGGCTTCCGGTCCGAAGTACGCAATATCGCCAAGCCCGGACGAAATCAAGTAATCCAGGGCTTTTTGGGCGATCGTGCGCGGGTCGCGGCTGTACCATTCTCCCGTTCGCGGTTCCTTGATGCTGCAGATCATGCTCAAGGTTGGCTGTTCCATGAACGGATCGATCCACGCCGTCGTCGGATCGGGAACCATGGCCATATCCGATTCGTTGATCGCTTTCCAGCCGCGAATACTCGAACCATCAAAGGCAACACCTTCGGTAAAGGCGCTCTCGTCGATCAGATCCCGGTAAAACGAGCAGTGCTGCCAGATTCCGGGCATATCGACAAATTTGAGGTCGATAATTTGGATATCTTGCTCGCGGATGAGATCTAGGACTTGTTGGGCAGTCTCGGGCATAAATATCTCCTCAGTTTTGACTGGGTTGGAAGTTCACGACGATGCAGGAGTGTCGTGACAAGTTAGAACGGCTCAGTGGGGCGAATGCCCTAGGTATGAAATCCCAGCACCTGTGTGAGTCAGACTGGGGAGGGGTCATTTAGGGGGGCCTGATTCAAAGTGAATGTTGACAGGGGTTGGGGTGACTTGAGCCGAATTCGACTCAACTCGACGGCGAGCGCCAGAGCGTTTCGCGATCGCCGCTCGGGGATGCGGATTCGCTCTAAGGTTTGACTCCTGTGGCCGATGCGGGCCACACGCCTTGTCAAAGCCGAACTTATCTGAATCATCCTAGGGATAGGCTCTCGGTCGTTTTGTATCAAACGCTACCAAACTTCCGCCGTGTCAGCGAACCCTGGATGGATTTAATCACATTGGCGGGCGATCGCCTATTGAGAAAATCTTAAAGTCTTACCCCCTTCCCCTCCGGTAGCTCTCGGCGTCGGGCGATCGAAATATGAAGTTCTTTATCCTTGAGGGATTGAGATATGTTGCTGGGTATCGCTTTGTAGTAGACTACGAAACGTCTACGGATCTGACGCCCACAAGAACAGATAGTAAAGATGGGTGCGGAGTTTTTCATAAAGTCATCCCGCTCTTCCCCTATTTATTGAAGTTGGGCGTTAGAGTTTTCTGCTGTTGAAATAAGACTAGTCAAAACAGCGAAAGTTAGTGAGACAACCCTTTTATTATTGTTGGGAGAAGGAATTTAATGCGCGACGCAGTAACAAGCCTGATTAGAAACTATGACGTGACGGGTCGCTATTTCGATCGCGACGCCATCGACCGACTCAAATCTTACTTCGAGAGTGGCACGGCTCGCGTTCAAGCCGCAGCTATCATCAACGCCAATGCAGCGACTTTGGTCAAACAAGCGGGTTCCCGTCTGTTTGCCGAATTACCCGAGTTGATTCGTCCTGGTGGCAACGCTTACACCACCCGCCGCTATGCGGCTTGTCTGCGGGATATGGACTATTATCTGCGCTATGCCAGCTACGCTTTAGTCGCTGGCAATACCGACGTCCTCGATGAAAGAGTACTCCAAGGCTTGCGCGAAACCTACAATTCTTTAGGTGTACCCATCGGTTCGACCGTCGTCGGTATTTCTATCCTGCAAGAATTGGTTAAAGAACAAGTCGCTCAAGCGGGAATTACCATCGGTGCTTGGCTGGACGAACCCTTCGAGCATCTCATTCAAGATTTAAGTGAAAAAGACGTTTAGCCATTATTGACGGCAAAAGTGTTCTCAAAGAGAAAGCCACCCTTTTGTTTCAAAGAGTGGCTTTCTTGTTTATGGAGCCGAGCAGAATCGAACTGCTGTCCAAGCTGGGTAGTGGCCTACCGCTCGTTCACAGGCTTAGCCCGGGTTACCCTCCAGGCGGGGACCACTAATTATCCCTAGTGGCGGGATGCACTGGTTTAGTCTTAACTAGCAATCAACCAGAGAAAAGTTGCTAGGGCATCCGTTGGGGTTTTGTCCGCAGCTCTTAACGGAGTCGAACCACAGACCGCTCAAACTTATAGAGAAGTTTTAGGCAACAGCAACTGCCTTGCGAGCGAAAGGAACAATGTTGTTCGCATTTACTTTTTTGTTTGAGTCTTGGATTTACGAGAGGAGACTCACTCTCGGCCTGAATCACGGGTTGGATTTCACCAACTTGTCGAAACCAGTACGGCCCCCCGTGTTCTCTTTCTATTATAATCAAAGATTCCGCGATCGCAAGGGAGTAGGCGGCAGTTGGGAGTGGGAAGGGAGAAGCCAAGAGGCAAAAAGTAGAGCGCAGGAGGTAAAACCCCACATCTGTAGCGAACTGAAGATGAGCGCTTTTATGGTTTCGCTAAATCTAAACTCTAAACTCTAAAATCCCGACAAGCTATAGATTGAATGAAACTACTGTGTTTGAGTAACGGTCATGGGGAAGATGCGATCGCCGTTCGCATTTTGCGCCAACTGCAACAACAAGACCATTCCCTAGAACGGTTCGTTTTACCCCTGGTCGGGGAGGGACGGGCTTACGAAACCCTCGAAGGGGTCAGCTTTATCGGTCCGGTCAAAAAAATGCCCTCCGGGGGATTTATCTATATGGACGGACGCCAATTCTGGGGCGATCTTCGTCAGGGCTTAATTCAACTGACCTGGGCGCAGTTGCAGGCGGTGCGCCATTGGGCGAAACAGGGAGGAGTTATTTTAGCCGTCGGCGATATTTTACCGTTGTTGATGGCGTGGGCCAGTGGGGCCGAGTATGTCTTTGTCGGAACGGCGAAATCGGAATATTACTTGCGCGACGAAGCCGGGGTTTTACCCCGTCGAACCTGGTTCGAGGGTTTGGAAAGCTGGTCGGGTTCGGTTTATCTGCCGTGGGAACGCTGGTTGATGCGACATCGGCGCTGTCGGGCCGTATTCCCGAGGGATTCTTTGACCACGGAAACGTTAGTGAAATTTGGGATTGCGGCGCTCGATTTAGGCAATCCGATGATGGACGATTTGGAGGTCGATCGCCCGGCGCCTGTTTTTGACGATCGCGATGCGGAACGCAAGGAAACGGAACGATCTCTGGTGGTGACCCTGTTACCGGGATCGCGGGTTCCGGAAGCTTACCGGAATTGGCAGCAAATTCTGGCGGCGGTGGCGGGTTTAGTCGAAGCCAATCCCCGACGCCCGCAGATTTTTCTAGGGGCGATCGCCCCGGATCTCAGTCTCGAACATTTAGGGCAAGAATTAGAAAATTTCGGTTGGCATAAAATTGACGATCGCGCGCCCATTGCCGTTCCCGAATCCCTAGAACCCTTATTTTCGAGAGCGTCGAGCGCCCTCTACCAGCAGCAAAGCGCAACGGTGCTGTTAACCTGCGAAGGCTTTGTCGAATGCTTGCGCGAGGGGGATCTCGCCTTGGCCATGGCGGGAACGGCGACGGAGCAGTTTATCGGTTTAGGTAAACCGGCGATCGCCTTTCCCGGAGGCGGCCCGCAATTTACCCCCGCTTTTGCCGAGGCTCAAAGTCGGTTACTCGGACCGTCGTTAATTTTGCTCGATCGCCCCGATCGTGCGGCGGGGGCGATCGCCGATTTGTTGCGCGATCCCGATACGTTACAGGCGATCGCCACGAACGGAGGGCGCCGCATGGGCGAACCGGGAGCCGCACGCCGAATTGCCCGACACCTTTGCCAATGTTGGCAAACCGATCGATCCTTTCCCCGTCGGTAGCTTCCCCGAAAATGAAGAGGGGACGCGCAGGTTATTGTTTGACCAAAACCCCGGGTTCTTTTTGAACCGGGACCGTGGTGAGGATATCGGTTTGGGCGCAATACTCCAAATCGGCGGAGTTGTTCAAGCGCAGCAAGCGATGACCGTGGCTGGCGTGGTGCATCAGTTCTAACAGGCGGTCTTGCCATTGCAAGTAAAGGGCGATCGCGGCGATCGTTTCGTCATTTCCAGCCAAATCGACGAGGGAAATGCCCGTCATCTCCTGCAAGCTGTGGGCGATCGCCCCCGCACACACCGTATCTTCTAAAGAAAAACTCCCTTCCCAACCGGAACCGACAATCCAAAGGGTTTCGGGACGCTTCCGAGCCAGAAACTCGACGACCGCTTGGCGATTGATTAACGCCGCCGCCAACACCGACGGCGCCTTTTCTACGCACTGCAGGGCGCGGGTTCCGTTCGTCGTACTGATAAACAAACGGCGTCCGCTCACCCGGTCCGGCGTGCAGTCCAGGGGAGAATTCCCCATGTCACACCCGTCAACCATCGATCCGCCGCGTTCTCCCGCCCGAATTCGTTTCTCGGACGGCCAATGTTCGCTAACTTGTTTTAACTGCTCGATATCGCTGAAGACCTGAACGGCTTCGGCACCTGCATCCAGAGCCGTAACCATCGTCGTTGTCGCTCGTAGGACATCGACGGCGATCGCGCAGTCCGCGACGCGATCGCTCGGAGTTAATTCGGGAGTGTGATAGACAAATAGTTTCAAGGCTGGGGTCTTTGCTTCTGAAACTGCCGATTTCTCATTCTATGAGCTTGTGGGGACGAAATAGAAATGACTTTGTTTTGTTTTCCATCAGCGATCGGCCAATCTATCCCTCGATCTCCATCTCCATAACCCTCGTATCCCTGGCGTCGGCGGCGATCGCCCCCTCGACAAAAAAGCCCGACTGAAGCGATCCCAGTCGGACTTTTTGTTTTCTCCTCGCGTTAAGGCATGGCAACCTTCAATCCCGGCTTAGGCTCCTTTACCCAAATCCGCAATACTGAGCAATCCAGTCGTTTGACTCGGCGCCAGCTTAGGCGCGAACAAACCGCCGGAGAACAAGCGATCTTGCTCTTGAGCGAACACGGGTAACGCATTCTGCACTTGAGTCGCCACTGCAGTCGTTTTGACGTCGTAAGTCTGAGTCGCCACTTTCGGATACAACCCGATTCCGACAATCGGCAACAACAAGCAGGCGGCGATCGCAATTTCGCGCGGTTTCGCATCGACAAACTGTTGCAAGTCGAACTCGAAACCCAAATTTTCTTTCCCGTAAAACACCCGACGCAACATCGACAGCAGGTAAATCGGCGTCACGATCAAACCGACCGCCGCCAAGAAAATTACGACCACTTTAAACGGGGTACTGTAAGCGTAGCTGCTCGCCAAACCCAAGAACACGGTCAATTCGCTGACAAAACCGCTCATTCCCGGTAAGGCTAACGACGCCATCGATCCGGCGGTGAACAAAGCGAATACTTTCGGCATCGATTTCGCCATACCGCCCATTTTCTCGATCAGCAGGGTATGAGTCCGTTCGTAGGTAACGCCGCACAGGAAGAACAAGGCGGCAGCAATCAAACCGTGGGACAGCATTTGCAAGACGGCGCCGCTAATTCCCAGCTCGTTGAGGGCGGCAATTCCGATTAACACAAATCCCATGTGGGAAATCGACGAACAAGCGAGACGACGCTTGAGATTTTCCTGTCCGAAGGCGGTCAGCGCCCCGTAAACGACGTTGACGACGCCTAAAATAGCGAGGACGGGAGCGAAGTAAATGTGCGCGTGAGGCAGCATTTCAACGTTGAGGCGAATTAAGCCATAACCCCCCATTTTGAGCAGCACTCCGGCCAAAATCATCGAAACGGGGGCGGAGGCTTCGCCGTGGGCGTCGGGTAACCAGGTGTGGAGGGGGAAAATCGGCAGTTTGACGCCGAAGGAAATTAACAAACCGCCGTACAGCAGCAGTTCGAGGGCGATGGGATAGTGTTTGGCGCTCAGTTCGGCCATGTCGAAGGTGACGGTATCGCCGTAGAAGGCCATGGCCAAGCCACCGATCAAAATAAAGATAGAGGCTAATGCAGTATAAAGAATAAATTTAGTGGCGGCGTAGAGCCGTTTCGGTCCGCCCCAAATCGAAATGAGCAGGTACACGGGAACGAGTTCGAGTTCCCACATTAAGAAGAACAATAAGAGGTCGGATGCGGCAAAGACGCCGATCTGGCCGCTATAGAGCAGCAGCATCAGGGTGTAAAATAGCCGGGGTTTGTAGGTGACGTTCCACGAGGCGAAAATCGCTAAGGTGGTCACGAACCCGGTCAGCAAAATCAGGGGCATGGAGATGCCATCGACGGCGAGACTCCAGTTCAAGCCGAGTTGCGGTACCCAGGGGTAACGTTCGACGAGTTGGAAGTTGGGGTCGCTGAGGTTGTAGTCTCGGGCGAAGCCGAAGACGGTCAGGGCGAAGTCGGCGATTCCGATCGCCAGGGCATACCAACGCAGGGTTTTGCCGTTTTTATCGGGAATGAAGGGGATGGCGATACAGGCGACGATGGGTAAGAGGAGGATGGCGCTGAGCCAGGGAATGTTGAGGGAAAACATGTGGATGGGAATAAATACTCATTACCAACTGTTTCAGTATATTAAGTTGGATGAAGTTTTGAAAACAGGTGTTGAGTAGGAAAAACCAATGGCAAGGCTAAAGGAGAATAAATACTTACTATCTTTGCCGGGGCATTTCTGTGGTAAGCACCTGCTCGACTCGGTTCAAAAGCCGGGAGTGACGAGGGTTCGGAGGGTTCGGTTGGGGCGCCGGGGCGATCGCCGTTAACAAATCGATAAGTCCGAGTCTTTGTCTGTATCCAGTTTTGCCAAACTACAATGATAAAATCTCTATTACGCCTGTACCCATGAGGATCTGAGTCAGTCGGGCGTCATCGAGATTGGCTCGCCACCAACAATTTCGACCGCCTGTTCTGGGTTTCCGTTGCCGATCGCCCTTCCCAAGCCCCCTCGCGATCGCGCGGTATAAAGCATTGGTGGCAAAAAAGCAAGTTCTTATTGTTAATAATTTTAAAATACGGTTTCCCGAGCGGGATTTGGGAGTATAATCGAGAACATCCGAAAAGTCCTGCTTTCGGATGGTTTGCGCCGCGATCGAGGTGGCTCGTCCGCCCGGGCGGACGCATTGCCGACCCGTGCGACCGTCAATTAAAAATTTGAGGAAGTTTGAATGTCTACCAACGAAGCCCAGAACTATAAATTTGAAACGCTACAAATCCACGCAGGACAGGAACCCGCGCCGGGAACGAATGCCCGGGCGGTGCCGATTTACCAGACCACGTCCTACGTCTTCGACGATGCCGATCACGGCGCCAGACTGTTTGGCTTACAAGAATTCGGGAATATTTACACCCGAATCATGAACCCGACCAACGACGTCTTCGAGAAGCGGATTGCCGCGTTAGAAGGCGGGGTAGCGGCCCTGGCGACGGCAAGCGGTCAGGCGGCGCAGTTCCTGGCACTGGCGACGATTTGCCAAAAGGGAGATAACATCGTTTCGACGAGTTTCTTGTACGGGGGAACCTACAACCAGTTCAAAGTTGCCTTTCCCCGGTTAGGAATCGACGTCAAATTCGTCGAAGGAGACGATCCCGAAGGCTTCCGCAAGGCGATCGACGAAAACACGAAAGCGATTTACGTCGAAAGCATCGGCAACCCCGAGTGCAACATCCCCGATTTTGCACTCTTATCCCACATCGCCCACGAAAACGGCATTCCCTTAGTCGTAGACAACACCTTCGGCTGTGCGGGATATCTCTGCCGCCCGATCGCCCACGGCGCCGATATCGTCACCGCCTCCGCCACCAAATGGATCGGCGGTCACGGCACCTCGATTGGCGGCGTCATCGTCGATTCGGGTAAATTTGACTGGGGCAATGGCAAATTCCCCATGTTTACCGAACCGTCCGAAGGTTACCACGGCCTCAATTTTTACGAGACCTTCGGACCGCAGAGCCAATTTGGCAACATTGCTTTCATCATCCGCGCCCGAGTGGAAGGGTTGCGCGATTTGGGCGGTTGCATGAGTCCATTTAACGCCTTCTTGCTGTTGCAAGGATTGGAAACCTTATCCTTGCGGGTGCAACGCCATGCGGACAATGCCCTGGCTTTAGCTCAGTGGCTCTCGGATCATCCCAAAGTCAATTGGGTCAAGTATGCGGGATTGGAAAGCAATCCCTATCACGCCCAAGCGAAAAAATACCTGACCAACGGCTTTGGATGCGTGCTCAACTTCGGCATTAAAGGCGGGATGGAAGCGGGACGCACCTTTATCAATCATGTCAAACTGGCGAGTCACCTGGCGAATGTCGGCGATGCGAAGACATTGGTCATCCATCCGGCTTCGACGACTCACCAACAGTTAAGTGAAGCGGAACAAGAGTCTTCTGGGGTGACCCCGGATATGGTCAGGGTCTCCGTGGGAATCGAACATATCGATGATATCAAGGCCGATTTCGAGCAAGCTTTTAAAGCGGTCGGTTAGGGACGGCGGGTGTCGCTCAAGGGAAAGAGGGGAGCGAGTTGTCGGCTGGGCGGATAGCGGTTTTGAGAAGACGGCGATCGCCCGAAATCGACAGAAGATCTCGATTCCCTCAATTCTGGATCGGCGAAAGATCCCGGCGTCAAAGCAACGAAGGCATTGAGATCGGCTCGACGGATTTGACCTTTACCCGGGGCTTGCCCTCGATCGGGTTGACCGATCGAGCGTATAGTTCAAGAAAGTAAGAGCGCGCGATCGCCAAAGCGAAAGATTATGAAATACCAGTGGTTTATTTCCCCAAACACGCAATTTTGCGAACTTCCCGAACCGATTTTGCTCGAGTCGGGAGAAATGCTCGGCAACGTGCAAGTGGGTTACCGGACGTGGGGCAAACTGAACGCCGCACGGGATAATGCGGTGGTGATTTGCCATGCGTTAACCGGATGGGCCGATGCGGATGAGTGGTGGGAACCCTTGTTCGGACCGGGAAGGGCGTTTGACCCAGAAGAAGACTTCATCATTTGCAGCAACGTCTTGGGCAGTTGTTACGGGACGACCGGACCGACCTCAGTCAATCCGGCGACGGGATGCCCTTACGGCCCGGATTTTCCACGGATTACGATCCGGGATATGGTGCGGGTTCAGGCGGCGCTGTTGGAGGTACTCGGGGTCGAACAGATCAAGCTCGTGGTCGGCGGTTCCCTCGGCGGGATGCAAGTGTTGGAATGGGCGATTTTGTATGCGGATAAGGTAGAGGCGATCGCCTCGATTGCCGCATCGGGACGACATTCGGCGTGGTGTATCGGCTTGAGCGAAGCCCAACGACAGGCGATTTATGCCGATCCGAATTGGCGCGGGGGCTTGTACACGATTGACGAACCGCCTGCAGCCGGATTGGCGGCGGCCCGGATGATGGCGATGTGTACTTATCGCGCTTGGGGAAGTTTCGAGCAGCGTTTTTCCCGAACCGTGCAGGAAGACGGACGCTTGGCGATCGCCAGTTATTTGCAGCATCAAGGGGATAAACTGGTCAAACGCTTCGATGCCAATACTTACATTACCTTGACCCAGGCGATGGACACTCACGATCTCTCGCGCGGTTTGGAGGATTATTACAAGGTGTTGGCGCGGATTTCCCAACCCGCCTCGATTGTGGCGATCGATTCCGATTTGCTTTATCCGCCGACGGAACAACAAGAATTAGCGACTTATATGCCTAATGCTGAATTGAGCTGGTTGCATTCTCCTCACGGTCACGATGCGTTCTTGATCGATATGGAGGAACTCAATGCGATCTTGGTGAACTTTCGTCACGAGCAGTTAAAGCGCAATCGCTCCAACTCCCGTGTCAACGGATTGGCTCCCGTGGTACGGCGCTCACCTTTTTTGTTTTGAGGTGCATGGTCTGGATGGCGTTGACGATCGCGGGCGATCGAAGCCATCAAAAAAGTTGACAGAATCTCGGGCATCGGGGCGATCGCCCGAGGGTTCGCCCGATGCTAAAACTGTGCGATGGTTTCGCAAACAACTACTGAAGTGGGGGCAAACCCACAGGCGAGATTTTCCCTGGCGGCGATCGCGCGATCCCTATGGGATCTTCGTCGCCGAATGTTTGCTGCAAAAAACTGAAGCCAATCACGCCTTACCCGTTTATCGAGCGTTTATGGCTCGCTATCCCACCTTAGCCGCCCTTGGGGACGCTTCCCTGGAAGAGTTGAGCGCCTTACTCGAACCCCTCGGACTGCGATTTCGCGCCCCCCGTCTGCTCGATGCGGCGCGATCGATCTTGGAAAATGAAGCCCACGGCGGTCAACTGCCCGATTGCGAAACGGAATTGCTCAAATTGCCTGGAGTGGGTCGCTACACTGCCCGCTCGATCCTTTCGCAAGCCTTCGATCGCCCCCTCGCAGTCCTCGATACCAATATTGCACGCATTCTCGAACGCTTTTTCGGCGTCGAAGGCGGGCGGGTCAAGTCCCGAGATGCCCTGTTGTGGTCTCTCGCCCAGGAGGTAGCCCCAAAACGGGAGATGGGCGTCTGGAATCTGACCTTAATCGATTTTGGGGCGGCGGTCTGTACGGCGCAAAAGCCTCGTTGTTCGGAGTGCATTTTGCTGAAGCGATGCAACTTTGGGGAGTTGAGAGTTGAGAGTTTAGATTTTAGAGGGTAAGCCAGAAGGGGAGTTGCGGGCAAGATGCCCGCCCCCCAAGGTGGGGAATTCTGGTTTTCTTACAGCAGGTTGGATCTATGAATGAAGCATCCCCTCGCCTTGAGGCAGGGGAGTGTCAATCGCCATATTTGACCATTGCGCCGCGACTATCCAAGGAGAGCGATCGCGCTTCGGCTTTGATGTCGTATTCTTTCCAAGTCAAACTCATGGCGGCGGCGACGGCGGGAGCATCGGCGATCGATGCGAGGGCTAATGCGGTCGGTCCGGCGCCGCTAATCGCCATGCCGTAAGCCCCAGCCTCGATCGCCGCCGCGCGTACCGCTTGATAGCCGGGGATGAGCATTTCGCGATAGGGCTGGTGGATGCGGTCTTGCATGGCGGCGCGCAGCCAATTGCCGTTACCCGTTTCCAAACCGCGCACGAGCAATCCTAAATGAGAGGTATTGAAAATCGCATCGGCGCGGGTATACTGCTCCGGCAATACCCCACGGGCTTTTTCTGTAGAGAGTTCAAAAGTGGGAATGGCGACCACCGGGACGATCGTCGGGTGCCAGGGAATCTCGCAAATTTCCCACATTCGGGGAAGGTCCGATCGCTCGCCAAAGGTACTCGCCGCCGCCAGACGACAGCCGCCGAGCAAAGCGGGAACCACATTATCGGGATGGCGTTCGATCTCGATCGCCAGTTGGACGATTTCGGCGCGGGTGAGGGGCGTTCCCGCCAAGGCGTTGGCGGCGACCAAACCCCCGGCGATCGCCGTGGCAGAACTGCCCAAGCCTCTGGCTAAAGGAACCCCCAAATCGATCTCGATCGCCACTGGGGGAGGTTCGTGACCGAGACAGTCGTACAACTTGAGAAACGAACGATAAACGAGATTGCTCTCATCCGTACTGACCCGATGGGCTTCCGCACCACTGACCGAAATTTCCAGAGACTGCTCGGAATCGTAGCGCCGGGGGTGGCGGTCGAGGCGAGAAAACTTAAAGTGATTGTAGAGCGTCAGTGCCGCCCCAATGCAGTCAAACCCGGGACCGAGATTCGCAGTTGTGGCCGGAACAGTTACGGTAACAGACGAGGTGCGGGACATGAACGATTTCTCAGGGCTAGAGAGTGAAAGAGGAGATGCCAGATTAGAGTTAAGCATGGAGATCGCAGTTAGGGTCGGTTAGAGGGAATTGAATCGGGAGCTGGGAGCGTCAACCGATCGCAGTACGTTTAAGGGACGGCTCACTTCACTCAGACAAGGAGAGGGGCAACCGTCACTTGGGGCGATCGCGCGCCCAAGGCGGGGTTCGCTCGCCCCGAACTCCCTACCATTTGGAACGATTGCATTCCTTGTCCAACACCAAGGCCCCGAGCCACGCTAAAACGCCGATGACTACAGGCACAAAGGCTTCTCCGAGCGCCCAAAATAAAGCAGCCATTATTATTACTACCACAGCCGTGGTCGTCGAGTCTGAGGTGACTGCACGCTTTTCTTTCTCGGTGGCGCCGATAATTTGGACGATCGCGTAAACGACACCGAGAACGCCGATCCAAGTGGCGAGGGCGTTGCGATCGGCCACCTGTTGCGGGTTGAGATAGCCGATCCAGGTTTCGCCCAACACCAAGCTCCCGAACACTAACATCGCCGTTCCGGCGCCACAGAGATAGAGGATATCGATTTCGACTGCTTTGACCTTACGACTGAGCCAATCGCCACCAAAAACGAGGGCGAGGACGAAGGCGACCAATCCGGCACAGATACCGAGGGATTTGAGCCCCAACAGGGCCGCCCAAATGGCGCGATCGCTCTGACCCATGGCCGCCCAAACGAGGGCCGTTCCCCCGGCGATCGCCGCTCCGGCCCCGGCGATCGCCGCGAGAACGGTTCCCAAAAAGCGAAGACCGACTTCGAGCACACTTTCGTGTCTGGCGAGAGTGCGACGGTAAGGGCGAGTGGCTAAGTGGTTGGCGATCGGCCAAAAGACCACTAAAGCCGCAGGCAAGCACAAGGCGACGGTCCAATAGATCGAATCGCCCCAAAACGCAGACCAAAACGCAGCCAAACCCAACGCGCCCCCTAACAGGATTAACAGGAAGAGTTTTAGAAGAAATAGCCAGCGTTTCTGCCCCATAGGGTTTAGCGCACGTCTGTGATTTTCCAAGTTGTTAAAGTATGTTATCCCATTTAGGAGAACGGCTCCGATCGAGATCCCTCGGGCCCGTCCAAATCGATCCGATCGCGGTGGTCGAGGCCAAAAATCCTAGGGGACCGGGCAATTGTACGGACTGCATAGATACTGCATAGATAAGGTGGGCGACTCGGCCCACCTCAGCGCTTAGAAGTTCGTGCGATCGGCGATCGCCCCTTCTACTTTCTCGATGACATCCTTCGCACTCATCGAGCCGAGTTCTCCCGAAGCCCGAGTCCGAATGCTCAAACTTTCAGACTCGACCTCTTTCGCGCCCACGATCGCCATCACGGGAACCTTCTGTTTCTCCGCATTGCGGATCGACTTGCCGAGTCGTTCGCCACTGGTATCGACTTCGGCGCGAATGCCCCGTTGACGCATCCGAGCGACCACCTGTTCGGCATAGCCTAAAAACTGGTCGCTGACGGGCAACAAGCGCACTTGAACCGGAGCCAACCACAAGGGGAAATCCCCGGCATACTCCTCGATCAAAATCCCGATCAAGCGTTCTAAGGACCCGAACGGCGCGCGGTGAATCATCACCGGACGGCGACGGGTGCCATCTTCGGCGACGTATTCCAACTCGAAGCGTTCCGGCAAGTTGTAATCGACTTGCACCGTTCCCAACTGCCACTCCCGTTCGAGGGCGTCGCGGAAAATAAAGTCGAGTTTCGGGCCGTAAAAGGCCGCTTCTCCCGGGGCTTCAAAGTAATCCATCCCCTGAGCTTGGAGGGCGTGACGGATGGCATTTTCGGCTTTTTCCCAGGCTTCGTCGGCGCCGATATACTTGTCCGATTCGGGGTCGCGAGTACTCAGTCGCGCTTTAAAGTTTTGCAAGTGCAAGCTGTTAAAGACGGACAGGATTAAATCGACGACGTTGAGGAATTCCGACTCTAACTGTTCTGGGGTGACGAACAGATGGGAGTCGTCTTGGGTAAAGCCGCGCACCCGGGTCAAGCCCCCGAGTTCGCCGGACTGTTCGTAGCGGTAGACGGTGCCGAATTCGGCGAGTCGGATCGGCAAGTCGCGATAGGAGTGCAACTCGCTTTGATAGATTTGGATGTGAAAGGGGCAGTTCATTGGTTTGAGGACGAAGCCTTGCTCGGCGGCGGCGGCTTGCTCGTCCTCGGCCATCATTGGAAACATATCTTCTCGATAGTTTTGCCAGTGGCCCGATCGCTTGAACAGGTCTACCCGGGCGATGTGGGGGGTGACGACCCCTTGATAGCCCCGTTTGAGTTGTTCTTCTTTAAGGAAGTTTTCGAGCAGCGATCGCACGATCGTCCCTTTCCCCGTCCACAAGGGCAGTCCCGGGCCGACGGCATCGGAAAAGATGAATAAGCCGAGTTCTTTACCCAAACGACGGTGATCCCGTTTGAGGGCTTCTTGTTTGCGGCGTTTGTATTCTTGCAGTTGCTCGGGGGTTTCCCAGGCGGTGCCGTAAATGCGCTGCAGTTGTTGCTTGTTGGCATCGCCGCGCCAGTATGCTCCGGCAACGTTTTCGAGGTCGATCGCCTTGGGGTGGAGTTCGGCGGTATTTTCGACGTGAGGCCCGGCGCACAAGTCCCACCAATCCTCGCCGAGGTGATAGATGGTAATCGGTTCTTGTTTGATATCGGCGAGAATTTCGAGTTTGTACGGTTCTTGGATGGCTTCGATGCGCCGTCGGGCTTCTTCGCGGCTGACTTCTTCCCGAATCACGGGGAGCTTTTTGTTAATCAGTTTGACCATCTCTTTTTTGATGGCTTTGAGGTCTTGTTCCGTAAACGGTTCGGGATGGTCGAAGTCGTAGTAAAAGCCGTAGTCAATCCACGGGCCGATCGTGACTTGAGCTTTGGGAAAGAGCTTCTGAACGGCCATGGCCATGACGTGGGAGGTGGTATGGCGAATCCGTTTCAAGCGATCGGAGTCTTCCGTTTTCGGAAGATCGATTTTGGCGGGGTTTTCCTCGGGAGGCGGAGACGAACTAGGCATCGGCTGCTTAATTTCAATCCCTATGTTTAGGTCTTACAACTTTTCATTTTAATGGCTGTTGCGTGAGTCCTCGGGTTCCTCGGCGGCGATCGCCCACTCTCGCGATTCTGAGGGACTGGGATCCTCGGGGATCGGGGCGATCGCCCCTCCCCGGGAGCCGTTGGCTCTTGAAAAACCCGCGTTCAAATGTTACAAATTGTAAAGTAAGTTAAAATTGGCCTAGAATAGTAAGTCATTTTTCATTTATGCTGAATCCCAATCTACCCGAACCGGATTTGCTTAAAAGCGTACTCGAACCGTTGTTAGAAGATTTCCAATATTGGTTTGGGCGATCGCGCAAGCTCTTAGAAACTGAAAAAATTGGCTTTCTCGGCGATCGGGCGCAAGCAGATTTACTGTCCCGGGTAGAACGCGCCCAGCAAGAAGTCAGTACGGCTCAGATGCTATTTAAAGCCACCGACGGCAAAGCGGGTGTAGAGATGGAAGTGTTAATGCCGTGGCACCGATTGTTGACTGAATGCTGGCAAGTGGCGATGCGGTTTCGTATGGAAAATTCCACCCGTCAGTCTGCTGACGGCTAAAGCTTGTCAGTGGTGCGCTCGATCGCTTGTTAAAGATAAAATTTTTTAGCCAACTGAGATTGGCTTCTCATTTTCACCCTAACGTCTGTTCGCCCCGGAGGAACTCTATTATGTTGCACCTGCTTTATATTCTTGCGTTTACGATCTTGGCTTTTCTGGCGGTGGGAAATTTAATTCGCTCTTTAGTGACCCTCAGTAGCGAATCGAGCCGTACTTATCCTCCCAAACAATGGAACCAGCAAGCGCCAACCTCTCCCGTAGCCCGTTCTCAGGGACGTCCGACGCCCCATCCGGAACTACTCGATGCGTCGGGTCAGGTGGTCAGCGAACCGTTGATGGTGATGAAGTCGATGAGTGTGGACGACGTGCGCGAACGGCTTGACGCCCTTTACGATTCCTCTCCGGGGAAAGCGGGGGAAAGACGGGACGACGTTTGAGGTTGCACTGCGATCGAATCTTAACCCATTTGAATAAGTTGGAGGGGCAGTTGGCCGTTGGAACGAGGATGGCGATCGCCCCTCGTTGTTTTTATTCCGGTTTTATTACCATAAAAACGACTGCTTGAGATCGCAAAACCATCAAAATATCTTATCCAAAACAAAAGAAAATTAAACTTGCGTTTGTGACGATTACTCCAACTTTGCCGTCATACTGGTTCTAATCGGCGGCAAGGTATCGCCCAAGAGGAAACAATCGAAATATTTGATGTAGGTGGGGGAGCGTTTGACTCCTCCATCTTGGGGCTTCTATTACCAATTTTTGGATCGGCACGGCGGGCGATCGCCTCAATCAGTTGAATACGGAGTTAGAAATTTATGTTGACAAACTGGCTTGACTTTACTTTATTAACCCTTTTCAACGCAACGATCTGCATTTTGCTGCCGAGGTTGCTGACCTTGGATTGGTCGAAGGCGATCGCCGATCTGGTATCGAAGACGCAGAAACGTAGAGAGAATGACAGTCCTGGGGGTTCGGTGGCGGTGGCGACCCCGAGCCAATCGGAATCGGTATAGACTCGGGAGTGGCGATCGCCAAGCATCGCTCAGTTCGGCGAACCCGCACCCAGCACGTTTCTTTGTCTGCGACCAGTGCATTGGAGATCGCGCGATCGCCGCGAGGGAGAGTGGATAATAGCAGAGGGGGAGCGAGTCGGTCCTGACGACCTCTCTTTTACCATCCACGTGAGAACCCATGAAGATCGACGAACTGAAAGCCGAGATAGCGGCGATTGTCACTCAGATTGAATCGTTAAAACGAGAACGCGCCCAATTGCCCGCGATCGAAGTCGATCCGGGCGAAATTTCGCCGGAAGCACTCGCCCAAGCTTATCGCCGTCAGGCGCGCGAAACCTCGGAAATTGCCGCCGAATTAAAGGGGATCGACGACGCGATCGCCGCCTTGAACGTCCAATTAGAGCGCAAACAAGGGGAACTAACCCGCTACCACCGACGCCACCCGATGCAAGAGCGCGTAGAACGAGCGCGGGATCGGGCGATCGTCCACGCCGAACGGATCAACGACCTGGCGGTGGAACTTGCCGAAGAAGTCAAAGCGCTCAAGGCGATCGCCGATGAAATTTCCCCGAGTTATTGGCAGGTCTATTACAAGCCCTTTATTACCGGATTTAAAAGCATTTCCGTCCCACACGTCCGATCCGACGGCGAAGTGTGGACGATCGTCAATCGGGTCGTTTGAGGGATTCGCCGGGGGGCGGGCGATCGCCGTTCGACGGTGACGGGTCTCGGTCAATCGACTTTGGCAATAATCCAGACCGCGTGAACGATCCCGAGGATATAGAACCCAAAAATTGTCAGCAGCAAGTTAATCCAAAAATGCTTCCCCAATCCCACTTGCAAGAAAACGCCCAGGGGCGGTAAAAAAATCGCACATAAAATTCTGACCAAATCCATTGTCAAATCCTCCCTTCGGTTAAAATTCGAGTCGGTTTTTCGCGATCGCCCTAGCCAATTGCAAGGGTTCGCGCTACACCTATATTGATAATAACGATTCGGCTTGCCCCTAGCTATCTGTACCAAGGTAGAAAAAACCAGAAGGCAATCCGGTTCGTCGTTCGGGTGGTCCGATCTGTTCGGGTCGATAGTTCCCAATCGGGAAAAGACCTTTGTTAGATTAGACCCAATTACCCGAGTTGCCGTGCGATCGCCTCCCCGTACAATTTAAGCCTCGACGGTTGAATATTTCCCCGAGGGGTGCGGTCAACGCCAGCAAGGGCGATCGAGGAGATTGAGAGGCATTCAACACCTCAAAATTAATGTTTTTTAGTCAATCGAGGGGACTTTTCATGCGACCGATGCCACCGCGAGACTTACATTACTTGTACGATATGTTAGTGTCGGCCAAAATTGCAGAAAGTTATTTATCGCAACATTCTTGGAGTCACTTTTTAGAAGATATCCAACTGCAAGATGCTGCGATCCGACGCTTGGAAATCATCGGAGAAGCCGAACGCCGACTATCTGAAGGAACGAGAATCTCTTTATCTAAGATTCCGTTAATTTTAATGAGAAATCAGATTGTCAAAGAATACGACAAGATCGATTTAGAGGTGGTTTGGAATACCGTGCAGAATGACTTACCTAAATTGATTGCAGAAATTGAAAAAGTGATGCCCGAGGAAAAACTGCAAGAAGTGATGTAAGGCGATCGCGCGCTTGGTAAAACTTAACCTTCAAATCGAAACAGCGATCGTAAAATCGGTGAGGGAACTGCGAGCCGATCGCCATGAAAACGATTCGCGGCGTTTGCGAAGCGTCTCCCCAGGAGAATCGGCCCAGTCCCGTTTGACGTTATCCCAATCGATTGCTAATGGGTCTCAAGATCGTTCAAAACTTTGACGCCAGCTTCACCCTCGCCCCGGACGCCCAAGCAACCCTCTTCAGCTTGCTGACAGACGAAACCTTCTTAAGGCAAATTCTGGCGCAAACCGAGTGTGAAGCCCTCGAATTTACCGAAAAACTGTTTCAACCCGTTCCTTATAGCGAAAATACGCCCAAAGGAATGCCTCAAGAATTCGAGTCCTATCACGAATCCGACGATTATCTCGTGATTAATGTCCCGCCGCCATTCATGTTCAAAGCCAAAATTTTTAAACCGAGTCGCCTCTGTGCGATTTATCGGAAAATCAACTCGTAAAATTAAATCAGTTGCTGCTTTTTTGGCTAATTTTTTGCAATTAATGCTTGTTCGCAGACAGGTATGGAGCGTCTGGGAAAGGCGATCGCCCGTTACTCGAATCCAATCTTTCTCAATTTACCATGACAACGCAAACAAATATTCCTACCCTCGCCAGTCTCGATTATCTTCCCTATTTGAACGAAGGGGGACTATTCGACGAGGATTTCACTAAAAAAGTTGGAGTTTACGCTATCTTTGACGAAGCAAAAACTCTACAGTTTATCGGTTATTCCCGCGATATTTCTCTGAGTTTAAAACAGCATTTCGTCCGGCAGTGCGATCGCTGTTATTGGTTTAAAGTCGAAACGATCGATCGCCCCAGTCGCAGCATTCTCGAACAAATTCGCGATGCGTGGATTGCCGAAAATGGTTCCGTTCCGCCGGGAAATGGCGAAGACGAGGCAAAGTGGACTCAGGCGATCGATGTTAAAACAATGATGACCGAGGAAGAACGAGAAAGTTACGAAAAACTATCCGGGGATGAGCTGTCTCAAATTAAATGTTTGAAAAAGATCGCCCGACGAGTGGAAGCCGAACTTTTAGAGAAATTACAAGCAAGAGGATTGAGCGAAAAATTGCGTTTTAATCCGAAGCAAAAAGAAACGGGATTACTCGATCTCAAATAGGCATTTGAGGCGATGAGAAAATATTTATGAGGTGGGGAATTGACCCACCTTTTGTTTTGGATAGAGGTAACTGTTAAAGGCTTTCTTCGTTGCAAAAATAAGGGTATACTTACTCCCGTGCAGTTGAAGAGACTGTCGATCGAGAGAATAAAAAAAGATCGTAGGGGTTTGGAAACCAAACCCTAGAGTTGGGGTAAGTTAACAGCTTAGAGATTTAAAATAAACGACCGCCGCGAAACCGCCAGTGAGGAAACAGGAGTTTCATTAAAATTTGAGAACTGAGATAAATCGCCGACCAAACAAAAATGTAGTGAACGATAAAGATCGGGATGGCTAAGGTTTTGGGAATGAGGGGTAAACCGATCGATTTGATGAGTGTAATGAGAAATAAAGCTTCCCAAATTCCGGCGAAGAGTTGAAAAATCCCCGGCCAATCTCGATCCCATTTAAACTGTTGTAAAAAGTTGTACAATCCATCCCAAATGAAACCCAATAGGGTGAGATAAAGTAGAATTAGCAAAAAAGTTAATGGGGAATAAGAGACGATCGCCGCGAATGGAAGCGTCACGAGTACGCCAACTGTTGAAATCAGAAATATCCGAGTTTGCCAGCGTCCGAATAGGGTAAAAGTCATGGAGATTTTAGATTTTAGATTTTAGATTTTAGATTAATTCTTATTTTGATTTAGCTCGATGAGAAAGGTGGCAGAGTTAACCGGGCGATCGCCCCACGGCCCATTTCAACCATTGACTGAGAGACCGCCAGCCGCTTAAAGCCTTGATTTGCGGGGCTTCGCACGATCGCAGGCTGTGGATGGTCCGCAGGGCAGCATATTGTAAACCGAGGAAACTATCGACCGCCGCATAGGGCCCGCCGAGGGTAATGGCGCCTGCGGCATACATCCGACCGGGATTGTTATACATCGGACTGATTTCAAAGTCGTTCGACACGGCGAGTCTGCCATTATCGAGGCGGGGGAGTTGGTAGCGAGTCACTAAATCGTTGAGGAAAGGACTGCTGCTGAGGTCCGCTTCGAGTCCGGTGGCGTCGATGATGAAGTTTGCGTCAAGTTCGCGATCGCCCTGGGCGGTTTGTAGGGTGACGTGGAGACGGCGATCGGGTTTTTGTCGGACTTCGCTGACGGTAGCGAAGGTCATTTCATACCAGCCCTGGCGCAATCCAGTTTCGATAATCTGCTGCCAATCTTGGCGGTCGGCGGTGGTGGTTCCGCCCCAAGTTTGTAGCAAGGCGAGGCGTTCTTTAGGGTTGGCTTTTTCTAACATTTCGCGCAAGTCGCCGCCCCAGCAGGCTTTGGGCCAGTTGAAGGGTTGCAGTTCGCAGTGATGTTTCACCGGACGGCGGGACCAACCGAATTGATGACCGTCGGCGACGGGCGATCGCATTAAATGGACGATCTGCAAATTTGCCCCGGAGGTTTGGCGGACTTCCCAGAGACGCTGAATGATGCGCGAGGCGACGATTCCACGTCCTTCGACGATCGCCGTCCCGCCATTTTGTGCAAGTTTTTCGTAAATTGTTTCGTGGTCTTCGTAGGCGTTGACGACGGCGGTGAGATCTCCGGTCCGATCGCGGTAGGCTTGCAGGTGTTCGAGAAAGCGGATGGCGGGGTAACCCGTGGCGATCTGGACGTTTTGGGCGACGAGATAGCCGTAGTGACCGCCGCCGAGGGAGTAGGCGATCGCATAACGTCCGTCGGTGGTTTTGCGAATGGCGCGCACGCTTCCATAACGATAAATCTCGTCCCAGCCGATCCGCTTGGCTTCGCGATCGATGGAACGGAATAGGTCAACGGCGCGCGGGGTATAGGTTTCGGCGAAATTGGGTTCGGCGAAGACCTGCCACAAATAGCGAAGGGCGCGATCGCCTTTTCCTTGGCGAAGGTCGCGCCATGCTTCTCGTAAGGCGTAACCGGGCCATCCCCAAAGGTTATCGGGACAAGCATCGGAATTCGATCGCAGGCGTTCGTGTAAGGGAATTTGAGAATTGAGACAGAGTTGTTGATATTTTCCGTAAGGTTTGGGCTGGTTCCCGATGGCGACAATATGGCGACTTCTGACGCCACAAATTCTTAGATAATCGACGAAGATATAACTACCGATTCCGGCGCCGACGGCTGCATAAAAAAATTCATCGGTTTCTGGATTGAAATTGCCCGTTTTTTGGAGGAATTTTAAGGAAACCAATTCGGCTTTGATAAATTCGGCGGGGGGAAAGTTAGAGGAGGTTGGAGTTGGAGAAGGGGCGGGATCGGGTAAGCCTGTTTGGGGATGAAAGAGGACGACGGTCGGGCTATTGTTTTTAAAAGAAACAGTGATTTCAAAAGGGCCTATTTGGAGACGATCGCCGTGGGAAAGCATGAGGCGATCGCAGGGATTGCCGTTGATAAAAGTGCCGTTGCGACTGAGGCGATCGACGATGACTAAATGGTTATGTTCGACGGCGATTGTCGCGTGGTAACGGGAGACGCGATCGCCGTCGAGAACGATGCGAGAAACGCGCCGACCGTTGATTTCGGCGGGCATTTCGCTAAACACTCGTCCGAAGGCGATCGGTGGGTTTAAATAGGGCGATCGAACCTGTCCGGTTTTCGGATCGGTCCACTGTAATTGGATTTGACCAAATTCGGAATTCATCAATGTTAAATTTAATCAGTTATCCAGTGGTTGAAATCGAACAGTTATCGGGATTTTTATCGCTTTAAACTGGATCGATGTTTTTTGATAAAATAGCAATTCAGCTACCGACTGATGACTTGATTTTATAGAGACTAGGAAATGAGGCGAGAAAACTTATTCGATCGGATCGTTCGTGACGATACTGACGGCATCTACGAGAAAATGGCCGCAGGTGGTACAGGCTGAGTTTCGCATATCGGCAGGCAATATTTTACCACAGTTCGGACATTTTAAATGGCTCGATTCTGGGGGAGAGAATAAAACGGGCTGATGGAGTTCTTCGGGTTGTCCAGAAGGAGGAGGATTTTGAGACAGTAAGACGGTTTCGGGAGGGCGATCGCCTCGAACTTTGGCAATTTCAACTACTTCTATTTTCTTCTGTCCTAAATAAATAATATTTCCGGCATTTAAGGCAATTTCCCCTTCAATTAAACGACCGCCATCGACGATCGCGGGATTCTTCGGTTTGAGATTGCGTAAATAAAAGCGCTGCCAGTCGGATTTAAAAAAGATTTCGACATGGAGGCGCGAAATACTTTGACTGTCTGCTTCTTCAGCAAATACAAAATCGCATTGTTGGGGGTCGCGACCGAGGCGAACCAGTCCGGGACTCTTACTCGCTTGGGTTTCGCTAATGGTTTCAGTTCTTCGTTGTCCTAATTCAGTCCAAGCTAGGATTAATTGCCATTGAGTTGATGACGATTGAGAATTCATAAAAGAGGATTCGTGGTGTGAAAAAAGTACGAAAAAGTGCCATAATTGATCCCCTGTTTTAAAAGGGTAAGGACACGGCAGTGCCATGTCCTTACGGGGAGTTTATCTAAAATAGACTGCCGGAAATTAGACCCAAAAGGACGATAAAGCCGATCCAAACATTTTGACCGAAAATGGCGCTATAGGGTCGAGAGTCTTCGTGAAAGCGGAGTTGATAGTAATGCCAACTCCAGAAAAAGACGGCAACAGCGAGGGCAATCCAAAAGGAAAAATAGAGATTTAAAATCATGCCCAAACTCGCCAGACAGGCGCTGGTTCCGAGAAAAAAGATGCCGACGGCTTCCGGGGCGCGATCGCCGAAAAATAGAGCGCTAGAATTAATGCCAACTTGGCGGTCGTCTTCGCGATCGCTCATCGCATAAACGGTATCGAAACCGAGGGTCCACAACACGGTTGCGCCCCATAAAATCCAGGTGGGACGGCTCAAATCGGCGGTAACCGCACTCCAACTAATCAACACTGCAAATCCCCAAGCGAGAGAGAGAACGAGTTGGGGAACGGGAAACACCCGTTTAGCGAGAGGATAGCCAATAATCAGGGGAACGGCGGCGACACAGAGGGCAAAACTGAGGGGATTGAGATAAAACGCCAAAATTGCGGCGCAAATTAAGCCGATAACGGCGACGACGATCCCGGTTTTGACCGATAAAGCGCGCGAGGCGAGGGGACGGGTTCGAGTGCGTTCGACTTGGGGGTCGATGTCGCGGTCCCACAAGTCATTGACGACGCATCCGGTGGCGCTGGTGGCGAGGGTTCCTAAAATAATCACGCCGACGAGGGGAAGCGGGGGGGTTCCTTCGGCGGCTAAAAAGACGGCCCAAAGGGCGGGAACCATTAAAATAAGGCGTCCGGCGGGTTTGTCCCACCGTAAAAGTCGCACGATTTTAGACCAAGTGGGTTCGGTTTCGTGAGGATGTAAACTCAGCATGAGCTTGTTGGATGGCGTGTTGGATGAATGATTACAGTGATGGTAAGGGATTGAGAAGATTGGAGGGTCGGTTGCGGGGGTCTCGCTACCCGTCAGACTATAGAAATTAGAACGAAAAACGTCGCCCTCTCCATCTAAAATTTAAAATCTAAAATTTAAAATCTAAAATTCCCCGCACGGGATACGATATCGTTAGGCTGGAGGTCTGAGTGAGGGTATTGTAAAGTTTAACTAAATACATAGTCAAGTATAGTCATTCCTGTTAAGATATAACCATGAAACTCTCAGACTATGCCAAAAAAGCCGGGGTGAGTTATCAAACGGCGTGGAGATGGTGGCAAAAAAGTCATCTAACGGGCTATCAACTTCGGGAACAATTATCATTACCGAAGAAGGGAAGAAGAAAACCGAGAGAATGGCCTGTATTTATGCCAGAGTCTCTAGTGCAGAAAATAAAGATCACCTTGAGCGACAAGCGGAACGGTTAAAAGATTATGCTATTGCCAGAGGCTATCAAATTTATAAAGTCGTCAAAGAAATTGGCAGTGGTTTAAATGATAATCGTCCAAAATTGGCTAAGGTTTTAACCGATTCCCATTACGATATATTGATAGTGGAGCATAAAGACCGTTTGGCGAGGTTTGGGACAAATCACCTTGAGATCCGGTTAAAAGAGAGGGGAAAAACCGTTGAGATTGTTAATCATAGCGAGGATCGACAAGATGAATTGATGGAAGATTTAATTACTATCATTACTTCATTCTGTTCTCGTCTTTATGGATGAAGACGCTCGAAACGGAAAACCGAAAAAATTATGGCCGAATTAAAGGAACGCTAGTGAAATTAGTCGAAAGACATATAATCAAAAAAGGTCATAGGTTTTGGGATGAGATCGATGAGTTATCATGGCATTCCAAAAATCTCTACAATGCGGCTAATTATCTAATCCGTCAAAACTTTATTTATGGTCATGGTTACTTGAACTATAACCGGATGGATAAATTAATGCAGAAGACGGAGCAATATCGCGCTTTACCAGCTAAAGTCTCTCAACAGGTGTTACGAGGATTAGACAAAAACTGGCAATCCTTTTTTGCCGCCAATCAAGCCTACAAAGTCAACAAGGAGAAGTTTTTAGTCAACCCGAAAATCCCCAAATATAAAAACAGTCAGAAAGGTCGTCAATTATTGGTGTACGTGAAACAGGCTCTAAGTAAAGTGGCTTTAAAAAAAGGTAAAATCAAATGCTCAAAAACCCAAATAGAGTTGGAGACTTCTGTAGCCGAAAAAGTAGTGGAGGTGAGAATCGTTCCTCGATGCGATTGTTATATCATTGAGGTCATTTATGAAGAAGTAGAACCAACATTGAAATCCAATGAATGGGTTGCTAGTGTGGATTTAGGTGTAGATGTTTTAATGGCTGTAACTTCTAATCAACCGGACTTTGTTCCTCTGTTGATAAATGGCAGACCCTTAAAAAGCCTGAATCAATTCTACAATAAACGAAAAGCCTTTCTCCAATCCCAATTAAAAGGAAATCGACCCACCTCTAAGAGAATCCAGCGTCTGACTCGATGCCGAAATCAAAAAGTGGAGAACTATCTCCATCGAGCCAGCCGTTATCTGGTCAATCTACTCGTTAACCGAAATATCACCACCTTAGTGATTGGCAAAAATGAAGGTTGGAAACAAAATGCCAAGATGGGGAAAGTGAACAACCAAAACTTTGTGGGAATTCCTTTCAACCGTCTGATTGAAATGTTGACCCATAAATGTCAATTAGTAGGGATTAAAGTAGTTCTAACTGAAGAGAGTTATACCAGCCAGTCGAACTTTTTCAACTTAGATCCGCTTCCCGTTTATGGAGAAACAGTAGAAATTCCCAAGTTTACGGGAAAAAGAATTAAAAGAGGTCTTTACCGGACTGATACAGGATTCTTGTGTCAAGCGGATATCTTAGGCTCCTATAATATCTTAAGAAAAGCATTCCCAAATGCCTTTATGGGCTATGGGATAGAGAGGTGCGTAGTTCACCCAAGGAGAATTAATCTCTCGAAGCCAAAATGAAGGGGATTTTTGAAATAGAATCCATGTCTTGTTTATATCTGACTATATTTTGGTTAACTATCCCTCAAAAGAGATCGTTATGATCAAGTCTGTTCCAGTCATGAGAATTCCGGCGCCGTCGGCGGAGAAACAGCGCACGCTGGCGGCGATCGATATGGGGACGAATTCCCTGCATATGGTGGTGGTGCGGATCGATCCGACCCTACCGACGTTTACGATTATCGCGCGAGAAAAGGAAACAGTTCGTTTGGGCGATCGCGAGGTGAAGACCGGGAATTTGAAACCGGAAATCATGAAGGGCGCGATCGCCTCGATGCAACGCTTTTGCGAAATTGCCACGGTGCTCAACGCCGAACAGGTGGTCGCAGTGGCGACGAGTGCGGTTCGCGAAGCGCCTAACGGTAAGGATTTTTTAAAACTGCTCGAAAAAGAGGTGGGGGTACGGGTCAATTTAATCCCCGGTCAGGAAGAAGCACGGCGGATTTATCTCGGGGTGCTCTCGGGGATGGATTTCAACCAGGAACCCCACGTGATTATCGATATCGGCGGCGGTTCGACGGAACTGATTCTCGGGGACGGACACGAACCGCGATCGCTGAGTAGTACCAAGGTCGGCGCGGTGCGACTGACGAGCGAATTTGTCTCGACGGACCCGATTAGTAGCCAAGAGTTTAAATATTTGCAAGCGTACATTCGCGGGATGATGGAACGTCCGGTGGAAGAGTTGCAAGCGCATCTCAAACCCGGCGAACGTCCGCGCTTGGTGGGAACTTCGGGAACGATCGAAACCCTGGCGGAAATTCACGCGCGCGAGACCCTGGGAACGGAACCGTCAGTATTGACTGGATACGAGATGAGTTTGGACGATCTGCGCGGGATTATCTCTCGGTTGCGCAAGATGTCCGAGGAGGAACGCGCGGACGTTCCGGGGATGTCGGAGCGGCGATCGGAAATCATCGTGGCGGGGGCGCTGATTTTACAAGAAACGATGGCGATGTTGGGGGTCGAGTCGATCGCCATTTGCGAGCGAGCGTTGCGCGAAGGGACGATTGTCGATTGGATGTTGACCCACGGGTTGATCGAAGACCGTTTGCGGTTTCAAAGTTCGATCCGCCAGCGCAGTACGATGAAAATTGCGCGCAAATATCAGGTGGATTTGGACTCTAGCGAGCGAATTGCGGCGTTTGCGCTGAGTTTGTTCGACCAAACCCGCGATCGCCTCCACGAGTGGGACCTCGAAGCGCGCGAATTGCTGTGGACGGCGGCGATCCTGCACAATTGCGGGGTTCACGTCAATCATTCGTCGCACCACAAACATTCTTATTATTTAATTCGCAATAGCGAACTGCTCGGTTATACGGAAACGGAAATTGAAATTATCGCCAATTTGGCGCGCTACCACCGCAAGAGTGCGCCGAAGAAAAAGCACGATAATTACAGCAATTTACCGAAACAAGAACGGAAGTTAGTGTCTCAGTTAAGTGCGCTGTTGCGCTTGGCGGTGGCGCTCGATCGCCGTGCGATCGGGGCGATCGCCCAAGTACAATGCGAGTACGACCAACAGAAACAAGAGGTTTACTTGAAGTTACAGCCCACCGATCCCGGCGACGAATGCGCCCTCGAATTGTGGAGTTTGGAACAGAAAAAAGAAGTCTTCGAGCAGGAATATGAGGTGAAGTTAGTCGTCGAGTTAGTCAAAACGCCGATGGGCGTGAGGTAAACTGGGGCGAAGCCTCAAGATCGTGCGGGTTTGTTGTCGTTCGGGAATCCCCCATGAACGGGTCATTAATGCGGCGTTATGTTCAGCTTTTAAATCGCTCGAAATGGATCGCGATCGCCTGTTTTACAATGAGCGTCGGCGGTGCGGGGATTTGGGCTTTTATGGGTCTCGATCCCCTTCCGAAATATGTGGCCCGTGGGGTTTTAGTGGGTGCAAATCCGCCAATTTCTTTTTCCCAAACAGCGACCCAAATTCTCGAACAAGGGAAGCAACTGTCTAAAGAAATTTTGCTGGCGGATAATGTTTTAGAAGCGGTGAGTTCGCGGGTGAACGAAACCCCACCGACGTTATTGGAGCGAATTTCACTGCGGGTTGTCAATCGAGACGGGAATTCGGCGCTGGAGGTTTACTATCGCGACGAAACGGCGCAATCGGCGCAAGAAACTGCACAATTATTGATGCAAGCGATGATCGAACAAAGCCGTTTGCTCAATCAAAATTCGCTGCAAGTGGTGTTACAAAATATCGAGCGGCAATTGCCGGAAATTAGCAAGGAGTTGGAGGCGACCCGCCAAGCACGGGACAATTATACAGGCGGCGACGCCGAAGAGCGGCAAAAATTGGAGAAACGAGTCGAACTCAAGCAACAGCAGTTAGACCGGGTTCGAGAGGCGGCGGTGGATGCGGAGGCGGCGCAAGAGGAGATCGGCAGCAGTTTGGCGATCGCCCAAATGCCCCAGGTGGGGGCGGTTCCGGACTCGAACCGTCAATTTTTTCTGATCTCGGGCGCCGGGGCGATCGCCGGAGCGATCGTCGGCGGCGGCGTGGTGCCTTTGCTGGCGTGGTGGTGGAACCGACGAGAATCGCCCGCATTTCGCACTAAGTTACTCGCTGCATATAACAATCGCTGCCCTTTGACTGGATGTGAGGTAGAGGCGGCGATCGACGCGGTGCGGCTGGATCGCGATCGCGCGGCGGGGGCAAAAGACTTAGAAAATGGCTTAATTTTGCGCGCCGATTTACATAACTTATTTAACCAGAATTTACTGGCGATCGATCCAAAAACACTGACGGTGGCGATCGCGCCGGAATTAGCGCAAACGAGCTATGGAAAATTAGCGGGGCGGCGCTTGGAACTGCCTTCAGATGAGGAAGCACGCCCGAATTTAGAGTTACTCGAACGGCAGTACCGTCGGTGTTCTTGGATTGATTTAAAAGGCGAGGAATCGCCTTAATTGTAGTGCGGATAACCGCAAAGTCTGAGGCCGTTTCGCGCGATCGTTGGGGTCGGGCGATCGCGCGATCTTTGAGGTCAATCGTTAACCGTCAACAGTCGGGAGCGATCGCGATCAAACGTCGTACATCCGGGCTTCTTGAGCTTCGGGATGTTCCGAACAATAGACTTCAAAGGCGTTTTTCGGCAATTTTTCGCGACGATGAGCGGAAGCTGACAGTAATTCTTCGACAATATCCCACGCAACCGCGCTTTCACGAGATTCTACCCCTTTTTCGTCGGTAATCGCTCGTGCTTCGGCGATCGCGTCGTCAATGCGATCTCCTAAAGTTTTTTCGGCATAAGGGCTGACACCGAGGGGAGTTGCGGAACTAGCGAACGTTGGAGACATGAGGTGTATCCCTCCTGAAATATAAATCTGTGGTTCTTTGACAGAGTGAATCCGTCGAAAACCATCATTTTTGGACCTCATGTTTTTATTCTAGCCCCGTAAACCCGATCTGGAAGGGGGTAAAACCGTAACACTTCATTACCAAACGCGATCGAGTGTAAACTTGTCCGGTCTGCCTCACAAAGTGACCGGAGACTCCACGTAAATCGTCGGGTCTTGCATCGTAAATTCGACGCCGAACGATCGCAATTTGTGCGAAATCGAATCGTTGGCAATTTCGAGCAATCGCTTTCTCAACTCAATAGAGTTTTCACTGGATCCGAGAATGAAGAAAGTAATGCGAGCTTGGGTAATTTCTTTCTCAAACCCTTCCTCATTGCGTTTGATGAAGCGATCGTTAAACGTAATTTTCGTACTCCCCGGATCGATACCAAACAAAGAATTCGTGCTTTCCTTCACCGTCTGTTGAACGAGAGCATGTTCCCGTTGGTCTAATACCCGAAAAAACTCAAGATAGAGTAACACCATCACCTTTTTCGCCCGGGTAATATTTTCAATTTCCATACTAATCAACGTCGAATTCGGGACGATAAATAAGGTGCTTTTTGCCGAAGTTCTGATTTTAGTAGAACGCAAGCCAATCGACTCGACCCGTCCTAACTGACCGTTTTGCAAGCGAATGTAATCCCCGGGAATAAAAGGACGGTCTAAATACAAAACGATCGTACTGAGTAACTGTTCTAAAATCTTTTGGGCGGCGAAAGCCACCGCCAAACCCCCAATCCCCAAACTGGCCATTAAACCAATTAAATTGATGCGCAAACTATTGGCATAAACCAAGGCGGCAAAAAAACCAATCACGATATTGGCTAATGTCTCGAAAACAAGCAGAAACTCATCGACTTCTCGCCCGAGTTTGCGAATCAAGTCAATTCCGTAAAACCGAACAAACTGACGAAACAACCGCGAGAGCAACCAAGCCACACTACTGACAACTCCGAGATTAATAAACGGAGTTAGAAAATTGTTAATTGCTTGATAATCTTGCTCCAACCAGATAAAGGTTAGAGAAATCAAAATAAACTTCCCGGCGGTTTTGAAGGCTCCTTTAATCGGATCGATCAAGTTATCGTAAATAATCGTAACTTGCTGGGGAGAAAAGCGGTGAATAATGATTCTAACGATGCTCGGGGTATATTCGCCAACCAGCAAAGACAAGCAGAAAAATATGAAAAATCCGATTAATCGCCGGATTTCTGGCTTGACAAAGAAACTCAATACATCGGAAAAACTCATGTTAGATAGTAATTGGGGAATCAACATAAATGGTAGACTCTTCAATATCAAATTCAATGCCGTAACCTCTCAACTGTTGAGTAATACTTTGAGTGGCTAAATCGAGCAGTTGACGCCGTAAATCCATCGAGACATCGCCAGAACCTAAGATGAAAAAGGTAATTTGAACTTGGGTGATATTCTCACCGCCATTTTTGCGATCGCGGAATGCTACATCGGTATTGCGCGAGTCGATCCCAAAAATATCGTCGGTACTATTGACAATGGTTTGACGGATTAAGGCGCGTTCTTCACTGGGGATAACTTGATGCAAATTTAGATATAAAATAGCCATCACTTTTTTCGCCCCAGTGAAGTTTTCAATCGTAACTTGAGTCAGGGAACTATTGGGGACGATGATTAAGGTTCCTTTCCCGGAAGAGCGGATTTTTGTCGATCGCAATCCGATCGATTCGATCCGTCCAAAAGTGCCGTCGGGTAAGCCGATATAGTCATCGACCGAGAAAGGGCGATCGACATAAAGCACGATTCCACCGAGGAGTTGCTCTAAGGTTTTTTGCGCCGCAAAAGCTACCGCTAAACCGCCAATTCCCAAGCTTGCCAAAATCCCTAAAATATTGATTTGATGAGCTTGAGCGAAAATAACAATTGCGACAAAAATAAAGGCCGCATTAGCGATATATTTGCCGAGAATCAGTAATTCGCTATTCGTTTTTCTCCCTTTTCTCAACGCCGCATCGAGTAAGTAGACATCGAAGAAATTGGAAAATAACCGAGAGGCTAACCAAGTTGCGGCGATCGCCAATGTTAAACTCAGGGGAATTTCAACAATCTCAAACCATAGATCGTTGGGAGAAGGAATAATCAACCAAGAAATATCAGTAATTCCTAAAGCAATGACAATCCCAATTAAACTCCGATAAGGATCGACAATTTTAGAATAAGTATCTCCGGCTTTTTCGGAAACGGCGATCGCGATCGCGGGTTGAATCATTTTCGGAATGAAATATCCTGCTAGAAAGGCAATCGCCCCGGAAATTGCTAATAAAAAAAACTGGAATCCCGGATCGACGATGACTCCTTCAGGAAAAGCATCTAACATAGCAAAACTCCACTAGTTTGCCGATGACATCAAAAAAGATTACTCGACAATTAGGGGGGAATAAATTTTATCAAAAAGCCAAAATACGGTATAAAATCGGAGATCTATAGAGAAGTTTTTGGCTTCCATTGCCGTCCGTCAACGGAGATGACGATCTAAAACAGGGCAATGCTAAAAAGTAAGTAAAAATCCCCAAACAAATCGGCACCAGTACAGAGACAGGTTGCCACAATCGTTAGAGGTTCGCCATTGCCAACAACGACAGCTTATCGAGTAATCTGCCTATATTATATAACGGCGATCGCGATCGTCGGAAAATCGGGATTGCCGTTCGCGAGTCAGCACAGAGAATTGACGACGGGAGAATTGGCCTTCCAATCCAATTTTTAGTTCGGTAATTTCTGAATTTGAAGGAGTTAAGAAACTGCTATATAGCCGTCCTAAATCAGTCAAGTCAAGGTGACCCCCCAACCCTTGGAAGTGGGAGCATATTGCTCCCTGCTTGGGTTACAAATTATTTAAAATTACTATATAACTCTTTCCCAATCACGTCTGTTGGCCAAACTTATATCGATCGTCGCCAAATTGACCTAAAATAAACTGTATCCCGTGTAAAAACGGATTCCCTCACCAACGCCGAGGAAGACGAAAAGCAAGATCTAAAATCCAAGATCTAAAATCTAAAATTCCCAACCGTGCGATCGATCGCACTTCCTGGCAAAATCAAAACAGACCACTGGCAAAATCGGACTGATGACTCTAGAGGAAACCCCCAACCCCGCGACCGACAATCCCCTGCTCGATCTCGCTTACGAACCCTTCCTAGAAAACCTAGGGGACGACTATTACGATATCGTAACTGCCGCCGATTTTCCCCTGCATCGGTTGCGTTTTCGCAATGATGACTTGCTGGCTAAAATTGGCCTCAATCCGGCTACCGTCCGCGATGACGACTTGATCGAAGCCTTCGGACAGTTTCGGGGAGTGCGTCCGTTTCTCGCTTTGCGTTATCACGGCTATCAATTTGGCGAGTATAACCCACAACTCGGCGACGGTCGCGGCTTTATTTACGGCCAACTCAGAGGTACGGATGGTAAATTATACGATCTCGGTACCAAAGGAAGCGGCAGGACGCCCTATTCGCGCACCGCAGACGGTCGCCTGACCCTCAAAGGTGGCGTTCGGGAAGTTCTAGCCGGGGAGATGCTGCATCGCATGGGGGTGAGGACATCGCGCTGTTTGACGGTCATTGAAACGGGGGAACAATTGTGGCGCGGGGACGAACCCTCGCCGACGCGATCCTGCGTGATGGTGCGCCTGAGTGAGTCTCACATTCGTTTCGGAACCTTCGAGCGCTTACACTATCTGGGTCGTAAAGATTTGATCGCCAAATTGGTCGATCGCACGATCGCGCAATACTATCCCGAAGTCGATCGCGCCAACGCCGATCCGGTCGTTCCTTATGCACCCGGCGATCGCCCGAGTTCGACCGAAAAATATATATTGTTTTATGCCGAGTTAGTCAAGCGGGTAGCAAAGTTGGCGGCGCAGTGGATGGCGGCAGGCTTTTGTCATGCCGTTCTCAACACCGATAATATGGCCATTACTGGGGAAAGTTTCGATTACGGCCCTTATGCGTTTATTCCTCGTTACGATCCTCAATTTACTGCCGCTTATTTCGACTATTTCGGACGTTACAGTTACGGCAACCAAGCGCCGATTTGTCGCTGGAATTTACAAATGTTACAAGTGCCTTTGCGCGCGATCGCCGACTCCCAAGAAATGGACGCCGCTTTAGAACCATTTTACGATTATTACAATCGAGAATATCGCCGTTTGATGCTGGCAAAGTTGGGATTCGCCGAAGGGTTTCCAGAAGAAACCGGGACGGAGTTAGTAAAAACAACGATCGCCTTATTGCAGCAAACAGAAGTCGGCTATCACGAGTTTTTCTGGCAAATTCGCAAACAGTTCGATCGCCACTGGTGGGACGATGTAAACCAAATTTTACCGAACTTCTCCGATGAAGAAGTTGTCACTCATTGGCGGCAGTGTTACTACCATTTACTGCAATTTATTTCTGTAGACGAACTAGAGATGATGACCGAACGCTTGGCCTGTTACAACCCAGAAACAGTGATCGTCCGTCCGGAAATTGAGGCGGTTTGGGAACCGATCGCCTTACAGGACAACTGGGATCCCTTTTACCATTTACTCAAACGAATCGAACGATAGATCGTCGATGGATGGCAATCGACGATCGAATTGAGATGGAATGGATTTCTGTAGGAAATTCGCGATAATTCTTATTCCGTTGCTTCCGGTTCGAGAAAATCGTAAAGAATTTCATCGGGTTCGTCGTAAATGACTTCATCCATCGGCGAGAAATTGGGAGGAGGTGAAACAGTGGGAGTCGTGGGAGAGGGGGGTAATGGCCGATCGCGATCGTCGGATAAGTTTTGCAGTTGCAATTGAGATAAAATTTTCTGGAGGCGATCGAGATTTTGGCTTAACTGAGAAACACGATTTTCTAGCACCTCCAGACGGCGATCGTGGGGTGGGGTATCTTCACCGAGATATTGCGCGATCGCCTCTGCTACAATGCAATCGATCGATGTCTGTCTCAGACGAGCAATTTCTTCAAGTTTGCTGTGCCAATCGGGGGGAATTTCACGATTTAGATTAAAATTTTCAGTCACGGTTTGGGGTGGATAGGTGTTGATGGGTCGATCGCCGATTATAGCGAAGTCGTGGAAGTCGAGCCATAACTTTTTATTAATCTTTTTATAAAAAATTCTAATTTACACTTTTTCAAACAATCCCTAATTTAATTTTAAAATTCCTGTCAATTAAGGAGGTCAAAGATCGATTAATGATGACCGCAGATTTTTTAAAAGAACGGGTAGCGGCGATCGCGACCATGCACCGCAAAGAACGGGCGATCGCGCCAATTTTGGCGGAAAAATTGGCAATTCGCAGCATTGTCCCGCAAAACTTTAATACCGATCGCTTTGGAACGTTTACCCGGGAAATTAAGCGTAAGGGAACCCAAATCGAAACGGCACGCTTGAAGGCGATCGCGGCGATCGAACTGACGGGAGAAACGTTGGCGATCGCCAGTGAAGGCAGTTTTGGCCCCCATCCTGCCATCCCGTTTTTACCCTCCAATCGCGAAGTGGTTTTACTGCACGATCGCACGATGGACTTAGAAGTGATTGGCGAAGCGATCTCTACAAAAACAAACTACAGTCATCGGCGGGTTTCTTCCGTTGAGGAAGCCTTAGCATTTGCCGAAAACATTGGATTTCCCGAACATGGATTAGTGGCGATCGTGGGCGATCGTGAGAATGAGGAGATTTTTAAAGGAATTAACAATTCAGAACAGTTAGCAGACATTATCGAAACTGGGATCGCGCGATCGGCGGATAAAAAAGTTCATTTAGAAACCGACATGCGCGCTCATTTCAATCCTTTACGTCTCCAAGTTATCGAACAAGCAACCTTAGATTTAATCCGAAAATTAGAGTGCAGTTGTCCCGAATGCGATTGGCCCGGATTTGATGTTATCGAACGCAAAGCGGGGTTACCTTGCGAGTGGTGTCATTTACCCACTTCGTTGATGTTAGCTGAAATTCATGGCTGTAAAAAATGTGGATTCAAACAGGAAGTTTTGTTTCCTCAAGGACGAAAAACCGCTAATCCTGGGGAATGTCATTATTGTAATCCCTAAACTAACTGAGTCTTCTCTCTATTGTTCGTGGGGTTCACTCCAAGATCGAGATAGGTGTATTGTCTGCCGATCGCGAGATCGGGAAGCCAATCGCTTTAAAATTAAAAAAGATAATTTTCTAACTTTTGGAAGAGGTAGATCGCCGCAAAAAATGATAGTTTGAGAATGCAGTTGAAGAGATTAAAAATTGCAATGGCTACCTTAACTCAAGAAAAATGCTCGGCGTGTAATAAGCAGTCTCAACCTGCAAATGCCGAAGAAATTGCCGAATTAAAACCGCAAATTCCGGAGTGGAATTTAATTGAAGTCGAGGGAGAACCACGACTGCAGCGAACCTATGCTTTTAAAAACTTCAAAGAAGCCCTCGCATTTACCAATCAAATCGGTCATTTAGCAGAAGCGGAAGGACACCATCCCGCCTTATTGACTGAATGGGGAAAAGTGACGGTAACCTGGTGGACGCATACGATTTCGGCATTGCACCGCAACGATTTTATTATGGCGGCAAAAACCGATGAAATCGCTAGTTCTGCGAATTAATATAAGGGCGATCGCCCGTCGGTGCAAATCGATCCAATGGGGTCTAAAATTCAGTCATTATCTAACCCTATATTTCCGTAGAGACACGGCATTGCCGTGTCCTATCTTTTCGATTTTTGTCAATCCTTCGCTTAAAATATTGAGATAAAATCGAACGGAGGGGTAAACGATGCAACTCAAACCGAATCAGCGAACTAAGTTGGATGAAAGTGACGATCGCCTCTTTTATGCTTATCCCCGATTCGTCACCCATGTCGATAATGGATTTATCGATCGCCTCACCCAGTTATACCGCGATCGCCTGCGACCGAAGGCGGAAATTCTCGATTTAATGAGTTCTTGGGTGTCTCACCTTCCCGACGATCTGGAATTTTCCCGGGTGGTGGGACACGGACTCAATGAGGAAGAGTTGGCAAAAAACCGGTGTTTTGACGAATATTTCGTGCAGGATTTGAATAAAAACCCGATTTTACCGTTAGAAGATAACCGTTTTGATGCGGTTCTCAACGCGGTATCCGTGCAGTATTTGCAACAGCCGGAAATTATTTTTGGGGAAATGCTGCGCGTTCTCAAGCCGGGAGGGGTGGCGATCGTCAGTTTCTCGAATCGGATGTTTTATCAAAAGGCGATTCAAGCTTGGCGGGACGGAAGTGAGGGCGATCGCTTGAAATTAGTCAAAGGTTATTTTAACTCGGTCGAAGGCTTTGGGGAAGTAGAGGCGATCGCCCGTCAGTCGGAGGTTCCCACGATTTTGCAATTATTGGGAATGGGAGGTGGCGATCCGTTTTATGCGGTCGTCGCCGAGAAAAAGGTTCCCTAACTCCGAGGCGATCGCGGATTCTATCTAGACCCGATCTGGCTGCGGCGGCGATCGATCTCACTCAACCCCCGCGCGATCGCCGATCGCAGGGCGTCGTGACAGCCTCCGGTGGAGGCGATCGCGCAACCCCACTGACTGATATCGGCGCGATTGTACTGCAACGGCGTACCGTCGAGATAGGTACATCGTCCCCCCGCTTCGGTCAAAATCAATTCCGGCGCGGCCAAATCCCAGTCCTTGGGAGCGGTTCGACCGGACAGAGAAATATAAGCGTCGCCGTTGCCTTCGATCAAAGCGGCCATCTTACAACCGATACTCCCGAGTTGCGGGCGGTGACGACAGGGAAGGTGAGCCAACAATTGATACAAGCGACTGTCGCGATCGGAGCGACGGGTGACGACGCACAACTCTTGGAGGCGATCGCGCGGGGAAACGCGGACCCGAGTTTGCTGTCCGTCGCGGGTTTCGAGGAACGCCCCACCGCCGAGGTGGGCGTAATAGAGCTTGTCGGCGGCGGGAATGGCGACCACGGCGACCGCCGGACGCCCTCGGTAAGCGAGGGCGATATGAATGGCGTAGTTGGGATCGCCGTGAATGAACGATCGCGTCCCGTCGATCGGGTCGATAATCCAGACCCAATCGTGGCGACAGCGATCGCGCGAGTCGGGATCGAGTTTGTAGGTTTCTTCGCTGACGAAGGCGTAGTCTTGACTACCGACGGCGACGCGCAATTGTTGCAAAATGTAGTGACTGGCGGCCAAATCGGCGCTGGTCACCGGGCCGTCCGCTTGGTGACGAACCCGCAAGCCTCCGGTGGCGTTGCCGTGGTGGGGGACGAGTATATCGGCAGCGCCCCAAGCGATCTCACGAGCGATCGCGCCGAGTCGGTTTAAATCCCGCCCGTCTATCCGGGCGGCGGTCGAGGCGATCGAGGGGGGGTTACTCATCGGCGGCGACGGGGGGCTGGAAGGACGAAATCCAATAACGGCGGCAACTCCAGACCAGGGCCGTTCCAACGGCGATGTAAATCAGACCGCGCACTTCAAAGCTGACCCCGGCGAGGCGCAAGACGATCCCGATTCCCATCATGGCGAAAATCAGGGCGATCGTTTTGGCGCCGAACATCTGAAAGATGCTTTTAAAGGGGTTGGGTTCGTCGAGGGTTTCGACGCGATCGATGACGCGGTTGGCGGTGCGATCGAGAATCAGTTTTCCTTTGATCGAACCGACGGTGACGGCGGCGAATCCTCCGAGTAAATGGGTGCGGTCGAGGAATCCTAAATAAGGGAAGTGAAACCAGAAAACTAATCCCATTGTCAGCAACCCCGTTCCGACGAGGGTCCAAATGGCCCCAGCAATCCACAAATGTTGCGCGCGGGTCAAACCGAGTTTTAGATCGTTGGTCTGCATACAATCTGACAATCGTGGGTGTTCATCTCGATTGTCTCTGGCTTTGGCCGAAAAATCTACCCTCCTCCGGGGGCGATCGCACGGGAAAGAGGGATCGAAACGACTTTTTAACGGCTTTTTGAAGGTAGAATTGTAGGGGCGATCCAATCCCTACAATCGAGAATCAAGAAATTTGTAGTTTTAGTTTTTATTAAGAAGATAGATTGGTTTTTTTGCCGAGGGGGCGATCGAAAAAACAGGGTTAAAATGAGCAGTTTTTGGCTTTAACAACAAGATCTTAAGTTTTTGAAAAGAATGTAATTTTAACGACATAGCGGGCTGGCAAGGGATTGATTCCTTGTTAAATTAGAAAAACAGCGTCTTGTCATTTTAAGCATAGTTTATGAATAATTCGTCGAAAAAACGGATCGGGATTCTCACCAGTGGAGGCGATTGTCCGGGATTGAACGCGGTGATCCGTGCCGTGGTCAAATGCGCTTCGCATAAAGGCTGGGAAGTCTACGGGATTCCTTACGGAACGGACGGTTTTATCGACATTGCCAACGGCGATCGCCAGCCGGAAGACCTGAAACTGTACGAACACGGCTACGACATCCCCGGACTGCTGCAGGGGCTAGATGTCTTGCAATTTCTAAGCGGTAGCGTCCTCGGATCGTTGAGTAAAGGCAACACGGGAGATCCCGAGATCGCCGAGAAAATTATACAAGGATATAACCGTTTGGAACTCGACGCCCTGATCGGGGTCGGCGGCGACGGAAGTTTGGAAATTCTGTACCAACTCGCCCAAAAAGGACAGTGGAAGCTGATCGGGGTGCCGAAAACCATTGACAACGACGTGCCGTTTACCGAACGCTCCGTGGGCTTCGATACGGCAGTGGATACGGTGACCGAGGCGCTTTACGATTTGACCTTTACCGCCGCTTCTCACGAACGGGTGATGGTGGTGGAAGTGATGGGACGAGATGCGGGACATTTGGCCCTTCATGCCGGGATTGCCGGGGGGGCGGACGTGATTTTGATTCCCGAACTGACCCCGATCGTCAATGAGGAGGTCGTGCATAATATTTGCCATAAAATTGCGCGCTTGCACCAGGAAAAGCGCAAATTCGCCTTAGTGGTGGTGGCGGAAGGGGTCAAGCACCAGGATCGGCGCCAGTCGCGGGCGATCGGGGATTACGTGGCGAAGCAAATTAAGGCGTACAGCAAACACTTGTGCGATCGCGACGCGATCGAGTTTTGCGGGATGCAGGAAGTCGATACCCGGGTGACGGTGTTGGGTCACTTGCAGCGCAGTGGGACGCCGTCTTCGTTCGATCGCCTGTTGGCGACCAGTTTCGGCATCAAAGCGGTGCAACTGATCGATCGCGAACAATACAACCGCCTCGTGGTGTGGGAAGGGGGCAAAGTCGAGAGCAAGCCGTTAGAACAGGCGATCGCCCTGATTTCCCAAGCGCACCAACAGCAGCGCTGTCCGTCCCCGGTGGACTCCAACGGCTTTATGGTACAAAGCGCGCGATCGCTGGGGATTTACGTCGGCGACCCGAGCGCTTGGAATACTCCCCAACCGCCAGCGCCGACAGTGGAAGTGGCGACGGTGGAAGAAGCGAGTCAGTCCAGTCTCTAGGCTCGCGCGGCGATCGATCCCGAAAAAAAACCTAAAAATCCTGACATCCCCGGCGGGTTCCGCCGAGGGTTCGATCGGCCTTGACGGCGCTTGACGCGGGCGATCGCGGCCATCGGAACCGCACAAATTCGCCTCGGCGATCCACCCGGCGATCGGGATCGGGAGGGGGTGAGGACGATAAAATTTTTCTGGTTTCGGTCTGAGGTGCAAGCTGAGGGGTCGTCACCGTCGTCATTGTCAGCAAAGTTGGGAGATAGATCGTGCAGGAGAAAAAACGTCTCGGAGTTCTCACCAGTGGCGGCGACTCGCCGGGAATGAACGCCGCCGTCCGGGCGGTAGTCCGCGCGGCCCTCGCCAAAGGGGCGGAAGTCTACGCCATTTACGAAGGCTACCAAGGCATGGTGGAAGGGGGAGAATGCCCCCTCCCGGCGCCTTCGAGTCGCGACAACGAACCGTTTATGGGCAATGTCAGCCTGCCGCAACAAGCCTGCATCCGTCCGATCTCCTGGCACGAAGTCAGTGGTATCCTCCAAAAAGGAGGAACGATTATCGGAACCGCGCGCAGTTTGGCCTTTAAAACTCGGGAAGGTCGCCGCCGGGCTGCCCGCAACTTAATCCGCGAAGGGATCGATCGCCTCGTGGCGATCGGTGGTGACGGCACCCTCACCGGGGCCGACCTCTTCCGGCGCGAATGGCCGGAATTACTGAAGGAATTAGTCGAAAATGGCGAAATTCGCCCGGAAGAAGCTGCCGCCTATCCCCAGCTCGCGATCGTCGGGCTGACCGCTTCGATCGACAACGACATGTACGGCAGCGACATGACGATCGGCACGGATACGGCTTTACACCGGATTACGGAAGCGGTAGACGCGATTTCCTCCACCGCCGCCAGCCACCAGCGCACCTTTGTCGTCGAAGTGATGGGGCGCAATTGCGGCTATTTGGCCTTGATGGGGGCGATCGCCACCGGGGCCGACTGGGTGATGATTCCGGAACAACCGCCGCAAGATAACGGTTCCTGGGAAGATCGAATGTGTAGCGTCCTCAAAGCCGGACGCGACTCCGGACGCCGGGACACGATCGTCATCGTCGCCGAAGGGTCCCGCGACAGTGACGGCAATCCGATTTCGAGCGATCGCATCAAACAGGTCCTCGAAGAACGCCTCGGCGAAGACGCGCGGGTGACGATCCTCGGTCACGTCCAACGCGGCGGGTCTCCCAGCGCCTTCGATCGCAACCTCAGCACCTTGCTCGGTTGCGCCGCCGTTGACGAAATTCTCAAAGACGAACCCCATCCCGAACCCCTGCTGATCGGGATGCACGGCAACCGCATCGTGCGATCGCCCCTGATGCACTGCGTCCAACAAACCCACGTCGTCGCCGAGGCGATCGCCAACGGCGAGTACGAGCGCGCCATGGACCTGCGCGGCAACAGTTTTAAAGACGCCTGCCACACCTTCCAAACCTTGATGCAAGCCGCTCCCCATACCCCATCGAGCGATCGTCAATCCCGGCGGATCGCCGTCCTCAACTGCGGCGCCGCCGCCCCCGGCATGAACACCGCCGTCCGCGCCGCCGTCCGCCTCGGCATCGATCGCGGTCACACCATGCTCGGCATCGATCGCGGTTTTCGCGGCCTGATCGACGGCAGCATCAAAGAACTCGGCTGGCTGAGCGTTCGCGGCTGGGCCACCACTGGGGGCTCGGAACTGGGAACCAGCCGCAAACTGCCCGAAGGGCGCGACTTTTACCAAATTGCCCGCCAGTTGGAAGCCCACGACATCCACGGTCTACTCATGATTGGCGGTTGGGCCGGATACGAAGCCATTTACCAGCTTTACTCCCAGCGCGATACCTTCCCCGCCTTCAACATCCCCATGCTCTGCGTCCCCGCCAGCATCGACAACAACCTCCCCGGCGCCGAATTGAGCATCGGCACCGATACGGCCCTCAACAACATCATCGAAGCCGTCGATAAAATCAAACAATCCGCCGTCGCCTCCAACCGTTGTTTTGTCGTCAAAGTGATGGGACGTTACTGCGGTTATCTCGCCGTCATGAGTGGCTTGGCGACCGGGGCCGAACGGGTTTACATCCACGAGGAACAAATTACCCTCACGGACCTGCAAAAAGATATCACCGACCTGATCGAAGGCTTCAAACACGGCAAGCGCGTCGGTCTGATCGTCTGCAACGAAAACGCCCACCCGGTTTACAATACCGACTTTATTTGTTCCCTGTTTGCCGAAGAAGGGCGCGAAGTCTTTCAAGTCCGACAGGCAATTCTCGGACACCTGCAACAAGGGGGCGACCCCACCCCGTTCGATCGCATCCAAGCCACCCGACTCGCGGAAAAAGGGCTCGATTTCTTAATCGACGAAGCCCAAAAACCCAATCCCGCCGGAGCGTTTATGGGGGTTGAAGGCGGTCAGGTCAAATTTATCGACCTCAGCTTGATGCCGCGCATGGTCGATAAGACGTTCCGACGTCCGAAAGATCAATGGTGGTTTGATATTTGGCCGATGAGTAAAATGTTGGCTCAACCGCCGAAAAAAATCGGTTAAATCCGTGGATGGGAAAAATAATCTCACAATCAGAGAGAGAGCGAGTAGCCATGAAATATGTAGAAGAATATCGCAACGCCGACTTAGCCCGGGATTACGCCCGCGCGATCGCCGAACTCGTCACCCGTCCGTGGACGATCATGGAAATTTGCGGCGGTCAAACCCACGCGATCGTCAAATTCGGCATCGACGAGTTATTGCCGCCGGAAATTACCTTAATTCACGGCCCCGGCTGTCCGGTATGCGTCACCCCCGTCAGCTCGATCGATCGGGCGATCGCGATCGCCAAGCGTCCGGAGGTTATCTTTTGTTCCTTCGGCGACATGCTCCGCGTTCCCGGTAGCGACACCGACCTCCTCGGCGTCAAAGCCGACGGCGGCGACGTGCGGATCGTTTACTCCCCCCTCGACTGTCTCAAACTCGCCAAAGACAACCCGGACAAGCAGGTAGTATTCTTCGCCGTCGGCTTTGAAACCACCACCCCCGCGACCGCCATGGCCGTCTATCAAGCGCGCCTGCAGCAAATTGCCAATTTCTCGACGGTCGTCTCTCACGTCCTCGTCCCCCCGGCGATGGAAGCGATTTTATCCGCTCCCAATTGTGCCGTGCGAGGGTTCCTGGCAGCGGGTCACGTCTGCACCGTGATGGGGTATAGCGAATATGAGGCGATCGCCCCTAAATATCAAGTGCCGATCGTCGTCACCGGATTTGAACCCGTCGATATCCTCCAAGGGATTTACATGTGCGTGCAACAACTGGAACGAGGACGCGCCGAAGTCGAAAATCAATATACCCGTTCCGTCCGCTATCAAGGCAACCCCACCGCTCAAAAGCTCGTCAGGCAAGTGTTTCAAGTCATCCCCCGCCAGTGGCGCGGCATCGGCGAAATCCCCCAAAGCGGTTTGGGACTGCGCCCGGAATATGCCGAGTTCGACGCCGAACGTCGTTTCGACCTCGGTCACGTCCGCAGCAGCGAATCCCCGGATTGTATCAGTGGCGAAATCTTACAAGGGGTCAAGAAGCCTCACGACTGCCCCGCGTTCGGTACCACCTGCACCCCGGAACATCCCCTCGGCGCGCCGATGGTCTCTTCCGAAGGGGCTTGTGCGGCTTACTACCGCTACCGCAAGCACGCGACGGAACGGGCGATGGTGTGAGAAGGAGGGAGGGGATCCCTCGGAGGGCGATCGATCGTCGATTTTCTTTGAAAATGGATCGGATCGAACCCAACAATGAGTTCTAGAGAAAAATTAGGTGTTGACGATTTAGTTTTTGACGATCGAAAAGAGGAGCGATCGCGCCGAGTCTGGCTCAACTGTTGAGAATTAATTTCAAGCCCTTCGATCGCCCAAAATTCGATTCAAAATTCAGGAAACTTTTTTCTGTTTGCAAGAAAACAGGCGGAAGTTTAAAAATTGCGACAAGACCGAATCGTCAACCCGTTTTTCTAAATTGCAACTGCGGCGATCTTCGGCGTCACGGCTTTCACACTGCAATCCAGGGGTTGCGCGATCGAAGCGATCGGGAAAAATCGTATTTTCGTTATAAATGGTATGGTGCAAATGGGCAAAACGCAGATCCGCAAAGCGCAAATCGGCAAAGCGCAAATCCGCACCACTCAAATCCGCACCGCGCAAGTCCGCAAAGCGCAAATCCGTAAACCGTAAATTAGCACCGCTCAAATTCGTCCCTTTCAAGTTCGCACCTTTGAGATCCGCATTTGTCAAATGAGCGCCCTTTAACCGCGCAAAACTCAAATCGGCGCCACTGAGATCCGCATTACCTAAATGAGCATCCGCCAAATTGGCATCGTAGAGATTGGCGCTGCTGAGGTCCGCACTGTTGAGATTGGCTCCCCTCAAATTCGTCCCGCGCAGAGTGGCGCTGCTGAGGTTCGTAAATCCCAAATTCGCACCACTTAAGTCCCGTTCGGATAAATTGGCGCCGTTCAAGTCACAACCCGCACAATGGCGACTCTCTAGCTGGCGAGCGATCTTCCCGGCGTCTGCACTACGGAAAACTGGCACGGACGGCGACACCCCGTTGCATTTCGCGCCTGAAAACCCAGTGTTTCTAGCCATGACGATTCCCCTGATGTAGCTGACAAATGTTGTTATACCGTAGATTCACTGAGTTCTATTTAAAGAGTCGATGAACTCTGCTGGAGGTTCCGTAAAATCTCTGCGAAATGGCGAGCCATCGAGCGATCGCCGCCCCATCGGTTCCTTCTGTCCCGTCAACGATCGATCGCCCATCGATCGCCGATCGATCGTCCCTCAATCGGTAAACCACAATCCCGGTTCCGGTTGCACGCGATCGCCCCAAAAAGCCAACGGCACGATCGCCCCCGTTTCTACCTCTTGCACCGGATTTCCTCGCCCTTGAGTGCGATCCAAAATCAGTAAATTTCGTAACACCTCACTCGGATTTCGCTGTTCCTCTCCACTCAAATACAACAACACATTTTCATCGCGACAAACCCCTTGCGCGCCCTCGATCGCGCAAATCGCATTATTATTATTCACCCGACCCGTTGCCAAAAAGATCCCGTTCGGATTGCCGTTATTGAGCGCCACAATTCGATTTAAACTCGGCGTTACCAAACGACAGCGATTGAGAGCCGAACCCAATTCACTATCTTCCCAGGCGATCGACGGTTGTGGGATCGAATCGACTCCCGTTTTAACAAACGTTGCCAACTGGCCGTTATATTCCAAACAAGCGAATAAAGTTTGTTCTGAACTTTGCGAAAAACCGTCGGATTCCCACGCTTCCGTCGGTGCATTCAACCGATCGGCGATCGCATTATTTTCAAATAAATTATCCTCCCTAACCTCCGGCTGACCCCCCTCTAAAATCAACAGTCCGTACTCGCGATTATTATCGACCAAATTCCCCTGTAATCTCGGTCGAGAGCTTTCCGAGACCACTATTCCCGTCTCGTTAGCGCGCACTTGATTGGCGGCGATCGTCGGCGACGAATCCCCGCCGATCGCGATCGCCACTCCCAGATTGACAAATAAATTATTGCGAATTTCTCCAGTCGCATTGCGATCCATAGAAATTCCACTACCTCGACTATTCGTAAACCGATTATTTTCAATGGTAGGATTGGCACTACCGCCCACATAAATCCCATCCCGTCCGTTATTCATAAATGTATTATTCCGGACGATCGCCTCCGCACTATCTTCAATCCAGACCCCCGTTCCTTCCGGGTTAGGATTACTAATCGTTACTCCCACAATTTGAGTATCTGCTAACCCTAAAATAGTTAAATTTTGATTCGCCGCGCTGCGCGTCGAATAAAAACCGCCGCCACGAATTACAATCCCTTCCCCTTGTTGACCTTCATTCCCTTGCAGAATAACGCCACGATTGAGAATCAAGGGAAAAGTTTCGCCACTACTATATTGACCGGGGGCGAGGTTAATCACCGTTCCCGGTCGGGCGCCGTCGATCGCGTAAGAAATCGTGCGAAAAGGGTTATCCGGGCTGTTTCCAGCGCTGGCGCTATTGTTACCCCGCAAGGGATCGACGTAATAGACGGTATGAGTGGAATCGGGAACCTTCGCAGCAGTCGCCGAGGGGGAGGGCGAAACGGGCGGGGGCGTCGGATTCGCGGGAGCTTGAACCGGGGGACGGTCGCGATCGATCGCCAACCTCGGCGGCGTGCGATTGAAGGCGACGGACAGCCCGCGATCGCGGGTGGCGGCGATCAAGCGATCGATCGCGATCCCACAACTGTGACGGGCGTTGATTTCCGGGGTCGAGCAGTTATTTTCTACCCCTTTGCCCCGTCCGTGAATGCCGATCAATTCACCGTCGGCGTTAAAAATAGGGGCGCCGCTCAAGCCACTGCGGGTACGGTTGTCGTAGAGTAAACTGTAACCGCCATCGGCAGAGGGCGGGTTGACGACTTGGGCGATCGCCCCGGCACTGAAAGTGCGATCGCGCCTCGTGCGACGTAAATCGTCCGGATTCGGCCAACCGCTAATATACACAGTGTCACCGGATTGCACCTTTTGGCTGCCCACGGAGGCGACGGGATAATCGCGATCGCTGCGAAACCGCAACAGAGCTAGATCCGAACCGACGATCGCCCGTTCGCTTTCCGGGTCGAGACGCCCGAACCCGATCGCGTCCGGACTCCCTTCAGACGCATCGACGTAATGCACTTGTCCGTCGGGAGTGACGATCGCGTGGAACCCACCCGTCCGCCAGACGACGTGCCACGCCGTGACCACATAATAGGTATTACCACTGCGCGCGACGATCGCCCCACTGCCCGTTTTTTCCCCTTCGACGATCGCCCGATTGCCTTTGGCGGTCAAATTGGGACCGATCAACACGGACACTTGGGCGGCGATATCGTTGACTTGCGCCGGAGTCAGGGCGAAGACGGCAATTTCGGAAACGGCGATCGCCACGCAGGCGCCCAAGGCGATCGCGCCGACAAAAGAGTTTTGATTCATAGAGATCGATGGCGGGTTCGCCATCGACCGCGATCGCGAACCCGCGATGATTGAGGATTACAACGTCAGATCTCTCCTTGATTCACGAACCACAAGCCCAATTCCGGTTCTAAATTGCGCGCGACCGATTCGAGAGGGGCGATCGCTTCTTCTCCCAATTCCTGCACCGGATTGCCTTTACCTTGCACGCTAAACGCAACTAATCGGCGCAACACTTCGGCGGGATTGCTGGCGTTGTCACCGCTCAAATTAAATAGCATGTTCTCCGGTTGGCAACTTTGGCGCACGTCATCGACCAAACAGACCACTTTGGAGTTATTCACCCGTCCGGTCGCAAACAGCATTCGATCTAACTGACCGCCATGATTCACCACTAATTGATTTAATTTTTGCGTCACTTCGCTACAGCGATTTTGTGGCGTATCGAATTCCCGATTATTCCAAGTAATCATCGGTTGGGGAATCGATGCGAGCGTTTTATGGGCGATCGTCGCGTAGCCGTTTCCGTAAGGTTCGCAACTAAATTGGGTGTTATGGGAGAGGCGATCGTCCGGTGTCGGGGGCGTATCTTGTTGCCCTCGGGTAATCAGTTGATTCGTGCGTTCGTTGCCGCGAAATACGTTACTTGAGGCAATTTGGGGCTGGGATTGGGCGATCGCCACCAAGCCGTAATCCGTATTATTTTCGATCGTGTTTCCTTGCAACACCGGGCGCGCTTGTTGGGTGACGACGATGCCAATTCGGTTCTGGCGAATTTGGTTATTGGCAATCATCGGCGTGGAATTGTGACCGATCGCCAAGCCAAATCCGGTATCGTGAAATTCATTGCCGATAATTTGTCCACTCGCGTCGCGCGTCACCGAAATTCCATTGCCGCCGTTGTAGGTAAATTTATTATTTTCGATCGTCGGATTTCCCGTTCCCGAAACAAAAATTCCCTCGCGATTGTTGTTGACAAAGGTGCTATTGCGGATCGTCGGATTGGTATTTTCTACCCAAATTCCCGTTCCTCGGGTGTTGGGATTGGTGACGGTAACCCCGAGAATCTGACTGTTATTTCCCGCCGCGATCGTGATATTTTGTTTGGCCCAACTGCGTGTCAGGCGATCGCCGCCTCCGGTAATTACTACTCGTTCGCCGTGTTGCGATTCGTCCCCACGCAAAATGACACCGCTTTTCACTTCTAGGGGAAAGTTTTCTCCCGCACTGTAACGACCGGGAGCAAGCTGGATGGTGGTTCCAGAGGTGGCGCGTTCTAAAGCGGCGCTAATCGTTCGCAAGGGTTTGGCTTCGCTGCGTCCGTCGCTGGGCGAATCGTTACCTCGTTTGGGATCGACGTAGAGAATGCTTTGTTGGGCGATCGCTTCTCGATTTAAACTGCTTTGTTCGGCGATCGCGCGGTTTCCCGCTTGCCAGCGACCGTCAGCTTGAATGGTTAAGCTCGTAGCACTAATTAGGCCAATTGTCGTCAATAATATTGGATAGGTAAATTTGTTCATAATTGAACTCTACTTGTATAACCTTTCAGCTTGTTTATTACTACAGCAGATTTTTGGATCGTCCTCCTAAATAAGCCCCAAATAATCGAATTTTCCGGATGTTTTTTATTCGCCACCAACAAATAAATCAACTCCGGAGTAGGTTCTATTTTGTTGTATTTGCAAAGCTTTAAATTCAGCCTGGGGTTTTTAAGCGCCCAACTCTCTCCCGCCCCATTTCGATGAATGGAGCGGTTTTCAAAAAATGTTTGGACATCCGACCGCCTTCACCTGCCAATTGTTCCCCGGTCAGAGTTTAAATTATGTTAATTTATCTGAAGCGGTGCGATCGCCTTCCCTCAATCTGACCCGGAGCGATCGCGGAGTTGTTTGCTGACTCCCCCACGGCGACCTCGACTGAGCCCGCGATCTGAAGATAGATTTTAGCTATTCTCGATCGAAAATCAATCATTGATGTCGGATCCTGTTTCTGCGGTCTATTCCCCGAAAAACCCCAGGAAATCGCCCCGAACCCAACAAGAATCTAAAATCTAAAATCTAGAATCTAAAATCTAGAATCTCTCTCGAATGCGACACGATGGAATTGCCCAACTTAACGACTCCATTTGTTTGAATAATTCCACGGAAGGTTGAGTTCCATCTTCAAACTTAAAAACATCGATTCCGAGTAAGGGATATTTCAAGCGTCCGTTGATGGCAATTAAGCGACCGGACGCATCTAAAACCGGACCGCCACTCATGCCATTTTGAATGTCATTGGTATAGCCGAGTTGGTAACCGCGTTCGAGCGATCGCGCCGAGTACATCCCGATTTCGCCCGTGGTCAAACGGTAAGCTTTGGTTCCCCAATCTCGGGTACTGGTCAGGGAATCGTCCGAGAAATACCAGTTGGGAAAACCGGAGGCGTAAACCCGATCGCCCACGGAGATCGCCGTCGTATCCCCCCATTCGACCACCGGATAGGGGCGATCGCTGCGAAACTGGACTACAGCGACATCGAGATCGCCAAAATCGAGAGTTTCCAAGCGTTCGGCGTCGTAGCGTTCCCCATCGGCGGTCATCACCGCATAAGCGGGATTTTCTTCGTTGTCGAGGACGTGATCGTTCGTCAAGACAGTGTAGGTGTCGCCGTCGCGATCGACGATCGCCCCGGATCCGGCGCCGCCATCGCTGAAAATCCTCACGGTCACTTGACGGGCAATTTCGCGAACCTGTCCGTCACTCAAAGATTCTGAGATCGCTTCGGCGACCGCATCCGCACAACGACCGAGGGCCCCCGGGGAGGCGATCGAGCCGTCTTCAAGGGTAACCGACGGCCAAGCGATCGCGACGCACAGTCCGGCGATCGCCACGATCGACCTATGGCGCCGGGGGAGCGATCGAAATTTGGGAGAAGGGCAAATCACCAGTTTTGTTCGCGAAAAAAACAGGAGCGTTACTGTTCTAGGGTGCCACAAATCAAACGCTTTGCTGGCTTGGCGCGATCGCCTCGTCGTCCGCATTCCAAGCGGCGCTTAGCTCTGAGTTTCTCGGGGCAAATCTATAATTAAACTCTTCGATCCGATAAAAATCAGTTACAATTTAGGGTATCCCCCTCTTTTTCTGCTTTTAAAATTTTTCTGCTTTTTCATTCATTCTTTTCGCGCCGAAAAAAGCCGGAATTTCCGATTTCCCAGAGTGAGAGGCGATCGATATCGCTGCCCGCGCGGTTGTGCGATCGGCTCTTTCCTGCGATCGTCATCACGGCAGAACCCCCCTATCAAAACCGATACTGAGATCGGAACAGAGCAACAGAAAAGCCCCACCCGCTTTTCTGAGTCCCTATAGAAAATAGAGAGTCTGTATAGAAAGGCACGAATATGTTTTTACAACTGTCCAAATTAAAAATACTTACCCTGGCCACAGGGATGGTATTGCTTCCCAGTGGTATTGCCCGTGCCAGTACCCTATGGACTCCCGTCTACGAAACCGGGTTTGCCAACCGACAAACGAACGGCGTTGAAAACCTCTTTATCGAACAGTTCGACCCGAGTTTAGGAATTCTCAAAACGGTCAAACTCGACTTTAGCGCCGCCTTGGACGGGTCGTGGCAAGTTGAAAACCTCAACGAAACCACCCCCGCCGATTTTATGGCGTTGTACACCGCCGACCTTTCCTTTACCGGGCCCGATGGCCTCGATTTGAGTAGTTTGGCGTCGTTCGTCAGCTTTGACGAAAGTTATACCACCTCGGGCTTATCCGCCTACGACGGTAGCACCGACGGCGACGGAACCTCCGGCGAAACCTTCGAGACGGCATCCAGCAACACCACCGCGATCGAGATCGACGCCCCCTCCCAAGCGGAACTCGCCGCCATGTTTGTCGGCACGGGTCAAGTCGATTTTACAGTGGAAACCGAGGACTCCTCGATGGCAGGCGGACGCGGCGGCGGCAATATGTGGTCGGTCTTCGATACGATCGCCTCTGCCGGGATTAAGGTGTCTTACGAGTACGAAGTCGATTTACCCCGCAAAATTCCCGAACCGACCAGCTTACTCGGATTGGGGTTAGTTTCCGGGTTACTGGTGCTTCGCAAGCGCAAAACCCCGGTCGATTCGCTCTTAGCCAAAAAGTAAAAGCTAAAGGGCGTTGGATACGGAGGTTTTGGGTGCCAGCCTCTTTCCAGAATGACTCGGCGGGTGGGGTTGATTCTGTTAGCTCTCAATAGTTGAGCGTTCCATTGGCCTAGAGCAAGCGCAACTGCGAACTAGTCGCTTGTTCTGCCCGTCCGGAAGAGGCGCCGAGGTGAAGGCTATCTTCTCCGGCTAATAGTCCCCGTGCGGCTTCGAGCAAATCCGCTTCGAGGTCTTTGAGGTCGTCGCGGGTGGCGATATAAGTTTGCAAGGCTTCGATGGGGTCGATGCCTCCAGTGGCGCCGAGTTCGGGAACCCGAGGTCGGGCCAATTGGCTGACGAGTTCGGCTTGGATCGTGTAGCTGTGGGCGTCGGCGAGGCAGTCGTGCAGGGCGAGATTGTCGATCGCGTCGAGGCGATCGCCCGGAATTTGGTAGATCAAACGGACGACGGCATCGCCAATGGAAGCACGGGCGATCGCCCGTTCTAACTCGGCTTGTGGCGCTTCAGCCTCCGAGAGATCGACGCGAATCGTACAGAAACGACGCACCGGGAGGGGACAGAACTCCCAGCGAGCCGATCCGCGCGCTAATTCCACCAGAACGTAACCTTTTTCCTCATTCTGCTCGCTAAAATCCACCCGTTCGATACTCCCGGGATAAACAATCGGGGGATCGTTACTCGGGTTGAGATTTTGGTGACGGTGGACGTGACCGAGGGCGACATAATCGAAATCCGGTCGGCTGAGAGTAGATAGGGGAATCGTAAACCCTTTACCCACGGCGAGAAAACGTTCGGCCCCGAGTTCGGCGCGATCGCTCATCAAATGCGCCAACAACACCACCGGAACCTCCGGATCCAATTGCCTTATTTCTCCTTCGAGGGCCACCCGCAGGCGCTCTACCAGCAGTTGATTGACCTCGGACAGCGATAACCCTTCTGTTTCGTTGCGCGTCATCAGGGTCGATCGCGTCAGCCACGGCAAGGTAATCACCTGCACCGGACCGCTACGAGTTTCCAAGCAGTGCGTCCGCAGGGAATCGCCGACAATAAAGCCCGGTACGCCTAACGTCCGGTAAATACACAAACTCGCCCCCCCTTGTCCTTGGGAGTGCTGGTCGTGGTTGCCCACCAGTAACACCGTGGGAATTTCGGCATCGACGAGCCGCCGAAACTCGCTGGCAAAGGCTTCTTGCACGAATGGCGCTGGGGTGGCGTCGGGGAAGGCATCGCCGCCAAACAAAACTAAATCGACGGGTTCGGCGATCGCGCGATCGATGCAACGCCTCAAGGTCGCGACAAAATCTTCCAGTCGCGTATTAATTCCCGTCTCCGGGTTCACTCGCCCGTGGGAAAACCCACTTCCCATGTGGATATCGGACAGGTGGAGAATTTTAATCGCCTTGGAGGAGTTCATAAGCAGTTAGCCGTCCGTCGTGCTCCATTGTCGCACCGATCGCCGTGCAGTGACGACTAACTGCTGCTTCCTTGTAGATTCAACGGTTCGATCTCAACACTTCAAGGGATTAAAGATGAATGCCGCATTCCATCTTCGCCGAACCGCGCCAACGGCCCGCCCGTTCGTGTTCCCCGGCGGCGACCGGAGTGGTAAGCGGTTCGTCGCCGATGCTGGCATAACCGCGATCGTGCAGGACATTATAAGGCACGCCGTGTTCGATGACATAACCCCACGTTTGATTGCGCGTCCAGTACGCCAGGGGATTGACTTTCAAACGGCCTTTTTTGTCGTATTCAAACACGCCCATATTGGCGCGGCTGGGGGATTGATCGCGACGGCGCCCGGTGATCCAAGCCACGGTGTCGAGATCTTTCAAACCGCGTTCGAGGGGTTCGACCTTGGTTAAATAGTGGAACTTATCCACGGCACGATGCCATAATTCGTCACCGTAACGCAAGGCGAAGGCTTCGCGCGAATCCGCATCTAAGGCTTTGTAGACGTGTAGGTCTAGGTTGTAGCGCTTTCGGGATTGTTCGACGAGATCTAAAGTTTCTTGGAAGTGATGCAAGGTATCGAGGAACAGCACCGGGACCCGACGTTGGGGTTGCAAGTCGCGGTAAAGCACATCCATGATGACCATGCCGCTTACACCGAAAGCGGTCGATTGCACCAAGCCGTGGGGGATATTTTCAATACACCAGGCGAGAATCTCGCGGGGGTGGGCGAATTGAAACTGTTGGTTGAGTTTGTCGATGTCAAATTGCTGACGGGTGGCGACTGGTGCTTCTGGGGTGTAGACCATACTCGCTTGTAGGTTGAATGAAGTCTTAGGGTTTACCAAGGACTATGGTAGCGCAAAAGTCGCATAACTCGATCGGGAATTCGGTTTTTATTTCTAAAGGAGTAGGAAAGTGCTTGTGGGGTAAGGGTTGTAGCGATTAAAAAATTTACCCTAGGGGGGTTGTTTTATTCCCCACCGAGAAAACGGGGATTAATTTAGGCGTTTTGCGATCGGCGTTTCGCGATCGATGTTTGGGTTTCCCTCGGAGCGATCGCCTCCCCGAGGGAGGACGCGGCGCCAAAGGCGCGGGTTCCATTGCGAAGATTATACGGCTTGATGGTGCAACATTGGCGCGAAAATTCGGCGATCGCCCCCGAAAAAAGCACGAAAATGCTCTATTTTTAGATTGCCCACAAAAAAGTTATTTTAACCTTGCAAAAAATATCGATCGCTTTAGAAAATTGACAAGTGCTTTTTATCCTTGAAATCCCCGAATTATCCCGGGCGATCGCCCGGGATCGAACCGCTAAAAGGTATCAAATACAACATTTTTTCAAGCGATCGCCCGTTTACAATCCCCGACAATATCGCAAGTTAATTTAACTTAATCAAGAAACATTAATTGCACGATTCAAACAAAATAGCGAAAACCCTTCCCCGGAAGCGATCGCCCCAAAGACGGCCCGAGGTGGGCGAGTGCGACAGGCGATCGCCCGTAAAATAGGGAAAACCTACATCGGGGCGGCATTGAACCGAGAACGATCGTGCAATTAATTCTCTATAGCAAACCCGGCTGCCACTTATGCGAAGGACTGCAAGAAAAACTCGAACAGATCGACGACTTCCCCTTGGCGATCGAAATTCGAGATATCACCACCCGCCCGGAATGGTTCCAGGCGTATCAGTATGAAGTTCCCGTACTGTGTCGCAAAATCGACGGCGCCGACGGGCCGAGGGAAGAACCCTTACCGCGACCTTCGCCGCGCGCCAGCGTCGGACAAGTGAAGCAAATGTTACAGAAATATTTTCCGAGTGGGGATTCACAATAGCCGCAATCTCAAAAGCGGTGTTAAAAACTCGGGGGACACCAACCCAAAAGAGCCTCAAAATGTAGCTCTGCACGGGGGCGACAGCCTCGCCCTCACCCACTCGGTACTCACTCGACGGGAGTCATTGAAACGATGAAATTAAAAGATTTATTAGTCGGTCTCGGCGATCGCATTCAAGTCAACGATCCGGCACAACTAGAGTGCGAGATTACGGGAGTGACCACCAACTCCCACGCCTGCCAGCCGGGGGATTTATTTATCGGAATGCCCGGAACCCGCGTCGATGGCGGCGATTTTTGGCCGAGCGCGATCGCCGCCGGAGCCGTAGCCGCGATCGTCAGCACGGAAGCGGCGGCCAAAGTGCATCCCCAAGCCCCGGAGGGAGTCCGACCGATCGCCGCCACCGACATGACCCGAGTCTGCGCCGCCGTCGCCAGCGAATTTTACGGCAATCCGGCGCGATCGCTCTTCACCGTCGGCGTCACCGGAACCAACGGCAAAACCACCACCACCCATTTAGTCGAATTCCTGTTAAGTCGCGCCAACCGTCCCACCGCCTTACTCGGAACCTTGTACACGCGCTGGCCCGGGTTCGAGCAAACCGCCATTCACACGACCCCCTTCGCGCCGCAGTTGCACCAACAGTTAGGGGAAGCGGTCAAAGCGGGGGCGCAATATGCGGTGATGGAAGTCAGTTCCCACTCGTTGGCGCAAGATCGGGTGTTGGGAATTCCCTTTGAAGTGGGAATTTTCACCAACTTGACCCAAGATCATTTAGATTTCCACCGGGATATGGAGGATTATTTCGAGGCGAAAGCGCGGTTGTTCGCGCCGGAATACCTCCGAGGACGGGCGGTGATTAACGCCGACGACCCCTACGGTCGGCAATTGATCGAACGGGTCGGGGGCGAACGGGTTTGGAGTTATTCGTTAACCGACGAGTCCGCCGATTTGTACGCCAGCGAGTTGAGTTACGAGGCGACCGGAGTGAAGGGAACGGTTCACACGCCGATGGGCGACGCCGAGTTTAGTTTACCGTTAGTGGGTCAGTACAATTTGGCGAACTTGCTCGCCGCGATCGCCGCCGGGTTGCATTTGGGATTGGATTTGGGGGCGATGGTTGCGGTCCTGCCCGAATTTGGGGGAGTTCCGGGACGGATGGAACGGGTAACCGTGTCTCCGGAGCAGAAAATTGCGGCGATCGTCGATTATGCCCATACCCCGGACAGTTTGGAAAACGTGTTGAAAGCGACGCGCCCGTTTGTCGAGGGGCAATTGATTTGCGTGTTCGGTTGCGGCGGCGATCGCGATCGCACCAAACGCCCGATGATGGGGAAAATTGCCGCCGAATTGGCCGATCGCGTCGTAGTGACTTCGGACAACCCGCGCACGGAAGATCCGGAACGGATTTTAGAAGATATCGTCGCCGGAATCCCCAACAGCGCGGAAGCTTTGGTAATCGGCGATCGCGCCCAAGCCATCCGCACGGCGATCGCCCAAGCTCAACCGGGAGATGGGGTCGTCATCGCCGGAAAAGGACATGAAGATTACCAAATCTTGGGAACGGAAAAAATCCATTTTGACGATCGCGAACAAGCGCGTCTGGCGCTGGCGGAGCGCTTTGCAGCGCTTCCCACGGGCTGAGAGCGACGATCGCCTTTGCCGGGTTAGTGCGATCGGCTGCGTTGTTTGGCGCTCAAAAACTCGCGCAACCGCAGTAAATTCATCGTTTGCCCCAAATTGAGGGGGAGTAAGGAAACCCCTTCCAAACGGGACTGAATCCAACCGTCTCCCCAATACCATTCGTGGAAGCCGTCGATTCCCTCGCTCAGTAACAAGCGCAATCCTTGGGAGTCGGCGACTTCGACTTCGTGGGCGATCGCGATCGGGCCGATGTGGGTTTTAAATTGAGTCCCGACAGTCAAGCGATCCGGTAAACCCCTGTCCAAACGAGCGGGCCACAACCACCGTTCCAACTCGGTCGGATCTAACAAACTCTCGCGAATGTCCTCTTCGGAGGCTTCGATTTCAATTCTCAATTGGCTTTGTTGAAAATTGCCTAACATGACTTAACTCCGTCCCGGGGATCTTTTTTAGTATGGCAGAGGAGTTCGAGGGTTCGGGCGATCGCCCAACATCAGACCAATTTTAAGATGATTAAGATAAATTAAGAGTAAAATCTGTTAAGAATTGTAAGGTCTTCATGGCGGATCGGTTAATTAGAGCAACGGCAGCAGACGGCGGCATTCGGGCAGTGGGCGTCATTACCACCCGCCTCACGGAAGAAGCCCGCCAACGGCACGATTTATCCTACGTGGCGACGGCAGCCCTCGGGCGTACTATGTCCTCGGGTTTGCTGCTCGCGTCGAGCATGAAACGACCGCAATCGCGGGTCAACATTCGCGTCAAAGGCAACGGACCGTTAGGCGGGATTCTCGTCGATGCGGGACTCGACGGCACCGTGCGCGGTTACGTAGACAATCCCGGCGTCGAACTGCCGCCGAACCAGCGAGGTAAGCTCGACGTGGGGGGAGCAGTGGGAGCCGACGGCTATCTCTACGTGATTCGAGACGTAGGCTACGGCTATCCTTACTCCAGTACCGTCGAACTGGTTTCGGGGGAAATCGGCGACGACGTGGCGAACTATCTGGTCACCTCCGAACAAACTCCATCGGCGTTGGTCGTCGGCGTCTTTGTCGGCGCCGGAGGGGTGGAAGCCTCCGGGGGGTTGTTGCTGCAAGTGATGCCCAAAGCGGCGCGGGATGAAGAACTCGTCGCGACCTTAGAACAGCGCGTCGGTCAACTGCGCGGATTCACGCCCTTGTTGCAAGCGGGGAAATCCCTCAGCGATATCTTGCAAGAACTGCTCGGCGATTTGGGATTGGAGATTTTGCCGGAACCGCAACTGGTGCGTTTTCACTGCGGCTGTTCCAGCGAGCGCATGTTAGGGGCGTTGAAATTATTGGGCGAAGCCGAACTTCAAGACATGATCGAAAAAGACAATGGTGCGGAAGCGACCTGTCATTTTTGTGGCGAAGTTTACAATGCAACCGAGGAACAACTGGCAGAACTGATTCATGATTTACAGACAAACTCGTCGGTAAATTGAGATAATCTCGAACAGAAAAACGCGGTTACGATCGCCGAGCGATCGCAACCGCGAAGGGTCCGTTAACCATTGAAAGCGAGGGGAGAGTTTGAAGGCGATCGCCTCGAATTCAGGGTCGGGATCGCGGGGGGATCGGCCACCGGGGGGTTGCATGGCAACGGCGATCGCCCCTCCCCACCCGGCTCGCTCCTTCCGAATTCTTCCCGATCCTTTTATACTGAGGGCGGAGTGCTTTTTTTCCTAGAGGATCGGCGACTTTTAACGGCTTCGATCGCCCCTCAAAGCGGTCGTAAACCTCGCCGAAATGACCGAACCCGGAAATTTCTAAATCAGGCGTGTAGAGAAGTAAAGAACCCAAATCGTGCAAAATAGTGCATCGAAAAACGCAGATCGGGCAAGAGGTTGGGACATCTGAGGCAAAAGATCGAGACTAACAAGCAGCGAATATGGACTGCCGTTCTTCGTTGAATTTGGCTCTGGGAGAAAGCCCGACAGTATTTTGCCCTCTCAGACGCGAGCAGTCGCACGACGGATCGCCCTCGACGCCAACGCGGCTGCTGCACGAGATATTAATCGGTAGGCTATGACTAACAATCACGAACTTCCAGATCGCTGGCAAGCAGCACGCCCTTCCAATTCCGATCGCCCGGACTTGTGGTCGGGATTGTCGGATCGGCCTAAAGGTGCGTTTGCTCGACGAGCGGCAAACATGGCCTGGGACGGCGCGGCAACGCCGAGCCATCTGGCAGCTTCTCATTCCCCCGGCGATTCTGCGCCCCTGTCGCCGCGCGAACGAGACTCGGCAGTCTCCAAGAGCGCACCCCCGGGGAAACTCAATTCCCGACGACCGCGAAGACCGCGACCGGAAACTCCCCGCCCCCTGTGGATGAAATGGGTCACTAGTTGGCCGTTTTGGGCGCTGCTGACCTTGGTGGTCTGCGGGGGCTTGGGGACGGGAGCGTTGATGATGTTGTTGCGCCTGCCCGCCATTCCGAACTGTAGCGAGCATTTCGGGATGATGTCCTCCGCAGGCGATCGCCTCTACTGCGCCCAACGGGCCGCCAACCGCCAAAATGCGGACGGCTTGCTCGACGCGATCGCCATTCTCAACAAATTGCCCCAGGATCACCCCTTACGCCCGGAAATCAACCGACAGATCGAAAAATGGTCGGTTCAACTGCTGGATTTGGCCGAAGAAACCTTTAACCAAGGTAAATTATCCGAGGCGATCGCCGTCGCCCGTCAAATCCCCACCGACGTCCCCGCCGCGAACTTGGTCGAGGAACGGATCGCTCGCTGGGAGTCGATTTGGAAAGAAGCCGAAGATCTCTACAAAAAAGCCGAAGACGCCTTAGAAAAAGAAAACTGGGGACAAGCCTACCGCTACTTACGCCAGTTACCCGCCCTCGATAACACCTACTGGGCGACTACCCAGTACGACGCCCTCGCCCAAGCGATCGAAACCACCCGGGAAGACGGCAATATTCTCAATAAAGCCCGGGATTTGGCCGATCGCGGCGGTATCGACAACCTCAACGAAGCGATTAAAATCGTCGAGCAGATCGATCCGAAAAGTAAAGTTTATAAAGAATCGCGCAGTTTAATTAACGATTTGGCGAAGCAAATCCTCGCCTTAGCCCGCCAGCGCTTGGACGAGCGCAATTCTCAAGATGCGATTTACATCGCCCGCCAAGTACCCGCCAATACCTCGGTCAAGAAAGAAGCGGAAGATTTTGTCGAGTTGGCCCGAGCCCAAGGGATGGCATGGCGTTCGACGGTGCAATCGTTGGAAGACGCGATCGCCAAAGCTCGGCAAATCGGATCCGATCGCCCCTTATACCGAGAAGCCCAACAGTCGATCGCCCAGTGGCAGCAAAGCATTCAAGATGTCGGCTATTTAGAACGGGCGCGGGATTTAGCCCAACTCGGCAGCGTCCGGGATCTGCGCGCCGCCATTGCCGAAGCCCAGTTAGTGCGTCAGGGCAATCCCCAATGGCAGGAAGCGAAACAGGAGATCGATCGCTGGAACGAACAAATCCAAATTACCGAAGACCGCCCCTACTTGCAAAAAGCAACCGATCTGGCTCGCTACGGCGATCGCGCCTCGTTGATGTCGGCGATCGAGATCGCCCGGAAAATCCCGAGCAATCGGGCGCTGCACGACGAAGCCCAAGGGAAAATCGATGCCTGGACCGACGAGATCGAACGCATGGAAGACCAGCCGACCCTCGATCGCGCCTGGGCCGCCGCCGACCGGGGAGATCTCAAAGCGGCGATCTCGATCGCGGAAACTATTTCTCCCGGTCGGTTGCTCTATAGCGAAGCGCAATCGGCGATCGACGTCTGGGAAGGTCAAATCCGCGACGGGCAATTACTCGATCGCGCCTATAAAATTGGGGATGCGGCGGTGACTTCGATCCAGTTGACCGAGGCGATCGATACGGCCAACCAAATCTCGACCCTCTCTCCCTTGCGCGCTTCCGCAGATGCCGCCATCGACGATTGGAGTCAGCGACTGCTCGATCTCGCTCAAGAACAATCGGTCTACGATCTCGAAGCGGCGATCGAACTGGCGCAAAAAGTGCCTTACTATTCCTCGGTGTACCGACAGGCGCAAAACCAAATCGAAGGTTGGCAGTTGCTGCTCGAACCTCCGCCGATTCCCGAACCCGACGTCGCCACGCCGAGTCCTCAAACCCCCGCGCCGACGGCCACCCCCAATCCCTTACCCGTTCCTACGGACGAGGGAGAACCGAACCGGGCCGAGGAAACGAATGCGGCGTCTAACTCGGGCAGCAACCCGCGCAATGGCGATCGCGCTAATGACGACGGACCCCGGATCGATTTTATCGATTGAGGGCGATCGCCACTGCCGAGACCGACTCGATTTAGAGTTAGGATCGGGGTAAGATCTGCGTATTTTCCCTTCCCATGAAGGACATCGACTCCCCGATCGCCGAGGCGAGCGCTCACGTGACGGCAGTAGCGCGGGAAATCCTCTTTGACGGTCGCCCCCCTTTGTTGACGGCGATCGCCAAAGCCCTCGACCGTACCACCGCCGACGCGATCGCCGACGGCGCCGCCCGCTATGCCGCCCAGTTCCTCCGACACTACGGCGTCCTCCGTTTTTTGGGCTGTAATGCGGTCGTTCCCCTGACCGCCCGACAGTTCGACGTGCAGCTCGTCCTCGCCGGGAACCGCGACGAGGGCTTCGTCGCACCTTCGCCATCCGCCGACGGGCGATCGGCCCTGGAATTGGCCGATGCCATTCCCTATTTGTTAGTTCTCGGTCCGTCCGGCTCCGGTAAATCCACGGTTTTAAAAACCATCGGCGTCGAAACCCTCGCGGGTCGCAAACTCGGGCAGATTTGGAAACAATCTTATCTCCCCGTTTATATCGAGTGTAAAAGCTTTACCGACCCCAAACTGCAACTGCAAAAAGAAATTGCCGAACGCTTTCGTCGGGTTGGCTTTCCGTCCCCGGAAAAATTGACCGAAAAAGCTTTAAGTGCTGGTCGATTATGTATTATACTAGATGGAGTCGGCCAAGTTGCCGGAGCTACCGCCCGGAAAACGATCGCACAAATTGAAGAGTTTATCGGCCAATATCCGAAAAATCGCTACATTGCCAGCGACCGTCTCGGCTTCGTTCCCGGCGCGCCGACCTTGCCGGAACCCGCCGCGATCGCCCGCTTGCTCGATCTCAATGCCCGACAGTTTCAGTCCGTGGCGATCGCCCCCCTCGACGATCGCCAGTGCCACCATTTGAGTTCCCTGTGGTTCGAGCGCACCGGAACCGAGCGATCGCGGCGCAGCGCCTTTTGGCACGACCTCGACCGCCTCAACCAGGGGGCCGCCCGAAACCTGGCGCGCACCCCTCTCGGCGCGATCTTACTCTGCTGGGTCTACGCGCGATCGCAACAGTTACCCGACGACGCCAGCGCTTTGTACGCCCGGGCGATCGACCTGCTCCTCGATCGCGCCTTGAGCGAAACCGAGGCGATCGCGGGCGCGCCTCTCCCCTGCGCCAATCCTCGCCAACGAGCGATCGATTGGTTGTCCGAACTCGCCTATCGCGGCTTAGTCTCCAATTCCTTTTGGTTTTCTCCCTCGGAAATCGGCAACCATTGCCCGCCGGAACTCAACCCGGATCCGAGGGCGATCGATCCGGTCGCCGCGATCGGTATTGGGTCGGGGATCCTACACGACCTCGACCCCGAAGAATGCGCCTTTTCCCATTTAAGCTTGCAAGAATATCTCAGTGCTCGCTACATCCAACAGCACCGACTCAGTGCCCAAACCGCCAACGAGTTGTTACTGTGCGAACAATGGCAAGCAGTCTTCTTATTTTTAGCGGGGATTCGCCAACCGAAGGCGGATAAATTACTGCTGCTGATCGAAGCCGCAGGGCGCGCCTTCGTCAGGTCGAGCAAAGTCAAAAGCTTGCTCCAGTGGTGCGATCGCCTCGCCGATGGCATTCGCGGCCCGTACAAACCTAGCGCCCGCCGCGCCGCCGCCCTGTTTCTAATTTTGGCGATCGACAGTACCTTAAAACCCCCCAACGCCGAACGGATGACCGACGCCGCCCGAGAACTCGGCGCCGAAATCGACTTGCTCGCCGGGAACGATCGCGCCGTACAGGCAGCCCTCGACCTCGCCCAAATCTTAGAACTCGACGCGATCGCCCCGATCTCCCGCGCCCGCCGATCGGCCCGCGAACTGACCCGAAACCTTACCTTTGCCCGCCATCGCGCCTTAGACCTCGATCGCGGCGCCCGGGAACTGACCCGAGATCTCGCCCAAAAACTCGCCCGCGATCGCGCCCGTCAACTCCCCTTCGATGTAGACTTTGCCCTCAAGCGCAATCTCGATGTCGCGGTCGATCGCATCCGCGATCTGGCCTTCGTCAGCATATTGGCCCGCGAACTCGAACAAATGCAATTATTCGAGAACGGATCCCGGCTCATCGAAAGCTTAGAAGTCTTCCAACTGGCTATTCCCAGCGATAACGACTCCTGCGAGATTCATTTCGGTTTCCGCGATCGCATTCGTCAAAGCTGGTCGGTCGCCTGGGAGTGCGATCCCCAGTGGCTCGACCTCTCCGACGCCGAACGACAGGAACTCGCCGACTATCTACGCGCCAATTGGACGATCGTGCGCTGCTACCAGGTGGCGCGGGACGTCACCCCCACCACCTGGAAGGTGATCGAAGACCGAATGCTCTGTTGCGATTGAGCGAGTTGGGGAAAACTTAGTTGGCGCGATCGCCATTCGCCGCAACCGCATAGTGGTCGTCGAATTTCTCTTGATCGAAATAATAAAGAGTCCGAATCGGATAGGGAATATTAATCTCGGCGCGATCGCACGCCGTCTTGAGCGCCATCATCACCTGAGTTTGCGTCCGTCGAACCTGCGCCTTTTCCGGAAACGTCCAATAGCGCACCACCATATCGATCGAACTGTCCCCAAAACCGACAATATCGACCTCGGGTTTCGGTTGAGTCAAGACGCCCTCCACAGTCGCCACCGCATCTAATAACGTCTCCACCGCTTGCGCCAGAGGCGTATTGTAATCGACCCCGATCGCCAAATCCGTGCGTCGGTGGCTAAAAGCCGTCAACACATTGACCGCATTGGTAAATACGATCGCATTCGGGACGACAATTCGTTCCCCCTGATAGGTGCGAATCTGAGTGGAACGGATCGAAATTTCTTCCACGGTTCCCTCGTACCCTTCGACGATAATTTGATCTCCGAGTTGAAAGGGTTCGTGCAGCAACAATAAAATCCCGGCGAGAAAGTTTTTGAAAATATCTTGAAAGGCGAAACCAATGGCAACGGAACTCAGACCGAGTAAACCGATGATGTCGCCGAGGCGCAAGTCGGGAAACGCCGCCACCGAGGCGATCAGAATGCCCACGGACCAGGCACAAACAAAACTGGTCTGGACTAACAGCGATCGCAAAGACCGACTTTTAATCGTTTTCTCCCCGGTCGCTTGAGCGATCCGGCGCACGATCCCGGCGACCGATCGCGTTGCGAACAGGATCGCGATCGCGAGGAAGATCGAAGGGAGGGACTCGACGGCACCGCGCAGCAAGTTTTCGATGGCGTTTTGGACGGGTTGTAAGGCATTAATCATTACTTCGGCTGTTTCTTTCGCGGATATCTCTGGGTTGAATCTGACCCATTTTATCCGGCGAGTCCCCATCCGCGCGCCATCCTAGAGATAGAGGTGACCGAGCCAACCCTTGCCGATCGCCGTCGGTTCTCCGGGAAGTTATGAGGCGGTTTCGGTCTGAATTTCTAAAATTCCCTGGAGATCGTTCAAAAATTCCTGCTCTCTGCGGTTAAATACGCCATCCGCCCAGACAATTTCGGTAGCTACCCGAAAGGCTTTGGGATATAACTCGCGCGGCAATACGTCTTTAGCTTCGCGCACGAGGGCGATCGTCCCTTTGACTTGAACCCGTTCGAGCAGTTGATTGAGCATTTGGTGCAACCGCCGTTCGGAATAGCGCTGGTAGAGGGGCATTTCCGACAGCAAGGTTAACAGGGTTTCCATTTCGCGATCGACGAAGAAATGATCTGCCGCTACTGCAGATACGGCGATCGCCGCGAGTGCTTCTGCTTCGGAAAATTGACGTTCGCTGTCTTTCCTAAGACCTAAGATTTTTTGCAACATCTTGTTATCCTCGGTTTTTATCTGGCGTTGATTTTTCCGTTCGAGGCAGATTTTTCGATGGTTTATCGATTTTCCAGCGATCGCGCCCTCGGAAAACCCTTGAAACTCACGAGGGAGTAGAGAGGATTTTTTCGCTCGGGTTCGAGCCGCTTTAGGAGTTTAACCCAAGAGCTTATCATTATGCCATCGATCTCTATTTTAATCCGGCGAAAGTTGGGAATTTTTAACTTTTGAAGGGTGGCTTACAATCGGCTTCGATCCCCCCGCAAATAGAGGAAATCTCCGGTAATTCCCCGTCTAAGCCGGGATTGAGCGTCGGGAGGCGATCGCATTTAGATGGCTTGAAGTAAAAATATTCTTAAATTGACATTGAACCCCGCGATCGCCCCAGGAAAAGCCTTTTGCGATCGGCGCCGTCCCCGGGATTTAGGGTTCGGTTACCTGCACTACAACGGCAGAAGCCACGGAGGTAAAGGCGATCGCATTTCAACAGAGGGGGGAGAACCGAACGCGGCGAGGTTCCCGTTGCCCGCACGATCTCGACCGGAGTTATCTTAGCAGACCCGATCGCCAAATGAGAACGGCTACAATTTTGGTAAAATTTGAAGGAGGAGATCGCCTCTGAGGGCAAAGGGGTGCGGCGATCGCAGAGGCTCGATCGGGCAACAAATCCGTATAATGGCTGAGGGATAGGGACTAGACCCTCTGATATAGTCGAAATATCTTCACAACCGAATTGTACTGACCAGATGGGGGCAACGAAAACAGGTCAGGCAACTTCCGCGATCGCGTCTGAGGAAAAAGACTCGGAAGTTGAGATCGCCACTCCGAAATCCATAAATATTCCCTCTGCAAATTATGAAAACTCAACGGCTCTATAGTTGGCTTCCCGTACCCGTTCCCTCCCGCGAGGTAGCGAAGCAGTCCGCGCGAACGGCACTGCGGTTCAAGAAAGCTGTGGTTTCTGGGGTGCAAGCGACGGTGTTTGTCGTGCTGTTAACTGTCGCTGCGGTTCCGTTGTTCTTGCTGGCGCTGTTGGTTCCCGACGAAGAGTCGGCGAGTTGAGTTCCGCGATCGATCCCGCGAACTTGTCCTCGCCACCGCTCCTCGAAACCGAGCGATCGACTGTCGCCGAGTCGCAACAACTAGATTTTATCGCTTAAAAGCTCTTTGGCTTTGTGGATGCGCGCGGCGACAGATTTCGCCGAAGCCTCAAAAGCTTCCCGTTCGGCGCTGTCGAGCTGTAGTTCGATAATTTTTTCCACCCCGCGACAACCCAACCGACACGGAACCCCGAGGAACAGATCGTTTAAACCATACTCGCCTTCGAGATAGGCTGCCCCCGGCAAAATGCGCGATTCGTCTCGTAAGATGGCTTCGACCATCGCGCAGGCGGCAGACGCCGGGGCAAAATAAGCGCTGGCGGTTTTCATCAATTCGACGATTTCCGTCCCGCCGTGACGGGTCCGTTCGACGAGGCGATCGATCGCGCGATCGTCCATCAGTTCGGTGAGGGGGATCCCGTTGACGGTGCAGTAACGGGGTAAGGGAACCATTAATTGACCGTGATCCCCGAGGACCATCGCGTCAATTTCTCGAATGGAAACGCCCAATTCCATCGAAATAAAGGTTTTAAACCGGGCCGCGTCGAGAACGCCAGCCATTCCGATCACGCGACGGGCGGGCAATCCGCTTTTTTCCCAGGCGACATAGGTCATCACGTCGAGGGGGTTGGTGACGACGAGTACGATCGCGTTGGGCGATCGCGCGATCGCCTGTTCCGTGGCCCCGGCGACGATCTGAGCGTTACTGACGATCAAATCGTCTCGGTTCATGCCGGGGCGCCGGGGACGACCTGCGGTGACCACCACTACATCGGCGTTGGCGGTATCTGCATAGTCGTTGGTTCCGACGATCGCGCGATCGTGACGCTCTACTCCGCGCGCCTCCATCAGATCGAGGGCAATGCCTTGGGGCCAGCCTTCGACCACATCGAGCAGCACGACATCGGCGAGGTTTTTCTCGATGATGCGCTGAGCGAGGGTACTGCCGACTCGTCCGGCACCAATCACGGCAACTCGGGGACGATGACAGGTTGGAGGCGTAAACGCAGTAGAGTTCATGATGTCACTATGGGGTAAGAATGTGAGGATCGAACCGGGCTATTTGAATTCTTCGAGTTGATCGACCCGCAACCAAATGTTCGGGGTCGGCACTTCTCCGAATTTGATTAAAGCGTACTCGTCGCGAATTTCTTGGATTTCCCCCTTGGTCTCAAAGATATAAGGCGGAAACCGCGAATCGCTGGCTTTGGCTTCTACACTATTGTCTAACTTTTCGCGAATCGCGCGCACGAAAGAACCTTTTTTGATGGCCATAAGTTATCTTTTGCGGATAGATCGGTATTGAATTCCTCCCTTATTTTACGTCCCCGTGAGGCGATCGCTGGCTCGGGGGCGGGGGGGACGGACTGCCTCAACTGTGGAGTTTTTCTTTAACGTTACAAAAAATTACAAATCATTTCTCAAGATTTCCTCAAATGCCTCAAAATTCCGCCATACTTCTCAATAATTCTAAATACTTTTAAATATTTCTTATATTTGACAGGCGATCGCCCTCCTTCCCGATCGAGGGTGGGTCTTAGGGGCACAAGCCCAGATGATTTTATAAAATCAACACTACACAAAACGCCGAGTTACCGACTGCAACTCCCAACACCATCCCCTGAAAATCTAAAAAATCCCAACTCTAAACTCTAAACTCTCAAAGTCCCTGACATTGGGGACAAAAATGGGTCGATCGCCCCGCCAATTTAACCCGCTCGATCGCCGTAGCGCACAGACGGCAAGGTTCTCCGGTGCGCTTGTAAACCCAAGCCACCCCCGTATAGTTGCCGTTGACCCCGTGCAGGTTGAGAAAGGTGCTGAAACTCGTCCCGCCTTCGGCGATCGCCGTTTGCAAAACTTTAACGATGCTCTCGTAGAGACGCTGCGTTTGAGAGCGATCGAGGGCGTTACAGGGCGTCATCGGCAAGATTCCCGCTAAAAAGAGCGATTCATCTGCATAAATATTCCCCAATCCCGCCAAGATCCCCTGATCCAGTAACGCCGTTTTGATCGGACGGTGGCGGCGGCGGAGTTGTTCGTAGAGATAATCCGGGGAAAAGTCCGCCGAGAGCGGTTCGGGACCGAGTTGAGCGAGTCCGCTAACGATCGCCTCCACCGGAGTTTGCGGCGGAACCCACCACATTTGACCGAAGCTGCGCGTATCCACAAAGCGCAACTCGCGATCGCCATCCAAGAACAAGCGCACCCGGGTATGTTTTTGTAGGGGTTCGTCAGGAGAGAGCCACAGCAATTGTCCGGTCATCCGTAAGTGAACCCCGAGCCATCCCCCATCCTTCTCGCCGGAAGGGCGATCGCGCGCTTCCAGACGAGCGAGTAAATACTTCCCCCGGCGCTGCCATGCGGCGATCGCGCAGTGGGAGAGTCCGGCTAAAAAAGCTCCAACCGAAACGGGGTGGGCGATCGTGCGTTCTAAGTGTACCTCCCCACCCACAATTAAAGCGCCGAGAGTCGCTGTTTCGAGACCTCGGCGCACAGTTTCAACTTCAGGTAATTCAGGCACGGTTCATCCAGGTGAAGGGCTGCTTGCCGTGCGGCTAACAGCAACAAGCTCGAAGCGCGCTACCACCGAATTAGGCAACGGTTGGACTTGTCGCGATCGCCGCGAACGACTCAGCGCGCTTATTTTTTAGCGGCTTTTTTGCCACCTTTCGCTTTGGGGGCTTCAACTTCGACAACTTCTTCCATGCCGAAGTTGTTGGTGTTGACCCCAGAGTAGTTTACTTTGTCAAAGCGAACGATCACCGGATAGATAATGCCGCTTTGATCCACAGATGCGACGGTGCCGACATCTTTGTACCAGTAGGACTCTTTGCGCAAGATACGAACTTTAGAACCGCGTTGAACCATGATTGCTTTTTCCCTTGAATTGAATGAATCAGAGATTCTATGGTCGATTGCTTTTCACTTTACCATTTGCACCGTGAAAGTGGATCGGCTTCGCTTCGTCGCTGTAGGGTCCTCCGCCAATGGCAAAACAGGCGATCGCCCCCTCCGGCTCCTCGCTCAGGTATTTACTGAGTCGCTTATTCTTTCTCACTCGGATTGATAGGTATTTTTAGTATAAACTCCGTCCCCCGTCCCGGCGTCGAATCACAAAGGATCTGACCGTGGTGTTTTTGGACGACGATTTGATAGCTCACTGACAGTCCCAATCCCGTACCGCTACCGGGGGATTTGGTCGTGAAAAAGGGATCGAACAAGCGCGATCGCGCCGACTCCGGAATCCCCAAACCACTATCGGCGATCCGAATCGTCACCGTCCCCTCAGCCGTCGTTTCCGTGCGAATGCGAATCCAACCGCGATCGTCGTCCTCCGCCTCGGATGAACCTGTCGTGGTTTTCAACTTTTCTTCGATCGTATCGATCGCGTTATTGAGCAAATTAAAAAAGACTTCGTTCAGTTGGCTGGGATAACACATGACTTTGGGTAAATCGCCGTATTCTTTAATCACCTGAATTTGGCGATCGCCCGCTTCGCGTTTCAATCGGTGTCTGACCAGCACCAAACTACTCTCGATCCCTTCGTGAAGATCCACGCACTTCATTTCCGCTTCGTCGAGTCGCGCAAAATTACGTAAAGACGTGACAATTTTGCGGATGCGATCGGCTCCATTTTGCATGGAATTTAAAATTTTTTGGGTATCGCTTTTCAAAAAGTCCAGATCCAGATCGTCACCGTCATCGCGATCGCCCCCCTTAAATTCATGTTGGTAAAACTCTAAAGCTTTTAATAATTCGATCGCATACTGTTTTAAATAAGAAACATTGCCATAAATAAAATTGATCGGATTGTTGATTTCGTGGGCAATTCCGGCGACGAGTTGCCCCAAACTCGCCATTTTTTCGCTTTGAATGAGTTGCGCTTGAGCTTGTTTGAGATCGGATAAAGTTTTTTCGAGCTGTTGCTTCTGCGCGCGCAAAATCGCTTCTGTTTTCAAGCGTTCCGCTTCCGCTTGTTTGCGTTCGGAAATATCGCGCACGATCGCCAGCACTTCCGACGGACCGCTTTTGACAAATCGCGCCTCGTAACCGTGCCACCGACGGTCAATTTGTTGGACGAACTCACCCACTTGCATTTGCGAAGTCATCAGGGTTTGTTGCGTATAGTGCATCATCCAAAAGGCCAAATCTTCCGATAAAATATCGGTGAGTTTTTGACCGATGTAAGGATTGTGCTGTTCGGGGCGATCGACTTCGGGAAATAGGGAAGCGTGCAGTTTTAGATGAGGATTAGATTGTGGATTAGTATAGGAAGGAGACAGGCGATCGCTCCCCGGTGAACTCGTCGAAGCTGCAAAGCTCGTTAACAGATTAGCCCGCACGGAGTTTTGATTGGCATCGTCGCTATTTTTAGCCATGCGATAATCTAAAAAGATACCGTCCGCACTAATCCGCAGCATCAAATCCGGAATTGCATTGAGGAGGGCGAGATTTTGCGCTTCACTCAGTTCTAAAGCCTCTTGTATTTTTTGGCGCTGTTCGATTTCTCGTTCTAAAGAGTCATTCTGTGCTTGTAGGGCAATTTGCAGCGATCGCAACTTCAGGTGACTGTCAACGCGCGAAATCACTTCGGCGGATTGAAACGGTTTAGTAATGTAATCGACGCCGCCAACTTCAAAAGCCTTAACTTTATCGAGAACATCGTCGAGAGCGCTAATAAAAATAATCGGAATTTCTTGTGTTTGTGGGTTTGTTTTTAATTTTTTACAAACTTCATAGCCGTTCATCTCCGGCATATTGATATCGAGTAAAATCAAATCCGGAGATAAATGTTTGCACGCCATCAGTGCCAGTTGTCCGTTTAAAGCTTTGCCGACTTGATATCCCCGATCGACTAAAATCGCCGATACCACGCGCAAGTTGTCCGGCGTATCGTCAACGACCAAAATGGTTGCTTTATAGTCGGTTTCGCTGGATTTATTTTCCATTGGAGTAATTTTTAAAGAGGCAATTTTTCAGATCTTTAACGATCTTTAATTGTTAGCCACCCATCAAAATATAACAAGATAACTACGAGGGTCGGAGAGGATCGCCGATTCACTCCGATCGCTTTAGATTTAAGGGTTAACGCTCCCTTGGGCGGGTAAGGTAAAGTAAAAGGTCGTTCCGCGACCGAGTTCGGATTCGAGCCAAATTTTACCCCCATGACGTTCGACAATTTTTTTACAAATCGCCATTCCGATCCCACTTCCGGGATATTTTTTGGAGGTATCCAAGCGCTCGAAAATCTCAAAAATGCGCTCGAAGGATTCCCGTGCGATCCCGATTCCGTTATCTTGTATCGAAAACATCCATTCACGATCGCCCATCAATTCCGCTCCAATTTTAATTTGAGGGACGATATCAGTATCGCGAAATTTGATCCCATTTCCGATTAAGTTTTGAAACAGGCGCACCAGTTGGGTGCGATCGGCGATCGGGGTCGGTAAATTTGAATGGGTAATGACCGCGCCGGAAGATCTAATTTCTTCGGCTAAATTCGCCAATGCTTCGCTTAAAACTTGTTCGCAATCGGTGAGTTGGAAGTTATTTTTACTGAGTTCGACCCGCGAATAAGTGAGTAAATTGTCGATGGTATCTTTCATTCTCAGTCCCGAATTAATGATACCCTCCATATAGTCTCGACCTTTAGTTCCGAGACAGTCCTCGAAGCGATCTTCGGCGAGTTCGGCGAATAAAATGATACTCTGAATCGGCGATCGCAAATCGTGGGCGACGTGATAGGCGAATTGTTCTAAATCGGCATTCGATCGCTTCAGCTTTTGATTTAACTGTTGCAATTGGGCATTTTGTTCGGCGAGTTGTCGTTGCTGTTCGGCGATCGTCAGTTGATGGGAAACGCGGGCGATCGCCTCTTCCGCTTGAACGGGTTTGGTAATGTAATCGGCGCCGCCAATATTAAACGCTTTGACTTTATCAAATGGATTGTCGAGGGCGCTGATAAAAATGACGGGAATGTTTTGAGTAGTGGGGTCGGATTTGAGATGATTGCACACTTCATAGCCGTCCATTTCCGGCATCATAATATCGAGCAGAATCAGATCCGGTAACTGTTTCTGACAAGCTTGTAAAGCGAGCGGCCCATTTAAAGCTTTACGAACTAAATACCCTTGACTGGCTAATAAAGAAGATAACACGCGCAAGTTATCCGGGGTATCGTCAACGATCAAGATATCTTGTTTCAACAGCTTAACTCCCTGGTTTTTCACGATCGATGAATTCCATAATCTTTTGGAATTGGAAATTATTCGCCCAATCCCTTAAAGTCTCAGCTAAATAAGCTGCATTTTCGGGGACTTCTTCGAGCAGTTCTAAAATGTTGTCATCGATACATCGAGCGGCATTTTCATAAATTTGTCGAACCCATCGATCGGGCATTTCTGCCAAAAGCAAATTTAAGTCATCTTTTTGGTTGGAATGGGGAGTTGTTAGTCTTACACTGTCTGTCGCTTCGTTGTCGTCTTGTTTGTAGATATATTCGATATCTAAATGTTCCCGAATTTTATCGAGTAAATCATCTCGTTGGAAGGGTTTGCGAATAAAATCATCGCATCCGGCGGCGAGAATGCTAGAACGTTCTTCTTCAAACGCACTGGCGGTGAGGGCAATAATAATCGGTTGTTGCCTTGCGGCTTGAGCTTTAATTTTTTGGGTCGCTTGTAATCCATCCATAACGGGCATTCGGATGTCCATCAAAATGAGATCCGGTTGCCAATCGCGCCAAACGTCGATCGCGTCGAGACCGTTTGCGGCTTCTCGGACGGCAAAACCGAGAGCTGCGAGCATTTCACGCACGAGTAAGCGGCTTTCGTCGCGATCGTCCACGACTAAAATGTTAATTTGAGGTTGATGGGGAGCCAGTTCGAGGGCTTCTTTGGGAGCTAACTTTTCGCCGATGTTTTCGCTAGAACTGGCTTTAGCCAAAATCGTAAAACTAAAAATACTTCCGACATCGCGTTCACTCCAAACCTCTATACTTCCTCCCATTAATTCTACAAATTTCTGTGAAATGGGTAAACCCAATCCCGTTCCTTGTTGCGATTTTTGTCCGCTTTCAGTTTGACCGAAGGCTTCAAAGAGTTTGCCCATTTCTGCGGGAGCGATTCCTTCCCCCGTGTCTTCTACTGAAAATACCAAATTGTAATCGAACGGGGAATCTCGATCGCCCGAACCCGCCTCAGTCGCCTCATTCTTGAGGGTGACGCGCAAAGTGACCGAACCCTTGTGGGTAAATTTGATAGCATTACCGATGAGATTGAGCAGGACTTGACGCAATTTGCCTTCATCTCCACAGATAAATTGGGGGACGTCGGGCGATCGCTCAAAAATGAGATCCAATCCTTTGCTATTGGCTTTAACGTTCAAAATTTCTTGCAAGGTATCGAGCAGTAAGAGCAAGTCGAAATCACTTTCGTTTAATTGAATTCTCCCCGCTTCAATTTTTGACATTTCCAAAACATCATTAATTAAATCGAGCAGGTGGGCACCCGCACGGTTGATAATCTCCAAATTGCGGCGTTGTTCGGAGTTAAGACCATCGTCTGCGACCATGATTTGAGCGAAGCCGAGAATCGCATTGAGTGGGGTTCGCAATTCGTGGCTCATATTGGCCAGAAATTCGCTTTTAGAGCGGTTGGCGGCATCGGCGGCGATCGCAGCTTGCGCGAGGGCTTCCGATTGCTTTTGGGTGCGATTGAGCAGTTCAAATTGCTGTAAAGCGACTCCTAATTGATTGCCAATTTGGATGACCATTTTGCGATCGCTCGTTTTCCACTCTCGTGGGCCGGAACATTGATAAGCCGCCAGCAACCCCCAGACTCGGGAGTTGCAAAAAATCGGCACGATCAGATAGGCTCGAATCTGGAAAGATTCCAGTCGTTCGCGATAGCAATCCCTAAAATTCTTCTCATAAATATCTTCGACGACTAAGCAAGTGGTCTCGCTCAGTTCCAGTCGATTTTCACCTGTAGAGTAGTACGGATCTTCCTCCCATAAATGTGGAGAATTTAATAAATTTTCTAGTCCGCAGTGGTTCGATTCCTCGTCAACAACTTGAAGCTGTCGCTCTTTCGATTTGCCGAGGGTTGAGAATTTCGGTTTGGCGACCGACTCCGCCATGAATTGACCGCGATAGTCGTCATCGAAGCGGTAAATAGAGACGCAATCGCAATCGAGACAAACCCTTAATTCTTCCGTGGTAGTGATAAAAATGGTCTCTAAATTGAGGGATTGACGGATTCGGCGGATCGCCGCCGCGAGGGCTCGTTCCCGTTCCGCACTTTCACGCAGGGCCGCTTCCGTTTTTTTGCGTTCGGTAATGTCCGATGCAGTACCGATTAATTGCTTGAGTTTGCCCTCTTGCGTGCGGGCAAAAACTGCTTCGCGCGCGAGAATATCGCGCCATTCTCCGCGCACATTTCGCAGCCGATATTCTAACTCCACGACTTCATCATCTTGGGCGCGATTGAGTTGCTTAAAATGCTCGGGAATTTTGGATAAATCGTCGGGGTGTAAGATACTGGGCAATAAATTATTGCCCATTGCTTTAATTTCTTCCGAGCTGTAACCGAGAGTAGCGGCAATCTCCCGATTCGTATAGATATTGCACTGTTCGATGACGTCAAAAATATAGAGTAGATTCGGCGAAGTATCGGCAATTCGACGGACGAAATCTTGACTTTCTCTCAAGGCAAGTTCGGCTTTTTTGCGTTCGGCAATTTCAGTTTGAGCTTGCTCGAACAGGATCGATTGTTGCACGGCGATCGCCAACTGTACGGAAAGTTGTTGGAGCGCTTCAACCTCGTAATTATACCATTTTCTTGATTTCGTACAGGAGTGAGCGGCGATTAAACCCCAATTTTTCCGATCTTTTAAAATCGGGACAACTAGTTTCGCTTTAATCGCGAAATGCTTCATAAACTCTACGAATTCCGGGTCGAGATCGGCAGTTTCGATGTCGTCAATTTTTACAATACTTCCGAACTTGCCTCGTTCTTGCCATTGAGAAAATATACTGTCTTGGTACTCTCTTTCTGCCAAGATCGCCCGACATCCCGGAGCGAGGGATTCTGTAAGCAGATGGCGCCGTTCTTCTGACAAAACTTCGTAAATTAAAACGCGATCGCAGCCGAGGAAATTGCGAATTTCTTGTGCGGCGATCGCCAATATTTCATCGAGTTTGAGCGAGGAACGAATCCGCTCTTGAATCGACTTGAGCAGTTGCTCGCGTTTGAGTTGCTGTTGCAGGGCGATTTCCGCCGCTTTGCGATCGCTGATATTAAAAGACGTTCCGATCAAGCGATAAACGCGATTGTGGCGATCGAACAAGGGCGTTAAGTTGGTAATCCACCAGGTGTCTTGCCCTCGAAAGGGCAAACATTCTTCATAACTGATGCGCGCTCGTGCTTCCACGCACATGCGGTAATAATTCGTAACGGCTCGGGCTGCCGCAGGGGGTAACATCTCTTGAGGGCTTTTCCCTCTTAACTCGGCGTCGGTGATTCCGGTCAAGCGCTCGTTAGTGGGATTGATGCCGACATAGCGAAACTCGCCATTGTCTAAAACATCGACCATGAAAACTGCCGTTTCGATCCCTTCGTAAATACTGCGTAAAAACTGCTCGCGATCGCGTAAATTCTCTTCCGCTTGCTGGCGATCGGTCACATCTTGAAAATAAATAGAAATCCCATCTTTTGAAGGATAAGCGTGTACTTCAAACCAGACCGCCAACGGCGGGTAAAATTCGGTAAAACCGATCGGGACTTGCTCGGTCATCACCTGGTTGTAAACCCGCTCGAATTTAGTCCCGACGGCTTCGGGAAAGTGTTCCCACAAATTTTCGCCGAGCAGTTCGCTGCGGCTTTTTCGTAACAAGACTTCGGCTTGTTGGTTCATGTAGGTCACTTGCGATTGCCGATCGGTCGTGAAGAAGCCATCGCTGATACTTTCGAGGATCGTTTCGACCCGGCTGCGGTTCTCTTCCGCCTCGCTGCGGGCGGCTTGTTCGCGCTCTAATAATTCTAGGCGTTCGGCTTCGGCTTGTTTGCGATCGTCGATATCTTTATGAGTTCCCGCCATGCGAAGCGCCTGACCTCGCTCGTCGCGATCGACAACTTTGCCGTGGGCGAGGATCCACTTCCATTCGCCGGAACGGGTCAACATCCGAAATTCGGCTTCGTAAGTAGGGCTGCGACCTTCTAAACAAGTATTGAGTAACCCTAAGTTCGTCTCTAGATCGTCGGGATGAACTAATTGCAACCAAGCGTTGGGGTCGTTCTCGATGTCCTCGTCGCGGTAACCGAGCATGGTTTTCCAGCGCTCGGAGAAATAAACGACCCCAGTGGCGAGATTCAAGTCCCACCAACCTAAATCGCTGCCTTCGAGAACCACTTGCAAGCGCTGTTCGCTCTCTTGTAAGGCGGCTTGCGCTTGTTGGCGTTCGGTACAGTCGCGGATGATGCAAATGCGATCGCCACTGTCGAGCAGGGAAACCGAGACTTCGTGGGGAACCTCCTGACCGTCCCGGCGCAAACCGATCGCGTCGAGGCGGAAAGAGCCTTTTTCCAGCAACTGGGGAATGACTTCGCGCTCGAAACGTTCGAGTTCTCTACTCGGATAGAGCTGTTGCCAACTTTTGCCTAAGAGTTCCTCCGGGCGTTCGTAGTCGAAAATCTGGAGGTGAGCCGCGTTTAAATAGGTATAGCGATTCTGGGGGTCGAGAATGGCGATGCCGTCGGTGGTGGCGGCGATCGCGGCAGCTTGCTGTTTTAAGGTTTTCTCCGCTTGTCTGCGTTCGAGTTCGGCGCTGGCGCGGGCGGCAAAAATCTTTAAGATCGTCTGGGTATCGGCATCGTTCTCCATCGGTTCTTCGTCAAAAATGGTGAGGACACCGATCGCGCGTCCCTTAGAATCGTTGAGGGGAATGCCGAAATAACTTTCGATCTTCAGTTGGGGAAAATAAGGATCGTCGGGAAAGCGATCGCGCACCGAATCGGGATAAAAGCACGCTTCCCCTCGAAATACTTTTTGACAGGGAGTTCCCGCGAGTTCGTATTCGATATTTTCCCGATGACTGTCTCCGGCCCACCACGCCAACGTGCGCGCTTTGGTAAATTCGGGATCTGCTTGTTCGGCAATTAAAGCGTGACGGATTTGGAGGACTTGGGCGAGATAGCGGGTGCATTCGTAAAAGAAATTGTCCCCGGTCGTGGAGGCGGTTCCTTCGACAATCGATCGCAACGCTTGTTCCCGTCGTTTGCGATCGCCGATATCGTGAGCGATCGCCAGTACCGAGGCGACCTCCCCGGTATGGTCGAATTCGGGGACGATGCGGGCTGAAAAATAGCGAATGCCGTTGGATCCGGGTAATTCATATTCAATGCTTTGGGCCGTGCGGCGATCGAACACTTGGGCGATCGTCGTTTCCCACTGGCCCACGCAGGATTCGTCAAATCCTAACTCGCGGCTGGTTTTGCCGATGAATTCATCCGCCACTATCCCGGCAATATCTTCAGTCATGCGGTTGACATAGAGGTAGCGATACTGGCGATCGAGTCGCATTATCGCTGCCGGGGCATTTTCGGCGACGGTACGGAACAGTTGCTCTTGCTTGGCGAGGGCGTTTTCGGCGCGAATGCGCTCTTGAATTTCCGCCTGCAAGCGCAGATTCTGGGTCCTGAGTTCCTGTTCGAGAATCGTGCGTTGTCGCAATTCCCGTTCGCGGGCGCTAATTTCTTGCTGTAGGCGTTGGTTGACTTCGTTTAACTGGCTGATGCGACGGTCGATTTGTTGGCGCAAGACCTCTAAGGTGGCCTGCATTTCCACCGGATCGAGAGCGGCGAGGAGACTACTTTGGGTGAGGATCCCGGCGAGGGTGCCGTTGTCGGAGGTGACGACTAAACGACGAATGCGATGGCGTTGCATCAACTGATGGGCCGTCCACAAGGAGTCCCCGGCTTCGATCGGCATCAGGGGGGCACTCATCACTTCTCGCGCGGCGATCGCCTTTAAATCGAGGTTTAAGGCTCGGAATTGAACGATATCGCGTTCGGTAATAATGCCGATCGGAATTGCATCGCCAACGGATCCGTTGTTGGGTTCGGCGATGACGACGCAACTAATGCGGTAGGTCGCCATCAGTCGCGCTATTTCTAAGAGGGAAGCACTCGGCGCGCAGTGAATGACTTTGCGGGTCATGGCGCGATCGACCTGCTTCAATTTGAGTAAGTCTGTCGGCTGGAGGACTTGACGGATGCTGCTTTGGGTGATCAAGCCGACGATTTGACCCGATTCGTCGATCGCGGGTAAATGCCGGATCCGGTTCTGGCGCAGTATGGATAAAATCGAGAAGATGTCGATCGCTTCGCAGACGTTGACGGCGATCGGATCGGGAGTCATCACGTCGGAGAGTAAGATTTCGTCGGGGGCGATCGCTTCGGCTGCCATTTTGACGATATCCCGTTCGGCGAACAGTCCCACCAACTGGTTATTTTCGACGACTAAGGCACAACTGAACCCTTCTTGACTCATGCGGGCGATCGCCTCGGCGACGGTGGTCGCTGGGGAGAGGCGCAAGCAGTGTTTTTCGATCGCCTGGGAGTGCTTGAATAACGATTCTTGCAAGGCGCTGCTCTCGGGGAACGGCGGATCCACCACCAAATCCGGGACTACCGTTTCATTCGCCTCCGCGTTCCCCCGTAACGCTACGGGACTCAAACTCGGGGAAGAAGACGGCGAGATGCTACGAAAGTTTTGTAGCGCTTGCATCTCTTGCTGCAGTAAATTTTTCTGACGGATTAATTCTTGCGAGAGGTGGGAAAATTTGAGTTGATTTTGAATACGGGCGATCGCTTCTTCCATTGCAAAGGGTTTGGTAATATAGTCCGCCGCCCCCAATTCAAAGGCTCGCACTTTATCTAATACTTCTCCCTTAGCGGTTAAAAAAATGACCGGAACCTGCTGCGTTCCCTCGTTGGCTTTCAACTGAGCGCAGACTTCGTAACCGTCGAGTTCCGGCATCATGATATCGAGCAGAATCAAATCCGGTGGCCGCGCGATCGCCGACTGGAGAGCCAATTGAGGATCTTTCGCCAAGCGCACGCCATATCCCAACTGTCTTAAGCTTTTACCCAACAAACGTAAATTATCTGGGGTATCGTCAATGACTAAAATATTGGCAGTAGGTTTCCTGTTTTGATTCGCGTTAGCAATATCAGTCATTCGTATAAATTTGTGAATAGTTATTGGATAATAGTTAGGATGCCGTTTCTAGAATGAGTCATCTCATGATTTTCCCGAACCTAGAGTAGCAAAGGTCTCCCCCGCCTCACGCCAGCTTCATTCCGAACGCTGCTTGCAATGCACTCGAACATGGCGCCGCGATCGAAACGAGCGGCGATCTCTGGGGCGATCTTTGTTTAAGCTGGCACTGAGAACAGGTTGTGACTTGTAGACGGCTTGGAATCGTCCGACTCGATCGATTCAAGATGATTTGAAACGAATGAGAGGGCGATCGAAGCCTTGGAGACCTTCGGGAAAGTAAGGCTCTAGGGATTGTGGGGGGTTCGGGACTTGAACGGCAAGCGATCGGCGCGATCTCCCTCATTTTTGCCGCTAAAAGATAAGATTCCCGAAGTTGCTCTACAATTATCGCAAAAATGTCCGATCCTGTCAGCACTCCGTCTCTTGAGAGCGGGGTGCTGACTTTGGTAGGGTCGCGGTTGACGCCGCCACCGCCTCCGGAGATTCACGAAATGGTCGAATGGTTGCGAACGTCGGTAGGGGCGGTTCGCGAACCGCCTCTACCGGGCCGCCTGCATTGGAGGATATAGAGTCGCAACGACGAAGAGCTTAGAGATTGAACTTTCGCCAAGGGCGATCGCGATCGGGGCGCGGCTCGCGCGCCTTTTTTTTGAGCGATCTGTGTAAAAATCTTGGGAGGACAACCCACCTCAAACATGGACTGGACAAGACCCCTGAAAGCACAACAACAAGATTTTCTCGCCCGGGTCAAGGACAATTGGGCGAACTTGATTTGTTGTGAATTGCCCGGTGTGTACAGCGAACTCGCGATCATTCGGGGTCGGCGATTGAAAAATATTCACGCCCGTTGTCGTCGAATGGTTCTCAAAGCCGAGCAGTTTGCCCCGGTGCGCGAATTATGTTTGCAATATTTGCCGGAACAGTTGGCTCAAGAGGCGATCGCCCAGAGTCTGGGAGAGGATCTAATTCCGTTAGAAGATGCGGAAAATCTCAAAATTGACGGGACGGTACCCTTCGCCGTGGCGGCCCACCGCTCCACTCGGGCGCTGGTCAAAGTAGCGCGCGGCTCCCTAGAGTCCCTCTCCTGGTCAGTTTCAGCCGAAGAGATCCGCGAGAACGTGGCGATCGCCTGTGCCTGGATCCTCGAACTGCCGGAAGAATCGCGGGAAGAATATCGGGCGATTCTGATGGGCTTCGTGCCGACGGATGGGCTCGCCGAGGACTCGTCCGCGCTCCATCCCGGGGATTTACTCTATGGGGGCGGTCTGCGGAGTTATTTGGCGTCGGTCGCCTCCGAGCGGGCGTCTTGGGAGTGGATGCGCGCCCTCACCGGGGCGTCGAGTTCGGTCTACCCGTTTGCGGTGGCGGCGGACGGGCGATCGGTGGCGACGAGCGGTTACGACGGCACGATCAAGCTCTGGAACTTGGAGGATCCCGAGTTATGCGAGGCGCTCCACGGCGAGTCTCTCTCGTTCTATCCCCTCTCGACCGGGGGCGGCGGACAACCCCTGGCGAGTGGCAGTACGGAAAAGAAACTGGACGAAGTTCGAGGGGGAACGGGCCGTTTACTTCATACCTTGAAAGGTCATACGAGTGGGGTGAGTTCCCTGGCGATCGCCAAAGATGGCAGTTTGCTCGTCAGTGGGGGCTACGACGGCACGATCAATCTCTGGAAGCTCGATAGTGGCGAGTTGCTGCACAGTTTGGCCGCCCATACGGGAACGGTGCGCCCGGTGGTGTTCAGTCCGGACTCGGCATTGCTCGCCAGTGGCAGTATTGATAAAACCCTGAAGTTGTGGGACGTGGGCAGTGGGCGCTTAATCCGGACGTTCGAGACCCACTCGGATCCGGTGATTTCTTGCGCGATCGCCCGCGACGGTCGCTCTCTGGTCTGCGGCACCCAAGATGGCACGATCGACATTTGGAATTTGGAAACCGGGGAATCGATCCGCACCATTACCGGACATTCGGGGATCGTGCGCTCGCTGGCGATCGCCGCCGACGGCGAAACCCTCGCCAGTGGCAGTACGGAACGGACGATCAAGTTATGGAATCTGCACACCGGGGAGTTGATCGAAACCCTCACGGGACATCCGGATCCGGTGATTGCCTTTTCTTTGCGTAGCGACAGTATGGCCGACGCCCCGGGGGTCGGCCCGACCCTCGATTTAAGTGTGTTCCGCCACCAACAACCGGGATGGGACGATCGCACTCAGTAGTGAGGGAGGCTAAGGGAGAAGCGATCGCCTCTGCCGAAGTCCCCGTTTACGTTTCGGAAGGGGATTTGCGATCGATAACCGGAGTCAGATACGCCACTACGGCCCCGAGTAAAAAGCCGAGGACATTTCGCAAAAGCGGCAGCCAATCGGAGGTACGGCTCACGACCGGACCGATCCCGAAGGCGACGAACAAAATCCCCCATAAGGGTGAAAACATTAAGGCCCACTGCCACGAAAAGTTTTGGCGATCCTTGCGCGGGTGAGCGGCAAATCCGAGAACCACACCGCCAAGGGTTGAGGTGACTAAGGTTAAAATCCACTGTTCGCGCGGCAGTCCGGGTACGACGCGGCAACCGCCGTCACGCAAACAGCCCTCAATGGCGTTTAACGAGTTGAGAATCGAGCCATCTTCTCCGTGGTCGCGCACGAAGAATTGATTGCCGTAACGGGTTTGCAATTCTACCCAAAAGGTACGCGGTAGCAAGGCGTAAACCTCATTGCCGACGTTGAAATTGAGCAGGTTGCCGCCGCGAGGATCGGCGACGAGTAAGATGCTTTTGTCGTCGAGGTTCCAAAACTCTCGCACGGCCCGACCGGGAGTGCGATCGTATTGAGTCAACACTCTGAGCTTCCACCCGGTTTCGCTTTCAAAATTCTCCAGTTCGGTACTGAGGTTTTCTTGCTGAATGCTGGTCAGGGATTTGGCCAAGTCGATAATCGGTGTTGGCGTCGTCGGCAGCAAGTCCGGATTGTCGTAAGCACGGGCGGCGTGCGGCGCGATCGCCCACGTGCAAATCGCCAGGAAGAAGACGGCAAGAGTTTTGAGAAGAGAATGACGAAACTGCTGTTGCATGGGTCGCTCTATCTAGTTGTCGGGGGTTTCAAGTCGGTCGGCGCGATCGGAATCGACGCTGGGATTTTCCCTTAATTTATAAGTTAATAAATTTTTACACTTTTTAACCTTGCATTAATATTACGCACCGAGGGTTAACGGCGTCAATGAGCGATCGCGGGTCGCGTCGGGAGTCGGGAATCGGGGGTGAACCCTCCTCCGTCGAGAACCTTTCCCGTTCTGAGGACTTCCCGATTCGCGACCCTCTCGATCTAAACTCCAAACTCTAATCTCTAATCCGCCGCCCCAATTAACGTAAACGCCGCCCAGTGAAAGGGGTGGGCGTACTGCTCTCGATCCATCGTCACTAACATCGCCTGTCGTAAGGCGTGGGCTTTATCTCCGGTGCGATCGAACTCCCGGTAAAACTCCCGCATTAAAAACGCGGTGGAATCGTCGCGAACGGACCATAAGGAGACTAAAACACTGCGACTCCCCGCACTGAGGAACGATCGCGACAAGCCGACTACGCCATCCCCGGTAATCTCCCCCAATCCGGTCTCGCAAGCGGACAGCACTACTAAATCCGCCTTGAGGTCTAACTCGAAAATTTCCTCGGCGGTCAGCAAGCCGTCGTTATCGCTATCCGGGGTTACCGCGATCGCGCTATCCATCGCGTGACGGTCGTCAATCAGTCCGTGAGTCGCCAGGTGAATGACCCGCGCCTGGGTCATCCGTTGTTTGAGCAGCGCTTCGGTGGCTTTCTCGCCGACTAAAGCCAAGGTTTTAACAATTTTGGCAATTTCGATCGCCTCCGCTTGGGCGTAAGGGAGCGCCCGCAAGGGTTCTAGCTGATTCCTTTCTAGAGAGTAAACCGGGGGCATTTTCGGGTTACCCACGACTAAAAATTCCCCCTCGCCGGACTCGGATGAGGAGGGGGGCGATCGCCGTTCGGTCAGTTGCAGCACTTGAATCGAAGGAGCGCTTAACAGGGTGTAGCGTTCGATTAAATAGCGGTCGCGATCGTCGATTAACGCCGGAAAGGGCACCAAAAATAAGGAAGCGTCGGGAATAAACACGATCCGCGCGTCGGGATTGTCCGGTAACAGATCTTCGATCGGTTTGATGAGGAGGTTGTAAAGTTCTTTTAACTTTTCGCGCTCTTCTTCGATCTCTTCTACCGCATTCGCTTGTTCTTGCGCGGCACTTTGGTTGAAGTTGAGGGCCGCTCGCGTGCCGCGCACGGCATTCGCAAAGGCGATCTCGTTTTCGTTGAGAATGACACCTCCGGCAGCACTGACCCGTCCTTGTTCGGCAAGGTTTTGCAGTTGTTCCGGGGAAAATTTCACCGTTCGCAGATGGACGTTACCTTCCGGGGTGACGACCCAAATTAATAATCCGGCATCGACAATCGAATATTCGACGAGGGTCGCCTGGCGATCGCGTGCCACTTGTGTGATATCGGCGATCGTCGGCGGATCTAACTCGATTTCGGCGGTCGAATTCGGGTTGCGACGTTGGGCTAATAACTCGACAAACGCGCGCGCCCGTCCGCGTTCGGAGACTTCTAAGGCTTCTTCGGCCCGACCGACCAGAACCAGCGCCTGTTGCAGGAGGTCGTAGGAGTCGCCAAAAGTATCGAGTAAGGTGATTTTATTCTCGTTGCTGACTCCGGGAACTAGGGACTCGAAGACTTCAATCCCCTGACGCAGTAACGGGATCGCCTCTTGACTGCGACCGTCGTATAACAGGGCGCCACCCAAGCTCATCAGGGCGTTGGCTTCCGCGCGGCGATCGCCCAATTCGCGCACGAGGGCGAGTTGTTCTCGGGCGTAGTTCGTCGCTTCGCTATAGTTCGCCGATCGCAGGTGAGCTTGGGCGAGATTGCCGAGGGAATTGGCTTCCCCGGCGCGATCGCCGATCTGGCGCGTGAGGCTCAAAACCTCGTTAAACCGAGCGATCGCCCCGCCGTAATCTTCGCGAAGGAAGTCAACGATGCCGATGTTTCCCAAAGCATTTTTGGCACCGCGCGGATCGCCGATCTCGCGGGCGATCGCTAACTGTCGTTCGTTATACTCGATGGCGCTATTATATTGTTGCTTGTAGATATAAATTATCCCGAGATTGCCGAGGGCGTTGGCCTCTTGCTGGCGATTGCCGATCTCGCGGGCGATCTCCAATTGTGCCTCGGTATATTCGATGGCGCGATCGTAATTGCCGATCGCCCGATAGGCGACCCCGAGATTGCCCAAGCCATTGGATTGATTTAACTTGTTGCCATCTTCGCGGCTCATTTCCAAACTTTTATGGATATATTCGATCGCCTTACCGTATTGCGATCGAGATAAATAAATCAATCCCAAGTTTCCGATCGCACTGCGTTCCCCCGCCCGATCGTCGAGTTCTCGGGAGAGTTCTAACAGTTTTTCGCTGACTTCAATCGCCCGAGGAAAATCGCCGAGGTAAATATAAATCACCGAAAAATTGCCCCAGGCGTTCGATTCTCCCTGGCGATCGCCCAATTCCCGGGCGAGGGCTAACTGTCGCTCGGCGAACTCCAGGGCTTTTCGATACTCGCCGAAGTACGGGTAAATCATACCCAAAAACCCTACCGCTTGCAGTTCTCCCCGGCGATCGCCTTCGGCCCGATACACGCTTAAGGCCCGTTCCCAGGTCGCCGCCGCTTCGCGAAACTGACTGTTTTTAAACTGCTGGCGTCCTTGTTCCAGGAGGCGATCGCCCCGGGCGTCGTCTTCGCTAGCTCCTTGAGCCAGGGTGACGATGGGATTAGGTGAGAGCGACGCGAACGGGCGATCGGTGGTTCCCGAAAGACCGAAGGCTAGCAGAAGTGAGAGAGATACGGAAAAGCTCATAACGCTCGAACCGTTGAGATGGACACGGGGAAAGGTGCCACCGATGGGCCGTTCCCCTTCTTCCCGTGATAACTCATCTTCAGCTTAAGGTTGCACTAACGGTTCGTTGGCGTACTCTTCGAGTCCCAACTCTTGTAAGAGGGACGTCCAGCGATCGCGCAAACTGCGGTCATTCGGGTTTTCGCGGCGCAGGTCGGCTAAGGCAATCAGGGCATCGGTCCAGTTTTCCTCCTCCAGGAAGCGGGCGAGGCGATCGCTCGCCGAAGCTGCCATCATTTCCCCTTGCGATCCCTCACTCGACATCATCCGTTCGATCGTTCCTTGAATGAAGATATTCCCCGAGGGTTCGTTGGGATTGCACAATAAGGAAAAAGACCAAGTATACTCGGATCCCACTTCCAATGTCGGCGACAGCAGAGAAGCGGGGATAGTGACCCGAATCGTGCTACCTGCATCGAAAACGTCGAAAGTGGTCTTGTAAATTTCTTGATACCTATCGTCCGTGAGAACAAATTCGGCTTTGGGCGCGCTGGTTTCTGGAAGGTAGAAGAAGAACGTCGGATAGATAGCACTGGTGGTAATGCGGTTGCGATCGCCGACGGGTTGCACGATCGCCAAGGCTTTATCTTCTTCCAGACATCCATTGGCGCTGCGGGTTGCGCCCGGTTCTCGTCCTCCCGGGGCGTTGTCAATTTCGGGAAGGGGCGCGCGGTTGCCTCCCGGTTCTCGTCCTCCCGGACGGTCGTTCACTCTGGGGGTAGGCGAATCGGCGATCGTGATTTCGGAGGCTGTCGCCAGATTCCCCATCGGCGCGATCGCGACGACTAAGAGGGTGGCGATCGCTAACGCCGAGGTCGGCGATCGAAAAATTATGGAGTTTTGAAAATGTTTAACTGGCATGGCACTAAAAAATATTTTGACTGAAAATTATAACGAAACATTTAATCTAATTTCTTTAATTGTAACCGATCCTGAGAGTCCTTCTCGATCGCGCGATCGATACAGCCTTTTCCTCTGCTATCCAAGACATTTAGATCTCCCTAAATGTACCGCCGAACGGCGAAAATGTAAAATTCTTTTCTACTTTCGCAACTTACCCAAAACGCGATAAACTTCCACCGAATGTTGTTTACCTTTGAGTTGCAACGGCCCCCAGAATTCGACTTCAAATTCTCCGTAAACGTGAATCAAGGTTTGGCGGGCGATTAAAATCCGACAATTATCGATTTGACGGTCTTTTTCGCAACTTTCCAAACGAGAAGCAATGTTGACACTATCGCCGATGACGCCATATTCCAGCCGTTCTTTCCCGCCCAAACTGCCAGCCATTACAGATCCGGTGTAAATTCCGATGCGAATTTGAATTACGGGTAAACCGCGCTTGGCCCAGTTGTCATTGAGTTCGCGGAGGCGATCGCGCATCGCCAACGCGCAAGATACGGCATTGCGGGCATCTTCTGAGGTATTGTAATGGGATAAAGGAAGGCCAAAAACCGCCATCAAGGCATCGCCAATAAACTTATTAACAATCCCGTGATGGGTCGTGACTTCTCGAGTCATTGCTTGCAAATATTCATTGAGCCAACTCATGAGAAGATCGGTAGAAGTCTGCTCGGAAATCGTCGTAAAATTGTGAATGTCGCTAAACAATACAGTAGCAGTTAATGTCCTTCCGGGAATCATTCCAGATTCGAGTAGACTGTCGCGTTGTTGCCAAAGAGCTCGGGCAATTTCTGGCGAAGTTTGTTGACCGAGTAAGCGCATGACCATCGATTGTTGTTGTCGGGCTTTTTGGAGTTCGTAAGTGACGATCGCCGCCGATACGAGCAACAATCCTAAGCCGGGCGTGGCTATGGGAATCCAGCCGCCGTGGAGGAAGAATTGATAGGAAATTAGCGCCAAAGCGGACAAACTCACGACCGTACAAACGGCCAGCATTGCCGGATGATTGAGCCGCATTCCGATACAAACTCCCAGGCCCTCCCAAGTGAGAATCCAAAGGGTTTCTAACCATGCGGGCCAAAACCAGAAAGTGGGGCGATCGTCGATCGCCGCAGTCAAAAACTGACTGACCATTTGGGTGTGAATCAACACCCCCGGCATTTTGCGATTGCCCTCGGCGACTTCACTGTAGGGGGTAAAAAAAGTGTCTTTTAAACTCGGGGCCGTGGTTCCGATCGCCACCAGTTTATCCTCGACCCACGCAGGATCGTAGCGTCCGTCGAGTAGATCGCCGAGAGTGACCCGGCGGGCGGGATCGCGCGATCGGTAGTGGAGGAGAATTTGGTAGCCTCCCGCATCGATCGCTTGATAGCCGCCAGAATCGGGCTTGAGTTGGGTAAAAATAGCGTTGCCCAGGTGATAGTTATTATCTGCCGCGATTTTCGGGGTCAGACCGCGATCGTCCAACTCGAACAGGGCCAGACTCAAAGAGAGGGATTGGAAAATCCGGTCCTCCTCAGGGAGAAACATTAAATTGCGACGGACGACCCCATCGGGATCGGTGAGCAGATCGCTAAAGGCGACCTGAGATTCTGCTAACGTCGGCGGTGGCGGAATGCGTTCGATGTTGCTATTGCCGAAATAGGTAATACCGATGACGTTAGGCTGTTGCAATTGGGCGACCAATTCCTCATAACCGGGAGGATTGGGAAGATCGCGAAAAATATCGAGAGCGATCGCCTTGGGATGATGTTTTTGGAGTTCTTGCAAAGCGTGGGCGTAAATGCGATCGCTCAACGGCCATTTTTGAAAACGTTGCAAGTCAGACTCGGTAATTTCGACCACCAACAGGCGCGGGTCCGGGCCGGGATCGGGCTGCATCTGCACCATGCGATCGAACACCGCCAGTTCTAAGCTTTGGGTCCATCCCCAAGTTTGCGCCAGCAGTAAGCCCGCAATTAACACGGCGATCGCCACCGCCATCAAGATCCGCGTCGCCGTCAGCGACTGGCGCACGGCGTGCAGCCGATCTCGAAGCTCTCGCGTAAAAAACTTGGTAAACAAGGACGTGTGGCGTTACGGCGCGGGATTGGACCACCAATAGTGTATCTATTGGGTTCCTATTTTAGCGATCGTCACGATAAAAAATTGCGCCGACTGCGCCCCCAAACCGACGTGATAGAATCGATTTTCCGCAACTGTTCTGCTAAAATGCTTGTTTTGCAAGCCCTATGGACTCTATCGAACGAGATCGCGGCGAAAATCTGCCATTTTCGGTGATTATTCCGGTTTATAACGAAGAACTGGCGATCGCCCATACCCTCGACGAATTAGAACAAATCCTCGATCGCGCCGGATCGACTTACGAAATTTTGGCGATCGACGACGGTTCCAGCGACGCCACCGCCGCCATTTTACAACAGTGGCAGCAGCGCGATCGCCCTCGTCCCAGCCCTCACCTGCGCGTCTACCACCACTCCAACAACTTAGGCTACGGCGCCGCCCTCAAAACAGGCATCCGTCACGCCAAACATCCCTTAATCGCCATTACCGACGCCGACGGAACCTATCCGAGCGATCGTATTCCCCACCTCGTCGCCCTCACTCGCGACGCCGACATGGTCATCGGCGCCCGCATCGGCGCCAACGTCCGCTATTCCAACCTCCGCAAAATCCCCAAATGGTTTCTCGTCCGCTTCGCCGAATGGGTCACCCGATGTCGCATCCCCGACCTCAACAGTGGCTTGCGCGTCTTTCGCAAAGATATCGCCGAACAGTTTCTCAACATTCTCCCGGACGGTTTCAGTTTCACCACCACGATCGCGATCGCCATGTTGACGAATCATTATATTGTCGATTACGAACCGATCGACTATCACCCCCGCATTGGCAAAAGTAAAATTCAACCGATTCGCGATACTCTACGTTTCTTACAAATTATTCTCAGAACCGGGGTTTATTTTGCTCCTTTGCGTGTATTTTTACCCGTTGCAGGGGTCTTTTTTTCGGGGTTTTTAATTACTCTGTTTCAAGATCTTTTTATCCGTCAAGATTTAACTGAAAGAACTTTAATTTTACTAGTCACTTCTACTCAATTAGGGATGTTTGCCCTCCTTGCAGATATGATTGACAAGCGCAGTCGGTAAAAGGATTTTAGATTTTAGATGTTGAATTGTTAGATTGAATGATTGTTAGGGGGCGGGCATTCTGCCCGCATCAAAATGTTTTAAAATTTAGGCTTCTTATTCCCGAACTTTTTGAAAAATAGTAATTTCCGGATCGATTTTATCGAAATTTGAGTAAATATAGCGATCGTCTACATTGCGATATTCCAATTCTTGGCGATTGAAAAAATACCATTGCGGTCGATATTGATATCTAAATTGCAGACGATAAGGTAATTTACGATCTTGCAGTTCGGCAAAAAACTGATATTCCGGCGTCCCACTTTCAAACCGACGAATATCGTAAGCACTCGTTAAAACAATATAGTCCGGATCGAGGTTAGTCACTGTTTCTAGGGTGGGTTCGGTGATGACTTGGGAACGATAAGGTTCCAGTCTGGGTAAATATTTGCGATCGCCCGCCCCCAAAACCAGTGCATTCGCTTCAATATTTTCATTCATCCAGGTTTCTACCCGATAACGGGAGTCATTGACCATCAAAATATTGAGTGTAAACGAATAAGAAAAACTGTAAATAAAAATAGCAATAATGGCTAACGCTTTAACTGCGAGATAAGGCGATCGCCTTCCCAAAAATTCTGCAATAAATTTACCGCCACACAGAGATAGAATTAACAAAATGGGCATTAAATAACGAATATTACTATACCAAACAATGCAAATATAAAAAAGATAGTAAGAAACGAGGGGAACCAGTAAAAAAGCGAATAAACGATACTTTCTTATCTTAGAAACAACTTTGAGGAAACCCAAAATCGAAATAAAATACAATCCCCATCCCAGAGAAAAGCGCAAATGGATCAAACTTTGGCGAAACATTTTTAATTGTCCCCAGAGATTCTGTTCGTATCGGGGGCGAATTTGAGCACTACCGGAGGTAATTAAGTTAACATGCTTGAAAAAACCCTCCAAATTAAAAATAAGATTATGCAAGAGAAAAAATACGCCGAATCCGACCCACAGCGAATAAACAATTTTTCGATCTAAAAGTGCGTCTTTAAAACGAATATCGGGATCGACTTGTTTTAAATAACGATAGTGTTGCCAAATAATAACTAGAGGCGTGAGTAGGTAAAAAGCATAGGCTTGATCTTTTGTAGCAACAGCGATCGCCGCCATCAGAGAAAAGAGGAGATAATCTCGTAATTGTTGTCGTTCTAGAATTCTTAAATAGAAGAATAACGACAGGGAAAACCAAAATAAATACGGAATATCGAGATTGAGAGTTTTTGAATAGTAAACAAACGGACAACTGACGATTATAATTAGTAAAGAAAAGAGGGCAGAAGCGCGATCGAAAACCTTCGACGCCAAGAAGTATAACACCAGCAGCAAGCCGACAGAGATGAGCAAAGTCAGACCGCGACCGAGATAAAATAAAATCGTATAAATTTCACTGCTGTAAATGTCAACTATCTGGAATTGATGCAGAATCCAGAAAGGAGAATAGAGAAGGGCTAAAATATAGAAGTGAAAGGGTGGGTATTTGTAATACCACCCATTGGAAAAACCTTTTTCTAATCCCTCTAAAACTCGTAAGGGAATGAGTTCGTCTGGGGCCCAGCCGATCGTACTCGGTAATCCCCAATTAATGCCGATAATATTAATAATTAAGCTGACGCCTACGATCGCACTCAAAGCGATCGCAATTTTGAGGCGATCGGGATTATTTGTAGAATTAAAAGGATTTTGATTCAAGGCGATCGCCCTCCAGATTTAGTTATTTTCGAGTTTGCTAATGCTCGAAATTTTAGCAATTTGCAAACAGTAGTAACTCACCGATAAAAAGATGCCTTCAGCACCAATTTTAAAGCATTCTTCAATAGTTCCCACCCATTCGTTGACGGTTTCACTAGCAATAATATCATTTTGATTGGTGATAGCATCGAGAATCACCATCGCGATCGCCGTATAAATTCCTAATTTTAATAATTTCCACACTTGTCGGAATTGTTTTAATTCGCGCTTATTTTTATAAAGAACAAATCCCATCACAGCCCCATACAGTAAAATAACTAGATCGTCGAGGCGATCGCTCAAATGGCTTTGGTCGATGTTCAATAATTCATGAATCCATAGGTCGATCGATTCGTGGATTTCTTGGAGTTCGTCAAGCCCGAGAAACCAGAAACAAGTAGCGATAAAAAACCAAATCCAGGGGGAAGCATGGGGGATTTTTCGAGAGTAGCGATCGCGGAAACGAATTGCGCCAACGATCGCGGCGATCGCCCCGATCGCCGCCAATTGTCCCGCCGAAAACCAGGTGATCGGTTCTCCTTCTTCCATAAAATGGGTCGGTTCCAACCCGGAAAATACTGCTAGAAGAATCGCCAAACTCAAAGCCAAACAATCGACAGTGATAATCAGTAAGAAAGGAATAATATTGAGCTTATTATCGCTAAATATTCGATGATAATAAAACATTAATCTTGCAATTGTTCTACTAAACAAGAAGCTTCTAAAACCGCAAAGCGTCCAGTTTCAAAAACCTGACACCGATCGCCGATGGGGGCGAGGGCGGGAACGATACCCTGTTGTAATTGGGCGATCGCTTTTTTTGCGATATCGTATTGCATCATCCACGGATCGCGATCGATGTACGGTGGAGTAAAGGTTCCTTCTTCGAGTAACCAGAAATCGATCGGGTAAGTTTGAAGAAATTCGCGCAAGCGATCGCGATCGGGGGTATAAGTAGCGGCGATCGTGTTGAGACTGCGTTCTCGAATCGGCATAAAATAACCCTTATGATAGGGAACCGCATATCCTTCGCCACCAATGAGGATCGATCGCGCACTAAATGAAGGAATATTATTCACTTCATCCGCTACAGAAGCGATTAAAATATCTTTCGGTTGTTGGGAAAAAAATTGATAAAGTTCGGGAAATTTGCCGATAACATATTCCGTTCGCGGAAAGCGTTTTAACCAAGTCGGTTCGAGTACCACCAATCCGATTAATACCGCCGCTAGAGTTAACGGAAGGATTTGAATTGGCGTCCGGCGTAATTTTTTCGCCCAAGAAAACGCCGCGTCGATGAGAACCGTCATCGCGATTCCGGCGGCGATCGCCGTGACCATTCTCAGGGTATGTTCCGTATAGCGACTCGGTAAATGCAAGCGGAATAAAAGGGCGTGAGAGAGAAAAAATAGAACTAAAGAGGAAATAATAATTTGCAGTAAAAATAAGCCGCGTTCTCGCAACTTTTGCAAACTGGAGAACCAGCGATCGCCCTGGGGACGCAACCCGCGATCGATCGCATCCAATAACAGAAATAGGGGCAAAAACCCGCCCGCTACAATCGGTAAAATAGTTCCAAAGCGGGGAACGATCCCGGTTCGCTGTCCGGTAAACCAAAATTCCTCGCGATTGTGGGTAAAAAATTCACTTTTTCCCCCGGTCCAAAACTCCGGAAACTCTTTTGCTTCCGTCGCCGAAATCACCGGACCGTAATCATTCGATTTCAATGCATACAGTAAAATCACCACGGACGTAACCGCCAAACCGATCGCCGCCACGCGATCGGTCGGTTTGTGGAGATTCACGGAGACTCCGCGAGGTGAAAAACCGACGATTTGCAAGCATAAAATCCCCCCAGCAATTAATACGCATTGGGGATAAAATAAACCCAAAAGGGCGAGAGTTACACAGGTAAAAATAAGTTGACGGCGAAACAGTGCATAGAGAAATCCTAAAAACAAAGGATAGACAAAAGCGGCGGGAGTCGCGGAAATTAGATCGTCACGCATCCATAAATAATGGTTGAGTAACGAAACACTCAAAAAGCTAGCTAAGGGAACGGGAAATAATTCTAAAGTCAGTAAAAAACAGTAGAAACTGGCGATCGCCCCTAAGATAGGCGGTAAGAGTTTGTGTAAAAAAATTGGGTCAATTCCCAATTTGGCAAAGATCCAATAAAATGCCGTATATCCGGCGGGGGCGACCGATTGAAAATAGTCCGCAATTAAATCGTTGGGAAATAACTGCGGATCGAGAAAACGCTGCATCCAAAAAACATGTTGGCGGGCGTCGTCTTGCACTACATATTCCGCCGATAATGCTTCTTTTAAGACCAACCAACCAAAACCAATGACAAAAATAGCCGTTAAATTCCACCAAAATAGAGTGGTTTTTCGAGAAACTTTATCGGTCGAACCTGTTAAAAATTGATGGACGCTAGAAATTGGCATATTAATTTAGTGAATTGAGTCAATTTTTAGGCGATGAATTCAATTTGTTGAGGCTTAACTCGGTTAGTTGAATCATAGAAAAGACAAAGGGAAGCGCAATTATATCATTCTAGAGATGGATTTCCAACAATACATCGTGCATCTAAAACGACAAAATCTCCCGATTCAAATACCCGACAGCGATCGATCGCCGCCGCTACAACTGGAACCTTAACAGTAGCTTCTGACGATCGCAAATCGGCGATCGCCTGTTGAGTTTGGGGTTGATATTGGTGTAACCATCCCTGGTTTTCCAAATACTCCGGTGAAAATGCCGATCGTTCGACCAACCAAAAATTAACACGATAGCGATCGATAAACTGTTTGACAACAGACAATTCCGGGGTATATTGTGCCTCAATTAAGTCACGAATTCGCTGGCTAAATTGACGATAATAGCCGAGATGATAGGGGATCGCATACTCGCGACCGACCAAAATCGAACGATGGGAAAATGTCGGTAAATTGTTCGCTTCTCCGGACAGGGAAGCGATCGCGATGTTTTTCGGTTGTTGTTGGAAAAAGCTATAGAGTTCCGGTAAACGACCGGGACGATAATTCGTTCTGGGAAAACTCGGCGTGTAGATCGGATAACCTAATAAGGCGATCGCCAATCCTATCGCCGCCATTCGACCCCATAACTGATGTTTTTCGACCTTAAGTTTTAAAGCAGCATCCCAGAGAATGGCGATAAAAATACCGGAGGCGATCGCCAGTAAAAAGCGCCAAGTATGTTCGATATAACGGTTCGGTAAATGTAATTTGAATAAAAATAAATGGGCGGCAACAAACATCCCTAAGGAAGAGCAACCCAAGCGTAAAAAAAGCCCTCGGATTTGAGGCTGAATTAAACCGACTAAAGGGAAGCGATCGCGCGATCGCCGCAACCTTGGCAGACAAAAGGGGAGAAAAACTCCCAACCAAATTAAGGGCGGTAATAAGGGCGGTAAAATGCCCGATCGCTCCCCAATCGTCCAAAATAAGAAAGCATTTTTATTAAAAAATTGAGCGCGTCCTTCCGCCCAAAATTCCGGCAAGTTCACCGCTTGACTCCCATCAATGACCGGACCGTAAACATTCGTTTTTAACGCATACGGTAACATGACCGCAAAGGCGATCGCCAATCCCCAGCCACAAAAACGATAAGTTTGCCAATTTTTGCAGAGTTTTAACGAACCTTTTTCAACTTCAATGACTTGTAATAGTAACAGTCCCGATGCAATAAAAACATATTGAGGATAAAATAAACCCAACAGGGCGATCGCCCCGCCAATCCCCAGCCACGATCGCTTTAAAAAGTAATACACAAAAGCAATAAAGATTGGATATAAAAATGCCCTAGGTGTCGCCGAAACAACATCAAAATTCATCCAAAAACTTTGGGCTAAGAGCAAACTACTGCTAAAGGCGGCGATCGCGACGGGAAACAGCAGTAAAGTACAATAAAAACAGTAAATTGTCGTTACCAGTGCGATCGCCACCGGCAATAATTTACTGAATAATAACGGATCGATTCCCCATCCGGCGGCTAGGCGATAAACCGTGGTGTATCCGCTAGGGGCGACGGTTTGAAAATAATCCGCAATTAAATCATTGGGAAATAAACTCGGATCGAGAAAACGCTGCATCCAAAATACATGTTGGCGGGCGTCATCTTGCACGACATAAGTGCTGTCAAAGGCTTTTTGTAATGCCATCAAGCTATAAGTTAAAGAAAAAACCACCGTCAATCCTAACCAAAACCGTTCTCGGGCTTTGGTCGGCGGTGAAGTTGACAGCAGATAGCGGCAAAATTCGATCGTAAATTCGATCATAAAAATGAAAAAAAGTCAATCACATTGACCGATTAAATTTAGGAACTTAAAAAAATCACGATTTTTTAAAATTGCGAACGGTTGCTAAATATTGACTGAGAAAAGGGAGTCCGGCGATCGCGGGGATGAAATAACGAGAGGTACATAATAAGCCCAAAGCTGCACCAGTGGCTTCGTTAAAATAGGGTTGATAAAACAAAATCAGGGCCGCGTCTCGGGTTCCGACTCCCGCAAAGGTGAGGGGCATTAATCCGGCTAAAATGGCTAGGGGGGACAGGGCTAAATTCGCCAGAAAGGGGGTCCAAGCTTTGAGGGCGAGGATAAAAAACCAAATTTGCAATAAATGACAAAACCACAGAAATATTGAGGTGAGGCAAATTTTCGCCAATTGGCGGCGATCGCTCCAGAAATATTCGTGCATTTCTCCCCAAGAAAAGCGCATTTTATCGAGTTTAACCCCGATCTTTTTAGGAGCAATTCGGCCAGTGAGATCGAAAAATAAATGAGCAAATTTGCGGGAACTGAGCAATAAAATGCCAAAAATAAAACTACTGCTGACAGCAACGGTCATCACCCAAAATAAAAAGTTTTTGTCGGGATACAAACACAAACCAAAAATACACCATAGCAGTAAAGAAAGTAGGTCGCAAGCTTTTTCAAAAACGACGAGAGATAGGGCTAGCGACCCGCTCAAATGACCGCGATCGCGCATAAAGTAAGCTTTTGCCAGATCCCCCATTTTAGAGGGCAAGACCATATTTAAGACGCTGGCGGCTAAGATCAGCCGATTGGCTTCGGCAAATCTCAATCGTACTCCCGAAGGGGTTAATTCTTGCAACCGCCAACTGGTAATCAACACTAAGGGGATTAACATGGCAAAACTGGCAATCGTCCAGCCACGATCGCTGTTTTCAAAAACGCGAATCAGTCCTAAAAAGTCAATTTTGGTATAAATAATCGTTAAAATAATTAAGCTGACGGCGATCGAAATTAATCGTTTCATGTTTAGAGGATTTTAGAGGGAAAAGCCGCTCGATAAGGCTCGATAAGGTCGATCGCAGTCCGAGGATTCGCGATCGCCGATCTGCGTACAAGTCGAAGCATATTTTATCGTTATTTTGGCCAAAAAATACGGGCGATCGCGCGATCGATAGCGGGAATATTCAGCCCGATCGAAGAAAAAGCGGGCGAACCTGAGAAGGCGTTAGGTTAGAATTAAACTAACGAGAATTTTCCCCGTCCACCTCTGCCCGTGCAGGGGTGTTTTTTCCGTCCGATTGGGGTCAGACCACTTGGGGGAAACAACCCCCTCGTCAGGATCGAAAACAGACGAGAAAATAGAAAAGACTGAAAGTGTTTGACTTAATACACCCCATTCCCTCCCATCCATCCCCTGGAGGGATTTTTTATAGGGATTTTCATTCAAATCTGCTGCCGTCGGGCAAGATCGCCCCATCCAAACGGGCGGCGGTTTCGCCGTCGCCGAAATAGGTGCCGTCGAGATTGGCCCCCGTCAGGTCGGCGCCCGTCAAGTCGGCGCCTTCTAAAGTGGCGCCGCTCAAATCGGCGTAAGTGAGATTGGCGCGACTGAGATTGAAGCCGGACAGGTCGAACCCGGCGAAATTTTGACGGCAGAGATTGGCGCTACTGAGGTTGACTTGGCGGAGATAAACGTTTCTGAAATCAATGCCTCGCAGGTCGGCAGCGATCAAGTTGGCGCCTTCGAGGTCGGCGCCGTCGAGATTGGCCCCGGCTAAGTTGGCCCCGGCTAAGTTGGCTTGTCTTAAATCGGCGTGACTTAAATCGGCTTCGCTGAGGTTGGCTTCGGCGAGGTCGCCTCCGGCAAAATTGGCCCCGGTGAGGCTGCTACCGACGAGGTTGACGCCGCGCAGGTCGATGGGGCTACCGGGTTGGCTGGGATAAACCCGGGCGAGATCGGCGGCTTCGAGGTTGACGCCAGGAAAGTTGCGTTCGCCTTGTTGGTAGCGGCGGACGAATTCCTGGGGGGCGACGGTGGCGGGTTGGGCGTTGGGAAAGGCGGCGGGAGTGATGCTCGATTCTGGCGGAATATTGGGAGTGTTGCCCCATTGGGGTAAATTTTGGCGGGGATCGCCGCCGATGCCGAAGTTGGTGGGAACGGGCCCGGGGGAGGGTGTGGTGCGGGCGATCGCCGTTTCCGAAGGCGCCGTGGTGGGACGGGTACCCGTTCGCGGTTCGAGTCCGGCAATTTGCTGCTGAATTTCGCTCACGGCGCGGGCGAGGGGTTGGAGGGCGTCGGCTAAATCCCCCACCGAGGGCCCGGGGGAACGGTCGGGGGTATCGCTGGCGCGTTCGAGACGTTGCAGCACTTGTGCCATTCCGCGACCGAGTTGGGCGATGCGATCGGTCAGGGTGGCGATCGCCTCCGGCAAATTTTGCAATTGTTCCCAGTTCGGTTCCGACGCGGGGGGCGTCTGAGGCGGTTGCGATTGCGGCGACTCTGCGGGGGGTTCCGGCGCCGAGGTGCCGATCGCGTCGAGGCGTTCGCGTAGGGTTCTCAGTTGCCGTTGTTGCTGCTGCATCGCCGCCACCAGACAGTCAAGTTCTTCGCGGTTCGACTCGTTCGCCGCCGGGGATTCGGAAGCGGGGGATTCGCGATCGAACCGATCGAGGCGATCGCCGAGGTGTTCGATCGATGCTCGTAGCTGTTGCATCTGTTCGAGATCGCCCTCCCATTGCGTTCGCAAGCGGGTCAAGCGTTCTTCTAACACGGCGATCGCGCTCATCGCACTCTGGCGGTCGGACTGTTGCGTTTGTTGGCGCCGGACGAGATTGAGGAAAATGCAAGCCGCTAAAGGCAAAGCCGCATAGAGGATCTGGCGATCGCCCACTCCCGCCACCGCACCGACGACGGCGAGGGTCAGACAGAGATATTCAGCGAGATCGAGCCACTCTAAGTTATTAAGTCTCATGGGAGGTTGGGAGGCAAAAGGCAAAAGGTAAAAGGCAAAAGGCAGGAAGCACGAGTGTCGAACCCGTGGCGCGGACAGGTTGCCCGCTTTCGGGAGGAAATCAGACCTCAGACCGGAAGCTTTACCCTCTCAATCTAAAATCTAAACTCTAAAATCTAAAATCTCTTGCATGTCCAAAAGCATACCAGCCTATCCCGATGCGATCGCCGCGCGATCTCCGGGTTTTTTCGTTTGCGGCGATCGCGGAATTTCGATAATAAATTGGGCGCCGCCCCCCGGGGGCGAAAAACAGCTCAATTTGCCGCCGTGTTTTTCGACAATAATCTGATAGCCGATCGACAGTCCCAGCCCGGTTCCCGACCCGACGGGTTTGGTCGTAAAAAATGGGTCGAAGATCTTTTTAGCCACCGCCTCACTGATTCCCGGTCCGTTGTCGGTGATTTTCACCATCACCGCATCCGACCCGGACACGCTGGTGGTAATCCAAATCTTCAATCCGCGATGCTCCGTTCCTTCCTCCCCGTCGTGGTTGCCATTCTCAGACGGTGCGATCGCCTTCATTTTGCTTTCCACCAACGCATCGATCGCGTTGCTCAAAATATTCATAAAAACTTGATTGACTTGAGACGCATAACACGCTACTTTCGGCAAATTTCCATACTCTTTAATAATCTCGATCGCCTCTTTTTGCAATCGCGATTGTAAAATTAATAAACTAGAGTCAATTCCTTCATGAAGATCCACGGGTTTCATTTCCGACTCGTCCAATCGCGAGAAATTCCGCAATCCCGTCACGATCTTGCCAATCCGTTCGGCTCCCGATTTCATCGAAACGAGCAAATTAGGAAAATCTTCTAGAATAAAATCTAACTCCAAATCTTCGATTTCTTCTAGAATTTCTGGATCCGGTTCGGGATATTGTTTTTGATATAATCTGATTAAATATACTAGATCTTCTAAATAATCATTGGCATGGTCAATATTGGCATAAATAAAATTGACTGGATTGTTAATTTCGTGGGCAACTCCGGCCACGAGTTGTCCCAAACTTGACATTTTTTCAGTGTGAATCAGTTGAGCCTCAGTGGATTTCAAATTTTCTAAAGCATCTTTTAACTCTCGGGTTCGTTCTTCCACTTTGTCTTCGAGAGTGTGGGAATATTCTTCGAGTTTTTCATTGGCAGTTTCTAACTTTTCATTGGTAACTTTAAGTTGCCATTGATTGTAATAATTGAGGATTAAAATCGCCGAAAAAGTCGCCGCCAACAAGGGAGAAAAAACCGGAATGGCCCACCCGTGAATAAACGCGAGATAAGTGATGGTGACCAGAGCTCCCGTCGTCGGGAGCCAGCCCAAGACGATCGCGCGCAGGAAGAAGTAACGATGGGATTGGTGGCGTTCGAGAACCAGCCAGCAGGCGATCGCCGCCGTAAACGACCACAGGACAATCCACAAATAATTCAACGGTTTTGTCCACGCCCGCAACATCGGGCGACCGTCGAGAGCCGCCGCGATAATTTGACTGGCAAAATTGGCATGAATAACAACCCCGGGAGTTAACTCCGGCGTCCCTAAAATCGTATTGGTATAAGGAGTTTGAAAAATATCTTTTAAACTTTCCGCCGTAGCGCCAATGAAGACGAGGCGATCGCGCATCAAATCTTCAGGAATCCGGTTTTCTAACACATCCGTAAACGAAATATGCTCGAAACGATCGAGACCGCCGCGAAAATTAATTAAAATCTGATAGCCCCCAGTATCTTTGCCGACATAACCCCCTTCATTGCCGCGTAGGGGAACGAACAACGCCCGACCGAGACGATAAATATTATTCTCCGCGTCTACCGTTTCGAGTTCGAGACCGGACCGTTCCAGATACATCAGCGCCAATTTCGCCCCGAGTCCTTCGAGAAATTCGCCGCTTTCCGTCCCGATTAAAATCAAACCCCGTCGCACTTTCCCGTCCGCATCCAAAATCAAATCCGACGCCGCCACTTGTCCGGCATCTTTGAGGTTCGGCGGCGGCGCCACCGGGTTTCCCGCCACTTTTTGAATGCCGATTAAATTGGGGGTCGATTCGATCAGTTCGACCCATTCGTCGTGACCCGGTTCGACAGGTAAATCGCGATAGAGGTCGAGACCGATCGCCGTCGGATTTTGTGCCGCAATGTGACTCATGGCGCGGGTCAGAACCCGATCGCTCGCGGGCCACTGTCCGACCCGAGTAATATCTTCTTCGGAGATCGTGACAATGACGATCCGCGAGTCGAGTGCCTCTTGCGGACGCAACAGCACGAAACTGTCGAGAGTAGCCCATTCCAATAGCTGAAACACCCCGAGGAGGTTGCCGCCAATCGCGCTGGCGGCGACCACCGGGGCGAGGGTCAAGACTCCCCGCCATTGTTTGAGCCAAGGGCCGAACCCTTTCGGTAACTGTTCGATTCGGTCTCTCGCCTGCTGCCACATCTAGCTTTGAGGATAACTACAACCGATCGCTGAAAGGTTGAGAGGCGATCGCCTCCAAACCCACCTGTTCGAGCAAGTCGTGCCACTCCTCAACCCAGGTTGCCTCCTCCGGTTGAGCTTGTTTCGCCGCCGCCAACACCGACAGGGTATCGTACCAAATCCCCGACTCCGCGTAGGTCGTCGCCTGCTGCATGGGGTTGGCACTCACCCTGGCGTTTTCCGAACTCGGGGACTCCACCCGTTTGACCCATCCGGTCACTTTGTACGTATCGGGTCCGAGTGGTTCTCCCGGTTGAATCGGGGCAAAAAACCACACGTAGTCTTTGCCGATTTCCAATTCCGGTGCGTCTTCCGGTAAAGTCACGCTCACAATTCCTCCCCGCCCGGAAATTTCGACGACGGTTTGATAGTGATGGTTACGATATTGGTCTTGCAAGCTGAAAAACACTTGGCGCGCGTCGGTAGGCGGCACGTATACGAAGATAGTCGGACGCGCCGAAACCGTGCGTCCGTGTTGTGTAGACGGCAACAAGGGCTTGACCTCCGCCAAGGCTTCACTCCGAGTGCCGCCGGATACGCTGTTACTCGGGGCGCCTTCTCCCGGCGGCTCAAAGCCCACATTTCCGCGCGTCCCGCCGGAAGCGCTGTTACTTGGGGCGGCTTCTCCCGGCGCCTCAAAGCCCACATTTCCGCGCGTCCCGCCGGAAGCGCTGTTATTCGGAGCCGCATCGCCGGGAGCTTGGAAACCCACATTTCCGCGCGTCCCGCCGGAAGCGCTGTTATTCGGAGCCGCATCGCCGGGAGCTTGGAAACCCACATTTCCGCGCGTCCCGCCGGAAGCGCTGTTATTCGGAGCCGCATCGCCGGGAGCTTGGAAGTTGATATTCCCTCGGGTGCCGCCGCCGAGGGAGTTGGCAGGCGCCGCATCGCCGGGGGGTTTAAAATTAACCGTGCCGCGCGTGCCGCCTCCGGTGGTATCCAAAGGCGCCGCATCGCCGGGGGGTTGGAAGTTTAAGCTGATTTGCCCTCGGCTGGGAGCCGACCAGTCGCTGGGGGCGTGGCGATCGCCCGCCCGGGCGGCTTCGCTGGCGGCAGCGAGCCAGAGGAGACTACCCGCCACACTGAAAAGGAGTAAAGGGTAGGAAAAATACAGTTTCAATCGCTTCATAGCTCAATCCTTTGAAAGATATGTGAGAAAACGAACGGGGATTCGGGTCGATATAGCGGGATTTAAAAAATAAGCGAGCCGAGGGTTACTCGGTAACTGTTTTCACCGAAAATCCGGTTGAATATAATCTAACTCGTCCATATTCCCTCCCGCTATACAATCCGAACTGTTGGGTTAGAGCCCACCCGCAAGAGCCGGGGGATAGAGTGCGAATCCTTTGCCCCAAGCGGGTTTATTGTCAGTATTCCCCAGAACGATCGCCCTTACCCGATCGCCGTTACAACCAATTCCCGACTAAGACGAACGGCGCCCAAAAATAGGGATGGTTGTATTGCGGATCCTGAATCAGCCGCAATTGCGCCCGACGCAAGGCTTCAGCTTTACTGAGCTTGAGATCCTCGCGAGCGAGAAAGTCGTAGAAGTACCCCATTAACTCGGCAGTCGAGCGATCGCTGACGGACCACAAGGTCGCCAAGGTGCTGCGCGCCCCGGAACGCAAGGCAAATCCGGCCAATCCGAGGGTGGCGCGTTTGTCTCCCGACGCCGTTTGACAGGCACTGAGAACGAGCAGGTCGATCGGATAAAATTCGGCTTGCTCGCGATTTTCCAACAAGCGCTCGAACGCTTTAACGTCGATGCGATCGTTCCAAGTCAGCAAGAACGTCTCTTCCGGACGGGAACTGAATTGTCCGTGAGTGGCTAAATGGACGACGCGAAACGATTTGGCATTGACCCACTGTTGGAAATTCTCCCGGGTAAATTGGCGATCGAGCAAAACTTCCGATTTGAGATCGGATTCAATTTGTCGCACTTCCCGTTCCACTCCCGGCAACGCCGAAAATCCCTGTCGCGCTTCGGTCAGTCCGACGGCCAACACGTTCAAATCGCTGCGTTTGAGTCCTTCGGGAAACAGTTGCAATCCCGGGGAGAGCGCCACGCCGTAGCGCTCGACGAGATACTGCTGACCGTCGTAGAGTGCGCCCATCGGCACATTCCGAAACCAGCCGTCGAGAACGAAAACGAGGGTTTTAATCCCGGCGGCGTCGAGTTCGTCAACGGCGGGGCGGATCAGCCAGTCGTAAACTTGGCGCGACCATTGCAACCGCTCGTTCCCAGAATAGCCCAAGAATAAAGACATGTAGAGTTGTTGCAAGGTCTGCTCGACGCGATCGCGGCTCAAGGTTGTAGCGTAGTGGCTCAGGGGACGATTGGGAATCGAAACGATGACTTCGAGGCGATCTGCGAGCACGATCGGATAAATCGCCGCCGCTTCCGGGTCGATCCGGTCGATTTGGGTCGGTTTGGTCTCCAAGCAACTATCGCGGAAAAAGTTATCGAGTTCCGCCAGTTGCAATGCTTCCATCACTTCGCGCGCTCGCACGAGGTACTCTTGCGGGGCATCCGGTGCGAGTAACAAGCTGACAAACTCCCGATACAGGGGTTCGACGCTTTCTTGAAAATTAAATTGCACGTCGGTATTGACCGACACCAAATCGGCGCGCAGGGTTTGCAAGGTCTCGAACGCATCTTCATAGGCGGCGATCGCGCGATCGCGCCGTCCCTCTCGCACCCAGAGCCGTCCCAACTGCCACGCGGCGCGCGCTTCGATATCTTCCGCTTCCAGGGGATCGGCCAGGGTCAGGGCTTGTTCGGTCAGGTGACGGGCTTGTTCCAGTTGTCCGTTGCGTTCGTAGAGTTGCCCGAGTTGGTAACGGGCGTGGGCTTGGGCGCGTTCGTCTCCAATTTCCTGGGCTTGAGCGATCGCCGTGGCCAGCAGCTCGGCAATTTGGCTTCGCGCCGCCGTTTGGGGCTGCTGTTCGTCGATTTGGAGCCAATGGGCGGCGAGGTTGACCCGGGCGTAAATTGACGGGCGCGACGGACTCAAATTCGCCAATCGGCGCTCGATCTCCGGCACCAGGGCGATCGCCTCGGCCCAACGCTCTCCCCGAACGTTCAAATTTAATTCGTTGAGGCGAGCTTGTACGATACTCAACTCGTCCGGCGCTTGCTTCGCCGCTTCGCGATAGTAGGCCCGGGCGACCTCGTCGCGGTCTAAATCCCGGGCGATATTGCCGATTCCGAGCAGACTTTGACTGAGGGTAGCGCGATCGCCCAAGCGCTCCGCGATCGCCCAACTGTTTTCTAGAGCGGCTTTCGAGGCTTCCAATTCCCCGGTCATTTGCAGGGCGATCCCCAAACTGTGCAAGGCATCGGCCTTTAAGGACGAATCCGGTTGTCCTCGGACGCTCTCGACCAGTTCTTCCAAGCGCGCCCGAGCGCGGCGGTACTGCCCCAGGGCTTGCAAGGCTTGGGCTTGATTAATTTGACTGCCGATCGTTCCCGTTTGGTTTTCGGCGCGTTCGTAGGCGCTTTGCGCTTGACGCCAGGTTTCGAGGGCTTCCTCGGTTTGGCCCCGCGCCAGTTGCCAGTTGCCGAGGGTATTGAGCGCTTGAGCGAGAATCGCATTACCCCGGCGGTCGAGCTGGTTTTCGGCGCCCAGGACCTCCAAGCTGGTATCGATCGCCGATCGCGATCGCTCCCACGCTCCCAACTGCTGGTAAGCTACTCCCAAATAATTCTGACTCAGGGCCTGGTTGAGGCGATCGCCCCTCGCCGCATAATCGCGCGCCGCTCTTTCCCAAAGTTGGGTCGCCTCAAACACCCGTCCCGCATCGTAGAGGCGGCGTCCTGCTTGTAACGGATTGCTTTCTCCCTCGGCAGTGGGGAGCGCCACTGTTTCCGCAGGCTGCACCCCTCGGGCGTGCAACGGTCTGACTGCCGCCGGAAGGGCGATCGCCACGAGCAAGCCGCTCAACACGGCTAATCGAATAAAAGAACGAACCGATCGCGGTAGCGAACGCAGGCGATCGCTAGTTTTAACCTCCCGACAGGTCGGACGACGATCCCACAAGCCCGCGTTCCCCCGGGTGGAGCACAGGCAGTTGCTATTAAGTCGAAACATTTCTCTTTTTTTCGCTCCGATCTCGATCGGTTCGTCAACCTTAAAACTTTTTCAAAGTTTGATGGCAAATGTACCGATTTTTTACAAACTCTTTATTTTTTTGCGATCGATTAAATGCTCTCATTTTCCATCAATTAGAAACGGAAACTTTCTATTGTTAAATTACCACAGGTTTCGGGGCGATCGCCCGTTGCGAAGGGACTCCTATCTACCCGATCGACCAGTAAATGAACGGTTCCCGACCGATCTTTGACCCATCCTTTGGCTTCTTCTAAGCGATCGCCATCCGGTACCCGGATCCCTCGTGAGTGTCCCCGGGCGATCGTCGGGGAAGAGTCCGAGTGAAAAGAGGAGGAAGAATCGCTGAAATCTTGCAAATCTTGCCAGGGGCGATCGCTCGCTCCCACCGCGTCGGGACCGAACGGCAAACCGCCGCGTCCGGTCACGGTAAAGCGATTCTCCCCGGGGCTGCACCCGGTGACGAGACGATCGCGCGGCTCGACGATCCCCGTCGGTAAATCGACTAATTTCGACGGATCGTTTACTTCCGGATTGGCGAGGGTCACCGTTCCGGAAAGACCGAATTGAGAACTCGCCGTAATATCGCTTTGGGGCGTCGGTCGGTCGCGAAACTCGATCCCAAACAACCCCTGGGTATCGATCGCGATATTCCCCCCGCGTCCGGCGACCGCATTGGCGACAAGATCGCTATTGCCCAATGCGGCGATCGTTGGGGAGGACAGCCGCAGATTGCCCCCATTCCCCGTTCCCCCGGCACTCGTGGCGATCGTGCTACCCCCTTGCAGTTGCAACCTACCCGCGACGGCAATTTCGATATTGCCCCCTTCTCCGGAGGTCGTCGTCGCCGAGAGGGAACCGCGATCGCGCAATAGCAAGTTACCGACGACAATCTCTAATTGACCGCCATTACCCGTTCCGTCATTTTTGACATCGATGCGGGCGCCGTCGGTTACCCTCAACTCCGACGCACTCAGCCTCACCGTTCCCCCCGCTCCCGTGGGAAATTCCGGCACCGCCAACAGTTGCCGAGTGAAACTGTCGAGCCCAACGGCTCCGGATTCGATCGTCGTGGGCAAAATGCTTCCGGGCAGTTCGCCACTCAATTCGATCCGTTCGGCGACGGCGATCCTAATATTACCCGCGTCGCCACTGGCAAAGGTCGAAGAAGAAATACGCGCCCCTTCACTCAAACTCAACTGCGCCGTTTGAATCTCTACCGTTCCCGCATGACCTTCCCCAAAGGTAGAAGACCCGAGGATGCTCGGCTGGAAATTGTTGCGATCGAAACTATTGAAACCATGAATAGAGATTTTTTCAGAGGCATTGATTCGTAAAGCTCCTGAAGGGGCCAATCCCCTCGCTATGGAGGAAATCACGGCTCCATCAGACAAACTCAACCGAGGGGTCATCAAATCGATGGCTCCGGCGATTCCCATGTCCGCACTTATCGTCATCACCCGACTGGTTGCCAACGGGTTCAAGGGAGAGGTGCCAAACAAGTCGATCTGTTGCGAGGCTACGATCTCGATCGCCCCGCCACTCCCCGACCCGAAGCTAAAGCTCTCAATTTTACCGCCATCGACTAACTGCACGATCGGACTGGATAGGGAAATGTCGGCTCCGGAACCTGTAGCGAAGGTTTCGGCGATCGCCCCACTGCCGATGTTATCTCCGGCGGTAGATCCGGTCAGTTGGATCGCGTCGGTGGCGTGCAAGGCGATCGCCCCACTCGCCTCACTGCCTCGATTCTGAGCAAAAAATACCGAGCCGTCTTCCGCATTGAGCCGACGCGCCACGACTCGAATCGGCCCGGACGGCGCCCCACTGCTATCGACTAAGGCCCGCCGGGTTAAGGTGACATTTCCGTAGTCGGCGAGCGCCCCCGTGCCTAAATTCCAGCCCGTAGCATCGGGGTTGACGGCGATCGTCCCTCGGCGAAGGCTCGCGAATTCGATCGCCCCTCCCGACGATCGCACGATTCCCCCGGACAAGGCAATCTCACTCCCGACGAAGGCGAGCGATCGCGCCCTCAATCCCCCCTCGTTTGCCCCTACTTCGATCGCGGGGGACATCCCCGGTACGACCCGCGCGAGCTGGTGTCCGGAGCCGTCTATCTGGATGTTTCCGGACTCGACTCCCAGATTGAGCCCGATCGGCACGCTGACGGTCAATAACGGTCGCTCTCGCGGGTTGACGGCGTCGAAGCTCGTCCCGTCGGCAAACTCCAGCGATCGCGCCGTAGTCCCCAGGAAGGCGCCGCCAATCTCCAAGCGAGCGTTGGCCCCGAAATGAATCCCCGCCGGATTGATTAAAATTAAATGCGCGCTTCCGTTCGCCCGTAACATGCCGTCAATGTCAGACCGTTTCCCCCCGGTCACCCGGGTGACGATTTGGTTGACGGTTTCCGGGTTGCTAAAACTGGCTTCGCCGTTGGTCGGTATCGAAAATTCTGTGAAACTGTGAAATAAATTGCCGCCGCGTTGGGTTCCCCCTTCGATCTCGACGGCGCGATCGCCCGTAACGACCCGGGAAGGGTTCGGCAAGGTGCGATCGGGAATGATTTGAGCGGCTGTGGGTAGCACGCCGTAGCATACGCTGGCGGCGATCGCCCCGTCGAGGAGTAAAATCACTCGCCTCAGCGCCAGAGAGAGGAGAACATGGGCTTTGCTAAAAGTGAACATTGATTTAAACTGACTCGATTAATAAACAGGTCGAAGAGTCCGATCTTTTTGGAGTCGGGAACTCGGCCAAACATCCATCCATCGAACTACCGATCGCACCATCATTTTTTGACGGTCGAATGGCGCGATCGCCCGACCTTTCCCATACCGATAAGCCCTAGCAGTTCGAGGATCCAATCCGAAAATTTATCGATGGAATGTTGGCACGGCGATCGCCCCATCGAACGATAAAATCTGAACGACTAAAAAGGGAAGGCTTAAAATTCTCCCTTGAAATTGAATGAGGACAGAACTTTATGTTGTTTTTTGAGGATTGTTAATATTTTTCCAGATTGACCCGTTTCGGGATTTTTGTCAAGGCGTGAATAAAAATTTTATTAATTTGTAAAATATAGCAATCCTGAATAATTTTTCACCCAAACTGGGAGCATTTTGCTCCTCTTCACAAGGGGTTCACGTGGGCAACCCCGACTCAACGGATTGAGAAATACTATACTGATTTGACGATCGCCCCCCCCTTTAATGGTATTGAGCCGAAAAACAACTGAATCATAATTAGTCCCGGGGGCTGAGGTGAACTTGCTGAAAGATAATGCGATCGCGCCCCTGTTCTTTCGCCTCTTGTAAGGCATTTTCTGCCGCCTCGATCAGTTGTCGTTCTCGGGGTTCGTCGCGGTCGCGATCGCTCGATAACGCCGGACGGGGAATCACGCTAGCCACCCCAAAACTGACGGTGACCAAAGAACTCACCGGAGAGCGTTCGTGGGCGATCGCTAAATCCTTAATTCGTCGGCGCATTTCTTCGGCGACATCGGTAGCTCCTTTGCCATCGGTTTTTGGCAAAATGGCCGCAAAAGTATCGCCGCCATAACGGGCGACTAAATCCGCCGGACGTTTGACCGTCCCGGCGATCGCGCGGGCAATGTGTTGCAAGCATTCATCGCCCACCTCTACGCCGTAAACTTCGTTATAAAGTTGAAAGCAATCGATCGCCCCTAAAATTAAAGATAACGGTTCTAAATCCCGCGCCAAACGTCTCCATTCCCGATCCAAATACTCGTCAAAATAACGGCGATGGGGAATTTGAGTAGACGGGTCGATGACGAACAGTTCCAACTGTTCTTGAAGGTCCGTTAAAGCATCGTTGAGTTGTCGTTCCCGGCGGCGGAGATCGTCGAGTTGTCTGGCGGCCCAGCCGAGTGTGAGTAACTGATGGACGCGCCGTTCTAGAAGGACTGGGGAGATCGGCTGGCGGATGCACTCGCTGGCGCCGACGGCAAAAGCCCGCCGCACGGTTGCGTCGTCGTCGTCGGCGATCGCCATTAAAATTGGGGGACAGCGATCGCCTAACAATTGCTGTAACTGCTCGCAACAGGCGAACCCGTCGATTCCGGCGCCCTTCGCCGGAAGGACGATCGAATCCGGCGTCACCTGTCCGCACAGTTGTAAACATTGTGCGTCGGTGGCCGCTTCGACGGTCAAATAGCCCCGATTGTCGATCGGTTGGCGCAACTGCGCTCTCACTGCCTCGTCCTCGTGCACCAGGAGGACCGAGGGGGGATTGCTCTCGAAGTTGGGATGAATTCGGCTCATGTTTCGATCGCCTCCACCGCTTTGAAACTAGATCGCCCATTCGCTATTGGGGAGGAATTCTCCGCCCCTCCCATCCTATCCGATCGCTTCTTATTCGGCGATCGCCTTCCATTCGGGGCGGGCGTCGATCGCGCTTAACTGCCAGCGTCCCAAGGTCGGATGGTCGATTTCGAGCAGACCGCCATCGAGGGGAACGCGCAGGTAAGGGCTCTCCAACACGGGCCAGTCGTCGAGAACGCGATCGCGACCGTCGATTTGGGCGGCGGCGATCGCCCCGTAGCGGTTGTAGGTCATCTGCAAGGGTCGTCCGGCCAAATTTGTATAAATTAAAGTATGCTCGTCATTCCAGGCGCGATCGTCGATCTCGGTTTTTGCCAAAGCCCGGGTGAGGGCTTCCCAAGTCGGGTAATCCTTCACCCGGGCAACTTCGGTAATCCACGCGGTTCGTTCCCCTTCGGCGACGAAGGCGGCGTACTCGGGATCGGTTTCGGAGATCGAGGGGTTCCACCACAGGCGATCGCCCCAGGGACGGGTCACCAGCCAGACGTTCTCGATCTTCCAAATTTGCCATCCTTGCCAGGATCGGGGTTCGCCGTAGCGGCGGGGCAGCACTAGGTGAGACCGGGCGGGAACTCCGGCGGCGCGATCGGCGGCGTTGAGAACTTGCTGGTAGAGGACAGTACCGCGATCTTGTAGGTATTGGTCTGCAGGCGATCGCCCGGTGGCCATTGGGGTGTGGTAGGTTCCGGCGAGACTGACGACCGCGTTGTCGCCACCGTTGCGATCGCGAATGACGAGTTTGTAGGTCGCGTATTGGGCGCGGATCGTGCCTTCGACTTGATAGGAACGGGACGGTTCGAGTAACGTACCGAGGGTATAGTCTTCGGTGGCGTAAAAGTCCTCCCAAAGGTGGTTATCTTCGGAAGAACTGAAATAAGCCGGATGACTGGCGCGCAACTCGAAGGGGAGGGGAATTTCTTTGCGGGCGATCGCGCGCAAGTGCGGCGGCGGTCGATAGTCGCTCAGGGCGGGGAGTAAGGCGACGCGCAGGTGATTGTCGATCGCCTCTTCGACGTTGGCGTGCGGGTCGTCCTCGTCTCCCCACCACAGCCACGCGATCCAACTCAACCCACTGTCCCAGGTGCCGCGATCGAACTTGCGACTTTCGGCCCCTCCGGCGGTTCCCCAACTGAAGCGCACGGCCATATTCGCCGCATACCAATCTAACAGTGCGGTGGCGAGCGATCGCAGTTCCGGGGTCGGCGCGAAGTCGTAGAGATTGAGCACTCCGGCGATACTGTAGCCGTAATAGGTGGAGGAGTGAAATTCTCCTTGTCCGATCGTGAGAAATTTTTTGAGCTGCAATCGCAACCAACCTTCCTGGACGGCTTGAATGTGGGGCAAATCCGGGGGCCACTGACTGCCTTTGAGAAAGGCCAATCCGGAGGCGTATTGCATGAACAGATGATTTTCGGTGCCGCCTTCGAGCCATTCTTCGACGCGGGGTTTGACGGTCATGCTGCGATAGGACTCCCGCACGGCTGGCGGCATGGTTTCACGGTGGAGAAAAAAGAGGCGGATGTCGAAAATGCTGCGAAAGTGATAGAGGTCCGGGCGATCGCGCTCTAAGGTGAGAAGGGCTTCCCAAGGGGAAGGGCGATTCTCCTGGGCAGACTCTCCGCGACCGTAGAGATCGCTCAAGCTCAAACGGGCGACGATCGCCGGAAGGAGGTATTTGTGAGGGTCGCCGATCTGTTCCCGTCGCCACCAGCGATCGAGTTCGCTCAAATCGGCCCGGGCGAGTTTTTCCCGGATAGCTCGACTGCGACGCCGAAAGCCCGCTTCAGAGGGATCTTGCCACGGGAGTTCGGGACGGCGATCGAGGTCGATACTGCGATCGCGCAGCCCTTGCACGGTCTCGGTTTTTGTCCCGAGATCCCCTCGCGCGCCGGATCCGCAACCGCCAGAGGCGATCGCACTCAGTATTAGAGCCAGCAGTCCTAGGGTTTTCCAGATTCTCATCGATTTCTTTTGCGACTCCCGACTCCCGATCTACAATCTAAAATCTACAATCTAAAATCTACAATCTAAAATCCGATCGTGACGATTGTCATCAAGTGCTACTGCGATTGTTGTCGGTCTCGTGGGGGTCAAGCCCTCGTTTAAAGCGGTCTAAGGTTTAACCCCTTCTATTTTAGAATTTCACCGGAACCGGATCGGTTGGGGCGATCGCTTTTAGGCCATTTTCGAGAAAATCAGGATGAAATCGGGCAAAATGTTCGGGCTTTCTTATGTTTATCATAAATCTAGGCTGTCCGCAGATTTCAGGTAAAATGAAACGAATAAACCCAGGGCGAGCAACTAATTCGAGAAGCGCTTCGCGATCGCGTTTGAAACTTTTTCTAGAATATCGAAACACGATTTTTTCATTTAAACTAGAATGGGATCGGATCCCGGAGCGTTAAAGCACGGCGGCTGAGCGGAACCCCATCCAACCGGATCGTCCCTCTCGGGCGGTATCTCCCCCGGCAGAAGCCGTAGAGACGCCGCCGGGATCGTGCGCCAGCCATCGGGTCTACCGATTTGAGTTTAATGCAAAAATCGAACAAAACAAACGGGTAAACTTTGGCGATCGCCCGTTTGTTTGTCGTTGAAAACCCTTAGCGATCTCAACTGGACTCGATCCCCTGATTTATTCTACTTTTGGAGGAAAGAGAATTGAGATGACTGTTTGAGAAGTCAGGCAACATCGAGAATCATCTCATAAAAAATAAAGCTTATCGGTTAACTTAGAAAATAGCTTTTTGAAGAAATAGGCTCGAAGATTCACCCCCGTTTTTTTTCGATCGATCATGCAAAATTCTAACCCCAAAATCGACAAAAGCTCCGAACATCTTATCGGGTTCTCGGCGTCAGTGGAGTCCATTCAAGCCAATGCAGATTCCCGATGTAGCTGTCGCGAGCAATTCTGTCGCTTTGTCCGATCGCTGCCGATTCCCGCCGCCTTACTCGACGAGCAAATGAGTTATTTAGCGGTGTCTCGTTCCTGGACGAGAGATCTTTATCTTAGGGAATCCGGGGATGAGGGAGATCCCACGAGGGACGACGAGGAGGACTTGCCCGATTTCGGCGCGCAATGGCAGGAGATGTATAAATCTTGTCTCGAATCGGGGCAGGAACAATGCGAACTGATTCCCGACCCGCACGATGAAGAGACAACCGATTGGGTTCGCTGGCAAATGCAGCCTTGGTTCGACGAACGGGGAAACGTGAGAGGGGTAGTGGTCTATCGCGAGGTGTTGAATCCGGGGATGGGCGATCGCTGTGCCTTGCCGAGTTTCCGCGACAATGCCAACGCCGCCTATTCTTCCTTGTTACGTTTGTATAAAGAGTTGGACAAGCGCTTTCAAGAGCGCAATCGCCAACTGCAACAGACAAACAGCCGACTGCACGACGAAATCCGCGCCCACGAACAAGACCAGATCGCCTTACGGCGACACGCCCAAATGCTAGATCTGGCAAACGATACGATTATGATTCTCGATTTGAATTATCGCATCGTTTATTGGAACCACGGGGCCGAACGCTTGTATAAATGGACGCGCACCGAAGCCCTCTCTCAACCCGTTCACGACTTCTTGAAAACGGAATTTCCCTACCCTCCCGAACAGATTAAGCGCACTTTACTCGATCGCGGCTACTGGCAGGGGGAATTAGTTCACAGCAAACGCGATGGCAGCCGCATCGTCGTCGAAAGTCGCTGGACTTTGCAATACGACGACGACGGCAATCCGAGCGCTATTTTAGAAATTAATCACGATATCAGCGATCGCAAAGACGCCGAAGCCGCCTTGCGCGAATCCGAAGCTCGGTTGCGCGAAAAAAACCGACAGTTAAAACATACCTTGGAAGAGTTGAAAAATACCCAAGCTCAGTTAATTCAAACTGAGAAAATGTCGAGTTTGGGTCAACTCGTGGCCGGAGTCGCCCACGAAATTAACAATCCGGTTAATTTCATTTACGGCAATCTCAACCATACCAAACAATATATGGAAGATTTGCTCAAAACCATCGAACTCTATCAAAAATATTACCCGGAACCGATCGCAGAAATTGAAGAACTCGCCGATGATATCGACCTCTACTTTATTTTAAAAGATTTACCGAAAATGCTCGCTTCCATGCAAGTCGGCGCCGAGCGAATTCGCGAAATTGTCAGAAGTTTACGCAACTTTTCCCGTTCCGATCGCGCCGAATGCCAAGTGGTCGATCTCCATGAAGGAATTGAAAACACCTTACTGTTGTTAAAACATCGCTTCAAATCCAAAGGGAATTCGTGCAAGATCGAAATTATCAAAGAATACGGCAAATTGCCCCTGGTGGAATGCTACGCAGGACAAATGAACCAAGTATTTATGAATATTTTGGGCAACGCGATCGATGCCTTGGAAGAGTTAGCAGAATCCGACAGCGAACGGCATTCGTTTAAGATTTGGATTCGCACCCAAATGCTCGACGATAATCGAGTTGAAATTCGGATCGGCGATAATGCTGGCGGGATTGACGAGAAAACTAAAAATAAATTATTCGATCCGTTCTTCACCACGAAACCTCCCGGAAAAGGGACGGGATTGGGCTTGGCAATTAGCTATCAAATTGTCGTCGAAAGACACGGCGGACAACTCGAATGTATCTCGGAACAAGGGAAAGGAACGGAGTTTGTTATTTCCATTCCTCCCTATCCTCAAGATTAATAATTGAGCTTGAATGTAGAGACAAAGAAAAACAAAATCTGCACGACCGATCCAGTTTTTGAGTCCTTATGCGGCGCAGGTTGCCATCAACTCGAAAATGATTTGGGCGAGGCTGTCACTGTCTCCGAGAGGGTCGGCTAAATGGAACTGTAAATCGCTAAATTTGAGCGATAATTCGCCGATTAAATCGGCGATCGCCTCGGTCATGCCCCCGACGAATAAAAAATAAGGAAAAATGGCGATTTCGCGCGCGCCGCGATCGCTTCGCGACCCCTCCGGCAGATCGCGCAATTGGGCGATGGTTTCTTCTAAAGTCGGCGATACGGACCAATAAGCCGTAAAAACACCTAATTTTTTTCCGAGTTCTTCAACCTGTCGGTTGCCTCCTTCCCGACGACTGCCGTGGGATAAAAGAATCCATTGTCGAGAAGCAAAGCGGTCAATTTTTGCGGCTAATAAATGATACATGGAATCGAGACGAGAGCCGATCGCCGGGGTCATTTCGATCGCGAGGCGATCGCCGACAAGGGCGCGCGCTTTTTTAACTTGTTCGGGAATATCTTCGCGAACGTGAACTCCTTCTAAAAGAAACAGGGGAATGAGTTGAATCCGCCGATAACCCCGTGCGATCGCGCGATCGGCGAACTGACAAATTTGCTCGGATAAAGGTAAGGGATGTAATTCTAATTGAGCCGTTTCGATATAGGGTCGGCGATCGTTTTTCGCTAGATTGGGGGTAGAAGAATCGAGGGAGTCCGCGAGGCGATCGCGCAAGCGGTCGGCGAGGCGATCGATCGCCTGTCGCGGACGCGGATCGCGACTGCCATGCATGACTAAGAGATAGGCACGATCGAGGCAATGGAGAGGAATTGTTGGAACGATCGATGGCACGGATACCCTGAGATAAACTGCGGCTAAAATGACAAGCGATCGTCATTTTAGCCCATTTTAATTTTAGATGGAGATGCTTTTCTTCTTCTTTCCTACTCCCTACTCCCCACTTCCCATTCCCCACTTCCCATTCCCGGTTCCCACCCTCCTTCGCATCGATACCAGCGATCGCACAACGCACTTAAATGACGCCACCAATGGATCCCACTGGCCCAGGTGCGATAGGGCAGATGTCCGACCCGGGCCGTTCGCGAGAAATTGACCCCCGTGTAAGGACGCACGCTATTGTAACTTTGCCAACCGACGCGATCGCAGAATTTGCCGTAATCTTCGCCGAGGGTGTAGAAAATGCGCGCTTGTACGCTGAAGCCAAACCGTCCGCCACTGTATTTCAGCCAGAGGCGATCGAGGGTTTTTAAGTCGGGACAGGGGAATTTCTGCCAGTCGCTTGCGTCGAGATAGCCTAGGGGCGGTTTTCCGACGACTTGGCACAGTAACGCCCGGGTTTCGCGGTCGGCTTCTTGCCACTGTTGTTTGGCCAGTAGATCGCGTAAACGAGTATAGTCTACGCCGACGGCGGAATCGAGGCGATCGCCGTCGGTCGGCGGGGGCGCCCCGGTCAGCCATCGCCAAATGGCTTGGATGAGGGACGGTTTTCGGGGCGGGATGACTGGGGTGGAGACTGGAGGCGACGGGACGGGTCGAACTGTGGCGCGATCGAGATCGTGCAGGACTTCGGCGGCGGATGGATAGCGACGCTTGGGGGCATTTTGCAACAGTCGATCGAGGAGGGCGCCGAGGCGATCGCCCACGGGGTTTTGAGGAGGTAAAAACTGGCGCCAGATCCAGCGATCCTCGTCCGCATCGAACAGTTGGCGGGGGGAGACTCCGGTGAGTAATTCGATGCAGGTGACCCCCAAACTGTAGAGGTCGCTGGCGGGAACGACTTTGCCGCGTATTTGTTCCGGGGGCATATATTCCGGGGTACCGACAATCGTCCCCGTTTGCATGACGGTGACGGTGGAAATGGTTTTGGCAATGCCAAAATCGATTAACATCAGTTGACCGTCGCCGCGTCGAATCAGGTTGGCGGGTTTGAGGTCGCGGTGAATGATGTTGCGATCGTGAATAAAGCTTAAAACGGGTAACAGGTCGCGCAGGAGTTGGCAGATTTCGGCGGCTGAATAGAATTTTCGTTGCTGGAGTTCGCGATCGAGGGGCAAGCCTTCGATAAACTCTTGGACGAGATAGAGTTGTCGATCTTGCTCGAAATGGGCGAGTAATTGGGGAATTTGGGGATGAACGCCGAGGGTGTCGAGGCGGAGGGCTTCTCGTTCAAACAGTTCTACTGCTTTTTGGAGTTGGGCGGGATCGGCTTGGGGGAGGTAGAGTTGTTTGATGACGCATTGGGGTTGTGAGGGGCGTTGGCTGTCGATCGCCAGAAAGGTGCGTCCCATACCGCCTTGTCCCAGGGGGGCGATCGCCCGATAGCGATCTTGCAAATACAGGGGAGAACCGCAACACTGGCAGAGGATCGCCCCGTCTGGATTGCGATCGGGATCGGAACACCCGGGTTTGATACAATAAACCATTGGATCTTTTGGAGTTGAGCGTGAGAGGCGATCGCCCCATTATTGACGGCGTAGTTGCCGTTGGGCCTCGAACCAGCACTCATCGGCCTTGTCGTCGGGACAGCCCCAGCTTTGCCAAATATGATACGCTCTCGTGCGAAGATCTGCGTCACTCGGCGTGTAGGGAACCATGAAATAATCGCAGCTTTGACGCTGGAAGTTATAAGGAGCGATCGCAAAATAATCGACTCGTCCCCAATGTTCGGCAGTGAAGCGATAGCATTGCTCTTTAACAATGGGAGCAGGAATTCCCCGATTCTACCGAAGGTGAATCGTGGGATGAAAGCGACTCTTCGGCAAATCAGTTATAATCTTATCATCTGGCTATATCGGCGATAATGTTCAAGGCGTACAAATACCGCATCTATCCAACCCACGAGCAACAAGGGACTTTAGCCAAGAGCTTTGGTTGCTGTCGTTGGTATTGGAACTATGCGTTAAATTTGTGCCAAGAGACTTATCAATCGACCGGGAAAGGTCTATCAAGGGGTTATCTTCAGGGATTATTACCTGCCCTCAAAAAGGAACACCCTTGGCTTAAAGAAGATGTCTATTCCCAATGCTTGCAAGTCGTGGCGTTGAACTTATCGACCGCTTATCGAAACTTCTTTGAGAAACGGGCAAAATTACCCCGATTCAAATCCAAGCAGGGAAGGCAATCTATCAGTTATCCTCAAAATGTTAAGTTTGAGGGAAATTATATCAAACTGCCTAAAGTTGGGTTAGTGCGTTGTCGTCAGCATCGAAGTTTTGAGGGAAAAATCAAAACTGTAACCCTCTCCAAAAATCCAGATGGTAAATATTATGTTTCAGTTTTGGTGGAGGGTAGAGAAGAACCTCCCTTTCCCTCAACTGAAGGAAAAGCAATTGGCATTGATTTAGGGCTGACCGATTTTGCGATTACCAGTGAGGGGTCGAAATACAATAATCCCAAGCATTTTGATAAACACGCGCGCAACCTAAAAAGAAAACAGCAAAAACATGCTCGAAAAAGGAAAGGCAGCAACAACCGCAATAAATCGCGGGTAAAAGTTGCCAAGATTCACGCCAAAATAAGTCGCTGTCGTGAAGATTTTCTCCACAAGCTATCCCGTAAGATAGTGAACGAAAACCAAGTGATTGTGGTCGAGAATCTCAATGTTAAAGGCATGGTTCGCAATCACCAACTCGCCAAAGCGATTAGTGATGTCGGTTGGGGAATGTTTTGTACGATGTTGAAGTACAAGGCTGAATCAGAAGGAAAAGTTTATCTAGAAGTCGATCGATTTTTTCCTTCTTCTAAAACCTGCCATGTATGCCTCAATCAAATCAAAAGCCTGTCTCTTGATGTGAGGAGCTGGACTTGCGAACATTGCCAAACCTATCATGACAGGGATATCAATGCCGCCATCAATCTCAAAAATGAAGGCTTACGGATATTAGAGTTAGGAACTCGCTCTCCTGCCCTTGGAGGGGATGTAAGACGAGGTGGTAGAACTTCAGTTCTATCTAGCGCAGTCCCCAGTGAAGAGGGAAGCCGCTATTGTAATCTTTGATTCAATAGCGGTAGTTCACTCGGACAGTCTTCGCCGGGACAAAAGGTGATATCGAGCATTCGGGGTTGTACTCCATCTTGCGATCGACGATTGGTGAGGCTCAATCGAGTAGCATCACGCTCAGTTTGTAGAGAATTTTTTCACTCCCCCGAATATCCCTCTGTATCAATCGGCGTGCGATCGCCCCCGATGGATCTGCCCTCCAGCCCCTTTTTAAAACAACAATTTTGCCGCCCCTCGAACGCGGGCGATCGGTTCGACCGATCGCGGTAAAACCGGAAGCCGAATAATCTTTTGTTCTGGAAATAAATTAGCATTAATTTCCCCCAAATCGCTATAGCGATTGTGAACGAGATACCGTTGACAAACCCCCATCGTTTTTAACGATTCGCTCAAGCGTAAATGTTCGGACACGATCGCCGATCTCCCCTGGGTCACGCCGATAAACTCCGTATGACTCGGATCGGTTAATTTTTTCTGGGCTTTCACCACCTTTTGACGCAAGGTTCGCAACCGTCCCATCAACTCCACCCGACCCAAAACATTTTGATATTTCATCCATAGTTTAAAAATCCACGCCAACCAATCCGCCAACGCCGAAGGCATTTCTAAAAACCGCAGTAAATGACCCGTCGGTGCCGTATCTAAAATAATTAAATCCTGCCGATGTTCTTCTAATAAGTCGATCGTCGCAATCAGAGACAGCATTTCATCAATTCCCGGCAAGGCTTGCGCTACAATTTGCCGCCAAGCTTGCGGCGTATAAGCTAACTGTACCGCTCCCGCTTCCGTTGATTCGCCGCCGATCATCGCCGCCAATTCCCACAAATAATCAGTTCTAAATTGTTCGAGCATCATTTGGGCGTCGATTTCTTGACCGCTTAAATTCGGCAGAATTTCCCGGGCTTCGTGACCCATGTCTCGACCGAAAGCATCCCCCAAAGAATGAGCTGGATCGATGGAAATGATGCGAATGTTTTTGTCGGGATAGCGATTGGCTAAAGCCCAACCGATCGCCGCCGCTACAGTGGTTTTTCCGACCCCTCCTTTTCCGCCAATTAAAATGAGTTGGCGACCTTCAGCGATGAAATCGTCGAACTGAGGCGGGACGGGCTCGGGCCATTCCACGATCGCCTCGGGGGCGGTCGCCACGCCCTCGATCGGTCTAATTTGTGAAAACAGTGCATCTAAAGCATCCCCTCCCACGGGTTCGGACTGCCATTCGGGAATCGCGAACATCGTTTTGTTGGGGCTTAAATCGAGAAATTGGGCGAGTAATTGCTGCTGTTCGCTATAGCGATCGGGATCGAGTTCGTTTTCTGGGGCAATTTGATTGACAAACAATCCAGAAAAAGGAATTGAAAGTTGTTGCAAGCTTTCTACAAATCGGCGCGTTTCCAACCAGCTCATCGGTTCGGCGATCGCCACCACCGAGCAAGCGGTGAAGGTCGGATCTTGTAATAATTCTCGCCCGCGATTCAAGTCCGCTTTCATCTCCACTAGAAAGCGATCGATCTCGTCCGGGGTATAAGTTTTGCGAAAACTGTGGGCGATCGCGCGATGTTTTTCTTGGAATAATTCCAAAGAATTTAAAACAACATCTAAAAAGTCTTTAATCGCCAATAAATTTAACGTATGACCGGAAGGCGCCATATCGACGACGATGCGATCGGCTTCTCCTTCAGTTAATAACCGTTGGATTTCGAGCAGTCCCATAATTTCATCCAATCCGGGCCATTCTAAATCCCAAACGGGGGTTAAATCTTCTCCCTCAACAAAACTTCCCCGTTCGACCAAGATTTCTAAAAAATTGCCGTATTTTGCTTTAAATTCTGACAGTAATGTTTTCGCGCAGAGCGATCGTGCGCTCAAATTAGGCAAGTCGGCTAAAGCCGAACCCGTATCGCTGACTGGGGTTTGCAGCACGTCGGCGAGGGAATGAGCCGGATCGGTGGAAATTAATAAAATTTGTTCGTCGGGGAAGCATTTCGCCCAATCTCTGGCAAAAGCACAGGCGAGGGTGGTTTTGCCCACGCCCCCTTTGCCGCTCAACAAGACCAGGTGAATGTTATCGTAAAGTTCGATCGTTTCAAACAGTTTGGCAGTCGAATTCATCCGCCCTCCGGCTTCTCTTTTTCCAAGATTTTACCGTTTCGTTGAAAGGAGTTAAAACCCGGACTTCGTTCAAACAATCGGTAACTCAACTTCTTCCCAAGTTCCTCCGATCGCCTGAGCGAAGGCACTGCAAGCGGTGCGATCGCGCAACAGGACGCCACTGCCTTCATCTAAGGGCCAATAGGCGATTAATCCGTCTTCTTCCCCGGTCAACCGCGAGGACATTTCCGCTTCAATTTCTACTGCAGTTCTGGCACGATTCCAAATCCGAATGTCGCTCATTTGACCGTTAAAATAACCGCGCGGTTCTCCGTCTAAATGGCGACCGATATAAAGCGGGGTTCGATCCACAATTAAAGGCCCGTGGCTGGCTCCTTCGGCCATTAATTGACCGTCGATATAGGTTTTAGCCGTGGTTCCATCGTTGGTAATGGCGACGTGATGCCATTGGTTCCAGGCGATCGCCCCCGGCGGGGTGTCCGGGATGCCCGCGTCGGTGGTGGCGCCGTTGTGGAAGCGGTGGGCGATCGCGCCGTTATCGTGCAACCAAACATTAAAATTGCGTCCGGGTTTGCCGACGATTCCGGTTTCGGCTTCCTCGGGTTTGCCGTCGGCGTTGAGCCAGAGTTCGACGGTGTACGCCTCGACCTGCAAGCCGGGACAGTCGGGAACGGCGAGATAATCGTCGCGACCGTCAAAGCGTAAAACCCACTGGTTGAGGGCTTTTGCGGGGGCGATCGCACTGGCAATCGGGATGGGGAGCTGTTGCCAGGTGGCGCCGCACAATTCCCCGCGCGATCGCTGCGGTCCGCGATCGCCGATCGCCGTTCCCCGTCCTTCGTTCAACGGCCAATAATAGCTCAATCCCGGTTCGTTTCCTCGCAGGCGTCGGTGCAGGTCGGCCCTAATTTCGGCGTCGGTGCGCGGGACGCTCCAAAATCTCACATCGGCGAGTTGACCGCGAAAGAAGGTATCGAGGGTTTCGGAAATGGCGACTTTGCCCAAGTAATAAACCGATCCTTGGATATACACGCGCTCGGGCGCTCGGCGGCTGGCGAACGGCTCGCCGTTGCGATAAAAGCGGTATTCGCTGCCGTCTTTGACCCAGGTCAGATGCACCCAGCGATCGCCCGTTTCTAAGAAGTTACATAACAAATCGCTGCGATCGCTTTGACTCTCGGCGGCGCGAGCATGATATAACACGGTGCCGTCGTAGGGACAGAGGGACAAGCCGGGTTGGCACCGATCGCCGTAGCGACGATCGCCTAAAATGCCGTGCCAGGTTTCGTCATCGATCGCCGACGGTTTCAGCCAGAGGGCGATCGTAAACTGGCGATCGTCCTGGAAGGGGTTGTCGATGGCGATCGCGTCGTCTTCCCCGTCCAAACTGACCGCCGCTTGGATCTCGTCCTCGATCTCACCTCCGGCGTCCGGGGATGCGATTCTCCTGGGCAGGTGCTCTGAAAACGGGCCTTCGCTTTGCTGCCAGCTTGCCCCGATTATTTTGGCGTCGTTGGGCGGGTTGGCGCGATCGTCGGCGCGATCGCCGCCACCGTCATTTAACGGCCAATAATAGGCCAATCCCGGCTCGTTTCCGGTCAAGCGCCGCTCGCGATCGCCGCGAATTTCGGCCTCGCTGCGCGCGACGCTCCAGATGCGAATCTCGCTCATTTGGCCTTCAAAGTAGCCAATATTGGGCGGTTCGAGGGGTTGGCCGCCGCCGATTTTGCCGAACCAATAGGTTGTTTTTTCTGTATAAATTTTTTCTGGTGCGACTTGAGTGCGAACGAGTTCCCCGTCGCGATAGTATCTATATTCTTTCCCGTCTTTGACCCAGGTAATGTGAACCCATCGCTGTTCGAGTCCGTCAAAAAAGTTAGATAAAATGACTGCTTGGGGAGTCGCTGGGCGAACGGCGCTGCTATACGATAAGAGCGATTTAATTCGTTTGGCGATAAACAATTCCGGTTTTAACGCCGACGCCCACCAGCGTTTCCCCATCAGGTAGGAGTAGCCGGAACCGTCGAGGACGGGCTTGACCCACAGGGATATGGTGAAGTTCTCCGGATTGTCGAAGGGGTCGTCAATTTCGAGATAGTCGTCTTGTCCGTCGAAGCACAAGACTGTCTGCAAGGGCTTTTCGTCGCTGTCGTCTGCGGCGATCGCCAGATCGGATTCCCCCCAGGTTGCGCCGTAGATCGTAGCCGGGTTGTGGCGACGGGCGCGGTTGTGGGCGATCGCCCCACTGCCTTCGTCCAAGGGCCAGTAGTAGCACAATCCGGGTTCGTCACCGTGGGGCGGGCGAGTGACGCGCTCTCGAATTTGGTTGGGATTTAGGGCGATCGTCCAGATACTCAAATGGGCGATCGCGCCGCGAAAGAAGGTATCGTTGCCGCCGATGTTGTATAAAATCTGCGGATGGCCGTAAAAATTTTCCGGGGCGGCTTCCGTGGCGAACCGTTCGCCGTTACGATAAAAGCGGTATTCGCTGCCGTCTTTCACCCAGGCGATCTGAACCCAGCGATCGCCCGTGGGAAAGAAGCGATCGAGGCTTCCCGCGTGGCGATCGCTGCCGTCCGCACGAAAGGAATCGTAGTATAAACCCCGTTCCCTCGGGGCGATCCACAGTCCCGGCCCGTGGGGGGTGTCGTCCCCGGGTTCGTCCCCGGCTTCGCCGAAGAGGAGCCGCCAGCCATCGTCAAGCTGGGACGGTTTGACCCACAGGGACAGGGTAAAGGTGGTGTTGTTTTTAAACGGATAGGCGATTTCGAGGCGATCGTCGATGCCGTCGAAGGCTAATACGGACTGGAGGACGGCGGGGGGGCGTTCGCCGTCTAGTTCGGGAATAGAGGGCGATGCGGCGCTGTCCGTCGGTGGCGTCTCGGGGGTTCGAGATCGGCTCAAGGTCTCGACTTCGGTTTCGGCTAGGGCCCGTTTCCAGATCCGCACCCGAGCGATCCGACCGTGGAAAAAGCACGGATTGGCTCCGGCTTGGTGGGTGGCTCCTGCTCCGACATGGAGGGGATGGCGATCGTTGGGCTGAAAGTCCACGTCGTTGAGGCGGGCGGCGATCGCCCCGTTGACGTAAAATACTGCAGTTCGGGAGGCGCGATCGTAACTCCCGACTAAATGGGTCCAGGTCTTCGCCGGGGCCGTCGGTCCGGAGAGGGTCACCCAAGGCGCGTTTTTCTGACCGCCACCGAGCCAAAATTGCCAATGTCCGGAGGCACTGACGCAGAACAGATAGCCCCGTCTGCCTTCGGCGGCGGATCCGCTTACGGAGGTCAACAGCGCTCGATAGCCGAGTCCCCCGTGAAATTCTACCCAGATCTCGACGGTAAAACTGGCGGGATTGAAATCCTGAGAGTGATGGCGTTGGATCTCGTCACTACTGCCATTAAAGTAGACAATCCCCGGCGGCGTCGCCCCGAGGTCGATTGTTTTGGGTTCGGACCCGAGGGGAGGGGATTGGAAAACCATCGCTGTCCCTAGTTCGCTAGTCGGTGGGGAAGGTTGGCCCATGTCAGGCAGACAGTTGTTCGGCGGCGATCGCCTCGTCGAGGAGTTCGTCGAGAATTGCCCGTCCTTGGCTCGCCGACCCCTTAGACCGCGACAGCAACACGTCGGTACAAATCTCCCGAAAGTCCTGGTGGGCGGGGTCTACGGCGATCTCGTTGCGCTCGCAGACCGTCGCGACGATCAGACAAGCACGCAATCCGGAGGAGTTTTCCGGGGTGGGGGTGCGATCGCGGAATCCTTTCACCAATTTGACGATCGTCCCAGCATGAGGGCGACTCAATCCCGATTTTTGAACGACGATCTCCTGTTGCGTCAGTTCGTCCGGTTCGGGAATGTCGATCGTGATCAGCCGATCCATCAAGGCGTCCTGGGTTTCGTGAATGCCGCAATATTCCTCGGGATTGGAGGTGAAAATCGCTCGAAATTCGGGATGAGCGTGGATGTACTCTTGTTGTCGGACGCTGGCAGGTAAAACTAATAGTTTTTCTTCCAACACCGACAGCAGCACGTTATTCACTTCCGGTCGAGATCGGTTGAACTCGTCGTAAATTAGGGTAAATCCTTCGCGACAAGCGGTCGTCAGCCGTGCATCGACCCAGGATTGACGAAATTCGTCTTCGACTTTAACCACGGTATGGATAAAGTTATCGACGACTTTCTTGCGGTTGTAGCCCCGTTGGTTGCCGACGAGATCGGAGGATTTGTATTCGTCATCCCCGAAGATCAAGACGATCGGACGGGCTAACAGATTGGCCAGATGAACCGCCAAGGTGGTTTTTCCGGTTCCTGCCGGACCGCGCAGGTGAACGGAAAATCCGGCTTGCAGGTAGCGTAAGGCGCGCCTGCTCAGTCGCTGAATGCTGGGGGTATCGACAAAATTTTGCGAGTTAGCTTGCAAAATAGTGGTCACGATTCAATCGGTCTCTTCTAAGGTTCTGCGCATCAAACGGCCCGACCCTAACGCTTGGGGGTGGGTTTGGCGATCGCAGGGGGACGGGCCGTGGCTTTCGGTGCAGGCGGTGCAGAACTTCCCCAAACGTAATCTTTGAGGTCGATGACGTAGGCCCGGCGCCGATCGCGTTCTTCGATCCAGATCTCCTGCTGTCGCGATCGCGTCTCCTCTAGAAACGTGGCGACCTCGGTTTGTAAATTCCCGTGAAATTCGCTGAGGGACTGTCTCAAACTCGCCCCCATTGCCAACCGTTGCGCCGTTAACTCGGATAACTCGTCTGCAACTTGCTGTTGACGTAACTGGACTTCTTCTTGACGCCGCTCTCGGGCTGCGTACCATTCTTCTCGCAAAGACACGCCTCAGTCCTCCCGATCTACTTGTAATTACACGATCGTTGCTAGGGTTGTTGTTGCCAATCTTTTTTCCACGGCGATCGGGGGAAAGACCTGCGGCGGTCCTCAAGCACCCCGCAGGTTCGATCTCCGCCCGGTCTCGATTCCTACACCGCAGGAACCGCCGCCTGTGCGGTCAAGCCCACGGCTTCAGCATATTTCAAATAGGTTTCCACCGAGGCCACCACGATTCTCGCTTCCACCGCCAGCAGCTCGATCCCCACTAAGGAAACCCGCGCCCATACGTCGATCACGACGCCTTTATCCAAAATGCGATCGACCACTTCGGCCAAACTGGAAGATGAGTTAACTTTTTCAACAGCCATGATAGTTGCTCCTTATCAATTCGCTCACAAGCTCGATTTGAGGTTTCTCTTTGAAGAAAAATCCCCGTGGTTCAGTTCTTCGATTGCTTCCCCCGATCTGCTAAACCCAGTCTATATAGCTCGACCCGTCCCATCCAATCGAATCGGTTCGAGCGGATAGATTTTTGGCATCTGGGGCGATCGTTTTTGCGGATTTTGCCCGGTTCCCTTTGCCGTTGCCGTGCAATCGACGGGAGGAATAATCGATCCGCGTTATTGAGTTTTCTTGACGATCGCTCCCCCGAACACTCAAGCTCTCATTTTACTCTATTTTGGCAAATTTCGGTTACTTCGATCCCGTACTTTTAACTGCAAATCGCCCGAATGAAGCCGCTCTAACACGATCGCCACTCTATTTATAAATGTGAATTTGACTGATAAAATTTGGAAGCTGGCGAGTCAGTCTATTCTTTGTCATCGTAGCTCTACTGGCTGCACCTGTCTATAAACATTAGCCAAAACATTACAAACATTAACAATTCTGGCGATCGCCCCGATCGTTTCCCGCCCTAGCGATCGCCGAATTCCCGTCGGTATTCGGTACGGCTTCGCCGATCTTTTGGCAATTTTCTAGAGATTTTAGATCGACCGCTTCGCGATCGCTCCGTTATCCAAAAAACGGTTAATTTCGCGCGATCGTCCGTGTTTCTACTCCCTTGGCAATTTAGCCATTCCCTATTTCAAAAAAGTCGAACCCGATCTATAGTAAAAAAAGAATAAAACCAGGGAAATGCTCGCCGAGTCCGTTCTCTCGAAACCCGCGATCGAACCCATCAGTTAAAAGCATCCGTTTGTCGCCGAATCGTGCGCCACGCCGAACCCGAACTGCGATCGATAACATCTCCGAATTCAAGTCCTCGGTCAGCATCGAAAAATCCTCCCGAACAATTCGTTAAAATTTAGTAAATCCGGCGATTGTTTTGTCCATTTTACCCGTTCTAACTTATCGTGTCTTCTACCCCCATCCAACCCAAAAATTATCCCTCTTCCTCCCATCGCGCGATCGCGACTTCTACCCAAAGCTCCTCCCTCGCCGATATTCTCGAACGAGTTTTAGATAAAGGGATCGTGATTGCAGGGGATATTTCAATTTCGATCGCCACCACCGAACTGCTGCACATCCGCATTCGCCTGTTAATCTCTTCCGTCGATAAAGCAAAAGAAATGGGGATTAATTGGTGGGAAAACGACCCCTATCTCAGCAGTAAAGCCCAAGCATTAATCGCGGAAAATCAACAATTACAAGAACGATTGAACCAGTTAGAAACAGAAGTACGATCGTTGCGATCGCTGACGACCAACCCCGTCGAACTCAGCACGGACGATCGCCCCCCGTCCGAATCGTCCTCTGGGGAAGCAAGCCCGGACTCTCCCACCTAATGTGATGCGATTTTGGGGCGATCGGCGATGGTTTATCCAGCGATTAATAGTCCAGATAAAAGGTTTCAAAATGACGGGGGCGATCGCCAGAATTTGACCCTGTCGTTCTAGAGTGAGGCGGTGCTTGACTTCCCCCTGTTTTAGAAGATGTAGACCGTTGAGAAACTGCGGTCTTTCCCGATGACAAAGAGGAAGATTGGCGCAATTGCCGAGCTTTCTGCTCGCTATTTTCGATGTGGCGATCGATGACTTCTAATTGTTCTTCTAAGACCTGAAGGCGCTGCTGCATCACCTTCATTTCTTGCTCGATGCGCTGGCGTTGCGTGAGCAGTTTATAAAGTTCCAATTGCTCTCCCGCTTCGGTATTATTTCGAGGAATATTAGTCAGTTTAGAGTGGATTGGCGTCTGGGGTCTCGGTCGTTGCATGGCTTATTTTTATGGCTTTTTTATCTATTCGCATTATAGTAGACGAGGGGCGATCGCCAAGGGCTGCCCTCGGCTGTGCAATATTTCTTTATAGAAGGGTCTGTATAGAAGGGAAAAAGAACTCGTGAAAGGAACGTGCGATCGCCCGGCTTCCAGTGAATGAACCGAACAATTTGAGTCTAATTACCCGATCCGGCGCGATAAGTGTAAAAACGATTGAAAGCGCCAACGGTTTCTAATTCGTAAGAGGGAATAAAGGGCAAAAATTGGGGAGAAAACTCAGTTTTGTAAAGACTGAAAACGAAAAAGTTGGCTCGTTCTGTATGTTCTTCGACGATTTCGCCAATTTGCGGGCGTGCCGAATCGAGGAGGGACTCGCAACGATCGCGGGCGATGGGAACGCGATCGCAGCCTTGTTCTCGAAGATATCCGGTAATTTCGTCCGTGGCGTATTCGTTGTAGCGATCCAGTCCCGGATTGGAGATCGCCATCGCGGCGCCTAGGGCGATCGTGGCCACCCCCCCGAGTAAGGCTATCCCATGCACGTATTTCATAGCGACACGATTTTTGCCAAGTTAGCGAACCCATCCTTTCCAGGGTAACCATGTCTGCCCTATTCCTGCCGCCTTGGGAAAAATTTCGTTTTTTCCGAAAAAAGGGTAGATCGATGGGGATCGGTATGTTATAGTAGCTAACGCGATGGCGAGCGTAGCCAAGTGGTTAAGGCAGTGGATTGTGGTTCCACCATTCGCCGGTTCGATTCCGGTCGTTCGCCCTTCGACGAGGGAATCGTAGTTCTAGGTTCGATCGGAGCAGCGTCTGACTTGAAGAGAGAGACGCTGCTCCGTTTTTGTATGGATCCTTCAGACAGCGCGGGGAGAGGCGAACGGCGCGATCGACTCCTCTAAATTTTCGGAATCGTGGCGCTGCCCTTGTAAAGCATTGTGAACGAATGGAATCAAAATACCCTAGGATAGATGGGTTAAAGAGATCCGATTGTCACAGAAGGGAACCGTCTTGATAGAGGAGGGTGAAGCGCGTGAATGTTGAAGAGATTTTTCAGAAAGGCGGCGTGTCCATGTGGCCGTTGCTATTTCTGTCGATCTTATCGCTCGGGACGATTATCGAACGCCTGTGGTTTTGGGGATCGGTTCTGAGCAGAGAAAAAGAACTGGTCAACCGAATTTTGGAAGCGGCCCGCTACGATTGGCGTGTCGCCCACGAAATTGCCCGACAAGCGCGCAAAACCCCAGTAGGACGGTTTCTCTACGCGCCGTTGAAACTGGAAACGCCGGATCCGGAAGTGTTTCGCTTGGCCCTCGAAGCCAGTGCCGATGACGAGTTGGCTTCCATGCGGCGGGGAGATAAAGTTTTAGAAGCGGTGATCGCGTTATCCCCGTTGTTGGGATTGTTCGGGACGGTGTGGGGGTTGATTAATTCCCTCGGATCGATCCGCATCGGCGATATCGGTACGGCTTCCACCCAAGGGGTCACCCTCGGGATTGGGGAAGCGCTGATCAGTACGGCGACGGGTCTGGCGGTGGCGATTTTTACTTTAGCGTTTTATCGGGTGTTTCAGGCGTTCTTGTTTTCTCAGATGAAGGTGTTTCGCAAGTGCGGCAGCGAATTAGAATTGCTCTACCGCCAGCACTGGTCTCAAGTTCTTCATTCTTCGCCGGAAACGGCGCCGACGGTAGCGCCGTGGACGCCGGAACCGATCGCCCAGGGATCTTATAAAATGGGAGGCGATGGCGATCTCGGTCTGAGCGAACCCCCTCCCCCGCCTCCCGATGCTGAGGAAACGGGTAAAGTCGATCGTTCCAATAGTCCAGAGTAGGACTGATGGAGATCGGCTGCGATCGCCTGTGGTTCTAGTGTTCGTTTCCACTTCCCTCCCGACTCGTTGACCTGATGAAGATTAACTTCGATTCCCCCGACGAAGAAGTTCGCATCGAACTGATTCCCCTGATTGATGTCATTTTTTGCATTCTGACCTTTTTCTTGCTCGCCGCCTTGCAGCTTACCCGCCAGCAAGCGATTAACGTCGATTTGCCCCAGGCGGAAACGGGAAGCGCCCAAATGCGCGAAATGCTCATTGTCAGCGTGGATCGTTTCGGACAGACTTACATCGACGACCAACCGCGCGATCGTCAGGAACTCAGTCAGTGGTTGCGCGCTTACAAGAAAGCCAGACCAGACGGCTTGTTGGTGCTGTATGCGTCGAAGATGGCCAGTTACAATGACGTGGTGCAGGTGTTGGATTTGTTGCGCGAAGTGGGAGGCGATCGGGTGGCCCTCGCCACCATCCCCAGTTCCGGAGAAATTCCCGAAAATCCCAATCCGGATAGCCTCAATCCCCTCGGCTTACCCCCGAGTCCGGAAAACTTGCAACTCCCCGACCCGCCAGCAGAGAGTGAGGGGGGTGGGGATGCGACGACTCCCGAAGCCGACTTGCTGCCCAATAATTGAATCGGATAGTGATATGACGTTCGGCGATCGTTGGTTTGTGTTCCGTTTCAAAAAAAATCAATTCATCGCACCAGATAAGCTTTATTGTAGGGACACGACATGTCGTGTCCCTACTCTGTTTATTGGCCGAACAGCACCGTAGAAATATCGATCGCGCGCGATCGATATTTGTTATCCTTCAACTTTCTAAAAACCAATGCTCGATCCAGAAAACCTTGAAAAAATCAGACAGCAATTCGACGGTTCGCCTTATCCAAGAACGCCCTTAGAAAAAAGTCCAAAATCAGACTATAACTTATTATTTCTACACGATATCACGACTCCTTTTTATCTCAGGAATCAAAAAGTTATCGATCGTAGGAATAAAGTAATTTTAGATGTCGGATGCGGCAGTGGTTACAAAATGCTCGCTCTCGCAGAAGCCAACCCGGAAGCCAAGATCGTCGGCATCGATCTATCCGCACAGTCGATCGATCTGGCTAAAAAGCGTTTAGAATATCACGGGAAAGGCGATCGCGCCGAATTCTTCGTGATGGCGATCGAGGATTTGCCCACATTAGGCATGACATTCGATTATATCAACTGTGATGATGTTTTATATTTACTCGACGATCTCGTCTCGGGCTTATCGAGTTTAAAAGCAGTCCTCAACCCACAGGGTTTAATTCGTGGAAATCTCCACAGTTCCATACAGCGCGTCTTCTTCTACCGCGCTCAAGAACTGTTCAAAATGATGGGATTAATGGATGAAAACCCAGGAAAATTGGAAGTCGGTATCGTTCGCGACTTGATGAAATCTCTCAAGGATAACGTTCAGCTCAAATCGCAGACCTGGAAAACAAAACACGAACATAATGAAGAGTGGTTCTTCATGAATTATCTCTTCCAGAGAGATAAAGGGTTCACGATTCCTGAACTGTTCCAAGCTCTCCAAGGTGCCGACCTGGAATTTGTCAGTATGGTCAATTGGCGCTACTGGGAACCCCTCGATCTCTTTCAAGATACAGATGACTTACCTGCATTCCTGGCTATGAGCTTGCCAGAATTGGCGATCGAAGACAAGCTACGCTTCGTCGAACTGCTGCATTGTCCCTCTCGCTTACTCGATTTTTGGTGTGCCCATCCAGATTGGAAACAGCCCTTTGTTCCAATTGAGAATTGGACGGACGCTCAGTGGAAAAGCGCGAAAGTTCAGCTCCACCCCCAACTCAGAAGAGAAGAAGTACGCACTGACTTAGTTCGCTGCATCGAGGAACAAAGACCATTTGAGTGCAGCAAGTACCTCAATACTCAAACCCGGAATACTTTTTTCATGGAAAGCACCCTCGTTTCCTGTCTGCTTCCTCTCTGGGAGGGAGCGCAAACCGTCTCTCATCTTGCACAACGCGCCCTCAAAACCCGGCCCATCGACCCCGTCACCCTCGAACCAACCAGCGAAAACCGTGCTTTCGAGCAAGTCAAAGAACTCTTGAGCAGTTTAGAACCGTTTCTATACGCGCTTTTGGAGAATTCGGCTTAGGTCGAAGCCAAAAATTTTTGAGTGGGGGTGATATCAAATGGAAAAGGTGTGGGTAAGTTATATCCAGGAGTTAGACATCGACCATCCCACACCTCAAGGAGACGTTAATTATGAAGCGCGACTTTCAAGCGAAGTTCCTCCAACACCTCAACAACAAAAAGCAAGAGAAAGGCTTTACCCTGATCGAACTTCTCGTTGTTGTTATCATTATCGGTATTTTGGCAGCTGTTGCGTTACCTTCGTTGCTCAGCCAAGCCAATAAAGCCAAGCAGGTTGAAGCCCGTAACAACATTGGTGCCATGAACCGCGCTCAACAAGCTTATAACTTAGAAAAACCTGGCTTTGCCGATCAGATTGGTAAGTTAGGTTTGGGGATTCCTTCGCAGACCACGAACTATGAGTATAGCATTGATGGTGGTGGTTCGGAAGCTAGTGATGCTAACAATCTCGCTAACCGAAGAGACACCAAGCTGAAATCTTATAAAGGCTATACTTTTACCATTGAACTAGAGCAAGATGGAGTAACTGAGACTGTCGCTCGTGCAATTGTTTGTGAATCTCAATTACCCGATCAAGATGCTGATGGAATCACGGCTACCAAAGGTGGTGATGATACGGGGGATTGTGGTGATGACGTTAAATTAGGTGAATAATATCTAGTTTATGTTAGTAATTTTACGCTGAGTTTTGATTAGCTGAATAAAGAGTGAGTACTCTAGTTGCTCACTCTTTATTCTTTGGTACAGTCATTGTTTTTCTTTTTTTCCTTCTTACAGTTGTCTACTTAAATGGATAACAATGGTTTCAGATCGAGCGCTAGGTGACTTTGAAGAGCTGCAAAGACGAGGATATCAATATTTGCTAGAAAAGCAGTATAAACAAGCGATTAATTTTTATGAAACACTAATTAACGATCGACCGGAGATTCACTCAAATTACTGGTATTTGGGTTTATCTCTTTTATTAGCAGAACAAGTTTCAGAAGCTCATACGACCTGGCTTGTCGGGATGATGGAGGCGGACGCTGCACAAATCGAAAAATGGACTCAAGAAATCCTTGAAATCCTTGAATTTGAAGCACGACAGAGAGAAGAAACGAAAGAATACCGTGCTGTCTGGCTCATCCGTCAGCAGATTCGAGAAATTAACCCTAACGATCTCAACAATCTATTAGCTCTTGTTCAAGCGACTCTTGAACAAGAGCAACTTACCGGGGACGAGTTGGAAGAATGGGGAGTAATCGATCTTACTAAAGCAATAAGTATCGATGATTTGAGTGAATTAAACACCAATCTTCTAACTGACACTTTAAATAAACTGTTAGAGTATATTCCATCTCATCCTGCTGTATTTCAATTAGCAGAAATAAGTTTGTCTTTACTGCCTAATCCGAATCCTCTGGTTCAAGTTTTATTCACTACCAGTTTAGATTTGGCATATACGCAACACCGACCAGATATCGCTATAAAATTTGCAGAACTTTGCTTAATAGTAGATCGTTCCAACTTAGAGATTTTGCGTGCTTTAGCGGCTTTTTGTGAAAAAGCTGGACGTTATGTCCAAGGAATACAAACAGCTCAATTATGTTTTGAGTTAACCGATCGCTTGGCTGATAAAGTTTTTGTTACTTATTTAGTAATTAAGTGCTTGATGAGTGCTGGAGGAGCAAATCCAGAAACTTTAAGTTTCTTTGAAAAACAGCAGGATTTACTAAGGGAATGGTTTAATTCTAATCAAGAAAATATGAATTCATCATTAACCTTAGAGTTAGTTAATTCGTTTTACTTTGCTCCTTACATCCAAGATAACCCTAAGATTAATAGAGTTATACAAAATAAAATCTCTGACTTTTGTCAGAAGAGGATATTGATAGATTCTCAAAATCACTCTACGAATTTTCAGGAGAAGCATTTACAACGAAAGTTTTATTATAACAATCCTCCCCAAAGCAAGAAAGTTCTTAAAATTGGATATTTATCTGCTTGCTTTAAAGAACATTCGGTGGGTTGGTTAGCTAGATGGCTATTCCACCATCACGATCGCCAACGTTTTTATATTGTTGGTTATTTTACCAATAAGGATTATCAAAATACTCCTTTAGAGAAATGGTATCTCAATCATGTTGCTGAAGCGCATTACACGATTGATAAATTCAAAATGGCCGAGCAGATTGCTAAAGATAAAATCGATATTTTAGTCGATCTTGATAGTATTACCCTCGATATTAGCTGTGGCATCATGGCTCAAAAACCTGCTCCAGTTCAGGCAACCTGGTTAGGGTGGGATGCTTCAGGCATTCCAGCGATTGACTACTTTATTGCCGATCCGTATGTTTTACCGGAATCAGCGCAAGACTATTACAGCGAAACTATTTGGCGATTACCACAAACGTATATTGCCGTCGATGGATTTGAGATCGGCGTACCGACATTGCGGCGCGATCTCCTGGGAGTTCCGAACGATGCAGTCATTTATTATAGTGCTCAACGGGGCTATAAGAGACATCCCCATACAGCCCGATTGCAAATGAAAATCCTCAAGGAAGTTCCGAATAGCTACTTTTTGATTAAAGGTTTGGCCGATCCCCAACTGATTAAAACTTTCTTCATTCAGCTTGCAGAAGAAGAAGGTGTATCATGCGATCGCCTAGTTTTTGTCCCGCGAGATTCGGCGGAAGCGATTCATCGCGCCAATTTGGGGATTGCTGATGTGGTACTCGATACTTATCCTTATAACGGAGCAACCACTACTTTAGAAACGCTTTGGATGGGTGTTCCTTTGGTAACCCGAGTCGGCGAGCAATTTGCAGCGCGTAACAGCTATACAATGATGGTAAATGCCGGGATAACGGAGGGGATTGCTTGGAACGATGAAGAATATGTAGAATGGGGGGTTAGGTTAGGTAAGGATCCGGCTTTACGAAAAGATATTTCCTGGCGGTTGTTGCGATCGCGCCAAACAGCGCCGTTATGGAATGCAGAAAAATTTACTCGGAATATGGAGCAAGCATACGAACAAATGTGGGATATTTTTTTGCAAAAGTGAAATAGTTAAAAAAATAAATCAATTCGTACTATTCGTAGTTTTATTCAATACTATCAAGATTTGAAAGTTTATAAATTCTTTGAACGATTGGTAATGAATTTAACCCCCGATCTACTAATTCTGGGAATTGGGATAAGCTTTGAATGATATCAGAAGCAAAATTATAATTTGGATCGTCTCCATAGTTTATGGTTAAATACTCTAATAACTCCAAGGCATAATCAGAAAACTCTAGAACATCGGCAATACAAGCAAGTTTTAGAATAGTCTCAGGATTTTTTAAGTCTGTATTGAGATTTTCTTCAATAAGATCGCGGAAATAAAATGCATCTCCCCAGAGTAGTTGTCCTGGATGAACAGTCGAATGAATTGGAGAATGTCGGCGTCTACGATAGGCTTTGGTTAAATCAAAGAGGGTAAAGCCATGTTTTCTCAAGTAAATATCTACATCAGCAAATAATGGTTGATTTGAGTATAGTTCAGAGAATTCGACTTCAACTTGAATGGTAAGAACGCTTTTAGACAAAATTTTTGATGCCCCCTCTAAAACCTGAAGATCTGCACCTTGAACGTCGATTTGCAAAAAGTCGATTTCGCTAATTTTTTCAGTAATACAAACATCATCTAAGGTGGTTGTTTCAATTTCGATACTGAAATCCAAGTTTACTAATTCTGGAAGTCCAGTAAATCTATCTAGATAAATTTCATTGGGTGGATAGAGTGAACTGCACATGGGATGTTGGGTTACGTAAAGCGTAGATAAACCAACTGAGTTACTTAAAGCAATTGGAATATGTTTCTCTTTCCAATTCACTTGTCTGTGTTTTAAATCACTATTTGCGCGATCGCAAGCATCAAGATCTGCATCAAATCCATAAATGTTCAGTCGAGGAGCAAAAATTTCCCAGCCTTGGGTAGCATAGTCATCTTGCTGATTGACTTTGCGAGAGCCTACATTACAAATAGTTATGTATACTTTTTCTAAATGTCCGCTTTTTTTTAAACTCTTCAAAAAGACTGCCATAAAAACTCCTCATTATTGATATTTTATCTGAAGTTGCTACTTGAAATACTTTGTCAATCCTTTGTGAACTGCCTGCAATTAACTATTCTCATTGGCAATGGCAATAATATTCAACTGGTGATTGAACTCTTCGGTCGATTCAATAGACTCCAACTCATTTACATAAGGTTTATAATAAAAAAGATGATAGCCATGCTCTCTTAAATACTTTGCTACAGGTAGATTACTCCCTTTGCTTCCTGCAATATTTTCATAAAGAATTATTGGCTTAAACTCAGATAAAATGCGAGTTGCACCTCTTAGTACAGATAACTCGTGACCTTCCGCATCAATTTTGAGAAAATCTACTTGCTGGAGCTGTTCGGATTCGATTAAACTATCTAAAGTCAAACATTCGACTTCTTCAAAAGCACCAGGTTGTAAAGCACTAGAATCGTCTGCAACCAGTTGATTGAGTTCGCTAGCTGAGTACAGAGATAGGCGAGCTGTTCCGGGGCGATCGCTCGCTGCTGCTGCAATAACTTTGACCCAATCGAGCCGATCGATCCTACAGGTTTCCTGTAAGCATTGCACGCAACCTGAAAAAGGTTCAATTGCTAAAACTTTGCCCTTAGATCCTACTTTTTGAGCGGCACTGAAGGTATAAACACCAACATTTGCACCGACATCGATCGCCGTCATTCCCGGTTTTAACGAAGTTCGCCAAAACTCCATTTCTGACTCAAACCAATCTTTTTCAGCAATTAATACACTAGTAGCAATGCTGTTAAAACTCGGCTCTAGTGCGATATTTAAATCATCAAATAAAACATAAGTTAAGTTGGTATTAACCGATACATCTGTCCACAGCCAATCTTTAGCTTTGGGATTGTCCCGAGCGAATTTTCGTGCGTATTCGAGCCAAAAACTTGCTTTATCGGCATCTTTTAAATCTCGGTAAGCTAAATATAATGCCTGCAACACTGATGGATTATTTGAAAGGCTTTTCTGAGCGCGGTGTAAATACAATATTCCTTCTGGCTGACCATTCATCAAGCTGGCGATACCGAGCTTGAGATTGACAGAAACGAGATCGGGAAAAATTTGAGCGGCGAGATGCAGAATTCTCAATCCTGCGGCGTTGTAAAAAATGGTCTGAGATTGGCAAATAATTTCGATTAACAGCAAAAATCCTTGAGTTTCAGAATTTTGAGCTAATAACAGCTTGAGGATTATAGAATTGCTGCGATCGATATTCAGCAAACATTTAGAAGAAGGAAGATAAATCAGAGCGGGATGTGTTTGTGTTCGATCTTCATAAAAATCATGAATTTTAGCTACGCACAGAGAAAAAGCCATTTGCATGGCTTGATGTTTTTCCCCAGTCATGACTAAAACGAGGGCAAAATGAGCCTGACAGAGAAGGTCGTCATGTGTATCTATTCCTTCTTGCAATGCCTCGATCGCCATTTCTAAATACATTTGCCGCATCCCAGAGTTTTCACAGTCTTCTGCCTCGACTAAGGCCATGACGGCAAAGTTATTAAAATCTGCACCTGAATGAGGTTCGTCCCAATCGGTATTTTCAAAAATGTAACTGAGTCGATCGGATAAGTCTAAACCGATATTAGAACCTGTAATTTTATTGAGATAATCTAGGTAACTCGTTAAATTGCTATTTTCCATAAATTATATTTTGAATGGAGATACTTATTTAAGTAATTAATATGTTCTGGTATGACGGGAAGTTAAATACTTCAGAAAACTTAAAGTTATCGATCGCCGATCCCGGTTTGCTCTACGGCGCCACGGCGTTTACGACCTTGCGGGTGTACGATCGCTCCCTCGATGCGGGATTGACCCAGTGGGAGGCCCATTGTCGGCGGGTGGAACGAACCGTCGCCGCTTTTCACTGGTCGCAACCGGATTGGGAACGGGTTCGCCTGGGAGCCGAGAACATGATAGCCGCTTATCCGGTTCTGCGCCTTGCGATTTTTCCCGACGGACGGGAATGGATTACCGGACGGGAGTTACCGCCGGATTTGGAGGAACGCCAACGCCGGGGAATTGGCGCTTGGATTGCGGAGGGGCCGCGATATCGGCGCAGTTTGGCTCATTATAAAACGGGAAACTACCTGCCGTGTTATTTGGCGTTGCAAGAAGCAAAACGGCGGGGGCTGTCGGAAGCAATTCTCGTTGACGAGTCTGGAAACTGGCTGGAAACGGCAACGGGGAATCTGTGGGGATGGCGGGACGGATGCTGGTATACGCCGCCGTTAGGGGCGGAGATTTTGCCCGGGGTGATGCGATCGCACCTCCTCGAAACCTTGCACGCTCAACGTCAAAAGGTGTGCGAGCTACCCTGGACGGCGCAACGGGTGAGGGAGTTCGAGGCGATCGCCTACAGTAATAGCGTCGTGGAAATCGTCCCGATTGCGGCGGCGGTCGGCGAAGGACGATCGCGATCCTTCGATCCTACCCACGGCGCGATCGCCGCGTTGCGACAAATCGCTGGCTTTGGGCGATCGCACCACCACCCGGCGTGACTGTTCGAGGGGGCAATGCAAGGGGGCGATCGCCCGTCTCCCGGTATTTTAACCTTCTATTTTTCAAAGATCGGAACTTTTAAAATTCATTTTCGATCGCCATCGATCCGGCGATCGCGCCCAATATAGAAGCTCGATCGAACCCACCTCGATCGATCCCTTACGAGACAACGATCCGACGGATTTTGTAGTGAAATTGATGGCACCTTTTGCCAAGAATCTTGACTTTTAACATAAAATTTACTTTCTTTTAAGCAAAGAACCCATACAATAGAGAAAATCATAATTACTTTTAAATAAATACTGGTGGTATTTCGCCGTTGTTGTAAGGGGAAGGGCAACCAACAATAACGATCGATGCTGAAAACCAGATATTAGCGAACAGACAGCTCGGTTAATATTAGGTTAACAATAGATTATCTTCTTGTAAATCCCTCTATAGCAAATATTTTTAAGCTCGAAGTTTTAACATTCTTGTAAAATTATTACGAGAGTAAAACGTTGTCGTCTATACTTAAAAAGTAGGGGGAATAGGTCATGTTAGCCGTGACAGACAAGCATTTAGGATTATCAACTGCGCGGGGGAACGATTTGTCTAATCGCGACCTGCACTTAGAATCGACCCTCGAAGATCTGACGCTTTACGAGTTTGAGATTGACGTTGGCGAACCCGGTCAGGAACTGGCCAAAGAATTTACTAACAATCCTCTGATGCCTGGAGCGATTTTAAAAGATAGCGGAAAGTTCGTGGGCATGATTTCGCGGCGTCGTTTTTTAGAACACCTCAGTCGTCCTTATGGAATCGAATTATTTTCCCGAAGACCCCTTGAAAAGTTATATCATTTCGTCGAGACCGAGCTATCAGTTTTCCCGAGTAATACCTTAGTGGTGATGGCGGCGCGGCGATCGCTGGAACGATCGCCCGAACTGCTCTACGAACCGATCGTCGTCCAACTGAACTCGTGCGATTATCGCTTGCTCGACGTTCATCAACTGCTCGTCGCTCAATCGCAAATCCACGAATTGACGACGAAAATGCTCCACGAACAAACTCGTTCCCACATGATTCAAACGGAAAAAATGGCGAGTTTGGGTCGGATGGTGGCGGGACTGGCTCACGAAATCAAAAATCCCATTAATTGTATTTGGGGAAACATGGGATTTTTAGCCAATTATTCCCAAGACTTGCTCGATTTACTAGCAGTTTACGAAGGAGAAATCGATCGCGAAACGGAGGCGATCGTCGAAAAAAAAGAAGAAGTCGATCTCGACTTTTTAAAACAAGATTTGCCCAAAATTCTCGGTACGGTGCGGGTGGCGGCGGAACGGCTGACGAAAATGGTCGGGGGGATGCAAAACTTTTCCCACATGGACGAAACCACTCGCAAACCTGCGGACCTCCACGAATGTCTCGACAGCACCCTGTTAATTCTCGAAAACCGCCTCAAATACGAGATCGAAGTGGTCAAGCAGTACGACGAACTGCCGTTGGTCGAGTGTTATTCCGGGCAGTTGTCTCAAGTGTTTACAAATATTATCAGCAACGCGATCGACGCGCTGCTCGACCAGTTAGAAGCTACGCAAGCGGCGTCCCCAGAAAATTCATCCTGGAAGCCGAGGATCGAAATAGAGACGAAAATTCGGGAGAGTAGTAACAGTCAGCCCTGGGTGTCGGTCTGCATCAGAGATAACGGACCGGGGATTCCCAAGGAGATCCAACAGCGTATTTTTCAGAATTTTTTCACGACCAAACCCGTTGGAAAAGGGACGGGTTTGGGGTTGGCGATCAGTAACGAAATTGTCAAAGAAAAACACGGCGGACGACTCAATTTAAAGTCGGAACCGGGGTGGGGAACGCAGTTTGAAATTGTGTTACCTGTGAGTTCCAGCGAGTGTCATTCCACGGGGAGAGCGACGGGTTAGGACGAGGGGGACGGTCGGGGGAGTTGCGGGACGAGTAAAGGGGCGATCGCCTCCGCACTGACTGGAGGTTTGAAAAGATAGCCCTGCATTCGATCGCAGCCGAGACTTTGCAAACTTTCCCGTTGCGCGTCGGTTTCGACCCCTTCGGCGACCACTTTCATATTCAAAGCATCGGCGAGGGCGATCGTGGCGGCGACAATTGCTTTTTGGGCGGGATCGACGGTTAAATTACCGACGAAAGAGCGATCGATTTTGAGAGTTTGAAAGGCAAATTGTTTGAGATAGTTGAGGGAGGCGTAACCGATACCGAAATCGTCGATCGACAGGGAAACCCCTGCACGCTTGAGTTTCATTAAAACTTGGGCGGTGAGTTCCACATCTTGCATGGCGGTCATTTCGGTAATTTCCAATTCCAACCAGCGCGGGTCTAATCCCGTTTCTTGCAAAATCTCGACTAACATCGGGACCAAATCGCTTTGCTGAAACTGGCGGGTGGAAAGGTTGACGACGAGGGGAACCCAGGTGAGTCCGGCGTCTTGCCAAGCGCGGGTTTGGGTGCAAGCGGCGCGAATGGCCCATTGACCGAGTTCGACGATCGCCCCGTTTTCTTCGGCAATGGGGAGGAAGGTTTGAGGGGAGACGAGTCCGAGGTCGGGATGGTGCCAGCGTAGCAGGGCTTCAACGGCGCAAATGCTGCCGGACCGCGTGTCGAAAATCGGTTGGTATTCGAGGGCAAATTCTTCCCGTTCTAAGGCGTGATGTAAGTAGTTGTCGAGAATCAAAAAGTGGGGGGTTTCCGCGTTGGTAGCGCAGGTATAGACGTGGTAATTATTGCGTCCCCGTTGTTTGACTTCATAGAGGGCAATGTCGGCATTTTTAATCAGGGTTTCGGCATCGTCGCCGTCGCGCGGGTAGAGGGCGATCCCGATGCTGCTGGTGATGTAGAGTTGGTGTCCGTCGATCTCGAAGGGAGGGCGCAGCACTTCTAAGAGACGTTCGGCGACGTGGATCGCATCGCGTTCGCCGACGAGGGAATCGAGGATGAGGATAAATTCGTCACCGCCCCAGCGTACTAGGGTATCTTCTTCGCGCAGACAACCGCGCAGTCGCTGGGCGGCGCTTTTGAGCAGTTCGTCGCCGACGGCATGACCGAGGGTATCGTTGATAATTTTAAAGCGGTCGAGGTCGAGAAACATGACGGCGAGTTGGTGTCCGCGTTCGCGGGCGATTTCCAATGCCAGGGGGAGGCGATCGTCGAGCAGTTGGCGGTTGGGCAAGCCCGTGAGCAGGTCGTGATAGGCTTGGTGGCGCATGAATTCTTCGTAGCTGTGCCGTTTGAGGGCGCCTCCGAGGCTTCCGGCGATCGCCAGCAAGATCGATTCTTCGCTCTCGGTCCAACGGCGAACGGTCGGATCGGCGGCGCTGGTGTTGGTGTTGCCGCGATCGTCAAAGCCGATATAGCCCCAGACCCGATCGCTCAGGACGATCGGCACGAGCAGAAACGAGCGGGCCGGATCGTCGTCGAAGTGGCGATCTCCGCGAATGGGGGGGTTGTCGGCGGCGATGGTGACGGCGTTTCCGGCGAATAGGGCTTCGGCGGTGGCGCGGCGCTCGGCGAGCAGGGAACAGCGATCGCCGCACAGGCGCGAGCCACCTTCTCGGGTCCACTCGAACTGAGTATAAAATTCCCAGCCCTCGCGATCGCGGGCCTCGTCGGCGTTGACTTGGGCGATCGTATTGAAGGGGTTTTCTGAGGGCCCGGCGTCCGGTCGCGGAAAGGCGCCGTGTCCGTTACCGTGGGCGATCGCGATCGGTTGGGGAAAGGAGCGGATGCCGTTTTTCAACTGACAGATATAGACGCGATCGACATCCACCGCTTCGCCGAGGGTGGCTAGGGCTTTAGAAATAGCGGCTTCGTGGCGAGTTTCGGTGAGCAGGTGGTTCATGGCTTCGGCGACCCCCTGCAGGAGGCGATCTCGCCGTTGCACTTCGAGTTCGGCTTGCTTGCGTTGGGTGATATCGACCACGGTGCCTTCGTAGCCGAGCAAGTTGCCCGCCTCGTCGCGAATCGGTCGGGCGCTTTCGGCAATCCAAATCGTGCTGCCGTCTTTGCGGTAGATTTGCGACTCGAAATTCCACACGGCGTCCCGTTCTTGCATCAGCAGTTGGAAATAAGCGCGGCGGTCGGGATCGACGTAGAGCTGGTGTTCGATATCGGTCAGGGACGCCATCAACTCTTGAGGGGAGTCGTAGCCGTAAATTTTGGCCAACATCGGGTTGACGGTGAGATATTGGCCGTCGGGACTGGTTTGAAAGATGCCTTCGACGGCATTCTCGAAAATACTGCGATATTTCTGCTCTGCTTGGCGCAAGGCGATTTCCGCTTGTTTGCGCTGGTAGTACCCGGAAAGCATTTCCGAGACGACTTGGAGCAGATGGGCGTCGGTGTCGCTCCAAGGGTGGCGCTTGTCGGTGCGATCGGCGCCCAGACAGCCGAGTAGGTTGCCGTCTTGGGAGTGGATCGGGATCAGGATCAGGGCGCGGATCTGGTGACGTTCGAGTAAGCTTTTTTCCAGGTGACGGGTTCCGGGGAGGCGATCGCGATCGCCGATCCGCAACAGGCGACCGGAGTGCAGGCAACCGAGAATCCAGGGGGAGGACTCCGGCAGCAGCAGGGATGGACTGGCGGGGGATCCCTCCGTTTGTCGGTACGGCCAGCAGTGGGGGTGGCCCATCAAACGACCTTGGGCGTTGAGTTGGAGAATGTAGGCGCGATCGACGCCGAGGGCGCTGCCCAAAATGGCGAGCAGGGCTTTCCAGTCCGGGTCTTGGGCGGTCACGAACAAGCGGGAAATCCGCGAGAGCGCTTCTTGGGCGCTCAAGCGGTGGCGGATTTCGTTTTCCGTGGCGATGCGGTGGCTGATGTCGTGGGAGTTGACGATCCAGCCGCCAATGTTGGGATCGTTTAAGCGGTTGTTAATGGCGGATTCTAAATGAACCCAGCTTCCGTCCGCATGGCGCAGACGATATTCGATCGCCTCGACCGGGGACGGGGAGGGGGTGGGGCGATCGTCGAACACCGCTTGCAGGGCGGCCCGATCTTGAGGGTGAACGTAATCTAACAGGTTTTGACCGCAGAGAGTTTCGGGAGCGTAGCCCACAATTCGTTCTAAAGAGGGACTGCCATATTGAATCGTTCCGTCTTCTTCCAGAACGATAATGATGTCCGAGGAGTTCTGGACTAAGGCGGCAAACCGTTCTTCGGCTTGTTTGTGTTCGTTGATATCTTTCACCGTGCCTTCGTAGGCGATGACTTTGCCGTTGGAATCGCGCAGGGTACGGGCATTCTCGGAAATCCAAATAATACTCCCGTCGCGGCGGTAAATCTGCGATTGAAAATCCCAGATCGCATCGTGTTTTTCCAATAGCCGTTTGAATTCGCTGCGACGGTTCGGATCCACGTAGAGTTGCACCTCGATATCTTCGATCTCGCCAATCAGTTCGCTTTGAGAATCGTAGCCATAAATTTTAGCTAACATGGGGTTGACCGTTAGGTATTTTCCCTCTGGGGTCGTTTGAAAAATGCCCTCGACGGCGTTCTCGAACAAACTTCGATATTTTTGCTCGGCTTGACGCAGGGCATCGTCTGCCAGTTTTTGACGAACGACCGATCCCAATTCGGCGGCGATCGCCTTTAAAGTTTGCAACGTTTGCGGGTCTTCTTCGCGTCGTTCGTACCCCAGAAATACGAACACTGCTTGCACTTGACCCTCAAAGACGATCGGCAAGCCGACCGCCGCTTTTAATTTGACTCGTTTCGCCAATTGGCTACGATGGAAAATTGCCGTACTCACTTGAGAGACATCGGGATGCCATTCCGGCTGTTGCGAAACCCAGATGCGTCCGGGCAATCCCATCGCGGGGGGAAAGGTGAGTTTTTCGCCGATGCGACGAAATTGGAGCAGCGCCCGGGTGCTGCGGTACCAGGCTCGCTCGCATTCTAAATGACTGCCGTCGCTCCTCGGCGTCCAAACTTCGCCGTAGTCCCAGCCGAGGGTTTTGCCGATTTGTTCTAAGGCTAGATGAAATCCATCGTCCAAGTTTGGGGCAGCCGCTACGGCGACGGCGATCTGATGGGCGAGGGCGCGATCGCTGACGAGTCCCGGGCGCCGCCCCGGGGCGGCGATCGCCTGACACCACCCGAAAATCCGCACGACTTTGCCCCCCGGGCCGATCTCGGGTTCGAGGCGGACGTGCAGGGTTTCGGTCGGTTGGCGGCGGTGGCGAGGGCCGACCAGTTCGAGTTCGACCCGGGTGCGTTCTTTCAGACACCGGGTGAGGGCTTGTTGCAGTCGATGGGCGATCGCCGGGGGCAAGCAGTCGCCCAGGCGCGTGCACTCTCCCGTGCGGTCGCGGTATCCGAGCAGTTCGCGACCGGCTCGATTGGCCAACACGAATCGGAACGGGTCGCGATCGCCGCACCGACAATCGACCCAGACTGAAGCGCTCTCCGACTCCAAGTTGACGACGAACAACCCGTCTGAGGAATCTTCTAAAACTCTCCACAAGGCACTTCCCGCTTGACAGATGCGAGCGTGAGTCCCTCGGTATCTCCCCACTTGCTGCATGGTATTGGTGTGGGATTGTCCAAGCGCTGCCGATTGGTTTAACACGAATCCAACTCTTAACCGCTTGTTAATAGTTTAAGCCGAACTTTTCTGCGATTTCAGCAACAAATTACACAAAATCAAATTCCTCTTTGAGCTAGCTTGACCCTCAATTTACCCCTCTCCAGTTTATTTTTTCTTCAAAGTGTTACAAACTTGTTTGAAATCTTGACAAAAACTTATCATTGCGGTACGTCAAATCAGTTCTAAGGGCGATCTCACCCACGGTACGGCGATCGAATCTCGATTTTTTTATATTTTTTAAAATTGTCGAGAAATCTTGAAATAAGACTTCGGCGATCGCCACAAAATTCGTTAGTTATTTTTAGCTAGAGTTGAATTTATGCGGAAAACAATTATCGCAATGTCCGCAATGCATAACCGCCGATTCGCTCTTGAAACCAAAGGCGGCGAGTAAAAACTGCCAGCGACAACCGCGCCACTTAACATAACGCGCCATCGTTCCCGTAGCATCGATTGCGGGTACGCCGCGACCGGAACCGCCGCCGGGAACGAGCTGATAGTGAAACGGGTCTCGCCATTGTAACCCTCCGCAACAATGGAGTACCGACAGGGCGATCGCCCCCTCGCGAAACTGCCGCGCGATCGCCTCGACCTCCCCCTGCTGCGGGAACTGCTTCGCCAACTGTCGCGATCGCTTGAAGATCTCTCGCTGCTGGCGCCTGACAGATTCTCGCCGTTGTTTGTCCTCGGGATCGAGCAACCCAGTACATTCGCTCACTAAGGTTAACGCCCGCGCCGATCGTCCGTCCCGTCCCGCCCGTCCCACTTCCTGCACGTACTCCGAGAGTAAGGCGGGCGCCTGAAAGTGAGCCACCCAGCGCACGTCCGGCTTGTTGACCCCCATCCCGAACGCCGACGTACAGACCACAAATTGCAACTGATTCTCGATCCAACCCCGTTCGATCGCCCGCCGTTCCTCCCCACTCAACCCCGCGTGATACGCCGCCACCGCATACCCGCGTGCGCTCGCCTCCCGGGCGAGTTTCTCACTGTCTCCCCGCGTGCGAACGTAAACCAATCCCGAGGTTTTCCCCTGACTTTGAATAAATTTGAATAACTTCTGACGGCGATCGCGCGGCGTCCAAGCCACTTTTAACGCTAAGTATAAATTTTCTCGATAGGGACTGTAGAGGAACTGACGGGGGCGTTGTAACCCCAACACCGTCGCGATCGTTTGCTGGGCTTCGGGATCGGCGGTTGCGGTAAACGCGGCGATCGCGATTTTCGTTCCCGGCGGCTTCGTTTTCAACAGCGCCGGACGAACCGCCCCCAAGCGCCGATACGCCGGACGAAAGGTATCGCCCCACTGCACCAGACAATGGGCTTCGTCGAGGATCGAGCCGTTAATTCTGACCTGGGGCTGACACAAACGCTCCCAGACCGGAGGACTGAGCAAAGTTTCCGGGGATAGGTATAACAAGCGCAAGCGGTTACGTTCTATAGCATTTAACGTATCCCGACGGACGCGGCGATCGAGTTGTCCGTGTAATAAGGCGGCGGGAAGACGGCGATCGCGCAATTCCTGCACCTGATTCTCCATCAACGCCACCAACGGCGACACCACCAGGGTTAAGCCCGTTTGTAACAGCGCCGGAAGTTGGAAACAAATCGACTTACCGCCCCCCGTCGGCAGCACGATCGCCGCATCGCGTCCCTCTAACAACGTGCGAACGATTTCCCCTTGGGGCGGTCGAAAATCCTCGTATCCCCAAATTTCGCGCAGTTTCGCGCGCACGCGATCGTATTCGTCGGCACCCGATGGCGACATCAGACCCTCCGCTACGTACAATAAATGGGATTATTGTAGGGGATTTAATTGTGGAATTTGAAGTCATCGCCCATCGCGGTTTTTCCGCGATCGCACCAGAAAACACCCTCGCCGCCTTTTCCAGCGCCCTCCGCGAAGGCGCCGATTCGATCGAGTTAGACTTGCAACTGTCCGCCGATGGCATACCCGTGGTCATTCACGACGAAACCTTAGAACGGATTGCGGGAAAACCGGATAAAGTGAGGGAAACTCCGATCGCGGTCTTGCAAGGGTTAGATGTCGGCGCCTGGTTTGGCGATCGCTTCGCCGGAGAACGGATTCCCACCTTCTCACAAGTGTTAGCGGCGATCGCCTCCCTACCCAAACATCTCTATCTCGACGTCAAACCTCACTGCGACTGGAGCGATCGCCAAATCGACGATTTACTCGCCCTCCTCCTCCGAGAAGGATGGGAAACGCGCTGTATTATTTCATCGTTTAACGAATCTTTCGTCAATCGCGTCCGCCAACGCAATTATAATTTTACCCTCGGTTATATCGTCGCCGACGCCGACAGCTACCAACAGGAGTTAGCTAAAGCCGCTTCCGCTAGAAATACCGTCATAATTAGTTTGTATAAGATTTTATTGGCGAATCCTCAATTAGTAGAAGCCAGCGATCGCGCCGGGGTCGAAATTGTCGCCTGGACTGTAGACGACCCGGATATCGTTCGCCAGTTAGGAGAATTAGGCGTCAAGCGGATTGTCACCAATCGTTTAGTCGGTCAAATCAACTCAAATTTAACCCAAAATTAAATTGAAAAAGACCAAACCTTCACCGTGCGATCCCAACTCCCACTAACCAGGGTTCGACCGTCCGGACTAAATGCGAGTTTTAGGTTCCCGGCGAGTCAGAATTTCAGCGTAGCGATATAAAGTTCGACTCAACGTTGTTAGCAGTCCACCCACATCTTTGTCCAGTTTTTGAGCAATTTCTTCTGGACTGTAGCCAGACAGCAATCCCAACAAATGCTCTCTCTCGGACTCACTTAGTCCCAATCTAGAACTAGGGGACCACCTTTTTTTAGCCAAAGTCAAATCGGAATACAGCCTGTCTAGATCCCACTCTGCGACAGCTTTAACAAATTTTTCTTCAGGAGACACACCAGGTGGAAACGCCATAACTCAAGATCGCCGAACGCACCTCACCCCTATCGTACCCAATTAGATTAGCAAAAGCACCCATCAAGTTGCCAATCTAATTGCCAATCTCCATGAGTATCGGCTTTCTGCGCTTTTCTCTTATGCTAATTTCACCCATTTAGGTAATCCCGATCTCAAGAAGGTAAATAGCAGTACTCGCTTGAAGTCTCGACGCTTTTTATGTATCCAGGGTCACATATAGTCACAGATTGTCACAACCCCTCAATCAGAGCGCCTTCAAGTTCAGGAAATTTTTTTGATTAATTTTTTAGCGACTGCATAATTTACCCGCGACGATCCCAATAAAGATTACAAGAGCGTTACCGAGCTTTCGAGATCGTTAGACCGCTAGGGTTTGCGCCAATTCACTTTCCGAATGGTTTCCCACAGAAAGGATTATTCTCATGACTTTCGATAGTACATCTACCAATAATGTTATCCAAGAAAATTTTGGCGGCGATCCTTTACTGGATGGATTGCCAAAAGATCCTCTCTCATCTTTACCGACCAGTAGCGGATCGAGTGAACCGGAAGACCAATTCACTAAAAGCGCTGGATTTGATGGAGAATCTAACGAGAATTTCAATCCCTATCCGACGGCAACCTCATGGGATGAAATGGAAACTAGTTCATCTCCTGGGACAGATACGGATGAAGAAACGACGGATTCCGATCGCGATCCGGTGACCCAAGAACCTTTTGGTGAAGAGACATCAAGCTTGACAGAAGAAGCGGAAAGGGATCCTATTACTAATCCGGGGATTGACAGAGAAGCTGACGAAGATACCGTAAATGAAACCTCTGTTACTCATGAGAATAAGGATAAAAATATAGAGTCAAATAGTTCGGAAGAATCTGAGGAGCAAGAGAATGACTCCGGGCTATCTAATGAAGATACAATCGAGGAAGGCGATCGCGAAATAACTACCGAATCCGAAGAAAATAACGATCGTTCCGATGCCGAGAATGAGTCGGAAACCAGCAATTTAAACCCAACTAATGGGGTGTATTCCGAAACGGAAGCAGACGATCGCTCTGGGGAATCCAGCGATTCTACGGTGAACGAACAAGAGGATGAAAATAGTAGCGATGATGCTCCCACTGAAGCGGTAAATCAGTCCGAGAATTCTGTCGAGTCTGACCGTGAAACTGATGAAATGGCTGGAGAGACGGTTAGCGAATCCTCGGAAGAAGGAGAAGGTGAGAGCGACGAAGGAGAAGAGACGATCGCCGAAAATGATGGAGATGAGACGGGCGATCGTACCGAAATTGACGATACAGAAAATAATAGTACAGAAAATAATGAAACCGATTTATCTACCGAATCCGGCGCCGATGACTCAGTAGCAGAACATGAAGAAGCTAGCAGTGACGCGGGTTCCGACAGCAGCAACGAGGACACGCAAGCCGAATTAAACGATCCGACTGAAGCTAATCTCACTGAAAATGATGAGGAAGTCAACACCGAGGACAGTTCGGACAACGGCGAGGAAGAGACCGAAGCTGAATCGACCGATACGACCGAAAATCATGCCGAGGAGGACGTTGCGACGGAGGAAACCGGAGAAAGTGAGAGCGATCCCGTTGTCGATCCCAATATCAGTGAGTCCGATATTAATTTTGACGTAGGCACTTTTACCGTGGATGAAAGCGGTGAGGTCGGTATTGACTACCTCTTCGATGGCGGACGCTATCAGGGACAGGTGGCGATCGTCAGTTTGTCCGGAATGGAAGAGTACGAACCGGGTTCGGTCGATTTTATACAAGAGGCGGCTCGTCGTGCCTTAAGTGAGTCGGAATTGGGTCACATCGCGATCGACGATCGCACCGAAGGAGCCAAATTTCATACATCTCTGGGCGAACGCCAGTGGAATCAGGGGGATTATCAAGGGGTGAAAACCTTTGCCATGCGCCCCGGAGACAAGTTTTTTCTCATGATGGTGCCGAATGGGGCGATCGAGCGCGTGGCGAACGATCCGGCGATCGGTGGTGCCAGTCGTCCCCTATTTTCCCTCGCCACCGCCAATCCCGATGACGAGTATCATGTCGGCCAAATTGCCGATATTACGGGAGATGGAAGTGCCTTTGCTTGGGAAGATTTGCGCGTCGATGCGGGTACCGATCGCGACTACAACGATATTATCTTCCAAGTGCGAGGAGCGAAAGGCGTTGCAGCTCACATGAATGATGTGGTCGATCCACAGAAGGATTGGCGCACGAGTGATATGGGACAAGCGTTGATCGACTATATCCAGCCGTATATCACTCCCGAACAACCGACGGTTAATTATGACGATCTGGACGAGGCGATCGCCGAATTAGAAGACTTATTTGGAGAATCGGAATCGGAAACCTTTGAGGAAGATTTCGAGACCGATTTGGAAGACTCGAACGATCGAGAATCGGGTTCTGAAGAAGTCAACGATGAGTTAGAAACCGATGAAACAACCGAGAATGATTTTGATGAAGGGATAGAAGAAGAAAGTGTAACTTCTGAGAATAGCGAATCTGAAGAGAATGTTTCTAATTCTAGTTCTGAAGAGGGGGAAACGGTTGTAGCAACACCAACAACAGAGATCGCTGATTCTCAAGACTCGAACGAGCAAGATCCCGAAACTGAAGATCCCGATCCGTTATTACCCACTCGTCTGAGTGATGACGAACCGATTGGAGCGGAAAATACCGACGATCTGGACGATGAATCTTCTGAAAATAGCAATTCTGTTGAAGCTTCCCAGGGTGAGGAAGTAGAAACCGTCGATCGGAGTGAGCCAGGTTTAGACAGCGCTGAAGAGTTATCTAATTCTAACGAAAATCAGCCTGAAATCGAGAGGGTTGAAGATGAAATTTACATTCCGATTTCGGTGACGGAAACTTCGGAGGCGATCGAACAAAGTTCGGATGGAAATACAACGGTAGATCTGGAAAATCAAGAGGACAAGGTTAACACGATTGAAACTCCGACATTGTCGGTAGAGCTACCTGCTATAACGCCTCCCCCAACGATCGCGCCTGCCGACCTTTCTAATTTGGAATCGTTGGAATCAATCCGTGAGATAACTGTTGAAAATCGTGGCAGTGAATTGCGCGATCGCCTGGATAATTTAATTGAGGTCTTGCAGCAGCGATCGCGAGATCCCGACCTCACCGATACGGGCAGTATTGAAACGGCGATCGCCCGTTTGGGTGTCATTTCTCAAGGTCTAGAAAATCCGACTGAAGCGATTGAAGACCGAGCGAATACGGCGATTTCTCGGTTAGAAGAATGGGTCGTCAAGTCCACACCGGAGGCGATTGTTAGCGGACGGGCGATCGAGCCTAATTTTCCCTTAGAAAATCAGCCTTTAGTCGGTATTATTGATACGGGATTTAGTGGGGATAATCCCGATCTCGATTACTCGCGGATTACCTGGGGAGAAGATCGCGTTGATGGAGATGATGACCCCACTTTAGCGACAGGAGAAGGCAACGAACACGGCACTCATATTTTAGGAATTCTTGCCGCCACCCAAAATAATGGAATCGGCATTGATGGGATTAACAATACTGCGCCAATTTGGGCGGGACGGGCTGTTGGTTCTGGGAAATGGGCAGAATCGTTAGTTGAGTTTGTCGATGCAGCGCGGGAGTCGGGACAACCGAATGCGGTGGTGAATTTGAGTTTAGATTTAACTCAGATTGATGCTGAGGGGAATGTGACAACTCGTTATGAGTTTACGCCGATGGAACGAGCGGCGATCGAGTATGCACGACAAAATAATGTGATGCTGGTCGTTGCAGCAGGAAATGATGGGGCAGTGATGTCGGCGCTGGGTCAATCTTCGCAAGAATTTGACAATATTATCACTGTCGGTGCAGCCGAACGAGTCAACGATGAAATTGCCAATTCCAAAGCTTTTGAACGCACTAATTATTCCAGCTACGGACGGGGTTTAGATATCATGGCTCCGGGCGGAACGACCGATAATCCCGAGTTATCTTTAATGGGTGATGGTCTGGGAACGATGGCCGGAACTTCCGTTGCTACTGCGAAAGTAACCGGGGCAATTTCCCAAGTTTGGGCAGCGAATCCCAGTCTCAGCTATCGGCAAGTCATCGAAATTGTCAAAGATACGGCTACCGATTTAAACGATGCGAATTGGGATAGTGAAACGGGTGCGGGTTTGCTGAATATGGCGGGAGCTGTCATGTTAGCTAAAGCAACCACGGGGGAAGAACATGATGTTTTAGCGACTGTGATTCCAGATACCTGGAGTGGGGAAGGGAAGGTCATCCCAACTGAACGTGCTGCTTCCACTGAATTTCAAGGGAAATATTATCAGTGGGAGTCGTACACCATTAAATCAGGAGACACTCTCAGTGCGATCGCGCTAAATACAATGGGGAATGGTTCTGCTCTTTATTACAACTTTATTGCCCAGAAAAATGGTATTGCTAACCCCAACTTGATTTATCTGGGTCAAAAAATACTGATTCCACGACAAGTATCAGCACCAGCCACTCCAACTCCGACGCCACCGAGCAATAATGGGCAGCACATTCTTGATGCAGTCGATAAGGTTAATCCCTTGCAATGGTACTATCTTCCTCGGGATATTACGGGTGATGGAGTTAAAGAAACTTTTTGCAACTGGTTCGCAGCCGATGTTTTAGACCAGTTGGGCGTCCCTATTCCTCGATATGGAGGCAGTGCTGGTTCGTACACAAAACCCCATCCAATTTATGGAACGAATACTCCCAATAAACCCTTCAGTGCTGCAGGATTACTCAACTTTATGAATGCAGGTGGAAATGGAAGTTGGGAGAAAATTAGTGCTGCTGAAGCAGTTTCTAGTGCTAATAATGGTCAAGTTGTTTTAGCGTCTTCGGTCGGTCATGTTGCAGTTGTCATCCCTGGTAGTTCTGGGTCTAATGTCCGAATTGCCCAAGCCGGAGCAACCAATGGTAAAAACATGGGTGTGAGTCAGGGTTTTGGTTCGGAAAGCCCCGTTTATTTCCGCTACAAAGGCTCGGTTAAAAACAAGGTGAATTCCGATACAAATACTTCTTATTCGCCTCCAGCTACCCCCGGAAAAAACCAACAGTACATCATCAAATCAGGGGATACGCTCTGGGCTATAGCTCAACGCAAATTAGGTGACGGCAATCGCTGGCGAGAAATTAAAAAAGCTGATGGGACTACCTTCACTGCTGCCGAAGCAAGACGCTTAAAAGTCGGCCAGGTCGTGTATCTACCTGTCAATTATCAAACAGGTACGGGTAAACCCGTTACTTCTTCTCCAGTTTCCCAACCTAAGACGACTGCTACCTCTACAGATTTCACAGGTAAAGTGATGTCAGTGGTCAGTTCCCTTAACATCCGCAGTGGGCCGGGAACGAACTATAATCGTGTCGGTTCCTATGGTTCCAATACGCCATTAACCTTTGATGCTTGGTCTCGCGGCACTTCTCACTGGGATCCAATTGCCAAGCAATGGGATAACCGTTGGTTCCGGATTAAAGGCACAAATAAATGGGTGGCGAGTGCTTACATTTACGGCAATCCCAAATCCAATAGTAAGTACATCAATCCCCCTAACAATAACGGGGGAAGTCCCACCGATTTCACGGGCAAAGTGATGTCAGTGGTCAGTTCCCTTAACATCCGCAGTGGGCCGGGAACGAACTATAATCGTGTCGGTTCTTATGGTTCCAATACGCCATTAACTTTTGATGCTTGGTCTCGCGGCACTTCTCATTGGGATCCAATTGCCAAGCAATGGGATAATCGCTGGTTCCGAATTAAGGGCACAAATAAATGGGTGGCGAGTGCTTATATTAACGGAAATCCCAAGTCCAACAGTAAATATATTGACCCGCCTGGTAATTCTAATCCTGGTAATGGATCTTGGCAAAATCCCCTCGCCGGTAGTTGGTATGCAATTTACTCATTGAACGAATTTGGGACTCCCCGAACAATTAGCGGGACTCATAAGGGTATAGATTTGTCTACGGGAAACAATACTCCTCCTATAAAAGCAGCTAAAGGTGGAAAGGTTGTTATTGCCTATAATGGTACTGGATGGAATGATGGTTATGGCAAATATGTCAAGATAGATCATGGTGATGGAACAGAAACTCGTTATGCTCATTTATCAAATGTTAATGTCCAGCAAGGAAGTTATATAAGCGCTGGAACAGTAATTGGCAATGTAGGCAGTACAGGTAACTCTTCTGGCAACCATCTACATTTTGAAATTCGCGTGAATGGCGTACCCAAAAATCCTAGAAATTACATTAAATTCTAGTGGTATGGTGCGTTAGTCGGTCATAAATTTTAAACTTAATTAGTCAATTAAAAAGTCCGACGTAACGCACCGAAATTTCCAATTATCAACTCCCTTGTGGTGCGTTACGCGGGGAATAAAGTTTACGCGACTTTCGCAACCGTTAATTCCCCGCTAACACACCCTACCGAATAGCTGTTTTTGAGGGGCGATAGCACGAAAAATCAAGCAAAGAAACCGGGTTTCTACTGTGGATATCGGAAGTTAACTGTGTCACCCGAAAATAAACCCGGTTTCTGAGTCCCCTGGAAGGCGATGGGTTTGTAAGACTAAAGTCCTTACTACAAACGAAGTTTTTTAGTGAGCGATCGCTGTTTACCGTGCTAGATTAATCTAAAAAAACTATAATTTAAAAAGCCCCCCTTCCCAAGGGGGGTTGGGGGGATAAAAATCCAAAAATCACCAATTAATTAAAAGCTCATGCCTCATTTAAAACAAGGACGATATTTTTTACCTTATAATCCTCTTCTGGTCGAAGCCGCGAAACAAATGCGAAAAAATCCTACCCCAGCCGAGCGTAAATTGTGGCAGGACTATTTAAGACAGTTTCCTCTCAAAGTGTGGCGGCAAAAACCCATCGATAATTTCATTGTTGATTTCTATTGTGCCAAGCTGAGGTTAGTTATTGAGGTAGATGGGGAAAGTCATTTTACCAAACAAGGCATTATTTATGATGGACAGCGAACTCATATTTTAGAGGGGTATGGCTTGGAGGTGGTTCGTTTTACCAATGATGAGGTAATGAATTGTTTTGATGGAGTTTGTGAATGTATTCGGGGAAAAATCCCCCCTAAATCCCCCCTTTGAAAGGGGGGACTTTGAGGGACTTTGAGTTAATTGCCAAAACAAAATTGAATGAACCTTAAAAAAATTCCTGCGATCGTTTTTGGTGGGCGATCGCTTTTTTGGGGGCGATCGCCCATTACTAAAGGAGAAACTATCATGTCTGAAGGACACCCTTACGACAAAGGCAAACCTGAAAAAGGAAAAGCTGAAAAAAAATGTCCAAAATGTCACGGAAAAGGACGTATTTCTGTCCCTGATGGTAAACGATAACCTCAATGTCCTCGCTGTAATGGCACTGGTTGGGTGAAGGGTTCTTAGATGTAATTCCTGAAATATACCCTGAATTTTCCAGAGTGCGATCGCCTCTTTTTCATAGAGTGCGATCGCGCATCTTCCCGCAACCACGCTCTAAAAAAATTCCCACCACTGCATCAACAACGATGCAATCCCCAAAGTCCAAAACGAACCCCGAAAAATCTAGCATTCTGAAAAACAATGAAAATCTTTTCTAACTCTCAAAACCCCCTGCTCAAACTTGCCGCCATTTTAAGCTTATCTGTCACCTTCAATCTTTTTACTGCTAATACAGCCAAAACCCAAACCGTGTCGGAAGCAACATTATCCGATGCGTTAACACAAATCATTCTTCAACAAGCAGCAGAAGACACCAGCTTATCCATTTCCGAATTGCAACTTGAGAGCGCTATTCGTGTAACCTGGCCCAATGGATGTATGGGAATTAGCGGACCTGAAATATTCTGTACCCAAGTAGTAGTTAGTGGTTGGATAGTAGTCATAACCAGTGGCAGCAATCAATGGACTTACCATACCAACGGTTCTCGTGTGTTACTGAATGACAGTTTACCGAATCGCCAACCAACAGAACAATCGCGATCGCAAGAATGGCAACGACAACTTGAAGAACAACGACGACGGGAGGAATGGCGACGACGATGGGCAAATATTGGTTGGACTCAAGACAACCCTGTGATGCCTACCGTTACCGAACCCGGTACTTGGATATTTGATGATGTACCTTCCGGTCGTTGGGTCGATCCCCCTACTGCTTACGGATTTCGCTATACCATGCTAGAGGATTCTCTGTTTACTGACATCCTCGACTTCCCGATCGCCATTGATGACGATAATTTATTTACCATTTCGGTTGGCGATACCATTCTCGGAGAATTTAGTCCGGGGGAAAGTGTTAATTTTGTCTCTTTACTCGGTCACGGGGTTTCCGAATTTGCCATCACCGATATTAACCCCCTTGTCGATCCAGAAGATCCTAGCGCTTTTCCACTCAAAATTGCCTTTAATACTGAACAAGCTGACTTTAAAATGGAAGCGATTCCTGCTCCCACTTCCGTCCCGGAAGGCAGTACACCGATCGCATTATTGGCATTTGGCGCACTGGGCATTTATTCTCGCTTGAAAGGTCACAGTCAATTTAATTAAATAGCGACTTGCAACTGTTGCGATCGCACCTCAGCCATTCCCAAAAGGTGCGATCGCCCCTCCCATACCTCATCACCCCACAATCACACCATGAACAAACTCCAACAAATCTACCTCGATCGCCCACCCATCTACCCCGCGCAAATCACCTCATCCACCGATCTGCGTTGTAACCTTACCGACACCCTCCAAACCCTCCTGCAAAAAACTAACCATACCCTCATCACTCCCTCGAAACCAACTCCCAACTGTGAAACTTTCCTCAACAGCCTCAAAACCCATTTCAACATTTACCAAGCCTCAATGTCACGCCAATTTGCTGCCGATTTACCTGCGGACATCGAACAAACCGCCCTCAAAGATGAACCTAAAGACTGGTTTATCAAAACTGCCGATTTTGGCGACGACTTCGATCGCGTCCTTCAACACCGCGATGGCGAGTTCACTCAACTCTTAGAAGACATCGCCTGCTACCATCAAATCTTCCAATGGTAGGATGCCAACGCCGCCACTCTCGCCAACCCAGTGCAAGCGACTCCTAAAGTCTTGCAAGAAAGTGCTAATGAAATTGCGCCGCATCTGCTTTGCCAGCATTTAGAGGCAGTCAGCGAGACTTGCGATCGCTGGTTAAGTTCTCTCACCCTTACCCCGCTCAATTGCGCCCTATTATTAGCAACGAAGCAAACTATTTTTGACAGTTTAGAAAATATTTTGGGCATAAAAGGAGCAAATACTTAATAAATTTAATGGTATTTTTGCTATTAGCTATTAGATCCTGTTTAGGAATAAATTGATGAGTTTAATAATTTAATGCGCCATAATTTGTTTGTTTTTTTATTTTTGAGGGAAATTTCTGTCCTTCTATCTGTTCTTCCCCATACATAACCCAATAGATCTCCCCAAAAAAGATGGCATTCATCAGACATAAGTACAATAAGGTTTCCAGCCTCTATTTCTGCTTCCCACTCTTTTACAGCACTCGGGCGTCTGATGAAGTACAGTGCCGATCCCCCTATCCCCCTTTTTAAGGGGGATTTCGGGGTATCTATAGGGTTTTTTAAGCCAGTGAGGTACATCAAACTAAACCCTATCCCGAAATCAAGAGATTCCGCCATACCTCAGCAGACTGAGAAATGCTGTAACTGCTTCTCAATTTCTTTCTTTTTAGCTTCTACTAATCGCTTGTCTTTAGCTGGATTCTTTTTTTGACTTTTTTTTTCAGGTAATTCCGGCTTTCTTAAACAGAGAGTAGTAACTTTGTTTGGAGCTAAAAACCATACCATGTTCTCGTTCTAAATACCGTTTTCAAATCGCCTAGCCTTAAATAATCTTGTTGTCTTAATCATTTAATAACTTGAGCTTTAATTTCTGGACTTAAGTAACCTTGACTGCCTTTGTATTGAAGCTTTAAACTCTCTACTCCCTGAAAGAGCGCTTAATTTTTCCATTTGCTCAGAAAAGAGAGACTTATAAGGTTTGTTGAATTTCACGATACGATTATCTGGTTAGAATCATTTGAGCGGCCAATGCCCTTTTTAATTTTCTGCTCTCTTTCGTTGTTTTAATAAACATATCCAACTCATCAATAATGTTCATTTTCAAACTTCTATTCCGATTGCTTGCTAAATATTATATCTGTTTCAACTGATTTAGGATCGCTATAGCATTGTCGGCTTTCTCCAACTCGTCTTAAAATAGATCGCCACGGGAAGGTCTCACTCGTCAAACATCAAAACAGATGAATTTAGAGCGCCGATACGCCGCAATTTTCCAGCAATTGCAAGCAGCAAAAGATTTTGACTTGGAATCTTTGGAAACGTCACGATCGCTGTTTGACTTGACAGCAGGACGCCCAATTCCCCGTCAATTTGAGGTCTGGACTTGTTTGGCGGGGTTGCCGCTTCCCGACCCCCTCACGGCGCAGTTGGAGGCGGTGGCGGCGGAATTGTTCTCACTTTTGCCGCCCGGAACGCGGTTTTATGCAGTGAAACCGCAGTTGTATCACTGGGAACTTTTTATCATCAAACGTCCGGCGGAGAGTCTCGACGATCGCCAGTTACGGGAAGCGGGGGAACGGTTGGCCCGGGTTCTGAGGGGAACGCCACCGATCGCCGTGCGCTATCGCGGGGTGTTGGTGACGCCGGACGGAACGGCGATCGTGCGGGGGTTTGGCGAGTTCGATCGCCTCCGGGAACAGTTACGAACGGCGATTCCTTTCGCTTCACCCCATCAATCTCAACTCGGTCACATTTCCCTCGGACGCATTCTCGATCCGATGGGCGAAACGGCGTTTAAGCAATTGCAAGACTTTGTTACCGACGCGCTCGATCGCGACTACGGCACTTTTCACGTCACTCAAGCGCACTACGTCCACGAACGTCGTTGGTATATGGAAGCGTGCGAGACGATCCGAACTTTACCTTTCGCCGGACCGCACTAAGAGCGATCGCCCCCGGAATTCGGGCGGAAAGATCCAAAAATATCCAAAATACCTTGACAAATTCTCTTAAATATGATATGTGAAGACGGGGAAGAGGCAGATGCGAGAGGCGGCGATCGCCCGCTCAGGTCGAAGACGGGGCGGGTTCGTCCGGAGAGGGGGCGGCTTCCTCCGATTCGGACTTGCGCTCTTCTTTCACCCGTCGGATCGGCAAATTGGCAATTAATGCCGTCGCCCGTTGATTATTTTCTAAAGAGAACTCCAACCCTTCCCCATCGAGTTCGACATAGCGAGAAACGACCTCTAAAATTTCCTGGCGCATTGCTTCGACCGTTTCCGGGGTCAGGTCGGCGCGATCGTGAGCCAGAACCAGTTTTAGACGGCGCTTGACCTCTTCGCGACTGTTTGCAGCCGCCGTTCGAGTAAAAAGCTTTTCAATCAGTTCGCTAATCATGAAGCTGTTGGGGAATGGTAGAGCCTTAAATAATCTTAGCCGATAATACTTTACGCAACCACGAGAAAAAGCCATCCTTGGGGGCGTCAATCTCAAGAAAATCGACCTGCTCGCCTTCGATACGGCGGGCGATATTTTCAAATGCCGATCGCGCAAAACAGGAATTTTCTTCAGCTAAAACTAAGGGTTCCCCGCGATTCGTAGAAACGATCACTTTCTCGTCATCGGGAATCACGCCGATCAAGCCGATCGCCAAAATTTCGCGAACGTCATCGACAGACATCATATCATTCGCTTCGATCATCGCAGGTTTAATGCGATTGACGATTAAATTAATGCGGCGAACCCCATTGGCTTCGAGTAAGCCAACCACCCGGTCGGCGTCGCGAACGGCGGCAATTTCCGGCGTCGTCACGATTACGGCTTCTTTCGCGCCGGAGATCGCATTTTGAAATCCTTGTTCGATCCCCGCAGGAGAGTCGATCAAAATGTAGTCAAACTTATCGGTGAGTTGACCGACAACCTGCTTCATCTGTTCTGGAGTGACCGCATCTTTCATGCGATTTTGTGCCGCAGGCAATAACGACAGACGGGGCTGTCTTTTATCTTTAACCAGGGCTTGTTCCAAACGACATTGACCTGCGAGGAATTCGACGGCGGTGTAGACGATCCGGTTTTCCAAACCCAACAGCAAATCTAGATTTCTCAAACCGAAATCGGCGTCGATGACGGCAACGTTGCGGCCCATTTTAGCCAGAGCCATTCCCAGGTTGGCCGTGCAAGTGGTTTTACCCACTCCTCCCTTACCAGATGTGATGACAATAATGCGACTCATGGAATAGGATGACTCTCAATCAAACTGCTGGTGAATAGTTTCACGATCCGACTGCCGAATCCGACCGACCGCGCGGGAAAGTTCCCCGATCTGAGGATCGAGCGATCGGACGAGCTTAATCCTAACTCGATTTGACGGTTTGCCGATTCAATTTAGCACAGGCGAGGCGATCGAAGTTGTCGATCTGTTCGGCCACTTCAAGCAGATTCCATTTCATTGAGAAAGGAATTGCGCTTTAGAAAAATCCACAGCCCGCGCGATGCGAATGCCTTGCGGCGAAACATAAGCCACTTCAGGATAAAACTGCGAGGGCGTTTCCGGGGCCCGCGCCACGAAATCGGCGATCCGGATTTGGGTGGGTTCCATTTCTAAGGCCATGATCGAGGCGCGATGGTTGCCGTTGGCCCCCGCATGAGCGATCCCGCGCAAGCGTCCCCAAACGAGGATATCGCCATCGGCGATTAAGGTTCCCCCGGGATTGACATCGCCATTGACGATGATATGCCCGGGATGGCGGATTTCCAAACCCGATCGCACGGTGGTTTCTAAATACAGGGGATCGGCGAGGGCTTTTCCTTCGGCACTCGTTCCGGCTTGGAAGGCGCTAGGCATGGCCTTCTGTTCCACGGAGTAGCCTGCGGTGGCGGCGGCGACGGCGGTTTGACGCCGGGTGGTGTAAATCCGCGCCAGTTGCAGTTTGGCGTCGGCTAAGGCTTCGGAGATCGTCTGTAATTGTCGCGCGTCGAGGAGGCGATCGAACGCGAGCAGGTTGACCGAGGTGTTGGCTTGCCAAAAGCGATCGCCCGCATTCAGCCGATGCTGGAGTTGCTGGCAAATCTCGTTCCAGGTGACCGCTACCGGGGCGTTTTCCTCTTTCTTGTCGCTTTCTGGCGGCAAAATTAACAGCAATCGCCCGTCTTCTTCGGTTTTAAACCGGACTTGCGCGTTCGGATCGACGGGAGGGGTGGACTCGGTGGACGAATCCTCATTCTCCGACGGTTCTGAGGGGCTATCCTCGGAGGTCGCCGGGGTTTTTGAAGTTTCTGAGGTTTCTGGCGTTTCTGCGGTTTCTGCAGTTTCTGCGGTTTCTGGCGTTTCTGTGGTTTCTGGGGTCTGTGAGGCTGAAGCGGCTACAGTTTCGGCGATCGCGTCAGGAGACTCGCCCTTTTGAGATTGATTCGTTTCTGAGGAAGACACGGAAGAATTGGAACTCATGCAAGTGTAAATACTGGTGGCAATCCTTAACAGGGATTCTACGTCATTTTTCGAGTCCGAGGGCAGCGATCGCCCGTAAATTGCGATCGCCTCGTCGCGAACCGCCGTCAACTCAGACCCAATCCGCCCTTTCGATCGCCTCTCTTAAAGCTTCTAAATCCACACAAATATCTTCATAAAGCGGATGGGGATAACGTCGTCTCTGTTGAGGGCGATCGCGGTAAAATTCGCTTAAATCTTTTCCAATTAAATAATAATATTGCAGATGGCGCAGATTGGCGATCGCCCAATAGTTAATCGAAATCGCTTGCGGCGAAAAAATTTCAATGACCCGGGTTTCCGGTTCGCAAAAAACAAGATTGGTCAATCCCGCACCGTGAGGGGCGACGATCGCCCGCGCTTGGGAAAATAAGCCCACTTGTTCCCGAAAAGAGAGCGATTCTAAAGAGACTTTCACAAATCCGAATTGACTTAAATAGGCGATCGTTTCCCCTTCGTTGACCACGCGCCGATAACTCGCTTGTTCGCGACTGATATAAAGGCGATCGCCGATATTTTTAACGGTCCCACTCACCCGAGCATGGCGAAGAAACAACTCGCGCAAAAATTCGCAAGTTCGAGGGGTCATCAATCCCGGATCGCCCGGTAATGAAGGTACGATCGATCGTTCGGTTTGGACGTGAGGATAGAGACGACTTTCGACGAGGCGATCGCTGTCGATTCCCAATAAAGATAAGCTTTCTTGTTGATAGGGTAAATGAGTGCTGTTGACGATAAAGCGATCTATGCTTTGCCAGTCTATCCCCGCCGCGCGCAATAATTCAAACCGTCCGAGGAGGTCGGACATCCAGTGAAAATAAGTTTGACCGCCGCGAACGGATAAAAAGGCGATCGTCCCGTTTAATTCTACTGGTTCGGGCAGCTTTTCCGATAAGGCAATTAATTCAGAACTCCCTTGGGATAGGGGAAGGACGAGGGTGCGATCGCGGGTTAAAATAGCACTCAAGTGTTTGGAACCCCAGACAATGGCGCGATCGAACTGGGCGATAAAACTGGCAGAATAGAGATATTCTTTCCATTTAAAGTAAGGGTGCGATTGGCGATCGCCATTGCGCGGTTTTTTGAATTTTATAACTCCCGCAGGATGAACCATTTGACAGGGAAATTGCGGGCGATCGCCGGGATTGGCGCGATCGGGAATGACGGACAATGGGCGATCGGGATCGAGTTTTGGTTCTAAAATATTTTCGGGCAGTAAATGCAAGGCAAAATCGAAAGATTCGCCCAGTTTTCCTAGATCTTTATAAACATAACTTAAATTCAGATAAGCCGCTTCAAAATCGGGGTCAATTTGCAAGGTTTCTAGATAACAAGCGATCGCCGCTTCGCGTTGCTGTCGGTCTCTGAGGAGATTTCCTAAACTGAAGTAAGCTTGACTGAGTCGGGGGGCGATCGCGATCGCTTGTCGATAATTTAATTCCGCCTCTCGATCTCGTCCGATCTGCCGATAAACGATTCCGAGATTAAGATAAGTTTCTGCCGAGTTTGGATTACTTTTTAAAGCTTTTTGATAACAAGTTATGGCTGTTTCTGTTTGCTTTAAGTCTACCAACAAGTTTCCTAAATTAAAATAAAAGTCTGGCGATTCTAAAGCGGGATTCAAGTAAAAAGCATTTGCAAAATAGGCGATCGCTTCGTGCCATTTTTGCTGTTGCAGCGATCGCTTCCCTAAAAATTGATAGAATTCGGCAACTTTCCGAGAAATCTCCGCAGAATTCGCAGAGACTTCCAGCGCTTTTTCGTAAGCGCGCAAGGCTGCTTCAAATTTATTCTGTTTTTGGTAAATTTCGGCAATATTCAGATAATATTCAGCTTGCTGGGGAGAATTTAGAATTCGTTGTTGGTGGCGATCGAGTGTTCGGCGTTCGTTCATTCTTAAATTGGCACAAAAACTACAATTTTAGTCGAATTTAACCGATTATAAAATGAATGAATCCATCGGAATTGAACGAGAGAGCGCGTGGGCTGTGACAGATTAATTATGGATCTGATGACGAGAAAAACCATAACCATCGATAACCATCAATCAAACAAGAATTAACAGAAAGGTGGGTTATCCCCACCTTTGACTAAAAATGCTTCAACCTTGGTTGCTCAAGCGTCGATAAACCGTCCTTAAGCCTTGATTGTCACCGACATTTCCGGGAAAGAGAACCACGGGCAAATCGGGAAATTTCGGACAGTCTTTCGGCGTCCGCACGATCGAGCAACCGGGTAAAACTTGGCCGAGTAATCGTGCAGTTTGTAGCGCCAAACCCGTGCTTAAAACATCGTTGGACGTAATCCCGCCTTTACTAATTAAAAAGCCGATATCTTCAGGTAAACCACGCACGATGTCCATTAATAATGCGGACACTGCAGCGCCAAATTGCAGGCGAATATCTACACTATCAAAGACTAATTCTTCGCGACTGGTATAAATCACTGGAGTTTTACCGGACTGGCGAACTTGGCGGACTTTTTCCAAGATTTCGTGTAGCAATTCGTCCCGTTCTTTGTCGGACTCTTCGAGTAGGTGAGATACGTCCACTTCGATGCCGACGACGGAAGGATCTTCTAACAATTGTTCGAGTTGCTGGGTTGTCTTTTTCACGTGAGAACCGACGAGTACGACGCCGGGTTTCTCCGACCGGGCAAATTGTGCCATATCTTCGGCGGCGACGGGTTGGGGGCCGAGATTGGCGAGGGAAGTGAGCAAGCTGGCGGCGCTGCGGAACAGGAAGCGTTTGCCTTGACTGGCGGCGGCGAGGAGGTCGGCGGCGAAACGATCGAGGTCGGCTTGAGTCTCTGCATCGACGGCGCAGCAACGGTTTTCGCTCAGTTGCATCAGTCGGTCTCGGCTTCCGGCGCGGAGGTCGGCGAGCAGGAAGCGTTCGACGTTTTGGGCGGGGATCCGTCCTTTGGTTTTTTCGGCAACGTAATCGGGGAGATAGCTGTGTCGGTAGCCGAATACGGAGTCTTTGGCGAATTCGGTTTCGTGGACGGGGGTTTCGACGCCATCGACGAGCAGGTAATGAGTGCTATCTTTTGTGACTCGCCCGCCTTCAAAAAAGGCTGGAGTGAGAAAATGAGCGTCAAAGGGGCCGAGTTCTTCGGCGATGACGTCGGTTTCGATGGGATAATGACCGCGCAGGGTGGAGTCGGAGCGACTGACGACGAGGAAATCTTGGATTCCTTCGTTGGCGATCGCCGTTTTCAAGTTTTGACAGACTTCGCGGGTAATTTCGGCGGCTTTTTCTGGGGTGAGCGATCGCGTGTTGGTGAGGATAAAGAAAATCGGCGACTCGTCGCGCAAACCCATCGATAGGGTTTCTACATCCCAGCGCATCAGTAACAAGCAGCTATGAACGGTTTGGGAACCCGTCGGGTCGTCGTCGAGAACGATAATTTTCGGTTGACTCATGTGAAATCCATGTTGCTAACGGTTGTTATTTTCTCATTTCTGCTGGCGTTAAAACTTGGGGAGGACTCGATGAGGTGCGCGAAATCAAAAAAAATCCCCTATAGTAGGGGTAAGGTAGGCGCGATCGCCGATAGGAGGAGTCAACAGTTAATATCTCGGTCGGTGTTGGTGCAGTTTTTGAATTTCTCCTTGGGTACTGAGGGCAATTTGTAAGGCTTCGTCGAGTAAGCGTCCCCGTTCGCTGGCTTTGTCGGTGACTTGTAAGGCTTCGAGGGCCGTCAAGTTGCTGGCGAATAGTTCGGGATTGCGTTCGATAAAGGTCTTGTTTTCTCTTAAAATGCGTTCGGTTTTTAAAGCAGAAATTAAATGACGGCGGGTGATTTTTAAGGCGGCAATGACTTCGGAACGGTTGGTGAGTGTGACTTCGGGATTGCCGACATCTTCGAGTTGGTCGTTGAGGTCGATCGCCCGAATTAAATCGTTATAATTATCGATATCGTCGAGAATTCCGAGCAGGGATTTACTGTGATAAGTGTTGTTTTGCAACCACAATAGGCGAACAAAAAAGGAAAGAACCGCCGCTCCCAAACCGAGGGTTATAAAAATTGCCCAAGGGGACGTGTTGGGAAAGGCTAAATCGATGGTCATGCCTTTAAGATGCCAGGTGATAATATCGGCGAGGGTCAAGCTGGCAAAAAAAACAATGACCGTCAAGCTGCCGTTGACTAACAGTTCTTTATAGAAAAAACTCGATTTTTTTTCACGATCTTGAAGAATAGACGAGCGAATGAGGTCGTCTGTCGCAACTCCACACAAGCGGCGGAGTTCTCCTTTACTAATTTCCAATCCTTCTAAATCTCGTCTCACGGTTGGTTACTCCCGCTCATCGCCTGGTCGATTGGACGATCGCCCTTCAGCCTAAATTTCGATCGCGAGGATCGCATAATTTGGCCAGTTCTTGTCTGGTGTTGAGGGCAATATTTAACGCTTCGGCGAGTAGGCGCCCGTGTTCGGTGGCGCGATCGCTGACCTGGAGTGCGGTTAAAGCGGTTAAGTTATTGGTAAATAGTTCGGGATTGCGGTTGATAAAATATCGATTTTTTCTCATAATCCGTTCGGTTTTTAAGGCGCGAATTAAATCGTCTCGGGTTAAATAGAGTGCTTCGATGACGCGATCGCGGTTTTCTAATTTAACTTGGGGATTTCCCGCTTCTTCGAGTCGGTCGTTGATATCGATGGTTTTGATAACGGCATTATAACGGTCGATGTCTTTGAGCAACCCGATGAGGGAGTTTCCCAGTCGATATTTTAACCAGAGAAACTGGATCGATTTGGCGATCGCGATCCCTACGGCGAGTTCGATAACGAAGGCGAAGATCTGGTACGTTACGCCCCATCCGAGTTGACTGCTGACCCAACCGTGCGTTAACGCGACAAAAGCGGCGACGATCGTCGAAAAATGTCGAAAAACCCAGGGAACGTCCGGCCCGAGATCGAGGGTCATCAAGGTTTCGATGGAGGGTCGCAGGAGAACTTCAGCATCGACACCACTGAGTTGGTGGATCTGTCGTTTGCTAATGGGTAAGCCTTCTAGATCGGGTTTCACCAGTCCCTCTCCTCGGAGTTCTCAATTGACAAACGGACGCGAAATCGATGATGAGGTGAACCGCCTCGATCGCGGGGGGTTGCAGTCTTTTCCTATTTTGGCATAGCCCGCGCGATCCCCTGCGCCTGCCAACGGAACTCCCCGGAATTTTCTCCCGTCACAATTTTGAGGACGATCGCCCACTAGCGATCGTCCGATCGAATGCCATTCTATCTCTTACTTGGTATCAAATAAAGGGAGGGTCCGAGAGAAAAACAAGGGGGGCGCTTCTCTGGGAAAGCGGGTATGATTACAATAAAATGACCGATCGAAGAAAGGGGCGATCTCCGGGGTGGCAATGGGCGATCGCCCCTTTAACGACCCCGAATCCGGTGGTTTGTCCAATAGGTAGCTCGTCCCCTAAAGGGTAATGGTGCCTCAAGAGAGATAATTTTGCCGTACACATGAACTGAAAAAATATGTTCGATTTCGAGCGTTTAGAGGAAATTTCCGGAGGAGATCTGGAATTTCAACGAGAAATCCTGGAAGCTTTTCTAGAAGATTCCCGGGAAACCTTAGTCCGAGTGCGCCAAAGTTGGCAAAGTCAAGATGCGGGGGCGATCGCCGATGGCGCCCACCAAATCAAGGGATCCAGCAGCAATGTCGGCGCTTCCTCGATTCAGAAAATTGCCCTAGAATTGGAAAGTCAGGCCAAACAGGGCAATTTGACCGATACGTTAGCTTGTATTGAAGGCTTAGAAGAACAACTCGACGGTGTCAGTCTGTTTATCCGAGAGCGCTTGTCGGCGTGACGGAGCGATCCGGTCGGGAGGGGGGAGACTCCCGACTTAAAAGATACTTTTTCGATCGACTTTTTCTCTTGAAGTATAAATTTTTGACCGTCCCCTCCGATGCAGTTCTCGGGATGGGCGATGCGTTTAAAGGGTCGAAAACCCTTGTCAGGCTTGAATTTCAACTAAATATTACAAATTGAGTCGTTAGTTTAAGATGTAACATAGACTACAATTGTCGATCTAAAACTCCCCTAAGTTATAAAAAGATTGACCATAAATTTGCTTTTAAAACTGAAGTTCAATTATTTTTCGATAGCGCCTTATCAATCTCTTCAATCTATAAACAAAGAGCAACTCAAGACAGAAATCAAATCCTGTGAGAAGGGGGAGAGTGCATTGAGTTCGCTCTGACTGGCGACAACAACGAAGATTCTGGGTGTGGTGTCGTGATCTTAAATTCATTTTTTCTTTTTTCTCCCAGTCGTCCACCTCTATCTTCCGAGCCTCCGTTGCAACTGACAGAGATTCAAGACCCCAAAGAGCGCAGCACCGTGCTGCGAACCACGATCGGCAAAATTTGGAACTCCCGAGACTTTAGCGCGATCGTGCAGACGGCAGTGAACGAACTGTCGGTGTTACTCGATCTCGACGGCTGTAATTTCTTTTGGTATACCCCGGAGTCCCGGACGGTGCAGGTCGTCTGCGAACGGTGGAGCGACGATCGCCCCAGTGGCCCGCTCGGTAGCTATCCGGTCGAGCGCCTCGGAGCCGTCGCCGCCGGGATCGAGCGCGGCGAGGCGATCGCGAGTTCTGGGGAGACGGAGGGGGAAGCGGCGACGCCGTTCGGGGCGATCGCCTACCTGTTCGTTCCCGTCGAATCTCCCGAAGGCAGATGCGGCTATATCGGCGGGTTCGAGGCGCGACCCAGGGAGTGGTCGGCGATCGAACTCGAATTCGTCCAACTGATCGCCCAACAACTGGCGATCGCCATCCATCAAGCCCAACTCTACGATCGCGTCAAAAAACAAGCCCAACGAGAACGACTGGTCAACCAAATTACCAGCCAAACGCGCCAAAGCTTCGACCTCGAAACGATTTTAACCCAGGCGATCGAACAAGTTTTAGAAGCCCTCGAAATCGATCGCTGCTTGGTTCACCTGGTCGAACAACCCAACCACGGCGATCGCGATCGCGGTTTGGACTCGTTCAAACGGCTCAATCGCGAGCTATTCGCCCCGGATCTCGACCCGGATGTCGCCTTTCGGCGCGCCCACCTGTTTGAAACTTGCCGCGAACCGTTTGCCAGTTCGATCGACGACTTCGACACCCACGGACCGATTTCGGAATGGGTGATCCAGCACCGCCAACCCGCGATCGTCAACGACGTCAGCGCCGACTCGCGCATCGGCACTCACAATCCGGAATATCAGAAAGCCGAGATCAAATCCTCCCTCGTCGTTCCCGTGCAAGCGAACGGCATCCTGCACGCAATCTTATATTTAAACCAATGTTCTCGGGTGCGCTACTGGTCGAAACACGACCGCGAACTCGCCCAAGCCGTCGCCGACCAACTAGCCATTTCCATCCAACAAGCCTGTCTGTACGCCCAAACCCGCGCTTCGATGGAACGGGAATCCCTGTTGCGCTTCATCGGCGAGCAGATCCGGCGAACCCTCGACCTGCAAACGATCTTGACGACGGTGGTGCGCGAAGTGCGCTCCTGCTTCGACAGCGATCGCGTGGCGATTTACCAATTCCAACCCGGGCGATCGGGCAAAATCGTCGTCGAAGAAAACAGCGTCACCCCCTCCCTGAGCGAAATTGTCCGACCCGACGATGATTTCTGCCGCTATTGCGAACAATACCTACAACAGCATCCCAATAGCAGCGTGCGGGCGATCGACAACGTGCGCCACGCCGGATTCGATGCGGACCAACTCGCCTACTGGCAGCACCTGCAAGTCCACGCCAGCATGAGCGTCCCGATCGCGATCGGTGCCGAGTTGTGGGGGGTGTTGGTGGTTCAAGAATGCCAGCAACCGCGCAGTTGGCTGTCTTCGGAAATGTACCTGCTCGAACAGTTGGCCGATCGCCTCGCGATCGCCATCAAACAAGCTCAACTGTACGAACAAGCGCGCCTCGCGGCGGTCAGCGCCCAAATGAAAGCCGGAGAACTCGAAGCCGCCTTAAATCAACTGCGCGAAACTCAAAGTCAGTTGATCCAAAGCGAGAAAATGTCCAGTCTCGGTCAACTGGTCGCCGGAGTCGCCCACGAGATTAACAATCCGGTTAACTTTATCTACGGCAATCTCTCTCATGTCGATGGCTACACCGAAGATTTACTGCATCTGATCGAACTGTACCGACAACACTATCCCGATCCGGTGGCGGCGATCGCCGATTATGCCGAACAAATCGACCTCGAATTCTTGAGCGAAGATATGCCCAAGATCGTCAACTCGATGAAAATCGGCGCCGATCGCATTCGCGAAATCGTCCTTTCCCTACGCAATTTCTCGCGTACCGACCAAGCGGAAATGAAACGGGTAGACATTCACGAAGGCATCGACAGTACCCTGTTAATTTTACAAAACCGCCTCAAAGCCAAACCCGGTCATCCCGCGATCGAAATTGTTAAAGAATACGGGGATTTACCTCGGGTCGAATGTTATACCGGGCAGTTAAATCAAGTGTTTATGAATATTCTCGGCAACGCGATCGACGCCCTGGAAGGTTATAACAAAAAACGCTCTCGGGAAGAAATGGCCCAACATCCCAACCGGATTTTAATTCAAACCTTCCCCCTCAAAGCCGACGGCCAACCGTGGACCCCCGAGAGCGATCGCGCGATTCCCGACAAGGTGGCGATCGCCATTTCCGACAACGGCGAAGGCATGAATCACGAGGTTCGCGCCCGTTTGTTCGACCCCTTCTTCACCACCAAACCCGTCGGCAAAGGGACCGGATTGGGACTGTCGATCAGCTATCAAATTATCGTCGAAAAACATAAAGGCAGCCTCCAATGTATTTCCGCTCCCGGACAAGGGGCTCAATTTAGAATCGAAATTCCCGTGCGTCAACTGCCCGAAGCGACCAAAAAAAAAGAACGGAGTTTAGCCGCCGTCAATTAGTCTCTTTCGGAACGATTTTTATCAAAAATTGATTGAAAAATTAGGTTGCACTCTGCTCGAAAGATAGCCAACTCCGGCTCGTCGATCGCCGGGGTTGGCTGTCGTCTTTTGTCGTTAAATCGTCGCCATTTCCAGATAAGGAACCCGACCGTCCAAGCGATCGAAAGCGGCGCGGTCTTCCCGATAGTGGAGGACGAACAAGTGTCCGCCCGCGTCGATGCGGCGGTAGTCGCCCAAGACTTCAGCCAAGGGATCGCCCTCGTGCAAGCCGACAATAAAATAATGCCATTCTCCCCGACGGCGATCGCGGTATAGGTGGCGCAATAAGGCGCGAAAAATTTGGGGATCGTTGTCGCGAATCGCCACAAAACCGACGTAAAAACAAGGTACCGTCGCCCCCGGTTCCGGGAGGGGTTTGAGCGGCGTCAGACGGGCGATCGCGTTGTAAAACGGTCGCATTTTCCCTAAAGCCGGGCTGTATTTTTCGACATGGGTTTGACTGAAACTGCGCCGATCCCAGGCGGCGATCGCCCCGACAATCTCGTTCTCCCGCACGGCTAAATAAAAGTCTTCCGGGTTTAATCCTCGTAAGCGATTCGTTTGAAAATCTTCGACAAAATAACACGGTGCAAATTGTTTTTTCCCCTGTTCCAAGCGGACAAATTCTAAAATTTTTGCTAACTTTTGCCAACTGCCGCGCTCGAATCGTACTCCAGAAATACGAATTTCGGGTTTAGGTAAATCGAGATAAATCGCCGGAGTTTGAATGAAACCCACGTCTCGATATTCGGGCAACCCCGCCCGTCCGCCGACTAAATTTTCTAAGGCGTTGCGATTGCCATCGAGAATCAGAGAATAATATAAAGCAACGGGATCGGCGTCGTGAAGTTGTCGCAAAAAGCGATAACCTCTGGCGACGATCGTCCCCCGGCGATAGGCGGGATGAATCCGTAAATCGGCGAGATAACCGCAACGTTGTACCGTTCCATTTATCCATACCCGATCGGTCAGGCGACTGCCCAAACCGACAATTTGCCCGGTGTGAGTATCGGTACATTTAATCACCTGAAACGAGCGTCCTTGAACCTGACAGCCGAGAAAATAATTCGGTTCGCGACGAAAACTGACTGAAATTTCGCCTTCCATCCAATCCCGGGCCATGCGATCGCGCAATTGGGCGTCATCGTCGGCGGTAGCGAGTGCAAAGACATATCGACTCACGATCGGTTCTCCAGATCGAAACGAATGGCAAAACGATAAAACTTAATTAATGTTATCGATCGCCAGAAATAGAAGAACGATCGCCTTGAGGGGGCGCACTCGGGGGGATGGAGGCGATCGCGATCGCCCCGGGTTCGAGGAATCGCGATCGGGCGGGTCTCTCCCCGTCGGCGATTTCGGTTAAAATACAAGTTCCAACGGCTCTCGTGATAGGAGATCATGGGCAACACTTTCGGGCATCTTTTTCGGATTACAACGTTTGGAGAATCTCATGGCGGAGGAGTAGGCGTCGTCATCGATGGATGCCCGCCGCAGATCGAGATTTCGGCAGAAGAAATTCAAGTCGAACTCGATCGCCGTCGTCCGGGACAGAGCAAAATCACCACCCCACGCCGGGAAACCGACACTTGCGAAATTCTCTCCGGCGTTTTTCAAGGCCAAACCCTGGGAACCTCGATCTGTATTTTGGTTCGTAATAAGGACGCGCGACCGCAAGATTACAGCGAAATGGCGGAAAAATATCGCCCGTCCCACGCCGATGCCACTTACGATGCCAAATACGGGATTCGTAACTGGCAGGGGGGCGGACGGTCTTCGGCCCGCGAAACCATCGGACGAGTCGCCGCCGGGGCCATTGCTAAAAAAATTCTCAAGCAAATCGCCGGGGTCGAGATCGTCGGGTACGTTAAAAGAATTAAGGATTTAGAAGCGGTGGTCGATCCGAATACGGTGACCTTAGAGCAAGTGGAAAGCAATATCGTGCGCTCTCCCGACGGGGAATTTGCCAACCGGGCGATCGAAGAAATCGATCGTTACCTGCGTCAGGGCGATTCCGTCGGCGGGGTCGTCGAATGTGTCGCCCGCAACGTTCCCAAAGGCTTGGGAATGCCCGTATTCGACAAACTCGAAGCCGATTTAGCCAAAGCGGTGATGTCTTTACCGGCGAGTAAAGGATTTGAAATTGGTTCGGGCTTTGCCGGAACCTTACTGACGGGCAGCGAGCATAATGATGAATTTTATATCGACGAAGCGGGGCAAATCCGCACGGTAACCAATCGTTCCGGGGGCATCCAAGGGGGGATCTCGAACGGAGAACATATTATCCTGAGAGCCGCCTTCAAGCCGACTGCTACAATTCGCAAAGAACAGCGCACGGTCACGCGATCGGGCGAGGAAACCGTACTCGCGGCGAAAGGACGCCACGATCCTTGCGTGTTACCCAGAGCGGTGCCGATGGTGGAAGCGATGGTCGCTCTCGTTTTGTGCGATCACCTCCTGCGCCATCAGGCTCAATGCCATACGGTGCGATCGCCCATCGAGGGCTAATGCGTTGGCGTCGGTCCGGGACAATTGTCGATCGCCTGTGCCAAAGTAGATCGGGATCGGGATCGACCATGACAGGCTTTATCCGTGGTGGTTGTCCGGCTTTGCCCGATACCATAGTACCTGAGCCATGTAAAGGAATTTAACAGCCAGTATGGAAACTAGCCCTTCCTCCAATCAATTTGTCGTCCAGTTTTGGGGCGTTCGCGGCAGTGTTCCTGCCCCTGGTAAAGATACGGTTCGCTATGGCGGCAATACCTCCTGTATCGAAATGCGAATTGATGGCAAACGCTTGATTTTTGATGCGGGTACGGGATTGCAAATGCTCGGCCAACAGTTACAGAGCCAAATGCCCGTAGAAGCCTACATGTTTTTTACCCACTACCATTGGGATCACATTCAAGGCTTCCCTTTCTTTACCCCCGCTTTTATTCGCGGCAACTCCTTTAAAATTCACGGAGCCCTTCCCCCCAACGCCGAATCCATTCAAGAGCATTTCATCGAACGGATTTTGCACCCCAATTCTCCGGTTCCCCTAGAAGGAATGCAGGCGGATATCAACTTTTATGAAATTGTTTGTGGAGAGAATTTTAAACTCGACGATATCAAAATCGAAACCGGACCGCTCAATCATCCCAATACGGCAATGGGATATCGGGTAACCTGGAACGGTCACTCGGTATTTTACTGTACCGATACGGAACATTTTCCCGATCGCATCGATGAAAACGTCCTCGAACTCGCCCAAGGTGCCGATGTTTTGATCTACGATGCGATGTACACCGACGAAGAGTATCACAACCCGAAATCGCCGAAAATTGGCTGGGGTCATTCCACTTGGCAAGAAGGGGTCAAGGTCGCCAGAGAAGCGGGGGTCAAACAGTTAGTGATTTTCCATCACGACCCGACCCATCACGATGATTTTCTCGACGAAATGGCGGTTAAAGTGCGCGGGGCTTTCCCGAATTCGGTTCTCGCCCGCGAAGGCTTGATCCTCGACGTTCTCAAAAGCGGTACGCCCGTGGCGGTGTAGTCGTCCGGGGCTGCGAGGAAATTGAGTGCGATCGCGCGATCGTCGATCCTCTGAATTCGCCCTCAATCCCTCAAAACAGCTCGATCGCAAGGAAATTTGAGATCGCATCTACATCGATGAGGAAAGCCGACGCACAAAAGGCGCGATCGCCGTCGCGAATTCCCCAGGAGTTTCGTAAGGCATGACATTGCGCCCGGAGATTTTTGTCCCTTCTCCTTTCGGTAAATATTTGAGATAGTCATTGAGGCGATCGTCGGGAGTTTCTCGTTCGCCTTCTTTGCTGATACTCGATGCTTTTTCGCCCATCACAACCAGGGTCGGTTGGGCGATCGCTTCGATTTGTTGTTGGTAATTTTCTCGCCAAAATCCAGCTAAAAACGAAAACACGGCATAACGACTCGCTTCGTTGCTGGCGCCATTTTTCAGCATCCCCAACCAATCTTCTCCCACATCTTCGGGGCGATCGAACAGTTGCCGAACTGAGAACGATCGCAGGAATTCCCGACGACGGGCATAGCGATAAAAACCCCGTCCGACTAAACTATCAAAAAATAAATTCCACAGCAATTTTTGACGCAGGGGCGGCGTCCCTTTGGTAATCAAGGGCCACGATGGCGGTCCGGACAACACCAATCCTTTCACAAAAGGATTCGCAACCCGGTCGGGGTTTTCCTCTCCAGTGGTTTCAATTTGGACTAATTTAATCGCCACGGGAAATAATGCCCCTTGCACGACCAAAATCGCCGATCGCCCGACAATATTTTTGAGGAAATACTGCAATTGCTGCGCCCAATCGGCGGGAGTATAGGCGATATGGGGCATGTTGCTTTCACCGCAACCGAGTAAGTCGGGATTGTAAATCGGGTTAGCATTCGGTAACGATCGCCAGCGATCGCAAAATCGATCCCAAAACGCTTTCGACAATCCCACGCCAATCGGATGAACTAACACCAGGGGAACTTGATTGGAATCGGCGTTGGGGCGATCGACCCGATAAGCACATCGATACCCTTTCCATTGATAAAATTGGGTGGCTTGTGAACTTAGAGTTTGAGTCATCTTTGAATTTTAAAAGGATTCTGACAGGAAATACTTGTTGTAAAATTGAGACAATCGAGACTGATTTAATTCAACCCTTTCGTGAAATTACTCCCGATGGAATTTAGATGAAACTTAATCGAGAGAAACTGCATCGACATCGATTGTTTGTTGCGAAGTTTCCGCGCGATCGCCCCCCGTCGCATCCACTCCCCTCCCGTCAAACACCTGACGAGTTTGCCACCATTCGCGGATAATTTCAGAAATACTAGTAGCGAACAAAAGTAAAAGCGCAATATCGTCAATTTGTCCGATTAACGGCAGTAAATCCGGGGATAAATCCAGAGGACTGACGAGATAGAGCAAACTCCCTAAAATCACCATCCAGCGAGATTTTGGATTGCGAAGGGCTTGGCTGTAGAGTTGGGTAACAAAATCGATAGGGGATTTCATTGGCAACGATCTTTTAAAAGCTTGGGCAACAATGGCAATTTTAGCAATTCTATCATAGTTGAGGCGATCGCCTCTCGATGGACAAGAGAAAAAAGGCAAGAGGGAGAAATAGGGTAGCCATGTTATCCTTAATATTGTATTAATTCTAGATATTAGATGTATTTTGATTCCGTATTTTTGGCAACGAAATTACAATTTAGACCAAAATTTACAAGTCCGACTAGTGCAGGGGGGCGAACCGCTCTTTCCACGATCGCTGGTCATTTTCTTTCGCCCCCTGCACTACAATGTGACAATTGCAGCAAGAAGTGGCATTATCACCAACTTCTATTCGACAGATCGTTGAGGAAGGGCGAAGATTTTAATGCAGTTTGTTTTGGATTGTTCGATCGCAATTAGTTGGTGCTTAGTCGATGAAAATAACGATTATGCCAATGCTATCCTGGCAATGATACAGAAGTGACAGAAAGGAAGAAAAGGGCGATCGTATTTTTGTGGCCGCGCAGAAACCGGGACCTGTTTATATAATCTCTGTCACCCCACCAATATGGTCATAGAAACCCGGTTTCTCGGTCGGTTAAATTGATTTTTGGGTAGGGGGCGTTAGTCGGCAACAAAATTGGGATTTTGACCGAGATTTAGCAATCCGACGTAACGCACCTTTATGTTTGTAGAAAAAGGTGCGTTACGTCGGGAATATAGATGATTCATTGTAGGCATAAATTTACCCCCGACTAACGCACCCTACCATCTACCATCTCTGTCACCCCACCAATATGGTCATAGAAACCCGGTTTCTCGGTCGGTTAAATTTATTTTTGGGTAGTAGAAAAAGGTGCGTTACGTCGGGAATATAGATGATTCATTGTAGGCATAAATTTACCCCCGACTAACGCACCCTACCATCTCTGTCTCCGACAAAGAAGTTTTTTGCCAACACTTCTATAATGCCTGGTGAAACAATCCTTGGCTAATTTTATTCCCGATTGAAACAATCTCTATCACACATTTAACCGCAGAATCGAGGGGGCTAACTTTGGCTCTTTAGGGAGAAGGAAGAAGTGCGATCGCCTAAAACAGATGAAAAACATCGAAGCTGCTCGAAGTGAACAAAAAAACCGCCAATTTTCCGAAAAAACGATCGCCTTCGGAAACACAAAAGGACTGAGTGAATTCTAGATCTTATAGGGATTCGACAGACTGTTTAAAATACGTAAGACCGAGAACGTCGAAGCCCAAACAGCGATTGAGGAAAGCAAACCCTATGAAACGGATCCAACATATCTTGTGGGGCATCTTGGGGGCGGGTTTATTTACCGGGTTGAACCTGCTAACCACTTTTACCCCAGCCTTATCTACTTTATCCCAGACCCAGGAAATTGCCTTCGAGCCGGGATCGAGTGCCTTTCAAAAACTTGTCGAAGCCGATCGCCTCTACTTGCAAGGACAGATTGCGGCGGCGGAACAGCTTTACCGGGAAGTCAAAAGACCGTTTCCCGAACATAGCGGCGCCAGCGAAATCCGCGAGGCGATCGTCGATGAAAGCCAACTGACAGGGGCGGCGAAAGTTTACTGGCGCGAAGCCCAAGCGGGATGGGAACAAGATCTAGAAACTCGTCTGTTCGTTCCCTTAGAAAAACTGGTGGCGGACTATCCGGAGTTTATCCCCGGTCACGTCCTGCTGGTCAAAGCCTTGCTGAAATACGATCGCGGCGACGAGGCGATCGCGGTGATGGAACGCGCCACCAGCCTTTATCCCGACAATCAAGCCCTGATCGAAGCGGAAGTCGAAGTCCTCCAAGCCCAGGAAAAATGGCTGGAAGCTTCGATCGCCGCCCGACAATTCGCCGTCCTCAATCCCGACCATCCCCAGGCGGACGAATATAAGGCGATCGCCGATGAAAGTCTGGGGCGTTATCGTTCCAAAATCAAACGCAAACTGATCGGTCAGACCATCCTCTCCGGAGTCCTCTCCGTCGGCGATTTAGTGCTAACCGGGAACGCTTCCGGAACCATCCCCGCCTTGCAAGTTACCATGATGTTGCTACAAGGCGAGTCCTCCTTCGGCGGTCAATTTGCCGAAGCCTTCCGCCAACAATTGCCGATGGTCGAAGATCCGCAAATCGTCAACTACGTCGATGAAGTCGGACAAAAAATGGCCCGTCTGATGGGACGCGACGAGTTCGAGTACGAATTTTATGTAGTGGACGACGATAATCTCAACGCCTTTGCCCTTCCCGGCGGCAAAGTGTTTGTCAATACCGGGGCGTTGATGCAAACCAACTCGGAAGCGGAACTCGCCGGACTGTTGGGTCACGAAGTCGCCCACGCCGTCTTATCCCACGGCTATCAGCGCGTCGTCCAAGGGACCTTACTCTCCAATTTAAACCGAGTCGTACCGATGGGCGACTTGATTGCGGCGTTAATCGGTCGGGCGTACAGTCGCCAAAACGAACGACAAGCGGACATTCTCGGGTCTCGGGTATTGGCCAATTCTAACTATGCCGCAGACGGATTACGCAATTTAATGGTGACCTTTAGTGAGTTAGACGAAGAACGGGGCCGTCCTCCAACTTGGTTGTCCTCTCACCCGGCGTCATCCGATCGCGTCACCTATCTCGAAGAGTTAATCCAGAAAAATCGTTATAATCGGTATGCTTACGAAGGCGTAGAACGACACGCGCAGATCCAAGCGCGGGTTCGAGACGTCGTCGGTTATGAAGAAGAGTAAAAGAAGGCGATCGCTCTTTTGGGGGCGATCTCTTTCTTTTTTTTGGGCATTGCTCAAATCGGGGATGAATTCAACCACAGACTGGGAGAGCAAAACAGGAAAGCAAGGTCACGACGCTAACAATCGCCTACAAGCGTTCGATTTCCAGGCGAGATCCTTGGGGGGATTTATACACTTTCACCTGGGTGGGGAGGCGTTCGCCGAGGGATTTGACGTGGGTGATGATTCCAATGAGGCGGTTTTGTTGGCGTAGGGATTCTAAAATGTGGGTGACACTTTCTAAGGTTTCCCCGTCCAAGGTTCCGAAGCCTTCATCTAAGAATAAACTGCCCAATTCGGCGCCCATCGAGAGTTTTTCGGAAAGGGCGATCGCCATCGACAGCGACGCCGCAAAGGTTTCGCCGCCGGAGAGGGTGCGAACTCGGCGCAGTTCGCCGCCATTCCAGTTATCCTCGACCCAGTATTCCCCTTCTTCCATGCGTAAGGTATAACGGGCGTCGGTAAGTTCGCGCAGTAACAAGGTGGCGCGATCGACGAGTTCGGCTTCTAAATGTTCTAAAATATAGGCTTGAAACTCGTTGCTTTTGAGGCTTTGAGCCAAAGTGTGATACGTTTCGTAAGTGGCGCTGACGGTTTCTAAGGTTTGAGTGAGTCGATCGCCTTGTTCTAACTTGCGATCGGCATCTTGCAACCACGTCCCCAACTCGACCCGCCGTTCTTGGGCCTCAGCAAGCAGTTTTTCGGCTTCCTGCTTGGCTTGGCGACGATCGCCGATCGCCCGTTCGTCGGTGGTGCGATCGCCGATCGTCTCCGCTAAATCTCGCACGCGAGTATTCAATTCTACTTTCATTTCCCGATAGTCGGCGATCGCCTGCTGCCACGCGGCCCGATCGCCCGCCGACGCCACCGCCCCTAAAAAGCTCTCCTCGTCGAAGTTTGCCGCCTCCAACCGTTCTCCCCACGTCGCCTCGGACTCCTCTTGTTTGGCGATCGCCCCCTGTAAGGTACTTTGTGCTTGCTGGACGTTCTCTCGCCCTTGGATGAGCTGGGTATTCACCGCTTGATAGGCACTTTCCGCCGCTTGCAGGCGATCGCCCAGGGCTTGCTTGTCCCGTTCCAAAGCTTGAACTAACACCTCGTAAGCCTTACCCTCAGTTAACTCTAGCAATTTCGCCCGCACTCGTTCCACCCCCTCGCGGGCGCGATCGCGCGCTTCCGTCGCCGCCGTCGCTTCCGCCTGGGCCGCGCGATCGCCCCGGCGCGCAAACTCTAGGCCCTGTTCCGCCTGCGATCGCTGTGCTGCCGCCTTTTCCTGCGCCGCCAGCCCTTCGCGATACTCGGCATCCCGCGCCTCCAAGGCTTCCCGTTCCGCCTGCAAGGGCGCCACCTCCAGCGCTTCGTCTTGCCCCATCCCCAACACCGAGGCAATTTCGGCGCGCAAGCGGGCTTCTTCCCGTGCGTTGCTCTCTCTTTGTTCCTCCATTTCTTCTTGGCGCTGGCGGCAACGGTCGAGGTTCGCTTCCGCCTTGCTCAGTTCAGTTTGTGCCGCTTGTAACCCTTGCTGCGCTTTGGCTTCGCGCGATCGCAACGGCGCGAGATCGATCGGGGCTTGTTCCGTTAAAGGCGGCAAGGCTGCCGCTTCCGGATGGACGCCGCCGCACACGGGACAGGTATCCCCGGGTTGTAAAGACATGCGTAATGCGGCGGCATGGTTCGATCGCCCGATGTCGAGATTCTGCCGTTCCGCTCCTTCCACGGCTTTGCGGGCATCCTGCAAGCGGTTGGCTGCCTCCTCCTGCCGCGATCGCGCTCCGGCTAATTCCCCTTGCGCCGTCTCTCGTTCGGCGATCGCGCGATCGCACTGTTGCCGCGATCGTTCGAGCTGCTGTCTCACTAAGCCCCATTCCACCAGTAACGGCGCGATCGCCTGCAACTGGGTCAACCGTTCCCCGCCGGGCGCCAGACCTTCTAATTGACGATCGGCTTGTTTTAAAACAGCCTCGGCGCGATCGAAGCGATCTTGCGCCTCTTTTAACTGTTTCTGCGCTTCTTTTAACTGTTTCTGCTTCTCTTTCTCCTGTTTTTCCGCGATCGCCAGGTCTCTCTCTAACTGTTGCCGTTGTTCTTCGTAAACCTTCGCCGAGGCGATCGCCGCTTCGCGAGCCTGCAATTGGGGCAAGATTTCCGCTTGGCGCGCGCGTTCGGCGTCTAACTCACTTTGCTTCAGCTCGACTTGTCGCTCTACTTGTACTAAGCGCTTCGATGCGGACTGTAGCGCACTACTTGCCGTTTTCACTTGTTGGCGAATTTCTCTCACTAACGCCCAATCCCCTTGTAATTCGTGGGCGGCGATCGCGCGATCGAGGCGGGCGATCGTCCCTTCGATCTCGGGCGATCGCCCCTCCAACTCCTCCAATTGCTCGCGTACTTTTCGCAATTTTACAATTTGAGCGAATAGGCGCTCTTCTTCATCTAAAAGCACTTGAGCTTGTCGAGCTTCTCGGGAAAATTGCGGAAAATCCGCCTCCAATTGAGCGAGTTGCGATCGCTTCAACTCCACCTCTACCGTTTCCGGAACCTCCAACTCGGCGATCTGTCGTTCCAACGCGGCGACTTCTTGTTTGAGCGATCGGGATAGATCGTTCGTTTGTTTGCGCATTTTCTCGAAGATCTCAAATCCAGCAAGCTGACGCAAGATTTCCCGTCTTTTTGCCGTATTTCCCTTTAAAAACTCGTCAAATTGATTTTGCGGCAGGACGATCGCCCGGGTAAACGTATCGAAATCCATCCCGAGAATCTCCGCGATCGCCTTATTCGCCGCCCGTTCCTTGCTTTCGAGGGTTTCCCAACTCCCATCCGCCAACTGTTTCTCTAACAACACCTTCGTGACCGGGGTACTCGGTCGGTAGCGCCAGCGCCGGGTCACTCGATACGAACTTCCGAGAACGGCAAAGCACAATCGCACTTTTAAAGTTTCCGCCCCCTGACTGACCAATTCCGCAACTTGCTTGGTGCGCGCCGTCGTGCTATATAACGCATAAGTCAGGGCATCCAGTAGGGAAGATTTCCCCGCCCCCGTCGCCCCGGTAATTGCGAACAAGTCCAACTCGGTAAAATCGAGATTTTGTTCTCGGCGAAAACTGGTAAAACCTTCTAGAGAAAGTTGTAAAGGGCGCATAATTCACAAGGGCGATCGAGGGATTTTGGTTATTGTATCATTCAATTTTATTGACTTGTCCAGTGCTGTCCCATTGACCCCGATCGCTGTTAATTTACCGAGGTCATAACGAACGCTTCTCAATTTCAGAAAGACTGAGTTAGATTCTCCAATGAGTCGAGGCGATCGCCTTCTACAATCTTCAGATTTTACAATGGATTGCTTGATGAATTTCGAGCCGATCTCCGTTCGATCTCGAACCGATCTTTTTCGGAAAACTTGCCAACCACTCCCGCCGACCGAACCGCTCAATTTTTCCTCATCATCATGCCCCAGCTTGCAATTTTGGCGGGACTCTGGCGGCGTCGATCGCCCCAACCCCTTGGGAATGGGAGCATCTTGCTCCCGATTCGGGTGACCAATCACTTAAGATGGCGATATTCCCCGGAGGAAAACCGATCGCGATGTTCGGTTTTCCGTCATGAAAGGGCAGTGGAGCGGCGATCGCCCTGGGGATTGACCGACTGAACAGCTCATTTCCGATAACCGAACTCGCAATGACGGGAACTACTACCTGCGATAGATTGAAAAAATTTTACAATTTGTTACATTAAGAATAGCGAAAGGCCAAAAAGCCTTGAGCTTTTAAAAAAAGGAGGTTCTATATGAACAACAACATTCGAGTTGGTAATTTATTCGGCATACCTTTTTATATTAATCCCTCTTGGTTTTTAGTTCTGGGTCTAGTGACCTTAAGTTATGGAGGCTTGCTGGCCAGCCAATTTTCGATGGGCGGAATTCTGCCTTGGATTTTAGGATTTGTGTCGGCATTATTGCTATTTGCGTCGGTCTTAGCTCACGAATTGGGGCATAGTTTTGTTGCCCTCAAACAAGGGATTGATGTCAAATCAATTACCTTATTCTTATTTGGGGGGTTGGCAAGTTTAGAAAAAGAATCGGACAGTCCCGCTCAAGCGTTTTGGGTGGCGATCGCCGGACCGTTAGTGAGTTTGGCGCTCTTTGCTACCTTCAGTGCGATCGGGATTGCAACGGGAGCGAGTGGCCCACTCGGTGCCATGCTGGCGTTGCTGGCGTCGATTAACTTAGTGGTTGCCCTCTTTAACCTGATTCCCGGTTTACCCCTCGACGGCGGTAATATCCTCAAGGCGATCGTTTGGAAAATTACCGGAAATCCGTATAAAGGGATTAACTTTGCCGGACGAGTCGGTCAAGTGATTGGCTGGATTGCCATTCTTTCCGGTGCAATTCCCCTGCTGTTCTACGGTAACTTTAACAGCATTTGGAATATCTTAATCGGTTGGTTCTTGTTACAAAATGCTGGATTTGCGGCTCAATCGGCGACGGTTCAAGACCGACTTTCAGCCCTGACGGCGGCGGATGTAGTCGATCGCGAAAACAGCCCGATCGTTTCTGCGGACTTGTCCCTGCGCCAGTTTGCGAATAACTACGTCATCGGTAAAGAAAAATGGCGCAAGTTCTTAGTCACTGACGAAAGCGATCGCCTCATCGGTACGTTGAACGTAGACGATCTCAAGTTAGTTTCTACGGCTGACTGGCCCAAAACTCAAGTGAGGGAATTGGTCAAACCGATGGAAGACACCTTAACCGTTACCTCCGATCGCTCCTTACTCGAAGTGGTGAGCTTGTTAGAAGAAAAACAAATTAACGAGTTGCCCGTCGTCGGCGAAAATGGGGCATTAGTCGGACTGTTGGAAAAAACTGAAATTATTCGCAAGTTGCAACAACGCACGGAAACGAAAGCGGATCGATCTCAATTTCAACTACCTGCTTAACTTGCTTAACTTTAACCTTTAAGGTTTAACCCGGTTTCTGAGGAAGCCGGGTTTTTTATTGCGCGAGGGTGCGATCGCATTTGCAAAACCCATAGAGCAGTTTTCGCTGTTGGGCGGTACATTTCGATCCCCCTAAATCCCCCTTAAAAAGGGGGACTTTCACTGCCCCCGTTTTTAAGAATTCCGCAATCTTTAACGGGTGGCACGGTACTTAACCATAAAAAGGGGGACTCCATTGGAGTTTCTCTTTTTTTAGGGAGTTGGGGAATCCTCGATGGAGGCGATCGGGGAAAGCCTATCTCCTGACTGTAAAAACAGCCGTCAGTTACAGTTTGATTACAGTTTAAAGACGTCCATGACGATCGATCGCCCGCCGACGATTCGTTCGGGATTGGGGGAATCGTAAACGACTAAAAGGGATTTTTCGCCTTCAAATCCGGAAAAGACCGCCAATCCTTCCGCCCGATCTTGGCCGAAGTGAAAGGGGAGATCGAAAACTTCTTCTAAATCGCCGGAATCGCGATCGGAAAACATATCTTTTTTGGCGTCTAAAGCATCTTTCAAGCGAAAGACTTTCATCAAGCCTTCGCAATCCATGGTCGGTCCGGAGAGGATTAAGAGGTCGTCGCCGTCGAAACATAAATCGCGAATGCCATTCCCATTCAAATTGACGAAATGTTTGCGATAGGGGCGATCGGTTTTATCGAAGGTGTTGAGGGTTAAAATACCCGGTTCGGTGTCGTTGACTTCGAGTTCGAGAATGACGGCCCAGCCGCGTAAAACCGGACCGCGCAAACCGAGGAATAAACGGCGATCGCGGACGGCTAAACCTTCAATATCGAGGCCGTTTTCTTTACTGGGAATTCCCGCCGTGACAAACAGTCCTAAATGGTCGTCAGTTTTGAGGGCGTCGAGAAGGAGGCGATCTGTATCTTCGGAGGAGAGACAAGCGGCGGTGAGTTCGTAACATTCGGCGTCGGTTTGACCGGGATGGACTTTAAAGAGTTCGCCGCGACTGATAGGAATGCGTCCGAGTAAATAACGATTTTCTTCGGTTTCAATTCGGGTTAATCGGTCTAAATCTTTTTTACGACTTTTGCCTTTGGGTTTTTTACGTTTGCTACTGTGAGATCCGGTAAACCAGAGGTAGGAACGGTGGTAGTCTAAGCCTTCGATGTCGATTTCTTGTTCGGCATTGACGCGGTCGAGGTATTGGGTGAGGGGGAATTGACGACGATCGCCGAAGGTACAAGAATCGAGACGAGAGAGGCGATCGAGGCTCGTTAATTCATCGGAGGCGATCCACAAACTACCATCGGGACTGAGGGTAACGGCGGATAAATCGGCGATTAAATCATCAGCTTCGTTGGCAAATTGAAAGAGGAGACGGGCGAGCAAAAATGATGAAGTCATGGTATGGGGTGACAATGGGGGAGAATCAAAGACCGTTCTTATTTTAGAGGGCGAGCTGTTGTTGTTAGAAGCGGGCGATCGCGATCCCCGTCGATCGCGTCGGGATCGCGGGGGAATTTGCGTGCGACAATTGCGGGCTAGAGAAGGGAGAAGATTGGATTACAAACCATGAAGTTCGCCTCAAATAACCGGGCGATCGCACGCAAAGGATCTATAATGATTGCAAGCCAATGACTTATCGATATCTGCTATTTTACAAACCTTACGACGTTCTCAGTCAGTTTACAGACACCGAGGGAGAAAGCCGAGGAAAGCGACGTTTGACGTTGAAAGATTTTATTTCTGTTCCGCAGGTGTATCCCGTCGGTCGTCTCGACCGAGATAGTGAAGGGTTGTTGTTGCTGACCGATTGCGATCGCGTGCAGCATCGCTTGAGCCATCCGCAATTTGGCCACCCGCGCACCTACTGGGTGCAAGTGGAGCGAATTCCCGACCGGAAGGCATTAGAGCGACTCAGAAAAGGGGTGCAAATTAAGAATTATCGAACGCTCCCGGCGCGGGTCAAGCTCTTGGGGGGGGAACCGGAGTTACCGCCGCGAGACCCGCCGATTCGGTATCGCAAGACGGTACCGACGGCGTGGCTGGAGATGACCCTTTCGGAAGGGAAAAATCGTCAAGTCAGGCGGATGACGGCGGCGGTGGGGTTTCCTACCTTGCGCTTAGTGCGCGCCGCGATCGCGCACTTGCACTTAACCGGGTTAGAACCGGGGCAATGGCGGGAGTTGACTCCCGAGGAGGTCGAGCAGTTACACCAACTCCTGGGCTTTGCCAAAAACAAAGGGAGTGGGACGCGCAGAAACGGGCGATCGCGCTAAGCGGTCGCGGTGGAGAACAATTCAATACGCACGGCAATTCGAGCGCATTGGATTGAGAAAATCGCACTCGGGTATTTTGTGCTGTAAATACTAATAATTGGGGGCGAGGTCGGTAACGACCACAATCTCCAGAATTGGTATTTGTATATTTCAGTGTTTTTAGCTACATTGAGCTTGAAGTCGTTGTAAGCTGCGCTCGATGCGAGCGAGAAGACATCTGACGCAGGGGAGAACTGCAGGGGAAATCGCACGCCAGACCTGGGCTGAGGGCTGTTGAGAACCGAGCAACCGTTCCGATCGCCCGTTTGCCATGAATAACCGTCACCAAAAGTACGTTCGAGCAAAGGATGCCCGGACGGCGGGCGGTGGTGCGATTCGGGTAGCAACAGGCACCGGATCTGAGCCTGAGATCGATCGGACACAGGGATAGAACTCAAGCAATGAAACGCAACAGCGAACCAAACGAGGGGATCGGTCGCCGCGATCGCCCGTATTATCTCAAAAGACCTCGACCGCAACGCTGTAAAGGGCGAATATACCTAAAACGCCCGAGAAACCGACCAGCGCCACGGGGCGATCGCCACTCGTCGTCCCAGGAATTCCCATCCCCCGGAGTTGGGGAGACAGATGCCCTGGAACGCCGGACTCAACCCAAGGGAAGCGTCAAATGTTGCACGCTCGATCGCATAGGTAAATCGATGGACTTAATCCTCGAACCGTCAGGTCAAATTGTGGCCGTCGATCCGCGAATCGTCGCCATCCTGGGCTACGCCGAGTCAAGCTTAATCGGTACGCCCTGGATCGACTACGTCGATGGGCGCGATCGCCCGTTCGTGTTGCAGACCTCAGCCCCAATTCTGGGCGATCGCAACGGCAACCTCGTCCCCAACCCCATGACGATCCCCCCCTTCCGGTTGACAACCCGAGATGGAGCCGCGATTTGGGTCGAAGCGACGATCGCGCGCCAGATAAGCGATCGCCGGGTGCGCCTCTCCTGCCGTCGGACCGCCCAGCCGCCGAGGAACGAGTCCCAGCCCGGGGTCGGCCTCCAGGAAGTCATCAGACCGATGTGGCGGGCGATCGCCGCCGGACGGATCGACTGGAATCACTGCTTGGCGGAGATCGGCAAAGCCTTGGGAGTGACCGGGGCGACGATCGCCCGATGGCGCGTTGGCGGCGATCTCGATCTCCCTCGTGCGGTGCGCCTCGAAGGCTGTTGGGGACGAGTGCCCGACTGTTGCGCCGAACGGGACGAATGGACCGTCCTGCTCGACGCCATCCCGCCATTCACGGGAGCCGGAGTCGTGGCGATCGCCGATTGTCAGGCTCTCCCCGCCGGGGCGATTGGATCGGACCGCTCCCTCGACGAGGCAGGAGTGCGCGCCCTCCTGTGCATTCCCATTCGTCCCGCCCCGGGGTCCGCCACAGACAATCCCCGAACCGCCTTACCCGAAGGGCGGATCTGCCTCTACGACGATCGCGGCTCCCACTATTGGTCTCCCGAACAGATCCAACCCCTCGAATGGCTCGCCGAGGCGATCGCCGGACTCTGGGAACGAGACGACGCCAGCGCCAGCGACGCCGCCCCTTGCTCGCAATCGAGGCAGTGCGAAGCCACCCAAGACGCCCTCGAAAACAGCGAACGGCGCTATCGCGAGTTACTCGAACTCTCCTTTGAAGCGATCCTCATTCACCACCACGGTCAGATTATCTGGAGTAACGCCGCCGCCGCCCGCTTGTTGGGGGCTGCCGTCGCGGGCGAACTCGAAGGACGTTCGGTATTCGACTTCGTAACGCCGCCGTATCGAGAAATCGTGCGCCAACGGATCGAGAACGTCACGACCGGACAGCCGACCCCGACCGTGGAAGAACAATTCATCCGCCTCGACGGCGAGACGATCGACGTGGAAGTGACCGCCATGCCGATCGCCTACGACGGACGACCCTGCATTCAAGTGTTCGTGCGCGATATCAGCGCTCGGGCGAAAGCCGTCGCCGACGTGCGATCGCGCGCCCGCCAGCAGCAAGCCGTCGCCCAACTCGGTCAGCGCGCCCTCAAAGGGATTCCCACCGCCGTGCTGATGCAAGACGCGGTGCAACTCGTCGCCGACACCCTCGCGGTGGAATACTGCAAGATTTTAGAACTACTTCCCGACCCTGGAGACGATCGCGACGCCCCCGCCAGCTTCCTCGTGCGGGCGGGAGTCGGTTGGAAGAGTGGGATTGTCGGTCGGGCCAGGGTCGAAGCGAGTCAACGTTCCCAAGCCGGGTATACCCTCAGACAGGGCGAAAGCACGATCGTCCAAGACCTGAGAACCGAAACCCGATTTGAGGGAATGCCCCTGCTGCACGAACACGGGGTCATCTCCGGTATGACCGCCATTATCGGCCATCCTCCCCATCGGACGCCGCCATCGGGTACGCATCCGGAATTGGCGTTAGTCTCCGAGGTTCCATTCGTGGGCATTTTGGGGGTTCACAGCCGCAAATTGCGGGAGTTCAGTGCCGACGACTTGCATTTTTTAGAGGCGATCGCCAATATTGTCGCGGCGGCGATCGACCGAGAACGCAGCGACGCCAGGGCGTACATCATGCAACGGGCGATCGCCGAATGCGCCAACGGGATCGTAATTACCGACGCTCGATCGCGAGACAATCCGATTGTTTATGTCAATCCCAGTTTCGAGCAGATCTCCGGGTACTCCGCCCGGGAGGCGATCGGTCGCAACTGCCGCTTTTTGCAAGGGGGCGATCGCGACCAGAGCAGCTTGGAAACCGTGCGCTGGGCGATCGCCCGAGGTCAGAACTGTCACGGCATCTTGCGCAATTACCGCAAAGACGGCAGCATGTTTTGGAACGAACTGTCGATTTCGCCGATTCGCAACGAAGCCGGAGAAGTCAGCCATTTTATCGGCATTCAAAGCGATATTACCTACCGCGTCGAAGCCGACGTCCGCTTGCGCGAGTCCCACGAACAGACGATCGCCATTCTCGAAAGCATTGCCGATGGCTTCGTCGCCCTCGACGCTGACTTTTGCCTGACTTATATCAACCGCACCGCCGAAAGCCTGTTGACCGAGCGACAAGGGGAGGCGATCGGACAATCGTTCTGGGATGCCTTTCCCGAGGCGATCGCCGCCGCGTTCGAGTCCGAATACCGACGGGCGATCGCCGAACAAGTCTCGATCGCCTTTGAAGCCTTCTATCCCGAGGACAATCGCTGGCTCGCCATTCACGCTTATCCCGCCCGAGAGGGCCTCTCGGTTTACTTCCAGGACATCACCGCCAACCGTCGCGCCCAAGAAGCCCTGCGCGAGAGCGAACAACGTTACCGCCGCATCGTCGAAACCATGACCGAGGGGGTCTGGAGTCTCGACGCCGAAGGGAACACCACCTTTATCAACCGCCAACTCGCCCGGATGCTCGGCGTGCGCGTCGAACAGGCGATCGGCAAACCGTGGCTGTCGTTTGTAGACCCGAAGCATCGCCCTTGGGCCGAGCTATTTTTAGAACAAGTCCGCCAAGGTCACACCCAACAACAAGATGTTCGCTTCCGTCAAGCCGACGGCGGCGATCGCTGGACGATCGTTTCGGCGAACGCGGGGCAACCGGGAGACAGCAAAGCGGGAATCTTACTGACGATCGCCGACATCAGCGATCGCAAACAAGCGGAAATGGCCCTGGCGCGCCAAATTCGCCGCGAACGCTTGATGGTGAAAATTCAAAACCGGATTCGCCAGTCTCTCGACCTCGACGACATTTTGCAAACCACCGTCGGTGAAGTGCGCCCATTTTTACAGGCCGATCGCGTCTTGATTTATCAGTTTAAACCGGATTGGAACGGTCAAATCGTGGTCGAGTCCGTCGAACCCGGTTGGTTGCCCCTCTTGGGGATGGAAATTAAAGATACTTGCTTTAACGATCGCTTCGTCGAGAGTTATCTCGACGGGCGCATCGGCGCGATCGCCGATCTGGAGCGCTCGAAGTTGAGCCAATGTCACAAAACCTTACTCTCCGAGTTCCAAGTCAAAGCGAACCTCGTGGTCCCGATCGTTAAAAGCCTCGGTCAGGGTCACCCTTCCGGCGATCCGAGTCGCGAATCGCCCCAACGCCGCTTGTGGGGTTTGCTCGTCGCCCATCACTGTAGCCAACCGCGCCAGTGGTTGCCCCAGGAAATCGACTTGCTGCAACAGTTGGCGACTCAATTGGGAATCGCGATCGAACAATCCGAATTATACGAAACGGTCCGCCAAATCGGCAGCGATTTAGAAATTCAAGTTCGCAACCGCACCGCCGAGTTACAGCAATCTTTAGAATTCGCTCACGTCGTGCGGCGCATTACCCAAAAAGTCGGCGAAAGTTTGGACGAAGGGCAAATTTTGCAAACCGCCGTCCGCGAAATTGCCCAAGTGCTAGAGATCGATTACTGTTGTGCGGCGTTGTACGACGGCGATCGCACCACCGCGACCATCTGTTACGAATACAGTACCGACGATGTCGGCTCCGGTTTGGGACAAGTCCTCAAGATTGCCGACGCGCGTAAGATTTACGAGCAACTCTGGCGCGGCGAGTATTTCTTATCCTACGATCGCGGACGAGTTCCGTTAATCGACCCCCAAGCCTTGGGCGATTTAGCCTGTCCGGATTTAGACCGGATGTTGCAAGCGCGCATTTTAGTGCCGATTTTCGACGATCGCGGTACCATCGGCCATTTGAGCGTCTTGCACTCCCAAGTGCGAACCTGGAGCGACATCGAGATTCGTCTCTTGCAACAAGTCGCCGCTCACTGCGCGATCGCCCTGCGCCAAGCCCGACTTTACGAAGCCTCTCTCGCTCAAGTGCGCGAACTCGAAAAGGTCAACCGTCTCAAAGATGAATTTCTCAGCACGGTTTCTCACGAACTGCGAACGCCGATGGCTAACATGAAAATGGCGATCCAAATGTTAAAAATTGGCTACAAACAGTACGACCCGAATCTCACGAACGATCTGGAAAAACAAGAGGCGATCGCCGCCAAATTGTCGCGCTATTTCCAAATCCTCGATGACGAATGCCATCGCGAAATCAGCCTGATTAACGACTTACTCGACTTGCAACGGCTCGATTCCGGTCTGGCGAAGGAGTTTACCCCCGTAGACCTCGGCGAATGGTTGCCCCAACTCTTGCACGGCTTCCACGAACGCGCCCGCAATCGCCAACAAACGATCGCCCTGGAACTGGCGGACAATTTACCGACCCTGACCACGGATGTATCCGGTTTCGAGCGGATCGTCAGCGAGTTACTCAACAATGCCTGTAAGTATACGCCTCCCGGGGAAAGTATCCGTCTGGTGGCGTGCGATGCGGGCGATCGCCTCCAATTACAAGTCGTCAATACCGGAGTCGAGATTCCCCCGAACGAGATCGGTCATATCTTCGAGAAATTTTACCGGGTTCCCAGCGCCGACCCTTGGAAACAAGGCGGAACGGGTTTGGGACTGGCATTAGTCCAGAAACTCGCCACCCACCTCGGCGGGGCGATCGCCGTCGAAAGCGCTTCGAGGGTCACCTGTTTTACCTTAGAGTTACCCTGGGACTTGGAAAGTTGAAACGGGGAGGAACGGAGTTCGGTTGAGCTATGGATCGATGGATTCGATGTTTATACTCCCGAGTGGCTCCGCAGGAGCGGCATACTCTATGCTTCGCTGGGGGGAGAAGGGGAGAGCTGTTCGTGTAAGAACTGGCGGACTCGCTCCAACTCGCGATCGAGGTGGGGGAGGACGTCGGGAATTGAGTCTAATTCGCCGTTGCGGGCTAATTTTTCGGCTTGAGCGGCGAGATCGGACAGCGATCGCGCGCCGATGTTGCGACCCGCCCCTTTAATCCGGTGAATATGACTTTCCACCGCGTCCGCGTCGGCCCGATCTAACGCTTCCCGAGTGGCGGCTAAATCCGCATCGCTGGCGTCGAGAAAGGTTTCGAGTAACCGTTGTTTTAACGCCAATTTACCCCGCGAAACCTGTTCGAGGCGTTTGAGATCCATACAGTTCGCCGATTCCGGAGAACTAGGAGGGGACACTTCGCCGACAGGTTGGGGTTCGTAGGGGGGAGCGTCTTGAGCGGGTTCGGGTTTCCAGCGTTCTAACACGGCTTGTAAGCGTTCCAAATTGACAGGTTTGCTGATATAGTCGTCCATCCCCGCCGCCAAACACTTTTGGCGGTCTTCGGGCATGGCATGAGCGGTTAAAGCGACGACAATGGTATGACGGCGATTCCCTTCCTGGCGGCGAAGTTCCTGGGTAGCTTCGTAACCGTCTTTAATGGGCATTTGACAGTCCATCAAGACCAGATCGTAGTCTTTCTCGGTCAATCGAGTTAACGCTTCGGCGCCGTTGTCGGCGAAGTCGGCGCGATAACCGAGGACGTCGAGTTGGGAAGAGATCACCTGTTGGTTAATTTTGTGGTCTTCGGCGACTAAAATTTTGAAGTTCGACGGGGGAAGGTCCCTCGCGTGCTTTGCAGGTAAAGTATGAATGCCGGATTGGGCGTTCGCCGCTTGCGTTTCCGGGGATCCTAACAGGGCGATCGCCCGTTCCAACAAACGAGACGGACGCATCGGTTCGATCGCGTAGCCGTGACAGGCCCCGATCGCTACTAACGCTTGAGCTTGAGAACGACGATTTAAAGGCGTCATCAACAAAATTTTCGCCTCCTGCGCCACCCGTGGCAAGGCTTCCTGAAGATCGCGATCGAACAAGTCCAATTCGATCGCGATCGGATTGAAAGGGCGATCGTCCGCCCCTGCTATTCTCACTTTGTCTAACGCCCTGGCTCCGTCCCGGGCTTCGTCACTCTCCATCCCCCAGCGTTCGGCCATGTAGCGCACCGATTGGCGCTGGATCTCCCGGCGGCTCACTACCAGTAACCTCGCCCGTTTCAACTCCGGCGGTAACGGCTCACTTTCCACCCCAACTTGTTTGGCAAAAGGAATGCTCACCCAAAACGTCGATCCCTTCCCCCAATCGCTTTCGACGCCGATTTCGCCGTCCATCAGTTCCACCAACTGCTTGCAAATCGCCAAACCCAATCCAGTCCCGCCATACTTGCGGGTTGAAGAAGCATCGAGTTGAGAAAACGACTGAAACAACTTGTGCGCTTCTTCCGGGACGATGCCGATGCCCGTATCGCTCACCGACAGGCGAATCCGCACTTTTTGGGGCGTTTCGGATTCCAAAACCGCTTGTAAAATCACTTCGCCGCGATCGGTAAATTTAATCGCATTGTTGAGTAAATTGAGCAGAACTTGGCGCAACCGGGCCGGATCGCCGATTAAGAATTGCGGGATTTGGCTGTGAATCAACAACGTGAGATCTAATCCCTTTTCTTGAGCCGCAGTCACCATCAGATCGACCACCGCTTCCATGCACTCTTGCAGGTCGAAACCGATGGTGTTGAGCTTCATTTCTTTCGCTTCGAGTTTGGAGAACTCCAGCAAATCGTTAATGATCGCTAACAAGTGTTCGGCGCTGGTGCAAATAGTTTGAGCGTATTCGCGCTGTTGGGGAGTCAGGTTGGTTTGCAACATCAAGCGGGCCATCCCGACGACTCCGTTCATCGGCGTGCGAATTTCGTGGCTCATGCTGGCGAGAAACTGACTTTTGGCGAGATTGGCAGCTTCTGCGGCCCGTTTGGTTTTGTCGAGGACGATATTTTGTTGGGTGAGTTGTTCCGACGTGCGCGTTTCTTGTTCGAGTAATTGCGCTTGTGCTAAAGCGATGCTCACTTGATTGGCCAACTGTTCTAACAGCTCGATTTCCCACGGGGTCCACTGTCGGGTATGGCTGCATTGGTGGGCGATCAGCAAACCCCAGAGTTTTTCGCGTTCGAGTAAGGGGACGACTAAATTCGCTTTGACGCCGCAACTTTTGAGCAGGTGGATATGACAGTCTTGCAAGTTGGCATTTTCGATATCGGCGATCGCCGTCACCCGTCCGGAGCGATATTTTTCCGTATATTTATTTTTAAAACAGGGATCGTCGAATTCCTGACCTAAAATCGGGATCGTGTCGGAAATGACGGCTTCGGTGACGATCGTTCCCGACCCGTCGGGCCACAAACGATAAATAATGACGCGATCGGTGTCGAGAAATTGGCGTACCTCTTCGACGGTGGTTTTAAGGATTTCGCCGATATCGAGGGACTGGCGAATTTTAATGGTCAATTCGGCGAACAGTTGCGATCGCTGATTTTGCTTGAGCAGTTCCTCGCGTGCTTGTTGGGCGCTGGTAATATCTTGGGCGATCCCGAGGACGTACTCGGGTTGACCGGATTCGTTGAAAATTGGGACTTTGGTGGTTTGTAGCAGGCGGGTTCCGCGATCGGGCGTTTCCAAAGATTGGGCGGCAATTTCGATCGCCTCGGCGTTATCGAGCACTTGGCGATCGATCGCGCCGAGACAATCTGCTTGAGCGGGGGGGAATAAGTCGGCGTCGGTTTTACCGATCGCCGCGATCGCCGGGTAACCGAACAGTTGTTCGCTGGTTTTATTCCAAGAAACGATCGTCAGATTCGCCGCCTCTTTGATAAACACGCCGACAGGCAAATTTTCGACCACGGAATTGAGAAAATTCTGGGTTTGGGATAATTCCGCTTCCGCATGTTTGCGATCGCTGATATCGATAAAACTGCAGACCGCGTGTTCTACAACCCCCTCGTCATTGGCGATCGGATTGACATTGACCAACAACCAGCGTTCCACGGGGGCGATCGCCTCCTCGGCGGTCTCGGTGGCGCGCGAACGCCTCTGAATTCCCATCACCACATTATGCACCGGAGACCCGGTGGCGATCGCCTGTTGCACCGGACGTTCTGCTTTCAGGAACGGGGTGCGATCTTCGCGCACGATCGCCCAGGTTTCCTCAAAAATCGTCTCTTCTTGCAGTTCTTCGACCGTGACGCCCAACAGTTGCGCGGCGGCGGGGTTAGACAGCACAATTTTTAAATCCGGCGTCAATAACAAAACGCCGACTTGCATTTCTCGGATAAAGGTTCGCAGGCGATCGAGGGTTTCTTGCTGGGTGGCTAAATGGCGATCGACCACGGAATTGAGGCTCGTTAAGCCTAAAATGGTCAACGTCGTAATCGCGATCGCGATCGCCAAATCTTCGCGATCGAGGGTGTAATCGGTCCCGAGGGCGATCGGGCCGGTGGGCCAGCGAAAGCGCACCGCCGCCATACTGATATAGTGCATCCCGCTAATGGTCAAACCCAAGACCGTCGCGCCGCCGAGTTTGCTCGACGGTTGCGATCGCCCGGAACCGACGGGAAACGCCAACCAGAGGGCGATTTCCGAACCGCCGATCGCCACGGCGATCGACAATACCACGAATAAGGGATCGTAGTCGATATGATTCGGTAATTGCAGCGCCCACATTCCCAGATAGTGCATCGAGGCGATCGCCTCTCCGAGAATGGTGCCCGCTAACAGTAACTCTTTAAAACCACACGGCGATCGGTTGACCAAGACCAACCCCGCACCACAGGCGATCGCCGTCACCACCAGGGAACCGACGACGGTGGGGATGTCGTAACTTAACAAAAATGGCAATTTGAGCGCCAACATCCCTACAAAATGCATCGACCAAATCCCCACCCCCATCGCGATCGCGCTGAGTATGACCCAGACCCACCCTTCGAGGCGACGTTCGTAGTGCCCTTTGCGACTCAGTTCGATCGCCGTATAAGATGCCAACATCCCCACGACGATCGAAACGACGACGAGACGCCAGTCATAATGGGCGATCGCTCGGACTTCAACGGGAACGTTTAACAAAAATTGCCAGCTTGCAGACATATGGTTTAGATTTTAGATTTTAGATTTTAGATTTTAGATTTTACAAGGGAATATTTTTCCGACGTTGAAAGTTAAAAGAAGGATGGCGATCGCCGAGATTTCTAGAGAGAGTGTAGGGCTTAAACTCGCGCGTACCAGGCTAGATTTCGTCATCGGCGCAGCCGTACAAAAGCCACAAAAACACGACTGTACTCCCGCCCTTGAGAACAGTTCTCGAACGATTTTCTTTAACTTGTTTCTTTAACTTGTAAAGTCGTCTTAAAGTTGTCTTGGCGATCGCGAAGTTTCCCCTGCTTCCCCTACCTCTCTACCGACGCGATCGATCGCCAATTTCCGCACCCAAGGAAATGACGAGTTTAGCGTCTGCGCGATTCTCCTCGGTCGATGCTTTGCGAACGAGACAAAGACGACAACCCCTAAGCTTGGTGTCGTCACACGCCACAGAATCAACAGGGTCATCCCGACGGACACCGACCGGGAGCAACTCACCAGCAGCGCACGAATGCCCCTTATTCTGAATTTAGCATTCCCCCTCGGTACAATCTTCTTTCTAAAGACAGAAAAATCGATGGCGATCGAAAACCGGGGGGTTGAGTTCGACCGATGGATGCGTCGATGGGGTAAAAGTTATCGAGATCGAAACTGAACCAAAGGGTCAAGGCGATCGCCGTGAAACGACCCGATCGCGAAACGACCGATCCGGGTTAAGTGGGATAGATTTTACAATGACTCTAGACAGTCAAATTTTTTGTAATTTCCATCAGAACAATGATTCAAAATACCGAACTCGAAAATGATATTGTCACCCTCAGCGTCGTGCAAGTTGGATTGCGCGCTCAAGATTGTTCCATTCCTTCGGAACTGTCGGCGATGAGTCGCGAAGCGGATACGACGACGCCCAAAGGATTGTTACAAATTTTGCAAAATTCGGCGCGATCGCTGTTAAAACATTCCCCGTCGTGGACTCATGTTTTAGGCTATTCGCAAACCTTCCCCAGCCGCGATCGCGCCGACGCCGAATTTCAACAAATTTCCTGGAAAGAACGGCAAAAATTCAGCGCCGAAACCCTAACCAACGTCGAAGGAAAAATTAACGAACCGAGTGCTTTACCCTATCCCAATCCCGGAGATCCGGCGTATATTGTCGTTACTTTGCTGGTCGGAACCGCCCACGATCGCCCTTTATTCGATCGCCTCAATTCGCGAGACCAACTCCATCGGGCGATCGAAATCCTCACGGAGATTTCCGAGGAATATTTGCTCGTTTTCGAGTTATTGTGGACCCCACAAATCGAAACCGATACCCTCAGCGAAGCGCAAATGCACGAACATTACGGACAAACCATTCCCATTAGTTAAAAAGTGCAGTTGGCGGGGATCGTCGGTGGACTCGATCTCGGAAAGGCTATATCCGCAAATCGGATAAAAATCGGGGTCGTCGATGAGATAAGCTAAACGATCGAGATTGACTTGGCAAGCAGCAACCGCGCGAATGAACATCCGAATCGGGAATGGCTACGACATCCACCGCCTGACGGGCGATCGCCCGTTGATCCTCGGAGGCGTTAAAATCGAACACGAGTTAGGATTACTCGGTCACAGCGACGCCGACGTATTGACCCATGCAATTATGGATGCCATGTTAGGGGCGTTGAGTTTGGGAGATATCGGGCTTTATTTCCCCCCCAGCGACCCGCAATGGGCGGGGGCGGACAGTTTGAAGCTACTCGCCCAGGTGAACGCACTGATCGGCGATCGCGGCTGGAAAGTGGGCAATATCGATTCAGTCGTCGTCGCCGAACGGCCCAAACTCAAACCCCATATCGCCGCCATGCGCGATCGCCTCGCCAACGTCCTCGGCGTCGATTCCGAACAAATTGGCGTCAAAGCGACCACCAACGAAAAACTCGGTCCGGTCGGTCGCGAAGAAGGAATCGCCGCCTATGCGGTCGCCTTACTCGAACGGCGATCGTAATTAAGGTTTTCCGGTGCGTTCCGCCACAGGCGATCGCCGATTTCCCCCCTAAAACCGATCGAAATTCAGCCGTATGTTCACACCGATCGTCACGATCCAAACACTTATCAACTTAGGGCGATCGCCCCGCCGAATTCTATCCCTTGGCTTGGCGTTTCTCTTAAGTTTTAGTTTAGCCGCTTGCAATCCGGCGCGTTTCAAAACCGATGCGGCTGAAGTCAACCAATTAGTCTGGACAATTCTCAGCGATCCGAAAACCTTTAATCCCGCCTTAAGTACGGAAGTTCCCAATATCTTCAGTTTGACGTTTGAAGGATTGACCACCACCAACGGGATCACCGCCGAAGTCGAACCCGGACTCGCCGAATCGTGGGAAATTGCCGAGGACAAACTGCGTTATGTCTTCACCTTGCGCGAAGGGTTGCGATGGTCCGACGGCGAACCTCTCACCTCCGACGATGTTGTTTTTAGTTTTAACGAAGTTTACTTTAACGAAAAAGTCCCCACCAGTACCCGCGACGTCTTGAGAATTGGGGAAAGTGGGGCGTTACCCAAAGTCCGCGCGATCGACGATCGCCGCATCGAATTTACCTTACCCGAACCCTTCGCCCCCTTTTTACGCACGATGGGAACGGAGATTTTACCCGCCCATATTTTACGTCCCACCATCGAACAAACCGACGCCGAAGGTAACCCACTTTTCCTCTCCACCTGGGGGATCGATACCCCACCGGAAAACATTATCGTCAACGGTCCGTATCAACTCGAAAGTTATTTAACCAGCGAACAAGTTATTTACCGTCGCAATCCCTACTATTGGCGAAAAGATGCCGAAGGCAATTCCCAACCTTACATCGAACGGATTGTCTGGCAAATTGTCGAATCGACGGATACTTCTTTATTAAAATTCATTTCCGGAACGTCCGACTCGATTGGTGTTTCTCCAGAAAACTTTTCCTTCTTAAAACCGAGAGAAGAACGGGAAAATTTTACTATTTACAATGGCGGTCCGGCGTCGGGAACGACATTTATCGCTTTCAACCTCAATAAAGGGCGCAATCCCGACGGAACCCCCGTGGTCGAACCGATGAAATCGCGCTGGTTTCAAAAAGTCGAATTTCGACAGGCGATCGCCTACGCGATCGATCGCCAAACCACGATCGACAACACTTTTAGAGGATTAGGAAAACCGCAACATTCCCCGATTTCCGTCCAAAGTCCTTACTATCTCTCTCCGGAAGAAGGACTAAAAACGTATGATTTCAATCCGGACAAAGCTAAAGAATTACTATTAGGTTCCGGCTTTCAATATAACGATCGCGACGAATTACTCGACGCCGAAGGGAATCGCGTTCGCTTCACCCTGATTACGAACGCCGGAAATAAAACCCGCGAAGCAATGGGGGCGCAAATTAAGCAAGATTTGAGTAAAATCGGGATTCAGGTCGATTTTCAGCCGATTTCCTTTAACGCCCTCGTCGCCAAGTTATCGGACTCTCTCGATTGGGACTGTCATTTAATTGGCTTTACGGGTGGCGTCGAACCCAATGGCGGCGCTAATTTCTGGTTACCGGAAGGACGCTTGCACATTTTCAACCAAAAACGACAACCGGGACAAACTCCGTTAATCGGTTGGGAAGTGGCGGATTGGGAACGTAAAATCGGCGATCTTTATATTAAAGGCGCCCAAGAGTTGGACGAAGCGAAGCGAAAAGAAATTTATGCCGAAACTCAACGATTGACTCAGGAATATTTACCCGTGATTCATTTAGTCAATCCCCTATCTTTGGCGGCGGTACGCGATCGCGTCAAAGGGATTGAATATTCCGCCCTCGGTGGCGCATTTTGGAATTTGTACGAGTTAAAAATAGAAGAGTCTACCGAGGAATAGAGGAAAAAATCGAGACTGACAGTTGCTATAGCAATTCCAAAAGATCGGCACTTACGCTGCATTTGATTAACTTACTTGAGGTGGATTGGATTGCAAGTATAGTTGTCGATCCCGGCGATCGCTAGACTTGGGGGGTGGAGATCCCCCTAAATCCCCCTTGAAAAGGGGGACTTAAAGAAGTTGCCATCTCTTGGATGCAATTCCTTTACTCCACCATCTAAAACCTACAATCTAATCATCTAAACTCTAAAATTATTCAATGAAACCGGAAGCTTTACAGTCTCTTTTAGAAGCGGTAGCGTCGGGAAATTTGCCCCCTGAAAAAGCATTAGAAGAGTTAAAACATTTGGCATTCGAACCCGTGGGTGGCTTTGCTCACATCGACCATCACCGCAATTTGAGAACTGGGTTTCCCGAGGTGATTTGGGGGCCGGGTAAAACCCCGGATCAAATTGCCGAAATTATGGAAGTCATGCGTCAGCGCAATCCGGTGGTTATGGCGACTCGCATCGCGCCGGAAGTTTACGACCAGTTACAAGAGCGCGTCAAGGGTTTATTTTATTATCGAGAAGCGCGGATTTGTACCTTGGGACTGCCTGCGGTAGAACCGACCTATCCCGGTAAAATGGGGGTGATTTGTGCGGGAACTGCCGATCTCCCGGTGGCGGAGGAGGCGGCGGTGACGGCGCAGTTATGCGGTTTTGATGTTTGTCGTTTTTGGGATATCGGCGTGGCGGGGATCCATCGCTTGCTGGCCCATCGCGAAGCGATCGCCGCCTGTGACGTGGCGATCGTGGTGGCGGGAATGGAAGGCGCCTTACCCAGTGTCGTCGCCGGATTGGTCAGTTGTCCGACGATCGCCGTTCCCACCAGTGTCGGTTACGGCGCCAGTTTCAACGGTTTGGCCCCTTTATTAACCATGCTCAATTCTTGCGCCGCCGGGGTCGGTGTCGTCAATATCGACAATGGCTTTGGCGCCGCTATTTTAGCCGGACAAATTTTGAGGACGGGTCTGCGTTTGGCGGGGAAGGGGTAGGGGGACAAGCGGTTAGCGGCGATCGCACCGATGTCGATGCTTCTCCAACCCTCTCTATCTAAAATCGAAAATCTAAAATCCAAACCCCCCTTTGCCTCTGCCAAAACCATAAGGGTCGCCAAGATGTGACAATAACAGTACCGGGAGCGATCGCCGTGCTGCTCGCATCGAACGCTATTCCGGTACTGTTGCCTAGGAATCATACTTATGTTTAAACGAATTGCAGCCGTTTTCTTAGTGGTACTCACTCTGGCGCTGACCAGTTGTTCGACTTCGGTGGTCGGCGCCCTCAAAAGTTATGCCAACACTACCAAGGGTTATGAATTTCTCTATCCCAACGGATGGGAACAGGTGAAGGTGAACGGCGGCCCGGATGTGGTGTTTCACGATTTAATCGAACAAAGTGAAAATGTCAGCGTGGTGATTAGCGAAGTTCCCAACAACAAATCGTTAGAAGAGTTGGGAACGCCGACCGAGGTGGGTTACAAGCTCTCGAAATCGGCGATCGCCCCCCCGGATTCGGGACGGACGGCGGAGTTACTCGACGCGCAAATGAAGGAAAAAGGCTCGAAAACTTATTATTTATTGGAATATCGGGTGAAATTCCCCGATCGCGAACGGCACAATCTCGCCAGTGTTGCCATTTCTCGCGGTAAGCTATTTACCTTTAATGTGTCCACGACTCAATCACGCTGGAAGAAGGTAAAAGATTTGTTTGAAGCAGTGGTCAATTCCTTTTCTGTTTATTAAGCGATCGCCTTCCCTTGAGGAAAACCCAGGGGGAAAAGATCGCCCTTGGGGTCTGTAAACCGATTCATTTGATATGGTAATTCCTGCATTTGTCCTAGCTTCCACATCTCCGGCGCGCCTGCGGTTACTCGAAAGTGCTGGAATCGAACCGATCGTTTGTCGTAGCGATTTTGACGAGTCCCAGGTGCAGTTGAGCGATCCGGACGAACTGGTCAAAACCCTCGCCGAGTGCAAGGCGAAAGCGGTGATCGAAAAGTTCAGTCCGACTCCGACAACGGGCGCATTGACGGAGGAGACGCCGAAGCGATCGCCGTTGTTAATTTTAGGTTGCGATTCGGTGTTGGTTCTCGATGGGGAAATTCACGGAAAACCGGAAGATCCCCAGGAGGCGATCGCCCGTTGGCAGAAAATGCGCGGTTCGTTCGGCGACTTGTATACAGGTCACGCTTTGTTAGATCTGGCGCAAGATCGGGCGATCGTGCGGACGGCAATTACCCGGGTTTATTTTGCCAATATCGGCGATCGCCAGATCGAAGCTTACGTCGCCACCGGGGAACCCCTACGCTGTGCGGGGTGTTTTGCGATCGACGGTCGCGGCGGTCTGTTTGTCGAAAAACTCGAAGGATGTCACACCAACGTCATCGGTTTGAGTCTGCCCTTATTGCGCCAAATAATCGACGATCTCGGCTATGACGTGACCGAGTTTTGGTCGCTCCCTCATTAAGTTCTCACTTTTACCATCGGACGATCGCCCCGGGATCTCCCTCGGACAAGCGATCGCCCTTCCGTTTAGTCAAATTTTCTCTGACGATTCCCCAACAGAGGTGCTGGCATTTTTGGTCTTTCTTGAGTTTCACCCCTGTGGTAATAGTAAAAAAACTTGTTACTATTCTCCGAGGATCGAGCCGTGTTTCGATTACTTCATCCCTTTGTGGAAGTCATCCAACCTTTTTTAATTCCTCTTTGCTTTTGTTTGGCGTGGGGATTGACGTTACTCGTCGCGTGGAGTGTGGGAAGTGCGATCGCCAGTGGAGTCAGCCAAGCCAAGCGAATGCACCAAATTCCCTGCACCGGGTGCGTCTTTTTCACCAACGACCATCGCCTGAAATGTCCGGTCAGACCGAAAGTTGCCATGACGGAAGAGGCGATCGGCTGTATGGACTATCGGGAGCATTAAAAATACTAAGTGAGTTAGTCGATCGTGAGTTAGTTAATATCGAGTAACACTTTCAGAACCCCTCGGGTTTGGGCGCGATCGAACGCGGCGATCGCCTCATCTAGGGGATAATGGGCTTGAATTAACGGTTTGACATCGATGCGATCGCCCGCCAAAACCGCGATCGCCTCCGGAAACGGACCGCAACGCGACCCGACCAGGGTAAGTTCGTCAACCACGATCGCCGACGCATCGATTTCCAACCGCCCCGCATAGGTACTTTTTAACACCAACGTCCCGCGCGGACGCAATGCACGACGGGCGACCTCGAATCCCTGCGGATTCCCCGTACATTCCACGGAAACATCGAAACTGCGGGCGATCGCCGCCTCCTCAAATCCCGTTTGAATCCCCCGCGCCGCCAATAAATCCAGCTTTTCCCGGTGGCGCCCGATCGCCAGCAACTCGCAACCACTCAACGCCAGAGTTTGCGCCACCAACTGCCCCAACTTCCCGTCTCCGACCACCAACACGCGATCGTTCGGCCCAATTTTGACCTGTTTTTGAATCTCTAACGCCGCCGCTACAGGTTCGGTAAACGTAGCAACATCTGTATCAACATTATCCGGAATTAGATGCAAGTTTTCAATCGGTAGGGACAGATATTGAGCAAAAGCGCCATGACGATTGACAATCCCCAGCACCGTCCGATTTTCGCAATGAGTCGGCACCCCCTGACGACAGAAACGACAGTCCCCACAAGCTGCATTAATTTCGCCAACAACGCGACGGTTGACTAAATTTTCCGGACCATTTTCGACCACCCCCACGAACTCGTGACCCAGCACCCCTCGATAAGGATAGTAACCGCGTAATAATTCTAAATCCGTATTGCAAATTCCCGCGCGCAATACTTTAACTCGTGCTTCTCCCGCTTGTAATTCCGGTAGGGGAAGATCGGTTTTTAATTCTAATTTTTGATTTTCCAGCCAAACTGCTTTCATTGTTCGATCGATTACAGACAACTTTTCTTATTCTAACCCTCGTTTTCTTCGTATTTAAAAGATTTTAGACTATTTTAAATGATTGAGGACGAGAAAATTTTTCCTCCTCCCTTTATTCCCCTGGGTACAAAAATCGCAGGATAAACCTGTAGAACGCCTCGGTGATTCCTCGATATCTTGTCAATTAATAAGATGAATTGCTTAAATTCTGCAAATTCAAACTAATTAAGTTACAATACCCAATAATCTCAATCATTTGAATCGAGGAGTTAGAACACAATGCGACCTCAACGGATTCCCCCGGGTCCCGGTCAAGAGTCAGTATGGGATTACCCTCGTCCCCCGCGTATCGAACCCGTCAGCGAAACTTTAAAAGTTGTTTTAAATGGGATTACTCTAGCCGAAACCGATCGCGGTCATCGGGTTTTAGAAACAAGCCATCCTCCAGTTTACTATTTCCCTCCAGAAAATGTAAAACTAGAATATCTGGAAGAAACGGGACGCACAACCTGGTGTGAATTTAAAGGATCGTGTCGCTATTTTTATCTAAAAATGGAAGGCATGGAATCGGCGATCGCCGCTTGGTCTTATTATAAAGTCACTCCCGGATTTGAAGCGATTGAAAATCATATTGGTTTCTACGCAAAACCGATGAGTTGTTATGTCGGCGATGAATTAGTACAACCTCAACCGGGGGATTACTATGGCGGATGGGTCACTAAAAACATTGTCGGTCCGTTCAAAGGCGGACCGGGAACAATGGGATGGTAACCCGGCAGTGGAATAAGCTGTTTCTCTTTTAAAATATATAAGAGTCAAGAGGCGGGTAGAATGCCCGCCGAACCATAAACCTTATTCTATGGTACCTTTAGGAAGGACTTCTGGTTTTACGGGTGCAGTTTAAATATCGGACAGCTTAGAGAAAGGGTAAGTTACGAAAACTGAAAATTTATCTAATTTTACTTAAAAATATCGATCCATTTTCCTCAATTCTCAGAGGTTAAGAAGATCGTTAAAATTGGCATAAAAAAACTTATAATTAATTAATCCTAGCAATCAAAGTTTCTCATGAGTGTAAAGACGATCGCCCTTCGTGAAATCAAAATCCACCAGCATCATCTCGATCTACTCTATACCGTTGACGAGTTTAGTTTTACGACCAAAATCTTTTATCACGATCTTGATTTAAACGAACTCGATCGCCGATACGGAGATCGAGGACTCGATCGCCTCTACGCACATATTGCCTTATTTGAAGGCATGAAATTCTGTTCGGTTTATCCGGAAAAATACGATATTTCTATTATTTCCGATCGGCTATGCGAAGATGCATTAACCTTATTCAACCGAATTTATTGTGGTGTTTTCGCACAACATTGGTATGAAAACAACGTCGGCGACTATCGCGGACCGCAATTGATTTACGATCGCCTGGGAACCTCCGAAGCTGTAGAATTAGGCGATCGTAATGACATCATTCTCGCCGCTTGTGGTGGAGGAAAAGATAGCATTGTCGCCATGAAAATGCTTGAGGAAGCCAACCTTCCTTTTGCCTCTTTTCAATATTCCCACAGTATTTACGGTCAGTCTAATTTACAACATCGTTTGATTTCACGAGTTCTCAAGCATGTCCGTCCAGTTCGTTCGCATCAAATCTCGATTTACGACGATTTTTTAGACTGTCCTTTCGTTTCCCTTTACTTTCCACAGCTTTCGGGAATTACCGTTCCAGAAACCCCAGTTTCCGTGTTTGAATCTTTAATCTTGATGCTGGCGGGAGGATATCGCTATTTAAGTTTGGCTCATGAAAAAAGTGCCAACACTGGCAATTTAGTTTCGGATAGCTTAGGGGAAGTCAATCACCAATGGGGAAAAAGTTACGAAGCGGAAATCGAACTCAATCGCTACATCCAAACCAATTTATTTTCAAATTTAAGCTATTTCGGGATTCTCCAACCGATTTACGAATATCGAATTTTTGAAAAATTAACCCAATATCCAGAAGTTTTAGGCGATATTCATTCGTGCAATATTGAAAAACCCTGGTGTAAAAAATGCCCCAAATGTGCGTATGTTTGGACGAATTTGATGGCGTTTTTCGACCCCGACCGGGTCGATGCGGTATTTGGCAAAAACTTATTCGACGACCCGGATTTACTCCCGGTTTACGAACAGATGTTAGGGTTGACGGAACATACTCCTTTTGAATGTCTCGGCGAAATTGACGAAACCCGTTTGGCGGTTAAAAGTTGTGTGGAAAAGGGGTTAACGGGAAAAGCGATCGACTTATTTCGCGATCGCGTTCTCTCCGACGAGGAGATCGATTGGGAGGGGATTGCGGCGAAATATCGCGGCGTCTACGATCGCGAACATGCCATCCCCGAAGCCATTTTTATGCGAATTGCGGATAAGTTTTAACCGATTTGACATCGATCGCCCGTCCTTCACAAAAATTAATAAATCGAAGGAAGATTACCCCCGAATTTGATACATTCTGTATCATTTCTCAAGGATAATTCATGGTTATTGCCAAAGAGTTTCGATAATCTAAGAAATAAGAGATAGATTTTAGAGGCAATTCTTATGGCAATTATTCCTACGATTGAAGTTAGAAAACCTGCATGGCATACGATCGCGATGTTCGCCTTGGGGTTTTGGCTCAGTGCGATCGCCGTAGTCGATTTGGTCGTGATGCCGACGATGTACGCGGCTGGAATGACCGTAGAATCTGGGTTTGCTTCTGCCGGATACGTGATGTTCGGAACCTTCAACCGCATTGAATTACTCTGTGCGGCAGTGGTATTGACCGGGTTGCTGACGATGGTTTACCGCCACCGCAGCGAAAGAAATTGGGGCAAAACGGAAGTTATTTTATCGGTCATTTTACTCGGCATCGTCCTGGCGCAGACCTATGCGCTGACGCCGCAAATGAGCGCGTTAGGGATTCAACTCAATTGGCTCGATAGCGAGGTTTCCGTTCCCGCGCTCATGGATGGAATGCACGAAAGTTATTGGTTCCTCGAATTAATCAAACTCGGATGTGGCGGCTTTTTGCTCAGTTGGTTGTATCGCAAAACGAAAGAAGACGAATTGCTGGCGCAATAAGTTTTCTGCGCAGAATTAAATTGAGAAAAAACCCTCACGATGGTGGGGGTTTTTATTCGTTAACTCGCCCCACTGCCGAGTAAAAATAGACTGACCAAAGTTCCACTATTCCAAAGGGAATGTAACAACATCGGGGCGAGCAGATTGCGCGATCGCGTGTAAACCACTCCCAAGACCAAGCCGAGGGTAACCAAGGGCAAAACTTCCGATAAATTTAAGTGGGCGATCGCAAATAACAGACTGCTAAAAATAATAGCGCTCGGAACCGAGAAATACCGCGTCAGGGAAGGGAGTAAGAAGCCGCGAAACATGATTTCTTCAAACATCGGCGCCGCCACGGAAGCAGTCAGAAAAAACACCGATAAAGCCAAACTGTCGCGACCTTCGAGGGCGATCGGTAAAATGGGATTACTGCCGCCACGTCCCTGCCAAAATTGCTGATTGAGGGCCGAAACCAGGATTACCAAAGGCAACGCCGTCAAATAACCGCCGACGCCCCATAAAATCCAATTCCCCCGCCAGCGAAAGCGGAACCAGCCCTCGGGGAGGGGGAAAAACGAGCGAACCGAGAAATAGAGAACCGACAGACCGCCGCCAGCGAGCATGATGTAACTGGCGAGAATGTAAAGCGCTTGGGTTCGGACGTTTAAACTACCCATCTGCCATCCGAGGGCGCTGGTACCGAGGGAGAGAATCACTGGAACCAGGATTTGACCGACGAAGAAGAAGCCGAGAATCAAGACTTGCCAAATCGTTTCCCAATCCCAGGGAGTTTGCCAGACTTCGTCTTCGTGACGGGCCAAGAGGGCTTCTTTGCCTTTGACGAGACGAGAGATGGCGACAAAGAGTAAGAGAATTAAGCCCAAGACAAAGCCCAATCCCGGCAATCCGGTGAGGAGGGCTAATTTTAACAGGGCATCCCGTCCGATGTCGGCTTCTTTCGCTTCCAAGGTCGCTAAAGCGTCCGGGCGTTGTTGCACTTGGTAGAGTTCGCGCAGGACTCGATAGCGAAACCAGCCGTCTAAATTTTCGTTAACAATAGCTTCGGTATTGGGTGACAGGCGCGGCGGGTCGCTCCAAATTCCGGTCACTACTTCGAGTGTTTTTAAAAGACTTGCATTGTTTGCCACGGAGGGGCGATCGCCCAACTGCTGCCAACGCGATCGCCCGGCGGCCACCTGGGACGTGTGAGCCTCAAGAATGCCAATTTTGAGGGTCAACTCGTTGCGTAACGTCTCCAATTTGGCGATCGTCTGGGTTAACTTCGAGGTTTGTGGCGAAACCCCCGAGGGGTCTACCAAAGGCGGGGTCGGGCTTTGCGGTACGGTTTGCGGTACGGAAGGATTGACGACGACGGCTTCCTCCAACTGCTGCTGGGTGCGATCGAGATTGTCCTCAACCGATTCGAGGGCATCTCGATATTGTTTTAACGCCGTTTCGTAGGGATTGGCCCCGATTAATGTCTCAGTTCCGGCCATTCCCGGTTGTTCTTCCCCAAGCTGCACCTGGGCCGCATGAAGTAATAAATTGGTTTGATACAACTCCAAACGACTTTGAATTTGGGGTTGATTCCAGCTTTCCACCAGGGACACACTCACCAGAAACAAGGCGATCGCCGTGAGAAAACTCAAGACCAAGCGCTTGACAATCGTCAACGTCATAAGCAGTTCGGGGTTAACTAAGATCGGGAATCGGGAATCGGCAGTGGGGAATCGAGCAGCGATCGCTCTTGTATTATGCAAAATAGCTCGGACTCGTCCCGGGGTCGCCAATGGCGATCGCCAATAGAGAACTATATCAGACTGCCTAACCCTTTCGCCTCTAGCGATCGCCCCGTTGCGATCGCCAGAAACATCGTAAGCCCGTGCCACCGACAAGGTAAAATTCTCCTGACCTTTGCTGTCGCCGGAATTGGCGATCGCCGATTCCCCGCCCTACTCGTTCAATGGAGGAACCACAAACGGCAATGACCCGCGTCATACTCGTCCGCCACGGCCAAAGTACCTACAACATCGAGCATCGCATCCAAGGACGCCTGGACCACTCCACCCTCACCGAGGTCGGACAGACCACGGCGCGTCAAGTTGCCACCGTTCTCGACGGCATTAGCTTCGACGCCATTTATAGCAGTCCGCTTCAACGCGCCCGCCAAACTGCAGAAACGATCGCCGCCGAACTCGCCAAACGCGACTCAAAAGCCATTCCCGTGCAGTTTGTCGAAAATTTACGCGAAATCGACCTGCCCTTATGGGAAGGAATGCTACGCGACGAAGTGCAAACCCAATTTGCCGAAGACTATCGCTGCTGGAAACAGCGCCCCCACGAACTCAAAATGCTCGTGGAGACCGACGGCGAAACCCGCGAACATTTCCCCGTCCTCGCCTTGCGCGAACAAGCAAAAGCCTTCTGGGAAGACTTACTAAACCGACACCAAAACGGAACCGTTCTCGTCGTCGCCCATAACGGGATCAACCGTTGCTTACTCAGTATCGCCCTCGGAATCGACGCCAGCGCCTATCACTCCATCCAGCAGTCCAACTGTGGCGTCAGCGTCTTGAACTTTGCCGGAGGGTTGAACGATACGGTTCAACTCGAATCGATGAACCTCACCCATCACGTCGGCGACAAATTCCCGAACCCGCGTCCCGGACATCGCGGACCGCGCCTCTTGCTAGTCCGTCACGGCGAAACGGAATGGAATCGCAACGGGCAGTTTCAAGGACAGATCGACGTTCCCCTCAACGAGAACGGGAAAGCTCAAGCCCAGAAAGCGGCGGACTTTCTCAAAGAGGTCGAGATCGATGCGGCGGTCAGCAGTTCGATGTTGCGACCGAAAGAAACTGCCGAAATTATCTTGCAACACCATCCCCAGATCGAACTCAAACTACACGACGGCTTGCGCGAAATCAGTCACGGCTTGTGGGAAGGCAAATTTGAGGCCGAAATCGAGCAAGAATTCCCCGGAATGTTGACCCAGTGGCAGCAGTCCCCCGAAACAGTGCAAATGCCCGAAGGCGAGAACTTGCAAGATGTGTGGCGTCGCGCGATCGCCGCCTGGCGCCAAGTCGTCGAAGCCGCCGAACCAAATACCACGACCTTAGTCGTCGGTCACGACGCGATTAATAAAGCGATTCTCTGTCACTTGTTCGGACTCGGACCGGAACATTTCTGGAATTTCAAACAAGGGAATGGCGCGATTACAGTCATTGACTATCCCAAAGGGGCCGACGGTCCGCCCGTTTTGGAGGCGAGTAATATTACCAGTCATTTCGGCAGTGGGGTGTTAGATAAGACCGCCGCCGGGGCGCTGTAGCCGCCTCCCAACCCCTTTCCCCCCTTGTGTTCCCTATCCCAACCGCACCCACCCATGAGTACGAGTCAACTGATTCAACAGGTCCGCATTCTCGACCCGGTGACCGAACGAGACCAGATCGCCGATATCTGGATCGTCGATGGCGTCATTCGCGCCGTAGACGGCCAATTATCGGAAGCCGTCGGCAGCGATACAGACCGGATCGACGGTCGCGGTTCGATCCTCGGTCCGGGGTTGGTGGATTTGTACAGCCATAGCGGCGAACCGGGGTTTGAGGAACGCGAAACCCTCGCCTCTCTCCAGCAAGCGGCGTGGGCCGGGGGATTTACTCGGGTGGCAGTTTTGCCGGATACGGTTCCGGTTCTGGATAACCCGGCGGGGTTGTCGTTCGTGCGCCGTCGGGTCGAGGAGGGGAAGGTAGAAGGAAATCAGCCGCAACTGGGGTTCTGGGGGGCGCTGACCCTAGGTGGGAAGGGCGAACAGATGAGCGAGTTGGCCGAGTTGGCGGCGGCGGGGATTGTCGGCTTTGCGGACGATCGCCCGGTGGAGCATTTGGGACTGTTGCGCCGGATTTTAGAATATATCGGCCCGTTGGGTAAACCCGTGGCTTTGTGGCCCTGTCGCCGGGATTTGGCGGGTAATGGGGTGGCGCGCGAGGGGTCGGCGTCGGTGCGCTTGGGTCTGCCGGGACATCCGGCGATCGCGGAAACCTCGGCCCTGTCGGCGTTGTTGGAACTGGTGGAGGCGATCGCCACTCCGGTGCATATCATGCGCGTTTCTACCGCCCGCAGTGTCGAATTAATCGCCCACGCCAAGGGGCGCGGGGTTCCGGTGACGGCGAGTACGTCTTGGATGCACTTGCTTTTGGATACGGAAGCCCTGGCGAGTTACGATCCATCTCTGCGTTTGGATCCGCCCCTGGGCAATCCGGGCGATCGCCGCGCCTTAATTCAAGGGATCGACGACGGCACGATCGACGCGATCGCCATCGACCATCGGGGTTATACTTACGAAGAAAAAACGGTCGCCTTTTCCGAGGCCCCGGCGGGGGCGATCGGTCTGGAGTTGGCGTTACCGTTATTGTGGCAGGAGTTCGTCGCTACGGAAAAACTTTCGCCCCTGACCTTGTGGAAGGCATTGAGTCTCGCCCCCGCGCGCTGTTTGCAGCAAGAGTTCCGGGCGATCGCCCCGGGAGAACCCGCCGAGTTGACCTTATTCGATCCGCAAACAACTTGGACCGCCGACGGGCGATCGCTCCGCTCGCTTTCTCACAATACTCCCTGGCTCGGACAAACGATAACGGGTCGGGTGGCGCGATCGTGGCTCAAAAAATACGATGGACACTATATACCTTACATAAAGTAAGAGGCTCCACTATCTAAAATCTCAAATCCCCACTCCCCCGGCCCAGTTGTCCGAAAGCCCCTCCATATAGAAGAATGAGTAAGGCTAACCCAGGAGTTGGAGAATATCCGTGAGTCAGGAATTTGATTACGATTTACTCATTATCGGAGCCGGAGTAGGCGGTCACGGTGCTGCCGTTCATGCCGTCGGTTGCGGTCTGAAAACCGCCATTGTCGAAGCCGGGGATATGGGCGGAACTTGTGTCAATCGCGGTTGCATCCCTTCAAAAGCACTGTTGGCGGCATCCGGTCGGGTGCGCGAGTTGCGCGACGCCCATCACTTGCAAACTCTGGGAATTCAACTCGGGGGCGTCAACTTCGATCGCGCGGCGATCGCCGAACACGCCAACAACACCGTATCGAAACTACGCGGCGATTTAACCAAAAGCTTGCAACGTCTCGGCGTCGATACTATCGAAGGCTGGGCCAAGCTGGCGGGCCTCAACAAAGTCAAGATCGAAACCGCCAAAGACCAAAAAATTGTTACTGCTAAAGATATTATTCTCGCCCCCGGTTCGGTACCGTGGGTACCCCCCGGAATTGTCGTAGACGGCAAAACCGTATTTACCAGCGACCAGGCGGTTCGCCTCGAAAGTCTGCCCCAGTGGGTCGCCATTATTGGCAGTGGCTATATCGGTTTGGAATTTGCCGATATTTACACCGCGTTAGGGTCGGAAATTACCCTGATCGAAGCCCTCGATCAATTGATGCCCACTTTCGATCCGGATATTGCCAAACAAGCGCAACGGGTCTTAATCGGTCCGCGCGATATCGAAACCCGGGTGGGTCAGTTGGCGATGAAGGTCACCCCCGGATCCCCCGTGGTCATTGAATTGGCGGATGCCAAAACTAAAAAAGTTACGGAAATTCTCGAAGTCGATGCCTGTTTGGTCGCTACGGGACGGATTCCGGCGACGAAAGACCTCGGGTTAGAATCGGTGGGGGTCGAAACCGATCGCCGGGGATTCCTGCCCGTAGACGATCGCCTCCACCTGATGGCGGGAGAGAATGCTTTGGGCAATATTTGGGCGATCGGCGATGCGACAGGCAAAATGATGTTAGCTCACACTGCCTCAGCTCAGGGAATTGCAGTGGTGGAAACTATTTGCGGGCGCGATCGCGTCGTCAACTATCGCAGCATCCCGGCGGCGGCGTTTACCCATCCCGAAATCAGTTTTGTGGGGTTGACGGAACCCGCCGCGAAAGAATTGGGTCAAGCAGAAGGATTCGAGGTCGCCTCGGTCAGAACCTATTTCAAAGGCAACTCGAAGGCGATCGCCGAAGGAGAAACCGACGGTCTGGCCAAAGTTATTTATCGTAAAGATAACGGCGAAATCCTCGGCGTTCACATCTTCGGCTATCACGCGGCAGATTTGATTCAAGAAGCCGCCAACGCGATTTCCACAGGTCAATCGGTCCACGAGTTAGCATTCTCGGTGCATACCCATCCCACGCTTTCGGAAGTCCTCGACGAAGCCTATAAGCGTGCAGCTATGACCCATTAGAGCGGGCGGGAGCCTCACTCAGGAGTCCGAACCGAAACAAAGACGAGAACAACGTCCTTCTGGCTCCTGAGTCCCCCCACTCCCGACTCTAAAATCCAACATCTAAAATTCCCTCAAATTCCCCGATCTCCATGCAAAACATCCGTCGTCGTCCCCCCAATCCTCCGGTTGATGTCAAATCCCTGCGCTATCAGGTTCGCGTACCCGACAGTCAACCCCGCCATATTTTAGAAGAGATTGTCTGGCATAAAGAAACCGAAGTCGAACAACGGCGCCAAACGCTCTCGTTAGTAGAACTGCAGCGTCAAGTGTTGAGTGCTCCGTCGCCTCGGGACTTTTTAGGGGCACTCCAAAAGGCGGCGAAAAAGCCCGCCGCGATCGCCGAAATTAAGAAAGCATCCCCTTCTAAAGGCGTCATTCGCGAGGAGTTCGACCCGGTGGCGATCGCCCGCGCTTACGAAAAAGGCGGCGCCTCGTGCCTCTCCGTCCTCACCGACGAAAAGTTTTTCCAGGGCAGTTTCGACTACCTGCGTCAAGTGCGCGAAGCCGTCGAGTTGCCCCTCTTGTGCAAAGACTTTCTCATTTATCCCTATCAGATTTATCTGGCGCGGACCTGTGGCGCCGATGCGATTTTGCTGATCGCCGCCGTTCTCCCCGATGCCGACTTGCAGTATTTCGTGAAAATTGCTAACGCCCTCGGGATGACGCCCCTCGTCGAAGTTCACACAATTGAAGAACTAGACAGAGTTATAGAGATCGAGGGCGTGCGTTTAGTTGGAGTAAACAATCGTAATTTAGAAGATTTTACAGTAGACTTGCAAACCACCGCCCAACTCGCCCAAGCCCGCGCCGAACAACTCGAAGAGCGCGGCATTCTCTTAGTGAGCGAGTCGGGATTGCACCAGCCCCAAGACCTACAGCAAGTCGCCCAAGCGGGGGCGGGTGCCGTACTCATTGGCGAAGCCTTGATGAAGCAATCCGATCCCGGTGCGGCGTTAGCTCGACTGCTGAGTTAGCTTCTCGGCGGAGCCTCGCGATCGCCTCGGTCCCAGAAATCGAGGCACCGTGGTAAGATAGACCTACATTTTCGCAAGCGTCGAAAACCCGTCTGGGTGGGGCTTAGCATCCCGTGACGACGACGATGCGTCGGCAGCAAAGACGATCCAACGGCGAGCGGATCGATTCGCGCAAAAGGTCAAAACCATCCATAAGCATCCTCGCTTATCCGGTTGTGCGAGAGCGTGTTGAATTGGCCTAAAAGTCCGCACTGCGGTAAGAAAGTGTTCGAGTTCCTCCCTCGATTCCCGGCGACCCTAGCCCGGGGAACCGTTCAAGAGGGGAAGGAATGGGAGCGTTTACCGGGGAAGCGGTCAACCCCGCCCCGTTTTCTCGCGATCGCTTTGAGGACGGGTTGCTGTCAAGATCCCAGACAATTCTCGTGGCGGGAGTCCCCAAGCCAAACCTAAAGCATGGATCCAATTCCCCTTCCTTCCCCAATCCACTACGAACTGATCTTGCAACTGTTAGAACGGCAAACTTTGTTTTCGCTAAGTCCTCACAGTCGAGAACGCGAGCAAGTTCAACAGCTTATTATCACCCTTCGCAAGGCTCTGGCCCAACAGAAGCAACTCGAAGCCAGTTGTCAGCGCGAGAATCTGCCGATCGAGCATCGCTGGTCTCTCAATGAGGTGAGTGGAAGCCGGACGAGAGCCGCGAAAGCTGAAGATCGCGACCCTCTCCCACCGATTTAAGCGGGTAGCGGGCGATCGCCGATCCCGGCGCGTCCCGCCAGGTTATTGGGGTAAAAGTCAGTCCAAACTGTAAGGACGCCAAGCCATTAAATAGGGTAAGACATCCCCAAATTTACGCTTGTGGGAGTGACTCGTTAAGAGGCTTACTTGAGAGAGTGTAGTCGAGTCAGACATGAAACTGTAAGACCAAAATTGACCTAGGATCGATAGAGGCAAGATTCAGCCCAAGAATCCCCGCACTTCTACGGCGGGGAGTGTCAATTTTCAACGTTAATCGAGCGACAGGACAGATTCAATGGACGACAAGCTGATGCTCATGATTCCTGGCCCGACTCCGGTGCCAGAACAAGCATTGCTCGCTTTAGCAAAACACCCCATCGGTCACCGCAGTAAGCCCTTTGAAGCGGTGATTGCCGATTGTACCGAGGGGTTGAAATGGCTGCATCAAACCCAAAGCGACGTGTTGATGCTGACCGCCTCGGGAACGGGGGCGATGGAAGCGGGAATCATTAACTTTCTCAGTGCGGGCGATCGCGTCTTAGTCGGTACCAACGGCAAATTTGGCGAACGTTGGGCCGAAGTCGCCACCGCCTACGGTCTCAACGTCGAAACGATTACCGCCGAGTGGGGAACTCCCCTCGACCCGGAACAGTTCCGCGAAAAACTCGAAGCCGATACCGCTAAAGAAATTAAAGCGGTCATCCTCACCCACAGCGAAACCTCGACGGGGATCCTCAACGACCTCGAAACCATTAACCGCCACGTCAAAGCTCACGGCGAAGCCCTCATCATCGTCGATGCGGTGACCAGCCTCGGCGCCGCCAGCGTTCCCATCGACGCATGGGGGCTCGACGTGGTTGCCTCCGGTTCGCAAAAAGGGTACATGATTCCCCCCGGTTTGGGCTTTGTCGCCGTCAGCGCCAAAGCTTGGGACGCTTATAAAACCGCAACGTTGCCCCGCTATTACCTGGATTTAGGGAAATACAAGAAAGCGACGGATAAAAATAGCAGCCCGTTCACTCCTCCGGTGAACTTGGTTTTTGCCTTGCAGGCGACTTTGAAGATGATGCGCGCCGAAGGCTTGGAACAGATTTTCCAACGTCACGATCGCCTCAAACGCGCCACCCGCGCCGCCGTCAAAGCCCTCGGTCTGCCCTTGTTCGCCCCGGACGAGTGCGCCAGTCCCGCCATTACCGCCGTGGCGCCGACGACGGTGGAAGCGGAACAGATCCGCGCGATCGTCCGCAAGCAGTTCGACATCGCCCTCGCAGGCGGACAAGATAGCTATAAAGGGAAGATCTTCCGGATCGGTCACTTAGGCTTTGTTTGCGATCGCGACGTTCTCACGGCGATTGGGGCGATCGAAGCCGCCTTACCCCAACTCGGACACGAAAACTTTACCCCCGGCGCGGGGATTGCAGCCGCCTCTAAAGTGCTGGCCGAGTCTTAAGCCAAATCGGCGTCAAATCCGCTTGTTTCTAGCTTTAAAGCAGGAGAACTAGCGTAGATCCGACAACGGCGATCGCCATCAAAAAGGCGATCGCCGTTGTTCCATTTCAAAACATACAAAAAAGCCCGAACGCTTCAGGCTTTGAGGGATTGGCTTCCGTGGGGCGATCGGGCAGCTTAGAGGTCGCCGCCGCGCGCCGCCAGCAAAAAGATCACAACTGGGCCAGAGATCACGACCAAAGCCAAACAAGTCAACTGCAGGATTGCCTCAAAGTTGAGGTTGTTGACCAAATTCGTTAAAAAATCCATATTTCCTAATCTTCTCCCTATGTGGCCTAGACAATTGACACTCCCCGACCTAAAGGTAAGGGGATTCTCGCTTCATCGGGAGTCCAACGACTTTCCCCTCGGCGAGCTTCTTGACCGTGTGCCCCACGGCTGCAAAAGCGATGTCAAGTCAAAAGTTAAAATCCGCCATCGATTTTACAATCTTGCGGGTCTTTTTTATTAAGGAAGTTTACAAAACTCTAAAAAATGCAAGGAAGGAACCCAGCAAAACCGCCGTGTTGTAGCGATCTTCCCCACACCCCCTGTGGTGTACTCATCTTGCCCGCGCCCCTCGCTCCCAAGTCCCCCTAAAGCTTATAATTGGGGAGAGACTCCCAATCCTTTCGCCCTCCCGAATTTGCTTGTGGCTACTTGGCAATGTGTAGAACGCTGCGGGGCTTGCTGTCATCTCGACCCGAGCGATCGCCCCGACTTAGAAGACTATTTGACTCCGGAAGAATTACAACAATATCTCAGCATGGTCGGTCCCGACGGCTGGTGTATTAACTACGACGCCGACCGCCGTAAATGCCGGATTTACGACGATCGCCCCCGGTTTTGTAGGGTTCGGCCCGATGTCTTTGCCGATCTGTACGGGATCGAACCGGAAGAGCTCGACGAGTTCGCGATCGAATGCTGCGAACAACAGATAGAAGGGGTTTACGGCGATCGCTCCCTGGAATTAGTGCGCTTCCGACAGGCGGTCGGGATCGTCGAAGGGTGAACCCCGTTGGCGGGCGATCGCGCGATCGAGTCCCTCGTACTAGTTGCCGTTTGGGGTCGCTTTCTGAAAAAATGAAAGAAATATAAAAACGAAAGGTCAGATCCAATGACTTTCGTTCCCCTGTCTGCCCAGCAAGGCGTCTAGAACAAAACTATGATTCAACTCCCCTTATTTCAACGGGAAGACGAGAACAAGAACGAGTCGATCGCCGAAATCGCCCCCCCCTCGGAAGATGGGCGATCGTCTCTCGCCCCAACTTCGCCCCCGACGAGCACAACTGAATCGAATGCGGGCGCCTGGGCCGTGTTTGCTTCGACTTTCATCACCATCTTTTTTGCCGAATTTGGCGATAAAACTCAATTAGCGACGTTATTAATTGCCGCCGAATCTCACTCGCCTTGGATCGTCTTTATCGGCGCGGGTTCGGCGTTAGTCGCGACCAGTTTATTAGGGGTTTTAGTCGGGCGCTGGTTGGCGCGTCGGGTCTCTCCGAAAACGATCGAAAAGTCTGCCGGAATCGTGTTGTTATTGCTGGCAGCTTCCCTATTTTGGGATATCTTACGCTAAATGGCTGGCGATCGCGAGAACGGGACGGGCGTTAAGGAATTAAAAAAGAATGGATTGGCAATTATTAAGTTTGAGCTTTATTACCGTATTTTTAGCGGAATTAGGGGATAAAAGCCAGTTGGCGGCGATCGCCCTCGGCGGGAGTTCCAAGCATCCTCGCGCGGTCTTTTTTGGAACGGCGGCGGCGTTACTAGTGACCAGCTTAATTGGGGTATTACTCGGACAAGGAGCGGCGGAATTGCTCCCCCAACGGGCGGTTAAGGCGATCGCCGCGATCGGGTTTACCATTTTAGCCGTGCGCCTGTTATGGTTCGACAGCGAACCGGAAGAAGAAGACGCCTAGGGAGTCAGAGGCGGCGGGGCGATCGCCGTTCGTGGAAATCCCAGCCGTTTACCCGTCTCGATCTCCCCAGTTCACCATTTTAAAAAAGCCGCCTCGGGGCCTTGTTCGCGGCGGATTTTGCCATCTTTTTCAAACCAATCGATAATTTGTTGCGCCGTCAGCGCTTCCATGGGCGTTTCTAAATCGGCGGCAATTTGTTGGAGTAATTTTAAAGAAGAAATCGTCAATCGCGTTAGAAATTTCTCGTGGGACGCCAATAAAGCGCCATCGACGGCGTAGGATTCTTCTTCGGTTAAAAATTGCGCGCCGGGTTGGGGGGATTGCATCGTCATTCCTGTCTGGATTTGTTAACTCCAATTTCGATAAATCTTGACAAATTTTGCCACAAAATCGCCAAAAAATTGACAAAAATAGCGTGGGGTGCCACGGGGAGGCGATCGCCCCTCCAGCACCGTCAAAACTTTGAGATCTTTTTGAGATCTTTTTTAGATCTTATTAACTGTAGATCTTAACAATTCAAGTGAACTACCGCTATTGAATCAAAGATTACAATAGCGGCTTCCCTCTTCACTGGGGACTGCGCTAGATAGAACTGAAGTTCTACCACCTCGTCTTACATCCCCTCCAAGGGCAGTAGAGCGAGTTCCTAACTCTAATATCCGTAAGCCTTCATTTTTGAGATTGATGGCGGCATTGATATCCCTGTCATGATGGGTTTGGCAATGTTCGCAAGTCCAACTTCTTACATCAAGAGACAAGCTTTTGATTTGATTGAGGCATACATGGCAGGTTTTAGAAGAAGGAAAAAATCGATCGACTTCTAGATAAACTTTTCCTTCTGATTCGGCCTTGTACTTTAACATCGTACAAAACATCCCCCAACCGACATCACTAATCGCTTTGGCGAGTTGGTGATTGCGAACCATGCCTATCCCCCCTTTAGTTCCCCCCTTATTAAGGGGGGTTAGGGGGGATTCGACCACAATCACTTGGTTTTCGTTCACTATCTTACGGGATAGCTTGTGGAGAAAATCTTCACGACAGCGACTTATTTTGGCGTGAATCTTGGCAACTTTTACCCGCGATTTATTGCGGTTGTTGCTGCCTTTCCTTTTTCGAGCATGTTTTTGCTGTTTTCTTTTTAGGTTTCGCGCGTGTTTATCAAAATGCTTGGGATTATTGTATTTCGACCCCTCACTGGTAATCGCAAAATCAGTCAGCCCTAAATCAATGCCAATTGCTTTTCCTTCAGTTGAGGGAAAGGGAGGTTCTTCTCTACCCTCCACCAAAACTGAAACATAATATTTACCATCTGGATTTTTGGAGAGGGTTACAGTTTTGATTTTTCCCTCAAAACTTCGATGCTGACGACAACGCACTAACCCAACTTTAGGCAGTTTGATGTAATTTCCCTCAAACTTAACATTTTGAGGATAACTGATAGATTGCCTTCCCTGCTTGGATTTAAATCGGGGTAATTTTGCCCGTTTCTCAAAGAAGTTTCGATAAGCGGTCGATAAGTTCAACGCCACGACTTGCAAGCATTGGGAATAGACATCTTCTTTAAGCCAAGGGTATTCCTTTTTGAGGGCAGGTAATAATCCCTGAAGATCACCCCTCGATCGACCTTTTCCGGTCGATCGATAAGTCTCTTGGCACAAATTTAACGCATAGTTCCAATACCAACGACAGCAACCAAAGCTCTTGGCTAAAGTCGCTTGTTGCTCGTGGGTTGGATAGATGCGGTATTTGTACGCCTTGAACATTATCGCCGATATAGCCAGATGATAAGATTATAATTGATTTGCCGAAGAGTCGCTTTCATCCCACGATTCACCTTCGGTAGAATCGGGGAATTCCCGCTCCCATTGTTAAAACGCCAAATTTCAACCTCGCGATCGCGGCGTAATTAAATATCCGCAACGATGTTCGCCGTCGATCATCCAATAAGTCCGCTCTACGGTACAATCCGGGAGGATAGCGGCGAACATTTCCAACTCGTGGCCGCATACACTCGGGAACGATTCGGCCACATTGGAAATCGCGCAGTTGTGTTCCGTCAGGATATAGCGTTGCACCTTATCCCCATTATTGGGTTCGATCGCGTGCCATTCCGCCATATAGCCTTCCGCTTTACGCAATTCGACCAACGCCGCCACCCGTTCTCCCAAGGGGCGATCGCCCAACCGAGAACGATACTCGACCGCCTTGCGTTCCCACTGCTTTCGCAAAATCGTCGTGACTTGATCCTCCCCCACCGTTTCCGCCAACGTATCGAGCAAGGATACCGCAAAATCATCGTAACGATTGGGAAAGCGATCGCGCCCCTTGTGGGTCAGCTCGTACATGTGCTGCGGGCGCCCCATCCCTACCTGAACCGCCTTGTGAGCGATCGATCCCTCCGCTTCCAAATCCTTCAAATGACGGCGGATCGCCTGGGGACTGATCGCCAAAATCTCCGCCAAATCCTGAGCCGTTGCCCGCCCGTGTTTGAGTAAATGTTGCAAGATATCTTCTTTCGTCGAAGGCTGCTGCGTCGTCGTCATTGTTCTTGCCCGTAATCGCTTACCAAAAGGTCGCTGGAAAATCGCTCCAGACTTTGACAACATCGTTGTTGTTAAAGTAACCTAAAATTAAAGTTAAGCAACAACCATGTTGTTTTACACCCTATTATATATAGACGAGATTCGTTTGCCCTATCATTTCCCCGGATAATGACCCTTGAGAATCAGACCCAGCAGGCCACCGACAAAAGTCTAGAGGCCATGCGGTATTTCTCCGAAACCTATGCCCAACGCACCGAAACCTACTTCTGTGCGGATCCAGGCGTCACGGCAGTTGTCATCGAAGGGCTGGCCCGCCATAAAGACGAACTCGGCGCACCCTTATGTCCTTGTCGCCATTATGAAGATAAAGAAGCGGAAGTCAAGGCCGCCTATTGGAACTGTCCGTGCATTCCCATGCGCGAACGCAAAGAATGCCACTGCATGTTATTTCTAACCTCAGACAACGACTTCGCGGGCGATCGCCAAGAGATTAGCTTCGAAGAAATTCGCGCCACAACCGACGGATATTGAACACTCGACCTGTTGCCAAACTGTCAAAAGCTCGCTTTTTTCAGGGGTTGATTCCCTAATTTAGCAACAGCTCTACTAAAACTAGGGTCAGCCGAAACGTCAATTGTCAAAAATACTTCAATTAATAACCCTCGACCTTCGGCCTTTGGTTTCGATCCCCACCCGACCCGCTTAGAGATCCTTGAGAACCTGACTTAGAGAACACTAGAGAACACTGACGATGAGTGCAACCGCCAAAACCTTAGTCAACCAACCTTACAAATACGGATTCGTCACCGACATCGAATCCGACAGCCTCCCCCCCGGCTTAAACGAAGACGTCGTGCGTAAAATCTGGGCCCTCAAACAAGAACCCGAATTCATGCTCGACTTTCGGCTCAAAGCTTATCGCCAGTGGGAAAAAATGCAAGAACCCAACTGGCCCCACGTCAACTATCCCCCCATCGACTACCAAAAAATCGTTTACTACTCCGCCCCCAAGAAAAAAGACAAACTCAACAGCCTCGAAGAAGTCGATCCCGCCATCCTCGAAACCTTCGAGAAACTCGGCATCCCCTTATCCGAACAAAAACGCCTCAGCAACGTCGCCGTAGACGCCGTCTTCGATAGCGTCTCCGTCGCCACCACCTTTAGAGAAAAACTCGCCGAATCCGGAGTCATCTTCTGCTCGATCTCCGAAGCCGTGCGCGAATACCCCGACCTGATCCAAAAATACCTCGGCAGCGTCGTCCCCGTCGGCGACAACTACTTCGCCGCCCTCAATAGCGCCGTTTTCAGCGACGGTTCCTTCGTCTACATTCCCAAAGGCGTCAAATGTCCGATGGAACTGTCCACCTACTTTCGTATCAACAACGGCGAATCGGGTCAGTTCGAGCGCACCTTAATCGTCGCCGAAGACAATAGCTACGTCTCCTATCTCGAAGGTTGCACCGCGCCGATGTTCGACACCAACCAACTGCACGCCGCCGTCGTCGAACTCGTCACCCTCGACAACGCCGAAATCAAATACTCCACCGTGCAGAACTGGTACGCCGGAGACGAAAACGGGAAAGGCGGAATCTACAACTTCGTCACCAAACGGGGACTGTGCAAAGGTAAAAACTCGAAAATTTCCTGGACCCAAGTCGAAACGGGTTCGGCGATTACCTGGAAATATCCCAGTTGCGTCTTAGTCGGGGATAACTCCGTCGGCGAATTCTACTCCGTGGCCCTGACCAACAACAAACAACAAGCCGACACCGGAACCAAAATGGTGCATATCGGCAAAAATACGCGCAGCACGATTATTTCTAAAGGCATTTCCGCCGGAAACTCCGCCAACAGCTATCGCGGTTTGGTGAAAATGGGGCCGAAATCCGACGGGTCGCGCAACTATTCCCAATGCGACTCGATGCTGATTGGGGATAACGCCGAAGCGAATACCTTCCCCTACATCGACGTACAAAACGATAATGCCAAGGTCGAACACGAAGCCTCGACCTCGAAGATTGGCGAAGACCAACTCTTCTACTTCTCGCAACGGGGAATCTCCGCAGAAGATGCGGTCACGATGATGATTAGCGGCTTCTGCAAGGATGTATTTAACCAGTTGCCGATGGAATTTGCCGTAGAGGCAGACCGCTTGTTGAGTCTCAAATTAGAAGGTTCGGTCGGCTAGGGAAACTCGGGAATCGGGAATTGGGAATCGGACCGGACGGTCTTTTTCCCCTCTCAACCCTCAAACTCTCTCTTTCCCGACTCCCGACTCCCTACTTTTCCTTTGCTTGCCTTCCCCCCTCATTGTTTATTCACGGAGTAATGTTCAGCGCAAATGATTGTAGAAAATAGCGAAGTCATTCTGTCCGTTCGCGATCTCAGAGCCGAAGTAGACGGGAACGAAATTCTCAAAGGATTGAGCCTGGAAATTAAAGCGGGTGAAATTCACGCGATTATGGGACCGAACGGGTCTGGAAAAAGTACCTTATCGAAAGTGTTAGCCGGACATCCCGCCTATGCCGTGACTGGGGGCGAAGTGGTGTTTAAAGGTCAGAACTTGCTCGATCTCGAACCGGAACAGCGATCGCTGGCGGGGATTTTCCTAGCTTTCCAATATCCGTTAGAAATTCCGGGAGTGAGTAATCTGGACTTTTTGCGGGTGTCTTACAATGCGCGACGCAAGCATCAAGGGTTAGAAGAACTCGATGCGTTTGACTTCGACGAATTAATTCAAGAAAAACTGGAAATTGTCAAGATGAATCCGGCTTTCTTGAATCGCAGCCTCAATGAGGGATTCTCCGGTGGGGAGAAAAAGCGCAATGAGATTTTGCAAATGGCGCTGTTAGAGCCGAGTTTGGCGATTTTGGACGAAACGGATTCCGGCTTGGATATCGACGCGCTCAAGATCGTGGCGAATGGGGTCAATCAGTTGGCGTCGGCGGACAATGCGATGCTGGTGATTACCCACTACCAACGGCTGCTCAATTACATCGTGCCGGATATCGTCCACGTGATGGAAGCGGGACGGATTGTGACCAGTGGGACGAAAGAATTGGCCCAAGAGTTGGAAAACCGAGGCTATGACTGGGTGAAAGAAGAGCTGACGGCGAAGGCGGGAGTGTAATGAGTATCCAAGTATCTGCGAAGCCTGAATTATCTTATCTCGACGGGTTGCTGTCGGAGGCGATCGGCGGTGCGACGAAGGTGGTGCCGGAGAATTATGCGATCGCCCCGGAAACCGCAGCCTGGTTGCAACAAGTCCGCGACAATGCGGCGACTTGGGTGCGCGAGTTGGCGATTCCGACGACGAAGGACGAGGAATGGCGCTTTACGGACCTCTCGCCGTTGCTGGCGGTGAATTTTGAGGCGGGTAAGCCTCTGGTGTTGCCCTCGGAAGCGTTAACCCCGTTTGAGTTATCTCAAGAAGCGAGTCGCGTCACCTTTGTCAATGGGGTGTACGCGCCGCAATTGTCGAAAGTGACCGCTTTACCCGACGGGGTGTTTGTCGGCAATTTAGGACAGTTACCGCCGGGATTGCGCGATCGCCTCGCGGACTATCTGACGGCGCAAGAAGGGGGGAAAGAAGTGTTTACCGCCCTCAATACCTCCGGATTGGTGGATGCGGCGGTGGTGTGGTTGCCGAAAAATGCGATCGTCGAAACCCCGATACAATTCTTGTTTTTAGCGACTAACGGCGAAACTGCGTCTCTGATTCAACCGCGCGCTTTGGTGGTGGCGGAAGGTGGGAGTGCTTGCACGTTACTCGAAGAATACGTCGTCGCCGAACGGGAATGGTGCGATAACGTCAAACACGGTCAACCCTATTTCACCAATGCGGTCACCGAGATCTGGTTGGGAGACAACGCCCAAGTGAAGCACGCCCGCATCCAACGGGAAGCTCACAACGCTTTTCATATCGGCAAGACGGCGATCGCCCAAGGTCGAGACAGTCATTACGAATGTACCGCCGTCTCTACCGGGGCAAAACTGGCGCGCCACCATCTCGACGTCTTCCAAAAAGGAGAAGGCACCCATACCGTACTCAACGGCTTGAGTGTGGTGCGCGGGGAACAAGTGGCGGATACTCATAGCGCGATCGCCCTCAACTATCCCCACGGTAGCAGCCAACAACTGCACAAAACCATTGTCGACGATCGCGCCCAAAGCGTCTTTAACGGGAAAGTCTTCGTCCCCAAACCCGCCCAACTCACCGACGCGAGCCAACTCAACCGCAATTTACTGCTCTCGCCGAAAGCACGAGTCCACACCAAACCGCAACTGCAAATCACCGCCGACAACGTCAAATGTTCCCACGGCGCCACGGTCAGCCAACTCGAAGAAGACGAACTCTTCTACCTTCGCAGTCGCGGCTTAGACCCCAACACCAGCCGTAATCTACTCGTAGACGGCTTTGCGGGCGAAATTCTCGATCGCCTCCCCCTCAAACGGTTACAAACCCGTCTCGCCCGTTGTATTGCCTGCCGAACCGACAATTCTTAAAGCCGATCCCGCTTTCTCGACTTCCGGGAAAGCGGGACGATTCCCTATTGACGATTCCCCTTATTGTGCAGATGTGATGGTAGTTACTCAACATAGAACCCTAGCCGATCGCGTGCGCGCCGATTTCCCCATCTTGACTCAGGAAGTCAACGAACGCCCCTTAGTCTATTTGGACAATGCGGCGACCTCCCAAAAGCCGATCGCCGTCCTCGACGCCTTACGCCACTATTACGAATGCGATAACGCCAACGTCCATCGCGGCGTACATACCCTCAGCGCCCGCGCCACCGACGCTTACGAAGCCGCCCGCGAAAAAGTCGCCCGCTTCGTCAATGCGGCGAGTTCGCAAGAAATCGTCTACACCCGCAACGCCAGCGAAGCGATTAACTTAGTCGCCTACAGTTGGGGGCTAAATACCCTTAAAGCCGGGGATGAGGTCATCCTCACGGTGATGGAACACCACAGTAATTTAGTCCCCTGGCAGTTGGTGGCGCAGAAAACTGGGGCAGTACTCAAGTTTGTCGAACTCGACGAGACCCAAGGGTTCGACCTGAACCAGTATCGTAGCTTGCTCTCGGAAAAAACCAAGCTGGTCTCCGTGGTTCACGCTTCCAATACCCTCGGTTGCGTCAATCCGGTGCAAGAGATCGCCCGACTCGCCCACGAGGTGGGGGCGAAGGTGTTAATCGATGCCTGTCAGAGCGTCCCTCACATGCCGATCGACGTGCAGGCGATCGATTGCGATTGGTTGGTGGCGTCGGGTCATAAAATGTGCGCGCCGACGGGGATCGGCTTTTTATACGGGAAACTGCACGTCCTGCGATCGATGCCCCCGTTTTTAGGCGGCGGCGAAATGATTGCCGATGTCTTTCTCGACCGTTCGACTTATGCGGACGTTCCCCACAAGTTCGAGGCGGGAACTCCGGCAATTGCGGAGGCGATCGCCCTCGGCGCCGCCGTCGATTACTTGAGCGAGCTGGGGATGGAGAATATTTATGCCTACGAGAAACAGCTCACGAGTTATCTGTTCGAGCAGTTAAATCAAATCCCCGAAGTCAAGGTATACGGACCGCAACCGAAGGCGGACGGCTCCGGAAGAACGGCTTTAGCGTCGTTTACTTGTGGCAACGTTCACCCCCACGACTTATCGACGATTTTGGATCGCGCCGGGGTGGCAATTCGCGCCGGACATCACTGCACTCAACCCCTTCATCGGGCGATCGGCGCCCAGTCTACGGCCCGGGTGAGTTTGTATTTTTACAATACCCGAGAAGAAATCGATGTCTTTATTGCCGCGCTCAAAGAGGCGATCGACTTCTTCGGCGATATTTTTGGTGCTTAGTGGTAAATCTCCTAACTCTTTTCAACCCGCTTGAGGCGGGTTTTTTTGTTGGAAGTGTTTTACAGTGAAATAGCAACTTTCTAAAATCGCGAAGAATTGGGCGGATCGCGCGAATCTGAGATCGAGGGTTGGGCTGCGATCGCGAACGCCCGGGGCGACTTTAGGAGACAATCACTAGAGTTTTCCGAATTGAAATCTTATGCATGACAGTAGTTTGAGAAGGATTGCCAACCGTCTGACCAAAACACTCAATTGCGATGTTTTTATCAAGCAAACTCTGGAACATTTGAGAACGGCTTTACACGTCGATCGCGTCATTTTATATTATTTCTATTCTCAGTGGCGCGGACAGATCACTTGCGAGGCGATCGCCAAACCTCAGTTTTCGATTGTCGGACAGCGCGGACCGGATGACTGTTTTGATGATGGTTATGCGGCCCTTTACGCAGCCGGAAGAGTTCGGGCAATTTCTAATATCGAAACCGAAGATATAGACCCCTGTCACCGCGATTTACTACTCGAATTTCACGTCAAAGCCAATCTGGTCGTTCCCATCCTCACTGAAAAAGGATTGTGGGGACTATTAATCGCCCATCAATGTCAGGCTACTAAAGAATGGTCGTCTCAAGAAATCGAAATTATGCAAAAAAATGCTCGAAAATTAGCAGAAGCCGCCGTCATCCGCGAAAGTTAGATCCAGTTATTATTTAATGTAATTGTATTCTGATTCTTTTTTACAGTTATTAGTTTCTGACGGGCAACATGCCCGCCCTCTGGATTTCTAACTCCCTACTCCCCCACTTCATGTATCCTACCGAACCGATTTATTAAACTGTTCGGTCTTTAAACTACATGAGTCAAACTAGCAATCTGTCCTAAAATCATCATAGAATTAGATGTCCGGTGGGGTGGGGTCGCTCGGGAACACTTGCCCACCTCTTTATTCCTATGAATTTTTGAAAAGAAACAGCTTAGCAATCCCTTTATAAGAAAATCTAAACGACCCGACGGGGAGGAAAGGGCAAAGGGGTTACAATTCGATACGGGCGAATCACTTTTTGTAGATCTTGGCGAAAGTGATGAAAACTGGTTTCGACCCGTGCATTTTTTACCCGGGAGAGTAGTTGTTCGAAGCTGCAACTTTCTAAGACTGCGGGACTCTCAAATAGCAAATATCGAATCGTCTGCATCAATCGTCTGAAAGAAGATAAATCGGAATAAGGATGGGGTAAGAACGATCGCCCCCGATCGCCGATCTCCGGCACCTGAAAGGCGATCGGTTTGTGTTGAGGGTCGAAGAGATGGCTGGACTCAATCCACTCTAAATCCCGGGCGATCGCCTCGGGATCGGCATAGAAAGGGCTAGCATCACTCCCCACCCGTCGGGTCAGACTGGCGACGGTTTGCGGGCGATTTAGAGGGGAATCGGACGCCTCGGCGATCGCGGCGATCGCGTACATCAAACGCTCGAAATCGATCAAGCGGGAATAAGGATGGGGGGCGTTCGCCTGCTGGCGTTGGCGGCGACGGGCGATCGCTTGCGGGAGGCGATCGAGTTGCTCGCGGACGAAGGAGGCGATCGCGAAGCGGCTCCCTTGGAGCATCGCTTCGTCCGCCTCGGGAACGAAGCGACAAACGCGGGCGAATCCCTCCGCATCGATCGGGGGAAAGCGCCGCAAACTCCGGTAAAACGCCTCGATGACCGCATCGGGAACTTGGCGATCGCGCTGGCGGTTGAACTGCTGGCAGCGCGACAACGGCGGTGTCAGGTACCATCCCATCCACAGCACGTCCAAATCTCCCAGTTTGTGCAACATCTCGATCCGCCAGCAGCGTTTGGCATTGGTGGCGTCGTAAATCACCGGGCGGCGATCGCGCGCCGTCGAGCGAATTTGGGCGATCGCCTCCGCTTCGATCGCCCGCCAATCTCCCTGGATTGCTTCGTCGCCAAACAATTGCGCCCGGATGCGATCGGTAGAGACGATCGCCCCTCCCGTGACCCGTGCTAACTGCCGCGCGAAGGTCGATTTCCCACTCCCGGGAACGCCGATCAGAAAGTGACCGATTTGACCGATGTTCGACGAAGTCAACGAAACCTCCTCTCAACCCCCGAAGGGAAATTTCACTCTCCCTTCGGGATCGACGATCTCACTTATGGCGGATATGTTCGTAAACCCCCACGTATTGAGCGCCGGGATTATTCCACGAGTAATCGCAAGCCATCCCCTGTAACACCAACTTGCGGAATTCCTCCGGTTCGTTAAACCACAAGTCCAAAGCACGCCCCATCGCCGACTCTAAAGCATTAAAGTCCGTTTGATAGAACACGTAACCGTTGCGCTCTTCCGGCGGTTTGTTCGGATCGTGGTCGCGATCGAAGACCGTATTGAGCAAGCCGCCGACGCCGCGCACGATCGGGACCGTGCCGTACCTCAAACCGATAGTTTGGGTCAAGCCGCACGGTTCGTAATTACTCGGCACCACAATCAGATCCGCCCCGGCATAAATTAAGTGGGATAATTCCTCATTAAAGCCGAGTTCTAAATGACAGTTGGGATTGTCATTTAAATGATGTTTTTCGTGGTGGAACCAACTGTTAATTCCCCCTTCCGTTGCCGATCCCAATAACACGAATTGGGCGCCTTTATTGAGGGCGTAGTAAATGGCATGGTGAACGAGATGAACCCCTTTCTGTTGGTCGAGTCGTCCGATAAAGGCGACTAAGGGTTTGTCGCTTTCTTCTAAGAGCAAGCGCTCTCGCAAAGCTTTTTTATTGAGGACTTTATCTTGCAGATTTTCCGGGGAGTAATGATAGGGAATGTAGCGATCGTCTTCCGGATTCCAGACCTCGTAATCGACGCCGTTGAGAATACCGCCAAATTTATGTTGGTGCAGTTCGAGGGTATGCCCCAAACCGTAGCCTATATCGGTGTAACGGGCTTCCCAGGCATGGTGTGGCGAGACGGTATTGACGTAATTGGAGTAGACGATCCCGCCTTTCATAAAGTTGAGCGCGAAGGGGTTGAAATTATCCTGGAGGCGATCGTAAGTGAAATAGTACGGTTCGCGGTTTAATCCCGTCGCCCAGAGAACGTCAGCCCCGGCAATTCCTTGGTGTTTGAAGTTGTGAATGGTGTAGCAAACCCGTTGATTCCACAGCCCATTGTATTTGTACATCTCGAATAACAGCACGGGCAGTAACCCGGTTTGCCAGTCGTGACAGTGGATGATGTCGGGACGTTTGTTGCTTTGCAGGAGGAATTCTAAGGCGGCTTTGCTGAAGAAGGCAAAGCGCATGTGGTCGTCGAGTTCGCCGTAGTAGCGACCGCGATTGAAGAAGTTATCGCCGGAATGGGGCTGGATGAAGAAGCAGACGCGCCCGTGGACCCATCCGCAAAAGACCGAGCAGTGAATTGCACCGCCGAACCAAGGCACCCACAAGTCGCGATAGGCGTCGTGCAGGCCCCAGATGTGGTCGTAGCGCATACAGTCGTACATCGGCAGGATCAGCTCGACGCAATGACCCCGGATTTCGAGTTCGCGACTGAGGCCATAAACGACGTCGCCTAAGCCACCTGCCTTGATGACTGGGGCGCATTCAGAAGCAATCTGGACTACGTACATACTCACTCCTGGCGTTACAAAAATGTGTTTGGGTCGTTTGGGTTTGCCCGCGTGGGACTTGGAAATTGAACTTTAAAAAGGGAGCGGTTCGGGCGGGAGTGACTTCAAAATTTCATGTTTTTTAGTTTTGAGAATGACTTTAAGTGTTCTACAAGATTGGCTTTTGGTTTAAATCTTTACAAAAGTATACATTTTCTGGGCAAGCAAGCAAGGGACTGGGGAAAATTTCTGTCTTTTGGAGGAAACTGAGGGGATGGCGGGGAGGTTGGGGGCCGATCGCGCGATCGCGGCTGCTGCGTGGAAGCGGGGATCTGAATAATAAGATGAAGTGTGTTTGCGATCGCCAGACGATCGCGAGCTTATTGTAATCGGGAATCATCATGACATTTGATTTACAGCAAACTATCGCCCTCGGACCGGGTGGGCCGCAGGTGAAGCCTCTCGGAATTGGGGCCTGGTCGTGGGGAGATACCTTATTTTGGAATTACGGCAAAGATTACGGCGTGGAAGAAGTCCGTTCGGCGTTTGAGGCGGCGATCGCCTCTGGAGTGACGTTTTTCGATACGGCGGAAGTTTACGGACGGGGGGAATCCGAGCGGCTCCTCGGCCAGTTTAGCCAGCAATGCGATGGGAGAGTGCAAATTGCCACGAAATACGGTCCGTTTCCCTGGCGGTTGACCGGGGAATCCGTGCGCGAGGCGATCGCCGCCAGTCTGGAACGGCTGCAAGTCGATCGCGTCACCCTCTACCAAGTCCACTGGCCCTTTACCTTCTTCATGAGCCAGGAAACCTTAATCAACGCCCTCGCCGATGCCGTCGAACGCGGCCAAATCGAAGCCGTCGGCGTCAGCAACTATTCCGCCGACCAAATGCGGCAAGCCCACGACCTACTCGCCCGACGGGGGATCCCCCTAGCGGTCAATCAAGTTCGCTATTCCGCTCTCTAAAACTTACTCAAACTTAATCATTTGATGTTTAGTTCCTAGCTTGGATCTTCCGAGACCTTTCCATCACGCTTGCTTACACGGCTGAGCTCTCCGCGTTTTCTAGATTAATTGCCGCATTTAAGTCACGATCTATGGAAACGTGACAGTCCGGACAGTCATACTGTCTTCGGTCCAGGGGCATTTTTTGTCGGTGTCCGCAGTTAGAACAGATCTGCGAACTGGGATACCACGGGTCAATCAGCGTTAATTTGCTCCCGTACCACTCGCATTTATATTCAAGCTGACGACGGAACTCATAAAACCCACCATCCGCAATCGCACCAGCCAGCTTGTGATTTTTGAGCATCCCTGACACATTTAAGTCTTCAATTTTTACTTCGCCGTGGTTCTTAGCTAAGTAAGTTGTTAACTTGTGTAGATGGTCGGCTCTAATATCCGCGATGCGTCGGTGGGCTTTAGCTAACTTGAGTTTAGTTTTTTCTCAGTTTTTACCTCCTGTTTGACGGCGGCTTAGTTCTTTCTGGAGTTTGGCCAGTTTTTTCTTGGCCTGACGATAAGCTTTCGGATTGGGATAGATTTTACCATCGCTCAGGGTGGCGAGAGTTTTAATTCCTACATCTACTCCAATCCGCTCCCTATCCCCGTTCGCCCCCCTTTCAAAGGGGGGTTGGGGGGATGGTTCAAAATCAATTTTGAAGGCAATATACCAGTCCCCTGCTCGTTTACTTATGGTGACGTTTTTAGGACGGACTGGTGGTAACTGTTCGTGGCTTTTTACCCAACCGATCCGAGGTAGCTTTACCCAATTACCGGAAACTTTAATGCTTCCTTCCAGGTAAAAACTCTCTTTGACATTCTTTTTTTTAAACTTGGGGAAACCTGTTCCTTTGACTTGCCCAACTCGCTTAAACGCTTTATTTAGGTTTCGCAACGCTTCTTGAGGGCTACATTTGGAGACTTCATAGTACCAAGGATTCTGACTTTTTACCTCGGCGACTAATCTTTTGTGTAAGTCGATAGAACTCGGGAGTTTACCTCGGGCTTCTAATGTTTCCTTACAGGTAGCCAGTCCCCAATTCCAAGCGTGTCGAGCGACTCCTGCGTGTTTCGCCATCAACGTTCGTTGTCGGTTATTTAAGTCTAGCTTGGTCTTAAAGCCTTTCACTGACTTTTTTAACTTCTCAACAATCTTTTTGTTCGGCTAACTTCAGCTACCATAAAGACTAGCAGAAAACAATGGAAATGGTGAAATCCGCGATTTTTGCGGCTTCAGTCCTTCTAGACTTACTCAAACTTTTATTTTAGCATAAAAAGGGAGTAAGTTTAAGACACTTTAGGTAGAAATTTAACCCCTGTTGTTAACCCCGCCCAAGTCGCCCTCAACTGGCTGATTGCAAAGGGGGGGTGATTCCGATTCCTGGTGCCAAAACCGCCCGACAAGCCCGCGAGAATGCCGGGGCGCTGGGTTGGCTGGTGAACGAGGCAGAAGTCGCCGAATTGGACGAGCGATCGCGAGAGTGGCTCTGAGGTCGTATCGTTCCTTCCCCGGGGGGCGATCGGGCAAAATCGAGGCGATCGCGGCACGAAAACGACAAGCATCCCCTAGAACTTTAGGGGAAATTTCCCAAGTCTTGAGGGGGAGCGACGATGCACCGCCAACCCTTGCGATCGATCTTCCGATTTCGCGAAGCGCTCCCCTCGAAAGCAGGGGAGGGAGGGAAAGTTCGCCAAAGATAGGGTCAATCGGCGCCGTTAAGCCGAGCTGCCCGGGCGCCAAGGGTCAGACTCCCCAGATCGGGGAACTGACGGCGCAGGCGAAGGCTTTGGCCGAACCGTTCGATTCCTCCCCCTTAGCTTTCTTCTTGGCTTCCGAAAACCATTTGTAAAATCATCGGTTCGCCACCCTCTTGGTGATAGCGGTCGGCCCATTGGCGCACGATTTCGTCTAACTCTTCGAGGGCGCGTTCCATCCGTTCCGGTGGAATATCCAGTTCTTCTAAAACTCGCATCGTTTGGGGTTTGCGTTCGGCCCAATCTTTCATCAGGCGAAAATAGCGAGCCGTATCTTCCACCATGACATAGGTGCGTTCGCGATCGTCTGCCGGGGAATAAGACGCCCGCGTTAAAGCGTAAAACGGCATTCCCCAGGGCGAATCGATCCGCGTCACGGTTCCGGAATAGACCAAACGCCGTTTGATATGTTCGGCTAACGCTTCACTCAAGGGCATTTGCCGTTCCGGGGGAAAGTCTTCCTGAGAACGCCTGTGCAGAAACTCGATCAACTCCATGAACTGGAAGGAGTTAATCAGTTGGGCGTCCGGTAAAGGCTTGGGCAATTTACGCTCGATTTGCCGTTTTTCTTCGCTGGTGAGGTTGGTTCCCGGAACCCGAGAGATCCCGGGTTGCCACGGGTACTGTTCCAACCAGACATAAGGAAACTGGATCAGATAGCGCGGTTCTTGAGAACCGAGCATTTTGAGCAGTTTACCTTCCGTCAAGGCTTGTTTGACTTCCTCGACGATCGCTTTGACCCGTTTCGGTTCGATGTGATGCAAATGCCCCGTCATGCGCAGGTTCTGCCCCTGCTCCATGTAGGTCGTGTAAATGGCACATTTCGCGGCTGTTGCTGCTGCATCTAGAAATGCTCCGTGCCGATGCCCACTGGTTCTCATGGCACTGAAGGCCAGATATAGCATGATCTGATCCATCGCACTGGGGCTAAGGCTTTTGATCAGATCCACGTCGTTGCTCATCTCAATCCTCGTATTACGGATAGGTCAAGTTGTAGTTGCACCCTTCTCCGTTTATTGTCTTCGATGATGGTTACAACTCAACCAGCCCTGGGTAAGCCGATCTTGGCTCGCTTCGCAGCAGGCTGACTCGCAACCTCCGTTTTCCGATCGCGATTGCATTAGGCTTTGGTTCACCATAACTTACACGCACGCAGTTGGATGGAGACAGTTTTGGGGGTGAGTCAGGGGTGGGCTGCTCGAATTTTGCCATTTTTCCCGCTCGATCGCGAGATCCGGCCAGATGGCAGCGAGAGGGTGCGCGAAGGACGGCGGCACTATCCCACACAAGCGATGGCGTTGTCAAGACAATCCTAAGATCTCCTGACTTGCCGCCTCAAGGCATAATTGAGCGCCTCGATTTGTCCCTACGAAACGCTTTACACTTTTGTCTCCACAGTCGTGTTTGCCAGTTTAAGGGCAACACTTTTTACTGCTCTGCGTCATTTGTTACTCAATTAACAAATTTTGTCAAAATTCTATCCTAGAAAGAATATTCGTGGCAAGTTTTGAGATTTTCGCGTTCGTCGTTGAGATTTTCGATTGAAACATCTCGGAAAGCGTACAAGTAAATCAGGTCTGAGGAGGACCCAGGAGTTCTCAAACAATGCAGATTTTTTAAAAAAAGATTAAAAAAGCTTCTCGAAACTTGTAGCAACAAGTGCGATCGCACGAAAATAAAACACTCAAGTTTTTCGCTCAAAACCCGAGTGTTTTAATCGGAAGAGGAGGAATGAGAGTGCAATTAAGAACCATGCGATCGCAAACCCGGCAAGGAGGAACTTAGTGCGGAATTGGCGATCGCCCGATCGGGATGCAACCCCTCGGTCACCTCACACCGCCCGCTTCCGCGATGAGGACAAATCTCCTCACTTTGTTGGCCTCGAACGGAACTCGGTAGGGTTTCCCACCGGGAGAAGCGATCGCCCTGGCTTGCTGGCTCCTTGCCTTGAGATCCGGCAAAGCCCGCCAATAGCAAGCCGCAGAGGATAATAGAAGCTTGAGTCCGCATCAGTAATCTGTATATCGGATTTTCCGATCCACTTTTCTCAAGTTTTTGAGAACTATCCGGAGGAAAGACCCCCGAGTTCCCCCACGAATTTTTAGATTTTAGATTTTAGATTTTAGATTTTAAATTTTAGATCTTCGGTTGAGGGAAGGGATCGGCACCCCGACTCAATGCTCAAAAAGTTTGCTATAAAATAACTTTAATTTAAAATTATAAATCGACAACAGAGCAAAAAATGTAGTGTTAATTAGTTAAAATTTTTAGCGAGACTCCCAGGCTTCTACCAAAATCCATCCCCCGGAACAGTTCGATCGCCCCGCGATCGCAATTTTCTCTCCTTCGGGTATAACTTCGCGCAAGTCGCGTTCGATATCCGGGTACAAAGTCACCAAAATCCAGGGTTCCCCGCCCGATCGCGGGCGATCGCACTGAGTCAAGCGGTAATCTTGCTCGCCAAGACGCTGCAAGACCCCCACATACCGCTCCGGACCGACCCGGGCGATCGCCGTCCCCGGCGTCGGCGTCTCGCCCTCAAGGGGATACGCCTGGGGACAGTCGAGATAATAGCGCTGCCAGTCGAGCCAATCGGGGCGATCGCGGGTGAGGTCGAAGAGCGGAATCACCGCCGTCGGGGCGATCGCATCGGTCAACAACGCCTCTTGCAATTCTCGCACGGGTAACTCCCTCGGTTCGCAACCGCGTTCCACACACAACGCCGCCGCCATCCCCGCCGCCTGTCCGATCCCCATGACCGCAGGTTGCAAGCGGGTCGCGCCATTGGCGATATGAGAAACCGAAATATTTTTCTCACAAACTAAAAACCCGTCCGTTGCTGCCGGAACCAAACAACCGTAGGGAATCGCAAACGGGGTTCCCGTCAGCCGACCGCCCCACCGTATAGATTTACGTTGTACTTGCAACTTAAAATCCCCGGCGATCGTCTCGGGATAATGGTGGTCGTTCTCGTAATTGCCGATCGCCACCGCACTCACCCGCTCCGATCCCGGCAATCGGGCGACCCGACCGCCGGACATCGGTAAAATATCTCGTTCTGTCAAAGTTTCCAGCCCTTCAATCCGCCGACTTTCGCGGTAGTACGGATGCAAAGCAAAGGCGCCACCGCCGTTCGCCCCCTTGCCTTTGAACCCGGGGGGGAAGATTTCCTCCGCCAACCCGTAACGACGGCCCAATTGATTCTGCACGTAAAGTGCAAAACTTTGGGAGTGCCAGAGCGCCTCTTGCAGGAACTGCGATCGCGCCGTCTCCGAGGTCACGAGGCGATCGAGTCCTTCCCCGTAATCGTTGCCGCGAATCGGCCAATTCAGCAAAAAGAGATCGCCCGGTAAACGGGCGTAATCCAGGAACTGATGGGGACCGTAAGCGTCCCACGCCCCCGCAAACAACTCCGGGCGATCGATCTCGGGGACGGGAACGGGGGGCGCCTGCTCTCCTTCCCCGAAATCCCGCAGAACCGCCACCCAAGTTGGCGCCTGCACCGGATAGCGACGGGTGAGGGCATTGGGTCCGACAGGGGCACTCGGTTCGTTCCAGCGATCGCGCCATTCCCAGCCCCAGCGATAGGGAATCTCTGCTAACGGCAGTAAATCCCCCAATTCCGTCCCGTCGAGGATAATCCGGGCGCGCACTAGCACCGTATCGAACCGAACCGCGATCGGGCGATCGCCGTCGCGCAGGACTTCCCGAGGCACTTGTCCCCGGATCCAATGCAAATTGGGCAATTCGCGCACCCAATCCGCAAAAATTGCCGCCCCGACGCGGGGATCGTAAGTAAAAAAACTTACCCAACCACGATTTAAACCGCCCACTTGGCGCCGTTCCAATTCCCGCAGAAACGCCCCCCACAAGCCCGTCTGAAACGCGGCTAACTCGTTCCCATCCGGCGCGCAAACCCCCGCCGAAGTCAGCATCCCGCCCAACCAAACCCCTTCGCCGACCAGGATCGTATTTGCCCCCCGTCGCGCCGCTTGAATCGCCGCCGCCGTCCCTCCGGTTCCGCCACCGACGACTAAAACATCGGCGTCGAGGGTTGTTATCTCTGGATTCATTTTCTGTGGAATTTTAGAGATTTTAGAATTTGGATTTAAATGCGGGAGTTGGGGCCTGTTTACCACAAGGGCATGACGATGCCAAAATTAAAGAGTAAACCCGCGATCGCGCCGCCGATCCCCGCGCCGACGGTGGCGGCGACGGCCCAGTTTTTCAAAGCAAAATTACGGCTTAATTTATCGGCGCGAATTTCGCGGCGAACGTGGGAACTTAACACTAAAGTGGCGATACCTGCTTCGGCTAACGTTCCGACAAAGCCCGTGGTCAAACCGACTAACACGAAAGAGGTTCCAAAAATGAGAATCGGTGCGATCGCCAGAACCCGTTTAAAAGCAATGCTAAATAGTTTGAGAACGCCAAAACTGACGCCACCCATCGCGGCAATGGTCAAACCCATCGCGATCGTTCTCAAGGTCGAATTTTCCACAGTTTGGAAGTCGATTTGAGTTAATCCCCACAAGCAAATGACGGCCAAACCGGGGGCGACCATCCAGCGATTTATAGTTTTGGCAATCGGGTCTAAGTCTTCGTTGGTGAGGGTTTCCGAGAGGTCTTGAGCGACCACGAGGGTGAGGGGAACGCTCAGGGCGATCGCCAATCCGGGCCAAACTAAAGTAAGCGGAGTTATCGCCCCCATTGAAAAGACGATCGCGCGCGACGTTTGCAGGCGATCGCGACTCAGCCACCGCCCCAATTTAGGAACCCGAACGCACGGCGGTCTAACTTCTAATTGTAAGGGAATCGAATAGGTATCGGGAATCGAATTGGCGTGTAAAATAAGGGTGTGACCGTAAGTTTCGTTAACCGATAGTTGGTGCGTATCTACGCTGATGCGACATTCAGTTTCATTCCCGCTCAACTGGGCGGGTTCGATGTAAATCCAATTGCAACTTTCGGCGTCATTTTCCGGATCGGTTGCGATTTCCCATCGTGCTTCGAGTAAGGTCTTCGGATCGGTATTTTTAACCGTCACCGTTTGAGAAACAACTTTATTCGGTTCGGCGGTAAAGTCGAGGCGAGATGCACTCAATTCGACTTGTGGCAGTCGGCGACGAATGGGAAGCGGTTTGAGGGCTTTTAAAGCTTCGGTGGCATTGGCAAAGCGATCGCCTGCATTCGGCTGCACCATTTTTTCCAGCCATTCAATAAATTCATCGCTAACTTGGGTGAGTAAATGGCGGAAATTGACGCGATAAGTGCTATCGATTAAGTTGTTAATGGCGCTCGATTTTGTCCCGGTTAGCAAGCAGGTTAGAGTGACGCCCAAACTGTAGAGATCGGAGGCTTCACTCAGTTGTAAATTGAGCAGTTGTTCCGGGGGCATAAACCCGGTCGTTCCCGAAACGACGCTACTGAGGGCGATCGCCTCCCCGCCCATACGCGCGAAGCCGAAGTCGATCAGGTAAACGTTGGTGTTGTCATCGACGAGGATATTTTCCGGTTTGAGATCGCGGTGAATGACCGGAGGAATTCGATTTTGGAGATAAACTAAAATTTCGAGAATAGAAACGGCAATCGTTTTAATTTCTTCCGGGGTAAACGTGCGCGGATTGACTAAAGATTCGGCATTTTTGTATTCGTGAACGAGGCAAAATCCATCGGGGGTCTCGAAGGAATCGAGATATTGTGGAATTCCGGGATGATTGAGTCCACGCAACACTTGGATTTCGCGTTCGTGTGCTTTATAGGCGGACCAGTCGGCACCGGGACGGGCAAATTGAAATTGTTTGATAACGACGGTTTTTTGCGTTTTGAGTTGGGTGGCGCGGTAGGTGGCGCGACCGCCGAGGTAGTTGGTTCCCAGAGATTCGACGACGTCGTAACCGCGATCGCGCCAATCGGGACGAGTTAGAGTCGCGGCGGTCGGCACGATCGAAGATGTATTGACATTTGTAGGGGTTTCACTCTCGGTCGATTCAGCCGCGATCGCCTCGTTCTCGGGGGTTGGGGAGTCGATCTCCCGGCCATTTTTCGATCGTCCGATTCGATCGCCAATCAGTCGGGTGACTGTGGCGCTCAACCAATTTTTTTCGTGATTGTCTGTCATGTTTCGCTCGTCCTTCGGGCGCGATCCCTCTATTATTTTAGGGGATCGAATCCCCCTCGTTGCTGGGAAAGGTGGTGGCGGCGACGGGCGATCGCGATTTGAATATCGATGTTTCTGGAGAGAAGCGGTACACTTTGATGAGGAAAATTGGAAGATAATGCTGGTTTTTCGGGCGGGCGATCGTCAGTTGAAGCCGGGTAAAAATTGAGATTTTGTTGTTAATTAAAAATGAGGACTAAACCGAGCGATTCAGGCTTTCGACCCGTCGATCGATCTGGGTTTCAATGGTGGCTAAAGCGATATCGGCAGAGAGGCGATCGAGATCGGGAACGCTCCAATATTCGATCGCCTCACTCCAGTGGGGAAAGCGATCGCGCATGAGGGAGCGGTGTTCGGATTCATCTAAAGCAATAATGGCATCGGCTGCGCTAAAATCACTACTATCAACTGCTTTAGGAAAGCGAAGATCGGAGGGTAAAAAGATTCCTAGTTGCTGAAGACGTGCGAGTGCATGAGGTGAAATCGGTCCGATATTATCCGTTCCTCGTTCTAAAGCTAATCCTCGCGAGGTAGCACGCCAACATAGGTTCTGTTGTTGACAGCGATCGTTAAATAGATATTCGGCAAAGCGACTGCGATAATAATTCCCAGTGCATAAAAATAAAATCGTTTTCATCGACGATCCTTGTCGTGCAGTTATCTTGAGTGTAGCGGGAGATCTCCAATGGCGTCGAATTCAAATTAAAAATTATCCGGTGGGAACGAGATCGACGGAAGTTTCTGTATTAAGAATAGATCCCGCGATCGCTTTGACGGAGATCGTCGATCTAGAAATGGCGAGTTTTGGGCGATCGGTCTATTCCCTCCCGATTTAACTCCCGAAACCTTCTGATTTTTTCGTGTTAATCTCGATTCAGTAAGGACTCTAGCTAATTTTTTATTGTTTTAGAGTGAAATTATGTTACGGCAAACTATCCTATTTGATTTTGACGGTACCCTTGCCGATACGTTAGAGGCGATCGTAGAAATTACAAATCGATTGTCCGGAGAGTTCGGTTACGACACGATCCGAGCGGAAGAAATCGCCAAATTGCGGAATTTAACGTCAAAACAAATTATTAAAACTTCACCGATCCCGATCTCGAAGTTGCCTTTTTTATTGCAAATGATCAAAATGGAACTCAAGCACGAGATCGATCATCTCAAACCGATCGCCGGGATGAAGGATGTATTAAAAACCTTGAAAAAACAAGGATTTCAAATTGGTATTTTAAGTTCCAATTCAAAAGAAAATGTGCGGGGTTTTGTAGAAAAGCATCGATGGGAATCTTTGTTCGACTTTATTTATTCTGGTGCGACTATTTTCGGTAAAAATAAAATTATCAAAAATTTTTTAAGAAAAGAAAATCTCAGCCCCAGCGATATTATTTATATTGGGGACGAAACCCGCGATATTGAGGCGGCGAGAAAAAGTAATATTAAAGTGATTGCAGTGTCGTGGGGCTTTAATTCTAGAGAAGTTTTAGCGCAACGCCATCCCGATGTGTTAGTCGATTCTCCCGAACAGTTAATCGAGGCGATCGCCCAGTTACAAGCTTCGGTGACGGGAGAAGCGGTCTAAAAAATCTGCCAACTTTTTTCAAGGCTTTGCGAGGGAAATCGGCTTTAACCGACGTGAGCGAGAATTCTCCCATCTACTTCGTTGAGATGGGGGATGAAAGCGAACTTAGAATGAAGTTCGATCTTTTTGTGCTTTAATAAATTTATCTCTAAAAGTTTTACGGGTAATGTTGAGAGCAACAAGAGTCAGAATCTATCCTACCGCAAAAGAACGACAGCACTTAGCCCAAAGTTTTGGGTGTTGTCGTTTTGCTTGGAATTATGCTCTTAACCTAACCAATGAAACCTATAAAGCAACCGGAAAAGGTCTTTCTAGGTTCGCTATTCAGAAAGAGATAACGAATCTCAAGAAAGAATACGAGTGGATGAAAGAGCCTTATTCTCAGTGCTTACAGGTGGTAGCTCTCAACTTATCTCGGGGGTTCGTCAATTTCTTTGAAGGTCGTGCTTCTTTGCCAACTTTCAAATCAAAACATGGGAAACAGTCAATTAGTTATCCTCAAAACGTTTCTCTAGTCGAAAACGGTTTGAAGTTTCCCAAGATAGGGATTGTTGATGCCAAAATTCATCGGGAAATAGAAGGAACTCTCAAGACGGTAACCGTTTCTAGAAATGGTCAGGGACATTACTATGCTTCTATACTCACCGAGGATGGGAAAGAAACTCCTGAAAAGTCAGCAGATGGAACAGCGATCGGGATCGATCTTGGCATCAATCGCTTTGCGATTACCAGTGATGGTTCTAAATTCAACAACCCTAAGTGGATTAATCAATATGAACGTAACTTAAAAGCGAAGCAAAAACGATTAGCTAGAAGGGAAAAAGATTCTAATAATTGAAATAAGACTCGAAAGCAAGTTGCCCGAGTTAACAAAAAGATTTCCGATTGTCGGTTAGATTTTCACCATAAGCGATCGCGCAGGATAGTCAACGAAAACCAAGTTGTTTGTGTGGAATCCCCCCTAACCCCCCTTAATAAGGGGGGAACTAAAGGGGGTATAGGCATGGTCAAAAATCACAATCTAGCTAAAGCAATTAGTCAGGTCGGTTGGGGTCAATTTTGCACCCTGTTGAAATACAAGTGTGAGTGGGAAGGGAAAATATATCAAGAAGTCGATCGTTTCTTCCCTAGTTCTAAAACTTGTAATGTCTGCCTAAATCAAGTCAGAAGCCTGACCCTCCATTTTAGGAGTTGGCGGTGTGAAAAGTGCGGGACTCAACACGATCGCGACATCAACGCTGCCAAAAAGATCGGAGATGAAGGAGTGCGGATTATATCCTCTGGGACGGGGGAGATCGCCGATCGCCCAAGTGTAAGTCGAGATAGTAGAAGTCGCAAGACCGCTACCGTTTCGCAGTTTGATGGGTAGGAAACCCCAACCTCGCGATCGCAGGTTGGGTAGTTCACTACTCTCGGGAGCTTGGCTCGACGAACCGATGAATCAGAGCGCAACGATCCGGAATCGGGCCGATTCTCCCGTTCCGCTCCCCCTCAACAGACCCAATCTAAAATCTAAAATCTAAAATCTAAAATCTAAAATCCCATCTTCTCCAATCTGTCACGATAAGCTGTACACACAGGGTCAAGCATCGAAGACCCCCGACGCCCGCAGATTTTCGCGCGCTAAATTCGTGGGCGATCGGGGAAATCTAACAACAACGGGAACCAGTAGCCGAACACTTCCCGGAGAGTTTCGTCGTCTCTCTCCAGACTGCCAAGCGGGATGGGGAGGAAATACGAAGCTCCATTAGACTTGCTCGATTTGACGATCTGACATGGAGAGAATCAAAGCTGGCTCGCGCGTATGAGGAATTCAAGATGGGGGATTGAGGTGAAACTTCGACAGGGAAGCATCGATCGCGCCGACGGCGGCAACAGTATTCGACAGTCGAGACCTCTAATCGATTCGCAAAATGATAGGATCTGCCGGAGTATTGGCGTTGTCGCGTACTCGCCAACCCGTGCGGAGGGGGTTATGCTATGAAACTCCGTCAAAAAACACTCTTAATCCTCGGTGCTGCCCTGGTTGCTCTCAACGTGGTCTTGTATGCCACGGCTTCGACGATTTTACTCGATGATTTTCGCCAGTTAGAAGAAAAACGAGTGATTCAAGAGGTGACGCGAGCGATCGAAGCTCTCGACGACAATCTCGCCGAGCTCGACTCGATGGCGGAATATCACGCCCAATGGGACGATACCTATCGCTTTATCGATCCCGGGGATGACAATTATATTGCGTCTAATTTTGGCAATTCTACTTTTTCGCAATTAAGGCTCAATTTCCTGTCGCTGTTCGCTCCCGACGGCGAGTTAGTCTTTGGTAAAGCCTTTGACTGGGAACGCGATCGCGAGATCCCGATTTCCCCGGAAATTCAAGGGTTAGCGCGGCAGTTAGTCGAGCAGTTGCGCGCCCGTCAAGATCGGGAAGAGACTCAGAAATTGGCGGGGTTAGTCCTGCTTCCCCAAGGGCCGCTCCGAATTTCGATCCAGTCGATTCTCACCAGTGACGGATCCGGGCCGAGTCGGGGTTGGTTGATGATGGGACGGGCGCTCAATCGATCCGAACTGCAACGGTTGGGAGAACTGACCCAATTACCGTTAAAGCTTCATCTGTGGTTCCCCTGCGAAGAGCGGCAATGGGGTGAAAACTGCACGCCGTCGGACGATTCGACGATCCCGGCGAACGTCCGTCAGGCGATCGCGCCGTTCCAACGGGCGACCTCGGGACAGTGGCAACTCGGCTTACCCTTACCGGAGTCGCTGACGTTGTTAACTAGCGACAAACTAAACACGCCGATTGTCATGGACCGTCTCGGAGACGATCGGATCGCCGCTTACGTCCTGCTGCAAGATCTGTTCGGACGGGGGGTTTTAGTCTTAGAAGTAGACCTCGATCGCGATATCTACGGTCAAGGTCGCACCAGCGTTCGCTATTTAGTCGGTTCTTTGCTGGCGGTGGGGGTGGTGTTTAGCATCGTCACTTTATTCTTAGTCGAAAAACTGGTGTTGTCGCGGCTGTCGGCGTTGAGTCAAAATGTGGAACGGATCGGCGCCAGTGGGGATCTCTCCCAACGGATCGAGGTGAGCGGCGCCGACGAATTATCCCATTTGGCAGAAACGATCGATAACATGCTGGCGGCGTTGGAACGCTCCGGGCGATCGGCGCAAGAAAGCGAAGACCGTTACCGCTTGATGGCGGAAAATTCCACCGATTTAATTGCGCGACAAACCCCGTCGGGTCGATATCTCTACGTTTCCCCGGCGTGCCGATCGCTGCTCGGCTACGAACCGGAGGAGTTAGTCGGCCATTCCGCTTACGAATTATTCCATCCGGACGACCTACAGGCCATCGAAAAATCTCACGCTGCCGTGTTAGACGGGCGAGTGAGTTATACGATGAGCTATCGAATGCGGCGCAAAGATGGCAATTACGTGTGGTTTGAAACCACCTGCCGCACGATTCGCGACGAAGAGAAGGGCGGCGTTCGCGAAGTTGTAGCGATTTCCCGAGACATTAGCGAACGCCAGCACACCGAAGACGAATTGCGCGAGAGCGAGGCGTTAATTAGAACTTTATATAAAATCACTTCGTCGCGGAAGCTCAACTTCAACCAACGGCTGCAAAAGTTGCTGGCGATGGGACGGCAGCGTTTTGGGCTGGAGATCGCAATTTTAGCGAAGATAGAGGGCGATCGCTACGAGATCCTGGCGGCTCAATCTCCCAAGCAAGCGATCGCCGTCGGTGACGTTTACGATCTAAACCAAACCTACTGTCGCGAAACGATCCGCCAAAGCGAACCGCTCTATTTTGAATCGGTGATGGTGTCGCGCTGGCATAAAAATCCCACCCTCACCCCCTTCGGTCAGGAAGCCTATATCGGCACGGCGGCGATCGTCAATAACGAAGTCTACGGAACCTTGAGTTTTTCCAGTAGCGAACCGCTCAACCGCCCGTTTAAAGCCGTCGATCGCGAATTACTCAAACTGATGGCGCAGTGGATTGGCGGCGAACTCGAACGCCGTCAGGCGGCGGAAGAACTCGCCCGAGCCCGGGACGAAGCCCTGGCGGCGACCCGGGCCAAAAGTGAATTTCTGGCGACGATGAGCCACGAAATCCGCACGCCGATGAATGCGGTGATCGGGATGACCGGACTGTTGCTCGATACCGACTTGACCCCGGAACAGTGCGATTTTGTCGAAACGATCCGCAACAGTGGCGAGGCGTTGCTGACGATTATCAACGATATTCTCGACTTTTCTAAAATCGAGTCGGGTAAACTCGAACTGGAACAGCAACCGTTTAATTTACGCTCGTGTATCGAAGAATGCCTCGATTTACTCGGGTCGAAGGCGACGGAAAAAAATCTGGAATTGGCGTATGCGATCGCCCCGGAAACGCCGGACACGATCGCCGGGGACGTGACGCGGTTGCGACAAATTTTGATTAATCTGCTCAGCAATGCGGTGAAATTTACCGATCGCGGCGAAGTCGTAGTCGCCGTGAGCGCCCAGGCGATCGCCCCGAGCAGAAAAAGCCCGTCGAAGGAGCGGTCTTACGAGCTGCAATTTTCCGTGCGCGATACCGGAATCGGCATTCCCGAAGAACGGATGAACCGCCTGTTTAAATCCTTTTCTCAGGTGGATTCTTCGACGACGCGCCAGTATGGGGGAACCGGGTTGGGATTGGCGATCGGCAAGCGCTTGAGCGAGCTGATGGGCGGCACGATGTGGGTGGAAAGCCACCCGGGGGAAGGATCGACGTTCTATTTTACGACGATCGCCCCGGCGGTAGAATCGGACGCGACGCCTAACCTCGATCTCAATTGTTTTCAAGGGAAACGCTTGCTCGTGGTCGAGGAAAGCGCTACGATCGGGGACATTCTCGGCGAACAGTTGCAAGGGTGGGGACTGGCGGTGGAGACGATCGCCTCCGGGGCCGAAGCGTTGGCGCGGTTGCAAGCGGATCGAAGCTTCGACGGGGCGATCGTCGATTGGTCGTTGCCGGATATGGACGCGATCGCCTTCGCCGAAGCGATCGGCGCGATCTCGGAGGAGGCGGATTTTCCCTTAATTCTGCTCACCACCGTCGGACGGCAAGATACCTGGATTCAAAGCAAGGGGATCCAGTTGGTCGGTTGGCTCAACAAACCGATCAAGCAATCGCAGTTATACAATGTGTTAGCCAGCCTGTTCGGCGGTGCGCCCTTACCGACCCTACGCCCGGGAAATGGGGAGGTTCAAATCGATCCCCAACTCGCCCAAAAATTACCCCTTCGCATTCTTTTAGCCGAAGATCACTTAGTCAATCAAAAAGTGGCTTTGCAAATCCTCCAGCGCTTGGGTTATCGCGCCGACGTGGCAGGGAATGGGTTAGAAGTGTTAGCCGCCTTGCGCCGCCAGCGTTACGACGTGGTGCTGATGGACGTGCAGATGCCGGAAATGGACGGCTTGGAAACGACCCAAGCGATCTGTCGGGAATGGGCGGACGACGTCAGACCGCGCATCATCGCCATGACCGCCAATGCCATGCTCGGCGATCGCGAAGCCTGTATCGAAGCGGGCATGAACGACTATATCAGCAAACCGATTCGGATGCCGGAGTTGGTGCAGGCCCTGTCTCAATGTCAGTCCAGGGTCGAGGTTAAAAACCGGGTGGTGACCAGCAGCGAGGTCCATTACCGAACTACCCTCGACCCTCGAACGCGGGTCGCCACCAACGAAGGCTCCGCCAAGACAGACGATCCCGCCAGCAGTGGGGTGACGACTCTCACCCCGCCGCCCGTGTTAGATGCGAAAATGCTCGACTCCTTGCGCGAGATCGAAGCCCTGGAAGAATTAGTCGAACTTTACTTACACGAAGCCCCCAAATTACTCACCTTGATGGGGGCGGCGATCGCCGATTCCAATGCCGCCGCCTTGCGCGAGTCGGCCCATTCGCTCAAATCCACCAGTGCGGCCCTCGGCGCCAATCGACTCTCGGAATTGAGTAAAGAACTCGAATATTTGGGGCGATCGGGAACCACTTGCGATGCGTCGCCGTTGTTCGAGCGCGTCGAACGGGAATACGCGCGGGTGAAAACGGCGTTGCGCGAAGAAGTCGAAAAAAGCGATTGAGCGGCGATCGCCCCTTGTTTTTCTAAAGCGCCTTTACGGATGAGTGAGGAGGCGATCGAACAATTTAAACCAAATTAAAATCAGGCTTGAAAGTAAGGCGAACTCGGTCACGAGAGCGAGACGGATATGGAGAGTTGCTAAATAATAAATCAAGCCAAACAGCAAAATCAGAGAAATTGGCAGAATCCCAAAAAGTTTACTAAAATTCCAGTCTTTCATGACTCAAAGAGCTCCTTGAATTGCGGTCTTGAAGCAAGCAAACTCCCTCCTACCATTCTAACTCTACATTTTGCTGTCAATCGGCTTTTTGTTTGTAGGCTTTTTCTTCGTAAATGGGGTAGATCGCTCGGGTTTGAGTGGGAATTCAAACCCGAGTGCCACGATCGACTAGCGCATTAACGCAACGTTACGAACTCTTCCGACGTACTCGGGTGAATTCCGATGGTCGCGTCGAAATCTTTCTTGGTCGCGCCCATATTGACGGCGATCGCCATCCCTTGAATAATTTCCGCAGCATCTTTACCCACCATATGCACGCCGAGGACGCGATCGGTTGTTTTCTCGACCACTAACTTGACCATCACTTTCTCATTCGCCCCAGTCAAACTGTGGAACATGGGACGGAAACGGCCCCGATAGACTTTGACCCGATCTTCGCCGAAATCGGCGATCGCCTCTTTTTCCGTCATTCCCACCGTCGCCCCTTCCGGTTGGGCGAAAACGGCAGACGGCACGCCTTTATGGCTGATATAGCGCGGGATATGGCCGAAAACCGTATCTGCAAACGCCCGACCTTCCGCGATCGCCACCGGAGTTAAATTGAGGCGATCGGTACAGTCGCCGACGGCGTAAATGTGGGGCTGACTGGTGGCGCTATCTTCCGTCACCGCGATCGCCTCGTCGCGAACCTCCACCCCCGCATTGTCTAAATTTAAAGGATCTAACTGCGGTTTCGGCTTGCGACCCGTCGCGCACAAGATCGTATCGACCACTAACGATTCGTTATCCCCGGTTAGGGTCAATTTCAACCCCTCATCGGTTTTCTCGATCTTCTCAATTTCCGTATTCGTTAAAAAATTAACCCCGTGTTCGGTCATTCCCGCCTGAATGTCCGTGCGGATATCCTCGTCAAAACCGCGCAAAATCTTCTCACGGCGGATAATTTCGGTGACCTCAGCCCCCAATCCGTTCATAATTCCGGCAAACTCGACGCCGATATAGCCACCTCCGAGGACCGCGAACCGTTTGGGAAACTCCGGTAAGTGAAACATCTCCCGGGAAGTAATCGTATGCTCGATACCGGGAATATTCTCCGGTTTGACCGGGGCGCCACCCACGGCAATTAAAATCTTATCCGCAGTAATTTGGCGATCGCCCACGTCCACCGTATGGGGATCCACAAATCGCCCCAACCCTTTAATCAGTTCGACCCCCGCTTTTTCCAGCAACTTGATATGCACCTGATTGAGGCGCATCACCTCGTTATCGACCACTTCCACTAGTTTTTTCCAGTCGAAACTCGGCTTAACTTCACTCCACCCGTAACCGACGGCGTCGTCGTAGAGGTGGGAGAACGTCGAAGCGTAGACCATCAGCTTTTTAGGAACGCAACCGCGAATCACGCAAGTTCCGCCCACGAGGTCGTTTTCGACGATCGCCACCTTCGCCCCGTAAGAGGCGGCCCGTTTCGACGCCGCCAAGCCTCCCGATCCGGCGCCAATGACTAACAAATCGTAATCGTAACTCATGATTCGGTTTATTTCCTTGAGAGAGACTGCTCTCTATCAGGGTAGACCACGGCCCCACGGTCTCGATGGCTTGGGACGCCCCCGGACGCCGATCCTCTAACGCCCTTGAATTTGCCAACGACGGGTGAAACTCGGAGAGTTTACGTGTTTTTACGGATAGAAAGAGCGCGTACAAACACGGATAAAAGGTTTCTCATTTTTACTGATGTTTTAACCTAAATTCATTGTTAACGTGTATTTAAAGTAACAGTACCTCTCGGTGAAAAATGTCATTAAATGAGATCGACAAATTCCATTGTCTGACGGCCACCCCGAGAGCTTAAATCCCCGACCCTCCCATATTTATCCTTCGGTTTAGAACTTTCCCAAGGCAGGCATTGCCGAATAACAATTATTTTATCGAGATAGAAAAAAAATGGAAGAAATCACTAAAATTCAAAAATCCTCCACCCCAACCGAAGCGCCGAACGGATCGATCGCCCGTGCGGCAGTTCAAAAAATGATCGGTTCCCCGGCCAAAGCCTTGCAACATATTGCCAGCAAGAAACTTTCCGGAAGACTGACCATTCGCAACCCCAACGATCGCTCCGTGGCGTGGCGGGTTTACGTCGGTCAGGGAAACCTGCATTTTGCCACCAGCGTCAACGGCGCTAGGGAAAGATTAGCCTATCATTTAACCTGGTACGACCCCCATTTAGAAGGGGTCATTCCGAAAGGCTTGGAATCGGATTATCAATTAATTTGCCATTATTGGAAAACGGGATATTTTTCCTTACAAGAAACGCGAAAACTTTTATTTTTCCTCACCCAAGAAGCCTTAATGCACGTCTTGAGTTTGCCCAAGGCGATCGTCGAATTTGAAAAATTGGTCGGTTTAGACCCGATCTTGCTCTCCGTTCCCTTCAAATCGGTTATTTTACCGATGCGCGGTTATCTCGGTTGCTGGGGAAAAATCGCGCAAGACATTCCCTCGCCGTTTCAGCGCTTTGTCATTGAAGATTTAGAAAAATTTGCCAAAACCCTGTGGAAAAGCGTGCAGAATCTCGACTTTATCCGAGAATTAGCTAAAGGAATTCGCAAACATTATTGTTTGTACGATCTCGCCCGCCACCTGAAAACCGATACCTTGGCGCTGGCGAACTTACTGGTTCCGGTGATTCGGGCCGGGATCGTAGAGATCGCCGCGTATCGGGAGGTGGAAAAACAACCCGGACCGCTCGTGGCGTGCATTGACGACAGCAAAACCACTCAACGTCACGTCAAGTTAATTTTAGAAGCGGCGGGCTATCGGTATTTGAAATTAACCGAACCTGCGAAAGCGCTCTCGGTGTTAGCCAGACACAAGCCGGATTTAATTCTGCTCGATATTAATATGCCCGCGATCGACGGTTACGAACTCTGTCGGATGTTGAGACAGTCGCAACTGTTCGAGTCGATTCCGATCGTGATGTTAACGGGACGCGACGGGGCGATCGATCGGATGCGATCGCGCATGGTGGGGGCGAACAACTACCTGACCAAACCGTGCGAACCGCAAAAATTAATCGAAACGATCGAAAAAGAACGACTGGGAACCTCCGAAGGTTCCGGGACTGCTCCCGTGGGTACGGAAGTGGCAATCCGGCGGGACCGTCGCTTCGCGAACGCCGGATAGGGTTAAAAACAGGAAATGTGGCATCCCCTCGCGAAGTCTCGCGTACAATTGAAACCGCAGGTTTGACGCTGGCGATCGCGACTCGAATTTCATGGGAGTTCCCTCAACGGAGTACGTCGAAATCCGACTGTCTACCCAGGTTCGCTTGGGAATTCCCCAAGACTGCCTGGTAGAGATGACTACATTGAACCGCCAACAAATTTGTCCGATTCCGGGGGTGCTTCCGTCACTGTTCGGCGTGGTCAAGCAGTCGGGAAAGTTATTGTGGGTTCTCGATTTAGCGCAATTTTTGAGCGATCGCCTCGGGGTTTCTCCGGCGAGTTGTCCGATTGGCGAGAGCTTCCCGGTGGCAATTATCGGCGAACGCCTAGGGTCTGCTCAGGAGAATCGCCGCCCCGCCTCAGACGCCAGCGATAACGATTTAGACCGCTTCAACCGTCGCGATCTCGCCTGCGTCGTCGCCGGAATCGGCGCCACCCATCGTCTCGATCCCGACGAGATCCGCCCGTTGACTTCCCCAGAGTTCTCTCAAGTGTTAGACCCCACTCAGATCGGCGTTCTCAAGACTTTGTTTTCCGGGATCGCGTGGGTCGAAGCGGGGGACGGCGGATCGGACGCTTCGCGATCGCCCCTCGCCTTGCTCGATGTCGGCGCCCTCCTCGATGCGTTACAAAAAAGACAACCAGTCTGAACCATTCCCTCTCATCTCAAAGTCCTCCTATGGCGACCAATCGGGTTCTCGATCGAGATAGTTTGAGCGCGATCGCCCAAGAAGCGCGCAACTGCTTTGTTTACGAAGAAGCGCCGGAATACTTGCGCGTCTTGCAAAGCGGAATCGCCCAGTTTCAAACTCAGGTGACCCGCGCCGATTTGGCCGATCCCATGTATCCGGAACTGATCCGGGCGGCCCATTCCCTCAAAGGGGGGGCGGCGATCGCCGGACTGACGGCCCTGAGCCGTTTGGCGCATAAATTAGAAGATTTACTCATTGCCCTGCACGAACGGCGCACGGTCCCGGGAAACGCCGCCCTCGAACTGATGGGACTCGGGTGCGACTTGCTCGACGATCTACTTCTGGATGCATTGCGCGGAACCGAGACGGAGCAAGGGGATACTCCGCACGAGTCGCTTCGCGAACGCCGCATCGGTAACTTACTCGCCAGTCTCGATCGCTTTTTGCGAGATTTACCGCCGTCGCTTCCGCCGACGCCGGACGTCGATCGCCCCGCGAGTTCCGACGCCAAACCCCTGACGGCGTTTGCGAAAACCGCGTTAACCGTCGATCTCGAAGACTGTTTGCAACGGTTACAAGGTCATCTCGTTCCCGCCGGATCGACCTTCGCTCAGCGAGACCGACGGAGTCAGGAAAATCCCCCGGTCTCTAAGGACGGCGCCGCCCTCGACAAGCCACTCAATTTATTTTTAGAAGAATGTACCTTACTCGGGCAAACCTTGGGATTGACGGCGTTAACCGATCTCGCCGCCGACATCGAGCAGTTGCGCGGTAAAAAAGAACCGATCGCCCTCGCCAAAGCGGCGATCGCCCGGGTTCGCGCCTGGAGAGACCAAATTTTAGCCCCTGAGACCCCCGCCGCCCCTCAAAAGGGGGAAAATCGGCCAACGCGCCCGTCGGACTCGAAAGACCTCGCGGGGATTCCCGAACCGTTTTTGAAATATCTGGTGTTCAACCCCGGACGAGATCGCCCGGTGGCGAGCTTGAATTTGCGCGTTCCCGTCGCCCGCTTGGACCGCATGAGTCACACGGTGGGCGAACTGCTGATGACTTACGAACGTCTGGCCCTTTACCAACAACAGTTAGATCTGACCGGGGAGAATTTGCAACGGCGCACGGAAGATCTCGGCGCCATTCCACCGGGCCCGGTGCGGGAATTAACCAAAGAGTTGCAAGAATTGACCGTCCAGATCCACGAAAGTCGCGCCGACGTGGAGGCGATCGCCCGGGAACTGGATCGCACTCTCGCCGATTTGCGCGGTTCCCTCGATCGCCTCCACCACGATTTAACCGAGTCGCGCTTGATGCCGTTTGCGGCGATCGCCGAACGCTTTATCACCCCCTTGGAACAACTGAAAAAGCAATATCGCAAAGCGATTAAGTTGGTGGTCGAAGGCGGCGATACGGCGGTCGATCGCGTCATTCTAGAACAGTTACAAGCTCCCCTCAACCACCTCTTTCGCAATGCCTTCGACCACGGGATCGAGTTGCCGGAAGAACGCCAACGCCTCGGCAAAGCCCCCGTCGCTACTATTACCCTCTCGGCGAAGGTGGAAGGGTCGCAAATGGCGATCGCCGTCGCCGACGACGGACGCGGGATCGACCCGCAAAAGGTGTACGATCGCGCCCTGGCCATGGGCTTGATTCCCCGCGATCGGGCCACGGGCGCCCTCGCCGAACTCAGTCAGGGGGAAATTTTACAATTTCTCTTCAGTCCCGGCTTTTCCACCGCCGCCCAAGTCACCGATTTATCCGGTCGGGGGGTCGGCTTGGATATCGTCCGCCATCAGGTCGAACATATTGGCGGTACGTTACAAGTAGAAACGGCGATCGGTAGGGGAACAAAGTTTACTCTCAGCGTTCCACTCACGTTAAGTGTAATTCCCGTCTGTTTGTGTCGCTGCGGTTCCCAAATTGTCGCCTTTCCCGCCGATAAGGTAGTCGGCACGATCGCCCGTTGGGAAGACGAGAGCGGCGAGCCGACGGCCAAAGCGTTTCCCTTAACCCAATTACTCCCCTATCGCGGGCGTTGTGCCGTGGCAGCACCCACGCCGCCCACCGTCGGCTTGTGGTTGCAGGTAGAAGGCGACACGGTGGCGATCGGCGTTGACGAACTGCTCGGCACGCGCAAGGTGGCGATCGAGCCGTTAGATCCGTTGATTCCCGTGCCGCCTTACGTCGCGGGCTGCACCGTTCTCGGTACCGGGGAAGTGGTGGCGATTCTCTCTCCATCTCACTTAAAGACGGCGATCCTCCGTTCTCCTTTGCAGGCGCCGAGCGAACGGTTCGCAGACGCCCCTGGATCTGACGATCGCGAAAGCACCCCCAACGCCGATGCCACTCCCCCGGTATCCGCCGCCAGGACGCCGACGATTCTGGTCGCCGACGATTCGATCGCCGTGCGCCGCGCCCTAGAAACTTTGTTTACTCGCGTCGGCTATCGCGCGGTCACTTGTGCGAATGGCAAAGAAGCCTTGGAGCAACTTCAGCGTTCGCGCGACCCCTTCGATCTGGTGCTGTCCGATATTGAAATGCCCCAACTCAACGGCTTGCAACTGCTCAAAGCGATTCGCGACGATCGCCGTTGGGATGGCTTACCCGTAGTCATGCTCACCTCGCGCGACGGTCGCGAACATTTTCACAAAGCAATGGAATTGGGGGCGAATGCTTATTTAACAAAACCCTTTCAACCGCAACCGTTATTAGAGGCGATCGACAATGTTTTAGCCGGGATAAAAAAATCATAATCTTCGAGCAAAGATAAACCACAATTAACGATCGCCGTGCAGAATTGAGCCCAACCGATCTGAGCATTGCCTCGGGTCAATTTTGCCGCCTTAGATCGCGATCCCAGCCTGTTTTTTCTGGAGTAGTTCCCCTTATGAAGCGCCGCCACTTTCTCGGATACTTCCTGTTATTTTTAGTAGGGTGTACCGGAGTCCAGACCGCGAACGGCGATCGCCTCGACCGCCAAAAATTACCCGATCCCGAACAATTGCGTTTTGCCGTGACCGACGTGCGCGGCTTGGAAAAATTAACCGAAAATTACGATAACTTTCGCCAAAGTTTGGCAACCGTTTTAGGCGTTCCCATCACTTTTATTCCCGTCGAAAACATGTCCGATGCGGTGTTAGCCCTCCAGTCCAATCGCGTCGATCTCGTCTTAGCCGGACCGTCGGAATATGTCGCCATTCGTAGCCGTACCAATGCGATTGGGGCGATCGCCATTACCCGTCCCAACTACTACTCCACGATCGCCGTTCCCGACGACAGCCCCATCCGGTCTTTAAGCGATTTGAAAGGTAAAATCCTCGCCTTGTCCGACATCGGTTCCACAAGCGGTCACCTCGGGCCGACCAAAATGCTCATCGATGCGGGACTCGACCCCAAAACCGATGTCACCCTGCTCATGTTAGGCGACGAGGGCAGCGTCGCCGCACTGAAAAACGGCGAAGTCGATGCCTGGGGCGGTTCGGCGGTCGATTACGAAACCTTTTTCGCCGCCGACAGCGCCACGGCGCCCCAGTTCCGACAAATTGCCAAAGGTCCGCCGCTTCCGAGTGATTTATTCATCCTCAGCAGCCGTTTTTCCCCGGAATTGGTCGCCCAACTGCGCGATTTGATGTCAAGCCATCAAGATACTCTCGTTCAAGCCCTCGCCCTCGGTGAAAGTACGAGTAAATATCGCGGTTCCCAACTCGTGCCCACTCAAGATAGCGATTACGATGTCATTCGTGAAGTCTATCAGGCGATCGGACAAGGGGATTTTATTCGATAAATTGATAATAAAAATCAAAGAAATACAACAAATTAAAAAATAAATTAACAAAAAACAATTGTTAATTTATTTAACCTTGGGGAACTTAGAGATTTAACCGAATAATAATAAAAGTTTAATCGCTTGTTATCGCGTCTTTCTCGGACGATCTGTCAGACTTAAAATAGATTTTCTTTTTGAATTTCCAATGATGAAACGACGTCATGCGATCGCGTATATCGGCCTGTTTTTTCTTTGGCTAACGGGCTGTACGTTATTCAAACGTCGTTCCCCTCCGCCGTCGAATCCGGCAACTTTGCACGAACTCGATCGATTGAGATTTGCCGTCACCGACGTTCAAGGAGAAGAACAGTTAAAACGGGATTACGAACAATTCCGGCAAGTTTTGGAGGAAGTTTTAGAAAAGAAAATCGATTTCGTTCCCGTCCAACATTATACCGATGCGGCGATCGCCCTTCAATTAAATAAAGTCGATCTCGTCCTCGCCGGACCGTCGGAATATTTCCTGATTTCCACGCGATCGCGAGAATTGCCAATTCTTTCGATTACCCGACCGAACTATTATTCGGCGATCGCCGTAGCGGCGGTCAGTGGAATTGAATCCCTATCCGATTTAAAAGGAAAAACGATCGCCATGGTCAAAGTTGGATCGACAAGCGGACATTTAGGAACCACTAAATTATTACTCGATGCCGGATTAAATCCAAAATCGGATTGTAAAATCGTCATGCTGGGACGAGAAGGTAGTTTAGAAGCCCTAAAAAACGGCGAAGTCGATGCCTGGGGCGGATCGTTAACCGACTACGAAACCTTTTTTAATTCCGAGGGATTTTCCGAAACCGACTTTCCGATTATCGCACGCGGCGAACTCCTTCCCGACGACATTTTTTTAGTCAACCAACAATTGGGAGAAGAATTGGCACGAGACATTAAAACTCGAATGTTTGACGCACAAAATAAGTTATTGACGGCGATCGCCGCTACCGAAGGCAATCAGAAATATCGTAATTCTCGTTTTGTTAATTTCGATGCTTCTCAATACGAAGCGATCGTAAATTTATACCATAATTTGGGTTATACGGATAGCCTCCCGTAATTCTTTAATTGCGCGATCGTCGTTCGGCGATCGATAATTTGAAAATTGAAAAATTGTAATTGTTCGCGAGATGGAATCGATCCTAACTGGATAGATTTCTGCTTCTAGGGCGATCGCCAAAACTCTCTAATATTTATCTAAAAGTTTAGGAGAATTTGATTTTATGAAAAGACGCTCTTTTATTGGCTATCTTCTCTTATTTCTGGCAGGCTGTACCGCAGTCAATAGCCGATCGCCAGAAGCAAACACTAGCGCCTTAAAATTGCCCGAAAAGCTCAGATTTGCCGTGACTGACGTTCAAGGAATTGAAAATCTCCAACGAGATTACGAACAATTTCGTCGGCAATTAGAAATTGCCTTAAACATCCCGATCGAATTTTTTCCCGTTGACAGTTATACCGCTTCGGCGATCGCCCTTCAAAACAATAAAGTCGATCTCGTTTTAACCGGACCGGCGGAATATATTCTCACTCAAAGTCGGACGAACGCCATTCCTGTTATTGCCATCACCCGTCCGAACTACCGATCTGCGATCGCCGTTTCCGGTACTTCTGGGATAAAATCTCTTGCGGATTTGAAAGGTAAAAAAATTGCCATGCTCAAACTCGGTTCTACAAGCGGACACCTCGGACCGACCAAGTTTTTAATAGATGCAGGATTAGATCCGAAAACCGATTATGAAGTCGTGATGTTAGGGCGAGAAGGGTCTCTCGACGCACTCAAACAGGGAACCGTCGATGCATGGGGAGGGCCGACCGTCGATTACGAACAGTTTTTAAAAAGCGAAAATCTGACCGAGGTTGATTTTCCCATGTTGAAACGGGGAGATTTGTTACCGAGTGATGTTTTTATGGTCAATAGCAGAAGTGTTGAACGGTACTAATGAATTAGCATAAAATAGATACAAGAATCCTATGAAAAGCTGATTTCAGTGATGGAAAACTAGCTCTCTAAACCAGTGGACATAACTAATCTTTTCACACATAAAAGCCTGTAAATATCGCAACTTATCTAATAATGATGAACCCCATTCTTGGTTAATTTTTACTAATTTTAAAATTAGATATCCGATTAAACAGCAATAAATCTGGATTTCCATTCCATTCACATTTTTCGTGATAAATTTATCCAACTTTAAGTGCATTTTCAAGAACTTCCACAGCAATTCAATTTGCCAGCGTAGTCGATAAAATTCACCAATTTCTTCGTTACTTATTCCTCCTTCTCCTGTCTCTGGCAAATTCGTCACTAAGCGAAATTCAGTTTTTTCTTCCCGGTCGCAAAACATTACTACTCTTCCTTGTACTTGTGCTGTTCCTGTCCCCATTAAATATTCCCCATTCTCTAACATTTCTAATTTAATGTTTTTTCGGATTCTCAAGACGAAGTAGCGATTTTTTTGAGCTTGAAGTTGGGCAATTCTTTCTAAGCTGCAAAAACCTCTATCCATTACGGCGACTCCGTTTTCCGGCGTGGCTTCTATCGTTTCATTTCCATATTTGCTATCGTGTCCTTGACCCAAATGAATTGATATTCCTCCTGGGTTTCCTGTCACTAAGTTAATGCCACTAAACAGTTTCAATTGGTGATATCCTTGATGCCATAAGAGTTTACTCGTCAAAGTGATAATGGTTGAATCTAAAGGAAATATCATCAACTCTTTATCTGAATTTTGGGATTTTTTGGCTACTTCTTTTTTCAATTCATCCCACAATCGATGAAAAACTTCTGGACTACGAGTTTTACTGGCTTTTGAGAAGGTTGATATATCTACGGATTCTCCGCGAATATTTAGTCTTTTAAACAAACTTCTCATCGTTGTTTGACTCTGGTCTAAAATGAAATTTAGCCAAATTGAGACAAACTTGAAAGTGTCTAGTACTGGATAATCGTCTTGGGGCAGATGACTTAGATGTTTTTGGAGAATTTCAGGAAAGTTTGATACAATCATTGTTAAGTATTTATCGAAATATTGCCCCTATTTTACTTGATTAGGGACTTTTTTTGTCAAATTTCTCTTAACATTCAACACTTCTGGGTCAATAGTTATACGCCACCCGCGACAATCGACTATATCCGATCGCGACTACTTGAGTCGCAAGAACAACTTATTGAAGCACTCTCCACACCGCAAGCCAATGCTAAATATAAAAATTCTAAATTAGTATCGGCAAACGATGCCGATTACGACCCCATCCGCGAAGTTTATCGGGCGATCGGACAAGGTGATTTTCTGAAATAATCGAGTCGATGTTGTAAGCGAGATCGCCTCCATTTCGAGCGATCGCCTCTCTCTAGAAATCGGTCTTTCGCAGCAAAATAGGGCGATTTTTGGGATGGTTCTCAGATTTCTCGATCCTCGCGATCGCCCTATCCTAATAGCAACCTAAAATTTCCGTATAATGGCGGATGTCTTTTCAACGGCCAATCCCTGAAGATCGAGATTAGAAAGCGATTCCGGAGGGTCATTCCCAGAAACGAGTCTCGCCTTTTATTGTAGTTTAAAGAAGCGGCTGACGGAGATTAAATCAATTTTAATAACGAGTTAATCTCTGTTTAACCTGGCGATCGAGGAAGATTAAAAATAGAACCCCTAAAGCAAATTAACCTTAAAGACAAGACATTCGAGAGCGAGAAAAGATCGGATCGAGTTTATAATCAATATTGATAACAAATTAATTTAAAGGATGACAAGTGATGAACGAAGCAACTTAGGACATTTTGGATTATGCTTTCCCAGAAATCTAGCAAACTTTCAGCGCCTCGGCAACCCGATCGCTACCGATCGCCGCAACCCGAAGCGATCGCGCCGCAAAATAGCGAATGTGTCCCTTGTTTCGCGAAGAGAACGGGCGGCGGTTTTCGCGGTTTTTTAGATCGGTTGAAAATTTCGCAAAAAATCCGTTACGGATATGCTTTAGCGATCGGGATTGGAGTGGTAGGGACGACGGTAGGCTTGACTTTTGGCGATTACCAACAAAGAGACGCATCGCAACAGCTCAAAATCGCCTACCGACAACAATATTTATTGAGCGAGTTAGATAATGCGGTCTTGAGAATGCGATCGCATCCCCAAAGATTAGTCACGGTTTTTGGCAATTCGATTTGGTTTGAGTACGAAAGTTCTAAATTTTTTGCCGATGTCAATCGGATCGAAGAAGTTATCAAAGACCTCAAAGAAGTTCAAGGAACGGACAGTAAAATTCTCGATGTTGAAAGTCGGGAATTTAAGACGTTATTAGCCGCTTACGAGCAGAAAACCCAGACGTACTCGGGACAAATTCAAGAGATTTGGCAACAAATCGATCCGCCTGCTTTACAAGAAGAAGATATTCCCAAAGCTCAACAAAAACTGCTCGATGCGACGAGTCAACCGGAAGCGATTCAGTTAACGGTTGAATTTGAACGATTGGCGGAAACTCTAACCCGTTCGATCGCCCGGGCGAAGACTCAAGAAATGCAAGCGACGCAAAAACTCAATGCAGCCGAAACATTACGCCTTCAATTAATTGTCAGTAGTATGTTATTATCGGCGGCGATCGCCATCATTTTAGCATGGCAGACGAGCCGGGCGATCGCCCGTCCAATTCGCTGGGTGAGTGAAGTGGCGCAACAGGTCACCGAAAGGGCAAATTTTAAGTTAGTCGCCCCAGTTTTAACGGACGATGAAGTGGGTGTATTGGCGCGTTCCCTGAATCAGATGGTGCGTTGGATGGGGGATTATACCCGGGAACTCAACGGAGCCCGCGCGACTTTAGAACAGCGTGTGGAAGAACGGACGCGAGAACTTTCCGAGGCGCTGCACGAACTCAAACACACTCAAGCGCAACTGATTCAAAGTGAAAAAATGTCCAGTCTCGGACAAATGGTGGCGGGACTGGCGCACGAAATTAACAATCCGGTGAATTTTATTTATGGTAATCTCGAACATGCCAAATCTTACACCCAAGATTTGTTAGAATTATTGGGAATTTATCAGCAAGAATACCCCGAACCGACGGCAGCGATCGCCGCCGAAGTTGAAGAGATCGATCTGGATTTTTTAACCGAAGATTTGCCGAAGATTTTAACGTCGATGAAAATGGGGACGGAACGAATTCGGGAAATTGTTGTTTCTCTGAGGAACTTCTCGCGGTTGGATGAAAGTTATTTCAAACCCGTGGATATTCACGAGGGATTAGAAAGTACGTTATTAATTTTGAACAATCGTATCCGTAAAGGCATCGAGATCGTCAAATGTTACGGGGATCTTCCCCCGATCGAATGTTATCCGGCTCAACTGAATCAAGTGTTTATGAATGTGTTGGCAAATGCGATCGATGCCCTTCAAGAAAGCGAGCCGGGGATTGAGTCGCCGACAATTACCCTGCGAACGGAAATGCTCGATCGCCAAGCGGTTTGCATCCGCATTATCGATAACGGGCCGGGAATTCCGAAAAGCTTACAAAATCAACTGTTCGATCCGTTTTTTACGACTAAACCTGTAGGGAAAGGGACGGGTTTGGGGTTGGCGATTTCTTATCAAATTATTGACAAACATCAAGGGCGCATCGAACTGTTTTCGGAACCGGGGGAAGGAACCGAGTTTGCGATTGTCATTCCGATTAAAAGTCAAAAGACCGTTTCTCTGGAAACGGCGGCTTAAAATAGGGTTTAAAATGGCGAGGGAAGGGGGGCGATCGCCCGGACTCTAACAAGGGGGCGACCCCCTACTTATTTTTCTCCCTAAAGTGAAGATTTATCCGAAAATTTACTGAAAATCGATCGCGAACTCTCGATGGGGTTTGGGTATCATGTAAACTGGTTGAAACCAGTTTTTTTTATAAAAAATTAACAATGTCCGATGGGGAGTTTCTGGTTTCGATCGCGATCTCGTTGGGTCGCTCCCAGCTCACCCGATCGGCTCGCTAGTTCGGCGCCTTTACAGGTACTTATTGTTAGCCTTTTTCCCTCGTCCTCCATCCAACCCCAGCACTCTTTCGTGTCTATGCAGCTCGAACATTCCTACCAATCTCTCGAAACTGCCAAGCGGCCCACCCTGGCGAATCGTTTCTCCGCCTCGATTCTGAGCGGTTCTGTCTTGCGGGCGATCGGGACGTGGACCCGAAAAGTCCGGCGTTTGAGTATCAAACAAAAAATCTGTTACGGATACGCGGTGACGATCGCGATTGCGATGGTAGGAACGGGCGCCGGATTGGAGATCGGCGATCGCTACACCCGCCAGGCCCGAGAGCAATCGCTCCGTTCTCACGAAGAACAACGACTGCTGTTAGACTTGCAACATACGGTCCTCGCCGTGCGTGCGCAGCAAGAGGGTTTGAGTGCGTCCGACGGCGATGACCTCGAACGGGTCGAAGATCTCCTCGCCCAACTGCACGACCTCGCCGCCGCCCTCCCGCCGATCTCGGGCGCGGTGACCCCGGCCCAAATCGCGCAATTGAGGGCCGCTTACGACCCCAACCCGGGGAACGGCGATCTCGCAACCCGTATCCCTCCCATCGAGCAACTCTACCAGGCGATCGACCGACAGATCGAAGCCGCCAAAACCCAAGAACGGCTCGCCAACGAGACCTTTACAAAAGCCGAAAGCTTGCGCCAGCAAATTACCGGATGGAGTATGCTGGTTTCCGCCGCGATCGCCGTCGGCTTGGCGGTGTATACCAGTCGGGCGATCGCCCATCCGATCGAGTGGATCGTCCACGTCGCCCGTCGCGCCTCCCAACAAGCTAACTACAAACTGCGCGCCCCCGAAATCGGCGAAGACGAAATCGGCTTACTCGCCACCTCCCTCAACCAACTGATTTCTACAGTCCAACAACAAATCCAAGCGATCCAAACCACCCAAGCTCAGTTAATCCAAAGCGAGAAAATGTCGAGTTTGGGGCAGATGGTCGCCGGACTCGCCCACGAAATCAACAATCCGGTGAGTTTTATCAGTGGCAATATCGAACACAGCAGCCACTACATCCAAGATTTGCTCGGCTTGGTGTTGCTTTACCAACAAGAGTATCCCGAACCGAACCCGACGATCGCCCGCCGGATTGAAGAAATCGACCTCGACTTTTTAATGACCGACCTCCCGGGTCTGCTCTGTTCGATGAGAAGCGGTTCCGAACGCATCCGCCAACTGGTGATGGCCCTGAGAAACTTCTGCCGCCTCGACGAAGCCGAAGTCAAACGAGTCAACCTCCACGACGGGATCGACAGCACCTTATTTCTGCTCGATCGCCGCTTGAAAGACAAGATTAAGATCGTCAAAAAATATGGCGATTTACCCGCGATCGAATGCGCTCCGGCCCAGTTAAATCAGGTATTCATGCACCTACTCGATAACGCGATCGACGCTTTGGAAGGGATCGGCACTGACGAGAGTAGCCGCAAAATGCCGACGATCGTGATTCAAACCCGATTGGTCGAGGATAACCGCATTCAAGTTAAAATTACCGACAACGGACCGGGAATCGACCCCGAAATTCAAGCCAAAATTTTCGATCCGTTTTTTACGACCAAAGCCCCCGGGAAAGGAACGGGTTTGGGACTGGCGATTTGCTACCAAATTGCCCAGCAACATGGTGGAACCCTGGAGTTCAGTTCCCAACTCGGTCGGGGAAGCAAGTTTTGCCTCTCCTTACCGCTTCCGGAGCGGGGGTAATGGTTGCAAGTCTGGCGGACAGACTTGCGCGCGATTCTCCTTTGGAGACGATGAGCGCGATCGCCCCTGCCGTACCCTCCAATCATGAGCGAATCTCTCGAAGCGACTGGCGCCTTATTACGGGCGTTTTCTCAACTGCGCGATCGATCTAGCCAACAACGGCGCGATCGCCTCGACGCCCTTTTCGCTGAATTTGAAGCCCTTCCCGAGGGCGATCGTCGCCATGGTCGGGGCGAGTTGAACTTGTTTTCTCTGTTTAATTTGGCCAAAAGTGAAGCCAGTCACCGCCAGTTTTTAGCGTGGTTGTTAGACCCGAGTGGCAGTCACGCCCAAGGTTCCCTATTTGCCAAAACTTTGATGGCTTGCTGCGATTTCGAGTTGCCGCCGACGGCGATCGAGCGCGGCTATTGCGTCGTTAAAGAAGGGAGTACCTACGAGTTTACGCCGGGGATGACCCTTTATCAAAGCGGTCAATTCTTAATCGTTATCGAGGCCAATCTCTTCGGTCGGGAAGACGCGCGCCTACTCGAACGCCAGTTTTTAGAAATGCGTCGCTTTGGCTTCGCACAAAAGATTCCCAACTCCCGACAATTTGCCTTGTTTTTAACCCCTCAAACCCGAGGCGATCGCAGCAACGATCCCGGAAATTGGTATTTCCTTTCTTACGGCGACCTCGCCCGTGCTTTTTCGGGAATTTTATCCGAGATCGACCGGGTAAAAGTCAAACTGCTTTTGATAGACTGGATCGAGATCGTTTCTCAGTTTTAGACGTTTAGGATCGTTTATGGACATTTTTTCGCCAGAGAGCCTTCTGCTCGCTCGCCATTGGGAAAGCTATCGAGAATTGTTGGAAATCGAGCCTCAATTGGAACGGGAAATCGGGGAATTTCTCGCGGCGATCGAGTCCGAGTTAATCAAACAGGCATGGTGGAAAAATGAGTGGAGTTTTGTGGCTTACGAGCAGTCAGAAATTTATATTGCCAATCAAAATTGGGTGTCTCAATACGAGGAATTTGTTTTGTCGATCGGTCTGGAAGGGGTGACGCCCAATCGCCTTTTCGGACGAGAACATCCGCCCCAATTTTACGTGAAATCATCCGATTACAATCTGTGCAAGTTGTTGACGGATAAATTGGCCGATCGCGAAAGCTTGGAATTTGTCGAAATGGATTACAGTTCCAGCCGTTATCTGCTGACGAAACCGTTACCGAAAGTGCTACCGGAAGAAGTCGAACAGTTCGGCGAGGTCGTCAAACCACAAATTGTGGAATTTTTGAGTTTTTACGCCCAATTGCTATGGGAATTCAATCCGATTATTGAGGAGGCGATCGGGTGAAAAGGGGGAACTGGAGGCGATCGCCTGTCCTCCCCTTCCGAACCTAAACCCCGGATGCCAATTCCGACCCCCGACGCCCCCTGATAGGATGAAAGTAAACAAAACTTCAAACCTTTCAACGACGGACTATGACTCTGGGCAACCTGCGCGATTTATACCAACAAGTTATCCTCGATCGCTATAAAAATCCACGCAATCGCGGCCAAACCGACCCGATTCACCGCCAGCAGCGCGGTCACAACCCCTCCTGCGGCGATACGATCGAACTGACCGTGCAGCTCGACGAGACGGGCGATCGCATTGCCGATGTCAAGTTTGAAGGGGAAGGCTGTGCGATTTCAATGGCTTCGGTCGATTTAATGGCCGATGCCTTGCGCGGTAAAGCGATTGACGAAGCGTTGGAAATGGTGCAGCGTTTCCAAAACATGATGAAAGGGGAAGCCGAATTTCCGAAAGAACAGCGCAAACTCAACGTCATGCAAGGGGTCGCTCAATTCCCGGTGCGCATCAAATGTGCTAACCTTTGCTGGCACACGCTCAAAGCCGCTCTCGAAGCGACCGGAACCGACGCTAACGGTTTTGTCAGCAACGAAGCCGAATCCTGAGCCAGAATATCCCCTCAAACGACTCCCACCCCCAGATTTGCCATCATGCCAACTACCGAAGAATTTTTAACCGCTTCCGCTTGGTCTGCCGCCTTGGCCGGAGTTTTGGCCCTGTTAGCGATCGCGGCTTTTCTGTTCAAATGGGGAATCCGCTTTCGCCTCGTCGGCGCCACCGGATTTACGATCGTGCTGACGGCGGGCTTATTTGCCCTCGGTCTGGTGCCGATCTCTCGGGTCGAGATTCCCGGCGCCGTTCGCTTTACCGTCGTTTACGATAACGGCGCCGAACAGGCTACGATCGCCGTCCCGCCGACGATTTCGCGCTCCGAACTCGAAGCGACTTTGCAACAAGCCGCCAGCGATCTGTTTTCTCCCGGTCGGATGAGTCAGGGAACCGACGACCTGCGGATCCGGGCCCGGGCGATCGTCCATCCCCGAGAAGGTGTCTCGAAACCTTTATATATCGGCGAAGTGCGGCGATCGTTGTTCGTCCGCGACGACGAGAACATGACGGTCGAAATCGACGATCGAAAACTGGCCGAACTGCCTAAATCCCCCGCTTCGTGACCGCCTCCCGACCTTTTAAAGCCTCCGCAGGGGGGCTTTAATTTTAGATTTTAGATTTTAGATTTTAGATTTTAGATTTTAGATTTTAGAGTTCGGGAAAAAACTTCCCCACTTCCCAGTCCCGAGTCCCGACAGCAATCCATCAAGATCCCCTGACCAACTCCAGACCGAAACTGAAAAATTATTGTAAATCTTGTGGATTAACACCGATCCCCCCAATACAGTAAAGTTATCGTTACTGCATTGACCTATTGCAGCCCAGCAGAGATTCTTGCCGTATGTCCCATCACAACTCTACCCCGTGTTCCGCGCCGAACGAAACGGCTTCCGGACTGCCCCCGTTGAGTATTGCCCCCGCTAGAGTCATCCGAGGAGTGCGCGCGATCGAGCAAGCCGGGGACGAGATTGCCCGCTTGGGACGGCGCCCCCTGCTCGTCGGCGGCGATCGCAGCCTCTCCTTAGTCGTCGATCGCCTCGCGCCGATTTGGCAGCAACAACCATTAACCTGGGCGCAAGCGACTTACAACCCGGACTGTAGCGAAGCCACCCTCGCCCGTCTCAAGCAAGCGGTCGCCGACCATCAGGCCGATTTAATCGTCGCCACCGGAGGCGGGAAATCCCTCGATGCGGCCAAACTGCTCGCCTATGGCTGCGGTTTACCCGTGGTGACGATCCCGAGTTCGGCGGCGACCTGTGCGGCGTGGACGGCCCTGTCTAACATCTACTCCGACGACGGCGCCTTTTTGTACGATGTCGGTCTGGCGAAATGCCCGGACTTGCTCGTTCTCGACTACACCCTGATCGCGACGGCGCCCCAACGCACCTTAGTGGCGGGGATCGGCGACGCCCTGGCCAAGTGGTACGAAGCTTCGGTCAGTAGCGGTCGCAGCGAGCAAACCTTAATCGTCGCGGCGGTCCAACAAGCCCGGGTCTTGCGCGATTTGCTCTTGCAAAAGTCGGTGGCGGCGCTGGAACGACCCGGTGAGGCGGTATGGCGGGAAGTCGTCGATGCAACGGTGTTGCTGGCGGGGGCGATCGGCGGACTGGGGGGAGCGCAGTGTCGCACGGTGGCCGCTCATGCGGTTCACAACGGTTTGACCCACTTAAGTGCGGCGCACGGCACGTTGCACGGGGAAAAGGTGGCTTACGGCATTTTAGTGCAACTGCGTTTGGAAGAGACGATCTGTGGCAATCAACTCGCCAGTGCGGCCCGCCAACAGTTGATCGAGTTTTATGCCGCGATCGGATTGCCGTCTACGTTAGCTGATTTAGGGTTGGAAAATATTACCCTCGGGGAGTTGCACCATGCGGCCCAGGTCGCTTGCGATCCAAAATCGGACATTCACCGCCTGCCGTTTGCGGTGGTTCCGGAACAGCTCATGGCAGCAATGGTGTCAACCAATGCCCCGCCAGAAAATCGCCGGGGAGGAATCGACTCGATATCGAGAGACCTTGGCGATGCTGCTGGCGACGATTCTGGAGATGTTTGCTCTTCGGATTCCCAAGACCGTTCGGACTTGAGTTGAACCGGATGGGAACTTGACCTCTCCGAATAAACGTCTATCAACGGTTGCCCCCGATTTTGTGCTGCTCGCGCTCGATTTGTTCTTATTCTTCTTTATTCAGATTTTGCGGGTTCTCCGCCTAGAAAGCCCATGAGTCTAGATTGGATTAATCCTGCCCGTCGTTTGCAGGAACTCCCCCTTTACGTCTTTGCTCGTCTCGACCAACTGAAAGCCGAAGCCCGCGATCGCGGGGTGGATTTGATCGATTTGGGGATGGGAAATCCCGACGGACCGACGCCTCAAGCCGTTGTAGAGGCGGCGATCGCGGCGCTGCACGATCCGGACAACCATCGCTATCCCGACTTTAAAGGAAGTATCTATTTCCGACGGGCGATCGCCGAATGGTACCACCGCCGCTATCAAGTCGTCCTCGATCCCGAAGCGGAAATCCTTCCGGTTCTCGGTTCTAAAGAAGGTCTGACCCACCTCGCGTTAGCCTATATCGACCCGGGAGATCTCATTCTCGTCCCCTCTCCCGGCTATCCCGCTCACTTCCGAGGACCGCTCATCGCTGGCGGTCAAATTCACGAGTTAATGCTCTCGGCGCACAATGACTGGCTCATCGATCTCGCCGCGATCCCCGATCGCGTGGCGGAACGCGCCAAAATCCTCTACTTCAACTATCCCAACAACCCGACGACGGCGACGGCCCCGCGCCAATTTTTCGAGGAAATCGTCGCTTTCGCGCGCCGTTGGGAAATTTTACTCGTTCACGATTTGTGCTACGCGGAACTGGCGTTCGACGGCTACCAACCGACGAGTTTGCTCGAAATTCCCGGCGCTAAGGAAATCGGCGTCGAGTTTCACACCCTCTCCAAAACTTACAATATGGCCGGGTGGCGGGTGGGCTTTGCTGTCGGCAACGATCGCGTGGTCAGCAATTTACGCACCTTAAAAACTAACCTCGATTACGGCATGTTCTCCGTGGTGCAGACGGCGGCGGCGACGGCGTTGCAATTACCCGATGTCTACATCCACGAGGTCCAAGAGCGCTATCGCAAGCGTCGCGACTTTTTAGTCAAGGGTCTGACGGACTTGGGATGGAAGGTCAAAAACCCTCAAGCGACGTTCTACCTGTGGGCCGAATGTCCTCCGGGCATCAGTTCGACGGAATTCGCCCTCTTGTTGCTCGATCGCACCGGGGTGGTGGTGACGCCGGGGAATGGGTTCGGTACCGGGGGCGAGGGCTACGTCCGCATCAGCTTGATTGCCGAGTGCGATCGCCTCGCTCAAGTCCTCGAACGGTTCGCCCAAAGCAATCTGTTCGATACTTCAACCCCCCTGCTCTCGGGTAAATAGGGCTTCATGGCTTTCCCCGATCGCGTCGTTGGCGATCGGGTGAAACCGATCGCATCCAGGTCAATCTTCTTTTTTTCCCAATAAGATGGGGTCCAGTCGGAGGCGACTAGACCCTTTCGGTTTCGGATTGATGGATATCGATTTGAGATTCAGTTGTATTTGGACAATGGACGGACTGAGATTTACACGCGACCCGCTCGGTTCTACTAACACTTCAACATTGGGCGCATCCCTCTTAGTCTAACCAGACTCACAGTTTTGGCTTTCCGTTCTCTTCCGGCAATTGTTCGAGTCAACTCCTTATTAACTTGACCAATTGTGGTTTCCGCCTTCCGTGGAACGAACCGCCACATTACTTGTCTCGGATGCTATCTTCGGACTCTCTGCCGAACGGGGGATTAGAGTGGGAAGGACACAAACCCTAATCCAACTCTTTGGAGGGCTTGAAGTTCTTGCCTCGTGTCCTTAATTCTCAAGTTACCACGTTCTCCAGAAATAACAAGTCCTATTTAATAAACTTTACCCGTTGTTACATCGTGTAATTAAAGCCGACAAATTTGTTTACAATGGCGCTCGAAAATAAGGGATCGAAGGGTTAGAAATTGAGGGCATTCCAGGTAGCCTCGCCGACGATCCCATCCGGGGATAAGTTAAACCGTCGTTGGGCGGCTTTGACGGCAGCTTCGGTGCGATCGCCGAAATATCCGGTCGCCGTCCCTTCAAAAAAACCGAGTTCTCGCAAGCGCCCCTGTAATTGAGTCACGAGCGGTCCGTCCATGCCTTTGCGTAAGAGGGGATAGCCGGAAGGGCTCGGCTCTGCGGGCGCGATCGCGCCCCTAGGAGGCGTCCCAAAACTGGGAAACAGACGATTCCAGGTGTCGTCCCCGGCGACGCCGTCGCTGCGGATTCCAGCATCTTCCTGGAAGCGGGCGAGGGCGTTGGCGGTGGCTTCGCGATAAATCCCATCGACTTGTCCGGTGTAGTAGCCCATCAACTTCAAGACCCCTTGCAATTCCTTGACGGTTTCGCCTTCGGAACCGATTTGCAAGGTCGGACGGCGGACGGTTCCGTTCGATTGGGCCAGGAGGGGAGACGGTAAGGGGTAGACCGTCGCAGCTAAAATGGCGATCGCCACGATCGCCCCCTGAAGGTTGAAGATTCGCACCACGGCTGTCTAAAATCCCCGATTGCTCGACGTTGACTGTTTGATTGTAGCGGCACGAGGGGAAGGAGAACGCGGTACCTTCCCTCACGCGGCGGGAATTTGCACTTCGGCTAAGGCTTGGGCCGGACCGAGGAGGGAAATATAGGTTTCTTGAAAATAGCGGCGAGCCACGTCGCGGGCGATCGCGGCGCCGATCCCGGCAATTGCTTCGGTAAACTGGCGGTCGAAATCGATCCCGAGACCGAGAGTTTCGTACCAACCGAAGACTTGGGCGATTTGGGCGTTGGTTTGTTTGCCGAGGGCGTACTGTCCCAAGAGTTTGTTTTTAGAGGCTTGCAGCTCTTCGGCGGTTAATTCGGTGCTGCAGAGGCGTTCGACTTCGGTTTGCAAGCCTTTGAGGGCGATCGCGGTATTTTCCGGAGCCGTTCCCATATAGGTGACGAAGGGGGCGCGATCGAGGCGGGTGGGGTAAAACGCGGACACGTCGTAAGCTAAACCGCGTTTTTCGCGCAATTCCACGAACAGACGACTCGACAGCCCGTTACCGAGGTAAGTATTGAGCAGTTTGAGGGCGGCGTAATCTTCGAGGTTGAGCTCGGAACCGTCCGGCGGGCGCACGGCGGCCCCGAGGTAGCCGACCATGACGATCGATTGCTGGGTGTCTTGGGGCATACTCAGATAGCGCGAACGAGGGCGCACCGAGGTCAAGGGGTGTGGGGCGATCGCCTCGCCGGAGGGCTGCCAGTCGCCGAAAACTGCCTCGATCAGGGCGATCGCCGCTTCCGGGTCGATCCGTCCGGCCAAACTAATCACCGTGCGATCGGGGCGAAAGTAGGTTTGATGGTACTGTTGGAGGTCTTGCCGTTGTAAGTTGGTAACGGTTTGTTCGGTTCCCAGACTGGAGAAGGCGTAGGGATGGTCGGGATACATCGCCTGGCGCAGGCGATCGAAGGCGACGGTAAAGGGCTGTTCTTTTTGAGAACGAATCCCCTGCAAGGTGAGGCGGCGTTCGAGTTCGACTTCCGCTTCCGGGAACGACGGCGATCGTAATAATTCTGCCGCCAGGTGTAACAGGTCGGGAAAATCTGCGGAGACGGCTTTGAGACTGACTAAAAAGTAATCCGGGGTGGTATCGGTACTCAAGCTGGCGCCGACGGATTCGACTTGTTCGGCAATATCGAGGGAGGACAGCCGTTCGGTGCCTTTGGTCAACACGGCGGAGAGTAAGTGAGAAAGTCCGGCTTGCTCCTGACGTTCGCAGCGACTCCCTGCTTTGATAAAGATGCGACCTGCGATAATGTCGGCGGCGGGATTCTCCGTTGCGATCGCCACCATGCCATTACTGAGAACCGCACGACAAACCCGTTCGTTCTCTGGCGACTGTTTCACGCTCTCATTCACTGCTATTTCCTTGGCTTCCTTGGTTGTGGACTGTGGTCGTTGGCATCGGTTGACGTCAACTCCCCCGCAAAACTCCGGGCAAGTTGGCGACCTCGAACCGCGATTTTTCCCCTAGACGGTGGATTCAAATGGCTTAACCGTCGTTACCGCATAATATTTAGGCGATAAATACTGACTGGCGACCCGTTGCAAATTATACGGATCGAACGACTGAATTTGTTCGGGATAGCGCACGGCCCATTGGGCGCGGGCGATCGTTTCGTAATAGCCGTACAACCCCGCCAGTTGGTTGGGGGTTTCCGTAGAAAAGGCATAATCGTTACACAACAAGCGCTTTGCCCGATTGAGTTCGATTTCGCTGACGGGTTGTTGTTGGAGTTGGCAGAGGCGATCGCCGATCGCCGCTTCCACCCGATCCATGTATTGCGGTTCGAGCCATGCCCCAATCGTAAATAAACTCGAATCGCGTTGCAACGAAAAATCGCTACTGATGGCGTGGACGAGTTCGCGTTCTTCGCGCAGTTCGCGTACTAAGCGCGAGGTGCGTCCTTGGGCGAGCAACACCGAGAGTAAATCCAAGCCGTAAGCGTCGTGCAGTTGTTCGACCCCCGGCCCGGTCCACGCCATCACCAGGCGCCCGGTTTCCAAACGGGGGAGGTAGAGTTCCCGACGGCGTACTTCGGTTAACGGGGGTTCGGCTTCGACCTCGACGGCCCAACAGGGTTCGGCGGCGGGAAAGTCGCTAAAAGACTGGCTGACTAATTCGATCGCCCGTTGCCGTTCGATGTTCCCGACGATCGCCACCACCATATTTTCCGGTTGGTAGTAACAGCGATGGAAACGGCGCATCTGTTCGGGCGATCGTTCCATTAAATTCTCGATCCCTCCCAGAACCGAACGCCCGTAAGGATGTTTGACGTAGAGGGTTTCCATTAGGGCTTGAAAGGCGAGAAAATCCGGATCGTCCCAAGATTGACGGATTTCTTCTAAGACCACTTCCCGTTCTCGGTCGAACTCGTCGTGGGGAATTCCGGCGTGCAGCAGTAAATCCGCCAGTAACGGTAGGGAATCCTCGATGTAGCGATCGGCAGTGGTGATGAAAAAATGGGCGTAGTCGTGGGAAGTTGCCGCATTGGTCATGCCACCGCGATTCTCGATTTCGCGATCGAAGGCTCCCGGGGGCAAGCGATCGGTTCCTTTGAAAATCATGTGTTCGAGGAAATGCGCCATTCCGGACCACGTATCGGGTTCGCGAACGGCTCCCGCTTGCACCCACACGTCAACGACCACCACCGGGGTGGCGTCAATTTGTTGGTGAACGACGGTCAGCCCGTTGTCGAGCTTGACCACTTTTCCTGGGAAGTCTGATTCAGCCAGCAGTGATGACAAACCCCTCAATTTCAAACACTAAGTCTGTAGCAATTTAACCATCCTAACGTTTCCCGGTCGTCTTAGAAACCGGGAAACGATCGCAATTCACGGTCGAGTCGCCATTCGGGGGAATGCACGCGGCGCGATCGCGCTTCGCTCTTTTGGCTGAATTGGGTTGAGCGAACTGTCCCCAAATCAAAGGCATCGCCGAAGACGACAGCTCGACTCCTGGGCAAAACTCCCTATTTCTGTACGTTCCTACGGGATCTCGAAGGCTTAAAAACAGGTTTCCCAACAGAACTGACTGGGTTCAGTACAATTGAAAAAAGTAACGGATACAGACAGACCGCATGATTCCTACCGTCATCGAACAATCGGGTCGTGGCGAACGCGCCTTCGACATCTACTCGCGCCTGCTGCGCGATCGGATCATCTTTCTCGGACAACAAGTTGACGCCGATCTCGCCAACCTGATCGTCGCGCAAATGCTCTTTCTCGAATCCGACGATGCTGAGAAAGATATCTATCTCTACATCAATTCCCCCGGGGGCTCGGTCACGGCGGGGATGGGCATTTACGATACCATGAACCACATCGGCCCCGACGTTTGTACAATTTGCTTGGGACTGGCTGCCAGTATGGGCGCCTTCTTGTTGGCGGCTGGCGCCAAAGGTAAGCGCATGAGCTTACCTCACTCCCGGATCATGATTCACCAACCCCTCGGTGGCGCGCAAGGTCAAGCTGCCGATATTGAAATCCAAGCCAAAGAGATTCTCTATCATAAGAAACGCTTGAATAGTATTTTGGCCGATCGCACCGGGCAACCGTTAGAAAAGATCGAACAAGATACCGAACGAGATTTCTTTATGTCCGCTCAAGAATCCGTCGAATACGGCTTGATCGATCGCGTGATCGATCGCAGACCGTCGGCGCAAAATCCGATCGCGAATAACTAAAACGGCTCGTCGCTTTTTAGCTCGAATCTGCTATTGGCGATCGCCGCCAAGCGGGCATTTTATCCGCCTTGCGGCGATCGCATTTATCCGTCCGGCAGATTTATACAAGTCGAAGCACAATCCCACGTTAATTCGCGAGATCCTTGACCACCAAAGAGATCGACCGAGATTCAGTGCATCTCCAGGGTCGCCATTAACGGGTCAAACCCCCGAGATGGTCTCGGGCAGTATTGTAGACCCTCACTTATGCCGATCGTATTCATTGTTTATTGCTCTTATATTTTCCTCGGAGAATTGAGCCTCAGGTCGCCCGCGATCGAAGTTAACTATTGCCATCAAAGAGCAGGCGATCGATCGTTTTAGGTGTCCGTTCTCTTCTCTACAATATAAATATTCACTGCGAAACCGTCCCCATTGAGGCGATCGCTGGTGGCGAGCTGGTGGCGAGCGGTTGGCAAACTGTGGGGCGATCGCCCCGTTCCACCGGAAAAGCTCTCGAAGCGGACTCCAACAGATGCCGCCACTGTCCGCCCGGACCGCAGACCGAAACCGAATCGCCGTGCACTCGCAGCAAGCCCAAACCCCAATCAGGAGGTATTGAGATCGTGGTCGTTTCTAGCGCCAAAACGAGTAAAACCGCAAACACTAAACCCCACGCCAACGGTTCGATCGCCCATTCGGGCAAGCACAAACATCCCAAAAAACACAATCACTACGGCTTTCAAGATTTTTTTGAATTTCAACCCGAAACTGGCAGCGTCGTTGACTGGAACGAAGCGCGCAATATCCTGACCAGTGAAGACTTTATCATCGGTCTGATCGAAGGGTTGGAAGAAGAAGTCGGCAATGCGTCCTCGGTGATCATGTACACCATCGGTTGCGACTGGGGAACCAAAGACGCCAAATTTTTTCAGCAGTGGTTTGAAAAAGAATACGATCGCGATATCCGCCAGACTAACTTGATGTTTCTGCTCGAAACTTGGTGGTGGCCCTTTACCGCCCAAGGTTGGGGACGCTGGGAAGTCGATCTGAGCGATCGCAAGCATGGCTTCATGTTCATTAACTTATTCGATTCTGCCGTAGCGCGGACTCTCGGCGATGTCGGCAAACCCGTTTGCTACATCTACGCGGGATTATTTGCCGGATTCTTCTCCAATTTGGTCAACAAACAGCTCAGTTGCATCGAATTGCAGTGCTATTCGATGGGCGAAACCTACTGTAAATTCCTGCTCGGCAGTCAAGACCGCATCGACGCCGCCGCCTTCTGGCAAAATGAAGGCGCCACCGCCCGCGACATTCAAAAACGCTTGGAAATAGGAGAACGAGTCCATTGAACGCCGTCAATTCTTGGCAACACTTGAGTGTCGAGGCGTTTTTCACCGCGTGCAATTGGCAAGGTCAAGCGGTTGAAGTGCGACCCAACGGGCATGAAGCTGCCCCTTCCCGTAGCTTAGAGATGACCGTCGGCGACTTTTTCCGCGCCCTACCGTGGGAAGGAACCCCGGAAGTCGGTTCGCTGCCCAAACCTCCGGTGATGGAGGTGATTGCGGGGGGGTCGTCGGAAAATAAAGTGACCATCGACGAACTCTCGGATTTGTTTTAGTAGGGGCGTTTCGCGAAACGCCCTGTAGGGGCACTTCGCGAAGCGCCCCTACAGACGATCGCCCCGGTAAATTTTACCCGCGATCGCCGCCGATCTTTACTCATATTGTTTGCCAGACTATGCACCCAGAGATGAAAGCCTTAATTGAAAAGGCACAAGAACAATACTTAAAATCCGACGATCTGCTCCGGTTTCGCCGTCATGTCGCCTCCCTCGCCCAGCGCCTACAAGCTTACAAAGTGCTACGCGATCGCGAAGAAGAAATTTTTCAACCGATCGCCGATACCCTGGTCGAAACTTTTCCCAACGAGTCTCAGGAAACCTTAGAACGGTCTTTAAAATACTGGCTGTCTGCCATGCGACATTGTGCGGCGGCGATGCTCGCTTCCGATAGCGATTATTTAAACGCTCGGCTGCAGTGGCTTACCGGATTGATGGGCGCCCGCGACACCCAGGAGATCGACCGCAAGATCGATGCTTTACTGCGCGATCGCGTCGCCGCTACCCTATCTCAAAAACAATTGGCGGTGTTCGAGCCTTATTTAAAAAAAGCCTGTCAGCACTTGTCGAAGGTCGGCGCCGACGATCGCACCTAACCGCTTTCGACCGGGGCGATCGCGATCGATAACTTTTCCGGGCAAACGGCCATCTCATCGAGGGATTTAACGGACGATAAACGTGATGATTTCTATAGCGAACTTACTCGAAAATGAAAAAATTGGCGGTCATTATTTTGCCGCCGATACCTACGTGCGCGGCGATCTCGAATTAGGATTATTGGAAAATCGCCGGGGCGATCGCCTCCTGGCGATTCCCGATACCTTAATTGAGGCCATTTATGCCGGATTGGAACAGGAAACGGGTTCCGCAGCTCGCCTCGTTTTATTTAACTGCGGCAAATGGTGGGGCAAAAACTTTTACGTTCGCTTTTGCGAAGAAATTCAAGACTATTACGATAAGGCGATCGCCCAGATGGAAATGGTCGAATTTCTCCAATGTTTTCGCGAACTGTGGAAAACCTCCGGGTGGGGATTGTTCGACTTGGACACCACTTATTACGATCGCGGTTTTCTCGTGGTTAAAATCACGAATTCTCCGTTTGCAAGCAAAGCCCCGGAAAATTGGAAACGCCCGGTTTGTTTCTTAGAAGCGGGGATTTTAGCCAGCTTTTTCAGTCAGCTTACGGGTCGCGAATTGTTCTGCGTCCAGACAACTTGCGAATCTCTCGGAGCCGATTGCAATCATTTTGCGATCGGGTTGGGCGATCGCGTCAAACCTGCGGAAGCGTTAGTCGCTCAAGAATTAAGTCACGAAGAAATTATGGCGAAACTGTGCGAATAGCGATCGTGCTTTTCTCGTGCTTGTTTCGTGCTTGTTTTCTTGCCATTCGGGTCGAGTTCTCGATCTCGACGGGGGCGATCGGGCGGGTTTACTGCCCGCCTCTCTCACAATTTTTCACCAACTTGCCAATCGAGATCGTCCCTCGATCTCCAAGAATCAGCCTTTTCTATTAATTAGGAATGAATCGCCACGCGATCGCGTCCCAAGTAGAAGACAAACAACAATAAAGGAACGACGACGATCGCCCAACCGATCCCCAAAGACCAGGCGGGATAACCTTCGTAAGGAACGGCTACATCTTTAGAAAACTGGGTTGCCAACAACATCGCTAAAATCGTCGGAATCGCGTATTTGACCGCAAAATTCCACCATTTCCCAATCTTCCATTCGCTCACTTCATTAATATATCGTCTCAGTTTTTCCGCTCCATAAATCCATCCCACGAGAATCGATTGGCCGATCCCTACAAACAACAGGTTATAGCTGGTGACAAAATGATCCACAATATCTAAAAAATACAGTCCCGCTCGCGTCGTGTAAATGATTCCCGCGATCGCGCCCGCCAAACAGACGATGAATGCCACTTTAGCCACGGAAATATGGGGGTGGCGATCGACAATTGCGGCATTTAACGCTTCAACCAGGGAAAAAGCACTGTCAATTCCCAACGAAAGAAACATCAGAAAAAACAGAAGACTAAACAAGTGAGGAAAAGGAATTAAACTTAACGCTTTCGGAAACACCACAAACGCCAAACCCGGACCGGACGCCGCCAACTCCACTAAAGGCGTATCGGTTTGCGACGCCATATAACCCAACACCCCAAAAACGACCAAACCCGCAAATAAACTCGTGGCACTATTTAATAAAGCAGTCGTCCAAGCATCTTTCACAATATCATCGGAGTCATTTTTGTAACTCGCGTAAGCAATCATGACCCCAAATGCCAGGGACAAACTGTAGAAAATTTGTGAAAAGGCAGCCGTCCAAACTTCCGGATTCACTAACGCCGTCCAATTGGGGTTGAGATACATTTCCCAACCCGAGAGAAACCCGGGTAAGGTAATCGCACGCAAGAACAACAGCAGCAGTAAAATGACCGGAAGCGGCACGCTATACCAGACAACTTGACCCACACTTTTCGTCCCTTTCCAAACGGAAAAGTAAATGGCTATCCAAATGACCAGCAAAGCCCCGAAAATCGACCCGTCGATCCCTCCTAAGTCGTTGACACTCGCACTCAGTTCGAGAATGCGATTGAAAAAGTAGTCTTGCGAATTGGCAGACCATTCGACGCGGACTGAAGCGAACAAGTAAAGTAAAGACCACGCCATCACAACGGCATAGTAAGAGGTAATGATGAATGCAGAAATGAGGGCTAAGATTCCCAAACCACTAAAGCGAGGATTTAACCGGGTATACGTACCGATCGCCCCCTGCTGCATTTTTTGACCGATCGCAAATTCAACAATTAATAAGGGAATACCGACAAAGACTAAGGCGATGAGATAAGGAACGAGAAAAGCTCCCCCACCGTATTTCCCAGCTAAATAAGGAAAACGCCACAAATTACCTAACCCAACCGCCGAACCTAAAGCGGCTAATAAAAAGGTCGTGCGGTTCGTCCAGCGTTGACGAGTCATTGGATTTACTCCAGAATCATTAAAAAGTTGTTCTTATATCATGAGTTTGAACGATTTTTTTGACTGTAATTCTAAAGCTTTTGTGAAGGTTTTGTATTTTATTCTGGTCGATGTTTTGACGGATCTTTTTACGATCTTTTTATAGTTAAAGAATTGAGCAATAGAGAGATGGCAGTCAATGGATTTTGAGAAACTATCTGTTATTTTAGGGACATTTTCCGACCTCGTTAACGTTCTTCAGTGCAGTATCGTTCGGGCGATCGGTTGCTCTCACTTAATTTGCTTTTAAAGTCGTTCGGGTTGCATCGATGGTAAATATACCTCAATCCAAGCCGTCATTCTCGCGCCAGCAGAGCCGCGATCGAGTAGGGGCGTTTCGCGAAACGCCCCTACCTTGACGACCCCCCAGAGTAGTATAAACAGCAACATATACACGATCGCCCTCGAAGGGCTAGGCCGCCCGAAGCCATGAAATGACGATCGAAGAGAAGCGAACGAATCAAACGAGAGGAGATTAAGCGATTAAGCTTTTGTCCCCTCGACCTTCAAATCCCTTTAACCGATCGATACGATCGCGTAGAATTTGAAGGCGAAAGTAAACCCGAAAGCGGCGAACCCACTCCCTCCAAAATCACCGATTAATTGCACGCGATCGCTACAACTCATCCCACCAATTGAGCAAAAATACTGAATCTTCCCGGTTTTCTGGAAGCGCGATCGCGATCTTTCGATAATCAATAAAATAAAAAAGCCCCGAATACTTTGCTAGAGACCCTTTGACCGCCACCAAGACGGCCTCAAGGGCGAACTGTCCACTCTAAACTTTCAAAGAGACGATCGCTTTTTGTTATCAAACTTTAACCTTGTAGCACGAAATAACAATTGTTAAAAAAGTTACAATGTTGAGTCGGTTCGGTCGGAAGCCAGAGGGCGATCGTCAAGACTAAATTCCCAGAGAGTGAAGGATTCCCGAAGATCGAGACAGTCTCGTTAACCCTTCGGTCGTTGCTGGACAATCGAAACCCCTCCAATTCTCTCAACAGTCTCAACAGACGCGCGTCCGAAAGCAATCCTACAGACCGAAAATGTCAGCAGGTGGAGGCCCAAGTCAGTCGTGGTTGTCGATCTTACCCAAAATTCCTACGAAGCGAAAACCCAAGAAATTGCCCGAGATCTTTTAGGGGCAACGCGAGAAAAACGCTCGTTTTTTGCCCAAATGCAAGACAAAATGCGCCTCGACGATAAATTACTAGCGTGGGCGATGAGCAATCCCGGTTTGCGGGTGCAGTTGTTTCGCTTCATCGACTGCTTACCCGCATTGCGCTCTAAAGCGGAAATTGCCCGTCACCTCCAAGAATATCTCACCGCCGAAGACGTCGAACTTCCCGACGCCCTCAAAAAATTAATTAGCTTTAGCGGTAGCGATTCCGTCCCGGGAACCGTAGCGGCGACGACGGTGGCGACCGCCGTGGAAACCCTCGCCCAAAAATATATCGCCGGAGCGACCGTCAAACAGGCGATCGAGACCCTCAAACGCTTGCGAAAGGAAAAAATGGGGTTCACCCTCGATTTGCTCGGCGAGGCGGTAATTACCGAGGCGGAAGCGAAAGCCTATTTGCAAAATTACCTCGATTTAACCGAGCAGTTGACCGAGGCGGCTCAAAGTTGGTCGAAAGTGGCCGAAATTGACGAAGCGGACGGCGAGACCCTGCCTCGGGTGCAGGTTTCGGTGAAACTCACCGCCTTTTATTCTCAATTCGATCCGGTGGACGAGCGCGGAAGTGAGGAACGAGTCGCCGATCGCATCCGCACCCTGTTGCGTCACGCTCAAAACGTGGGGGCGGCGGTTCACTTCGACATGGAACAGTACGAGTATAAAGATTTAACCCTGTCGATTCTCAAACGCCTCTTACTCGAAGACGAATTTCGCGATCGCGCCGACCTCGGCGTCACCCTACAAGCGTATCTGCGCGACAGTTACGCCGATTTGAAAGATCTGATCGCCTGGGCCAAACAACGGGGAACCCCAGTCACCGTGCGCTTGGTCAAAGGGGCGTACTGGGACCAGGAAACCATTAAAGCCCAACAAAAACATTGGCCGCAAGTCGTGTATAACGACAAGGCGGCGACGGATGCCAATTACGAACGGATGACCCAGTTATTGCTGGAAAATCACGAGTATTTGTATGCGGCGATCGGTTCTCATAACGTGCGATCGCAGGCATTGGCGATCGCGATCGCGGAAAGCTTGCAAATCCCCCGCCGTCGTTTCGAGTGCCAAGTCCTCTACGGAATGGGGGACAAACTCGCCAAGGCGATCGCCCAACGGGGTCACCGCGTGCGCGTCTACTGCCCTTACGGCGAACTACTGCCGGGAATGGCCTATCTGATCCGCCGCTTGCTCGAAAATACCGCCAACAGCTCCTTTTTACGCCAAAATCTCGAAAATCGCCCGGTCGAAGAATTGATCGCGCCGCCGCAAGGAGACGAGAACGCAAGCGTACCCCTTCACGGCGAAGCCTTCCCGGACGCCGCACCGGATACGGATTTCGCGGAAGCACAAGCCCGTCAAAACGCCTGGGACGCCCTCAAACAGGTGCGCCAAAACCTCGGCAACACCTATTTACCGATCGTCAACGGCGAACCCGTCAACACGATCGATCGCGTCGATTCCGTCAATCCCTCCAATCCGGAGGAAGTCATCGGCACGATCGGCCTATTATCCCTCGAACAGGGCGATCGCGCGATCGCCGCCGCCAAAGCTGCCTTACCCGCTTGGCGACGTACCCCCGCCTCCGAACGGGCCGCGATTTTACGCAAAGCCGGAGATCTAATGGAACGGCGGCGCTTTCACCTGTGCGCCTGGATGATGCTCGAAGTCGGCAAACCGTTGCGCGAGTGCGATGCGGAAGTCACCGAGGCAATCGACTTTTGCCGCTATTATGCCGAACAAATGGAGGCGATCGATCGCGGTTACAACTTCGACGTCGCCGGAGAAACGGACCGCTACCACTACCAACCGCGCGGGATTACGGTGGTGATTTCCCCGTGGAACTTCCCCCTCGCCATTCCCACGGGGATGACGGTCGCTTCTTTAGTGGCGGGGAACTGCACCTTATTAAAACCTGCGGAAGTCTCTTCGGTGATTGCGGCGCAAATTGCCGAAATTCTCGTAGAAGCGGGGATTCCTCCCGCAGTGTTCCAGTACGTCCCCTGTAAGGGTTCGACGGTGGGGGCGCATTTGGTCAAACATCCCGATGTCAATACGATCGCCTTTACCGGATCTCAAGAGGTCGGCTGTCGGATTTACGCCGATGCGGCGATTTTGCAACCGGGACAAAAGCACCTCAAGCGCGTGATTGCGGAAATGGGGGGCAAAAATGGCGTCATCATCGACGAAAGCGCCGATTTAGACCAGGCGGTGGCGGGGGTCGTACAGTCGGCGTTCGGTTATAGCGGTCAGAAATGTTCTGCCTGTTCCCGGGCGATCGTTCTCGATGCGGTTTACGATACCTTTGTGGCACGCTTGTGCGAGGCGACGCGATCGCTCAATGTCGGCCCGGCGGAGGATCCGAGTACCCAGGTCGGTCCGACGATCGACGCTACGGCGCGCGATCGCATCGGCGAGTACATCGCTAAGGGGAAAGCCGAAGCGCAGGTCTTGGTGGAAGTTCCGGCGCCGGAGACGGGCTATTTCGTCGGCCCGATCGTGTTTGGGGAGGTCAAACCGGAGGCGGCGATCGCCCAAGAGGAGATTTTCGGTCCGGTCTTGGCGGTGATTCGCGCCCGAGATTTTGACGAAGCCCTGGCGATCGCCAACGGCACGAATTATGCCCTCACCGGGGGCTTGTACTCGCGCACCCCGTCTCACATCGAACGGGCGAAAGCGGAGTTTGAAGTCGGCAATTTATATATCAATCGCGGCATTACCGGGGCGATCGTCTCCCGTCAGCCCTTCGGCGGCTTTAAGTTGTCCGGGGTCGGGTCGAAAGCGGGCGGTCCGGATTACGTGCTGCAATTCCTCGAACCGCGCACGATAACTGAAAACGTCCAACGGCAAGGGTTTGCCCCGATTGAAGGGGTGGATTGAATGCGGGGGAGTTAGGAGACGCTGCGCGTCTTCTCCCTCGGATCTGGGGCGATCGCTTCGAGATCGTCCCACAAGTGAGGGGCCGTGAAGTCGGCGATCGTTTGTGAAGCGCCGATCGCCCGCAAGGTCTCGGGGTCGTGGGTGGAGGCCACGCCAATGGTATAAATCCCGGCGGCGGTGGCGGAACGGATGCCCGAGGGGGAGTCTTCAAAGGCGATCGCCTCTTGCGGGGAAAGACCCAACTGCTGCAAAGTCTGTTGATAGGGAAGCGGATCCGGTTTTCCGGCGGGGAGATCTTCGGCGATCGTCACCGGGGCAAAGCGATCGCTCAGGTGCAAAATGTCTAACATGAAACGAACGTTTTCGCGGGGGGCGTTGGTGACGACGGCGCACTTTAAGGCGCGATCTCCCGCCCAAGCGAGTAAGTCTGTCAATCCGGGCATGGGTTGCAATTGAGCCGCAAATTGCCGAAATTGCGCTTCTTTTTCGTCAGCCACCCGCGCCGCTTGTTCGGGGGAAAGATGGGGGAGTAAATCGGCGACGATCGCCGGATTGAGTCGTCCGCTCATCTGTTTTTGATAAAACTCTCGATCGATTTCTAAGTCATAAGTTTTCAGCAATTCTTGCCAAGTTAGAAAATGAATCGGATCGGTATTGGCTAAAGTTCCGTCTAAATCGAATAAAATGGCGGCGATCGTCATGGGGCAAGTTGTTGTTAAATCAGGTGGACGAATCATGATTTTTTACCATAACATCGCCGCGATCGCGATCGGGGGCGATCGGGGTTTTGACTCGATTAACCCCTTCTTAACCCTAAAGAGGATAAGCTTGGATGGCACTGCCATCGAAACCGACCGCCCCTCGATTTTGAGGACCGAACGTTTTGTCAGGTTTTATTTTAACTAGACTCGACGATCGCAGGCGATCGATTGGCGCTACAATACGAATTCTGAATGTGGAGAATCAACTTAAAATGCACGTAACCATTTACTCCGATGGAGCTTCCCGAAAAAACCCCGGTCCGGCGGGCGCGGGCGCGGTGTTAGTCGATGAGGAAGGGAATGTTTTAGAAGAACTTGCCAAATATTTAGGCATCGCCACCAACAATCAAGCGGAATATCAAGGGGCCATTCTCGGTTTAGAAAAAGCCCTAGAAATGGGAGTCAAACGGGTCAAGTTGCGTGCGGACAGCCAACTGATGATCAGACAAATTCGCGGCGAATATCGGGTTAAAAATCCCGCTTTAAAACCGTTATACGATCGCGTGATGATGTTACTGAGTCGCTTTGAAGGATACGACCCGCCGGAACACATTCGCCGGGAACAAAATCGCGAAGCGGACGCTCAAGCCAACCGCGCCATCGACGAGTACGAACGCGATCGCCAGGAAGCGTCCTAGAGCAATATTGCCGCCCGATCCGGAGATCGTTACCGCCACGGAGTGTTATATATACATTAAATACACGTGCGCCTGTCGTCCCCAACCACCGCATTCGCGGAGGATCTCCCCCGCAGAATTGGCCCGAGTCCGTCAACGATTGTTCAAATCTAAAGAAATCTTTGAATTTATAGAATTTGCTCAAAATCTTACCAGGGCAGGGATGCATGTTTGTTAAGGTATGGGGTGGAAAAAATTTAAGGCAGTGTTCCGATAACACCCTTGAAATCATGCAAACGTGCAGAAACTGTAAACATCAGGGAACCCAACGTTGTCCGGTGAGACAACGGACTTTTTTTGTATTTGAGACCAGTCAATTACTGTCAAAAGGTTTTTGCGATCGCTGGCAACAGATAACTTCCGGTTAACGGCGATCGCCCCCTGAGTGAAGAACGTTAAAAAATCCGATCGATTGGGAGGGGATAGGGGTAGCCGTTGCCGTCGATCGGGTTTTTTATAAGCTTCGTAAAACTTGTATGTTCGAACGTCACTAAAACCGACTGAATTCGCGCATAATGCGATCGTCGAGGGCATAATTCATCTGCAACAAAATCGCACGGATCGCCCAATTTTCATTGTGAATCCACCAGGATGCCGAAGTAAATTGTTGCAAGATACTGTGAATGTGGTTTTTAGCAATTTCCGGTAAACTTTTCACTGGATCTAACCGATCGAGGGCGGCGATCGCCCGTTCTCGAATTTGTCGCGATCGCTCGACTTCTTCCGGGTTTCCTTCCAAGAGCGGCAAAGCAGTTCTCGCAAAACCAGAAGAGATTTCTGCGTCTATCAACCAATTTTCTTTAAGTGCGATCGTCTGACAGAGACATTCGAGAATTAGTTTTTCCATCATCAATAAATTCGGCTTCCAGCGATCGAGCAACTGCAGGGCGCTATCGATTTCGATATAATCCTCTTCCACCAACGCCGTAGACGACTGACTGTAGGGATAAAGCGGATCGATTTTGAGTTTGCGCGCCGGAATATTGCGTAATTGTTTCTCGATTTTCGTCCAAATTTTATCGGGCAATCGAGTTAAGCCGTGCAGTTCCGAGGTGACGATAAACTGCTTAAAAATGGCGATCGTATCTTCCAAACTGACCATATCGACCCACAGATCGAGATAAGCTCCCGATGCGGTGGGTGAATTTTTTTTCAAGGGCTGGGTGGGTAAGCGACGAATTGCACCTTCGAGGGCGTCGAACCGTTGAAAACAATGAGTATCCAAGGAAATCAAATCAGACATAGTGGGCGATTTTATAGCAGTTATAGATGCAGTTGTAAATGCAGTTGTAGATGTAGTTGTAGACACAATCCTCTCGAAGGTCTGCCGTATCTTGGCGATCGCCGAGACGCCTAACTCCTAGCCCCTTCGGGGCGGCTACGCCTACGGAGTCGCTTCGCTAACGGCGTCGCTTCACGAACGCCTCAGATAGAGCACCCCCCTTTTCCGTTGTAACCGATGGACGGGCGAACGGCGCGCAGTGGGGGAACGACTACATCGATTTGGATCCGCGTTTTCTGCCAAAACGGCGACGGTGGAGGACGAAAATCGACAGTAACGCCGAGATCGAGAGGGCGACAAAAGCGGCAAATGCGATCGCCAAAATCGTTTTCAGGCGATCGGGAAGAAACCCTTCAACTTGGCTCCACACGCCGAACAGATTGCCTTGCATCAAATAGCTCACTGCACTTAACAGTTGCAAGACTTCCAAATCCGGAGCCAAGGCGAAGGCGCGATCGAGGGGTTCTCGTGCCGATCGCGGTTGCCAGTCGTAGAGGTAGACGAAAGCGAGATAGGCGTGAGCGTAAGGGTTTTGGGCGTCGAGTACCGTAGCCCGTTTGAGGGCGGCGATCGCCCCTTGGGGGTCGCGCTGCAACACCCGAGCCAAGGTTAAATTATAGATAAAATCGAGGCGTTCGGGTTGGCTTTGCAAGCGATATTCGAGCGATCGCGCCGCTTGTGCGAGATAATCTTGCACCGGATCGTACTGATTGATGCGGGCGACCTCTTCAAAGACCGGACCGAGGGCGTCGGGACCTCGGGGCATCGCTTGGGAGAGCGATCGCAGTTGGGTGACCCAGTCTAATTCCGGCGCCGGAGTGGGGGTCGCATTCTCGTCGATCGTCAGACTCACCTCTGGGGCGGCGATCGGGTAAATTTCTCCCGTTTCGCGATTGAGATAGGTCACTTGCAAGCGATAGACCCCGGGAGGTAAATCGGCGGGGGGTAACATCGCCGTGCGATCGACGACGCGAACCGGAACGGACGTATCGATTTGCGAATACAAGCGACCGCCCGCGATCGCGCGATCGTGCAGCCAGCGATCGCCGTTGTCATTTTCCCAGGTAACGATCGCCAGTCCCCGTTGCAACGGTTCCCACGGACCGGACCAGTAATAGGTGACGGGAACGGGAACCCCGGGAGGCGAGGCGGGAGGGACGATCGCGCGATCGAGGCGCACGGGAAGACTCGGCGACCTGTCCGCGATCGGTTCGACCGCTACCCCGGGCGGTTGACGGCGGTACAGTTGCAAGGTGCTGGGATCCTGCTGCCCAGCCGTTTCGGGAATGGGTAAGGTCCATTCTCGTTGTAAAATCAAGTCCGGATTTTGGGCGATCGCCGCCGAGATCGCGCCGTAGGCGTCCTCGGGCACCGAACCGGGATCCCCCGTTTTAGTCACGAACCAATCGAGGGATCGCATGTCGCGATCGACCTGAGACAAGCGCGTTCCGACCTGGCGTCCGTACACCTGGAAATCGGCCAAAGCCCCGTAATAATTAACGTTATGCTGGTTAATTTCCGGCGTCGAGGGCAGCACCCCCACGGTGGTTTGTAAATAGGGGGATGTATTGATAATTTCGGCGATCGCCTCGGGATGGGGCCATGGCGGTCCGGTGTAGGGGCGGCGGTCGGCGCGATCGCCCAACAGTGCGGATCCGGGCAAGGTAAAGCCCCAGGGAAATAGATGATTGAGCGCCAACAGCACGGCGATCCCGAGGGTTCCCCAGCGCACGGAACGCGCCCATTTCCCCCGCCAGCAGCTCAAGCCATACGCCAGGGCGATCGCCACGGCGGGTAAGTAGGGTAAGACGTAGCGAAAGTCTTTATTGATATTGACCGAAGCGAAGAAGTAAGCGCCGAGGAGGTAAACCGCCAGCCAGCGCCAAGGATGGGGAACCGGGGACGGCGAGAGATCCTTTTGGCGGCGTCGGTAGTAGAGGAGAAAGCCGACAATGGCAACGATCGCCAGCAACCAAGAGACGTGATTCGGCAGTTGTTCGGCGTAATAAGTCCAGGCGTCGAGACTGGTCAGGGAGGGATCCCCTTCGGCGATCGCCGCATCGACGGTGGCGCGTTTGCTTCCAGTGAGGATTAACAGCCAGTTGGTGCGGTACCAGGGGTAAATGACGAGGGCGGCGATCGCCACACTGAGGCTGAGTTGCCCGCATTGGCTCCATTTACGCCCTTTGAAGCTGGCGATCGCCGCCCACAACAGGGGGACCGAGAGAAACAGCAACGCCGTTTGTTTGACCATCAAGGCGAGACCCGACGCCATCCCGAAAGCGGCAGCCCACAGCCACGGTTCGAGGGTGGGGGGCAGTTTGAAACGGCTTGGGGGTCTGGTGTGGAGCCTCGGGGAATGGGTTCGAGACCGCCACAGGGTCAGGCAAAAAAAGGCGAGGGTGACCGTAGCAGTTAAGGGATAATCGAGCAGAAAATCGAGGCGCGATCGGTAAAAGGCGGGAAACAGGGTACATAAGGCGGCGGCCCACAGACCAATTTTGGGGTTGAACAGGATCCGGCCCAAGCCGTAGGTACTGGCGAGTAAGATCGCGCTGAAGAGGAGATTGACCAGGGTCGCGCGATCGCTCCCGGTTCCGAAAATTTGGTGAATGACGGCGGTCGCGAGGTAGGTTCCCGGGGGAATTTTGGAGGAGAGCAACCAGAGATTCGTCCACCATTCGCCGGAAAACCAGTGGGGGTGTTCTAAGGCGTCGGCGTAGTTTAATGCTCCGGTCAGGTAGTCGGCCCTGTCCCAATCCGGGACGGAGCGATCGAGGGCAAACCAGAGGCGATCGCACCCGCTTTGTAATAGCCAGATGGCACCGAGGGCGATCGTCCGATGCCAACGCGAATTGAGTTCGATCACGACGGATTCTCCCTTTTTTTAAGCGTTGCCCTTTTTAGGCTTAACATGACATTGACCGTCTCGATCGCGGGGATTTTCGATCCTTTGAGCCGCTCTCGCTCCCTTGAACCCGACTCTAAAAGCTAAAATCTAAAATTCTCCATTACTTCCCCCGATCTCTTTAAGTTATGTCAGTATGCTGATGTAGATCTCTAGGGTTTGGTTCTTTTTTTCATGACTAACCGTTTTGCGTTCGCGCAGCGTCTGCCTTGCAGAATCGACTGGCATCGCATCGTTTTGCTTCCGATTACGGTTGTGGCGATCGCGGGGAGTGCATCGGGCGTACGCGCCGAGAATATGTATAACCCAATCCGCCTGCCGGGTAGCAATGAAATCAGCGATACCCTCTCAGAACAGGATATTCCTACAGGTCAGGGCGGCTTTGCTCGCGACTATATTGTCACCCTTCAAGAAGGGGATCAAGTGGCGATCGACCTCCTTTCCGACAGTTTCGATACGATCGTCGCCTTAATTGCCCCCGACGGCACGACGATCGCCGAAAATGACGACGGTCCCGACGGTAGCACCAACTCCCTATTATTTTCGCGGATTACTCAAGGGGGAGATTACATCGTCCGCGTCCGCGCTTTCGGTGAAGGGGGTACGGGCAACTTTACCCTCAAAGTTACCCGCCTGCGCCCGATCTGAGCTTTTCAACCCGTCTGCGTACTCGTTGGGTGGCGACCCCAAGAAAAATTTTTCCTTTAGGGGTTGCCAACCCCTAATAAATTTGCTACGTTAGTTAAGCGTCAAAAATAAAGCGCGCCGGGATAGCTCAGTCGGTAGAGCAGAGGACTGAAAATCCTCGTGTCGCCGGTTCAAGTCCGGCTCCTGGCATCTCCTGAAACCGCCGAACCTTCAAGCTTCTGAAGGTCTGGCGGTTTTGATTTTGGCGGGTTGGGCGTCCCTTCCCGTTATTCGACAGAATGCGGGTTTGAGCGTTTAATGACTCTAAGTGACGGGAACATTGAGATCGGATTTACTTTTCATGGCAATTCTCGCAAAGATGCGATAATTTTTTTGAGGAGTGCGAGCTTCTAGCTCGCTGGTAAATTAGCGAGCTAGAAGCTCGCACCCCTGGATTCCTTCTTATCTATCTAGCTCACTAATCTGAGAAGCGCTAGATATGCATTTTAAATTAAAAAAGAAACCGCTTAGGTAAATTAGCGGTTTCTTTTTTATCTTCCACGATTTATTTTGCACGATCGCCGAGCAACTCTCGTGCAAACATTGGCTTTTCGAGTGAGAAAAAGAAAGGCTGTGAGTGAGATGATTTTTCTAATGTCCTAAAATTAAAGGGATCGCTGCTTACAGTCACCGTTATAAAATTTCTGCTCATGATTGCCAGTAAACCCTCACCCCGTCACTCAGACACTCAGATCCCTCGTGTGGGAATGTTGGCAACGGTTCGCAACCGGCGGGCGTTGGTGGTGTCGGTGGAACCGTTTGATGGGGGGATCGCCGGACGATTGCATCTGGTGGGGTTGGAATATACCGATATGGATGGCAATCGCGAAGATAAAGTCATCTGGGAACGGGAACTCAATGCCAGCTTGTTGGAACCCACCGCCTTGCCTCGGGTGGACGCAGAACCGCCGATGCAGGGGGAGGAGTTCGATGCCTTGCAACGGGCGGCGCGATGGACTGCCCTCTCTCCGTTTCTCAATAGCGATCGCCGCGAACCGTTAGAACCCCTGCCGTTTTCTGCCCCCTTATTCGGCGCGGTACAGGTGGAAGATTTTCAGTTAGTCCCCCTTTACAAAGCGTTGCGGATGCCGCGCATTTCCCTGCTGTTGGCCGATGATGTAGGATTGGGGAAAACGGTGGAAGCGGGTTTAATTTTAACCGAGTTGCTGTTGCGCCGTCGGATTCGTCGGGTGTTGATTTTATGTCCGGCAGCGTTGCGGAAGCAGTGGCAGCAGGAGATGAAGGCAAAGTTTTCCCTCTCTTTTGATGTGGTCGATCGCGCGGAGACTCACGCCATCCAAAAACGTCTCGGACTCGATGCCAACCCCTGGCGCACCTACCCGCGCATTATCACCTCCTATCACTATCTGCGCCAACCGGATGTCTTGGAACAGTTTCGCACCACCTTACGGCAACCGGAAGGATCGGCGAATTTGCCTTGGGATTTACTGATTGTTGATGAAGCGCATAATTTAATGCCTGCTAACTTCGGCGATGATAGCGATTTGTCGAAGATGTTGCGGTTTATTTCCCCTTGGTTTGAACATAAGTTATTTTTGACGGCGACCCCCCATAACGGTCATACCCGTTGCTTTTCTGGACTCTTGGAACAACTGGATCCGGTGCGATTTATGCAAACCGGGGAGATGGATGCGGCGCAACAGCAGCGCATTGAGGAGGTGGTGATTCGGCGTCTGAAGCGCGAGATTAACCAATTGGATGAAAATCGGGGAGAAATGCCGCGTTTTTGTCAGCGAATTCCGCAACCCGTTCCGTTATTTTTTGGGAAAGCAGAACGGCAATTGGGACGGGCATTTAGCGAGTTTAGGACGGCAGTGAAAGCGGCGATCGCAGATTCTAAAAAAACCGATCGCCTCGCCGGTTCGTTTGCGGTGGAGGTTCTCAATAAACGCTTGCTGTCTTGTCCCTATACTTTTGCTCAATCGTGGGTTCGCTTTCAAGAGGGGATTGCCGGAGTCGATGAGGCGGAGGTGTCCCAAGTTCAGGCGGCAAAACGGGCGATCGCAGAAGATATTGATGACGACTTGGAAACGGAGGGACGCATCCAGTATGCGGCGAAAACCACTGGCGCTTGGTTAAAACCGTTGGTTCCCGATCTCACAGCAGAAATTGCGGCGTTAGATAGTGCGTTGCAAGCGTTGGGATTGGTTGAGGGGGGACAGTTAGCGGATCCGGTGGAGGACGAACGCTTTTCCCGATTGTTGACCGCGATTAAGCAATATTTGCGGAATGGGAAGGAGTGGATACCGGAAGAACGCTTGGTGGTGTTTACCGAGTATAAAACCACGTTGGACTATCTCGATCGCCGTCTGAAAGCGGAGTTTCCAGGGGAACCGGAAGCGATTCGGGTATTGTATGGGGGGATGAGCGATCGCGATCGCGATGGAATCAAGCAAGCATTTAACGACCCTGCCGATCCCATCCGCATTTTAGTGGCGACGGACGCCGCATCAGAAGGGTTGAACTTACAGGAAACCGCACATTTAATCCTGCATTACGATATTCCCTGGAACCCGGCGCGACTGGATCAGCGCAACGGACGCTTGGATCGTCACGGACAAGCGCGGGATGTCATCGTGTTTCACTTTACCAGCGACGATGATGCGGATTTAAAATTTTTAGCTCACGTGGTGCAAAAAGTCAATACCATTCGCGAAGAATTGGGATCGATGGGGGAAGTGTTCGATGCGGCATTCCAGCGTCGGTTTATCGATTTTGAAGACAGCGATCGCGTGGTGAGAGGGTTGGATGAGGCGGTGGAGAAACAGCGAGGACGCGCCACCGTCCCGCGATCGCCTCACACTGACACGGGAAGCGATTGCGCGATCGCCTTGCAGGAGTTTGAAAAAGAACTCGACCTCACCCCAGAAACCTTGAAAAGCACCTTAGAAATTGCGATGGGTTTGGGTGTCGGTTTGCCGCGATTTGAAGGGCCGGATACCGAGGGTAAATTGCGGTTGCAGGTGCCGATCCCGCCGAAATGGGAACCGTTAGTGGATGATTATTTGCGTTTGGAAACCAATGGCGATCGCGGCGCACTTCCGGCCATCGTTTTCGACCCCAGTCATTTTATCCAATATCGCAACAATCGCCCGGTGTTTCGCGCCGCCAAAGATACGGCGTTGTTACATTTAGGTCATCCCATATTCTATCATGCCTTGGCCTTATTTGCAAGAGCTAGATTTCCCGGTGGCATCGATAATTTGCCGGTGAGTCGGTGGACGGTACGCTATGGGGAAGTGCCGGATAATGCCGATGCTTTATTGTTGTTGACGGTAGAAGAATTGGCGGTTAACGAGTTGCGCGAATCGTTCCATCATTGGGTGAGGACGTTGCGATTTCCCATCGTTGGGGAAGAGTTGGGGGAACAGTTGTCCCACGTTGCGCCAGTGGTGAAAGATTATCGCGATCGCTTGCCCGATGAGGCGGCGATTGAGACAGCGCAGGAGTTGTGGGACGCGATCGCCTTCGACTTGCGCGAGAAGGTGCAGCAAATCGCCCAGCAGCTAACCGAACAGTTACATCCAATTTTAAAAACTCAAAAAGCGGCTGGATTGGAGGAAGCGAAAAAGCGGTTTGAGTCTCGGATTAAGGAAGTGGAACGAGCGATGAAAGAGACGACCCTACAGAAACTTGAAAAAGAACGAGAGCGACTGCTGGCTGAAATGGAAAGGAATCCTTATTTATTTCCAGACTTGCAGCGAGAACAGGCGGAAAAGCTGCAAAATTTAGAAGATGAATTGAAACGACGACGCCATCAGTATCAAGGGTTATTAGACTTTTTGAAGAAAGAGCAAAACCGCACGGTAAAACATCTAATTCCCAAACGCCATACCCTGCGCGGAACCGCTCAAGTTTTTCCCGTAACTGTTGAAATTCGCTTGCCGGAGGTCTCTCGATGATTGCAACCCTATCCCCAACCTCAACCGATGAGAATTATGAATGGTGGTCTGCCTTAAAACATGGCGGGTTATTGGTTGCGCCATCGAAGTTACCGGAATTTTTTGACCGTACCCTTCCTCCCCTACCGGGTTATGTGGAGGACAGATTGCGCCGGGACGTGACTCAGTACGATCGCAGCGATCGCGATCGGTTCAATCGGTTGTGCGATACGGTATTGGAAGATGTCCTCTCCCTGTCAAAAGCGCAGTGGATAAAAGCAGTTGATAACCGTTGGACTCAACGCGCCATTACCGGAGAAGCAATCAAACCCAAACGGGTTTGGGTACATCCGCAGGGGATGGTGTTACCTCTGTTTGAGGCAGATGCCTCCCGGTTGGGAATTGGCAAAGGACGGCGGCAAGTCTCGCGAGTTATTGAATGGTTGCGGAAAGCAGAGTATAAAATTGCCTTACTCACCAATGGCAGACAGTGGCGGTTAATTCATGCCGGAGTGGATTATGATGCGTGGTGCGAGTGGGATATCGACCTGTGGTTTGAGGAAGGAAAACCGGGATTGCAGGTGATGGCATTGCGGTTATTATTGGGACGAGACGCCCTAGAACCCCCGCAGCCGAATGCGCCTTGTCAGTTAATCCAAGCAATTCAGGCATCCCGTCAAGTACAGGCGGAGTTATCCGGCGACTTGGGAGAACGGGTGAGAAAGGCGGTCGAGTTATTAATTCGCGAAACTGGGGTGGAGAGTGGAGATTCTCGGAGTGCGAGCGTCCCCGCTCGCTTGGAGCCTCACATCAGAGGGTATAATAATATTAGCGGGCAAGATGCCCGCACTCCAGGGAATAACGATCGAACCGCCGGGAGTGCGAGCGTCCCCGCTCGCTCGGATAATTTGAATAGCGTCCCCGCTCGCTTGGAGCCTGATAACATCAGTGGGGACCATCAGATTAGCGGGCAAGATGCCCGCACTCCAGGGAATAACGATCGAACCGCCGGGAGTGCGAGCGTCCCCGCTCGCTCGGATAATTTGAATAGCGTCCCCCCTCGCTTGGAGCCTGATAACATCAGTGGGGACCATCAGATTAGCGGGCAAGATGCCCGCACTCCAGGGAATAACGATGAAACCGCCAGGAGTGCGAGCGTCCCCGCTCGCTCGGATAATTTGAATAGCGTCCCCCCTCGCTTGGATCCTGATAACATCAGTGGGGACCATCAGATTAGCGGGCAAGATGCCCGCACTCCAGGGAATAACGATGAAACCGCCGGGAGTGCGAGCGTCCCCGCTCGCTCGGATAATTTGAATAGCGTCCCCCCTCGCTTGGAGCCTGATAACATCAGTGGGGACCATCAGATTAGCGGGCAAGATGCCCGCACTCCAGGGAATAACGATCGAACCGCCAGGAGTGCGAGCGTCCCCGCTCGCTCGGATAATTTGAATAGCGTCCCCCCTCGCTTGGATCCTGATAACATCAGTGGGGACCATCAGATTAGCGGGCAAGATGCCCGCACTCCAGGGAATAACGATGAAACCGCCGGGAGTGCGAGCGTCCCCGCTCGCTCGGATAATTTGAATAGCGTCCCCCCTCGCTTGGAGCCTGATAACATCAGTGGGGACCATCAGATTAGCGGGCAAGATGCCCGCACTCCAGGGAATAACGATGAAACCGCCGGGAGTGCGAGCGTCCCCGCTCGCTCGGATAATTTGAATAGCGTCCCCCCTCGCTTGGAGCCTGATAACATCAGTGGGGACCATCAGATTAGCGGGCAAGATGCCCGCACTCCAGGGAATAACGATCGAACCGCCAGGAGTGCGAGCGTCCCCGCTCGCTTGGATAATTTGAATAGCGTCCCCGCTCGCTTGGAGCCTCACATCAGAGGGCATAATAATATTAGCGGGCAAGATGCCCGCACTCCAGGGAATAACGATCGAACCGCCGGGAGTGCGAGCGTCCCCGCTCGCTCGGATAATTTGAATAGCGTCCCCCCTCGCTTGGAGCCTGATAACATCAGTGGGGACCATCAGATTAGCGGGCAAGATGCCCGCACTCCAGGGAATAACGATGAAACCGCCGGGAGTGCGAGCGTCCCCGCTCGCTCGGATAATTTGAATAGCGTCCCCCCTCGCTTGGAGCCTCACATCAGAGGGCATAATAATATTAGCGGGCAAGATGCCCGCACTCCAGGGAATAACGATGAAACCGCCAGGAGTGCGAGCGTCCCCGCTCGCATGAATAATATAGCAGTCCTAAATGATTCATGGAAGCTTTTTTTGTTATAATATACACGGAAGATTCTCAATATCAGACAGACCTCATGAATATCATAGACGAGCTAGATAATTTCATTGAAAATACCACAAATACCAAAGAAATGAAGAGAGCATTGGCAGCCAAAATGAAATTATCTGGTCAACCCTCTAAGAAAATTGAAGAAATATTAAATGTTTCTTCGAGCTTCGTTAGTCAATGGAAAAATAAAGCAATTTTTGAGGGTGTTGAGAGTTTGAATCTTCAATACAAAGGAAGTAAAGGCTATCTAAAACCGGAAGAAAAAACACAAATCACTTCATGGATAAGACAACAAGAGTATTTGAGATTGTCTGACTTAAAACGATATTTGCAGCAAGAATACAACGTGATTTATTCTTCAAATCAAAGTTATTATGACTTGCTGAAAGCGGCTGGCATGAGCTGGAAAAAGTCGCAAAAAAAGAATCCAGCCAAAGATGAAAAGCTAGTCAAAAAAAAAGAAGAAGAAATTCAAAAGAAGCTTAAGGACTGGGAAGAGGATATCAAAGCTGGAAAGCTTGCTGTGTTTATGATTGATGAATGTCATCTTCTTTGGGGAGACGTCTTGGGTTTTGTTTGGGGAAGAAAAGATATAAGAGTCGAAATTCCCATTAAAAACCAAAAAAGTCGCCAAAGTTATTATGGCGCTTTAGATTACCAAACTCATGAATTTATTCTTCAAGAATACCCGAAAGCCGATACCGACAATACCATTCAGTTTATACAATACTTACGAGAACAAAGACCGGGACAAAAATTAGCCATTTTTTGGGATGGTGCCAGGTATCACGACTCTCAACAATTTCGAGATTTTTTAAAAGAGCTAAATGAAGGCTTAGAAGAAGATGAATGGTTGATTACTTGTACGAAGTTTGCTCCGAATGCTCCCGAGCAAAATCCAGTTGAAGATATTTGGCTGCAAACTAAAAATTTCTTGAGAACATTTTATTTTTTATGTGATTCATTTAAAAGAGTTAAAGAGCTATTCAAGATATTTGCTGATGGCCAAGTTTTTGATTTCCCTAAGCTATATTCTTATGGATTTTTGCCACAAATGACTTAGGATTGCTATATTATCTCCCAGGGTAAAATCACCAACCGCGAGATTTACATCGCCGCCAACCGGGTGATTATGCGTTGCGTGGTGATTCTGTTTGCCGAAGCGCGAAACCTGTTACCTCGGGAAAATCCCATCTATCACGAATCTTATGGCATTCAAGGATTGCGCGAACTGCTGACGCGACAGGCAGGGGGACGCGCTGGGGAACGGTTGCGAAATAGTTTCAGCGCTTGGCCGCGATTGTTGTCCCTGTTTCGCTTAGTCTATAGCGGTTCGGCGCATCCAGAATTAATCGTACCGCGCTATGGGGGAAAATTATTCGTTCCTGGGGATAGTTTATCCTCGGATCCGATCGCCCGCGCTTTGGCAATCTTTGAAAATCCGGCGAACTCTCCCTCGGATGCGATGGTGTATCGGATGTTGGAATTGCTGACGCGCAGTAAAGTGAAAGTGCGTCAGGGACGGCGCAGTACCTGGGTGGAAGCGCCTGTAGACTTTTCGGGACTCTCTTCAGAGTATATCGGCATTCTCTATGAGGGATTATTGGATTTTGAATTGCGCCAAGTCGAGGCGGATAATCCCATCGTCTTTTTAAATTTAGGCGATCGCCCCGCTTTACCCCTGCAACGGTTGGAGGAAATGGACGATAAGGCGTTGAAAGCGTTGGTGGAGAAGTTGAAGCAAAAGGCGAAACCCTCTACCAGCGAAGATGAGGAGGAGAGTGACGACGACGCCGAGGCAGAAGCGGAGGAGTCTGAGGCGGAAGTGGATGAGGAAGAAGAAGACAGCGATACCGATGCAGACGCAGAGGCAGAAGACGGCGATCGCACCCTAGAATTGCGCCAACGGGCGACAAACTGGGCGATTCGGGCGGTGAAAGTCGGTTCCTTGGTGACAAAACCGAAAAGTAAGAAACGAGAGGCCCTGGCAGAATACGAAACTGCCGTGGAGACGATGGCAAAGCGCCTGATTTTAGAGGTATTGTTGCCGGGAGAATGGTTTTTAGTGCGTTGGGGAGGAACCCGCAAAGGATCGGGAACCTTCTACACCCGTCCCCAGTTGGCGGTTCCCACCGTTCGCCGCACCTTGTTACCCCTTGCTTACAATCCGCCGGTGGATGAGGCGCTTAACCCCGATGGGAAAGCATCTGCCGCGCAATGGCATCCGAAAACCCCCCAGGAAATCCTCGATGTGAAAGTCTGCGATCCGGCGTGCGGTTCCGGTTCCTTTTTAATTGCAGCATTGGGATTTTTAACTGATGCGCTTTATGAAAGTTTGTTCTATCACGGGTGGTTGAGGGAAGATCCGATAACCCAGCAAGTGCGAGTGGAAATCGCTGCTGATGCCATCCCCCAATGGTTTGCCGAATGCGTCAAAGATTTACCCTTGACATTAGAACATATAGGGAGGGAGCGAGACGCTCCCACTTCAGGGGAAGAAACCTCATTTTCTCGCCACAGATTAAAGCGGTATGTGGTGGAACGCTGTATTTATGGCGTGGATATTGACGCCTTGGCGGTGGAGTTGGCGCGGTTATCCCTGTGGGTGGAAACGATGGATAAAAGTTTGCCGTTTAGTTTCCTCGACCATAAGGTAAAATGTGGCAATTCTTTGGTGGGATGTTGGTTCGATCGCTTCCAAGATTATCCGGTGATGGCATGGGAACGGGACGCCGGAGATGCAAATCACGATAAATTCGTGCATCACTATCGGGAATATGTGGCGAAAAGTGGCAAGAAAAAGGGACAAGCACAGCAAAAAGGAGATAAGTGGACTCAGGGGATTAAAGATACCCGCAACAGTCGCGTCAAAGAGGAGTTAACCGCTTTACTGAAAACCTTAGACCCCAGTAAACCGATTATCGCTGACTTCGAGACCACCTTTCCCTTACCCAAACTACCCGAAGCGATTCACGATGAAGCAGTCGGGATATTCCTGGAATGGCACGATCTACCGATTGATTATGACTCGGAAGAGAAGAAAGAAAACGAATACGAGCAGAAATTCCGCCAAGATAAAGCGATTCAGCAGTTAAAACAAGCATTCGATAGTTGGTGCGCGGTGTGGTTTTGGCCGGGGGATGAGTTAGAGATTGCACCGACACCGCAGCACTTTTTCGATCCGACTCCGGAAATGGCGCAACGAGTGGCAGAATTGGCGCAACAGTATCAGTTTTTCCATTGGGAGTTAGAATTTCCCGATGTGTTTGCCGGGGTGAATGATGGATTTACCGCCATTGTGGGAAATCCCCCTTGGGAAACTTTACAACCCAATTCGATGGAATTTTTCTCAAATATCGACCCGCTTTATCGCACCTACGGCAAGCAGGAAGCGTTAGCGAAACAGGTAGAGTATTTTCAAAGTGACCCGCAAATCGAGAAAAGCTGGTTGTTGTATTGCGACAACCTGAAGGCGCTATCGAATTGGACGAAAAATGTGGGATTTCCGTTTGGAGATCCGGAAGAGGACGGCGGCAAGTTCAGTTTATCGAGATCGAGTAAAGAAACCGAGTTATTGCATGACTTGTGGCGTCAGCGTCGCCAGCAGCATATCGGATATGCGGATAAGCGTCACCCGTTCCGCTATCAAGGTGAAGGAAAACCCTATACTCAAAAATTATTTGCTGAGTTAGGACATATTTTGCTCAAAGATGGCGGACGGTTAAGTTTAATCGTTCCCTCTGGACTGTACAGCGATAAGGGTGCAGGAGATTTACGAAACTTATTTTTAAATTGCTGTCAGTGGACGCACCTTTATGCGTTCCAAAATGAGCGGTTTGTGTTTAAAGATATCGACCATCGCAATAAGATGGTGATGTTTACGGTTGTCAAGGGAGGAAGTACCGATGCGATCGCCACTCGCTTTCGGTTAGGACCCGGCGACTCTCCCACCGCGCAAGAATTGGAAACGGATATTTTAGGCGATCGCAACTATCTCTCGGTTCCCGCCAGCGAAATTCGCAAATTCAGTCCCAACACCGGCGCATTGCTAGAAATTAGAAGCGATCGCGACTTAGCAATCTTAGAGAAAATGTACGATAACGGCGTCTTGTTAGGGGATGACAGTCCCGAAGGGTGGGGGATTCAGTATCGCCAAGGTGATTTTAACATGACCAGCGACTCGAAATTATTCCCACCCCGTCCCCAGTGGGAAGCAAAAGGATATCGCGCCGACGAATACGGACATTGGTTAAAAGGCAACTGGCAACCCTATGACGGTTCCCCCTCCATTTTGCAGCGTCCCGAAGGGCTAATTTTATCCGTTGATGGCACTAGCGCCATTCACGTCGATGAGGTAGAAGACGTGGCGCTACCGTTGTATCAGGGGATTATGATACATCAGTTTGATTTTTCTCCTAAAGGTTGGATAAGTGGAACCGGAGTTAGAGCAATTTGGGAAGAAATTACTTGGGAGCATAAATCAATCCGCCCGCAATATCTAATTACAGCAAAAGATGCGTATGGAAAACCTCGAATGATTCGAGGCACTAAACCATCAGTACGAAGAGTTGCTCGGAATACAGATTATAGAACTACTATCTGTGGATTAGTCCCTGATATGCCTTGCGGAGACAAAGCTTCAATTTTTGCACCCATTCAACATATTGCGACTCTAGCTTTACCTGCTTACTTAAATAGTTATGCTTTTGATTCTGTTGTTAGAAGTAGAGTGGGTGGAACTCAGCTAGACTATCATATTGCCGCAGAAATACCTACCGCTTGTGGTTCCGCAAGTGAAAACAACCAGTTACTAGCAATTAAAGTTTTACAATTAAATGGTGCTTATACTCTATTTGCAGAAGATTGGATAAAATTAAGAACAAAATTTGCCAATACCCATAAGATTATCGCTCGCTCTTGGTATCAACTCTGGGCCATCACCCCTCACGAACGCCTGCGCCTGCGCTGTATCCTCGATGCAGTGGTTGCCGAACTCTACGGATTGGATATCGAAGACTTCACCTGGATATTGCGAGACTGCGATTATCCTGCCGCACAAGTCTGCGATAATGCTTTTGCACGCACCCTAGAACCCAAAGGATTTTGGCGGGTTGACAAAGACAAAGATCCGGAATTGCGACACACCGTCTTATCCCAAATCGCCTTCCACGAACTCAAACGCCTCGGTTTAGAACCCTTCCTCAACCTCAATGACGGGGAAGGGTGGATGCTACCCGACACCGTGAGATTGGCAGACTATGGATTGGGACATGACCCCCGCGCCGAAGAACCCCAACCCGTCGCCGCCAGACTCGGCGACAGATTCCTCCCCTGGCAACTCGAAGGAACCATCGAAGACTCCTGGCAAGAATGCGAGAGACACGCCGACAACCTGCGCCGCCTCCTCGGAGACACCCCGCAAACCTTTAATCAAGAAAATAACACCACCAACGACACCCCCGACACTCCGCGCAAAACCGAAAAACTCCCCAGCGACCCCGATTATGTCCCGCCAACCGATAGGTTTGGCAATCCCCTCAACGTCGATTTATTTGGCAACATCATCGAACCCAAATCAAAACGGAAAAAACAATAAATCCGAGGAGTAATTCACCCATAGCGTTTCTCAGATTGGTTAGGTAGATAGATAAGAATGGATCCAGGAGTGCGAGCTTCTAGCTCGCTAGTCAATTAGCGTTTCTTGTAGCTCGCACTCCTCAAAAAAATTATCGCATCTTTGCGAGAACCGCTATATCACCCCAAAAACCATCACCCAAAACATGAACCATGACCCAAACCCTCCCAGAAACCCCCCCATTGGTGTTGCAAATGTCTCCCGCCATAGAGATGACAGACCAGCAATTTTTTACCTTTTGCCAGCAAAACCGGGATTATCGCATCGAACGCACCGCCACTGGAGAAATTACCATCATCTCCCCCACAGGTTCCGAAACCGGAAACCGGAACTTTGATTTAATCCTCCAATTCGGAATCTGGACCAAACAAAACCAAACCGGGATCGGGTTTGATTCCTCCACCGGGTTTACCCTTCCCAACGGCGCCATCCGTTCCTCCGACGTCGCCTGGATAAAACGAGAACGATGGAACGCACTCACCCCAGAACAAAAACAAACCTTCGCCCCCATCTGCCCCGATTTTGTCGTCGAACTGCGTTCCCCCAGCGACAATCTAAAAACCTTACAAGACAAACTGCAAGAATATATCGAGAATGGCGTTTCCCTCGGTTGGTTAATCGACCGCAAAGAGCGCAAAGTTTATATTTATCGTCCCGATAGAGCTGTGGAATGTTTAGAGAATCCAGCCACCGTAAGCGCTGAGGATATTTTACCAGGGTTTGTCTTGAATTTATCGACAATTTGGTAATGGCAACAACCCCCTTAGCCACGCCAGATGATTGAGTGACCCAGCTTTATTAACAATCCGGCAAACTTTCAGACATCAGTAGGGACACGGCATTACCGCATCATTACAAGTGATGTATCTCCACGAACCTTTCAGAAAAATAGTATTACATCCCCAAAAATAAGGATATTTTATTATCAAAATATAGATAAAATTCACGTTATAAAGTCAACTTCAAGCTCTTTAAATTTGCTTAAGTTTCGTCAAGAAGTTTGAATAAAAAATCAAAAATCGAGTAAAATAAGAAAGTATTAACAGCCAAGTTACATGTGCTGTTCTGAGAGAGGATCGCCGATCTATGCCTACTGCTCGTCAAGTTATAGCACTTCTAAAAAGCCATATAGAAGGCGAAGAGCAGCAGTTTTATTCTGCCGCCCTCCAAATTGCAGCGCATGAAGCCAGACAGGGACATGGAAAACTTGCGTTAGAAATCCGAGATCTGATTAATGAAGCGAAAAATCGCCAGTCTGCAATAGAACCCAAACCGGGTTTAATTCCCCTCGTTCAACCCAAAGGCGAATTAGCCAATTTACTCTCGGCACGATATCCAGATACTAAACTGACGGATATGGTACTTTCCTCCGAACTGGAGTTGAGATTAAAACGGATTATCACAGAACAAAAGCAGCGAAATCGCCTGCAAGAGTATAACTTGTCTCCTCGTCGCAAGATTCTGCTAGTCGGTCCCCCCGGTTCGGGGAAAACCATGACTGCTGCTGCATTAGCGGGGGAATTGCAACTACCTCTATTCACAGCAATTTACAGTAGTTTGATTGGCAAATTTATGGGAGAAACAGCCAGCAGACTGCAATTAATTTTTGATGCCATGTCAGCGACAAGGGGGGTTTACTTTTTCGACGAATTCGATGCTATTGGAACTCAGCGTAATAGCAGTAATGATGTTGGGGAAATTCGCCGAGTTTTAAATTCTTTTTTGCTTTTTATTGACAGCGATACTAGCGAGAGTTTAATTCTAGCTGCAACGAATCATCCCAACTTACTTGATGAAGCTTTATTTCGGAGATTTGATGATGTTATAGAATATGATTTTCCCTCAAACGAAATGATTCAAACGCTTCTCGAAAATAGACTGGTTTTATTTGAAATAGCCTGGAATGATTGGTCGGAAATTCTAAGTATTGCACGAGATTTAAGTTTAGCAGATTTGGTTCGCGCAGCAGATGAGGCAGCAAAACAGGCTGTGTTATCCAACAGCGATCGTATCCACAAAGAGAACTTAGTGTATGCTATTTTAGAAAGGAAAAATATTACCACTCAACGTTCGCTAACAGCATCCTCATAGCATGGTTGAAAAATCCAGGCAGTTTCCTCATATCTACGTGCCAGAAAAAGGCAAGAATGAAGCCTATAAAAGACCTCCGCAAGGCGGTGGTTCCAAATCTCCTCCCGAACGAGATAGAAAAGAACACGCCCAATTTTTAGAACAGGCGATCGATCGCGCAATTCAGGAAGCGCGTCAGCAAATCAAGTCTCGCAATTCTAATGTAGCGGTTGGAGTTCCAGGATTTTACCTAGAATTTCAACTTAAAGCTGAAGAAACGGCTGCATTAAAATCCCTAGAAAACCGTCAAAAAAAGATTGAACTGGTTGCGGTTAGTCAACTGCCCGAACAACAAGATATGGTTCGAGCGACTGTTTTCGTGCCAGAGTCCGCCGCCAACTACTTCCTCAAAAAGATTGAAGAGTATCGAGACGAAGATACCAAGAAAAATAAGCCAAAAAATGAGGCACTCATTGCGCGATTAGAAGGAGTGGACATTGGAACCGTTCAATCCCTATTTACAGATGAACCGGCCTTATTCCCACAAGACAATCGAGAAATATGGTGGGAAGTTTGGCTCCGAAAAGGCAAAAAAGAAGGATTTGAGCAAGTCGCTACAATACTCGATGTCAGAATAAACTCTCATACGTTGTCTTTCCCTGAACGCGAGATTGTTCTTGCAATGTGCAACGTTGAAGCAATGGCGCAAATTATCAAAAACTCTGATGCTGTAGCAGAATTGCGACTTGCCAAAGATACACCCTCGTTCTTTCTGGAAATGAGAACGCGAGAACAAGATGAATGGGTGGAAGATTTAGCTGCACGATTGCTTGAACCCGGAAAACACGCCGTATCGATCTGCCTCTTAGACAGTGGCGTAGTGCAACGTCACCCGCTACTTTCCCCAGGACTCGCTCAAAATGATATGCATACTGTAGAACCCTCGTGGGGGGTTAATGATAGTCCGCAGTGGCAGGGTCACGGAACAGCAATGGCGGGTTTATGCTTGTATTCTGACTCCCTGATGGATTTTTTAGCAACCTCTGAACCAGTGAAACTGTTACACCGTTTAGAATCGGTTAAAATACTACCTAATTCTGGAGGAAATAAGCCGGAGCTTTATGGTGCAATAACAGAGCAAGGGATTTCCTTACCTGAAATTCACGAACCGACCCGCCGTCGAGTATTGTGCATGGCAGTCACGAGCGAAACCCTCTCTAACCATAGAGGAACGCCATCATCTTGGTCTGCAGCAATAGATCGACTGTGCTTCAACGATGGCGATTTCCGGCGACTGATGGTTATATCTGCAGGTAATATTCGTCAAGATATCCCTGTAACGAATTACCTGGATATTAACGATACTGAACCCATAGAAAATCCCGGACAAGCGTGGAATCCTCTTGTTGTGGGTGCTTATACGGAAAAAATTAATATTATTGACCCTAACTATCAGGGTTGGCAAACCGTAGCACCTGGAGGCGATCTTTCTCCTCGAAGTCGGACATCCGTCACATGGGAAACTCAATGGCCGATTCGCCCGGATGTTGTTTTTGAAGGGGGAAATATGGCCTGGGATGGTCAAAATCCAGGGGAGTCTATTAACGATCTGTGTCTGCTCACCACTCATTATCGCCCGAATCTGAGAATGTTCGATCGCATAAGCGATACCAGTTCTGCAACTGCTCTCGCCAGTTATATGGCAGCACGTATCATGTCAGAACATCCCAATTATCGTCCAGAAACGGTACGCGCACTGATTGTCCATTCCGCTGAATGGACTCCAGCAATGCAGAAGCATTTCAATGGTGCGTCTTCTAAAACATCTAGATGCAATCTTGTAAGACGCTATGGTTACGGCGTTCCCGATTTAGGCCGTGCGCTTCAAAGTGCTAAAAACGATTTAACTTTAATTATTGAAGATGAAATTCAGCCGTTTTATTTAGAGGTAAATAGCGTTAAGCTAAAAGAAATGAAGCTTCACCAACTGCCCTGGCCACAGGAAAAACTAGAAGAATTAGGAGAGGCCAACGTAGAGCTAAAGATTACTCTCTCCTACTTTATAGAACCCAATCCCGGAGAGCGAGGATGGGCTTATCGCCACCGTTATGCTTCGCATGGATTGCGGTTTCAGGTCAAAGGTTCTCTGGAAAGCGATCGGGATTTCAGGTGGCGAATCAATCAAGCTGTGAGAGAAGAAGAGGAAGACAACCCCGTTTCAAATCATTCTGACAATGAAAAATGGTTTTTGGGACCGAAGGCCAGAGATGTTGGTTCTATACATTCGGACGTTTGGTATGGCACGGCAGTTGAGTTGGCGCAGAAAGATGCGATCGCCGTCTATCCAGTGGGGGGATGGTGGAAAGAGAAGAAATATTTAGACCGTTACGAGGCAATATCGTCCTATTCCTTAATTGTTTCCATTCGAGTCCCGGAAGTTGACGTTGACATTTACACGCCAGTGTATAATTTAGTCAGTACAGTTGTTCCGATTGATATCTAAACTCCCACGCGACAAAACGACATTTTTATGACGAATAGGGGAAGGGGGACTGAAATCGTTAGTACGAACTCAAAACTCCTATTGTTCTCTAAAGCCTAAAACTCATGCTCAACCCTATCCTCTACACCGAAAAAATTGTCAGCGACTTCCTCAAATACCAACTGACGGCCTATCCCTTCGCTGACTCCCACCTCTACGAACAGATGCGGGGACTCCTCAACCTGGAAAAAACTCGCCACACTCCCTTATTTAAAGGCCCTTATATCAGTCTTTCCCGCAGTTTCCGTGAAGGTGCCAAAATTTCCACCCTGGTGAAAGAAGGTCTCCTCCACCCGCATTTAACCCAAATTGCCGCCTATCCCACTCTCTACGGTCATCAAGAAACGGCAATTCGTGCCATTCTCAACAGCAATCCCACCCTCGTCTCCACAGGAACGGGTTCCGGCAAAACCGAATGTTTCCTCTATCCGATAATTTCCCATTGTTTGGACTTGCGGGATGAAAATGCACCGCCGGGAATTGTCGCCGTTATCGTTTATCCGATGAATGCGCTGGCAGAAGACCAACTGGGACGCTTGCGAGAACTTCTCTGCGGTAGTGGTATCAGTTTTGGGATGTATGTCGGCAAAACGCCGGAAAAAACTGCTGCCGCTACGGGACAACGCCTCAAACCGGGTGCCTCTCGCCTCGACTATCAAAAGGCACTGAAAAAATCCCAACAGGAAAAACAATCTTATGCGATTTATCCCCCAGAAGAACGGGTTTCTCGCGAAGAAATGCGGAAAAATCCGCCGCGCATTCTCCTCACCAACGTCAACCAATTGGAACTCCTCCTCACCCGAGGACGGGATGTGGAATTGTTCGATCGCGCCAGATTGGATTATCTGGTGTTTGATGAAGCACATACCTTCTCAGGTGCTGCCGGTGCAGAAACTGCCTGTCTGATCCGTCGCCTGCGATCGTTTTGCGGCAAAAGTGCTGGGGAAACCACCTGCATCGCCACCTCCGCCACCATTGCCGATCCGGAACAAGGATTAAATGCGGGAAAAGATTTCGCCGTCCGATTCTTCGGGATTGATGCCGATCGCGCGATCTTGGTTCGGGAAGAATACCAACAGGATGACTGGCAACCTCACCGCCAGTTGCCGCCACCCCTCTCCGGCAATCCGGCAGTCCAATTGCGAAACGTCTTGGATGCGTTGGACAATTATAGCAATAGCGAGCAAGATGCTCGCACTCCCCCAGGGGTGGGAGCGTCTCGCTCCCAATCTTTTGACAGCAGCGAGCAAGATGCTCGCACCCCCCCAGAAGTGGGAGCGTCTCGCTCCCAATCTTTTGACAGCAGCGAGCAAGATGCTCGCACTCCCCCAGGGGTGGGAGCGTCTCGCTCCCTGGAGAATCAATCTCGCTCCCTGGAGAATCAATCTCGCTCCCAATCTTTTGACAGCAGCGAGCAAGATGCTCGCACTCCCCCAGAAGTGGGAGCGTCTCGCTCCCTGGAGAATCAATCTCGCTCCCTGGAGAATCAATCTCGCTCCCAATCTTTTGACAGCAGCGAGCAAGATGCTCGCACCCCCCCAGAAGTGGGAGCGTCTCGCTCCCTGGAGAATCAATCTCGCTCCCAATCTTTTGACAGCAGCGAGCAAGATGCTCGCACTCCCCCAGAAGTGGGAGCGTCTCGCTCCCAATCTTTTGACAGCAGCGAGCAAGATGCTCGCACCCCCCCAGAAGTGGGAGCGTCTCGCTCCCTGGAGAATCAATCTCGCTCCCTGGAGAATCAATCTCGCTCCCTGGAGAATCAATTATTAGTGGCAGTGTTTCAAGGGATGACGGGGGAAGCGCTTGACGTCAAAAACTGGCAGGAAAGTCTCTACAACTGCCTTGCTGCCAACGAACTGGTTTACCAAATCGCCGATGCGCTGAAAAAACCCCGCCTGCTTCCCGAACTGGTTGGCGACTTGCAACGCCGCAGCGATCGCCCGATTTCCGAGGAAGAAATTTTAGCGTGGTTGGCGTTAGGTGCCTCCTCTCGCAAAGATAACCGGCCCTTACTGCGTCCGGTGATACATGGATTCATTCGCGGCGTCGGTGGCGCAGTCGTGACCTTTCCCTCCGGTCAAACTCGTCCCCAACTGTGGTTGTCGGCGGAAGATGCTGTCGGTGAAAGTGGTGGAGATGGATTGTTTCGGTTGCCAGTCACCACCTGTACCACCTGCGGACAGCATTATTTTAGCCATCACGTCGGCGATTTTAAGTTTTTCGACAAACAACCGGAAGGGGGACAACTCACCGAACATCGGGTTATCTGGAAACCTCTCAGTTCCGAACGAGGAGGCGATCGCGTCATCCTCTTGGATAAACTCGTTACCGATGACGAGAATATTGAAGACTACACAGACGATTTTCTATCGTCTCATAGCAGCGAGCAAGATGCTCGCACTACGGGGGTGGGAGCGTCTCGCTCCCTATCTTCTCATAGCCGCGAACGTCAATATCCCAATTCCACCGTCCCCCTCTATTTTTGCCGACACTGCGGCACCTTGCACGATCTATTCTGCGATCGCTGTCGCGGTTGCGGTCATCCCGGAGGACTCATCGAACTGTTGGCGGTTCGCCAAAAATCCAAATACCCCGGCAAACTGAGCAGTTGCGTCACCTGTCAGGCATTGGGACGCCACGGCGTCGGCGGATATCGCGAACCGACTCGACCCGTTCGCGCCGTCACCGTTTCAGACGTTCACGTTTTGGCACAAAATGCCATCCATTATGCCGAACGCCGTCGCCTGCTCATCTTTGCCGATAACCGCCAAGATGCCGCCTTTCAGTCCGGTTGGATGCGCGATCGCGCCAGACGCTACCGCCTGCGAAGTTTAATGTACGATCGCATCCAACAAAGCGAAGTCTCGATCGGCGACCTCACCGCCTATCTCGATGACTTATTAGATGATGATGACGAACTCTCTCGCACCTTAATCCCCGAAGTTTGGGACGTGGAACGCAAAGAAGCGGCGGGACAAAAACACCGACAAGAACGCAAATATTTCCTCAGAATCGCCGTTCTGCGAGAAATTGCCACCGGCGTCAAACAACGCATCGGGTTAGAACCCTGGGGACGGATGAAAATCCACTATTTAGGACTAACTCCCGATCTCGAATTTATTCAAAAATGGGCCACTTTCTTGCGAGTTTCTCCCGAAGAACTCATCGAAGGAATTGCCTCCTTACTCGATGTCTCCCGACGCGGCAATATTTTATTCGACCCCGAAGGACGAATTTTCTCGCGATTCTGGAAAGAAGGCGATCGCGAAATTCAGCGCGGGTATCTCCCCTTACTCCAAGGTGTCCCCAAAGGATTGAAACTGCAACGAGACCCGGCAGACAATGCCAATCGCGTGCAGCAGTGGTTAAGTGCTAAAGGCGATACTCTAGCGCGACAAGCGGCAAGAAATTGGGGAATCCATAAAGATAGCATTGCCGAATTTTACGAAGAACTTTGGGAATTACTCACCGAACAGCTTAAAATTCTCGTCCAAGTTCCGCTACTGAGTTCGCGCAACCAACCTCTCAGAGGATGTAACGGCGTCTATCAAATTGATGCCGATAAAATCCGACTGACGTCTCACCAAGGGATTTATCGCTGTCAAATTTGCCGCCGCAGTCACATTCGACCCACACCGAAATTGACCTGTATGGCGTGGCGTTGTTCGGGAACTTTGGAATATGAAGAAGAAAATGCCGACAATTACGATTTGATGGTACTCGACCAACAGTTTACCACCCTTCGAGCCAGAGAGCATTCGGCACAAGTTCCCGCGAAGGAACGCGAAATTTTAGAACGATTGTTTAAAGGCGATGGGGAATATGTGAATACCTTGGTTTGTACCCCCACCTTAGAGATGGGAGTGGATATCGGGGGACTGGATGCAGTGTTGATGCGAAACGTTCCCCCCCTCCCCGCCAACTACTGGCAACGCGCCGGACGCGCTGGCAGACGGCATCGGATGGCAGTCAATCTCACCTATGCGCGGCAAGCGAGTCACGATCGCGCCTATTTTAACGACCCGATGAAACTGCTCAATGGTGCGATCGCGCCACCGCGTTTCAACCTCCGCAATCCCCTGATGGTGGAAAAGCACGTTCACGCCACCGTGTTAACGGTTTTGCATCAACTGCGACGCGGGGAAGGAAATTTAACAAAAGGCGATCGCGAAGAAATTGCCGATATCCTGAAAACCTGTTTCCCCACCCAAGTCAAACCTTATCTATTCGATGAAAACGGTAACGTTCGGCAAGTCCCCCTATCCGTAGACCGCCTCAGTCACCTGATTGCCAAAACCGAACCGATTTTATCGGAAAAAGTCGCACAAGTATTCGCACAACAGTGGCCGACAGAAAGCGTCGGAGTCGTCACCCCTGCCAAACTGCGCGACTACATTCTCAACACCGGCGATCGCCTTGCGGAAGTTATCGATCGCCTGTGGAAGCGCCTGCAATGGTCATTAAACCAAATGGCGCGACTGGATGCGGTTCGCCAGCGCAAGGGAACCTTAGACCCGGATGAGGAAGCGTTACGCCAACGCTGCGATCGCCTCGTCAAAAAACTCAAAGGCATTCAATCCCGCCGCAAACGGGAAAGCGAAGGATATGACGACATCAATACTTACAGCGTCCTCGCCGCCGAAGGATTTCTCCCCGGTTACGGATTAGAAGTCGGTTCGGTTTTGGGAGTCGCGCAAGTCCCGCGTCACCTGATGGGAATCTCTGACTTTGAACTGCCGCGACCTTCGGCCACTGCCTTGCGCGAATACGTTCCCGGTAACTTAATTTATGCCAACGGTCATCGCTTCGTGCCGCGATTCTACCATTTAGAACCGCAACAGCAACTCACCTTGTTTCAAGTAGACGTTACCAATGAAGCGATCGCCGAGGTGGGAGTTTCTAGGGCAACCCCCAGCAGTTTAAGTATTGCGTCCCTTCGCGCGGTTCCCATCTGCGATGTAGACCTCCCCCATCAATCGCACATTAGCGATGAAGAAGACTACCGCTTCCAGATGGCAGTCTCGATCGTCGGTTCGGAACAAAATCGGCATAGTGGTGGAAAAGCTTATCAGTGGGGACAAAAAACGGCGTTGTTGCGCCAAGGGGTACACCTACGCTTGGTGAATGTTGGCGCGGCGAATTGGAGTGGGAGCGTCTCGCTCCCTTATAATAATTTGGGATATCCAGTTTGTACGGTTTGCGGTCAAACGCGATCGCCACTCTCTTCCGATGGCGATCGCGCCAAGTTTGCCGAAGATCATGCGGAACGTTGCGGTCAACCCGTAGAACCCACTGGATTTTTTGCCGATATTGTCGTGGATGTCTTAACCATCCAAGACTGCGCCAACCGCCAGGAAGCATATAGCATTGCCGAAGCGTTACGATTTGGCGCGGCCAATATTTTAGAGATGGAATTGGACGATTTGCAAGTATTGGCGATCGCCTATCCCGGCCAAGAAAAAGTAGATGCGATGCTGTACGATCCGATGCCGGGAGGGTCGGGACTGCTAGATCGAATCTGCGATCGCTGGATCGATGTCACCTCTGCCGCTTTAGAAGTCACCGTCCGCTGTCCGGCAGTGTGCGATACCGCCTGCATTGACTGTTTGTTTACCTATCGCAATTCCTACTATCACCGCCACCTCAACCGTCACCTCGCCACCGAAAAAATTAACGAATGGGGACATGAGTTACAGTTCGGTCACGACATTCCCCCGAAACTTCCCAACGTGGAAGAAACCTCTGGAGAAAAACCCGTCAACAATCCCGAGACGATTCTGCGGGATATGTTGCAACGCGCCAGTTTTCCCACTCCAGCAGCACAGTATGCCATTGATTTAGGCAGACCCTTGGGAACCACCACTCCCGATTTTTTTTATGAAGACCCAACAGAACGATTTGAGGGAATCTGCATTTATCTCGATGGCATGAGTCGGCATTTGCATGGCGACCCAGATCGGCAAAAGCGCGATCGAGATATTCGCGAACAACTGCGCTATGAAGGGTATGAAGTCATCGAAATTCCGGTGGGTAATTTAAGCGATCGAGGCGCAATGGCGAAAGTCTTCTTCCGCTTAGGTCAAATTTTACTGGGGAAAGCACAAGCAAAAACCCTAAGAGACAACCCGGAAAGTTGGTTTGAGGTGGCGAGTTCTGAGGCGTCAGCAGCAGTCAATCCGGGGTAAGCTGTTTCTTTTTTTAGTAAAAATAGACAAAGATATAGAGTTTCCATTCAATTAGTTTCCCCAGCGAGTGGGGACTCATCCAATCCGGAGTACAAAACCGGGAGAAACTCTTTGAGGAGGTTTCCATTCAATTAGTTTCCCCAGCGAGTGGGGACTTAGAATGATACGGATGGAATATTGATAAGTTATTGTTTCCATTCAATTAGTTTCCCCAGCGAGTGGGGACTAGGGGAGAAGCCTCTGGAGTATGAAGATGTTGCTGACTTCATCAAGTTTCCATTCAATTAGTTTCCCCAGCGAGTGGGGACACTGAAGCAGAACTGGCGGATACGAAAGTATTGTTTCCATTCAATTAGTTTCCCCAGCGAGTGGGGACTGAATCAAATCCAGGATGAATACCTCCGAGAAATGTTTCCATTCAATTAGTTTCCCCAGCGAGTGGGGACTTTTAATTCTAATAAATGAGTTCCACACGTTAGGTCGAATAGTTTCCATTCAATTAGTTTCCCCAGCGAGTGGGGACTCTAATGATAAAGCCCAGGAGTTACTAACACTTCTTCGTTTCCATTCAATTAGTTTCCCCAGCGAGTGGGGACTCGAGAAATAGCGGAATCGAAGATCGATTATATTATGTTTCCATTCAATTAGTTTCCCCAGCGAGTGGGGACACTGAACCAGGAAAACCAATGGGCTACTTTAAAGATTCTGAGTTTCCATTCAATTAGTTTCCCCAGCGAGTGGGGACTCTAGATATCTCTCTCTCAAACATTGCGGTTCTTTCGTTTCCATTCAATTAGTTTCCCCAGCGAGTGGGGACCCGATCTCCGGGGCGCTGACCTCCGGGGCGCTGACCTCGTTTCCATTCAATTAGTTTCCCCAGCGAGTGGGGACTCTATATTTGAGTTACACGAACAAAAAAGGAAAGTTTGGAATGAGGTTTCCATTCAATTAGTTTCCCCAGCGAGTGGGGACTCCCTCCTTCAGGAGGAGATCCTTCGGGCGTTCGCCTGCCTCCCAGAGTTTCCATTCAATTAGTTTCCCCAGCGAGTGGGGACATACTTTCGGAGATAAAACATCAAGAGTTTCATATCCGTTTCCATTCAATTAGTTTCCCCAGCGAGTGGGGACCAGAGGCTCGGCTGTACGGGGGCATAGACCTCCGAGCATTAAAGTTTCCATTCAATTAGTTTCCCCAGCGAGTGGGGACTCCCTCAAACATGCTGGACTTAGCGGCCCAGGTGGCCTGTTTCCATTCAATTAGTTTCCCCAGCGAGTGGGGACTTAACATCTGCCCTCAGGAGCCAGACCGTGAAGGTATGTTTCCATTCAATTAGTTTCCCCAGCGAGTGGGGACCAGGAATGGCAGAGCGAGGAAATCTTCGAATTCGTAGTATGGTTTCCATTCAATTAGTTTCCCCAGCGAGTGGGGACTCAGCAATTCAGATCTTTCAGGTGTAAACCTCTCAGGGGTTTCCATTCAATTAGTTTCCCCAGCGAGTGGGGACCCGCGAGCGTCCTGCTTTCTCTGAAAGACACCTTAACGTTTCCATTCAATTAGTTTCCCCAGCGAGTGGGGACTCTCCGGGGAGCCAACCTGAGCGGTGCGATCCTCGACCGCGCCTTCTTACGTGGTGTAGACTTACGGAAGGCGTTTCCATTCAATTAGTTTCCCCAGCGAGTGGGGACGAGTGACGCATGCTTAGAGGGTGCCGATCTCAGCTGTTTCCATTCAATTAGTTTCCCCAGCGAGTGGGGACCGACGGCTCGCGGCGGTCGAACAAGGAGTTCTATCGGGGAGGTTTCCATTCAATTAGTTTCCCCAGCGAGTGGGGACCTCAGGATCAGAATAAGGTGAAAATTGACGTTGATGTCAGGTTTCCATTCAATTAGTTTCCCCAGCGAGTGGGGACCCAATCTCGAAGGCGTTAATTTAGAGGGTGCAAACATCGAGGGTTTCCATTCAATTAGTTTCCCCAGCGAGTGGGGACAATCCTGCACCTTTTGATGATAGGCCAAAGCCGAGTTTCCATTCAATTAGTTTCCCCAGCGAGTGGGGACGAGAAGCATGAGATTAAACCTAGTCCGATGGGATAGTTTCCATTCAATTAGTTTCCCCAGCGAGTGGGGACCCCCTCTATTGAAACCCTTATGCGGTCAGATGTCCAGAGGCGGTTTGCGAGCCTCAGCCATTTTGTCATGACATTCGGCCCAAAAGAGAGGAGGGAAGAAGGCTCAAAGGCTTGACAGACAAAGGATCGAGGCTCGTAACGAAGATTGGGCATTTCAGGGATTTGAGACGAGCCTCGCAGGAGAGTCAGACAATTGTAGAACCGGGCATTTTCCATAAAGGCGGACCGATGCCCCAGGTTTCGACTTGAGCGACTGTATGCCGCGAAAGAGGATAGAATCGAATACTGTCTTCATCCAAATTAAGTTGGCAACGCAACCGTTTTTGGAGTTCTGCGTATTTGTCAGAACTGAGCCAACATTCAAAGGTCGAATACTGTACCCATTGTCCGTATCCTTCTAACAAGTCGTGGATTTTCTGACGCCGCTTATTGTCTGGAAGGTCGTAAACGATAACATACAACAACATTAGCGAATTTGGTAGGCAACATAAGGTTGTTTCACGGGGTCATAAACGAATTGTTTGAAAGCTTTGACCTGTTGATTGAGCAAATCCCATTTCGGTTGACTTTCCCCAAACTCATCGGTAATAGTTTCCTCCATCCGTTTGACAAAAGCTTTCAGATATTTAACTCGTCCGACATCATTGAGATAACAGCCTCCATTGTGGTAAACAAAATCATCACGAACGTCCATCATCTTGCGATTAATTAAATACATCACGAACGCATCAATGAAAGGAGCACGAAATTCTTCGAGTAAATCGGAAGCCAAAGCCGCATGAGAGCGATGACCTTCGTGCAAACAAGCAACATAAGGATCGAGTCCGTGAACTTCAATCAAAGCCAGTAAGTGATTCCACAAGACTTGATAGCCAAAACTCAGTAAGGCATTGACGGGATTTCCGGGCGGGCGACGAGAACGATCTCCAAAAATGAACTCATCAGAACTGAGACAATCGCCAAAAGCTGAGAAATATTGAGCGGCTCCCGCTCCTTCCAAACCCATAATCCGGGGGATGTTGTCGGCTTGACGTACTTTTTCGACGAGTACGGCTAGGGATTGAATCACCAAATCTAAAGAAGACGAAGGTTGACGGCGGTGTTGTCGCATCAAAACAGTACGAGAATTACGCAATTTGGTGCAGACGATTTCGCGAGCGACTTGCAAGCGGTCGCTAAGGGTGAGGTCGTCTTGATAGCGTGCGAGTTGTCGGTAGCCCCGTTCGATGGGCAAAATGCGCCCGTAGCAATATCCCATGCGAGACAGGTAGACGATGGGAATATTGCGCCAGAGACAAGCCCGAATCACTTGGGTCGTCACTTGCGATTTGCCGAAAATCAAAATCATTTGGAGCAAGGGAAGTTGTACTTCGGCATACAGGGTCTCTTGGCGCTTAACTCGCACGAGTTGGTCATTCAAGGATAAATAACACCCTTGCTCGGAAACATACAGCGCTCTCATTGGTGGTCGAGGTGGTTGGGGTGGCGTTGTCCGAGAGCCGAGTCATTCTCCAAGCTGGCTGCAACCGAGCGAGGGGGATGACTCGGTTGCAAATAACGAACGACGACATCGGCAAAGGTTCCGGTGAAGAAACTGGCGAGGGTAATTAAAAAAGTATTGCCAATTACCGCAGCTAACCCTAATGGGGCAATCAGCAAAATGACTAACGTAATCAAACCATTGAGAGCGGCAACAGAAATGTTACGAACCAACGCGGAACGATAAGTCAAGTACATTAAGGTACTCCTATTTGATTGGTAAAAAGCTGGAAAGAGGCGCGTAAAGATGCCTCGATGAGATGAAGGGGGGGAGGCGATCTCATGACAGTAGAGAATGGCGATCGTCTTCCCCAAAAAGCGAAAAGTGAAAACTAAGCGAGTTGTGCTTGGGCTAATTCATTTTGCAAAATCTCTAGACCCCATTGGGAGAGAGTTTACACGAATTAATGGTAAATTATCGATCGCCCAATAACTGATTAAAAAGATGCGATCTTCTCTCGAAGTCGATCGTGTAGTTGAGCCATAAAACTCGCTTCCTCAAGGGAAGAAAAAGGTTCTGCAAGCTCATCTTTAGCGATAAAGTTAAGACAAGCCAATAATCTTGCTTTCCAATCTATTTCTGTTGCAGTATTCCAAATTCCGAACAATTCAGATTCTTGTAAGCCATCCAACCGATGAAATAAGTTATTTCTTTCGCTTTTAGCAACTTCCCAAACAACTTTTATATCTGGATGATTCTTTGCTTCGGTTCGAGCTTCCTTAAATAAGTCATATAAAGGATCTCCATATAAACCGATCTTTTGATGCCTTTCAAACTTGTGTTTATTGGGCTGAGAAAGTGAGTTGAAATAGTTGGGCAATTCTTGACGAATCGAGATTTCGACTTGAGGTCCATGGTTTGGATCTCTATAAATATGAGACTGATAACGTTTTTCTAGAAACTTACTAATAGAACCTTCTGCAGCTCGGAAACTGTGAAACAAAGCATCAACTGTACTTCCTTGTTCGAGACGCACGACAGCAAGATAAGCTGATTCATAGCCAGATTGGTACCAAGGAAATTCTTTGATTTCCAGTAATTTACGTTTTTGGACAATCGTTTTAAATTTCTGAAATTCTGCAAAATTCCATTGCTCAGCCGCATCTAGTAAATACTTAATGGACTTAGCTTTTTCATCCAATGAATCGGCTGTCAATCCTAAAATATTCCGAATACCAGCATAATTATGCTGCTCTAATAATGCTTGCGCTTCTTGACGTTGAATTGCTCCTAGATAAGTTGAGCGATAAATTGTACGAGTTTGCTGAGTATACTCATTGCTGACAAGAAACTGTACGTTATTTCGGAAACGAGCCAAGCTCATAAACTGAACGGCGGAAGAAATTGCCGGAGTTCCTGCTTGATGACTGACATAAACTGTATCCGGCTCAATTTTGATGGCATCTAATTCAGTTTGAACGAGTTCTAAAACCTTATTCCAATCATCTAACCCCGGTTGTTCGTCAGGAGTTAATTTTAAAGTCATTAACTCCAACTCCACATTGGGAAACTCTTTCTCAAAATAACGTTTGAGAATGGGTTCTAACTTGCAAGTATCATCCCAGTAAGGGGATTTTATATCCTGTCGTTGTTCTTCGCTACTAAAGATTTGAGATTGATCGGTAAGCAATAACGCGATCTTATTAGGAACGTCTATGCTTTGGAGCCTTTTAATAAACTTACTCAACAATGGAAATGTTAAGTAATCAAAAATTTCTGTTCGGGTGTCTTCATCAGAGAGTTCATAAACATTTCCCAGCACTCTAGATGCAATTCGATAATTCTCATCCTTATCTTCAAAAGCTCGCTTGGGTTCAAAAACAACACTATAGCAATGTTCATTTTTAATCCCATCTTCATACCAATATGACCAAATTTCATCACTCATTTCTCCCTGACTTCTTCCTTGCTGTTTGTTAGTTGCATCGCTATGGAGTTGAATGTCACTACTGCCAATCGTTACAATCCACAAATTCATAACCTTATTCTCCCCACAATAATTGAAAATTTTCAGGATGAGTATGCAAAAACTCTAAAAACCGATCGCATTCTTTAGAGTTATCTGGAAAAATTGTAATAAGTTCCAAATAACGACAAGTATTTTTGACAATTGGCTGTTTTGGATCTTCAGGATTCTTTTTGACCAGGATAACAGGATACATTCGATGCCAAATTAAGCTGATTTGGCCAAGTTTTCCGGTTACCGATGACTTGTAGATCGAGCCTTCTGACTGTATACCTTGAATTCTTTGTTGATAGGACTTGTGAAACCAATGTACTGCTACACTGTCATCCATATCCTCTGCGACACGACCCCAAACTTGAACATTCCTGGGATGCCAAGCTTCTCGCCAATCGCTAGCCCATTGGTTTTCATTGAGCGGCTGATTTTGACATTGAATCCATTCTCTCGCAGTATCTCGAACCCGATCTATAAATTCAGCGATTTTTTCTGTTCGACCTACTTTAACATTGCGTCGTTTTGTTGATTTGTCTAACCATTGCCAATGACAACCAATTAAAGCTTTATATGTGTCCTCATAATATTCTTCAAAGAATATTCGATGATCGACACGGCGCCATGATTTGCCAAAGCCCCCAAAAATCATGGCAAATTGCATTAATCTAGCGACTAGATTTTTTAATCTTCTTTCTTGGTTTGGGTCGGCAATTGGTCGAGTTAGAAACCAAATAAGTTCACCTTTTACATCATAAGTAGGTTGAGCGTATTGACCCGAACCAAAAGATTCAATTTCCAGTTGTGAAGGTTGAAATTGAAATCCTAAGAGTCCGACGGTCGGTTCATTTCCTTGAATGCCTCCAAATAAATGTTGAACTAGATTTTGTGCCGTGCTTTCATCTGTCAAGCCTCCAAAAATTCTTAAAGCATGACCTCGAAGTGCCGCCCGAAAAATATTAGGGCGAAATTCTCCAGTTTCATCAATCAATTTAGCGGCTTGGCCTTGACCTTTTAGCTTGGCTTTATAAAGAATACGATGAGATGTTTGATTGATTTGACCGTACCCCCCAGAAACTTTTGACCCCAATCCAGAGGCGATCGCTTTTTCCCAAATCTGCCAAATTTGTTCCCACTGTTGCGAGGACAACGGCTTAGCACTGGAAATTGCAAACCTTAAAGTGGGTCGGTCTAGAGAAATTTGAGCATATGCACTTTCCCCATTTGGTTTCTTGTTAGTGTCAGGAGTTATGACTTGCCAACCTTGCTGAGGGTGAACTAAGTCAAGTAAACCTTCTCTCCAATCGTTGGTAGGATAAGCACCTTCAAACCTCAAACATCCTGGGGTAATATCTGTTTCATTACCACAATAAATATTGCAAGTTCCTTCCGGAATTTCTCCTAGTTGTTCTGCCTGTTCGCAAGCTTGCCGAAATGCACCTTTCATGCTGCTCCCTGGGTAAAAAGGGATTCCCGAAGCGCCAATGACAGGACGAACGATCCCATCATCTTGCCCCCCATTCGTCACAAAACGCCAAGACACTTGATAAGACTTCGCTTGAAATGTTTCAGTCTCTACATCCCGTGCATTTTCTTCTGGAATGAGTTGTGATTTATCTGTCCATTCACTAACCCACTTTTCAACGTCTTGCGCTTCACGCGCTTTCTTTTTATCTTTGTCGAGATATTGTAATTGAGAACGCCCGGGAATTGGCGATCGAAACATCATCGGAACTTTTTTATAGGCATCAGGAATCTGTCTCATTTTTCCCTCCTTTATATCGTTGAGTCCACCAAACTATGCAATCGCAAAGTTGAGTTAGGACAGCTAAAGTAACTCGTTGGTCCTCTAATGATAATTTCCAAAGTTTTTCAGACATACTTTGAATTTGTTGTGTATTGTCAGGATTGACTCGATCGTTAGGAATTGTCACTCCTGCATTTTTCATGATTTTCTGTAGTGCGTCCCATGTTTCCTTCCAGAAAATCGATTTATTTTTTTCTTTACCAGCCAAACGCAGATGTTCGCCCCAAAATCGTTCCAAACCGTAAGCAACTGCCATCCGCATTTTATAAGATTGATTAAGCGACTTTGAGTCGCGTTCCCGTGCGGCTAAAACTAACTTTTGAGCTGCGCGATCGAGTTCGTAAGATTTCCAACCCATTATTGATAATCTCCTGCAAGAGATACAAGACAACGGCCAAACCCAATTGATTCCAAGCCACCAAAATATAATTCGCAAGAGTTTTGCTCTTCATTAAATGGCTTCCATCCCTTTTCTTTCAAGGCAATGGGGAACACGAGGATACTCCCTTCGGGCAAGGCTTCAGTATTAAAAAAAGCTCCCTTTTCAGTATCAACTTTTTTCATGTCATCTAACAACTTTACCCGACTTTGACGATATAAAGCCATATCATGCAACATCGCAATATCGTTATCGTGAACGACCACTAATTTATTAGCATCTAAATCAGTTCCATGAGGAATCCATTGAGATAGATTCTCTTCATTTTCAATTTCTAGAAATCCTAAGTTAAAAAATAGAATCTTCCCACGATCTTGCATTTGTCGCCCTTGTAATCCTCTTTGTGCTGTATAAGGAGCGGGGACATTTTCATCGATGCCCGCAAGACGCTTAAATCGTTTTAATAGAAGAGGACAACTAACCCAGACGACAGGTTGACCGGGGCAAAAAACAGGAAACCACACTAACGAAGCATATTCAAATTTAACTAAGGCTTCAGTTGTTCCACCATCTTGACGACCTTCAACCGCTTCATGTCCGTACCACCTTTGTTCTTCTCCAGGGTGACGGCTTCTCATGTCTGCACGAAATCGTCCCCGAATTGAGCTACCTGGAATGATACCCGTTTGTGTAAATTGATCGCGGAAAATTAAGTTGAGATTTCCGGTTTCTTCTCCAGCAGTAGCTCCAACATGAAGCGGGGCTAGGGTTTCAATAATTCCGTAGGCTTTGTTGTACATTACTGAGGTACTCCTTGAATCTTTACAGGCAAACACAAACTACATCCTAGATGTTTCAGTGGAAATCCTTCTTTAGGGAACCACTCATCAGGAAAATCCCACCAATTCATATTTAAGGGATGCTTGAAAACATAAACGCTTCCAGGAGGCATTGCATAACGACCTCGGCTTAATCTTCCTGTCTTATATTTTTCTTCTCCTTGTTCTCGATCTTTTTTATTGTGACCCAAACGATAACGATAAGGAATGGCTTTATCCGTTAACAATTTCATTCCTTTGCGTGGAAAACTTGCATGTTTGGGATAACGATATGACAACTTATTAGATCCCCATACTCCAGGAGTAATTAAAGCACAAGCATGTTGGATTTTTTGCTCTAGTAATAAGTTGATTTTGTGTTTTTCAGGCAAGAGTTGTGTTTCTAGTTCTACTAGATGCCCTTCCCCACCAAAACGATACCATCCATCAGGAATTTCGTAATTGGATAAGTAAACTAGACAGTATTGTCGATCCAACTGCACGGCATTTTCCAGGAAGAGTCCATCTTGTTCTACAACATGCCGTTCGTCAGCTCTGATTTTAGGATGCAGAAACGAAACAAATTCCCAAGGAGCTTTAGCAATAGCTTGAGTTGTTCCTTTATTTTTATGTAATTGGTTAGCCGAAAACTCCCAATTATCAATTAACTGCCAACTATATTCTGGCTGTAAATCTTTATTGTTCCGATGCCACTCATGCCGCCCCAAACACCATTGAGTATCCGATGAGCTTTCAGATTTTCCGCTCTCAATAGGTTGGCCATTATGTTTTTTTTCAAGAAGAGTCCATTCGTCACTATCATCATCTCCTAAAATTTTATACCAAGGAATGGGTACGTAAAACTGTTTGGGAGTATCTCGATTTGCCCAAAACGGACCGGTGATGACTAAATTTTGTTGAAGTTGTTCATGGTCGATAAATTGATTCTCTCGATTAGCATTAAAGAAAAGTCCGGCAACCGTAGCTGCATCTGGTGGGAATTTACTTCCCGATCGCCCCACTAAATTTTCTGGAGATAAAAATGCTCCAGCACTACCATACATTAACCCCAAGGGAGAAATCGTAATTAAATACTCGAACTTCGACATAGTTGCCATCCTATTTCAATCAGGTCATCCAACCACTTAACTATTGTTTCATCGTCGATCTTTCCAGTCAAATAAACCCACTTTCGCTGTTTACGAAACCGATCTGCTGCATTATCAAAATATAAATCAAATAAAGATAAGGCAATATCTTTAACGATCGGATTGTTTTCAGTTGTTTGCAAGCGAATTGCATGACGAGCTTTTAATTGCGCCCAATCGCTGTAAATGTGATTCCAATTGGCTTCTGCTCCTGTTTTTTGATTGCGATCGCGATATTTGGTTAAAATATCTAAATAATCCCAAGGACAAGTCCATTGCACATATTGACCACTATTAAATACCACACGAATCGTCACGCGATCGCGCCCTAAACTCTTTGCCCGTTTCTCGGCTTCCCGACAATGTTGTAAAATATCTCGTTGGGGAACTTGATGCCCAGCCCATACAAAACCCACACTAAAGGTAAACTGAAGTTTTAATCGATCGTCAATATCTTTTTGTAACTGTTCCCAATAAATTGGTAGCTTCCGTAACCATTCAAAAGCATCGCTCGGTTTGATTTTCAATGCGTTTTCCTGGTTCTTGCTTTCTTTACTATATAAAACTCCTAAAAAATCATCGCCACCTGCGTAAATAACGCGCATTTCTCCGGCTGTAAATGAATCGGACTGCTTTTCAAATTCTTTACCCCAGTTTCTCATAAGGTCGGTAAAGGTTTTTAAATTACGATCGCCCTCTTCTAAATTGTCAGGGTTACGAGTGGCAAGGATTTGTAATTTGTCTCCTACTTTATCCCCATCCCCCATAAACCAAGCTGTCCAATATCCAGCATTACGATTAATATCTTTGAACTCTGGATCGTTTTTAGTTGGTTTAAGTTTGACCATGTCGATTTCATCGGCAATAGCATCGTAAGTAACTAAGCGTTTAACTAATTCGGGAATACTTAAACGTTCGTTAGGTGCAATATATTTACCAATCTCTTCTGGCTTTGACTCTTCATAGTCTCTGAGTTGTTGTAAAGATAAATGAGGTTTCCCTACTCGATAGTCTGGATTATCCAGTAACCAGGATAAACGTCGGTAGAATAGTTCGAGGGCGTCTTTTTCTTCGGGGGTGAGCGATCGCCCCGGATCTTCACCTTTCTCTAATGTTCTTCCTAGCTGATGCCATGCGATCGCATCCGTTCCGGTTAAACTCGAACTTTCGCCCATCCAATTAATCCCCGTCCAACCTCGTTTTAACTTCCGAGTTTCTAAGTCTTCCATTGCGCGATCGACAGAGTTACCATGTCCCCAGAAAATTTCCCAGGTATAACTTTCCCAGCGCTCCCATTCTCCTTTTTGCTTCCCTTTTTGCTCTTCGGTTTGCGACCAAGAATAATTATCTTTGGGAAAACCCAAATTCTCTTCTATCCATTCTCGACAAATAACTAAAACTTTTTTCCATTCATCCAACAAAACTTTTTCAACATCATTACGCTCGAATTTTCCTTTAATGAGGATCCGATTAGGCATCCCTTTTTGCAAATTCGGCAATCCCGGTGAAATAACTTCCAATCCCTGAGATAATGCTGATTCTACGAGCTTAGAGCTTAAATAAGACAGGACGATCGAAGCTCCATATAAATCTCGTAATTTCCGTGACTTTTCAATAAACCCTTGTACTGGAGCAAATGTAATGGCAGTATATTCAGTCATGAGCTTAACTTTTAGATGGTTTTAATAGATGTTTGGCAACTGGGGGCGTGGATGGCATCATTGATGATTTGTAGATAGTGCCAAAATCCCTCATCACCGCGTTCGGTATGATCATGCAATGCTTTCAACGCCGGATCGTGTAACAATCCCCAGATTTTTGCTTGCCAAAAAGGTTCCTTACTCATATCCTTATAGTTAAGTAATCGCCATCCAGTGAGGGCTTTACCCCTCTTCCCCTTTGACGGGTTTTAATCTCATTTAATTCTCTCCCTCAAGTATAGACTTTCTATTCCCGCTTGTCTTTAATTTCACAATATTTACCAATTTTTCTTTCAAGCGGGTAATGTTTCTTTACGTCTGGGGTTGAAGGATTCTCGTAAGAAAGAGATCGATATTATCTTTTTTTTGGAAAGCGGCAATAGAGAGGGGAGAGGGCGAAATGGCCAAAAAACCCAGTATTCATGCTTATTCGGATCGCACGGCTTTCGAGCGATTGATGGTGTTGATGGCCACCCTAGTGCGTTATCCAGGGGTGGGGGAATGCAAAATCAAGGAATCGGAGAAACATCGCAATGCTCTCGATGCTGTGCGAGCGAAAGTCTTGGAGTTGGGGAGTGAGTTTCAATGGCCGCCGGATTATCCAGCTCCGGCAACGTTACGCAAAGATTTAGAAACCTTACGCGATTACAAGATCCTCGATCGCCGCATGTATCGTTGGGGTTACTATCTCGGCACGGGCGCCATGACCTTAGAAGAATTGCAAGTGGCATTGCATGCTTTAGCCTCTCAAGCCCAGTATCAAGCCAATCCGATCGCCCGTCGCGTTTACCAACAAGTCAGCAAAAGATTGCGCGGTTTAGATGTAGAAGCTCAAGGGAAATTGTTCTATCCCGTGCGCTCCCATCTCAATCGCACGATAGTCGAAACCGACCCGGAACATCTGCGCGGTTCCAGACGAGATACCCTTTTCGCTCAACTCGACCGACTCGAAACCGCCATCCTCGACGGTCAAGCTGTCGAATTATCGCGCTCCCTCGATCTTTACGGTCGCGATCGGTATGGTTCTACCCGCATCTGGCCGTTACAATTGATTTATCACGATATTGCTTGGTATCTGGTTTACGAATATGTCGAAACCGGACAACTCGCCGTCAGTCGGTTGAATCGCTTCCGTAACTATTGCCGATTCCTCAACCAGCAACGTCCTCTCACTATACAAGAACAACGTTTAGAGGCGGCTCATGGGTTACTCGAAAACGGATGGGGTTTGTATTTAGGCGAACTCGACGAACAACAAGCCGAACTCAATGGCACCTTAGAACCGATCTCGGTGAAAGTGCGCTTTTTCCCTCCGGTCGTCAATTTCATTCTCGAAGGCGAGCGTCGCCATCCTCATCAACACATCAAACTCGGCCCCAAAGATCGACAAGGCGAGCATCAATATGTCGATTATTCTCTTCCCTTACCCGAACGTTCCTTAGAAGAGTTCTTGCTTTGGGTTAACCGTTATACCGACCGTGCCAAAATTCTCGCTCCCGAATCTTTGGCTCAACGACACCTACAATCCGCCATCAATTTACTCGCTCGTTACTCCTCTACCCGCGATCGCGAGTGAACGTTATTCTCACTTTCTGCTCGACGGTTAACTCTTCCGATCCCTCTCGATGAGTTCGAGGAAGAGAGCGGGGGCGATCGCCCCTCAAAGATCTTGAAATTGTTTGGCTTTTCTGAATGTGCGATAAATATTCTACCCTTTTCTTTTTATACTAAGCTTCAAAAATAATGAGAGAGATCGAGGCTGGGAACACGGCAGTGCCGTGTCCTTACAGGCGATCCATCTCCATCGAGGTTTTAGAAAAATGGTATTAAAACGGATCGACCCTTGCTACAGTATCTCGATCGCCTCAAAAAGAACGTCGGGACTCTAACAGACCCGACCCCGAACCCGTCAGAGTCCCGACTCCGATCTTTTTTAGCGAGAGGACTTGGAAAAATCCCGAACAGATTTGGACGCATCGAAACCGCCCGTTCGCATCAAGCGGTCTAATTCGCTCGGATCTGGAGACACTTTCTCCGCTTCTTCCAAAGCAATCCGACCCGTCATCACCTTTTGATACAGGTCGTTGTTCATCACCTGCATTCCTTCGTGGGTGTCCGTTCGCATTAAATAGAATGCTTCGTCATCTTCTCCCTTAAATAAATAATCCTGTATTGCCGGAGTGTTGATTAAAACATCGTGAATGGCAGTCCGTCCGCCCTCTGTAGTCGGAACCAGCAGTTGGGCGACGACGGCGGCGAGAGATTCGACGATTTGAATCCGCATCGACTGGTGATCTTCCGGCGGAAAGAGGTTTAACAGGCGGTTGACCGCGTTGATGGCATTGCGAGTGTGCAGGGTTCCGAGGACGAGGTGACCCGTTTGTGCCGCTTGCAGGGCCGTATTGATCGTAGTGCGATCGCGCATTTCCCCAATCAAGACAACATCCGGGTCTTCCCGCAAGGCGGAACGCAAACTGCTGTGGAAATCGTGGGTATGCAAACCGACTTCACGCTGACTGACCAAACATCTTTCTGAGGCGTGAACGTATTCGATCGGATCTTCAATACTGATAATGTGCTTGTAAGCGTTTTCATTCAAATGGCGAATCATCGCCGCCAAGGTGGTCGATTTCCCCGAACCCGTCGGTCCGGTGACCAACACCAACCCTTGGGAAAGCGAAATAATTTTTTTCAAAACAGGAGGTAAGCCCAACTCCTCAATCGAGGGAACGTGCAAGCTAATTAAACGCAGGACGATCGCCCCTCCGGTGAGGGTCTCAAAACAGTTAACCCGACAGCGTACTAAACCGGGGTAAAAAATGGCCGTATCCAGTTCCTTATTTTTGGCAAATTCTTCTCGTTGTCTGGGGGTCAGAATTTCGCGCAAATATAACTCGAACATATCCAGGGTCACTTTAACCTGGCCTTCTGCCGGATGCATTTGGCCTCGAATGCGGAAACGAGGAATTTCCCCCACCCGAATGTGGATGTCCGAGGCTTTGTGGGCGTAGGCGTGCTTGACCATTTGCTTTACTAAAGTCGAATGGCTGCCTTGCCCGAGTTCTGCAGGTTTGGACGTTGGAGTTTTTGGCATTCCGCTAATCGGTCGGCCTCCCGGCGGTCGCGTCGGCGGCGGTTGCGGTAGGGGGACGCGAGGTGGCACCCGAGATTGAACGTTGGCAGAACTATTATTGTTATCCATGATGGCACGAGCCTTTCCAATGACTATGCTGGGAACGGATGGAGAAATGCGTATAAATACTTTTTCCTGAAATGCACCCTTCTCAAATTGTCATCCGTAGATTTACTGATATTTTAAAAAAAATTTCAGCAGTTGTTGGATTCCGTAATCTTTTTTAATCCGATCGCCCCTAAAATTCGCCCCCGATTCACCCCCTATTTGCCCCTTAGAGAAAGGAGAGGATTGCATGTTAAAAAAACTGAGAATTCGCATTTCTGAATCGTTAGAAACTCGCTGGGTGACTCCGGCTTACGCTGGATGGCTTCTAGGGTCGCTTTCTCTGTTTTTCTTTGCCGCAGCCACCAATACAATGGCGGGGTGGTTGTACGTCATGAGCGGGGTGAGTTTTGCTTTATTGGGTTTGGCAGCCGTTTTACCGCCGCGTTCCCTAAAATCCCTCGTGGTGACGCGATCGCCGATCGAACCGATTAGCGCCGGAGATTGGCTCAATATCGAATTAATCGTTGAAAATCCGACCTCCAAACCGAAAACCCTGCTCCAAGTTCGCGATTTGATTCCCTTTGTTTTAGGCGAACCCCAACAGGGAGTTATCGAAGAAATCCCCGCCGGGGGAACCTATCCCTGGACCTATTCCCATCTCGCCCCCCGTCGCGGCATTTATCGCTGGCATGAAATCCACTTGCGGACGGCCACCCCATTAGGCTTATTCTGGTGCCGACGATCGCGCCAGGTGCCCGCCCAGGCGATCGTCTATCCCACAGTCCTCCCCCTGAACACCTGCCCCTTGGTCGATCGCCTCGGACGGGATGACAGTTTCCTGGTAGAGAGCGATCGCCGCGCCGCCATGGCGAACGAAGGCACCACCCGCACCCTGCGCCCCTACCGCTTCGGCGACCCCACCCGCCTCGTCCACTGGCGCAGCAGCGCCCGTTACGGCGAATTGCGGGTGCGCGAGTTGGAAGTGACCACCGGAGGTCAGGAACTGATTATCGCCCTCGATACGGCCAGTGCGTGGGAACTTGAGAACTTCGAGCAAGCGGCGATCGCCGCCGCCTCCTTATACTTCTACGCCAGTCGCGCCCAACTCAACGTCCAACTGTGGACCGCCGATACCGGATTGGTCAAAGGTAACCGGGTCGTCCTCGAAGCCCTCGCCGGGGCTAGCCCCCACGAATCGGTCAACCACGGCGACCCCCCCGATTTACCCTTAATTTGGCTCACCCAAAACCCCGACCGTTGCGATCGCCTCCCGGAAGGGTCGCGCTGGATCGGCTGGTCCCCAGACCCGGACAACCCGATCGCCTTTAAATCCCCCTATTCCGGATTATCCATTCAAGGCGATCGCCCCTTGCAAATGCAATTACAAGCCGCCATCTCCTGACTTCCCCGAAGGGCGCGCCTTCCCCCTTCCCCCTCGGGGGACACCCGAGAAACTGGCCCGTACCGTCGTGGCGATCGCTCCAACCGCGACCCTACAATGAAAAAAACGGTTCGTCATTTCTCACATTAACCCATGAACCCAGCCAATTCCCGTTTTTATCGTCCCGTCGCCCCCTGGAGTGGTCGCCTGATTCTCCCCTTTTACGCCGAACGTCGCCCCGATGGCGGCGTCTTCATCCTCCTGGAAAATGCCCCCAAAGCTTACCGCCACCTCCTCGGTCAATACCTTTGGGTGAGATGGCACCCCCAATCCCGCCATCGAACTTGGATCGATCGCGCCACCATCGACCTCCGTTTCGATGAAGTCACCTGGCAGACCATGGAAAAAATCGGCACCTTTCACCCCACCCGCCTCGATGGGTGGAAGCAAGTGAGTCCCCTCGAATCCCTCGCCGGAAGTCGCGCCGACGACGACGTGCGCGTGCAACTCGATGTCGTCGAAGTGCTACAGGACGGTCCCCTCTGGGTGGTCGAAATTGACGACGAACCGATCCAACTGTCCGGGGTCAAAAAAGCCCTGATTCAATTTATCGCCCCCGCAGGCGAAAAGCGCTATCGAGTCGCCCATTACAACCCGAAAACCGAGGGATTCGATGCCTCCTCCGAGGTCATGAGCTTTCCCAAAGCCGGAACCGTTTACGCCGTCGATCCGGTAGAACAAAGTTCGATAAAAAATATTGAAAAATCGCCCTTAAACGATGGGGGATGGTACGTTTACGGCGACTTTGACGAGTCGGGAACCTTTGCGGTGGAGGCGATCGAACCCGTGGAAGCACTGCAACTCGGGCCGACGCGCATGGTGACGGGTCGCGACGAAACGTTAGATTATTTTTTGGATACGAAGTGGGAACCGATGCCCGTCGGTCAAGTGCGTCAGACTCTCGTAGATAATAACGGGGCGATCGTTCCGGAAACCGAGAGGACGCCGGAGTATATGAAGCGGCGCACGCGCGAACTTTGGTATAAAGGGGATACGGCGTTAGTAGTGCATACCTTCGGATGGCGCGGCGGGAAACGGGGCAGAAACCTGCCGTTCGGTTTCGTGACGGGTCATTTTTCTTTCGGGTTTGCCACTGTCGTAACCGACGAGTTTACCGGAAAGTTGCGCTTCGATCTGGTTTACCGTCAGATTTACGCTCACAACCGCAACGCGATCGTCTCCGGGGCGCAATATTGGCACCAGTATATGGGGAATTTGGAGCGCGGCTGGATGTATACGATCGCCGTCTCCGATGTCGTCGTTCGGCTGCCGGAACTGACGGTTCCCTACGAATTGGGCGATCGCACGTTCGATCCCCTCGGGGCGATCGTCCAGCAGTTGGCGTTGATGGCGGCGCGCTACCGGACCGGACCGGGAAATGGCGCGTCCGTAGTCACTCCCGCCACCTCTTGCGTCAAAGATTCCCATCAAGCCCTGTTTGCGGCGATCGCCCAACTGCGCCAGGAAGTGTTCGCCGATCCGACGGTGAAACAGTGGCTGGAAGCCAATCCCAAGGATTTTCACGTCGGGCGTTTTCGTCGTTTGGAAGCGTTGTTAGACGATGTAGAGCGATCGATGTTGATTCCCCTCGGTTACGTCCCCAAAGGGTGGCGCGGCGATAACGAAGATGTGGCGATCCATCGCAACGGCAATTTCTTAGACTTGGGGGCGATGAAAGAGGCATTGTTGGCTTGGAAAACGATGTTACCCCGTCGCGGCGAAATGGAGTTGATGCGGGTTCTCAACCGACATGGGGCAACTTCGATCGACTGTCAGTGTGCCAAAGTTGGCGGCGAAGTGCCGGATATCGAACCCCAAGCGCCGACGGTGATTTTATAGGGGTCCAGGGGCGATCGCCTCTCGCTTCCCTAGGGCGAGACGCGATCGAGCTATTCTAAGTAATAAATTTTTTATTATATTTTAAGTTTTATCGTTGCGCCCCCAACTTATACTAAAGACGGAGATCGAGACAGACGACCGCAAAAGCATTTTAGATCGTCACTCACAATTCACAATTGAGATCGCCTCATCAGATCGCCTCACCGGTTCGGGAATTCGTCGTCCGGCGATCGAGGTGTCGGTCTCTCTCGTGAATAGGGAAGCGCGATCGCGTCAAAAAAGACAGACAAATACGGCAGCAAATAGGGTTTTTCCCACAATCGGCGACGCTGCATTCAGACCACGCAACCTGTCATTCCCACTTACGCGAGAATCGATCGATTCATTCCGTACCTTAGACCATTCAAAATGGCTAAAATCCCATGAAGACTATTTTTAAAAACATCATCTTTTTCTCAATAAGTTTCGGTCTTTTAGGCGCAAGTCAAACAGCTTTCTCCAGCGACCTACCCCAAGCCGATGCCAATGGAAATTATTCCGGTAGAACGAGTCATTTATATTGGCAAGTGACCGATCCCGATCCCAATGGTTTGAATTGTCGCGGGGATGGAAGATCCGGTGCAGAAATGAATACTGCTTTTTATTACGGAGAGAATGTCGATATCGGAGGACTACCCGTTCGCGGAACCTTTCAAAATGGCGAAACCTTCAAAGCTTATGGCTTTCCTTCTGGCTGGACGGTGACTAGGGATCGACAAGATAAAACTTGGGTTTTTGTCGATCGCGCCCTCGATGCAGGCGGACCGAAAAACTGCTATGTTCGTGCCAATCGCAACTTTATTCGACCCATTCGAGAACCGCAAACCACAAGTCAAGCCCCCGCCTTACCGATGACCATTCTATTAGATGAAGGTGTCGCGCAATTAATTGTCCCCAACCGCGACACGACCCAATCAGCTTATGGTGGAGACTTACGACTTTACGACGTTCATATTGCCAAAATGTACGAGGTTACTCGAATTTTATGCGATCGCGGTTGGTCTCCTGGTGTTTCTTGGTATTATTTTGCTGGGGGTGGCAATATCGACATGGGCATGTTTGAAATTAGTTGTCGCGAAGCGAGAGCAATTGCTTCTGAATTTGAATTGAGTTATACCGAAACGACAACCCTCGTCTATAGTATAGGCGAACGGCAATCTCGAACTCAATATCAAGAGATTCCCGTCCTCGATTTAGTCGGATCTAAAATTCCAAAATGGTTGGATTTCGTCCAAACTGTTCGCCCAGTTCAATAGCCGATCGCCTCACCTACATTGCAATTGTATTCCCACGGAAAGAACAGCTTAACTGAGTGGATTAAGTCCGTAAAATTGACAACTCCAATATTGGAAAAAAATGAGTATTTTTCCAACCGTAGAACTACGTTGGTTTCATTCCGGAACGCCACCGAAAGCGATCGCCGATTGGTTCGATCTCCGATGTCCGGGAGGCGATCGCACCCCGCCAGAAACCCGAGAAGACCTCTATTTATTTCTTCCGGGTCACGATTATTTTAACCTCAAACTCCGACAAGGACGCTTAGAAATTAAATGGCGTCAAAATGGGGGTGGGTTAGTTCATTTTGGCGATCGCTGGCAAGGCTATGCAGAATTTTGGGAAAAATCAATTTGCGAAGGACTACACGCCAATTTGCCCAATTATGTATTGAATAACGGACGTTGGATCGGGGTAGAAAAAACGAGAGTTCAGCGTAGATATGCGATCGCGAACGATCGCGAGATCGCCCCTATTTCCTTCTCAGAAATGAACGGTACGGGGTGCAATTTAGAACTGACAAAATTAGCGATCGACGGACAACAATGGTGGACTTTGGCGCTAGAAGCCTTCGGCGAAGCCCCCCTACTCTGGGATAGTTTAGAGATTGTAGCTACTCATTTAAGCCAGACTTATCCCGATAACTTACACTTATCCCGATCTGCTTCTTTTGCCTATCCTAAATGGCTGGAAGTCGCGATCGCCGCCTAATGCCTAATTTTAAGACTTAAAAAGCCTATTAAGCCCATTAATTTTAATCTTCATCTACAGAAGAAAAATTTTCAAACCATCCCCGACGCCAAAACAAGAAAATTAGAGACAAGGCGATCGCGATCATCACCAACCAAACCATTGGATAACCCCAATACCAATTTAATTCCGGCATATTCCAGGGCGATCGTTCGGGATTGAAATTCATTCCATAAACTCCAACCACAAAAGTTAAAGGAATAAAAATTGTAGAAATAACCGTTAGCAATTTCATCACTTCATTCATCCGATTGCTAACGGAAGATAGATAAACATCCATCAATCCGGCGGCTAATTCCCGATAAGTTTCGACCATATCCAAAACTTGAATAGCGTGGTCGTAACAGTCCCGTAAATAAATCCTGACTTCCGGAGTAATTAAATCACTACCATCCCGAATTAAATTATTAATAGCCGTTCGTTGCGGCCAAATTGCGCGCCGCAAAGCGAGTAAATCTCGACGAATTTTATAGATCTTTCCTAATGTTTTCGGCGTAGGATTGGCAACAACTTCATTCTCCAAATTTTCGATTTGTTCTCCATACTCTTCGAGAACGGGAAAAAAACCATCGATAATGGCATCGATGAGGGCATAAGCGAGATAATCTGCTTTGTATTTGCGAATCGTTCCTTTATTAAAGCGAATGCGATCGCGTACCCGGTCAAAACTATCGTGTTTCGGTTCTTCTTGTACGGTTAATAGATAGTTTTGACTCAAAACAAAACTAACTTGCTCGCTAATAAATGCTTCGTCATCCGGATCTTCTTTTTCTTCGTTAAGCATCACCATCCAAGCAATAATAACAAGTTGAGATTCGTAATCTTCAACTTTCGGACGTTGGGGAACATTAACAATATCTTCTAACAGCAAAGGATGTAACTTAAAAACATCTCCCAACCGTTGTAAAACTGCTTCACTTCCCAGACCTTGAACATCTACCCACGAGACGGACTGACTCTCTAAATAGGGATGACAGGCGTCAGGAGTGGGTAGAACTTTCCGCGTTGCTTTGCTTTCGGTGTAGTCAATCAGGACAATCGTTGAAGGGGTTGCATCTTCTTCAATATTGAGCGTTCCTGGCGCACTTCCCGGTTCGTCGTAGAAGTAGTCTACATAAGACTCTTCCTCCTCTTCCGGGGCGACAATATCGGGCAAGTAATTCGTAAAAGGTATATTTTTGTCTGACATGGGAAACCCAATTGAGTACATCTACCACTGAGATTTTAGGCAATTATTCAGTCATTTGGTGAAATTTTGTTGATTTTTCAGCCTTAATATAGCGTTTTTATTGAAAATGTAAACCTACATTTTTGCTATTGGGCGGTACATTTCGATTCCCCTAAATCTCCCTTAACAAGGGGGATTTAGGGGGATTTTTAAGGGGGTTGGGGGAATCTTTGCCTCTTATCCCTCATGACAGCACCAATTGCTGTATTGAGGAACATGCTACAGGATAGGGGAAGGGAACAGTCAAGCGGGAAGAGACAAAAAGCAAGAGGAGAAAATACCAGAGAGATGATGTATCTTTTAAGAGCAAAAAGGAAAATAAGATGACTGTGTTTAATGTTTGGACTGGAGTTATAATACAATCTCAAGCAGGGCGATCGCAGAGATTTATAGCAAAAATAAGTTTTAATTGTAGTTTTTGATTCACGATCGCCGCCAAAATTGGTACAGAAGTAAGTCAAGTCAAGTAGGTCGATGACGATCGCATAAATTTATAATAGATCGGAGAATATAGATCGGAGAATTGCAAGCTAATTGGTCAGTGTTAGGAGCAATTGTCATGTTAGAAACTCTTGCCGTTTTTATCTTGGGGATCGCCCCACCTCTGTTTTCGTTGTGGGTCATGCGAAAGGCGCAAGTTAGAGCGCGTGAAAATTTAATCCGGGCTAGAGAAATTCCCGTGGTTAGAATTCCGGGGAGAACGCCTTTTACAGGCGATCGCCGTTATCTCGAAGGAATTGGAGAAGTGACCGGAGATCCGACCTGTCAATTTAACGCGCGTTCGGCTTACATTCGTTGTGCGGTCAATCCAAGTGGTCCGTGTCGGGACTGTCCTCATTACCAATCGCGAAACTCGGAAGCGAAAAGTAAATTTTAAAAGTGTAAAACAAATTCAAAACTGAAAAATAGAAAATGAATAACCGGAAATGACCGGATTCGATTTAATTATCCTGACGTTCTATTTAGTCTGCGTGGTAACCGTTATAGCGCGGGCGATCGCCTCCTTATTCGTACACCAAATAATGATTCGTTTCGATCGCCCCTTTCTCGAAAAGCAGCTCGAAACCCAGCAGCTCAAAGGGGCGATCGAAATTGACGTGAAGCTAGAAAAAAGATACAATCTCGACGAATTCAAGTTTTTAGAACTCAAAATTAGTAACAAAAGCGATCGCGAGCTTTATATCGATTGGGATGCGAGTGCGGCGATCGATTTGGAGGGGCGATCGCACCGAATTGTTAGGATTATTCCCGGGATGACTTTAGATTTACTTTCTCCCCAAGTCAATAGTGTCATTCCCGCCAAACGCACCTTAGTTCAACCGATCGCCAGCGAAAGCAGTTTGCGGAGAAACTCTGAAAGTTCGCCCCTCGCTATTGCCCGCACCTTTGTCGATTTTTCCAAACTCAAACCCGATCGAAAAGACGACAAAAAAAAGAATCGATCTCAGCCGAAGTTAGAAATATTTTATTTTTATTTATCTTTGGCTTTTCGCTTTGCGGCGAGTGAAGTCTCGACGATCGCCCCCCGTCCAATTCCCTTGAGCTGTCAGTTTGTAGTCGAACCGTTACCGTGGACGGAAACCCTACCGTGGAGACAAGAAAAAGAAAAGAGAAAATAGACGTCAAAATCGCGCGGAGTCAACCCGGCGGCGATCGCCGCGATCGCGCCATCTAAGATTTTCAATTCATACCCGTTGAATAAAATCTGAAATCTGAAATCTAAAATCTGAAATCTAAAATGGTATAAACTAGAAATCGGGAGAAAGTAAAAGTAGGTGGTTGCAGATTCTCAAACATGGGGATCTGAGGAAAGTCCGGGCTTCCGAAAGACCGAACTTGCTGGGTAACGCCCAGTGCGGGTGACCGTGAGGAGAGTGCCACAGAAACATACCGCCGATGAAGCAAGAACGAGCTCGGGCGTCGTCTTCGGGCGTCGTTTTCCGGATTCTTGCTAACAGGTAAGGGTGCAAAGGTGCGGTAAGAGCGCACCAGCAGCGTCGAGAGGCGCTGGCTCGGTAAACCCCGGTTGGAAGCAAGGTAAGAGGGAACTAAGGTTGGTCTTTTCCCGGTTCCCGTTAGTAGAGCCGCTTGAGGCGTCTGGTAACAGGCGTCCCAGATAGATAACCGCCCTGTGCTTCCCTCGGGAAGTGCAGAACAGAACCCGGCTTACTCTTTACTTTCTCTCGATTTTTTGACGATCGCGATCGTCGAATTCGGGGCGGTTTTGTTTCCCGGACGACGATTTCCACATAGATTGTGCTGGATATGACTCTAAATCATCCCCAACGCCAAAGGGAACTGGAAAAACTCATCCAAAAATTGGGGCTTTCCCCTCAAGATCCGATCGACTGGCAGTTGTTAGATCTCGCCTTAATTCATCCGAGTTTTTCGTCGGAAATGAATTACGATCGCCTGGAGTTTGTCGGGGATGCAGTGTTGCGGATGGCGGCGGCGGAATATCTCGACGAACGCTATCCCGATTCCAAAGTGGGCGAATTGGCTTCGATTCGATCGCTGTTGGTGAGCGATCGCATGTTAGCGAAAATTGCGGACAACTACGGATTAGAGCGCTATTTACTGCTCTCTCCGGGGGCGGCGGGCGATCGCAACGGACGACAATCGCGCTTAGCCGATGCCCTGGAAGCAACCTTAGGGGCACTCTATTTAAGCACCCATTCTTTAGACCTCGTTCGCCCGTGGTTAGACGAACACTTCAAAGAATTAGCCGAACAAATTCGTTGCGATCCGGCCTTGCAAAATTATAAAGATGCCTTGCAAGAATTGACCCAAAGCCGCTATCAAATGCTGCCGGAATATCGCGTCCGCGAAACGAGTACAGTTCACGCCGATCCCCAACGGTTTCAGGCTGAAGTGTGGTTTCAAGGAACCCGTCGCGGTTACGGACAGGGACGGACGAAAAAGGCGGCAGAACAGGCGGCGGCGCGGATGGCGTTCGTGGAAATGCAACAGGCGCAAGCGCTTCCGTCTTAGGCGAGAACGGGCGTTGCGATCGCAAGGTAACGTCCCCACAGTTCACTTACTCGATGTTAGAAGATGTCCGATCGATCGATTTCCATCGCGATTTTAGGTGCGGGGCGCTGGGGAGTTCACCTGATCCGCAATTTTGTCCGTCATCCGCGCACGCGAGTGGTGGCGGTGGTGGATCCGCATCCGGAACGACTGGCTGAGGTGCGATCGCGCTTGGATGAGGACAGTTCCGTGTTGCTGGCGACAGATTGGCAACAAGTTGAAAAGTTGAGGGTTCTCGATGCCGTCGCGATCGCCACTCCCGCCTCGACCCACTACGAGTTAATCCTGAGCGCCTTAAAGCGCAACTGCCACGTATTGGCAGAAAAACCCCTCACCCTCGATCCGCGCCAGTGCGTCGAACTCGCCGATTTAGCCCGCCAGCGCGATCGCCGCCTGTTCGTAGACCATACTTACCTGTTTCATCCCGCCGTTAGCGCCGGAAAAGAGGCGATCGCCCGGGTCGGGTCCCTCCGTTACGGCTATGCGACCCGAACCCACCTCGGTCCGGTCCGGGGCGATGTCGATGCCTTGTGGGATTTAGCCATTCACGATCTGGTCATTTTCAATACCTGGCTCGGTCAAACCCCGGTCAGCGCCCGCGCTACGGGTCAAATTTGGCTACAGCCCCAGATGACCGAAGCCGATGCCGTTGCCAGGAGTTTGTACCCCCAAGGACTCGCCGATTTAGTCTGGGCGACGGTGACCTATGGGAGTGGCTTTCAAGGGTGCATTCACCTGTGCTGGTCGAATCCGGACAAACAGAGACGATTGGCAGTCGTCGGCGATCGCGGGACCTTAATTTTCGACGAAATGGCCCGAGAAGCTCCCCTAACCTTCAAGCGGGGCAGATTGGAGCGTCGGGGCGATCGCTGGAGTCCCGACGACGAAGGCACGGAAATCATTCCCGTAGGGACTGACGAACCCCTCGCGCAAGTGTGCGATCGCTTTGTCCGATGGATCGACGATCCCGCAGCGATCGCCACCTCCGACGGTGCCTTTGCTGCGAAATTAGTTGAAATTCTCAATGCCTTAACCCTTTCCCTGCAAGAAGGCGGGCGCGAGGTCTCGATTTCCTAGTCGCAGATCCTCCCGAGGAGTCACTTCGCGAACGACCGCTCGGATCGAGCCGTCAACAACGCGATCGCCTCTAACTCTCCTCCGGTCTGACCCCGGACATCGTTCTCAACTCCGGGGAATCGAGACCGTCTTGGGGGCGATCTTCTCCCTCAGACCAGATATCGAGCAGGGGCAGACTAATTTCAACGGTCGTTCCTTGACCGATTCCCGGGCTCGACAGGGCGATCGCGCCGCCCATCAACTCGATCAAATTGCGAGAGATAGCCAATCCCAGACCCGTTCCGCCATGTTTGCGAGTTTTAGTCCCGTCCACCATCACGAAAGGTTGGAACAGCTTTTGCTGTTGGTCCGGGGCAATTCCGATCCCCGTATCCTGGATACTGATAACCACCCGTGAAGATTTCGACCCGTCGGCGAGATCGTCACCGTTGTGGGTCTGCGCCGTTTCCTTGCGCGTGGAGATCGAGATCGTCCCCGTGTCGGTAAATTTAATCGCATTACCGATCAAATTGATCAGCACTTGTTTGAGTTTGGCCGGATCGGCTTCGATCGTCAGGGGTTCGGTCGATTCGGTCACCGTCAGTTTGAGACCTTTTTGTTGAATCGGTTCTTCTTGAATGTCGATGACTTCCTGAATGATTTTATTAACATCGACAGGTTCGATCAGAACTGAAAGGGTTCCGGCCTCAATTTTAGAAATATCGAGAATATCGTTAATGATATTTAACAGGTGAATCGCCGCATCGTCGGCCCGTTGCAGAAATTCGATTTCCTCATCGCGATCGTCGCAGCAGTCGTCCCGTACCAGGCGAATGCAACCGATAATTGCATTGAGGGGAGTTCTCAACTCGTGGGAAATGGTCGCCAAAAATTCATTTTTTAGTTGATTGGCCGCCTTTGCTTCCTTCCAGGCGCTTTCTAGTTCTTCGGCCCAGGCTTTGAGGCGATCGACCATCACGTCGAGGGCTTCCGCCAAGCGATTGAACTCGCGAATCCGCAGATTGTGGGGGACGCGATCGCTCGTCGAACGGCATTGGATATTTAAGGCATAATCTTGTAATTTTTCGATCGGCAGGGCTAAATCCCGCGTCAGGTACAAAGTCGCCAGTAAATTAGCCGCCAACAGGCCCAGAATGAGGGTAAATAAGACTTGTTGAATTTGCTTGAGTCCCGCGAGGGCGCTGTCGAGGGGCGTCACTGCCAAAATGATCCATTTCTGCTCGCCACCGCCGTGACTCAAGGGGCTAGTGATGGCGGTATAGCCGCAAATGAGTTCGACTCCCGCTTTGTCCAAGCCGAACAGGTGAAGGAAGTCCTGCCGTCCGGAAATGGCATTGCGGACGATGCTTTCGAGGCGTTTGGCGTCTTTTTCTTGTTTGATGTTGCGTCCGACGCGATCGGGGTCGTTGGCATGTTCGAGAATGGTGCCGTTTTGGTCGATGACGACGGTGTAGCCCGTCAGGGAACCGGGTTCGAAGCGGCGATCGCTGGCGCGCTGTCCCAGGCGCGATTCGATCGTCAAAGCGTAATCGGGGGTTCCCGGGGTATCCGGGGCGTACAAATAGCGATCGCTCGCGTACACCGGAGCGTACAGGCGCAAGCGCAACTGTCCTTCGTTGACAGGTTCGCCGGATATTAGATCCGTCCCCGTATTGGGGGGGTCTTCTTCCGGCAAAAAAGTCGTCACCCGTACTTTAGAAATCGGATTGCTCGAAGCGTCGGGAGAGTGCGACCACCAACTTGTCTCGATACTGCCGAGAGGGCGATCGCCGCAACTGCTGGCAATGATGCGATCGTTATTCAAATCGCGCAATTGAACGCACTGAACTTTCGTCGGCAACTGCTCGGCCAATCGCTCGACAAAAGCTTGCGATTCTTGAGGCGAACCGGATTTGAGGACGGCAGTTTCGCTCGCCGTCAGCAAGTTGGCTTGTAGGGCTTGAATCGAAGCTTCGATGCTTTCTCCCTTCCGAATCGCGCTTTCGGTCAAATTTTGGCGGGCCGTTTCGAGCAAGCTAGAACGGGCCTTGCGATAGGTAACGTATTCTCCCAAAAGCAATACAGGTACGCTCAATAGGAGAATTCGCGATAAGAGGATGCGACGAAACGAGGATTGACCAGGCTTAACCATAGGAAGTTTCTAGGCGATAATGATGCAAGCCCCAAGTGCAACAAAAGTTAATCCAACATCGTAAATTGAGATCTGTTTTCCCGACTTATGTTACTGCTTATGTTACAGCGATGTGGGCAAATGTTGCCAAAACAATGAGGCTGTCACCGAATCGGAGATCGAGCAAAGACGAGTAGATTTTGCACTCAATCGAGTGACCCTGACTGGCAGTGGAGCAACGTTGGGCAGTCGATTTTTAAAATTTAACAAACATTAACAAACAGAAGAGATCGCAGGGAATCCGAGTCGAGTGCGCGAGTGGATGGCGAGTGGGGTGAGCCAAGGCGAGATCTCAGCCAGAGGCTTCAGGCGGCAGGTGTTGGCTCAATTCCCCTTTTCTTCGAGTCGGTCGATTCCCAACCCGGCTCAGTGCAAGTCTACAAGTGCTTTAAAAAGTTTAGACTTTAAATGAAATAATTGGTGCCTGGAATCTATCTCTGTGACTCGATCGCGATCGTAGGAAGGGACAAGCCCCCCGGTATGGGAACGCTGCCGAGGCGATCTCGACGCCCCCCTCGATCTTCGTACTGGCTGTTTTCCATCTTAACTGGTCAGCCAGAATACACGGATATTTCAGTGAAAATTCCAGTTTATCTTCGCTCGAATTCTACGGTTTACCGTGGCGATCGCCTCAAGGGGAACTATCCCTCGACCCCCCACCTTTGAGCGGAATTGTTACCTTCGGATGACGCCGACGACCGATAAAAACTGGCGACGATCGCGATCGCCAACCACCATAAAATATTGATTTGCGGACGATACCAAACCGTATCCACCAAACCGTGAGCGAGCATCCCCGCGACGATCGCCAGGGCTGCCATCAGCCAGTACCCTTGAGGGTCGGCGCGATCGCGCAGGCGGTGCAGTTGTACGATTCCTTGATAAATCGTGACGGAGATCGTCCACAAGAGCGCGAATAGGCCGATAAACCCCATTTCGACCGCAGTTTCGAGGAAAATCGAATAGGCGCTCAAGGCCGTGTATTTCGGGCGCATGTAGAGGGGATAAATTTTGTTAAAGGCATTATTCCCCGGTCCGATCCCGATAATCGGGCGATCGCGGATCATCTCGAAGACCGCTTCCCAAACATTGATCCGGAAATTATTGCTGCTATCTTCCCGTCCGGCGAAAATCGTCGAGACGCGATCGCGGATCGGTTCGACCAGCGCCACCGCCAAGACGATCGTGGCGGCGGTCAATCCCAACACCGCCGGAACGGCCCACCCTCGCCATTGCTCGGGGAGGCGCACGCTCCACCAGTCTACAAACAATAGGGTTAAAACGAACAGGGCGACCACCAAGCCGATCCAGCCCCCGCGACTGAACGTGAGGATTAAACAGGCTCCGTTGACCGCCGTCATCGTCACCGCCAACGCTTTCGGCAACGTGCGGCGCCACATGAAGATCGCCGCCACGCTCAACATGACGGCGGGTAAAAGATATCCCGCCAATAGATTGGGATTGCCCAAATAACTGTAAACCCGGGTCACCTCGGAACCGGGGGAGTTCGGATCGCTCCAGGTTGCCGAAGCTTCGGCGCCGAAAAACCACTGGCGCAAACCGTAGACGCTGACGATCGTGGCAACGTGCAGGTAAACCGCAATTAACAGCGATCGCACGCGCGGCGATCGCAGTACCCGCGCCATCAATAAAAACAACACCAGATAGAGCGTTAACTTAACCCAGCCACTAAACGCCGCCTGCTTCACCGGGGACATCGCCGTGGCGATCGTCGCAATTCCCCAGTAGAGAAACAGCATCAAGTGAATCGGCGTAAAACCGCTCTCTCCCGAGTCGGAAACCGTCAGCAACGCCCAATAGGCGCCCGAGGCGAGCAGCAGCACTCCAATTAAGGTGGTGGAAACGAACGGCCCGAGGACAAACGACAAGGCGACCAAACCGACGGCGATCGCCTCGGCCCACTGCATCAACCAACTTCCCGCACGCCAATCGCGCAGCCAACCGACGATCCGATGCAGCCAACTCCCACTCGCCCAACGATCTAAGGCCAAATCGGACGAAAACGCTACCAGAGGCAGAAAGACGCCGCCCATTCGGTCGGCCATCCATCGAAATGAGGACCACACGTTACTCAATCTCTTCTCCTCAAACTACGGTGCTAACAATACGTTGCAATAACATTACTTCAGCCGGAACCCTTCTGTTAAGGGAAAGGACTGACTAGCGCCGTCCTCAGTTCGACTCCTGCATATACCACGGTTTATATATTTTGTCAACCCTATCGCCTAGGAAATTTCCTCAACGTTCCTCGTGCGGGGCAGACTCAACACATATCGATAGCCCAATTCCGAGGATCCTTCAATGGAGATCGTCCCCCCGTGCAGTTCGGCGAGGTCGCAACTGAGCAACAAGCCGATCTGTTCGTGGCTGGCTTCGTTCACCGTCCGTCGCGCCGCACTCTCGGGGGCGATCGCGCCGACCGTCGCTTCCGAGTCCGACACCACCCCCTCCGAAACCGCTACGGCAACGGGACTGGGACTCTCCCCAGTAACCAGGGAACAGGAAAACAAGTCAGGGGGAGGCAAGCCCTCATCCAACCAAGGATGAGACAGCCACAGGGCAATTTTCAACCGATCGCCCTTGCGCGAGACGTGAACGCGCACCACGCCGCCGGGATTAGCCACTTGAATCAACTTAAACAGCAGGTGGTAGAGAATTTGACGGACGATCGTCTTATCCAGGCGCCAAATGCGATCGCCCGGTTCCACGGACAAGTGAATTTCTTGATCCCGTCGTTTGGCGATCGCATCGAGTTGGTCGATCGCCTGCTGGCAGAGCATTTCCACATCGACGGCAATCGGATTCAACACTCCGATCGCGTCGTCGAGCTTGCGCAAAGCCAGAATTTGATCGATTAACGACAGTAAATATTCACCGCTACTGTAAATGATATTGAGATATTCTTTTTGCTTCGGTTTCACCGGCCCGTAAACTTCCTGATTGAGAACTTGAGCCATCCCCATCATCGTCGTCAGGGGATTGCGCAGTTCCTGGGTCAGAAATTCCAGAGCTTTGAGCTTCAACTGAAACAAAGTCCGTTCGGAATTAGCCCGAGTCCGCGCCATGCAACCGAGACCGATTCCGAGAGAACGTCGCCGTTCCACTTCGCTCATCATCCAGCGAGCAGTCATTTCTAAAAACTGAATCTCGGAGATTCTAAAAGTACGCGGCGCCAGATCCATCACCGCCAAGGTGCCGACACAGCAACCGTCGCTGGCGTGCAAGGGCAATCCTAAATAGGCGCGGATCCCGTAGTCGCGAACCCAACTCAGCCGCGCCAAGTCCGGATCGCTCGCCGTATCGCGAATCGCACAGACTTGCCCGGTTGCCACAGTCCGATTGCTCAACGAATCGGCTCGGGCGATCGCGTATTCGCCGTCGGCGTGGGGGGGCAGGTCGAGTTCGTCCAACCCCACCCCCGCCCGCAAATATTCGCGTTCGCGATCGACAATACCGACCGTACAGATCGGAATGCCGAGAAATTCCGCAGCTTTTTGGGTAGCCTCTTCAAAAATCGGCACGATATCGGCTTCGAGCAATCCCCATCGCTCGATCGCCGCCAGTCGTTGCGCTTCCAAAGGGGAAACGGTCTCGCGACGGACACGAGTAAGGTCAAGATGTTCGGGAACTCCCATATTTTTCTTCTGCGATCTACAGCCCAAGCGGTCAGTTGGAGTACGGCGATCGCACCCCAGATCCGTTGTCCGCACCCTAGATGGCCGCATCCTCGCCATTGGATTCAAATTAGTTTCGATCGCCCACTGTCCTACCGCTTGGAGATCGGAAAACGAGGTCGTCTGTTCCCCCACCTCTTCTCCCGGTGTGGTCGAAAGCGCAATCTATGCAATCCGCCGATCGAGGGATCTCAATGGTGCGCGATCGCCTCCGAGGGGGACCCTCCTCGGGAATGACCCGAGGGATGCACCCCCAAGCGCGCGATCGCGTCTTGTTATATTCTTTATTATTCCCAGGCGGGATGGGAGAGCAAGCGTTCGATGACTCTAACGCCGCGCAACTGATTCGACAGAGGCAGGTGACCTTTGGGAGCGCTCAGATCCCAGGTAAACCCATTCGGATAGCGCGTCCAGTGATTGCCCTCTTTCCAGCCAATTTTCGGCCACATTTTATCCCAATTTTTGCCGACCCCCAACCAAATTTCGCGTTGGACGGAAAATCCGAATTTGCCTTCGGAATAAATGCGCCACAGCCGATCGAGGGTTTGCAGGGCGTCGCTGGGAATGCGATCGACTTCGGTAAAATACAGCCATTTTCGCTCTTGCGCAGCGTCTCCGGCCAACTGACACAAGGTTTGCACGGTCAAGCGGTCGGCTTCCTGAAACTCCAGGGCCGCCAGGTGAGTTTGGACGTCGCGAAAGGCGATCGCCCCGTCCCCGTCTAAGGGAATCAATCCGTCCGGAAAATGGCTCTGTAAAAATTCTCGGGCACTGGGAACCTCGGCGTTATAAAGCACTTGATACGCTTTTCCCGAAGCTACGGTCGGTTCGGCTGGTCGCCGTTCGAGCAGAAACCCTTGCAACAGTTCCAAACCCGCTTCGCCCGCTTCTGAGAGCTGGGCGATCGCCTGGAGTTGCGTTTTTTCAGAGGTCGATGTTAATTGGTTTTTCAGTTCGTTTAAAGCGTTGTCATTGTCTAAAGCTGGGGAAGTCGTCGAGTCAGTCATAAAGCCATTGAAATCGGGTTGCTACTTAGGGGTTGCGCTCGAAAATTCAATCTCGGGCATTGGGGAACAGGCTCTACCCGTCGCGATCGCCGCTCGCCGAGGATCGCTTGGGGAATCGAGTTGTCCGCTACGCCCTCGATCGCATTTTGGCGCTTGGGTGTTATTCCCATTCTCCCACTGTGGTTCCCTCTCGATGGCTCCCGCGTAAAATTCCCTCGACGATCGCCGTGGTCGAACGGGGAATCTCAATGGCAATCAATTCGATCCGACCTCCATATTCTAAAACGGTAGGGGCTTCGGGGAGGCGATCGCGGTCGTAATCCCCTCCTTTGACGTAAATCTCCGGTTTGAGGGCGGCGATCGTCCGAATGGCGGTCATTTCTTCAAAAATGACGACTGCATCCACGACTTCGAGGGCGGCGAGAATTTCCGCCCGTTCGGCTTGGGGGACGAGGGGACGGGGCGGGCGACCGGGTTGAGGAGGTTTGAGGCGACTGACCGAGCGATCGCTGTTGAGTCCGACGACGAGCGATCGCCCGTAGTGTTTGGCGGCGGCTAAATAGCGCACGTGTCCGGCGTGTAGGAGGTCGAAACAGCCGTTGGTAAAAACTAAGGGTCGCCAGCGTTGCGGTTGCGCGGCGATCGCCTGTTGTAGGGCCGCTAACTCGTAAATCGAACTGGGATTAGGACGATCGGTTTTCGGGTTCGGCTGGGGGTCGGTATCCATTTTCAAAGGCAAATCGTACCAGTTGGGCGCGGTTTTCGACGTCGAGTTTGCTCAAAATGTGACTCAGGTGGGTTTGTACCGTGCGCGGACTGATAAACAGGCGATCGGCGATTTGTTTGTTGGTGTAGCCCTGAATCACTTCCCAAAATACTCGGGCTTCGGCGGGGGTTAACGGGAGGGGTTCGGGTACGAAGTCTTCGCTGTTTTCCTCCCGCTCTTCTCGGGGGACGGAGGATTCCCCCGAACCCAAGGGGTCATTCCCGTTCGCCGCCAGTTTTTGGCTGGAGTGCCCGTCGCCGTCGATTTTGGCGGCTGCGGAGGCGATCGCTCCCGAAATTCCGGCGCGATTGGTCACTTGTTGCATCAAGCGAATCATTTCCGCATGGATCCGCCGCGATCGCTCTAACTGGGCTTCGATTTTGGCCACCAGTTCTAAGGGCTCGAAGGGTTTGATCACGTAATCGTCGGCTCCAATGGAATGCCCTTCGATGCGATCGTCGAGATCTCTTTTACTCGATAAGAAAATAAACGGCACTAACTGCCCCGAAGGACTCCCCCGCAACCGCCGACAGAATTCAAATCCGTCCATATTCGGCATCATCACGTCCGACACGACCAAATCGGGCGGGGGATCTCGCTGGAATACTTTCAAGGCTTCGGTTCCCGACCCCACGTCCTCGACTAAATATCCCTGGTTTTCCAAATGGCGTTTCAACACCATTCGCAAGGTTCGGTCGTCATCAACGATTAAAATTCGTTTCATCTGATTGGGCCACTGCACCTACATTCTGGCTAAAATCTCTTTTTAACTTGCAAGCCTTCTGTGGAAAAACAACGCTGCGCCATCGATTTGATATCAATTGAACTGGTGAACTGGAAATCATTCCCCTCAACCAACACGGCAACCCGCCCCTGAGTTTTGGCGAGGCGATCCTCCCTCTCTAGTCTGCCTTACTCAGGCCGCCTCGCCCAAGGTTTCGATCGCCCACTCTGGTCTTCGATCTTTATCTGTAGGGGCGTCGTCTGAAGAAATTAGCATCGGTTTGTCTATTCTGCTTGCACCTTCCACCCCCATTCTCGGAGATCGACGATCGCCACTGGAGGGCGATCGCCAGCTTTGCGCCCTCAAGCTGTAGCATTATTGTTTCTAATAGCTTTTCTAAAATTAACTTATTTCTCGATCGCCCCTTCTGTATAGGTTCTCCCCGTCCCAATGGCTAGGGGCGATCGCCCTGGCGCTCCGGTTCAGCAATTTGGCGGATGTTTTTGCTCGGGTCGCCCTGCCATACTCGGATCGATGCACCTCGACCAGTCAAAATTTCGCTTTTTGATGGAAATGCCCTTGATGTTTGCGCTCTTTTTCACTTCGCTACCGTGCCGACGCTCCGGCAAAATTTCCTTCAATTTCACTCTTTTAGCCTGTTGGTTTGGGTGCCATTGCGATCGCGATCGATCCTTGAGCTTCGCTCGGATAACTGTTCCCCTAAATCGGGGTTGACCTCAGCAACAAGGCGATCGCGATCGCCCAACTTCTCCACAAGCTTCTACCCCATTCTATTACACTCTCAATTCACTCCCGATTCCCCCTTCCCACGACCAACAGCGAGCGCGATCGCGAGCCAACTTCCCCTCCCGAGAACAGCTACTCAAACTCTCAAAACTTCGAGTCCCTTCTCGCGCGATCGCCTGACGAACTCTACCCTCTATTTTCCCGCTCCTTCTTTCCGTACGAGCCTTGCCTTTCTCCCCTTCATCTCTTAAATTCCTCTCCCTCTTTCCCCGGGAGTTGTTGATATTAAAATAAATCGAGAGAACTGTAAACCCACCTCCTTTTGGGGAACTCTGGCTTTGTAACCGATAAAAATAGAGTGCTGCAACTCACCCGATCGTTTTTATCCCTACTCCACCGATTTCGATCTCCAACGGATTCCTTTCTAAAATTACTTCGTAGCCGAGTGCTGTTTCAAGCCTCGGCTCTTTTTTATTTCCCCTGAAATCTGCCTTCAATTTACATCCCTAAATAAACGGCTTTCTTTGAGGCCAAACCTCGGGGTAAACACTGAAACAAAACGAATCAAATTGGCGCAAACTGAAGCGAGAAAAAAAATTGACAAATGACATCCGTATTTCCACGGATATCCCTCGACCTTGCCCAATCTTTACATAAGAATCCAGTTCTATATAGCTTCAATAAAGAATGCAATAAGGGGATGACAAGGGCATCGAAGGAGTGACATACTGAATCCAACAAGCGAAAACAAGTGAAGTGACGGAGCTTAAAGCTCTACATCTCCACCCGCCATAGATACAATTATTTACCCGAATCCAAAAGGGTAGCATCCTAAGTAAACAAGAAAAACTTAACTGACCAAAAGAGGGGTTGCCAATGTCTTACTTACCGAAACGTGCCATGAGTGCCAAAACCGTTCTGACCACTGCTGGATTCGCCCTTGCTTCCGCCGCATTCCTCGCCGCTCCTGCGAAAGCCGATGAATTAACCGTCAACCTGAGCGACGTTACGAATAGCAATACCGAGAACTATCCCACCGTCGAGATTAAACTGTCTGACGACGGTATGGCAGAAGGTACCGTTGAAGTTACGGTCAACGTGGTTCCCGGATCGACTGGGTACATCGGCGACCTGCGTGGCGTGTTCATGAATCTGCCCGGTGGAGCGACCATTACCCCCGTTTCTGGTGGACCGATCACTGCTATTGAAGGTACGGCCAGCGATTTGGGTCGTATCGGTAACTCTGCCAAGTTGAATGGTTCCGGTGCGTCGTTCACCTCCGGTATCGAAATTGGTTCGCAAGGAATTTCTGGTGGCGATGACTATCGAACCGTGACCTTCCAAGTTTCTGGCGTCAGCCTCAGCGACTTCACCAGCGATACCTTTGGCGTCCGCATGATGAGCGTCGGCGACCCCAATGGTTCTCGTAGTTTGAGCAGCAAAACCTTGGGTACGGCTCCCGATACCGTGGTCGTGACCAACCCCGGAGATGGCGGTAGCGAACCGGAAGAACCCGTGGTTGAAGAACCCAATGTTGGCGAACCGGAAGGCCCGGTGGCTGAAGAACCCGGTGGCGGTGGCGAACCCGTTGCAGTTCCCGAACCGACCACGATGGCTGGCTTGGCGCTCGGTTTCGGTGGTTTAGTTGCCGCCCGTCGCCGCAAAATGAACAAAGACGCCTAAATCTAGTCTTGCCATAAGTCTGAACTGAATAGCGAGAGTCCCAATTGAAGAGGCGAGAAGCGTGTAAGAGCTTTTCGCCTCTTTCACTATTTTGGTGTCGCTATTTTACGATCGCCTCTAGTCCCCAGAGACAGCATAACTGCAGAACCTCGGTTGTTTGTAAACGATCTTTCTCAACCCGGATAGATCTGGTAGCCTACCAAAGAAAGATCGGCTCAGCTTAAACTCAAGTTAACCTGCAGTATGTACGACAAGATTACTCCTCCCACAACGGGCGATCGCATTACCTTTGAAAATGGCGAACCCATCGTTCCGGACAACCCCATCATCCCTTTCATTCGCGGTGACGGGACGGGGGTGGATCTGTGGCCCGCGTCTCAAAAGGTCTTCGATGCGGCGGTACAAGCGGCTTACGGCGATCGCCGGAAAATCACCTGGTTCAAAATCTACGCCGGGGACGAAGCTTGCGACAAGTACGGAACCTTTCAATATTTGCCGGAAGACACCCTCAAAGCGATTACAGAATACGGCGTCGCCATCAAAGGACCGCTTACCACCCCCATCGGCGGCGGGATTCGATCGCTCAATGTCGCCTTGCGCCAAATCAACGACCTCTACGCCTGCGTGCGTCCGTGCAAATATTACAATGGCACCCCGTCGCCGCACAAAAACCCGGACAAACTCGATGTCATCGTCTATCGCGAAAACACCGAAGACATTTACCTCGGGATCGAATGGCGCCAGGGGACGCCGATTTGCGACAAAATTATTGAAATTCTCAACAACGAACTGATTCCCCAAACCCCGGAACACGGCAAAAAGCAAATTCGCCTCGACTCCGGGATCGGGATCAAACCGATCAGTAAAACTGGGTCCCAACGCCTGGTTCGGCGGGCGATTCAGCACGCTTTACGCTTACCCAAAGCGAAGCAACAAGTCACCTTGGTGCATAAGGGCAACATTATGAAATACACCGAAGGGGCTTTTCGCGATTGGGGCTACGAGTTGGCGACGACGGAATTTCGTGGCGAATGCGTCACGGAACGGGAATCTTGGATTTTGGGGAATAAAGAACATAACCCCGATCTGAGTATCGAAGATAACGCCCGCAAAATCGAGCCGGGTTACGATTCGCTGACCCCGGAGAAAAAAGCGGAAATTTGTAAGGAAGTCGAAACCGTACTCGATGCGATTTGGGACAGTCACGGGAACGGACAGTGGAAAGAGAAGGTCATGGTCAACGATCGCATCGCCGACAGTATCTTCCAACAAATCCAAACCCGTCCCGACGAATATTCGATTTTGGCGACGATGAACCTCAACGGCGACTATCTCTCCGACGCGGCGGCGGCGGTGGTCGGCGGTTTGGGAATGGGTCCGGGGGCCAATATCGGCGATACTTGTGCCATTTTTGAGGCGACCCACGGAACGGCCCCAAAACATGCGGGACTCGATCGCGTCAACCCCGGTTCGTTGATTCTGTCGGGGGTGATGATGCTCGAATATATGGGATGGCAAGAAGCTGCCGATTTAATTAAAGCAGGAATTGCCGGGGCGATTTCCAATCGGGAGGTCACTTACGATCTGGCCCGCTTGATGGATCCTCCGGTGGATCCACCGTTGAAGTGTTCCGAGTTCGCCGACGCGATTATTAACCATTTCCACGATTAATCGAGGAAAATCTCGGGATGGCGGTTCGAGGCGATCGCCTCGAACCCTTTTCTGTTATGGATTGGAGAAGGTGTTGATTTCGCCGCCGCCGATGTAGCGTCCGGGAATCGGACGGGGGACGCTATACGGTTGGGGAGGTTGAATCGGTTGTATTGTCGGATTCGATCCGTTGGGACTGAGGTTATAGGGATTGGTCGGTGTCGGGTTATTGGAGGTCGATCCGGCGAATCCTTGGGAAGGGGTCGGGTTGGAATAGCCGGGAATGCTGGAGTTGGGGCGATCGGATCCGTAGAAGTTATCGGGAAGGGTTGGCGAGGTTTGAGGGGTGGTGGGATTGGCGATGGGAGGACTCCCCGGATCGGCGATCGCGTTTGGAGTTAAATTATTTTGCATTAAATATTGATAGGCGTTCGTCGGCGTGTCGGGTACGATCTGTCCGGGTAAGTTGGGGGTCGGATTCGTCACTCCGGTGATATTGGGGTTGGCGTTCGGGGTGGCGAAGTCGATTTGTCCGGGTAAGCGAGGAACGCCGTAGGTTGGGGTGGCGAGGTTGGGAGTTTTTCCGGTGTCGGTCGCGGTGGCGGCGTTGGGTTGGCGGGGGTTGAAGTTGCTGGGGTTGGGATTGGCGATCTCCGTCGAAGGGTTGGCGGGGCTGGATTGAGGCTGCAATACTCTTAAAATGGGTTCGTCCGCGAACGAATCGATGGCGCTGCTGGAAGTGCTGGCGCCAGTTTGGGGGCGGTCGGCGCTTGAATTGTCGTTATTGCCAGCATTATTGGGATTACTGACATTAGAGGGATTAGTGCTGGCGTACTGTCGGGCGATCGCCGCTTCTAAAGCACTCATGGTGACGCTATTGGCGCGATCGCCGCTATTGCCATTGCTGCCATTGACGCCGAAGACAGCATCTCCTGTCAACCCATTATTATTCGCTCCATTATTGGCGATCGTCCCGGGTTGCAACGATCCCAAACCGTTGTTTAAATCGCCATTCAAATTGCCAAAATTATTCGTCGTCCCAACTCCTTGACCCGGTTGTGGTTGACGGGGAACCTCAACTGTTTTTGGTTCTTCTTGCTTCCGAGATTCGGGAACTTTGGGTTTAATATTTTGCGTATTGAAGGTAATGCCTTCAGGGGCGATTAAAGTATCTAATTCTGTATCCGACCCGGGGGATTGAGTTGCCCTCTGGGTTTCTACCTCGGCGCTTTGGGTGGCTGGTTCTTGCTCTCTAACGGACGCTTCTGGCAGTCTTTGACTCTCTTGAGGATTTTCGACAATTACGCTTCCTTCCGGATTTTCCGTTGAATCTGGAGGTGCTTCGTTGGTAATTTCAATGTTAAAAAAGCGTTCGGGATGGTAAGAAAATTCCCAAGTAAACACGCTTAAAAAGCCCAAAACGACAAGCGAACCCCAGACGATCGGTTGTTTTAAGGGTCGCACTCGGGCGCGAAGGTTGCGAAGGGCGGTTGGTTGGTTTTTTCGATCGGACATAACAGGTAGTGTAGCGAAGGCTAACACGAGTAAAGATCGATCGGTGGCGATCGCCGTGAGGGACACTCACTCAAATGATTATTTTTTCGGGGGCGGAACTCTCCCCACTACATCCCTGACGAAGGTTGAAATTGCTATCAATTCATTCAAAGCTCGATCGAATATAAATATAGATCGAATCAAAACACGATTGAGATTTCAGTTCGAGGGTGCCAATTTAGGTTTATTTTTTATCTGGCTGCCAGTTAAAAATTGCCGAGGGATTGGTTCGACGCGATCGCGCGATCGCTTTTCAGACAATGACAGCCGCTTTCGGCTACAACGGCTCGCTTCAACTGAGGCTAATATAGCCTAATTTGTTTCTATTGTAACTGAGGCTGACATGCTCGGCGATCGCGGATCGTGCAACGGCGGCGATCGTCTCTTATCGCGAAGCTCGCACTAACAAAATCGTGCCGACTCCCAAGCCAATCGCTATCGGTAACCACCCGGCGAGAAACGGCGATAACAGATCCGCTTGTCCGAAGGCATTCATAATAAAAGCGAGTAAATAATAGCCAAAAATAATAATAATACTCAAGCCAAAACTGGTGGCTTTACTCGCCCGTCGCGGACTGATTCCCAAGGTGGAACCGACCAAGCCAAATACGACGCAAACAAAGGGTAAAGCATATTTTTGTTGAATTCTAACCGCGAGTTCGCGAATTTCATCTTCATCCCCTCCTTGAGAAATAATTGCGAGTCGTTCTTTCGCTTGAGCAATGCTCATTTCGCCATAGTCTCGACTGCGCGAGGCGAGGTCTAAAGGGGTACGCGGCAGTTGCAATTCTTGGTGCTCGAAGCGCACGATATTGCGATAAGAACCGTCCGGCGCAATTAAATAAATGGTTCCGTTAAAGAAATCCCAACTATTTTCGGCAAAATTCCAGGTGGCGGATTCTGCGGACACGATTTGATTGAGTGGTTCTTGGGAGCGATCGAGAATAGTCAAACCTTTCATGCGTTTGCCGTCGAATTGTTCCGCATAAAATAGCCGTTTCATGACCGTAACGCGATCGCCATTTTCTTGCCGAACTTTATCGTATTCCGTATGAATGATATTGCGTTGTTTGAATGGGGGTTTTTCTCGTCCGAGCGCTCTTTCTAAGGTCGTGGCGGCGCGGTAGTTGGCCGCCGGGACGACTAATTCATTAAAGGTAAAAGTAATGCCCGTGACTAACAAACTCATGAACACGGCAGGGAGAACCAAACGATAAACGCCGACCCCACAACTGCGTAAGGCGACGATTTCGCTATCTCCCGATAAACGGCTGTAGGTCATTAAAGTCGCCAACAGCACGGACATGGGGAAGGCTAAAACAATAAAATCGGGCAGTTTGAGTAAGAAAACTTCTGCGGCAATTTCGAGGGGCAAGCCTCTTTCGGCGACCCGGCGAATCAAGTCAAATACGGTGCCGATGGAGATGCCGACGGATGAAAAAGAGCCTACTCCAAAGAGGAAAGGCCCTATCAATTGGCTGGCGATGTAACGATCCATGACGGACAATCTCAGCAGCCAGCCGCTAAGAGATTTAAAAGGCTTGAACGTGCTAGAGGTCATTTGAGACGGGTGAGGAGTGCGATTTTAGTGGAAAGGGAGCGCTTTTAACATGGGATCGAGTTCTCCTAAGTTTTTAAAAGAATCGGGTTTAAAATCGGGGGGGAATTCAAGCTTGAATTTAAGCTTGAATTTAAGCTTGAATTTAAGCTTGAAAATTAAGGGGTGAATAATAACGGGTTGAATTGTGGTTTACTATAGCTGAAATTTGTCCCCTAAATAATATTGGCGCACGAGAGGATTGCTGTAGAGTTCTTGAGGGGTTCCCGAAGAGAGGATTTCGCCGTCGTGCATGATGTAGGCGCGATCGACGATCGCCAGAGTTTCGCGAACGTTGTGGTCGGTAATTAGAATTCCCATTTGACGATCGCGCAATCGGGCGACGATTTGCTGAATTTCGGACACGGCGATCGGATCGACCCCCGCAAACGGTTCGTCGAGTAAGAGAAATTTCGGCCCTTCGACGCCGGAAGCCAAAGCCCGCGCCAACTCGGTGCGCCGTCGTTCCCCCCCGGAAACGTAAAGCCCCTTAGTTTTGGCAATCTTGGTCAACCGAAATTCTTCGAGGAGATAGTCGAGGCGGTGTTGCCATTCCCACGGGGGAACTTGGGTCTGTTCGAGCACCAGGCGGATGTTGTCGCTGACGGACAGATGGCGAAAAATACTCGGTTCTTGGGCGAGATAGCCTATTCCGAGGCGGGCGCGTTTTTCGATCGCCAAACCCGTAATCTCGATGTCGTCGAGCCAGACCGCCCCTTGTGAGGGCTTTTCCAACCCGGTCGTAATATAAAAGGTGGTCGTTTTTCCCGCCCCGTTCGGACCGAGTAAGCCGACAATTTCCCCACGGGAGACCGACAGGTTGACGCGCTTGACGATCGCCTGTTTCCCGTAGGATTTATGAACGTTTTGCAGTACGATTTTCACAATTTTGCGGTGACCCTATCTCCTTGGCTAACTCCCTTGGGGTTTAGGGAGTGGCTGGAGGGGCGCCCGCCGAAGCATTGGGGGCTTCGGGATCGGTGACGAAGTAAATCGATTCGACTTGCTGATTGGCTTCGGGGACGGCGATAAAGCGTCCTTCGTCGATCAGGTAGGTGATTTTCTCGCCGCGAATACTGTTGTTGTCTTGCAGGACGTAAGCATTCCCGGTCAGGACGATCCGCCGTTCGCGACTGAAGTATTGCGCTTGGGTGGCGGTCGCTTGCATGTTGCGCGCCGGGTAGTTGATGCGGACGTTACCGCGCGCGGTGACAATTCCGGTGTTGGAGTCGGCTTCTTGAATGTCCGATCGCACCCGCAAGGCCCGACTGTCGGCGGGATTGCCGGAGGTTTGAGGATAGGTCGGCGAGGCGATCGCGCCGAGTACGACGAAGGGGACGGCGACCCCCAAACCCAAGCGTACGATCGGTGAGGAACGGAACGAAGTCAGTGACATCATAATCGCTGGTGAGTTCGGCAACTAGAGAAGTTACAGAAAAAAGGAGGAACTCTTGGTAGTTTACCCAATCCTCCGCCCTGTCGATCCGGATGGAGGCAGAGAAGGGGGAGAGTTTTGGTTTTTAGAGTTTAGATTTTTTTAGAGTTGAGAGTTTGGAGTCAGAACATAGATCGAGGGGGTACCTGATTGCTGTCACTGATGTTGTCCGATGGTTGGGGGTTGGCGATCGCTCTAGTCTGCAAGCCGCAATCTGGTTTGGCGTTTCCAAACGGGTTCGATGAAAGATCTAAAGTCAATTCGCTTACTCGTTCGAGACGGGCGATCGCCGGGGGAAGTTTCCCCGCCAGCAAGCTAGCGCCCGATCTTAGCAAATTTTGCCGAAGCGGTGCGTCGTCAACCGAGTCTAGATCGGGTTGAACGGTCAACCTCCCACGTGCGAATCTGGTCGAGGTCGCTACTCCGACCGTCCGGGAGGCGATCTCGGATGGAATTTGAACGCGATTCGAGATCAGGTATCAATTCGATAGCGGACTAAGGATCGAACGGCTTCAATGGATAACCCTAATTCTTGGGCGATCGCGGTTTCGATCGCCCGATATTCGGTCACGGGAAACTCAAATCGCAATTCAGTTAATGCGGAGTTGGCCGTATTGACCTGAACTTCGGTAAAATTTTCGCTTTGATGGATTTCCGCTTCAATATTAATAACGGTCACCTGCATCGACACGCGAACGACTTCTTCCGTATCGGCTTGCACTTCTTCGGTGGTCGGATAATCGTTACTCAACAGGCGATCGCTCGCCCAACCCGTGCCCACCCAAAATGCCAGTCCGAGTAAAGGTAGGGGCAGCAAAAATTCCCAGCCCCAGGACGACAAAGACTTTAAATCCAACTTTGCCAATCTCTCACCTCCGATCGGTGTGCTTGTTTGAACCCCACTCCCCCCTGTTATGAGACTATTACTCGTCGAAGATGACCCGGAACAATTAGAACCGATCCAAACCGCCTTGTCTCAAGCCGGACATATCGTCGATGCGATCGGCGATGGCGAAACTGCCGGGTGGTTGATTGGGGAAAAAGACTACGACCTGTTAATTCTAGACTGGATGCTGCCGAAAATGAGTGGAGTCTGTCTCTGCCAGCACTATCGATCGCTGGGTAAAACCTCGCCTGTATTGATGTTGACGGCGAAAGATACGACCGCCGATAAAGTGATCGGCTTAGATTCCGGTGCGGACGATTACCTGGTCAAACCTGTGGATTTGGTGGAATTGCTCGCCCGAGTGCGCGCTTTGGGCCGTCGATCGCCCCTGTGGCAGGGAGATAGTCTTTCTCTGGCGGATCTGCACCTGCACTTAAATACCCTTACCGTCGCGCGCGGCGATCGCCGTGTCGAACTCTCCGTTCGGGAATTCCAACTGCTCGAATATTTTCTACGCCATCCCCAGCAAATCCTCACCCGAGAACAGATCGAACTGTCGTTGTGGAGTTGGGGAAGCGAACCGGAAAGCAATGCAGTTTCCACCTTAGTCCGACGGCTGCGTCGCCGTTTGGAGGCGATCGCCGCCCATGACTGGATCGAAACGGTCTACGGTATCGGTTACCGCCTGCGCCCTAAATCATGAGGAACAAACAACCCCATGTTTAACCGTTCCCGTCGCAATTTGGCACGCTGGTTTACCCTGTCGATGGGCAGTATTCTGACGATTTTTTGTACGGTTCTCTACGTTTTAGAACTCCGCGATCGCCTCCATAGTTTCGATCTCGCCTTAGCCGACCGCGTGCGCGTGATGGCGTCTAGCGTCGAATATCGCTACCATCGCGGCGCGTGGCAGCTCAACTTACAACAAGTCCCCGTTCTCGGAACCAATGCCCTGCGCTTCAACCACAATATCGTTTATGCCCGTTGGTACGATCGCCACAAAAAATTAGTCCAGTTTGTCGGCGTTCATCCCCCATCCCACTTAGAAGCTGTCGCTGGATTTCGCACCGTTCGACCCGTCGATCGCGCCGATCCGTGGTTGCGTGAAGTGACTTTTCCGGTCTATCAACAAGGTCAACTCATCGGTTATTTACAAGTGGCGATTTCCCTCGCTTCCGTTCGGGAATTCAGCCGACAATTGGGATGGTTTTTAACGTTTGGCGTTCCCCTGGCGTTGGGGGCGATCGGCTTGACAGGTTGGGTGTTGGGCGGTTTGGCGATGCAACCGATTCGGGAAGCTTACGATCGACTCGGGCGCTTTAGTGCGGATGCTTCTCACGAACTGCGCGCCCCGTTGGCGGCGATTCTCAATAACGCCCAAGTCGGTTTGATGCTGCCCGTCGGCGACGGATCGCAACAGCAAATGCGCTTGGAAAAAATCGTCAATTTGGCGAAAGGGATGAGTGAGTTAGTCGGTCAACTGTTGTTTTTATCCCGCTATAGCGGACGGTTAAATTTTCAAAAGTTGCCCGCGATCGATTTACGGGAGTGGTTAACTCAGGTGGTTTCGCAATTTCAGGAACGGGCGATCGCCCAATCTCACCCCATTGATTTAAAAATGGGCGATCGCCCCCTCTTCGTCCGCGCCGAAGAAGACCTACTCCGACAGGCGCTATTTAACCTCCTCGATAATGCCTGTCAGTACAGCCCGCCGGATACGCCGATCTCGATTCGGCTTTACTCGAAACTGCGTCACGCGGCGATCGCCGTCGAAGACAACGGGATCGGCATTCCCTCCGAAGATTTACCCCATATTTTCGATCGCTTCTACCGGGTCGATCTCGTCCGCCGTCCCCAACACGGCAGTTTTGGCTTGGGACTGTCGATTGTCGCCCAAATCGTTGAAGTTCACGGCGGTACGATCGGCGCCGCGTCTGCGGGCGATCGCGGTACCACCTTCACCCTCGAATTGCCGATTTGTGCCGCTTCCCCCGCCAAAATCCATTGATTTTAGTGCCCGGCGCGGTCTGTCATTTTTCTGTCACTTTTCTCGTCCACACTCGTCAATGGCAACCCCCATGTCGATATCAAACTAAACCCCTTTGATATCAGCCTGGGTTGGGCGTATCTCGTGGAAGATGGAAGCTATAGCAGTCTGGTCACTCTTTTGCCACAAAAGCTTTCATCTTTTTAATCCGCCCGCGATCTCGCTTTTGCGTCGTTCACCATTGCGAGGCGAAAGCGAGATCGCTTTTCTCACTCCTTGAACTCTAGTTCCTATGCTTGAGGTGTGGGGTTGCCGACCTGGCGCGATCGCCACCCAGGGCGATCGCCTTCTCTATCCCCTACGACTTTCTCTGATTAAATTTCATGAGTTTTACCAGAGTTCCGTTATCCGTCGGCGATCGCATTCCCGGTTTTTCCTTACTCTCTCAAAATGGAGAACCGATCGACCCCGGGGATTTTGCGGGCAAACCGATGCTAATTTATTTCTACGGTAAAGATAACACGCGCAATTCTCGTATTTTACTCGCCCAATTTCAAAAAACCCTCACCCAATACCAACGCTTCGGCGTCGCGATCGTCGGTATCGGCATCGATTCTGTCGAATCTCACCGTCAACTCGCCGAATCTAGCGGCTTATCTTTTCCCTTACTTTGCGACCCGACTTTATCCACCTATAAAGCCTACCATCTCATCGAAAAAGCGGAGATAGAAGGTCAATCCTATTGGACTGCCACCCCCGCTATTTTTCTCACCGATACTAACTTTAGAATTATTAAAATCGATCGCCAAATCGACCCCCTCCTCTATCCCTACCAACTCTTAGCCGAGTTGCACGACTTGCTCGATCGCGGTTCCCCCCGCCACATTCTCCACCAAGCCCCGGTTTTATTAATTCCTCAAGTTTTTGAACCGGATTTTTGCCGTCACTTAATTCAAATTTGGCACGAACAAGGTAACGGCGAATCCGGCTTTATGCGCGAAGTAGACGGTCAAACTGTTGCTTTAATGGACTACTCCCACAAAATTCGGCGCGACCACTTTCTCGAACCGGGAGAAACTAAAGAAAAAATCAAAGAATTATTAGGTCGTCGCGTCACTCCCGAAATTTGGAAAGCCCATCGCTTTAATGCCACCCGCATCGAAGATTTTCGCATTGTTTGCTACGACGCCAGTCGCGGCGGTTATTTCCGCCCCCATCGCGACAATACTACCTCCGGAACGGCCCATCGTTGTTTTGCGATGACTCTCAATCTCAATGTGGGCGAATACGAAGGGGGATATCTGCGGTTTCCCGAATTCGGTCCCCATTTATATCGTCCCGAGACCGGATCTGCTGTTATTTTTTCGTGCAGTTTACTCCATGAAGCCACTGACGTTACCGCCGGAAAACGCTTTGCCTTACTGACGTTTTTCTACGGCGAACAAGAAGCCGAACGGCGCGATCGCTATCGCGAAGCACGAGAAGAGAAAGAAAAAGAAATGGCGATCTCCTCCCGTTGAGTCGATCTGAAAGTTCTCTACCATTTCTCTAAAAACTGAGCTAAAACTAAAATGGTTTGGCCAGTCTAACCACCGCCAAACCATCGACCTTTTTTAATGGGTTTTCTCAAGAGGTTTTAACAATTTTGGGTAAGGAGGGAACGGGCGATCGCCCCGGATCGAGTGGTTCCGAAGGGGACGGGCGATCGCCGAACAGGCGATCGGCCACTTCCGCTACCTTCTCCGGTCCCCTTGCTTGTAAATATTGCAAAATTGCGATACTTTCCAGCCGCAACTGTTCGACATTCACCTCATAGTAACTCGGCTGATAACCACTGAGGCGATTCACCCCTTCCCCTAACAAAATTGCCGCCCCTCGCCAATTATGATTACTTAAATGGTAGAACGATACGGCAATCTGGAGGATGCCTTGATAAAACTTTTTATCGACTTCCGGCGCTTCCATCCAGATCGCCTCTAAAGTATCGTGGCAGGCGTAGAACTCTCGTTGATTAAACTGTTCTACCCCCTGCCAAAACTGCTCGGGAATGGCTTCACTCATCGCCCTACATACTGTTACGAACCGCTTCGAGTTCTTCCATCGAAATTTCTTGGGCTTCCCCGGCGAAATCGTTATCGTCCGTCAGGAACAACATGCAGTGGCATTCCTTGCGTTCGCGCATGGGAATGCACGGGCAATTCCAGTAAGTCGCTTTGACTTCCGCTTCTTTATCTTCGTAATGGCGACAGGGACATAAAGGCGCACCTAAATCATCTTTATGCTTCGCCAAGCCTTCAATCACGACCGCCGTGACGGAGAGGTCGGCACAAAAATAAGTCCCGGTTCGTTTGGCATATTGTTGGGCGAATTGTTTCATCGCCTCTAGGTTTTTTTCGGTCGATAATTTGTTGGATTCATTAGAATTCATTGCAAGTGTTCTCCGCGCAATCCTATTTTTGGCATTGTACCGCACGATTTAGTACAACACTTCAGCGTGGAATTTGACGTGTTCTTCGATAAAGGTAGCGATGAAGTAATAGCTATGGTCGTAACCGGGGTGCATTCGTAAGGTTAGCGGCTGACCGACGCGATCGCAAGCCTGCTGGAATTTCTCCGGTTGCAGTTGTCCTTGGGCCAAAAAGGGATCGGCCAACCCTTGATCGATCAAGATCGGGCGATCGCGCCGATGCTCTAAAACTAGCTCAGTCGCATCGTAAGCGCGCCACAAGCCCCGGTCTTCGCCCAAATACCCTCGAAAAGCCTTTTCCCCCCACGGACAGCTCGTAGGGGCGCAAATCGGCGCAAAAGCGGACACGGAGGCGTAGCGATCGCCATTTCTCAACGCGCACACCAGAGCCCCGTGTCCCCCCATCGAATGACCGAAAATTCCTTGTTTCTGGGGATTGACGGCGAAATTGGCAGCGATTAGACCGGGTAATTCGTCTACCACGTAAGAATACATTTGATAGTGCTGCTTCCACGGGTCCACCGTCGCATCGAGGTAAAACCCGGCGCCGCTTCCGAAGTCCCAGTCGTCCTCTTCTCCCGGAATTCCCGTATGGCGCGGACTGGTATCGGGAACCACTAACATGATGCCGCATTCCGCCGCCACGCGCTGGGCCCCCGCCTTGACGGTAAAGTTTTCTTCGCTACAGGTCAATCCGGACAGGAAATAGAGGATCGGAACGGGATGTTTTTGCGCCTGGGGCGGTTCGTAAACCGCAAATTTCATCTCGCCGTTACAGGTTTTTGAACTATGGCGATAAAAACTAACTTTACCGCCAAAGCAGATAGATTCGCTGACAAGTTCGAGCATTGGGAATAGAGTTTAGCTTCGTCGTTCGATGGGCAAGCAAATTGATGGGCGATCGAGAACTTTACTCGATTTAAAAAGTTAAGACGCTGCGAATGGCTTTCCCTTCTTCCATTAATTCAAACGCCGTATTAATTTCTTCAATCGGCATGACTTGGGTGATAAAGTCGTCGAGAATGATTTTACCGTCCATGTACCAATCGACAATTTTAGGGAGTTCCGTGCGACCTTTGACTCCGCCGAATGCGGTTCCTTTCCAAGTCCGTCCGGTGACCAATTGAAAGGGTCGAGTCGAGATTTCTTCCCCCGCCCCGGCGACGCCGACAATGACGCAAGTTCCCCAGCCTTTATGACAGCATTCGAGGGCTTGGCGCATGACGTTGACGTTGCCGATACACTCGAATGCATAATCGGCGCCACCGTCGGTGAGATCGACGAGATAGGGGACGAGGTCGCCTTCGACTTCTTTCGGGTTGACAAAGTGAGTCATCCCCAGTTTTTCGGCGATCGCCTTTTTGCCCGGATTGATATCCACCCCGACAATCATATTGGCGCCGGAAAGCCTGGCCCCTTGAATCACGTTTAAGCCGACGGCCCCCAAACCGAAAACGACGACGTTATCTCCTACTCTGACTTTGGCGGTGTTAATCACGGCGCCGATTCCGGTGGTGACGCCGCATCCGATCAGGCAAACTTTATCTAAGGGCGCGTCTTCGCGGATTTTGGCGAGGGCAATTTCGGGAACGACGGTGTAATTGGAAAAGGTAGAGGTGCCCATGTAGTGGTAGAGGCGGGTTCCACCGACGGAAAAACGGCTGGTTCCGTCGGGCATCATTCCTTGACCTTGGGTTTTACGAATCGCCTGACAGAGGTTCGTTCTGCCCGACAGGCAGAATTTACAGTGGCGACATTCGGGAACGTAAAGGGGGATGACGCGATCGCCCGGTTTGAGGCTTTTGACTTCCGGGCCGACTTCCGCTACAATTCCGGCGCCTTCGTGGCCTAAAATCGCCGGAAACAGCCCTTCGGGGTCGGCCCCGGAGAGGGTATAAGCATCGGTATGACAAACGCTAGTCGCTTTAATTTCGACGAGAACTTCACCCGCTTTGGGTCCTTCTAAATCGACTTGTTCGATGGTCAATCGTTGTTGTGGCGCGTGGGCGACTGCAGCTTTGACTTTCATGATCTGAACCCTCTGTACAATGCTCAGTTTATTGTATCGGTACGGAGGGTTCCGTATTCGCGATCGGCGCGATCTCGTTTCTTGCTGAAGAGGGTAGAGGGGAGGGTGTGTGACGCGGTCAACAAATTGGCTATATTGTCAGGTTCGTGAAATATCCGCGTCACGCACCATCTCGTTGCTGACAACGGCAACAAAATATATATTAAAACAATAAGTTGGTAGGGTGTGTGACGCGGTCAACAAATTGGCTGTATCGTCAGGTTCGTGAAATATCCGCGTCACGCACCATCTCGTTGCTCGATCGCTTTCGAGGTATTCTTTGGGAGAGATAAAAAGCTTGTCGCTGCTGGCAATCATTGACGGTTTGCTCCTATTTTTCGGCGATTCTATCAATTTTTTTTAGAGATATGGTGCGTTGCGGTATCGTTTTGATTCATTACACGAAAGCGTTGCAAAATTGATGCCGGGCGTTGTTTCATGATGTAAATATAAATTTTGGTATCGAATAAGTCCTTCACGCGTCTTACTCACACCAATCATCATGCTGCGGTAGGCTGGGTTGATTGCGATCGCTCATCAAATCATCTGAAATAGCCCCAAAGCTCATCCACCACGCATCCCAATCAAATCGCTTTTGCTCCCGAAGTTGACGCACTCAATGCAAAACTTCCGCCACCTTTGGTTCGAGTAGCTGCCTAATCTCGTCCAAAAGCTGCTCGCGCAATGTCATTACTCTTTTCTTAGATAAATTGTACGTTTAGATTGTAAAACAGGTAGGGTGTGTTGCGGCGACAATAAACCTTTGTGCGTTACCAGAAAACGGCTCTTTAGGGGGATAGAGCGCTTGACGCTAGGCAAGAGTCTAGTTGGCAATATACAACAAATTGTCGTGGGGAATACGGGCTAAATGAGTTGTGCAATTCACCCTTAGTTGCTATTATATACAAAGATTGTATTTTTTTACCGAGTAATTTTTGTGGATTTCTATTAAACTCAATTGAATAGGACTCGGAAAACTCGGTACAGGTTGCGTTTTTCTACTCTTCATAGCAGCAATTCTTATTATTACAACCTGAAATTCAACAGAACTATGGAAATCCTCGGTACATTTGGCAACGATCGCCTGACTGGAACCCCGAACGCTGACATGATCCAAGCGTTGGCAGGGAACGATATCGTCACTGGATTGGACGCGAACGATCTCATCTTTGGCAATCAAGGTGGCGATGTTCTGGCAGGCAACACCGGACGCGACACGATATTTGGCGGACGGGACAATGACACCATTTGGGGTGGCAAAGATGGCGACCATCTTTACGGCGACTTAGGCAAAGACACCATCTGGGGTGACTTCGGTGACGATTTCATCCGGGGCGGAACCTTAGACCCCACTTCTACTGCCGATGTCGAGAGTGATTTGTTGTTTGGCAACAGAGGGCGAGACACCCTCATCGGCGATGCCGGAGACGATATTCTCTGGGGTGGGAAAGACAATGACCTACTGCAAGGAGAGGCTGGCAACGATCGCCCCTACCCCTTCACCGCCACAGCCAAGCCCGTTTGACGATCGCCCGGAAAGCATCGAAAACGCGATCGCTATAACTTCCTGTCAAGCCAAGTTAAGCTTGGCAGTTTGCCGATCGTGCAGAGGTCGTAGCTTTCGTGTAGGGTGGGTTAGGCGGCTGAAACCTAAGCAACCCACCGTTTAAAGTGTGTCGGTCCAGTACGAGTTGCAACGGACGAGAGTTACTAACACGAAATTTTAAATTTGACAGTGACTTGGGTTTTTGACGACAGCAAACCTGGAATCTAGACTAGAGGTAACAAAAGTGCAAACAGAGAATTGAGAAACCCGGGGTGCCTAGCTTAATTTTTGCTATCCGAAAGGAGACGGAGTTACAAAGATGCTAGGTAGGCACAAAAGAACTACAAGTATTGATTCAATATTTTGGCGGGAGTGGCAACAGTATCAAGGCTGTCTCTACAATTGCTGCCTCCGACGCATGAGGGGCAACCAAACGGAGGCGGAAGATGTTCTGGGTATGGCTATGCTGAGGGCTAGGGAGGCTTGGCGAACCAGCAGCAAACCTATTGATAATGTGAAGGTGTGGTTGGTTAGATTGGTGAATAATCTTTGCACGAACCTGCTTAAAAAGCGCGATCGCCTATTTTCCTGTGAAGCTAAGGAAGAGCTATGGGTTAGCCAGGAAGAAGAACCAGATCTTGCCGCGTAGCGGCAAGATCTCGAATTATTTTTTGAGGGAGAAATAAATAATTTGTCCCCCAAATTGCGGGAGACTTTTCTTCTCTACTGGAAGGAGGAGTTGTCTTACAAGGAGATAGCGGAACGGTTGGCGATTTCTCAGGGTACGGCCCGCAAGCGGGTTTCTAATGCCAGGGCCATTTTGCGAGAGCGATGGAACGAGTATGAGGGAGTGGCAGAGGAGTCTAGTTCTTCGTTGGCAGCGGATGTGGAAGGGACGAGTGCGGATGAGTTGCCGGTGGGGGAACCGGCGTTGTTGGCAGCGGATGTGGAAGAGACGAGTGCGGATGAGTTGTCGGTGGGGGAACCGGTCTCTGGTAGGTTGGATGAAGCGAAACGGAACCCAGCAAGGGTTAATCCAGCAGAACTGAGGCCAAAAGAAGAACTCCAACGGCCATTTCTGTTGTTGCCGAGGAGAGAGCAATCTCAAAGGCCCAAATTTGGTTCCTTGTGCGTAAGTCCCGAACCCGGGCTGAAATCTAAATTGCGATCGAGTAAGTTTGCCTTGGTTCTTCGACCCCAGGCAGTCGGGGCTATCTTGGCCAATGCAAGGTTATCGCTTCGGATTAAGAATAGATATCAATTTGAATTGCCCGGAAGATGGGTCTGGTGCTATTTTGCGTCAGGCCAGATTGGACGCGGGAAAAAAAGGTTAATCGGTAAGGGGCGATCGGTATTTAGTAAAATCCAGCTTCTTTCTTTGCCTTTCAGGGGGCCTTGGGTTCCGGTTTCCAGCAGCTTACCTACGGAAAAAATGACCCTGTTATCGGGAAAATGGCCCTGTCGTTCTCCTTAAGAAAGAAATTTTCTCTATTTTGAGGCAGAAAAGTTCACAAACTGCCACCCAAAACTGTCTTATTAATAGATGGAGCAAATTCTATCTTAGGACGCAAATGGGTTGATTTTGCCCCCCTAACCCCCCAAATCTGGGGGGAACCCGATCGCCCGCCAGCCCGCCAGGGATTAAAATCCCTGTCTCAAAGCTAAAGTCGGTTGAAACCGACTGAAAGCAGTCGCGATAACTTGATTTTAGTCCTCTTTAGAGGACTTGAGCTTTGAGGCGGGGAATTTATTCCCCGACGGTAATTGCAATTGGTGCAATATCTCAGTTGAAACCGACTGAAAGCAGTCGCGATAACTTGATTTTAGTCCTCTTTAGAGGACTTGAGCTTTGAGGCGGGGAATTTATTCCCCGACGGTAATTGCAATTGGTGCAATATCTCAGTTCTATTAAAAAGCTGACGAGGGTATTGGCAGAAAAAACCCGGTTGTAGGTTGTGCGAACCTCCGTGGAACCCAACACTATTGATTTAGGGTCTCCAACAGCCAACCTACGGGGAAAATGGCCTTGTCACCTTCCTCAAAAAAAAAATTTTCGATTTTGAGGCAAAAAAGTTCACAAACTGCCACCCAAAACTGTCTTATTAAATAGAAGGAGCGATCGAGTCAATCCTACTTTTTTTGTTGAATTGTTCAAAATTGTTGATGAGGTCAGAAATCATGTTGGTTAGGAATGCTCAAAAATTGTGTGCTGCTTTGGCGTTGGGAATGACAATGGCGATCGTCTCTCCTCTCAAATCTGTTGCTGCTCCTTTATCATGGGAAATCACCTGGGATGATTTGTATCCTGATAATGATGTAGTATTTTCCTTTGAGGGTGAGGATATTGACAACAACGGAATAATTAACTCCCTAAATGGTGAAGTCCTATCCTTTGAGCTTGCGGGATTAGAGGAGCTAGGAGGAGGAGCGATTGATTTGGAGTGGTTATATTTTGATTTGTTTAGGGAGGAGCTGGGTTTCTTGCAGGTTTCAAACGATCGGTTTCTCTTGGCGCGCGAGGGTGTGTTCCGCTTCTCGATTTTGAATGACTTTGAGGATACATACGACAAAGTTTCCTTTTCCAATCCAGTTGCGACGGCGGTGGTGGCGGAGCCGTCAAGCCCCGATCCAGCAGCTCCTCCTCAAGTAATAGGGACCGAAATCGTGGCGACGGAGATGGCCTCTGTCCCAGAGCCTAGCCTGATACTAGGTTTTATTACAGTGGGCGGTTTTATGGTGGGAAGCAGGAAAAAGGCCAAAGCCTAACTGTTTGAACGCCCGCAATACCTCGTAGGGGAAAGTGGCATTTGCTAGATACGGGCAAATCTCTCTATTTTATCCTTTCCCCGCTCCCTTATTGATAAGTATTCAATCGTACATGAGATTAAAGGCGATCGTTGGGTTGAATATTACTGATGTGGTTAATGTTAGTAGAGACCCACCTTTATTATCAAGATTGTCTGTTTTTTGGCAGAGTTTTATGCAGGGTGTGGGATGGAAGGGAAGAGGAGAGGCGATCGCTAGATATTGGAATAGTTGCGCCAGAGGTTTATTTGACTTTTATCAAGAGCTTCTCCATTCAGAATGTATCGCTAGGAATTCGTGGATAACTTATAAGTTAGTCGATAACTTTTAACAACACATCCAGCAAGAGGTGAAGTATCAACGGCAGCTAATAAAACAATAGGACAAGCGATCGCTACTTTTGTCGGAGCGACTCTTCAGAGTTCAGAAAATCATGGGGAGAAACGTATTATATTTAGAAAGCAAAAAACACTGAAAGTCTAAATTACACCAAAACCGGCTTGTAATCTATGGGTGTATGAGGTACAGGAAAAAAGATTCAGAAAAACAAAACTTCAATCGTCTTATGATTGAGACTAGCTACTAAGGAACTCCAAAAATGGTCATAAATGAATGGATAACGCAGCCCAATCAAACTGCTGGCATATGTGGATTCTGTGCAGCCCTATATGCACTATATCAAACAAATGTGAGGTATCGACAACGTTTCCAAGAATTTTCAAAAACAAGCGTGGATAAAATAATTTATTCAGAAGTATCGTACTATATAAAACAGTTGATAGAAAAAAAAGAAAAGGAGGAGTTGGAAGCGCAAGGAGTTTTATCCGAAATAGTTGAATTCACAAAATTATTCGGTGAGAAATATTTTCAAGTTAAGAATAATAATTCTATGGAGGAAGAAAATGAACTTGATGATGTAGTATTTTGGGCAAAGATATTAGCGAAAAAATTTGAAGATGCTTCAAGCTGTCACGGAGATATAGAAAACCTAAAACCGCTAGGGGTAGCAATGACACCAAGAACTATACTTGATTATCTAAAATTCGCCCATGAGCGCTTGGGAGACCCTCATCCAAAACTAAGACTAACACAAAGAATAGATCAAAATGACCGAGTGTTCAACCCAGATGTAGATGAAGCAATCATAGGAGTCAGAGAAGACCTAAACTCTGAATTACCTTCCAACACAAGAATGCTTGAAGAATTCCATGACTATCAACAAATAGCGCACTGGATATACTATTGCAAAGGAAATTTGTATCAATATGGATCGATTTACAAATTACTTTCATTAGAGGATGAAGATTTTATAAAATATAAAAAAGCTGATTCTCCTTCTCCACCTGACAAAAAAGAAGTAATATGCACGATCACCTGGAGCGAGTGAGGAAGAAATCTCATACCAAAAATTAAAATTTTTGACATACTACCGAACGCTGACTTATACGTTCCGGCAAGCACTCCATATTAAGGCGATATGCCCAAACGGGACATGGCGAATTTTTGAGTCTCTATCATGGGGGCGGCACCGGATGGCATGGAACCCAAGCAGGTAGGGTGCGTTGCGGCGACAATAAACCTTTGTGCGTTACCAGAAAACGGCTCTTTAGGGGGATAGAGCGCTTGACGCTAGGCAAGAGTCTAGTTGGCAATATACAACAAATTGTCGTGGGGAATACGGGCTAAATGGGTTGTGCAATTCACCCTTAGTTGCTCTTATATACAAAGATTGTATTTTTTTTACCGAGTAATTTTTGTGGATTTCTATTAAACTCAATTGAATAGGACTCGGAAAACTCGGTACAGGTTGCGTTTTTCTACTCTTCATAGCAGCAATTCTTATTATTACAACCTGAAATTCAACAGAATGATGGAAATCCTCGGTACGTTTGGCAGCGATGTCCTGATTGGAACCCCGAACGCTGACATGATTCAAGCGTTGGCAGGCAACGATATCGCCACTGGATTGGACGCGAACGATCTCATCTTTGGCAATCAAGGTGGCGATGTCCTGGCAGGCAACACCGGACGCGACACGATATTTGGCGGACGGGACAATGACACCATTTGGGGTGGCAAAGATGGCGACCATCTTTACGGCGACTTAGGCAAAGACACCATCCTGGGTGACTTCGGCGACGATTTCATCCGGGGCGGAACCTTAGACCCCACTTCTATCGCCGATGTCGAGAGTGATTTGTTGTTTGGCAACAGAGGGCGAGACACCCTCATCGGCGATGCCGGAGACGACACCCTCTGGGGTGGGAAAGACAATGACCTACTGCAAGGAGAGGCTGGCAACGATCGCCTCTCTGGAGATATTGGCAGCGATACGCTGATTGGGGGCGAGGGCAACGATATTTTTGCGATCGGTCGTTTGACCGGGATTCCGGGAGTTATCTCTACAGGTGGGAACACCCTAGCTGAGGCCGATCGCATCGAGGATTTCAGCAACGGCGAAGATCGCATCGAACTGATTGGCGACCTAACATTTGACCAGTTGACATTAACTGTGGAAAATTGCAACACGGTAATTCGCGACAGCGAAAGCGGTCAATTTTTGGCAACAGTTATCGGTGTCACCAATCTGGAAGCCAGCGACTTTATTCCCCTGACTCCTACCCCAGAATCCGATTCAAGTCAGGCTTCTCGTCCGTTACCGATTCCTACCTTCACTCTCACCTCCACTCCGACACCAACTCCTATATCTGCACCGGAGCCAACACCAACTCCTATATCTGCACCGGAGCCAACCCCGACTCCAACACCAGCACCGGAGCCAACACCAGCACCGGAGCCAACACCAACTCCTATATCTGCACCGGAGCCAACACCAACTCCTATATCTGCACCGGAGCCAACCCCGACTCCAACACCAACTCCTATATCTGCACCGGAGCCAACCCCGACTCCAACACCAGCACCGGAGCCAACACCAGCACCGGAGCCAACACCAGCACCGGAGCCAACCCCGACTCCAACACCAGCACCAGCACCGGAGCCGACACCGGAGCCAACACCAGCACCAACACCAGCACCGGAGCCAACACCAGCACCAACACCAGCACCAACACCAGCACCGGAGCCAACACCAGCACCAACACCAGCACCAACACCAGCACCAACACCAACACCAGCACCGGAGCCAGCACCAGCACCGGAGCCAACGCCAATTTCTAATCCGGTTTACAATTTCTCCACAGCCTCCAACCCAGTTCAGGAAGGCGACACGACCAACACCGTCACTGTGCTATCGCTGAACCGCAGCGCCAACGCCGTTGCGGAGGATGTAACCCTGGGCTTCAGCACGAACCAGGGCGGTGGCAACGTGACCACTGCAACAGCAGGCGACGATTTCAACGGCGCTGCGATCGTTGTGAGTTTTGCTGCGGGTGAGACCAGTAAAGTCGTGCCATTTGAGATTTTGGGCGATACAACCCATGAAAATGACGAGTACATCTGGTTGGTGATGACAGGCTTTAGCGGTTCAGGTCAGATTGGCACCACCCAGCCCGATGCTGGGTTTAAAATCCTCAACGACGACACGGCTCCGGCTGTACCAACGGCGACGGATGACGGCAATTACAACGTCAATGTGGGTCAAACCTTCACCCTTGCTACCAGCGCCACCAACGACCTACTCGACAACGACATCCTGGGATTTCCCACCGCCACCCTAACTCAATTCGGTGGGGGAAGTTTGGGAGGTGCGGTGACGGACAATACTGCTGGAAGTTCTGTCAATTTGGCGGGGGGAACCTTGACGGTGAATGCCGATGGCAGCCTGAGCTTGGCGAACCCCAATACCACCGGAACTTACAGTTTTAACTATCGCTTGGAAAATTCGGTGGGTTCCAATGACGGCACAATAACTATCGAGGTTACTGCTGCACCAACGGCCACCGATGACGGCAATTACAACGTCAATGTGGGTGAAACCTTAACCATTGCTACCAGCGCCACCAACGACCTACTCGATAACGACACCCTGGGATTTCCCACCGCCACCCTGACTCAATTCGGTGGGGGAAGTTTGGGGGGTGCGGTGACGGACAATACTGCTGGAAGCTCTGTCAATTTGGCGGGTGGGACACTAACGGTGAATGCCGATGGTAGCATTAGCCTCGCCAATCCCAACACGACAGGAACCTTTACATTCGACTATCAGCTCGAAAATTCCCAAGGAACGGATACGGCGACTGCGACGATTGTAGTGCAGGAGCCACCTACGGCTACCGATGATGCCTATACTGCTGAAACCAACCAAACTTTAACGATTGCAACGGCAGATGCGAACGATATTATCGACAACGATACAGTCGGTTCGCCTGCGGCTACCATTACCCGTTTTGGGGGTGGAAGTTTGGGAGGTGCGGTGACGGACAATACTGCTGGAAGTTCTGTCAATTTGGCGGGGGGAACCTTGACGGTGAATGCCGATGGTAGCCTGACTTTGGCGAACCCCAATACCACCGGAACTTACAGTTTTAACTATCGCTTGGAAAATTCGGTGGGTTCCAATGACGGCACAATAACTATCGAGGTGACTGCTGCACCAACGGCCACCGATGATAGCGGTTACTTGGTTGCGTCTGGAGGAACGTTGAGCGTTGCCACCACGGACACCAACGATTTGCTCGATAACGATATGTTGGGTAGCCCCGTATCGACCCTAACAACATTTGGCGGCGGCGACCTCGGTGGCGATGTGACGACGAATGCGGCTGGGGATGCTGTCGGTTTGGCGGGGGGAACCTTGACGGTGAATGGGGATGGCAGTTTCAGTTTAACCAATCCAACGGTGCCTGGTTCTTACAATTTTGACTATCAGTTGTCCAACTCAGCCGGGACTTCCGATGGAACCGTTAATATCCTGGTTGGCATACCGCCGGTTGCGGTGGCGGATGGTGTTAACGATCCGGCAACGACGACTGTCAACGAGGAATTGTATGTGCTATTCTTGGATGCAACTGGGCAGGTTTACAACGCCAGCCCGTTTACAGCATTCGGCGGCTTGCTCGGTAATGATACGTTAGGCTTCCCGGCTGCGTCGATTACCAGTTTTGGTGACGGCGATTTGGGCGGTTTTGTAACGGATCATGCGGCAGGTAGCTCGGTGGCGTTAGCAGGGGGTACGCTGACGGTTAATTCCGATGGTAGTATTACTTTGGTTAATGCTTTGGCTCTAGGGGCGACAAATACCTTCAGTTATCGCTTGGAAAATGCTGCTGGTGTGTCTGATACTGAGGTAACACTCTTTGTTGTCTAGATTTAATCTTGGTTCCGAGGGTGTTGGGTTTCCTTTCGTCAACCCAACCTACAAGTTAGGTAGGGTGCGTTACGGCGACAATAAACCTTCGTGCGCCACGAGAAAATGGAAATCGCCGTAACGCACCACCTCCACATTTCCACCACGACCCAGAAATTATCCGTTTTTCTGGGTCGGTTTTGTCTGTGTAAACCCAATATTTATTAATGGGATTTTTCGGTGGGGGCGGTGCGTTGCGGCCAGGTTAATATTTTCGTGCAAACCCATAATTTATCGATGCCGCAACACACCCTACCGGGATTTTGGGAAACGCCACAACCCATTTCGGTGGGGGCGGTGCGTTGCGGCCAGGTTAATATTTTCGTAAACACCCATGATTTATCGATGCCGCAACACACCCTACCGGGATTTTGGGAAACGCCACCCTCCACATTTCCGCCCAAATCGATCGTTTCTGACATCATCATCGCACCATCCAAATTTCATAAACACCCAGAAATGATCCGTTTTTCTGGGTTGGTTTTGTCTGTGTAAACCCAATATTTATTAATGGGATTTGTTGGTGGGGGCGGTGCGTTGCGGCCAGGTTAATATTTTCGTTACAACCCATGATTTATCGATGCCGCAACACACCCTACCGGGATTTTGGGAAACACCACCCCCCACATTTCCACCATTACAATCGTTTATAACATCATCATCGCACCATCCACATTTCACAAAAACCCAGAAATGATCCGTTTTTCTGGGTCGGTTTTGTCTGTGTAAACCCAATATTTATTAATGGGATTTTTCGGTCGGGGCGGTGCGTTGCGGCGATGTCGATATTTTCGTTACAACCCATGATTTATCGATGCCGCAACACACCCTACCGGGGGCGACCCCATCAAAGGTAGGGTGTGTTATACGGCCAGAAAATGTGAACCGTCACAAATCAATCATATTTCCGCATAACGCACCATTCCAAATCGCGCGACCCCATCATAGGTAGGGTGTGTTATGCGGTCAGAAAATGTCAATGGTAACAAATTAATGGTATTTCCGCATAACGCACCATTCCAAATCGCGCGACCCCATCAAAGGTAGGGTGTGTTATGCGGCCAGAAAATGCGAACCGTCACAAATCAATCATATTTCCGCATAACGCACCATTCCAAATCGCGCGACCCCATCATCGGTAGGGTGTGTTATGCGGCCAGAAAATGTCAATGGTGACAAATTAATCATATTTCCGCATAACGCACCATTCCAAATCGCGCGATCGGCCAATTGGAATCATCGCATCATGCAAATGATATCAATATCGGGGATGGTGCGTTACGGCGATTTCAATATTTGCGTCAAAACACATCATTTATTCCCGCCGTAACACACTACCGACATAATTTTGAATTTTTAATTGAAATGTGGTGCGTTACGGCGATTTCAATATTTGGGTAAAAATTCTGGTTTATTCCCGCCGTAACACACCCTACCGACATTTTTAATTGAAATTACTGGCCCCAATCGGGGGGATAAATGCCTTGTCGAATAAACCGATGAATGCTTGACCACGGCCAATCTGTGGGTGATTTACATAACCCATGTTTCACTGGGTTAATATGAATATAATCGCAATAGGCGGCAAATTCTTGTTCGTCCCGTACCCGATGTTCCCAAAACCGCCGTTGCCATAAATTCCGTTCCCGACGGGCTTTTCGCGATGCGGTTATTGTTGTCTCTAAATTCAAGCGATCGCCGATCGCTCTAGTTACATGGCTTTTCACCAAACGCATTCTCGTTGAAAAATCCCCGTCGTTTTCCGGTAGCGTCCACAGACAATGAAAATGGTCGGGTAGTAAGACAAAAGCATCAATTTGAAAGGGACGTTTACGGCGAACCGTTTCGATCGCCTGTCGCAACGCTACCCTAGCCATATCGTCGCACAACCACGGCTGGCGATCGCACGTCACCTGTGTAAAAAAATAGGTTGCCCCCTGCCAATATTCTCGCCGATATTCTGCCATTGTAATCAGTCGAAAATTGCGATCGTATTATTATGATAGTGGTGCGTTGCAGCCAGGTTAATATTTTCGTTACAACCCATGATTTATCGATGCTGCAACACACCCTACCGGGATTTTGGAAAACACCGCCTTCACATTTCCACCATCACGATCGTTTCTGACATCATCATCGCACCATCCACATTTCACAAACACCCAGAAATTATCCGTTTTTCTGGGTCGGTTTTGTTTGTGTAAACCCAATATTTATTAATGGGATTTTTCGGTGGGGGCTACTGCTGTGACCGCTTTAAAATAGTATATTAGAGCCGAAGTGAGTTGGAGAGTCAGATGGGACGAGGAAGAAGAGACAAAGTTATTCTGAGTGTCGAGGAGAGAAAAAATCTAGAAGCAATTAGCCGCAATGGTTATGCGCCAGCAAAGAAAATCCTTCACGCTCAAATATTACTGATGTCAGACGAGGGGGAGAAAGCCACCCAAAAATGGACAGATGAAGAAATAGCCAGTGCGCTGAACATGCACCGCAACACGGTCGGTCGAGTCAGAAAAAATTTCTCAAATTAGGAATGGCCCCAGCCTTGGAACGCAAAAGAAGGATGTTGCCCCCAGTAAAACCAATTGTTGATGGAGCAACAGAAGCCCACATCATTGCTCTATGTTGTTCAGAACCCCGACAAGGGAGAGCGTACTGGAGTATTCGCCTTTTAACATCCGAATTGAAAAAACGCTACTATTGTCACAGAAATTGGCCGAGAAACAGTGCGAAAAACACTAAAAAAACCTTCTTCGCCTTTGGAAAAAGCAAAGATTCTGCATCCCAGAGCGAGATTTGCCGAGATTCGTAGCCGATATGGAAGTGGTTCTAAACCACTACACCTGTCCGGAGAATTCAGAAATCCCGTTAATCTGCATGGATGAAGCCAGCAAGGAATTACATGGATATTTATACAAACCGATGCCGATGCAGCCTGGAATGGATGCCAAAGAAGACTATCACTACACTCGTGAAGGAGTAAGAACTCTGTTTATATCTTTAGATCCCCATCGCGGTTGGCGACGGGTAAGTTGTCGAGATAGTCGCACTTCCTCAGACTGGGCTATTGAGTTGAAACATCTATTAGATGTTGATTATCATGTTGATTATCCTCATGCCCCGAAAATTCGATAATTATGCGACCACCTCAATACCGATAAGATTACGTCTTTGTATAACAACTTTCCCGTTCCTGAAGCTCACCGTTTAGCTCGGCGCTTAGAAATCATTCACACTCCACGGAATGGAAGTTGGCTGAATGTGGCTGAAACTCTACCGAAGATGCCAGAGTCAAGCTCAAACATTTATAGCATTTCTCGAATAAGTGTGGTAAGATCTAGAGAATAGTTTGAGCGGTCGATTAGAAGATGAAAGCTTATTCCATAGATTTACGACAAAAAATCATAGATGCCTATCAAAGAGAAAAAATTTCTCAATCTGACCTGGCCTTACGCTTTGGAGTCTCGCAAAGTTTTGTCAGTAAACTTGTAAAGCAGTATCGAGAAACAGGAGAGGTCGCACCAAAGCCTTTTAGGGGAGGGGTCAAACTGACATTGCAACCGAAAGATCTAGAAATTTTGGCAGAATTAATAGAAATCAACAATGACGCCACCTTAGAGGAACTCTGCGAGCTACTTAAAGAAAAAACGGGGATTGCAATTAGTCGAGCCACTATGGGGAGAATGACTAAAAGGCTAAATTTTACCTGAAAAAAGAAGACCATTCATCCAACCGGGAAAAAAAGTGAGAGAGTCTAAAAGCTCAGAGGAGACTTTTGGGATAAGATTCGCTCGGCTCCAGTTAAAGACTGGGTTTTTGTCGATGAATTCGGCGTTAACTTGGCTTTGGTTAGGTTAAATGGTCGTGCAAAAAAAGGAAAAAGAGCTAGAGGAAACCGTCCTCACAAGCGAGGAAAAATATTTCTAGTATAGGGTCAATTAGTCAGAGAAGTATTCTAGCTTCCCTTAACCTTCTAGGGGCAGCAGATGGGTTAACTTTTGAAACGTTTGTTGTCAATAAGCTGGTTCCAAAGCTTTGGAAAGGTGCTCGTGCGATCCTCTATAATAGTACCCTCTATAAAGGAGAAAAATTTAAAAAAACCATCGAGAAAGTAGGAGCCAAACTGGTATTTTTACCTCCTGACTCTCCTGAGTTCAATCCAATTGAGAATTGCTGGTCTAAAGTGAAATCTAGTCTAAGGTCTCTGAAGACCAGAACTTATCAAGAATTACAAGAAGCTATGGAAAAATCTTTGTCGGCGGTTTCGGAAAAAGACCTGAAAAACTGGTTCGTACATTGTTGTTATACTATTACAGATATTTGAGAAAAACTATATATCCTGTTTTTGAACTTGATGAAAATTTTCCAACTAATGCACCAAATTAGCGCGGTCACGGCACTACCAGACTCCCCGCAAGGGGATTGAAACAGGAAGCGTCCAGTAATGTCCTGTAGGGTTTTTTGAGATTTTCGCGATCGACAGTTTCTTAATCATTCGATAAAGTCGCCCCGACGATCGCCTCCCACGGATACCGCCGTTTCCCCGACCGTCCCCAACCACCTTAAGATCTTTAAGATCTGCATCAGTTTTTTTGCAGGTGCGGTTGACGAGTTTTCCGATAGCATGGGAAACAATCGTGCTTTCCCTCGCGATCGCAGCTCGATCCAGCACTCGGCGATCGCCCGTCCTCCCTCAACTCGATCGCACCTGCCATGACAGATATTAGCCCTCTGATTCCTTCCTCCCAACTCCCCCTGTGGGGCAAACGGATTTTAGTCACCGCCCCGCGCAATTACGCCATTCGCTTCGCCGCCGAAATTGCCCGTCGCGGCGGCTTTCCCCTGTGGATGCCCACCATCGAAACCCGCTCCTTAAGCTGCACCGACGCCCTCGACGACGCCTTACAACACTTGCCGGACTTCGATTGGATCGCCTTCACCAGTCGCAACAGCATCGAAGCCGTTTACGAACGGATGCAAGCCCTCCGCATTCCCCTGCGCCACCTCGACCGTCCCTGTTCCTGCGCCATTGCCAAAGATGCCGAACGCCTTGCCGAACTCGGCTTGACCGTCGATCTGATTCCCGGCGAATCCAGTCCCGGAGGGATCGTCGCCGAACTCGGCAAAGTCGCCGACATCGAAGGACAGAACATCCTCGTTCCCGTCCCCGAAATCGTCGGTTTTCGCGAACCGGAAGTGGTGCCCAACTTTATCGCCGGATTGGAAAACCTCGGCTTGCAAGTGACTCGGGTCAACGCCTACACCACCGCCGTCATCGATCCGGCTTGTTATCAAGTTGAATTAGAATTGTTGAAATCCGGTCAACTCGACGCGATCGCCTTCAGCAGCAGCGCCGAAATCGAAGCCCTATTAACCGTCGTCTCCCCATCGGACCTAAACCCCTACACGATCGCCTGTTTTGGTCCCTACACCGCCCACCACGCCAAAACCTGCGGCTTAAACGTGGCCATTGTCGCCCGCGATTACAGTTCCTTCATCGGATTTGCCACCGAAATCGCCGCGCACTTCCAACCCGTCCCCGTCCTCGCGTAAAGCCCCGATCCCGTGGGGCGATCGATCGCCCGATCTTCCCCTTTGCCATCTCGGCGAAGGGGATCGCTGATTTTGAGCGGGCGATCGCCAAAGCAACCAGCACTCTACTATAAGCTAAAAGTGCAATTCACTATTTCACTGGTCAATGGGCAACAGTAGCACTCTCCTCGAACAAGCTTGGGAACGATTGCAAGACTCGATTATTTATTATTACGATCGCCCCGTCGGAACCGTTGCCGCCTGCGATCCGCATGTATCCGCACTCAACTACGATCAGTGCTTCATCCGCGATTTTGTCTCCTCTGCCTTAGTCTTTTTGCTCAAAGGACAAACTGAAATTGTCCGAAACTTCCTCATCCAAACCTTAAAACTGCAAATCAAAGAGAGACAACTCGAATTTTTAGAACCCGGTCGCGGTTTAATGCCCGCCAGTTTTAAAGTCGTCCACGCCAAAGAAGAACAAGTCTTAAAAGCCGATTTTGGCGACCACGCGATCGGTCGAGTCACCCCCGTAGACTCCTGTTTGTGGTGGATGTTCCTCTTGCGCGCCTACGTCAAAGCCACCGGAGAAATATCCCTCGCCCACCAGCCAGATTTTCAACGGGGCATCCGCTTAATTATGGAACTGTGCTTGATCGCGCGGTTCGATTTATACCCCACCTTACTCGTTCCCGATGGCGCCTGCGCCATTGACCGCCGCATGGGCATTAACGGGCATCCGGTCGAGATTCAATCCCTCTTTTTCGCCGCCTTACAAGCCGCCAGAGAACTGTTATTAGATAACGAACAAAACTCCTATACCAATCAAGCGGTCAAACATCGCTTAAAACCCCTCGCCCATCACTTGCGCCATCATTATTGGCTGGATTTAGAACGATTAAATATTATCTATCGCTATAAAGGGGAAGAATACGGCGAAGAAGCCCTCAATCAGTTTAATATTTATTCCAATTCAATTCCTTACGACCAACTCAGTCGCTGGTTACCCGAAGGCGGCGGGTATTTAGCGGGAAACTTAGGTCCGTCCCTGTTAGACTGTCGCTTTTTCAGTGCCGGAAACTTGATGGCAGTGATGGCGTCGATGACCACGATCGCCCAATCCCAGGGGATTATGGAGACCTTCGAGCAACGCTGGAGCGATTTAATCGGTCAGATGCCCGTGAAAATGTGCTTTCCGGCGTTAAAAGACCGCGACTGGGAGTTACTGACCGGATGCGACCCGAAAAACCGCCCCTGGTCCTATCATAATGGCGGCAATTGGCCCGTACTGTTGTGGATGTTGACCGCCGCCGCCATCAAAACCGATCGCGCCGACTTAGCGAAACGAGCGATCGCGATCGCGGGCGATCGGCTGCAAAAAGACGAGTGGCCCGAATATTACGACGGTAAAAATGGGCGCTTAATCGGTAAAGAAGCCAGAAAATATCAAACTTGGACGATTTCCGGCTTTCTGCTGTCCCAACTGCTGATTGAAGACCCCCACTATTTAGACTGGATTACCTTCGATCCGGCCCCGGAAGTAGACGGCGACGGCGAAACCTAACGGGTGACAGGTTAGGGCGATCGTTCCGGCGATCGTCCCAAGCTGCGAACTGAATCCAAAATCAGCCCATAGAAAAAACCCGGCAGCTTATTATCGCTACCGGGTTTCTTCAAGTGAGTGGCGGGAGGCGGATTTGAACCACCGACCTTCGGGTTATGAGCCCGACGAGCTACCAGACTGCTCTATCCCGCGTCGCCTCAGCTAGTATAACCAAATCCTTTCTGATTTGACAACCCCTAAATTTGCTTTTTTTGGGAAATTTCCTGATTTTGGCAAATTTTCCGCCAGGCTTTAAGGGCTGAAAGCCAGGGATGACAAGCTTTTGAGCAATTTAGAAATTTTCTGAAAAAATTGCTTCGACCCGATCGCAGACGAACCGTATTCCGAAATAAGCCATCCAAAACCGGGCGATCCAAAAAAGAGGAGAGTTCGCATCACTCTCCTCTTTTTTTGAACTGAGTTGAACCGAGAACAAACAACAACTCTTGTCGTTCTACTTCCCTCGGAGCGCGATCGCTACACTTTCGCCTCTTCCTTCACCAACCGATCCCAGCCGAGATCCTTGAGATTGTTGTTGCGGCGCAGGGGACGAGTCACCAACTCCAGAATATCCCGGGCATTCGTAAAGCCGTGAATCTGAGCGAAAGTAAACTCTACCGACCACTTCGTACTGATTCCGCGCGCCTCCAACGGATTCGCGTGGGCCATACCCGTAATCACCAAATCCGGTTGCATCTGTTGAATCCGTTGCAGTTGGTTGTAGTTATCCGGTTTTTCGATAATCTTCGGCACCGGAACCCCCATTTGGTGGCACGTTTCCTCTAATAACTTGAGTTCCGCACCTTGGTAGCGCTTGTCCATATAAGGAATACCGATTTCCGGACAAGTCATCCCGCAACGAATCAAGAAACGGGCGAGGGAAATTTCCAACAAATTATCGCCCATAAAATAAACCGACTTACCGCGAATCAATTGGACGTAATCCTCTAAATTCGCCCAAATCTGCGCTTCCCGTTCCTCCAACCCTTGCGGTTCGATTCCGAAGACCGAGCAGATTTTCTCAATCCACGCCCGGGTTCCATCGGGTCCGATAGGGAACGGCGCGCCGATTAACTTGCACTTGCGACGGCGCATAAAAGTCGTCGCAGTACGGCTGAGGAAAGGATTGACGCCGCAAGCATAATATCCTTCTTCAATCACCGGGAGTTCGGTGTAGCGTTTGGACGGCAACCAACCGGAAACGGCAATCCCTTGTTTCTTCAGTTCTAAGCTCAACTGGGTGACCACCGGATCGGGGAGCGAACCAAACAGAACCAAAGGCGGGTGATTGCCATATTCGGTTTCGGTTTCCGGTGAGTCTTCTTCATTTTTGCGCCCGAAGCTGAGCAGTTTTTGAATGGCGTTGCGCTCTTGCTTCTCCTCTTCTTTCTCCACCTTACTCGGACACCGTTGCACCATCGCGGCGAGTACGGTGTCTTCGCCTTGAGTAAAGGCATAGTCCAAGCCATTTGCACGGGCCACCACGATCGGAATTCCGATTTCGCTTTCCAGCTTCGGCGCTAGACCTTCGAGGTCCATTTTAATAATTTCAGTCGTGCAAGTGCCGATCCAAACGATGACGCTGGGATTGCGATCGCGCTTGATCTGCAAGCACAGGCGTTTCAACTCTTCATAATCGTTGAGTTGAGCGGAAATATCACCTTCTTCCAGTTCCGCCATGGCATAACGCGGTTCGGCGAAGATCATCACTCCCATCGCATTTTGGAGGAAGTAGCCGCAAGTTTTGGTTCCGATCACCAAAAAAAAGCTATCTTCAATCTTCTGATAAAGCCACGCCACGCAGCTAATCGGACAAAACGTGTGATAATTGCCAGTTTCGCACTCAAAGGTTAGCGCTTCAGATTGGGCCACACTCATGGAATAATTCTCCTCTCGTGTACAAATGGCTAGCCAAAAATTGGCTCAGTTAACTTACAAGTCAGACAACTGATTCGACAGATCGCGATCGTCGTCATCGGACTCAATTTCATCGGCCAGCGCGTCGAGATCCACATCGGCAAAGTCATCGTCGTCCGAGTCCGATCCACCTAACGCATCTAAATCGATATCGCTCAAATCATCCTCGTCCGAGTCCGATCCACCTAACGCATCTAAATCGATATCACTCAAATCATCCTCGTCCGAGTCCGATTCGCCTAATGCATCTAAGTCCATATCGCCGAAATCGTCGTCGCCAGACTCGGACATTCCAAACGGATTTTCATCAAATCCAGCTTCTTCAGACTCGGACTCGCCGAATCCTTCGAGATCCATATCTCCGAAGCCTTCTTCTTCAGAAGTTTCGCTTTCTTCGAGACCGCCGAGATCCATATCCCCGAAGCCTTCTTCTTCAGACTCGGACTCGCCTAGTCCTTCGAGATCCATATCTCCGAAGCCTTCTTCTTCAGAAGTTTCGCTTTCTTCGAGACCGCCGAGGTCCATATCCCCGAAGCCTTCTTCTTCAGACTCGGACTCGCCTAGTCCTTCGAGGTCCATATCCCCAAAGGCTTCTTCTTCAGAAGTTTCGCTTTCTTCGAGACCGCCGAGGTCCATATCCCCGAAGCCTTCTTCTTCGGAAGTTTCACTTTCTTCGAGACCGCCGAGGTCCATATCCCCGAAGCCTTCTTCTTCGGAAGTTTCACTTTCTTCGAGACCGCCGAGGTCCATATCCCCAAAGCCTTCGTCTTCGGAAGTTTCACTTTCTTCGAGACCTTCGAGGTCTACATCGCCGAAGACATCTTCTTGTTCGGAAGTTTCTTCAACACCGATCGCGACAACTTCTTCGATCTCGTCGATGTCCTCTTCCTCTAAACCTTCGAGATCCGTGGATTCCTCTTCAAAGGAGGCGACTTCCGATTCGCCAAACCCTTCGATCGCCTCTTCCTCGAACTCTTCATCGCTGGCGACGTCACCAAATACCGCAGTGGCAACGGCAACCGCCGTATCGGTTTCGCCTTCTTCTCCCTCATCCTCCGTCGGCCAACTGTCCTCGGCAATCTCTGGCATTTCTGCCTCGATGCTCGGCGGAGGGCTGACCGATTCGGTCGGTGGTTCTGGGGTTCTGCCGCTAGCGAGATCGGGGTCGAAGTTCAATCCCAATACTTCAATCAGCTTGTCCGCTTCGGGATTGAGTTGCGAGAAAGGATACATCAACTGCGCTAGCTTGGGTTCCAGGACGTTCATGACTCCCAAGATGAAGTAGGAAGGAGGTCGCCGACCCCCATCTGGGGTCTTCACTGCTGCCGATTTTAAGTGCAGCATCAACCAGTCGCGGTTGTCTTGGAAATACTGCACCCACTTTTGCTTGAGGGCGGCAGTAAAGTCTTCAAAAAAAGCCATAATCTCTATTTCCCAGGGTTGCTGAAATCAATGACGATCGAGCGTTTTTAGTGTTTTAAGACGCACACTCTTGTCCTGCATCATAACTGCTTTCTCAGCAACCCTCCGATCCTGGAATTAAATTGAGGTGAATCGATTACACCATCATCAGATCTTCTTCTTCAGCGACGGGCGCGGGGGCTTTGGCGGGATTGAGATAGAAGTCGGACAACAAGCTGAACAGGTCGCGATCGGGAGATTCGCTCGGAACCACGCCCTCGGGTTGCGCCAGGATTTGATCGGCAATGTTGAGGTAGTAGTCGCACACGGGTTTGAGTGAGGGATCGCTGTCCGCCATCTCGAATAAGGTTTTGCCTTTGACCCGGGAAATGCGGATGTCTTCGATCAGGGGCAAAATCTCTAACACGGGCATCGGGACGGTTTCGACGTATTTATCGATCAGGTCGCGTTTCGAGGTGCGATTGCCGATCAGTCCGGCGAGACGTAAGGGATGAGTCCGAGCTTTTTCGCGGACGGAGGCGGCGATTCGATTGGCGGCGAACAGGGCGTCAAAGCCGTTGTCGGTGACAATCATGCAGTAGTCGGCGTAGTTGAGGGGCGCCGCAAAGCCGCCACAGACGACGTCGCCGAGAACGTCGAAGAGGATGACGTCGTATTCGTCAAAGGCGTTGAGTTCTTTGAGCAGTTTTACGGTTTCGCCGACGACGTAGCCGCCACATCCCGCACCCGCCGGGGGTCCACCGGCTTCGACACAATCGACTCCGGCATAGCCTTTGTAGATGACGTCTTCGGGCCAGACGTCTTCGTAGTGAAAGTCTTTTTCTTGCAGGGTGTCGATGATCGTAGGAATCAGATATCCGGTGAGGGTGAAGGTGCTGTCGTGTTTGGGGTCGCAACCAATTTGCAAGACTTTTTTGCCGCGTTTGGCCAGGGCCACTGAAATATTGCAACTGGTGGTGGATTTGCCGATGCCGCCTTTTCCGTAAACTGCGAGTTTCACTACTCTGGTTCTCCTTAATGCTTGCTTTTGAAAATTGCGATCGCTGTCGAATCAAGTTTGAATCGCCTTGAATCCCTTCCTGGGAAAGGGGGCTGTTTTTCTCGTTGAGTGCATTATTGTCCGATTTTTTGTTTCAGGTAAAGGGCTTCTGATTTTGTTTGAGGGCTTTAGAAGTTCTTGCAAAGAATTAATAGAATCATAAAGGTATAAATCACTCGTTTATCCATTTTTAAATATATTTTTAGGTTTAAAAAATATTTTTATTAGCTTTTTTTATAAAAAGAGTTACAATATAAAAAGTACGATCGCCCCGAAGGATCCGAGCCGTTGGTTTTGGCCGAGGAGGCGACGAGGGAGCGGGGTTTGAGGGGGATTGTCGAGAACCCCACGGCAATAAGGCGCGATCGCCCGGGTCGATCGACAGTTTTGTTAAGAATGATCAATTTTCGAGAAACTGAAGGCCGATCGCCCGATTTAGAGGGGTTTCTAGGTATTTTGACCGAGGCGATCGCTCGGAGAGAGCCACTCAAATTTTGAGAAACCACCGCCGTCGGTACATCAAATAGAGGACGACCCACCAAAACAGAACCATAGTCATGGCGATCGCCAGCGATCCGTTTAACTCCCCGGCCCAAGGAACGAAAAGATGTTCGTACATCCAGGTATAGAGACTCGGGGCGTCCTCGCCGGAACCGACGCGAGCGAGGAGCAAAATCCGGGCGAGGAATGCGGAGGCAACAAATAGAAAAATCGAGTTTAAGCCCATCACTTCAAAGGGAAACGCCCACCGCCGTCGGCGCCGCACTTCGATAAGTTCGTAACAACAGGCGAGTAGCAGTAACGACCATCCCGCCGCGTAGAGGACAAACGAACTCGTCCATAACTGCTTGTTAATGGGGAAGAAGACGCCCCACAAACGACCGACCACGAGGGCGCATAAAGCGGCGATCGCCAGTTGCAGACTGGTTTGACTCGTCATTGGCTGCTGGCGCAACCAATCCCCGGTGAAATAACCGAAAATCAGCGTAATCGTGGCGGGTAAGGTACTCAACAGCCCTTCCGGGTCGAAATTCCCTTTCCCTAAGAGATGGGAAGGAGTGAGCAAGAGGCGATCGAGATAGGCGACGAGGGTCCCTTCTCCCTTGGGGGAGAGATCTCCGGGGCCGTAACCGGGAACGGGAATCCAGGTGAGGGCCGCCCAATAGCCGAGGAGGATCGCCGCGCAAAAAATGACCAGTTGGCGACGGTTGAGGCGGAGAATGGCGATCGCGCCGATCCCGTAAGCGAGGGCAATACGCTGCAAAACGCCCATAATTCGCAGGGTACTCAAATCGATCGCCTCGCCGTGATGTAGCGCTTGCACGACAATGACAAAGATGTTGGGGAGCAGACCGAGGACAAACAGGATCGGGACGCGACGGGCAATTTTCCAGTAGACCGACGGATCGATCGCCTCGCGATCGCCAAACTTGGCAAAAGAAAAGGCGATCGCCACCCCGGCGATAAAGATAAATGCAGGAAAAACCAGATCGGTCGGGGTGAAGCCATGCCATTCGGCGTGACGCAAAGGGGGATAAACGTGCTGCCAACTACCGGGATTATTGACGAGAATCATACTGGCGATCGCGAGACCGCGAAAAACGTCGAGAGAGGTTAGGCGCATAGTTGGAGAATAGAAGAACTCGGGAGTCAGAAGGTCGTAGCGTACAGTACGCGAGTGCTTCTCTCCCTGCTGTCAATCTAAAATCTAAAATCTAAAATCCAAACATCCCAAATCCCGATTGAATTTTTCTACAATAGATGAGTTTTTCGATACCGCCCTTCGCCATGACCCGCCCGTTAGAAACTATCCTCGATCGCGCCTCGAACGGAGAGCCGATCTCTCCAGAAGACGGCGTCATCTTACTGCAACAAACCGAACCGGAGGCGATCGCCCAGATTCGCCACAGTGCCGATCGCCTGCGCCAACGACAAGCGGGAGAGACCGTCACTTATATTATCAATCGCAATATCAATTTCACCAATATTTGCGAACAACACTGTAACTTTTGTGCCTTTCGGCGAGATGCGGATAGCGAGGGTGCTTTTTGGCTCGATTTCGAGCAAATTTTAGAAAAAGCGACGGACGCGGCGCGGCGAGGGGCGACAGAAATCTGTATGCAAGGGGGGTTAAATCCCCAAGCGAAAATCGACGGCAAATCCTTGCCCTATTATGTGGAACTGGTTCGCACGATTAAAACCGAGTTGCCGAGATTGCACCTGCACGCCTTTTCGCCGCAAGAAATCGAATTTATTGCCCGAGAAGACGATATTTCCTACGATCGCGCGATCGCCGTCTTGCGCGAAGCCGGGGTCGATTCGATGCCGGGAACGGCGGCGGAAGTGCTAGACGATCGCGTGCGACGGGTGATTTGCCCGGAAAAACTCGACAGTCAAACGTGGCTCGAAATCGTCGAAACGGCCCATCGGTTGGGAATGCCAACCACCAGCACGATGTTGTGCGGTCATATCGAAACGGCGTCAGAGCAAATGGCCCATCTCGATCGCCTGCGATCGTTGCAACAGCGCGCGATTGCCCGTTCGTCTGCCGCCCGCATCAGCGAATTTATTTTACTGCCGTTTGTCGGCGCCCAGGCTCCCAACAGCCTCAGACGGCGGGTGGGACGGGAGCAACCGAGTTTGAGCGCGACTCTATTGCTGACGGCGGTTTCGCGTCTTTTCCTCGGCGAGGCGATCGCCAACCACCAACCCAGTTGGGTCAAACTCGGACTGGACGGGGCGACCGAAGCCCTCCACTGGGGATGTAACGATCTCGGTGGGACGTTAATGGAAGAACACATTACCACGATGGCCGGAGCCCGGGGTGGCACCTGCATGGAACCGGAACGCCTGCAAGGGGCGATCGCCGCGATCGGTCGCCCGTTTGCCCAACGCGATACCCTCTATCGGCGGTTATCCGAACCCGTGGTTTGTTAGGCGAAGGGCGCATCGTTCTCCCTCGGCGACAATGACGCTTGAAAAAGCGGCAACGGGCGATCGCAACAACCGATCCTCGCACGGTTTAATCGAAATCGAAGTTTGCAAATTGGAGTCAACGGTGATGGATGGGAAATGGAAACACGCGATTGCCTTTACCGGACTCGTCCCCTTATTGGCTGCCGGAGTCGGAGACGCCGAGCCCTTACGACAACCGAGCTTGAGCGAAATTATCGCCGCCTGTCGCGACGGCCAAACGGCGAGTTTGCCGTTGCCCTATACTGACGTTCCCGCCAATCACTGGAGCCGTCCGGCACTGAGTGAGATTTATTATTGCGGCGCCGATCGCCTCGACCCCGAACGGGGGGTGTTAACGAGATTGCTCTCGACCCCGGACACGATCGCGATCGAGGGGAGAGAAATTAGGCTCGATGTCTTTCTCTGGCGCGATTTCATGCCGATGGCAGATACCAAGTTGCAAGGAACCTTAACATTGCGGACCTTACACGGCGATCGCCTCCCGGATAATGTGGAGATCGATCGGGTCTGGTTGGTCAACGGCGATCGCGTTTGGGAAACTCAGCCGACCGGAGAAGAGAGAAACAATCCGCCAGAGTTGAACGAGGCGATCGTCCGTCGCGGTCCGACCTGGGAGGTCGGTTCGTCGGTGGAAACGGTAGTCCAATTGCGCGATCGTGTCACCGGACAAACTTATTTACTCAAAGGCGCGAATGCAGTAATTGAAGCGACCTACTAAAATCTTGTGGGGTGGGCAACATCAGCGCCCATCGATCGCCGATCCAAACCATTTCTTCCCCCACTCCCCATTCCTTCACTCTAAACTCTAAAAACTCTAAACTTTTGCCTCCCCTGAAACTTTATCCGGAGCGATCGCGCCCTCGAACGAATGGAGCATAGCTAGAGAAGTCAGATCCCCGTATTGATGGCTCAAATACGGGAAAGGGTCTGTTTCCATCGACCCCGATCTATTGTCGAGTTAGCGCTATCAGATGCTCAAGCAAATTTTTCAAGCACTCCCCCTCACGATCGCGTCGATTGGTCTGGCTAGTCCGATCTGGGCGCTCCCGAGTCCCAATGCAAACGGCAATTACATGCCTGCAAGGGAATATCACAGCACTTGGCGTGTCGTCGATCCCGACCCTGCCGGATTGAACTGTCGCACCCATCCGATCGGACATCCGAGAGGAGATCGAATTTTAGCGCGATTGCCTGCGGGAACGCGCGTCGAAGCCGTCGGGCGCGATCGCGATACCCGGGAAATTGCCCTGCAAAATGGCAATCCTTGGTTAAATGTGAGACTGAACGACGGCACCCGGTGCTGGGTTCGCGCCCATCGCAAGTACGTCCAGGCGATCGCCGGAGTGTCCGAAGTCGATGTCGCCAATAGCGACCCCGAGGAGAATTATTGGAACGCTCGCCTTCACCAGTTCTGGCGCGTCATCGATCCCGATCCGGAGGGGTTGAACTGTCGTCGCGCTCCCGGCGTCGATTTTTCCGTGGTGGGTAAGTTATATAAAAATCAGACCATTTCTCCCAGTTCGGCCTATTCCGAACCGATTCAAATCGACCCCCAACGACAACCGTGGATGGCGGTTCAAGTTCAGGGGAAAAACTGTTTTATTCGCGCTCATTCATTCTTTATCGAACCCGTTCCCTAGGCCGTTCGATCCGTTGAGAAAAACCTTGGCCTCCCCACTCGTGCGGGCGGGCTTTTTTTTGGAGTGAGAGGAGTTTTTAGTCCGGGCGATCGCCGTAGGTTTGACCGCCGTTTGAAGCCCATACACGCAGAGAAAACCGGAGACATTAACGAACTCATTCCTCGATCGCCAGTTGTGTCGCTTGAAAAAACATGTTTCACTCGTTTCCAATCGATTTATTTTGAGGCGATCGTCGTTGCCGATCGTCACAATATCGGTAAAATTAGACCAAAAATTGCGAGATATCTTCGCCACATTCATCGGCTAAATAACACAACGAACGGAAGCGCAAACCGACAAACTGCTCGTAAAAAGGATTGAGCTTACACAAGGGCGGAATGTGCAACAAACGACGACCTAAGAGGGTAATATCGCGCTCAAACGGACATTGCGCCGGAATCAACTGACATAAAACACGAGCCAATTTCGGATTATCGATTTTGAGATTGTCGAGAAATTCTTGAGCTTTTTGGAAGAGAGCGGGTTGTTGGTTCATCGGTTGAATGGTTTGCACGATCTTTAGTCTCCTTACAACGAACTTTTGTTTGCTTTAATCTCAATTTAACAAGCACGACCGTATAGATCAAGGTTTTACTAATAGAAAAACTTAATATCGATTATTAAAACTTATATATTTCGGGAGCGGGGCGCCTTCCCCAACCGATCCTTCCAAGGAACCCCGGTCGAGGCGCCTGGTGGGGGTCGTCGCTCAAAAGCGTCCCTTCCGGTTGCATTTCTGGCACATCCCGGTGACGATCGCCCGATGCAAAGGCTAGGCTAACGTCAGTATGCGCTATGCACGAGCGATTCCCCCAACAGCTATGACACCAGAACTGGCCATCGATACGCGCGGATTGACGAAACAATTCGACCGTCAAATCGCGGTCAACGACGTAGATTTACAAGTCGCTTGCGGCGAAGTCTACGGATTGATCGGACCCAACGGCGCCGGAAAAACGACCTTAATCCGGATGTTGGCAACCGCAGAAGAACCGACTAAAGGTGAAATCTATATCAATGGCGAACACCTGCGCCGCGACAGTGACAATCCCACTCTCAAACGCCATCTGGGTTACTTACCCGACGACTTCCCTTTATATGACGATTTAACCGTTTGGGACTATCTCGATTACTTTGCACGCCTGTACTACTTGCGCCAACCGCGACGCCGCCAACGACTTTATGAAGTGTTGGAATTGGTGCAATTGGGGAACAAACGCAACAGTTTGATTTCTACCCTGTCCCGGGGGATGAAACAGCGTTTGAGTTTGGCACGCACGATTATTCACGAACCGATTTTATTGTTACTCGACGAACCCGTTTCCGGTTTAGATCCGATCGCGCGGATGCAGTTTCGCGAGATTATTAAAGTCTTGCGCGAAGCAGGCATGACGATTTTAATTTCTTCCCATGTCTTGAGCGATTTGGCCGAACTGTGTACCTCCGTCGGCATTATGGAATTGGGATATTTGGTGGAAAGTGCCTCGCTCAAAGAACTTTACAAACGCTTGAGCCGTCAGCAAATTATCATCCGCAGTTTGGGTAAGCTAGAGGCATTAGAAAGCGAATTGAAAAATTGTTCTCACGTGGAAAGCTGGGAACTTGACAAACAAGGCGACAGCTTGCGGGTTCATTTTTCGGGAACTCCGGAAGACAGTGCCGAGTTGTTACGATCGCTCGTCGCTGTAGGAATTCCACTCGCGGAGTTTCATTGTACGCAAGAAGATCTCGAAACCATTTTCCTCAAACTCGGTCACCAGCAAGCCTCTTGATCGCCGTTTGGGAACGGGTCTCGTTAACTGATTCAAGATTGAAAATAGAGTCGCTTTGTGGTACGGATCTGGAGACTTAACCCATGTTTGCTAATGTATTAGATCGTTTGGGAAATTGGAATCCCCAACTGTTTCGCGAATTAAAAGGACGACTGAATCGGCGCTATGTCTACAGCACGATCGCCATTTCTGCAATCCTCCAATTTTTGATTGTTGCCGTGAATAGCGACTACGAGTGTGTCAGCCGTTTCGATGTCGGCGCCTCCGGCTGTCGCGAGGGATATTGGAGCATCGAATGGACGACGATCGTGCAGGCGATCGCCTGGATCTTTCCGATCGCCTTAATCAGTATTGGCGTTTACCAGTTAGTGGCCGATTTCACGAAAGAAGAAAGCCGGGGAACGCTCAATTTTATTCGCCTGTCGCCGCGCTCTTCCCAAACCATTTTAAATGGCAAACTTTTGGGCGTTCCCAGTCTAATTTATTTCGGAACGTTATTGGCATTTCCCCTGTTTTTTGTGGCGGCGATCGGGGGCGGAGTTCCGTTAACTTGGGTAGGGGGCTTTACCATGTTAATGGGGGCGGGATGCTATTTAATTTACACCAGTGCTTTGCTCAATACGTTGTTAGCTCAAACGCCTTATTTGGCGATCGCGTCGAGTTTTTTGGGGTTGTGGCTCGGCTCGTTTTATATTAACGCGATTTTGTCGTTTTTTGATTTTCGTAAACTGACTTACCGCCAACTGGACTGGCAGTGGTTTAGCTTCGACCTCGGCCATCGGCCTTTACTCGCTTTTCTCTGGGCGATCGTGACCGTCGGCGTCGCCAATTATTGGGTTTGGCAGGCACTCAATCGCCGTTTTCGCAATCCCCACGGCACTTTATTAAGTAAAAAACAAAGCTATGGTTTGGTCGGGAGTTTTCAAGTCTGGTTGTTGGGCTTGACTTGGCCTGCTCTCGCAGAAATGGGGGCGAATTGGATCCCCGATTTATTGGGATTTATGGCAGTCGTTTCGACGATTAATTTAGTGCTATTTTTAGCCGTAATTGCCGGGATTTCTCCGGGTCGTCAAGCTCTATTCGATTGGGCGCGCTACGTCAAAGACACGGGCGGTTCGTTGGATGGGGGCGATCGCCCGGTGTCGAAATGGCACGAGTTAGTCTGGGGCGAAAAAAGTCCGGCGCTGGTGGCGATCGCCCTTAATTTAGCTATATTTGCAGCGATTTGGAGCGTAGCGGTTTCGATGTCCGGAGTGGAAGTCACCGCCAAATTACAGGCGATCGCCGGATTGGGAACCAGCGTCGTTCTCATCTGGATTTACGCCGCGATCGCCCAAATTGCCTTACTGATTAAAAGTTCTAAAGCAGGTCACTGGGCGCTAGGAACCGTCGCCACGGCGATCTTGTTACCGCCGACCTTGTTGGGATTGCTGTTCGGTTCGGTCGCCACTCAACCCCATACCTTATGGATGGCTTCCGTATTCGGCAGTTATTGGCTGATTTTACAAGAAGCCTCGATCGCGAGCATCGTCTCCGGATTCGTCGCCCAACTGGCGATCGCCTTGAGCTTGCACTTCACCCTCTCCCGTCAACTCAATCGAGCCGGAGTCTCCGAATCCAAACCCTTATTAACGGGGAAATAAGCGCCACACCGTAGGACGCGATCGCCCTAACCCAGAGGAAACCCGCTCATGTACGATACCCTACTCGATCGCCTCGGCGACCTCAATCCCCAACTCCTGCGCGAACTGAAAGGACGTCTGCAACGGCGCCATCTCATTGCAGTCGGCGTCCTTTCCGGTTTCGTGCAGCTCGTCCTCTCCAGCTCCTTAGATTGGCTCGACCTCTTCCAAACCCTGTGTTGGATTGAAGCTCTATCTTTATTCATTTTGGGGTCTTACCTGCTCAATAAAGATATGGCGGTCGAAGAAGAGCGCGGGACCTTAACTTTTCTTCGCATGAGTCCTCAATCGAGCCGTTGTTTTTATTGGGGAAAACTCCTCGGCGTGCCGATTTTGCTCTACTGGGCGATCGCCCTGGCGCTTCCCTTGCAAGCCGTTTCGGTGCTGGTGGCGGGCATTCCTCTGACTTGGTGGTTGAGTATTGACCTCCTGTTGGCTCTAGGATGCGGCTTTTTCTATACTCTGGCACTTTTAATGCCTTTAAATGCCAAAAATCCGACGAATGCAATTGGCACCGTCGCCCTTTCAGCATTTTTAGGCGTTTTGTACGCAGCCCTTATTATGACTGCGTTTGATTGGTTAGAGCTGCGCTATTTCGGTAGCTCCCTGGAATGGTTCGGATTACCGGTCGGAAACAACCCTTATTTGGCTTTGTTGGCGACAAGCCTTCATTTAGGATTACTCAATCGCGGTGTGGGCTGGGTCTTCGATCGCCGCTTTCGCAATAGCGCCCCGCAATTCCACTGGACTCAACGTCGCGCCTGCTGGGTACAAGCCGCCTTTCAAATTTGGCTTCTCGGGTTGGGGTGGTCCGACCTCAAAGCGTCAACCCTGTCACCATCCGAGTTCGCCGATACGTTGATGGGACTCGGTTTTATCACCTGTTGCGCGATTTTATTTTTCTCGAACGTCTCTATCGGACACCCTGCCAACTCAGTCAAACCGCGACTGGAGTCCCCCTGGTGGCGGTCCCCCTGGTGGCGGTCCCCCTGGTGGCGGTCGGTATGGATTCAACTGGGGATTGCGGGGATCGTCTGGTTGCCGTGGTTAGTTCTCTATCCACTTGCTCCCCCGCTTAAACTTCAAGCCCTCGCGGGAATTTTTGTTTACGTTAATGTCTTGTTGACAGTCCTGGTGTGCTATTGGCTTAGTGTTTTCCTCTCTAAAGCCCCGTTACGAGGACTCGGGGCGATCGCGATCGTCGCTTTGCTGCTCTCAATCCCGACCCTGTTTTTCTCCTCGGTTTTCCAGTTGTCTTTATGGAATATGGCGACATGGGATCTGCCGACTTTTAACGGCGCGATCGCCATCTTCGTCGGTCAACTGCTGCAATTTAGCCTCACCCTTGTCGCCTGTTGCCAACTGCCAAAGTTTGTCCAATTCAATGAGATCGCTCCGTCCTCCTTGAATCGCAAACCAGGTGACTGAGCGCGATCGTCATTTCAGTTCAACCTCAAACGATTGACCCTTATGAATCCCGCTGTCATCGATCGCCTCGGCGACCTCAATCCCCAACTCCTGCGCGAACTGAAAGGACGCCTGCAACGGCGCCATCTCATTGCAGTCGGCGTCCTTTCCGGTTTCGTGCAGCTCGTCCTCTATCGATTTAACGATTGGCTGAGCCTCGTCCAAAGTCTCTATTGGCTCGAAGCGATCGCCCTGTTTATCTTAGGGTCTTACCTGATCCATCAAGATATTGCTAAAGAAGAAAGTCGCGGCACCCTCTACTTCCTGCGCTTGAGTCCCCAATCGAGCCGTTGTTTTTATTGGGGAAAACTCCTCGGCGTGCCGATTCTACTCTATTGGGCAATCGCCCTGGCCGTGCCCTTGCAACTACTCGCCCAGATCAAAGCCGGGATACCGCTTATCTGGTTGCTCAGTATCGCCTGGATCTTCGCCCTCGGATGCGGCTTTCTTTATACCATGGCGCTATTAATGCCCTTAAATGCCAAAACTCCGACGAATCCCCTAGGCACCCTTACCCTGTCCGGATTTGTCGGTATTTTATACGCCTTCTTCATTTTTAGGGCGTTTGATTGGCCGGAGTTAACCTATGGGGGCTATCCACAAACTTGGTTTAACTTACCCGTCGGTAGCAATCCTTATTTAGGGTTCCTGACCGTCACCCTTCATGTCGGGTTATTGGCTCGCGGGTTGGGATGGGTATTCGATCGCCGCTTTCGCAATAGCAGACCGCAACTGCACTTGAGTCAAGGCCAGGTTATCGCCGTTCAAACCATCTTCCAACTGTGGTTTCTCGGTTGGAACTGGCACGCTCTCAACGGGATCGATGTTTCTCAAACCGAGTTCGCCGATAGTATCGCGCAAGTCGGTTTTATGGCGGCTTGCCTGATTCTCGGTTTAGCCACCTTGTCCGTAAGTTCCTGGTCTTCGTCAAGGTTATCTTGGTGGCAATTGGTTCGGAAACAATCAGCGATTGTGGCGATCGTCTGGTTGCCGTGGTTTGCGCTCTACCCGATCGCCGCGATCCTCAAACTCCAATCTTTATTGGCCCTTCTCTCCAACATCAATCTTGTCTTATCCGCTCTGGTGTTTTATTGGATAACCGCATGTTTTTCTAAAAAGTTTTTAAAAGCATTGACCGTGTGTGCGACGACGATCGCACTCCTTTCAATCCCCACCTTACTGTTTCAGGGGTGGTTACAGTTGCCCTTATGGGAAACAAGCACGGCTCAGATGCTTAGTTTCAACACCACGATCGCCGTTGCGATCGGTCAACTCTTGCAAACGAGCCTTACTGTAGCAGTTATCTTCAAGTTAACCCAGTGGGTCAAACCCCGGGCGATCGCTCCATCCTCCTTGAATCCCAAACAAGGCGACTGAGCGCGATCGTCATTTCCGTTCATCCTCAAACGATTTACCCTTATGAATCCCTCTGTCATCGATCGCCTCGGCGAATGGAATCCCCAACTGTTTCGGGAACTTAAAGGACGCCTAAAACCGCGCAATGTCTCCCTCGTGGCGATCGTCGTCCTCGGCTTCGAGTTCCTGACCTGGTTATTTTTCAGCGCTCAATTACCCACTCCCGATACCGAATACAGTCGCTACTGTATCGGCGAGGGAGAATTGTGTACTATTGATTGGCTTAAATGGTGGTTCGATCTCGAACAAAGCCTCTATTGGGCCGTCGGTCTGACCCTCGTCGTCGGTATCGCCTACGTGACCATCTCCGACTTGGCCCGAGAAGAACGACGCGGGACGTTGAATTTCTTGCGTCTGAGTCCCCAATCGAGTCTGAGTATTTTAAGCGGCAAACTCCTCGGCGTTCCGATTTTAATTTATCTCGGCGCTTTACTCGCACTTCCCTTTCACTTTCACGCCGCCAGTTCTGCCGGAATGGGAATCGGCGCCATCCTCAGTTTTTACCTGCTGTTAGCAGGGGTTGTTTTGTTGACCTTCACCGTCTCCGCCGTCTTCGCGTTAATGGGAGGCAGCCAAGGGTGGATTGGTTCCGGCTTGTCTTTCGGCTTCATGTGGATTCTCTTGCACTGCGATCGCGATTTAATTAATCCCGGCTATGCCTATATCGATGACTTCTACAATTTATCGATTTCCGAGAATCTCTTCCTATTTCGAGGCTTCATCTTAGCCAATTGCGCCCTGTGGAGTTTTTGGGGATGGCAAGCTTTACGCCGCCGTTTCCACAATCCCAGCGCTACAATTTTTAGCAAGAAACAGAGTTATTTATTAACGGTCTGTTTTGAATTGCTGTTGTTAGGTTTCTCCGTTCAGTTACTGAGTCCGGAATGGAAATATCATTATCACCTTCCCGAGCATTTCTATTTAATTGGCTTTTTGAATATGGCGTGGTGTTTGGCCTCGATCGCCGCCCTCTCTCCTCACCGTCAAACCCTCCAAGATTGGGCGCGCTACCGCTACGAAAACAAAGGAGTTCGTCGCGAAAAAGGCCAGTCTAACTTTAAATTCCGCCGTTCTTCTTTCGATGAATTAATCCACGGAGAAAAAAGCCCGGCTCCGATCGCGATCGTCATCAATTTAGCCATTGCCAGCCTGATCTTTCTCCCGTGGCTGATGTCATGGCCGGAAGCAGTAGCAGAAGAAAAAATGATTGCGCTTTGGTCGAGTTTGTTCGGGATCGGCTTCCTCGTTATCTGCGCGATCGTCGCCCAACTGCTATTACTGATGAAACACCAAAAACGCGCTTTTTGGGCAATGGGAACCGTCGGCGCCCTGCTCGTGTTACCCGTCGTCGTTTTAGGGATTCTCGACACCGCAAATATTAGCTATCCCCTCGGCTTTTTATTCTCGATCCTCCCCTTTATCGGTGTAGAAAAAGCCAGTCAAATGACCCTATTTTTGGGGTTTTTAGGACATCTGAGCATCATCGCCGGATTGACCTGGAAGTTCCGCAAACAATTGCGCCTTGCAGGGGAATCCAATACCAAAACTCTGCTCACCCCCCGTTAAATCTGTCACGCGATTTTGTTAAAAAAGCGATCGTCTTGAGGTAGAGCATTCCTCGATAGGCGATCGCTTTTATCGTATTGCACGGGTAGGTTAAAACCCTGAAATTTATCAAAAACGAGCAGTCGCTATAAATATTCTCGTCTGAATCCACCGATCTAATACCGTTTTTACAAAATAATGAGAGAGATCGAGAGTTTGGAAAAATGGTATACAGCATTTCTCAGTCTGCTGAGGTATGGCAGAATCTCTTGATTTCGGGATTGGGTTGAGTTTGATGTACCTCACTGGCTTAAAAAACACTATAGATCCCCCTAAATCCCCCTTAACAAGGGGGACTTTCCTCGATCCCCCCGCAATCACCCCTTCGCCCCCCTTTCAAAGGGGGGTTGGGGGGGGGGATCGGCACTGTACCTCATCAGACGCCCGAGTGCTGTAACCTTTCATTCTCTTGGAAATACCGTATCCATCAACCGACCTCGGATGTTACTCACGGTCGAATCAAGTTTAAATTCTATACGGTTCCCGTTTAAATTGAGTATATAAACGTTTATTTTAAAAAATGAGACGATTAGATAACTTTAATTTTTGACTCCTAGATTGACAAAAACTATTTCGATCTTTGTATCTAATTTAATCCCAAATTTATATTCCGATCGAGATGTCAAAACTTATCAAAAACTTTAAAGAAATTAGCAAAAAAAATCGATAGAATTTTTTTGATGTAAAATAGTTGAGATCGCATCTTCAACTCTTCGATCGCACAGGGCATCGAAACCGATCGGGAAGCTCGGGCTACAGGGTTAAATCTACTCGCGATTCCGTTGGATTGAAGCGCAAGCGCTTCGCAAGTTGCAAGCCAATGGATAAGCGACAAAGCCGCGACAATCGATACATTAAAAACCAATCGCTAAAATGAAACTATTATCTATATTAGGTAAGCACTGGAAAGAAAGCTATCTGTTTATTCTGTTAGCTTTGGGTATCTGTACGGTTTTCATCAAAGTTGTTTTATTTCTGTACTACTACCACAATATCCCGATGGGGCATTTATCGAGAGATTTATCGGTAATTGCCAAGCTGCCCGCTCATGCTGGACTTTTATCCCAAATCGGTATATTTTTTTGGTCTGGGGCGAGTGGAATTTGTTTGCTGAGTTATAAAGTTGTCTCCAATTTCACCGGAAGCGATCGCGTCAAACAGTTTTTTCTGATTTCAGCCATTTTCACACTCATGCTCGGAATCGACGATGCTTTTTTATTACACGAAGACATGTTTCCGGCAATTGGCATCCCAGAAAAATTCGTTTTATTAAGTTATGTCCTCTTTCTGTGCTTCTATCTCGTCAAATTTATCCGAGTTATTCTGCAAACTGAATATCTGTTACTCGTGACTCCCCTGTTTTTCTTCGGACTCTCGATTTTCATCGATCTTCTCAGTAGACTCAGACCGGACTTTTTTGGAATTCACGACGATATCCGACTGTTGCTTGAAGATGGCACGAAACTTGTGGGAATTGTAAGCTGGTTTATTTATTTTCTGCACTGTGGCGAACATTTAATTGTTCGTCATTTGAGAAAATACAATTTTTAAAGAATAGTTCAACTATTGCCATTCTTTTAACTCCCCATCCTGCGCCTGGAGTGGGCGGTATTTTCAAGCGACTATTGGCTGAGTTGAACGCGATCGCCGCTCCTCCCTTCTAACAAATAAGTCCTCATCCGTCCCTTGCCTTTGATATCGATCGTTCCTCGTTCTTTCAAAAGATAATCCCGATTTTTTAAGCATTCATAGGTTGCCTCAGACAAATGAATACAACCGGGAATCCCGTGTGATTCCATCCGGCTCGCAATATTGACCGTATCCCCCCACAGGTCATAAATAAACTTTTTAATACCGATCACCCCAGCAATGACAGGTCCGGTATGAATACCAATTCGCATACTCAAAGACGTATCCATTTTTTGATTAAATTTGGCAATTTCTGCCTGCATATCTAAGGCCATTTCCGCGATCGCCTCTGCATGGTCTTCGCGAGGAACGGGTAAGCCACTGACGACCATATAACAATCGCCAATTGTTTTAATTTTTTCCAATCCATGTTTACCGACCAGGCGATCGAAACGCGAAAAAATTTCATTGAGTAAACGCACTAATTCCGCCGCCGGAATTTCCGAGGAGAGTTTGGTAAAGCCGACAATATCCGCAAATAAAACCGTCACTTCCGCAAAGCTATCGGCGATCGTATTTTCTTGTAATTTGAGGCGATCGGCGATCGGTTCCGGTAAGATATTGAGCAAAAGATTTTCAGCTTTTTGTTGTTCGATTTTAACTTGTTCCGTGGACGATTCGATCGCTCCCAACATCGAGTTAATGGCACTTGCTAAACTCGATAGTTCGTCTTTTCCGGGAATCGAAACTCGACGGGACAGATCGTTATCTATTCCTATCGTTTCTACGTCTTTACTCAGATGCGTCAAGCGAGCGAGAATGATTCTTTCTAAAAGCAATAAGGTTAAAATACCAAAGCCTATTCCTAAAATGAATAAAGTAATAATTAAAGTATTGAGTGTGGTTTGTCCCTGCTTGGAAATATCCCGAGGAATATTAACTTGTAATAATAACGCCGGAGTGCCGTAAATATCGTTAAAGACCGTATAGCCTGCCATAATATCTGGATTGAGCGCTTCCACGGAAATCGGCACTTCGCGATCGCTAGAGCTTAATTTTAGTGCAATTTGAGTGGGATCGATCGCATGTTTCGGCAGCAAACCGATCGCCTCGCCGCGATCTAGACGGTAAGCCGTAATATCTAAATGAGTCAGTTCCGCCAGATGTTGGATTTCTACCGCATCTAAATTGCGTCCGAGAACCAAGGTTCCGCGACTTGGACCGCCGCCATCGCTCGTTAAAATCGGTCCGGAGGCGATCGCCATCGGTCCCCTTTCTAGCATCACAATCCCTTGAATTGCCTCTTCATAACTTTCAACTAAAGACTGATTATCTTGTAAATATTTGGCAATATCTGCACTCAAAGGCAGAATTTTCTTCTCGTCGAGATCGAACGCCGTTCCGTAAACTAATTCCCCACTTTTATTCAGAAAAACTAGCGCATTTGCCCCAATAGAAAGTAAATTAGTTTCGCCTAAATTTCGCGTCACATAATCTCTATTTTTCGTTTCAATAAAACTATATGTCTCATCCCAAACCCCCCATTGAAAATTCAAGTTCTTGAATTCGTCGAGATAATTTGAAAACGCATCTCTTACCCGTTGTACGTTCTGCTTAGCTTCGCGTTCTTCTAATTTGGTAAAACCATCGAGCAGAATTGTCCGGGAAGTGTAATACAACACGCCAACCAGACTCCCCAAAGTAATGGAGATCGCGAGTAGGGTATTCCTTCGCAAAGTCATAAGCAGCAGGAGCCAGAGCTAAATCGACATTGGGATTATCACATTTTTTGGGTCTCCTTGCTTGCTAACGCCGACCCGTCAACCGTCCGCTACCCTCTCGACGTGGGATGACAATTTTAAGCCTTAAGGTTAAATTGAGGTTAATTGGAGTTTAAGCGATATAACCTGACGGCAGCGTGCATCATCTCTCCATTCCTGACTTGCCAGTAGACTAGTAATCTCGGCGATGGCAAACCTTTGTAAGGAAAAAACAAGCAAATCAGCTTTATTTGTCAGTTTTTCCTAAATTTTCTGCTGTTTTCCAGATTCGGCTGCAATTATGCCGATCTTCTCCGAAATGGACGAGGACAATTTTTCACTCACCGTTGTTTATCGCTGATGGGGCGATCGCAGTCAATGTTTCACATTAAAGGATAGACAATTACCATGAAACTGGTTATTTCTCCTCTAGAAGCTAGAAAATGGTTGGGAATTATAGCCATCGGCTTATTTTTAGCGAGTTTGGCAAGTTTGGCCGTCAAATTTTTTGTCTTGAAATTTTCGCCAGATGTGAACAATATCGATCTATTTGTCGATTTCTTTCACCTCGATCGCGAGAAAAATTTGCCCAGTTTGTTTTCTTTTTTGCTGCTCTTTATTTCATCAATTTGTTTGGCAATCATTGCACTAGGAAATACCCGAGCTAACCACCGCTATAAAAAACATTGGTTTGCTTTATCTCTGATTTTTCTATTTTTATCAATCGACGAATGGAATAGTTTTCATGAGTTACTCACCGATCCCTTGCGTGCGAATTTGAACACTAGTGGAATTTTCTTTTTTGCTTGGGTTATTGTTGCGATTCCCCTGGTGGCGACGATTTTCCTTGTTTACCTAAAGTTTTTACGAGATTTACCCCCTCATACTAAAAAGCTATTTTTCATGGCAGGAGGGCTGTATCTATCGGGGACCTTGGGCATGGAATTAATTAATGGCTATTACTTTTCTCAAAATGTCAATGCAATTCTCAACCAGGAAGCTATTCCGGCAATGATTTATGCAGTAATGACTCATATTGAAGAGTTGTTAGAAATGATAGGCATCGTCACGTTTATTTATGCCCTGACTTCTTATATGAGTCGCTACGTCGAACAATTGGAAATTTGGGTTGACGATCGCCAGAAATCCTCGATCTCCAAAATGTAGAAAATTACTACATCTACATCTATCCCCCGATCGCGGCGATCGCCCTTGATTTAAAACGCTTTGTAGTCAACAATAAAGTTGATTCCACAAAGCGTTTTTCCATTTATGCACTCATCGCTGGCGGAACTGATTTCCGAAATTTGTCAGTACCCCCTCACCAGTCCCAAAAGACGGAAAGCCTTTAACCGCTTGATTGCGGCGATCGCCCGTCTTCCCGGACTCGCTAAATCTTCCCATCCGGACTATCTCGATGCGTTCAATCAAACCCTCACTTGGGTCAATCGAGAAATTTGCCATCAATTTGACTGGACTCAACCCGATGTCGAACGGCGATCGGTTCAATGGTTGAACAGTTATTTGTATTGGCGAATTAAAGATTTACATGCTAAAAATTCAAACCATCCAGTTAGTTTAGATGCCCCTGTAACTGAAGACAAAACAATCACTTTAGCCGATTTACTTTCGGATTCCTCTGGCGATCGCCCCACCCGGGACGGACTCGATGCCTATATTCAAAACATCGAGCGCGAACATCGGCAGAATCTCGCCCTCAAACTAGAACAATACATCGAAACCGACCCAGAAAATCAGTTAAAACAGTGTCATCCTAAAGCGTATCCCCAATGTAACGCTCAAGAAATTGCCCGCCGGGTTTTACTTAAACATCCTCCCGAGAAGTTTACAGCGATCGCCCGCGAGTTTGCTATAAACTATCAAACTTTAAAATCCCATTGGGAGCGCAATTGTCGCCCGTTATTACAAGACATCGCCCGACAACTCGGATATCAATCGGAAAGTTAGCTTGATGAATAGTCCCGACCTTTCTTTCTTCACCATTCCACTCGGAAGACAAGCCCACGATCGCGCCCGCGAATTTGCCCGTCAATCGATAAGTTTTGCATCAGAAGCGCAGAAAAATGCGGTAGGAAAGCGAATTTATCTCAATAGCCTTGCCGTTTTTGCCGTTAATTATTATTTGAATTGGTTGGCGTATGAAACGGATTGGATGGGGGGAGATTTTGCCGATCCAATCTTGCGTTCTCGCTGGGATATTGCCGATTTGGCGATCGCCGATCTCGGTAAATTAGAATGTCGTCCACTTTGGGAAGGCGAAACTCGCGTTGCTTTACCTCCAGAAGCGACGGGCGATCGTTTGGGCTACATTATTGTTGAGTTGTGTAACGAACTCAATGGCGCTCATTTACTCGGTTTTTTACCCAGTTTTGACGAATCATCGACCCCAGAATTTTTATCTGTCAGCGATTTATTATCTCTCGACGATCTCATTGATTATTTATTTCGGTTGGAAAGTACGACGGAATTTTTACAAGGAAACGATCCAATCGCCCAGGACGTTCGCGATCGGTTAGAAGGGCGAGAAATTAGCGAAATTGCCGCGCAATTAGAGCGCATTTATCGACAGGAAAGCGAAGAAGAGCAACCTTATGCGATCAAAGATTTACTGTTAAGAACGGCGATCGTAGGGACGGGCGATCGCAATCTCAATGCTCCCGTAAATACCGATGACGATTGGGAAGTTCTCGACCTCGCCGAAAGCTTATTAGAAAAACTTCGCACCCTTTGGCAAGGTTAAATCCGATGGTTTTTCTTATTTTAAGAGTGTAATTTTTTGTTGTTTTTACACGCCATCGATCGCAAATCTGAGAGAGGTGATTTCATGGACGAACGAAAAATAAATGCTTACACCAATTTACTGATGCAAATACTGCAATGTTCGAGAGATGACGAGATCGATCGCCTCTTGGAAATCCGATCGGATGTATTCGATCGCGGGTTTATCGAATTTCTAGAAATGGCTGGAAATTTAAAGACCAAACAAGGTGAAGTTGATTTAGGAAATTTATGTGTTGAATTAGCATCTCAACTCTCATTAAAACTCGATCGTCGATCTAGCCAATTCCGTGAAGGCGATCTTGACTTTCTAGATAAACTTATTGGAATTGTAAAAAATAGAGGCAATCAAAGTGAATCTATTTTTAGATTTTTACAACAACATTTAGACCGACTCGATTGCCATTTTGTTGAATTTCTATATCTGTTTGCCGATCGAGAATTCCCCAAATATTCAGCCGATCTACGGGAAGCTTTAGCGATAGTATTTCACGATTTAAGTCATTTATTATTACAGTTTCCTTTTGGAAATCGAGCCGATATTGTCGAAATTGCGATCGCCTGTTGCGATCTGACTTTGTGCGTTTATCGTCGAGATAGTCATCCCGATGAATGGGCGATCGTTCAAAATACTTTGGGATTGTGCTTGAGCGATCGCATTCAGGGCGATCGTAACCGTAATATCGATCGGGCGATTCAATGTTATCAACAAGCTTTAACCATTCATACTCGCGAACAGTCTCTCAATAATTGGATAACTTTAAATATTAATTTAGCGAGTGCGTATGTGGCTAAGCCACAAGTCAATATACCGGAAAACTTTGAAAAATCCATCGGTCATCTTAAATTAGTTTTACAAAACATCGATCGAAGAGAAAATTTAGAAACTTGGGCATTCGTCCAACATAATTTAGGCGCCATTTATATCGATCGCCCGCTTGGGAATAGATTAGAAAATATGGAAGCGGCGATCGCCTGTTGCGAAGCGGCTTTATCAGTGTACGATCGCCAAAAACATACTGTTGAATGGGGCAAAGTACAACAAAATTTAGGAATCGCTTATTTCAAACGAAGTCAAGGCGATCGTCATGTTAATTTAGAGTTATCAATTTATTATTCAAATTTAGCTTTAGAGATCTTTTCGCCTCAGTTTTTTTTAGGGAATTGGTCAAAAATTAAAGTGAATTTAGCCCGAGCTTATGAAGATACAAGCCAAAATAAATCGGATAATTTAGAAAAGGCTCTCAACTGTATTCATGATATTTTTGAACATTTAAGTTTAAATGATGCCCCGGAACAGTGGGCAGAAGCTCAATTAGAACTCGGTCGCGTTTATTCCCAACGCATTCAAGGGGATTTAATTGAAAATTTTGAGCGGGCGATCGCCGCTTATCAATCCGCATTATCCGTTTATACGAAAGAACTGTTTCCGGAAAAGTGGGCGTCGGTTCAACATGCTTTAGGATATGCTTATCAGGAGCAATTATTAACGACAAGACCGCAACCCATTGAGCGAGCAATCGAGCATTATCAACAAGCCCTTTTAGTTTACAGTCCTAACACTTTTCCCTATATGTGGGCTTGCACTCATCTCAATTTAGCTAATGCTTACAATCTTTGCAAAACCGGATCGATTGCAGAAAATATAGAATTGGCGATCGATTCTGCCCGAGAAGCTTTGAAAGTTTATAACAAAGAAAATTTTTTATTAGAATGGGCCGATTTACAAAACAATTTAGGACAGTTTTACACTCGTCGAATGCGAGGAAATCGAGATAATAATCTTCAACAATCTTTTTTATACTATGAAAATGCATTAAAGGTTTATAATCGACAATCTTTTCCCCTACAATGGGCAAAAATTACTTTAAATCTTGCCAATCTTTTACACAAATCAGGAAAATCTCAAGAAGCGATCGCTCATTTAGAATTAGCTTTAGAGGTATTTACCCTCAATGCATTTCCTTATGCTGCTTCAGTTTGCGGACATCTTCTAGGAAATATAGCGTTTGACTTAGGTCAGTGGGAAAAAGCAATTTATGGTTATGAACTGGCGGTTAAAGGCGCCGAAATTAGTCGTTCTTGGATTAAAGATGATACTCGTCGCCAAGAGATTTTAATTCGATTATTCGGGAACAATCCGAAAATTATAGAAGCTTGCATTCATCATGGCGATATTGAGAAAGCTGTGGAGTTTTTGGAGCGATCGCGGTCGCGTTTTCTCGCGGATTTAATGACCAGTCAAGAACTCCTGTCTTCTCAATATCTTTCTGACGAAATTAAACAGTATTTACAAGACTACGAACGCCTACAAGAACAAATCGATTGCCTTTATTTTTTGAACGATTCTCAAGTCGAGCGATCGGCGATCGCTCACTTCGATTTACTCGCCAATCGCAGCTACTCTAACATACCAGAACAGATCGCTCAATTAGAATTGGAAAAACAAAATATCTGGAAAAAATTTAGACGTGTCGATCCAGTATTGGCGGGAGAATTAGACATCGAACCCCTCGAATTTGACCAGATTCAAGCCTTAGTCAATACTCGAACTACTGCGATTCTAAGTTTTTATGTTAGCGAAGAAGATACCTATATTTTTATCGTCTGTAAAAATAAGCTAACTTATCAGCTTTGTCCTAGCCAAGGGAAGAACAATTTACAACAATGGTTGTTTAAACAGTGGTTAGAACCCTATATTACGAGTGGCGATCGCACGAAATCAGAAGAAGAACGAAAACAATGGCGAGAACAATGGCAAAATGCAATTCCTATTGTTCTCACCGAACTTTCCGAACGCCTCCAACTCGATCGCCTCATCGACGAACATCTCCAGGGAATTGAAGAACTTATTCTCATCCCTCATTTACTCTTACATCAAATTCCTTTAGGCGCCCTTCCTCTCGCTGACGGGGGCTATTTTGGCGATAAATTCTTGATTCGCTACGCCCCCAGTTGTCAAATTTTAAACTACTGTCAGAATCGTCCCCCGGTTATCAATTCAATGACTTACGGGATTGTTGAAAATACGCAAGAAAACCTTGTTTTTACGAATTTTGAATGTCAGTATATTGCCGAACTGTTTCAAATCCCCAATCGATTTCGCCTCCAAGGACGACAACAGGGAACGGTTGAAAACTTCCGAGAATTGATCGCGCAAGTCAACGTCATTCATTTTAGCCATCACGCCGAGTCGCGACTCGATCGCCCTTTAGAATCAAAATTAGAATTAGGCGACGGTTACATGACTTTGGGTCAATTGATGACACCGGGATGGCGGCTTACCCATCTCGTCGAGGTTTCTCTTTCTTGTTGCGAAACCGGGTTTACATTAACTGGAATTACCGACGATACCCTCACGTTTGCGGCTGGTTTTTTATGTGCGGGGGCGCGCCACGTTGTCAATACGTTGTGGTCGGTCAACGATCTATCCACCGCCCTATTTTCGATGTTTTATTACCGCGATCGCCAGCAGGGAATTTGTCGAGTTGCAGCGTTACAACGCGCCCAACAAGCATTAAGAACCCTCGATAGTGAAACTTTGAAAACGGTTTATCAGCCGCAAATGATTGCGTTGTTCGACGGACAGTTTAAACGCTTGAACGAAGGGCGTCAATCGGTCAAAGTAAAGCGAGAAGCGTCTGCTGCAGGCAGTCCCGAATACGAACAATGGGACGCAATGTACAAGCAGTTGAGCGAAAAAGCGAGTCTGGCGCGTCGCCACAAGCAAAAGGTACAAAAGGCGATCGCCGAAATGGCGGAACAACTGCAACCGTTTTCCCATCCGGTTTACTGGGCTGCGTTTATCGGTTCTGGATTGCGTTAGTGGTGCAACTTTGCGCTCCCTGGGGAGGGGCAAAAATTTTTTTATGCTCTCAAAGTCCCCGTGCAGAAAGGTTTTGGCGATTCAATCGAGGGCTTTTTAGTAAAAATTTGAGCCGAATTTGCATAATTTTTTTGTTTCACCCCGGTTAGTTAAAAAGCGCAGTTGGCCAACTCGCTTCTCCCTATAACTCTATAAATGACCGAGGAGAAACGAGTGATGATTCACGTTGTTTTGTCTGCTGTTGCGATCGTTGTCAGTTCGGGAACTGGGGTTGTTAGCGATCGCAGCGAGTTTGCTATTTTTGCGTCCTATTTTCGCGATTCTTCCCGTTTTGAGGAGGTAGCGATCGCCCACAATACGACATCGAAGACAGACCCGAACGAAGAAAGTGACGATCCGATTGTCGATCCCAATTAGATAAGTTTTGCGATTGTCATTGGCGATCGCACAGCTTAAATCTAGAGGCAGTTTGAATTGAAAAATAGCTCGATCGGTAGATATGCTTCAGTTCAAACTGTCTTTAGATTCTGGTAATTTACGTCCATATAAATTACTACAATTCGCGAAAAGTATAAGTTATGAACTCGGACAAATGCGCTGGGACAAGATAAATTTTAAACTATTTAATTACTTAATTCAGGCGATCGCGCCCCTAAGCGTTGCCGCGCCATCATTTGCCAAATTTTCAATTCTGGCAAACTCCAAGTATTGGAATGTTTTGTATGATTGTTTAGGTCTAATTGCAATCCTTTTTCCCAATAACCGATCGCCTCTTCTAATTCTCCTTTGCCTTCGAGAACTTGTGCTAATAGATAATAAGGTGCCGGACGATCGCCTTCTAAGTCAATCGATTGGTGTAAATGGTCGAACGCCAATCCGCAATGATTGTGCAACCAATAGCCCCATCCTAAATTTTTATGTAAGGCAGCGATAACGACGCGATCGCTAGCCTTTTCTAACGCGATTTTGAGTTGGGCGATCGCCTCGTCTAAATGTCCTTCTAAAATTTGCAATCTAGCTAAATTATTAATAGCGGCATAAGCTGCCCGATTTTGTTGTTTCGCTGCCTCTTGATAGTGGGCGATCGCCTCCTTTCGACAGTCTAAGTGCTCGTAAGTGGCGCCGAGATTGTATTGTGCTGGAGCTAGACTTTCGTTATAGCGAATGGCTTTTTTTAAATCAGTTTTAGCACTTTTAAAATTTCCGTCGTTGTAACTTTTATGACCGATTTTATTCAAATATTTTGCTAAAAGTTGATGAGTTATCTCTCGGTTTATTTGCGAGCTCAGTCGAAAATAAACCATTGGATTGTGGCTTTTTTCCCGAATGACAATCGAGCGCATTTCCAACCATTCTAAAGCTCGTTCCGATTCCCACAATTCATCGGGATCGACAATACCGTTTTCCTGTAGATCTAGTAGAGAAATTGCGCGATCGCCATTCACTGCCAACCAACTCGCAATTTCGATCGCCAAACTGGGAATCTCATCGTTATAGTGGGTTTCTAAAAACTTACGGACGAGTTGGCCAACGGAGAACGTCGTTGATTTAATAAATTGGGCTAAATTTCCTGAAACTAAAATTTCGGCATGGTTGGCAACTAATTTTAAAATTAAGGGGTTGCCTGCATATAAATTAATTAATTCTGAAATCAGATCGGATTGTAATAAATCTGGATAACTGGAAGAGTGCAGGAGCATTTGGGCTTCGTTTTCGCTCAAACCGTCCAATTCTAAAACTCGAATTTCGCTCGGGCGATCGCCGAACTTAGAATGGTCTAATGGCCAATCCCAACTGGTTAATAATAAACAGCTTTGAGGAAAACTTTTGAGAAATAAATCGATAATTTCTTCGCAACTTTCTCGTCGCGATCGCCAACTTTGTTCGAGAGCATCTAAGACTAACAAACAGCGAGAAGAGCGCAAAGATTCGAGGGGGTCAGACTCTTTTCGATCGCTAATAAATGAGATCGCGCTGTCTAAAACGGTTGCAATGTCGTGGCGATCGCTCAACGTCCGCCAGACAATACAATCAAAACAATGACCGAAATCGGCGATCGCCTGCCGTACTAAAGCCGTTTTCCCCACGCCTCCCATTCCCACCACCGCCACAACCGGGGATTTTTCAGCCACGATCCAGCGTTCTAAGGTCTGCAATTGCGTGCTTCGTCCGCAAAATGAGGTCACTTCTGGCGCTTCGCTTAAATCCCACCGACATGAGGCGCCGCTCGTGTTTTCACCTGTCGGCGGGACTCCTTGTTGACCCCGATTTCTCATTTGTTTCTCATATTCTGAGATCAGAAATTGTTCGAGTTTTGCCAACTTTCCCGGACCCGACCCCGGAATCTCAAATTTCTTGTAAACTTCACCGAGTCGTTTCTGTAAGGCATCCTTGCGAACGCCCAATTGTTGGGAAATCGCCGTCATGGCCTGCCCTTCAACGGCTCTGCTTAGCACTTCGAGTTCGTTTTCGGACACTCCGACCCGCTTGGCGACGGTGGTTAGAAAGTCTTGAGGAATTTTCATGGTCAATCCAGTTATGAAATCTAGTGGTCGAGCCGTTCCCCTTGTACGGAGGTGCGGCGCCCTGCATTCCCGTCGTTTGCCTTCATCCCGCGTGAATATAAGATTGTTCCCCTCGACTGCGCGATCGTTCCCTCGGTAGTATTCTTTACTACAATAACGGTCGGCGCCGGGGATTTTAACACGATCGTCGATCTCTACAGATCGAGAGGCTTGCCTCTGTACGCCCTACGGCAAGCACTTCGATCTCATTTATACCTCATTATATGCGATGAACTTCAAGATCGACGAGGGAGAGCCAACCCTCAATCGCGGGAGTCTTTCGGAGAACATTACCGATTGGATTGGGTCGGTGAAATCGGATCGATTCCTTGCGATGACTCGATTGCAAGAGGATTTTAGTCAAAAGGAATGGTCGATATCTCATTTAATGAGATAAAAGTCTTGTCAAAAGAGAATGACTGCGCTAGAGTTGAAGTCAGAATGAGAGAAAAAGGAGCGGCGATCGATGTTTTCCTCTCTTTAACTCTCCTAACTTCCCACAATGACCGATCGATCGACTCGTGTAAAAGCTGGCTGCGTTGGGAGGGTTGAGCTTCGAGGGCGATCGCGGCAAATCACCGTAGCAATCTAGGTTTTTCAAGTTTGTTCCGCCCTACTTGGTGCAGGGATTTATTCCCTGCTACCAGGTTTTCTTAAGGGTGGGTTCGGAGGAATTGAGACCATGTCAAACAGCCGATTTCAATATCTATTAATGGGTTCGGCGATCGCCTTTCTCGTCAGTTATCGGGCGATCGTGCAAGAAGATCCCGGATGTTTCTGGGTCAAGCCAACGACAGGGGAAAATGGATGAAAACCCATAAAATATTCATATTTTTTCTTAAAAAGATGCTATTTTCTCAACAATTAAATAAACAATATCAATATTTCTAAAATTTTCTATCTTGAAACGTCAATCTAAAAATAAAAAATCTTGAGGCTATTATTTCATGCAATCCGATCGCAACGCTCAAATCAATGGGAACCCCGGTAAAATTGTCGGTATGATTCCCATTAAAACGAGTGGTTCTATGAAAATCACACTGAACGGTGATATCGTTCAAGCCTATTCCGATAGCTTTTTTGGCTTGGAAAATGAACAATTCTTTATCCCCGTTCGAGAAGTGAAAGCCATTCAAATCGGACAGGGATGTACTTGGTGGCTATTTTGGCTGGGACTCCCGACGCTTACGATTTTTGTTGGAGTCGTCTTGATTGTCTTGGCTTTTCTTGTCAAACAACGTTATTTAATCTTACACACCAGTCAAGTTACCCTAATTGTCTTTTATAAAAGAACCGAAAAAGTTGCCCAATTCAGAAACGCAATTCTGGAAGCACGACATCCTAAAAAACCCCCGATTCCCAAACCGCCCGCACCGCATCCGGTCAATAAAGATTAGTGGTTTTCTCTACTGAGATTTCCTCTGCGGTCCAATTCCCCGAGGCATCGTCCGCCACTAACTCGCGCTCCAACTCCTGGCGCAGACGACCGAGGATCGTTTCCGGTTCGACGCGATCGAGGATGTCTCGAATCACTGTATTCGCTCCTAACGGCCCCCAGGTGCAACCGCGCTCTAAATACACCTGAGCGGCTTGACCGACGCGGTAGGTACCGTATCCCGCCATCGAGGCTTGGGCGATCGCCGCTCCCGCATAGCCCATCACGCCTCCCGCATCCCCCGAGGCGCCGACGATCGCCGCCGCACTTTTGCCAAAGCCCCAAAATAAACCACTCGCCAACTCACCCAACAGCAACCCGCCCCCACTCACTAAAATCTGCTGCCAGAGTTTCCCCGCTTCGTACCCGGTCATCGGTAAGCCGTACAAGCGCGCCAGGGAGCGAATTAACGCCAAATCCGCGATCGCCCCTCCCAACAGATCGAACACGGCGATCGGATTGAGCGCCACCGCTAAAGCCTTGTATTGCGCGAACCGCCAGATCAAGCGTTCCGCCTCCATCTGGCGCGCTTCGATCGCCCCGACCGCCAACATTTCTTGCGCCGCGCGCGCCTGCACCAACGCATTAATCGCCAACAACGATCGCCCCCGTTCCGTTAACAGCGATACCAACTTCTCTCGCAACTCTTCAATTTGCGGCTCCGGAGTTTCCCACTCCCACGACTCGCGACCGTCGGGCCATTCCGTGCGAACCTGCAACGGCGCCGGATCCGCCGCCACCATCACGATATCCTCCGACGCCGGAAGGCTCGGTCGTTCCTCCGGTTCCGAAGGAATCCAATCGTCACTGACCCTCGTGCCCCCGCGACCCTCGCGACCCGCCGCCAACTGCTGCAACTGACGATAAATCGTCTCACGATCCTGTTCCGGATACAGGTCGATCTTGTTAAACACCACCAATAACGGCTTTTGGCTGCGCCGTAGTTCGCACAACGCCTCGTACTCCGTGCGGGTGATATCGCCGCAGACCACGAATAAAATTAAATCTGCCGCCTGGGCCACATGGCGCGCCATCTGCGATCGCGCCTGTCCGTCGATCTCGTCCAAGCCCGGCGTGTCGATCGCCTCCACCTCCAAGCCCTCCGCGACCTGCCACCGCGCCGATCTCGGCCACTGAGTCACCCCGTGTAGGGGCCCGGTCGCAAACACCTTTTCCCCCATCAACCCATTGAGAACCGCCGATTTGCCGCGACTCACCAAGCCGAACGCCGCAATCCGAATCACCCCAGCATCGAGTTTCTCTAACGTCTCGCCGAGGCGATCGATCTGCGCCTGGATCGCCGCTTGTTGGGCGATATCTCCATGACGTAACGCCTGACGACGCACGTGGGAATACCACGACATCGCCTGACGGATGCTCGCACGGGCGCGGGTGAGATCGGTATCCTGAATATTCGATGGCATGGAATCCGTAACAGACGAGTGGACTCAATCAAACTTAAGATGTCGGTTCGAGATTCGGCACGATCGCCCCGTCTCGGCTTCTGTTCTCTTGCAGCGCTGCGACTTGGGCGCTCAAGCTCGCCGATTGTTTGCCTTCCGGCGCCAGACGCCCCACCACTTGCTCGACGAAGCCGCGCAGTACGGTCATCCGCCGATTTTGCTCGAACACCGCTTTGACCGTATTCGCCAACTGTTCCATCCCGCTTTCGCTGGCGAGACTCGCATCTTGCGCTTGGAAATATTCGATCAGACTCAATCCGGCGAGGCGGGTCAGATAGGCGGCGGAAATTCCTTGAACCACGCCCCCGGCGATGTAAGTCACTGCATGACTTTTGAGGATGGCGGCGACGGTTTGACTCGACAGTTCGACAATGCCCAATTTCACCAATTGTTCCGCTAAAGCCCGCGCGATCGCCTTCTCCCGGTCGAGAGAAAAGTTTTGCTGGTAAATTTCGCCCAAATCGGCGATTAATTGGGCGCTAACCGCACTCGTCGCCAGTAAATCTAGGGCTGCGACCGGGTTCGCAAAGGCTGCCGCCGCCGCAATATACTGATATTTTTCGACAATCGGTAAGGCGCGATCGCGGCGCAGTTGGTTTAACTGGGTTTGTGCTTCCCGTTTCAACTCGATTGCTTCCCGATAAGTTTTGGCGAGGTGGAGTTGTTGCCGTTCCGTTGCCCAAATCTGCTCTAATCGAGACTGCAGGGGGGCGATCTGCGGTGCGCGGGTTTCCATTTTTTCCGCAACCGACCCATCCGTACGATGCTGGCGGACTTTCACCGGATTGGGGGACGCGGCGATCGCGATCGCGTCTTGGGAACCGAGTAGGGGAGAGAGGCGATCGCGCAAACTTTGCAAAATCGTCGCCTGTCGTTCTTCCGTTTCGCGATCGCACTGATTCCAGACGACGAGCGATCGCGCGGCGGACTGGTGCAGTTGTTTCACAATCCGATATTCGCTCTCGGTGAGGTCGCCACGGGTTAAAAAGACGACTAAATCGGCAGCAATTGCCTGTTTCCAAGTTTCGCTATCTTGTAACTCCGTTTCCCGGTTTGTGGCGGTCAATAAGGCGGGAGTTTCGAGCCAGTGGATCGGGGGAAAGTCGGGCGCTTGGCTGCGGGCGATCGCCTCTTGTAGCTTGGTTTTGCCCGTTCCTTTGGCGCCGACGAGGGCGATCGTCAGGGAATCGAGGGTACCCTCGACAGAGAGTTCGGCGAGGCGGTCGCGCAATCGCTCAATTTCGCTCGAACTCTCGCTTTTGCGGCGTTCTGCTTTAATTTCCGCCGCTTCGGCTGCGGCGCGATCGAGGATCGTTCTTACTGAGGCGATCGCCCGATCTACGGCGTCGCGATCGATCGATCCGGCCCTAACTCCTTTAAGTTCTACAGGTTTCGGCTTGTCCAACATCCACCATCCCACCCCGAGGGCGATCGCCACGATCGCCCCGAGTTCTCCCATTTCGGCAAGTGCATCGTCGAAACTCTGCATCAGCCACAAGCCAAAGGACAACGTAAGTCCGCCAATTAACAGGGGTCGCCGGAGTTGGACAGCCATGAGTCTTTCCCGAATCTCTAAATCTTGGATAGCGGATAGCGACGAGCGGTATCTGATATCCGATCTCCATTCTAGAGGATCGGGCCGACGGGAGACGCGATTTTCGGCGGTCGAGTTGGCGGCGATCGCGGGTTAGCCGCCCATCGCCGAAGGAGTAACTTTCGCTACAACGCGATCTCCTGTCAGGACAAAAAGATAGACACACCTTTGAGAACCTCGATGGAGGTCAGGGGCAAAGATTGTAATATCGAGGTGCTGCAGTCAACGCCATGAGGAATTTAACCGAGTTGACGGATTTAATCGGAAAGTTCGAGGCGATCGAACCGCCTTTACAAGGCTTTATCAAAAGTCTGCATGAAAAGTACCGCCCCCTTAACGAGGGGGTCGTCTCCGACTACTTGCCGGAATTAGCCAAAGCTAACCCCGATTGGTTCTCGATTTGCGTGGTGAGTGCAGACGGCAAGATCTACCAAGCCGGAGACACCGATCGCCTGTTTACCATGCAGTCTATTTCTAAACCCTTCGTGTACGGTTTGGCCTTGGAAGATCGCGGATCGGAAGAAGTGGTTAGAAAAATTGGAGTCGAACCGACGGGAGATCCGGTCAACTCGATTCTCGAACACGAGGAGTTAACCGAAGGGCGTTACAATCCGATGGTCAACATCGGCGCGATCGCCACGACTAGCTTAATCGCCGGATCGGACCCCAGCGAACGCAACCGCCGCCTGTTGGAGATGTTCCGGCGTTACGTGGGACGGGAGGTTTCTGTAGACGAATCGACTTATATTTCTAAAAAAAATAAGAATAACCTGCATCGGGCGATGGCCTACATGATGCTCAATTTCGGCACGATCGCGGGCAATATTGAAGAAATCCTCGATTTGTACTGCCAGCAATGCTCGTTAATGGTCAATTGTCGCGAATTGGCGATAATGGCGGCTACCTTGGCGAATGGAGGGGTCAATCCGATAACGGGGGAACGGGCGATCGCCTCGCAATATGTCAAAAATCTCCTCAGCGTTATGTACACCTGCGGGATGTACGATTTTTCCGGTCAGTGGGCCTATCGCGTCGGCTTTCCAGCCAAAAGCGGCCTCGCCGGGGCGATTCTCGGCGTGGTTCCCCGTCAAATGGGGATTGCCGTATTTTCGCCGCCATTAGGAGAACATCGCAAAAGCGAACGCGGGGTTAAGGTGTTTGAGGAACTCGCGGAACGCTTTAACCTGCACGTGTTTCACGGAGTTTCCCAGGAAGTCACCGTCGGGCGTTGCGAACGGGGATTCGATCGCCCCCCTCGGCGCAGCGATCGCGCGAAACTCGGCAACAAAACTCTCTCGACGCCTTATTTGGAAACGGAAGAGGAGCGCGATCGTTCGGGAAATGGCATTCATTCCCCATTTCAGGACTTTTTAGAGCAGTTACACCAAAAATATTTACCGTTGCGCGACGGAACGCCTTATTTGAGCGAACCGGATTTAGTCGAAATTAATCCGGATTGGTTCGGCATTTGTGCGGTGACGGTCGATGGCGACGTTTATGCGGTCGGCGATTACGAACAACCGTTTTTAATCCAGTCGATTTCTAAAGTCTTTGCCTATGGTATGGCCCTGAGCGATCGCGGGCGCGATTACGTCTTGCAGAAAGTCGATGTGGAACCGACGGGAGACGCTTACAATTCCATTGTCAAGGTGGAGGAAAGTTCCAAACGCCCTCACAATCCGATGGTCAACGCCGGGGCGATCGCCACGACCAATTTGATTCTGGGGAACAGTCCGGCGAAACGGCTCAATCGGGTTCTGGAAATGTATAAACGCTTTATCGGTCACAAAGTCTTCGTGGATACCCCGACCTTTGTTTCCGAGCAGCATTGCGGCGATCGCAATTGGGCGATTTCCTACCTGTTGCGCAATTTCGGCATGATCGAAGGCAGTATCGGCGAAACCCTCGATTTATACTTGCAGCAATGTTCGGCGATCGTCAACTGTCGCGATTTAGCCGTGATGGGCGCGACCTTAGCGAACAACGGCATCAATCCGATGACCGGAACACGGGCGATCGCCGCCCCTTATGTGAGAGACTTTCTCAGCGTAATGTATACATGCGGGATGTACGATTTTGCCGGAGCCTGGGTCTACAATGTCGGCTTTCCCGCCAAAAGCGGTGTCGGCGGCGGCATCATCGCCGTCGTTCCCGGACAAATGGGCATTGCCGTGTTTTCCCCGCCCCTGGACAAACGCGGTAACAGCGTTCGCGGGATTAAAGTCTTTGAAGAACTCTCGCAACGGTTCGGCTTACACATTTTCGACCCCACCACCTCCGTCGATACCTTCTTGCAGTGGATGCGCGAGACCCGAACTTAGTCCGAACAGGAGAAAAGGGGAGTACATTGCACTCCCCCCAGGAGAGTTGGAGGGAATCTCCAGATTCCCACTGTGGAATTCGATCCTTTACTGCCAGTCAGATCGCGTACTTGGAAAAAACCCCCCAGAGGGCTGGGGGAGTTCGTCGCAAGCCTGGTGGGCGACATGACCGAGGGAATATAGCAAGCGGGTTTCGGGACTGATGCAGTGGAATTTTAGATCGCCTGTTCACATCGCCTGTAAGGACACGGCATTGCCGTGTCTCCAGAACCGATGAATTTTACAACACGATTGAGGATGGCTATAGATCGACGGAGCCATTAAGAACGTTAGAACTCAAATTCCAAGGGTCGGTCGTTTAAAGTTTCGACTAACAACCCCATTTTCTGTTTCTTGTCGCTCAGAAAGGTTTCGCACTGGTGTAAGTATTCGACGGCGATCGCAAATTGGTCGAAAATTTCGCTCAACTCCAAATTACCGGATTCGACTTGTTCGATAATCTCTTCAACCTTATCGACCGTTTCTTCATAGCTCCAATCCGGGGGGAATGACTCGTGAGGGGGGCGGTTGTGGTCAATGGGTTGGGCGGCACTCATAGGAATAGAAATATCAAAATTCAGTGGGGGTTCAATCTTAGAGGGCGGGCGATCGCCCGTCTCGAAATCTCGGAAAAAACTGTGTTTGTTTCGAGGCGGCAGTCACGGCGATCGTTTGCGGTACGGTACGGGGAGAATCCAGATAATGGCGATCCCGACACAGAAGTTGGGTAGAACCTCCTCCGTCGAGCATCAGCACGGCGATCGCGCCGAACTCTTTTAAAACTTCAGCCGCACGGGCTTGAGTCGCCTTACTCGACGACAATAATAAAACGGTTTCTGCCGTACCGTCACCATCTTTATCTTTAATTCCGGCGAAGGTTCGCCCGACGGCGATCGCGCTACTTTTTTCAGCAGTCGGTGTTAAGCCGACGATCGCCTCGGGCGCCTCATTCTGTCGCCATTCAAGGGGATCGAAGGCGACGATCTCCGCGCGATCGGGCCAAACTTCTAAAATCAGTTTTTCGTCGGCAAATTCGCTTTCTCCCGCATAGCCGTCGCTGACGAATTCGCCCCTCGCTTTCACCGGAAAGGCGAGGGCGGTAGCTCGGTTGCGATCGTTGCGAAAAAACTGCCCGTTGGCCATACAAAACGCTGCCGGATCGCGATCGCGCAGTGTCCTCCACGCCGTCTCCAAGCTTTGGCGCTCGAATTCGGGGTCGTCGCCGCCGTACGCCCCCAACCCCGATCGCCGTTCCACCACCGGACCGAATTCAAACGATACCGAGGCCCCTCGACTGAGATCGATCGCCTGGACGTAATCGCTGCCCTGTTGAAACAAGGTCACCCCAGGCGCCTCTAAAATCGGTTGAAAAGCGTCGGAAATCGCCTCTTGTTCCGGATTCGCGGGGGGTCTGCCGACGGCGACGCCCCCGAGGGAAAGCGAAAAAAGCAGCACCGTTGCGGCGATCCTGCTGACTCCTTTCTTGTTTGCAGACCCTACGGGAACGGCGTTGCTTCGGGAACGGCGTTGCTTCGGGAATGCCGCCTGACGTTTCCACATCTACATCCTCCTCATTCTCGGGCGATCGCGTAGTCTACTAATTGGCCGATCCGTTGGCGCAAGGTTTCCAATCCCAACCCGGCGCGGGCGGAAATAAACGCCGCTAAGGGAAACTCTTCCCGGGCGATCGCCAGGGCCTCGCTACTGACACAATCGATCTTGTTAAACACGATCAGCGACGGGCCCGGCGTCACCGGGAGTTCTTTGAGAATCTGGCGCACCGACTGGATATGACTTTGCCACGCCGGATGGGATAAATCGACCACGTGCAGCAAGGCATCGGCTTCGCTCACTTCTTCTAAAGTCGCCCGAAACGCATCCATCAGCGACGGGGGCAGTTCGTGGATGAACCCCACCGTATCGGTCAGGACGATCGCCAGTCGGTCTCCGGTTTGGGCGTCGGGAACGAAACAGCGTCGGGTGGTCGGATCGAGGGTGGCAAATAACTGGTCGGCGGTGTAAATTTCGGCGCTGGTCAGGGTATTGAGCAAGGTCGATTTCCCCGCATTGGTATAGCCGACGATCGCGATCGACGGAACCGCTTGTTTTTGCCGTTGCAAGCGCATTCGCGACCGATGGGCCTGGAGGCGATCGACCTGTTTTTGCAACTGGGCGATCCGCCGGGAAATGGCGCGCCGTTCGGTTTCGAGTTTCGTTTCCCCCGGTCCTCGGGTACCGATCCCACCCCCCAAACGGGACATCGCCTCTCCCCGACCCGTGAGGCGCGGTAGGGTGTATTCGAGTTGGGCCAGTTCGACTTGCAGTTTTCCGGCGCCGGACTGAGCCCGTTGGGCGAAGATATCCAAAATCACCTCGGTACGGTCTACGACTCTCACCCCGATTTGGGTTTCCAAGTTACGCACTTGCGCCGGGGACAGGTCGCGATCGAACACGATCAAATTGGCTCCCAAGGTTTGGGCGCTCAAGGCGAGTTCCTGTACTTTTCCGGCGCCGATCGCCGTTTGCGGGTGGAGGCGCGATCGTTTCTGGGCGATCGTCCCGAGGACTTTACCCCCTGCGGTATCCACCAAGCGGGCGAGTTCGGCTAAGCCGTCCTCGAACTGTTCCGGGTCGATCTCGGCGGTCATCACGCCGACGAGCAGGGCGCAATCGCTACGCCCATCGACTTCGCGGGCGATAAATTGGCGCTCGAATTCGGCTTCTAACCCTTCGACTAAGTTGAGAAAATCTTGCTTCGCCAATAGGTCGAGGCTCATCGGCCCGGACACGTGCCAATTGGCGATCGCCAGTTCTTCGGCTTGTCCGTCTTCCCCCGCTTTGCCCGTCGCTTGCGGCGTTAAATAGGCCAGATAGGTTTCTCTAACATATCCGGTGGCTCCACCGCCGCGACGTTCGAATCCTTCCCCGGTCAGGGTGAGGACGACTAAGGCATCGAGGCGCTGGATCGCCATTGCCGTCAGCGATTCTTGGTTGGGACCTTCCGCTTTGACCTGGGTGGACAGGCAGCGAATGCCACTGAGGCGCCCGACCCCGTAGCGCGGCAATTCTAACGGCGGGATTTGGGTTTGACGCGGGGTTCCCACGCCAACACGAATCACCTGACCTCGGCGGTTGAGGTAGGCGCACACGGATTCGCCAATGTCCGTGGAAATGGCAGCCAGTCGCTGGGAAAATTCCGGCGTCGCGATGCAGTCTACGGGTAGGCGTTGGTGGTAAAGCCGTTTCAACTGCTTTAACTGGCTGGGTTTGAGACCTTGCAGGTTGCCGTAAATCGTTTCGATAGGCACTGATGACCAGAAACCTGGTCCTCCCCAATAAAGGACAGATCGATCTTGTTAATTTTATCGCGGCTTTTTCCGGGGGCGGGCGATCGCCGAGCTTTACCTTAACTTGTTGAAAATTTTCGTCAAATTTTATACGGTTCGCGGATTATAATGTTATTTTAAAGGAAAGAGATTGTACATCACTCGACACCCTTAAAAAGTCCACTATGAACAAACTTACTCTAGAATCGGTTAAACAAGCGGCGGCCATCCATCGCGCCAATCTGCAAAAACGGTTGGAACATCGGATCGAAATGGCCAGACAAAAAGGTGATGAAAATTTGGTTCGGATCCTCGAAGCCGAAGCCCAATATTTGAAATAATTTTGCTCGGCCTTTACACGGCCCAAGGGGCTGGAAATCGCCACCGAGAGGTACGTTAAGACCTGCCCGGTGGCGCGATCGCCAGCCCCCTCGTCTTAGGTATGCGATCGGGAATAGGCTAGCGCCCGCCGACCACGACATCCTTGATGCGAACGTGGGGACCGCCGACGCTGACGGGAAGCGGGGACTGACCGCCTTTGCCACAACCGCCATTGGTATACACCGAATCGTTACCGATCGCCTCGATATCGGTGAGGGTTTGGAAGACGTTTCCGGTGAGGGTAACGTCGCTGACGGGTTCGGCAATTTGACCGTCGCGAATCATGTAGCCTTCGGCGGCGGCGAAGGTAAACATTTCGCCGTTAGTCTGACCGCCGATCATGCGAACGGCATATACACCTTCGTCGATATCGGCGATCGTTTCGGCAAAACTGCGATCGCCCGGTTCGATCGCCGTGTTGGTCATCCGCACCAACGGCGGATAACTAGCACTGAGGGCGCGGGCGTTTCCGGTGGGGGCTTCGTTCATTTTGCCTGCGGTTTCCCGGTTGTGCAGGCGCTGGGTGAGGACGCCATTTTTAATTAAATATTTGCGTTGCGCCCGGACCCCTTCATCGTCGTATTTGAGCGAACCGGGAAGTCCGTTTAAGGTCGCGTCATCGACGACGTTGAGCTGTTCGATCGCCACGGCTTTACCCAATTGCAATAACTCTTGCATCCGGGGATTTTCGTAAACAAAATCGGCTTCGGATAAATGGCCGAATGCTTCGTGAATGAACACCCCCGCGAGATAGGGGTCGAGAACCACCGTATATTGACCGCCTTTAACGGATTTCGCTTCTAATTGGCGGATGGCACGTTCGGCAGCCGATCGCACCCGGTCTTCGAGATCGACGAAAGCGTTGTAGTCGGAGCGCGAGTGAACCGATTCGTAGCCTTGACGGACGAGACCGCCCTCGCCTCGGGCGATCGCCCCGAAACCGCCGGAGATGTCGAGGCGTTCTTGAGCGATGCAAGTTCCGGCAGAATTGACAAAATAGGTGACGCCGAAGCGATCGCGGTAACTGCTGCTGGTGGTTTGAATGCGCGGGTCGTAAGCGAGCAGCAGTTGGTTGTAGCGTTCGACTAAATCCCGTTTTTCGGCGAGGGAAATTCCGCGCGGGTCGCGTCCGAGTTCGAGGGGGACGAAATCTTCGATCGCCTCGATCTCGGCGAGTTGGGTGGTTTCGGTACCGACGAGTTTCGCTTGGGAAATCGCTTCTTCGAGGCGATCGTGCAGTTCGTCCAAACCGTTGAAGGTGACGAAACTCCAGCCCCCCTTGTGGCAGGCGCGCACCCCTCCCGCTAGGGAAAAGTTACGATTGGCGGCATCGAGGCGATCGCCGCGAAATGAAATCGCCGTAGACTCGCTTTGTTCCAAACGGATTTCGAGATAGTCGGCGCGATCGCGGTAGGTCGAGACCGCCTCTCGCAAGCGATCGGCGATCGCCCGGTCTAAGCAGGTTTCCTGACTCATTACACTCTCTGGTTGTGATTCGTAATTCGCCTAGAAGGCATTTTCTCCAGTCTAGTCGAGGGACGAAACAATCGCCGTGCTTTCGGTTCGCCACCGATGGCGAACCGGATCGGTTTGAGCAGGCGCAAACATGTCGCGATCGTCTCTACTCTCTACAATAGGATAGGTATAAAGATAAATACCGATCGAGATTGCTCGTTGACTTCACCGTTTAGCCAGAGAGATTCATCCCCCATGTCTCGGGATTCTTTTCAACTGACCCGCACCCTTTACGATCGTTCCGGCCCCGTAGCTGCAGTGGCGTTCAGCCCTGACGGGGAGATGCTCGCGATCGGCAGTTGTGACAGCGCACTCAAGATTTGGGGGGCCAAAACGGGCGATCGCCTCCATACGTTATTCGGTTATCCCCTCGGCGTCACCTGTTTGGCGATCGGGCCGCAATCGGATTTGCTCGCCGTGGGCGCCCCCGACGGTACCATCGATCTCTGGCACCTCCCCGACGGTCACCTGTTAGAAAAATTTTCCGTCCGAGGTCGCGTGACGGCGGTATTGTTCAGTCCGTCCGGCAAACGGCTGATCGTCGGCAGCGATCGCACCTTGGTCGATACCTTATTTTCCGCCCCCGGCGGTACCGCCTGCGACGACGGTTTCAGTGGGGACGAAGGGGGAACGATTCAAATTTGGAACCTACAAACGCACAAATTACAACAGGCGATCGCGACCCCCAACGCCCCGGTCGAGGCGATCGCCGCCGGACACAGTACCTCGGTGTTTGCCAGCGCTCACCGCGACGGGACGATCAAACTGTGGAAGTTTATCGACGGCAGCCAATGCGGCAGTTTGCGAACCGGAGAGGATCCGGTCTATTCCCTCGCGATCGCTCCCGATGGCAGCCTCTTGGCGACGGGGAACAGTCAGGGACAAATTGCCATCTGGGCGATCGCCGAGTCCGCCAACCTTCAAGATCTGCCCTTACGGATCTTGGAAGGTCATCGCGAGATGGTCTATTGCGTCGCCATCAGCCCCGACGGTCACCTGCTCGCCAGTGGAAGCGGCGACGGCACCGTGCGGCTGTGGGAGATCGATCGCGGCGACTTATTGCAGGTTCTGCACGCCGACAGCAACGACGCTCAAGCGATCCTGACTTTGGCGTTCAGCCCCGACAGTAGCACTCTGGTCGCCGGAATGGATCGCGGCGGCCTTCAGATGTGGCAAATTGGCAGTTTGGTGGCCTGAATTGGGCGCGATCGCCGCACCTTCAGTTCCTTTTGTCTCCCGATAGGGGATAAAACAATTTCTAGATACTAAAAATTATACTCTACTTACCTCTCACTAATTATATTGGTGGGGGGCAAAAAACTTTTCGCCCCTCCAGTTTTGCGCCCCCAAACCGGAGCCATCCATGAGACCCCTCGCAAACTTGACAATGGCGAAGCTCTAGGGATAGCCCCAAGCGGCATCACCATAAATTAATCTAATGGATATCATTCAAAGAACCCAGGTTCTGGTAAATTATTTACATGAGATTCAACAATGAGATTCAACTCGCCTAGAGATCGACTCGTTCGGCGATCGCAGGAGTCTCGCTCTCGATCTTGGCTTCAATTTTCCGAAGCAAAATCGGGAATCACTTCTCACTAGCACTCACCCTCGGAACGTGGGGGTTCCTTGTCAAGACCGTCTGACGAGTCGGCAACGGACAAGTTATGGCAATCCAATCCATCAAACACCGATCGCGTCGGGTGGAAGCAATACCGGATTGCCAAGATTGAAATTAGGCGAACGGGGAGCGCGACAACACCGATCGAAACCCAGGATCTAACGCCACTTCCATCGTGCGATCGCCCCCTACTTACTCACGAGAAAACCCACTAAAGATCGATGGGTTAACAGCAACACTCGACCGCTAACAACGAGTGCAATAGCTCTTTTGTGGCGATTTTTCGTAGCCATGGCGATCGTCCGCCATCATTTGAGCTTCATCTTTAAACCCAAGACAATTGGCCATGCAAATTACCAATCACATCCATTTTAGGAACGTAAAAGGAGATATCTTTGGCGGATTGACGGCAGCAGTCGTTGCCTTACCAATGGCCTTAGCATTCGGGATTGCTTCCGGTGCAGGCGCTTCCGCAGGCTTGTGGGGAGCTATTTTAGTCGGCTTTTTCGCCGCTTTATTTGGCGGAACGCCGAGCTTAATTTCCGAACCCACCGGACCGATGACCGTCATCGTCACCGCCGTGGTCGCCGAATTAATGGCAAAAGATCCCCAAAACGGGATGGCGATGGCCTTTACGGTCATTATGATGGCCGGAGTGTTGCAAATGCTATTTGGTGTGCTGCGCTTAGGCCGCTATATCACCATGCTCCCTTATAACGTCATTTCCGGGTTTATGACCGGAATTGGGGTGATTCTCATTTTTTTACAAATCGCGCCTTTTTTGGGTCAAGAAACCCCGGGTGGGGGCGTTCTTGGCGTCATCAAAGAATTACCGACCTTAATCGCCAACACCAATCCTTACGAAGCCTTTTTAGGAGCGCTGACATTAGCGATCGTGATTTTTTACCCGTCTAAATTGAAGACGATCGTCCCGCCGCAATTAGCTGCCTTAGTGGTGGGGACGATCGTTTCTTTACTGTTATTTAGAGGGGTAGAAATTCGCACGATCGCCACCATTGGCGAAATCACCCCCGGCTTTCCCGAATTTCGGCTTCCCATGTGGACTGCAGAAAATTTTCGCTTGATGTTTGTCAATGCCACTATTTTAGCGGTCGTCGGCTCGATCGACTGTCTGCTAACCTGTTTGGTTTCTGACAGTTTGACTCGGATGGAGCATAAATCCAATAAAGAATTAGTCGCGCAAGGAGTCGCTAATTTAGTCACGGGTTTGTGCGGCGGCATTGCCGGATCTGGAGCGACTACCGCCACCGTGGTCAATATTAAAGCAGGGGGACGCACCGCTTTATCGGGAATTAGCCGCGCTTTGTTCCTGTTAATTGTCGTTTTGTGGGCGGCGCCGTTAACGTCGGTGATTCCTCTGGCCGTGTTGGCGGGAATTGTTTTAAAAGTTGGGATCAATATTATCGATTGGGCATTCTTGAAACGAGTCCACAAAATTTCCTTAAAAGCGGCGGGGATTCTGTACAGTGTCGTCTTGCTGACGGTTTTTGTCGATTTGATGGTTGCGGTTGCCGTCGGAGTATTTATTGCTAATATCTTGACGATCGATCGCCTGGAACGGTTGCAATCTCAGTCGGTGAAGGCGATTACGGATGCGGACGATCGAATCGTGTTGAACTCAGAAGAAAAAGAGTTGCTGGATTTGGCGAATGGTCGGGTGTTGCTGTTTCATCTAAGCGGTCCGATGATTTTTGGCGTGGCGAAAGCGATTTACCGAGAACATGGGGCGATCGCCAATTACCAGGTGTTGCTGGTGGATTTGAATGAAGTTCCAATTCTTGGCGTGACTTCATCTTTGGCGATTGAAAATGCAATTAGAGAGGCAATTGACGCCGATCGCGACGTGATTGTTGTTGGCGCGACAGGTAAAGTCAAAGGTCGTTTGGAAAAACTCGGCATTGCGAGTTTAATTCCAGAAAATTACTGGATTCAAGACCGCCTCACCGCCTTGCAACAAGGTTTGGCGATCGTGCGCCAAAAACAAGGGGTAAATTACGATTTAGTCGATAAATCGTCACCCTCTGTATCGTAATTAGACTGTGTTTAACCCCCTGGTTGTTTCTGGGGGGTTCAATTTGAACTTACTTCTTGAAAAACTATTTATAAAGAAAGATAATAAAATCCAGTATGGGGTTTAGTTTTCAAGCCCTTGCTTGGCACTTATACCATTTTTACAAAAATAATGAGAGAGATCGATGTTTTAGGAAAATGGTATGATTTGGATTGTTTTTAAGACCTATTAACGGCTAAGAGAAATAGGAACGATCGCCCAATCAACTCTAGAGAATGATTTTTCTAAGATTCTGTACGTCGGTAGATTGGCGAGAACTTGAAATTGGGATAAATAGCAGGTATTGAGAGCTATTGTGGGCGATCGCTTCTCCGCAATCATGACGGTTTGTGCGCTCGGATGAACCCCCGATCGAAGCGAGTTGAATTTGCCGTTAATTCTGAGGATAAAATGGGCGATCGCGCGCGAATGTAAATGTAAGCGATGCTAGCAAAAGCTTGAGAGCGATCGCCTCGAATAGTTGCAGGAGACAATGAGGTGAGAAAGTTGCAGAAAATTTGCAAAATTTGCACAATTTGCATAAACGAGCAGAACTCTCTGACAGTTGGGGACGGCTGGCGAGGGGTTGGGGTTGCAAGGGGCTACCCTTGGAAGGCGATCGCCGCGCGATCTGCTCGGTTAGGGGGCTCAAACCGCAGGTGAGCCGCCAAAATTCCCGAAAATCGTCGCGTCGTTTCCTCGAAACGGTAAGATGAGAGTTTGACCCATTAACCGCTTTTAAGATGGCAGAAACGCTTTTTTTCAACGCCCTCCGGGAAGCCATTGACGAAGAAATGGCTCGTGACCCTTCGGTATTCGTCCTCGGTGAAGACGTGGGTCACTACGGTGGTTCCTATAAAGTCACGAAAGATCTGTGCAATAAATACGGCGATCTGAGGGTTCTCGACACGCCGATCGCCGAAAATAGCTTTACTGGGCTTGCGGTCGGTGCGGCATTGACGGGACTGCGCCCGATCGTCGAGGGGATGAATATGGGCTTTCTGCTCCTCGCATTCAACCAAATCGCCAACAATGCCGGAATGTTACGCTACACCTCGGGTGGCAATTTTACGATCCCGATCGTCATTCGCGGTCCGGGGGGCGTGGGGCGTCAACTCGGGGCCGAACACTCCCAACGGTTGGAAGCCTATTTTCAAGCGGTTCCGGGTTTGAAGATCGTGGCTTGCTCGACGCCGTACAATGCGAAAGGCTTGCTCAAAAGTGCGATTCGCGATCAAAATCCGGTGCTGTTTTTCGAGCATGTCTTGCTTTACAACTTAAAAGAAGATTTACCCAGTCATGAATATCTGGTGCCGTTGAATCGAGCAGAGGTAGTGCGATCGGGTAAAGACGTGACGATTCTGACCTATTCGCGGATGCGTCACCACGTCATGCAGGCAGTGCCGCAATTGCAAAAAGAAGGGATCGATCCGGAAGTGATCGACCTGATTTCCCTCAAGCCTTTGGACCTCGAAACGATCGGCAAGTCGGTCTGCAAAACCCATCGGGTGATTATCGTCGAAGAATGTATGAAGACGGGGGGCATCGGCGCCGAGCTGACGGCTTCCATTGACGAACACTTTTTTGACGAACTCGACGCCCCCGTGTTGCGCTTGGCGTCGCAAGACGTTCCCACGCCGTATAACGGGATGTTGGAGCGTCTGACGATCGTCCAGCCGGGGCAAATTGTCGAAGCGGTGCAGAAAATGGTGACCCTGCAAGTGTAAGGGCAGCCGCTTCTCGGATTTTGGATGGGGGGCGATCGCGCGGTTCCCTTTGACCCCGACGCGGAGAAGCTCGAGCGACGATCGCCCCGTCGAACGGGGAACCCCGAATCGGCGACCCTCTAAAATCTCTCGTCTTCAGAACAGTTCTCGCAGGACCAGACTATGCAAAAACAGCGTTCTTTACTCGCGTTAATTGCCGTTTTATTCGTCGCGGCGATCGTCATCTTAAATCAAGTCGAAATGCGTCTGGGTTTGGACTTGCAAGGCGGCTCTCAATTGACGATTCAAGTGCGCCCCTCGGAAGACGTGCGTACAATTACCCCCGAGGTGATGGAAGCGGTACAAAGCGTGGTTCGCAACCGCGTTGACGGCTTGGGGGTAGCCGAACCGATCGTGCAGACTGTCGGCGACGATCGCATCTTGGTCCAGCTTCCGGGAATTAGCGATCCGGAACAAGCCGAGCGCGTTCTCGGCGGGACGGCCCAACTCGACTTTCGCAAGGAAGTGCGCAATCCGGAACTCAATGCCGAGGTGAACGTCCGACGCCAAGAACTCAGCGATCTGCTCTTGAAACAAGTCAACCTCGAACAGGAGGGCAACGCGGAGGCGATCGAGGCCAATAAGGCGGCGATCGCCCAAAAACAAGAGCAAATTAACGAACTCAGTGGCCGCCTCTACGAACGTACCGGACTGACGGGTAAAAACCTCGAATATGCCGACCCCCAACCCGCTCAAGCGGGCAATCTCTGGAATGTCGGCTTGGAATTCGACGCCGAAGGCGGTCGCTTATTTGCCGATCTCACTAAAGAACTCGCCGGAACCGGACGCACTCTCGGCATCTTTCTCGACGATCGCCTGATTAGTTCCCCCGTGGTCGGCGCCGAGTTTGCCGAAACCGGAATTACCGGAGGACGGGCGGTGATTCAAGGCCGTTTTACCGCCCAGGAGGCGAACGATTTGGCGGTGCAGTTGCGCGGTGGGGCTTTACCCGTTCCCGTGGAAATCGTCGAAAACCGCACCGTGGGCGCGACGTTAGGCCGCGATAGCATCGATCGCAGTATCTATGCGGGGATTGGCGGTTTGGTCTTGGTGCTGATCTTTATGGCGGTCTACTACCGACTCCCCGGCGTCATTGCCGATATTGCCCTGACGATTTACGCGGTGCTGACTTTGGCGAGTTTTGCTTTGCTCGGGGTCACGTTGACTCTGCCGGGAATTGCCGGGTTTATATTGAGTATCGGGATGGCGGTGGATGCCAACGTGCTCATTTTCGAGCGCACTCGCGAGGAGTTGCGATCGGGGAAAAGTTTGTATCGCTCGGTGGAATCGGGTTTCTACCGCGCTTTTTCCAGTATTTTAGATAGCAACGTGACGACGCTGATCGCTTGCGGGGCTTTGTTCTGGTTCGGTGCGGGGTTGGTGCGCGGTTTCGCCCTGACCTTGGCGATCGGGGTTCTGGTAAGTATGTTTACCGCGATTACCTGCTCGCGAAGCTTGATGTTTTTCGCGATCGGCATTGACGAATTCCGCAAACCCGAATTGTTCTGCCCCGACCTCACCACTGTCAATAAAGCTTAGGGACCGCCAGTTCGATGAAGTTACACATTATCAAACAGCGCAGTTTATGGTGGGGGCTGTCGGCGACGGCGATCGCCGTCGGCGCGATCGCGATCGCCATCTCCTGGACGACGATCGGCGCCCCCCTGCGTCCCAGTCTCGATTTTGTCGGCGGGACGCGCCTGCAATTGGAACGCGACTGTAGCCAACCGAGCAATTGTAGCGAACCGATCCAAGCGAATGCAGTACGCGAGATCCTCGCCCAACAAGGGTTGGAAAACAGCAGCATCCAAGTGGTCGGCAACGCCAAACAGGCCCTGTCGATCCGCACGTCTACTCTCGACGTGGAACAGCGCACCAATCTGGAAAATGCCCTCACCGCACGCTTCGGCGAGTTCGACCCGCAGAAGAAGCAAATCGATACGGTCGGGCCGACGATCGGACGGGAGTTATTTGCGTCCGGGATCTTGGCTCTGCTGGTGGCCCTCGGAGGCATTATTGTTTACTTGAGTTTCCGCTTTCAGTTCGACTATGCTTTGTTCGCGATCGTCGCCCTGTTTCACGATGTCTTGATTACTGTGGGGCTGTTCTCGATTTTGGGGTTGGTTCAAGGGGTCGAAGTCGATAGTTTGTTTATCGTGGCGTTGCTGACGATTATCGGGTTTTCGGTCAACGATACGGTGGTGATTTACGATCGCATCCGCGAAACCACGAAACGAGAGCAGGGACGTTCGATCGACGAGATCGTCGATGATGCGGTCAATCAGACTCTCGGGCGATCGATCAATACGACTCTGACGACGGTACTGACCCTGACGGCGATTTTCTTGTTTGGCGGCGATACGCTCAAGTATTTTGCCCTGGCGTTGATCGTCGGCTTTATCAGTGGGGCCTATTCGAGTATTTTCGTCGCCAGTACGATGTTGGCGTGGTGGCGCGAACGCTCGGAACCGGAGGGGGCGATCGCCCCGGAAGTCGCGACTGAGGTGGATTCTTCGTCAAGTTCCCCAGATTCCTAAGCCAGTTGCCCGGGGATTGGCTAGGCTGTTGGTAGGCTCAATTACAATCCGAATATTTCGATGGATCCTTCTGACGATCTGCACGACGTTGAGGCGGACTTAAAGCGATTGCTGTTCGATCCGACTTACGAGCGCCAAATCGAACGCCTCCACCGCCTCACGGTTTATTTTCGCTGGATGGTGGCGATCGCCCTCTGGCTGACGGTGGGGGCGTTCAGTCTCTGGACTTTGCGCGCCGATATCGCCCTGATTCTCGACCATTTTACCTGGGCGGCGTTGCGCTACCTGTTCAGCATCTGGTATAACCCCCTTCCCACTTTGGGATTGCTCGTCTGTATCGCATTCACTGTGGCGATTTTAGTGTGGCAAAGTCGCAATATCTTGTGGGGTTTGTCTGGAGAGGAGCGATCGCGCCTGGAACGGCAACTCTGGCGCATTCGCTGTCAAGGGGAGTCTCACCCCTTATGGCGTTTCGTTTGCAAGGAGTGAGGGCGATCCGGGGGCGATCGCCTGTCTCCCTAAACTTCCACGATCTCGGGAAGAGTCGCAAATCCTCGAAAATCTTCGTCGGCCCCACTCAGTTGCACCCATTCCACTCCCAAGCTTTTTAAGTGTTCTACCAGGCGATCGCACGCCGGACGTTCGGTGGCGTAATGTCCCGCATCGATCAAAATTAAACCGCGATCGCGCGCTTCCTGGAATTGGTGAAACTTACAGTCCGAGGTTAAATACGCCTGCGCCCCGGCTTTGACCGCCGCATCGATATAACTGGCTCCGGACCCTCCCAAGACGGCGACCCGCTCGATCGTTCGCTCCATCGCCGCGTCTACGGAAACGATCAGTTCGGGGGGATTTAGTTTACTTTTAATCTCACTCAATAAGTTTCTCACCTTGAGCGCGGGTTCGAGAACGCCGATCCGCCCGTATCCCAAACCGTCCTGAGTCGGGGCGATCGGTTCGACTTGTTTGAGCGCGAGCAACTCCGCCAGTACGTCCGCCGTCCCGTGGTTCACTTGGTCGAAATTGGTATGGGCGCTGTAAATCCCGATCTGATGGGCGAACGCCAACCGCGCCATTTCCGCGATCGGCTCTCCGGTCACTAACCGCCGAAGCCCTCCAAAAATCAAGGGATGGTGGGCGAAAATTAAATTCACTTCAATCCCGCTCTCCCGTAGGGCGATCGCCTCGCGCATCACCGCCAGGGTCGGCGTCAGACAGACCAACACCCGCGCGGGTTCTCCCGTCACCCCCGGTTCCACCTGCCAGCCGCAATTATCCCATTTCTCCTGCCATGCGGGATCGGCCCAGCCTTCAAACCACCGAATTAATTCCTCAATGTTCATTGACTCTTAACTTCCTCAAAGCCACGTCTCTCACCGTAGCGCAAGCTCTTCCCGTGAACTACCGCTATTGAATCGGAGATTGCAATAGCGGCTTCCTACCCAACAGATTGCCCAATCGTAGATTTCTTGCGTCCTCTACGGTTAGGTCTTACATCCCGACAGTAGGCTTGGCCCCGCGTCCCGCAGGTCAAGAGTCGTAGTCCCTCTTCTCTGAGGTTGATAGCTGCATTGAGATCGCGATCGTGACTCGTCCCACAGTGAGAACAAGTCCAATTTCTGACATCTAATGACAGACGATCGATTTGATTCAAGCAAACGTTGCAGGTTTTGGAAGAGGGGAAGAATCTATCGACCTCAATATAGACTTTCCCTTCCTGTTCGGCTTTGTACTTGAGCATCGTCAAAAACATTTCCCAACCGACTTGGCCGATCGCCTCAGCCAGGTTAGGGTTTTTGAGCATGCCTTTGACATTGAGGTTTTCCACACAGATGACTTGGTTTTCGTCAACTATCCTACGCGATAGCTTGTGTAGGAAATCCTCCCGGCAACATGCTACTTTGTTATGTACCTTAGCTACCTTCTTTCGTGCTTTATTTCGGTTGTTAGACCCTTTTTGTTTTCTCGATAAGTCTTGCTGCTTGCGTTTCAGGTTACGCTCATGTTTAGCAATCCATCTTGGGTTATCAAATTTAGACCCATCGGAAGTTACAGCAAAATGATTTAATCCAAGGTCTACGCCGACGGCTTTTCCCTCGGTGGATGAGTCTGGATTGGGTTTCCCATCTTCAAAGAGAATAGAAGCAAAATACTGGTCGCAGCGATTTTTGGTAACTGTGACGGTTTTGAGTTTGCCTTCTATTGGTCGATGAACAACCGCTTTAACTTCCCCAATCTTCGGTAGCTTCAAGGCGTTCTCCAGCACCTTGACATTTTGGGGATACTGGATGGATTGTTTGCCGTGTTTGGACTTAAATCGCGGATACCTGGCCCGCTTCTCAAAGAAGTTGTTAAAAGCGGTTCCCAGGTTAGTACAAACCTGTTGAAGACACTGCGAGTAGGTCAGCTTTAACCACTCATACTCTTGCTTGAGGCTGGGAATCTGTTTCTTGATGTCGTAACTAGATAGTCCCTTCCCAGTCTCTTTGTAGGTTTGATTCATCAAGTTCAGACCATAGTTCCACAGCCATCTGCAATTGCCGAAGGATTGCTCCAGCGATTGCTTCTGCTGCTTATTTGGGTATAATCTGACCTTGACAGCTTTGAGCATTAGGGTCAACTGAATTCACCATAAACACTCTATCATGAGTTACTGTCGCAATTCATCTCACGCTTCAATCATAGATTTGAAGCGGAGGATTCTTGCGGATTTGGCTAAAACTCCCCCTCTATGGGGAAAAATTGCTTCGTTCCCGGGGCGTAAGTCCAGGCAAATCCCGCCGGATCTTTGCCCTGACTCCATTGAGTAAACTCCGGTTTCGATTTATTTTTGCTCACCGTCGTCGGATGCACCCCCAAGCGCGCCGCCAGTTGCGATTGATTCAGAGGTGCAGGTAAGGTCACTCGCGCCTTTTTGGCTTTGGGCGCCTTCAAGCGTTCCGGTTCGGGCGCCACTGGGGTAATTTCGGCTTCGATGGTTTTCCACTCGGGAGATTTAATGCTCGAAAAGCAGTAAACCATGCCGCCATTTTCGGTAATTTCATATTGGGCGCTAAATTCCCGGGCGCGCGTGTCTAAATACTCCTGGGCTTCGTCTCCGGGAATGTCGGCTTCCATCGCAAAATCTAATACCGTCAGCCGCCCTTGATGTTCTTGGATCAGTTTGTAAAATACGGCATTGAGTTCCACACTGCGGGCTTCATTTTTTTGGGAGTGGTTTTTCCACGCCCAAGCAATCCCGGACACGATCGCCCCCGCTACCACCAGGCGCCAGGCGGACAAAACTAAGGTCACGCCAATGACAACGGGGACGATAAAGACCAAGCGGGATTCGAGGTTATCTTGTGCGGGGTTGGCAGGATTGGCCGAAGTCGTCTTTTTCTGGCGACCTCGGTTGACTTGAGGATCGGCAGACATCTCGATCTAGAAGTTCGCTTGCGGGTTGAGTTGACCCATTGTTATCCGAGTTGCATTATCGCACGAGTTTCCGCCCCGCGCGATCGCCGCCCTCGGATCCGTCCCTCGAACCTGGCGATCGCGATCGCTCCCCCCGTGGCCAATTCTCTCGCCTTTTAGGCTATTGTAAAGTTAAGTAAATTTTTAAACCTTTGCTCGCCTCGCTCCATGACTTATTTTAATTCCGCAGAGCCGATCCTCCGTTGGAAGCAAGAAGATCTCGATATTCAAGATTTACAAGGACTCTGGCGAATTAATTGGCAAATCGGTCGTTTAACCCTAATTCAGCGATTTTATACCCGGATCGATCTCGTGTTTGTTTTCTGGGGATGGATTGTAGCGGCCATGTTTGCGATCGCCCAATTTTGTCCTATTTCTTGGCAAATACAAGCCGGTTTTTGGACGATTGTAAGTCTGTTGGGAACCGCCGCGATGGCATATCTTTCTTGGTTTTGGGTCACTGTCGAAAAGTTGCGCTGGTTGGTCTATAGCTGGAGTGTTTTGATAGGTATTGGCCTAGTTTTGACCGATGCCAGTATTTTCTACGGTTGGGCTGCTGTCCTAATTCGCCTCTGTCCTTTATGGCTGATGTTGACGGCAATCGGCTATTTCCTTATGGCTTTGGGAATGCGATCGCGCACCTTTGCGATCGCCGCTCTCCTTCATGTCTCGGCGACTGTCTTACTCCCTTCATTCTCCGCATGGCAATTTCTCTTCACTGGAGCTACGATTTCTGCTACATTACTCCTGTTAGCCGAACTACAATGGGATATGCGTCCGCCCATCGACAGCGATGTTTTAACCCCCCAACAGCGAGAATTTAACCGCCAACAACAACAACGGCGTCAATTGAGCGGCTGTTGAAACATTATATTTCTTAATGAAAATCTTAAATTTTCCTTTCAAATTTGCCGCTTTTCCCAAAACCGTGGGTTAGGATGGCACTCAATGGGCGGGCGAGTCAACCTCCTTGGTTTTTTGGGTTTGATTGCTCGTCCGTACCGGGTACCATCACGGGATTTGTACTGTTTGGCCCGTGTTCGAGTCGCCATCCGAAGGAGAACGACGTCAGGATGCGCGAGTGGTACCGATAAGGCTGGATGCAACAAGCGGTGCAAGCGAGTCGAGCGGTTGTTTCCCAGTATGGGGTTAAAAACAGGGTTTAAATTTCTACCTAAAGTTTTTTAAATTTACTCACTTTTTATGCTTAAATAAAGATTCGAGTAAGTTTATAAGGACTGAAGCCGCAAAAATCGCGGATTTCACCATCTCCATTGTTTTCTGCTCGTCTTTATGGTATCTGAACTTAGCCGAACGAAAAGAGGGTTGAGGAGTTCAAAAAAGTCAGTGAAAGGCTTTAAGACCAAGCTAGACTTAAATAACCGACAACGAACGTTGATGGCGAAACATGCAGGAGTCGCTCGACACGCTTGGAATTGGGGACTGGCTACCTGTAAGAAAAGATTAGAAACCGGAGGTAAACTGCCAACCGCCATAGACTTACACAAAAGATTAGTCGCCGAGGTAAAAAGTCGGAATCCTTGGTACTATGAAGTCTCAAAATGTAGCCCTCAAGAAGCGTTACGTCACCTAAATAAAGCGTTTAAGCGAGTTGGGCAAGTCAAAGGAACAGGTTTCCCCAAGTTTAAGAAAAAGAAGGTCAAAGAGAGTTTTTACCTGGAAGGAAGCATTAAAATTTCCGGTGATTGGGTGAAGCTACCTCGGATCGGTTGGGTAAAAAGCCACGAACAGTTACCGCCAGTCCATCCTAAAAACGTCACGATAAGTAAACGAGCAGGGGACTGGTATATTGCCTTCAAAATTGATTTTGAACCATCCCCCCAACCCCCCTTTGAAAGGGGGGCGAAGGGGGATAGGGAGCGGATTGGGGTAGATGTAGGAATTAAAACTCTCGCCACCCTGTGCGATGGTAAAACCTATCCCAATCCGAAAGCTTATCGTCAGGCTCAGAAAAAACTGGCCAAACTCCAGAAAGAACTAAGCCGCCGTCAAACAGGAGGTAAAAATCGAGAAAAAACTAAACTCAAGTTAGCTAAAGCCCACCGACGCATCGCCGATATTAGAGCCGACCATCTACACAAGTTAACAACTTACTTAGCCAAGAACCACGGCGAAGTAAAAATTGAAGACTTAAATGTGTCAGGGATGCTCAAAAATCACAAGCTGGCTGGTGCGATTGCGGATGGTGGGTTTTATGAGTTCCGTCGTCAACTTGAATATAAATGCGAGTGGTACGGGAGCAAATTAACATTGATTGACCCGTGGTATCCCAGTTCGCAGATCTCTTCTAACTGCGGACACCGACAAAAAATGCCCCTGCACAAAAGACAGTATGATTGTCCGAACTGTCACGCCTCCATAGATCGTGACTTAAATGCGGCAATTAATCTGGAAAACGCGGAGAGCTCAGCCGTGTAAGCCTAGTGATGGAAAGGTCTTGGAAGATCCAAGCTAGGAACTAAACATCAAATGATTAAGTTTGAGTAAGTTTTAGAGAGCGGTTTTTGTCGTTTCCCCCGTTTTGCGATCGCCAAGGGGATGCGAAACCATCCATCAGAGCAGTCTGAGGCGATCGACAGTTCAAAAACCCAATTGGAAACCACCGCACTTGTTGTCACCTTTGTGGTTAAGGATTGAAACCTTAACAGTCATTTTCTTTCAAAATCCGGCTGAATCGCACCTGTTTTAATTTAGGTGTGGATAAGCAGAAGAACCCCTTCAACTGACGAGTTGGAGGGGTTTTTCGCTGGGAAAGACTCAGTTTTTACGATCGCCTTTTAGGTTGTCGTTGTTGCTGTTCGATCTGGTGAATTTGTGCTAGAATATGCCGCCATTGGGCTGCGATTTCTTTCGCCGAATCGTCATTGTGAAATTCGAGGTAAGTCACAGTTTTACGAATTAAATACTGAAATTCATCCGGGGCGATCGATTTCATAGCCAGCGCGCTAAAGTGAATGGGAAGATCGTTTAGACTTGAGCATTTATATTGTATTTTATCGTATAAGCTTTACTAGATGTGAACTGGCAATAGTGGATCGATCCTTTCACTGTGTCGTCCCTTCCCGAGGGCGATCGTTACTTTCTTTGAAAAAACTGAATTTACTTTTCTCTCATTTTTTAACTGTTAATTTTTAAAACTCCGGTACAAAATTACTTAAATAAAATCACTTAAAACTGAGCCATGATTTCCTAATTTAAATAGACCATTAGGCAGAATTTTATAATTTACTCAAAGCGATTATCTTGAAAAAATTGAGTTAGGATTGTGACGAGCTTACCGGAAGAGGAAAAAAACTACTATCCCAGCGTTCGAGTTCGCGTTAAGCGTCTTTTTGAAGCATTACTAACTTATGCGAATCACGAATGTACCGATGGGGATATTTTGCAAATTACTGTCACTTGGCAAAGCGAAAACAAACTCGTAGTTCGCACCAAGCTACATATTCTTGAAAACCTGACCGAACGAGACCTGTATCCCGGTAAATTAACCAAAGACCAAATCCGAGAAGCATTACAAAATTTAGAAAACTTTCTCGAAATTTTGACCGCCAACGAAATCGATCCCGCCGGGGATGAAGACTGGCATTTTACCCTAGAAGTTTGGCATGGCAATGATACAGAAGCAAATTTGAAACAATTCGATTTAGAATGGCATCAACGCCATACCAACGATCCGGAATACTTGATTTAATTACGAATTATGTTAGAACTTTTAGGCATTTTTATTAAGATGCTACTATAGGAATCCTAAATGATTTGTAACGGAAGTAGGGAGCAAGATGCTCCCACTCCCAAGGGGTCTGGAGGGATCGCCCTGACTCGACTGATTTAGGAATGCTATATATTCTAGTTTTGCTTGTAAAAGCAAGGATGTCTAGATTTTAAAAATCAATTAATATGGGAGAGAATTCGCTTCAAGGGTTGATTTGATATAAAATTATCGCATCTGGAATCCCTTTTAAATATTGAGAACCGATGCACTCGATCTTGAGGTCTAAGTGACGACAAACGACTTGATAGACAATTTGAGAAAGACAGATGCCGCCCGGACGTGCTTTTCCTTGCAAACGCGCGGCTACATTAACCCCCGTTCCGAGAACGTCGTTCCCACTAAAAAAGACTTCTCCAACGTGGATACCGATGCGGTGTTGCAAAACCCGATCGCGGGGTAATTTATTGGCAACTTTGTTAAAAGCGATTTGAATTTTTTGAGCGCAAGCTACGGCTTTAACCGCACTGTCAAAATAAAGTAATAATCCATCTCCCATTGATTTGAGAACGCGCCCGTCAAAGCATTGGGCGACTTCTCGAATGAAGCTCAAGTCGCGATCGAGTAATTCGAGGGTCTGGCGCTCGTTAGCGACCATATGTTCGGTAGAATCGACGACATCGGTAAAGACGATCGCGGCGAGGGTACTGCTGTGTGCGAGGGACATTAACGATCCGGAGGCGGGTATATTTTGGACTTTACCCGCTTGGGAAGCATCGGATACGGCGCGACGATCGCCACTGTTGGAAAACGGTCGTTCTTGTCGTTTGAATAGGGGAATGGACTCTCGGGAAATGCCGCGATCGGCGATCGCCTGACAAGCGAAATCGTAAGCTTTTTCTATCGATCGCCCGGAACCGATTTCGTCGTAAAAGTTGACGGCAAAATTGACGGCGACGCGATCGTCAATCCCGCGATCGATCCCGATCGTATAGGGAATGTGTCGGGCGATCGCTTCCGCCTGAATCTTACTGTAGCAACCGTCGAGCAACACGCATTCGATGCGACTGCGAAATGACTCGAACAAATGTCCTAAAGACGCCGCATTGACCAGGCGAATGCGAGCGCCTTTTTCTTCAAACGCCAAGCCGTCGATTTCTAGTCCACGTCCGAGAAAATGAACGATATGAGGTTCGTTATCGAGCAGGGCGCGGCGCCAGTCATCGGGATGAAAGGCTTGCTCGGTCAAGATTTCAAAGCGATCGCCCTGGGGAGTGCGTTGCAAACCCCGTTCGAGTTCGTGCTGTTCGCGATCGAGATTCAAGCTCTCGGACGGAGAAACATAGGCAGCTAGAATCAGAATTTTTTTGAGGGCGTTACGATCCATTGAACCAGTCAATCGAGGCATGACACACCATCCCCTAAAACCTGGAGATCGACTAATTCTTTTATAACCGAAAATTCTACGAAGAAATAAAGGCGATCGCGGTCAATCCGCCTGGAAAAGAAGCCTCGGCGATCGCGTGTTTGCCCACAAAAAAAGCCCGATCGCGATCGGGCTTGAGAAAAGCATAAAAATAAAACAAAAGAAAAGTCAACGAAAAGCGATCTAACTTTCCAGTGCTTCCGCACCGCCGACCACTTCGAGAATCTCTTGAGTAATCGCCGCTTGTCGAGCTTTGTTGTACGTCAGCGTCAACGTACCGATCAACTCGCTGGCGTTGTCGCTGGCGTTGTTCATCGCCGTCATCCGCGCCGCCAACTCGCTTGCTGCAGCTTCTTGCAGGGCGCGCAGCAACTGATTGTTGAGGTACAACGGCAACAAAGCCTCCAAAATTTGGGTCGGATCTTGCTCGAAGATCATGTCCCGAGGGAAGCTTTGCGGCGAAGGTGCGGTTACTTTTTCCCGTTCGACTTGGAAACTGCCGCCTCGGGTCGTCAGACGGAAGATTTCGTCGTCGGAGGCTTCCAACCCTTGCGGGTCGAGGGGGAGCAAGGTTTGAACCACGGGTTTGGAACTAATCAGCGAGACGAACTTAGTATACACTAGTTCGACGCGATCCACAGTGTCGGACAGGAACAAAGAGAGAAGTTCGTCGGCAATGTCCGATGCTTCCTTCGCCGTCGGGATTTGTTCGAGTCCGGTGTAGTTAGCTTCGATGGGCGCGTTGCGACGTTTGAAATACTGAGTCGCCTTGCGTCCGACCAAGATGTATTTGTAATCGAGTCCTTCCCCTTTGAGTTCGGCAGCGCGTGCTTCCGCCCGTTTGATGATGTTGGTGTTGTAGCCGCCGCACAAGCCGCGATCGCCCGTGACGACCAACAGACCGACCGTTTGAACCTCCCGTTTTTTCAACAGGGGCAAGTCCACATCTTCAAAGCGCAGGCGGGACTGCAAACCGTAAAGCACTTGGGCGAGGCGATCGGCAAACGGACGAGTTCCGAGTACCTGCTCTTGAGCGCGACGGACTTTCGCCGCCGCCACCAAGCGCATCGCTTCTGTAATCTTTTTGGTATTTTTAACCGATGAAATGCGATCGCGAATCGCTTTGAGATTTGCCATAATATTTCCCCAGAATTCACAATTCCTTCACTCAGAAATCAGAAGTCGGACGAGTTCGCGCCGCTTCTGATTTCTGTAGTCGAACTGGCGAGTTGAAGCGAATTCCTGACACTCACTTCACGACGGAGAAGCCCGCAGGAGCGCACTAGCCGCTCCCCGACGTCCCCAGACGGCTGTTTACGCAGTCGCCATGAAGGATTGTTTGAATTCGGTAATGCCTTCTTTGAGCAGGTTTTCCGCTTCTTCTTCCAGCTTCTTGGTGCTTTGGATCAGTTCGACGTACTTGGGCTTGCTCGTTTTCAGGTACTCGCGCAGGCCCTTCGTGAACGCCGTCACCTTATCGACGGGAACGTCATCGAGATAACCGTTAATCCCGGCATAAATGACCGCGACTTGTTCTTGAACCGACAACGGCGAATTCTGGGGTTGTTTCAACAGTTCGCGCAAGCGCTGACCGCGCGCTAACTGTTGCTGGGTGGCCTGATCTAAGTCCGAGGCGAACTGAGCAAACGCTTCGAGTTCGGCGAACTGGGCCAGTTCCAGTTTCACTTTCCCGGCGACTTTCTTCATCGCTTTAGTTTGCGCTGCCGAACCGACCCGGGACACGGAAATCCCGGCGTTCACCGCCGGACGCAGACCGGAGTTGAACAGGTCGGAAGACAGGAAGATCTGACCGTCGGTAATCGAAATCACGTTGGTGGGGATGTACGCGGAGACGTCACCCGCTTGGGTTTCGATGATCGGCAGGGCCGTCATACTCCCGCCGCCGAGTTCGTCGTTGAGTTTAGCAGCCCGTTCGAGCAAGCGGGAGTGTAAGTAGAACACGTCTCCGGGATAAGCTTCGCGACCGGGGGGACGACGCAGCAGCAGGGACATTTGACGGTAAGCTTGCGCTTGTTTGGAGAGATCGTCGTAAACGACCAGGGTGTGCTTGCCGTTATACATGAAGTATTCGGCCAAGCTGGCTCCGGTGTAGGGAGCGAGGTATTGCAGGGTCGCCGGGTCGTTGGCGTTCGCCGCGACGATGATCGTGTAGTCCATGGCGCCTTTTTCTTGCAGGGTGCCGAGGACTTGGGCGATCGTCGAGGCTTTTTGGCCGATCGCCACGTACACGCAAACGACATCTTCATCTTTTTGGTTGATGATCGTGTCGATCGCGATCGCCGTTTTTCCGGTCTGACGGTCGCCGATGATCAATTCCCGTTGTCCGCGTCCGATCGGAATCATCGAGTCGATCGCCGTAATCCCGGTTTGCATCGGTTCGCACACCGAACGGCGGGCGATGATCCCGGGGGCGGGAGATTCGATCAGGCGGCTTTCGCTGGTGTTGATGTCGCCTTTACCGTCGAGGGGACGACCCAACGCATCGACGACGCGACCGAGCATCGCTTCGCCGACGGGAACTTGCGCGATTTTTCCGGTGGAGGTGACGTTCGATCCTTCTTGGATGTTGTAGCCGTCACCCATCAACACCGCCCCAACGTTGTCTTCTTCCAAGTTGAGGGCGATGCCGATGGTGCCGTCTTCAAATTCGAGCAGCTCGCCCGCCATGGCTTGTTCCAAGCCGTAGATGCGGGCGATTCCGTCACCGACTTGCAGCACGGTTCCGACGTTGGAGACTTTGACGTCTTGGTCGTACTGCTCGATTTGCTGGCGAATAATATTGCTAATTTCGTCCGGTCTGATGCTGATCATGGCAGTTGTTTGATATTAGTTATCGACGTTCACCGTTGATTGTTTGCTGTCGGGGGTTGAGGGTCGAGCTGAGCAGACGACCCAAGACGTAACAGCGCTCAACCATCAACGAAAAAGCAGATCGTTATGTGGAGCTACTCAGCCGCACCCCTATCCGGCGCAGTTGACCCCGCAGGCTTGCATCAATGACCTGGGAGCCGACTTTGATAATCACGCCCCCGATCAGTTCGGGGTCGATTCTCGTTTCTATTTCGACGTTGCGGGCGTCGGTCATGGATTTGACGCGATCGCCGACCGCCTGCTGTTGCTCCGAGGAGAGTTCCACCGCAGAGGTGACCTCGGCCAGAACCGTTTGGTTCAATTTACGCAGCAGGTTGAGGTATTGCGAGCAAATCCCTTCGAGGAAAATGATGCGTCCGCGATCGACCAACAACATCAAGAAGTTGCGGGTAAAATGTTGGAGATCTTCCCCGCCAATTTGTCGGAGAATCGCTTTTTTATCCTCGTTTTTGACAAACGGATTTTCCAACAACTGCTTGAGTTCGTCGGAAGTTTCCAACAAGGCTTTGAGCGATCGCATGTCCTCGCCAATTTGCTCGGTCGCGTCGTTCGCTTGCGCCACGGACATCAGCGCTTGGGCGTAAGGCTCTAGAATTTCGGCTTGTACAATACTCATCGACTCCCTCCGAGCATCGCAATACTGTTGTCAATCAGCTTTTGCTGTTTGCCTTCGTCGAGTTGCGTTTTGAGTTGGCTTTCAGCCCGTTCGAGAGCCATAGCCGTCACGCGCTGGCGCAGTTCGGCGATCGCCCGTTCTTGAGCCGCGTTGAGGTCTTTGCCCGCTTCCGCTTTGAGCCGTGCCAAATCTTTCTCGGCTTGCGCTAAGATCGCTTCTCTAGCTTTTTCCGCCTGTTGTGCGGCTTGAGCTTTAATCCGCTCGGCTTCCGCCTGCGCTTGAGCCAATTTCTGCTCGCGATCGGCTAATTGAGCCGCCGCTTCCTTCTGACGTCGTTCGGCATCGGCGATCGCCTCTTCGATCTCGGCCCGTCGTTGCGCCAAAATGTTACCCAGAACTTTTTGACCCAAATAGAACAACAAACCGATGACGATCGCCAAGTTAATGACATTCGTCTCAAAAAAGTCTAGGTTTAAACCAAAACCTCCTTCCGCAGCCGCTTCGTGGGCCGAAGCCAGCAACCAAAAAGTCCCCATGATACTCAATCGATAACTTCCTTAACTTTATCCAGTTTTCGGTCTCAATGCCGTGAGTAGTTAGAGGAAAAAATACTAACTAATAAAAGTTGAAATCTTTCTCCCCTAACTATTAACTAGCTCGGAGCCTAAGAGTTTTTCGAGAATCTGGCGACTTAAGGTATCGACTTGTTGCTCTAACGAGTTCAAGGCTTCCTGTTTTTGCCGATCGAGTTCTTTCTGGGCTTCTTCGCGCTGAGCTTGAGCTTCTTGCTGAGCCGCAGCAATTTTGTCGGCTGAAATTTTTTGCGCTTCGGCCTGAGCTTGGGCAATAATTTCTTGAGCTTTCTTGCGGCTGCTCGCTAGGGCTTGCTCGTACTCCCTTGCCAGATTTTCGGCTTTCGCCAAGCGTTCTCGGGCCTCTTGTTGGTTCGAGCGAATGTAGTCGCTACGTCCGTCAATTGCATTGCTCAGGGGCTTGTAAAAGACGGCGTTGAGGATGGCCGCTAAAATCACAAATTGTAGGGCCATTAAAGGCAAGGTGGCATCAAAATCAAATAAGCCACCTTCTGCCGTTTTTTCTACTGCTAATAGGATAGTCCAGTGCGTCATAAAAAATCGCTACCCTCTACCGATTGGGTTCGCTTTGCTTGACGACAACAAAATTAAGAGTGAAATTTTGTAGAGACGCGAAACCTCACGTCTCTACAAAGAAAAGGGGGAAACCTGAATTAAGCGAACGGGTTGGCAAACAGCAGCACGAGGGCAACCACCAAACCGTAAATCGTCAACGCTTCCATGAAGGCCAAGCTCAACAACAAGGTGCCGCGAATTTTGCCTTCGGCTTCCGGCTGGCGGGCAATCCCTTCAACCGCTTGTCCTGCCGCATTACCTTGACCGATTCCAGGACCGATCGCCGCGAGACCGACAGCCAGAGCAGCAGCAACAACCGAAGCAGCAGCAATTAAAGAATCCATGATGCTTTTCCTTCCCTACAAGTGCAAAAGTAACAACTTCAAAAAAACACGAGCGCGTTTTGAGGGTTGAAGGTCGAACGAGGCGATCGCCCCGGCTCTCTTTCAACCATCCCAAATTCCCAATTTAAGTCTTTTCGGACACTAATGATACGGCAGAATCACTCGTGATGTTCGCCGCCGTGTCCTTCCATCGCTTCACCAATATAGGCTGCCGCCAAAGTGGCAAAGATCAATGCCTGAATCGCACTGGTAAACAATCCCAAAATCATCACCGGAAGGGGAATGAACAAGGGAACGAGCAGCACGAACACTGCCACCACCAGTTCGTCAGCCAAAATGTTTCCAAATAGACGGAAACTCAGGGAAAGTGGCTTGGTAAAATCTTCCAGAATATTGATCGGCAGCAAAATCGGCGTCGGCTCGACATACTTGGCAAAGTAACCCAAGCCTCTCTTGCTCAGTCCCGCATAAAAATACGCTAAGGACGAAAGCAAGGCCAGCGCCACTGTCGTATTGATGTCGCTGGTCGGCGCGGCCAATTCTCCCGCAGGCAGCTCGATGAGCTTCCAAGGAACTAAGGCTCCCGACCAATTAGAAACAAAGATGAACAGAAATAAAGTGCCGATAAATGGCACCCACGGTCGATACTCTTTCTCGCCGATTTGGTTTTTGGCCAGATCCCGGATAAATTCCAGCGCGTATTCCATCAAGTTTTGCATTCCACTCGGAACTCTTTGGACGTTCCGAGTCGCCAAGACGGACACGATCACTAGCAAGGCAATCACGAACCAGGACGTTAAAAACACCTGTCCGTGTACTTTAAGATTGCCTAACTGCCAGTAAAGATGATGACCAACTTCCAACTCCGCGAGAAGACCATAATTTAAGGTGTTAATGACCTCTAGCATGTCCATTCAGGGGTATTCCCCAGAGGGAGTTGAGGTGTACAAGTTGACCTTTACCTATACCTATTTGGAGTCAGGCAGGAGGGTCGTTTGAAGCATGTAGACGAGGAGCGCCGCTTTATAGGTCAAAAATCCCAAAAAAACGGGCAAGAGCTGTAACCGATCCCATTGGGTGGCAATGACCATCAACCCAATAAACAACGCCAGTCGGTTTTGACTCGGGCGCCGTTTCTCAGATCCAATTCGCTCCACGTCTTTCGCCAACATTCTCAAGTAAACCACACCTGTGCACGCCCCGATCGCATAATTCAAAGCGACCTGGAGGGAGTAAGCCAGCCATACGGAAATAAACACCACCACGGTAATCCCAACGGTCCACAGCAACAGTTGCTGCTTGAGTTGGTAATACTCTTGCATGGACGTATCCCGCGCCGACTCAGTAGACTCCGAAGAAGAGGTCGGCTCGGCTTCCGGTGTAGTTTCTCGATGGGGATCGGACAAGTTCACGGCTCGTTTAGTTGGCGCCAGATCGTTGACCTGTACGGAACAGGCCAAAACGAATCATATCACGCGGCGGTAACATTACTTAAAAAATACTTCGACCCGAAAGCCGTTTTCTTCAAGTTTTCAATCTGGCTTTTGAGAAGAGACGATCGCCCCGGTTAGATGGCAATAAAATTTGCAAACTTTCCCGGCTATTGCTTGACAAATTGCGCGCGCTTTTTCCCTTTTCCACTCCAATCGATCGCCCCTTCCCCTCGCCCTAGCTCGCCGCCGCCAACAACACCAACTGACGGCGTTGGAGCGATCGCACCCCCTCGAAATCCAGCTTCACCTGCGCGAGAACCTCACCCACCGTCGGCGGGGTCGGCGCCTTAGCACAAGCACTCATAAATTCGTACTCCGCCTCGGACAAGCGGACGATGTTGTAGTTGTAATCGAACAGCTCTTGAGAGGGCCAACCTTGCAAACAGGGACTCAGCTCGACCCGAGCTCGTGCTAAAGCTCCTTCGTCGATCCAATCGGTCTTGACGAACGGGGGACGGGCGAGGAAAAACTCGTAATGAGTCACTTCCGGATCCAGTAACTCGATCAGGCGGTAGCGGTCGCGATCGCCCAACGACCCGGCCCGCTCTAACAACTCCGGCGCCTTACCCAACAAGCGCTCTACACTCCAAAACTCCGGATTGGAAAACCCGACGAACTCCAATCCCGACGCCTCGATCAACTCGAACAGGGTCTCGACGTTGTAGTCGATTTCTTGCGGGTGCAAATACATATCGGCAAAATTAGCATCCCGTCGATTTTCCAAAGACCAGCGTTCTTTCTCCCGCTTCACCAGACGGTTATGCTCCGGGAGCACTTCAAACACCCGGCGACCGAGGGCCACCCCGTCGGTATAATCGCCGCGTTTGTCCCCTTGTAAAAGGGCGATCGCCTGTTGCATCAGGCGAATTTCCCAACGGCCCAACTCGCCGTAGACAAACACGTGCATGATGCCCCCGGGAGCCAACTTCGGCGCCAGGGCGCGAATGCCCGCGATCGGGTCCGGTAAGTGGTGCAAGACGCCGACGCAGTTAATCAAGTCAAATGCCCCCTCAAGCTGGCCGACGTCGTACAAACTGAGGTGATGGAATTCGACGCGATCGCCCCCACCCGAGCGCTGGCAGCGTTCTCGTGCCACCGACAGCGCCCCCGCACTCAGATCGATCCCCGTGACCCGAGCCTCGGGATTGAGATGGACCAAATACTCCGTTCCCACTCCCGTCCCGCAACCCGCATCCAGAATCCGGGCATTCGGGCGATCGGGCTTTCTCCCCGTGCAGAATGCATGAGCCACGGGCCAATTCCAGCGCCAGTTATACCCCGGTGGCGGCTCGTCCAACAAGGCTTCTGGAGGAAACGGATAGGTATCGTAAAGCCGTTGTACGGCTGAGGTAATTTCTTGAGACTCTTGCATCTTTCCCAACTGCCGACGATTGCAAACCCGCCCCTCGATTGTCATTAAGATTTACCAAATGAGATCGAGAAGGCGATAAACGTAACAAAACTTATCTTTTTTCTCAGATGAGTGCCGGAATCCAATATGATGACGCCGTAACTCAACCGCGAAAATTCTACATACTTTTTAACAATTGTGGGGGGTGATACCGAATCGTTCTAATCTAAAGACTACGCCGATCGAACTCGTAGAGTGATTTGAGGAAGATTCGCAAAGATCGAGGAAAACGACGGCCCGCCCCGAACTCCCAATCATCGTACCCTAGATTGGAAAGTTCTCCTTGAGTCGGAGCAAGAGCCGCGATTCCCATTTGCATCCTTCCTCTTTGGCCAATCCGCACTAAGCGTCAAGTATAAAGAGGCATCCTCATGCAGATGCCCGAAATGGAGATTCTATTGGGAGCTTTTGAAATCCAATGACTGTAAAGGCAAGTGGTGGAAGCTCAGTTGCGCGTCCGCAACTATATCAAACCGTACCTGTTGCCACGATTTCGCAAGCCGAACAGCAAGACCGCTTCCTCGGCAATAGCGAACTGGGCGAACTGCAAACCTATTTCAAATCCGGTACCAAGCGCCTGGAGATTGCCGAGACGTTAACCAGCAACTCGGAATCGATCGTCTCGCGCGCGGCTAACCGCATTTTCACGGGCGGTTCGCCGATGTCCTTCTTGGAAAAACCCAAAGAACCCGTCACCGCAGTGACGACGGGAAGCGGGATGGACACCCGAGAAGGGATGAAATTGGGAACCGTGACCTACGTCGAAACCAAAACGGGTTTCTTTGAAGGGCTGCGCGGCGTGTTCAGCGCGGGCGGCGGTCCGGCCCCGGCAGGGTTCCAGCCGATTAATATTTCCCGTTACGGTCCGGCGAACATGACCAAGTCCCTGCGGGATTTGAGTTGGTTCCTGCGCTATCTGACCTATGCGATCGTTGCGGGAGATCCGAATATCATCGCCGTCAACGTGCGCGGTCTGCGCGAAATTATCGAAAACGCCTGTTCTTCGGCAGCGACGATCGTGGCGCTGCAAGAGATGAAACAGGCAGGTTTGAGCTATTTCAAACAAGATAACGAAGCTAGAACCGTCATTGCCGAGTATTTCGACGTCTTAATTTCCGAATTCAAGGCGCCGACGCCCTCGGCCAAACAACGCCAGCGCCAAAGCATGGACCAACAAGGTTTGGCGTTACCGCAAATTTACTTCAACGCCGCCGAACGCCGTCCCAAATTCGTGATGAAGCCGGGACTGTCGGCGTCGGAAAAAATCGAAGTGGTCAAAGCGGCTTACCGCCAAGTGTTCGAGCGCGATATTACCCGCGCTTACAGTTTGGCGATTTCGGATTTGGAATCGAAGGTCAAAAATGGCGATATCTCCATGAAGGAGTTTATCCGTCGTTTGGGTAAATCGCCGTTGTATCGCCAACAATTCCACGATCGCTACGTCAACAGCCGCGTGGTTGAATTGGCGTTCCGTCACTTCCTCGGACGCGGGATTAGCAGCCGCGAGGAGTTTAATAAGTATTTCGCGATCGTCTCGGCGGGGGGCTTAAATGCCTTAGTCAACGCCTTGGTCGATTCTCAGGAATACTCGGATTACTTCGGCGAAGAAACGGTACCCTACCTACGCGGTTTGGGTCAAGAAGCCCAAGAGTGCCGCAACTGGGGTCCGCAAATCGACCTGTTTAATTACAGCGCTCCGTTCCGCAAGGTGCCGCAGTTTATCACCTTGTTTGCGGATTACGTGCGTCCCTTGCCGGACCAACATCCTTACGGCGTGGGCAACGATCCCCTCGAAATCCAGTTCGGGGCGATCTTCCCGAAAGAAACCCGCAATCCGAAAAACCGTCCGGCCCCCTTCGGCAAAGATACCCGTCGCATCCTCATCCATCGCGGTGCCGGGATCGACAACCAGTTGAGCAATCCGCGCGCGCGCGGCAAGGCTCCGGGATCCCTCGGCGCCAAGGTGTTCAAGTTGGATCAGGTGCCGACGGCGACGGTTCAATATGGGAAGCGCGGTCGTCCGACGGTTCAAGGGGAGAGCGTCCGCTATTCGGAAAGCTCGACTCAGAAGATGATCGCGGCGGCTTACCGTCAGGTGTTCGGTCGCGACGTGTACGACGGTCAGCGCCAAAAGGTGGCCGAAATCAAGCTGGAAAACGGCGAGATTACCGTTCGCGAGTTCGTACGGATGTTGGCGAAATCCGACGTGTTCCGCAAGTTGTACTGGACTTCGTTGTACGTTTGTAAGGCGATCGAGTACATCCACCGTCGGCTGTTGGGTCGTCCGACCTACGGGCGCCAGGAAATTAATGCCTATTTCGATATTTGCGCCAAGAAAGGCTTCTATGCGTTGGTTGACGCGATTATCGATTCTAAGGAGTACGAGGAGGCGTTCGGGGAAGATACGATTCCTTACGAGCGCTATTTGACTCCGGCAGGTCAGGCTCTACGATCGCTGCGCGTCGGTAGTATCGGCGATCGCAACCTCAAAGTCGAGCCGGAAACCACCCAACGCTTTATCGAGTTGGGTCAAGTCGAGTCGCGCAATGTGGCCGATGTCAAGTCCCGTCTGGCTCAAGGGGTTCGCAAGCGTCGCGAACAGACGAAGGTGTTCAAACTCACCACCCTCGCCGACAAGGTGGCGGTTCAATCGCTCATTCAAGCGGCTTACCGTCAGATCTTCGAGCGCGATCTCAACCCCTATATCATCAAGAACGAGTTCAGCGTCCTGGAAAGCAAACTCAGCAATGGCGAAATCACCGTCAAGGAGTTTGTGGAAGGTTTGGGTTGCTCGAATCTCTACATCAAAGAGTTCTACACCCCGTATCCGAATACGAAGGTGATCGAACTTGGAACCAAGCATTTCTTGGGTCGCGCTCCTCTGGATCAAGCGGAAATCCGCAAGTACAACCAGATTTTGGCCTCGCAAGGGATTCGCGGTTTCGTGAGCGCGATGGTCAACAGTATGGAGTATCTGCAAGCGTTTAATGAGGATGTGGTGCCTTACCGCCGCTTCCCGACGCTTCCGGCGGCGAATTTCCCGAATACGGAGAAACTCTACAACCAGCTCACGAAACAAAATCGCGATTTGGTGGTGCCGAGTTTTGAGCCTGTCAAACCCAGCGTGAGCGGTCAGGAGGCGCCGTTGATGGCGGAAACTCGCGCTCGCGAGGTGGTCGAAGTCGGTCGTTCGGTGAATGGAACGGCGGTTCGTCCTCAAGGTTCGATGGCGGTGGTTCGGATCGAGCGCGTCAGTGCGGAGAGTTCGCAAGCGGCGAAAGAACGCGCGATCGCGGCGATTTACCGCCAGGTGATGGATATTTATACGGAAGAGATTCCGGAGCAATTCCGTCGCCCGGATTTAGAGGCGCAATTGCTCGGCGGCGAGCTTTCGGTTCGCGCTTTCGTGCGCGCGTTGGCGAGTTCTCCGGCGTATGAGGCGCGTTTCTGCACGCCGTATCCGGCTCCGAAAGCGGCTGAATTGCTCTGCCGTCACTTGTTGGGTCGCACCCCAGCTACGCCGGAAATGGCGCGGTACGAGGAGCTGCTCTCCCGCGAAGGACTGGAAGCGACGGTTACGGCGATCGTCGAGAGTGCGGAGTATGTCCGCTATTTCGGCGAGGAAATGGTGCCTTACAAGCGTTCCTAGTTTGTTGTAGGCGAGGCGATCGCCCTTAATCGATCTTAAGGCGATCGCTTTTTAAGCTTGAGGTGTTTTGTCCCCGATTTCCCTGATGGGCGATCGGGGATTTTTATTTTAGATTGTAGATTGTAGATTTTAGATTTTGGATTTTAGAAGGGTTTTTATTGAATAGCGGCGATCGCCTTTTTCAAGAGTCAACTCACTTAAGCTGTCATTCCTTGTCATTCCCGAGGAAATGGGAATCTACCCACAGAAATCGGACTGAACCGAGGCTCGAATCGGGTTAAGATTCTATCTCTTTATTTTTTCCAATGATTTAAAATTGCTGTTTTTTATTCTTAAAAGAGTATGAAAGATATCATATTTTAAAAGATAAAAATAATTTTTAAAGTGAATATTTTATCAAAAATTGGCGATCGCAGGTTTTTCAAATGACTGGGATTGGAGTTGTCTTTTACGGCTCGTTGTAGAGACAGGAATGGCGATCGCCTCTGCCCGGGCCTCAGGTCGAAGGGCGATCGCCCCCGGGGATCCCCACGGGAGATCCCGACCAGAGACTTGCCACAATAATTTTGAAAAAATTTTACAGATTGTAAATTATCCCTTGACAAAAATACCGAAATCTACAGGATGCGAGAATTGTAAGAAACTTCGTTAAAAATGAGGATTTTTGTTACAAACTATTAAGCGATCGCAGACAGTGTAAAGGTCATGCTGCAAAATATCCGTATTTGCAAGAACTCGTCAGAGTCTATAGTATTTTTTCGATCGCGTTCCCTATAGAATGACTTGAGGGACGGCTGGGCTGACTCGGCGAGAGAGTTAAACCTCTCAACCGGGTCGATGAAGTAGAAATACTTAAGATTCAAGACCTGGCGACTTGCAAAAACCAGATCGAGCAAACATCTGGACTAAATTCTCTGTTGGAGGAAGTAATTAATGAGTATTGTCACGAAGTCCATCGTGAATGCCGACGCCGAGGCCCGTTACCTCAGCCCCGGTGAATTAGATCGAATCAAAGCCTTCGTCACCACTGGCGATCGTCGCGTCCGCATCGCCCAAGTCCTGAGCGAATCTCGCGAGCGCATCGTCAAGCAAGCTGGCGACCAACTCTTCCAAAAGCGTCCCGATGTCGTCTCCCCCGGCGGCAACGCTTACGGCGAAGAAATGACCGCGACCTGCCTGCGCGACCTCGACTACTACCTGCGCCTGATCACCTACGGTGTGGTTTCCGGTGATGTCACCCCCATCGAAGAGATCGGAATCGTTGGCGTCCGTGAAATGTACAAATCTCTCGGCACCCCCATCGAAGCCGTCGCCGAAGGCGTTCGCGCCATGAAAAACGTTGCCAGTGGCCTGCTCTCGGCTGAAGATGCTGCTGAAGCTAGCGCCTACTTCGATTACGTGATTGGTGCCATGCAGTAGAGTTTTACTCGCGTAACCTCTTACCCGCGTAAACTCTGATTCGCATCAACACCAAAAATCCACCGACTACGAAGTAAAAGGAATCACAAAACATGCAAGACGCAATTACCGCAGTAATCAACGCCTCTGACGTTCAAGGTAAGTACCTCGACTCCAGCGCCTTAGACAAACTCAAAGGTTACTTCCAAACGGGCGAACTGCGCGTTCGTGCCGCGACCACCATCAGCGCCAACGCCGCGACCATCGTTAAGGAAGCCGTTGCCAAATCCCTGCTGTACTCCGATGTCACCCGTCCCGGTGGCAACATGTACACCACCCGTCGCTATGCGGCTTGCATCCGCGACCTCGACTACTACCTCCGCTACGCCACCTACGCCATGCTGGCTGGCGATCCTTCCATCCTCGACGAGCGCGTGCTCAACGGGCTGAAAGAAACCTACAACTCCTTGGGTGTGCCCATCGGTGCTACCGTCCAAGCCATCCAAGCCATGAAAGAAGTCACCGCCGGATTGGTGGGTGCCGACGCCGGAAAAGAAATGGGCGTTTACTTCGACTACATCTGCTCTGGCTTGAGCTAGATACTGCCCTGACAGCTTTGCGATAAGTTCGTAGCGCTGTCTCGCTTATCCTGAAGTCAGGGAAGTCAGGAGTGAGTGCTAGCTCGTCAAAGGCTCGTTCAAGCGACACGATGAGTTTTAACGATCTAGTATTGACTCTCGACTCCCTGGCTTAAATATTGATAGCCTACTTCAGATAATTCATTATTCCCACCTCGAAAGAAGGAGAGAGAAGCCCATGAGAATGTTCAAAGTCACGGCTTGCGTTCCCAGCCAAACTCGGATTCGGACTCAGCGCGAATTACAAAACACCTATTTCACTAAGCTCGTTCCTTATGACAACTGGTTTACCGAGCAACAACGCATCATGAAAATGGGTGGCAAAATCGTTAAAGTCGAATTGGCCACGGGGAAAGCAGGAACGAACACGGGCTTGCTCTAGTTTTAGAGAAAATTTCGGTTAGAAGGCGCCCGAAGCGCTGGAAATCAAACAAAAGGGGTCACTAGGGCCTCTTTTTGTTTTGAATCTTTTGGTGTTGAGAATGGGGGTTGAAAATCCTGAGATCGATCCTGGGATTGGGTTAAACGGCCAATCCATCTCGCTATACTGATGGTGATTCGAGCCACCCTATTGCCCTGGATGCAACGCTTACTGATTCCCATTTTTGACCCCGCCGTTCGGGAATGGGCCACGGAAGCCCGACTGCTGCGCTGGCTGACCTTTTTATGGTTGTTTGTCGGCTTAGCCGTTCTCGTTTCCGCCTCCTATCCGATGGCCAATGCAGACTTTGGCGACGGCTTCTATTACTTAAAACGACAACTGATTTGGGTTATCGTCGGTTTAATCGGCTTTAACATTTTGGTCTATTCTCCCTTGCGCTACATCCAAGGGATCGCCGATTGGTTCGTTCTCATTTTACTCACCTTAATTTTATTAACCCTGGTTCCCGGTTTGGGAACGACGGTCAACGGGGCGACGCGCTGGTTAAAAGTCGGACCGATTCCGATTCAGCCGTCAGAATTGATCAAACCGTTCTTAATCTTGCAAGCGGCGCGCATTTTCGGTCAGTGGAACCGCCTGCGGTGGGGAACCCGCGCAATTTGGCTGGTGATTTTTGCGCTGATGCTGTTCGGAATTTTGCTACAACCGAACTTGAGTACTACGGCGTTGTGTGGAATTAGCCTGTGGGCGATCGCCCTCGCCTCCGGTTTGCGCTTGAAATATCTGGGGATGACTGCTGGAAGCGGGGTTTTACTCGCCATCCTCAGCATGACCTTTCGGGAATACCAACGCCGCCGGGTTTTGGCGTTTCTCAACCCCTGGAAAGATCGTTACGGCGACGGTTACCAGCTCATCCAAAGTTTGCTCGCCGTCGGGTCTGGGGGATCCACGGGAACCGGGTTCGGTTTGTCCCAACAAAAACTGCTCTATTTACCGATTCAATTCACGGATTTTATTTTTGCCGTGTTCGCCGAAGAATTTGGCTTTATCGGCAGTGCTTTATTGCTGTTGATGCTGGTGACTTATGCCACGTTAGCGTTAATGGTCGCCTTCAAAGCCCGACAGCGCGTCCATCAACTGGTAGCTATTGGCGTGATGGTGGTGATGGTCGGTCAATCGTTGCTCAATATTGGAGTCGCCACGGGCGCTTTACCGACGACGGGATTGCCGTTCCCTTTATTTAGTTATGGGGGGAGTTCGATGATTGCCAGTTTGATGTGTGCGGGGATGTTAATTCGGGTTGCGAGAGAGAACGCCCAAGCGGAAGTTGTCGCTATTGGCGATCGCCCCTCCCGGCGCCCTCGCCGAAGCCGCAGATCGTCAACTGCATCTAAAATCTAAAATCTCAAATCTCAAATCTCAACTCCCAACTCCCCTCATCCTGCGCGATTTAACGCAGCGACGATCGCCTGTTGTCCGATATTTCCATAAAGACCGTTCAACGTTTCCATCAATGCGCGACCCGCCGCACTCGGTTGTAACGGAATTGGACCTAAAACCTCTAACACGGTTTCGCTACTCGGGGACGGCGCAATCACGACTAAACTCGAATCTAAAGCGTCCTCGTAATCCCAAAACTGGTTTAAATTCACCCTTGTTTGACGGGCCATGTTTGGGGACTTTTGCGCCACCGCATTGGAGCGATCGCCCGTGTCCGCTTCCCGAGTCGAAATTTCTCTTTGTTGGCGCAACGCGGCGAGAATTTGTTCCTTCGTTCTGCCGCGCAATTGCAATAAAATAAACGGATCTTCGCTAAAGCGATCGCCCAACAAATAATAAACGGCTGCAATATGTTTGCACGGATTCGCTTTATCGGGACAACTACAGCGCGATCGCACTTCATCTAAGGTAAACGGAAATAAACGTAACCCATTCGCGGCAAATACTTCTTCAATATTTTTCGGCATTTCTCCCGCCAGTAATTTCGCCGAAAAAATAGCGCGCTGGGACAAAGTTTCGATGACATATCCCCAATCTTCATCGGTAAGCGGATCGAGCCATAACGAGACTTGATAGGGTTCCGCTTCGGTTCCTTGAACCCGGGCGATCGCCTTTCCTTCTTGAAACTCAATGCTTAAAACATTCCCCTGTCTGGCATAATTGCGGGCGCGTTCCAAGCGCTTTTTAAAGCGGTAAGAATTAATCAATTCTAGCCACTGTTGCAACCACCATTCAGTTTCGTTCGTCAATTCTTCTTTATTCATGATTTGTTCGATATTAATGGATAACTCAGCCGTACCGAACCGGAAAATAATTCCGGAAAATAATTATTCTTACAATTCCGAATAACTTAGCCCTCCTCTTCTTCCATGACCGCATTGCGATCGAGAACTAATAAGTTTCTCAATCCATCGGTATCGAGTTCGGTCAGCCACTGTTCGCCCGCGCCGACGACTTGTTCCGCCAATGCCTTTTTACTTTCAATTAAATCGTGTATTTTTTCTTCTAAAGTTCCACTACAAACGAACTTGTGAACTTGCACGTTACGTTTTTGACCGATACGAAAGACCCGGTCTGTCGCTTGATTTTCTACCGCAGGATTCCACCAGCGATCGAAATGAAAAACGTGATTGGCGCGGGTTAAATTGAGTCCGACCCCTCCAGCTTTTAAAGATAAAATCATAATCGGTGGCCCTTGGGGGTCGTGTTGGAAGCGATCGACCATTTCTTCCCGTTGTTGTTTGCGGGTAGACCCGTACAAAAATAAGATCTCGCGATTGAATTTTGCTTGTAAATAGGGTTGTAACAGTTTTCCCCATTCGGCAAATTGGGTAAAGATTAAAGCGCGATCGCCTTCCGATAAAACTTCATCGACCATCTCCTCTAACCGTTTCAATTTGCCAGAAGACTGTCCCAACTCTTCGACTATTTCTTGAGACTTATTGTTTTTAGCCTTACCCTTTTTACCCTTGCCATCAATTAAAACAGGATGGTTGCACACTTGTTTTAATTTAACCAACAATGCCAAAATAATTCCCCGTCGTTGAATCCCGTCGGATGCTTCAATTTCCGCGAGAGATTCATCGACAATTTTTTGATACAGTTTAGCCTGTTGTGTCGAGAGTCCGCAAAAGACGGGCATCTCTTGTTTTTCCGGTAGATCTTGAATAATTTCTTTGTCAGTTTTTAAGCGACGTAAGATAAAAGGGCGGACGAGCGATCGCAAGGTTTGGAGAGAGTCGGTATCGCCATATTTCTCGATGGGAATGGCAAAACGACGCTGAAAAAAGGCTTTTGCGCCCAAATAACCGGGGTTGAGAAAATCCATGATTGACCAGAGTTCTTGCAGGCGATTTTCTACGGGAGTTCCGGTTAAGCCAACGCGAAAAGGTTGAGTAGACGCTTCGGCAATTTCTCGCACGGCTTTCGACTGTTTGGCGTCGGGATTTTTAATATTTTGGGCTTCGTCTAAAATCACCCCTTGCCACGCGATCGCCTTGAGGTCTTTTTCATCGCGATAGACCAGAGGATAGCTAGTAATGACGATATCGCAGTTTTTGACGGTTTTCGCCAGATTTTTACCTTTCGGTCGCTTGTCGCCGTGATGGACGTAAGTGCTTAAATCCGGCGCAAATCGTTTGACTTCTCGTTCCCAGTTTCCTAATACGGAAGTAGGACAGACAAGTAACACCGGATGTTCGAGTTCTCCTTCTTGTTTGAGATATTGGAGAAAGGCGATCGTTTCGATGGTTTTTCCCAAGCCCATATCGTCGGCGAGACAAGCGCCCAATCCCCACTGTTGCAGGAAACGCAACCAACCGACTCCCCGGGCTTGGTAGGGTCGCAATTGACCTTTAAAATTATCGGGGGCGTCGATTTCTTCTAAGGTGCGATTGTCCGTTAAAGTGTTGAGTAATTCTTCGAGTTGTCCGCTCGATTCAAAGTTGACAACCGGGAGTTGTTCGATAGTTTGGGTGTCCCCTGTGGACAGGCGTAGGGCATCTTCTAAAGAGAGTGAGAGTTTATCTTTGCGGGCTTTAAAGAATGTTTGGGCGGCGCGGATGTCGCGATCGCGCAGTTCGACCCATTCCCCATTAATTTCGACTAAGGGCGAATCTAAAGCCACTAATTTCTCGAATTCAGCTTTAGAAACTCGTTGACCGCCGATGGTCAATTCCCATTTGAAATTGAGCAAACTCTGCAATCCCAAACTTCCCATTTTAGTTTTGGGTTTTTCGGCGCGAACGGCCAAACCGAGACGACTGGCCCAACCGTTTTCGTGACTCAAATTCGGCGGTAAAATGACGCCTAAACCGTTTTCTTGAAGGCGCCACGCCACGGATTTAATAAACTGGTAAGCTTCGATCGCGCTGAGGGAGCAAAATTCCGGGCGCGGACCGTCTAAACTCGGTTCGAGATGGGGGTAGAGGCGACAGGCTAACCCCAATCCGGCGAGGAGGGTTTCTTGGGGATGAACGATCGCCCGTCCGTCTTCGATTAATTGTTCCACAGGTCGATCCCAGATCGCACTCGCATCGACGGTCCACTCCGGTTCGTCCGCCGCTTGCAGTCCATATTTCAACTGCCAAGTTTTGGCGGGCGGGGTCGGCGGTTCTAAGGTGAAACAGGCGCGAAATTCTTGTTCGGTTCCTAAATGATGCTTGACCGGGGCGGTCCAGGTTTCTAAGACTCGTTCGAGTTGTTGGATGGCGTCGGGTTCGGCGGCGACGGTCGGGGCGGAATCGCACAAAGCGTGCAACCATTCGCCGACGGGGGCGGCGAGGGGCGGCAATGTAGCGGGGTCGCTTCCTTGGCGGATCTGGCGATCGAGGATTTGCTGCAAGCAGTGGCGCAGTAAGGGGCGCGGGTCTTGGGGAAAGTCGACGGCGAGGACCGAATCGGGGCGGTGGCCCTGGTAGGTGCGACAGGCGAGGGGCATTTGGCGGGCAAAGTGGTTGAGGCGATCGCGATCGCGGTTGCTGTCGAGGAGGGGCAGCCATTGGGCGATCGCCTTCCCTTCGAGTTGACGGTCGAGACCGGGTAAGAATTTGCAGCGTGCGAGTAAATCCCACGCCCAACGCGCCACGTGAGACCAAAAGCGCAAATCGGGGCCTAAAAAGGGGTTGTCGGTGGCGACGGTACCTAGGGGGAGGGCGGATAAAAATTGCATCGCTTCGGTCGGATTGAGGCATAAGCCTTCTACGAACCAGGGATGGAGGACGAGGGTGTCGTTGTCGGCGTCGGCGGCGGAGTGAAGTGGGATCGGTCTGCCGTGGTCGTCGTAGTGGCTGGGTAGGGCGATCGCGCGCCATTGCCAGGGGGAATCGTTGGTTTTCGGGTTTTTTGCCGTTTTTGCAGTTTTGGCCGTGTTTCTGCCCCGTTTGGCGGCTTTGGGGAGGCTCCAATGCAGGCGATCGCCCTGATGTAATTCATCTAACCAGGCGCTCAATTCGTCGGCAGTCATGGCTAAGGGATGGGGGGCGATCGTCGTGGCTTCGTCGTTGTCGCCCTCGTCAACGCGACGCCAGGTTTCTCCCCACAGGAACAAGTCTCCCCCGCGATCGGTAGCGGCGGTTGAGGGATTTTGTAACCAACTTCCGTGTAAAATCGCCATGTCTTTGAACTCTCTCGAAACCTACTTAGAATACACACCTGAATCGGAATTGAACCGATCGCGAATGACTAGTTGAAACAGAGTCAAGGTTGAATAGAATTAAGGAAAATCCGGTGAATCCCGCGATCGCTCGGCGCGTCGGTCAATTAAACTCACGATCGCCCGCATTCCGGAGCATCAATTGACAATTTTATGGCTGAGTCGTTATCGGAAAAACAACAACACATGGATAACTCAACGACCGAGAAAATCGCCAGCCCTCAGCGATCCATGTTCGATAGCTAAGAAATTCGGGGGATAGAAGGCGATTGCAAAACTGAAGAGAAAAAAGGGAATCGCGATCGAACAAAACGCGACTCACTCCCGGAGCAGAGCAATTCTGAGCCTACTCCAAGGCAAAACCGCAATGTTAAACCCGTTACACCGGGTTGGTCAGCTCGGCAACGGCTCGCCAAAATTAGGAGCGGTCGAGATTCCGATTTCTAGAGAATGATTATAGCATTTGACGATCGCCGATCGAAAAATAGAAACCATCGGCGGCGATCGGCGCGCCAGGGTGCAGCCCGTCCGGGCAGGGGCGGCAATCGGAGTTTATCAATGTTACGATTGCCACAGACAGAAAAAGTGAGTAATAGGCAAGGAAAAAGGACTGCATGAACGAGATTGAAAAGTCAATATCCTTTGACGGACGGGATATTCGACTCAGTATAGGCTTATATGCACCTCAAGCAGGGGGTGCGGTCTTGATTCAGTCGGGAGATACCTCGGTTTTGGTCACCGCCACGCGATCGAAGGGACGAGAAGGGATTGATTTCCTGCCGTTGTTAGTCGATTACGAAGAAAGACTCTATGCTGCAGGGAAAATCCCCGGCGGTTTCCTGCGACGGGAAGGACGCCCGCCGGAAAAAGTCACCCTCACCAGTCGTCTAATCGATCGCCCGTTACGACCGTTGTTTCCCCAATGGATTCGCGACGACATTCAAATTGTCGCCACCACCCTGTCCATGGACGAGCAAGTCCCCCCCGACGTCCTCGCGGTTACCGGGGCCTCGATGGCGGTGCTGCTCGCACAAATCCCCTTTAAAGGCCCGATGGCGGCGGTGCGGGTCGGCTTGGTCGGCGACGACTTTATCATCAATCCCACCTACAAGGAAGTCGGTAGCGGCGATTTAGACCTGGTGGTGGCGGGGAGTCCCGACGGCGTGATCATGGTAGAAGCCGGGGCGAACCAACTGCCGGAACAAGATATCATCGAGGCGATCGATTTCGGCTTGGAAGCGGCGACGGACTTAATTAAAGCACAGCGCGAGATCTTAGAGGAATTGGGGATCGAACCGGGGGTGGAAGAAGCGCCCGTCACCGACGAAACTCTCGAAGTTTTCGTGCGCGATCGCGCGACGGACCCGATTAAAAAGGTGCTGTCTCAATTCGACCTCGATAAAACCTCGCGAGACAAGCTCTTAGACGAAATCCAAGAGTCGATTAAAGAAGAAATTCTCGCCCTCGACGAACAAGCAACCGAACGGGTGGCGATCGAAGAAAACAGCAAAGCCTTGGCGAACATCTTTAAAGATGTCACCAAAAAATTGATGCGCAAGCAAATCGTCGAAGACGACATCCGCGTAGACGGTCGCAAACTCGACCAAGTCCGTCCGGTGACTTGTCGGGTCGGCGTTTTACCGAAACGAGTTCACGGAAGTGGCTTGTTCAACCGGGGTCTGACTCAGGTACTATCCCTAGTCACTTTGGGAACGCCGGGAGATGCTCAAGACCTCGCCGACGACTTGCACCCCGAAGATCAGAAGAATTACCTGCATCATTACAACTTCCCGCCGTTCTCCGTCGGCGAAACCCGACCGATGCGATCGCCGGGACGCCGCGAAATCGGTCACGGAGCCCTCGCGGAACGGGCGTTAATTCCCGTACTGCCGAAACAAGAAGATTTCCCCTACGTGATTCGCGTGGTTTCGGAAGTGCTTTCGTCCAACGGTTCGACCTCGATGGGTTCGGTGTGCGGTTCGACCTTGGGTCTGATGGATGCCGGAGTTCCGATTCTCAAACCCGTGTCCGGCGCGGCGATGGGGTTGATTAAGGAAGGGGACGAAGTGCGCGTCCTCACGGACATTCAAGGGATCGAAGATTTCCTCGGCGACATGGATTTCAAAGTCGCGGGCACCGATACCGGAATTACGGCCCTCCAGATGGATATGAAGATTTCCGGATTGTCCATCGAAACCGTCGCCCAAGCGATTCAGCAAGCGAAACCCGCACGGCTGCACATTCTCGAAAAGATGCTCGAAGCGATCGACGCGCCGCGCAGCGAGCAGTCTCCTTACGCGCCGCGCCTGTTGACCCTCAAGATCGATCCGGATTTAATCGGGATGGTGATCGGACCGGGTGGCAAAACGATCAAGGGGATTACGGAAGAAACCGGGGCGAAGATCGATATCGAAGACGACGGAACCGTTACGGTATCGGCGGTCGAAGCGGAAAAAGCCCAACGCGCTCTCGAAATTATTCGCAACATGACTCGCAAGCTTTCGGCGGGGGACGTTTATTCCGGTCGCGTCACGCGGATTATTCCGATTGGGGCGTTCGTCGAGTTTCTCCCGGGGAAAGAAGGGATGATCCACATTTCGCAATTGGCGGATTACCGCGTCGGTAAGGTGGAAGACGAGCTAGCCGTCGGCGATCGCGTGGTGGTTAAAATCCGCGATATCGACAATAAAGGTCGGATTAATTTGACGCGCTTGAACATTCATCCCGACGAAGCGGCAGCCGCCCGCGCTGCAGCCGGATCGACCTGATCCCTCGGGTTGAAGTCGCGGGTTCGTCTCTTTGAACTTGAAATGAGAAGAGGCGATCGCGCTGGGTTGGAGGACAATGCGCGGGCTTTCACCGCCTGCGCGCATCTCGCCAATCGGGCGATCGCCGGGGTTGGAAAGCTTCTGGATTCAGAAGCTTTTTCAGTGTTTTTTTGAAGAAATTTAACGCAAAACCCCTCTCGCCTCGCCGATCGCAGCGCGGCTAAACCCTTAATTGAATCCAACCCGTCGAGGGTCGTGAGAACTCCTCAATCGTCTTCCCACTCTTCCCGTCCCATCAGATCGCCGATGCGATCGCGCAACAAAAATTCATTGCGTTCGAGTTCGAGTTCGACGAATTCCCATTCTCGCGCCGGGATGTACTGGCAAAGGGTATAAATCGGTTGCTGACGGCTGACAATGCCATTATGAACTAGCCGACGGGCTTCAGCTTTAATGACGTTGATGTTATAACAAAGGCTTGTAGAAATCATCATTAAAATTACGCTCCTGTAGGGAATCTAAGAATAAACACTTAGGCTATTGCCCTTTTATCATCTCTCCAGAGCTGTTGCTCGGTTTAGAGTTTTAGAAGAAATATAGAAAAATATAGAAATGTTAAAGCATCTTTGTATTTTGTTATAAACTACACTTTTTTGCTCTCCAGACATGCTAACAAATTTATCTAGACTTGTCAGTGAAATCTTCGTTTTAAAATTGCAAATCTCTTTTACTTTTTCAGTTTTTCCCGAGTTTTGAAAATATTTTTGTTCTCAAAAGCAGCGAAGCATTCTTAAAATGTCGGCGATCGCCGTGTCTTAGACCCGCGTGGGGCGCCGATCGCCGAAGTGCGATCGCGCTCTGCCAACCCCCTCGGGACGGAAGTCCGTACCGGAAAAGGGCGCCCTCATCTTTGATTTGGGGTAACGAGATGTCAAACTGGATCGAGCATCTATTGTTGTGTTCTCAATCAGACAAAAGTTACCCGTGCGTAAAATTATCCTGGCTGGTAATTGGAAAATGTACAAAACCCAGGCGGAGTCCCTGGAGTTTTTAGAAGGGTTTAAACCCTTGTTGGAAGACACCCCCGACGAACGGGAAATCGTCTTGTGCGCTCCCTTTACCGCATTGCCCGTGCTGTCGAAAAACATGCACGGATTGCGAGTGCGCCTCGGGGCCCAGAACATTCACTGGGAAGAAGCCGGAGCCTATACCGGAGAAGTGTCCGGTCCGATGCTAGCCGAACTGGGCGTGCGCTATGTCATCGTCGGTCATAGCGAACGCCGTCAATATTTCGGCGAAACGGACGAAACGGTCAACCAACGGTTGAAAGCTGCCCAACGCCACCGCTTGAGGCCGATTCTCTGTGTCGGCGAAACCAAAGAACAACGAGACGCGGGTCAAACCGAAGCCCATATTTTTTCCCAACTGGAGAAAGATTTAGTCGGGATCGACCAAGGGAATCTCGTGATTGCTTACGAACCGATTTGGGCGATCGGTACTGGAGAAACCTGCGAGGCGGTGGAAGCCAATCGCATTATCGGTTTGATTCGCTCGAAATTGACCGATAAAAATGTGACGATCCAGTATGGCGGTTCCGTCAAACCGAATAACATCGACGAAATTATGGCTCAACCGGAAATTGACGGCGTGTTAGTCGGCGGCGCCAGCCTCCAACCCGATAGTTGGGGTCAGATTGTCAATTACAAGTAAGTGACGATCGCCCTAGCAATCGACCGATGGGGACGTCTCGAACCATAAATCAGGAGTAATGGTGATGGAATCAGCGAGCGATACGCCAGAGGCGTCGCGAAGCGATCGCCCGTTCGTCTGGGGTCGCAAAACCTATATTATGGGCATCCTCAACGTGACTCCCGATAGTTTTAGCGATGGGGGACAGTACGATACCGTGGAAACGGCGATCGCCCGCGCCCGCGAATTAGTCGAGGCGGGCGCCGATCTGCTCGATCTCGGCGGTCAATCGACTCGCCCCGGCGCCCGGGAGGTTTCTCCCGAACAAGAGCGCGATCGGGTGGTCCCGGTGGTGCGATCGCTGCGGGATCCTTCCTCGCCCTTCGCTTCGACGTTCGAGAATCTCCCCATTTCCGTCGATACCACGCGAGCGTCCGTCGCCGAAGCGGCGGTCGAAGCAGGCGCCACCTGGGTAAACGACGTGAGCGGCGGTTTGGCCGACCCGCAAATGTTACCGACGATCGCCGCCCTCGGCGTCGGGGCGATCCTCATGCACATGAGGGGAACCCCGCAAACCATGCAACAATTAACCGATTACGACGATTTAATCGGCGAAATTTATCGGGTTCTCGAAACCCAAATCGACGCGGCGATCGCGGCGGGCATCCCTCGGGAAAAAATCGTCGTCGATCCGGGCATCGGTTTTGCCAAAACTTACGAGCAGAACTTGGAAATTTTACGAAAGATCCCCGTTTTTCGCCGTCTCGGCGTGCCTGTACTCATCGGACCGTCCCGCAAAAGCTTTATCGGCCACCTCCTCGATCGCCCGGATCCAAAACAGCGCGTTTGGGGAACGGCGGCGGCCTGTTGTGCGGCGATCGCGGGCGGCGCCGATATCGTTCGCGTTCACGACGTCGCCGAAATGGCTGACGTTTGCCGGGTCGCCGATGCGATTTTTAGAGTGGGTTAGAGACTGTTTGTAAAATAAACCTTAACAGCCCTATTTGAAAGGAGGCGATCGCCCGAGGATCGAACGACACAGGGCGGCCATCGGGTTACTCCAACGCTCTCGATGTTTTTATGGTGCCCTGTAAGGGTTGGGTAACCAAACCCCTACTTCTCTAGGATTGCATTACCAAACCCCAGGGGGATCGGCGTTGAAATTGTTGAAGACTTTATATTTTTCGACGGTATTTTATTTCGAGTTTTTACAATCAAACTATATTTTTTCTTTGGTGTCGCGTTCGCGTCCCTGCGCCAAACCTCACTCAAAAAAATTAGTTAGCAAAAAATAACCATTTTTATGTTGAGAGTTTCCTGGTTAGTGGCATTTTGCCTCTCTCTAATCCTTGGTTTCACCACCGCGAGTTGTAGCCGTTCCCCCATTTCCCAAACCCAACAAACCGCCCAAGCATCCCCCGTTTCCTTGCGCCACCTCGCCGACCAACGAGACTTTGCGATCGGGGTAGCCGTCAATGCCACCCCTTTACGTAAAGACCCCCTCTATCGAGACTTACTCGCCCGGGAATTTAACGCGCTCATCCCGGAAAACTCGATGAAATTCCAAAATATTCATCCCGAGCGCGATCGCTACGACTTCACCGACTCCGACGCGATCGTTACCTTTGCCAGAAAACACGGCATGAAAGTGATCGCACACGCTCCCATCTGGTTTCACCAACTGCCTCGCTGGGTTACCGAGAGTCACTTCAGCCGCGAAGAACTGCTCGCAATTATGAAAGACCACATTCAAACAATTTTGAGCCACTATCGCGGTCAAGTTTTAGCCTGGGATGTCGTCAACGAACCCCTCAATTCCGACGGCTCCTTGCGTGAAAGTATTTGGTTTAAAACCATCGGTCCGGAATATATCGATTTAGCCTTTCAATGGGCCAAGGAAGCCGATCCCGATGCCTTACTGTACATCAACGATTATGCCGAAGGACTCAATTCTAAATCTGACGGTATGTACGACTTAGTGAAAGGGATGTTAGAACGAGGTATCCCCGTGGATGGGGTAGGCTTCCAGAGTCATATCGGCTTTCTCTCCGCCAACGACCCCGAGGAAGTGAACAAAAATATGAAGCGCTTGCAAGAACTCGGGTTAGAAGTATTGATTACTGAAATGGACGTTCCGATTACGGCATTGAAAGGTGCCGATCGCGAGGAAAAATTAGCAGAACAAGCACGGCTGTACGGGGCATTTTTAGACGTCTGTCTGGAAAACTCGAATTGCAATAACTTCTTGATGTGGGGATTGACCGACGCGCATTCCTGGCTTCAAGGATTTACGGGAGGTAAAGCACCGATGATTTTCGATCGCAGTTATCAACCGAAACCCGCTTACGATCGAATGGTTGAAGTGTTTGAAAAATCCCTCGATTCTGAAGGGAAATAAGCTGAGAAATAAGGAGATCTGGAGAAAGAGCGATCGGGTCGATCCCTTGTTGAAAAAGCGTTGTATAGGAATCCTAAATGATTTGTAACGGAAGTAGGGAGCAAGATGCTCCCACTCCCAAGGGGTCTGGAGGGATCGCCCTGACTCGACTGATTTAGGAATGCTATAGAACCCGTCATGGCTTGGCGGATTCGCTGACGACGATCGCACCTACCGGAATTAAACCGGGGAAGAGTTGCGGTTGACTTGAGCGATCGCCCGGGCGATCGCCCCTTGCCACTGGTGGATAATTTTGCGGACGATCGTGCATTCCGGATCGATGAGTTCCGAAGTCACAACAGCATCGAGGTCGGCTAAAGCTGCCGTCGATCGCGCCAACACCGCCAATTGCGATTCGCAGGACGCTGCGGTGGGGGTACGGGTGGAGGCGGCGATTTCTGCCAAGCGGGCGATCGCGTCGAGAACGGCGGGTCGCACGGCGCCCGAAGTAGGGACGAGGCGTTCCCGTAGGGTCTCCACAGCAGAATCGGGTTGGGTCTGAGTACCCTCGGCGACACCAAAGGAGTCAGGAGCATCGTCGTGACGTTCGTAGAGACCTTTTTTGGCCATCAACGCGACCCATTCCGCCGCCGTCTGGAGTTCGCCGAGGGTTTGATAGCCCAAAAAGGCCGTGAGTGCGTTGAGGGAATGGGCGATTTCGACGCCGCCGGAATAATTTTTGAGATCGTTGTAGTTCGATTCTGGGGTTAATACAGGGAATCGAGCGGCCTGGAGGTGGGTTTCGTCGAGCAATTCGTACAAGACTCCCGCAAAGCGAGTCAGGGGGGTTTGACGGCGCGATCGCCGCCACGCGGTCAGGAACCAGACGCAGCGCTCGGCGAGCTGGTTGCCCCATTCGCCGCTACATTCGACCAGTCTGCCGTTGAGTTCGCCGAGGAGTAATTGTCGGCGCGAGGGAATCAAGGCCCAATCGGAGGCGGTCACCGGGGCGATCGCGTAAGCCTCAAGTTCGGGATCTTCGAGCCAGCGATAGAGGAAATGGAGTGGGTCGGAATTTTCGTGCAGGTAGCGGTAGAGGACGCGCTGGGAGATCGCCCGTTGGAAGGGATTGCGGGCCACGGCAGCGATCTCGCGCAGTCCCTCGCGTTCGTCTCTGTGCAAGGCGCGGTAAAGGTAGCGCTCGCTTTGGGGGACGGGTAACACCAGGGATTCGTCCCGGCGAACCGGATGGGTTTGACGGCGACCGCGCAACCAGGCAATGGCGTCGATCGGATAAAAGATGGCGCGCACGGAACCGAGCAGTACGCTTAAGTTAAAGGTAATGGCCACAGTCCAAGCGATTTTGACTCCGGCAATCAAGCGTTTGGTGGTGATAATCTGAGAGTTTTGTAAAATACTCGCTTCAAAAACGCCGATCCCTGCGGCCAGCAGCATTAAGAAGACGAACGGGGCAAAAACCCCGAGAGCCTGACGGTTGACGAGATTGAAAGTCACGGAGGCGAGGGTTCCGATCGCCAGACTGTAGATGAGCCTGACTGTATCCGCATCGAGGTCTAACTCGCCGAATTGCTGGTAAAAATGGGGATTGACTTGCAGGACATCTGCAAAAACAAAGACGACCGTAAAGACGACGGCGCTGGTCATGGCGATCGCCAATGCTAGGATGACCGTTCCGGCGACCCCAAAGCTAGTTGTCGCGGCAGCGAGGGCGATCGCGCTAGTCAAGACTGCACAGAGGCAGACCCAAACAACGCTGATACTAAAACCGACGGTGGCGATCGCGGCGATGCGATTGGTGGTTTTGAGGGGAAGTTCGCGTCCCGACTGAACGTCCCAGACTTTCGGCTGGCGATCGCCCGCCCCGGAAATGACCCGGGTTCCGTCTGGGGTGATGGCGATCGAGCGAATCCACTCCCGATGACCGACGAGGGTATGCAAGAGGGTTCCTTGTCGGACATCCCAAATCTTCAAGGTGCGATCGCTGGAGGCAGAAATCGCCCGGGTTCCGTCGGGAGTCACCACCACGTCCTCGACCCACCCGGTATGGTCCGCGAGGGTATGTACGAGGGTGCCGTCGTTGAGATTCCAGATTTTTAAGGTTCGGTCAGCCGAGGCGGAGATCGCCTGTCCGTCACCGATAGCGGCGATCGCCCGAATCTCATTCTCGTGTCCGGTGAGGGTATGCACGGCGGTGGCGCGTTCTAAATCCCAGACTTTCAAGGTGCCGTCGGTACTGCCAGACACGGCGCGATCTCCGATCGCGCGCACCACCGTGACTCCAGCGTTATGTCCTTGGAGGGTGACAAGTTCGGTTCCCGCGCCCAAATCCCAAAGTTTGAGAGTGCTGTCCTCACTACCGGAGAGGAGGCGATTCTCCGGTAGCACTGCCACCGTGGTGACCGTCCCCGTATGACCTTTGAGGGTATGGATGAGTTCGCCGCTTTCCAAGTCCCAGACCTTGAGGGTGCGATCGGCGGAGCCAGAAATCCCCCGAGTTCCGTCCGGGGTAACGGCGACGGTTTCGATCCAGCGATCGTGGGGTTTTAGCTTGTGGAGGAGTTCGCCACGATCCAAGTCCCAAACGCGAAGGCGGCGATCGCCCCCCGCAGAAAGCAGACGGGTGCCATCGGTCGTCACCGCCAACGCTTCGACGCGATTGCGATGATCGTCGAGGCTATATTCGACCCCTCCCGTTTCCAGGTTCCAGACTTTAATGCTAGCGGCGCCCTGAAAGTCGCCCGCCGACGCGGAAACGACCCGTTGCGGCGAAATGGCGGCGACGGTTTCGATCGACGAGTTATGTCCTTGCGCCGAGGAGAGGGTATAAAAGCCGAGCAGGGAAGCTATCGAGAGCAGTAAGAATAAGGTAGAGACTAGGCCCATCCCATATAAGTTTCGATATGCGGGCACTTTGAAACTGCCGCGCACTCTCGCCCACCCTCTGCGGCGGTAAACCTCCGGGTTGGCGTCGTAAAGATAAGCGCTAAAGCGACTGGGGCGAAAGAAAATCCAATCTGCAAGCCATCCGTAATGTCGTAGGTTGAAGGGGTTGAGAGATTGTGGTTCGTTGCCCCGTCGAGCAGGAAAATTGGGCATAAGGCTTCCCTAATTCAGCTTAGAACAACTCGTGTGGGTTGGGCGATCGCGCTTCCCGTCATCGGTCTCGGTCGCGCACGAATTAACTCCCGTTAAGATGATTTGAAACGGCTTTGTGCATTCGCCCGGGAGTCGCCAAGTGTGTCCCCTGTCCGTTCCAAAAGGATCGGTGTCGGACCGATCTCTACCTTCGACCCCTGAAATCGGCGGCGCTCTCCATTCAAATATCGTACCTGGGCGACCTTCCACTCCTCGGGAACCGAGAACGAGGACGACCGATCCGGATTCCAGAGAATCCAAGCTTGGTAATCGCGATCGCGCGTCAACTGGCAAGTCCAGGTATACCGAAGATCCGAGTGACATTCGTCCATGCGCGCGCCCACCAACCAATCGTAAATTTCCCCATAAGCCACTCCGGCTGGCGTTAGAGTTTTGTTATCTTCTTTCACTAAATGCAAACGCACGATCGGATTGAAATCCCAATCGTACCAATACAGACGCTCTACCCCTGACGCCCAGTTGAGGATATACGCCCGCGCCACATAAGCCACACTGGTTTGGGGATCTTCAAACGGCTGGTCTCCCAACCATCCCGCTTCCGTATTCCATAACGGTTTATCCGCCACCCCATAATCGCTCATGACTTGTTGGACTTCTTGAATCACCGGGATCGCATCTTCAGGGCCTTCTCCCGGTCCGACATAGAAGTGAAAGCCAATAATATCCGAGTAGTCTACACCCCCCAATGCAAAATAGTCCGCCAACCAAGCGGCCCCATGTTTCCCGTCAGTCGCCGATGGAGAAACGATCGCGATCTCGGGGTCGAGGGGTTTGAGAATCTCATGCGCTTCGCGCGCCAACTCGAACATCTGTTCCGTACTTCCGGTAAAAAAGCGCTTCCAATTTGGTTCGTTCCAGATTTCGTAATAGGGAAGCCTTCCCCGGTAGCGCGTACCCACTGTACGCACGTAATTTTGCCAATCTTCTATATTTTTGGGTTCAGCCGCCGCCCCAGGTGCGTAAGCAGAGGGTTCTTCGGGGCGCGCCGATGCCCACTTTGGCGACAATCCTAAAGGTAGAAGTAATTCGACCTCTCGTTCGCGGGCGATTTCCAGATAGCGATCTAAAGTGTCAAACTGCCATTGACCTTTTTCTTTTTCGAGATTGAGCCATCCGATATGTGCATCCCACAATCGCCACGTGCCAAATTCAACGGAGGGCCAGGGCGTCACTTGGGGCAGATCGGATGGCTTTTTAACCAAATGGTGAATGTGTAACCCAAAGAGGGTTGCGGGAATTGGTCTGGCGGGTGGATTGAGTGCAATCGGTTGGCGAATGACATTAAATTTCAACCCGACTGCGATCGTGAAAGTGACGAGCATCAAGGCAAAGAAGAGTCCGATTTTGCCTTTTAAACGATTCACGTTAGTTTCTCCGAATTTTGCGGGGTCAACATGGCAGCTTTGCCCTTTTCATTGTTTTTGACTTATTCAAACTAACTTTGGTTGTTCGGGGATTACTGTTTTTAGCTTTTGAGGCTACTTTACTGCTTTCAAACTAAGAGTTTTTGCTCACTCCTGTTGGCAGTATTTTTGCCATGATTTTTGTACTTCGATAGGACAAAGCATCGATGCTATCAACGATTAACTTTTGTGGCGTTCTCTTGGGAATTCCAAAGAATCGAGACAAGTATCCGGCTAATTCTTTTTCGGGGACTTGCCAAAATTCCGACTGGAAATCGACTACTTTCTCGAATAATCTTTTAAATCCATATTTTTTCTCGAATGGCAGGTGCCAAATTGTTAAATTCAAGTGACGATCGCTGGCATTATTAAATCCGCCTAATGTCGTCCAAATACGATCGATATAAGGATTGCCATTTCCTAACGGAGCTTGCAAGCTGTTATAGGCAAAATTCAAAAGATGTTCTTCTGTATTAAACTTTGTTTTATTTTGCCTGAATTGTTCCAAAGAAAACTCCCATCCGCGCTCTATTTCTCCTAAAAGCTTTTGGAAGTTTTTGTCTTTTGCTGCAATTAACTCTGCACCACAGTACACGGGAATTTCTTCATTTAAGGAAAGACCTAATTCTCGGTACAGCTTGCTTAGATCTCGACGGTTGAGATGACTGATCTTGTATTTTTCATTAAATCCAGTATTGTAAGTCACGTATCCCGATCGCTGGATTTCCGCAGCAAGACCCTCTATGGAATCAATCCATACACAATCGGAATCGAGGCAAAATGCAGCTTCATTTCGATCGCAAGTTCTTGAAAAGTATTTGATTAAATCTAATTTATAAAAAGTGCTTTTCCAAGAATCAAAATATTTTTCTGGGGGTTGAAAGGTAAAGGGGAGTCTTACAATCTCAACGCCAATCTGTTCGAGCAATTTTTCGGTTTCAGTATTCCCGATATCGGGTAACTTATCTAAGTTCGTACAGAGGACGTGGTGGGCGTTAGAATTGTGACGAATGCTCGTTGCAAAAAATACAACAATGCATTTTAAATAAATTTGCTGAAACTTGAGAGAAGAGGATTGTAATCCAACTTGAGGGTAATGGCTTTCTTCGCCTTTTTTATCAGCACAAAACCCGGTCGCAATATAGATTTTTTTCAGGGTCATCTCTGGGTACCTATTTCACATGGAAAGAGAAAACTGAAGGAACTTCCTCAGTCGCGAAGCCATGCGCCGAAAGCTGGATCTCCATTGATGAGAGCGGTTCCCATCGGGGCGATCGCTCGCTTCGAGCAGTAACGGCGATTGACCGATATCGAGGGTCAATTTTCCTTCTCGATTTAAACGATAAGATGCTACCTCAGAATCCAAATTATAATGATTCCCCTCTAAATCCCGAGCGTGAGAAACAGCCCAACTTGGAGGAATTTCAAAAGTTTTCGTCGTCTCTTGATTCCAAACAATCCAAGAGCGATCGCCGTCTTTTTGAGTTAAAGCGCACACCCAATTTTGTTCGACATCGACCTCACAAGAGGGCAAACGGGCGCCAATTAACCAATCTTGAATTTCTCGATAGGCGATCGCCGCTTCCGTCAAGGTACGATTGTCTCGTTCCACCATCCCCAGAGCGATCCAAGCGTGATTGTCCCACGCATACCAATAGAATCGACTGACGCCAGCGACCCATTGGAGAATGTGCGATCGCCCCACGTATCCTACTGCTTCTTGTGGGGAACTGAAGGTTTTTGGCTGAGCCCAACCGGATTCCGTATTCCATAGGGGTTTGTCCCCAACCCCATGCTCCCTCATCACCTCTTGCACCCTGGCAATCAGAGGCAGCATCCCTTCAGGGGGTTGGGGGGTGACGTAGAAATGATAGCCGATAATATCCGCATAGTCTCCCCCCCCTTGTTCGAGATACTCCTTCAGCCAGTCCGGGCCGTAGCGTAGGCTTTCGGTGGTACTCCCTCCGGTCGCAGCAGGGGAAACCACTTGAATCGTCGGATCGATCGCTTTTAAAATTTGATAGGCTTCCCGGGCGAGAACGACCATTTGGGCGACACTTCCGGAGTAAAAACCGCCCTCGTTCGGTTCGTTCCAAATTTCGTAATAGTGAATTTTTCCTTGATAGCGAGTGGCGACAGTTCGCACGTAATTGCGCCAGTCTTCCAAATTCCGAGGTTCGGCGGCCCACCCTCCCGACGGTCGATAACCGGAACCTTCTTGAGGACGGGCGGACGCCCAAGTAGGCGAAAGTCCCAGAGGTAAGAGGATTTCGACATCGCGATCGCGTGCCATTTCAACGTAGCGATCTAAAATCTCAAAATTCCACTCTCCCGGTTCCGGTTCTAAGTCGGGCCAGGCGACGTATGCATCCCACAGGCGCCACGTATGAAATGAGATTGCGGGCCAAGGGGTTTGCGGTTTTCTAACAGCCCGGTGGATGTGCATCCCAAAATATTCGGCAGGAATTTCTGTGGTCGGACCGTCCAACTGCTCGATCGCCGCCACGACCCGATCGCCTCCTGCGGGCAGCCAATGAACGGTCAGAAACGAACAAAGGAAAAGTAAAATCATCCAAGGTTCGATCCGTTTCATTGGCGGGTTCCTCCTATAACTCACGAACTGACAAACTCAATGGCTTCTACCATGCGATCGGCGACTCGTTCGGGGGTGATGCTGGCAATGCGATCGCGGGCGCTGACGCGCATCTGTTCCAGGGCTTCGGGAGGGGTCGCTAAAGCTCGTTCGAGGGCGCGATCGAGTTCCTCCGGGCGATCGGGTCGAAACGTCCATCCGGTTTTCCCTTCTTCGACCAGTTCTTCTACCGATTGACCGTACAAACTCCCCAAAACAGGCAACCCGGCAGCCATCGCTTCGTTGGTCACTAACCCCCATTCATCCGCCAAAGTCGGAAACAGAAACATCCCCGCTTGAGCGTAGATTTCCGGCAATTTGCCATAGTCTACGTGACCGATCCAGTTCAAGGTTAAGTTATCGGGAATCGTCTCCCTTTCCAATTGAGGACGCAATGGCCCGTCGCCGACGAGGATTAATTCTAACTGCCGTTGCGAGTGGCGTTCGGCGTAGCGTTTCAGCGCGGAAAATAAGGGAATCATCCCTTTGCGTTCGAGGAATTGGCCGACGTAGAGCAAGCGGTAGGCGCGATCGCCGTTTCGGGAGAGCGGAACTTGCAAAAATGGCTCGATATTGGTGGTATACGGCGCGTAAAACAGTTGTTCGTCCCGGATGCCAAACTGACGCACGTAACGAGCCCCACTTTTCCCGTTCACTAACAAGGCATCGGCTTGAGGAACGAGCCACCGTCGCAGGCGATCGCGCAGTTTACCCCGCCCTCGTTCGCTGTATTCCGACACCGTCGCCCACAAAATTAATGGGCTTTCCGGATGAAAGCGTCGGTAAAGGGCGGCTTGGAGGGTTCTCAAGCCCATTTCTCCCGAAATAATCACGTCCGGGCGATAATCGGCGAGCAACGACAGGGTATCGTAAGGGATGTGAACGTAAATGTCTTCGGAAAAGCCGTGGGGGTGACGCCACTTGCGGCGCAAGGTCAGGTTTTTTTGAACTTTAACGTTTAAGCCTTCCCAATTCGGCGTCCAATTGCGATTGGCTTCCATCGGCGTCGAAATCGCCACCTGCAAGTCACCCACGCGATCGGCCAATGCCCGATACAAGGGCAATCGGTAAGGGGGAATGAAATTAGTGAGCAGGATTACTCGTTTAGCCATTAATCTGACTCCCCATTTTACCGCCGAACACTGCCGCTACAACGAGCCGGACGTAGGGCAAACTCCAGTAAAACGGCCAGAACGGCCCCGCATGGCGTTTGGCAAAGACTTTCCACTCTTGGACGGGCAGTCCTTTCGGTTGGCTGACCTTTTTGAGTCGTTCCCACAGGTTCAAATTGGGATTTTCCCAGACATCGGCTTCTCTAGGATTCTGCTTGCAGGTTCCGACGTAACCCGGTAGCACCCAGAGGGTCCCTCCCGCTTGTCTGACGCGCAAGCCGTAATCTAAATCTCCCGTACTGTGAACGAAATTGGGGTCTAAGTTGCCGACGCTTTGGGCGATTTCCCGGGGAATTAAGACGCAATTACCATTCATGGTATGGCAGGTCTGTAGGGTGTCGGCGGTCGGGAGGAGTTGGAATTTGAGGGGATGCCACCAGGTCGCGCGCACCATTCCCCCGTAAGTCAAGTTTCCCGTGTCGGGATCGCAGGTGGAACCGATGAGGACGAAGCGATGGGCGGCGGTGTTTTCTTCTAATTGTTCGGCATATTCTAACAGGCGGGCGATCGTGTCGGGGTAAAGGATGGTGTCGTCGTTGAGCCAGAGGTAATAGGTGTAGTTTCCAGCTAAGGCTTCCTCGAAAGCACGCCGCATTCCACCGTTCCAGAATAAATTGCCATCGCCGCGATAAATTTGGGTTTGGGGGTAGCGATCGCGCACGGCTTCGCTGGTGCCGTCGGTACTGGCGTCATCGACTAAGTAAGCACTCAGGCGAACGTCGGGGGGAAGGGTTTGGGTGAAGAAGGAATCGAGACTTGCCAGGGTTTGGGTTTTGCGATTGTGGCAAGTCATCAAAGCTGCTATCGTCTGATTGGCCATCGTTACTGTTGCAATGGTGGGGCTTGAGTCGTTCGCGAAGCGGCTCCCTTGGAGCATCGCTCGGATTGGCGATCGAGGAGTTCGTCGAACAGATCGAGATATCGTCGCGCTTGTAAGTCTCGGCTGAATTCGGCTTGGGCTTTTTCCCGCGCGCGATCGCGCAGTTTTTGCCAGCGTTCGGGATCTTCGAGAATCCAGGCGATTCCCCGGGCAAAGTTTTCGGTCTCGAACGGCGTGGCGAGGTAGCCATTCCCCTGATGTTCGATCATCTCGCCAATCCCGCCAATCTCGAAACCGATGCACGGCGTGCCACACGAGAGCGCTTCCATAATCGTATTCGGTAAGTTGTCTTGGATGGAAGGTGCGGCGAACAAATCTGCCGCCGCGTAAACGAGCGAAATTGAAAGCTCGTCGCGCAACCGTCCCAAATAGTGACAACGAAAGCCCAAATCCGGCGGATCGATCGGTTCCGAAGCCCCGAAAACCACTAATTCGAGCCGATCGCGCCACCCTAACTCGCTCAAGTGTTTGAGGGCGCTTTGCAGCAAGTGAAAGCCTTTACGACGATCGCTAGTCGCACTCACGGCGCCGAATAAGACTAGGAGTTTATCCGAGGGCAGTTTGAGCAACTGGCGGGCGATCGTGCGGTCGAAGGGCTTGTACGTTTCCAAATCTAACCCATTGGGAATGACTTCTACCCGGCGATCGCCGAGGAGGGAACTCTCGGACGCGCAACGGGCCAGCCACCGACTCGGCGTCACCACCGTTAAATCCAAATTTTTCCATGCTTTTGCCTTGCGCTTCCACACCCAACGGGATAAATCCTGTTCTCGATGGCTGTTGAGTTGCGGACAGTCTCCACACCGTTGCTTGTAGCGATCGCACTCCCCCGTATAGTGGCAGCCTCCCGTAAACGCCCACATATCGTGAAACGTCCATACCAAAGGCTTTTGGAACTGTGGCAGCGTTTCGAGTCGCACGAATCCCCAACCCAACCAGTGCAAGTTAATCAAATCCGGATCCAGCCCTCGGACCTGAGCCGCAATCCGCCCCGGAAACCATTGTGGCGAGAAAATCTCCCCGGTGCGATCTCGATACCATCCCACAGGTAATGCCGTTAAATTTGGACTGAACTGGGCTAATTTCCGCCAAAACTTAGCCCCTTGCAGCAACACGTCCGGATCGTCGGTGCGTTTGTTCTGAACCAACATCTGGGAGTGGATCCCTCCCTCGCGCAGTCCCCGATGCAGTTGGTACGCCGCCCGTCCCGCACCCGATTCGCTATCATCCGTTCCAATCGACAATACATTCATTGATTTTTCAGAACCACTCCAACGTCAAAATCCCCTGCTTTAGATCGACTCAGACCTCTCTAAAAATTGGAGGCGACTTTCTCGATCTTCGATAGTTTTTAAAACAGGTTTGAGCTCCAAAATGCTATTTTTTTAAACCTTTTATGAATTTTTTCTGTCAAGGTCGGATAGTAGTTGTACAGCGTTTTTTGGGTAAAATCATCCGCTTGATTGTCGCGAACCATAAAAGATGGATGTTTTAAGGGAAAGTCTAATGATTCTCGGGTCATATTGTTATAAGGGCTGACCGTATCATCCGTATTGGTCGAATCCGTATCAAAACCAATATTGGAGATCAGATTCACATTCGAGAGAATACTCAACCCGTTTTGTAACCAACAAGAAAGCATCCAACGACTCGCCCAACTATCGACTTCTCCGGAATAGGTCACTTCAAAGATTTTATGCCAGACCCGAACGGCGCGATCGTCAATTAAAATATCTTTTAACAACTGCTCAGCTTTGACCCTTTCCCACACGGCGCGATCGAATTGGAAATGTTGCCAAGCTCGCCTCCAAGTTGCCCACCCCCAACAATGTTGGTAACGAGAAAAATAATAGCTATTTTCCGTACGGCGTCTGCCAAATTGAACGTTTTGTCCCGAAATCGAACAAATCCGCTCGTCGTCTTCATACCGCTCTAATAATTCCTCACAAAAACGGAAAAAACTCGGATCCGGAATGCAATCATCTTCTAAAATAATGGCGCGATCGACCTGTTTGAACGTCCAGCTTAACCCACTTGAAACTCGCTTTGCGCATCCTAAATTGACATCCGAATAATTTTTGAAAACTTCACAATCCCAATCTACCCGATCCACAATAGCTCGGGTTATTTCGCATTGTTCGGCTTCGTTCGCGCGATCGTAACGCGCTCCATCTGCGACTACAAATAACTTTTCAGGTTTCGCCGAGCGAATCACATCAAAAACCTTTTCCGTCGCCTCGGGCCGTTTAAAAATAAGAAAAACAATCGGTGTTTTCATTTCCTTTTATCCGCAGCCATGTTACTATAAAAATGCTGGCGCTTTTGAACCATCGTTCCAGCAATAAAACCTAATTCCTTTAACGGCACACTTAAAGGCAAGTAAAGATATCGAAAAGAAGCAAAACGAGGGTCTTCTTCTTGATATAAGATATCTTGAGCAAAATTTCCCCATCGGTCGGTTGGCATTAAATCGATCGTCATTCCAGCATGAGCTGAGGGAAGCAACATATTCGAGCCATGAATTCCGATGACTAAGCGACTTTCAGCATAGATTTCGCAAATTTTACGCTCTGTTTTTTCGTCAAACTTAGTGACTCGTTTGTCATCTATCCAATCCGGAAACTTGGTCGATGTTCCCAAGCCAGTTACCGAAAACTTAGCCTTGGGGATTTTCTTTTTAATCTCGCTAAAAACTTTAACAATTCGTCGATTTTGAAGAGCAAATCCCCACTTTACCAGACCCAGTTTTTTTAAGAGTTTAAAACTGAATTGCTTCAGAAGTAATCGATCTTCTCGCCAAATAAAAGTGATCCTAAAGTCCGGAGACTCAAAATTATGTTTGGCTACTTTAGTAAAGCGAGAAATGTCAAAATAACCAGGATGAGAATACGCCTTACTAACATAAATTTCTTCAAAACGCTGACATTCCTCCCTCACGAAGCGATCGAAAACAGGAAAATATAATTTACTTCTCTTTAACGGTAAATTGACCGTCCAAATTTCAGCTACTCCATCGGGAACCATCCATCGTAATAATTGGGGTACGATCGCAATTAATCCCAACTCTGGATGCACTTCCAAATGCCTTTGAGCATTGAGCAACTTTAACAAACTATGGCCGTACAAACAATCAATACAGTTTAAAATAATAACTTTATTCAATTCTTTAAAAACTTCCTTCTTGATTTCTATTGCTTCTTGAGCAGGATTTTGTAACGAATCGAATAAAGGTTCCCCTAGCTCTTTTCTTCCTAAATCTCCGCCGAACAGGATTCCTTTTTCTAGATCGACTTGAAAAGAATAGGGGTCTGCATGACCCACGGGTAAATCCCCAACGATTGCTGTATTACACTCACTGCATGTCGCTTCATAACAAACATGAATTCCTTGCCAAAGTACCCCGTTAGAACTCAGGTAATTTTGGCAGTGAGGACAAGTGGCTTTTATTTCAATATTGGGCTTAATTTTCAACATGATTACTCAACCTACAAGCAAAATCAATCTCAACGACTATGATGACTTATTTTTACTCTTTCTATACTCTTTTATCAGGCGAAAAATTGAATTAGGAATAATTAAAGATTTTCCAATAATGGGTAAGAGTTTGCGTAATTCAGGAAAAACTATATTGATACCAACTACTGCGACAAAATAAGTGATTAGGGTTGCGACCGTTGCCCCCATTGCTTCGTATTGCGGAATTAACCAAGAATTTAAAGCAATATTGAGAAAAGCACCAGCAAAACTAATAATCAAAGAAAGTTTGAATAAGTTTTTGACATTAATATATAAGCTTCTAGCTACCCCGAAATTACTACCAAACTGCGACCAGACATATACGGATAAAATAATCGCCGACTCCGAATAAGCTTCTCCGTAAACTTTGGACACAATCCAAGGTGAAAAACTAGAAATAAATACAGCAATAAAAAACCATAAAATTGCCATAATATCGTAAATATTCTGCATGGTATGTAGTAAGGATTGTTCTCCCTCCTTGTATTTATTAACGACGGTTGGCAACACCGATTGAGAAATGACCACTGGGAGAAAATTAAAAATCTCTGAAAGCTTGACAGCAACTGAATAAATACCCAAAGATTTAACGGTAGACATTTGACCGAGCATAACTTGGTCTATGGTCGCATAAATATAGGTGCTTATGCCAGAAATAATTAATGGCCAACTATCTTGTAGTAAAAGGTGAGCCATTTTGAAATTGGGCTGCCAACGAAAAATATTACCGCCCCTCCGTCCATAAACCACAACTAAGCCAATAGCAGTAAAGCCAATTTCACCGGATTTAATAGCAGCAAACGCAATCAGTGGTGCGCTAGTTTGTATGAGGATAATTTTTATAACTGTCGCTAGAACGTAAGTGAAGTTTTTTGCTAAAACTGTATATTTTGATTGAGTTTGAGAGCGGAACCAGAAATCAATGGTCTCAAAAGATTGAAAAATCGTTCCTACTGCAATAATTCCTACAAGCCATCGGGTTAATATCTCGTCAGGCTTGAGTAAATATATTGCGACAAAAGTTAGGAATAAAATTAGAAATCCACCCAGTAATTTTAGGACAAATGTAGTTCCTAGGATTTCTTCTTTCTTTTCAGGTTCTGATGCGAGTTCTCTAACTGAAATAGCATCTAATCCCCATCCGGCGATCGGACCGAATAAGGCTACAAAGGAAATAGCATAATTGAGCATTCCATACTGTTCTGGACCGAGGTAACGAGCTACCCAAATGCCAACGACAAGACCCAGACCCATCTGGAGTATTTTATCAGCAAACAACCAAGCTGTGTTGCTAATAAGATTGCTTAAAGTAACGGTTATTTTTGGTTTTTCCACAATTCAGTTCTTGAAAATAACAATCTATTATAGCAAGACTAATACTCAGAAATGCTAATTTATCAAATCTTTAAAATCTTGGTTTGCTCCAGGCTGTGAATTGTTCTTAGCGATCTAGTTTACTCCCTTTGGCTTGATTATTATTACACCTCTTAGAGTCCCAAAGTGGATGGTAAAGCTTTGCTAAAATTGCTAGAGATAATTGTGATTATTCTTAGCAAAATTTGCTCTACATCTTCGGTATCGTGAATAATGGAAACTTTTAATCCTGTAACTTCCTCCATCAATATAGCCATCCTATCTAATTTGTGAAATCAATCGCGAGTATGTCCGATGAGCCTGATGGTATCAATTTATCGATCTAAGCTATGATTACCGTCGATAGAATTGAATCACTAAAGACTCGATCTAATTGAAAATTGGGTTCACACTCCCTTGAAGTTACGATTGAGGATAGCTATAGAATCTTCAATAGCTATGGCTTCACTTATATCTCTTTACAATGAATCCATTCGATTCGCTTCTAATGTAGGCTGCGTAACTAGCCTCTTTGGCGGTTTTTGCGATTTAATTAAGTAGGACATTTCCATTGATAAACGTAGAGTTGTTGTCGCATATAAAACCCAAGTCATACTTACTTCAATTAATCCCCCTTCGGAAAGGTTTGTGATGACCACATAAGTCAAAAAAATCAAGGGTAATGCAGCTTCTGAACCTTTTTTTTGACTGAGATAAACAACAGCATATATTAGATTAGTAATGAAGGAAATTGCAAATGCTAACCCCCCAAAAAATCCCAAATCGACAATGGTATCTACAAACCCATTGTGAGCATGAGGGGGTCTCCATTCTGAGGGCATAACAATAACATTGAAGGCGGGATTGTCTAAGCCTCGCCAAGGCTGCCAGAAACCATGATATCCAAATCCAAACCACGGATGTTTGGGAATATGTTCTGTAAATAACATATTCCATACCGGGACTCGTCCGGTAAAGGTCATATCTTTACCCAGACCGTCAACAACAATTGTTTCTAAATTCTCGGTCACGAGGATCGTACCAATAATCGCTAAAATTAGAAAGACAACAATTCCCGTGAATGTCCACTGAAAGGGCAAAGGTTTAATTGAATTTACAAACAGAAGGAGGCAAGTTAGTAAAATAAGTTGAACTTTAGCCCCTGCCGTTCCTGCCATTTGTAAAACGTAAAGGGAAATGAAAATAATGGTGAATGCTTTTTTTCTATCTTTAGGGTTACGAGCAGCATAAACCCCCCACAAGAAAATGTTGAGTGCCATTAAGGAACCGAGGGGATTGGGGTGAGCTAAAATGCCTTGCCACGAATTCTTAGTTGCATTAATCCCGATCGATTTCCTAAATAAGCTGTAGTAAATACTAGGGATGGCAATCCATGTATTATTTAAGCGAATCAGTTCTGCGAATTGCTGAATATCATATTGTTTTGCTATATATATTAAAACAATTGTCGTACCCAATAATATACCTGCATTTTTAAATGTGTAGTCTGGCGTTGCCGACCAAAATCCCGACAAAACAATGAGGAGTACTAAAGCACAAAAACCGGGATTAAAAATAACAATTGAATAAAATGCAGCAATAATTTTTTGTAAAGTAAAGCGCAATCGAGGGAGTAAAACAAAAACTGTAGACAAGTATAAAACAATTTGAGCGGCCAAAGAAGGTAAAGTCTTTTCGCGCTCGATCAAGGCTAGAGGAGTGAATTTATTGAATGGGGTAATCGTGACCCCACAAATCATGAATATCAATAAGATTAAAGCATTTTTTTCAATTAGATAGCCAAGGGATTTTCGTCGATTCACCAACTGAAAAACAAAGAGCAGAAAAATAATTCCAAATAAAGGAATTAAAGGGAGAATTGCGGGGTGGGCAATTAGCTCTTTCATGAAAATATAAAAAGTAGTTCGATGGGAGGCTAGGAAAAGCTAAGTCCAGTCAAGGACTTCATTCAACGAGGGACTTTATTCAATGAGGGATCGTGATGTTTGCTTGAGTGCGATCGCCATTCCCATCGCGTGAAAAGCTAAGGTTAGCTCGGAACGATCGCACTCTCAAGGGTGACGGATAGGTCGGCAAATCTATTTTGGCATACTCGAACTTATCCCATAAACGCTCTGTGGGTTGAGACCCTCCCTAAAAAATAGGGAGAAAACGATCGACTGAAAGGAAATGTTTCGATCTCCATCAATCGTGAGCGAATCCCCTCAAGAGTAGCAAGATCTCGATCGAGTTGCATCGTGCAGACTATGACAGGGGCGATCCGTTCCCCGTTGACTAATCGATCTCGCCGATCGCACACCCAGTCCAACCCATTAGCGACCTTAAGAAAGGGGTGAGGATGGCAAACTTCTCAACGGGTTGAAAGGGGACTTTCTTTTGAGGGCAAGCTCTGAGGAGGATTTACTTTTGAGGAAGAATTTAATTCCCAGATTGTCTTCAAGCTGACAAGCTTATGTTAACCGATCTCCAAGGACGCAGATCGCTGGTTAAGATCTTAAATATCCATTAATATCATAATTCCCGATCGCTGCGGATAAAATCAAGTATGAACAAGCGTAAGCAAAAAATCACGAGAAGATCGGTGGGCTACCGAGCCATGCTTCACTACTCGATCTTCTTGGGTTTGGCCACTGCGATCTCCACTGGTTCGAGCCTCCCCGTTCGGGCACAGCTTCCAACCGTAGAAGAAGCAGAAAGCTTCCCAATTTCCAATCCTCAATTCAATGCCGACCCGGCAGACCTCAGCGACACCCCCTATCGCCTGGGAGGAGGCGATCGCATCCGGATCGATATCTTCGATCTGCCCGAATTAAGCGCCGAATATCAAATCCCGATTGACGGCAGAATTTCCTTACCCTTGATTGGCACCCTTTCCATTCAAGGGATGACCCTAGACGAAGCCGATCGTACTCTTGAAAGCGCATACGCTCGGGTTCTCAAGCGTCCTCTAGTCACCTTAATTTTACTCTCCCCACGCCCGTTAACAGTTCGGGTGGCCGGAGAAGTGAATCGTCCTGGTTCGTACACCATGCCGCTCACCGGAGGGGTCGGGAATCAACCGGGGGTTCAATATCCCAATATCCTTCAAGCTATTGACATGGCAGAAGGGATCACCCTCGCCGCCGATATCCGACAGGTTCAATTGCGTCGCCTGCAAGGTTCCGGGCAAGAACAAACGATTTCCCTCGATCTGTGGAAAATGCTACAAACGGGAGAAGCCCCCGCCGATTTAACCTTGAGAGATGGGGACATCATTTTTATTCCGACTGCCGAAACCGTGCGCCGTGAGGAATTACGTCAGTTAGCCAGTGCAGGATTTGCACCGGAAGCCAATAAACCTCGTGCGGTAACCGTCATCGGAGAAGTCAAACGACCCGGGTCTTACATCGTCATTGGCGGCAATACCACCAATGCTCAACGCACGGAAGGACTGCCCACCGTAACCCGAGCCATTCAGCTCGCTGGAGGGATCACCCCCGATGCCGACCTAAGACGCATTCAACTGAGGCGCACGACCAAAATCGGCGCCCGACAAGTTCTCAATATTGACTTGTGGGAACTTTTGCAAGCGGGGGATATCCATCAAGATACGATCGTGCAGGATGGCGATACGATCGTTATCCCGACGGCAACTGAAATCAACCCAGCAGAAGCTTCGGATTTAGCGGCGGCGAATTTTGCGCCGGAAGCGATCCAAGTTACAGTCGTGGGCGAAGTCAGCAATCCGGGTGGGTTGACGCTGCCAGGGGATACCCCAATGAATCAAGCCATACTCGCTGCCGGAGGGTTTAATAAAAATCGAGCTAAAACAGATACAGTGGGGTTAATTCGGTTCAATCCCGATGGTACGGTCTCTCGACGAGAAGTCCAGGTAGATTTTACTCAAAGCATCAACGGCGAAACGAATCCCTTGCTACGAGAAAATGACATTATTCTGGTGGGGCGATCGGGTCAAGCGAAGTTTTCGGATACCGTCGGGCTGACCGTCGGCCCGGCAGGTATGTTTAGAGGCATCGCCATTACGATTCTCGATACGATCCAACTGTTAGATGTTTTAGGAATCATAAACCGTTAACCCCTTCAACATTTTTGCCTCGATCGCAGGGATTTGGAAATGTTTGTTATCTTTGGGAAACACCCATCCACTTCACGCCAAGGACGAGCAGCTCGCCCCCTCCGTCGGCTCGTGAGATGGTGGATTACTCGATCTCATCAATTGGCGGCGGCCATCTAACTGGGTCATTACTCGATCGGAACTTTTTTTCGAGAAATCACGATGGATACTGGACAAGATTTCCACACTTTTTCATCTAAGCACAATCCCAAGCTAGCTCAGTCCTCTTTATCTGGGGCTGTCTACGCGACGAATACGCCGGAATCGGACGAACAAAGTCTGGATTTAGCGTGGGTATTTGGGGTGCTACGGCGGCGAGCGCTGGTGATGGTAGGGGTTACTATTGCGCTGACGGTAGCGGCTGGCACCGTAATTGTCTCTTTATCCCGGCAAACGGTTTATGAATTTGAAGGGTCGTTTCGTCTCCTCGTCGAGCCTCTAACGGCTGAAGGGTTGTTGGCGCGGCAATACCTGTTATCTCAAACCCCAGGAGTAGACGTCCAGAGGATCCGAATTGAAGATAATAGCTTGCTCGATTACGAAACTCAGATTCGCGTTCTTCGCAGTCCGAAGCTGATGATTCCAGTGGTCAAACAGCTCAAGTCTCAATATCCAAAATTGGAATATAATTCGCTGCTAAGCAATTTTAGTATTAACCGAGTCAGCTACGAACAGGATGGCAAAAAACAAGGAACGAAGTTATTACAAGTTAACTATCGGGACGAAAATCCTAAAAAAATACAATTTGTTTTAGAACAACTGGCTAAAGCTTATTTGGAGTACAGCCGACAGGAACGAATTGCCACCTTACGCCCGGGATTGGAGTTTATCGACCAGCAATTGCCGATTTTGCGAGGAGAAGTCGATAACTTGCAACAACAAATGGAGCAGTTGCGCCAACAGTACAATGTCCTCAATCCAGAGCGTTCGGGCAATACGCTGCACGAGTATGCGGTGGGACTCGAACGCGAACGGGTGGGAGTGCAAGCTCAATTGGCAGAAACTCGTATGGCCTATGCCAATTTGATCAATCAATTGCGCGATGGGGAGGCGGCAGCGATCTTGGCGAATGAGGGCAAAGCTTACGAAGCCTTAATCGGTCAGCTTCAGCGACAAGATACGGAAATGGCGATCAAGTCGTCGCTGTATCTCGAAGAGAGCGAACCGATGAAGGTGATGCGCGAGAAAAAAGAGAGTTTGATGAATTTGGCGCAGGAAGAGGCGCAGAATGCGATCGAGCGCGTGGCAGGTCGATTGCGGGAACTCGAAGCGCGCGATCGCAGCTTGGCACAAGCTCAGGCTGCCCTCGACGCCAAACTGAGTGAATTGCCCGTGGTGGCTCGCCAATATGCCGATCTCGAACGAGAATTGCAAGTGGCAACGGATAGCCTCAAAGAACTGCTAACGAAAAAACAAGCCCTCGAAATTGATACGGCGCAGCAGGAAATCCCTTGGCAGTTGATCGAACCGCCGAGTTTGCGGCGGGATGCCAATGGCAATTTGATCCCCACGACGTTTAAGCAAACGAAACGGCAACTTCTTCTAGCCGGGATTTTAAGTTTTCTGGTGGGTGTCGGGGCTGGCTTTTTAGTGGAGGTTTTGATTACGGTCTTCCATAGTCCCGAGGAAATTAAAGGCGGAACCAAATTGCCTCTGTTAGCGGTGATTCCATTTGCCAAGGAACTCAAAAAATCTCGCAAGCCCCGCAAAACCCTGGGGAGTGGAGGGGCTTGGAGTAGCGATCGCGGCAGCAATTTACTGCTGGCCCGCGCGACAACGACCCAAACCTATACCAGTTCGCCGTTATTGGAGGCGTTTCGCTCCCTCTATACGAACTTACGCTTGCTCAGTTACGAGAAACCGTTACATTCTTTAGCGATTGGGGCGGCTGAAGCAGGCGATGGGAAGTCCACGGTAGCGGTGAATTTAGCTCAAACCGCCGCCGCGATCGGCCAGCGCGTGCTTTTAGTCGATGCGGACTTGCGCTGTCCCAAAATTCACGAAAAGCTGGGGTTGGCCAATCTGCGAGGCTTGAGCGATACGATCGCTACCGATATCAGTCTCAATGAAGTCATCCAGCAATCCCCCGTCGATGACAACCTCTTCGTCTTGACTGCCGGACCGCTTCCCAACGATCCGATCAAACTCCTATCATCGCGCAAAATGCAATGTCTCATGGAGCAATTTCAAGATTTCTTCGATCTGGTCATCTACGATACCCCTCCCCTGGTAGGCTTGGCCGATGCCAACATTCTCGCGGCTCAAAGTGACGGTATGCTCTTGGTGGTCGCCCTCGCGCAAACTGACCGCAATGCCGTTAAAAAGGCGTTGGAAGGACTCAAAATTTCTGGAGCTACGATTCTCGGAGTGGCGGCGAACGGTATTCGTGGCTATACGCCAAGTACCGTCAACACTTAACAGCTAAGCCAGTCTCACGGGGTTGGGTGCGGGGTGGAACTCCTGGTTTTCACACCCCTCCCCGATGCTCGCTAGAAAATAGGCCAGAAAATATCCAAGCCAAAAACGCGGGTGCCACTTCTGGTTTGTTGAAGTGGCACCCGCGTGTTGTTTGTTGATGCATTGAAGAGCGATTGTCATCAAGATTTGGCCGACCCACTACAGCCAATCATCTCGAAGCTTTGCCCCTAACCCTAAAATCTAACCGGATCTTGACTGGCGATCGCACCATTAAGACACTTCGCTTTCTTTACGACGACGGCTCAAACCCATCAATCCGGCGATAACGCCCAAACCCATTAACGTCGCGGGTTCGGGAACGGAAGCTTGCGGAACCGCTTGCGCAGTCATCAAGAAATCGTTGTAGTCTCTATGTCCGCTATAATTGCCCGAATCTTCCAGAGCAATCAAGACCGGACCGCTAAACGGATCGCCAGATTGCGAATTGTTGGTGGCTAGGTTGCCGTAGATACTGTTGTTCGGATCGTAACCGTCTGCGGTACGGATGTCGTTGTAATTTCCAGCTCGGTAAGTGTCGAGTTCCGACGTACCTTGGAAGAACTTCGCTTGTTGGGTGAAAATACTACCGTCGTTCAAGGAAGTGGTCGAGAACAGTTTCGGGTAATCGGGATGACCGTCGGGGGTGCTTTCGATATAGAGAGCGTATTCTTTTCCGGCTTCAAATAAGAAGCTTGTCTCACATAGCGCGGAAGAAATGACGCCGCCACAGGTTCCTAAGTTGTCAGTGGCATAAGCATCGACGCCACTATCAAAACGACTTTGCTCGGAAAACAGATTCGTATAATTCTCAGTTCCGACTTCCCAGACGCCGATGGTCGATTTGTAGTAACCGTGAGATTCGTTAAAGGTAAATTTGACAGAAGTATCCGCGTCAAACAAAATCCCGTCCGTACCGAACAAGTTGGTAGCTTGCGCTGGTAGGACAGAAACCACACTGGCTAGCGTGCTGGCTGCCACTGTAGTTAATAACAGTTTTTCTAGTTTCATGGTGTTCCTCGGTGTATGCGACTTGATGAAATTGGAGCTTGAAGGTTGTGGTGTTGAGTGAGGCTACCTGAAAAGTCAGACTCGATCGGGGGCGAATTCTACACGACCCAACGAGTCGATTTTGAACGATCCTGCTTTTATTAACTCACTCGAATTAGTAAAAGTGGACGATCGAGATCACACTTTAACGACTCTTTAAAAAACCACCCCGCATTAATAAAGTTTCGTCAATTGATTTTGCACCCTCTTGAGGAATCGAAAACGGCTGGGGACTTCGAGGGTTGAGTCGTTCTGCAGACTGTGGCGGCTCCCTCTAGAACACCCACTCGCTTAAGTAATTGGGGATCGCTCCGCGCGCTGGCAACGATAAAATCCCTTATCCTTATCATACCTCAAGGGCGACCAACAACGGGGAAGTCCTGGAAATTTGCCCGGGCTTTAAGCCAAGAGAATCGGGAATCGCGATCGCCGAAACCCCGCGATCGCTTGCTTTGCTATCCACAAAAATGGAAAAAGAATTGAGATAATAGCCATTGAAAAACTTATGGTTTCTATGCTGTTTATCTCTGATTCAAGAAAATTTCATCAAAATCTTGAAATTCCCCTTTTACTTTTCTTTCTTTTTCCTACTCCGGAAGAATTTTGTCTCCTGCTTTTTCGCGACGGGCTGGCGCCTCCGCCATCAGTTGGTCGAACTGTTCGAGAATCTCGCCGGGATAATTTTCGAGGAGCTTCGTAGACAGAGAAATCCGACCTTTGTACTCGTCAATATCGATCGCGATCGCCGAAATTCCCTGACCGATGTGGAACAGCTCGTCTAAAGCCCGAACGTACTTGTTACTGACCTGATTGATGTGCAACAAAGCCGTCACGCCATCCAAATCCACAAAAACCCCGAACGGCTTAATCCCGACCACTTCACCTTCCACGAGCTGCCCGACCTGTAACGCCTCCATGCGGCTCGCTTGTGCGACCAACCGTTGCGAGAGAACCAGTTTCTCGCGATCGCGATCGAGTTCCAAGAAACTCACACTCAACTTTTGACCGACTAACCCCTGCAAATCCCCGCGCTGGAGCAGGTGCGATCGCGGAATAAAACCGCGCAACCCTCCAATATCCACCGTCACGCCCCCTTTATTCACCCCATTGACCCGCACCTCTACCGACTGATTGAGACGCTGCTTTTCGCTCAACTCGTCCCACACCTTCAGCAATTCCAGTTGTCGCAGGGAAACCTTCACCTGACCTTCCGCATTCGGCTGACTGACAATGGCGAACTCCCGTTCCTCTCCCTTGGGCAAAAATTCGGACAGATTCTCTACCGGAGTCAGTGCGGCTTCAGATTTGGGCAAAAACGCCGGAGACTTGCCGCCAATATCAACATATGCCCCATTTGACTCGTACTCGAACACCTTGCCCCTCACAATCTGCCCCGGTCGAAAATCGTAGCTTTCTTGTTCGAGGGCTTTGGCAAAATCATCCGCAGAAAATGACATGTTTTCCTTTTGCAACTGAATAAAAAAACCAACAATGGGTGAAGGTCGAACTCTATTTTAAACCAACGGAATCGACCCAGAACGCGGCGGGGCGATCGCGCGTTCGCCCCGAACCCCATGACTTTTGTCCCTCACACCCCGATAAAATCACTGGCCCCTAACTGACCCGGACTCACCCCGACCAACGTCGCCAGAATTTCCCCCGTATTGGCAATCCGCAACAAAGAATTCCCTCCCGACGCCTGGATCGCGATCGCCTCAAACGTCAACGGCGAACTCAACCCGATCCGATCCTCGCCCACCGTAAAATCGAGAATCGTATCCCCGTCGGAGACCGCCGCGCCCCCGTCACCCGGCGCAAAAATAAACGTATCCGTTCCCGACCCCCCCGCAATCACGTCGGCGCCGCGACTTCCCGTAATCCGGTCTGCCCCGGAACCGCCCTCGATGCGGTTCGCCGCATTATTCCCCAAAATTTCATCATTGACCGCCGACCCAATTAAATTCTCGATCGTCGTTCCGTAAGCGACCCGCGTCGCATAACTACTCGCCGCATAAGTCGCCCCACTCGGATCGTTAATCGCCTGATAGGTCGCCGCATTGAGCGCCGTTTGATTCGTACTCTGACCCCCCTCATTCAGATCGAAGAAATAACTGTCACTCGGGGGCAATTCCGAAAAATCAAACGTATCGACGCCACCCGCATCCCAAATCGTCTGCTTGACCCCGATAAAACTCGCCCCGTCAAAACGATAAACATCGTCGCCCAAATTAGCATCGTTAAACCCGTAAAGAAACTGCAACGCCCTCACGTCATAAGTCATCGGCGTACTCGCCCCGACCCCGGCAATATTAAAACTCATCGCCGTATTCGTGCTGTTGTCTTCGTTAAAAGGCAACCCCGACCCTCCCGCCGGGAAGGTGGGGCGTTCGGCGAACGCAAACCCGGTGTAGTCGTTCGGTTGGCGCAACCCGAGGGCGTGACCGATTTCGTGAACCAGACGCTGGTAGCCGAAATTGCCCGCCCCTTGAGAAAACGAGCGATTCGGATCGGTTTCAAAATTCCGACTCAGGACGATATCGCCCCCCGTTCCCAATCCCGGCGCGTAGCTGTAAGCGTAATTGGGATTATCTGCAAATAAAATGCGAATTTGTCCCGTATTCGGGGGGCGATCGGCGACTTCAATTAAATCGAACGGCAGCACCTGATTATATTCATTCATAATCTGCCGCACGTTATTTTTAATCGCTTCGTTGACCTCGCCCACCCCACTTTCAGTCCCTTCGTACTGAACTGCACTCGCTTGAGTCACGAAACTATAGGTTAAGATCCCACCGATCGGCGTCGGCCATTTCTGATAGTCCCCATTTAATAAATTCTCAGTCGAATTGGGGGGCGTTTCGTCGTCAGCTTGTTGCGCTTCTTCTTCCGTTTGCGTAGTTTGAGGAATAATCAAAGAATTAATCGCTCTCGGGTCGAAAAATAACGACGATCGCCGCTCCTGTTCTAACCCGACGAGGATAAAATTATCGATTAAATCCTCATTGTCCAACCCCCGCTCGCGCAAGTCCGGGTTACTGGCTACATAAAATTGTGGATCGAAGAATAAAGACGGGCGTCTACCTTCGGGCAAACCGTTAATTTCGTAATGAAATAACGCCCCTTTCGGCGTCGCCAATCCCGCAGCTTCGAGGTCGGGATTGGTACGGATGTAGAAAATTGGGTCGAAAATCAGCGAAGCCCGTCTCGGTTCGTTAATGCCCCGCGTGACGAAATGTTGTAGGGCTTGCTCGGTATTGGTGCCGAAGGCTTCGGCGAGGTCGGGATTGTTGTTGAGATAAAAGAGGGGATCGAAGAAGGGAGAATAATCGATTTCTTCGGTAATATCTTCCGGATTCAATCCGGTTTCTTCTTCTAAATCGGTGGTAACGCCTAATTCGCTTTCGAGGAATAATTTATATAAGTTTTCGTTGAGCGAGGGCGATCGCGTCACGATCGTTTGAGGGTCGGCAAATAATTCTAAGGCCGGATTTTCCGGGATCGGTTCCGGGGTGAGCTGTTCGATAATATCGGCGCCGTTTTCGGTGAGTAAGAGATTTTGACGGTAGAAGTCGATATCGAAAACCGGGGAAAATTTACGACCTTCCCCCAAACCGATATTAATGAAGTGATCGAAGAGGGCGCGATCGCTCAATCCGGCTAAATCCGGGTTGTTGGTGCGATAAAATTGGGCGTCGTAAACGGGAATAAACGAGCGTCCTTCGGCGATCGCCCGTTCGCGGAAATGAACTTCTAACTGTTCTGGAGTGAGCCCGAGTAAATCGGGATTAGCCAGTCGATAAAAATCCGCATCAAAAAAATCCGTTTCCGGGGGAGGACCAATTTGATTGACGTCGTCGCTGAGAACGCCTTCAGGCATGATTGCATCTCCTAAATCAATTACGCTGTGAACGGGGCTGACCGGGGTCAACCCCACTCAAGGATTCCCGATCGCGATCGCGGATCCTTGAAGAATTGGGATCGTACTGACGGCGCTCGATCCCGGTCAATTTCCCCTGCACGAACCGTCACCGAGATCGGTTAGGGAGTTTGCAGTCGGTCTCGAAAGAGCTCGAAAATTCGAGTCCACGCATCGGCGGCGGCTTCCTGATTGTAGCTAGGGCGAGCGTCGCAGAGAAAACCGTGGGTTGCTCCCTCGTAACGGAAGATGCGATGACGAATTCGCTGCTTTTGGAGTTCCGTTTCCAGGAGATCGACTTGCTCGTTGGGAATGAGCGGATCTTCGGTGCCGAAAAAGAGGTCGATCGCCCCGGAAATTTGGGGGGTACGGGTCACGGTGGGTTCGCCGCCACCGGGACAGGTGGTGACGATTCCGGCGCCGTAACAGGAGGCGGTCGCTTGAATTTCCGGGAGGGTGGCGGCGAGGTAGGCGACGTGACCGCCAAAACAGAAGCCGATACAGCCGAATGCCTCGGTACGGGTGGAGGGGAGGGTTTTGAGATAGGCGATCGCCGCCCGGGTGTCGCTGAGGAGTTCGTCGGCGGTGGTTTGCTCTTTGTATTTCCGACCGAGGGCGAGATCGGCGTCGCTGTAGCCGACTTCAAAATCCGGGGCGGTACGCTGGTAAATTGCCGGAGCGATCGCGATATAGCCCTGTTTGGCGATCCGTTCGGTGACTTCGCGAATGTGGGCGTTGACGCCGAACACTTCTTGAAAGACGATGACGCAGGGAAACGGCCCGGTTCCCACGGGTTGGGCGAGATAAGCGGCGATTTGCAAGTCGCCGTTGGGGATTTTCACCGGAGCAGTTTCGATAGCTAAATCTGGCATGGTTCCGATTTCGATTCCGTCGTACTTTCGTTTTTACTGTACGCTATGGTTCCCCGGAAAGTTAACCTGGGGAGGTGGTTCGCTGTGGGTTAACGCAGGGGCGCAAAGAATAAATCCAGATAGGTCGTGACGATCGCCTCTCCCCAAATCGCCGCAATCACCGCACCGAGGGCGAGAAACGGACCGAAGGGCATCGGTTTGTGACGGGATAACGCGCCCAGGGCGATCGCCGCCCCCCCACCGAAGGCGCCGATCGCGCAGGCGAGGAAACAAGCGACCAGTAAGGATTTCCAACCCAACCACGCCCCCATCATCGCCGCCAGTTTCGCATCTCCGGCGCCCATTGCCGTTTTGCCGAAGGCGATCGAACCGACGAAGGCGATCGCCTCTAACAGCCACATCCCCAACACGGCCCCGAAAATACCAAAACTCAAGCGTTGCGCGATCGCCTCCCCTCCGGAACCCGCGATCGTCCCTAGGATTCCCTGAAATGCCAATCCTAAGATCAATCCCGATTGGGTCAGGGGATTGGGTAAGGTCATCGTGTCAAAATCGATTAACGATAACGCCAACAACCAACTGAAAAAGACCCAATAGCCGACCATTTGCACCGGATTCGCACTCGCCACCACCACGACCCCGACAAATAACAGGCCCGTCGCCGCTTCCACCAAGGGATAGCGTTTGGCGATCGCCGTCCCACAGTACGCACAACGTCCCTTCAACCTCAACCAACCGAAAACAGGGATATTATCCACAGGCGCCAGGCGGTGCAGGCAGTGCGGACAGCGCGACGGGGGCCACAGCAGGGACAATTCGGCGGGTAATCGATAGACGACGACATTAATAAAACTGCCAATTGAAGCTCCTAATGCAAATGCGAGCAAGAAAACCGGAGTCAGCAGCAGCAAATCCATGGCGATCGAGGACGGGGGACGCCCAATACCATAGCAAAAACTTACCCCCTTTCCGATCGCGACTTCCACAGCAATCGTCAGTGGCTTGACGCCGGGGGCGAGCTGAAACAAAACCGATGAATGGCTAGTGAATTTTCGATCGATTTTTGATAAATTCTCGTTTGCCGAATCGGCGATCGTGGTTTTTAAAATCAGGAGGTACGAGATCGATCCTAAATCCCTGGGTTCACCAAAAAATATTGAAATTTTAAATATTAATACTGCCTTGAAAAAGACGATATAAAAATCTTACGATACCGAACTTTGACTTTCCGCACAATGACAGCGTTTTAAATAAATCCGGGCGACATTATCTTGATGATTGACATTTAAGCAGTTTTGAAATAAGTGCGCGGCTTCGAGATAAGACCCCAAATTATATAACAATAAAGCTTGTTCAAAAATGGTTTTAGTTTCCAGTTTTCCTTGTTTTATATCCGGAGCATCGGCATCAAACACCTCGTAGACGGTGACTAATTGAGATTTACCTTTGACCCGGACGCGATCGATCAAACGGACGTGGTATTCCGAGGGATTGTCGAGGGCGACAAACGTTTGATTGGAAATGAGCAAAGCGACGCCGTAATCTTTGGTGAGACTTTCGATGCGGGCGGCTAAATTAACCGCATCTCCGATGACTGTTCCGTCCATGCGGTTGGAACCGCCGACGGTGCCGAGCATCAGGGATCCGGTGTTGATACCGATGCCAATTTGGATTTTGGGGCGTCCCGGTCGGCCTCGGGTTAAGTTATATTCTTGAAGGCGTTGAAGCATGGAAATCGCGGCTCTCACCGACTCGTCCGCACTGCCGCTAAATAGGGCCATAATCGCATCGCCGATATATTTATCGATAAAGCCGTTATTTTCGGCGATCGCGGGTTCCATGCGCGAGAGAAAGGCATTAATAAATTTAAAATTATCCTCGGGATTCATACTTTCCGAGAGTGTGGTAAAATTACGAATGTCAGTAAATAAAATCGACATTTCCTTTTGAACCGCTTCCCCTAATTTGACATCGGTAATGCTTTCGTAACCGAGGAAATACAGAAACTGGTGGGGGACGAAGCGACCGTAAGCGTCGGTTAATTCGAGTTCGGCATCTAAGGCTTTTTCTAAGTTTTGGTTGAGGTCGAAGAGTTCTTTAGTGAACTGTTCGCGTTCGGCTTCGGCCTGTCGCCGTTCGGTGATATCTTGAAAGGTGACTAAGGCGTAGGCGACTTGATTATCTTCGTCAAAAATCGGCATTCCCATCGCCGAAATCGGCGTGACGCGATCGTCGGTACGAATTTCGATATCCTCGGCAGCAATGGACTCGCCGTAGAGCGCTCGCACGATCGGTAATTCGTTCCAGGGATACAATGTGTCAGTTCCGGCACGATAGTAATTATAAAACTCGGAGAGTTGTTCGATCGTGACATGGCCGATCGCCCCTTTGCCGAGGAGAGCTTGGGCAGTTTGATTGGCATAATAGGGCTTGCCGTCGCGATCGAGGACGGCGACGGCAATCGGCATAGCTTCGAGAAATTTGGCGAGTCGGCGATCGCTCTGACGCTGCAGGGTACGGCTGTGATAGCCCGCGATCGCGATCGCCGACCCACTCAAGGCGAGGACGGGAGGAACGGTAGGAATCCACCAGGAATGGAGAAAGGCAAAATAACTGCTACCGACGGCGATCGCGCAACCGACGAGGATCCCCCCGCCGAGGACGACGCCGCGAAAAAATAAATTATTTTTAAAACAATTGCTTTGTAAAAACCCCCAACCGCCACTCGCCCCGACAAAAGACCACGCCAAGGTCCACAACCATTCTGCCGGGTCGTTCCATACTTGCAAAAACGGGCGTCCGTCTAAAGCCCCGGCAAGAATTTGACTGGCTAAATTGGCGTGAATCACCACCCCGGGCATCCGCTTGGGAACCCCCCACAAACTGTTCGTGTAGGGGGTAAAAAAGAGGTCGTTTAAACTTTGTCCGGTGGCGCCGATCAAGACGAGGCGATCGCGCAGGATCTCCGGGTCGGCGCGTTTTTCGAGAATGTCGGTCATCGAAACCGTGGTGAAGTTGGTTTGCGGACCGCGATAGTTGAGTAAAATCTGATAGCCTCCGGCATCGGCGCGCACGTAACTGCCGTCATTTTCTGCAAAGGGGACGAACAGCGCTTTTCCCAATTTCAAATGCATCTTTTCGGGATCGGCCAACTCCAGAGCGATCCCTTCCGCTTCTAAATACATCAAACTCACCCGCGTCGCCAAACCCAATTTCGTTTCGCCGTCGTCCGGCTTGACCGAAAGCAGACCCCGCCGGACTTTGCCATCGGCATCTAAGACCAGATCGGCGAGTCCCACTTGGCCTTGTTCGGCTAAAATAGCGGGCGGTCCGACACGATCGCCCGCGACTTTCTCGACCCCAATTAAATTAGGCATCGCTTCGAGTACCTCCACGAGGCGATCGTGTCCGGGAGGGACGGGCAAATCGCGGTACAAGTCCATCCCGATCGCCCGAGGTCGATAACTGTTTAAATTTTCGAGCAACTGCGCCAAGACCGCATCCGGAATCGGCCACTGTCCGGCATAAGTGATATCGGCTTCGTCGATCGTGACGACGACAATGCGAGGGTCGGGGGCTTCGAGGGGACGCCAGCGAAAAAAACTGTCGAGAGCCATCCATTCGAGAAGTTGGAACAATCCGGCAGTGTGAACGCCAATCACTAAGGCGGCAACACTGGGGGCGCTAATTAAAATACCGCGCCATTGCCAACTTCGCGGTTTGAGCTTCGGCCACATTGACAGGCATCCCGAAAGGACAGGAGAAACTGGGTTGATACAAAAATTGTAACGAACCGACCGAACGGATACGACTCAACCCAGTTTCTGATTACCCTTTTCACCAAAGGTATTGCCTATCCAGGATTTAGCCAAATCCGCAATTCATGTCACGCTTCAGTCAGAGATTTGAAGCGTGACATGAATTGCAGCAGTAACTTAGGGTAGAGTGTTTATGGTGAATCTAATTTACCTTAATCCTCAAAGTCGTCACGATCGAACTATACCCAAATGAGCAGCAGAAGCAATCGCTGTAGCAATCCTTCGGCCATTGCAGATGGCTGTGGAACTATGGTCTGAACTTGATGAATCAAACCTACAAAGAGACTGGGAAGGGACTATCTAGTTACGACATCAAGAAACAGATTCCCAGCCTCAAGCAAGAGTATGAGTGGTTAAAGCTGACCTACTCGCAGTGTCTTCAACAGGTTTGTACTAACCTGGGAACCGCTTTTAACAACTTCTTTGAGAAACGGGCCAGGTATCCGCGATTCAAGTCCAAGCACGATAAACAATCCATCCAGTATCCCCAAAATGTCAAGGTGCTGGAGACCGCCTTGAAGCTACCGAAGATTGGGGAAGTTAAAGCGGTTGTTCATCGACCAATAGAAGGCAAACTCAAAACTGTTACGGTCACTAAAAATCGCTGCGACCAATATTTTGCCTCTATTCTCTTTGAAGATGGAAAACCCAATCCAGATTCATCCACCGAGGGAAAAGCCGTCGGCGTAGACCTTGGATAGTCGGTTGGGAAATGTTTTTGACCATGCTCAAGTACAAAGCCGAACAGGAAGGGAAAGTCTATGTTGAGGTCGATAGATTCTTCCCCTCTTCTAAAACCTGCAACGTTTGCTTGAATCAAATCGATAGTCTGCCACTAGATGTCAGAAATTGGACTTGTTCTAGCTGTGGGACGAGTCACGATCGCGATCTCAATGCAGCTATCAACCTCGCCAGAAGAGGGACTACGACTCTTGACCTGCGGGACGCGGGGCCAAGCCTACTGTCCAGGTGTAAGACCGAAGCGTAGAGGACGCAAGAAATCTACGATTGGGCAATCTGTTGGGTAGGAAGCCGCTATTGTAATCTCCGATTCAATAGCGGTAGTTCACTTGTTGGAGACGCAAAAAGCTTCGATCGCCTGGAAACGAGTTCGTTTCCTCGAAGGTGCCGATGAGGACGGGCGATCGAAGTTGAAATCGAAAACATAAGCGACGCCGATCTAATTTAAAATCGGCTTGGCGGCGATCGCTTGTAAACCGACAGAAGAAAGGAATTCTTGCCAGATATTATTGGGATTTTCGAGTTCGGAAGTCGAGGCGATCGCGCTCGATTCTCCATTCCTTTCGAGGGTGGCTAAGCTCGAAAGCGCTTCAAACCAAATCCCATTTTCACCATATAAAGCCGCTCGTTCCGCCAGGGATGCGTCTTCAATTTGACGGGCTAGAGTTGCATCGAGTTCGACCCGGCGCACCGTGCCTTGAACCCCCGGGCTGTCCGGTCGCAAACCGCGATCGCCAATCAAAATTACGGTCCATTGATAAGTCTTATCGACGGCTAAAGCTGGAGCATTTTCGGGGAGAGTAATCCCGATAATTCCTTCTTGACGGTCGAGGGGAAGCTTCGCTTGGTAGTGATGATTGCGATTTTCGTCAACTAAGCTAAAAAATACCTCTTTCGCATCGGTTTCGGGGACGTAGAGGTAGAACGTCGGACGTTCGGAAACCGTCAAACCGTAGTTATTTTCCGGCATCAACGGAGTGACGCAGCCCGTGGCGCTGATATCTTCGCGGGCGCATCCAGCATCGCGGGAGGCCCCTCCGGCGGTATCTGTCGGCATCCCTTGTTTGGGCGGCTCGAAGGTGATGCCCGCTCTCATGGCCGCTTCCAGACTCGCCCTCGGATCGACCGGATCGGATCCGGCGATCGCGCGCGGGGTCAGCAGTGGTAACCCCAGCGCTTGTACGGCGAGGGTCAGGCAAGAGATTTTCAGAAATATCGATCTTGTTTGACGGTTCATTCTTGTTTCCCTTTTCAACACTAAATTTTCGTAAATGCCCCGGGTTGGCGTTTATTTCCTATTGTAATTCTTCTGCTCTGAAGTTAAATGAAATTTGGATTAACTTTCAATCGAGCAATGTAAAAATTACAACCAATTCCCCACGAGAACAAACGGCGCCCAATAAAAAGGATGCCGATATTTTTCCTCTTTTAATAGAGAAAGTTGGGCTTGTCGTAACGCCTCCGCTTTACCAATAGGGACGGTGCGATCGCCGAGACGGTCGTAAAAGTTAGCCATCAATTCTGCCGTCGATTCATCTTTAACCGACCACAACGTCGCCAAGGTACTGCCCGCGCCCGATCGCACCGCCACCCCCGCCAGACCGAGGGCGGCGCGTTTGTCCCCGGCGGCAGTTTGACAGGCGCTGAGGATTAACAGTTCCACCGGGTTGAGTACTTCGCTACGATTCGAGTGCAATAACGCTTCAAATTCGCGGACTTGAATTTTGCCATCCCAGGTCAAAATAAAGGTTTCCTCGGGATTGGAACTAAATTGTCCGTGGGTGGCTAAATGAACGATTGGAAAGCTAGAAGATTGGATGCGATCTTGCAAATTTTTGGCGGTAAAGTCGCGATCGAGATAAATTTTGGTCGGCAGTTCCGAGGCGATTTCTTCAACTTCTCGTTTGACTGCAGGCAGGGCCGCAAATCCTTGACGGGCTTCGGTCAGTCCCCCAGTTAACGCTTTGAGATCTACCGCCGAAATTGCGCGCGGGGCGAACAGTTGAAACCCGGGAGTGACGGCGATCGCGTATGTTTCAACTAAATACTGCTCGCCGTCGTAAAGTACCGACATCGGTAAATTCCGAAAGGCGCCGTCGAGAACGAAGACCAGGGTTTTGATGTTGGCGGCGTCGAGTCGATCGCGGGCCGGACGAATCAACCAGTCGTAGACTTGTTGGGAGAGGCGCAGGCGATCGCGATCGTCGAAAAAGGGATTGAGGGTTTCGAGTAATTCGTCGAGGGTGGTTTCGACCTGTTCCCCGGTCAAGGGGGTGGCGTAGTGGGCGAGGGGTTCGCCGGGAATCGAGAGAATGACTTCGAGGCGATCGCGTAAGATAATCGGATAAATGGCCGCAGCCGTCGGGTCGATGCGATCGATCTCCACCGATTCCGTATCCAGACAAGCCTCGCGGAAGAAGTTGTCGAGTTCTGCCAGTTGCAATGCTTCGATCGTGTCGCGGGCTTGTTTGAGGTCGTCTTGAGATGGATTCGACGCCAGCAGCAAACCGACGAGTTCGCGATAGACGGGTTCGACGCTTTCTTGAAACGAAAACTGGACGTCCGGATCGATCCCGACCAAGTCGGCGCGCAGGGATTGCAGGGTTGCCACGGCTTCACGGTAGGCGGCGATCGCCTCTGGGAGGTCGTTGTCGGTTTTGAAAATTTCCCCGAGTTGGGTTTGCCACCGGGCCGAGAGATCGGCGGCGTTGACTTGGGCGGCGAGGGCCAGGGCTCTTGTGGTCAACTCCCGGGCGCGATCGACTTGTCCCCCTTGGAAATAGAGTTTACCAAATTGTCCGAGGGCGAAGGATTCCGCGCGCACGTCGCCGAGATCGCGAGCCTCGCGCACCCCTTGGGCGAGCAAACGGGCGAGGGGTTCGTAATCGGCGCGATCGAGCAGGGGTTGGGCTGAGGGGGCGTTTTGTTGGCCTTGTAAGAGGGTTTCCGAGAGGTTGACCTTGGCGTAAATCGACGGACGACTCGGGGGCAACGCGGCGAGGCGATCGCCCAATGGCGGCCACAGATCGCGGGCTTGTGCCCAGTCGGCGGTCTCTACGGCTAAGGCGAGTAAGCTAAGTTGGGCCGAGGCGATCGCGATCGGGTCCGTCGCCACCCTCGCCGCTTCTCGATAGAGGGAGGCGGCGGCGTCCGGACGGTCGAGGGCGCGCTCGCTATGGGCGAGACTGGTGAGAATGTCGCTCAGGCGGGATGATTCCCCCGTGCGGCGAGCGACGGCGAGGCTTTCTTGCAAGACCTCCCGCGCTCGCGCGTCTTCGTTAACCGCTTGTAAAACGAGTCCCAAACTCTGCAATCCGGCGACTTTAACCGCCGAATCCGGGCGATTTTGTAACTGCTGGGCGGTGGTTTCGAGTAATTCGCGCGATCGGCGGTACATACCCAAGGTTTGCAAGGCTTGAGCGCGATCGATGCGACTGCCGAGTTCGCCGATCTCGTCGCCGACCGCCGCATACGCCGCTTCGGCCCGTTCCCAACTGTCTAGAGCGTTTTCCGGTTGACCGAGGGCGAGTTGCAGACTGCCTCGGGCGTTGAAGGCGCGGGCGAGTAAGGCGTCGCGAGACCCGTCGAGGTCCGTGTCGAGTAAGTCGAAGGCGCGGGCGATCGCGGTTTCGGCGTCGGACCAGCGACCTAAATCTTGGTAGACTTGGCCGAGATAAATCCAGAGTAGAGGCGGTTCGCGAACTGCCCCTACGGTTTCCCCGGGGGTCTGGGAGCGACGGGCGAACTCCTTCGCGGCGGCTTCCCACGCCGTCGCCGCTTCGAGAAACTGTCCCGCCTCGTAAGCCCGTTGACCGCGATCGAGCAGGGATTGGGCGTCGTTACGGGCTTGGGCGATCGCGAAGCGCCTCTGTTGGAGGATCGCCGCCGGAACCGCCGCAAGCGGTCGGGTCGTACTGGGGAGGGCGATCGTGACGATCGCAAAGCTTAAAAGCGCCAAACACAAAGCTCGATAGACTTTTGTGCGCCGCGTGCGCCATCTTTCCATCGGTTTATTTATCCTTACAGTGGGTGACGACGGATGGGGGAGCACAAGGATCGCCCCGACCGGAATCGATCGCTCATTCGATTTGACCTCGGGGGTTGACGGACCCATGGCTGGCTTCCATTGGGTTCACCCCCGTTCCCGACGCCGATCCTCAGTCCGATTCCCGGCGCGATCGTTCCGGAATCACCGGGCGAAAATCTCGCCACACTAGTACTGGATCGTTCCATCGTCGAGTCGGGTTTTCCGGCAAACCGCCCCGTCCGGTAACCGTGAAGACATTGGCTTCATCCGCCGCACGTCCCGTGGCCATGCGATCGCTCGGATCGCTCACGTCGTTCACCTCGGAGAGCAGTTCGACCAAAGTGGACGTGGGATTCACTTTCGGGGCGGTACTTCAACTGGCTAGTGTAGATGGTAAGCTTTTAGACATTGAAACTGCATCAGCCAAACCAGTGATGTTCCTAAAAGCACCATTAAATCATCCGGTTTTTGGTGGTTCGGGCATCCTGGCCGCCTGGTAACTATGCATTTTCACACAGCATTTTCACACAGAGACCGCTTACTCGATTGCAAAACAGGGGGGCGATATGACGCGGCGATCGCCTCAATGGCCTTTCAAAACTTTCTTTAAAAACAAAACATGTCTTTAAAAAAAGGGATGAGGCTTGCCCTTCTGTATTCCCCCCACGGATTATCGTCACTCTATTAGAATGACGAATACCAGACGGGCAAGCCTCGAATTACCACTAGAATTGACTGCTCTTTATTGGGTAACCCCTTCACCCGTTAAGTTACACCAGAAATGATGGGTCTGACCGCCTTGTCGTTGTTACCTTTTCGATCTAATCTAGTTCGATTTTGTTACTTTTTTGGCGAGTCGTCATCCGCCAAATCGCCTAACCTGGATGTTGAAACTGTTACCGAGTTAATTTAAAACGCTCTATTCCCCTTGTCGGCTTTTTGACCATATTTTAGTCATTTTGTCAATAGAAAGGCGTAACAAATTGAGCGAGGGAATTGCAATGGCGAGCCGATCGCTTGTTACTGTTTGAGTTGAGATCCCTTGTAAGGCGCGCCTACTCGGGCGTTCGCGACACCGGACAAGCAGAGAAAGGCGAAGGATCCGACGAACCATTCCCGGCAGCTTTTAAGATAATTTCGCCCTGGGAACCCACGGTCCATTCCGTCGCCTCGATCGCGAAGGGGCTCCTTTGGAGCATCCCTCGCCGATTCTGGGTTTCCGGAGTCGCCGGGTTGGTAGTCTCTCGGAAATCTTCGCGCTCAGCCGTGGCGGGCGATCGCAAATCCCGCCAAGCCTGGTGACGTTGGAAGAGTTGAGTTGGATTTTCCGGCAAGCCGCCGCGTCCGGTCACCACAAACACGTTGCCGCTATCGGCGGCGCAACCCGTGGCAATTTGGTTGCTCGCATCCCGAACTTCCGAAGGGAACTCTACCAATCCCGCACTCGGATCCGCCTCGGGAGTTTCGATCTCGACCACGCCGCTAAACTCCGGGCCGAGTGCCGACGTCGCCGTAATATCGCTTTCGGGGGTTTGTCGGTCGCGAAATGCGGTTCCAAAAATCCCCGTGGCGTCGATGCTGACTCGTCCCCCCCGACCTTCGCGGGCGTTGGCGGTAATGTCGCTATTTTCGATCGCGGCGAGGGTTTCCGTGGCGATCGTGATGTTGCCGCCATTGGTATTCCCCGCATTCGTGGTAATCTGGCTGCCGCGGCGCAAAATAAAATCCGGCGCCTGCACCTGGATATTACCCCCAGTTCCAGCTACGGTCGCCGCATTGAGGGTGCCGCCGCGATCGAGGCGCACCGTTTGTGCGGCAATTTCTAAAGTTCCCGCCCCTCCAGACCCCAAACTACGCACGTCCAACGCCGCCCCCTCGCTAACATGCAATTCCGGCGTAAAAATCCGCAGGTCTCCCCCGTTCCCCGTCGCTTCCAATTGGGGTATGTCTGCCCGTCCCGAAGAGGTAGTCAATGACGTCGGCAAACCTGTAATCGCGGACGTCCCTCGTACCTCTAGAGACTCAGACGCACGAATTGTCAGGGTTCCGCCATCCCCGGCGCCCAGGGTCGCACTCGAAACGATCGCCCCGCCATCGACGACCATGCGTTTCGTGGTCACGATCAAATTTCCCGCAGGTAAATCCCCAAACGATGTGGTTCCCGGACCACTCGTATCAACGCCGTCGGCAGAAATCCCGGAAATTTCGACCGACTCACTGGTGTTGATGATAATATCGCCCCCTCGTCCCCCGCTAGTAATCACGTCGCTTCCGACTAATCCCCCGGTATTACTGACGATCAAGCCACCTTCACGGATGGTCAGCCGTCGGGCCAAAATGCGGATCTCCCCTGCGTCGCCCGTTCCCAAAATCGAGTTATTTAAAATCCCCGTCGGCAATAAATTCCCCGGAATGCTACGCACAATTTCTACCGTATCCGAGGCATTGAGTACCACATCCCCACCGGATCCGGATCCCAATAGGGTAGCACTAGAGACGACCGATCCATCCTCGATCGCGATCCGCGTAGCGTCTAAAAAAATATTGCCAGCCGCCCCACTATTGCCGATCGTGGTGGTCAGCAAGCCGGATGCGTTGGCGGCGATCGCCCCGTCGGCGCGGACTTCAATGTTCCCTCCGGCTGCGCCGCTAAAGGTCGGACTGAAGATTGAAGCGCCATTGAATAACTGCACCGACCCGCCACTCTCGATGATAATTTTTCCCGATTGTCCGCCGCCGTTTGTGGCAGTGAATACGCCGCCAATCAACGCGTCTGGTGGCAATTGCGCGGAGAGTGCCGCGCCGATTAACGTTTCAAACGATGCAAATCCCGTCCCGATCGCCGTAAAATCCTCCCGGGTATTGATGCTGATATTGCCGCCGTTGCCATTACCCAAGGCTCGATTGGAAATTGCCGCCGTTCCTTGTAGAAAAACGTTTCCGGCGTTCATTTCGATCGCTCCGGCGGCTCCATCTGCGGTGCTATCCCCAACTAAGAGCGTAAAGTTATCCGGATCGGCTCCACTTATCTGCACCGTTCCAGGGGCCTCGATCGTCAGGTCGCCCCCGCGTCCGGCACCCTCGGTTCCCGTCGCGACGATCGCCCCGTCCGCGAGGGTTAAGTTCGCGCCACTCAAGCGCAGATCGCCGCCGTTCCCCCCACCTTGGGTGCGTGTCGATAGGGTGGATCTACTCGCGATCGCGATGCTGTCGTTGCCCCGTAGGGTCATCGGTTCGCCGTCGCGATCGCCTGCCGTAATGGCTAACAGTTGGGAACCCCCACTAATCGCAATTTGACCGCCGACGAGTTGCATCGCTCCCCCGCCGCGTCCGCTCGTATTCAGGCGGGCGCCATCGCCGATCGCGATCGCCCCCCACTGTTCGACTCCCTCATAACCGAAGCTCCATCCCGAATCGGCGATCGCCAGCTCCACAAAACTACTGTCGCCGACGCTACCGAGTTCGATTCGTCCTTCCGGCGCGCCGAGCCTTCCCCCTTCTATACTTACATCGCCGCCAATCATCCCCAAAGTGCGACCGAAAGGCACTTGGAACCCTGCCGGATTCCCACTGCCCTCCGCCGCGATCGAGCGATGGACGATTGCCCCGGGATTGCTGCCGAACTGCAAACCGATGGGAACGGCGATCGACAGTAAGGCGCGATCCGAGTTCGGCCTCACCCCGAACTGACTGCCGTCCCCAAAGGCGATCGCCTCTGCCGAACTCGCCACGAACGACCCCCCCACATTCAAGCGCGCATTCGGCCCGAAGACGATTCCGGACGGATTGAGTAAAAATAAATTTGCCCCTCCCTTGGTTTGTAACAAGCCGTCGATTTCGGACAGCTTGCCCCCGGTCACTCGCGAAAAAATATTTTGTATATCTAAACCATTATTAAAAATTGCCGACTGTTGTGACGTGAGAGAAAACTCTTCAAAACTGTGAAATAAATTAGCCCCCGATCGAGTTCCGCCGTCGATCGCCATTTGATTTCCCTGGGGAGTAACGATCGTGTTTTGAGGCAAACTCCCATCGGGAATCACTTGAGCGATCGCCCCTGGAGAAAAAGCGAATAGGGATAACCACAGCCCAAATACCAGCTTCGGATGGCGGAATTGGGCGTAGGACAGATAAAACACGGTTCACTCTCCGATTGAGAAATAAGATATCAATCTGAAAGATTGGCGTTTGCCGTACTCTCGATCGTTTTTATCTGAAATTAGCTCAATTTCGGCTTGAAACTGGCGATCGATCGGTTCGGCAACCTTCCAACTTCATTCAAAACAATTGCAAAGCTTTATACAATAAAGTTATCCAATCTTTCCCAACGGCGATCGCCCTTTCCGGAAGGGGTACGGGCATTTTGCCCGCACCACAGATCCTGTCCTAACGCCGAACTCCCTAGCCCTTTAATCCCTCAACTAACTGGGCTTTCGCCGAGTCCAACGCCGCTTTTAACTGACTCGGATCTCGTCCGCCCGCTTGGGCTAAATTGGGACGACCGCCGCCACCGCCGCCGCAGAGTTTGGCGATTTGGCCGATAAATTTGCCCGCTTGTAAGCCTTTGGCGTTGACCTCTTTACTGAAGGCGGCGATCAAACTGACTTTTTCCGGGGTGGGAACCGACGCGAGAACCACTGCACCCTTGCCGAGTTTGGCGAGTAAGCGTTCCGCCGCCGTTTTGAGGGCATCCGGTTCGACGCCGTCGTCGAGTTGGGCGACTAAAATCTCAAACTCGCCGACGGATTCGGCTTGGGAAACCAGTTGGTCCGATTGGGCGATCGCCAATTGCGCTTTAACCGCGTCGAGCTCTTTCTGAGTCGCTTTCAGTTCGTTTTGCAAGTTGGTAATGCGGTCGGGAATTTCATCGGGTTTGACCTTAAATCGTTCGCTCAAATCCCGAACCACGCGATCGCGCACTTCCAGATAATCCAACACCGACGGTCCCGCGACCGCTTCGATCCGGCGAATTCCGGAAGCTACCCCGGTTTCGGACACGATCTTAAACGCCCCGATTTCCGCCGTATTGCGAACGTGGGTTCCGCCGCACAGTTCCATCGAAACCCCGGGAAAATCGATGGTTCGGACCTGTTCGCCATATTTTTCGCCGAACATGGCGATCGCCCCTTTCGCTTTCGCCTCGGCTAAGGGCATCACGGCGATTTGCGCTTCATGGGCTTCGGCAATCCACGTATTGATCTGGTCTTCCACTTGCTGCAACTCTTCCGGCGTCAGCGCCCGAGGACAGTTGAAATCGAAGCGGAGGCGATCGAATGCCACTAACGAACCCGCCTGAGAAATCGAGTCATCGACGAGTTTCTTTAACGCGGCTTGTAATAAGTGAGTGGCGCTGTGGTTCGCTTGGGCGCGACGGCGACAGGCACGATCGATCTGGGCGCTGACGGGTTCGCCCACCCGTAGGATTCCCCGTTCGACCCGCCCGAAATGCACGAAAATGTCCGATTCTTTCTTGACATCTTCGATGCGAACGACGACGGATTCCCCGGACAAATAGCCGCGATCGCCGATCTGGCCGCCGGATTCGGCATAAAACGGAGTTTTTGGCAAAATGACCTGCACTTCACTCCCCGTTTCCGCTTCTTCGACCGATTGCCCTTTAACTAGTACCGCTTCGACGTTCACCGTCGATTGCACTTCGCTGTAACCGAGGAACTCCGTCGGATGGATATGTTCGGCGAGTTTGTCCAAACTCCCTTGAACTGTGAGATCGATGGTTTCGTGGGCCGCTTGCGATCGCTGGCGCTGTTCTTCCATCGCCGCCTCGAAGCCCGCCAAATCCACACTCAGCCCGCTTTCTTCGGCAATTTCTTGGGTCAGTTCCAACGGGAAGCCGTAAGTATCGTAGAGGACGAACGCATCTCTTCCCGAAATTTGTGCGGGTTGACTGGCGAGAATTTCGGACAGGAGTTTTTCGCCGCGTTCGAGGGTTTCCAAAAACCGGGATTCTTCCCGTTCCAGTTCCCCTTTAATCGTCGCTTCTCGTTCGCGAACGTTGGGATAGGCGCTTTCGGACAGGGCGATCGCCGTTTCGGCGAGTTCGGCGGTAAAGGGTCTCGAAATCCCGATTAAACGCCCGTGACGGACGACGCGCCGGATTAAGCGCCGCAGGACGTAACCGCGCCCTAAATTAGATGCACTGACTCCGTCGGCGATCGTGTGGATGACGGCGCGCAAGTGGTCGCCGACCACTTTGAGGGATACTTTGGTTCGATCGTCGCTGTCGCCGTAGCGAATTCCGGCAATTTTGGCCGCCGCTTCGATAATTGGGAAAATTAAATCGGTTTCGTAGTTATTCGGGACTTTTTGCAGGATCTGCGCCATGCGTTCGAGTCCCAATCCCGTATCGATATTTTGATTCTGTAACGGGGTTAAGTTTCCTTCGGCGTCCCGGTTATATTGCATGAATACGAGGTTGTAAAACTCGATAAACCGGGTGTCGTCTTCGAGATCGATCGCCGCGTCTCCTTTGTCTGGGTGGAAGTCGTAGTAAATTTCCGAACACGGTCCACACGGTCCGGTCGGTCCGGACGCCCAGAAGTTATCTTTTTCTCCCATTCTCTGAATCCGATGGGCGGGGATCCCGATGTCGTCGCGCCAGATCCCGAAGGCTTCGTCATCTTCTCTAAAGACGCTGACGACGAGCCGTTCTGGAGGTAAGTTAAAGACTTTGGTGGACAGTTCCCACGCCCAGGCGATCGCCTCTTTTTTAAAGTAATCCCCGAAACTGAAGTTGCCCAACATCTCGAAAAAGGTGTGGTGTCTGGCGGTTCGCCCCACGTTTTCGATGTCGTTGGTTCGGATACATTTTTGCGAGGTGGTGGCGCGGGGAAAGTCGGGCGATCGCTGTCCTAAGAAAATTGGCTTAAATGGCAGCATTCCGGCGATCGTCAGCAATACGGTGGGATCTTCCGGAATCAGCGAAGCACTCGGCAGGATCTGATGTCCGCGTTTGGCGTAGAAGTCTAAAAATTTTTCTCGGATTTGTGCGCCTGTCAGAAACTCGGGAGAAGAAGCCATAACTGGGTGACAAGAGAACCTATTCTAACTATTTCTATTGTTTCTATTCTGACATTCCTTGGTCCGATCGCGTTTGTTCTCGCCGATGGGGACGGGTTGTTTGTGGGGCGATCGCCTTTTCTCCCCGTTCGACTGTTCCCCAGTCCGTGCAACCGTCAACAACAAAGCCCAGTAGTTCAAACTACCGGGCTTTTGCAAAGAACGCGGATAACCTCATAGACAATATCGATGGGGTTCGATCCTCGCCATCTTCGCCTTCGGGACGATTCTCCTCCGGAGACGCTACGCGATCGCGATCGAACCGATTTCAGCTTGTTTCCAGACTCACCGAACAATCCCGGCGACTACTCCCTCCCCGTCCGAGTTCGCACTGTTTTTCCAGGGCGATCGATGGCTTGACGGTGTTCGAAGCCGGGTTTAATTCTTGGACTTTCTCTGGAATGCTCTCGGATAAGGAAAGATTAAAAATCGATGCTGAAGCGATTGCTGAAACCGCCAAAATCGGTGTCAGCACAACCCTTATTCGTGAATGATTCATGAGTGCGATCTTCCTGGATAACGTTAACGATCGAGTGTTTGGAATTTATGGTTTTCTCAGAAAAAAAGAATTACCAAGCTCGTCTCGGACCTCTCGGACCGGGATAAGGTTTGATGGGTTCGTGTTTTCCAACTTGTCCGGCTTCTGCACTCCGATATTTTTCAACTGTAGAAAAATTGGCGGCTAAACTGACTAAGATACAAGTCAACAGCAAGATAGAAGCACTGATACGCATGAATAGAAATCCTCTCGCTTTTTACTTCTCTATACGGCGAGGAGAAATGGGCATCAGGATAAACTTGCAAGACAAATAAAATGCAAGAATGCAGTTAGTTTGAAATTGATTTTTCCGGATCGATCGCCTCGGAAATTGCAAGGAATGAAGGTCGGCGATCGCCCCAATCGAACGGTTAATAGCCGTTCCCGGCGATCGCGGGTGGAGTGTGGTGCTGAGGACTCCGCGATCGCCGTGTCGGTGGCGGCTCAATCTGGCTGAAATGTGAAGGTGAAATGTAAAGTTTAGTAACGGTTGCTTGGTGCTTTCTCAGAGTCGTGCTACTTTAATATTCAAGCACCTCAAAGAAGTCTTGAATATCGCTGAAGTTCAAGCACGGAAATGGAGGACGAAGGCATCGAGGTGTTTCGGCCTGAAGTCCGATCGCAGTGGCTCTGAAAGGGGCTGAGGCTGGGTTCGTCCGGCGGCAAGGTGAGGTTAAAGTCAAGCCTCGATCGGCTGGGTGTAAAAGCTCGGTTTACTTGCTACGATTGCTGCGGTTCTTGTCAACTAGAGTTGTTTTTTGTAAAACCAGAAGGTTCATTTTCAGGTTACTTATTCTTCTGAGCAATCCTTTGCTAACTTCTTAAGTGGGTCTTGCGATCGCGGCAAGACCCCCATTGTTTTTTTTGGTGTTTTTTTTGGGAACTACTCCCGGGTCGCCGACCAGGGGATTGCCGGATCGCCTGCCAGTTCGAGAGCGACGGCGAACGCCCCAAAACGGTTGAGATGACTCGGATCGGCGAAATATTCCACCCGAGTCGGCCACAACTGACTCAAATCGCGAAAGATAAAGTTGTGTTCGGCAGCCAAACGCTGCATTTGGTCGCGGAACAGACGTTCGGCGTCCGATCGAGTCGGGTCTAAATAGTCTTGAGTTAACGGTAAATTGACGATGACGAGGGGGATCTGCTCGGCTTCGCTGAAGCGGGCGATCGCCCGGAGTGCGCTTTGTTGCTCTCCTTGCAAACTAAAAGCAGCATAATCGCCGTCGTAGCGTCCCGGAACCCGGGGAAAAGTTTGATAGTACGTAGCTGGATCGTAGCGATCGGTCACCGGAAAAAAGCCCGTCGGTTGCAAGTGTTCCGCCAGTTGTCCGGACATCACCGCGTCCAAAGTCGGCAACGGCGGGGGCGGTTCGGCGGGTTCGCCGCCCAACCAGCTCATTTCTTGTTGTCGTTCTTGATAAGTTTCCCGAAGTTCGGTTCCCACCAGGCTCAACCAACCGCGCACGGCTTGATAACTCGTCGCCAGCATCTCCCGGGGATCGTCGCTGGGGGTGACGACGATCGCCTTCGTCTCCGTCGGGGAGATCGCATTTACCCGTGCCACTTCTACGGGGGGCGCTGGCAATGATAAGGGGCGATCGCCTCGGGACAAGCGTTCGTATCCCGCAGAAGAAACGATCGCCTCGTAGGTGCGATCGCGCCGACCGCTATTGAAGGCGCGCACTCCATCGGCCCAGAGAATCAAGTTGGGTAACTGTTCCGGGGTGAAAATGTCGCGCAGTAAAACATCGATCGCCTGGGCGGTGGCGCCATTGATCCCGAAGTTAAACACTCGCACTCCGGGATAGCCGTGATGGGCGAGGGCTTGTTCCAGGGCGATCGGATCGATTCCCTGGAGCGATCGCGAACTGCCGACAATCAAAACATCCGGCGGCCCCGATTCCTCTAACAACTGCTGGTAAAGGCGCAATTGAGCGTCGAGGCGATCGCTGTTAAAGCTGGGAAACGGCCCAGCAGGCTTGGACTGGCTTGCAGTCTCTTCGGAAAAGGTCGGTCTCGGTTGGGCCGCGAGGCGATCGCCCGGGGCGCCGACGACTACAGCACAGAGCAATCCGACCGAGATCGGCGCAAATCGTTTCATAACCCAGGGCCTACGATCGTTCAAAGACATCTTTTATGGAGTTGCAAGCGGATTTACAAGGCAGCCAGCACGAAAACCGGAGATCCCGAAAACTGTCAACATCGATCGACAGCGAGACCGGACGACGGACCGAGCGCGCGATCGCCATTCTCTCCCCTGCCATTGTAGGATGACCACGCTGAATTGACCTCAATGGGGGGCGATCGCCCTACGAACATCGACCCTCGATCGAGTGGCATCGGTCGCTTAGAAAAAAATCATCGAAGGCAACCGTAAATTTACTTAATTTTTTTGTTTAAATATTGCATTTTATTACAACTAGATACATTTTGCGATCGCCCAGTGCTCAACGATCTCCGTCAAACCCCCGAGCCAACGAAGCTAGCGTCCCTAGAGCAAAATCCCCAGCCCGCCAAAAAAAAGTCAAAAAATTTTGCCAATTGTGCAGAATCTTCACAAGTTTTTCACAACTACCGTCTAACGTTAGAAGTAACCAAGGTTCATACCTGTTCGTGACTTGCTTTAAAACCCGATTTCAAAACCGCTAGCCAGTGTTTTAATATCTTTTAAATTTCGCCTTCTTGTTTTAAATACCTGCTGGCTGGCTTATAACAACCCAAGACCCAGACCCCTCAAAGGTCTGGGTCTCATATTTTGGGCAGGTTTTGGACGGGCGACCCCGGGAACTAGCCGACGAGACGGCGCATCATGCTGTTGGCTTGGGAAGCGTAACCCCCCCCAAATAAATTGAAGTGGTTGATGATGTGGTAGAGGTTGTAAAGGGTTTTGCGCTCCGCATAGCCCGCAGCCAACGGCCAGACCTCGTTATAGCCCTGGTAAAACGCACCGGAGAAGCCGCCGAACAGTTCCGTCATCGCCACGTCCACCTCGCGATCGCCGTAATAGGTCGCCGGATCGAAAATCACGGGTTCGCCGTCCGCCGTCGCCGACGCATTGCCGCCCCACAGATCGCCGTGAACCAGAGACGGTTGGGGGTCGTGACCGGCGAGCAAATCCGGGATGGCCTCTACGAGGCGATCGCCCAACGGAAAACTGCCCCCCTTCCGACGGGCTAAGTCCAATTGGTAACCGATGCGGCGAACCGCCCAAAACTCGGCCCAATCGTCCGTCCAGGGATTGAGCTGGGGGGTCGAGCCGATCGTATTATCCCGATCCCAGCCGAATTTTGACCCGACGGATTCCCGGTGGAGGCGGGCGAGTTGCCGCCCCATTCGAGCCGCCACCTGGGAGCCTCCCCCACCGAGATCCAACCATTCGAGGACGATATAGGCGGAAGACCCAGAAACCCCAGTACAAATGGGTTTGGGAACGCGAATCGTTTGGGTTTCCCACATTTGTTCGAGTCCTAAAGCTTCGGCTTCAAACATAGAAAGACCCGAAGCGCTGTTGAGTTTGACGAAGTAGGCGCGATCGCCACTGCCGAGACGGTATCCTTGATTGATACAGCCGCCGCCGACCGAACGGCGATCGCTCGCCTCAAAAGCCTCTCCCGTAACTTCGCCAATTTGCCGGACAATCTTATCCCACATGATCGTTGCTACTCAAAACTGCCGTCATTCGGGCTTCATTGTCGATCGATTTGCGCCCCGTGTGAACGGTTGACCTACTCGGCGGGACGATCCAAGGCTTTCAGCAACGCCCCGCCCATGGCTTTACATCCCACGGCAGTCATGCCTTCCGACATGATATCCCCGGTGCGATAGCCCTCATCGAGAACTTGCAACACGGCTTTTTCAATTTTTGAAGCCGCCTCCGGCTGGTTCAAGCCGTAACGTAGCATCATCGCCGCACTGAGAACTTGGGCGAGGGGATTGGCGAGATCGCGCCCGGCAATATCCGGCGCCGACCCGTGGACGGGTTCGTAGACCCCCGGACCGGAAGCGCCGATACTGGCGGACGGTAACATCCCGATACTGCCCGTGAGCATGGCGGCGGCGTCGGAGAGAATATCGCCGAAGAGGTTTCCCGTAACGATCGTGTCGAACTGTTTGGGCTGGCGAACTAACTGCATGGCGGCATTGTCTACGTAGAGATGAGACAGTTCGACATCGGGATAGTCGGCGGCGATCGCCGTGACGCGATCGCGCCATAATTGAGAAACATCGAGGACGTTGGCCTTATCCACAGAACAGAGTTTGCGTTGGCGCTTGCGGGCCGTTTCAAAAGCAACTCGGGCGATGCGATCGATTTCCGATTCCGTATACGCCATCGTATTGACGCCCCGTTTTTCCCCGGTTTCGGTCTCGAAAATCCCTTTCGGCTGACCGAAATACACCCCCCCCGTCAGTTCGCGAACCACCATAATATCGACCCCTTCGACGACGTCGCGCTTCAAACTCGACGCATCGACGAGCTGGGGTAGAATCGTGGCGGGGCGTAGGTTAGCGAACAAGTCCAGTCCCGCACGCAAGGCCAGCAATCCGGTTTCCGGGCGTTGGTGGCGCGGCAAGTTGTCCCACTTGTAACCGCCGATCGCGGCCAGCAGCACCGCGTCACTGCGACGACAAGTCTCTAGGGTGGCTGCCGGGAGGGGTTCTCCGGTCGCGTCAATGGCAGCACCACCGATGGGGGCTTCTTCAAACTGAAACTGGAGGTCGTGTTGCGGGCCGATGGCGTTGAGAACCTCTACCGCCACTGCCATAATTTCAGGGCCGATTCCGTCACCGGGCAACAGGGTAATGCGGTAGTTCTGGGTCATGATGGAGTTATAAAATCTTGCAAATTACTAATGATACCTGGGAAAGGGTCGTCCAAAAGTGTTGGATTGTATTTGAGAATTTCAATTTTGAGGGAATCGGAGTCAAGCGATGGGATTTAAGAAAATTTTAGTGGCGATCGCGCGATCGCCCGAAGCGGATCGAGTCTTCGAGACGGCGTTGACTTTAGCCCGTCAGGAAGGCGCGAATTTATACGTTTTTCACTGTCTCGGGGTCGGCCCGGTGACCCTCGGACCGGGGGCGGACCTCTATGGAGAAGGGGCGGTCAATTCGGCTCAAGTGCAACAAGAGGTGATTAAAAAAGAAATGGAAGATGTCGAGAAATGGTTGCACGAGTATCGCAAACAGGCGCGCGGTTTGGGCATTCCCGCACAATTCGAGTATCAAATCGGCGATGCGGGGTGGTGGATTCGCGAAATTGCCAGCCGTTGGGGGGCCGATTTAGTCGTGGTGGGCCGTCACGGGCGATCGTCCCTCGCCGAATTCTTCCTCGGTAGTGTCAGCAATCATGTTCTGCACCACGTCAAATGTTCGGTTTTGGTGGTGCAAGGGGAGGCAGAATCGGGAATCGAGAATCGGGAATCGCTCTCATAGACCTTTGAGCAAATCGTTTGGCAACCTGGTTAAAAGAACCTTCATTTAAGGAGTTTTACCGAGTTTTTTCCTGATGATGAACAAAGGTCTAATCTGAACTTTCTCCTCTGGCGGTCGGTCATTTTTACCCCTTGGAGCAGATGTTGATATTTTTGGCGATCGCCGCGATCGCCGTTGTTTTCAATTTTGATAACCAAGCCATGTTAAAACCTATCCTTTCCGCCACAATTTTAGGATTTGCAACCTTTTTACCCCTCGTTTCCGTGGCGCAAGCTGCACCAGAATATAACTGCAACACTCGGGAAGTGTGGACCCCCGAAAAACGGATTTGGTGTCAGGCATTAGAACAGTATCGAACCAGCAATTTTTATCAAAATAATCCGGACGATACCCAGATCCGCGATCGCTTTATTGCCGGATATAAAAGTGGCTTGCACGATGCCGTCACGATTGGCAATCCGACGATCGCCCAACCGCCAACCGGGGCGAGCGAAGCCGATTTAGCCTATAGTGATGGCTATCTTGCCGGATTTCAAGCCCACGCCAGCGATCGCGCCAATCCTCGGGCGATCGAGGGGTCTTGTCGTCAGGTGAATACGGACAATGACCCGCTCAATCTACGCAAACGTCCGACGACGGATTCGGAAATTATCGGCACCTTACCCCGAGATGCGGTCGTTTATATCCTCGATCCTCCGGATAATAATTGGGTGCCGATTTCGACCACGGGAGTCGAACTCGACGGTTACGTTTATGCCCCATATTTGCGCTATTGCGATTCGGAAGCGGGAGGAGAGCAGCCCGTTTTAAGCGATCGGGTTTATGGAGAGTGCGGCGATCGCTCTTGTGAGGAATTGTTGAGTGAATTAAAGCAGATTTGGCCGGAACAAACCCGTCAATATCTAGAGGAATGTCCCTCGGATCGTGCCTTCTCTTTACAAGTTTTTCAAAACACCAACGAAAGCCGTAAAGTGTTGTGGAGCTGTTGGGAAAAAGACTTAGAAGAAAATGGCGATCGCTACGGCGAACCTTTGGGGTTACTGCCCTTTCCCGGGGAAGAACGAGAATTTTTAGCCGCATGGCCCGAGGTCGAACCCTATTCCCAAGTATGGCAAGAACGCGAACCGGAAGAAGTGGCGACGATTCGGTTTAAATGTGCCACCGAAGGGGGAAGTTTGAATTTATTAGTCACCGAGGCGGGCGATCGTGTCAAAGCCGAATGTTATTTTCAAGCAGGCGTTATCTTAGTCGATGCCAATCAAGATTTCGTCTCCGACGGCGAACTCAATCGCGGTGCTTCCGTCGGTCCGGTTCTCGGGACATTCGAGCTAGATTGACACGCCTCCCCTTTAGGAAGGATCCAGGTTACGAAAGGTTTGCCACCATCGGTTTAACGGGAAGTAAACCACCGGAGCCCAAAGGCTGCTCAAAATTGCCGAAGCGAGGGCGAGGGGTTGGTGAGTCGTCCAAATTTCACTCAACGTCCGCACTCCCGTGAGGCTGAATTGGAGCGCCAAGATCGTTTCCGCCAACAGGGCCATACCGAAAACGACCAAAGCCACGGAAATAAAATCTTCTTGGAGATATTTTTGTTTTTCCAAGCGGGCCGTCAACAGACCGACGACCGCCAAACTAATCGCGTGGGTGGGTTCGGCGGAGGTCATGGCGTCTTGAAGCCATCCCACCACCAACCCGGCAACGATTCCTTGCCAGGGCTTGCGTTTGAGGCTCCAAGCCACGACCCAAATCAAGGCCCAATTGGGTGAAATGCCGAGCAGTTCGAGACCCGGCAAGCGCGTGGGCAACATTAACAAACACAGAAACAGGGAGCCGACCACGATCGCCGCATTGAGCAATCTCAGCGAACTGGTCGGCCAATAGGATAAATTCCTCATGTCATCCTTGTTCTCGCTCTGGTGGTTCCGGAGTCCCTTCCAGGGGGGGCAATTCTTCCGTTTCTTGGTGGGGATAGACGACGACCCACTCCAAGGAACTCAAGGGAGCTGATAATTCGATCACCGCTTCCGGCGCCGGACTTTTATTGAGATCGACGCTCTCCACGCGACCGACGGACAATCCGGAAGGGAAGATCCGACTGTAAGAGGAGGTGGCGACCACGTCTCCAGTTTTGACGTCGGGCACTTTGTCGAAAAACTCGACCACGGCGCGGTTGGCGGCTTTCCCGCGCATGACGCCCATAAAGCGACTGCGGCTGATCGTCACCCCCAAGCGAGAACTCGGATCGCTAATTAATAGAACGCGACTGGTATGGGGGGTTACTTCCATCACTCGTCCGACGACCCCGCCCGGGCTGGTGACGATGTAATTTTTTTGAATCCCTTCCTCACTGCCGCGCCCGATAATCACTTGGCGCCACCAGTGATCCGCACTGCGACCGACAACCGGGGCGACAATGCCTTCTTGTTTCTGGTCGGAAACGTAATCGAGGAGTTTTTTGAGCTTTTGATTTTGGGCTTCGAGTTCGACGACGCGCTGTTCGAGTTCGGCGACTTTGGCGTTGGTCAGTTGCTCTTGAGAAGTCGGTTCGGACTGGAAGGGACGAGTCACCACTTGATAGACCTCAAAGATGGCGGCCCCTTGGGTATAACGAACGAAGAGGGCAGCGCTCACCGTCAGGCCCACTAAGGCGACGTGCAAACCATGCCGATCCCACCAGCGACGTAATGTGTACATGGATAGTCTTTAGAGTCTCAACTTGCAGAAGGGTTCCTCCCGATCGCGGGCGATCGCGGGGAATTACATCGTTCTCGAACGACCGCTAAAGACACGCTCTAGCTGTTTGAAGTTTTCCAAAACGCGACCCGTTCCCAAGACTACACAACTGAGCGGGTCGGCAGCAACGTGAGTGACGATTCCGGTTTCGTGACTGATCAGGGTGTCGAGTCCTTTTAATAAGGCACCGCCTCCCGCCAACATGATGCCGCGATCGATAATATCTGCTGCCAGTTCCGGGGGAGTGCGTTCTAAGGTTCGCTTGACCGCTTCGACGATCACCGCCAGGGGTTCGGCCATACTTTCGCGAATTTCGGGTCCTTTGATCGTCACCGTTCGCGGTAAGCCGGAGAGCAAGTGCAGACCTCTAACTTCCATGACCGCATCGTCATCTTCGTGGGTCGGATACGCCGAACCGATTTGAATTTTAATTTCTTCGGCGGTCCGTTCCCCGATGACGAGGTTGTGAACTTTCTTCATGTACTGGGAAATCGATTCGTTGAGTTCGTCCCCAGCCACGCGAACGGATTCGCTGAGTACGGTCCCTTGCAAACTCAACACCGCGACCTCGGTGGTTCCGCCGCCGATATCGACGATCATGTTTCCGGTCGGTTCGGCGACGGGCAGTCCGGCGCCGATCGCCGCCGCTACGGGTTCGTCGATCAAATACACGTCGCGCGCCCCCGCTTGAGATGCGGCTTCCATCACGGCGCGCCGTTCCACCCCGGTGACGCCACTCGGAATCCCGATCACGATCCGCGGCGACACCAAGGCTCTCCCTTCGTGAACGCGACTGATGAAGTGCTTGAGCATTAACTCGGCAGTGTCGAAGTCGGCAATTACGCCATCGCGAAGGGGGCGCAAGGCGATTACATTTCCGGGCGTCCGACCCAGCATTTTTTTAGCATCTTCACCGACGGCTAAGGGGATTTTTTCATCTTTATCAATGGCAACGACGGAAGGTTCTTGAAGGACAATACCTTTACCAGATACATATACTAGAGTGTTGGCGGTACCGAGATCGATACCCATGTCCCGAGATAAGGAAAAGCGATTGAAAAGACCCACTCGTTTCTACGCCCCCAAAATTGCAATGCTATGCGACGACAATGTAACAGAAATGTTGACCGAGTTGGATTCTATTACGTTTTCTCCTCTGAGTCTAGTCAGAGAGGCAGAATTGTATCGATTACCTAACCCGGTTGTCTCCCCACTATAATCCCTAGGACTTTCCGGGCAATCCGGAGAGAATCGACCGGGTTATGCGATCGCCAGTGGGGTTGCACGCCCGTCCCTCGTAAGCTTCCAAGAATCACAACGGCGCTCTTAAAAATGCCCCTTGCGCCACCGTTCCCCCATCGTCCTCACCGTTTACAGACTGGCTCGAATCTGTTCGACTTGCGCTGAAGTCTTACGGAGACGCGATCGCCCGTTCTCGATGGTTTTGAACTGGTTTTTTTCCGCCTTCTCAAAGGGCTTTTTGGCTCGAATTTAAGCTTTTTATTTTAAGTTGCACGAATACTGTTGAGAATGGATTTCTTTCGGCTCGATAAAAATGAGGGTGAAATCGCCGAGGGTTAAGATAAAATCTCGCGATCGCCCCTCGATTTCAAGCAGGGAACTCCCCTCCCTCGCTCCCTTAAACCTCCCAGGAAAACCATCGGACGATCGCCCGTCCTCTCCCTCGGCGCCACGGGCAATTCTCCTGGGGATGACCCTACGGGAACTCTCCAGGATCCAAACCGTACTCCCGTGACCCGCTCTCGTTCCGACGGTCGGATCGGGCGATCGCTCCAGATGCGATCGCGGGCGATCGGTGTAACCTCCAACCATAGCAAATCCCTAAGTTCTCTGTTAGTCTAGATCCGAATCGAATTGTCATCTTAATTCCGCGCCAAACTTCGATCGGTTGGACAGAATTCAGTTGCATTTCGATCGCCCAATTGTCATTAAAATTACTTGTTTTTCCGAGTATGAGTCTTAATGTTGTCACCTTAGTCGGTCGAGTCGGAATGGACCCCGACGTTAGATATTTTGAATCGGGAACCGTTAAATGTCGTTTGACCTTAGCAGTCAATCGCCGCACTCGCCATAGTGACGAACCGGATTGGTTCAACTTAGAACTGTGGGGGAAAACCGCAGAAGTTGCGGCCAATTACGTTCGCAAAGGCAGTTTAATTGGCGTCACTGGAGCGTTAAAATTCAATCATTGGATCGATGCGACGACCAAAGCCGAACGCTCCTCACCAGTTATCAAAGTAGACCGTCTCGACTTGCTCGGTTCCAAACAAGATAACGAGCGATCGATGGCATCGTCAAACGCCTATTCTAATTATGAAGACGATGAATTTTAAACTCGCCGCCGTGGAGCGCGATCGATGAATTACTGGCTGCTTAAAACCGAACCTAGCGATTATAGTTACGGCGATTTAGAACGCGATCGCCACACCGTTTGGGATGGGGTAAAAAACAACTTAGCGCTCAAAAATTTACGCCAGATCCAACCGGGAGATTTGGCCTTAATTTACCACACCGGAAAAGAACGGCGAGCGGTGGGAATTGCTAAAATTACCAGCCCCCCTTATCCCGACCCCAAGCTCGACGATCCCAAACGCACGGTCGTCGATCTCGAAAGCGTTCGTCCCCTCAAGCATCCCGTCAGTTTAGCGCAAATTAAAGCTGACCAAAACTTCGATCGATTTGACTTAGTTCGCCTTCCTCGCCTGTCGGTGATGTCGGTCGATCCGGTGTATTGGCAGCGTATTTTAGAATGGGCGGGAGAACCCGGAGAGAACGGGTGAATTTTCAGGCGATCGCCTCTTAACTTCTAAATTTTCAGGCGATCGCCCTCGGTTTAAATTGGTTAAAATAAATCATTACTTGACTTAAAATAACATTGTGGGCGAGATTTACCTCGTCAATCAAAAATGGCGTATCACCTATCTGCCGCCAAATTACAAACCTATCAAACTTGCCCGAAATCGTACTATTTTAAATACGAACGCGGGTTACCCGGTGGGGGATTTGGCAAATCTCAAGCATTAGGAACCTCTTTACATAAAGCCTTAGCGCAAATTTATCAAGACTGGGACTATCTCCAGCCGATGCCCAGTTTTGAATGGCTGGAATATTGCTGGCAAAATCATTCTCAAGATCTCGATCCGAGCCAGTTTCGCGAAGGTCTGACGATTTTAAAAAACTATTACGATCGCTTCATGACCGAGTTACCGAGCTTGCGCCGTCCCCTCGCCGTAGAAGGAAAAATACAAGCTCCTTGGTTTCTAGATAATATCGAATTTACCTTGTCCGGACGCTACGATCGCCTCGACTGGTTGGGAGACGATCTCGAACTAATCGATTATAAATCAACTAAAGAAATTAAATCCCTCGATTCAAAGCGGATCGACCTCCAACTGGGATTGTACGCGATCGCCCTCCAACATATTTACAATTGTCGCTTAAAAAAACTGAGTTTAATTTATTTGCGAACGGGAGATAAGATCGAATTTGAAGTGACCCCAGAACATGACAGGCGGGTCCGTCAAACGATCGCCAAAATGGCCAAACAATTGCGCGGCGAACGGGAGTGGAAACCGCATCAAACCAAAGCTTGCGATCGCTGTCAGTATTCCCGCTATTGTCCCGCTATTCACGCCGAACCCGACCCGTTACCAGAAAGCGCCAAACCCGAGAGAGAGTTACAATTAACCCTAGATTTGTAACTGCATCGGTCATGGGGCGATCGCCCGGTCGTCAACCCTAAATCCGAGGAAAGGAGAGAATCGACCTCCTCCCTGGGGAGCGAACGGGGTTGAGAACCGTTCTAAAAATCGATCTGGAAATTCGGCGATCGCTCGGATAAGATAAGGCGTAATTCGATCGCCGATCGAGCGATCGAACGTTCTTATAATAAGCCAAAAATCTTAATGATGAAACCAAAATTGAGCCAACCGATCGCGATCGCCGTCCTTTCTTTAGTCGCTTGGTTGGGAGTCGTTCCCCTCCCCGAGACCGCCACCGGAAGCGCGCGTGCAACCGAGATTTCGAGCGCCGCGATCGCCCAACTCTCCGACCGCGAACGGGACCAATTAAACCGGGGTCAGGCGATCGTTACAGGGGAAAAAGGTTCCTATGTCGCTAAAGTTTTAATTCCCGCAGGACAAGCAACCGTATGGGAAGTTTTGACCGATTATCGTAACTTTTCTCGCTTTCTTCCCAACGTAGTTTCTTGTCAAGTTTTAGAAGCAACGGGAAATCAAACCACGATCGAACAAATTGACGAACGTCAAGTGTTCGGATTGGGGGTGCGATCGCGCATCAAAACCGTCAATATCAAAACCCCACAAACCCGCATTGACTTCCGTCAAATCGAGGGAGATTTAACCCGTTTAGAGGGATATTGGACCATCGAAACCGTCACCACCTCCCCCGGCGATCGCTTCGTTCTGCTCACTCAAGTCGTACAAGCGCAACCCAATGACAGTACGCCAAAAGGGATTTTTTACAGCATATTTCAAGATGCCTTAGCCGATACCCTCGGCGCCTTACGACAAGAAGCGATCCGGCGTTCGTGAAGCGACGCCAACGGCGTATCGTGAATTCCTAAAAGTGCCTGAATTGAGTCTCGGGAATTGTCGTTCCTCGATCGAGGAACGACATCGAGGGGAACCATGGCGGACGCAATTATAAGAAACTCTCAAAACTGCCCGTTTCAATAATTCCATTCGGATCTGCCGTTGCAGTTATCAACTGCTCGACTTGAACCGGAGTTAAATTGGGATTGGCACTGAGAATCAACGCCGCCACCCCAGCGACCACCGGAGACGCCATCGAAGTGCCTTCCCAAAAGGCAAAATTACTGGTGGTCAACGAAGAATAAACGTCTACCCCCGGTGCAACGACATAATCGCGTAAATCCGTATTGGCGCGGGTGCTGAAATCGGCGATCGCGCGATCGCGGTCCACTGCACCGACGGCGAGTCCGTATTCCGTCGCCAAATCCGCCGGATACTTCGGTCCGCTAAAGCGTTTGCCCCCGGAAAAGCGACTCAACCCGTCATTTCCCGACGACATCACCACCACCACGCCGCGATCGTTCGCATACCTAAGGGCCTCTTGCAACGACGGAATCGGCGCCGACCCGCCCAAACTCAAATTAATCACCTGCGCCCCATTATCCACCGCGTAACGGATACCCGCCGCGACACTGTCTACCCCCCCGACCAACGGATCGATCGCCCGAACCGCCATCACCCGAGCATTCGGTGCGATTCCCGTCATTCCCACCCCGTTATTTTCCCCGGCGATAATTCCCGCCACGTGGGAGGCGTGACCTTCCAACGGATTCAAGTCGCGCACTTCGTTATTCCCCTCGAAGAAGTTCCATCCCCGGACATCGTCAACAAAGCCGTTCCCGTCGTCGTCAACGCCATTTCCGGGGATTTCATCCTCATTAATCCATAAATTATCGTCGAGGTCCGGATGGGTATAATCGATCGCCCCGTCGATGACCGCCACGGTCACCCCTCGACCCGTATAACCCCGTTCCCACGCCGCCGTAGCCCCGACCAAATCCACGGCCCAGCCACTGGTTCCTAACTTCGGTCCGGGGGTAAACGGTTCGCTGGCGATCGCCGCCGCCACCGCCGCCGCCGCATTCGGGATCCCGTAGCCGAAACTGCGGCTGTAACGTTGGGGAACGAGGCTCAATTCGTAATAACTTTGTTCCGCCGCCGACGGAGTGACCGCCAGGTGATAAGTGCCCGGTCCGAGGTTGTCAAAATGAATTTCTTCCGGAGTCGTGGCGCCTTCCACTCCCCGGGCCACCACTTCGTCCGCTTCGACGATTCCGTCGGCGTTGCGGTCGTGAATCAACTGGACGTCGGCGTTGGCGCCGAGGCGATCGAGAAAAATACTCAGATCGCGCGGCGTATCGATTTGAAAGTGGTAGAAATCGGCGGGATTGTCCAGACCGATGCGACCGCTTTGACGGATCGGGCGATCGAGTAAACCTAAATCGGTCGCTTCCGGTAAATTGTCCCCGGCGGGATTGAGATCCACCTCTACGGGTTGGCCCTCCAGCCATAAGTTATACGAGGTTTCTTTCTGTGCTTGGGCGAGGCGCACGAAATAGGTTCCCGGGGCTAAAATGCGGTTAATCTGGTCTTGGTAGGCTCCGGATGCTTCCGATCCATCCACGATCTCGTCCGGATCGACTTGTCCGTTGTAATTGCGATCGCGGATCAAATATAAGTGAGCATTTCCCGTCATGTCGTACAAATAGAGGCCGACATCGCGGAAAGAATCGAGGGTAAATTGATAGTAATCTTCGCGATCGCCCTGTCCGAGAAAGTCATTTTTAATTTGAATTTCTTCCGTTAACACGCCGACATCGTGGGCGTTGGCGAGTTGATTTCCGGCGCCGTCGGCGGGGGGATCGACCTCGGAACTTTCCACGGTCAGGAAATACGGGGTATCGCCGCGAACTTGGGCCACGCCGATGTAATACGTGCCCTCACTCAGGAGGCGATCGATTTGTGGGGTCGGGGTTTCGGTGGGGGAAGGATAGACGACAAATTCCTGAAAGTCGAAGCCGCCGTCGTTGTTGATATCGTGAATCAGAATTAAATTGGCACTTTGGGCGAGGCGATCGAGTTTGATGCTGACCTGGCGCAGTTCGCCGACATCAAGCTGGTAAAAATCGTAAGGATTGACTTCGCCGATAAAGTCCGCGTGTTCGTGGCGATCGCGCAACCGTCCGATCGCCCCAAACCCCACAGGAAAGATGTTTCCAGCCCCACCATTGGGAACCCCAGTGGGAATCGATTCGAGATGCAACCGATATCCCGTCTCTTCCGAGAGGGTCGAAACGCCGATAAAATAGCGTCCCGCTTGTAAATTCGTTCCTTGAATCGCACTCGGAAACGGATCGGTCTCGTCGGCGGGTCGCAGGGAATCGAAAAATTCTTGGGCGTCGATTTCCCCATCCCCATTAAAATCGACGGGGACGCGCTGGGTATCGGCTTGGGTGGGGACGATCTCGCCGTTATCGAGTACGCCGTTATTATTGCCGTCTCGATACAGATTCAGATTGACTTTCCCCGCTAACCCTTCGAGGCGGACGCGCAAATCTCGCGGGGAGTCGAGGAAGAAGCTGTAAAAGTCTTGCGGGTCGTCGCGACCGATAAAACCGTCGATCGCGTCCGGTCGGACTAGGTTACCGAAGTCGAAGGCGGTGGCTAAGGTATTTCCGCCTAAATCCGGTCGGCTGAGAATTTGGGCCGGAGTGGCGCTAACTTTGAGTTGGTAGGCGGTGGGGGTGTCGTTTTGGCTGACTTTGACGAAGTAGTTCCCCGGGGCCATGGCGTAGCGATCGATCTGGGATAAAGGCGCGCTTTCGGCGAGGATGGCGGTTTCGGCTTCGGCTTCGTCGAGAAAACCGTTACCATCGCGATCGCGGATGAGGGAGAGTTTCGCGGCGGCGCGATCGCCTTCGACGCTGATGCTGAGATCGCTAAAGGTGTCGATGCTAAATTTATAATAATCTTCGTTATCGATCGCGTCGAGTTCGGGCCGCACTGCCGGGTCTGCGCCGACGAGGCGGGAACCGACCAGTCCGCCGAGATCGCCGGGTAAATAGGGGCGACCTTCCCACAATCCGTTGGCGAATAAATGGTTGAAGGCTGCTTTCGGGTCGCCGCCCAGGGTTGAGTTTAAATCGGGATTGGCCGATACATAAAAGTTTAGATCTAAAAATTGAGAAAATTGGCGATTTTCCGCGATCGCCCGCTTTTGTAAATGATCGAATAAGTTTTCGCGATCGTCGCCGAACGCTGCCGCCAAATCGGGGTTTTTACGGGCGTAAAAGTCGAGATCGACAATGGCGGAAAAGGTTCGCCCTTCTTCAATGCCGTATTTTTTTAAATGTTCGTACAGTTCCCGATTGTCCAATCCGGCGCGTACTAAATCCCGATTGGCTTGTCGGTAAATATCGAGATCGACGAACGGTGAAAAGGAACGTCCTTCTCTCAATCCGGCATTTTTGAAGTGATCGAAGAGTTTTTGCGGGGTATTCAATCCCGCATTGGCTAAGTCTGGATTGAAGGCAAGATAGTAGCTGGCATCGAATAATTCTACAGACATCGATCCGATTCCCCGAGGCGTTTGGCATGGCTTCTTTGACTCTTATTCAAATGGGGGGTTCCGAGGCGATCGCTCGTTTCACGGAGTGGGGAATCGGGAGGGGGTCGAGGGGAAGGAGGGAGATTAGAGTTGGCGTTGGAGCGATCGATCGTACTCTTTGACGGTCAACCAACCGCGACGAATGGCATACAGGAGGCGATTGACCAGCATTTCGTCTTCTAGGTTAAGAGAACAGGCGAGGAGTAGGTTTCTTAGTTGTTGACGTTCGAGGCTGGTAATTCTACCCTCATGCCAAGCTTGAGCAAAAATTTCGGTCAGGTTGTCGTCGGTGAGCATAGTAGGAAATTCTCGGTGGAGGTTACGTTGCAGTGAACATCTCCCCCAGTGTGAACGGTTTGGACTAAAACCTCGGTGATTTCAGTGTTTTTGCGGTGGTGATATTGGTCGCGATTCGGATCGGATCTCGATCTGGCTTCGGTGGCGATCGCTTCGGGCCTGCCGAGGCGATCGAAATCACAAATTGGTGTGATAAGATACAATGCCTAGGGCGATCCAGATCGCAGCTCAAACCGGATCCGTCCTTGGCTTTTGGTGGCGTCGAAGGCGGCGCGCGATCGCCATTGATTTGAGGTTGGCGCTTCAGTTATCGCCTCACTCGATGGATTAAAGCTCATCGGTTATTGTGGACGATCTTCTATTTTGTTTCTTGGTAAAAATGGGTCGTTATTGAGTGACCCTAACTTTCAAATTTGGCGATCGCTCCCGGTTTAAAATTGGTGGAAATCCCCAAACAAAAGATCGGTTAATTGGGGCGATCGCGCGATCGAAGTTGAGGGCGACGATCGGGATCGATTCACGGATAATTAAAACCGATTTATTGAGCAGAGATAAAATTTTTCATTCCCAGGAGCAAAACCGAAAAGATTCTCTTATTTCTGCCCCCTACCCCATCGCGACCGGGTAGGGAAACAGGGGATCGCCGTGGCGAGTTCGGGCGATCCCCTCGCCAACGATCCCCAGGGGCGAATGGGGTTCAAGTTGCTCTATTCCTTTTACCGCAAGGGTTTTCCAGTTTCAAGGGATCGGCGATCGACCCAAAGATTTAAGTTTGCCGCCCTACAATTCCCCGGGAGAACGGCGATCTCCCGGGGCGCTGAGGTCGGCAGTGATGGCGAATCGAAACCCCACGCCGAGATCGAATTTCCCTCTAGGGATAGATTGTTTTCAACAAAAAAATCGATACATTTTTCTTATCTTTAAAATTTTTTTAAAGGTCGGTATTGAGAGCAACAAAACCCCCAAATTTAAAGTGGTTGTGCTATAAAAAATAAAGGCAGCTCAGTTGACCGATTTTGAGGCTACTCAATCCCTCTCTAGATGGGGACTCTTATAAAGATGCATAAAGACGAATTTCATCGAGAACTGAGTAAATGTAGGTCGTTTATCGGATTTACGATTTGCATTGCGATCGCTAATTTTGTCTCCTCCGTGGCACCGGGGAGTTCGTCCCTCCTCGAACAAACCCTACAGTGGACCACGGGGACTCAGAGCGCGAGATCGGCTGGGGTGGAGGCGATCGGGTCGAGTCCTCGCTTGACGAACCCCCGCGATCGCTCCGTAACCCCCGTTCGAGACGATTTAGGGGCGTCGATTTCCGAATATGACAAAACCCGGGGGGGAGTCTGTCCGTCCTCTAGGGAAGCCAACGGCGCCGCGACCCGTTCTGACTTTTGGACGTGGATGGAAACGACCGATATCGAACAGTGGAATTTGTACGAACATCAGTTATTGGGCGTCGGGCCGTTCGACCCGCAGCTAGAGCGCTCCGATGCAGAGAACGCCAGCGATGCAGAGCCTTTGAACGCTCACCCGTGTAAAGAGCATTTAGCCCGACGCTAATCGGGGCGCAGCCGGGGGAAGGGAAATACGAAGCGCAACACCCACCCCCGACCGAGGAGATCGCCTCAAGCCAACAGATTCAGACAGAGTTGACGGAAGTGATGCCCGCGCTCTTCAAAATTTTGATAGCGATCGAAACTGGCACAAGCCGGAGACAGCAAGACCACCCGCGCCTCGACTTCAGGAGCCAACTGAGCGGCCCGAGAGACCGCCCGTTCCATGGTCTCGACAATTTCGTAGCGAGAATTGCCGACCTGTTCGAGACGGCGGGCGAATGCTTCCGCCGCGTCGCCGATCAGTAAAACCGAGGCGACTTTTGCCTCGATCGCCTTCAGCCAGCCCGTATCGTCTCCCGCTTTGGCTTCTCCCCCGGCAATTAAAATCGCCGGGGCGTCCACCGAATTCAAGCCGACTTCCGCCGCATCGTAATTGGTCGCCTTACTGTCGTTGATAAACTCGATACCGTTCCAGGTGCAGATTCGTTCCAGGCGGTGGGGAACGCCGGGAAACTCCGTCACCCCGCGCGCGATCGCCCCTTCGTCCAACCCCGCCAAGCGGGCGACCGCCACCGCCATCAGCAAGTTTTGCAAATTGTGATTTCCAGGCATCCGCAGACGGTTGACTTCCACCACGGGTTCGCCGAGGGCGATCGCCCAACCGTCCTCAATATAAACTCCCTTTTGCGGGTCGCCGAGTAAATTACTTTTTCCTTGAATACTTGTCCAACAGGCATCGGGCCAGCGATCCGGTGCCGTTTTGCGTAAATACGGATCGTCGCCGTTAAGCACCTGAAACTGCGATTTTTCCAATAACGACGCTTTAATCTCGTAATAGCGATCTAACGACCCGTGACGGCTGAGGTGATCCGGGGTAAACGTCGTCCATACCCCGATACGCGGGGCTACGCCCGCCGAAGACTCGATCTGATAGCTGCTGATTTCCGCGATCGTCCAGTCCAGTGGGGGACTACCCTCCTTAGATCGAGCGTCGCTCAACGCCAACTCGCACGCCGCATAACCGATATTCCCACAGGCGGGAGCGTGGAGACCCGCCGCCTTGAAAATCGCCGCAATCAGCGCCGTCGTCGTTGTTTTCCCGTTCGTTCCCGTAATCGCCACCCAGGGAACTCGGTTCAAATGACGCCACGCCAATTCCATTTCGCCGATCGTTTCGATGCCGAGCGATCGCGCCTCCACCAAGGGCGGACAATCCCAGGGAACCCCCGGACTGACCACGACCAAATCCAAACCGGGAGACGGATCGAATCCCTCTCCCAGTCTGACGTCAATCCCTTCCGCGATTAACTGCTGCTGTTGCTGCTGTAGGGTTGGGTTGCAGTTGCGATCGCTCAAGATCGCCTGCCAACCTTCCCGGTTTAACAGTTGGGCCGCCGCCGCGCCGGATTTTCCGAAACCAATGACATGAGCTTTTGGCATAGATCGTATGTGTGTGAGGATTTCCCTGAGAAAACCACCCGAGCGCGATCCTCCACGGGATAGCCCGGGTTGGAGCAATCCTTATGTTACCGCTTCGCCGTTAGCCAAGCGACGCCGGAGACGTTAAATTCTGGACGAGCGGGCGCGACCGATACGGGACTCCCCGGGGCTACGCCCGTCAACTTTTGACGATCGGGCCGAAATCGGCGAGAACGCGGGCGTGATTGCGTAACAACGCGATTAAATTCAAACGGTTGCGCCGGATATCCGGATCGGGATCCATCACCAAGACGCTATCTTCACCGTCGAAGAAATTCGTCACCACTGGAGTAATTTCGGCGATCGCCGCCACTAACTCCCCATAATTGCGACCGTCGCGCGCCGCTTTCGTCTTCGGCAATAACTCGCTCAACGCTTGGTAAAATCCCCGTTCCGAGGACTTTTGGAATAACTCCGGTTTCACCACCGCCTCCGGGTCGAGAGTGGCGGTATCCAAATCCCCCTGTTTCGCCAGACGCGCCGAACGATTCACCGTTTCGTAAATCTTCTCCAGGGTGCCGTCGCGGCGAATCCCCTGCAAGAATAAGGCGCGATCGCGCACGTCGAGCAAATCCGTCAGCGCCCGTTCCGCATATTCCGGGTCGTCTTCGAGCAGAATCGCATTGACCAAATCGTAATCGACGGCGCACTCTTCTTGTAACAAGGTCGCGATCCGTTGCAGGAAAAAGTCCTCCAACTGTTTTAAAAGCCGATCCGCCGTCGTTTCCGGACGGTCTGCGGCAAATTTAGCGGCGATCGCCTGCAGCAATTGCGCTAAATTCAGCGTTAATCCCGCTTCCCAGGTAATATTAACCACCGCGTTCGCGGCCCGGCGCAAGGCAAACGGATCCGAAGACCCGGACGGTAACATCCCCAAACTGAAAATCCCGCCGAGGGTGTCGAGGCGGTCCGCAATTCCCACCACTTGTCCCGCTAAGGTTTGCGGGAGGCGATCGCCCGCCCCCCGAGGCAGGTAATGCTCGAAAACTGCCCGCGCCACGTTCTCCGGTTCGCCACAAGCGCGCGCGTATTTTTCCCCCATCACCCCTTGCAATTCGGGGAACTCGTAAACCATCTGGCTGACTAGATCGGCTTTACACAGCAACGCCGCCCGTTCGATCTCGGCGCGATCGCCCCCTTCGATTCCCAGTTGGTCGGCGATCGCTGCGGCGATCTCGACGATGCGATCGACTTTCTGGCGTAACGATCCTAAATCTTCTTGGAACGTCACCGCTTCCAACTGCGGTAAAAAACTCTCTAACGGTTTGGCGACATCCGCCTTGTAGAAAAACTCCCCGTCCGCCAGTCGCGCCCGAATGACCCGAGCATTCCCTTCGGCGATCGTCTGCGACTTTTGCGGGTCGCCGTTGGAAACGGTGACGAAGTAGGGCAGCAGTTCGCCACTACTCCCGTCTCCTTTCAATACCGGAAAATAGCGCTGGTGCTTGACCATCACTGTCGTAATCACTTCCGGGGGCAAAATTAAAAATTCTTCGTCGAACTGACCGACGACGGCGGTGGGCCATTCGACTAAGTTGGTCACTTCTTGCAGCAACTCGCCCGCAATTTGAGCCGTTCCTCCCACTTTTTCGGCGGCGGCGTGTACTTGAGCTTCGATGGCGCCCCGGCGGGCGTCGCCATCGACTTCGATATAGCCCGATCGCAAGCAGTCGAGATAATCTTTCGCTTCGGCAATTTCGATCGCCGACGGATGTAAAACCCGGTGACCCGCACTGTGACGCCCACTCGTGAGGGTTTCCGATTCGTTGGGAATTTCGATCTTCAAGACGTCGCGATCGAGTAAAGCGACGATCCAGCGCACGGGTCGCGAAAAGCGGATCTCGCCGTCTCCCCACCGCATAAACCGTTTCCCGTCTAATTGGGTCAGCCATTGGGGGGCGAGTTCTTGCAAAATTTCGGCGGTGGGCCGTCCGCTTATTTTTTGGTTGACAAAGACGAATTCCCCTTTATCGGTTTCGCGAATTTCTAATTGACTCAGTTCGCACCCTTGTTTTTTGGCAAAACCTTGAGCCGCTTTGGTCGGTTTTCCGTCTTTAAAGGCGATCGCGGCGGGGGGACCTTTGATTTCTTGTTCGCGATCCGGTTGTTTGTCTGCTAACCCCTCGATAACGACGGCGAGACGTCTGGGGGTTCCGTAGACGCGAATGGCGTCGCCGTGCAGAAACTGTTCGTCTAACTGTTCGGGAATGAGCGATCGCCACTGGGCGATCGCTCCATCGATAAAATCAGCAGGTAATTCTTCTGTACCAATTTCAAATAAAAAGGTAGCCATATCGCACGCTAAATCGAGTAGGGACAGACAAAAAGAGCGTCACCTCTAAGCTAGAGGTACACTCGCTTCAGTCTACAGACAAACATTAGAGCAGTTTACCCCGTAGAATCCCCGTGCGTATAGCCTACGGCATGGCTTCGCTAGCACGCCGGGGAGTATGTCAACACTCCAGGGTTTGGAAACCAAACCCTGGAGCTAGATTTTTGTATATTTTCTCGATCGACAGTCTCTTGGGCAGTTTTCGCAGCATTCCCCAGTCCTTCAATCTACGATCTAAAATCCTTCCCCATTCACCGCCCGTTGCAATAACTGCTGTGCATTCATCGCCCGTTGGGCTTCGCCGCGATCGCCGTACAAGTCGCGGGCGTATTCGAGTACCCGCCGGGCTTCGCCAAAATTACGCTGCTGTAAGAAGACTAAACCCGCGCCGTAATAGGCATTGGGATAGTTGGGATCGGCTTGCGCCGACTGTCGGAAGGCTTCTAAGGCGCCGTCTAAATCTCCTTGATGGTAGAAGATATAGCCGAGGTGATAGTGTGCTTCGGCGTAATTGGGTTTGAGGGCGATCGCCTCTTGTAAAGCGGTTTGGGCTTGGGAGAATTGTCCCGTTTCGAGATAAACCAAGCCTAAGTGATAGGAGGGTTCCGGGGCGTTGTCGGTATGTTGGATCGCGTTTTGAAAGGCGACGATCGCCTCGTTGGACAAGCCTTGTTCCACCAACACCAACCCGAGGTTGTAGTGAGCTAATCCGAGGTTCGGATCGAGGGCGATCGCCCGTTCTAAATAGGTTCTGGCTTGTTGGTAATTATTCCCTTCGAGTAAGGCGGCTCCTAAGTTGCCGTAGGCGAGGGCGAATTTCGGATCGGCTTGGATCGCCCGGTAAAAGGCATCGGCGGCGGCTTGTAACTGTCCATTTTGTCGCAAGGCCAGTCCGAGGTTGTAGTGACCGACCGCGAAAGAACTGTCAATTTCGGTGGCTCGTTGGAAGGCGGCGATCGCCGCGTCTAAATTCCCCGCTTGAATTTGCTCTAAACCCCGATTGACGGCGGCGACGGCAGCTTCTTGTTGCGATTCGGCTCGCGCGCTTTCTCCGACGGGCGCCCCGGCGACGAGGGCGATCGCGGCGATCGTGGCCAGCCAATATCGGATCCGGTGTGGTTGGTATCCCCCTAATTTCATGCTTGTTCCCCTTCGACCCGTCCATCGGTTTGCAGATCTATCTCGGATCTAAACTAACCTGTCCTTCCGAATTGGCGTGCGATCGCGACCCGGGCTACCCGTTGAAAACGGCGCCCTTTTGCTCCCTCCACTCTCCTCGATCGGCCTTGCACGACACTCTTCTCCAAGGGGCGGGCGATCGCGTCTATTTTACAAAAATTTTGAATTTATTACATTTTTTAACTTTTACAAAACTTGATTTAAACTTGTTAAAAAAGCAGGGAATTTTAACTTTCATCCGAAAAGAATACGGTAACCTAGAGAACATAGAGAGAAACGCCTACGGCGTCGCTGCGCTAACAGCAAAGCCATTCCGATCGAGTAGACAATTACTGGATTTTTGAAACGAAAACCCCTAGCAGAAATTCGATCCATTCCCCCAAGATTTTTACGATTTTTTAAGGTTTGATGCCAAGGAGAGAAACATGAAAGGCAGAGTACCATCCGGCGTCCGTAATGTTGCCATTGTCGGCCCCTATTTAAGTGGGAAAACCACCTTACTCGAAAGCCTACTTTGTATTACGGGTGCCACCAGCCGTAAAGGAAGCATAAAAGACCGCAATACAGTCGGCGATAGTTCTCCCGAAGCTCGCGATCGCCAGATGAGCGTCGAAGTCTCGGCGGCGAGTACGGAATACAGCGACATTCACTTCACCTTTCTCGACTGTCCCGGTTCGGTAGAATTCGCCCAAGAAACCTATAACGCCTTAATGGGAGCGGGAACGGCGATCGTCGTTTGCGAACCCGAAATCGCCCGAGTTTTAACCCTCGCCCCTTTATTTAAGTTTTTAGACGATTGGGAAATTCCCCACCTAGTTTTTATCAACAAAATGGATCGGGCGAAAGACAGTTTTATGGACGTACTGCACGCCCTCAAAAACGTTTCGAGTCGTCCTTTAGTTCCCCATCAATATCCCATTCGTAAGGGGTCGGATTTAATCGGTTTTATCGATCTAGTCACCGAGCAAGCTTTTCACTACCATGCCGGAGCCGCCGCCGATCCGGTGCCGATGCCCGAAGATCTCAAAGTTGAAGAGCACTTCGCGCGCCAAGAAATGCTCGAAGAACTGGCCAACTTTGACGACCACTTACTCGAAGAACTCTTAGAAGAAATCGAACCGTCTCAAGAAGAAATTGTTAAGGATCTGAAAATGGAACTCGGGGCCGATTTAATCGTTCCCGTGTTTTTGGGGATTGCCGAGCAAGACTACGGCGCGCGCCCGCTTTTAGAAGCCCTGGTGCGCGAGGCGCCCGAACCGTCTTTGACTGCCGAACGGCGGGGTATCAAGCTGCACAAAACCGGGGAACCCCTCGCCCAAGCGATCAAAACCTACTACACCCCCCAAGGCGGGAAATTATCCTTGGTGCGGGTTTGGCAGGGAGAAATTACCGATGGAATGTCCCTCAATGGGGTTCGCATCGGCGGGATTTACCGGATGATGGGACAACAAACCGAGAGCTTGCAACGGGCCGGAGCGGGGGAAGTGGTGGCTCTGGCGCGCATGGAAGGGATTTTGACCGGAGATACCCTGAGTACGGGGGATGGCAAGCTCAAATCGGAGTTGCCGAAAGCGGAACAACTGGCTCCGGTTTACGCGCTGGCGATCGCCCCGGAAAAACGCAGCGACGAAGTGAAAATCAGCGCGGCCCTGTCCAAGTTGATGGAAGAAGACCCCTCCCTCGCGTGGGAACAACACGGGGATACCCACGAGATTATTCTCTGGGGACAAGGGGACATTCACTTGCAAGTGGCCCTCGATCGCCTGCGTCGCAAGTACAACTTGCCGATGAATACCCACCTCCCTCGGATTCAGTACAAAGAAACGATCCGCAAACCTGTCGCTAAAATTCACGGACGTTACAAACACCAAAGCGGCGGTCACGGTCAGTATGGCGATGTTTATATCGATATCGCTCCCTTACCGCGCGGCGAAGGCTTTAATTTCAGCGAAACGATTGTCGGCGGCGTCATTCCCAAACAATACATCCCCGGGGTGGAAATGGGAGTGCGCGAATCCCTCGAAGAAGGCCCCCTCGGCTTCCCGGTGGTCGATGTCGCCGTAGTCTTGCGCGATGGCTCCTATCACTCGGTGGATAGTTCGGAACAGGCGTTCAAAATGGCCGCCCGCAGTGCCATGCAAGAGGGGATGGGGAAATGCGAGCCGATCTTGCTCGAACCGATCGCCTCGGTGGAAATTTGGGCGCCGAGCGATTTTACCTCGAACATGATGCAGTTGATTAGCGGACGTCGCGGTCAGATTTTGGGATACGAACCGATGGCGGACTGGAAAGGGTGGGATAAGATGTCGGCGTATATCCCGCAAGCGGAAATGCAGGATTTGATCGTGGAGTTGCGATCGCTGACGATGGGGGTCGGCTTCTTCCAATGGAAGTACGATCGCCTGCAAGAAGTTCCCGATAAAATTAGCGAGCGAGTGTTGTCGATGTTGTCCGACAGTAGCAGTGGCAACACCAAGAGCAACGGGAATGGCAACGGCAAACGTTAACCCCTCGTAAAAAGAGAAAATCGGCCAATGTGAACCCTTTCACAATTTGGGGCTTGAATTGGCCGATTTTTTAGGAATTAGATGAGTTAATTGTGACGGAGTCCCGCTCTCGCTGCAAGCATACGATCCGGGCTTTTCTCACCTGCTGCATTTATGACGAACTGTGGTTCCAAAGCGCAGAATTTGAGGGTTTTATACTAATTTTCATTGAGAATTTTCGGCACTTTAAAAAAGTCATCTTCGCGGTCGGGAGCGCTTTTGAGAATTGCCTCGCGATCGCCGAAAACTTGGAGTTCGTCGGGGCGAGTGACGTTACTCACGTCGATCGCCCGACTCGTCGGCTTGACATTTTCCGTATCTAATTCGCTCAACTGTTCAAAATATTCGAGAATATCGCCCAGTTGGCTGGTAAAGGCGATTTCTTCTTCTTCACTCAGTTCTAAGCAAGCCAAACGAGCAACTTTACGAACTTGTTCGCGGTCTAGCATATCTAAATCAAGGATAAAAAACGACAGAAGGGAAAGGCGATCGAGTTAACATGAAAACCCAAGAAAGATGAAAGGAACCGGGGAGCGGCGATCGCCTTCCACCGCCAACCCCCATGGCACGAATTTAGAAAAAGACATCCATTTTAGAACGACCCGTGGTTTTGAGCCAGTTTTGAGCCTCGATATAGTTATTGGGAGCCAAGCGAATCGCTTGTTTCCAATAATCTGCCGCTCGATCGAAATGACCCTCGGCTTCTTCTAAGTTGCCTTCAGTTTTGGCCTTTTCCCCGCGATAGTGGTGAATGACGGCGATATTATTGAGGGCTTGAGGCATCCGAGCGTTGAGTTCGAGGGCTTGGTGGTAATATCCCAAAGCGCGATCGTGTTCGCCGTTACTGGTATGAATTAAGCCGATATTGTAGAGAATGTAACTGCGATCGTAAGGGTCTTGTTCGAGTTCGAGGGCTTCGTGATAGTTTTCTAAGGCTTCGGCGTATTCGCCATCGGCTTGAGCCGCCATCCCATCGCGATAGTAAGCAAATGCTTCTTTCGAGGCTTGGTTGGTCGGTAGGATTTTGAGAATGATATCGGCGACAACCGTAAAGGTTTTATCGATAAAGTTGTCGTTACGTTGAGTTCTCGGCATAAGGCGTTAGGGCTTTAAGATAGCTAGATGGAAGTTCGCCAGGGGGAAGAGTCGGCGTCTCTGATTTATTGTAGAGAGTCTTCGCCCATCCTGGAAGCGATCGCCGCTCGATTGGCACTCGAATGGTTGCCGACTAACCTGCCACCCAAACTGACCCGTTCTCGGTGGCGGCGATCGGGTGGGGTCTTGCCCTTTGCGCGCGAACTTAGCTATTGTTTTATGATTGCCCGTGTATTGGATTACCTTGAGAACAACCAGCAATCGCCTGGAGGCTGAGTTGATGGAACAAGTCCTAGCCGCCCACGATATCCCGACGCGAATTATCGATTTGGGATTAGGTTCTTATTTGGGCGCGGGTTCTCCGGCAGCGTTGCAGGTGCGATCGTGCGATCGCCTGACGGCATTGCTGTTGCTCAGTCCGGTAGAGGAGGACCCCGGTGATTCCCTTGAATGAGGTGGGGGCTTTGGGGTCATCCCAAGATCCGACGGCGGAGGTTCGAGGGTCGTCGAGACCCTGTTGTTTGCTTGCAGGCGTAGCTACGCTCGCTGCTACAAATCATGAGATGGTAACACGACTTCCGATTTGGCAAGGCGATCGCCCCGAGGCCGTACTCGTCGTTAATGGTTGGGCGATCGCCTGTCCCTCGCGCCCCTTGCTGACGAGGGCAAAACGGATCTCTGGCGCGTTTGGGGGATGCGGGCGTCGCCAGTGCGTCTCCAAAGGAGAATCGCCGTTCGCTGCGCCGCCGGGGGAATGGAGACGAGGGGTTGGTGGCGAGGGGAATGGGAAAACTAGAGCGGTCAACTTGATGGCGCCGTTCGCGAAGCGTCTCCCCAGGAGATTCGCCTCAGAAAAAATTAAGATTTGGCTCGGACTGCTCCACCCGCGACAGAGCAGGTCTGGGACGGTTGAAGGGAAGGAATAAAGCGGGCGTCGCTAGTGCGTGGACCGAGGGAAATTGCCAACGGGAAGCCCCCATAGTTTCGTCCCCACAAACCGATTTTATCTCTTTACCAAAAAAGTTACCAAACGAGTGAGGAATCAACTGTTTTCATGTCTTTATTTGATTGGTTTGCAAATCGACGAAAATCCGGACCGATTAGTCAAGAACGACAAGAGCGAGAAATCGCTGACGGCTTGTGGACGAAATGCGAAGCCTGCGGCGTTCTGACCTACACCAAAGACCTGCGCGGCAATCAGATGGTCTGTTTGGAGTGCGACCACCACATGCGCGTCTACAGCGAGGAGCGGGTTGCCCAACTGATCGACCCCCAGACTTGGATGCCTCTCGACGAAAACTTGCAGCCCGTAGATGCGCTCAAATTCCGCGATCGCAAACCCTACGGCGATCGCCTGCGGGAATATCAAGACCGCACCAAACTGCTCGATGGGGTCAAAACTGGATTGGGTAAACTCGACGGACTCCCGATTGCCCTGGGCGCCATGGATTTCCGTTTTATGGGCGGCTCGATGGGATCTGTCGTCGGCGAAAAACTCACCCGCCTGATCGAAAAAGCAACCCGCGAACGGCTTCCGGTGGTCATCGTCTGCGCTTCTGGCGGTGCCCGAATGCAAGAAGGGATGCTCAGTTTGATGCAAATGGCGAAAATTTCCGGCGCCTTGGAACGCCACCGCGAAGCGCGCTTGCTCTACATTCCCGTACTCAGTCACCCGACGACGGGAGGCGTCACCGCCAGTTTTGCCATGCTCGGCGATATTATCCTCGCGGAACCGAAAGCGACGATCGGTTTTGCGGGACGCCGGGTGATCGAGCAGACCTTGCGCGAAAAACTGCCCGAGGATTTCCAATCGGCTGAGGATTTACTGCGTCACGGCTTTGTCGATGCGATCGTCCCGCGCACCCAACTCAAGAAAACCTTGGCGCAGTTGATTTGCTTGCACCAACCTCAATCCTTGCTCTCCCACCGCTTGCCCCTGCAAGAAGCCATGCAATTGAGTTCGACCGGGGACTGAGCGGCGATTCTCTTTTGGAGGATTCTCTTTTGGAGACGCTACGCGATCGCCTGACTCATATATCACAAAAAAAGAAAAAAGTCAATTTATTTCCGAGAAATGGACGAGTGGGCGATTTTCTTTTGGAGACCCTGCGCGAACGTCCGTCCCGTGTAGCCACAGTCGAAGCCCTCCAGAGTCGGCGATCGTCTGCTCTGGAGGGCTTTAGTGCGGGGGATTCTCCTCGCTCGACGATCCGCGATCGCCACCGAAAAGCAACGATCGATGGCCTCGGATACTTCATAAAGTCACGGTCAGTGGCATGATAGTGATATTGAAAACGGCTTAATCTTTATCGGTCAGTTAAGAACCGCTATGGGCTTTGCAGATTTGTCAATTGCTGAAATAGCACGCGACTATAACGTTCCTGTAGAAGACGTACTGCGTCTGTGCGACCAACTCGCCATCGCTTATAAAACTCCTCAAACTCGTCTGGCTTTAGAGGATGCCAAAGCAATTATGAGCGAACTGGTCGCGCGAACGGACGACGATCGCCCTTCGACCTCGGCGTGAGACCCGAGCGCTCGACCGGGGGCTTTTACGACTCGCGAAAGCCCGCGATCGACTGAATGGTTGACTTTTCGCGCATGAAGGACACGCACTCAGTTGCACGGGGCGAGCGGATCTTTTTTTACCCCAATAGCCCGAACGCCAAGGCGCGATCGGTTCTCAACAGACCGATCGAGATTGAGCCAAGCTGTGTGGATCGTTTATCTACCACGAAATTATCCGAAGTTTGGAAGGAGAACTAGAGAATGAAGCGATTGATTTTACTCGTCGTAGCCACGGTTTTCTTGGCCTTTCAGGTCGCGATCTCCAGCGTAGCGGCAGTCGAACTGGACAAAGGCATTCGTACAGTGCCCCTGAACGAACAGGGAGAAACTACCGTTGCCAGCATCGAGCAAATTGAAAAAGGGAAACAGTTATTTATCGATACCTGCTCCCAATGTCATGCAGGCGGTAAAACCAAAACCAATCCCAACGTCAGTTTGGGGATTGAAGATCTCTCCTTAGCCTATCCCCGTCGGGATACGGTAGAAGGCTTGGTCGATTACATGAAAGCACCGACCAGCTACGACGGCGAGTTCGATATTTCCGAACTGCACCCGAGTATCAAGAGCGCCGATATCTTCCCGGAAATGAGAAACCTCACCGAAAACGATCTCGAAGCCCTCGCCGCTTACATCCTCATCCAGCCGAAGATTCGCGGCATTCAGTGGGGTGGCGGTAAAGTTTACAACTAAGGCTCGCCGCGCCCCGATCGCCATCTGACTGACTCGGGAATGGGATGTTTCTCGATCCGAGTTGTCGATTATCCCTCTCAAGCTTTACTGGTCTTCAGCCGCCCTTTTGCCGTCCGACTGAGCGCAAATGGTGCCGCTATACGTATCTGTCCGCGCTACCGGAGAGCCGGGTGGATGAAGATCCGTAAAGTTTGGGAGGGACCTTCGATCTAAAACGAGGGGCTGGGGGTTGGGGCGATCGCGCGGCGAAATCGAGCCCAAGGGCGCGCCCCGTGCGAACCCGCTCGGTGAAAATCTCCTGTAAGGTAAAGATGCTGAATTTAATAAAAATTGCGCCATTGATGAGTTTATTTTCGTTTAAATCGGTTAAATCGGTCTTCGTGCGGACCGCGATCGCCTTCGCCTTGGTGGTCGTCAGCGCGATCGCCTCGGCGGCGCCCGCCCATGCCGAAACCAGCGATCGCTACATTCGCGAATTTTTGCAAGCCAAAGAACCCGTGCCAGTTCAAGTCAACCCCAGTGGCGAAACCCGCTTGTTTTCTCCGGACGACCTCTACGAAGGCAAGCGCCTGTTTATGGATCACTGCATTAACTGTCACGTGGGGGGGTCAACCTTACCCTCGCCGACCATTTCCCTGTCGGAAGAAGCCCTACAAGGGGCCACGCCACCCCGGGACAACCTCGATAGTTTAATTGCCTACATGCGCGAGCCGATGAGTTACGACGGCAGCGAGCCGATCTACTGGTGTCGGGAAGTGACCGAACGCTGGATGCCTCAAGAAACCATCGAAAAATTAGCCGCTTTCATCTTGCGCGCGGCCAATGTAGCGCCGGGATGGGGCAGCGACAACTTCGATCTGTGAGCGGCCCTCGCCGTTCGGGGCGATCGCTTAGGGTCTCCAAAGGAGCAAGAATCGCCCTGGGTCAGACCGCCGGGGCGATCGTCTCCTTACCACGCCTTCTCGATCGAAATTTCAGACGGCCAAGAAATCTCTTGAATAGGGGACATCCGCAAGCAATTGCGCCCTTCCCGTTTGGCTTGGTAGAGCGCCTCATCTGCTTTTTGGAATAAGGCTTGAGTATCGACGAGTTGGGTCACGTCGCGACCCTGACTCGACAAGACTTTGGCGATCGCCCCGCCAATACTGATCGCGATCGCAATTTCGAGCCCGTCGGCAGTGGCGATCGGCTTTTCCGCGATCGCCTGACGCAGGGAGTCCCCATATTCGATCGCCGCTTCCGGCGACATCCCCAAGGTCACGCAGACAAATTCTTCTCCCCCGTAACGATAGAACCAACTGTGGGGACGTGCCAGATCTTGCAAGCGCTTCGCCAATTTTTGCAAGATCGCATCGCCGATCGCGTGACCGTAGGTATCGTTAACCCGCTTAAAATAGTCCACGTCGATCACGAATAAGGCAATGTAACTGTAGCTGTAGCCCGTTGCGTCCGGACCGTCGCTGGGGACGATTTGCGGTCGCGCTTGTTCCATCGCCCGCCGATTGGGCAATCCGGTCAGCTCGTCGGTCAACGCCAGGGATTCTAACAGCTTGTTGCGCGCGATTAGCTGTTCGAGTAAGCTTTGCCGTTCCGCTTCCGACTGCTGTAGTAATTCCTGCAAGACTTCGATCTCCGCATACATTTCCATCGGGTCTAACGCCTGTAGCAAGCTGGTTTGGGTGATGATTCCGACGAGTTCGTCGCGATCGCCGCGCACGACCAACCGTTGAACCCGCAGGTTTTGCATTTGTTGGTGCGCCTCCCACAAAGAATTTTCGCGACGAATCGGAAATAAGGGGGCGCTCATCACCGTGGACGCTCGGACTTGCTCGAAGTCTAAGCCTAAGTTTCTAAATTGGAGGATATCTCGTTCGGTGACAATCCCGATCGGTCGCACGGCTTTGAGCTGGCAACTATCGGCAGACCAGACGCTTAAATCGAGATCTCCGTTCGGGGAAAGGGATTCCTCGTCGAGGGGTTCGGCGATCGCCACGCAACTGACATGATAGACGTTCATTAAATGAGCCAAGTGCAACACCGTCGAGGTCGGCGGTGCGTGAATGACGCGCTGACTCATCACTTCTCCGACCCGGCGCAGGCGCATGAAATCGATCGGTTTGAGAACGCTGCGGATGCTTTGGTGGGTCATCAAGCCGAGCAGTTTGCCGTCCTGACTGAGAACCGGGAGGTGACGGATACGATGTTGCCGAAATAAGCTCAAAATCGTGACGATATCTTGATCTTGGCTCGGCGACTCTTGCAAGGTGACGACTTCGCGGGTCATCACTTCGGAAATTGAGATGCCACTGAGGCAGTCCCCGAGGGCAATTTTGCGAACGACATCGCGTTCGGTAAAGATCCCGACGAGAACCGCGTCGCCGATCTCGGAATGGGGACGGTCTATAACTAAGACGCAACTGGCTTTGGTGCGACTCATTAAGGCGATGACTTCTTCGATGGTCGTGTCAGTCGAGACCGTCAGGGGGTGGGGTTCGATAGCTTGTTTGAGTAAAGGAACGAACATCAATCATTTATCAGTCAGGAGGGCTGGGGTAACGATCGCGAAAACGCTGTTTTTGGGTTCGAGTGGGAATTGCTCGGGATCTGCATCCGATTGCGCGATCGCCATCGTAATTTAAGTGTATGGGCGATCGCTCGCCATCAACGAGCTTGTCTGTTGCTTCTCCCAGGTTGGACTGAAAAAAACAATTTCGCATATCACATTTTTTAATAAAAGTCAAAGTGCTATTGAGATTTCACGAGTCACAAGTCGATCGTGTTTTGTGGGAACGATGCGGGATAGAATAACCCTTAAGCCAAAATTTCGTTATTTTGTTGGTTGACATAGAGGAGAACGATTTTGAAGAGACTCTTATCTGTTTTTACGTTGGCGATCGCCCTGTTTGCTTTTGCCTTTACCGCCCCCGCTTTCGCTGGCGATGCCGCTAATGGCGCTAAAATCTTCTCATCCACTTGTGCGGCTTGCCACATGGGTGGAGGTAACGTCGTCATGGCGAACAAAACCTTGAAGAAGGAAGCCCTAGAACAGTACGGCATGGATTCCATCGAAGCGATTACCAACCAAATCAAAAAAGGCAAGAATGCGATGCCTAGCTTCCTCGGACGTTTGAACGATAGCCAAATTGAAGATGTGGCTACCTACGTTCTCGAACAAGCTGAAAAAGGCTGGTAAGTTCCTTTTCTAAAACGTGCCTCCCGAGTGGAGTGTGACGGAAAAGCCCCTCCTCGCGAGGGGTTTTTTCGTTTTCGCCTCCGGGCGATCGCCCCCCCGGTTACGAATGAGCATGGACAACCCGGGCTAAAAAATTAGCCGATCGAAATAACGTTTATCAATCGCGTCGATAAATAAAATTTATAAATAACTACCGAACGATATTCCCGTGGCGAAGGGCGTTCGCGTAGGGTCTCCCCAGCAGAATCGCGCCAACCTGCGACCCCGCACCGAGAAAAACGCCCCCGTCCGGAAATGCGTTAAGGTTATCCCAGTATTTCGCACCCATTCACCTGACAACTGCCGTGGTTCCCTTACGCGATGAAAACCCAACTCAAATCACCCCTTACGTCACTTACGCCTTAATTGTCGCCAATATCGTTATCTTTCTGATCGAATTAACCGTCCAACAACAAGGGCAACTCGATAGCTTTTTTCAATGGTGGGCCGTCGTTCCCCAGCAACTGAGCGCCAGCTTTCAAGGCGAACCGATCGCCTCTCCCGTTCCGGAATGGTTCACCTTATTCAGTTCCCAATTTCTCCACGGCGGTTTCCTGCATATTGCCGGAAATATGCTGTTTTTATGGATTTTTGGCAATAACGTTGAAGAATGCCTCGGCCACGTTAAATATTTAATCTTCTACTTGCTCTGCGGCGCCTTAGCAGCCTTGAGTCAGTGGTATTTCTCCATGGATTCGACCATTCCTTCCCTCGGCGCGTCCGGGGCGATCGCCGGAGTCATGGGCGCCTATATCTTGAGATATCCCCAAGCCAAAATCGTCACCCTCATTCCTCTATTCGGCATCATCTTCACCACCGTGAGAATCCCCGCCTTCTTTTTCCTGGGATTCTGGTTCGTGCAGCAGGCTTTCTATGGCGTCGCCAGTGTCGCCCAAACTAACATCGGAATGCAAGGAGGCGGGATCGCCTACTGGGCTCATGCTGGCGGTTTCGTCTTCGGGGCCATTCTCGGACCGTTATTCGGCTTATTTTCCGAGCGATCGCCCCGTTGAGCCACCCCGCGATCGCCCCGGGATTTAGCGGCTGCGGCTGGGCATTTTCGGGGGAAGCGGTCGATCCTGCGGCGGGAGGGAATCCATCGGTTTCTCACCCGGTAACGACACCTGGATCGCGTCGAGGTCGCGATCTTCAAACTGCACCTCGATATCCGCACCATTGATAACCGCGCCGAGCAATTGAGTCTCTTCCGATTCCGTCAACGGTTCCACATACTCCGTGAGCAACCCACTCGACGTATAGCGCGGTCGGGTAACGACGATCGTCCCGTCCGTAAAGCCTTCGAGCAGCAACGCATCGTTACAGCTACTCAACGAGGGAGCGTCGAGGACCGCGAAATCGAAGCGGAAGCGAATATCTTCTAAAAGCTGGCGCATTTCGCTCGATTCGAGTAGTTCCGCCGCATTGCGAACCGGACCGGGAGAAGGAATCACGTAGAGATTTTCGACATCGGGAGCGAGGTGGATGCACTGATTGTATTGGGCGTAGTAGCGCAAGGGTTCGATTTCCGCTTGAGGATCCGGCGCCACCCGCACGGAGCGCGCCGCCGAGGGCGATCGCAAATCCGCCTCGATCAACACCGTCCGTTTGCCCGCACGGGCCGCCGCGATCGCCAAATTATAAGCACAAGTACTCTTACCTTCCGAACGCGCCACACTCGTCATTAACAACACTTTCGGTGGTTTTTCACCCAAGCGCCGCAAATTCGTCCGCAGTTGCTCGTAAAACTCCAAATACGGCGAATTCGCATTTAAAATAACGGGCAAAATTCCCGTTCCCTCCGACGGCGGCAGATTCGGCAAAATTCCCAAAATCCGAACGTCCTGCTGTTGCAGCGCCCCTCGAATTTCTTCCATCGTGTAAAACTTGCCTTCGAGCAAGGACAACACGAAAATCAAGACATTCCCCAGTAAAATACCGAGCAATCCGCCGATCGCAAAAATGAGAATCGCTGGCTGAGTTTTTGGCGTAATCTCTTCGACCTTCGGCGGTTGTTTGACCATCAAACTACTCGTCGTTTCCGCTTCCGCCAAGCGCGCGTCGGCGAGAGAAGCTTGCATTTGATCGTAAAAATTCTTCTTGAGCGCGACTTGACCCGCGAGGCGATCGCGTTCCATCGTCTTATTCGGAATACTTTCATATTCCCGTTGCAGTTCCCCTTGGGTCTCCGCCAATCCCTGCAACTGCTGCGCTAACGCCTGTCGTTGCGTCTGTAAATTGACCAACGTCTGCGCCAACTGCTGGCGCGCCGGATCGAGACTGCTGTCCTTGCGGATTTGTACGTCCGTCAAAATCGGCGCCGCCAACCCATCGCCGCCGATCACCTCTTGCGCCCTTTGTTCCAATAACTCGTTATACGCCTCTTGCTGCTTGCGTAATTGGATCATCTGCGGGTGTTCGGCCCGGAAATCTCGCGACAGTAATTCCAACTGGGACTCGACCGCGTGCAGTTTCGCCCTCAAATCGGCAATAATCGGGTCGGCGCTGAGGGCTTGCGAAACATACGCCTGATCCGCACTCAAACCCAAGCGTTGTTCCAAACTGGCAATTTGTGCGTCGATTCCTTCAAGCTGCAAGCGAATTTGACGCTGTTGCGCTTGATTCCCAACAATCGATTCGGCTAAATTGCCGCTTTTCGCCACTAAAATCGAAACCCCTTCTTCCCGCTCGAACTGCTCTAATTCTCGTTCCGCCTGACGCAATTCTTCGATCACTTGCGGTAAACGTTCTTCAATGGCAGCGATTCGACCGCGCAACGCCGAACTATTGATCAAGCGGCTTTGCTCGATCATCGTTTTCATCAAAACACCCGTTACTTCTCCCGCTCGTTGGCGGTTGTCGTCGTCGAAATATACTTCGATAAATGGCTCGCTATCCTCGCGCTCGACAAACCGAAGCCGGGTATTTTTTTCAACAACTTTCGGATCTTCGTTGACCTGTTTGCTCACCGCTTCGATCACGTTTTCCGATTTCAAAACGCTTTCTGGCAGTTTGCGCCCTTGTTCTTGGATGACGCTTCCAGTTTGCGAAAAGGTCACCGGAGGAGTAGTATAACGGAGGTGACCCGCCCCTCGATAGCGTTCGGCTGGCGACGGTTGCATCGCCACAAATCCCGCCGCGCCCAAGACAATGACAAAGGCGCCAAATCCAAACCATTTATATTGACTGAAGGCGATCGCGTAACGCTTAAGAATCGGTAGGGCCATGATACCAGTCGCTCAAAAGCTCGAACGTGTGAACTACCGCTATTGTAATCTTTGATTCAATAGCGGCTTCCCTCTTCACTGGGGACTGCGCTAGATAGAACTGAAGTTCTACCACCTCGTCTTACATCCCCTCCAAGGGCAGTAGAGCGAGTTCCTAACTCTAATATCCGTAAGCCTTCATTTTTGAGATTGATGGCGGCATTGATATCCCTGTCATGATGGGTTTGACAATGTTCGCAAGTCCAACTTCTTACATCAAGAGACAAGCTTTTGATTTGATTGAGGCATACATGGCAGGTTTTAGAAGAAGGAAAAAATCGATCGACTTCTAGATAAACTTTTCCTTCTGATTCAGCCTTGTACTTCAACATCGTACAAAACATCCCCCAACCGACATCACTAATCGCTTTGGCGAGTTGGTGATGGCGAACCATGCCTATCCCCCGTTTAGTTCCCCCCTTATTAAGGGGGGTTAGGGGGGATTCGACCACAATCACTTGGTTTTCGTTCACTATCTTACGGGATAGCTTGTGGAGAAAATCTTCACGACAGCGACTTATTTTGGCGTGAATCTTGGCAACTTTTACCCGCGATTTATTGCGGTTGTTGCTGCCTTTCCTTTTTCGAGCATGTTTTTGCTGTTTTCTTTTTAGGTTTCGCGCGTGTTTATCAAAATGCTTTGGATTATTGTATTTCGACCCCTCACTGGTAATCGCAAAATCGGTCAGCCCTAAATCAATGCCAATTGCTTTTCCTTCAGTTGAGGGAAAGGCAGGTTCTTCTCTACCCTCCACCAAAACTGAAACATAATATTTACCATCTGGATTTTTGGAGAGGGTTACAGTTTTGATTTTTCCCTCAAAACTTCGATGCTGACGACAACGCACTAACCCAACTTTAGGCAGTTTGATGTAATTTCCCTCAAACTTAACATTTTGAGGATAACTGATAGATTGCCTTCCCTGCTTGGATTTAAATCGGGGTAATTTTGCCCGTTTCTCAAAGAAGTTTCGATAAGCGGTCGATAAGTTCAACGCCACGACTTGCAAGCATTGGGAATAGACATCTTCTTTAAGCCAAGGGTATTCCTTTTTGAGGGCAGGTAATAATCCCTGGAGATAACCCCTTGACAAGCCTTTTCCGGTCGATCGATAAGTCTCTTGGCACAAATTTAACGCATAGTTCCAATACCAACGACAGCAACCAAAGCTCTTGGCTAAAGTCGCTTGTTGCTCGTGGGTTGGATAGATGCGGTATTTGTACGCCTTGAACATTATCGCCGATATAGCCAGATGATAAGATTATAATTGATTTGCCGAAGAGTCGCTTTCATCCCACGATTCACCTTCGGTAGAATCGGGGAATTCCCGCTCCTTTTATTAAAACATCTAAAATCATCGAGAGCGCGCGATCGCCTCGTCTACGCCGTAACTTTCACTTTCGAGAAACCCTGAATCATTTAATTATTATTATTGTCCGAACCCGGACCGAATAAATCGCTCGCACTGTCTCTCAAGGTATCGAAAAACAGTAAAAAGCCCAAAACATCGCGGAACGGCTGCGTAAACGTACTCAACGCATAAGTAATTTTACTAATCAAATTGCGACCGATTACGATCGCGTCGTGATGCTGGAGCGCGATATCCTGGGACGGATCGCCCATCAACAGCTTTTTGCCGTCGATCTCCCGGGTGATGGCTTTCCCTTGTTCCGGATCGAAGCGAACTAATAGAATTTTACCCAGATCGGCTTGTTGCAAGGGAACCGCACTCAAGACATCGGCGATCGTGCTGCCATTGGGCAGGGGCGCGATACTGATTCCTCCTCCAGGGTAACTTAAAATTCGCACGACGATTTGGGGTTGAGCCAAGGTCGATCGCGACACCAACACGCGATCGTAATACTCGTCCGTATTCGACTCCACCTTCGGCACGAACACCACGTCCCCATCGCCCAAACGCAGGTCCGGTAAGGGACTGCCCGTTTGTAGTGGCGTGTACAAATCCACTTTCGTCTCGCTCGTGCGTCCGTCCGTCAGCACCCGGCGCACGGTGACCCCTCGCAAATCCGCCTCGCTGGTAATTCCCCCAGCCGTCAGCAGCGCATCCGCTACGGGACGCGGGGAAAAGGGCAGCACTTGAAATCCCGGTTGGGCCACCTCGCCGAGAATGGTCACCGCCACGGGTTGGCGCGCCGCGAGGGTCGAACTCGCCACTAGATTGCTGTCGTAGTTGTCCGCTTGGGCAAAATCTAATTTCGGCACCACCACCACATCGCCATTGCCGAGGCGCAGCTCGTCTAGGGGCGCCCCCGATCGCAGGGGGTCGTACAAATTGACCACCTCTTCGCTGACTTCGCCATTGTCGAGATAGCGACAGACGCGCACGGCCCGCAAGTCGGCGATGGGGGTGCTTCCTCCCGCCAAGCGCAAAGCATCTGCCACCGGACTGACCGACGGCGGTAAATTATAAAAGCCCGGTTGGGTGACTTCGCCGATCGTCCGGATCGAGACGGGCTGGGGGTTTCCCAAGATCGATCGCCCGGCGAGGCTGCTATCGTAGCCGCGCGCTTCCTGTAGGGACAAGCGGGGAATCGAGATCGTATCTCCCTGAACTAGGGGAATTTCGGGCAAGTCTACCCCTTGTTTCAGGCGATCGAGTAAATTAATCGTGACTTCCACGGGGGATCCATCCGGGAGTAGACGCCGCAAGCGCACGGCGCGCAGGTTGGCGGAGGGCGTCGTCCCCCCGACCAAGCGCAGGGCATCGGTGAGACGCGCGCTTTCCGGGGGCAGGCTGTAAAATCCCGGTTGGGTGACTTCTCCAGTGAGGGTGACGCGCACGGGACGCTTGACCAAGAGGGTGACCCGGATTTGCGGATTGACTAAGTAGCGGTTGAAGGCTTGTTGTAGGGCGATTTGGGCTTGTTCGAGGGTCAGTCCGTTGAGGTTGACGGTGCCGATTAAGGGAAGGACGATTTGACCTTCGGCGTTGATGGGATTGGCACCGCTACGGTCTTGGAAGGGTTGGACGTCGATGTAAATTTGGTCTCCCGGTCCGAGGCGATAGACGGGATTGGGTAAGGCGGATAGGGGTAAGGGCGCGGGGCGCTCGTCCGGTGGCGCCGTCGGCAGGGCAGGGGAGGGCGCGGCGGGGGGAGGGGCTTGCAGGTTCGGGAGGCGATCGAAGGGGGTTGCCGGGGCGGCTGGGGCGGTTTGGATAGCGGTTCGATCGCCGTCTGCCGGGCAGTAGCGGGCAGATGCTCGCGGCTCGGAAGGTGGCGACGCGGGGGGATTGAAGGGGAATTGCGCGATCGCCGCCAAGGCGGTGCAACTGACTTGAACGGTGGCCAGGGCGATCGCCACGATCGCCCGTCTGCCATCAATTGGAGTCGCGACGTTCGGCGCCAATGGCGATTTTCGCTCGGTTTTTCCTGCCGGGTCGATCGGTTTCACCGTTATTCACTCCCTCGAAACGAATGGGCGATTAATGCCGCTTGGATGTCTTTTCCCAGGGCTTCTGCATCCGCGCGCGATCGCTCCAAATCTCCCAAGGGCTCGATAAGTACGATCGCACTGACCGCCACCCAGGGAACGCGATCGCCTCGGACTTGGGCGCCTAAATCTCGCCAAAACCAGGCACTCGGGTTCGGCGACCCGCCCTCGGGCCAAGCGTACCACTGAATCGCCGCATAGGTTTGCGATGGCGTCCAAGTGCGGAAAAATCGCGCCGTGACCGACTGGGTCTCATCCCGATTTCCATTCTGATTTAAGTTCCGATCGACTTGATTTTCCCCCTCGACTTCACTGGAACGCGATCGGGCAATATCTTGCGCCGTTACTGTAAATTCGAGCTGACGCTCCGAGTCCGACTTCCAGCGCCAATAACCGTTGATGTCGGTCCACTCGACTTGAGGGCGATCCATCGGTCCATTTTGAACCATAAACATGATTATGGCTTGTTGGCCGTCGCGCGATACGCCTTCGGCGTCCCGTTGCGAACGTCGCACGTCCTGGCGGAACCACTTCTGACCGCTAATGAGAAGTTTTTTACCTCGCAAAGTTTCCCAGTTCGAGAGTTCGACACCCCGGTCTTGGATTTGCTTAATTTCTTTCAATCGGTGGACGGAAGGCGGTTGCATCCACTCCCATTTTCCGCTCAAGTATCCGGGAATTGCACCGGCTACGAACAGCAAGATGAGAAATCCGACTAATAATAGTCTATTTAATCCATAATGGCGTTTTAATTTAGTTAAATCCATCGTGTCGTTTTGAAGATCTTACAGTTCGAGCTAGGTCATTCTAGTTTTGAAATTTGCGCTTTGATTGCTGTTTTAAGTGGCTAGATTTTATCGATAAAGTAGCGGATTTATAGCTAATTATAATATGTTTTTGAATAAATCTTTTGAATAAACAGCTTTTGAAGTTTATTTGTGTTACGGACACGGCATTACCGTGTCCGTACAGGAATTTGGCGACTTTCCCCGGTCGATTTCAGATTCAACGGATTTAAAATTTACTCATCCTCATTTTTTGTATTGGTCTTGGGGTCTGGGTGCAAGGCGATCGCCTTGCGCACCCCACAGACTTCTAGCTTTTCCCTGGTTGCTTTTCCCTCTTGCTTCTTCTCTACATTAACTCTCTTCTAACTCCGTTCCCGGATGGAAGTAATCCGCAATCCATTCAATCGAGCCTAATAAAGGAATCAGCAGTCCTAACATACAGGCAGAATAGAGATCTCCGCCCCATCCTTCGTGCAACCAAGCAAAGATCTGCTCGCGACCCGTCCCGTGAAAGAAGGTCAGCAGGGTATTACGAATGATGTTGGCGGTGACGCTTAAAATCACCGTGCTGCCTAAAAAGGTCAGGGTTTTGCCGCGCGATCTTAAGGTTCCGGTCCAGTACAACAACATTAAGGCAACGTAGAGACTGGTTAACAACATTTTCAAGCCGGAACAGTGGGGGGCGACTTCAACGATTTTGTCGTTGACGTAGAGGTAAATTTGCTCGACGGTGACGGGGACATCAAAATGGGTCAAAATGAACCCGGCACAACTGGCAATAAAAGCTTGTAGGGGCAGGGTATAAGGGGATATTAAGTAAGGAATTTCGTTAGGGGTGGCGAGAATGACGAGTAAGAGGGGGAATTTTTCCAGTTTTAGCCCGGGAATGCCTTTAAACCAGAGGCATACGCCGATGAGAACGAGGGGAAAGGAGAGGTTGGTGAAGTCGGGTAAGCCACTGAGGTAGAAGATGCCCCCGGTAATGAGGAAGGGGAGGGCGAGGGGATGGGTGACTTCGTTGAGACGGCGCCAGCGCGATCGCGTGTCGATCCAGGCGATATAGGCGGCGAAGGGCAAGCCAATTAAACCGTGGCTGAAGTATTCGTGTTCGAGACTGATATTTTTATTGAGCCAGCCGTCGTACCAGTGGGCGATTAACGGGGCGTAGAGGAGGGCGATCGCGCCGATGACGATCCAGCCGTAATAGCGGTCGAGAAGGGTTGGGAATTTGCGGTCGAGCTGCATGGTATAGCGGGAGGGTGAGGTTAGGAGATGGCGAGGGCGATCGCCTCGACGACCGTCTCGATTTGGGGCAGGTCGAGACCGGGATACATGGGCAGGGATAAAATTTGCTCGCAGAGTTGTTCTGCGTGGGGGAATTGTCCGGGATGATAGCCCAAATGGCGATAGCCCGGTTGCAAGTGGCAGGGAATGGGGTAGTGAATGCCCGTCTGGATGCCTTGGGCTTCTAGTTTATCCTGGAGGGTCTGGCGGTCGAGGGGGCAACGGTCGTCAATGCGGATGACGTAGAGGTGATAGACGTGGCCCGTACCGCTTTGATTGAGGATGGGGACGATGCCGAGATCGCGCAGGGGGGCGAGGAGGCGATCGTAGTGGCTGGCGGCAGCATTGCGCGATCGGTTCCAGGCGGGTAAATGGGGCAGTTTGACGTTGAGGACGGCAGCTTGGAGGGTATCGAGGCGGCTGTTGGTGCCGATTTCCACGTGGCGATATTTTTGGGGGGCGCCGTAGTTGCGTAAGGTTCGCATTTTTTGGGCGACTTCACGATCGCCCGTCACCAACATTCCCCCATCGCCGATACCGCCGAGATTCTTGCTGGGATAAAAGCTAAACGCCCCAGCTAAGCCGACCGATCCGGCCTTTTTGCCCTCTCGTTCGGCAAGGTGAGCTTGCGCGGCATCTTCAAAAATCACTAAGTTATGGGCGATCGCCAGTTGTTGAAGTCGTTCGGGACTGACCATCTGTCCGTACAGGTGAACGGGAAGGATCCCCCGGGTCTGGGGTCCGATCGCCCGTTCGGCAGCGTCGAGGTCGATCTCGGCGGTATCGAGTTCGCAATCGACTAAAACCGGAGTCGCCCCCGATCGCAACACGCCGATTAAGGTGGCGATAAAGGTATTGGCGGGTAAAATCACCTCATCTCCCGCCTTGATGCCACAGGCTTGCAGACCGAGGGCGATCGCGTCGGTCCCGCAGGCGACTCCTACCCCGTATTCGACCCCGCAGGCGCGGGCGAACGCCGCCTCGAACTCGCCGAGAGCTCGACCCAACACGAAATCGCCGCGTTCGACCACCGAGGCGATCGCCCGTTCGATTTCGTCTTCAATCGGGGCGTGTTGTACCGATAAATCTACAAATGGAACGGAAACTCCCATAGGACTCGTGGTTTTAGCTGGTGTGCAGTGAGTGGCGATCGCCGGGCGATTGCGAACCGTTAAAACGGCTCGTGCTGTAGCCGGGAAGTAGCAACAATCTCTCGAAAAATATCGATCCGAAGTCTCTTTATGCTTACAAACTTCGCGACTGGCCGAGGTTCCTTTTATTTTAATCCGGCCAAATTCCCCATTCGCGCGCCGTCGGATTCGGTCTGAATCTTTCCAAAACCGCACCCTAGTTCTCGATCGCTCCTCATTTCAGTTATGAGCGATTTTGCGGATTTTGAGTAGGTTAAAACCTTGAAGAGTCTGTAAAGGCGCCGTCGAATTTTAACAAGACCGTCGCGCCGACCTCACGGGCGATCGCCCCTCAGCGATAGTCTTTTGACGATTCGGCGATCGCCCGTAAAAATCGGGCGATCGGAGGGAATTATATTTTTTTGGCGATCGCCCCACGACCCCATGCTGACAGGCGCCGGGGAAACCGCATCGGTTCGGATTGGGCTTATCAAAACCGTGCAACTTTTGAAACCCTTTTCGCTCCCTCCAATCCCCTGGGTCACTTTAATTAAAATTTATTTTTTTTGCAAAATTTCATTAAAAAATTACACGCAAAACTAAAATCTTGCTTTAAAGGAGGATTGTCTACCCGATGAAATCCTAGGATACAATTTTACTAACGACAGAGAATATCCTGTTGCGATCGAGTCGAACTCACCGAGATCGTCTCCAAACAGGAGAACAGTTATTATGTCATCTCCCCTGACGCGCATCTACCTATCGATCGCTTTCTTGCCCTTGACCTGGGCGATCGCCAGCCAACCCGGTTGGAGTCAGTCCGTCGAAGTCCGCCAAGATAGCACCACCGTCGTCACTCAAGACGGCGACCTGTTCGAGATCTCCGGCGGCGATCGCTCCAACAGTGGTACGAACCTCTTCCACAGTTTCGAGCAGTTTGGCCTCACCGAAGGTCAAATCGCTACCTTTGTTTCCCATCCAGACATTCTCAACATTTTTAGCCGCGTCACGGGAGGCGATCCGTCGGTCATTAATGGCTTAATTCAAGTCACCGGAGGCGATTCCAACCTCTTTCTAGTCAACCCGGCGGGCATCATCTTCGGATCTCAAGCCCGTTTGGACGTTCCCGCATCCTTCACCGCCACCACCGCCGATCGCCTCGGCTTCGGCGATCCGAGCAATTGGCAATGGTTCTACAGCACCGGATCGAACGCCTATGGCAACTTAGAAGGAACCCCGAATGCCTTTGCCTTTACCAGTCTCCAACCCCAGCAGATCGTCAATATCGGGGATCTCGCCGTCGGACGCGGCCAAAATCTCACCTTAATCGGCGGTACGATCGTCAGTTCCGGAACCCTTTCGGCCCCGGACGGTCAAGTGATTGTCGCTGCAGTTCCCGGTGAAAGCATCGTGCGCCTCAGCCAACCGGGAATGCTGCTCGACTTGGAACTCGATTCTTATACGTGGTTGGAACAGTGGTGGGAAAACCCCTTTCGCTTTTATTCCTCACTCCTTTTACCTCGGTTGCTCACTGGGGGCAGTGGCGGCAACGCAACGGATATTACGGTCAACGACGACGGCAGTATCGAACTGTCCGGATCCGGTTTGCAAGTTTACAACGGCGATCTCGTCGCCAATCAAGTGAGTGCGGATGCGGCGCTGCTGTGGTCGGCGCGCAATTTGACCTTAGTTCGCAGCGACCTGGAAACAAGCGGAACCCTGCATCTGCGCGCGGGCAATGTCGCGATGTTCCGCGACAGTCTCTCGCATCCGTTTGTCGCTCAAGCGGGAGATAGCTTAGAAATTGAGGCGCGGCGTGGCGCAGATATTGAAATTCTCAATCATGACGAGTCCAGTCTCAGCAGTCGGGGAGATCTCACAATTGTCAGCGATCGCTCGATCCGGCTCGATGCACGGCTGTCGAGTGGCGGCGATCTGGCCATTGTCAAACGCAACGGCGAAGCGGCGAACTGGGCAAGCTGTGTTGAGGGAAGCTGTGCGACTCCCACGGTTCTCAGCGCCCGAGGGAATATTATTTTCGGCAATTACACGGGTTCGAGTTTGACCGTGGAAACGATGGGATCCCTCGAAGCGGGTCGGATCTCCCTGGTGGACGGCGATCGCTTGACCTTGAGCGCCGGGGCAGTCCGTTTAGAACATAGTGTTTTACCGGGAACCGGATCGGCGGGCAACATTAACGGGAATCCCCATCTGGAAACTGAGGAATCCGGCAGTTTGACCGTCGGTTCGATCGCCGCCGAAGATTCCGCCGTACAGGTATTTTTAGAGGCGAGAGGGAACGTAAACGCGGCGTCGATCGCCTCGAATGGGGGCGATATCGAGTTAGTCAGTCGCGAAGGGGCGATCGCCATCGATCGCGGTTGGCTCGATGCGACGGATGGGGATAACGGTAGTGGTCGGATCTCCCTGAGTGCCGCCACGTCTATCGATCCGGGTTACGGGGCGATCGCCGATGGCGAAACGATTCAGATTGACGGTCCGACGGTTTTAAGTGAAGATACGACCCTGACCACGGGCGAAGGGCTCGGAGATCTGGAATTGAGCGGATCCGTGGACGGCGATCGCCAATTGATGCTCGACGCGGGAGACGGTCAGATCGCGATCGGCGATGCGGTCGGCGCCCAAACCCCTTTAGACCGACTGATTGCACGCGGGGGGAATATCCGCTTCGATCGGGCGGTGACCGTTGCCGGATCGGTGGCGATCGAAGCGAGTGGGTCGGCTGAATTTCAGCAAAATTTGACCCTCGACCGAGAGGGTTCGGCGGTGGAAATTATCGCGAGGGATGGGATCTCGATGGGCGATATCCGCACCCGAGGCGGCAAGATCGACCTCCGGAGTTTTGAAGGGGCGATCGCCACGGAAGACTTAAATAGTTCGGTGGAATTTGGCGACGGTGGCGAAATTAATTTGAGGGCCGCGACCGGGATTTCGACCGGGGCGATCGCCTCGGCATCGATCGCGGGCAAAGGCGCCCCCGTTACGTTAGTCACGGACGCGAACGATATTGAAGTGGCTTCGATTCGCACTGAAGGCGGTCAAGTTGGCGGCGACGTGACAATTCAAACCCCCGCTCATTTTCGCGCCACAGACTCGTTTATGGCGAGCAATGGCGTAGAAGCGAGTATTTCCACGGCTGCACCCGAAGGCGGTCGCGTGGAGATCGCCCACGGACAGGAAAGTTTTGAAATCGGCGATGCGGATGGGGATGGTGCTACACCCAACGGAACGGCTGCAGCAATTACCACAGGGTCCGGCGAAACGTTGGAAGCGAATCAATCGGTATCCGATCGCGTCGTTCGCTTGAGTTCCGATGAAATTCAAGAGAATAGCAGCAATACCGAGGAACTAGAGGAAGTAGAGGACGAAGAAAACGATTCTGAATGTAGCGATGAAACTCAGTGCGGCGATCGCACCGAGGAAGAGCTTGAAGAAGGAACAGAAACAGAAACGGAATCGGAATCGGACACCGAAACAGAAACTGAAACAGAAACGGAATCGGACACCGACACTGCAACTGAAACCGACACTGAAACGGAATCGGACACCGAAACAGAACAACCAACGGTCGGCGAGAGTGAATCGAGTGCGAATGTAAATGAATCTACATCCAACTCCTCGGACTCCTCAGAATCGGAACAACCGAGTTCGAGTCCCAGGGAAGGTTCGATCGCTCCCAATCGCGAAGCGAGTGCATCCCAACCCCAGCCGAGTGATTCCCAACCTGCCACAACCACAAAACCGACCTCAGCAGCGACTGAGAGCGATACTCCTGTGGACTCAGTCCGCGAACGCACTCCCACAACTGCGGACAAACCAGAAGCAGAATCGAGGGTAGAACCGCAAGTCGAACCCCAAAGGGAACAGCCCTCACCCTCGCCAACAACGACGGAAACCGTACCCCCGGCGATCGAATCGGAAAGCGAACCCGTGGTGCAAGCGCCTCCCGTTCCAGAACAAGCCAGTGTAGAGAGTACCCCTGTAGAGAGTGCGCCTGTAGAGAGTACCCCTGTAGAGAGTACCCCTGTAGAGAGCCAATCGCCGCCCCAAACTACAGTGGTTGACCCCGTACAGCCCATACAGATCGATCCGGCGATCGTTGGCGAACCCCCCTCCGCCGAATCGGCGAGGGCGATCGCCATTCCAGAAGCACAAAACCCTGAAAATCTGGCAAATTTGGCGATCGATCCGGTACAAACGCCAATTGAAGCACCGCCAGTCCCTCAAGCGCCTTTAGTCACTCCTCAATTACCTGGGTCAGAGGCGATTGCCAAAGTGCCGGAAATTCCCGAATTGCCGACGATGTTAGAGGGGAGCGATCGCCCCACCATCGTCGTCGAAGAGGCGCAATCTGCCGCTACTCGTGCCCCGAATGCAGCCAACCCCACCCAAGCAACTGCGCTAGAGACAGATCCTGGGAGTGTCGTCCTCAATTCCAACAACGTAGAGGCGATCGCCTCTACGCCAGTGGCGCTAGCAGAAAGCAACTTAGAACCCGAGTCTCGCCTAGAGATCGCAGACATCGAATGGATGCGAACTCAAGAATTCAGCACCTCATTAGGAATTTCCACCGAGAAAAACTCGCGCCAGAGTACCAACGTCCGCGAATATCTCAGTGCGATCGCCCAAAAAACCAATCTCAAACCTGCGGTTATTTACCTTATTTCCCTCCCTGACGCCCTCGAATTGGTCGTTATCACCGCAGAAGGTCATCCGATCGCTCGCCGCATTCCCGGCGCCAACCGTCTCGCCTTGAGGCACGAGGTCACCCGCTTGCTCTCGGAGTTAACCAATCCGCGCAAAGTTCACACCGAAAGTTACCTCGGGCCGTCGAGACAACTCTACAATTGGCTGATTGCCCCCCTCGAACAGCAATTAGGAGAACGAGGGGTCAACTTGCTCATGTTTTCCCTCGATGCTGGATTGCGCGCCATTCCCCTCGCGGCCCTTCACGACGGCGAACAGTTTTTAATCGAAAAATATCGTCTCGGTTTAATTCCCAGCGTCACCCTCACCGATGCGAGTTATCAAAATTTAAAAGAACTTCCTGTTTTAGCAATGGGGGCTTCAGAATTTCAAGACCCCAATATGTTGCCCCTACCTGCCGTTCCTTCCGAACTATCGACAATTGCCGGAAACTTATGGCCCGGAGAAGCTTTTTTAAACGAAGAATTTACCCTTAAAAACTTTGAGGAACAGCGCGATCGCGATCGCTTTGGAATCGTTCATTTAGCCACCCACGTTTGGTTCGAGTCGGAAAACGAACGGCGTCAGTCTTACATTCAATTTTGGGATGGTCGTTTATCGTTAGATCGCTTAGGAGAATTGGGACTCAAGCAGCAACCTGTAGAATTATTAGTCTTGAGTGCTTGCGAAACAGCAGTGGGAACGGAAGAAGCTGAATTAGGTTTTGCCGGATTAGCCGTCAAAATGGGTGCCAAATCAGTTTTAGCCAGTTTGTGGCAAGTGGATGACGAAGGCACTTTAGGGCTGATGAGTGAATTTTATCGACAATTGAGCCTCCAAGACCAAACCATTAAAACTGAGGCACTCCGACAAGCTCAATTAGCTATGTTACGGGGTGAGGTTCGCATTGAAAACGGTCATTTAACGACGGTTCGCGGGTCTATAGAATTACCGAAAGAAGTAACAGGAAATATCGGCGATCTGACTTTTTCTCATCCCTATTTTTGGGCGGCTTTTACAATGATTGGAACGCCCTGGTAAACCCTGCGGTGCAGGCATTTTGCCTGCCGGGGAGTAGGGAATCAGAAATCAGGAAATCTAAAAACGCTCTAGTACACCGATCGGGTCTGCCTCCGCCCACTGTAGAACAGGCATCTTGCCAGCCCGTCAAACTTATCAATTGGGGATCGAGAATAGCTGTCCTCAACCGATCTGATACCATTTTTATAAACCCTCGATGGAGAGAGATCGCCTGTAAGGACACGGCAGTGCCGTATCCCTACCCTCGATCTCTCTCATTATTTTTGAAAACCGGTATGATTTTTCCCTCTAAGGATTTAGAAATCTCCACAAAGCTGAGCGATCTCTATCGAACGATCGCCGATCGAATGAATATGGATAAAAAGATTTCTTAAGAATCGGACAAATTGAAAAATCGCGTTTATGCTTGTAGAGAAAATCGCATTTTTCAATTAATATGTCCGAACAAAAACAGTCCTTTCCAACCCGCTTAGTTGTGGCGGTGGCGATCGCCGTCGGGATCTCTGGCGCTTATTTTTATTTTCGCGGTGCCTTCGTGAGTGGCTCCAATCCCGAAGATAGCGCTAAAGTCGTTCCCGACGAAGCATTTATGGCGGCTTATCTGGTCAACGATCGCCAACCTTGGCAAAAATTAAGTGAATTTGGCAATGCGGAAAGTAAGGCGGCGATCGCCCGAGGAATTGAATCGTTCAAAAATGAAGTTTTTACAGCCAATAATCTCGATTACGATCGAGACTTAAAACCTTGGGTCGGCAATATCATGCTCGCGTGGCTGCCCGCCGAAGAAGGTGCAGAACCGAGGGAAACCCAATCGGAATTGCTGGCAGTGGTCGGCATCAAAAATCCATTGCGAGCGTGGTTATTTCAGCGTAATTTAAAATCTCAAGAAAATCTCAAACAACAAGAGATTGAATATAACGGGGTGACCATTTCCGAAATCATTCCCTCGGAAGGTGCGCCGAGTTATTATACGCGCTTGAAAAATCAACTAGTTCTCTCCGACAGTCGAGCCACTGTGGAACGGGCGATCGATGTCTTTCAAGGAGAGCCCTCTCTGGTCGCTAAAAATGTCGGCGGTTCCCAAGAGAAAAGTTTTAAAAAACTACTCGCGGACGATTTGGGGGTAGATGACCCCTTATTTCATTTCTACTTACCCGACTACGGGTCGATGATAGGAGCGGTCGATCGCGGATTAGCTGAAAGTCCCGTAGCACTGCCCGAAACTAATGCAGTGCAGGCGATCGCGATCGCCGGAGGAGTTGACAACCGAGGTATCTACGTTCGCGCCATCTCCGCCGTCGATCCGAACTTACTCCCCGAACAGAGCGAACCCATTTCCGGTAAACTACTCGATCGCCTCCCCAGCGAAACGATCGCCTTAGTCAGCGGCATCCCCCTCTCACAAATTTGGTCGGTGTTGGTGGCGCAATCTCAAACTTCCCCAACTATTGGAGAGTTTGTCACCCTAGTCAGAACTGGCGTCAATCAATTTGTCAACATTAACGCCGACCGCGACCTGTTCGGCTGGATGGACGGCGAATTTGCGATCGGACTGGTTGCTTCTCAAGAAGGCATGTTAAGTCAGATTGGCTTTGGCGGCGCCCTCTTATTTGAAACCAGCGATCGCACTACTGCTGCCACGACCTTAAACAAACTGGAGAATTTAGCTCAAAATGGCTTGCCTTTCGCCTTGGAAATCAGTTCTCGAACCGTTAACGGGATTGACTTTCAAGATTGGAGAATTCCCCAACAAGGTGCGGTGGTCAGTTATGGATGGTTGGACGATAACACTGTCTTACTGACCCTCGGCGGACCGATTGCCGATGCGATCGCCGCCGGGCCGAGTCCGAGCTTACGCAACAGCGATAATTTCGGCGCGATCGCCGGAAGTTTGCCCACTCCCAACTACGGCTATTTCTACCTCGATATGGAGCGGGCGATCGATCCGCTCCAAACCCTGCTGTTATTCTCTGGAGGTAACATTCCGGCGGGAACAACCGCCATTCTCCAGTCCATTCGCGGTATCGGCGTGACCGCCACTTGGCCCCAACCGGAGCAAGCCGAGATGGAATTACTGTTCGCTCTTAAAAAGACGAAGGAGTTCCAAGGAAACTAAGCTCGATCCGAGAACACTCAAACCGCTCAAAATTGCAGTTTTTTTGCACCGTCAGCCTTGATACACTAGCTTCCACAATTGACTATCCACATCTGAGATCGGCATCATGACTGTAGCTGCACCACCTCCCCCGGGATTGGCTTCGCGACTGATTAACGGCTTGCTGGGAATTCCTCCTTTAGCGAAATTTGCCAAACACCAAGCGCGCCAAATGATGATTAAACGGGCCGAACGAATTGGTGTTTCTTGGATCGAGCGATCGCAGGCGTTGCGCGATCGTAATTGGGACGTGGAAATGGCTAAAATCAAAAATCCCGATCTCGTCTATCCCGACTATTACCTGCGTTCCTTTCACGCCTACGAACGCGGCAATCTCAGTTGGGAAGCCGCCAGCGAGGTCGAAGTTGCCGCCTACGCCGTTCACGCCACGATTTGGTCCGGGGAAGATCCCCACGGCGATGCTAAATTGCGTCAGAGTTATCACGATTTACTCAAACCGCAATTGAGTGAAACTCCACGGGCGATCGTCGATCTCGGCTGTAGCGTCGGGATGAGTACCTTTGCGTTACAAGAACTCTTTCCCCAAGCGGAATTAACGGGAGTCGATTTATCCCCTTATTTTCTAGCCGTCGCCGACTATCGCAGCCAAGAACGCGGTGCAAAGATTCGCTGGGTTCACGCCGCCGCCGAATCCACCGGACTCCCGGAGAATCATTTCGATCTGGTTTCGAGTTGTTTGATGTTCCACGAACTCCCCCAGGAACCCTCCCGGCAAATTCTGCACGAAGCAAGGCGCTTGCTGCGTCCCGGAGGATATTTGGCGATTATGGACATGAATCCCCAAGCGGATAGTTATGTCAAAATGCCACCTTATATTTTGACTTTACTCAAAAGTACGGAGCCGTATTTAGATCGGTATTTCTCTTTTGATATGGAACGAGAAATTATCGACGCGGGATTTGAAAGACCGACGATTCAAAAAAGTACGCCCCGTCACCGCACGATCGTCGCTAAGGTGAAAAAGTAGACGAAACCATCGGTGAGAGGTAGGAACCCGATCCTAAAGTCCCCCTTTTGAAGGGGAACTTTAGGGGGATCTGCGATCGTTGAATTGAGAAATGCTATCTATAGAACTTCTCAAGTGGCGATCGCCTCCATCGAACACAAAAAGGCGGATACAAAAAGGAGATTTTCTCTCGACGGGTCGGCTCAATTACACCCCTGCAAACACGGGCGCGGCAATTTCAAGCGGTTTGTTCATTTCCGGTAAGTCCGCCGCATAAATTTCACAAGAATTATTCGGACTTTCAATTAATTTGACTTTGTGCAGTTCGGCGCCGAGTTCTCTAAGGGGAGTTTTGAGTAATTGACCGATATAAATGGCTATATTTTCCGCCGTCGGCACGACATCGGCAAAATAGGAAATATCGTAATTTAAAAAGGTGTGATCGAACGGTTCGACGACGTTATCTTCGATCGCCTTTTCTAAGGCGACTAAATCGACGAGCATCCCGGTTCTTTCGTCGATTTCGCCTTTAACGGTGACTTCTAAATGATAGTTGTGGCCGTGTCCGTTGGGACGGGCGCACTTTCCGTAGATTTCGCAGTTTTCTTCATAACTTAAATCGGGACGGGCGAGACGGTGGGCGGCACTAAAATGAGTTCCTACGGTGAGATACGTTTCCATGTCTTTTCCTTCGTAATCGGCCCAAAGTTCGGGATGTTCAAAGAGTTGAATCCGCACGAGCGGTAAGTGAGGTGCCAGGCGATGCCAGATCGCACGAGCCATATTTTCCGTGGTCGGCAAGGTTTGGCGAAATTCCGGCCACACTTCGTTGAGAAAGGAGAAGTTGAGTTGTCCGGTGACTTCGTTTTTGATGACGTGTTTGACGTTGGAGAGGTTGAGAACCATACCGTATTCGTCGAGTTCTCCTTGCATCGACACGTAGAGGACGTAGTTATGCCCGTGTCCCATCGGTCGAGCGCACAACCCAAAGCGCTCTTGGTTCTCCGCTTCACTCAGCTCGTCGAGCCAGTAACGATGACTGGCTGAAAAGCGAGCGCGGCGATTGATAATACATTTCATGAGAACTTGTAAATTTATGTAAACCGACGTTCAATTTTAAGGATAAACTAATTTTTCGGCGATCGGGGATCGGTTGGCGGCGATCGCGCCCTTCGACCATGGCTTTACCAGACTTGTTTCATCGCAGCGTGGGCTTCTCGCCGCAATCCGGCAGCAATTCTGAAGAGTTCTTGTCCTCGGTGCAGGTAATGCTCGTCGTAGTTGAAGGTGAAAAATTCGAGTTCGTCTATCCCGTCGCCGACTTGATTGAGGCAGTGGTATAAGTGAGCGGCGACGCCAGCAACGTTACTGGGATTGGGCATCGAACGAAAAGAGTGCTGAGCTTTGGCGAGGAAATTGCGGCAAATATCGAGATATTCTTGAAAATTGCCCAGAAGTTCATCATCGAAGGGATCGGCGGCGAGTTCGTCGATTTCGTCATCTAACGATGACAAAATCCGAGCTAGGAAGTGATTGACCGGACGATAGACCTGTTTGAGCCATTGTTGTAAGTGTTCGTCCGGGTTGCGGGTACTTTGGCGATACTCGTGATAGGATCTCTGAGCGTCGGCAGTGCGTTGTTGACGATCGCCTTTTGAAGCTCGCGATCCTCCAAAAACTCGGGCGCGATCGTAGTTTTGGCGCTGTTCGGGATCGCCTAAGATTTCATAGGCGGCATTAATCCGGATAATTTGTTCGTGGGATCCATTTCCCCGATTGCGATCGGGGTGAAATTGTTTCGCTAACCGTCGATAAGCCTGCTTGATTTGAGCGGGGGTTGCTTGTGGATCGATCCCTAATGTTTGGTAATAGTTTTCACGAGTCATAAAGCTTTGAAGTGGCGAAAGCCCAACTGTACGATCGCCTCAATTGTAAAGTCACTTGAAATTTTCGCCTTTCCCACCCAATTTTACGGAATTCGGGGCGATCGCCGCGAACCATAAATAAAGATGGGGAACGGATTGTCCCGGTTCGAGCCATCCGACAACCCTCATCGGCGCCGCGCCATGTCCTCCAGCACTTCCGTCGGGGAACACCCACACTCGCCTACAGCGTCACTCGAACCAACTGGGCGATCGCAGTAAAATCGAAGGCGGTCAAAATTTCTCGCCATGCGGGTTGTGATGGCCTAGGACAATATGGTTCACTTGATACGTGTTTAATGTTGGGATTGGGGAGTAGAACGAGTGTTAATCAAACGGCTTGCGTTACGCCTGGGCTTTTTAGCCTGCTTGAGTTCGGCAATGGTCGTCAGATCCGACATGGGACTGGCGAGTCCCAACCCGACATTAGATCCGACTTTAGACGTCAAACCTACCGCCATTGCGACCGATTTCCCTCGCAGCAAGCAAAATACCCGACCCGTCCCCCCCACGGATTCTCAATCGCCTCAGAGCAATAATGCTTACACCCAACAAGAATTAGAGCAATTATTAATTCTCATCAGAGGGATTAGAGATCTCGAACTCAGACCGCAGCAAGAAGCAGAAATTAACACCCTCATTGATGAGTTGGAGGACTTAAAAGCTACGGGCGATCCTGTTTTGATTGTCTCGGAGCGACAAGCAAGGCAAGTTCAAAGCTTACTCGCATCTCTGACTCCCGAAGAAATCGAACAGTTGGAAAGCGCTCTCGAACTTCCCGCAGTAGAAATTGCGGTTTTAAATCAACAGGAACTCGCCGATGTTATTTTGTTGCTCGAAGAAGTTCAAAACTTGCGACTTCGACCGACTCAAGCCACTCAAATTCAGCTTTTAATTCAAGACCTCAAAGAACTGCAAGCGCAAGGCGATCGTGAAGTTTTCTTATCTCCCGGACAATCCCTACAACTCAAAGAAATCCTCGATTCTCTCAGCGAAAGAGAACGAGAACAAATAGAAGCGTCGCTGCTCGAACGCCCGGAGGTGGCTAACCGATGGACTCAAGAAGCACTTCAAGAACTCGTCGCCGTCCTCGAAGAAATTCAACGGTTGAACTTGCGACCCCAACAAAACACAGAAATTAGTTCCCTCATCGCCAGTTTAGAAGCACGTTTGAGAGAAGACGAGGCGATCGTTGTTTTATCTGAAGAACAAGCCGCCCAAATTAAAACCTTACTCGACTCACTCACCCCTGAAGAAATCGCTCAAATCGAAGAAACTCTACCACCTCCCGTTCCCACCGCTCGCCGTTTTACCGCACAGGAAGTCCAAGAACTTTTACAAATTCTCCGCTTCGCTCGCGACCTCGATCTGACCGAGCAGCAACAGCGACAAGTGGACGAACTCCTACCACTCATCGAACGTCTGGAAGCAAGGGGCGATTCTAACGTCATCCTTTCCGGCGAGCAAGTTCGCACCTTGGATTTATTAATTAATTCTTTAACTCGGGATCAATTGCGCGAAATTGCTCGATCCCTCGGCGTACCGGGAACCTTTCCAGCGATTAGCAATCAAACACCTACAGGGTTCGGTAGTGGTTGGGGTAATGCATCCGTCGGCTTTATCTTCAACCAGCGCAACCGCTTCACCGACGCCGAAGATGGCGCCTTCGCCGCCTCCATTGGCTTTGGCGACCCCGAAAAATCCGTCGGTTTGTCAACAACCCTTTCGATTACGGGATTGTCGAACGAACGGGGACAAAGTAACAACTTTGGGGCGGGGAGCATCAGCTTGCAAGCCAGTCGCAATTTACCTAATAATTTTGCAGTGGGAGTGGGAGTTCAAAACTTAGTCGATTGGGACAATGCGGCAGGCGATACAGGACGTAGTTTTTATGGAGTTGTTAGTAAAATTTTAGTTCTCAACCCAGACGTACAAAAGCCTTTTAGTTTGGCCTTTGTTTCGTTAGGTTTGGGGAATGGAATTTTCCGAACAGAAAGCAACTTTGACCCCAATGATGAGTTGGGAGGATCGGAGTTTAATGTTTTTGGCAGCTTCGCAACAACAATGGGAGATCAAGCGACGGCGATGGCTGAATGGACGGGTCGTGACTTGACATTGGGAGTATCTGTGGTACCATTCAGGAGAGTTCCTCTAGTTACCAGTTTTGGTATCCTCGACTTAACAGGCAACACGGGAGACGGGGTTCGATTAAACTTCAGTATTGTTTACGGTATTTCCTTTTAAAAGTCTCATTAATAGGAGCGATCGTTATCGTTAGAACCCTTAGAGTGTAGGGAGGCGATCGGGCAGGTTAAGCTTTGCTAACTAAAACACCAAATATTTGGTGAGTCAGTCACAATATTCTGGCTGAGCTGGCTAGTCAAGTAAATTCCTGCTTAAATTACTTTTAAGGTGTGAGGAAAACAAAATGAAACCACGACTTGTAGCTAGTAAAGCTTAGCAACAGCGCGCACAATGCCGACGCTGCCAATTATCGCCAACATCTGGGTGGGTTAAGATGGTAAGCGTCTTTGCTAAGGACTCTCAAGAGTGTTTGCACGAGCATTTTACGGGCAGTCCGAGTAGCTTTTACCTGGTTTGTGGGCCAATCGGTTGAAAACCAGGTTAACTGTCCATAGGAAGTGGTAATAACCGCACTGCTTCCTCTCCTATTTAATATTAGGAGTACATAGCGGAACGTGGTCTTATGAACGGAAAACAGCGATTCTCAAATTTGCAAGCTTCAGGAACAAAACTTTTATTTGTCGGGGTAGCGGCGGCTGCCGCTTCCGTAGTCAATCTCACGGGAGCCAAGCCTGCTGAGGCTCAATCCCCGATTACGCCCTCACCTATCGGACCAGAACCCCCGGTCATTCCAATTACTCCGGCGCTTCCCATTGGTACTCCGGTGACTCCTCCGGTGACGCCTCCGGTGACTCCTCCGGTAACGCCTCCGGTGACCCCTCCGGTAACGCCTCCGGTGACGCCTCCGGTGACTCCTCCGGTAACGCCTCCGGTGACTCCTCCGGTGACTCCTCCGGTGACTCCTCCGGTGACTCCTCCGGTGACTCCTCCGGTGACTCCTCCGGTGACTCCTCCGGTGACTCCTCCGGTGACTCCTCCGGTGACTCCTCCGGTGACTCCTCCGGTGACTCCTCCGGTGACTCCTCCGGTGACTCCTCCCGGTCCGGCGGTCCCGCAAGCAGTTCTCGACTACTTGAATGGTCTGTCCTTGAGAACGGGAATTCCGGTCGAGCAGTTGCTCGCCACGCCGTTAGTTCAAGCGGCTCTGTTACGTGGAGATACGGTTGGTATTCTCAGTGCTGCGGAAGCGGCGTTTAATGGTGCCGGAGTCGATATCTTAACGGGCTTCAATAGCACGGAGTTTGTCGGCTTAGTCGGGACGGGTCGGACTGATGCGGATATCATTGCTGGATTGCGCGGGCTGAAAGCGTCTCAGATTCGCTTCTTGGTTCGTTTTGCCGCTTCTCCTGTCGGTCGTTCGGCGGATGGCTTATTGCGCTCTTCGTTCCAAATCCGTGGTGCTGGATTCGTTCGCTACCGCAATGTCAGCTTGATTCAGCTTCAAGTTTACAAACAAACTGGACTTGAGTTTGATAGCTTTGACTAAAGCTCAATCTCATCACCCGAGTTAAGTTTCTAACTTAGAAAAAAGCGCACGCTTTGAACCGCGTGCGCTTTTTTTATTGAAATTGCTTGCGATGAGATGAGCCAAAAGGCGGGTATGTTACCCGCCAGAGTGATTGATTTATGGTGTCATGAAGGCGACGGCTTATCCGACTAACTGCCAACGGCTGAAACGCTCAGTTCGGGGTCTTGGAACAGAGGCGTACTCAAGTAGCGTTCCCCGAAACTCGGCTGAATCATGACGATCAATTTGCCTTCGTTTTCCGATCGCCGCGCGACGCGGATAGCCGCACAGAGGGCGGCGCCGGAGGAAATCCCAGAAAGTAAGCCTTCTTCGCGGGCGAGGCGCCGACCGTAGGCGATCGCCTCGTCATCGCTGACGGTGACCACTTCGTCAATCAAGTCCACGTTTAAAACATCGGGAACGAAACCCGCGCCGATGCCTTGAATTTTATGCGGTCCGGGTTGCCCTCCGGAAAGAACGGGGCTGTTGGTCGGTTCGACGGCGATCGTCCGGAACCCGGATTTTTTCTGTTTCAACACTTCGGAAATCCCGGTAATCGTTCCCCCGGTTCCCACCCCCGCAATCAGGATATCGACTTGACCGTCCGTATCTTCCCAAATTTCTTCGGCGGTGGTTTCGCGGTGAACCTTCGGGTTGGCGGGATTGCGAAACTGCTGCAACATATAAGAATTGGGCGTATTGTCCGCAATTTCTTGGGCGCGACGAATGGCACCGCTCATGCCTTCAAAACCGGGGGTCAATTCTAACTGAGCGCCATAAGCCCGTAACATCGATCGCCGCTCCGTACTCATAGTATCGGGCATGGTCAAAATCAACTGATAGCCCTTGGCGGCGGCAACCATTGCTAGGGCAATCCCGGTATTTCCCGAGGTCGGCTCGACTAAAATCGTTTTTCCCGGCGTTATCAAACCTTCTCGTTCGGCGGCTTCGACCATGCTCACGCCGATGCGATCTTTCACCGACGCTGCTGGGTTCATGCCTTCTAACTTGACGACAATGCGTCCGACACAGCCTTCGGCTTGGGGAATGCGATTGAGTTCGACTAAAGGAGTCCGACCGACTAATTCCGTGATGTTCCGAGCAATACGCATAAGAATTTCTTAAGGGTAATCGTTGAATGGACAGTTATCTCCGCTTTCGATTGCAGTAACCTACATTCGACATCGGCAACAATAAAACCTACCGTCGGTCGTCCTCAAGTTGTGGGGATCGAGAAAAATATGAAGGTTGAGGACGACGTTTTAACTAAATGTAATACATAATATTGAGCTGCTGTCGCGCATCCCTCTGGGTGCATAAATCTTGAAGCGTGTATTTTTGCAAAACCGCATTCGAGGCTTCACAAGCTTCTTGCCAAATGTCGCGAACTACAGCCGTTTCTACACTTCGCAGGGCAGATTCTTCCTCTGACGAGGTGGCATCCAAACCCTCAATACAACCGACGACTTCTAATAAAGTAATTTTCCAAGGTTCTCGTGCGAGTAAATAGCCACCTTTTGCGCCTCTTTGACTGCGAACGATCCCGCAACGGCGTAAGGTTGCCAAAAGCTGCTCTAAATATCGGTCGGGGATATTTTGTTGAGCGGCTATTTGCCGAATTTGTTGGGGTTCGCCGCGATCGTAGCGATCGGCTAGCTCTAGTAAAGCTAGCAGGGCATATTCACTTTTACAAGAAAGTTCCACAGGCCAAAATAGAGGGTATTTGAAAAGTCAAGGGAGACGATCGCACGAGTGCCGATCGCCGAGTTTCAAGACTTCGGGGATCGAGGCCGATCGCGCACGGTTGTGGGTAGGAAAGATTCAAAACTCGGGTCAAACGAAGGACATACCGGATCCCTCGGGACTAACTTGACATTGCTATTTATCCTCATCACTGATTCGAGCGCGATCGCGCGATTCGTTCTATTATACCCCGGTTTTCCACTGGACTTTGCAGGTTTCTCCCGGGGTCGGTCGCCTAAATTCCTCGGAGTTCCGACGAGCAGGATCTTTCCGGATCGTTTGCCCCACGCGGGTTGCCAAGCGAAAACGCCCCGCGCGAGGCGGGGCGTCATGGCTGTTATCGACCGTCAATCGCGACCGTCAGGCGCTCGGCGATCGACGGAACTTTAAAGATCTAGAAGCGGAAGGTGGTACGAATCGTCCCGATCACCACGTCATCGTTTTGATCGTCATGATCCGGCGCCGTCAGCCAGATGAAACCGGGAGTAATCGCGATATTCTCGGTCAACTGGTACTGATAGAACCCTTCGATGTGGAAGGAGGTATCCGCATCTTCGAGAGCGCCTTCTAAATCCTGATCGCTGTAGGAACGAACCACTTTCGGTTCCATCCCGACGACCAGACCCGCTTGGCTTCCCGGAGGTCCGGCGTTGACACCGAGGGTGACGGCCCAGTTAAAGATCCCTTGGTCGCCTTTGATGCCTTCATCGAGGATCCGCGCGTTGGTATAACCGACCCAACCGCCTAAAGCGAAGGAGCCACTATCGTAACCGAGGCCAAAGTTGTAGGCATTGCTGATCGTAGCCAAGCCATCCGGCGGGGCGATCGACTCGACCGGGGTCGCGAATTGGCTACCCGTTTGCATGTCTTTGCGGTAAGCATTGACGTAGGTAAAACCGAGTTGGAGACCGTTAATCGGCTTGAACACCAATTGAGCCAAAGCACCGTAAGCGCCGTCAAACAAGCCGTTGCGGCGCGTCGGACTGCCTGCGTTTTCGGCAAAGTAACCCAAGCTGATTTCCGCCTGGCCTGCGTCGTAAGTCAGACCCAACCCAGATCCTTCAACCATGTTGTAGATCGGGGCACGGGTACCGAAACGAGACAGGGCGCCACTGCCGCCGTCGCCGTCGAGGGGGTTGATGGTGCTGGCAAAGTCGGGAACGATCGCCCCCACCGGAATGAACGAAACCTGCACGTCGCCGATATTGGTTTGATAGCGCAACCAATCGAGTTCGACGGTGGTGCTGCCTTCGCCATAAACTCCGGCGGCAAACTTGAGGTCGCCTTCCGGGGTGAAGGTATTGGTTCCGGAGAACGAGTCGAGGGTGGTAATCGCGAGACGGGTATTGAGTTGATCCCGACCCGTAAAGCTCGTGAGGAATTCCAAACGAGTCCGGGTTCCGAAAGCGACGCCGCTATCGGTATCGCCGCCGACGCTGTTACCGCCTTCCGACCCCGCCAGGGCGAAGATCGATTCGCCAAACAGTTTGGTGGTCGTGGAGAACTGATTGGCTTCGAGTTCGGCGGTGCGAACTTCGAGGGCGTCTACCCGTCCTCTGAGGGTGGCCAATTCTGCCGAAAATTCTTCGGTGAGCCGTTGCAGGGTGATTAGGTCTTCGCTGCTGAGGGCGTCGTCTACGGCGGCGGCGATCAGGTTGTTGATCACGTCCAAACAGGCGTTTAACCCGGCGGCGAATTCGTAGCGGGTTAAGGCTCGGTTGCCGCGAAAGGTGCCGTCGGGATACCCGGCGATACAGCCGTAGCGTTCCACCAGGGATTGTAAGGCTTGGAAGGCCCAGTCCGTGGGCTGGACGTCGGAGAGTTGGGAGACGGAGGTGACTTGTCCGCTAGAGGCGCTGCCCCGTCCTTCTTGGCTGTACTCGCCGATTTGCTGGAGAACTTCTCCGGTTGCTTGAGCCAGCAGGGGGCTCGACTGCTCGGATTGTGCAATCTCGGGCGTTTGCGTGCTTTGGCTGTCGGCGGCGATCGCCCCGGTCGAGCCAACGAATAACGCTCCTAAAACTGCTGGACTGACCAGCAGAGAATTCCACATTAATTTAGACATGTTTGTTTTTCTCCTCACACCTTTGAGAGACTATGACTGAAGTCTGGGGTGTTGCTCTTGGATTCGGGATAATCCCTACCTTTGCTCGGGCGATCGGCTCGTCAGTTCAGTTTTCCTTTACAACCTCAGTCTTCATCTGGGTAGCCGATAGACGAATCCAAGTTTTGAGCGATCGCCGATCTCAATGTTCAATTATAGTTGTTCGATCCTCCTACTAACCGTAGCCTGTGAAGCTAGATCCTCTAGAAAATCAGTTTTCGATCTCGTGACCTCCCCCCAACGCCGACCCTACGGGTACAGTGCGGGCTTCCCAACTGCGCTAACGCGATGGGGTATTCGGGCCGTGCGTTACTTGTCTAGGTCATTAAACCCCGACAGACCGACTTGACAGGCGGTTTCCTTTCTCCAGCGTCCCTGGCGACTAACTTGTTCGAGTCCACGATGCAACACCATCTCTGCTGCAGCCCGTTCGCGTAGCGACACCGGAGGCGGATCGCGATCGGTTCGATACTCGCACTCAGAACAATGATGTTCTCTGACTTCCAACCCCTTAATGACTGTAGCAAAACCGTGGGGACAGGTTTGGCTAGTGCCGCTAGGATCGACCTTAACAAGGTAGACCCCACGTTTCCAACACACCCATTCCCCCAGATTCCTTTTCCAACCAACATCGGTCTGCCGAACACTTACCCGAAGCCATCCAGTCTTGGAGTTCGCGCAAGGCGTCGTTATATACCCCTCGCCAGGTCTCGATCCACTGCAACAGTTCGGCCTGCTCGGTGGGGTCTGGATAGATTCGGTCGGTGTAGTTCAGGGTCAGCATGGCGAGAGTCTAGCACAATCTATGGCTACGGGTTGCTGGTCTCATCGTCCCTATTCTAGGGCTTTGCCCTTCCCGCCGGGTGGGGAATCGACAAGGGCGGGGGGTCGATGTATCCCGACGCTCACCTTTGAGGTAGAGTGCGGGACTTATAACTCCCCCAACTCCCCATGAGTTAATGTGGAGTAGGATGGACGTCCGGTTATTCTCTCTAACCTTATTAGGCGATCGATTTCAGTCTGATTTGTTACCAATTGCACTTGCGCGTTGGAAACGACCTTTTTAGTTTTGCTGCCTGTCGAACGAGGCTCAAGTCCATTAAAAAACCCCGCTTGATGCGGGGTTTTAAAGGTTTTGGCGCGGTCGAGAAGGGGCGATCGCCCCTCGAACCGCCTATTACTTAAAGATCTAGAAGCGGAAGGTGGTACGAATCGTCCCGATCACCACGTCATCGTTTTGATCGTCATGATCCGGCGCCGTCAGCCAGATGAAACCGGGAGTAATCGCGATATTCTCGGTCAACTGGTACTGATAGAATCCTTCGATGTGGAGGGAGGTATCCGCATCTTCGAGAGCGCCTTCTAAATCCTGATCGTTGTAGGAACGAACCACTTTCGGTTCCATCCCGACGACCAGACCCGCTTGGCTTCCCGGAGGTCCGGCGTTGACGCCGAGGGTGACGGCCCAGTTAAAGATCCCTTGGTCGCCTTTGATCCCTTCGTCGAGGATGCGGGCGTTGGTGTATCCGGCCCAACCGCCCAAGGCGAAGGTGCCGCTATCGTAGCCCAATTGGACGCCGTAGGCATTAGTAATCGTGGACAAGCCATCCGGCGGGGCGATCGACTCGACCGGGGTCGCGAATTGGCTACCCGTTTGCATGTCGGTTCGGTAGGCGTTGACGTAGGTCAGACCCAATTTCAAGCCGTTGACGGGTTTGAACACCAATTGCGCCAAAGCGCCGTAGGGGCCGTCAAACAGACCGTTGCGGCGCGTCGGACTCGAAGCATTTTCTGCCAAGTAACCCAAGCTGACTTCGGCCATCCCGGCGTCGTAGGTCAAGCCCACACCGGAACCGCGAACCAGGTTGTAAATCGGGGCGCGGGTACCGAAACGAGATAGGGCGCCACTGCCGCCGTCGCCGTCGAGGGGGTTGATGGTGCTGGCAAAGTCGTCAGCCGCCCCGGCATTCGCCATAAAGACGACTTGCGCGTCGCCGACGGGGACGCTGTAGAGCAAGGTATCTAAGGCGACGGTGGTGCTGCCTTCCTCGTAAGGATCTGCCGCAAATTTAAGGTCGCCTTCGGGGGTGAAGGTGTTGGTTCCGGAGAACGAGTCGAGGGTCGTGACCTGCAGGCGAGTTCGTAGCAAGTCTCTTCCGGTAAAGCTCGTATCGAAGTTTAAACGGGTACGGGTACCGAAAGCGACGCCGCTATCGGTATCGCCGCCGACGCTGTTGCCGCCTTCCGACCCCGCCAGGGCGAAGATCGATTCGCCAAACAGTTTGGTGGTCGTGGAGAACTGATTGGCTTCGAGTTCGGCGGTGCGAACTTCGAGGGCGTCTACCCGTCCTCTGAGGGTGGCCAATTCTGCCGAAAATTCTTCGGTGAGCCGTTGCAGGGTGAGCAGGTCTTCGCTGCTGAGGGCGTCGTCTACGGCGGCGGCGATCAGGTTGTTGATCACGTCCAAACAGGCGTTTAACCCGGCGGCGAATTCGTAGCGGGTTAAGGCTCGGTTGCCGCGAAAGGTGCCGTCGGGATACCCGGCGATACAGCCGTAGCGTTCCACCAGGGATTGTAAGGCTTGGAAGGCCCAGTCCGTGGGCTGGACGTCGGAGAGTTGGGAGACGGAGGTGACTTGTCCGCTAGCGGCGCTGCCCCGTCCTTCTTGGCTGTACTCGCCGATTTGCTGGAGAACTTCTCCGGTTGCTTGGGCCAGCAGGGGGCTGGACTGCTCGGATTGTGCGATCGCGGGGGTTTGCGTGCTTTGGCTTTCGGCGGCGATCGCCCCGGTCGAGCCGACGAATAACGCTCCTAAAACTGCTGGACTGACCAGCAGAGAATTCCACATTAATTTAGACATATTCCCTCTTATCCTCACACCTGTTTGTAGAGAGACTCACGGGTTCTTAAGAGTAGATTCACCCGAAGGCCACTCACTGCAATCTCCCTTCAATTGAATGGGGAAGTTTTTCAAGCAGTGGCTACTGACTTCCATTTCTGTTATAGATTAACAGATTTATCTGAGTTGCAACCGTAAAATGAAAGGTTGCTTCAATCTCAAGCCTTTGTCCGAGGCCATTTCAGCTTCCTGGCGCCGATGGAAAGACGCCGGAGCGATCGCCGAGCCACATCCCGCCGATGGGAAGGCGCATCGACCCGCTCCCCCTCTGGCCAAAATTGACTGAATCAAAGGGTTGCAGGTTCCGCATGGGGAGTTTACCGATCGCCGAACGGTCGAATCGAGGTTCAGGCCGTTTCGAGTTCGACTTCCAAACTGTGTCCCAAAACGGAAAACACTTGACGATGCTCGAACAAATCTAATAAATCGGCATTAATTTTGTTGCGGTCGGCTTCCTGACGCAGGATTCTCAAGGCTGCCTCTACGGGTAAACCGCGCTTGTAGGGGCGATCGCCCGCCGTCAGCGCGTCGTAAATATCGGCAACGGTCATAATCTGCGCTTGAATGGGAATGGCCTCTTCTTTTAAGCCTCTGGGATAACCCGACCCGTCGAGTTTTTCGTGATGGCCGTAGGCGATGGTCGGTACGTCTTTGAGATCTTTCGTCCAAGGAATTCGCTTGAGGAATTCGTAGGTATGGGTGACGTGATACTCGATCGCCAATCGCTCCTCGGGAGTTAAATTTCCTTTGTGAACCATCAGTTGCGCCATTTCTTCCTTGGAGATGAGCGGTTTTAATTGACCGTCAATATCTCGGTAGGTGAATTGGGCTAACTCTTGAAGACGAGCTAAAGGCTCTTCTGCTAAAATACGGGGTTCGTTCGCCTCTAACAGGACATCCCAGTAGCGATCGAGTTGGTCGATATCTCGGGCCAATTGGGCATCGAGGACTTGTAACTCTTGACAGTGCGGGCAAACCGTTTCGGGATGCTCGTGGATGTGGCTCGGATGTTCGATTAAATAACGGTACTTGGCTTGAGCGCATTCCATTTCCAGGGTGCGCCGGGCCAAGCCAAAACGATGGCGAATGACATCGATCTGGCCTTGATATAATTTCTTCTGTTTGACTAGGATCGCTTCCGGAACACCTACTTTGCCAAAATCGTGGAGTAAGGCGGCGTAACGGATTTCTTGGATTTGGCGATCGCTGAAGCACACCTCTCGGAGTGGGCCGTTGGTGACGCTGTTGGCTTGTTCGCTCAAGCGCACGGTCAGCTCGGCAACGCGCTCGGAATGGCCTCGGGTACAAGGATCCCGGGCTTCGATCACTTGCACGGAGGCTTTGACGAAGCCTTCAAATAGATTTTCGATGCTTTCTTGCAGTTGATTGCGCTCGATCGAAATTGCCGCTTGACTGGCGAGCGATCGCACGATCCGCTCTTCCCATTCGGAATAGGCTTGAGTGACCTCCAGCACGTTCTGCGGATTGACGGTCAAGCTCGGATCGAGTTTGCGATTGATCAGTTGGACGACGCCAATGGTTTCCCCCTGGCGGTTTTGCATGGGCAGCACCAGCACCGAACGGGTATGATAGCCGATGTCGCGATCGAGGGTGCGATCGAGCTGGTAGGGTACCGCTTCCGGCAAGTGGTAGGCATCGGGTAAATTCAAGCTTTCCCCGGTGAGCGCGACGTATCCCGTGAGGCTTTGGCGGGTGAGGGGAAGGGCAAATTCTCGGAAGGAAACGTTCGGTCTCGATTCGTTCTGGGCGACTTTAAATAAGAGTTTGGGCATGTCATCAGAGCGATCGATCAAGTAAACGCTCCCCGCATCGCTGCACGTCAGCTCTCGGCTTTTCGTCAAGATCAACGTCAGCAGCTCTCCCAAGTCGTAGGTACTTGAAAGCGCCGCACCGATATCCAAAAGCTGCTCGACGAGTTCGGCGCGGGTATTGGCTTCCAATTCGAGATCTTCTGGATGGTTAAGGGCCCGGATTGGGGGATGGTTCACTCTCTGATGGCTATTCACAGCTAGACCTCAATCATTGTACACCCGCCAGATTGGCCAAAACGCCCGGTCGAGTCGAGCTCGCCGTTCGGAGTCGAACTACAGACGTCCGGGGGCTCGGGCTTGAGAGGCTGGCTGGGTGAGAATGCCGTGCGATCGCCCACCAAAGGGCTGCTCAGGAGATTTTTGAAATGACCTTAGCCATTTCAAAATCATTTGCGGTCAACCCTCCGGCATCGTGGGTGGTCAGACTAATCTTGACTCGGTTGTAAGAAATGGCCAGGTCGGGATGGTGTCCCGCTCGTTCTGCCGGATCGACCAAGCGATTGACGAAGGCAATCGCCTCGATAAAATCTTTAAAGGTTCGTTCGCACTGTAGGGTTTTCCCTTCGACGGTCCAGCCGGAGAGTTCGCTTAAAGCGCTTTGGATTTGTTCGGAGTTGAGTAACTCGGCCATCTGTATTGAATTGCTGAATCTACACTCGACTAGCCACGGGGATCGGTGGAACCGATGGCGTGGCGCGATCTCGAAATCAGTTGAGGAGGCGGCTCGAATGGTCTGCCTTACGGTAGGGATCGGACCTAACCTCAATCTTTTTCACGAGTTGGGCGCTGGGCTAATTATAACAATCACCAACGAGGCGATCGCATCAGAATCGCTCCACTCGTGACAATTATCCCTCCAAAAAGACTATCCGCTCCCATCGGGGGCGATCCAGGGCGAACCTGGGACACCAATGATGGGAGCGGTGTAGCGGGTCTTCAGTTTGAAGTCTGACTGCCGGGAGGAACCCCCAGCGAGTCTGAAAGATCGAAGTCGATCGCGCGATCGATTCAAAAATTCAGACGGGCAGTTAGAGAACGGCCCCGGCGCACAGCCGACCGAGTTCAAACTGATGACCCAAGCGTTTACTACTATCTTGCATGGGCATCACCTCCTTTAACCCTGAACGGTGCGTGTTTCCAGAATGTTGGGGTTAGCATAACACACAAGTTCAAAAAATGCCGCGCGATCGCCGCATTTTCTCTCCGATTCCCGAAAAAATACCCCCCGCCTTCGTCGGGCAGGGGGTTGATTTGACGAGAAATATTAACGAAATTTCCCGATTACAGAGCGTTACCGCGAGGCAGAACTTCTTCGGGGAACTCGAAATTCTGATGCGGTTGGTCTTGAGGAGCCATCCAAGAACGGATCCCCTCGTTCAACAAAATGTTCTTGGTGTAGAAGGTTTCAAATTCGGGGTCTTCCGCCGCGCGCAACTCCTGAGAAACGAAGTCGTAAGCGCGCAGGTTCAGGGCCAAGCCGACAATGCCAATCGAAGACATCCACAGGCCCGTGACCGGGACGAACAGCATGAAGAAGTGCAACCAACGTTTGTTGGAGAAGGCAATCCCGAAGATTTGAGACCAGAAACGGTTGGCGGTCACCATCGAGTAGGTTTCTTCCGCTTGGGTCGGCTCGAAAGCGCGGAAGGTGTTGGCTTTGTCGCCGTCTTCAAACAAGGTGTTTTCCACGGTTGCACCGTGAATGGCACACAGGAGCGCCCCACCGAGAACCCCGGCCACTCCCATCATGTGGAAGGGATTGAGGGTCCAGTTGTGGAACCCTTGCAGGAACAGCAGGAAGCGGAAGATCGCCGCCACGCCGAAGCTGGGGGCGAAGAACCAACCGGACTGTCCCAAGGGGTACATCAAGAAGACGCTGACGAACACGGCAATCGGGCCGGTGAAGGCCAAGCCGTTGTAAGGACGAACGCCGACGAGACGGGCGATTTCGAGCTGACGCAGGCAGAAGCCGATCAGGCCGAAAGCGCCGTGGAGGGCGGTAAACGTCCACAAGCCGCCGAGTTGACACCAGCGAGTGAAGTCTCCTTGAGCTTCCGGACCCCAGAGGAACAGCAGGGAGTGACCCAAGCTGTTGGGAGGGGTGGAAACGGCCACGGTGAGGAAGTTGCAGCCTTCCAGGTAGGAGGAGGCCAGTCCGTGGGTGTACCAGGAGGTGACGAAGGTGGTTCCGGTGAGCCAAGCTCCCAGGGCCAGGTAGGCGCAGGGGAACAGCAGCAGGCCGGACCAGCCGATGAAGACGAAGCGATCGCGTTTCAGCCAGTCGTCGAGGACGTCAAACCATCCTCGCTCTGTCTGTGCGCGTCCGACTGCAATGGTCATAACGCAATTCTCCAAATAGATATAAGGACGTGGGCTTTCATTTACGTAACTCCGGCTCGCCGTTGACTTGCCCACAGCAGAAAACGAGCCATACCAGAAAACGAGTTGACTGGGTAGAGGAGTTTACGTTTCTTTACTATGTTTCTCATTATAGGGGAACGGTCCTCATTTTTTAAACCCCCCCCTGGCAAGTCAGGTATTTTATATTTTGACGCGATTTGCCCGATCGCGTGGGGGAGCCGATAAATTTTTTAACGGATGTTTTCCCGGGGGAAGCGCTACGGACTCGGGGACGAAGGCGATCGCTTCGAGGGGTATAGAGACAGGAATCGAGGGATTTTATACTGAAAAAGACGACATGGTTTTAGGGTGACGGGCGATCGCCTCCCGGCGGCGATCGCCCTCGGGATTGCCCCCACGGGTGAATGCTAAGATTTTGGCAAGAGTGAAAACCGATCGTTTTATTAAGATTACGCCGATGTACACGATTGACTTGACCGTGAAAAACAGCCCCTTGCCCTTGTCGGTACAACGCAAGAGCGAAGAAGAAGCCCGCGAAGTTTACGATCGCGTCCTCAATGCCATCCGTAGCGGCAGCAGCGAACTTCTCGAACTGACCTGCGACAAAATTCCCGGCAAACGAGTCGCCGTCCTCGCCAGTGAAATTGCTGCGGTGCAAATGGCTGAAAAAACCGGAACCTCGACCACGGGGAAAGCGCCCGGATTTGCCGCGCTGACCTCATGATCTGCGAAAACCTCGATCTCAAGAAGGTTCCGGCGATTCGAGTGGCCGACCTCTGCTTCCAGTGGCCGAGTGGGGCGGAGGTTTTGCGCTCTTGTTCGTTGGAGGTTCCCAAAGGCGAGTTTTGGATGCTCTTAGGCACCAACGGCAGTGGTAAATCGACCTTATTGCGGCTGTTGGCGAATTTACTGACCCCGGCGAGTGGCGACGTCGAGATCGCCGGGTCGGTCGGCTTCGTGTTCCAAAATCCGGATCACCAGCTCGTGATGCCCACTGTAGGGGCAGATGTGGCGTTTGGCTTGGTGCGCGAGAGGCTGTCCTTCGTCCAGATCCGCGATCGCGTGCGCGAGGCCCTGGCGGCGGTCAACCTGCTCGAATTGGAACGACGCCCGATTTACGCCCTCAGTGGCGGGCAAAAACAACGGATTGCCATTGCCGGGGCGATCGCGGGACATTGCGAAGTGCTGTTATGCGACGAACCCACGGCCCTGCTCGATCCCGACAGCCAACTCGATCTCGTCGCCCAAGTCCGCCATTTGGTCAAGACCCGGGGGATGACGGCGTTATGGGTCACCCACCGCTTAGACGAGCTGGACTACTGCGACGGCGCATTTCTCCTCGAAGGAGGAAAAGTAGTGGCCCAGGGCGATCCGGAAACCCTCAAAAAACGATCGACGGATTGCGAAAAAAACTCGCAATCCTAGCAGCGAGGGGCGATCGCCCGCCGCCCCCTTTTCAATTTGATAAAAGCTTAAAAAAACCTAGTGTAAACTATAAAAATCTTAAAGAATTTTAAATGAAAAATCATGCTGCGCTCCTCACGGCGAGCTGTCTTGCTCGTAGATGGTTACAACATCATCGGGATTTGGCCTTCGCTCAAACAGACTCGCGATCGCGAAGGCTTAGAAGCCTCTAGAGAAGAACTGATCGAAGCCCTGGTCAACTACGGGGCTTACGAAGGACTCGATACTCGGATCGTCTTCGATTCCCAGTATCGCGATGCCCGGTGCGATCGCCAGATCGTCACCCAAAACCTCTCGGTCTATTACACCGACTTCAATCAAACTGCCGATTCCTTCATCGAAAGAACCTGCGCCGTACTCAAACGGGAAGTTCACACCCGTTCCCAGCGCCTGATCGTCGCCACCTCAGACCGCGCCTTGCAACTGACCGCCGTCGGTTACGGCGCCGAATGGATGTCAGCCCATCAGTTATCTAGAGCCGTCGAAGCGACGACCTCCAAGCGAAGACGCAAATACCAGCCGCGCAAACAACCGTCGAGCCGCTTTCTCATTTCCGGACTCGATGCCGAATCTCAACGGCGTCTGAGCCAATTAAGAATGGGTCTTTAGCCCATCAACACGCCGGGGAAAAATTTTTTTAAAAAAACCCTTGCCATCTTAGGGTGTTTGTGGTTATTATTACTAAGGTCGCGAAAGCGACGAGAGCGCATTCCTCGGTAGCTCAGTGGTAGAGCGGTCGGCTGTTAACCGATTGGTCGTAGGTTCGAATCCTACCCGGGGAGTTCTAAAAATGGGGTTTTAGATGTAAGGATCGAAGGTTGAAAAATCAACTCAAATCCGCACTCTAGAACCCCATTTTTTTATGTCCGATCCTGCTTCAATTTACGACCCTTCCGCGATCGCGTTCGATCGCCATTGGGGATTAGATCCCAAGGTCACCTTTCTCAACCACGGCTCCTTTGGCGCTTGTCCGTTGGCTGTATTAGCGGCGCAACAGGACTTTCAACGGCAGATGGAACGGCAACCGATGCACTTTTTTACCGAAGCCTTCGAGCCGCTTTTAGATGCTGCGGAAAAACATTTAGGGCAATTTGTCGGGGCCGACCCTCAAGATCTGGCGTTCGTTCCCAATGCGACTGCCGGGGTCAATACGGTTTTGCGATCGCTCTGTTTTGAACCGGGGGATGAATTACTCACCACCACCCACGAATATAACGCCAGTCGCAACGCCTTAGAATTTGCGGCGCAACGGGCGAAGGCGCGGGTCGTCGTCGCCGAGATTCCCTTTCCCATCGCCAGTACCGATGAGATTATAGATGCGGTGATGGCGCGGGTGTCGCCCAAAACGAAATTGGTGTTACTCGATCGCGTCACCAGTGTCACCGCCTTAGTGTTTCCCGTTCCTTCATTAGTCCGAGAACTGAACGAACGCGGGATCGACACCTTGGTAGATGGCGCCCAAGGTCCCGGGGCCGTCGCCGACTCCTTAAGCGAGATGGGGGTGGCGTACTATACCGGAAATTGCCATAAATGGCTGTGCGCGCCCAAAGGATCGGCGTTTCTCTACGTCAGACGCGACAAACAGGCGCAAATTCGACCTCTGAGTATCAGTCACGGCGCCAATTCAACGCGACGCGATCGCACTCGCTTTCAACTGGAATTTGAGTGGACCGGAACCGACGATCCGAGTGCGTATTTGAGCGTTCCCGTGGCGATTGACTTCATCGGTTCCCTGCTTCCCGGCGGTTGGGACGCCGTGATGGAGAGAAACCGCGCTTTAGTGTTAGAAGCGCGTCAAATAGTGGTCGAGGCGTTAGAGGTTGCCCTCCCCTGTCCCGACGAACTCATCGCCTCGATGGCGTCGATTCCTTTACCGGAAAGGGTTAGGGCCGATCGCGCCTCCAGTTTGGAACGGCAATTGCGCGATCGCTACCAGATTCAAACGAAAATTATGCCCGCGATCGATCGTCCGGGCTGCGTGCTGCGACTGTCGGCGCAACTTTATAATTCGATCGAACAATATCGCCAACTGGCGCAAGCTTTGAGGGAATTGTTGGCAGTTTAAAGAGGATGAGTTCGCACTTCGTCCAAAACACTCTCGTACATCGCCTCTAACACCCGAGTTTGGGTGGCGCGATCGAAATTGGCGCAGACGTGCTGGCGCCCCTTGGTGCTGAAACGCTGCCACAGATCCGGGTCTCGTAACAGGCGCAACGCATAAGCGGCGAGGGCGTCTGGATCGCGTTCCGCCGCGAGTAACCCGGTTTCGTTGTCGATGACCGCTTCGGGAATTCCGGCGTGAAGGGTGGCGATGACGGGCAATCCCATTGCTTGCGCTTCTAAAACGACGTTGGGCAACCCTTCGGAATCCCCTTCCGAGGCGGTGATGCTGGGGGTGGCGAGGAGGCGCGATCGATTCATCCAGTCTTTGACGACCGAGTGGGATTGAACCCCGAGAAAGCGGTATTTTTTGAGGGATTGACGGGCTTGGGTTTCTAAGGTGGCGCGTAACGGACCGTCGCCGATGAGGACGAGTTCGACCTCGGGAATGTCTTGTTGGACTTTTGCCATCGCTTGGATGAGATCGTCGCATCCTTTTTTTTCCGTGAGGCGACCGACGAACAAGACGACGGGTTCGCGAGGGAGATCTGGGTCGGGGTTAAATAGGGCGGTATCGACGCCGTGATAGTGGGCGACAATTTTTTCCGGGGGGAATCCCTGTTCGATCAGTTTTTCTTTAATAAATTTGGAAACGGTGAGAAATAATTGGGTTTCCTGTTGGAGGCGATCGCGCCGCCGGAAATAAATCCAGTGATTGAGGGAGGAATAGCGGGCAATTTCTTCTTTTATCGTGGCGTCGGCGCCTCTGAAATGGACGATTAAGGGAATTTTGAGCGATCGCGCCAACGGCAAGGCTAAAGCGCCGCTCAGGCCAAATTGAGCGTGGATTAACGCCGGGGAAAGCTGCTGTAAGTGTTGCTGGAGGGGGCGATCGAATCCCGACAGTTTAAACCAGGCTTCGCGCAAATTCCCCAGGGTTCCCCCGCGATTGACCACCCAAGTTCGTTCCGGGGGTAAATCCAGACCGGGAACCCGCCGGGAACCGACATAATGGGCTTGAAAACGTGCCAACATCTCCCCTTGGGCGAGGATAAACGTTTGGGACGGAGGGAGTAACAGGCTACTAAAAACGACGACAGCAGGATCGGACATCACCAAGTTACCGATTGAATTGACAGCATTATCGATAAGGGTTTGCACTCAAACTAGCCCATCTGAAGCATTTCTAGCTTGATTGAATGCTCGATCTTTATCCCTACGGCTGACTCTGACCGGAGTTTCCCCCATTCGGCGAATTACCATTAGATGAATTGTTCGACGGGGAATGAGGAGGCATTTGAATTAATTCCGCCAATGCCTGAGAGAGGGCTTTCGGATCCATAAAAATTACTTTAGAATTGGGACTTTTTCCGAGATGTTCGTTCGCGTCTACATAGCGTTTGGCAATTAAATATTTAAGAATTTCTTCGCTGCCGAGTTTGGTATCGAGGGTTTGGAGAATGTGAGCCATTGCTTCGGCGGTGGCTTCAGCTTCTAAAATAGCCGCACGCTTTTTAATTTCTGCTGCTTGTTCTTGTTCCATCGACTCTAACACGGTGGCTGGCGGGTCGAGGTCTTGGACTTCAATTCGGAGAACTTTTAACCCCCACGATGCAGTTTCTTTGTCTAAATTTGTCAAAACCGATTTGTTAATTTGATCGGTAGAATAAAAGGTTTCTTGCAATTTCATTTGGCCGATGGTCGATCGCAACGTCGTCAAGGTTAAATTTTTAATAGCTAAATCGACGTTGTTAATTTCGTAATAGGCTTTACGCAAATCTACGATTTTCCAATAAACGACGGCATCGACTTTAATGGCGACATTATCTTTGGTAATTGCATTTTGGGGAGGAACGTCTAAGACTTGTTCCCGTACCGTATCTTCGAGGACGATGGTTTCTAAGTACGGCCAGACAAAGTTAACCCCCGGGCCTAATTTGCGGTTGAATTTCCCCAACCGTTCGACGAGGGCTTCGTTCCCTTCGTTGACGACTTTAAAACCGCTTGCGGTATAACCAAAAGCGGCAAAGATAATCGGGACTAAAAAACCTAGAACTGTATCCATGTTGTCATTTTAAAGGATTCCTACGCCGATCGCCCCTCCGGTCGTCGAGCGATCGCCCATGAAAGCGGTAGGAATCGCCAATTTCCCAGTTCCAGTGGCACTTTAGCCGTGTAGGGAAACGGGAATTTCCAGACAAAACTGGGTTCCGAGACCCATCGTAGACTCACAACTCAAGGTTCCTCGATGTTTTTCGACAATAATCTGATGGGAAATAGACAGACCTAACCCCGTTCCTTTGCCGACGGGCTTGGTGGTGAAAAAGGGTTTAAATAGGTGGGTTCTGACCCTTTCAGGGATTCCCGGACCGTTATCGATAATGCAAATCCGAACGCGATCGCGATCGCCGTCCCCTGTAGCCTCAATCGATTCCGTGCGAATAAAAATAGCACTCGGTCGGTCTTGGAGTGCTTCTGGCGTTAGGGATTCTTGATGTTCTTCCAAGGCATCGATCGCGTTAGCAATTAAATTCATAAACACCTGATTCATCTGTCCCGGATAACAAGTTACCAGAGGTAAATCGCCAAATTCTTTAACGATTTGAATGCCGGGATAATTTGGACGCGGTTTGATGCGATTGTGCAGAATTAATAGGGTACTCTCGATTCCTTCGTGCAGATTCACGGGTTTGAGTTCGGCTTCGTCTACGCGGGAGAAGTTACGCAAACTCTTGACGATTTCGCGAATCCGATTGACCCCCATTTGCATCGAAGCGAGTAGTTTAGGCAGGTCTTCGTTGAGAAAATCGAGATCGATCGCCTCGATTTTCTCCTGAATGTGAGAACCCGCCTCGGGGTAGTCCCGGCGGTACAGTTCGACCAAGGCGAGCAAATCCCGAGTGTACTCGCTGACGTGACTCAAATTGCCGTGGATGAAGTTGACCGGATTGTTGACTTCGTGGGCCAATCCCGCGACCAGCAAGCCGAGGGTGGACATTTTTTCGGTTTGGACGAGCTGGGTTTGGGCTTGTTGCAACTCTTGCAGGGCCGCTTCTAAATCCCGGACTTTCTCTTGATAGCGATCGTGTGAGAGCTTAAGTGCGGCCTCGGCTTGTTTGTGCCGGGTGATATCGCGGCTGATGCCGATCGCCCCGAGGAGGGCGCCGTTGTCGTCGAAAAAGGGGGTTTCGATGGTTTCGAGTTGAATCTCGCGTCCGCCGCGATCGCGGATCTGGTGTTCGTAACGTCGCGGTTGCAAGGTCTCGAAAATTTCGCCGATGTTGGGGCGATCTTCCCCGAACAAGTCCCCCGCCGATCGACCCACGATCTTGCTCTCCGGAAGGTTGACGGCTTCGGAAAAAGCTCGATTGCAACCGAAATATTTTCGATCGCGGTCGAGATAAAAGATGCGATCGCCGATCGAATCGATCGAACAGCGCAAGAGGGCCCGTTCTTTCGCTAACTCCGACTCGGCGAGTTTGCGTTCGGTCACATCTTGCCACGATCCGACAATTTCCACCGGATATCCCGCACTGTTGCGAATCAGTTGCATGGAATCGAGCATCCAGCGATAGCTACCGTCTTGATGACGCCATCGATATTCGTGGGTGTGCTGTCCTTCCTGAAACAGTTGGGTCAATCCGGCGAAGAAACATCCCAGATCTTCGGGATGGATGCGATCGGCCCAAAAGCGGGAATCTCGTAAAAATTCTCCCGCTTCGTAACCGAGTAAGGTTTTAATATTCTCGCTGATGAAGGTGACGGCGTAATCTCCAGAGGCTTTCCAACTGTAGAGAACGACGGGACTGTGTGCGAGGAGGTGATTGAGTCGTTTTTGACTGGCGATCGATTCTTCTCTGGCGCTGACCAAATCGCCAATATCGCGGGAAATGGAGAGAATTTCCACAATTTCACCGCTATAGGAGTCGCGGATCGCGTAGCTGGTACTCTCGAACCAACGATCGCGACCCCGGCGATCGCGGATGCGATAGTTGACGGTGTAGGTATCGGGAATTTCGCCGTTTGACCTTCGCGATCGTTGCATCTGCGCGCGATCTTCGGGATGCAAGAAATCATCCGGTTTTTTGCCGATCCATTCCTCCGGTTCGTACCCGAGTAGGGGGGTCAGTGCGGCGGAAACGTCTAGATAGCGCCCGTCTGGTGCATGTCTGGAAATTAAATCGGTGGTATGTTCGGCGAGCCACCTGTAACGCTCTTGACTGGCGTGTAAGGCGTCGTAAACTTCCCTAAATTCGCCAATTTCTCGGGCGCTGGCGTAGGCGAGGCCCTCTTCGGGAAAGCCGGAAGCGGTCCAGGACAACCATTTATAAGAACCGTCGGCGCAACGATAGCGGTTTTCAAAGGAGATCGCCTCGGCGCCGTGGAGTAGTTGGCGCGCTTTGTCTACGGTATGTTGGCGATCGTCGGGATGGACTCGTTCGAGATAAGGTTCGGCGAGTAATTGTTCTGGGGTCCATCCTAATATTTTTTCCCAGGAAGGGTTGAGTAATTTAAAATAGCCGTCAAAGCCAGCGACACACAAGAGGTCGGGAGAATGCTGGAAAAATCGATCGTGTTGTCTGGCGATCCAGTGGCGATCGCGGAAGTTAATCACTTTTTGGGTAGGGTTGGTGTGTTTTCGATTTTCTGGAATAAACATTGATGGAAACCTCCTCTGGTTTTTCGAGTTTGCTCGCGGCAAGGCGATCGCCGGATCTTATCATCCGTTGTAATCTGCACTCGAACGGCAAGTTAGTTATCTTTTATAATGTTTTAATCTATTTCATTCGAGTTTTTGTCATTCATTCTTTAAAATCATCTTCAATCATTTAGATCGCCATCAAAGGAAAAACTACTTGATTGATAGAAGGTCAATTATTGTTGAGAATTAAAATCCTGTTTTTGCGATCGATGTTACAGATTTATTTGCGGCGATCGCCCCCTTCCTTGTGAGTAAATTTAGGGGCGATCGGTTCCCTGCCGAGGTTAAAATCCCGATCGATCTTCCGATCCCATTGTTCTAAAGCCTCGATGCAGATGGATCGTTTGGAAGGACACGGCAGTGCCGCATCCCTACCCTCGATCTCTCTCATTTTTTTTGAAAAATGGTATTATAAAATTCACTGAGAATTTACGGAGAACGAGTATGTCCTGTAAATTTTAGGGTCTCAATCTACTCATTGAAGCGGTCATTCTTGTAGAAACACCGCATCCACTAAGCCAAAAGTTTGCCTGGGAATACTGCACGGCTTAACCCACCATAGGCGAGAACGGCGATCGAACAATATTTTTCAGTCAAAATACTTTTTTCGAGAGATTAAAAACATCCGATTTTAATCTCTCGAACGAGGGGGAAAGATTGTTCTTTTATTTTTCCGACGATCGCGTTATTGATGACAATAGGAACCGTAATTTTTAGCAGGCATTTGCTAATAGGTACCACGTTCAAAATCAAAATTCTGCTTTTTTCAGGAATAATTAAGGTTTCCCGATCGTGGCGATCGCCGTCAGTCCCGGCGGGTAATTTCGGCGCGGGTCGATTCCAACCAACGCGCGAGGCGTTTGGGAATTTCCCGATTCAAGCGCAGGGGAACGGTTGGAGTCGATAGAGATTGAGCGTAAGCCCCAGTCAGGAAGGGGCGGTAAGCGATCGCCTCGGGGGTGAATTGGGCCACGAACGCCAGGGACGCGCCGCGCAGCAGCTGGCGATAATTCTCACTTTCCAGAGAATCGCGAACGCGATAATTCTCACTTTCCGGGTCTAAAACATCGGGATTGTCCGGATCGGTAGCACTGAAGTGAGACGCCCCGATCGCCGTTATCAGATATTTCGGTTCCGGTAGGTCGAGAAATGGTCGCAATTGGTGGGTCACTGCCGGAGCCCAGCCGTCCTCGGTCGCCGCGACGATCGCCACCGGGGTATCGAGGCGGTCGAGTCCTTTGTCGCCGAAGAGTTCGCCGACGACGGGATTGAGAGCGATCGCGCCTTGAATGCGGCGATCGCGCAGGTTTTTGCGGTTGCCCGATAACTGGGTCGCCGTACATTGCAACAGGTCTGCGGGAGCTTTGCCGAGCCATTGGCGATAGCTTCGCGACGCCTCCGGCGTATCGCCGCAGACCTCGCGCAAGTCGTCGAGACGGAGTTCGGCTCCCGCCAGGGCTAACACTGTATAACCGCCGAGAGAATGACCGATCGCCACCACGTTATCCGTATCGAGAGGAACCCGAAGATCGCCGTCGCCGCTTGCGAGTCGGTCGAGGACGAAGCGGATATCTTGGGGGCGATCGAGGAATTCCGACGGGGGCATCAGTTGGCCCAGATCCAAACTCACCGGGCGGTCCGACAAGCTGGCGCGGTTGCTGCGCGGGTGTTCGACGGCGACGACCGGGAAGCCGTGGGAGGCGAGATGGCGGGCGAGATAGGTTAAAAAGCTGCGATCGCCCCCCAAACCGGGAGACATGACCACGAGGGGCGATTTGGGATCGTCCGGGATGTAGAGATCGACGGGAATATCGCGATCGCGCTGGCGGTCGGCGAGGGTCAACGTGGTCTCGCGGACGGGATACGAACCGGGTAAAGCGGGATCGAATGGGGCGGTAAACGGGCCGTCGGTTTCGGTTTCGAGGTCGCTTTCCAAGCGCGATCGCAAGATTTGGGCTTCGAGATAGGGAAGGTTGAGGCGGGATGCGGCGGCGATCGCTGCGGTGGCGTCGAGGGTGATGGTCTCGCCGGGTAAGGCTTTGAGGATGCCGATCAAACTCAGTCCTTCCGCCTGACGGATGGCGAGTTTGATGGCGGCTTTGACCTGTTCGACGGTGCTATCGGGAATCATCAGTAACACCATCTGGATCCAACGCTGTCCGGCGCTCGATTCGAGCAGGAGGTCGATCGCGTCGTCGGCGATCTCCGGGTCGATGTCCACGCGCTGCAGCAGGAGTTCGCGAATTTCGGGAATCAGGAACGGTTCGATGAGTTCGAGGTCTCCGGAGGCTTTCCCGGTGCGGGCAAATCGTTCCAAATCGTCGATTTCGAGGGTGGTTTCTAACGGGCCGAAGCGAATCCGCAAGCGTTCGGCGGCGATCGCCATCCCGTGACCGAAACTGGCGATCGCGATCGTCAAGGCGAGCAGGGGTGCGAGTTGCCGTTGCCACCGCTTCCTCGGGCGCGACTGCGTGTTAGTCAGAGGCTTGATGGGGCTGAAATTGAGCCCGTGAAAGGATAAATGTTTAGGGAGCTTCATATAAGTTATCTATAAAATATACCCTCTCTCGGTTCGGGGGGAGGGGCGGTCGTCGAGGGTCTCTATTCTTTGACCGAGGCGGGCGGCGTCAAGTTTCCGCGATCGCGATCGATGGGCGTTGAATGGGGGAAAGTCCAGTCACTCGACGTTGAGGGAAGAGACATTATCGGCGGCGAGGTTGAGCCGATAGTAGACCGGGACTTGCGCATCGGAGACGACGACGAATTCGTAATAGCCCGATTCCGGGAGTTGTCCGCTCCAGGTGCTGTCCGGCGAATCTTCCAGTAGGGGCGATCGCGCCCCCGTGGGGGTGTAGATCGAGAATAAAGTGGCGCTGTTGGCTTGTAAGGTGAGGCGCATGATTTGACCCCGACGCATGGAGGCGATGTAGATGCGACCTTCTCCCGGTTGGAGGGTACCTTCGACTTCGGTGCGGAAGGCGCCGGGATCGAAGCGCAGGGTGCTTAACCGTTGTCCGGATTCGAGGGTAGCGACCAGGTCGGCGGCGATCGCGTGCCAGACCTGACCGAGGGGACGCTCGATGAAGTCGCGATCGCGCTGGGATGGAAAGTCGTGAAAGAACTGGGCGTCGGCGAGGTCGAATAAGGCGCGACTGCTGACGTGGAGGCGGTTGACCGCCGCTTTCCAGCGCGTGCGATCGCTGGCGCCGTAGTTGCCGAGTTGTTGGCGGGCGCTTTCGCTCAACGTGGCGAGGAAATCGAGCAGGTCGTCAGCAATGGCATCCCAGCGCTCGCGCCAGGGGCGATCGACTTCTTCGTAAGAGAGGGTGCGACCTTCTTGTTCCGGGTATTGTTCGTAAAAAACCTCGTTGACGAGATCCACGTAGAAATTGTAGTCGATCGCCAATTGTTGCCGACGCTGGCGGAGGGCTTCTTTGCGGGCTAATTCTTCCGGAGAATAGCGCGAAGAGACCACGGGTTCCGAGGGGATCGGCTCGAATAACTCCGGTTGTTCCCGTAACGCCCGGTTGGCGCGCCATTGCACCCAACGGTTGCCGCCCCACCAACCGCCCATTCCGGCGAGGGCGACTAAGGCGATCGCCACGGCGGTGGTCGCCCAGGGCGCTCGTCCTGGCAAGGGTATGGCGACGTCCGGATCCGTGGTTTCCAGGGGTTGGGGTTCCGACGAAACCACCGCCGGGGATCGGAGTTCGTTCCCGGGGATTTCTGGCGGTAACGCCGTCGGTAAATCGGTCGGCCCGATCGCCTTGGGCGGCAAAGGCGCCCCGTTCCTCTGGGGCGAGAGTTGGGCAAGGGCTTGCAGGACTTCCCGGGCGCTTTGGTAGCGTTCGCCTTTGCGTTGGGCGACCATTTTGTTTAAAACGCCTTCGAGAACGGGATTGAGCTTGAGTTCTTCCTGCCAGTTCCAACTTAAGGTTTGGGTGAGGAAAAGCTGTTGGGGTTCTTTTCCGGTGAGCAAGACCAACACCGTGACCCCCAAGGCATATAAATCGCTATGAGGGTAGACAATGCCCAATTGCATTTGTTCTTCCGGCGCGTAACCGACCTTTCCCAGGCGCGTCGCCACGGGAACGGGGGTTCCCGGACCGGAGGGGGAAATGATTTGAGATTCTACCGTCGCCGCCACCTGCTTGACCCCGCCAAAGTCGATTAAGACGGGTAACCAATCGGATTCGCGGCGGATCATGTTGTCCGGGGAAATATCGCGGTGAATGACTCCTCGGGAATGGATGTATTGTAAAACCGGGAGGATGTCGAAGAGCAGTTCGACGATTTCTCCCTCACTAAAGCGTTGACCTTGGCGTTTGCGATCGGTTAATAAGGCCCGGTAGGTCTGACCGTCTACGTAGTCTTGGACTAAAAATAGGCGGGTGCGATCGCCGATCTGAGTGCGACACAATTCGCGAAATTTGGGGATTTGCGGGTGTTGCAATTTGTACAGCACTCCCGCCTCGCGCTCGAACAGCTCCTCAGCTTTTTGGAGGGCGTAAGTGCCTTGAACTTTCGGCGCAAATTCTTTGACGGTGCAGCGTTCGTCAAAACGGTTGATATCTTTAGCGAGATACGTTCGACCGAACCCTCCGTGACCGAGTTCGCGCTCGATCCGGTAGCGATCGCCCAAGATCGTTCCCGGATAAATGCCCCCGGTCGGCGAAGGCAATGCCTCGCCACAATAATGGCAAAACCGACTGTTGGGCGGATTGTCGTGTCCTTGAGAACAATAAAGGGGCTTCATCGCGCTGGGACTCTCCCGCAACGTTGACTACTGGTCTAGCAAATCCATGTTCGATTGTACAAACTCTGCGGGTTGCTTGCATCGCCTAAATGCTGCCGTAGACGGGGATCGCCGCCCCGCGCAAATCGCCTGCCGCTTCAGAGGCTAAAAAGGCGATCGTTTGTGCGAGAGACTCGGGTTTGACCCAGTTTCGTGCATTTTCCGCCCCCATTGCCTCCCGATTGGCGGGGGTATCGATAACGCTCGGTAAAACGCAATTGGCGGTGATGTTCGTGTCTTTAGTTTCTTCGGCAATGCTCTGGGTTAGGGCCACTACTGCCGCTTTCGAGGCGCAGTACGCCGCTAACTGGGCGCCCGGTCGGACGGCTCCGCGAGAACCGACGGTGACGATCCGACCGTAACCCGTTTGTAGCATGGTGGCGAGGGCGTGTTTGCACACGAGAAAGGTGGTGTGCAGATTCAAGTCGAAGTCGGCTTTCCAGGCATCAAAAGCATATTCGTGGGTTTTCCCCATCGAAAAACCGCCGACGAGATGGATCGCCGCGTCCACCCGTCCCATGTCGTTGACGAGTTGGGCGACGGTGGCTTCGTCGGTGAGATCCGCTCGGATAAATCGAATTTTGGTAAATTCGGCGGCGGGAAGGATGCGTTTGAGGCGATCGACCTCGGCGGGTTGACGATAGGGTAGGGTGAGTTTGGCGCCTCGGGCGAGGAGTTCTGGGGTGACGCCGAGTCCGAGTCCGCCCGTTCCGCCCGTGAGTAAGACCTGTTGGTTGTGCATGGGTTAAGGGTTGTTCTACGCGGGATCGATGGCAACTGCACTGCGTCGAGTTGGAGGTTGAAGGACGCGATCGCAGGTTTATTCGCAGGTTTATTTACAGTTTTATTGACCGTTTTATTTGTCGATAGAGACTTTTGCTTTCTTTCAGTTTGACAGGTGGAGTGGCGATCGCTCAAATGGGCTGTTATCCGCCCACGTCGGTTCTCCCCGCACGAATTTGGGGGACGATCCGAGGTCACCCTGAGAAGGATCTAGAAATTTGGGGCACTCTAGAAGCAATGGCGATCGCTCGGACTCTCGTTCCCGCCTGCCACCGTTCGACCGAAACCCCCGATTTTCGATGAATTTCAAACTTAGCAAATCCCTTTCTCAATGGCTGCAAAGCTGGCGATCGCGCTCTCGACGCACGATCCCTACTTTTATCGGTTTGCTGGCAACGACCTTGTTGCTATTACTGGTCACTCAAGGCTTCTGGAAGAGTGATGGCAGTGTCAATCGGGGCGATCGCCCCCTCAATCCCACCATCGAACGGACTGTGTTCGGCAAGCACATTCACCACCTCATTAAAACCACTCGTCGGACGCCCGAACCCACCCCATGGCCCTACGTTCCCTTCGGAAGCTGGCGACTTTGGGATGCTTATGTCGCCTGGCCCAACTTGGAACCGCAACAAGACCAATGGAACTTTGAACTGTTAGATTCCTACGTCGAAATTGCCCGGGAAAAAAACGTCGAACTGCTGTTGGTACTCAGTCTGTCCCCTCGTTGGGCCTCGGCGCGCCCCGACGAACCCTCCGGTTACGGCCCGGGAAATGCGGCAGAACCCGCCAATATCGAAGACTGGCGGGACTTCGTGCGTACCGTCGCCACCCGCTATCGGGGAAAAATTCACTATTACGAATTGTGGAACGAACCGAACGGTTACAAGCGGTTTTACACCGGAAGTTTAGACAAAATGCTAGAACTGTCCCGAGAAGCGTACCAAATTCTCAAAGCCGTGGATCCGTCGGTGACCGTGGTTTCCCCCGCCGCCACTGGGGATAGCGGCAGCAGTCCGGGAGTGCAATGGCTGGCGGATTATCTGGCGGCGGGGGGAGGCGCTTATGCCGATGTTATCGGCTACCACTTCTACGTGATGCCGGGTTCTCCAGAAAATATGCTCGATCTGATTGGCAAGGTGCGAGGGGTGATGAAAGAATATGGCGTTGCCGATAAACCTTTGTGGAATACGGAGGCGGGATGGTTGGGAGACCGACCGTTTGAAGATTCGCAAAAAAGTGCGGCTTACGTGGCGCGATCGTATATCCTCAACTGGAAAGCAGGAGTCCGTCGGCTCTATTGGTACGATTGGGATTACAATCCCATTGTCAGCTTGCGGATGTTGGAAGAAGACAATCGAACGATGACCGCAGCCGGGTTCGCTTACGGGGAAATCCAAAGGTGGTTAGTCGGGTCGCGGATGAAGCGTTGCGAGGCGGACTGGCAATCGACCTGGACTTGCGAACTGGAACGGGAGGGAGGCGATCGCGCCTGGATCCTCTGGAACCCCGAAGGTACGAGAACGGTTGACATTCCTCAACAGTGGTCGGTTCGTCAAGTCCGCGATTTGCAAGGGAAAAGCCGTCCCGTCACCGAGAACTCCCTCGAAATTAGTTTTTCACCGTTGTTATTAGAACGATCGCCCCTCACGAGTGCCATCGACACTGAAGCGAACGAAGATGACTTATAAATGCCAGATTCTTCGTTGAAAATTTCCGCTCTCTAAAACTTACTCAAACTTAATCATTTGATGTTTAGTTCCTAGCTTGGATCTTCCGAGACCTTTCCATCACGCTTGCTTACACGGCTGAGCTCTCCGCGTTTTCCAAATTAATTGCCGCATTTAAGTCACGATCTATGGAGGCGTGACAGTTCGGACAATCATACTGTCTTCGGTCCAGGGGCATTTTCTGTCGGTGTCCGCAGTTGGAACAGATCTGCGAACTGGGATACCACGGGTCAATCAATGTTAATTTGCTCCCGTACCACTCGCATTTATATTCAAGTTGACGACGGAATTGATCAAACCCACCATCCGCGATCGCACCAGCCAGCTTGTGATTTTTGAGCATTCCTGACACATTTAAGTCTTCAATTTCCCCTTTTCACTTTCCCCTTTTCACTTTCCCCTTTTCACTTTTCACTTCGCCGTGGTTTTTGGCTAAGTAAGTTGTTAACTTGTGTAAATAGTCCGCTCTAATATCGGCGATACGTCGGTGAGCCTTAGCTAACTTGAGTTTAGTTTTTTCTCGGTTTTTACCTCCTTTTTGACGGCGGCTTAGTTCTTTCTGGAGTTTGGCCAGTTTTTTCTGAGCCTGACGATAAGCTTTCGGATTGGGATAGATTTTACCATCGCTCAGGGTGGCCTTTTGATTCCTACATCTACCCCAATCCGCTCTCTATCCCCCCTTCGCCCCCCTTTCAAAGGGGGGTTGGGGGGATGGTTCAAAATCAATTTTGAAGGCAATATACCAGTCCCCTACTCGTTTACCGATCGTGACGTTTTTAGGATGGACTGGCGGTAACTGTTCGTGGCTTTTTATCCAACCGAGCCGAGGTAGCTTCACCCAATCACCGGAAATTTTAATGCTTCCTTCCAGGTAAAAACTCTCTTTGACCTTCTTTTTCTTAAACTTGGGGAAACCTGTTCCTTTGACTTGCCCAACTCGCTTAAACGCTTTATTGAGGTGACGCAACGCTTCTTGAGGGCTACATTTGGAAACCTCATAGTACCAAGGATTCTGGCTTTTTACCTCGGCGACTAATCTTTTGTGTAAGTCTATAGCACTCGGGAGTTTACCTCCGGTTTCTGATATTTCCTTACAGGTAGCCAGTCCCCAATTCCAAGCGTGTCGAGCGACTCCTGCGTGTTTCGCCATCAGCGTTCGTTGTCGGTTATTTAAGTCTAGTTTGGTCTTAAAGCCTTTCACTGACTTTTTTTAACTCCTCAACCCTCTTTTTGTTCGGCTAAGTTCAGCTACCATAAAGACTAGTAGAAAACAATGGAGATGATGAAATCCGCGATTTTTGCGGCTTCAGTCCTTCTAAACTTACTCAGATTTTTATTTTAGTATAAAAAGTGAGTAAGTTTAAGAAACTTTAGGTATAAATTTTAACTCTGTTGTTAACCCTTGACCTGAAAGAGATCGAGCATCGAGCATGAATGACCTTTCTTTAAATCTTCTGTACACGATCGCCGCCTATCCTCCTTCGATTGGAGGGGCGCAGTTACACACCCATCAAGTAGCATCGCTGTTAGCGCGAGACCATCGGGTGCGCGTGGGGACGCACTGGTGTGAAAATCGTACCGATTGGTTGTTGGGAACGACGTTAAACGCGCCGAAGGATTCCCAGCAGTACGAACTAGATGGGGTGGAAGTTTTCCAGATTAATATTCCCGAAAAACAGCGCTTGCCGCTCATTCCTTATGTCTTGGGTTACTACGGGATTAAAACGCGGGCGATCGAAAAAATTTCTAATACTTTAGTGCCGCAAATTGAAGAACTGGCTCGCGATCGCGACCTCATTCACAACATTAGAATGGGTCGTGAAAATCTCAGTTATGCCTCGCTCAAAGTCGCCCGTAAATTAGATTTACCCTTTATTTTTACCCCATTGCATCACCCGCGCTGGGTGGGCTGGAATTACAAACAATATATTAATTTATACCGCCAAGCCGATCGCGTCATCGCTTTGACCCCAACGGAAAAACAAACGTTAATCGAATTAGGAGTGAAAGCGGAGCGCATTGTCATCACTGGAATCGGGCCGTTGGTGGCCGATCGCGCCGACCCGGCAAGCTTCCGCGAAAAATATCGCCTGTCCGATCGGCCCACCGTCTTATTTATCGGTCAAAAATACAAATATAAAGGCATTAGAACCTTACTCGAAGCCGGACAGCGTTTACTCAAAAAAATTCCCGAACTTCGCTTAGTGTTTATCGGACCGCGCACGCCATTTTCTAAAAAGTTATTCGCCACCATTGACGATCCGAGATTCATCGAAATCGGTCGCGTCAGCTTGCAAGAAAAAACCGACGCCCTCGCCGCCTGCGATCTGTTATGCGTCCCGTCCCTTCAGGAAAGTTTCGGCGGGGTTTATACCGAAGCGTGGATGATGAAAAAACCCGCAATTGGTGGAGATATTCCCCCGATTCGGGACACGATCGACGAGGGAATCGACGGTTTTGTAGTGGGAGCGGATCCCGAGCTGCTGGCGGAAAAGATCCTGGAGTTATTAACGAATCCCTCGTTGCGAGCGGCAATGGGAGAAGCGGGATATCGCAAAGTTTTAGAAAAGTTTACGTGGGAGAAGTTATCCGAAAAGTTAATGTTAACCTATCGAGAGTTATTACATGGCTCTGGAGCCTGAAACCTTCGGATATAGGGTGCGCGTTCGGGAGTTGTGGGGGGCGATCGCGCTGCGATCGCTCGAAATCCCCTGAAACTCCCTCAAATCTTCCGAAATTCTACGCCTGTAGGCAGCTAAACCCTTCTCGTATAATCGGGAGAGGCCAATGATTCCGGCTTCGTGCTGGGGGCGTATCGTGCAAATCGAAACAACAGGAAACAGGAGAAATCAATGTCTGTAGTCGTCGTCACCGGGTCTGGGGGACTGATCGGTTCGGAAGCGGCCCTATTTTACGGGAAAGAAGGCTATAAAGTTGTCGGGATCGACAACGACATGCGTCAATACTTTTTCGGTAAAGAGTCGTCTACCCGGTGGAACCGAGAACGGATCGAACAAGTTCTCGGGGACAAATACGAGCATCACGAAGCGGATATCCGCAATTGGGAGCAGATTTCGCCCATTTTCGAGAAATACAAGTCGGACATCGCCTTAGTCGTCCATACGGCGGCGCAACCGTCCCACGATTGGGCGGCGAAAGAACCGTTTACGGATTTTTCGATTAATGCGAATGGGACGTTGGTGATGCTCGAAGCCACGCGTCAGCATTGTCCCGAGACGGTATTCGTGCATCTGTCCACCAATAAAGTTTACGGCGATCGCCCCAACACGTTGCCGTTGGTGGAACTGGAAAAACGCTGGGAACTCGATGCGTCCCATCCGTACCAAAATGGCATTCCCGAAGAGATGAGCCTCGATAACAGTATGCACTCGCTGTTCGGCGCGTCGAAAGCGGCGGCGGACTTGTTGGTGCAGGAATACGGGCGCTATTTCAACATCAAAACGGCAGCGTTTCGCGGCGGCGTCTTGAGTGGCCCGCAACATTCCGGGGCCCAACTGCACGGTTTTCCGTCGTATTTGATGCGTTGCGCGATGACGGGAACCCATTACACGGTGATCGGTTACAAAGGGAAACAGGTGCGCGACGTGATCCACTGTAATGACGTGATTCGGGCGATCGATGCCTTTTTCAAAAAGCCCCGGGTCGCGCAAGCGTACAATCTCGGCGGCGGTCGCGAAAGCAATACCTCGGTTCTCGAAGGGATCGCCATGTGCGAGGAAATCACCGGGAAAAAGATGGACACCAGTTACACCGAGACCAACCGCATGGGGGATCACATCTGGTACATCAGCGATTTGAGCAAGTTTAAATCTCATTACCCGGATTGGAAGCTGACCTATCCGAGTGTCCGCGATATTTTCCAAGAGATTTACGATTTCAACAAAACGCGCTGGACCTAGGCCCGATCGATCGCCGTCCGAGGGATTGACTCGAATTGGGGCTAACAGCATCCACGCGATCGCGATTACCTGTACGATCGCCCTATCTCATCGAGCCGTTAGCGCGCGTCTAATGGCTCGTTTCCATCAGACAACCATCATTGCAAAGAGGTGTTTGGCGTGATTAATCGAGGAAAATACCCGGTGTTAGGGGTGCAAATCTCCGCCATTGATTATGAATACGCCGTCGATGCGATCGTGCGGGCCGCGAAATCGCGATCGCCCCTGGCAGTATCGGCCCTAGCCGTTCACGGCGTCATGACCGGATTTTACGATTCGGTTCACCGCCGCCGCCTCAACGGTCTGGATCTGGTCACTCCGGACGGCCAACCCGTGCGCTGGGCGTTAAATTGGATTCACGGGGTCAAACTGCCCGATCGCGTTTACGGTCCGACCATGACCCTCAAAGTACTCACCGCCGCCGCCAGCGAAGGGGTTCCAGTCTATTTTTACGGCAGCAAACAGGAAACCCTCGACCAGTTACTCGACAATCTCAAACGAAAATTCCCCAATCTCAAAGTCGTCGGCGCCGAACCCTCAAAATTCCGCCGCCTCAACCCGGAAGAAAAACAAGAAGTCATCCAACGCATCAAAGACAGTGGCGCCGCGATCGCCTTTGTCGGCTTGGGTTGCCCCCGTCAGGAGGTCTGGGCTTACGAGTATCGCGACGAACTCAGTATGCCCTTACTCGCCGTCGGCGCCGCCTTTGACTTTCATGCCGGAGTGCTGCCCCAAGCCCCTTCCTGGATGCAAAATCTCGGCCTCGAATGGCTGTTTCGCCTCATTCAAGAACCGGGTCGCTTGTGGAAGCGCTACTTATTCTTAAATCCGGTTTATCTGACGTTCGTGTTTTTAGAAATGCTCTCGGTGTCCAAACGCGCCGTCTTGATGCCCGACGGGAAAGAACCGGAGGAATCTTACGGCTAAACCCGTCCCGTGGAAGTTCGACCGACGCCGACCGCCATGCTCGAAAATTACTGGTATATCGCCTGTCGCGCCCGGGAATTGGCCGATCGCCCGGTCCCGTTCGCCCTGTTCGATCGCCCCTTCGTCTTGTTCCGCGATCGTCACGGACGACCGGGCGCCCTCGAAGATCGCTGCGCCCACCGCAACGCCCCGTTATCGGCGGGCAAGAACTGCGGCGGACTGCTGGAATGTCCCTATCACGGCTGGCGCTACCACACCGACGGTCGCGCCGTAGACATTCCCGCCTTACCCGAAAATACGGCGATTTCCGAGCAGTTGCGCGTCAAAGCTTATCCCTGTGTCGAACAAGACGGCTATGTTTGGGTCTGCGTGGGCGATCGCCCGACCCGCGATCGCCCCTCGTCCTTTCCCCATTTGGGCGATCGCGGCTGGACTACCTTTCACCTGAAAACCCGCTTTCGCGCCCCCGTCGCAAGCTGTTTGGAAAACTTTCTCGACTGTCCCCACGCGACTTTCGTCCATCGCTTCTGGTTTCGCGCCCCCACCGCCAAACCCGTGCGGGCGATCGTCCGTAGCCTCGAAGACGGCGCCGTTGCCGAATATTTCGAGGAACCCCGCGAGAACAGTTTGGTCTGGTCCTTACTCTCTCAAAAACGTGCTCGACTGCAACATACCGATCGCTTTATCGCCCCCGCCACCAGTCGCGTAGACTATATTTTTTCCGATCGCCGCCACTATATCATCACCTCTTCTTGCACCCCACTGAGCGATCGCGAAACCGAAGTTTATACCGTCATCACCTTTCGTTTTGGGGCGATCGGTTGGCTCATTCGCCTCTTTTTTGAACCGATGTCACGCTGGATTATCTATCAGGATGTCAAAATTTTAAACCAACAACAACAGAATATCGATCGCTTCGGTAAAACTGCTTATAAATTAATTCCTCCCGATTTACTCGCCCCTTATATTTGGAAATGGCGACAGGCGATCGCAACCCAAACCCCACCCCCATCCCCCGGACAAGAACATCACGTCGAAATGCGCCTTTAAGAGCTAAAATTTAGCTCCAACTCAACCCGGTTAACCTACCCTAAAAACGTAAAGATTCTTTTCGCTGCGATGCCTTTTTCAAACTTGGCTGTTATCGTGCAGAACAATTAGGCGATCGCCCCCGTAAACTTCCTCAATCGATCCCTTTCAAACCGCGCGATCGTCCCTCTTCTATCGACTATGGCGGTAAACCATGAGACTGACCATTATTTACCCGGCTGTCGGTCATCGTTTGGGCGAAAACTATGTAGGAACCTGGCAATTGGAACCCCTCGCCCCAGCGATTATTGCAGGATTGACCCCCAAAGAAATCGAGATCGAATTTTACGACGATCGCACCGAAAAAATTCCTTACGATCGCCCCACAGATTTAGTCGTCATTACCGCCATTCAAACCACCTCCGCCCGCCGCGCCTATCAGATTGCCTCCCTTTACCGACAACGACAAATCCCCGTCGTCATGGGCGGTTTTCACGTCACCTTAATGCCCGAAGAAGCAAGCGATTATGCCGAGGCGATCGTCATTGGCGAAGCCGAGGGCTTGTGGTCTAACGTCATCGAAGACTTTCAAAATGGTTGTTTGCGTCGGGTTTACAAACGCAATAGCCGACCAAAACTAGGTGGTTTTCAGGTCGATCGCTCTATTTTTCAAGGAAAACCCTATTTACCCTTAGCCTTTGTAGAAGTCGGACGCGGGTGTCATTTTAAATGCGATTTTTGCAGCATTCAAACTGCCTTCGGCAATTCCCAAAGCCGTCGTCCCCATGCGGAAGCTTTAGCAGAATTAAAAAAGATCGAAAAACCGCTTATTGTCTTTTGTGACGATAATATAACCTCGAACTTAGAGCGCGCCAAATCATTTTTCAAAGAATTGATCCCCTTAAAAATTCGCTGGGTCAGTCAGTGCAGTATTAATGCGGCTCACGACGAAGAGTTTTTAGAACTTTTAAAAGCTAGTGGCTGTCAAGGATTGCTCATTGGGTTTGAAAGCGTCCATCCAGATAATTTAAAACGAATGGACAAGGGATTTAATTTAATGAATGGCGGCTATGAAGTTGCCGTCGAAAATTTGCACCGTCATGGGATTCGTATTTACGGGATGTTTTTAGTTGGATACGACGAAGATAGTGCGGAGACGATTCAATCGGCGATGGATTTTGCCACGAAACATAAGTTTTACGCGATCGCCTTCAATCATTTAACCCCTTTCCCGGGAACGGCACTTTACGATCGCATGAAAGCGGAAGGACGGTTATTATTCGATCGCTGGTGGTTAGATCCGAATTATCGTTACGGTTCGATTCCCTTTGAACCGAAAAAAACCCCTCGGGAAGAATTAGAACAATTAGCACACGAAGCGAGGGTTAAATTTTTTAGCCTTCCTTCGATTCTCAAACGGATGAATTTTGGGGTCAACTGTACCGATGGGTTGATGACGTTGAGCTTTTTTGCACTGAATATTTTCAGTCATCCGGGAATTCGCAGACGTCGCAATTATCCCCTCGGCGATGAGGCGTACAAGGGAGAGTTAATTAAAGCGGTTCATTCGCAACCGTTCCGACTCGATCCGATTGAAGCGTTGGAATGGACGACGGCGTGCGATCGTGCGAGTTAAAGGATTCTATTTTATCGTGTTTTGTAATTGAATAAGGTAGGGAGAATCCCCCTAAATCCCCCTTAAAAAAGTGGACTTTACTGCTATAAATTCGTCAATCATTTTTAAGATCATGCAGTTTTTAAAAACTACAATTTCCGGTCTTCAGATTGCCTATTTTACGATTTTATTACTGCTGGGAGGAACGGCAGTCTATTTTTATATCTATCAAAATTTTATGAATGGGGTCGGCGGCGGGATTGCCTTACCGAAATTACTGTGGTTGGCGTATGCGTTGTGGTTTTGGTATTTTTTACCCAGTTTAGTAATTTGCGATCGCCGATTAGCACCTAAATCTCGGCAAATTTACGGTATTTTTTTAGGAAATATGATTGTGCGGGCGATCGTCGAACTGTGGATGATGTACGGTCCGAAAAATTGGCATCCATATTACGGAATTGCTCACGATTTATTCAGTGCTGTTTTAGTTTTCGGTTTGCTGATTTGGTGGAGTTGGAGTCGTTCGGAAGCAACAACCAGTTCCCCTGGCGATCGCCCTGACCAGGGGAACAGTCAACAGTTAACCGATACAGTGCGGTTGAATTTCCAGGTGATGGGGGTGATGTTTTTAATTGAAAGCTATTTTGCGTGGTATATGTTGCAAAACGTGCGATCGGAAAGCGGCCCGGTTTATTTCGTTCCTGGAAGTTCGGATTATGCAGATATTTTAATCCTAACGTGGCTGGTAGTTTTAGCTTTAACCGGGCAGCAAACGATCTTTGCTTGGCAGTGGTTGGGCGATCGCCTTAGTTCATCGAATTTTTAACTTTAGCCAAAACATTTTCCATTTCAGATAATTCGACAGCCCCGGCAAAAGTTTCGCCGTTCATAATAAAAAAGGGCGTCCCGTTAATGCCGAGGGTTTTAGCCAATTGGAGATCTTTGTCAATGGCATCCGTGGCGGCTTGACTTTCGCGATCGCGGTTGAATTGTTCGAGATCTAACTTCAAATTACGAGCAGTTTCTAAGTAAAGTTCTTCGCCCAATCGATTTTGTTGCTCGAACAAGGCATCGTAATAGTCCCAAAATTTATCTTGTTGTTGGGCGGCCCAAGCCGCTTTTGAGGCGGGGATTGCTTGGGGGTGAATGCTGGCTAGGGGCAAGTGCTTGTAAGCCAAGGTCACCGTATCGTTATGCTTTTCCATAAAAGTTTTCACGGTTTCGTGAGCCCGGGCGCAGAAAGGACATTGAAAGTCAGAAAACTCTAATAAAACAATTTTGCGATCGCTCGCTCCTTTGGTGGGGGAATCTTCAATCGTCGAACCGGGATTTTCGAGCATTTGCTGTAAGAACTTTTGGCGAGCTTGCTGCATCTGCTCTTCTTTTTGTTGTTGATACTGTTGGACCGACTCCAGAATCACTTGGGGATTTTCGCGAATGACTTCCAACACTTTTTGTTCGAGTTGACTGTCGTCTGTGGCGCTGTTGGATGTCGTACAACTGGTCAATACCGTGGAACAGACCAACAGAGTACACAAAACGAAAGAGATGAAACGAAACGGGTACATAAATGACCTCGATAATTTGAACGACCCGCGAGGGGTAACCGTCCCCAGGATCGGTCTGAAAAATAGCTGGGGATCGTAACGGGAAAACTCATGTCACAGATGATTATGCCCTGGTTTGGTCAGAGACCGAACGTTAGTTTAAATAGAGCACTTTCAAATCGGACTGAGGGACCGTTGAAGGGGGGGTAATCTGGGGGGAGGAGATTCTCCCGTGCAGAGGCTAACTACAGTAGGGAAGTCATGCCGAAGGCTATAGCGTACCCTACGCGATCGCCATTGTGGGGCTTAATTGCACGGCTGGGGTAAGAATTGCTATATATAGCAAAAGCACTGAAACGCACAAAAGCGAAGAAATTTTACTTTTTAGATACATTATCCGTCTGAAGGAGTGTAAGAGAATTCAAGGCAAAACACGATCGCGACGGTCGAAAAACTGAGGGCGAAAAGGCTGTCAATACCGGGTGGAAGTCTGACGTTTATTCGATCGCTTCAAGAAAAAAACCTCAACCGCAAGAAGACCGATCGAACCTCAACGCACTCACACCGATCGACCTCGATGGAGTTAAATTCGTAACTCCCGCGCGATCGCGCAGACTAGCTTGAGGGAGAGTCCGACCGACGTCAAACCTCGGATGAGAGCCTTATTTTCATACTTCGGGCGTTCGCAACGCGGCGCCAGAGGCGTATCGCCCCACCTAATTGACAACCAGATAGCTTCACAACAAGCGCGTTAAAAACAATGACACAAGGTCCGACGGCGTTCGATAAACCAACCAGTCAAACCCCCATCCCCAGTCCTTCCAACCTGCAAGGCGACCACGCAGCCATCCGCATCGGGGTGTTGCATTCCCTGACGGGGACGATGTCGATTAGCGAGCGATCGCTCGTAGACGCCCTCCTGTTGGCGGTTGAGGAAATTAACGCCAGTGGGGGCGTTCTCGGATGCTCCCTGGAAGTCGCGGTCGAAGATGGAGCCAGCGACCTCAAAACCTTTGCCCAGAAAGCGAAAAAGCTGTTGGAGGTCGATCGCTGTGCGGCGATTTTCGGCTGTTGGACGAGTGCGAGTCGCAAAGCGGTTTTGCCGATTTTAGAAAAATACGACGGTTTGCTCTTTTATCCCTTGCAATACGAGGGACTCGAATGCGCTCCCCAAATTGTCTATACGGGAGCGACCCCCAACCAACAAATTATTCCCGCCGTCGATTACTTGCTCGAACGCGGGTTGCGCCGGATTTACTTGCTCGGGTCGGACTATATTTTTCCGCGCACGGCCCATCAAATTGTCAAAGCGCAGTTAGCGGCGCACGGGGCCGAGTTAGTTGGGGAAGAGTACCTTCCGTTGGGGTCTCAAGAGGTCGAGACGGCGATCGCCCATATTCAAACCGTACAACCGGATGCGATTTTCAATACTCTCAACGGCGATAGTAACGTCGCCTTTTTCCGCAAGCTGCGCGAGGCGGGATTCACCCCCGATCGCCTTCCGGTGATGTCGGCGAGTATCGCCGAAGATGAAATCCGGGCGATCGGCGCCGAACCGTTGGTGGGTCATCTGGTGGTCTGGAATTACTTTCAAACCCTCGACAGTCCGGAAAATCGGCAATTCGTGCGCGCCTATCGGGAAAAATACGGCAGCGATCGCGTCACCGACAATCCGATCGAAGCGAGTTATATGGGACTTTACCTGTGGAAGCGGGCCGTGGAAAAAGCGCGCTCCACCGAGGTCGGTCAAGTCCGCGCCGCCCTCAAAAATTTAGAAATTATGGCGCCGGAAGGGGCGGTCAAACTCGACGGGAAAACCCAACATACTTGGAAAACCGTTCGTATCGGTCGGGTGCGCGCCGACGGGGCGATCGATCAAATTTGGCAAAGTGACGCCCCGGTGCGCCCGGACCCGTTCCTCCAGAACTATCCCTGGGCCGCAGGGCTATCGAGAAGCGGATTTAAGGGAGAAATCCAAATTGCGGCGATCGGGCTGCTGGTGGCGTTGCTGGGGCTGACCTGGACCGCCGTGGGTGGCAGTTGGCTGGCGTCGAATCGCATCGAAAGCGAGATGAGTGCGTTACTCGGGCGGTTGGATAGCTTAGCTGTCGGCGATAACGAGGGGATGCGCTTGTTGGCGCAAGAGGCGATCGCCGCCGCCAGTCGCAATCAATTGCTGTTGTTTGTCGCCTTCGTCGCCAGTTTGATCTTGATGCCCGTGGCGATCGCCTTTGTCTTCAATCTCAGCCGCAGTTTGCGCCAAGTGACCGAAACGGCGAAACTTTTAGCCAGTGGGGATTTGACTGCGCGATCGCCCGTGCGATCGGCCAGCGAAATCGGCGTGCTCTCGTCCACCCTCAACACGATGGCCCAGCAAGTCGCCTGCTTGCTCACCAGTTTGGAAGTCCGCAACCGCCAACTCGAAGACCGCTCTCGGGCGTTACAAATGGCGGCGGAAGCCGCCCAAGCCGCCAACCGCGCCAAAAGTACGTTTCTGGCGAACATGAGCCACGAATTGCGAACCCCCCTCAACGCGATTATCGGCTACAGCGAAATGCTGCAAGAAGATGCCCGGGATTTTGGTTATGAAGAAATGACCCCGGATTTGCAAAAAATTCGCACCGCAGGTAAGCAGTTATTGGCCTTGATTAGCGACGTTCTCGATATTTCCAAAATTGAAGCGGGGAAAATGGATTTATGTTTGGAAACGTTCGAGTTAAGGGATTTAATTGAAGAAATTACCAGCACGATCGAACCGCTCGCCCAGCAAAATAATAACCGCTTGATTCTGAAAATGCCCGAAGAGTTGGGAACGATGCACGCCGACTATATTAAAGTCCGCCAGTCGTTGTTGAATTTACTCAGCAATGCGTGCAAGTTCACCGATAACGGCGAAATTAGCCTCGAAATTCGGCGCGAGGGTGGAGAGACGGGAGAGGGTGACGATCGCCCCCGGATTGTTTTTAAGGTCGGCGATACGGGGATTGGCATTTCCCCAGAGCAACAAGCGAAGTTATTTCAAGCGTTCCGACAGGCGGATGCTTCGACGACGCGCAAGTACGGGGGAACGGGGCTGGGATTGGCGATCGGCCAGCGTTTTTGTGAGATGATGGGCGGCCACATTAGGGTCGAAAGCGAAGTCGGTCGCGGTTCGACGTTTACGGTGGTTTTACCCGCACAGGTTCGTCTCGAAGGGATGGCGGCGGACGACGACGCCGAGGACGAGTCGGAGGGGGTCGGGGATTCGCGATCGGGGAGAACCTTACGATCGCCCTCGGCGGTGTTGCCCCCCAAGGCGATGGTTTTGGCGATCGACGACGATCCGGCTTCCCGGGATTTGATTTCTCGGGCGCTGACGAAGGAGGGGTTTCGGGTGCGCGCTTCTGCAAGCGGTCGCCTGGGATTAGAGTTGGCGAAGGAACTGCGCCCGGATGCGATTACCCTAGATGTGATGATGCCGAGTATGGACGGGTGGGCGGTATTGTCCGCGCTCAAGGCGGATCCGCAATTGGCGCATATTCCCGTGATTATGGTGACGTTTGTGGAGGATAAAAATCAGGGGATGGCTTTGGGGGCGGCGGAATATTTGAATAAACCCGTGGATTACAAGCGCTTTGCGGCGCTGTTGAGTCGCTATCAAAGTCCGGACGGTCGGCGCAGCAAGGGCGATCGCCCGGTCAGTCCCTCTGCGGATTTGAGTCGATCGCAATAACCGCCTTCATCCGGTTCGCAAGACCGCACGGTGCGATCGCCGATGGAGGCGGTTGGCAAGGAGCGTTCCCGTTACGGGAGCTTAGTCGAGAAAACCCATGAGTTCGGTGCTGTCGTCGATCTCGTTAGAGGCGATCGGACGGTTGCCCATCAGGCGGTCGTAAATGGTCAGGTGGCTGGCGGCGATCGGGCGCAATCCGGAGACTTTGAGGGTGTCGGCGACTTCGATCGCACTCTGGCTGATGGGGCGAATCCCGGAGGAGTTCATCGTATCGACGACCTGCAAGGTACTCGCGGAGACCGGACGGTTGCCATACATGGGGTTATTTTCGGCAAGTTTTAAGGTACTGGCGGCGATCGGGCGATTTCCCGGGAGATTGCTGGTTTTATAGAGTTGCAATCCGCCTTTTGTATCTTTGGGGGTTTCTTTATCTTTCACGGCAAGGCTACTCGCTTCAGTTCCGTTATCAGTTTTTGCGTTTTCTGTTTCCTGGTCTGCCATCGGCTTCACCTCAGTTGTCTCTTCTGACTTCGTTTTGGCTGAATTGGTCCGGCGACGACGGCTGCTGCTTCTGCTCGTGCTTCGGCTGTTGCTCGTCTCGTTAGCGCTCATCGGTCAATCCCTCGTATGATTGCGTAAATGCCACTGCTATTGACGGGCAGACGGAGAATTTACGCGATGTCCGTATAATGATTTTTTCGGTTTGATTATAAAAATACTATAAACTTCAAACTATCTTAACTTAATTAATATTAAACAACATATTTTTTCACCAAAATCGAGCCAGTTGCTCGGTTTTCTTATCGCCGAGATTAGTCTGTCTCATCCGTTGCGATCGCCCATAGGGTCGATCTCCTCCGCTTCGAGATGCGGCGATCGTTGTAGATTTCCCCGATGGCAACAGTTACACGAACCGTTTCAAACCGAGCTGGCCCCGGCTAACTGATAAATTTCGATCGGTTGTTGGTAATTGCGTTCGGCAGTGTAATGGCGCTCGAACTGCGATCGCGCTTCCTGGCGCATGGCGTCGATCTGTTCCGGATGGGCGATCGCCCACTCCACTTTCTCGATCGAATCGCCCACATCCCCGACACGGAAATGCAACCCCGTGCGCCCCGGCTTCACCACAGTAGACATCGTCCCCAAATTGCTCGCCACCACGGGCAAACCCACCGCATAGGCTTCAAGGATCGTCATGCTCAACCCTTCGTACCACAAAGACGGGAACATCAACAGACTCGCCTCTTTCATCAACGCCAACACCCGATCCTTGGGCTGTCTTCCCAGATACTCCACCCCGGCGATCGCCGCCCTCGCCGCCCTTTCCACCACCGGGGTCAACGGTCCACTCCCGAGAATTTTGAGCGGGATTTTCTGACCGAGATGTTCCCACGCGGCGAGCAAAATATCGATGCCTTTTTCCGGAGACAGTCGCCCGACAAACAGCGCGTAACCCCCCCGCCCTTGCCCCATGCCCGGATCCGGTGCTAGAAAGTTAGGCTTGAGCGAAATTTTTTCGGCGGGGATGCCCCCTTCGATAAACTTATGGCGCGCAAACTCACTCAAGACGATGTAGCGATCCACGCGATCGCGCCAGGTTCCGCGCCAACGGTGAACGGCTTGCATGGTTCCCACGACGAACGATCCCACCCGACTGTCTCGATAGCATCCGTGAACCACGGCAGGCCAGGGAAACCATTTCCCCAGGCAATCTTCGCACGGTCCCCCATTGCGGAAAAAATAGGAATTGGAGCAGAACAGTCGGTAATTGTGTAAGGTTTGAACCACGGGGACGCCCGCTTCGTGACAGGCATCGTAAACGGAGGGAGAAAATAAGGGAAAAAAATTGTGAACGTGAACGACATTCGGTTGAAACTGATGTATTTCTTTTAGAACTCGTTGTTTTGACGATCGCGAATAAATCGCGTTGAATGCCGTTTTAAGTTTTCCCGCCGCTCCAGCAATCTCATCGTTATCGACTTTAAATAACCGGACTGAGTGTCCGTGGGCTTCAAGTAATTCTTGCTCGACTTTGACCACCTCATCCTCGCCCCCAGGGATTTGATAAAGGTTATGTAAAATTAATACTTTCACAATTCGATAAACTCCTTCTCCGTGTTCAATGTCACTGTATTATTATCATTTAAGTTAAGTCTGTTGCCTACGCCCGCTTTTGAACTATATAAAAGTTAATACAAACATTGATGTTGGCAATTCCTCGAACTGGCGATCGCCTCTGATGACTTTTCTCGATCGAGCTATTGAGAAAAACCCCTTCATTTTGACTCGTATCCCCGGAGTATATTCCTCGTCACCCTTCACCCTTTTTATACGATCGCCGATCGTATCCCGGTAGCGGCGGCGATCGCCATCGTTCTAACCCCAAAAGTTTTGCTATATTTGAACGCGATGAAATTCGATCGAGTAGGGTGTCTCGATCGCGGGGTGATACCACACACATTTACTTGTTAATGGGGTTGCAATGTCTACGACTACAACGCAGTTAAGTGAAGCGATCGCCCGCTACGAAAATGCTTTTATAGAATTTGAGGGGGAAGAGAATCAACCGAGTCGAGAGCGGATTCTCAAACTGTTAATGGCGCGCGACGCCGTGGAAGAGGCGATCGCCGAAAAAACAAAAGTTTCAGAACAGACCGTTGCCCGACTGTTTGAATTAGATAGCCAACTCCAAGAAAATAGCAGTAAAATCGCCAAATTTGGCAACTTGGATCGATGGCGGGCCAGCCTCAACCCCTCACAATCCTCCTGGTGGTGGTATTTTCAACCGCCGCAAGAAATCGACCCGTGGGATCGTCTTGATAACTTGTGGGATACCCTGACCGCCGCCGCCTTAATTTTCACGGGCAGTTTTATGGTCAGTACCTTTCAAGCCTTTTCCGTCGGCGGGTTGGGGGTCATGGAAACCTTCGGAACCCTCGCCCAAGGGGCGGGATTGGCGCTCGTGGGGAAAGGCGCCCTCACCAGCGACGGCAAAGCTAAAGTCAAGAAAGCCTGCAAGCAGATGGGGATTGCCCCGCGCTATCACAGCGAAGTCATGTTCGGGTTTTCCGCCTTCCTGCTGCTCGGCGCTTACGGACTCAACAGTCAACTTCCCGCCATTGGTAAGGTCTACTACGCTACTGGAGAAAGTCTTTACCAAGAAGGGCATCTGACGGCGGCGGCAGATAAATATTTACAAGCGATTCAACTCGATCCCGACAACGTCGAAGTCAAAATTGCCCTGGGAGAAGTGTACGAATCCCTCGGCGATTTGGATAAAGCTCTGGGTCAATACAAACAAGCCGTAGAACGGGGGATGGCGATCGGGTTCAACCACATGGGTCGGGTCTACATTGAAAAAAAGGATCCGATTACGGCAGAAACTTACCTTCGCATGGGTTTGGAACGGGTCGGCGATGACGATCGCGTGCGCTATCAATTGTATCGTAATCTCGGGTGGTCGTTGTGGGAACAAAAACTCTACGAACAGGCCGCCGTTCCTCTAGAAAAGGCGATCGATATTGACAAAAAAATTCCCGTTCGCGAGGCCAAACCCTTTGGCGCCGGAATGGCAAATTGCTTGTTTGCCGATACTCTCGAACGTCTTGGCGATCTAGAACGAGCCAATCGCCACTGGGTCAATTGTCAGCAATTTGCCTTACCCGAAACCCTCGACGAGTATAAATGGTTCATGCTCGTGGGCAAGCGGGAGATCGCACAAAGTATTGAGACTGGGGCGATCGTGGCCAAAGAGGAGCGGATTAATGCCGAGAAAGTCGCCGTCGACGTGGTCGAAAAACTGACCGGGGACAAGGAAAACCCGAACGATGGAGCGACCGCAGCCGAGGATAATCCGGATGAGAATACCGAAGATTTCCAGACCGCAGGCGGTGGCGGAACGGCGCCAAGCCCCGCCCCCGAACAACCAAAAATTACCGACCCGCAAAAAGTTCAACAATTGCGCTACAACTTATATCAAATGGTCGATGTCAACTGGCGAACGATTCCGACCTTCAACAGCGATCTGATTTATCGGGTTGAAATGGGCGAAGACGGCGAACTGAGCGCCTACGAACCGATGAGCGAGGAGGCGGATGATTTTCTGCAAGAAGTTCCCCTGCAAAGCTTACCGCAATCGCAGGAAGCCGAAGAAGCGATCGCCGAATTTAAAGTTGTATTTACGCCAACGGGAGAGTTATATATCAGTCCCTGGTCTAACTAGGCCCAACGGATATTCAAGCTAATCTAAATTCGGCTCTTGATGGACGATACGCCTCTGGCGTCGCGCTGCGATCGCCGTGCATTTGCCGAGGGGAACTAGAGCGGCTACCCTAGAACCATTAAACTTTCGGGAGTGCAAAAGGCGATCGCCCGTTGGGGAGCCGAACTGATGAGCGAGCTGAGTGACCAGAATCCTTGCTGTACTTTAGATCGGGCGATCGTGCGCTATGCCGACGCCCTCGATCGCTTCGCCCGCAGCCTTCCCCATCCTTCCCCTCAACCCCTACTCGCGGTTCTGCTCGCCCGCGATTGTATCGAAGAACATTTACCGGAAAAAACCCGCGCCAGTGCGGAGAATATCGCCCGCCTGCTCGAACTCGACGCCCGCTTCCAACAGCTCACTCATCAAGCCCACCTCGATGGGGATCGCTTGAGCGAGTATCGCGCCAGTTTGAAACCTCCCAAGTCGGCGTGGTGGTGGTTTCCCGAAAAAATCCCCGCCCCGCGATCGCAACAGCCCTGGTGGTCGCGCTGCCCGAACTTTGTCTGGAACTTAGGCACGGTGGTCTGTTTGGTCTTTGCTGGAACCTGGATTACCAGCACGGCCCAAACCTTTTCCGCCGCCCACGGTTTCGATTTTGTCGGCACCCTCGCCACCATCGGACAAGGGGCCGGACTGGCGGTGGTCGCGGGAGGCGCCCTCACGGAACGGGGTAAGAAAAGCGTCGAACAAATGCTCGCCAGCACGCCAATTCCCCCCCACTGGCACGCGGAAGTCACGTTTGTGGTGGCGTTGTCTTTGGCGGGGGGGACCTGGTTTATCAATCATTCCGTCACCCCTCGCGTCGCCTCGTTTTATTACCGCGAAGGACAGGAATTTTACCAGAAAGGTGAGTGGGCGAAAGCAAAAAAGAAGTACGAACAAGCCCTGTCATTAAATCCCGACGATCCCACGGAGATTCAATTTTCTTTGGGCAAGATTTACGAAGCCCTCGGCGATTTAGACCGGGCGCGATCGCAGTATGAAAAAGGCTTGCTCGAAAGTCACCCCGCCTCGTTAATGGGGGTCGGTCGGGTGGTGTTGTTAAAGGCAATTTATGATGGCGAACCCGTCAGAATCGCTGCCCCTGCGGAGCTCAAGCTTGTATCGGGCAGTGGGGAGGGTTCGGCGTCGGAAACGAAGCGCGATCGCACCTTTTTAACGCAATCGGCGAATAATGCGACCTTCTTTTTGCGCTTGGCTGAGGAAAAAAATCAGAAAAACGAGAAAGATGGCATCGATCGCCGTTTGTCTGACGAACAAGAAATCGAACTACATACCAATTTTGGCTTGGTCGAACTCGTTTCTATTGGCTATTTTAATAATAATGTCAGTCGCGAAATCGAACTCAAAAGCAATGAGGAAGTTCGCGAAGTCATCGACGGGTTGGATGAGGCTCGCGAGCGCTTTGTTCGGGCTTTACGCTTGGCGAAGGTTAAAACAAAAAATGGCGAGTTTTCCCGAGTCGATGGCGGCATGTCTGAGTGTTATTTGAGCGTGACGAAAGCGTTAATTGAAAAAATTGAAGCGAGTTTAGAGAAAACTCCGCCTACAAGTTCGCAATCTCCCCCGTCGGCGATCGGTGGGGCGATGATGGGCGCCAATGCGGCGGCGATCGATATAGAACAACTCAAAAGTAATGCGGTTCGCGCAACCTGCAGCCAAGCGACTCCCAAAACTTATTTTCAATACCAACAAATTTGGGCGTTACTCGATTCGGTGGAACAGCAATCTTTAGAGATTCAAAATACAGAAGAAATTGCCAATTTACAAAAATTGCTCGAAACCAACTTGAAACAAAAAGCAGGTAACAATCAGCCCAAAATGCCTTTGGTCTATCGGGTTCAAGTTTCCGAAGACGGACAAATTGCTAATTATTGGGCGATTGAAGAACAAGGCGATCGCCAAGTTTGGGAAACTCCCCTTCCCGAGTTAAAAGCCAATGAAGCCCTAGAAACCGATCGCTTTGCATTATTTAAAGTTGTTTTTGCTGGCGATGGCATCCAAGTCGAACCCTGGCAAGATCCTCAAGAATAAATAATTTTTGAGGAAAATTTTTGACCTTTTAAATTGGCAAGTGAGTGGGGAATCGGGACTCGGGAGTTAGCACCAATTTCAATAGTAAAAAGACCGACCCACCATTCGTTCTCGATGACGTAGAAACGAATGGTGGGCTGAAGTTTACCAAAATTTAAGATATTTTTTTATCGAAATGTTACCGATTCCGGGGGGTTCGATCTTCTTAAAGAATGACTGGGAGTAGAAACACTTTCGGCAGCGTTGCACTCAGGATCGCTGGAATGTAATGCGGATTGTAAAGACAGAGCGTGTTCTAAGTGAATAATTTCTCGTTCCAATTCGATCGCCTCTTGCAGTCCTTCCCAGGAAGGAGCAAAGGATTTCATCACCAGAGAGCAAGCTTTCCAGCCCCCGCGCACGGGAACCCCTAGTTGTTGGCATTGTCCGCCTCTGCGTCCTTCGGGACTGAAGTGGGTGCAGTGGCGACAGGCTAGTCCTACACAAGTTGAGCTGTTCATAGGGATCGCTGGGAAGGAAAGATATTGTGATTGGCCTAATTCTCCTGCAATCCCTCGTCTAGCTCGATGGGGATCGATCGATTTACCTGCTTGGGTTATAGGGGATTTAATCGGAGTTTATAATTTTATATTTTCTTTAGGGTTCTGTAAAAAACAGATACAAATTGGGTGAGTAAAGACTTTATTGTCTTGCAGTAAAAACAATAACTCTTACCGCCAAACCAACGGGGATCGCGAAAAACCGAAACTCACGGAGGAGGCGATCGCGTAAAAAAGAGTGGGGAATTGGCGCCCCCACGAGGCGATCGTCTTGAAGTTTTCGAGCTTAGAGAGAATAATCGATCGCTGAAAAACGACGACAGATTTGAGAGAGAACCGAACCGTTCTCGATTGCTGTTATCGACGCTACATTAACTGAAAAATTTGACCTTCGAGCCGTGGGGCGATCGCTCAACGACCAGACCAACGGCGAGCCGCACACAACGCACAGACCGACCAGCGTTCCAGTTCTCCCGGCGGGGTGGGCGCCTGACATTGCGGACATAAGGGGAAACAGGCCGATTTCGCCTGGGTTTGAGCAGCCCAGGATTGAAAAGCCGTTTTGGCATCCGTCGCCGCCTCGGGGGACGCCTGGGCCGGGGTTGGGGGTTCGTCGGGGAGACGACTGGGATGCTGTTGCCACAACTGTTGCAATTCGGCCACTTCCTGAGTGGCGATCGCCGTTTGACTCCAATCGCGAGTCGAACAGCGAATATCCTTCAACTCCGGGTAACCGCGATCGCGCAATTGTCCGACGATCTGATGTCGTTTCAAAGTCAGAGTTTGCGCCCAAACCGCACTCGCCGTGGCGACTTTCAAGATGCCGCGATCGCAACTGAGGGGGCGACTGTACCGTGCGGCGGGAGAACCGACAACCTCGGCCCAGGTTTTGAGTAATTGGGTGTAAGCTTGTTGCTGACGGACGAAACGGGTCGCCGCCATCGAACCGAGAATGCGATCGAGGGAATCAAACATGGGATTTTAGAGGGTAGATTTTGGATTGTAGACGGTGGGATTTGAGATTTTAGATTTTATAAAGGCTCGAAGTTGATGCGGGTTGGAGATGGAGAAAAGTTATACTTTTTATTTGAAAATTATTTGAAAAATGATGGTAAAAAATGCTGAAATGGCGGGCGATCGCCTCGAAACCCTCCCAAGATAAAATCCCATTCAGGCGAACGAAGCGAGCCAAGACGACTAAACTAGATCTCGATCGAAAAACTGACCTGAAGCAACTGACCGGAAACATCCCGAATCGAAACATCTACGGGTAAGCAGCGAATTGAGTCAAAAGGAGCGATCGCAAGATGGGTGACAATAACGGTACGAATCAGCTCGACCAGCTCGAATCTGGGGCAGAATACGGCGGGTCTGGATTAAACCCGACCTTGCAAGCCGTATTAAACAATCTCGATGTCGATCTCAACGAAGAACTGACCCGCTACAGACGGGAAAAACGCAAACAAGGGGTTTCGGAAACCCCAGCGACCGCCGCCGAACCCGTCGAACTGGGGAGGACACCAACCCCGCCAGCCGCCAACGGCGCCGACACTGCCGAACTGCCGGAGGTGGGGGCCGTCAATCCTTTTGCCGAGACCAACGGCGATCGCACCCCAGCCCGGGACTTAGAGGCTTCCGAGACGAAGGGAACCGAAGCGGGTTCGAGTGCAGCCACGCCGTCGGAACCGAAAGACTATCTCGAATCCTCACAACAGTTAGTGCAGACCTTAGAAGAAGAAGAACGACGCAAACGGGCTTCCTTAGCGGCGCGACGGTCGCGGCGATCGCGCGATAGTTTATTGAGTCCGTTAGGGGTCGGCTCCATTTTACTGTTCCTCGTCGCCATTGGCAGTTTGGGCTATGCGGTTTACAACTTCTCCGCCAACCAACAAGCCCGCCAGTCCGACGAAACGAGGGAAGATCGCGTCGGTCAACTGCTCGATTCTACGGCGGACTCGGGCCCGTCGGAGGCGATCGAGGCGCAACCGAGCGAGGTGACCCCAGATTTAGCCTCGCGAGAGTTTGTAGACTTGGATTTGCAGCGCTTGGGAACCCTCGAAAGCGAATCCGAAGCCGCGCCCTCGCCAGTGGCGACCCCGACCGCCACTCCCAGTCCGACCCCCGCCGCCGCCACGAGTCCGCCGAGGGAGAGTGCGGGGAATGGTTCGGAAGGATTGGGGGATCTCAGCAGCACCTTAATCCCGCCTGCGGTAGAATCCCCCAGTCCGGGGAGCGGGAATGGGATCAGTACTGCGACGCCGACCCCCGTGGCGACGGCTTCCCCGACCCCCGCACCGAGTTCGACGGTGAGCGCCGCTTCATTCCCCGATTTTTATTACGTCTTGATGGAATATAAAAACGACGAGAGCTTGTTTAAAGCTCGCGAAGTCGTTCCCGATGCTTACGTGCGGGAGTTTCCCATCGGGGTGAGGATTCAGGTTGCGGCTTTCGAGGACGAAGCCTCGGCGAAGGTGATGGTCGAACAAATGAAAGAACAGGGATTGGCGGCTCAAATGTACACCCCTTGAGGGGGACTGGGCTCTCCCACTGGTGCGATAGGATAAAAGAAATATCGACCTCGGATCGGTTGGCGCTGTCGGCAGGCGTTTGAGGGTGGAACCTCGCATGAGTCCGTCCAACGGCGATCGCAAGGCCGAACGGGGGGTTAAAAACAGGGTTTAAATTTCTACCTAAAGTTCTTTAAACTTACTCACTTTTTATACACAAATAAAAATTTGAGTAAGTTTAGAAGGACTGAAGCCGCAAAAATCGCGGATTTCACCATCTCCATTGTTTTCTGCTAGTCTTTATGGTAGCTGAAGTTAGCCGAACAAAAAGAGGGTTGAGGAGTTCAAAAAAGTCAGTGAAAGGCTTTAAGACCAAGCTAGACTTAAATAACCGACAACGAACGCTGATGGCGAAACACGCAGGAGTCGCTCGACACGCTTGGAATTGGGGACTGGCTACCTGTAAGGAAATATCAGAAGCCGGAGGTGAACTCCCGAGTGCTATAGACTTACACAAAAGATTAGTCGCCGAGGTAAAAAGCCAGAATCCTTGGTACTATGAAGTCTCCAAATGTAGCCCTCAAGAAGCGTTGCGTCACCTCAATAAAGCGTTTAAGCGAGTTGGGCAAGTCAAAGGAACAGGTTTCCCCAAGTTTAAGAAAAAGAAGGTCAAAGATAGTTTTTACCTGGAAGGAAGCATTAAAATTTCCGGTGATTGGGTGAAGCTACCTCGGCTCGGTTGGATAAAAAGCCACGAACAGTTACCGCCAGTCCATCCTAAAAACGTCACGATCGGTAAACGAGTAGGGGACTGGTATATTGCCTTCAAAATTGATTTTGAACCATCCCCCCAACTCCCCTTTGAAAGGGGGGCGAAGGGGGGATAGAGAGCGGATTGGGGTAGATGTAGGAATCAAAAGGCCACCCTGAGCGATGGTAAAATCTATCCCAATCCGAAAGCTTATCGTCAGGCTCAGAAAAAACTGGCCAAACTCCAGAAAGAACTAAGCCGCCGTCAAAAAGGAGGTAAAAACCGAGAAAAAACTAAACTCAAGTTAGCTAAGGCTCACCGACGCATCGCCGATATTAGAGCGGACTATCTACACAAGTTAACAACTTACTTAGCCAAGAACCACGGCGAAGTAAAAATTGAAGACTTAAATGTGTCAGGAATGCTCAAAAATCACAAGCTGGCTGGTGCGATCGCGGATGGTGGGTTTTATGAGTTCCGTCGTCAGCTTGAATATAAATGCGAGTGGTACGGGAGCAAATTAACATTGATTGACCCGTGGTATCCCAGTTCGCAGATCTGTTCTAACTGCGGACACCGACAAAAAATGCCACTGGACCGAAGACAGTATGATTGTCCGAACTGTCACGCCTCCATAGATCGTGACTTAAATGCGGCAATTAATGTAGAAAACGCGGAGAGCTCAGCCGTGTAAGCAAGCGTGATGGAAAGGTCTCGGAAGATCCAAGCTAGGAACTAAACATCAAATGATTAAGTTTGAGTAAGTTTTAGAGAGCGGTGAATGGAGTTGTCTATGGGATTAATTGAGCGAGCGATCCGGGTAATTCGCTCGAATATTAGCAGTTTGATCGATAAGGCCGAAGATCCGGAAAAAGTCCTCGAACAGACCATCATGGATATGCAAGAGGATTTGATCCAGCTTCGCCAAGGGGTGGCCCAGGCGATCGCCACCCAAAAACGAACCGAACGCCAGTATTCTCAATCGCAGTCTACGGCGAACGAATGGTATCGGCGAGCGGAACTGGCGTTGCAAAAGGGAGATGAATCCCTCGCCCGGGAAGCCCTGACCCGCCGCAAGTCTTACCAGCAAACGGCGGACGACCTCAAGGCTCAAATCGACCAGCAAACGGAGATCGTCAATAAGCTCAAGCAGAATATGCGGGCGCTGGAGAGCAAGATTGCGGAGGCGAAGAGCAAGAAGGATTTGTATATTGCCCGGGCGCGATCGGCGAAGGCGTCGGAGAAAATTAATGAAATGCTCGGGAGTGTGGGGACGGGCAGTTCGATGGCGGCGTTCGAGCGCATGGAAGAGAAGGTGATGGAACTCGAAGCGCGTTCGGAGGCGATCGCGGAACTGGGAACCGACGATATCGACCGCCAATTTGCCGCCCTGGAAGCGGGGGACGATGTCGATACGGATTTGGCCGATCTCAAGGCAAAGCTGCTGTCCGAGTCCTCCGGAGGGGGTCAGTTGCCCGGGAGTGCGGCCAAACCGAAAGCCGATCCCGATGTCGAACGGGAGTTCAATCGATTGCGATCGGAAATGGAGGGGTCTTGAGGGGCGATCTCCGGGGTGCAAGGGAGACGGAAACCTGGCTGCGATCTAGCGATTCCTACTGGGAGTTCCTAAACTGGAAGGAAATGCGTTTTTTGGGATGGAGCGTTTGAACGAAAGAAGGTTTCGATCGCGTGCCGCCGCTCTCGAAACAGGAGAAACTGGCTAGTGAGCCGATCGGTTGTAAAGGGGACAGGTTCGGTTCGGACCTTATCCACCCCGTGGTTATCGTGTAAATCGACAAAGGACAATAAAAATTATGGGATTGTTCGATCGCATTAGCAGAGTTGTCAAAGCCAATCTGAACGACTTGGTGAGCAAGGCTGAAGATCCGGAAAAGGTTTTAGAGCAGTCGATTATCGACATGCAAGAGGACTTGGTGCAGTTGCGTCAGGCGGTGGCTTCGGCGATCGCCAACCAAAAGCGCACCCAGCAACAGCTCAGTCAAGCCACCCAGCAAGCCAATACCTGGCAGCAACGCGCCCAACTCGCCTTACAAAAAGGCGATGAAAATTTGGCTCGCGAGGCACTGGTTCGCAAGAAGTCTCACGGAGATACGGCAGCGACGCTGAAAAGCCAGCTCGACGGTCAAACCCAGCAGGTCGAAGCCCTCAAACGCAATTTGATCGGGTTGGAGAGCAAGATTTCCGAAGCGAAAACGAAGAAAAATATGCTCAAGGCCCGCGCGCAAGCGGCGAAGGCGAACGAAAAGCTCCAGCAAACTCTCGGTTCGATCGATACGGGGGGTTCGATGGCGGCGTTCGAGCGCATGGAAGAGAAGGTCTTGCAAATGGAAGCGCGATCGCAGGCGGTTACGGAATTGGGCGGGTCGAGTTTGGACGACCAATTCGCGGCGTTGGAAGCGGGGAGCGATGTCGATGACGAACTCGCCGCGATGAAAGCCCAACTGACCGGGGGGTCTCCGACTCAAGCCCAATTGCCCGAAGGTAAAGAAAAAAGCGATTCTCACTCTTCCGCCGTCGATGCGGAGTTGGAAGAACTGCGATCGCAGCTCAACGATTCGTAGGGGTTCGAGACGACTTCAATTTGAAGATGACGGCCTCGATCGCCTCCCGTGGAGGGGCGGCGAGGCCGAAAGAATTTTAGATTTTAGAGTTTAAATTTTAGATTTTAGATTTTAGATCGGGTCAAACGGCTGTTCGTTCACTCACCGTTGCTGGCTGGGCCGGGAAGTCAACGGCGAGCTGGTGCCGTTGTCTGGCGATCGCCATTAACAATATTAATATTTTTTAAGAATTTTTCATCCAGAAACCGAGAGACCATCGACGGGGCGATAAGCTAGTGATGATGGTGATTCACAACGGGTGGAATGAGCAGCGTAATTACAATTACAGATAGCCAATTTGAAACTGAAGTCGAACGAGCGACGCAACCCGTGTTGGTGTACTTTTGGGCGTCGTGGTGCGGCCCGTGCCGATTGGTTTCGCCGTCGATCGACGCGATCGCGGGTGAATATGGCGATCGCCTTAAAGTGGTCAAACTCGAAGTCGATCCCAATCCTGAAAGCGTGGCCAAATGCCAGGTCGAAGGGGTTCCCGCTTTAAGACTGTACGACGGTAACCAGTTGCTCTACTCCCACGAAGGTGCGATTACCAAAGCCAAACTGGCGGATGCCCTCCAAGCCAAACTTTAGGGCGATCGCCCCCGAAATGCCCCCAACTCGAATCGAAGCAGAACCTGACAAACGATTCCCAGGCGGCGATCGTCTCGTTTGAAGCCCAGAAGATAGCCTTCCTCTCGATCCGAGTCCTCACCGACCAGTTGGAGAGCTTCCCCACTCAAGCACCAGACCGATCCGTTTTCACAGACTCACATCTGACAAGATCATGCAGTTCGCCAAACGTTTAGAACCCCTGCGAGCGAATGTCTTTGCCGATATGGATAACGCCAAGGCCAAGGCTAAAGCCGCAGGACTCGATTTAATCGATTTGTCTCTCGGATCGTCGGACCAGCCTCCTGCCGACCACGTGATCGAGACGATCGCCCGTTCTTTACCCGATCGCAGTACCCACGGCTACGTCCTCTTTCACCGGACCGGCGAATTTCGCGAAGCTGCCGCACGGTGGTACCGAGATCGCTACGGCGTCGAAGTCGATCCGCAAACCGAAGTCCTCACCTTAATCGGTTCCCAAGAAGGAACCGCTCACTTGCCCCTCGCGATCCTCAATCCCGGCGATTTCGCCCTGCTCACGGATCCGGGCTATCCCTCTCACATGGGCGGCGTCTATCTCGCGAGCGGTCAAATTTATCCGATGCCCTTACGCGCGGAAAATCACTTTTTACCCGTCTTCGACGACATCCCCGCCCCCGTTTTAGAACAGGCGCGGATGATGGTACTGAGTTACCCGCACAACCCGACCACCGCGATCGCGCCGTTGTCCTTTTTTAAAGAAGCCGTCGCCTTCTGTCAGCGTCACGATTTGGTATTAGTCCACGATTTTCCCTACGCCGATATGGTCTTCGATCGCGAAGCCACCGAAGCGGCGCCGTCCGTTTTACAAGCCGACCCGGAAAAAACCGTTTCGATCGAGTTTTTTACCCTTTCAAAATCTTACAATATGGGCGGTTTGCGCGTCGGTTACGCGATCGGAAATGCCGAATTAATTCGCGCCTTGCGTCAAGTTAAAGCCGCGATCGATTTCAACCAATATCAAGGGATTCTCAACGGGGCGATCGCCGCCCTCACCGGACCGCAAGATAGCGTTAAACAAAACCTCGAAGTCTTTAAAAAACGGCGGGATGCTTTCGTCAACGCCCTCAACCGTATCGGTTGGGCCGTTCCCCTGCCGATTTCGACCATGTACGTCTGGGCCAAACTGCCCGAAGCTTGGCAAAATGATTCCGTCGGTTTTTGTATCCAGATGGTCGAAAAAACCGGGATTGCGGCCTCTCCCGGCGCTGGATTTGGTAAAGCGGGCGAAGGTTACGTCAGATTCGCCTTAGTTCACGATCCGCCGATTTTAGAAAAAGCGGTCGAACGGATCGGACAGTTTCTGAACTCCTAGTCAGCGCCTACAATTTCGCTTCCACGCGATCGCCGATGATTGAAACGTCATCGGTTTTTTTTAGCTTAATCGGCGGGAAGCCCGCGCTGTACCCTTGGCGAAGCCTGCGCGAAGCGCATAGGTCAGCGTCGGGAGAACGTCACGAGGGCGAAACTTATGGACGATCGCCCCTCGAATCAATCAGAAAGGCGAGCTACAATTGCCCTGAATTCTCCCTTGGCGCGATCGTCGAACAACCGATCCTTTTCCCTCGTAATTTTACTGATTTTTTCGAGGGAATTTGTCCACTGTTCGATTCAAACTGTGCGATCGCCCGTCTAAATACTTAATCCTCCCTCAAAAGCAATAATTTGAAATTCTTTACATAAACTTCATCGGAAAAAACCCTAACTTCATCGGGGGTTTGAGAACGATCGTCTAGTATAGAATTACCGAACTTAGGTAGGCCGTTGGGAGACCGTCCGAACCTCTCGAAACGCCGAACTGGGTTATACCGTTTGTAGGTTGCACTCAAACACGATTGCCTTGTGAGGGCGATCGCACCCAAAGTCCGATCTGTCAGCTTTAATTGTTGCAGAAAGACTTTAAAAACACCCGACTTCCTCATTCCATCGATCCCCCACTCACATAGAAAAAATTCTGGAGACCAAACTCATGGCAGGACTGTTAAAAAACCTTCTCCTCAGCGCTTCCGTTATCGCAGGCGTCGGCGCCATGGCAAGCGCCCCAGCCTTTGCCGCCAGCCTGAGCGGAGCCTCCCTGAGCGGAACGGGTAGCAACACCTACGGCATCAACCCCGCAGCCGATTTCGAGATTTGGGACTACGCTCCCGGCAGTTCCTCCGTCCTCGAAAGCTACGGAACCAATACCTCCAACTTGCTCGGCGTCCTCGGCGGAACGGGTTCGAGTCCCGGCGGTAACGTCGAACTGTTCAGAAGCAGTGAAGTCGGCTTAAACAACAGCGAATTTTTAAACTACGACGGCGTCAGCAGCTTAGATGTCAGCTTCGACGACGGAACGAGCCTCACCTTCAGCAGCTTGACCGCCCAAGATTTATTTGGTTCGAGCCTCGATACCTCGTACTCCGGCAACACCTTAGCCGTTCAATGGTTTAACGATGCCTGGAATGCCAACGTCGGTAATGTCATGACTGGCGTTAATAACATCTTGGCAGCCAATCCTCTAGCAGGCTACATGCTCGGTGTCGGGCCGACCGTTGATAATGAAAGCGAACTCTTTACCGTTTTAGGATCTGTCGGCGGTTCTGAATATTCCAGCCGCGAAAACCTGTTTGATGCCTTCTACAATGCGGGTGGTTTCCAGCGCACCGTTGATGCCAACATCGCCTACGTCAAGAAAGATGGCGATCGAGTGAACTGGGGTCTCGCCGGACACGCCGACTTACTCTTCTATGCACCCGCAGAAATTCAAGGCTTGCTCAGCAATGCCGGAATCAGCTTGCAGGCGAGCGAACTGGTCAAAGTCAATGACGAAATTTTCTACACCTTCGCTGGCGTCGGCAGTGATGTGATCGGCGATGACGGTATTTCCTTCAACATGACCTACGAAGGTGGAACCACCGTCGCGGCTGCAGTTCCCGAACCCTCCGTGATGCTCGGTTTGATGGCGGTTGGCGGTTTGGTCGCTGCCTCGAAACGCCGCAAAGCGGTTAAGGATGCTTAAATTTCTGGGTTAGTGTTTGCAGATTGATCAAAAAAACCCGGTTTCTCGAAGAAACCGGGTTTTTTGCTGCGGGTTGTTGCTGCGGGTTGTTATAGAGTTGCTTGCAACTGGTCTAACAAGCCTTCGACGTAAGTTAGAGCATTGCGGATGGTGGTGGAATCTTCAATATCGATATCGACGTATTTTCGCAGGGCTTCGACTTGGTTGAGACTACCGCCTGCGGCGAGCAGTTCGAGATAGCCGGGGATAAAGTCTTTACCGACTTCGCGATATTTTTGATAGCACGCGAGGCTGACGATATTGGAGGCGGTGTATTGATAACAGTAGAAGGGTTTGAAGAAGATATGACCGATGCGGGCCCAGTCGAATTGATGTTCGTCTAAGAGTTCGACGGCGTCACCGCAGAGGGTTTGATAGAGTTCCATCCATTTATCGTTGACGAATTGGCGATCGAAACTGCCTTCGGCGGCGCGATCGTGAATTGCCAATTCCAAGCGGCTGATGGTGCTTTGGCGGAAGAGTAAATTAAGCTGATCTTCCAACTGCCGGGTTAATAGAGCTTTGGTGAGCATCGTATTATCGGCGGCATTGTGGAGTAAGTAATCGAGTAATAACAACTCGTTAAACGTGGAAGCAATTTCTGCTAATACTAACGGGGGATTACTGTTGAAATAGGATTGCGCGTCGTCAATCCAGGCGAAGTGCAAGCCGTGGCCCATTTCGTGGGCGAGGGTAAATAGGGAGTTGTAGTCGTCGGTATAGGAGAGCAGTAAGTAACTATGTTTGCCGTGGGAATAGGCGCAGAAGGCCCCGCCGCGTTTTCCGGGTCGGACTTTGGCATCGATCCAGTTTTTGAGGAAAAATTCTTCGGCGCGGCGGGCGTAGTTAATATCAAATTGTTCTAAGGCTTTGAGTAAGGTTTCCACCCCGTTTTTGTAAGAAATGGCGGGGAGTTGTTGTCCGTTCTGGGTCGTCCAAGGGGCATAGATATCGCAAATGCGGATTTTTTCGCCGAGGGCTTCTCCTTTGAGACGATAGTAGCGTTGAAAGAGGTCGAAGCGACTTCCGGTTCCGTCCATAATCGCTTGAAAGACGGGTTCGGAGACTTCATCGGCTAAGAGTTGTTTGTGTAAAGTGGAGCGATAGCCGCGCATCTGGCTTTCGATGCGGTGGTCTTGACAGAGGGTGTTGAGGATGTAGCTGTAGAGGGAGTTGTGCTGTTCGAGGACTTGACGGACGGATTTGTAGGCGTCGTGGCGAACTTGTCCGGCGGGGTGGAAGAGTAAGGCGCTGAGTTCGGCTTCGGTGGCGGCGGTTTGTCCGTCGGGGGTGGTGACGGGTTGATATTCTTGTTCGCCGAGATGGACCGATCGCAGTTGGACGAAGGCTTGGCGTCCGGTGAGGCTATCTTGGTTGCGGGTTTGTTCGACTTCTTCGCTGAGTTTGTGGGGTCGATATTCGTTAATCCGATGGAGGTAATGTTTGTATTTGGCTAAATGCGGATGGGATTGTAACTGTTGGAATTTGTGGTCGTCGAGTTGTTGGAGTTCGAGATCGAAGAAGAGGAGTTGATTTTCGATCGCCGTCAGCGCTTCCATGACTTTATCGAGGAATTGCTTGGCTTCGGTGTTGCGGGTGTCGGCGGAGAAGACGAGGGAGGGGTAGCTATAGAGATAGCCAGATTTTTGACCGATGGCTTCGAGTTCTTGTAAGGCGGCGAGGACTTGTTCGGGGTTGAGTTGGCTGACTCGTCCGCGATAGGTGTCTCGGAATTGGGCGGCGGTTTGGGTGAGTCGGTCGAGGTCTTGTTGAAATTTGGGATCCTCGAAGCTTTGGTAAAGGTCGGATAAATCCCATTCGGGGGTGGTTTCGAGTTGGGAAAGCAGGGTTTGAGCGCTTGAAGACTGAGAGGTTTGAATCAAAATTGAACTCCTTGTTTTGTCTGGGATTGAGTGGGACAACTTTCTCCCAATCGATGCAAGCTGGCACGGAGCAAGGATCGTATGGGGATGAGAATTCCAGTGCCGACGAGATGGCGGGCTGGCTGGAATGGTAGTTCTTTTATTTTAGAAGTTATTTGAGAGGTTATTTACAAAAGTTGGAGGTTTCGAGCGATCGCGCGATTCTGTTTTGGAGGCGCTCCGCGATCGGCGATCGCCACCGTCGTCGGTCGGTAAAATAGTACGCAGTTTGATGCAGACGATTTATTTTGATGAATGGATAATATAATTTGGTCAAGTTCTTTGAAAGAATGACGAAGGTCAGGTTTGTTGACGGTTTGAGAAATTAATGCGCCCGATCGTCGAAGTTTTTGAAAATTTAGAGAATCCCGATCCCAATTACGCTCGTCTCTATGGCCGTTTCGGATATCCCGATCGCATCTGGCCGTGGTCGCAATTGGCACAAAAATCGCCGCGATCGAGCCGCTTTTTAGATTTAGGATGTGGCACGGGATACGTGTCGGTTCCCTTGTTAAAACTCGGTTATGACACGATCGGCGTCGATGCCAATCCGCAAATGTTGGCGATCGCCCGTGAATGTTGTCCCGAGTTGAAAACAATTTGCGCGCGTATCCAACAGTTAAATTTAGGCGATCGCTTCGACGGGGTGATTTGCTCTTCTACGTTGTTAAACTTGTGTCCGATCGCCGAACGAGAACGACTGTTAGAACGGGCGATCGCCCATCTCAAACCCGAGGGATGGTTGGGCATCGAATTATTTAGCTCGGCTTGGTTAAAACAAGCTACTATGTTTGAAGATCGACAACAAAAAGTTTGTTGTGATTTTATCGATTTCGAGCATCAAGTTTGGTACGGGAAAGTTGAATATTTTTTTGACGACGCGCATTATTTACAACGGTTCTTTGTCAATTGGTTAGAAGAAGAACAGTTAAGGGCGATTTTAGATAAATGGGGCTTGACAATTTGCGAGCAATTCGCGATCGAACCGTTGCAATCTATCTACGTGGCGCGCGATCGCACCGTCGTCAATTGCACCCAAAAAACACTTACAGCATTTTCCTCTGCTATGCAAAACAGTTAGATCCCCCTAAATCCCCCTTAGAAAAGGGGAGTTTCCTCGTTCCCCCCGAAATCCACCCTTCGCCCCCCTTTCAAAGGGGGGTTGGGGGGATAGGAGGATCGGTACTGTAGCTCATCAGACGCCCGAGTGCTGTAAAACAGATCCCAACAACACCGAGGGACACGAGATCTCGTGTCCCTCGCATTCACCATCGATGCAGGACGAATGATTTGAATGATTTAGCCAATATTTAAAGCCGCATCGTTCGTGACGACAATTACCGCTCCATTGAGAGCTTCGGGGGCAGTATTGTCAATTAAACCGAGAAAATCGCCCGTATTCGTCATAATCAGGGTATTTCCGCCCGTTCCTTGCAATAAAATGGTACTCGGGTCGATATTGCCCGCGATCGCCACGCGATCGCCCGCAGTGAAATCGGTCACGCGATCGACCAAAGCGATATCGTTGACTAAATCCGTTGCCACGCGGAAGACAAACGTATCGTTACCGCCGCCGCCTGTCAGTACATCCGTATCGACATCGCCGATTAAAATGTCATTTCCTTCCCCTCCGGTCACGATATCGGCGCCACGACCGCCACGGACCACATCATTACCGTTGTCGCCGTTAACGATATCGTTCCCCAAACTACCATTGACGACATCGTTACCGTCGCCACCGTTGACGACATCGTTATCGCGACCGCCACGTAAGTAATCGTTGCTACCGTTCCCGTTAAGTTGGTCGTTTCCAGCATTACCGTTAATGACATCGCTACCGTTCGATCCGGTTACGAGATCGTCTCCGGAAAAAGAGCGCACGCCGCCGGGATGGTTTAAGGTATTTTCGGGAGTTAATTGCGCTCGATCGTTGCCATCAGTTAAATCAAAAAAGTTTAACGAAGCATTGGCTGTTGCGGTCAAACTTTGGAAAGAATTCAGTAAAGTATTGTCGGGAAGAATTTGACTGGTCGGTTGAGCGATCGGATTGGCAAAAACCTGAGTCCAATAGGTATTGAAATTGTTGACTCCGGTATCGTCGGCGAGGAAGAAATAGCCGACACCGATTTCGCTGATATTGGGATCGAGAATATTAACGCGATGATTGGGGCTATTCATCCATCCGGATACGACCCCTTCGGGGGTGTTGTAGCCCCAGGCAATATTTTCGGTAACGGTAGTAAAAGGATAGCCCGTGACGCGCACGCGATCGCCGACATTTTGACCCCTCGGATCGATGTGATCGACGAAGTCTTCTAAAGCCATATTCTGGCTTTGAGTTTGGGCAGCTTGTGCTAATTGCGGATTGAAGGATAAGGGGGCTAAACCTAATTTTGCCCGTTCGAGGTTCGTTAACTCGACAACTTGGTTGATAAATTCTTGAGGTTCCACGATCGGTTAAGGTAATTATGTTTAGAAATAGAAATTTTGGGGAGATCTTGGGCCGATCCTTGAAAATTCACCGATCCGGGTTGGCTGCAGTCCACCTAATAGGGCTGTTTCGATAGGGGCGATCGCCCCTGGGAACAAAATAAATAGTGGGGTGGTCTTAGCAACTGACAGGGACTTGGATGCGATCCAAACTTGTGGATTGGCAACCTTTCTAGGGAACAACCCCGTCACGATCTACAGTTGAACTAACTAACCTTTTACAGGTGTTAGCTGGCGCTTTCCGTAAGCGTCGGCTTTTTGTGGGTTAGTTTTGGTTTGCCGAGAAAAAGCCAAGCTTAGAGGAATGTACGTATTTTCTCGGACTTGTGTGAGCTGGCTTCGTTTCTGTATTGGTTATCTTTATCATATTCAGTTGAATAAGTTACCGGAAGTGAGCCAAACGCTACTGGCATAGCGATCGCGATCGCAGTCTGAGGCGGGCGATCGTGCTAAAGAAGAACTCAAGAGTCCCCACTCCCTCAATCTCAGATCTAAACTCCAAACTTCCCTCACCTTCCCCGACGCCAAATTTTAATCGTTTCATCGCCACTCCCACTGATCAGAAATTGACCGTCGGGAGAAAATGTCAGAGAAGATACCCAATCGGAATGACCGAAAAGGGTGTAAATTTCCTTACCCGTACTGACATCCCACATCTTAATCGTGGCGTCGCCGCTACCACTGGCGAGGATTTGACCGTCGGGAGAAAAGGCGAGGGTTTCGACTTCTTCCGAGTGTCCGACGAGGGTATAGAGACGGGTTCCCGTTTCGAGATCCCATAAGGCGATCGTAGTGTCGTCGCTACCACTGGCGAGGATTTGACCGTCGGGACTGAACAGAACCGATTCGACTTCGTCCGTATGACCTTCGAGGGTGTACAGTTCGAGTTGGGCGTGTAAATCCCAAATTTTAACCGTACGATCGCCACTCCCACTGGCGAGAAGTTTACCGTCGGGACTGAAAGCGAGAGAGAGGATCCAGTTAGCGTGACCTTGAAAAGATTGGAGGTGGGTTCCGGTTTCCAGGTTCCAGATTTCGATCGCGTTATCGGCGTTGACCGTGGCGACGGTGTGACTGTTGGGGGCGATCGCGATCGCCATGACCGGATTGGATTCGTTGTCAATGGCTTCGAGAATTTGGGTGCGATCGGCGATCGAAAAATGAGGAGAAATTTCGCCTAACTGTCGAGGGAAAACGTGCAGGATCTGGCCACTTTTCCAGTCCCAAATTTGGATCGTACTGTCAAAACTTTCGCCAATTAAGCGATCGCCGTCGGGGCTGAAACTGACAAACAAAATGGCATCCCCTTGACCGGAAAGAGTTTTTAATAGACTGGCACTATCTAACTCCCAAATTTTAATCGTATTGTCCAAAGTTCCACTGGCTAGTTGCCGTCCGTCCGGACTGAGTGCAAGGCATAAAACTTGACCGCCGAGATCGTCTAAAGTTCGCACGCACTGCCAAATGAGCGATTCTAAATAACAGTGTAGACCGCCTGCATAGAGAAGATCTTCGAGTTCGATTTCAACTTCGGTTTTGAAAACGACATCGAGCAGATAAGTGGGTAAAAATCCTGCTAGAATAAGGGGATATTCGGATTCGCTGTCGGCGGCGATCGCCTCGGCCAGCCACATACAGATAATCACGGCATTTTTATTGATTTCTTCCGCACTAAACCACCATTTCAGATCGGCGATCGCCCCGCGAACGACTTTAACTTGAATGCCAATACTTCTGTCGGATTTTAACCGAAAAGCCACTTGACTGACGCCGCCAAACTTTTCATCGAGGGGAATCGGGACTAAGAGATCGTCTAGATATTTGGCGACCGCCTTTTTGCCGAGTTGAAACAGAAAGCGATCGCGGAAATGTTCGCGAATCGGTTTACTGTAGTCGTCGCGCAGTTTTTCTACCTGATTCCAGCAAAATTCTTGGATTTGTTCGATTTCGTATTCTGTTAATAGAGTTAGTTCGCTAAAATAACCCACTAAAATTGGATTTTTCAGTCGATGTAAAACTGCTGACTTTTCATGAAGTCGTCGAATAAAGTCTTGTTGTAGCGATTTAAGGGGCGTCATCCAATCCATCGATCGCGCTGGTTATAAAAAGATTGAAAATCTAGTTTTTATGGTTGCTCGAATGAAGATTTTTTCAAAAATAGCATTCTTAAATAATTTAACCCAAGTCGGGAGCAAGTGTTCCCGAGGGGAGCCGAAGGATGTTACTGGTTTTAAGGTTTTAAGGTAGAGAAACACAGCTCAATTGAGGAATTTCTCTAAACTTGTTATTGTTCAAAACAAATAAAAAAATATCTAAATTTAGAATAACTTGAGAATGACTTAGACGAGTTGAAGATGAATTAACAAAAAAAGAAGCTCGACCGATCGCTTGAAAAGACTTTAAAAACACTCCAGATAAAATCCTCTCGCAAGATTATAGCCATTTTCCAGGCTCCTCTTGGCGGGGGGAGGCGATCGGGGGCGAACCGACGGTGAAACCGAGACCCGTCCGAGAGAGAAAAGGAGAGAAAAGGGGAGAAAAGAGGGGTTGCCAGTCTAGACTAGAGAACGAGGAAAACTAACGATCGCAACGAGTCTGGAGATGGCTCAATGGTGGAGAAAGACTATTCCCTGGACGAACTCGTGTCACAATTTGGCGATGGCTATCGCGAAGCGGAAACCGAACTGGGTCAGTGCAATGTTCTGGCGATCGGTAAAACGGGCGTCGGCAAAAGTACGCTAATTAATGCCGTTTTTCGAGAGAAATTGGCCGAAACTGGGGTCGGACGACCGATTACCCAGGGAATTCGGCAATATACCAAATCTCCCTGTCCGATCGCCGTCTACGATACTCCCGGATTGGAACTGTCCGACGAACAGATCGAACGCATGACCCTGGAAGTCTCGGAACTGATCGATTCCCGGCGCCTGCTCGATCCTAAAGAACATATCCACGTCATTTGGTATTGCATTAACTACGAAAGTCGCCGTTTCGAGCACAAAGAGGAAAACTGGCTCAAATTACTCGAACTGAAAGATATTCCCGTGATTCTCGTCGTCACTCAGACGACGACGCAAAAGCGTAGCGAGTTTATCCAAACCTTAGAAGCGATGAACTTGCCCGTCACCCAGGTGGTCCCGGTCCTGGCAGAAGCGAAAGAGGTTCACGATGACTTTCCCGCCGTGCAACCCCACGGACTCGATCGCCTCGTGGAAATTACCTTCGACCTGCTGCCGGAATGCGCCCGCGAAGCGTTTATTCGCGAACAAATTGCCAGTGTCAACCTCAAAGCCAAAGGTGCTTTTAAATATCTCTCCGGTTACGTTGCCAGTTCCGCCGTCGTGGGCGCCTCGCCGATTCCTTTTTCCGACGCGCCGCTACTGATGGGAGTTCAGACGGTGATGCTCGGTCATATTACGGCGATTTTCGGGTTACCCTTCGATCGCGGCTTCATTGCGACCTTGCTGACGGCGATCGCGGGAACCACCGGGGCGACGGCGATCGGGCGATCGATTGTCGGTAATTTGGTTAAATTCCTGCCCGGGGCCGGAACCCTCATCGGCGGGGCGATTTCCGCCTCTACTGCCGCCTCGCTCACCCTGGCGTTGGGGTTGGCCTATATCGAATTACTCAAAGTCTACATGAAAGCTCAATGGCGCGGCGAAACCCTCTCTAAAAAAGAGCTCAGCCGCATTTTTGTCTATCTTTACAAGGATTACTTGCAAAGCGGACGCAAAACACCGAGTGAAGAACCGATCTTGCCCCCACGAGAAATTGATATTCAAGATTGACCGCAGAACAGTTAAAATAAGCCAGTCCGAACCGGGTTACCTGTCGCAGGGTCTCTGTTTGCCGATTTGGCAAGGGTCGCCCGTCGGGGGCGATCGCCTCTCGACTTGCTAAATCGTCGATGTAACCCGCAATCGCGCAAAATACTGGGAAGATGGCTAAAACATACACTGTCGAGATTCAACATCAAGGAAAGACCCACACCCTTGAAATTCCTGAAGATCAAACGATCCTCAGTGCGGCTTACGACGCGGGATTGATGGAATTGCCGAGTTCTTGTAATTCGGGGGTGTGTACGACCTGTGCGGCGAAGATCGTCGGCGAGGGAAGCGTCGATCAAAGCGAGGGAATGGGTCTCGGACCGGAATTGCAAGATGAGGGTTACGTGCTGCTTTGTGTGTCTTATCCGCGCTCCAATCTTAAGGTGGAGACGGAGAAAGAGGACGAAGTGTACGATCGCCAGTTTGGGGCGCCGTCTTAAGCTGGGGTTGCAATGGGCTGAAGTGGTTTCGACGATCGCCCGATTGCCTCCAAACTGCGGATTGAATCGATATTGAGTTTAGTGGAGTAAAGCTCGTGACCACTCATTTTATTAGTGCGGAAATTGATTTGACCGAATCGCCTGCCGAATTGCCCAAGGCGATCGAGAAAGAGTTGGAAAAGCGCGGCGAACCGTTGCGCTGGGCGGTTTCTGAAGTGGACAAAGAACGCGAAGTTGTCCGCGTCGAAGCGGTGGTCACTCAAGAAGATTGAGCGCGATCGCGCGAAATTGTGTTGTTCGAGGGGTTCTCAAGTACGGAGAATCCCCCTAAATCCCCGGAAAAAAGGGGACTTGAGTCCCTTGAAACCGATCTCAACTCTCCAACCCGCCCGGGCGGGTGGGTTTGTGTTGGCTTCGATCGCCTCTCGCCACTCCCTCATGTTGCCCCGTCATGACCTCTAAGCCCTATACTGCCGTTTTGATCGTTCCTACGGGAATCGGGGCCTCGATTGGCGGTTATGCCGGAGATGCGTTGCCCGTCGCCCGGGCGATCGCCTCTGTGGTAGACCGCTTGATTACCCATCCCAACGTCCTCAATGGCGCTCAGTTATATTGGCCGTTGTCCAATGGATTTTACGTCGAAGGCTATGCCCTCGATCGCTTCGCCTCGGGATCGTGGGGTCTGCGACCGCGCGATCGCAATCGCATTACCCTGATTCTCGATCGCGCGATCGAACCGGAATTGCGCTGGCGACACCTACAAGCTGCCGACGCCGCCCGGGCCACCCTCGGCCTCGATTTGACCGATTACGTGGTCACCGATACCCCGTTACAGGTAACGTTACAAACGGCTAGTTCGGGGGCCAGTTGGGGGACGATCGCCCATCCCGATAGTTTGCTGCGGGCGGCGAACCGGGCAATTGTCGAGTGTGGGGCGGAGGCGATCGCCGTCGTGGCGCGCTTTCCCGACGACGAAGGCAGCGAAGCTTTGCAAAACTACCGCCACGGGTCCGGTGTCGATCCTCTGGCGGGGGCGGAAGCGTTAATCAGTCACTTAGTGGTTAGGGAATTTCAGATCCCGTGCGCCCACGCCCCCGCGTTACAGCCGTTACCGTTGGATCCGTCAATTTCACCGCGATCGGCGGCGGAGGAAATCGGCTATACTTTTCTCCCTTGCGTGCTGGCGGGATTGAGTCGGGCGCCCCAATTCGTCACGAGTCTGCAGGGGCGATCGCCCTCGTCGGATATTTGGGCCGAACAAGTCGATGCGGTGATTATTCCGGCGACGGCGGCGGGGAGTAGTGCCGTGTTAAGTTTGAGTCAGTCGCGATCGCAAATTATCGCCGTGAGAGATAACGAAACCCGGATGCAGGTGACCCCGGCAGATTTAGGAATTTCTGCACTGACGGTGAACTCGTATTTAGAAGCGATCGGCGCGATCGCCGCCCACCGTGCGGGGGTCAGCCCGATCTCGTTAACGCCGCAGCTTGGGGCGATCGGGGAGTGTCGGGAGAGAGGGGGGGAGAACTTGCGAGTCAGAAAGGGACATCTAAACTCTAAACTCTAAACTCTAAACTCTAAAATCCAAACTCTAAACTCTAAAATTCCCATTTATTGTGTCCGAAAAACGTCCTACTAATCCCGAAATCGAACCGCTTACCCGAGTACAAGTCCTCGTGGCGATGGCAGTAACGGCGATTCTGCTGCTCGTCGTTGCCAAGCTGTGGCTGTATTTCAGTAGTGGATTTCGCCTGCCCTGGCAATTCGGCGGACAGGCGATCGCCCAAGGGGTGGCGGTCGGTTTGGGGATTAGCGGAACCAGTGCGATCGTCTATCGACTCTGGCCCGATTATCGCCGTTGTGCCGATTTCTATTTAAAAATTGTCCTCGATCCGCTCATTTGGCCGGATTTAATTTGGTTGGGATTGCTGCCGGGTTTGAGTGAAGAATTGCTATTTCGCGGAGTTCTTTTACCTGCGATCGGGTTGAATGCGAATGGCCTGATCGTGACGAGTATTTGCTTTGGAATTTTACATTTGAGTAGCCTCCAGCAGTGGCCGTACATGGTTTGGGCGACCATTGTCGGCTTAGTACTCGGAGGCAGTGCGTTGTTGACCGGAAATTTACTGGTGCCGATTGTCGCTCACGTTCTCACGAATTTGATTTCGAGCATTTTGTGGAAGTTCGGCCAGTTGCAAGATAGCGACAATCGGTTTTCTTAGGGGTTCAAGGGCTGTTTTTCGCCTGTTGGGCCGCCAGGGCGATCGCGCGCGGGTAGATCCGGTGTTCTTCGACTTGAATGCGCGCGTGTAAGGTTTCTGGGGTATCGTCCGGCATCACGGGGACGGCAGCTTGCATCAAAATCGGTCCGCTATCGACTTCTAAGGCGGCGATGTGAACGGTGCATCCGGTGATTTTCACTCGCGCTTGCAAGGCATCTTCGACGGCGCGGGCTCCTCGGAAACTGGGTAACAAACTGGGATGGATGTTTAAGACGCGATTGGGAAATTGGTCGATCAAGACCTCCGTTACGATTCGCATCCACCCTGCCATGATGACCCATTCGACGTCATATTCTTGCAAAGTGGCGACGATTTGGGCGTCTAACTGACGGCGTTTGTATTGGCGATGGTCGTGAAACACTGCCGGGACGTTCCAGCGTCGGGCGCGATCGCAGACTTTGGCGCCGGGGTTGTTGTAGATGACGACTTGAATTTGGGCGTTGAGTTCTCCCGAGGCAATGGCTTCGGCGATCGCTTCAAAATTACTGCCGCTTCCGGACGCTAGGATGCCCAATTTCAAGGGGCGATCGCCCCCCGTCGCCTCTTGCATGAAGTTCGACGGCAAAATCGGCGAAATAAAACTCGGGGTCGCGGTCACTACTGCACGATTGGAAGTCATCGAACGATCGGTAAATGGATTGACGTTGTTATTATCGGCGATTTATCGGCGATCGCGCTTTGCTAAACTTGACGTTCTCCCGGGTCTGAAGCTAGGGGGCTGGAGACAGGAATCTCTCCCAATGGGTGAATTTGTCTGCGCCCCACCTTACTCCGTCCCACTTGAAGGACGCGGTTGGTAACCCAACCACAGTGGGGACGAACGTAAGTTCGAGTCGCTCGGGTTTTTTGCACTGTTTCGTCAGAAGCCATACAAATATTCAGAACCTTCCGGACACTGAATTTCACTCGGTTCTAGGGTGGGATTCTCCCGAGGAATGACCAGGGGCCTTCCGGGAGCTGTCATTGAGGGTTGTTCGGTGACACAGGTGCTGAAATTAAAGGCATGTTCTCCCCGCTCGGTGTCGAAGTTATCGATAAACAGCAGAACCGTATAACTTTTAAAGTTGGCTTGTTTCGCCGTCCCGGTCAGCAGTACGCTGCGATCGTTATCTCCGATGTCGATTTGATAGCGGTAATTCTCCGTTTCCTGTGGCAGTTCCCCATCGAGATCGGCGATCGCCGTTGCAAATTTATTATTGGCGGAATAATAATCGATTTGCAGCGTATTGAGATAGTTAACCAAAATATAGTCAGATATAAATAAGACATGGATTCTATTTCAAAAATCCCCTTCATTTTGGCTTCGAGAGATTAATTCTCCTTGGGTGAACTACGCACCTCTCTATCCCATAGCCCATAAAGGCATTTGGGAATGCTTTTCTTAAGATATTATAGGAGCCTAAGATATCCGCTTGACACAATAATCCTGTATCAGTCCGGTAAAGACCTCTTTTAATTCTTTTTCCCGTAAACTTAGGAACTTTTACCGTTTCTCCATAAACCGGAAGCGGATCTAAGTTGAAAAAGTTCGACTGACTCGTATAACTCTCTTCAGCGATCGCCACTTTAATCCCTAGTAATTGACATTTATAAGTCAACATTTCAATCAGACGGTTGAAAGGAATCCCCACAAATTTTTGGTTGTTCACTTTCCCCATCTTGGCATTTTGTTTCCAACCTTCATTTTTGCCAATCACTAAGGTGGTGATATTTCGGTTAACGAGTAGATTGACCAGATAACGGCTGGCTCGATGGAGATAGTTCTCCACTTTTTGATTTCGGCATCGAGTCAGACGCTGGATTCTTTTAGAGGTGGGTCGATTTCCTTTTAATTGGGATTGGAGAAAGGCTTTTCGTTTATTGTAGAATTGATTCAGGCTTTTTAAGGGTCTGCCATTTATCAACAGAGGAACAAAGTCCGGTTGATTAGAAGTTACAGCCATTAAAACATCTACACCTAAATCCACACTAGCGACCCATTCATTGGATTTCAATGTTGGTTCTACTTCTTCATAAATGACCTCAATGATATAACAATCGCATCGAGGAACGATTCTCACCTCCACTACTTTTTCGGCTACAGAAGTCTCCAACTCTATTTGGGTTTTTGAGCATTTGATTTTACCTTTTTTTAAAGCCACTTTACTTAGAGCCTGTTTCACGTACACCAATAATTGACGACCTTTCTGAGTGTTTTTATATTTGGGGATTTTCGGGTTGACTAAAAACTTCTCCTTGTTGACTTTGTAGGCTTGATTGGCGGCAAAAAAGGATTGCCAGTTTTTGTCTAATCCTCGTAACACCTGTTGAGAGACTTTAGCTGGTAAAGCGCGATATTACTCCGTCTTCTGCATTAATTTATCCATCCGGTTATAGTTTAAGTAACCATGACCATAAATAAAGTTTTGACGGATTAGATAATTAGCCGCATTGTAGAGATTTTTGGAATGCCATGATAACTCATCGATCTCATCCCAAAACCTATGACCTTTTTTGATTATATAGCAATCCTAAGTCATTTGTGGCAAAAATCCATAAGAATATAGCTTAGGGAAATCAAAAACTTGGCCATCAGCAAATATCTTGAATAGCTCTTTAACTCTTTTAAATGAATCACATAAAAAATAAAATGTTCTCAAGAAATTTTTAGTTTGCAGCCAAATATCTTCAACTGGATTTTGCTCGGGAGCATTCGGAGCAAACTTCGTACAAGTAATCAACCATTCATCTTCTTCTAAGCCTTCATTTAGCTCTTTTAAAAAATCTCGAAATTGTTGAGAGTCGTGATACCTGGCACCATCCCAAAAAATGGCTAATTTTTGTCCCGGTCTTTGTTCTCGTAAGTATTGTATAAACTGAATGGTATTGTCGGTATCGGCTTTCGGGTATTCTTGAAGAATAAATTCATGAGTTTGGTAATCTAAAGCGCCATAATAACTTTGGCGACTTTTTTGGTTTTTAATGGGAATTTCGACTCTTATATCTTTTCTTCCCCAAACAAAACCCAAGACGTCTCCCCAAAGAAGATGACATTCATCAATCATAAACACAGCAAGCTTTCCAGCTTTGATATCCTCTTCCCAGTCCTTAAGCTTCTTTTGAATTTCTTCTTCTTTTTTTTTGACTAGCTTTTCATCTTTGGCTGGATTCTTTTTTTGCGACTTTTTCCAGCTCATGCCAGCCGCTTTCAGCAAGTCATAATAACTTTGATTTGAAGAATAAATCACGTTGTATTCTTGCTGCAAATATCGTTTTAAGTCAGACAATCTCAAATACTCTTGTTGTCTTATCCATGAAGTGATTTGTGTTTTTTCTTCCGGTTTTAGATAGCCTTTACTTCCTTTGTATTGAAGATTCAAACTCTCAACACCCTCAAAAATTGCTTTATTTTTCCATTGACTAACGAAGCTCGAAGAAACATTTAATATTTCTTCAATTTTCTTAGAGGGTTGACCAGATAATTTCATTTTGGCTGCCAATGCTCTCTTCATTTCTTTGGTATTTGTGGTATTTTCAATGAAATTATCTAGCTCGTCTATGATATTCATGAGGTCTGTCTGATATTGAGAATCTTCCGTGTATATTATAACAAAAAAAGCTTCCATGAATCATTTAGGACTGCTATATGTCTTTCGACTAATTTCACTAGCGTTCCTTTAATTCGGCAATAATTTTTTCGGTTTTCCGTTTCGAGCGTCTTCATCCATAAAGACGAGAACAGAATGAAGTAATGATAGCAATTAAATCTTCCATCAATTCATCTTGTCGATCCTCGCTATGATTGACAATCTCAACGGTTTTTCCCCTCTCTTTTAACCGGATCTCAAGGTAATTTGTCCCCAACCTCGCCAAACGGTCTTTATGCTCCACTATCAATATATCGTAATGGGAATCGGTTAAAACCTTAGCCAATTTTGGACGATTATCATTTAAACCACTGCCAATTTCTTTGACGACTTTATAAATTTGATAGCCTCTGGCAATAGCATAATCTTTTAACCGTTCCGCTTGTCGCTCAAGGTGATCTTTATTTTCTGCACTAGAGACTCTGGCATAAATACAGGCCATTCTCTCGGTTTTCTTCTTCCCTTCTTCGGTAATGATAATTGTTCCCGAAGTTGATAGCCCGTTAGATGACTTTTTTGCCACCATCTCCACGCCGTTTGATAACTCACCCCGGCTTTTTTGGCATAGTCTGAGAGTTTCATGGTTATATCTTAACAGGAATGATTATACTTGACTATGGATTCAGTTAAACTTTACAATACCAAAGGGTTTCTGTCGCTTCTATATGTGCTTGTTCGATCGCAATTAGCTGTTCGTACTCCTTGCGTTCGCCGACTCCATCTCCGAGGCGATCGAAGGCGACCGGATTTATAAATGCCGTCGGTCTAAAGTTATTGGGATAGATCTCTTGAGTCTCTAGCTGTAACTGACCGGTTTCAGTTAGGGCGAAAATGGTCAAGATCAACTCTCCTTCAAACAAGAGATCGAGTTGCATCGGCTCGGTATTCGTATTGATGCGATACTCGGCTTTGTACACACTGGAACTGTCAACTTCGTAAATGTACAGTTGGCCGTCCGAGGTAAATAAAAATCGTCCCAGTTGTCCGCTTTCGGGTTCGCGAGCCTCCCACAAGCCATACAACTGCTCGCTAATGGCCCTCGATTGATTCGTTTGGGCCAGTTTCAACCGATGGGAAGCCGGAGTAAGAGAAGACGGGCGAATGTCGCTGTAGCTCAAGACAGCGCCAGGAAATAACGCCCCTGTCAGACTGACCAGTAAAACACTGTAAAAAAGCTGTTTCATTTTCGTTTTTATTAACCCCGGTCGATTCTTCCGCATTCTAACCTTTCAGGGAATAAGCGGTTAGAGATTTAATCCCAAAAAAAAGAGCGTCCTCATTGAGAACGCTCCTCCTATATGGTGTTAGCTACTGTCTGATTGGCGAAATCAATTGATTACAACCCATTACAAAATAAGCGGGAAGTGATGGGTGTTCGGTGCGTGCATTGACTGAATACCGAGATCGGCGCGATTGAGTAAGTCCGCATCGGTGTAAATCACGCGACCGCTACTGTCGAGAATTGAATGGTTGAAATTCCAGCCGTTGACGTTGAACGACATCACGCCGATGCCGAGGGTCGCAAACCAAATCCCAATCGTCGGTAAGGCGGCGAGGAGGAAGTGCAGGGAGCGACTGTTGGTGAAGACTAAACCGGGAACGGTCAAACGACCGAGGAAACCGTAGTGTCCGGCGAGCAGGTTGTAGGTGCTTTCTTCTTGACCGAATTTGTAGCCGCTATTGGTGGATTCCCAATAGGTGGTTTCTCGGACGAGGGTGGAGGTCACTAAGGAGCCGTGTAAGGCGCTAAATAAGGCTCCGCCGAAGATCCCGGCAACGCCGAGCATGTGGAACGGATGCATCAAGATGTTGTGATCCGCTTGGAAGGCGAGCATGAAGTGGAAGGTTCCGGAAATCCCGAGGGGCATGGCTTCGGAGAAGCTGCCTTGACCGAGGGGATAGACCAGGAAGATCGCGGTGGCGGCGGCGGCGGGGCCGGAAAAGGCGATCGCGATCCAAGGACGCATTCCCAGGCGATAGCTCAGTTCCCACAGCCGTCCGAGGTAGCACCAAACGCCAATTAGGAAGTGTAGGACGATTAGTTGGTACGGTCCGCCGTTATAAAGCCATTCACTAATATTGGCGGCTTCCCAAATCGGGTAAAAGTGCAGGCCGATCGCGGCGGAGGTCGGAATTACGGCGGCGGTGATTAAATTGTTGCCGCCTAAAATCGAACCGACAATGGGTTCGCGCACGCCTTCCATATCCACGGGGGGCGCGGCAATAAAGGCAACGATAAAGCAAATGGCGGCGGCGAGTAAGGTTGGGATCATTAGCACGCCAAACCAACCGATGTAAATTCGATTTTCTGTACTGGTGACCCATTCGCAGAAGCTATCCCAGCTTCGGCTAAGGTCGAGTTGGGGTCTTTGTTGAACGGTAGTGTTCATCAGCCCTTCTCCATTGTTTAAATCTTCTGACTCCAAAACCCGGATAAGCCGGATGGCTTGGTTTCCGAGGTTTTGGATGAGTGGATAAATTCCCCCTTTTTCCGCTTGCCTCACTCCCAGGCGATCGCGGAAAGTTGTTTGAATGAGTAAAGTTTTAAGTCCTACTGTTTATTCTACAGGTGACGGTCTTCAATGAGGTCTTGCTGAGGGGGGAATATTCTGAAATTTTTCTTAAATTCACCGCGATCGATCGCCCCTTTGTCGGAAATTCAGGTATTTTTTTCTCAGAAATTCAAACAATGATAATTGTCTCAATTTTCTGCAACTTTTCTTAATAAGGAGCGACGATCGCCACGACCCCCGCGATCGTCGGAGATTTCATGCTATAACACTATATAGTTATTTAAGGAAAGCTTATCATGTGGTGTCGTATTCGACGAATTTTGTCCGTGTTGTTACTCGTCGGCAGCGTCTTGCTGGCGATCGCTTGGGGATTGGGTTATCTGGGGACGCCTCCGGCGGCGGCAGCAATCCGGCAAACTGAGGAAGCGCCGGGTCAGATGCTCTATCAATCCCGGCATAGTTTGCGCGATCGCGCGGGCCACTCGTGGCAAGTGGTTCTGTTCAAACGGGTGAAAAGCGGCGCCGTGGACGAAGTGACCTTACGACTGGTGGGATTTCCCGGTTTGTCGGCGATCGCCCATCCGCAACCCCTAGAAATCGAACTACCGGGAGGTAAGGGCAAATTGGAAGCTAAAGATTTGTTTGCCGAAAAGGCTCCCGCCGAAAATGTGGGTCAATATGGAATCGGGGAAGTTTTAGACCAATTGCCCGCCAACGGGTCGCTCTTACTCTCCGTGCCGATCGCCAGTGGTGAAATCCTCACCTTGCCCGTTCCCCCCTCCGTCGTCTTAGAATGGAAGACCATTGCGAGTCATTAAGCGCGGCGATCGCCCAGCCATTCCAGGAGGAAACTGTGATGTCATCGAATCAAACCACTAACTTTTGTTCGGTTTACGGTCCGGTGTCCTCGTGGCGGTACGGGCGATCGCTCGGCATCGATCCGATCGGAACCGTTTCCACCTGCTCGTTTAATTGCGTGTACTGCCAGTTAGGCGAAATCGAAGTCAAAACAGGCGATCGGGCCATTTACGTTCCCACCGAAAAAATTCTCGAAGACCTCAAAGCCTTTGCCCCCTGGGACGTTGACGTGATTACCTTAAGTGGCAGTGGCGAACCGACCCTCGCCCTCAACTTAAAAGAAATTCTCCAAGAAATTAAACAACTCACTCACCGTCCCCTTTCCGTCCTCACCAACGCCACCACCTTAAACGATCCCGACGTTTGCGAAGCCCTTACCTTCGCCGATCGCATTTCCGTCAAGCTAGACGCCGTTTCCGACGACCAACTGCGACGGGTCAGCCGACCGCATCCGCCGATTAGCTTAGACCAGTTGTGGCAAGGTATCGTCCGCTTCCGCCAACAGTATCGCGGCGAAGTCGGCATTCAAACCATGCTGCTAACCCCGTGGGACGAAGCCACCCAAGCGGAATACATCCGCCGAATGCAAGAATTACAACCCGACGAAATCCAACTGAACACCCCCACGCGACCCAAACCCCTCAAGCACGAATTTGAAGGACGCGGGGACCACTCTAACGCGAGCGATCGCCCCTATCCCGTACGGGTTCTCAAACAAGTCAGTCCCGAAGTGCTGCACGCCTTCGCCCGCAAAATTCAAGATCGCACCGGAATTCTCGTCCGTTGCGCCCCCACCCCCGCCGGAGTCTCGGGTTGAGTTGCCAATCGACCGTATTACGGGCAACTTTGGGTTGACCTCGCCCCATTCGGCATAATCGCCGAACATAGATTTGCACCGTTGAGATTGGTTCCCGTTAATTTAGCGCCCGTTAACTTGGCATTAACCAGTTGGGCGCTGATTAATTTTGCATTATTCAAGCGAGCCGAACTGAGATTGGCATCGTTGAGATTGGCTCCTTGCAATTGGGCTTTGATTAAAATTGTTTCACTTAAATTGGCGCGATTTAATTTCGCACCTTGTAGTTGAGCGTCGGTTAAATTCGCTTTTGTTAAATTGGCATTTTCCAACATCGCACCTTTTAAATTGGCCGATTGTAAATTGGTTTCTTTCAAATTTGCTTGAGTCAGATTGGCATTTTCTAAATTCGCCCCTTGCAAATCCCTGCCACTTAAATTGGCTTCGCTGAAATCGCACCCCGGGCAATCTTGAGGGTCGAGCCGACTGGAGGCGATCGGGATTTCGAGGTCGGAGGCGATACATCCTTGGCAAAAGAATAAGTTAAAAATGAGGAAAAGGGTTAAAATTGCAGAGAGTTTCATGACTCTTTTTGTTACATTGTAGAATTGATTCTATTTGAAATAAAGAAGAAATTCGTCACGGGCAGGATGCCCGCATCACCAGAAGATTCTAAGTCTAATTTGTAGAGGAGTCCGTCGATCGCCCTCGGGATGTTCTAGAAAATTAATGTCCCAGCATTTTTTCGCGCAGATGCTTGATGCGATCGCGCAATTTCGCTGCTTCTTCAAACTCTAAGTTTTGCGCGGCTTCCTTCATTTGAGTTTCTAATTCATTGACTAAATTGGGAATTTCTTCTAACGGTAAATCTTCGGGAAAGTCTATTTTGGCGATCGCCGCGATCCCGTCTTTATGCAAACGACGAGATACATCTAAAAAAGCCAAAATTGAATTAATTCCCGTCTTGACAATTGGTTGCGGCGTGATGCCGTGGTTGTAGTTATACTCTTGCTGAATTTGACGGCGGCGTTCGGTTTCCGCGATCGCCTTTTGCATACTTTCCGTTAAATTATCCGCATACATAATCGCCTGACCGCGCACGTGACGCGCCGCCCGTCCGATGGTTTGAATGAGCGATCGCTCCGTGCGTAAAAAGCCTTCTTTATCTGCATCTAAAATCGCCACTAACGACACTTGCGGTAAATCTAAACCCTCGCGCAATAAATTGACACCGATGAGAACGTCGAACTCGCCTTGTTGCAGTCCTTGTAAAATTTCGATCCGGGCGATCGAATCAATATCGGAATGTAAATATTGCACCCGGATCCCCCGTTCTTGGAAATATTCCGTCAAATCTTCCGCCATTCGCTTCGTTAACGTCGTGACTAAAACCCGTTCGTCACGGTTGGCGCGCTCTTGAATTTCGCCGAGTAAATCGTCAACTTGTCCCTCGGTCGGACGCACGAAAATTTCCGGGTCGAGTACCCCGGTCGGACGGATAATTTGTTCGACAATTTGACCTTGCGACTGCTCGATTTCCCAGTCTCCCGGCGTCGCCGAAACGAAAATACAGCGATTGACTTTTTGCCAAAATTCCTGTGCTTTTAACGGGCGATTGTCCGCCGCACTCGGCAACCGAAAACCGTGATCGATCAAAACCTGTTTGCGCGATCGATCGCCGTTATACATTCCCCGGACTTGCGGCACGGTGACGTGAGACTCATCCACGATCAGCAACCAATCTTCCGGGAAATAGTCGATCAAGCATTCCGGCGGTTCCCCCGCTTGGCGTCCGGCGAGGTGGCGCGAATAGTTTTCGACGCCGTTGCAATACCCGACTTCGCGCAACATTTCCAAATCGTAGCGGGTGCGTTGTTCCAGACGTTGCGCTTCGAGGAGTTTTCCGGCTTTTTCCAGTTCGGCGAGTTGCCGTTCGAGTTCTCCCGCGATCTCCTCACAAGCTTCTTCTAATCGATCTTCTGGGGTCACAAAGTGACGGGCGGGGTAGATATTTAAAGCCCGAACACTTTGCAAAATTTCCCCGCTCACCGGGTCGAGATAGCGAATTGCGTCGATTTCGTCGCCGAAAAATTCGACCCGGATGATGCGGTCTTCATACGCCGGACCGATTTCGAGAACGTCGCCGCGAACCCGAAAGCGTCCTCGTCCGAGTTCGATATCGTTGCGGGTATATTGAATCGTCGCTAAATCGCGCAAGAGTTGGCGTTGGTTGACCTCTTCGCCCAGTTTGAGCGGAATCGCAGCTTTTAGGTATTCGGAAGGTATTCCTAAACCGTAGATGCAGCTAATTGAAGCAACGACAATAACATCTTGGCGCTCGAATAGCGATCGCGTCGCGGAATGTCGCAACATATCGATTTCGTCGTTAATCGAGGCACTTTTTTCGATGTAGGTATCGGTAACGGCGATATAAGCTTCCGGTTGATAGTAATCGTAATAACTGATGAAATATTCGACGGCATTTTCTGGGAAGAATTGCCGCAATTCGTTGCATAATTGCGCGGCGAGGGTTTTGTTGTGGGCGAGTACTAGGGTAGGTTTGCCGATTTTTTCGATGGTCGCGGCGATCGTAAATGTTTTGCCCGTTCCCGTCGCGCCGAGTAAGGTTTGGAAGGGTTGTCCTCGTTGGAGTCCTTTGGTGAGTTGGGCGATCGCCTTGGGTTGATCTCCAGTGGGTTTGAAGGGGGATTGAAGCTTAAATTCTGCCATGGGGAATTTTAGAGTTTAGATTTTAGGTTTTAGGTTTTAACTTGAGACAGTGGGACTTATTTTCAGTTTCTAAAAAAGCAGGCAGGATGGGCGATCGAGCCTTGTGGTACGGTGAGGATGCCCGCACCACGGAATCATCATGACTTTTTGAGAAATCTGTCTGTAGGTAGATGAACTCTGAGGCAATTTTATCTAAGTTGGAATAGAGAAGCAAGTTAAAGATTAGCTTTTTAAAATTTCAGTTTTTGACGCATCGAGGAGAGATGTATGAGTATTGAGAAACGAGTAGAAGCCACGGCCAAAAACCTCGAAGGGAAAGCTCAAGAGGCTCTCGGCGAGTTGACGGGCGACCCCCAAGCGAAAGCGGAAGGGGAAGCGAAGCAAGTCGAAGCCCAGAAAGAGCATACCGTAGAAAATATGAAAGAAGAATTGGCTGAGAAACAACAGCAACTGAATTCGACGGGCGATCGCCGTTAATTCGATTCGGGATTAATTTCCTATTGTAACTCAGCTTCAAAATTATTGATTTTGGCTCAACTGCTCGATCGCAGGTTCTCTATTGTAGAGGACGGGCGATCGAGTTGTTGTTTGTATAGCAATTTTATTTTGTGAATTTTAGAGTAACCAATATATTCTTAAAAACCCTTCCAACCTCCAAAAGATAGATTAATTATTTTGATGGAATATATCGCCAGATGGAGACATCTCAGTTCTTTAATTTCTATGATAGGAACAGTTGAAACAAAGCAATTTAGTAAAAGGAGCTTTGCAATATGAGTAACGACAATAAGCTCGAAGCTACGGCGAAAAACTTAGAAGGAAAAGCTCAAGAAGCAATGGGCGAAGTGACGGGCGACCCCCAAGATAAAGCGGAAGGGAAAGCCAAACAAATCGAAGCCCAAGCGGAACACGCTAAAGAAAACATGAAAGAAAAGGTTAAGCAAAAAATCGATAATGCTTAAAGCCTAAAAAGCCTAAATTGAGCTTTTTAAAGGAGGAAGGAATATAGATTTCTTTCCTCCTTATTGTTTCGTTCTCGTCGATTGAAATAGCGAGATGGGAAGCGTCAAGGGGTTTAAAAATCCCTATCGCCAAACTCTATACAGAGGGAGGTGCGATCGCCCCAAACCCGCCACCGCCTGGGGTTTCAATGATAAAAACATCGCCGGGATTCATTTGGGCGACATCGGTAGATCCTAAAACTTCTACCGTACCGTCCGTCCGTTCGACGCTATTTTTACCGAGGGCGCCGTCGCCGCCGCCTTGTAAGCCAAATGGCGCGATCGCGCGATGACTCGACAAAATCGCCGCCGTCATGGGTTCGAGGAAGCGCAAGCGCCGGATCGCGCCATTTCCGCCCCGATATTGTCCATTTCCGCCACTATCCGGGCGGATAGCAAACTGTTCGAGTAACACCGGGAACCGCCATTCCAATACCTCCGGGTCCGTGAGACGCGAATTGGTCATGTGAGTGTGAACGGCATCGGTTCCGTGGTAACCGGGTCCGGCGCCGGAACCGCCGCAAATCGTTTCGTAATATTGATAGCGATCGCTGCCGAAGGTAAAATTATTCATTGTTCCCTGAGATCCGGCCATGACGCCGAGGGCGCCGTATAAGGCATCGACGATCGCCTGGGAAGTCTCTACATTCCCCGCCACGACTGCCGCCGGATAGCGCGGATTGAGCAAACATCCTTCGGGAATTATCACTTGTAGCGGTTTCAAACATCCCGCATTCAAAGGAATATTGTCGTCTACCAACGTGCGAAATACGTAAAGCACCGCCGCCTTACAAACCGCTTCCGGGGCGTTAAAATTGCTGTTGAGTTGGTTGGAGGTGCCGCTAAAGTCGATGGTGGCGCTGCGGCGATCGCGATCGATCGTAATTTTAACTTGAATTTGGCCGCCGCCGTCCATCTGATAGCAAAAATTGCCATCTTTTAACACTTGAATGACGCGCCTGACCGATTCTTCGGCATTATTTTGTACGTGTTTCATATAAGCACGCACAGTTTCCAAACCAAATTGGTCGATCGTTTTTCTCAATTCTTGCACTCCCCGTTCGTTCGCCGCAATTTGAGCTTGCAAATCGGCGATATTTTGGGTACAGTTGCGGGCGGGATAGGCGCCGAAATTGAGTTTTTGTAATAACTCGGTTTCTTGAAACTTTCCAGCTTTGACCAGTTGGAAATTATCGAATAAAATCCCTTCTTCTTCTACGGTCTTGCTGCTGGGTGGCATCGAACCGGGGGTAATGCCGCCGATGTCGGCGTGGTGGCCGCGCGAGGCGACATAAAATAAGATTTCGTGACCTTCAAAGACGGGGGTAATCGTGGTAATATCCGGTAAGTGCGTCCCGCCGTTGTAGGGGTTGTTGGAGATATAAACTTCTCCGGGTTTTAAGCGATCGCCGCGAGCTTGAATTAAGGCACGCACGCTTTCGCTCATCGAGCCTAAATGAACGGGAATATGAGGGGCGTTGGCGACGAGTTCGCCCTCGGCATCGAATAAAGCGCAGGAGAAATCGAGCCGTTCTTTGATATTAACTGAAGATGAGGTATTTTGGAGGGCGATTCCCATTTGTTCGGCGATCGCCCGGAAAAGATTGTTGAAGATTTCCAAGCGTACCGGATCGGGTTGAGCATGGTTTATTTCTGTGGATTGCGCGATCGCGGGGTCGTCTACTTTGAGGCGATTGAGAATTAAATGATTGCGATCGCTCGTGTACGCTTCCCAACCGCGATCGATAATATTGGTGCCCGTTTCTTCGATAACGATCGCCGGACCGAAGAGGCGATCGCCCGGTTGCAAGTCGGCGCGATCGAACACCGGGGTGTTGCAGTAGCGATCGCCCACGTACATTCTCACTCTGGCTTTGGGTTCGGGAACTTCCGAACTGCGGCGATCGATCGCCTTTTCTTCGGGAATCGCCATGCGATCGATCGCTTCGACGGCGATCGCCTCGACGACTAAAGGTTTATCGCTTTGCACGAAGCCGTAACGCTGCTGGTGGGCGGTTTCAAACTCACCTTTCATCACTGCCGGATCGTCGGCAAAATCAACGGTTAAGGTCGAATCGGTGCCGCGATATTTTAACCGGACTTTGCACTGCACGGCGATCGCGCGATCGCCGGAATCGATCTCGCTTTTGGCCTTCTCTTCTAACTTCCGGACAACATCGTATAATTGAGCCATGCCCTCTGCAGTTAACGGCGCTTCGATCGCCTGTTGCGCGATCGCGCGCACGTCCGCCAATCCCATGCCGTAAGCGGAAAGCACCCCCGCAAAGGGATGGATGAAAATGCGATCGACCCCCAAGGTTTCGGCAATTTTGCAGGCATGTTGGCCGCCCGCCCCGCCAAAACAACACAAAGTATAGTTCGAGAGGTCGTAGCCGCGCTGGAGGGAAATCTTTTTAATCGCGTTGGCCATATTTTCGACCGCGATCGCCAAAAACCCCTCGGCGACTTGTTCCGGGGTGCGATCGTCTCCCGTTTGCTCGTGAATTTCCCGGGCCATGTCGGCAAACTTGTGCCGAACCACCTCCACATCGAGGGGTAAATTGCCGTCGGGACCGAACACGTGAGGGAAAAAGTCGGGCTGAATTTTACCTAACATCACGTTGGCGTCGGTGACCGTCAACGGGCCGCCGTTGCGGTAACACGCCGGACCGGGATTCGCCCCCGCCGACTCGGGACCGACTCGGTAACGGGATCCGTCGAAGATCAAGATCGAACCGCCCCCCGCCGCGACGGTGTGAATCGACATCATCGGCGTTCGCAGGCGCACTCCGGCGATTTCGGTTTCAAATTCCCGTTCGTACTCGCCGTTGTAATGGGCGACGTCGGTGGAGGTTCCGCCCATATCGAAGGTGACGATCTGCTCGAATCCGGCCATTTTGCTCGTTTGCACCGCGCCGACGATGCCCCCGGCGGGGCCGGAAAGGATGCTGTCTTTGCCTTGAAATTGGCGGGCGTCGGTCAAACCGCCGTTGGATTGCATGAACATCAGGCGGTTTTCGATGCGCCCGCCGGGGTCTAGCTGGGTGGCGACGCGATCGATGTAACGCCGCAAAATGGGGGAAAGATAGGCATCGACGACGGTGGTATCGCCGCGACTGACGAGCTTCATGAGCGGGCTAACTTCGTGAGATACGGAGATCTGGGTAAAGCCGATCTCGCGGGCGATCGCCGCGATTTGGCGTTCGTGTTGGGGGTAGCGGTAGCCGTGCATCAGGGCGATCGCGCAGGCCCGAATCCCGCTCTCGTAGGCGTCTTGCAAGGCGGCGACTAAGGGCGCTTCGTTGACGGGTTGGAGTTCCTCGCCTCCGGCGCTGTAGCGTTCTTCGACTTCGACGACCCGTTCGTAAAGCATTTCCGGTAAGACGATCTCCCGGGCGAAGATGTCCGGGCGGTTTTGATAGCCGATTCGCAAGACGTCGCGAAAGCCTCGGGTGACGACAAAGACGGTGCGATCGCCTTTGCGTTCGAGCAGGGCGTTTGTAGCGACGGTGGTTCCCATTTTAATCGCGGCGATCGCCTCGGTGGGAATCGCTTCGCTGTCGGCAATTCCGAGCAGTTGGCGGATTCCGGCGACCGGGGCGTCGCTGTAGCGGTCCGGATTTTCGGAAAGCAGCTTGCAGACGACGGTTTCTCCGTCCGGGCGCCGGGCGACGATATCGGTAAAGGTTCCGCCGCGATCGATCCAAAATTCCCAGCGCTTTTCCTGGGGTAATGTAGAAGTCATAGCTGTTGCGATTGTGTCGATAATCGTTTCATTTTAAGCGCAGTTGGCGACGCCGATGCCATGGAAATCTTTATCGGAGCCAACGGACAAATTTGATTGAAAAGGAGAGCGGGCGATCGCCGCGCTTGTTGTGCGTGGATTGCCCGGGAGCAAACGCGATCGAAGTTTTACAAAATGTTGAGAATTGTAAGGGGTAAAAATTGCCCTTTAATCCCTCGTCACCCCTCGGCGATCGCCCGCTCGAAAGGGAGAATAGCTCGGATTAAAACCGCTTCCATCGATTCGACAAGACCTTCGAGGGTGGCCTATAATATTGCGTAGAGGCGGAGGCTTCAATCGCTACAAAATTCCGATTTTAACAATGGGAGTGGGAATTCCCCGATTCTACCGAAGGTGAATCGTGGGATGAAAGCGACTCTTCGGCAAATCAATTATAATCTTATCATCTGGCTATATCGGCGATAATGTTCAAGGCGTACAAATACCGCATCTATCCAACCCCCGAGCAACAAGCGACTTTAGCCAAGAGCTTTGGTTGCTGTCGTTGGTATTGGAACTATGCGTTAAATTTGTGCCAAGAGACTTATCGAGCGACCGGAAAAGGCTTGTCAAGGGGTTATCTTCAGGGATTATTACCTGCCCTCAAAAAGGAATACCCTTGGCTCAAAAAAGATGTCTATTCCCAATGCTTGCAAGTCGTGGCGTTGAACTTATCGACCGCTTATCGAAACTTCTTTGAGAAACGGGCAAAATTACCCCGATTCAAATCCAAGCAGGGAAGGCAATCTATCAGTTATCCTCAAAATGTTAAGTTTGAGGGAAGTTACATCAAACTGCCTAAAGTTGGGTTAGTGCGTTGTCGTCAGCATCGAAGTTTTGAGGGAAAAATCAAAACTGTAACCCTCTCCAAAAATCCAGATGGTAAATATTATGTTTCAGTTTTGGTGGAGGGTAGAGAAGAACCTCCCTTTCCCTCAACTAAAGGAAAAGCAATTGGCATTGATTTAGGGCTGACCGATTTTGCGATTACCAGTGAGGGGTCGAAATACAATAATCCCAAGTATTTTGATAAACACGCGCGAAACCTAAAAAGAAAACAGCAAAAACACGCTCGAAAAAGGAAAGGCAGCAACAACCACAATAAATCGCGGGTAAAAGTTGCTAAGATTCACGCCAAAATAAGTCGCTGTCGTGAAGATTTTCTCCACAAGCTATCCCGTAAGATAGTGAACGAAAACCAAGTGATTGTGGTCGAATCCCCCCTAACCCCCCTTAATAAGGGGGGAACTAAAGGGGGGATAGGCATGGTTCGCGATCGCAAACTCGCCAAAGCGATTAGTGATGTCGGTTGGGGAATGTTTTGTACGATGTTAAAGTACAAGGCTGAATTAGAAGGAAAAGTTTATCTAGAAGTCGATCGATTTTTTCCTTCCTCTAAAACCTGCCATGTATGCCTCAATCAAATCCAAAGTCTGTCTCTTGATGCGAGAAGCTGGACTTGCGAACATTGCCAAACTCGTCATGACAGGGATATCAATGCCGCCATTAATCTCAAAAATGAAGGCTTACGGATATTAGAGTTAGGGACTAGCTCTACTGCCCTTAGAGGGGATGTAAGACGAGGTGGTAGAACTTCAGTTCTATCTAGCGCAGTCCCCAGTGAAGAGGGAAGCCGCTATTGTAATCTTTGATTCAATAGCGGTAGTTCACAAAATTCTTAACCGTGAAAGATTAGGAGATTGAAAAATGTTTGACAATTTATCGAGAGATCCGCCGATCGCCGACGATCCACAGGCACAACCGGAAGAAATTCCCGATTTTTGGAAAGAACCCGATTCAAAGATAGACCCTCAAGAATCCGCATCCGAGGGGTTGAAAGCCCAGCCAGATTTTTCAAAAGTTTTGCCCGTGGCGCCGGAATGGATTCAACTGGCGCCTGTCGGGCTGCGATCGTGGGAATTTTTAATCGCCGAACTGCTCAAAATTGGCAGACCGATCCACCCTCGCGTGCAAGCTCAAATCGGCGAAGCATTGGGTTGGTTGTATTGGTTGAAAACCGTGGAAGATGGCGAACCGACCGTGACGGGTTAGCTGCGGTGTACTTTTGAGGGGCGATCGCCAACGGGAGCAATCGTCAAAAGGGGAGAAATCAAGACTATGCACTTTAAAGATCGAACCCAGGCGGGTCAGTTGCTGGCGCAACGACTGCGCCCCTATGCTCGCCGACCCGATGCGGTGGTTTTAGCCCTACCCCGTGGGGGCGTTCCCGTCGCTTACGAAGTGGCCCGGGCGCTGGAATTGCCCTTAGATTTATGTTTGGTGCGTAAATTGGGGGTGCCGGGTCACTGCGAACTGGCGATGGGGGCGATCGCCCCGGGAGGAGTGAAGACCGTAGACTGGGATCTGGTTCGTTCCCTCAATATCTCTGACGAAGCGATCGCCCGAGTAGAAGCACGGGAACAACGGGAATTACAACGGCGCGAACGGCTCTATCGCGGCGATCGCCCCGGATTGAACTTGGGCGATCGCACTGTTATTTTAATCGACGACGGCATCGCCACGGGTTCGACCCTGCGCGCGGCGATCGGGGCCATCCGCGAACAGCAACCCCGGGCGATCGTCGTGGCGGTTCCCGTCGCCCCCCCGCAAACCTGCACCGACTTGCAGCAAGACGTCGATCGCGTCCTTTGTTTGCTTTGTCCCCAACACCTTTATTCGATTAGCGCCTGGTACGAAGATTTTTCGCAAACCAGCGATGAAGAGGTCTGTCAGCTACTAGCAAAAGCCAATAAGTTAGGGATAAAAACCTAAAAAGGAGTGCAGGCATCCTACCTGCACGGATCCCCGCCTCAATCCCCAATCTAAAACCTAAAATCTAAAATCTCCAATGCCCCACCCCCTCGATTGGCCCGATCGCGAATTTGAAGTCGCCGTGAACCTGGGAACGGTCGAACTCACCGGAACCCTCGGATTGCCGCCCCAGGTTCGGGGGGTGGTGTTGTTCGCGCACGGGAGTGGGAGCAGTCGCCACAGCCCGCGCAATCGCTACGTCGCCCGGATGCTGCAATCGGCGGGGTTCGCCACCTTACTCATCGACCTGCTTACCGCCGAAGAAGAGGCGATCGACGATCGCACCCGGCATCAATTGCGCTTTGACATTCCGCGCTTGGCGCGGCGTTTGGTCGGGGCGACGGATTGGTTGATACAATGTCCGGCCACCCGATCGCTGGCGATCGGGTATTTCGGAGCCAGTACCGGATCGGCAGCCGCCTTAGTCGCCGCCGTGGAACGGGGCGATCGCGTCAGTGCGATTGTTTCCCGTGGGGGGCGTCCCGATTTAGCCCTGGGGGTATTACCGCAAGTGCGATCGCCCACCTTGTTGATTGTCGGCGGTCGCGATTTTCCCGTTCTCGGCATCAACGAAGATGCTTTAAGCCAATTGAGCGTGCCGAAACAGCTCGCGATCGTCCCCGGGGCAACTCACTTATTTGAAGAACCCGGAGCCTTAGCCGAAGTGGCTCGATTGGCCTGTCAGTGGTTTGGCAACTATCTCGCCCCCGCCCGTTCCCCGGTCGGCGGCAAAGGAGCGATCGAACATGGCTGAAGATCCCAACTCGAATCAATCCCCAAAACTGTCGGATATCCGGCGTTTCGGACGCAGCATCATCTTTTTACTGGTGTGGTTACTGCTGCTGAACTTTCTATTTTTCCAGTCGCCCCAAACGACGCGGGTGCCTTATAGCGAGTTTCTCTCACAAATAGAGGCGGGACGGGTACAAAAAGCGACTGTAGGCGGCGATCGCATCGAATATACATTAAGAGAAGACAGCCAGGGCGATCGTCCACCAAAAACTTACGAAACTTTTCCCGTCGCCAGCGATGGAAACTTGGTGCGATTACTGCGCGAACACGGCGTCGAATTTTCCGCGCCCCGCTCTCACGAAGGCGGCACGATCGCCATTATTTTGAGTTGGGCCTTACCCCTGCTGTTGCTGTTTGCCTTTTGGGGATGGGCGATGAGCCGATCGCGCGGCGGTGGCGGTCCGGCGGCGCTCACGATCGGCAAAAGCAAAGCCCGCATCTACTCGGAAGGGTCTACCGGGGTCTGTTTTGACGACGTGGCGGGGGTAGACGAAGCCAAAGTCGAACTCGAAGAAATCGTCGATTTTCTCAAACATGCGGCCAAATACACCCGTTTGGGGGCGAAAATCCCGAAAGGGGTGTTGCTCGTCGGCCCGCCGGGAACCGGGAAAACTCTGCTCGCCCGGGCGATCGCCGGAGAAGCGGGAGTGCCGTTTTTCAGCATTTCCGGCTCGGAATTTATCGAGCTGTTCGTCGGGATCGGCGCCTCGCGGGTGCGCGACCTGTTCGAGCAAGCCAAAGCCCAAGCGCCCTGTTTGGTGTTTATCGACGAGTTGGACGCCTTGGGCAAATCGCGCATGGGCGCCGGGCCGATGTTAGGTACAAATGACGAACGGGAACAAACCCTCAACCAACTGCTCGCCGAACTCGACGGATTCGAGCCGAATACCGGGGTGATCTTGCTCGCCGCCACCAACCGCCCGGAAGTCCTCGATCCGGCGCTGTTGCGTCCCGGACGCTTCGATCGCCAGGTGGTGGTAGACCGCCCGGACAAGAGCGGACGCGAGGCGATTCTCAAGGTGCACGCCAAACTGGTGAAACTCGACGACGATGTGGATCTCGACAAGATCGCGGCCCGAACTCCCGGATTTGCGGGGGCGGATTTGGCGAATTTGGTCAACGAGGCGGCGTTGTTGGCGGCGCGTAAAAATCGCGTGGCGGTGATGATGGCGGATTTTAACGAGGCGATCGAGCGGATTATTACGGGATTGGAGAAGAAATCGCGAATTCTCAACGAATTGGAGAAGAAAACCGTCGCCTATCACGAAGTGGGACATGCGATCGTTGCCGCCTTGATGCCCGGTTGCGGGACGGTCGAGAAAATTTCCGTGGTTCCCCGGGGGGTGGGGGCGTTGGGATATACATTGCAGTTGCCGGAAGAAGACCGCTTTTTGATGGTTGAAGATGAGATTCGCGGTCGGATCGTGACCTTACTCGGGGGGCGATCGGCGGAAGAGTTAATTTTTGGAAAAGTTTCGACCGGGGCGAGTGACGACATTCAGAAAGCAACGGATTTAGCGGAACGGTTTGTGACCCTTTATGGGATGAGCGATCGCCTCGGTCCGATCGCCTTTGAAAAGCGACAGCAGCAGTTCCTCGAAGGGTTCGCCAATCCCCGCCGCGCCGTCAGCGCCAAAGTTTCGGAGGAGATCGACCGCGAGGTACGGGCGATCGTCGAAGGCGCCCATCACATGGCCTCGGCAATTTTAGAATTGAATCGGTCAGTGTTAGAAGAAACGGCGACGTTGTTGTTAGAAAAAGAGATTTTAGAAGGGGAGACCCTGCGATCGCACCTCGCGAAAATTAGCCGTCCGACAGAGTTGGAAACTTGGTTAAATACGGGGCAAGAGATCCCCAGCCCCAACGATGATGGAGCTACGGTCAGGGGCGATCGATCCGTTGACATCTTTTTATCGTAAACTATACAAAATAGTAGAGTGGGCATTGCCCACCCTACCTTTGCTAGTATTAAACCTAGCAATCAGATTATTCCTCTAAACTATGCTCAAAGAAGTTGATATAGATATTTGGGTTGCAGAACAACCCTTCCGATATTTGGGACTTAGTGTCGGAATTAGAATGACGGTTATTCGATTGGCAAATCAAGAATTAGCCATAATTTCTGCAATTCAACCTAGTGACACACTTGTAAGTGAACTCAGCAAACTGGGAGTGGTTAAACATATTATCGCTCCCAACCTTTATCACCATTTATTTGCAGCTAATTTCAAATCTATTTATCCCCAGGCAACCTTTTGGGCTGCACCTGGTTTAACCATCAAAAAACCAGAATTATTAATTGACCAGACCATCAGGGGCGATCGAGGTGAGTTATTACCTGGATTAGACTTTATGGTATTCAATGGTTTAAGAGTTTTGGGTTTGAACGGAGTTGATTTACTCAACGAATGTGTGTTTTTTCATTCCGCCAGCCGCACTCTAATTTTGACAGATACTGCATTTCACTTTGATAAAAGCTTTCCACTACTGACCCAATTTGCAGCTAGGTTACTGGGAGGATATAAACAACTAAGTCCATCAGTACTAGAACGCCTTGCAACAACCGAAAAAGAGCAAGTCAGACAATCTGTTGAAGGGATTTTATTATGGGATTTCGAGCGAGTTATTATGGCTCATGGAAGTATAATTGAGCGAGATGGTAAAGAAAAATTCAAGAAAGGGTATGAATCCTTTTTACGTTGAAGCTAGTGTTTATCTTAGCTTATATAGCAATACCAACCTGATTTTTACTCCCTAAATAAATGGAGCGATCGCCTCGTGCAAAAACACTTCGCCAAACTAGAAATCCAAAAAGAGTAGATGGTAGGGTGGGCATTGCCCACTCTACTGAGTTAAATACGGGTCAAGAGATCGCCAGCAACAACGATCGCGCAACGGTCAGGGGCGATCGATCCGTTGACATCTTTTTATCGTAAACTATACAAAATAGTAGGGTAGGCATTGCCCACCCTACCTTTACTTGCCCAACCCCAAGAGCTTGCTAGAATAACAGCAGAATTTGGATGATGACTATATGGTTAACCCATTCGTCAAGCTCACCATTGCAGGTGGTTGTGTGTTGGGGGGTGTGGCTTTTCCCCCGTTGTTGGCTGGGGAGGGGATCGTTTGGGGCACCGCTTTGGCAACGGCGTTGGGTAGTGTGGCGGCGGGGAATGCAGCCAATGTGGTGGATGCGCTACTGGATGGGGAAGGACAGATTTCTCTGGAGAATCAGGATTTAACCAAAGCCGTGGGGAAAGCCATAGCCGCCGTCATCACCCTCGCCGCCAAACAATACCCAGGCAAAACCCGCCAATATCTCGAAAAAATCGCCGCCCAAGCCAAAGATAACTGGGTCAAAATCGCCCAACAGGAACTCACCCAACACCGTTACCCCGAACTGCGAGAAGCGAAACTCGACCAATTTCTCACTCCCCAAGAATACCAACTCACCCAACAAGGCAACCTCACTGATACAGAATGGAGTGATATCTTCATCCGCCTCAACATGAAAGCCTGTAAAGGGGGTGGGTTTCCGATTCCCGCACAGGTGCGTCAAGAAGTTGCGGAATTACTGCATACCACCTTCCCAAAAGCCTTGCGAGAAACCCTCAAGGAAGACTTTGCCAAGGATGGGAAAGCATGGGCGGGGTTAACGTTGCAGTTACTCACCGGAATGCAAGCGCAACTGAGCCAACTGCAAGCCAGTCAAGGGGAAGTAAATGTTGGGGAGTTCAGCCAAATCCTGCAACAGTTTCAGGAATTGGAAACCCAGTTACGGGGAAGTGTTAGCCAGCAGCAGGCATTTTTTACGGAGATTTCTGGCAGAATTGATTCCGGTTTTGCAGAAGTCTGTCAACGGTTGGGGGTGATGGAAACCCAGATTACTCAGTTGTTGCAAGGACTGGAAAAGACTCTAGAAAGTTTGGTGGCAGAAATTCGATCGCATTTTGATGTCGCTAACCCCCATCTTTCCTTAGCAGAATGGCGATCGATTGCCGAGTTAATGCTAGCTGAACGACAGGCATTAACGGCTAATCCGGCATTTAAGCGAGTGGATGTTTATGTGCCGTTGGCATTGGTGGAACGTCGCCAAACTAAGGAACGGAAACCGGGGTTAAGTCTGGAAAACCGAGAAGAGGGGGAACGGGAAGAGGGGGAACGGGAAGAAGAGAAAATAACTCCCATCGCCGAGGATGAGTTTTTCGATCGGGTTTTGCGGCAGGGGAAAAGTCCCCAAAGTCGGGGGCGACGGATTGCGGTGATTGGCGAACCGGGGTCAGGAAAAACGACGCGATTACAGGCGATCGCCGATTGGATATTGGCAGAACATCTCGGCATCCCGATTTGGATTGAGTTGGCACAATTTACCGAACCGACGCTGGTAGATTATCTGGAAAAATGGCTGAAGTCGGCGGGAGTTGAAGGGGCGATCGCCTCTCTCCAAGACCATAAAGAGCATCTCTGGTTATTGATGGATGGATTGGATGAAAGGGTTGCCCGGATTGAACGTCCCCATGTGTCCCAGTTATTAACGGGGTGGATGGGGTTAGGGCGGGTCATCATCACCTGCCGGGTGAATGTCTGGGAAGCAGATCGAAATGCCTTTTCCGGGTTTGATGTGTATCGGAATTTACCCTTTGAAGCGGATCAAATGGAAACCTTTATCCGGCGATTCTTTGCCCAGAGCGATCGAGAACAGTGATTCGATCTTGATTCTCCTTGATATCTTAGGATTGAACATCGAGCAACCCTTGACGACCCTTTCGAGGGTAGCTACAATGTAATCACATCTGCTTTTGAGATCATCTAAGTATGAGTACAGTGATTAGAACCCGAATTGTTAAAATTGGCAACTCCCAAGGTGTGCGTATTCCTAAACTACTCTTAGAGCAAAGCGGTATTCAGACAGATGTTGAAATTGAAGTGGAGGGCGATCGTCTCACGATTCGCACCGCACGACGGTTACGCAACGGCTGGGATCAAGCCTTTGCAGCCATGGCGAAAGAACAAGATGATGTTCTTCTCGATCGAGTCAACAGTACCGACTGGGAGCAAAGTGAATGGGAGTGGTAGCCCAGCGTTTTGATGTTTTTTTGGTTAATCTTGACCCGACAATTGGCAGTGAAATTCAGAAAACACGACCCTGTGTGATTATCTCGCCCGATGAAATGAACCGTCATATTGCCACGGTGATTATTGCACCAATGACGACGAAAGGGAAAGCCTACCCGACGCGGATTGCCTGTCAGTTTCAGGGTAAGGAAGGAAAAATTGTTCTGGATCAAATCCGCACCATTGATAAAACTCGATTGGTCAAAAAACTGGGTCAAATTAGTCCAGATGAGCAAAGCGGAGTTCTCGACACCTTGGCTGAGATGTTTTCCGAATGAGCCAATCGAGGGGGGGATGCGATCGCTCATTACCGGGACGATAAACAATGCAAAGCGTGATTAGCTTTTGATTGCTCAAACCAGAATGTGATGACAAATTCAACCCCAACTCCTGCCGATGCGCTAATTGCCGCCCTCCATGAACCGGGACGGGAAAACCTCCTCGATTTAGTCCGAAATCCCTTGCGTTTGACCTTGCTCTGCATGACTTGGGATGGGTCATCGTTGCAGGACATTCAGGCGGAGTTATATGACCGTTACCTGCGAAAGATTTATGAGTGGAATCGGAATTTGCATGAGTTGGAAAAGTATGCGGAACGTTGTGGCACGACTACCACGAAATTAAAGCAGGATTCGCATCAGCAATCAGATATACTGAAAAAATTAAAGCAGAATTTGAATCGTAAATTGGGGGAACTGGCAAAGGCGGCGCTGAATTTGCCCCAGGAGCGATTTCGGTTATCACAGGCTTTGGTAGAAAAGCATCTAGGGGAGGAATTGGATAAGACTTCCTTGGGTTATTTGGCGTTGCGGTTGGGTTGGTTAAATCGGGTGGGCAAAGATGGGCGCGGCGATGGAATTTTTGCCTTTTATCATGCGACGTTTCAGGAGTATTTTGCAGCCTTGGCGGTGGAGGATTGGGATTATTTTTTACCGAGGGAGCATCGCGATCGTCCGGTGGACGGGAAACGGTATCGGATTTTTGAGAAGCAGTGGAAGCAGGTGATTTTGTTGTGGTTGGGGCGTGGTGATATTGAGGATGAGGAGAAGGAGGCATTTATTCGGGCGTTAGTTGAGTTTAAAGGTGGGGTCAGAAATTTTTATGGATATCAAGCCTATTTTTTAGCAGCAGCAGGAATTAATGAGTTTAAGGCTTGTTCTCTTGCGGATGAGATTGTGCGACAGATAGTGAAGTGGGGGTTTGGTTATTTCGATATTGAGAAACAGGAATGGCAAACTTTTCTCGACCCAATTGAAAAAGCGGCAAGAAAGGCGATACCTGAAACCATTAGACAACTGGCGATTATAGAATTCACTGCAATCATTAAGAATTGCTCAGATGAAGGTATCCGTAGGCAGGCGGCAGCGAGTTTAGGGGAAATCGGACAAGGAAATCCCGATGCGATCGCGGAGTTGCTCCAAGTTATCCGCACTACTGAGGATGAACATACCCGTAGGCAGGTGGCAGAGAGTTTAGGGAAAATCGGACAAGGAAATCCCGATGCGATCGCGGAGTTGCTCCAAATTATCCGCACTACTGAGGATAAAGATACCCGTAGGCGGGCGGCAGCGAGTTTAGGGGAAATCCTCACCACCTCCCAACACTATGCAGGAGTCGTCACCGCTTTAAAAGACTGTCTAAGCGATGAAGTTCACCAAAACAACTTTGACCGATTCGACGAATGCTACAAACTCATCTGGAACTGTGCCGAAAATCTCCCCTATCCCGAATTTTATCAAGCATGGCACCATCCCCCCACGACTCCCCATCCCGAAGTGGAAGACAACACCCCCGCCACCCCCTTTACCCAACAGTGCAACCTCGCCCTTCTCCCCCAAATCCTCAACCAAGCCATCCAAACCCACCCCGTCAACTGCCAAATCATTTGCATCGACGGCAGCCGCTTCAGCGACCCCAGCAACCCCGCCCTGCAAATCTACACCACCTTGAAAAAAGCCGGCTGTCGCCCCAGTCCCGACGGTAAACCCCGCACCATTGCCGACTTACAAGCCTACTGCGAAGATGACCTCAGCGAACATCAAATCGCCCTCATCTTCTACGAAGAACCCACCGATCCACCCCCCCAAGGGTTTGATATCGCCGTACTCAATCAACTCGCCCGGTTTAGCCATCCCCCCATTGCCGTGGTTGTCCCCCAACCCCTCCCGGAGTGCCGACTCCCGCAATTCCTAGAAAGCGACCCGGATTTGATGGCAACTCTCCTCCAGTGGTTGCAAAACTTGGACAGATAAAAGGCAGCCCCTACCGCTTCATCCATCGCCTCGTGCAAGAACACTTCGCCAACCTAGAAATCCAGAAAGACTAAAACCCAATCAAAGAAAACCCTTTCTCAAAATCCAGTCAAAACATCACTCTATCCTCAACCCCATAAAACGATGAACCCAACTCAATATCAACTCTCCCTCAGCTTTGAACAAGTGTTGAGCCTCGTCAAACAACTACGGGAGGCTGATAAATTAAAACTCAGTGAAGCCTTATCCAAAGACTTGCTAAATAGCAAACTGACTCATCTTCTCCAAGCTTTCAAGACTGATGAACTCTCCAGTTTCAGGGACAAATCAGAGTTTTGATAGAAACCCGGTTTCTGAGTCCCCACTTTCAAGCGAATCAACCCGGTTGAGCAAATAGAAAGTATAATCAAAACATCACCTAAAAACTGAATCAAAAACCGATGTCTAATTACCAAGAAATTCTGCATCAAGCTCAAACTCTAACCTCAGATGAGCAAAAACTTCTGTTAAAAGAACTAGCCACCCTAGTTTCTCAGGGTGAACCCTCTCAAGAGGTGCAAAATACGACCGAATCACCCCGACTCAACTTGAATCGATGGCGTGGGTTTCTACCCAAGCGCGTCGATGCTCTGAAATTTCAATTAAAAATTCGACAAGAATGGGATGCCGAATAAATACCTTCTCGATACTAACATCCTGATTTATTATTTTAATAATCAGCCCGAAGTTCAGGATGTATTTGAGGAAATTGACAGCCGACAAGCAGAGGGATTTTACTGTCCAATTACTTGGGTTGAATTGCTTTGTTACCCGGGTCTAACCGAAGAGCAAGCCAATGAAATGCGAGAGTTTTTAAGGCTAATTAACTGCGTATTCTTGACGGAAGCGGTTTTAGATACTGCGGCGATAATTAGGCGAAATTATCGCTTAAAACTGGCTGATGGTATCATTGCTGCTTGTGCTTTAGTCACCGGATGTATTTTGGTCACTCGCAACGTTGATGATTTTAAGCGCATTGACGGGTTAAGTTTATGGAATCCATTTGATAAGTAGATAGTGAAATTTTAGTTGCTTACTACAAAAGTAGGGTGGGCAATGCCCACCCTACGTTGCTACTCTTTGCTTAATAAGTCTCCCTCGAAATATCCCCTAAAAATCGATACTCAGAGGGGCGCGGGGGAAGGGAATTACATCTCTAATATTGGTCATTCCGGTCATGAACTGCACCAAGCGTTCAAACCCCAAACCAAACCCGGCGTGGGGGACGGTTCCGTAACGGCGTAAATCCAAATACCACCAATAATTCTCCGGATTTAACCCTTGTTCCCGGATGCGGCGTTCTAACACGTCGAGGCGTTCTTCCCGTTGGGAACCGCCGACAATTTCGCCGATTTTTGGCGCTAAAATATCCATCGCCGCTACGGTTTTGTTGTCGTCGTTCAAGCGCATGTAAAATGCTTTAATTTCGATGGGATAGTCGGTGACGATCGCAGGTTTTTTAAACAACTCTTCGGCGAGATAGCGTTCGTGTTCCGACTGCAAATCCAAGCCCCATTCTACGGGAAACTCGAATTTTTTCGAGGCTTTTTCTAAATATTTAATCGCCTCGGTATAGGTAATCCGCTCGAATTCGTTGTTAATAATATTGTCCGCCGTGGCTAACACCGAATCGTCAATGCGTTTGTTGAAAAACTCCATATCTTCCGGGCAGTTTTCCAACACCGATTTAAAAACATACTTGAGAAACGCTTCCGCCAAGTCCATATCTTCCGTGAGGTCGCAAAAGGCCATTTCCGGTTCGACCATCCAAAATTCGGCCAAGTGGCGGGACGTGTTCGAGTTCTCGGCGCGAAAGGTCGGCCCGAAGGTATAAACGTTGCTGAAGGCCATCGCCATCACTTCCGCTTCCAGTTGGCCGCTCACGGTGAGATAGGCGGGCTTGCCGAAAAAGTCGTTTGTATAATCGATCGCGCCGTCCTCACTTCGCGGTACGTTGTTGAGGTCCAAGCTGGTGACGGCGAGCATTTCTCCGGCCCCTTCGCAGTCGCTGGCGGTGATAATCGGGGTGTGCATCCACAAAAAGCCCCGTTCTTGAAAAAACTGGTGGATGGCGTGGGAGGCGGCGTTGCGAACCCGGAAGACGGCGCCGAGGGTGTTGGTGCGCGATCGCAGGTGACCGATGGTTCGCAAAAACTCGAAGGAATGGCGCTTTTTCTGCAAGGGATAGGTTTCCGGGTCGGATTCGCCGTAAAGGGCGATCGCGCTGGCTTTGAGTTCGATGCGCTGTCCTTTGGCGGGGGATTCCACCACGGTTCCGGTGACTTCCACCGACGCCCCGGTATTGAGTGGTTTGAGGAGGTCTTCGTAATCCGGTAAGCTGCGATCGAGGACGACTTGCAAGTTCGCCATCGACGAACCGTCGTTAACCTCGATAAAGGCAAATTCTTTTAACTCTCGTTTGGTTCGTACCCACCCGCGAACGGTAACGGTTTCGTCGGGTTGGCTACTGCGTAAAATTTCAGCAATCCGTCGCTTCATAATTTAGATAGATCGATCGCCACACGCTAAGGGTTTTCAATGGGGAGATCCCCCTAAATCCCCCTTCATAAGGGAGACTTTCGGACTTTGGCAACAGGTTTAGATTGGGGAGATCCCCCTAAATCCCCCTTGTGAAGGGGGACTTTCGGACTTGAGTCTGTCGAACCGTTCAAAAAGGGGATCTTTGAGATTTTCCCCCCTTCTTAAGGGGGGTCAGGGGGGATCTCTACAATCGCCCGTCAACCGCTACACGATTTCAGGATCCAGCCTACAACAATGCCGAGACCCCCAAAGCGTACTGCCTGCCAAAACGGTTCTTTGAGGGTTTTCCAGGAAAACAGTTGACTTTCGAGGTGGATTTCCAAGGTTTCGATCGCCGCTTCGATTTGTTCTAACTCTTCTTTGAGTTCCCGGCGGTGGGAGCGATCGCCTTTCGGCGTCTGTTTCGCCTCCCGGCGCACGTCTTCCCGTCGCTGTTTTAACTGCTCTATTTGCTCGCGATCGCGCCGAACGTCACTGTAGCGCTGTTTGAAGCGATCGAGCGCCTGCTCGACTTCGGCTAAGGCGCGATCGAACTCGTCGAATTCTTCGGATTCGGGGCGATCGCGGTGGGGATCGGGCGGTGAACTCATCCGGAAGTTACAAAAATCGTTAGATTTAGAATAAAGCGAAATCAGTTCGTCGATCGCTACGATCGATCCTAATTGTCTCAATTGAGGTGCACGATGGCGCAAAACCTTTCCGCCAAACCCTTGACATCTGACGGATTCCAAAGTCCCCTGGCGCAAAAGACACGAGATCTCAGCACCTTGGAACTTGCGCAAGCCTTAGCCGAACGCCTCGCCCTCGTCGAGCGAGATTGGCACAAACTCAAGTCAAATCGAGCCGTGCGCGCTCGGGAACAAGTGGCGGCGGCCTTGGTCTTCTTGCTCAAAGACAACCCCGAGGAAGCCCTCGCAAGGTTGCAACAGGCGACTGGATGGCTCGATCGCTCGCTTTCGGCTCCTCCTTGTCCGACTCACGGCGATCGCGCGTCCAAACGCTCGTCTTAAGCTTCGTCGCTCGATCGCGCTTGGGTTACCAAACTAAGGGCAGGCGCGATCGGCGATCGAATTTTTTACAAAGTTTTAACTCGGTTCCATCGTCATTCCAATGGACGCGATCGAAAATTTGATTTAGAATGTATAATCCGCGACCGCATTCTCCTTCTTCATGCGGTATGTCCTCATCGAATTGAGCCGTCGGACAGGGACACGGACAGGCAAAGCCACAGCCTTGATCGGCGATCGCCCACCAATATTCATTTCCCGTTGTCGTAAACCGGACGACTACCCGTTTGCTCGGATCGAGCTGGTTGCCATGTTTGGCTGCATTAACTAACGCTTCTTGTAATCCCAGTCGGACTTCGGCGTGCCATTGTTCGGGAATATCCGCCAACAGCAGGTCCAAAATCGGACAGAGATATAAGGTTGAAGCAAAACTAATCGTATTCCAAGTACGCCCTACTGGACGAGGTGAGATCGCAATCACTGAAAAAACCCCGCAGTTTTTAGGTGAATGGACAGGGAAAGGTTAGAGTCGGAACTCGGAAAATTTCCGTTCGGTCGATTTACACCCAAATGGTCGAAGCAGCTAAAATGCCGTTCGTGAGTTGAAGGTCGATCTTGGAACCGAAAGTCGAGAAGGAAGGCCGGATTCGGGGACTTGCCTCTTTGGCGATCGCCCCTTGCACAGGGGGTTTGCCAAAACGGGATCTTCAGGTCGTCGGGTCATTTGACCCTCGATCGCATCGCACGTTACAGCCGATCGAGTGAATCTCCACTAAATATTTAAGCGCTAAATTATAACCCTTGGCAAGCTTTTCCCTCGCTGATATCGGTGCCGTCTCTTCTAAACTTTTGACCCCAAGCTCCTTCCCGGGTCAACCGGACTGTTTTCCCAGTTGCGGCGATCGGTGCGTGCGTTCTAGACGACCCGATCCCCAATACGCTCGGATCCGATCGAACTAGACAAAACCACTCATTTTCGTTACTCTCATTCGGTTCTCTCTTTAATTTTATCCAACTCTCCAAACGATTGCAGGAAAAACTCGGGATTGCAGAAAACCCCATCGATCTTTCCCGGAGTTTTTACCCCGAACTCAGCCTTCCCTCGGCTGGCAATTGTTAAGAAAAATAGCTGGCTCTCCTGGAAGGGAAGAGCGATCGCGCCCTTCGCAACCGGATCGCATCCCCTGGAAAAACAGGTCGGTCATAGCTTCTCGGTCAGATTTGCATTTGATGAAAACTTTTTAACTGAATCTTTTTTTAAGTCTTGTTAAGAATATAACAAATAGACTACATTTGTCTATGCAAACCCCTCGAAGCAGTAGGGTTTTGAACCCTTTAAAGGTTTTGACTTTTGCGGGGTTGCCTCGCCCATCGATAAGTATAAATAATCATCGACACCGATCCCCACCTGCAGCTCAGTCTCGCCAATCGCCCCCGTATCCCGGCGCGATCGCCCGAGCTGTTTTAGAAAACAAAATCACGATTTTTGTGCTACAATTAAAAAGGGTAAATTGACAAAAATGATAGTTTTTAAGGCAAAAATCAAATAATACATTTATACTTCAAATCTACCCAAATCTAAAATCTAAAACTTAAAATCTAAAATCTAAAATCCCAAATGACTGAAACATTTGTGCGTCCCACCGATACGATCTCCGGTAGCTATTGGATCTGGCGCGATCGCCCCATTTACTGGGTCGGCGCGGGGGATCCTCGATCCGATCGCCCCCCCTTACTGCTGATCCACGGCTTCGGCGCCTCCACCGATCACTGGCGTAAAAACATCGCCGAATTGCAAAAAGACTTTCAAGTATGGGCGATCGACCTAATCGGCTTCGGGCGATCGGCCAAACCCGATTGGGTTTACAGCGCCGATCTGTGGCGAGATCAACTCCACGACTTCATCCAAACCCAAATCGGGCGACCCGTCGTCCTCGCAGGCAATTCCTTGGGGGGTTACGCCTCATTATGCGTCGCCGCCACCCGTCCCGAATCCGTAGCGGGGGTCATCTTGCTCAACAGCGCCGGACCGTTCACCGCGACCGAACCCGTCGCCGAACCCACCCCCAGGCGTAAACTGGCAAAAACGGCGCTCAAGTGGGTTTTTCAACAAGATTGGGTGAGTTTTGCCATTTTTCAGTGGACCCGGCGGCGATCGGTCATTCGCAAAACCCTGTTAAAAGTGTATCTCGACCAAACTGCCGTCACCGATCGCCTCGTCGAAGAAATTTACCGTCCCTCCTGCGATCGCGGCGCCGCCCGTGTCTTTGCTTCAGTCTTCAAAACCCCTCAAGGGGAAAAAGTAGATGCCTTACTCGATCGCATGGACTGCCCCCTATTAACCCTGTGGGGTCAAGGGGATCCCTGGATGAACGCCCGCGATCGTAGCGCCCGCTTTCGCCAACACTATCCCCAACTGAGCGAACATTTCCTCGATGCGGGTCACTGTCCCCACGACGAAATCCCCGATCGCGTCAACGCCTTAATGCGCGAGTGGATCCTCGCCCAAGTCGCCCCTAAATACTAAATCTCATGTGCATACGAGGATTTAACCACTCCTCGACAGGTTCTTCCCCTTGCAAATGCTCGGTGACGATCCGTTCGATCTGCTCCGGTTTAATCCGACAGTACCAAACATTATCCGGGTTGACCTTCACCGTCGGTCCGCAACTACACTGACCCAAACAGCCACTGGGATTGACAGTGACCCCCTCGGGCAAATCCGCAGTTTCAAAGGCTTTGAGAACGGCTGCGGAGCCGTTGCGGCGACAGGAATCGTGTTGACAAATGGAGATCGCTCGATATTTCGGCGATTTCGGCGGTTGCTTGTCCATAAACATTACAAATCGTTACATTTACGATCTTAACCTTTCCGTTCCGAGCCGGGGCGATACGGCGGAGCCGCCGCTTTGCGAACGCGCCGGGGACACGCAACCCTAGGGAAGAGCGCCAGATCGACTTTTGTCCCTAAATCTGAGAAAATTTTCCCGATCCGACCGTGGGATTTGAGCGAACCTCAACTCAAGTCCAAAGCAACGAAAGCGCGATCCGGCTTTGCCGTCACCGCGCGAACGCCCGACCCCAGCCCGCCCCCAGGTCGATCTTTCCAGTCAACAGGGAATCAGTTACGACGAAAAGGAAGACTCTAACGAACGGCGATCGGTCTGGGATCGAGATAAACTTGTCAACTTTCCACGATAAAATTAATGGCGATTGCCGCCACTTCACTATACGTCGAACCTACGGACGCTATGCCTAAAACAGTTGCCGATGTCATGAGCCGCAATCCGATCGCGGTCAATCCCGAAACCCCATTAGACGAGGCGATTAAAATCCTCGCCGAGCGCCGGATTAGCGGTCTGCCCGTGGTCGATGAGAACGGTCAGCTCGTCGGGATCCTCTCCGAAGGAGACTTGATGTGGCGCGAAAGTGGCGTCACCCCGCCGCCTTACATCATGTTGCTCGATAGCGTCATTTACCTAGAAAATCCCGCGCGCTACCAGCGCGAACTGCACAAAGCCCTGGGACAAACCGTCGGCGACGTGATGAGTAAAAAGGTATTGACCGTCTCCCCGGACAAACCTTTAAACGAAGCGGCGCGCTTGATGCACGAGAAAGGCGTTCACCGTCTGCCCGTGATCGACGATCGCAACGAAGTCGTCGGGATCCTGACCCGGGGAGATGTGGTCCGGGTGATGGCTTCGGGAAACTCGTAAATCCTTCGGGATCGGGTTTGAGGGGACTCGGATCCGTTCGCGTTCGCGCAGCGTGCGCCTTGCGCTTAGGGACGGCTCCGCCGGATCGCCCCGTCGAAAGCCTCGGGAAATCCCCCTAAAAACGAATTTTTGAAAAATTTGAAAAATTGGGCATGACACGGCGCGATCGCGCCCTGAGTTGGCCGACAGAGCTTTCTAAGCGTCTCGAAAGCGGTCGGATCCCCCCCGACCGCTCGTCCCCGGATCGCGATCGCGCTCCGACTCCATAACAAAACAACCATAGAAGCATGAGTATTACGCCAGAATCTGTTAAAACCCTGCTCCAATCGGAAGATTTGGGCGATCGCATCAAAGGCGTCAACCAACTGCGCCAACTCGATCGCGCCACCGCCTTCGACCTCGTGCAGGGGGCGATCGGCGATCGCAGTCCCCGCATTCGCTATGCAGCCGTCAGCCAGATGGCCCATCTCGGCGTGGAAAACCGCGAATTGTCGTTAACAGTTTTGCGCGATCGCCTGCTCAACGACTCGGAAGCCGACGTACAATCCGCCGCCGCCGACGCCCTCGGCGCCTTGCAGTTAACCGAAGCTTTCGACGAATTGCGCCACCTCTACGAAACGACGCAAGAATGGTTGCTCAAATTCAGCATCGTCGCCGCCTTGGGGGAATTGGGAGACGATCGCTCCTTCGAGATCCTCGAAGATGCCCTTAAAAGTGACGAAGAATTGGTCAAAACCGCCGCGATCAGCTCCTTGGGCGAACTCGGCGATCGCCGCGCCACCCCGTTACTGCTCCCCTTCGCCACCGATCCGGACTGGCAAATCCGCCACCGTCTCGCTCAAGCCTTGGGCCGACTCGGCGGCGACGAAGTGCGCGCGACTTTAGAAACTCTAGCCGAAGATGAAGTCGATTTAGTCGGACAAACCGCTCGCAGTTATCTCTAGTTGACCTTCGGGCGATCGCGCCGTTCTCGATCCCGATTCAACTCGATTCGGATTAATTGAGAATTTTGAGAATGGCCCGATCGCGCCCCGCCTGTTTCGCCTGATACAGGGCCTTATCCGCCGCCGCGATCGCCTCCGTTTCGCTCGTTCCCGGATAAGGAACCATCGTCGCCACCCCCAAACTCAAGGTGACGAAGGGGCTGACCGTCGAACTTTCGTGGGCGATCGCCAGGTGGCGCACCCCCATACGAATTTTTTGCGCCACGTACAGCGCCGCCGCCGCTTCCGTCCGAGGTAAAATCACCGCAAATTCTTCCCCGCCGTAACGCGCCACGAAATCCGTCGGATAACTCGCCGCCTGACGCAAGGTACGGGCAATCTCCTGCAAGCAGCGATCGCCCGCCTGATGGCCGTAAGTATCGTTGTAGCGCTTAAAACAATCCACGTCACATAAAATCAGCGACAAATAAGCGCCGCTTTGAGCGAGTTCGTGCCAGTGACGTGCTAAAGTCTGGTCGAAACCGCGCCGATTCGCCACTCGGGTCAGACCGTCGAGAAACGCCAGACGCCGCAGTTCCTGGTTGGCGGCTTCCAGTTCGCGATACAGTCGCGCTTGTTCGAGCAACCGCCGCACGCGCTGGCGCAATACGGCCCAGTGAATCGGTTTGGTGACGTAATCGACCGCGCCGACTTCAAAGGCGCGATCCACGGAATCGTTATCTTCTAATCCGGTAATCATCAAGACCGGGGTGCGATCGCTCCCTTGCAGGCGCTGCAATTCCAAACAACAATCAAAACCGTCCATCATCGGCATGATCGCATCGAGTAACACCATGTCCGGTTTGCGTTCTTTGTAAACTTGTAGCGCTTCCAAACCGTTAACGGCGGTCACGACGCGATAGCCCTGATTGTGCATGACCGTGACCAGCATATTGCGAATCGCTCGGTCGTCATCGACGATCAAGATTAACGGACGCTCTTCGTCTTCCGATTGGAGGGTTAACCCGTTCTCGACAATTTCCACACCACGGCGATTGAGGGGTTCGAGTTCCCCCGTATCTTTCGAGTTGGTATGGCAATCTGCTAAGGAGCGCATTGTTATTGTTAATAAGTCCAATCTGTTTAAATCATACCTATTTAAAATTGGCCGTGCCGCGATCGCTTCCCCTGTTTCCGGCGATCGTGCGATCTTCTCTTCCGTGACGGCGATCGCATCCCTTTCAAATATCGATGGGATTCCCCTATTTAAGGGGTGAGACAATGGAGGGGTCATACCCTCATTTCTGGGATTAAATCCGCGCGATCGCCGCAGGGGAAATACCGATCGCGTACCCACGGTGTCCTTCGAGTCCGTGCATTTTTTCTAATTTTTAGCCATCGTAGAGGCGATCGACATCCGTGAGACGCTCGGAGTTGCCCGTCCGAAATTACGGATCTTTTTCTCTAGAAAACCCGTAAAAATACGGAGGACGATCGCGATCGCCCAGCTCCCACCTTTAGCGTTTCCCGCGATCGGGAAGCTGCGATCGAAATGATGACAAGTTATCGCAATATTTAAGGTTTTTTTAAATTATTTTCCTGATTTTTAGATTTCTATCAAAAATTATATCATTGCTTCTCTCTAGCGAGGAAAATTCGAGAAAACTTGATTGAGATCGACTCAAAACTTTAGCAAAACTTTAACGAATCTTGTTAAATTCCACCTCAGTTTGCGGGCGATCGCCCCGGAGCGGATTCCCAGAAGCTGCCCGAGACCGGGGTTCGGATCGAAGGGCGATCGCCCTCGTCGTCCACTGCCACGAGATCGTTGTGAGAAGTTGCCGTCTGCATCGTCCCCCGAAACCTTAGCCAGATCCCCGTCCCCGGAAGCCTTCGCGATCGTCATTTTTGCCATCAAAAAATAACCAGCAAGCCAATAGGGAGCGATCGAAAATTATCGACAATCCCCGAAACTTTAGCTCTACAAATAGATGCCCTGGGAACCGATCGATCGCCTCAATTGTAAACCGTTGAAAAAAAAGAATCTCAAACCCAGGATCGACCCTTAAAATAGAGTTAAAATAGTGGAATTACAACGTTGGCAGCGAGCAGACCCCCGCAGCTCAGAACTTTAGCGCTTCCCGAGAACGGCTGCCCAGAACGCCAGTCTTTTACTGCGGCGAAGGTCGATCCCGTCGCGCGAATCAGGTCGTCTACAAGCCTTCATCTCCATCGGTGAAGCGATGTTTCAGCGATCGCCAGCCGCCCGGAGGAACCGCAACAGGACAATCCAATTCTTTAGGTTATACATCGAGCTAAAGCCAGACGAGATTATGATCATCGAAGACGAAGAACTGAGACTGACCTTTAAAGTCGCAAGTGAAGAACACTTGCAGAAACTCGATGAAGGCTTGTTGTATTTGGAAAAACATCCCGAAGATCGAGGCAAACTCGAAGAATTGATGCGGGAAGCCCACAGCCTCAAAGGAGATGCGGGGATGTTGGGCGTCAAAGATATTGCCACCTTAGCCCACCAGTGGGAACATCTGCTCGGGAGTGTCAAGCGCGACGAAACGACCCTGACCCCAGAGATTTGCGATCGCCTCTACCACGGCTTAGACGCCATTCGCAAGCTCGTCAACGAAGCCGTCACCGGAGAAAATGCCCAGGTCAATACCTTCTACGTCCTGGCGGAGTTGATGGGGGCCAAAGACCATCCCGCCGAGGAATCCAGCGCCGCAACCCAGGCGCCTGCGAAGAAAACACCCGCCCGACCCCAAGACGAGACCTCCCCAGAAGCGACCCCCGCGATCGCCGAAACCGAGGAAACCCCCGAGGATGCCGCAGATCGGGGCGATCGCGAAGCGACTGCGAACGAGGATCGCCCCGAAGCAAGGGACCAAGGGCGCCCCACTCCGGCCCCGGTCGCCGCCGAACGCGACGGCGCCGAACGCCCCCAAAACGACGCGCAAGCCCCGCCCAACGAACCGGAGGAGATCGCCGCACAAGGCGAACCCGCCCAAACCCCCACCCCAAAACATACCGGGGGTCACCTGACCCGCGCCAGCGAAAAACACCCCGCCAAAACCGAAACCGCCACCAGCGAATATCGAATCGACACCATTCGCGTCGAAACCCGCCACCTCGATGCGTTGATGACCCAAGCGGGAGAACTCACCGTGACCAAAATTCGGATCGCCCACCGCTTGGCGGAAGTCGAAGACATCGTTTCCTTGTGGGAGGAATGGTCCCGAGATGCCTTTCTCAACCGCTTTGCTCTCGAAGAAGTCGGACGGGGCAATCATAACGGCGCCTTCGATCGCCTCAACGGCTTTTTCCATCGCGTCGAAGAACGCCTCGAACGCCTGGGGGATCTCGTCACCGGAGTGCGAAATGCAGTCTACGAAGACAATACCCGACTCGATTTAATCGCCGACGAACTCGAAGAAGGCATTCGCACCTTGCGCTTGCTGCCCCTGTCGAATATTTTTAACTTGTTCGGACGCATGGTCAGGGATTTAGCCAAACAGCAGGGCAAGCGGGTCGAACTGGTGGTCGAAGGGGGAGAAACCCGGGCGGACAAGCGCATTCTCGAAGAAATGAAAGATCCCCTGATGCACATGATTCGCAACGCGATCGATCACGGGATCGAAACCCCCCGCGAACGAGAAGCCCAGGGCAAACCCGCCGTCGCCACCATTCACCTCAAGGGATATCAAAACGCGACCAACATCCTGATCGAAGTCAGCGACGACGGTCGGGGCTTGGATGTGGACAAAATCAAGCAAACTGCCCTCCAGCGCGGGATCGTCCGGGAAGAAGAACTCGCCACCATGAACGTGCAGCAAGTGCAGAATTTGATTTTTGCCCCCGGATTCTCGACGCGCACGTTCGTGACCGAAGTCTCCGGACGCGGGGTCGGGCTCGACGTGGTGCGGGCGAATGTGGAGCGCCTCAAAGGGACGATTCAGGTCGAATCGACTCCCGGCGCGGGCTGTAGCGTCCGGATTCAGTTGGGAACCACCCTCGCCACCGCTCACGTGTTGTTGGTGTCGGTGGAGGGGATTGCTTATGCGTTACCCGTGGAGTTTATTTATATGGCTCGCCTGGTTCCCCAGCGCGAGATTTTCGCGATCGAAGGTCGTGACACGATTTTACTCGACGATCGCCCCATTTCCGTGGTGCCGTTGGTGGAGTTGTTAGAATTGCCCGCACGGGCCAATGCCGAGCGATCGCGTCCCCAAGAAGAAACCTTGCCCTGTATTGTTTTGCAAGTCGGTTCCGAACGTCTCGGGGTCTTGGTCGATGCTCTCGTGGACGAACAGGATGTGGTTCTCAAAGCCCAGAGTAAATTACTCAAACGGGTGCGCAATGTTTCCGGGGCGACCATTTTAGGGACCGGGGAAGTCTGCATGGTGTTGAATCCCCAAGATTTGATCGAGTCCGTGCGCCAAAAGTATCCCGCGATCGCCGATCCGACCCCCGTCGCGGAAACGACCAACCAGCGATCTTCGATTCTACTCGTGGAAGATTCGATCGCCACGCGCACCCAAGAAAAGCGGATTCTCGAAGCCGCAGGTTACGAGGTCGTCGCCGCCGTCGATGGAATGGATGCATTGAACAAGCTCGATAGCCGCCGTTTTGACGCGATCGTTTCCGACATTCAAATGCCCAATCTCGACGGTTTGGGGATGACGGCCAAAATCCGAGAAAATCAAAAATACAGCGAAGTGCCGATTATTTTAGTCACCTCTTTAGCTTCGGATGACGACAAACGTCGCGGTTTGCAAGCGGGCGCCAACGCTTATATTACAAAAACGAGTTTCAATCAAGAAGTGTTGCTCGAAACCTTGCAACGACTGATTTAATCCCGTTGGCTGGAGCAAGTTCGAGGTCGATCGCAGCCGTTCTTGATTCGACGCTTCGCGCACCTTGAACGAAGAAACATGAACAAAAAACCGATTCGCGTATTGTTAGTGGAGGACTCGCCCGTTGCGACTTTGATCCTCAAAAGATTACTCGATGCTGCCCCAGAAATCGAGATCGTGGGAACGGCGCGCACCGGGGTCGAAGGGTTGGAATTGATTCCGAAACTTCGACCGGACGTGATCTGTACGGACCTGCACATGCCCAAAATGGACGGGCTGGAGTTTACCCGGGAAGTGATGGCCAATTTTCCCCGCCCGATTTTGGTGATTAGTTCTTCGGTTCAGGCGGAAGATACCCACAATGTGTTTAAGTTACTCAAAGCGGGGGCCGTCGATGTCTTTCCCAAACCCCGCGATCGAATGCTCTGCCAAGGGGATCCTCTCGCCCAAGAGTTGATTACTAAAATTAAGGTTTTGTCCGGGGTGGCGGTGTTTACTCTCCGACGGCGCCACGAAACTAATAGCGAACCGCCGCGATCGAAACTGACCTCACCGAAATCTAGTCCGGGTTTAAATCCAGTCAAACCGAGAACCCCAGTCTCTTCGCCGTTGAGGAAAACACCACCCGCCCCCTCGCCTCATTTGGGAACGCCGCCCCCTCGACCCCGCCCGTCCCTCGAACCGAAACCCGAGGTCGTCGAGAGTCAGCGCGCGACCCCCTACATCCGCATGGTGGCGATCGGGGCCTCGACGGGAGGACCGCAAGCCCTCCACGCCATCCTGACTCAACTCCCCGCGAATTTTCCGGTTCCGGTGGTCTGCGTGCAACATATCAGTCACGGCTTTTTGCAAGGCTTGGTGGATTGGCTCAATTCCGAATGCGCCCTCACGGTGACGATCGCCCAAATGGGTCAACGACCTCAAGCGGGACAGGTTTATTTTCCCCCGGAAGGCAAGCATTTGGAATTAGACCGATCCGGGCAGTTTTGGTATTCGAGTGCGCCGCCTCTCTCCGGTCATCGTCCCTCGGTCACGGTGACTTTTGAAGCGGTCGCCAAGTTTTACGGGCGATCGGCCCTCGGGATTTTACTGACGGGAATGGGTCGCGACGGCGCCGACGGAATGGACGCGATCGCCCGCAATGGCGGCATCACGATCGCCCAAAATGAAGCCACTTGCGTCGTTTTCGGAATGCCGAAGGAGGCGATCGCCCTCGGCGCCGCTCGCTACGTTCTCCCGATTAACGATATCGCCCCGATACTGCTCGATAAGATTGTGTTCCATCGGTTGTAATCTGGAAAGGGTCGAAGGTAAGAAGTTTGTAGTGCGAGAATTTTGTTCCTCAAGCCATAGTTTCAAAGCATAGAAAATTAAAGTTTTCTCACTTTTCGATTTCCATCGAGATTTTATACACAAATTTTAAAACCTCGATGGAAATGGATCGCCTGTAGGGACACGGCACTGCCGTATCCCTACCCTCGCCCTCTCTCATCATGTTTGAAAAACGGTATTAGTTCAGATAGAATGGCGATCGCCCCTACGGAGCATTTTCAAGCATTCAATACCCACAATCGGTGAGAACTTGAGAAAGTCCTCCCAGAAGTGAGCGCCGAAGGTGGCGATCGCCGTGGGAGGGACGAGGGGTTGAAACCAACGAACGGCCTTAAATCCAACCGTTCGGAAAGCTCGTTCGTAAGTCGTGCGACTTAAGTGATAATTGACAATCTCGAAGGTTTCTTCCTCCAGGAAAAAGGTTAATGTTATCGGCGTCCCTTCTTCAAGGGGTTGAGTGACGCCCTTGACATATCCGTATTTTGCACAGTCTTGATAAGAGATTGGATCTTGCTCGCTATTGTCATTAATCGTGACGAACCGACCGTCGGACTTGAGATGGTCGAAAATAACCCGACACATTTGCAACAGTTGTTCTTGAGTTTGGGCGTAATTGAGCAGATAGGACGCCACGACCAAATCGAAGCGATCGAGCGAACCCAATTCCAAAACATCGGCCACTAAATAGTCAATTCCGAGCGGATTTTGACGTTCTTGGGCGTTAGCCAATTCAATCATCGCCGAGGAGATATCGACCCCGAGAACTCGGGAGGCGCCCCGTTGTTTGAATTTTCGCGTGTAGAATCCTTCGCCACAGCCGAGGTCGAGGATGGATTTCCCTTCCAAGGGGCCTAAGAGATTGAAATACGTATATTCTTCTACTTGTCGGTAGGGTAGTTGTTTCGAGCGTTGATAAGGTTTGGCGATCGTGTCGTAGTAGGCTGACATGGCTCCCTCCTCATCTTCTGTTTAGTTTGATGTAGGAATGGGTTGATTTTTAGAAAAAATCAGCCTCTTTCTTCTATTATCCCTCCATTTTTAGGTTTGAATTGCTGTGGATTCGGGTGGGGCGATCGCTGGTGGTGATATCTCGATCTAACCCCGGCGCCGGATGTGTAAATGGTGCAAAGGGGGCGATCGTCGAACTCGACTTGATATTTAGCTCTATGATTGAAGGGGGGATCTTCAACATATCTTTATAACTTAGTGGAGAAGAGATAAAGAGTTTTGTTGTATATTCGGATCGGGACAATTCCCTCAACCTGCATATATGGCTTACTGGTTATTTCAAGGCAATCCCAAATACTACAAACTCCGTGCGGCCATGCGAAATTTCGAGCGGATGTCTTGGCTAGTTACACGCTATGAGAAGGATATCGCCCCCGGTGATGGCGTTTTGGTCTGGATATCGGGTGCTGACGCTGGTATCTATGCGATCGCCGAGGTGATCGAACCCGCTACGAAGTTGATCGAGGTACTCGATATCGGCTACTGGCTAGATAAGAGCAAAATCGGTACTCGCCCCCAAGCTTGGATCCGGTTTACCACTAAGCTGCTGGATAAGCCACTGCTGCGATCGCATCTGACGAAAGACGAAGTTTTGAAAGACCTGGCCATGATTAAGAACCCAAACCAGACCAACTTTAAAGTGAGTTCCGATCGGTGGAAGAGAGTTTACGAGTTGCTGAAGGAGTAGATGAGATGGAAACTGAGGATTGGCTCAGACCGATAGCCAATCGCCTCTCTCAAACTGTTAGCCCTGGCAGTGAGTGGGGCAAACTGATATCGGACTGGCGGGGCGATCGCTCGATAGCCAAAACCACCCAGTCACTGCCGCCTGGTGGTAGCGAGTTTATGAGTTGAAGGAGTAGGAAAGATAGCAGAAATGATCCCATTCCAGAAATACTCTATTAATCTGACCACATTTAAAAGACCAAAACAAAGAAAATGAAAGAACATTCTAGAAAAATAAAGATATCTCTGGAGCAACTAACTGAAGATTTACTCGCTTTGTCTGATGAGATTTGGCAGAGTATAGACCATAACGATCCAGAAGCATTAGAGGCAGGATACCTTCTAAAAAGAGAATACAATCAAAAAGTAGATACTTTTAATGAAATGGCTCAAAATATTGGTTCTATCCTTCAAAAACTTGAAGAATTGACCGCTTTAAATGATTTTGAAAAAACCGAACCAGAAAATGACGCTCGCTCTGCTAAACCAGTCAAGTTCCCAGATAGTCCACCTCACCGATTGGATGAAGACTTTTGTTATAAGCGGCCTAGAGCAATGGAAATAGAAAATCAACTTTACACCGGACTCAATACTTGGAAAGCAATTTACATTGAAACCATTAAATATTTGGCAAAAAAAGATTATGACACTTTTCAAACCCTTCCCGAAAGCAACTTTGCTCTCGGTCGTCGAAAAGGTAACGTTTATGTAGGACGCCAACCCGAAAAGATGAGAATTCCAGAGGAATTTGTTCAAGGGTTCTTTTTTGAAACTAACTTATCAGCTAATAGCATTCGAGAAAATCTAAAAAAAATATTGAATCATTTTAAAATACCACATGAAGCAATCATTTTTTATTGGCGAGAAGATAAGGATACCGACTACACTTAAAAAAATCGATTGCTTTACTGTAAGTTCGTATTTAAATGAGCCACTAATCTGTAAAATTTCTACATGAACTTTTTGTAATTATCTGCACTCTTCTTGATAAATTGTTTGAGCAAGATTTATAAGAGACGATAATAATCACTCAACTCGCCCCCAACGTCACTCCGTCCCCGCCAACTCCTCAGCCGCCTCCAACGCCAGTTGATTCGGGCAGTTCATCCACTCGCTGCGATCCGCCGCCTCTTGTGGGGAATGAACTGCGAACATCAATCCCACAAGATACCCCGCGTAAATTTACGCACCCCTGAGCAACTCCCCATCCACAAACCGCCACCCCTCCGGCATCCAAATTATGCTTATTTTTTGGGGATTGTAACTTGAATCGAGATTAGCAAATATGGTAGGATTAGCCAATAAAATTAATTGTTTATAGAAGTTTTTAAAGACTCAACTCTAGTCCAAATAATTGCTACTTCAGTCATTCAATGAATGAGGAAATCAGCATATAGAATATTTTTTCTATGCTTTTTTGAGGTAAAATCTATATTTCCCAATCGTCATTGCTATTGACTCATGAGTGCTACCGAGTTTACGCAGTTAAATTTATTAGAATTACCCGACTTACCTTATCAACATCCTGATGTTCCCCTTCAGACGAAGGTTACAGTCAATGCGATCGAACTGTTTGCAGGGGCGGGGGGCTTAGCATTGGGATTGGAGAAAGCCGGATTACATACTCAAACGTTAGTCGAAATCGATAAAGATGCGGTTGGCACCCTACAATACAACCGACCTCATTGGAAAGTCATTCATGACGATGTATCCCGAGTCTGTTTTCAAGATATGTCGGCGGATGTAGTAACAGGTGGATTTCCCTGCCAAGCTTTTAGTTATGCCGGGAAAAAACTAGGGCTTGAAGATACGAGAGGCACCTTATTCTATGAATTTGCCCGATGCGTAAAAGAAGTCCAACCTAAACTATTTTTAGCTGAAAATGTTAGGGGATTAATTAGTCATCGAAAAGGTGAAACTCTCCAAGCGATTATATCGGTATTGGAATCCCTCGGTTATCAAGTCCAATATCGTTTACTCAATGCCGTCAATTATGACGTCCCTCAAAAACGCGAACGAGTCATCATCATTGGAACTCGCCCGGGGATTAGCTTTCGTTATCCCCAACCTTCGGATAAAATTCTCACCCTCCGCCATGCACTGAAAGACGTTCCCCCTTCAGAAGGAATGAAATACAGCCCGAAAAAAGCTGCAGTTTTAGCATTGGTTCCGCCGGGAGGATGTTGGCGACATTTACCGGAAGATATTCAGAAAAGCTACATGATGAAAAATTATTATTTAGGAGGTGGTAAAACAGGAATCGCACGGCGTATTGCTTGGGATGAACCGAGTTTAACACTGACTACTTCTCCTTCACAAAAACAAACCGAACGCTGTCATCCTGACGAAACCCGACCCTTTACCGTCCGGGAATATGCTAGAATTCAAACTTTCCCCGATGATTGGCAGTTTATGGGTGGTATTGGCTCTCAATACAAACAAATTGGTAATGCGGTTCCAGTGAATTTAGCCTATCATTTGGGACGAGCCATTCTCCATGCTTTATCTCATGAATCCTAATGAATCTTAACCCGGTAAATCTGGCTAAAATTATGTTTTTTATGGTGTGATTTGCCTTGGTTTATAAAACAGTTAGAAAGCTTTATTAAAAAGATCTTGAAAGGCGAACTTCTCCGAACTACTCAATTCAGTGCTAGAGGTTAAATGACTAATGACTTGGGGTAAAACGTCAAAAAGCATCTTCAAAGATTGTTCGCAATCTGTCGCTAAATCATAAAAGTCTTGACCGCTTATTTTCCTGATTTTTTCGTTTCTTGGTCTTGGCTGTTTAGTTTTATTATCGGAAGGAGTGAAACAGTCATTGTAGTGTTTTTTTGAAGACGGTATTATTTCTACATAATAGGCTGTAAATTGATGATATTTTGGTCGAGATAAAGAGTCAAGTAAAGTATCGTAAATCCTAACTTTATCGCTTCCTTTGGTGGTATTGTATTTATTTTTAATTTCGGCAATGATTCGTTTATTAGGATTGCAAATATCTATCGTTTGACCGACCCCAAGATTTTGCCATCCATTGAGGTTGCCCAGAATTTCTTGATGAAAGTAACCGATTGAATTTTGTAAACTTTTTTGTGCTTGTCGGATTTTTTCTTTCTCAATCCACTTATCGTAGCTGATGCTGGATAGAGAAACCTCAAATAAGGCGGAAAACGGATCGATGATGTTTTTATGAATGTCCGTTGTTCCTTGAGCTTTGCGAAAAGCTGACAAGACGTTACTAACGGCTGCTTCTAATTTGCTGTCAGTAATATAAGGTAAATATTGATTTTGATTCGTCATAGAAGTGCGATCGCCGAACCGATTTCTGCATTAGACGGTATCACGCCAAAATCTAAGGGTCAATGAGATTGGCCGGAGAAAATTCAGTTGTTAATTCCAACGAACGAGGCTATAGGAATCCTAAATGATTTGTAACGGAAGTAGGGAGCAAGATGCTCCCACTCCCAAGGGGTCTGGAGGGATCGCCCTGACTCGACTGATTTAGGAATGCTATATAGTGAGAGGGTGGCTTGCACTTTCCAGGTGGTGGCGCGATCGCCCCCTATGACCCCTCTACCTCCCTCCCGCTAATTCCCGGTCGGCCTCGTAGTCCGGACAATCGCCATCGGAACCCTCGGGACGAACCGCGCAAACCGACGCCCAATAATGAGCGCAATACACACAAGTTTTGCAAAGGCGGGGGATCTTCATTTCATCGAGGGGCGATCGCGTCTCCTTTTGCTGTAGCCTCCCTGCCTCGTTGCCTCGTCTTCTATCTAAAAACCTCAATGACACCGATCGCTCTTTGGAGGAGAATCGCCTCACCTCAGAGAGAGTTGAGTCATTGCGCCTCCCCAATCAAGGTAAAGGCTGCCCAGTTTTGTGGGTTCGGATACTGCTGCATGGTGAGGAGCATCGCTTGACGGAGTGCCTGGGCTTTATCGCTACCATCGAGCCAGTTTTTGTAGAACTCGCGCATCAGATAGGCAGTGGCCGCATCATCCACTTTCCACAACGATACCAAAACGCTGGGTACACCAGCCGAGATCAACGAGCGGGATAAGCCCACCACTCCATCACCAGTAATTTTCCCCCGTCCCGTATCGCAAGCAGATAGCACCACCAACTCGGCGTTGAGGTCAAGCTCAAAGATTTCCTCCGCTTTCAGAAATCCGTCGTCGGAGCTAGTCGGGGTTAGGGCAATCCAACTGCCAATCCCGCGATTCGGGTCAAAGCTGCCGTGAGTAGCGAGATGGATAATGCGTGACGAGAGCATCTGCTCCACCACTACCGATTCGGTGGCTTGAGACCCAATCAAGGGTGTGACCTTAAGTAGTTGGGCGATCTCTTGGGCTTCTTCTTCTGCACCGGGTAGGGGAGATAGCGGCTGAGGTGGTTGTCCTACAGAGGGCATTGTGGGATTCCCAACAATGAGTAGGTTGTCCTTCCTTTCCCTTTGAGCCAGTTTTTGCTGCCGGGTCAAATCCAGCACTTGAATCGAAGGCGCGGTGAGAACGGTATGCTTTTCAATCAGATAGGTGCCGTTCGCATCTTGCAGGGCTGGAAACGGCACCAGGAACAGGGAAGCTTGAGGAACGAAAATCACTCGTTCTTCTGGATCGGTTGGCAGTAAATCGGAGATTGGTTCAATCAATAACTGATGGAGTTGCTCCCATTCTCTTTGCTGTGGTTGAGCTATTGTAACCCTTTGCTGTTGTGTGGCTTCCTGATTGAAATCAATAGTCCCATCACTGCGAACCTCCGTTCCTCCATATCCAGTTTGGGCAACCCTGATATGCCGACGACAAACGTAATTGTTGAAACATCTCCCTTCGGCTATGAGTTGAGCTAAAAAACTATTTTCTTCCTGCCATAAAAATTTGAGATTGCTACGTCGAAATACTATCTCTCCGGTGGGTTTAATTACCCAAATATATAGCTCTGATTCCCGCCATTTATTTAAGTTTTTAACAAAAAATTCATCATAAATTTGCGAATATTGTACGATCGTAGCATTTTGCTCGACAGCAATTTCTTTGATTTTAATCAGATCTACTGGAGTTACAGTCAAATCTCGATCTTCAATATTGGTCACTTGTTGGGCAAGCAATTCCACGAAGGCTCTGGCTCGCCCTCGTTCAGCCACTTCGAGAGCTGCATCGGTACGATTTTTTAAGACTAAAACTTTTTGGAGGATTTCGTAAGTTTTTACGTGCTTTTCAAATAATGATATTTTTTGTTCGTCACTTAAGCCTGGGCGAAGTTCTTCTATGAACTGTATTGCTTCAAACAAATATTTTGATGCTTGGTTATAATTTTGTTTTTTATCGTACAGTCGCCCTAAATTATATAGAGTGTTAATCGCTCCAATTTTATCTCCAATTTTTTGAAATATTCCCAAGGATTCTTGATAGGCTTCTTGAGCTATATCATAATTTGTCAGATTCTGGTAAACTAGACCCAAGTTATTCAAAGCAATTCCCTGTCCTGCTCGATCTCCAATTTCTTGAGCGATCGCTAAAGAGCGTTCATAGTAATACTCTGCTTCGGGATATTCTTGACGATTATTGTGAAGCGCTCCTAAATTATTTAAAGCAATACTTTCACCTGCTCTATCTCCTATCTCTTGAAAAATCAATAAGGATTTTTCATAAAAATTTTGTGCTGTTCCGTATTCTTGAATCTTGTCATAAACTACCCCAAGATTATTGAGTGCATACCCTTCTCCTCGGCGGCTGCCAATTTTTTGATGAAGCCGCAAAGATTGCTCGTAGTATTGTTTAGCATAAATATATTGTCCCAATGCTAGGTGAAGATTTCCCAGCCCAGTTAAAGTAGTACCTTCAGCTTTTTTTTTCCAATTTCCCGAAAAATAACTAAGGCTTGTTCGTAGTATTGTTGAGCTACTGCATATTCTCCTAAATTTCGATACACTAATCCCAATCCCTTGAAAGAATTGCCAATTCCTAATCGATCGTCAAGTTGTTGGAAAATGCTGAGAGACTGTTCGTAAAATTCTTGAGCTCGACTGTACTCTCCCAGATCGGCATAAACCAGTCCGAGGTGATTAAGAGTATTACCTTCTTGACTTTTGTCATTAATCATTCGATAGATTTTTAGCGCTTGTTCATATGATTGTAATGCTTCGGCAAATTCACTGCTTTCGTACTGTTCTTTCCCCGCATCTATCAGCCGATCTGCTTCCTGTTTTTGTTCCTCCTCCGTTTGAGCGTTGGCTACCTCAACGAATTCTTTGTGCTGAATCGCTGTTACTACATGAGTGCCAACCATCAACATGAGCACAAGTACAGATAGGCGAAGATACTTGTATCGAAATAACATAGTACAAACTCTCCCAACACTTATCGAAAAACACTTCAGCGATCGTCTTTAGTTGTCATCAGTTTCCCATAATTTCATCCGGTTGACTTGAAAGAGTGCAAATTTTTCACTACCAAAAGCCTATCCTGGTTAGGAACATTAGTATTTTTCATTGACATTTTCTAATCAACGAGTTCCTCCTCCAACTCTTGGGATTGGAGTTGCACCCCTTTCCGATGATGGTAAACTATGGTTGTTATTTCTCCCATTATCTCTAAAACAGTTCATAGTTGGGCTACGACTTCCTCCTGATACTCTATGAATTGGTGTTGGATCGATATTTATTCTTATCCCCATCGTCTCCACAACAGAGTTATTATTTTCACCATCATCTAAGACTGTTTCGGCTTCCTTAACCTTGATTTTTTCTTCTTCAACACATTGGTTTTCTACGTTTTGACTATCCGTTAAATTTATCTTGACAAACTCGATATCATTTAACTCAAAACCATAAAATTCTTCTCCCTGTATTTCTAATTCAGTCTTCATTGAATTATCTAATTTTAAATCCTCTAAATATCTATACATCAACCCATTTTTCAAAAACATTCCTGGTTTTATAGTTTTTATTTGACTTCCTTTGGGTGCAATCGAATCACAGTTATAACAAGATTGACGGGATAACAATTGGAGATTTGTTGACGCTCCTACTTCTTTGGTAGAACTGACATGTCCAATTAAAAATAATACGAGAATCCTCAAAAAGTTAGATTTCATTTTTTTGAACTCCCTTTATTTGTCTTTAAATATTCTTGAAATCACATACAAACTCTCAGCTCATTGGCAAAGTTGAACGAATATAAATGAGCAATTTATGACAAAAAAATGCTAAATATCAAGCGGTTGATAGTAAAACAGCATAGTAGATGCTCCCTAACTGTATTCAAGAAATTTAACTCTTGTTATAACCTAGTACAGTTCCAATGTCTACATAATTGAAAGGCTTTGAAAGAATCTGTTCCCTCCAATAACATCGCCCTGAGAGTGTGACACGCTAAAGGGAAGCCAGACAAGGCCGCTTTCCATTGGCGCCGATCGCCAAGTCCCTCCCAAACAGAATCGCTCGCTCCTGTCCTTTCTCATCAAAGGTACTCAATCTAAGTGTTACTGACCGACCGTATCGATCGCGTCTCCTTTCACGGTAACCTCACCGGGTGCGTAAATTTATGCGGGCAGAGTAGCGCGAAATACTCCCAACGTATCGATGTACTGAACGAATTTGACAATCCGCCCGTCGCATAATGTCCACACCGAAGCCTTGGGCGCGCGCATGGATTTCCCCGTCGCTTTGTAGGTACCGCGACGACAGCTCGATACAAATGCCGGACAATCTCGACGTTATTCATGGCTGAATCAATCAAATGAGGAAGCTTGTGTTATCGCTGCGAAATCGTCACCTTTCGTCAAAATTGTTTCAATTTGATAATAAAAAGCTCCTGACCCGCTTGTCCGTGTTATGACGTAGATAGGCGTCTCCATCATCAATTAGCTCGTTTGGATTGATTTGAATCGTTCGCTCATTAGACTTTTTCATAAATTTGCCGATTTGTACTGAGGAATTTGCTAGCTAATTTTAATCATTCACTTGTTATTGGACTTCAAATAATCGAGTCAAAATCTTGATAAAGCCTACGCCGTTGCTTCCCAGGAATATATTTAATATATTAGTAAAATCATTCTGGGAAAGTGTGACGAGACTTATTGCCTCTTTTGGCTTGAATGAGAGGTCAGCCGGAGGACTATTATGAAGATAACGCTCGGAGATCTCCACAAACTAATATTGTCTTTACGATTAATTTTTTGGGGAATTTTGATTTGCTTGGTCGATGTTACACTTTCTAAGCCCGTAGATTGGGGATCCGTTCAATTCGATTTGGTTCATGATTTTATTGGGATGCTCTTGATGGTCTACGGCACAATTCACTTATCTAAAATAAAGATTGGTGGTTGCTACCCAAAAAGTATGTCTTTCGTAAAAAATGTGACCATTTTAGGAGCGATAGACGCCCTGCACGAACACTTTATTTACGAATTTCCTTTATGGGTATTAGCATTGAGGATCTTTTACTTTTTTGCCAGCCTCGTCGCTATTATTGTTTTTTGTGTGGCGATGCGATACTTTAGTCAAAAAGTAGGATTTTCCAAATCAATAAAACGGTGGAAAACTACTGGATTGTTATTTTGGTTTATTTATCTTATTCCTTTTTTCTTCTTCTGTTTAATATTTGGGATAGCCATCCTGGCAAAGACATCGATTAATTATACCTTTCATCCTTTTTGGATGTTAGTTCTTTTACCCGTGACTTTGACTCCCTGGATTCATGGTTTAGTGTCGCTCTCGACTATGAAATCTGAAGCTCAATCGATGTTGCGTTTTTGTACTTAAAACGATGCCAAAAGTAACGATCTCCACGGGTTCTCAAATTGCCACCAAAGCAGGGGCGCAAGTCGCCGACCGGGGGGAATACCGTCACTACCGCCCTGGAGGTGGCTCGAATCGTAACCGTTTGCGGCTTCGGTAACGATCTCGTCTCCGACCTGTGGCAAGCCGCTTTCGACTTTTTCCGTTACTTTTCCGTTACTTTGTTCCCCTGGCGAAGTCTCTTGGAATCCACATCCAACTCGAATCGCTCAGTCCGCGCCGTTGTGCCGCCTTCAATTATCTTCAAAACAGACCCCTCCCATCCTCAATCGAGCCGATCGCCGCCCCCTATGACCCCTCTACCTCCCTCCTGCTAATTCCGGATCGGCCTCGTAGTCCGGACAATCGCCATCGCAACCTTCTGGACGAACCGCGCAAACTAACCCCCAACGACGAGCGCAGGGGAGCCGATGGGACCGTGCTAAGCGATACTGCCGCGCTTGCGAGCTTCCTTATACGAAATCCCCACATTGGTCAATCCCGCCTTAATCATTTCCCGCTCTAACAAGGCGAAGAAACGAGCCCGATCGCCGCCACGAACCACCGCCTGATTGTGAGCCTCCGCCAGGGCAACCGGATAGCCATATCCTTTGTGAACTTGTCCCAACACCAAACTCAACGCCATTTCAAAAGTTTCTCGATCTTGTGCCACCCACTCCGGAACATCCACCCGCGCCACCTCCGGACCGACATGCAAGTAACAAAAATAAACACGGAGGCGATCGTCGTATAAATCCAAAATCCGCGACGAACTGCGCCATAACGGGCTACGCTGTCCCGGTTCCAACACCGACGCCCAAAAGGTCGCATCTCGTAACGGGTCGAACACCTGACACGGCGCTTTATTCTCGTAAGACCGCGCGATCGCATCCGCATCGATCGGACAGTGAGTGAAACAGTCCGGATGGTCGTAGGGACAAGCTTGCAAGCGCAAAAAGCTCAACGCTTCCCCACTGCGGGACGCACTTAAATAGCCCACTAATGGCACCTTCGCCACTCGCAGGCGTTCCCACGCCGATAAAATACCCGACAGAATCTCGTGGCGGGCGTCAGTCGGGAGGGGTTCCAAAAACCAGTACACTAACGAACCGTCTACCATTGCTAAAATAGGCACGGCGGTTGACGAGGGGTCTTCCCCGGCTTGCTGCGATCGCCACCAACACCCCAAATCAGCTAACGCCGTCGCTTCGGAAACCGCCCGCCGATACCCCATCCACTCTTCCGTTCGGATTCCCCATTTCAACGATCCGTACAAATCCTCGGGTTTGTAAAACACTTCGGGCAAGCTATCGAGTAAAGGTAACCGACTTTGACCGTAGTGCAGTAAAACCCGACCGATATTAATCAAATAACAATAAGCAATTTCGTGATGAGAAGGGGCGATCTGAGAACCGTCCGTCGCCAAAACCGTTTGTACCTGCGGCGGCGTGGCGATGTAGGGGCGCATATCGAGGGGTTCGACGGGAACCGCCGGAGAAAAAGCCATCCGATCTTGCCAGTCTTCCCGTTCCGCAATCAAAATGGCTTGGCGCTGACTGGCTCGATCGAGCAGCATTTGAGCTTGTTCCAAGCGCGATCGCGCCGCTTCCGCTTCTTTGGTCAAATGCTGGCTAATTCCCTGCATTTGCCGCGCAATTTTGTTTAAATCAAGCATTTAGATTTTAGATTGAGACGGTGAGCGGTTTGTCAATGAGATGGACACGGAATATCAGTTTGCGGGGAAGACGAGCATCGCGATCGCCCTATGTCAATGCTCGACAGCTTAACTCTTGCCTACTCACTCCCGATTCCCGATTCCCGACTCCCGACTCTCCACTCCCCAAAACCCCGACCGAACCGATCCAAGGACAGTAACTCGATGCTGGGATGAGCTCGGGCTGCCGATCGCTCCCCGGTCGTGTTATAGCCCCAATCGGCTAAATAAAGGGCGATCGCGTCGAGTTCGGGGTATTTTCGCACGGCTTCCAGGGTTTTAAACCGATCTTCGACAAACCAAATCTGAGGCGGTTGCGGTTCTTGCGCGAGTAATGTTTTGAGGATATCCGGCTTCGGTCGTTTCACGCCTTTTCCGTAGACCGCATCGCGATCGAGTTCGATTCCTTGTTGTCCCAACAGCGATCGCACGAAGCGTTCCTCTTTCGTCGTAATAATGACCAGTTTAATCCGTTCGCCAAGGGACGCCGAAGCTGTATCCCCCGTCTCTGCAGGATCCACCAGGGGCTTGATGCGTGCGATCGTTCCCGGATAAAAGCGATGCAACGACAGCCACCCGTCTAAATCCGAGGCGATCCACTCGTCGCGAATCCGATCCAGGCGGGCGGCGATCGCCCCGGGATCGAGATCCTCTTGGGTGACGATCTTTTGGGAGATCGTCCCCCAATCCCGTAAAATCTGCTCGTCGGGCACCCCTTTGAGCAAAGCCCGGATCAATACGGGCATCTCCCAACCCGTTTCGATGACGGGTCGCAACGGATAAAACCGTTCGGCTAAACCGGAAGGGGCGATCGCGGTCTCACCCTCCCAAATCTGGGCGTAAGTTCGCCACGCACTTTGAAAATATTCGATCGAACCGTCGCAAAGAACGCCGTCAAAGTCGAGGGCTAGCAGGGTGGGAATCGGTGCAACCATAGGCAAAATTCGCGCATCTCAGGGTCTATCTTCCCATATCTTCTACCCGTCGGGGGCGATCGCCCCTCGCCGGACTCCCACAGGACAAAGCCCGCCTCCTCGAAGGAAAGCGGGCTGGGTGTAGATGCTATACTCTGATGGCAAGCGTCCTCTATTCGAGTGGGTTAACTGAGAATCGACTCTCATCGAATCCGTTAACTTTGATTCGGCCAACTGGGGCGGAAGGATTCGAACCTCCGAATGGCTGGACCAAAACCAGCTGCCTTACCACTTGGCGACGCCCCATCGACTTAACCTTCGTTATCTTAGCAGTTCATCCCCGAAGTTTGTCAACTGTTTTAGAAAAAATTTTTTCTTTTTCTTTCGTTTTCGGCGATCGCCGAAGCTGCGATCGGCTGAAGCTGGCCGGATCGATCCCCATCGGACGGCGGTTTTGGGTCGCGGCGATTCAGGCGCACCAACTGGCGACGGCGGGCTGTTTGACGGGAATTTCGATAATAAATTCGCAGCCGTTGCCCGGTTCGGACTCGCAGGTGAGGTGGCCGCCGTGTTTCTCGACCACGATCTTATAACTGATCGACAGGCCCAACCCCGTTCCTTTACCGACGGGCTTGGTGGTGAAGAACGGATCGAACAGTCGTTTTTTCACCGATTCCTCAATTCCCGGGCCGTTATCGCGAATTTTAATTTTGACGTGAGACGGATTCCCTCGGGGGTCGGTTTGACAAACTTCTGTCGAGATCGTGAGGATCTGGGGATGGGGTTGGTTTTCCAACGCATCCATAGCGTTCGCCAAAATATTCATAAACACCTGATTGAGCTGTCCGGCGTAGCATTCGACGCGCGGCAAATCCCCATATTCTTTCACCAGTTCGATTCCGAGGTGTTTGCCCCTCGGTTTCCAGCGATTGTGCAGGATCAGCAAGGTATTGTCGATGCCTTCGTGAATGTCTACGGGCTTCATTTCCGCTTCGTCCAAGCGGGAGAAATTGCGCAGGGAGACGACGATCTGGCGGATGCGATCGGCGCCCATGTGCATCGACGAGAGAATTTTGGGCAAATCCTCCACCAGGAAATCGAGATCGATTTCTTCGGCTTTTTCTTTGAGTTCCTCCACCGGATCGGGATAGTAAAGCTGGTAAGCTTCGAGCAGTTCGAGTAAGTCTTGGGTATAGTTGTTGGCGTGAACGAGGTTCCCCGTAATAAAGTTGACCGGGTTATTGATTTCGTGGGCAATTCCGGCGACCATTTGACCCAAGCTCGACATTTTCTCGGTTTGAATTAATTGCGCTTGGGTTTGTTTGAGATTTTGCAGAGCTTCGCTGAGTTGTTGGGCTTGGGTTTGGGCGGCGAGGGCGGCGGCGTGAGTTTGGGCGTAGAGTTCGGCTTGGTCGATCGCCAGGGAAAGCTGATCGACGACGGCTTGTAGGAGTTCGACCTCGCTTTGACTCCACGGACGCGGGCCGCTACAGTGGCTGCACACCACCGCCCCGAGTTGACCGGAACGAGTTTCCAACGGTAGCATCAGTTCGGAGGTAATGCCCATTTCGGCAATCAGCGATCGCGTCGTCTCTTCGACATCGGTGGCGCTGGTGATGTCGTCGATGCGTAAGGCTTGTAAATTGCGGATTTTAACGGCAAGTTCGGCGCTTTGTTGCGGAGGATATTCGCACAGCAAGCTCGGTAATTCCGGGGCGCGGGCTTCGTGGGTGACCGTCAGGGTCGGCTGTTTGGCAATGGGTAGGTACCACAAGAAATGACAGCGATCGATTTGCAAGACGCTGCGGATTTCGTGAACGGCAGTTTCTAAAATCGTATCTAAATCGAGGGAGTTGCGGATTTGGCTGGCGAGGCGGAACAGCAATCCTTCCCGGCGCGAGAGTAGGGCTTCTTTCGCCCAGGCGCGATCGACGGCGACGGCGAGACCACTGGTGACCCATTCGAGGGCGCTGCGGATGGCGGCGATCGCGCAATGACGGGAAATCACGGCGATCGCCCCGACGAGGCGATCCTCAACCATCAACGGATAAACCAACCAGTTAGCCCGATCCGCTTCGGTTTCTTCTAACAGATCGAGCTTTTCCGTGGCGATCGAACTCTCTCCGTACAGTCGTTGGCGGTTGCACACGACTCGACCGAGAGGGGACATCTGCGAATTGGCCCCACTCTCGCAGGCAATAGCTACCCGCGTCGGAAAGCGATCCTCGTCAAACGGTTCCCCCGCCACCACTTGCCGTTCGAGGAAGTTTGCCGTACTGTTAATAATCCAAATCCCGGTGGAGGTGGCGTCGAGATGGTCGAGACAGATTTCGACCCCCCGTTGCAAAATTTCGGTCAGACTCCCCCCGTCGGAGAGCAACCGCCCCATATCTTGACTGAGATCGGCGATGCGATCGCGCTGGTCGGCGACGGTGGCGTTCGCCTCTTCGCGACCCGAACCCCCTTCTAGATCTTGGTTACACACGATCCCGTCGATCGACAGGAGACGACCTCGGGGGTCAAAAGTCCCCCGACCGCGATCGCGCAGCCGTTTGTAGGTTCCATCGCGATCGACGAGCCGATATTCTAGGTCGAAGGGTTGCGATCGCGCGATGCAAGATTGCATTTCCTCTTCGACCCGTTCGCGATCTTCCGGGTGCAGCATCTGTTTATATTCGGCCCAAGTGTAGCTCGTCCTCCCTCCCGGCCCTCTCGACTCGACCTCGGGTTGTCCAAAACTCTCGACTAAGCCCCCTCCCAGAAAACGGCGCCAGTCGTCATCCTCGAAACCGCTACTGCGATAAACCGCCACGGGTAGGTTATCCACCACAGTTTCGATGGGTATTGGTGTGGCTAAATTTCCCTCTGGCATCATGTTGACTGAATTTTTACTCTCTCGCAAACTATTCGATGCCCTCATGGTGTCCGATCCCCAATCACTTCGCCCTCGAAGACAGGCAATCTCTATGACGGCGCTTTCCCCCGTCACCCCCTCTGACGTTGTTGTTTCGATTTGTGTCGTCCAAATCGCTAAGGGAAGGCCGTTGCGATTTCTCTGCGCCCGCCATTGACTCGTCAGCGCGATCGCTCGTGGCGAACGACGATATCCTCCCTGATGGTCTAGATCGCGTTTCCAATATATGATATCCCCTTGCCAGTCGCCATGCTCCCAAACTCGCTCGCGAATGGTCTCCCAACTCGGATTCCAGTCTCGACCGACGAAGCGATCGATTTGGCGCCCGAGGGCTTCGGATTCTCTCCACCCGTATAGTTTTTCGGCCCCTTGATTCCAGGCAATCACTCGCCCTTTCATGTCGATGCCGATCGTAGCTCCCTCCGGGTTGACATCGCCTTCCGCTTGCGCTGCCCCTCGCCGCTTCTCCCGAGCAACTTCGGCTTTCGTCCAGCTCCACGGCCCGCTAACCCGCCCGCCCGATTGCTCTAAATCCGCTTCGCACAAGCGCGCCAGCGATCGCAAGCTCTCTAGTTGCTCGTCGCTAATCGGCGCCGGGTCGGGGGCGATCGCGCACAAACTGCCCACCCACAAACCGTTGCGGTCGTACAGGTCTTCTTGGAGGTAACGTCGGAATCCCGATTTCAATTTTCCCGCCAACCGACGGTCTGCTTCGACGTCGGCGATCGCCCAACCCTCTCCCCGGGTTCCTTCCTCTCGGGCGATCGCCGCAATTTGCTCGTACAACTGCCCCACTTGCGCCAACCGCTCTCCCGACACCCCCACCGACGCCGCCACCTGCACGGGTTGCTCCCGCGTCAGGACGACTGCCGCGATCGGGGTTTGGCAAATTTGCGCCGTCAAGCGGGTTAGATCCTGCAACGCCGATCCACCGGACTCCGGGGGTCTTTCTCCACCATAGCGCGCTTGTGGAGTCGCATGGGCCGTTCTCACTAAAGGTCTATTCATCGTTGTTTTCTTTTCCCCTCTTGAAGCTGCTCCTCGCTGGCCAATGGCGTTCGCCTGGGAAGTTCTCATCCGGGATCGATCGGCTCTTGTTTCAATAGTACGTTTTGAAATTGCCGATCTGACAGTGTAAAATTGCGGATTTTTCGATCGATTTTTTGAGAATTTTCTTTTCGCAGCCATCAACAACCTTAATATTTTTATTATTTGAGGGATCCGATCGCGATCGCGGCGTTCCCCCCCGGGCTCAATTTTAATGCTTCTCCCCCGAGCAAACTCTCCCGAAATCGATCGCAGTAACCGCTATTCCCGAGGGCGATCGCGCGATCGCGACGGCGATGCCGTTGACTCCCTTTATTGATTAGAGTTCCCGTCGATTCCGGTGGAGAACTCTTAATTTTTAAAGTTATTTTTCAATTTCTTGAAAAGAAAATATTTTTTCGGTAAAGCACTCTCGTTCCCCCTCCCTTTTCTCCCTCCTCTTATCCGGCGTTCGCCCCCAGTTGGGATCCATTTGGGTACCGCGATCGTTACGTTCGCACCTTCGCGAAGCGTCTGCGCCGGAGACTCGCTCGACCCGTTTCGTTCGCCCCCACCCTACTCCGAACTGACCCCCGATCTCCCCATTTCACCCATCGATTTGAATTTGTAACAAATTGCAAAGTTTCCAACTTCCGTTCGCGGCGATCGCTTCCGTAATTCACGCGATTGCTTTCGGGAAAATTGCGTAAGTATTTATACATCTCTCGAACGGTTAAAAAATACGCATAATAGCGGAGCTAATTTTCCCTCAACGGATGACAAGATCGAAGCGAACGAAACTTAATTTTAGGATCGTTGCTCACCCGAGCTGAATGATGCGACAACTCCCCGGCAATCCCCTCTGTTTTAACCTCCGAATCTCTTTCACTAGCCAAGCTCTCTAATTTTCAATCTACCGTTTTAATCTTCGATCCTCCATCCCCTCGCCAATTTCCCCAATTTCATCCACCCTTTATTCAACGCTCCGACTCATGTTATTAACGAAATTTTTGCATTTATTTGAGGGCGCAAACGCTCAAACTTTTCAGAAAATATCAAGATTTTATGATAAAAAAACTGACTGGAACAATCCTCACGATCGCGAGTCTGAGAACAACAAGTCAATCTTCCTTGCCCTAACAGCAATCCCCTCCATACCCCTAATTTTCCCGGCAATCCGATCGAGAGTGGCAGCGTCGCGATGCTCCTCGGGAGACACTTTGCAACAGCCAGCACGAAACCTGAAACTCGATTAGCAATTGCTACATTTTCAAACAAGTTTGAGAATTTTTGAAAACTTTTGTAACTGAAAGCAAGGGGATCGTCCCCTTGCCCGAAGTTTCTTAAGAAAGAATACTCATTCCCCGAAGCCGACCTCTAAAAAGATTACATTTTGTAAACAAAATGACCGCCAATTGGACAAGAAAATTAAGTTTTCCCTAAGTTCGGCAGGCCGTTGTCTAAAGAAATACTAAAAGAATAGATAAAGGTGATCTAGACAACTGAATTCGACGATTTTGTTCGACAACAATTGATAATAAGCACCGAGTTCAGCCTGTTAGGGAAGCTTCAATGTCAAGCCTTCAAGACAAGCGATCGACTTCGGTTTGCACGGCCCTCGATGTAACAGCCTCGACCCCAAAAACGCTATTGAAAAGCGTTCGCGCCATTTGAGCCATTTTGGGCGAGAAGCCAAGCCAGCCATCGATACCGATCTACAACCAATCTATGAGGGGACAGCTCAGGGGTGCAACAGCCATCGCAATCTTCGGATTGCCAGCTCAAATATAGGAGATTCCATCATGTTCGCACCTGCCCGACTCATGAAATCCTCAACCAAAGTCATGCGACTCGAACAACCACAACCCAACGAACAACAAGGCTTTCGCCATGTTATTTCCAAGTTGGGCGATGCCGTTGTCATTCTAGACGCACGGGGTTTGGTCAAATATCTCAATCCTGCCGCCGAAAGTTTATTTATGTGTCCGTCGCGAGAACTATTGGGCAAAGAAATTTTTGGAACGCGGGTGTTCGAGATCGAACAAGGTCAAATTGGTACGGAAACGATTTATCGCATGGGGGAACACGCCTTGCAAGGAACGCGGGTGGTTCAAACCCAAGTTGAAATTTTACGGCGGGGGGTCGAAGATGCGATCGCCGAAATGCGGGTTTCAGAAACGGAATGGGAAGGAGAATTTGCCATTATTGCTTCCTTACGAGATATTACCTCGCGGGTCAAAGCCGAAGAAGCCCTGCGACGCAGCGAAGCCCAATTGAGAGAACAAACCCGCCAACTCGAACAAACGTTACATCAACTCAAACAAACCCAAGCGCAACTGATCCAAACCGAAAAAATGTCCAGTCTCGGTCAACTCGTCGCCGGGATCGCCCACGAAATCAACAATCCGGTTAACTTTATTTCCGGTAACTTAAATTACGCCAACGAGTACGTGCAACAATTGGTGCGCTTGGTCGGACTTTATCAAACCCACTACCCGGAACCCGTTGCCGAAATTCAAGCCTATACAGAAGAAATTGAATTGGACTTTGTGAGTGAGGACTTGCCCCGATTGGTATCCTCGATGAAGATTGGCACCGATCGCATTTGTGAAATCGTGCGATCGTTAAAGAACTTTTCGCGAACCGACGAAGCACAACGCAAGAGCGTTAACATCCACGAGGGACTGCAAGGAACCTTATTGATTTTGCAAAATCGCCTCAAGCCGAAATCGGGAGGGCGGGCGATCGAAGCGATCGAAGAGTACGGTCACTTACCCTCGGTAGAATGTTATGCCGGACAGCTCAATCAAGCCTTTATGAATATCATCAGCAATGCGATCGATGCTTTGGAAGAACACGAGCAGATCGCGCAACCGACGATTTCGATTCGCACCGACCTGCTCGATCGCTCCCAAAGTCCCGACGGCGACGAGCGATCGTGGATCTCGATTCGCATTCGCGATAACGGGCCGGGGATGGACGAAGCGACGAGACAAAAGTTATTCGATCCGTTTTTTACCACCAAACCCGTCGGTAAAGGAACCGGGTTGGGTCTGTCGATTACCTATCAAATTATCGTCGAAAAACATGGGGGTCAACTCGAATGCGTTTCCCGTCGGGGAGAAGGCACGGAATTTATCATTACCATTCCCGTATCCCTCAAAAGCGAGCGTTGCGGGCGAGTCTCCTCCTCAGACCCTACCCGATCGCCCAAGAATGACGCGCCCGGTAGGGATTCGCAGTGTTATCCCTACGACCTTAAGGCGAGTTAAACGGGTACGACGAGACGGAATAGGGGAACGACGTAACTGGGTGCAGGAAGGATGACGATTCAACAGCCGAAGCAATCACCGCATAGCGCAGACGATCTCGAACGCCATCGTCAGTCACTCGCCGTTCGAGCGAGCGAGTCCGAACCCGAGAGCCATCGGGGGTATTTCGAGCGGGCCGTCGGGAATTTATTACAAATGGCTCTCGATCTGACCCAGATGTCCGTCGCTCAGTTTTATGGGAGTCCCCCTCGGGGCTGGGACTGTCGGGTTGGCGATCGCGCGATCGCCCTACCCTTGAATCCCTCGTTTTACACGCGCTCCTTACCTGAAGGCGGAATCAAGCGCACCCCCACCCTCGGCGAACTAGCCACGATCGCGATCCCGGCGATCGCCCCGGACGGTCGATGGGTCGGCAATATCTGGCTGTTCGACCCGATCCCCCGCGATCCCGACCCCACCGAGACCGCCATTCTCCAAGGGATCGCCCGTCAAATCGGCATCGAAAGCCAATGGCTGCAATCGTGGCAGCGCGAAGCCGACGTTTGCCTAGGGTCGATCTTCGCTCAGCAACTCCAAAAGAGTGAGGAGAATCGCGCGGCGACGCCGCAGGCGTATCGGGAGATCGCGCGGCGGGAGACTGCCGGAATGCCCCGGAATGCCACCCGACCCTTGAGCGGCGTTCGCCCAGGGATGCCGAAGGCATATCGTCCCCAGAGTCTACCCACTGCGATCGCCCGTTTTTCCACGCCGTTCGAGAACCCAGCCGACGCTACCTCGTCGCCAGAACCGGGAAGGGAACCTGCACGAGATCGGGCATTGCAAACCCAGTTACGGGAGCAAATCGAGCGCCGTCAGCAAGCCGAACGAGATCTCGAAGAAAGTCAAGATCGATTGCGAAACCTCCTCGAAACGATTTCAAACGCAGTATGCTGTAAGAAGGAAAAAGAAGATGTCGGGCGCACGAACAGAGCGATTGGCCTCGACCTACTGAAACTCGAAGCCGCTCGTATTGGAGAGTACAACTGGGGTCAGATCCCTCGATACTTGCAAAGTGACCCGAGATGGCCGTTCTTTTGGCAGTGGTTAGGCGATCGCCATAGGGAGGCAACCGATCGGACGCGATTAGAAATGAACCCGACTTCCTGCCTAGTGTGCCCTGAAGTCAAAAACCTCCAAGATATTATGGGGATTTGGAACATCCCTTTGTTGTCCGCGCGAGGGAAAAGCTACGCAACAGCGAGATTCGAGTCGGCATGGAAACGGCAATCGCCGGGCGAGTTTTACCCGAGTGCAACCCGCAAGCCAGACAGGAGATCCGAGAGGGGCGTCGAGGTTGCGATGAAAGAGGGGTCGAGAGAAGATACTCCCATGAACTACCGACTCGATGGGTCGGAAACATTACACCGAGAAACCCTGGCAAATATGAGGGATCCGGTGTTTATGACCGACGATCGCGGCGAGTTTACCTTTCTCTGTCCGAATATCGAAGGAATTTTCGGCTATTCGATCGCGGAACTGCAAGCCTTGGGTAATGTCGAGCAGCTTTTGGGAGAGAACTTATTCGATCGCGCCGAACTCGATCTGCGGGGGGAAATTTATAACATCGAACGGCAAGTGTACGACAAAGCCGGACAGTGCCATCGGTTGCTGATAACGGTCAAGCGGGTGGCGATCGAACGGGGGCGCTTGCTGTACAGTTGTCACGACATTACCGACGCTCCCGCGTTCGCCACCCGCACCGGGGAGGAGCTGACAGAAGCGAACCCCCCGGATCCCGGCGATCGCGATCCCCTCACCGGATTGCCCAATCGCAGCTTTTTCCTCAACACCTTGAGAAGGGTCGCCGACTGCTACGGGAGTCATTCTAGGCGTTTGGCGGTTCTGTTTTTAGATTTGGATCGGTTTAAGTTAATTAATGAAAGTTTGGGTCACGCGATCGGCGATCGCCTCTTGATTGAAGTCGCCGACCGCCTCTGTCGCACCTTGAGCAGTTGCAAGTTATGCAAGCCCCACTCGACCCACGTCGTCGCCAGACTCGGCGGGGACGAGTTCGCCATTCTCCTCGATCCGATCGAGGGGATGGAAGAAGCCCTCGGTCTCGCCGAATGTCTGCAAGAGGCGATCGCGGTTCCCTGTCAGATCGAAGGACACGAAGTTTTCAGTACTACTAGCATCGGCATCGCCACCTCCTCTAACGAATGCGATCGCGTCGAGGACTTATTGCGCGATGCCGATACGGCGATGTATCGAGCGAAAGGCTTGGGGGGAGCGAGACACCAAGTGTTCGATCCGGCCATGCGCGATCGCGTCACGACCCGATTGCAGCTCGAAACGGACTTGCGCTGGGCGATCGTCCGCCAGGAATTTTTCATGCAGTACCAGCCGATTGTCGCCCTCGAAAGCGGTCGCATTTGCGGCTTTGAATCCCTCGTGCGCTGGCAGCACCCCCGGCGCGGTTTGGTCTCGCCCGATCGCTTCATCCCGATTGCCGAAGAAACGGGGGCGATCTTGCCCCTCGGGCGTTGGATTCTCGACACCTCGATCGCCCAGTTGCACGCTTGGCAGCAGCAATTTAGCCAAGATGCGCCCTTGACGTTGAATGTCAATCTCTCGGGAAAACAATTATTTGAAGCCGATTTAATCCTCGAACTCGACCGGATTTTAGCCCGATATCCGATCGCCCCGGGAACCTTGAAACTCGAAATTACCGAAACGGTGTTGATGGAAAATGCCACCTCGGTAGAGACTTTACTCGAACAGTTTCGAGCGCGTCAGATTCAAGTGTGCATCGACGATTTCGGTACGGGATATTCCTCGTTAAGTTATTTGCGCCGCTTTCCCATCGATACCCTCAAAATCGACCGCTCGTTTGTCGCCAGCATGGGAATCGACCGCGAAAATAGCGAAATCGTTCGCGCGATCGTCATGCTCGCACACAACCTCAAGATCGATGTCACCGCAGAAGGAGTGGAAAGCGAGGAACAGCTCGTGCAGTTGTGGGCCGTGCAGTGCGAATACGCTCAGGGGTATTTTTTCTCCAAACCCCTCGACGCCGATCGCGCGACGGAGTTAATCGGGTCTCGTCCTCAATGGTGAGGGGTTCGACTGCTGGCAACAGGAGGTCTCTCCCCCAGGTTCCCCCTCCTTCGCACTTGCGTCCCAACTTTACAAAATGTTGAACGATCGGACCGCGATCGCCCCCGAATTGCCCCTCGTTTTCCGGGAATTTACTGTGGGAACTTCGGAGGATTTGTTTCTACAATAGACCTTGAACGAATATAACGGGCAATCAGTATAAAATCGCCTGTGAAGGACGAAAGAATTGTTTAGAAATGCGATCGTCTCCAACAGGCTACCCCCGTGTAACGGTAAAGTTAAGCCATGTATGAGGTGGCTCTCACGGGATCGAACCACCTGCCGGGAATCCGGTCAGCCCGGCACGAACAAAAGAGTGCAGATGCAACTCATCGAGGCGATCGCAAGCATGGGCATCTGCAATCCGTCGCGACGATCCCTTTAAAAGTTTATCCCAGGGGCGTACTTCTAGGAGTCATCGAGGTTTTCCGGTTCCTCTATTTATGGACGTGCTTGAGATGACCGCCGTTGTTTTACTGCTAAAGTCATGATGACTCATTCTCTTAGTTCGTTGCCAAGTATTTTATCTGTAGATGACGATCGCTTGATCCATTTATTAATTGAAAGAATGTTAAGCGATCGCTGTCGCCTCTTCATTGCACTCAATGCCGAAGAGGCATTATCCCAACTTCTGCATCAAAAAATCGATTTGTTACTACTCGATGTTTCCATGCCGGGAATTAGCGGTTTAGAACTGTGCCGCATTGTCAGACAACTGCCCCACTGCGAAAAAATTCCCATTATTATGCTCACTGGCAGAAATAGTCCGTTCGATCGCGTTCAAGGCTGTTTGGCGGGAGCTACAGAATATTTAACAAAACCTTTTCAGCCCAACAAGTTATGTCAGATCGTCGATCGCTATCTCGGCACTTCCGCGTGCCATTCCACTTGCGTCTTAGACGATCGCACCTCGATCGCCAACCGATGAGTGCCGCCCCCCGCCGACGGCGTTCTTCATGAGTTTCGGCCAGGACGCCCTCGTAAACCCTCGTGGCGATCGATCTAGCACGGCGGGTCTTTCGAGGGACTTCCGAAGGGCAAATTGGAGGAGTTCGGGCGCTTTTTTTTGAAAGCGTCCGGCCTTTTTTTGTGCCTGTTTTGCGCCGCCTTCGTGCCCTCGGAAATTCGACGGGCGATCGCGTAGAATCCGTGTGAAAATGAGTGCTACGTTCGCCAACTTGACGAGCGAAAATCGACCGAACTGCCGATCGGAATGATTCCCCTCGGCAGCGAATAAACGAGGCTTCGCCACGGCTGCGTCCTTCTTCACACAACTTAAAGCCGCGTCGTCACCCCCCGGAAAGTCCCCTATGATAAAAGCTAGGGATCGCAGCAAATTTATTGTTCGCCCCCGGGAGAAAAAAGAAGGTCACAGCCATAAAGCGGGTAGGGAGTCAAAGATGTCAAAAGTATTAGTCGTCGATGATGTTTACAGCGAATTAGAATTAATTTGTCGCATTCTCCGGGAAGCGGGAATGGACGTCGCCGAAGCCAGAAACGGAGAAGAAGCGATCGCGCGAATTCGAGAAAATTTGCCCGACGTAGTGATTTTAGACGTGATCATGCCCGGAATGAACGGCTTTGAAGTGATCCGGGAGCTGCGCGACGATCCGAAAACGAAAAATCTCCCGGTGGTCTTCTGCTCGCAAAAAAACACGGAAATCGATAAAGTATGGGGAATGGAGTTAGGTGCAGATGCGTACCTGACCAAACCCTTCGAGCCGCAACAACTGTTGCATATTGTCGAGCGGCTGAGTTAAGCCCGCGCACTCGCCATCAGGAAGCATCTGTTAACGTGCAAACGCAACCTCTTTCTGTTGTCTTTCTGCTGTTGTTATGAGTGCATTGAGTCCGTCGAGTTCTCCAGTGTCGAACGAAAAAGAATCGTCAACTTCGATCGACAGCCGACAATTTTTGATTTTCAAACAGGATAACAGTTGGTTTGCCATCGATTTGATGGTCGTGCGAGAAGTCTTGTTTGTGAGCGCCCAACCGATTGCTCCGGTGCCCAACACGCGATCGTTCGTGTTGGGATTGACCAACTTGCGCGGCGAGATTCTCGCCGTCGCCGATTTCGGGCGTTCCATCGGCAGCACCCCCTCGGAAAGCGGGGGAGGCGAGGAGGAAAGCGCGATCGATCGCCACCGGCGGATTTTGGTGTTAGAAGCGGGCAACCCGAACGATCCTGGGGGGGGAGCGATCTTAATGGGATTGGTGGTGTCGCAGGTGCGCGGGGTGTTCGCGATCGATCCCGATCGCATTGTCTCCGCCGTAGAAGTCAGCGAGGAACTCGCTCCCTTCGTTCGGGGATTATACGATTGGGAAGGGCAGTTATTGACGATCGTCGATGTCGAGGCGATCGCCCATTACCAACAGTGGTAATCCGAAGCAGAAAAACTGACGGGTCTCGAACCCCCGTAGCCATGCCGCACGGCTGCGTCAAGGGTTCTTTCCGGACAATTTGGTTCGTGCCCTCGGCTCGATCGCCGATTCGATCGCCGGGATAACCACGGCGCCGAGGTTCAACAACTGAATAACCAACGCTCAATCACGCAATATTCAACTATGGGATTTAGCAACCTGCTTTTCGCACCCACCCCGGACACCTCGATCGCCGCCGGGCCGCTCTGGTGGGAAGGAGCCATCCACGCCATCCTCGCATTGGGATACATCACCGTAGCCGGACTCTCCCTCCTCACCTGGGTTAGAGAACGCCCCCTTCGCGAAACCCCCGCACGAGGACAGCTCCCCTTCGCCGTCGTGGGAGTCGTCCTCGTCGCCGCCAGTGCAGCTCAAGGCATCGCCGCCAGTCGAACCTGGGCCGACACCGTACCGAAAAGCCTGGAAATGGTCGGGTGGGGCATTGAAACCGTAGGAATATGGCTGCTGTGCGCGACGATCGCCGCCCGAGGGCGCCAACTGGCCGCCGCCGTCCGAATCGGCTCGAAGCCCGCAGCCGCCTTCGCGGACGAAACCATCGAACACCTGCCCTTGGGCGTCGCCTGGACGGACGAAAACGGAGCCTATCTCGGCGCCAATCGGCGCTTTATCGCCAGCGTCGGTCTCGACGAAGACGGCGCGACTCCCTCGAAAAGCGACGCCGACCCCGTCGCCGGAGGGAAATCGAGCGCCCTCAGCGACGCTGCCGCCGAACTCCAAGGTCGCGCGATCGCCACCGGACAAGCGCAAGAGCAGATCGTCCCCCTCGAATCGAGCGGTGCATCCGCGAAGCGCGAAGCCATGACTCGGGTTACACGCGCTCGCCTACGGGCCATTCCCCTGCGCGATCGCCACGAACGGCGCGCCACGATGCTCGTCGTCGAAGATCTCGAACCGAGCGATCGGCTCGAACGGGCCGCGAACCAACATCGCAACAACTGGGACAGCCTGTTTCACGGCCTCGACGATGCCTTATTCGTACACGATCTCGAAGGTCGCGTCCTCGACGTCAATCAAAAAGCCTCGCGCCTTTACGGGATCGAGCGATCGCGGCTCCAGGAAATCGAGATCGCCCGCGACTGCTCCGCCCCGGGCAACCCGACCGACCGACTGAGCGATCGCTGGAACGGCGCGATCGCCGGAACCGTGCAGCACTTCAACTGGAAAGCCAAACGCTGCGACGATCGCCGCCCCTTCGACGTCGAAGTCACCTTAAACCGCATCGACTACAACGACCGACCCGCCATCCTCGCCCACGTGCGCGAAATCGGGCGTAGCCTGCGCATTCAAAAAGAACTGCGCCAAAGTGAAACCCAACTGCGCCTGTTCGTCGAACATACCCCCGCCGCCGTCGCCATGCTCGATCGCGACCTGCGCTATCTCGTCGTCAGTCGGCGCTGGCTGCAAGATTACGGCTTGGGAGAGGCGGACACCGACGTGCGCTCCCTCGTCGGGCGATCGCACTACGAACTGTTCCCCGAAATTCCCGAATCCTGGAAACAACTGCACCAGCGCGTTTTAAACGGCGAAAGTCTCAAAAGTGACGGCGAAGCCTTTCCTCGCGCCGACGGTCGCACCGATTGGGTACGCTGGGAACTCTATCCCTGGCTCGAAGACTCCGGCAACATCGGCGGCTTGATGATGTTTACCGAGGTGATTACCGAACGCAAACAAGCCGAACTCGAACGGGCGCGCCTGTTAAACATCCTCGAATCGAGCCTCAACGAAATTTACGTTTTCGATCGCGACAGCCTCCAATTTCAATATGTCAATCGAGGCGCCGCCAATAATTTAGGCTATTCTCCCGCCGAGATTTTGGCCTCCAGCGCCCGAACCATTCAAGCCAGTGCCGACCTGGGCGACCTGGAAGCGGCGATCGCCCCGTTGCTCGACGGTCGGCAAGATCGGGTCATCTTCGACAACGAGCACCGACGCGCCGACGGCAGTACCTATCCGGTGGAGGTTCACCTCCAACGGGTCGAGTGGGACGAACGACAAGCTTTTTTAGCGGTCGCCCTCGACATCAGCGATCGCCGCTCGGCCCAACGAGCGCTTTTAGAGAGCGAGCGACGGTTTCGGACGATGGCGGATACCGTTCCCGCCTTGATTTGGACCGCCCGCGCCGACGGCAGTGCGGACGACTTCAACAAGGGGTGGCAGGAGTTTACCGGACGGGCGATCGAGTGCGATTTGGGGTACGGTTGGGCCGAAATCTTTCATCCCGAAGACCGCGATCGCAGCGTCGGCGCTTACGAACGCGCCTTTGCCGCGCGCCAACCCTTTACCCTCGAAACCCGCTTGCTGCACCGTTCCGGCGAATATCGCTGGTTGCTCGTCAGCGCACTGCCGCGCTACGACAGCGACGGCGAATTTCAAGGTTTCATCGGTTCGTGTTTGGATATCGACGATCGCAAACAAGCCGAACAAGCTTTAAAAGAAAGCGAAGAGGGATTTCGGGTCTTAATCGACGGCGTGCGCGACTACGCCATCATCCGCCTCGACCCTCAAGGGACCGTCGTCAGTTGGAATGCAGGGGCGCGCCGGATTAAAGGTTATAACGCCTCCGAGATTATCGGGCAGTCCTTCGAGTGCTTCTACTCCCCCGAAGACCGCGAACGGGGTCAACCCCAACGCGAACTTCAGATCGCCGCCAGTCAAGGACGGTTTGAAAACGAAGGGGTGCGGGTTCGTCGAGACGGCAGTCAATTTTGGGCGAACGTCATCCTCACCGCCTTACGCGACGACGACGGCGAACTGCGCGGCTTTACCAAGGTGACCCGGGACATTTCCGATCGCCGACAAACCCAACAAGAGCTAGAACGACTGACCGCCGAACTCGAAGGCCGGGTCAAAGAACGCACCGCCGAACTCGAACGGGCCAACGCACGACTGCAACGAGAAATCGGCGATCGCGCCCTAGCCGAAGAACAGTTAGCCGAACTCGCCGCCGCCCGCAAAGCCGAAGCCGACGCGATCGCCCAACAAGCCATCCAACTGCTCGGGCAGATCAAAAGCGCCGCCCGAGGGGACTTGCGCGTCCGCGCCGAAGTCACCAACGACACCCTCGGCGCCTTGGCGGACTCGTTCAACTTCCTGATTTCCTCCCTGCGGAAAATCGTTACCGGAATCGCCCAACTCGCCACCGAAGTCAAAGCGGAAACCGGAACCTCGATCGCCAAGACCCAAGAACTGGCTCAAATGGCCGGAACCCAAGCCCGCCAAATCGAACGAGCCCTCGCCCAAATCGAACAGATGGCCCATTCGATTCAAAACGTCAGCGAGGTCTCGCGCCAAACGCAAGCAGTCGCCGAACGAGCGGCGCAAAAAGCCCAAGTGGGCGGGGAATCCGTCGATCGCGCCGTCGCCGGAATCGCCCAATTGCGCCAGACGATCGCCCAAACCGCCAAAATGATGAAGCGCTTGGGAGAAAGTTCGCAGCAAATCGGCAAAATTGTCACCTCGATCTCTCAAATTGCCGCCCAAACCAATTTACTCGCCCTCAACGCCACTATCGAAGCCGCCCGCGCCGGAGAACGGGGGTTGGGCTTTGCGGTGGTTGCCGAAGAAATTCGCAAACTCGCGGACCGTTCCGCCGGGGCGACTGAGGAGATTTCCGAAATTGTCGAACTCCTGCGCGGCGAAATCGGTCAGGTGACCGCCGCCATGGAGGCGGGAACGCAAGAAGTGATTGCGGAAACCCAACTGGCGGCAGAAGTGAAAACTCACTTGATGGAAATTATCGAAGTCAGCCGCGAAATAGACGCTCTGGTGCTCGATATTACCCGGGCGACGAGCCAGCAAAGCGTCAGCATTCACGAGATCGCCCGCGTCATGGAGCAAGTCAGCGAAATTTCCGGCCAGACCGAGGAAAAATCGGTGGAAGTCAGGGGTTCCCTCGACGGACTGGCGATCGCCGTCGAACGCCTCCAGCAATCGGCGAGCAATTTTCGCGCCTGAACCGCGATCGAGACCCGCCGAACCCGCCTTTACGAACTCGCTATCTTTCTTTGCTAACTATGCTCGATACCCTACTCTCGTCACTTTCCAGCAACTTTCTGCCTCAAGGAAACGGCTACTTGTGGCATCCCGGCTTACTCTGGCTGCATATCTTCGCCGACTTGGGTTCCACTGTCGCCGAACTCGCCGTCGCCGCTTGTTTGCTCTATCTGGGGCGATCGCGTCGCGATCTGCCTTTCGCTGCCGTTCTCACCCTACTCGGCGCCGCGATCGCCGTCGCGGGCGCTTCTCACGCGCTCGCCCTGTGGACGGTCTGGCACCCGGATTACTGGCTCCTAGAAGCCGTTAAAACCGTCGCCGCCCTCCTGTTCGGGGGGGTGGCTTTAGAGACGATTTTAGGGCTGCCCCAAGCCCTGCAACTGCCCGATCCGGGGCAACTCGCCCAAACCAACCGCATTTTAGAACGGGAGCTGCACGAGGCTCGTCTCGCCTGTCGCGACGGCGATCGCCTACGGCAGTGGTGGGAACGCAGCCGCGAAGCGGTCGTCTCTTGGACTCCCGACGGCGCGATCGTCTCTCTCAACCCCGCAGCCCGCGAGCTGTTGGGTTTGACTGAGTTCGAGGCGATCGCCGGATGTTCCGCGTTCGAGGTTTATCCCCCGATCCAGCGCCAGCAACTCGAAAGCGAAGTCCTCCCCGCAACGATCGCCGCCGGGGTCTGGTCCGGGGAAACTGCGGTGCGTTCCCGAGGGGGCGATCGTCAAATTCCCGTCGCTCAAACGACGATCGCCCGCCGTGACGACAATGGCGCGATCGTCGAATTTAGCGCCTTACTCCAAAATCTCAGCGCCCTCAAACAAGCGGAAACGGCCCTCGCCCAGAGCGAACGGCGCTTTCACGACTTCGTAGAACGCGCCCCCGATCCTATCTTTCTATACGACCTCGACGGTCGTTTACGCGATCTCAATGCCCGGGCGAGTGCGACGCTGGGATATTCCCGCGAGCAATTACTGGAACTGGCGATCGACGATCTCGCCCCGCAAGCGGCGGTCAACCGCGATCTCGAACTCTGGCAGCAGTTAGAAGAAGATGTTCCTCTCGCCGTCGAAACGGTCTACCGACGCGCCGACGGCAGCACGTTCCCGGTGGAACTGCGGTTGAGTCGTTTTGACTCCGGCGCCGAATCGCTCGTTTTGGCGATCGCCCGGGATATCTCCGAACGCCAAGCCGACGCGAGCGAACGGGAGCGCCGATCTGAGGAACAAGCGCAATTACTCGCCGAGATCCAACCGTTGCGTCAAGGGGTCGAAATCGCCAGGGTGGCGATCGCGATCGTCGATCGCCACTTGCGCCCGGTCTATCAAAACCCAGCTTTCACTCAATTGTCGAACTCTAACTCGCAACAACTGCCGATCTCGGGCAACTTTACCCTGCTGTTTGCCGATCCGACGGTCCGCCCTCAATTCAGAGAAACCCTCGAACGGGGCGAGTCTTATCGAGCTGAAGTTGAAATTCGCTCCCGCGACGGTCGTCTCGTTCCGACGCTGTTAAGGGCCGATCCGATCCGCGACGAAACGGGTCGAGTCGAGGGGGCGATCGCCTTTTTTACCCAGATCGGCGACGCTGGCGAGCCTCGTCAAGTCCTCGAAGCGGAACGCCGACGGCTGCACGCGATTCTCGATTCTCTCCCGGCGCTCGTTTACCTGCAAAATGCAGACTATCGAATCCAGTTAGCCAACCGCCGATTTAAGGAATTGTTCGGCGAGGTGGAAGATCGATACTGCTATCAAATTATCGGCTGCAGCGATCGCCCCCGGGAGGACTGTCCCGTGACGGAGGTGTTCCAACACCAAAGGTCTACAACTTGGGAATGTAGTTCCCCCGAAACCGGACAGGTGTTCGAGCTTCACAATACCCCGTTTGTCGATATCGACGGCAGCGCCTCGGTCTTGACGTTGGGATTGGAAATTGGCGATCGCAAACGGATCGAACGAGAACGGGATATGTTTTTTACCCTCTCGTTGGATTTGTTGTGCGTAGCCGGATTGAGCGACGGCACCTTCAAACGCCTCAACCCCGCTTGGACGAAGGTTCTCGGGTACGAGGAATCGGAGTTGCTCGATCGCCCCTTCATCGAATTCGTCCATCCCGACGACCGCGAGACTACCCTCGCCGAGGCCGAAAAACTGGCCTCGGGAGACATCACCATTAATTTTGAAAACCGCTATCGCTGCAAAGACGGTTCCTATCGATGGCTCTCGTGGAGTGCGATCGCTTCTCTCGAACACGAAACTATTTATGCGACCGCTCGGGATATTACCGAAAGCAAGCGCACGGAAGCCCAACTTCGCCAACTCACCAGCGAACAAGAACGTCTCTTGCACGAGGTCAAAGCCCGCCAAAATGCGCTCGATCGCGCCGCCCTCGTGAGCGAAACGGACCTCGCCGGGCGGATTACCTTTGCTAATTCCAATTTTTGTCAGATTTCCGGTTATTCTTCTGCCGAACTCCTCGGCAAAAACCATCGGATCGTCAATTCGGGCTATCATTCGCAAGCGTTTTTCGAGCAAATGTGGCAGGCGATCGCCTCGGGCCAAGTCTGGAAGGGCGAAATGTGCAATCGCTCCAAACAAGGGAACTTGTATTGGGTCGATACGACGATCGCCCCCATTTTTAATGCCCGAGGTCAAGTTAGCAAGTACGTCAGCATTCGTTTCGACATCACCGAACGCAAGCAGGTGGAACGAGACCTGGAACAATTGGCGACCCAACGCAAAGCTGAAAGCGACGCCCTCACCCAACAAGTTCTCCAACTGCTCGGTGAAATTAAAGGGGCGGCGAAAGGGGATTTGACGGTACGCGCCCGCGTCGATCGCGGGAGTCTCGCCGCCGTCGCCGATTCGTTCAATTTTCTAATTTCTTCTCTGCGCCAGATCGTCACGGGAATCGCCCAACTCGCCGCTCAAGTGAGGAGGGCTACCCGCGATTCTACTGTCGATACGGCGGAGTTAGCCCAAATGGCTAGCGATGGGGCCGGTCAAATCGAGCGGGCGTTGAAATATGTGGAACGCCTCAATGCTTCGATTCAAGAGGTGACGGACGTCTCGCAAAGTGCGGCGCGCGTCGCCGAACAAGCGGCGCAAACAGCCCAAGTGGGGGGCGAATCCGTCGATCGCGCTGTCGCCGGAATTGCCCAATTGCGCCAGACGATCGCCCAAACCGCCAAAATGATGAAGCGTCTGGGAGAAAGTTCGCAGCAAATCGGCAAAATTGTCACCTCGATCTCTCAAATTGCCGCCCAAACCAATTTACTCGCCCTCAACGCCACCATCGAAGCCGCCCGCGCTGGAGAACGGGGGTTGGGCTTTGCGGTGGTTGCCGAAGAAATTCGCAAGCTCGCGGACCGTTCCGCCGGGGCGACTGAGGAGATTTCCGAAATTGTCGAGCAGATTCGCACTGAAGTCGGGCGGGTCTCGGAGGCGATGGAGGCGGGCACTCAAGAGGCGATCGCCGGAACCCAACTGGCGGCAGATGCGAAAAGTCATCTCAATGCCATTATTGAGGTCAGTCAGGAAATGAATGAGTTAGTACAAAAGATAACTAAGGCGACGACAAAACAAACGGCGGGATCGGAGGCGATCGCAAAAGTGATGCAACAAGTGAGTGCTATCTCGGAGAGTACGGCTCATAAATCGGTAGAAGTGCGTTCCTCTCTCGACGGATTGGCGATCGCGGTCAACCAATTGCAAGAGTCTGTCGCCAATTTTCGCTCTTAACTCGTTCTTTTGGCACACGGGGGATGCATCTCACCCCTCGAACTCGTCCGTAATGACTTGATAAAAACCGCTATATCCGATCTTAAAATAACCTTTATTGACGGTAGAACTTAAATCATGACTCCCCTCGATCCGGAAGATTTTAACGAACTCCTCGGCGCCTTTATTGCAGAAACTCAAGAGTTTTTGCAACTGTTGGAAAGCCAACTTTTATCGATGGAAGAGGCCACGACTAAGGAAGGACGAGAACGGCAAGTTAAAGATTTATTTCGGGCAGCTCATTCGATTAAAGGCTCGGCCTTAATGTTCGGGTTTGAGGAGTTGTCCAGTGCAGCTCATGCTTTGGAAGATTGTTTTGCAATTTTACGCGATCGCGCCGATTTGAGCGAGTTACAACCGGAAACGATTACAATGTTATTGGAAGGGGTGGATGCGCTCAAGCAGATGAGCGATCGCGCCACCCAACAAGCTCAAACGACGGGAACGACAAGTTTGCCGGACGAGCCGAGTCGAGAAGCTCGGGCGATCGAAGCGATTAAAGGTCAAATGATGGCAACTTTTAGGGTCGCCGACCTCGATGCTACAGAAGCTACGCCGCCATGGTTACAAAATAATTCGGGAAATCGTTCGGCTATTCGGATTATTTTCGAGCAAGAATTACCGCCAATTTTTAATCGTTTGGAAACCGAACTGTCCCAGGCAAAAACGGATAATTTAGAGGAAACCATAAATATTCTCAACGAGATTTATTACCAGCTCTCCGGACTGGCGGGAATGTTACAAATTCCGGAATTCGGACAAATTGCCGACCATTTGCGCGCTCTGGTCGATACGCCCAATTTAACTTTAGAACAATTACAGCAGTTCGGTTGGGCGATCGCCCAAAATTTACAATCCGCCCGCGACCAAGTTTTACAAGAACGATCGATCTCCATTCAACCTTTAGATTTGAGTCCTCTGGCTACCGCCGCCGCGCCCGACCCGGCAGAGGCGGACTCGACCCCGGACTCTTACTCAGCGTCGGAAATGCCCTCCCAGAGCCGTTCCGAGGGGTCGGCGACGATCCCGGAAGCCCCGCCGGAACCGACGCCGGAAGCGACGGTGACACCTCACGAAACCGCCAATCCCGGATCGGGCGGCACTACGGTCGTCCGTCCGACGATTCGCGTCGAACTCGATCGCCTCACGGAGTTAGTCAATCTGGTCGGCGAGTTGGTCATCAATCGCACGAATTTAGAATTGCAATCGAATCAGTTACGCGGTGAAGTCAAGCGTCTGCGGCGCAGCATTCGCGATTTGAATCAGTTTGGGGTGCAGTTACGGGAGGAATACGACCGTCTCGCCGGACATCGAGGCCCGGTTATGCCATTGGGTGACGTTCGCGAAGCCTACCCCAACGAGAATCGCACGAGTGACCACGATTTTGACGAATTAGAACTCGATGAATATACAGAGTTTCATACAACTGCTCAAGAGGCGATCGAAACGACTCAGGCGATCGCCCATTCGGCGAGCCAAATTGATGAGGTGACCCTCAAACTCGATTCGAGTACGGACCACCTGCGCCGGATTTGCGATCGTCTGCGATCGCGGGTGATGCAATTGCGCGTCGTCAGTTTCAGTCGCGCCGTAGACCACCTCCCTCGTGCTTTGCGCGACCTATCTCGCACTTACAGTAAAGAAGTCAACTTGCTCCTGCTCGGACGGGAAACCAAAATTGACGAAAGTCTCTTGCACGCCTTGCGCGATCCCCTCGTCCATCTCGTTCGCAATGCCTTCGATCACGGCATCGAGTCTCCTCAAGAACGCAAAGCGGTCGGCAAACCCCCAAGCGGTCAGATCGAAATCGAAGCCCGACACCAAGGCGGTCAAACGATTATTACGATTACTGACGACGGGAAAGGGATCGACCCCGACGCGATCCGTCGCCGTGCGGTCGAACTCGGTTTAGTGGCTCTAGAACACGCTCAAGACCTTTCCGTGGTAGATCTTTACGATTTTTTATTTTGGCCCGGGTTCAGCACGATCGAGCGGGTCGGCGAGTTGTCCGGTCGGGGGGTCGGACTCGATATCGTCCGCACCAACTTGCGCCAAGTTCGCGGTACGGTCAAGGTCGATTCGCGGCTCGGTCGCGGTACGACGTTTACGATTAAATTGCCGTTGATGCTCTCGATTGCCGATGCGTTAATGGTCAGGAGCGATCGTCATACGCTGGCAGTTCCGTTGGATGCGGTCGAGGAAATTCTCCACGTGGCCGATACGTCTACTCCCAGTGGCCGCGAACGGACGACGGAAACGGAATATGCGGTGCAGATGTTAGGTCATCAACCGATGTTGCGCTGGCGCGAGGAGTATATCCGTTTGGTTCCCCTTCAACAGTTACTGCATTATCAGGATACGGCGATCGATTCTCCGTCTCCCATTCCTGTCGGACTCGAATACATTCCGGTTCTGGTGCTGACCTCTAGCGAAGGGATCGTGGCCCTCGCCGTCGAACGTCTCCTCGGACAACAGGAAATCGTCGTCAAACCGCTTCCTTTACCTCTGTCGAAGCCTCCAGGAATCCTCGGCTGCACGATTCTCGGGGACGGACAAGTGGTGAGCATCCTCGATGTCGACGATTCGATCGCGAATGTGCGTCCCCAAGTCTCGCCGTCGGCGGGGACGGCAATGGTGCGGATGCACTCTGGAGCTGAAGGGAAGCGAGACCGTCGGGCGGCGATCGACTCTGGGGAAGGAGATTCGCCGTTTTTACTGCCTCCCTCGAAATCTCAACCCCAAATTTTGGTGGTGGATGATTCGTATACGATTCGTCAGATGCTCTCGCTGACGCTCAAGCGCGCTCGTTATCGGGTGGCTCAGGCCAAGGACGGTCAAGATGCCCTCGAACAATTACAGTCGGGGCGCGATTGTGCTTTGGCGATCGTCGATATTGAAATGCCCCGCCTCGACGGGTTTGAGCTGTTACG